>NZ_JAEKFL010000001.1:0-765000 GCF_016650625.1 Pseudomonas sp. TH49
AAGGACCGCGCCGAGCCACTGGTGTTACAACAAGGCGAACCCACAGAAGCTTTCGAATGGTTCAAGGTCGACCGGGCCATTGGCAATGTGCGCAATCAAGGGAAAGACTTACTAAACCCTAAAGAGGACTAGCGGTCGATTTTCGAGCGCTTTCGGCGACTTAAAACACCTTTTATTTCTTTATTTCTTTATTTCGTCATTTCGTCATTTCGTCATTTCGTCATTTCGTCATTTCGCTAATTCGCTAATTCGCTAATTCGTTAATCCACCATTAAATAAATATCCTTCCGATATCCTTTTGATACTCAGATTTGCAAAAGCACTAGTGCAAGCGTGAAGATATCGCGCCCCTATACACCCTTTGCCCTATGACAGGGCGTTTTATACACCCATCACCCTAGTACAAAGCTCTCCTATACACCCATTGCCCTATAACACCTTACAAGATCAGCTTAACGAGCTGAGACTTGACGAGACGCTACAATTAAAACTAAGGTGCCACCCAAGCAAATCACCACTGCAATATCAAACGGCGCTTCCCAACGTCGCGACCTTATTTACATTACGAGAAGCCAATGAAATACATTAGCTATGCACGCCTTTGCCTTATTTTCGCAATTGAGTTAGTTCGACTGCTGCAGCTTCTCGTTAAGAAAAGTCCATGGTGATAGTTAAAACAATCCTCCCAACGATTCTGGCGCCCAATTCATGATCACCAACTCGCCGCTCACCTCGGCTTTGCCTTGCCGCTGGTTGGTATTGGAGTAACGGATGTCCAAGGTCTCGAAGTGGAATCCTTCGAACACTCGGCGGATGTCCGGGTGATCATTGATGCTGACCATCACCTTGCCTTTGCAGCGGCGCATGAAGTCGGCCATCCGTTCATAGTTGTCGAACGGAAAGTCCACGCCGTACCCGGCGGTCTGCCAGTAAGGCGGGTCCATGTAGTGGAACGTGTGGGCACGGTCGTAGCGTTCAGCGCATTCAAGCCAGGGGAGGTTTTCGACGTAGGTGCCGGACAGGCGCTGCCACGCAGCCGAGAGGTTTTCCTCGATGCGCAACAGGTTGATGGCCGGGGCAGTCGTCGCCGTCCCGAATGTCTGACCCGAAACCTTGCCGGCGAAGGCGTGGTGCTGCAGGTAGAAGAATCGGGCGGCGCGCTGGATGTCGGTGAGGGTTTCGGGGCGGGTCATTTTCTGCCATTCGAACACCTGCCGCGAGCTGAGCGCCCATTTGAATTGGCGCACAAACTCTTCGAGGTGGTTCTGCACGACGCGGTAAAGCGTGACCAGGTCGCCGTTGATGTCGTTGAGGACTTCGACCGGCGATGGCTGGGGCTTCATGAAGTAGAGCGCGGCACCGCCGGCAAAGACTTCAACGTAGCATTCGTGTGGCGGAAAAAGCGGAATGAGGCGGTCGGCCAGGCGGCGTTTGCCGCCCATCCAAGGGATGATGGGTGTAGACATAAAAAGCAAGACCTTTACTGTATGGATAAACAGGTGCTAGGCTCGCCGCGCTTTGTGCACGGAGCAAGAGCCTTGGCTGGACTTGCAGGGACCATCTGCAGGGACGGCGGTCGATCCGGATGTTGACGCATCTGGACCGGCCGCTCTTTTCACTTCGGTGTTGAGACTTCTTTGGCGTATGCCTGGCAGGCCGCGAGGGCAATCAGCCCCCGGTCGCCGTCATCGGTGACGCTGATAATTCGTTGAGCATGCGCTGGGTCAAGTTCGGATCTTGTGGGGCCATGAACCATGCCGCCGGTGGCGGTGGTGGCTGACACCGATCCGTTGCCGGCGCCGAGTAGGACTGACAGGCGCAGATCAGCAGTGGCAAGACGGTCGCGCAGGCGACCTTGATCACGTTGGGCATCACTCAAGGCTCGATAATGGGTTTGTTCACTGGTTGCCAGGCGCTGCTCGAGCGCAAAGCGTTTGTCCTGTTCGGCACGCTGCTGCGCAACCGTGGCCAGGGCCAACTGGTTAAGGGTTTCGGTGTGGAGCCGGGCCTGCTCTGCGAGCTGTTTGCCGTAGCGCCAATCCTGGACTTGCCAAGTAATGGCCGCAGAACCACCGACTAAAACGACCAGCAACACCCCTTTCACCAGCCGATACGGCGCCGGGATCAGTTCGCCGAGACGCATAGCACCGCCCTCGCCCGTCCCCACAACTCCAGCCGATCCTGCAGGCCGTTGAGACCGCCGTTGATCCGGCGGGTGATCGTGTTGAATTCGTTTTGATCGGCCAGCGCGTTCAGCCCATTCACCGACCAAAACCACGCGGCTGACTCGGCAGCCCACTGCGGCAACTCCAGCAGTTCAGGCGTGCGCAGCAATCGCTCGTCACCGAACAGCGCCAAGCTGCAGCGCAGGTAGTTGTCATGGCCAGTGACCTGGATCAGGCCGCGACCGCGATAGCGCTGGCCATCACCATCCGCTGCCGGTGTGTTGCCCAGTTTCGCAGCCAGGTTGCCGGTGTCGTATTTGCTCAGGTACTGGTCGCCGCCCAGTTCCCGGACGTACTGCAGCTGACCCGACTCGTGACCGACTTGCGCCAGAAACGCGGCTTGGCGATTCGGCGTGTTGATCTGTCGATGGGCCATGGCTGCGTTGAGGGCGGATACAAAAACGCCCGCTTGGCGGCGGGCGTTGGGCATGATGCTTTGCAGCTGTTGCTCAGTGATAGGCATACAAACTCCAGACATAAAAAAACCGCACTCAGGCGGCGATGGGATGCGGCTATTGCTTCTCGATGTTCACAACCTTGAGGGGTGTTTTTGGCCCTTTCTTTTTCTTGCCCTTGGATTTACCGGTTTTGCCGGCATTGCATTCGACCGTAGTGGACCATCCGGACTGGGTGAATACCTGCTCAACCGAATCCGCCAGGTATTCGCCATCAAGCCCGACCTTGAACCCCTGAGCGATGATGGGACGCTCGGCGAAGATGTCCGTTCGGCCGGGCATCTCAAGCCGAACATCGGCGGTAGAGCGGTTGAACGCTGACAGACGGGCCTTAGCCGCCGCTTCAGCAGCGGTCTTGTTTGGGTAGATATGGCGGTCGGTATGCACTGCCGGCAGGCCATCAGGAGCGTCATCATTGTCGATGGTGACCACCGCGAGCTTGCCGTTCTTCTTGTCCTGATGCTTGGTCGCGACCGCCTTGTGTGAGTTGCGATCACCGAGACTGAATTGCCAGCGGCTGAGGTCGCGGCGGGTTAGGGTTATTGCACCGAATGCTTTGCCGCTTGCAGTCTGGCCACCTTGGCGCGGCATCACCAACAGCTTGCTGTCGGCGACCTTGGCTGTGCAGTCGTACTGCTTGGCCAGACGGGTGATGAAATTAAAATCGGACTCGTTAAGCTGGTCGACCCGGGCGACCTTAGTCGACACCGGGCACACCGGCTGCCAGCCATTGCGCGCGGCGATGTCGGCCACAATCTTCGACAGCGGCACGTCTTCCCAGCTTCCGCTTCGGATGGTCTTGCCACTGCCACGCATGTCGCTGGCCTTGCCCTTGATCACGATGGTATCCGGTGGGCCTGACACCTCGACCGTGTCCACGGTGTAACTGCCCATTCGCACCAAGGTCGTTTCGGCATAGCCCAGGTAAATCTCGATTGAGCTGCCGCGTCGTGGCAATTGCACTTGCCCATCACGGTCGTCGATACGCAACTCAAACTCATCCGACTCCATCCCCGGCTTGTCCGAGGTACGCAGCAACAACAGCCGATCATTGATCTTGGCCGTGACGTCGGCCCCATCGGCGACAATTCGAAACATCGGAGTCATGGTTTTTTCCAATAAAAAACCCGCACAAGACGGGCCAGAAAAAAAGGTGTCGTTACGCGTAATGCGGCGCGGTGCCGGCGAAGGCATCGCCCCGGGTCAATCCCACAAGCTGACGCCTTCACTGGTCGGACTGGGCAGATCCGGCAGGACGATAATCACGCCCGACCGGAACGGTTGAGGCTCATCGGCCAGCCCCTGATTGGCATCGAGCACGGCCTCGACGCTGCCATTCAAATGGCCGTAAACGTTGTTGCAAATGACATCGAGCATGTCGCCATCAGACGTCCTGCATGTCGTCGCCATAGCGCTCAAACTCCAGAGTGAAGCCCTGTTTGCGAGCAATCCCGCCGTGCAGCAGCGCAGACTGTTCCTCGTTGATGTTTTTCAGACACCACGTTCCGATCACCTCGCCATAGCCCGTGGTCAGGGTCAGCGGTTGCAGCCTGGCCCCGATGGAACGCAGCGTGTCGAGCTGCTTTAAACCGCCTTTGAAGCCCGGATAGATCGTGCCCTTGAGCGTCAACTTTTCATCGCCCATACCGATGGCCTGCTTCGCCGGCCGGCGCGTCAGCCGCTCCTGCGAAGCCCAGCGGAACTCAGTCGAACGGCTCAGCTCATCAAACGCCGCCGTGTCCAGGTTGAAGTAGTACGGCTCAATTTTCGGATCGCGCGGCTGAATGATCATCAGATGGGGGAGCGGCTTTACCGCCTCCGGCGCCGGCGTGGCCTCACCGGCAAAGGAACTGGTGGGCACGATGTTGGCCAGCGACGGGCTGACCTTGCCGGCGACGTTGTTGATCGCCGTGGCCGCCTTGCCCGCCTGTTCCTTCAACGTGCCCAGCCGATCCTGCACTTCAGCCGCCGCCCGGGTGGCGCGGCCGTACACCGCCACCACCTGACCGACCTTGGCCTGAGCCGCGTCGACGCCGCGCATCACCCGCTGAAGTTTGGCGCCGATGGCGGGACCGACAAACGGGATGTTTTCCAGCTCGGATGCCGCGCCGGTCAGTTCGCGGATCGCACCGTTGACCGGGGTCAGCATGCCGTCAGCACTGCGCCGCCCGGTTTCCGCTGCCTCGACCAGGTACTTCAGGCTCGATTGCATCTGCTCCATGTAAGCCATGAAACCTCCTTAGACATGGGGTTCGTCATACAGCTTGGCGGCGTTACTCTTCGCCGCGTCCGCCATCATTCGTTGCATGTGCGGCATCAGGTCCTGCGCCAAGGTCTGCGGGTCTTTCACGTCCCCCTGCACCGTGACCGGCATGTTCAGCGAGTACTGAAACTGCTGATCCACCTTGGCCGGAACTGGCTTCTCAGCCTCCTTGGGCTGGATAGCCAGCGTTGCCGACTTGAGCGGCGCCGTCACCGCCATCGAGCGCGCGACATCCCCCAACACTGGGCCTTGCTGCGCCGCTGACGCCATCATGAGCGGCGTGACTGGCACCGGCGCCTTTGCCGTTTGTTCGGGCTTTTCATCCTCTCCACCGAACAGCGACTTACCCAACGACCCGCCCAGCGCCGCACCGCCCTGACTGCCCAGGTAAGCACCGATCATGCCGCCAATGGCCGTGCCGATGATCGGCACCACCGAACCGATGGCAGCGCCTGCTGCTGCACCGGCCATGGTGCCGGCCAGGTTGCCCGCGGCCGCACCGTAACCTTCGGCTTTTTCGTCCTTGGTCTTGGCGTTTTGAAAGGTTTCAAAAGCCATCGCGCCGGACTCCAGCAGCGTTCCGCCAGGAATGACCTTGGCCGCCTTGCCGACCTTACCGACGGTTTCCGTGACGACGCCGAGCTTGGACAATGCCCCACTTGGAACGGGAGGGACTGATGGCGATGGAATCGAAACAGGGGGACGCGGAGCCGGAACAGATGGACGTGAAACCGGAACAGGTGGACGAGGCACAGACGAGCGAGGACCTCTCGAACTCGGCAACGACCGGCGCCGAGCGCTGCGCCTTGACCCACGTCCACGTCGGCGCGATTCGCCCGACGCATCCACACCGCCACCCATAGCGCCGGCATTGACGACGAAAACCTTCTTGACGCCGTCGTTACCTGCACCACTTTCAGTACCAAGGCCACCGCCTGTTGCCGCTTCCTTCACCCGCGAAACAACATCCAGGCCAGTCGCTACCAGATCAAGTTCTCCGGGTTTTATATTTGGGGCTTCGCTCCCATTCCTGCCACCGCGCGACCCACGCGCAAGGTTTAGCAGCCCCTTGCTGATCTTGATCGTGCTGAAGATACCTTTTAAGGCGATCAGCCCCGCCCCGACCGTGGCGATACCGGCAACCACCCCGGGCGCGCTATCCGTCAGCGACGTAATGCCTTTAGTAACCTTGGTCAACGACTCTGCCACGGTGTCCGTCACCGGGCGCAGCGCATCACCGACGCTGCGCATGGCGTCATCCATTGACTGGGCCATTTCCGCCCATTTCTGCGATGACGACTCACGCCGCTCGGCGAGGTTTTTGTCGAGGATCCCGGTCGCATCACGCGAATCGTTTTTAAGCTGGCTGTACAGCGCCTTGTTCTGCATGTACGCCGACAGCGCGGCCTTGACCTGCATATCGGCGAACAGGTCGCCGGTGCGCAGGGATTCTTCCAGCGAGGCCATCATGGCCTTGGCCTTTTCTGGATTGGCTTCCTTGCTGATTTTCGACGTCGCTTCGGCCATGGCCGCCGCACGCTTCGGATCGGTCGCCTGAATATATTTCTGAGCCAGCGCCATACTGGTCTCAAGCGTCGACATACCGTTTTGCAAACCGGTCTGCATCGATCCCTTGTAATCAATCCCGGCTTTTTCGTAAGCCTTGACCGTATCGGTCGAACCGATTTTGCCCATCCAGTTTTTCAGGTTGTTGGCCGCCTCGTCCGAACTGCCGGCCTGCTTCATCTGCACCTGCAACATGGCGCCCAGTTGCGTCACCGCATCCAAGCCGGTGATTCCGTTGCTGGCCATGTTGGCCAGCAGTTCCGGGAACCACTTGGCCATGTCGGCCGCTTCAAAGCTGCCCGCCTGACCTTGGTAGGCGATCGCTTCCAGCGCCTGCTGCATCTGCTTGGGGTCGGTGATCTTGGCGTTCTGCCCTAGGGCGTTGATCATCTTCGCCGTGTCGACGCCGCTGGATCCCTGCCCAACGACAAACTTGGCCGCGACAGGCGCGTATTCCAGCGCCTTGCTCAAGTCCATACCGGCGCCGACCAACTGATTGACCACGTCGGCCACATCGTTGCGCGCCATGCCGGTATCGCGTGACGTGTCGATGATCTTGCGCGACATCTCCTGCTCTTGCGGCTTGTTGGCAATGCCGGCCTTGATCGCGATGTCACGGACAATCGCGCCAAAATCAGCGCTGACCTTGGCCGGCACCGCCATGGCACCGACACCCACAACCGCAGCACCGACAGCGCCCTTCATGCCCTTTACGCCAGAATCAATCTGCTGATGACCCCTGGCTTTCAGCTCGGCCTTGTTGGCCGTCTGCCCCATCGAGCGATAGGCTTTTTCCAACCGGCCGACCTCGACCCCCTGCTTTTTCAAGCTGTCGAGGTTCGAGTTCAAACGGTTGAGTAATTTGGACGCACCGGCAGCCCCGGTGTCGTGAGCCTTTTTCCATTCTTCGCGCAGGCGGATGGTGTCGCCAATCGTGCGCTGCAGCACCCGCGCTTTGTTGCCTTCAGCCTCAAGGCGCTTGATGCGCCCGGTCACATCCTTGAACGCGGCGCCGACCGTGGAACTGACGGCACCGCCGATCACCAGCCCGAGGGCGAGTTTATTTGCCATGTCATGGCCCTCATGTGCCCAGCACTACCGATGGCGGCTCAATCCGTGAGCCACCACACCATATCCGCGAACGGCATCGACTGGATCTCGGCGGCGGAAAATCCGGTTTCCGCCGCAAGACGTTTCGCCGCCGACTTGATCACGCTGGGGTTAAAGCCCGTCGTCGTTGTCCATGCGAAAATAGCCGGCCTGCAAGCGGTTAAAATCCACCAGCTTCAGCCCCTCCAGATCCGCCACACGCGCACCGGACAATGCAGCAAACAACACCAGCTCGCGCTGCTCATCATCGCCACCCACTTCCCGGTTGGCCGCCCGCACGTCGCCCACGGTCGGCGAACGCAAGGCCAGCTTGTCGACGGTCACGCCATTGATTTCACTCGGACACGACAGCGTCACCAGCACCTGATCGGTGGTCAGCGATAACCACGCCGGCATCGAGTCCGAATAATCGGTTTTCGGTACCAGGTGCGAATACGCCGTTTGCACGCGGCGATAATCCGTCAGCTTGAGGCCTTCCAGATCCTTCAGTCCGACTTCGGCGAGACCGGCGAACAGCATCAGTTCGCGCTGCTCATCATCGCCGTTGGCAGCACGATCGGCCGCACGCACTTCACGCACGGTCGGGTTACGCAGGTTCAACGTCTCGACGTCGACACTGTTGGCCTTGCTTGGACGGGTCAGCGTTACGACCGCGCCGAGCGCACTTAGCGACAGCCAGGCCGGCAGGGTTTTAGCGATTACTTGAGTCATCTGGGTCTATTCCTTACAGGCCGAGCGCGTTGCGCACTTCGAGCAGTTGGTCTGTGCCGTCGATCACCTGAATGCCGGCGACCATGTCGATTTCGTACATCAGGCGCCCGTCAATTTCGAGCTTGTAGTACGTGACCGAAACGGCGTGTTTGATCTCGGCCGCATCACCGGCTTTCCAGTCACCGAGATCTACCTCTTTGAGGCGACCGCGCAGAGTGGCAACGACCGCTGTCACCGCGCCCTTTTGGCCCTTGAAGGCACCTCGGAACGTGGCGTTGAACGCCGTGCCGTCGGCCAGGCCGAAGTACTTCAGCGACTCGCGGCGCACGCCCTTGGTGACAAACGAGGCTTCCATTTTTTCCAGCCCCTGATCCATATCGATGGGGCCGGCCATGCCGCCGCCACGATATTCGTCGGTCTTGGTGGTCACCTTTGGCAGCGTCATGCTCGGCACGTCGCCGGAGAAGTTCACGCCGTCGACGAACAGGTTGGTGTTGTACAAAGTCTGAGGAATCATTGGTTACGCCCCTTAGGCTGCTTCAAGCACTTCGGTCATCCCTTCATTGGTGACCTCAAAAAGAAAGTTCGGGTTTTCGGCCGGCGGCACGTCGGTGAAGCGAATGCGCCAGTACACCTTGCCCTGCTCAATCTGGCTGGCCGTGTTTAGTTCCTGATCAGCGTAAGCCTCGAACTTGAGCACCGCGCCCTGGTTCTTCAGGTCGCGACCGAACGCTTGCAGGCCGTCGGTGACGTCCTTGACGTAGGTCTTGGTGATCGAGCGGTCGACCGCCCATTTGTGTCCGGCCTGCACCGCGTCCATGATGATGAACAGCGTGCGAACGCGGGTAACGAACGCCCACTTCGGATCGCTCGACAGCGTGCGGTTGCCCCACAGGCGGTAACCGTCGTCGCGAATGATCGTGGTGATATTGGCGTTGTTGAGCAGGTTGGCCCGGCAGGTTTCATCGCCGTCCAGGTACTCGACCGCGCGGCCCGTGCCGGTGATGCCGGTCAACTCCTTGTTCGATGGCGAAGCCCAGAAACCGTATTCAGCATCCGTCCAGGCAAACAGCCCCGCCGCCCAAGCCGAACCGGGTGCGTCGACGGTCTTGCTGGTGATGGTGTCCCAGTACTTGACGCCCGGGTCGACCATGAACAGGTTGCGACTGCCGAAGTTCTCGGCGTAGGCCATGGCGGCCTCGTCGGTGGTACCGGGTCCGTCGATGATGCCGATAGCGCGCAGTTTCTGCGCCAAGCTATCGAGCGCCGTGGCCACCGCCTGAGTCGCGGTGTGACCCGGCGCGATCAACAACCGCGGCTGGGCATTGAACAAGCTTTTGCCATCGAGCAGCGCCTGTAGGCCGGTACGCTGACCCGACTCCAGCACGCCGCCGATGATCGCCGAGGTTTGCAGCGCAGGGTCCTCCAGCTTGGCCACGCCGATGGCGACGATCACCGCCTTGGCCTTGACGTAGATCGCCTGACAGGCCTTGGTGATTGCCGAATCGGCGCCGAAGGCGGCAATGGCTTCGCGCTCGGTGGTGATCAACTTCAGCTCGCCCGCCTTGGCCGTACCACCGCCGAGAACGCCCGGGGTGAAGGTGTCGCACAGACCGATAATCGACGACGAGGGCAGCGAGATGGTGCGCGCGCCGGTGTCGACCGACGTGGTCGTGACGCCGTGGAAAAAACTCATAAGGGTCAGTCTCCAGAAACGAAAAAGCCCCGCAAAAGCGAGGCTGTGAGGGTGTTGGTGTAACGCGTAAAGGAATGAAAAACGCCCCGTCAGTGAGGGGCGTTTAGGTGGTTTGTGCTGACAGCCAGGTCGGCGCCGGCGGCCGGTGTTCGGCGAGTGGGAATTGATCCCCTTGCGGCCAGTCGCGCAACAGCCGGCGGTAGCCTTGCAGCTCGGTATATTGCTCAGGCGTGATCGAAGTCGACCCGCCTTCTTCGACCTCGTCGCGATGGCGTGAAACCAGAGGATCAGTAGCCGCCAATTGCCGATCACGCCAAACACGCTCGGCAGCGGCTAGCACCTCAGCGCTCGGCGGCGGCGGATCGATCAGGACAGGATAACCAGACTCGTCAGCAGCGATGGCCATTCCAGCAGACTGCCCATCTAAGAGCGCGCGGTGACTTTCGCGGGAAACTTCAACACCATCTTCTGGAATAGCCCCATTAATGTCGGTGTCATAGAAGCCAAGCCCAGTTGCACTAAAGAAAATCATGGTCAATACCCCCATACGCGCCAATAGATGGTTGGAATGACCGACGTGGTCGGTCCCGAGTTCGCATTGACCAAAATGCTATTGAGGCTGCTGCCGTTCTTTCTCACCCCAGCAATAGAAAACTCCGCCGCCCCGGCTTGTGCCGAGTTGGCTACTGAGACTCCAGCCCCGAAAATCGCGTTGGGGAACACGATGGGAAGGAGGATGGTTAGCTCCGCATTGTCTTGAACAGAGACCGTTCCCCATTGATCGATCAGACCTGACGGATGCCTCTGGTAGCCGTTACTCGAAAGAAGCGCAAGCCCAGACCCACCAACGGCAAGCCAGCCCGCCCCCCATGCGATGAACTCCGTCGCAACGCCGTTACCCAACAGCACATTGGGCGAACCCATCTGATTGCCATTAGGCCCGGAAATGTTGCCGTTGATGGACCTTACAGTACAGTTGGTCATTGCTGCCGCCTGAACATAAATCCGACTGCCAGCGGGCAGCAGCGTGGCATCAGGCAGCGTGAGAAGGATGGACGTCGCGTTTGCATAGACGTACTTACCGACATCGGCCGCCGTCAAAACAGTATTTACCGCGTAGGCAGCGTATCCGGCCAAGCTACCCGCCGCGCGCTGCACAAACTCAGTTGTTGCTAGCGCCTTGGTGCTGTCGAACTGAGGCCGAGTTGTGAAGCTCTCCCCCGCCATGATGCCGGCAAAACGCAGCGCAACAGTGCCACCGATCAGCCGCCACTGATCTTGCAGTCGAATGAATTCGGCGGTGTCACCCAGGCTCAAGACCAGAGGGCCAGCAATACCGGTTGAGGTGTAAACCAGATCGGCCCCATCCCCGATAATTCTCAGGCCGCCAGAGCCCGCACAGACCAGCGCTACAGTAGCGCCCTGCGCGATTCCAGCCGTAGGCGGCAAGGTCGCGGTGAGCTGTGCCGCACCCGAAAAGCTGTGAAGACCGCCTACGTGCGCAGCAGTAAGCGCCAAGTTCGCGCTATTTGTGGTGAAGCCCGAAAACTCGACCCCGCTGCGCTTCACGAACTCAGCCGTAGCCAGCAACTTGCTGCTGTCAAATTGCGCCGGCGTCGGCGCCTTGGGGCTTCCGACAAAGATCGGAGAAAACAAACGGGCGAGACCGTCGGTAATGTCCTTGAACGTCAAGGCAGTGACGCCTACAACAATCGCGCCATCTGTCACCAACTGCCAAATCGTGTCGGCCTGAGTAGCACCCGCCTCAACCGCCAGCGTCATATTCGGCGTGACCTTGGCATTGCTGTCGGCATCACTTGCCCGCGCCCAGGCACCGGCCGCCACCACATACGGCCCGTTATCCTTCGCCATCGTTTGGTTCTTTACCAACACCCGGTCGCCGGCGTTCAGCGAAACACCATCCACCACCTGCAAACCGAGCAGAGCAATGTTGGCCGTCGTTGCGGCGCGCACAGATTGCTTGATGTCGAGCCTGCTCAACTCGTCAAGAAGACGCGAGTCAACATATTCGCGGGTAGCCAGTACCACCGCTGGGTCAATCTTGAGCGTGATATTCCCGGCGTTGCTGACCACAAAGTTCATGCGCACGATCTGCGTGCGGCCAGAGCCTTGCGACAACAGCGGCTTGAAGCTTGGCGCGCAGTTGGCCACCGCCACCAGATCCCCGTCGGCATCGTAAAGGCCGATTTCGCGGATCCACTTACCACCTTCATCGGCCGGGATGATTTGCTCGGCGATGATCACCGCCGGATTGACCGGGTCGATCTTTAGTTGGTTGAGCGGCTTGCGGCGCCACTCATTTAGCAGCTTGGATTGACCGGCCGACGGCACTGGATTAGGCGGATCGGCCAGCCCGCCCGG
This sequence comes from Pseudomonas sp. TH49, assembly GCF_016650625.1. Classification (NCBI taxonomy): domain Bacteria; kingdom Pseudomonadati; phylum Pseudomonadota; class Gammaproteobacteria; order Pseudomonadales; family Pseudomonadaceae; genus Pseudomonas; species Pseudomonas sp. TH49. The sequence goes on from NZ_JAEKFL010000001.1 coordinate 12,409, forward strand.
GTTGGCATCGCCAACGCCCATTTCGGTGAGTTTCCAGGGAATGCCAAGCGCGTCGGCGTTCGCCTGCTTGGCCATCCCCACGTTCGTGAGGATCGCAAAAAACTGCGAGTTCGCATCAATCATAATAAACGTCCAGGGTGTCTATGGTGTGTTCGCGGCCGACCACGCCAAAGCTGCCAGTGACCTCAATGTCACGCATGACGGGTGGGTAAACGTCGATTTCGTCGCCGTCGTAGAGGGACACGGCAATGTCCAGATTCCCTTGGGTCTCAAGGCTGATGGCCAGCCCGGTCAGTTGCCGTGTGACGGGTTTGGCATCGTCAATCAGGCGCTCCAGCTCCTGATACATCTCCTCGGTGATGCCTGTGTCGAGAACGCCCACCTTCAGCGCGAAGGTGCCGGGCACGCCTTCCGGCACCGTCTGGAACCACTCGACGATCTCGATCAGATAGCCCAACGGCTCGACGACGCGGCGCAGAGCGCCGATGGTGCCCTTGTGTTTGTGGATGTAATACGACGCCTTGATGGCCGCGCGCTTGGTAGCCTCGCTCCACCGGTAATCCCAGCGATCCACCGACCACGCCCAGGCCAGGTGCGGCAGTAAATGAACGGGGCAGGTATCAGCGTTGTAGAGGTCGCGCAGAGGGACAATGGTCTTTTCGAAGAACGCGGCCTCCATGGCCCGTTCCAGTTGCGTGCTGTTGAGCGGGAGGAGACTTTTCATATCAGCCCGCCAGCCTCACGTTGTAGCGCATACAGAAAGCCGCTTGTGCCTTGGTCGGGGCCAGATCCTGCCAACCGACCAGCTCAACCCGGGCAACGCCGGCAACGTGCAACTGGGCGTCAACAGCGGACCGGGCGACCTCGACACCCAGCCGCTTGCGGGGATTGATCCAGGCTGCCAAGCGGCTTTTCGCCTCCGCCAAACTGGCATCCGCTTCTGGGCCGGCGCCGGCCATGTGCAAGATGGCGTCAATCTCGTAACGGATCACCTCTGCGCTCTGCACAGTCACCCGATCACCAACTGGCCGAACGTCATCGTCATTCAACGCAGTTGCCACCGTCGCCAGGAGCTCCGGCGGCGCTTCGCCTTCCCCGTCCAACCCCAGCACCGTGACCGTGACGTAACAGGGCGCCGGGCTTTCGGCCGTGGCATCTGCGACCAGGCCAGAGGCGTTGCGTGCATGCAGGATGTAGCTGTTACGCGGGCCGGCCGTGGTCAAGCCCTCATAGGCCAACTGGATGCGCTCGCGAAACGGGTCGTCGTCTTCCATGACCTTGGGCACCGGTGGCACCGCCAGCAGATCCTCGGCCTGAATGACCAGGCGCGTCAGATTGACGTTCGCGCCCAAGTGATCGAGGTCACCGCGAATAGCATGCGCCAGCAACAGCGCTTTGCCGGCGTCATTAACGCGAGCGCGGTTGCCGACTTTGTTGTAAGCCCCGACCTCAAGCACTTTGACCACGGGATCGCTTTCCAGCGCGGCCGTCCAGTTACCTCCCATGTACCCGCGAAACACGCTCAGCCCGTCCTGATAAACCTCTTCGAAGTCCAGAGGCTCCAGCACGGTCGGCGCTGGCAGCGACGACAGATCTACGGTACTCATGCGGCCACCTCCAACGTGACGCTGTCGCCCAGGTACTTCCCGACGATTTGCAAATTGATTTGCCCGCCAATGACGGAAATGACCCGCACCTGATCCAACTTCAAACGCGGCTCCCAGCGCTCCAGAGCGCGGGCAACCTCAGCCTGTACGGCGCTTTTCCAGCCCTCGTTAACGGGCAAATCGACAAACCGACGCAGCTTGCTGCCGTACTCCATGCGGTGCCGGCGACTGCCCAGCGGCGTGCTCAAGATGTCGGCAATGGATTGCCGTAGATGCTCGATGCCGGATATGGGTAGGCCGGTCTGGCGATCCATTCCGATCATCGATGTCACTCCTTGAACGGCTCGTATTCTTCGCTGGCTTTCAGGAACTTGACCGCCTCGATGTCGGAGGCCGGCACCACGACCGTCGCCTTCTCCACCGGATAGGAACGGTCAGTACCGGGCACAATCAGCAGTCGCGACGTGTAGAGCTTGTCGCGGAATTTCAAGGACTCAGGCGATGAGTAAGTTGAGGATGGCAATGCTGGTTCCGAGGACGTCTGCGCATCGGTTGAGGTCATATCGATCTTGGCCATGTGGTTCTCCAGGCATGAAAAAGCCCGCACTTGGCGGGCTGGATGAATGTTTGGGTTAATGCTTGTGGTGGTTGTCGCTGTTGCCGGCGGCCATGATGTTGCCAGCGCCGTCGATGTTGCCCGTTACGGATAACGCGCCGTCGATATTGACAGGCCCTTTGATATTCACGGTCGCTTCAAGATCAATCGTTCCCGACTTCACCGTTACCGCGTTATCCGTAACGACGACGTCCGTGCCGCCGACCTTGATCGCCACCGTGCCACTCGGCAGGGTGATGGTGTAAGACTTGGCCTGCCAGTCGTAGACCAGCGAGCCGCCATCATCAAAACGCCAGACCTCGACATGGTCGCGATTATCTGGCGGCGGTCCGGCATTGCCATACAAGCCCGGGACAAACGTGCCTTGTGACACGTCACCGCTCGGACTGATCAAACTGCCCTGCTCGCCCAAAGACGGCGCCCGCCAGTGCCTGGCCTTGCCGGCGGCGATGCTGTGCCACCGCACCCAAGCGCTGACCCATTCACTGCCGTCCGACACGCGACACACCGGCGGCGAAGCGGACAGATCCACCGCGACCACGTAGCAAGCCTTTATCGCCCCCGCGATCATGCGGTCATGCTGCGCGCTTGCGTAACTCACGGCAGATCCTCGGGCTTGAATGGCCCGTCACCCGGATCGACTTCAAACACCAACGACCCCGGCGGCTCGTCCGGCCACGGCCATTCCTCAAGGCCGAGATAAACTTGCTGAGTCCACTCCACCAGCCACACCGTGTATCCATCCAGGTGCGCCTGGGTCCAGTCCTGCAGCGATTGCACAAACTCGGCGGGTTCAACTGCCAACCCCCACGTCTGCGAACGCAGCAGCACCGCCAACTGCGTCGCCAATTGCACGGCCTGTTGATGATGGTGCGGCTTGATCGGGTCAACAATGATCCGAGCCTCGAACTTGCAGACCAGCGAGGTTTCGCCGGTGCCGATATCGGTACCCGGCTCGATCTCGGCCACCTCCAGAAACACCGCTGGCAGCAACACACGATCCTTAATGTCTGGCCAGGCTGTGACGGCCTGCACGCCAGGCAAGTGGGTACGCAGATGCTGTTCTACCGCCCGATAAAGCTGGTCCAGGCTGAACGGTTCGTCAGACATTGCCGATCCTCTTGAGGTATTTCTGCAGCTCAAAGTTGAGTTCTTGTTTGAGAATCGCCAACAGGATCTCATCTGCCTTTTTGACCCAGCTGTCGAAATGCGGCCGGGCTTGCTCCAGCGACACCTTGGCTTTGGCCAGCGGGAAACGACTACCGTTTTCGGCGACCCAACCCGAACTCGGCCCGCGACCGGGGGACACCGTGCTGTCGGGGTAGTCGTCCGCGTTGAAATGCTTGCTGGCTGTGCGGATCCAGATGTCGGGCTTGTTGCCATAGACCTTCTTGAGAAAGGCACCTTGGTAACGCCGCCCCGCCACCGACACACCGCTCCCGGTCTGCCGCGCCCGGCCGATCCGGCTGGATTCGATGGTGTTCAACCCGAACCACAGTTTGCCGCTCGCGGCCGCGCCGGAAACTGGATAGCTGCGCAACCGCTGACGCACCGCCGCTACGGCAATGCGCTCTGACCGGCTGACGGCTCGGGCGATGTGCGTGCGCAACCGTCCCAACGTCTTGTTGATCGCGCGCCGATGCGCCGCAGCAGCCGCTTTCGGCACCACCTTTGCAAAGTCCTGGAACGCCTGAAAATCTGCGGCCGAGGACTGGATAGAGATCATCCCGCCCCCGGCCGAGGGTTTGAAATAGCTGCCGACGCTCATGGCCGCAACCTCAGAATCAGGGCGACCAGACCGTCGCCGCTCGGTTCGAGCTGGATCAGGTCGTAGTCACCGCCGCCATCCAAGGCAGGCAAATCGACGCTGACCAGCATGCCTTGCTCCAGGCCGTGCGAATCGCTGACGCGGATCTCGAAGCGCGGCTCGCGCAAACCAGTATTGAGCTTGCCGAACTTGGGTTGCAGCCAGGGCGCGGCAAACATGCCGAACACTGGCTCTTCGCGACCCTCGATCCGCGCCGTATCGCCCAGCGTTTCGAACACCACCGCGTCGACGTCGGCGATCAGATCACGAAAGCCCACGGTCAGAGTTCCAGCAGAATCTGGGCGCGCGGTCGAGTGCACAGGTGCAATGGGTTGGACTGGGCCTCACCGGCCATGCCTTTGTTGAAGGGCAGCGGCTCGATCATGCTGTAGTACGGAATGCCCTGAGTGTTGACCGTTTCCATGTAGTCGGCCGGCGCGAACACCGAGATGTACAGATCGGGCACGCCTTCAGGCACCAGCAGCGCCTTGTCGTCGTGGACGAAAGACACACCGGCGACCTTGCCACGGTAGCGCTCCCAGATGATGCCGCCGAACTCGAAGCTTTCCCGGGCGTCGCCGCGCAGGGCTGCTGCCTGCTGGCTGTTGAGGTAGGTCTCTTTGACCGACTTGTGAACGATCAGCTTGTTCCAGAAGTTCTTGCCGCAGAAGGCGCGAGAACCGGTGCTGGTCACACTGCCGAGCGCGTCTTCCTGCATGTCCAGCGCTTCACCGCACTTGACCCGCAGCTCCGTGCCCGCATCCCCCAGGCCCATGGACATCTTTTGGCGCTCCACACCGAAGCGGTCATAGAGATTCAGCAGTACGGTCTTGCCATCGGCGTCGAGGATCTGGCCATTCAGTGCGCCCATGCGCTGAAACTCGTGCGTGGCGTCCAACTGGCGACGGGCCTTGGCCAGGCGCGCATTGACCACGTCCTGCACTGCCTGCAGCTCAGTGCGAGTACCGAAGGCACGGATGCCTTGGATCTCGTCAGCCTTGATCGTGAAACGCTCCGGCAGGTGCACGGTGTTGAACGGGATCAGGTTACGCTTGCTCGCAGCAACCACCAGGCCAGAACCACCGCGCTCACCGGCCGGCACCAGTGCCAGGGTGTCACCGTCCTTTTCAATCTGCACGGTCAGGGTGGTAATGCCTTCCTCGCGAAACAGGCCCAGGGCGCTGATGCGGCCCGGCAGGTAGGGTTGATCATTGAGTGCAGCGGTCAGCGAGGTAACGGTAAACGCTTCGTCTTCAAAAATGGCGATATCGGCCATGGGTACTCTCCAGAAACGAAAAATCCCGCACGCGGCGGGATGCATACAAATAAAGGATCGACTTAGCGGACGATCACGAAATGGGTGGTGAGTGCTTTCTCGGCGGCCAGATCGAGGCCGGTCAAATGCGCTTCACTGACCTCGGCCAACCGCACCACGGCGCGACCGCGACGCACCACATCGGATTCACCCAGCGGGCCGTAGAGAATGGCGACAGCGTTTTCGGTACCGTCCTCAGCAGTCGGTTCGTAAGGTGCGAATTCGCCGGTGGCGGTCACCAGCCCGAGAATTTGTCCCGGCCACAATGCTGGCCCCGCCGCTACGTTGATCGCTTCGCGCGAGATCGTGCCGGCGCCCTCAGACAGCAGGAATTCACCTGCGTGCATCGGTTCCTGTTTGATGGTCATGCTCATGCTCCTTTCGCGCCACGCGCGGTTCCAGTTTGAGCCGCTTGGCGAGCAGCCCAAATCGAGTTGGGGTCAGGTTGTTTGGCCAGCACCTTGGGTGCCGGGTCGTCGGCCAGCGGCAGACTGTTGTCGATTTCAAAGCCCTTACCGCTGGTGACGATCTTGTCGAACAGACGCGCCCGCACCGCCGGCGTATCCAGACCGGCCGCGACATACTCGGCACTGAATTCCGGCAGACGAGCGGCCACGCAGAGGTCGTTCACCGCTTTGGCGCGTGCAAGGCCGGCGAGAACGATCTCTTCGCTTTCGAGCTGGGTGGACTTGAGCAGAGGCTCGATCAGGTTGCTGATGCCCGCCGCCGTGCAGCGCTGAGTGATCAGCAGCGCCAACTTGGCCGAGTCGACAACAGGCGGCACCAGCGGTGGATCGACAGGTTCGAGTTCGGGATCCGATTCAGGTGGCTCATCGAGCTGGGCCAGCAATTCAGCCGGTGCGTTCTGGAAGCGTTGCAGCACCGCGCCTTGGCCGAGACACGCTTTGACCTTGACCCCGTCGCCCACTTCATCAGCCAGCCCCAAAGCCACCGCTTCGTTGGCAGTCAGCCAAGTTTCAGCCGCCACCAAACGCCGCAGCTCCACCTCATCGATACCGGGTGCTTTAGCTTTGTACGCGGCAATGATCGCTTCCATGGTCTGGTCGAGGACGTCGGCGACCTTGCGGAAGTCTTCCGCATCACCGGCGGCGTAGGTCCATGGGTTGTGAATCATTAACATCGCGTTGGAAGCGATCACCACGCGGTGGGCACCGCACACAGCCACACTGGCTGCACTCGCTGCCAGTGCATCGATCCGGCCGGTGCAGCGTTCGCCCAAACGCGACAGCGCGTTGTGCATGGCCAGCCCGTCGAACAGGTCACCGCCGATACTGTTGAACGCGGCGACCACCGGCGACACACCATCGTCCATGGCGCGCAGATCCTGCACGAATTGATTGGCCGTGATACCCCACGCGCCGATCTCGCCATAGACGAAGACTTCGATCACTCGCTCGGTGGCCTCGCCGCTGGCATGAACGGCGTACCAGGTCTTGTCCTTGACCTCGACGTGTTTGCCGGCGCGGTTGTAAATACGCGGTTTCGCGCTTTTGCTCATGATTGCTCCTTGTCGTCGGTGTCTTCGACGGCATCCAGGGTGTTGTAGTTGAGGCCCAATGCGGTGGCCCGCGCGAGATCGGCGGCGTTTTCCAGATCGACCGTCTCGGCGTCGTAGCCAGTACGCAAGACCATCTCGCTGCGCGACGAAAACCCGGCCCTCACCTCCATCGTGCGTGCTTGCACGTCCTGCACCGGCTGGATGTAGGCCCAGCCTTGTGGCACCCAGCGGGTGCGCAGGTACTTGCGGCGCTTCTGTGCGTAATCGTCCAACACCAGGACACCCGACAGCACCGCCATGTCCATCCACGCCGCCCGTACAGGGCGGCAGAGCTGGTGCACGTACACGCTGAATTGCAGTTGTTCCAGGCGGCGCCGAAACTCGTTGAGTACCACCCGCAGTGCTCGGTCGTTGATCCCGCGCATGTCACCAGTGAGGATCTCGTAAGGCGTGCCCGACCCCGCTGCCGCAGCCATCAGTTGTTGCCGCATGAAGTCCGGGTAGTTGTTGCCGGCGTCTGGTGGTTTGGAGAACTCAACCTCCTCACCTGCCCCCAGTTCCTGCATGGTGCCGGGTTCGAGCGCGACCATCGGGGTGAAGCCGTCGCGGTCCAGATCGAGCGGCTGACCGGTCACCGGATCTCTGGGAAGGGGTCCCGAGTCCGGCGCTGGACGCTTGATGAAACCGGCAAACAGGTTGGCCACTTCCTGACGGAACAGTACCGCGTCGTCGTAGTTGTCGAGACTGCGTAGACGCTTGAGCACCGGCGACAATCGCGGCACACCGCGCAACTGACCAGGCTCCACCGGTTCGAAAATGTGCAGCACCTGAGCCGACGGCACGCGGACTAGCTGGTTGTAACCGGCGTTCAGCGACGCTGCATCGCGCGGATGCGACATGTACATCCAGTACGCCACCCGCTTGCCACCGGGAGTGAACTCGATACCGGCGCGGATGACGTTGCCGTTTTTGGTGCTCTCGAATTTGTCGTGCGGCACGAATTCCGGCGCCAGGATTTGCAACTGCAGCGGAACCGCCAAACCGTCATCCAGACTGCGAGGACGCAACCGCACGAAGCATTCGCCCGAGGTTTCAACAGTGCGCGCCACCAGCGCCTGCTGGCCGTAGAAGTCGGTACGGTCATCCGCATCCGACTCATCGACCCAATCTCCCCACAGCTCCTGCAGCAGTTTGCGCAGAGCATCGTCGTCGGTCGTTGGCCTCGGAGTGATGCCCGTGCCGATCAGGTTGCTGACACGCTTGTCGATGACATTGAAGGCATACGGGTCGTTGCGAACCGCCGCCCGCGACCGCGACCGCAGATTGCGCAGGGCCGGAGTGTTGATGCTGTTGATCCCGTTGTCAGGAGCGTCCCAGCCAGTGGAGCGGCGCCCTTCTCCAGCGCCTTCGTAACTGGCCTTGATATTGGACGGCAGCACAAATCCGTTACGGGTCAGCGTTGGGAAGTGTCGGGCCATCAGACCCCCTTCCCAGCATGGTACAGCCGAACCACGCGCGAACGTGGCCCAGCTGCACTTGCCAACGAAGAGCGTATTTCCTCGCGCGCCTTGAGCAATTCATCGACCGTGCGGTATTCGACGGTACGGTCGGTGTAGCGCACAGTTTTCTCACCGCGAGCAATGGCTGCCTCAACCGCGTCGAGGTGCTTTTTTGTAAAGGACATATCAGCGTCTCTTCAGATAACCGCTGGCAGAGCTGCGGCGTTGAGGGGGTGCCACAGGGCGCGGTGTCGCGACCGGTGCAGCAGGTTGAGGTGCGGATTTCGCGGAAGCGACAACTGTCGCTGGTGGAACTGCCGTGGTAATGCGCGCGTCATGAACGGTCTTCGCAACCGGTGTGTCATCAAACAATCCAGATTGCGCTAACGAATGTCGCACGCGTTCCCAGTCATTTTCTTGATAACGATTGATGCCCATGTAATGCGCCATCGCCAAGCAATACACCATGAGGTCGAGGGCTTCGTTACGCTCTGCTTTACCCTTGATCCACTCGATGCGTTTGTGGCCGCGCACGTAACGAGCGACCTTGCGTTCAGCCACGCACTGGGCGAAGAACTCGTCCGGCAGGTCATTGGCAAAGTGAAGCGAGCCAGGACCGTCCGGGAACGGGTAGCGGTTGTAGATCCAGTCTTTGGCGGTGTCGGTACCGACGAACCACAACTCGGCGCCGTTGCGTTCGGTCTGGCCCTTCCATGTAACGTCAACCATGGATGGGCGCTGTGCAATCACCGGTCGACCCGGCTTGCTCGCACCCTTGATGGCGAAGATATTGCGCCAGCGGCGAACGCGGCAGAACTGATAGACCTCGTCGGTGTGATGACCACCGGAGTCAACGCCAGTGGCGAGAATGGCTAAACCGACACCGCAGGGATGCCGATATCGGGCCTTGAGTTTCTCGTCCAGAACGGACCAGGTGCGCTCGTCGGCCGGGTCGCCCCAGATGATCTGGTGATCCACAACCCAGCGTTCCATGCCGACGCCGAAGCCCATCACCATCAGTTCCAAACGGTTGGCCTGAACGTCGACAGCGCCGGTCAGCATCAATACACCGACCGGCATCGTACCGAGAGTGTAGGTTTCGAGACGCGCCCGAGCGATCAGTACTTCGGCCTTGGTTTGCTCTTGCGCACTGTCCCAAACCTTGGCTAAGCGAGTGTTGTAGAACACTTGCATAGGTTCCAGATCGCCTTTGTTTTGAGCGATTTTTGCTTTCTCAAACTGCATAGCCAAGGTGCGCCAGTCCATCCAGCCGGGCGGTGAATAGAGTGCGTTAAGGTGGAATCCTACCGTCTCGCCATCGCCCTCAGCGTGCGCGCGCCATTCGCCTTTGGCGAGCATTTCACCTTTATGGTGCTCCTCAATCAGCACATCACATTCGGCTCCAGAGCACTCGTAATGCACGGTGCTGAAATCGTCGCTGTAGTGAAGACGTTCCCACTCCAGTACCTGCATTTGACCGCAGTCTGGGCATGGCACGTAGTAGTGACGCTGGTCGCTACCTTCAAAGAGATCCGCAATCCGCGAAGCGCCTTTGATCGTTGGCGAACTGGAGAAATAAAACTTGGCGTTGCGACCAAAAGTACTCGCTCGCGTCTCCGCCAATTCGATGGGGTCCCCCTCCTCCCCGATGTCGACTTCCCAGCGGTCAATTTCATCGCCGTAAATGTAGCGCGCCGACAACTCTGACAAGTTTGCGGCAGAGCCGGCTGTGGTGACATACAGCGATCCGCCCTCAAACTCCTTGGTGTCCATCGTGTTGACTGCATCACGCCCGGTCGCGATGCGCTCACGTAAAACGGGCGTGGCTTTGATGGTCTTTCCGATCCGCGACGACACACGTTTGGCCAGGCCTAAGCTTGGCAGCAAGGTCAGGATATTTGACGGTGCCATGTGGATCAGCCCACCGATCCAGTTCAGCGCAATCTGGGTTTTCATTAGCTGCGAGGCCACCATAGTGACTACACGTTTGCTGCGATGTGCCGGTGACAGGCAACGCATAGGCTCGCGAGCATAAGGGGTCCGGGAGGTGCGGTACCGTCCAGGTTCAGCAGCACCCGTATCGCGCGGAATGCGCATGTACTCGTCAGCCCATTGATCGACCCACAGCTCAGGCTCTGGGCGCAGGCCACGAAAATACGCCGCCCGGTAAACCTCGGCGCCGTCTGCAAGTTTGGCATCCATATGATCAGTTTCCGGGGGTTAAGGCGTGACTAAAGTCTTCGGCTGAAAGGCGCTCAGCCTCTTCAAGCGCCTGGCGGATCTCACCAAGTAAGTGTTTTTCAATGTCCCAGGTGCTGGTCATAGCCGACAACACAGGGGCAAGTTTGGGTGGCAAGCTCAGTAACAAATCGCGAGTCATGCGCCCAGTTGCAAAAGCAGCTTGGTCGACGACTTCCCTATCAACCAACTCACCGGTGATCTTTTGGAGGTCAGCTTCTGCCCTCTCAGCCTGCGCAAGAGCCAACCGTGTTTTAGCCTGGTGATAGTCCGGCGCAGCTTGAGGGGCGGAAGTGGGAAGCGCGGGAGCGATCCATGGCTGCTGGACCGATGTAGCGGCGACCGGTGCGATTCGGGTACCCGAATTGCTGCGTGCTGGATCGCCCGTCATTTCTAAATACTGATCGGTGGCTTCAACATCGATCTTGCCATCCGAGGCGTAAATCAATCGGCCTTGCTTGGCCAGTTTGCCGACGTACTGGCGGGACCAACCTTTGCTGGCCGCGTATTCCGTTCGGCTCAAAACGGTCATGTAAACCTCCTGTCAACCTAGGGCCGTCAACCTCTGTCAACCTCTGTCAACCAACGTGGAAAAACCGGCCAGTCGCAAGATCCCGCGGGTTTCCGACCCCGTACCCTCCGAATAACCCCAGGGTCCCCGGCGGTTTCAGGCTGGCCCGCCACCATTCGGTGGAACATCGCACACACCAAGCCGCTTGGCAGCCCAGCGTTCGTACAAGCCGATGGCAACATCCGCGCCGGCCATTGCCGTCAGGCAACCCAAGGCGCCCGCCGTCCACAGCGACATCCCGGCGGCAATCATCAGCATCATCGCCGAGACCCCGCAGACAATGCAGGCACCGGATCGAAGTGCAAGCCGGCGCATCAAAGCCCAGCCCCGCGCACCATCCTTGTCTGCTCGCCACATCTCACCTGATACGCCGCCGACCAGAGCCAGGACGATCACCAACCAGATCGGCATTTCTGCCAGCGCTTGCTGCTCATTTGTCATGTTGTGCCTCAAGTGAAGGAGCATGCCGAACACAAAAAAGAAAACCCCGCCGCGGGGCAGGGTTTTCAGTGTCGCGGCGTACGCCAGGACGAAGTGCACAGCACGTGCTCGGGGAAGCGCCAAGGCGCAGAATCCATATCGTGGGGGCTTTTTACCCCCTGAGTACGGAACCGAAAAGGGGGCATTTTCGGTTATCCAACTTGACGCAACTTTGACGCAACTTTGAGGAGACTTTGAGGTAAAGCGCCCCGACCAACGGTCAGCCACTTACGTGCGTCCTTGCGCTCGGCCAGCACCTCGAAGAGTCGGACATGAAGGCGGTGCACAAGATCGTAGTAGGTTTGCTTCGCCTTTGAGACGTAACCAAGTTCATGCATCTGCGCCGCCCATGTCGGTGCAGGGTCAAAGCCATAACGCAAAACCGCCAACTGTTGCAGCCTCTCACCTCGACCATCTTGACGGGCAATCTCGGAAAGAGCGGCACCAACTTCCTGAGCAACTGCATCTGGACCTGCGCCACCGCCAAGAAGGATCCGTGATCCGGGCGTGCCGCGCGGCGCACAGCCGCCCCACTCCATGATCGTAGCCATCGGGCTGCCCATGCCACCAGCCTCACCGCCTTGTCGGCATTGCTCGCCCCAATGTTCCAGCAACAACTCCATCGACTCAATCATTGCCCTGCCCCCCGCAAAACCGAACCCAACACAGAAAAACCACAACCCGACACAAACCCAACACAGATAAATCCCTTTAAATCCAATGCTTTAATTGAACTTGAGTTGAGTGTGTTGGGTTTGTTGGGTTTATTAGTCGTCGCATTAGAAAAAAATCCTTCCGTTGAATTCGATGCAAACAACGTCATGCATGCGCGTGCGCGACACGAAACCCAACACACCCCACACAACACCCGCGAAGCCACGTAATTCGGGCACCTATATTGTGTGGGGTATTCAAAACCAACCCGACACACACTCGACACACCCAACACACTTTTGGAAGTAGTCATGCTGCAAGCGCCTTGATGTGATCCCAACTGTCCACGTGCCAGCCCGCCAGCTTGGCCTTGGCCCGCCAGTTTTCCACCTGCTTGCCCAGCTCCGCCGCCTTGAGTGATGGGGGCGGGGAAGCATCCAAATCAACAGGAAAGAAAAACGCGCCGAAGCGGCGGTTATTTCCGTCAGTCCAGGGTATCGCCCGCGTCTTATCCACTTCGGAACTGATGAACAGAGAGAACTTCGTCTGACTCATCACGTGCTCCTTGTTGCGTTGGCACCATTCGAGAAAAAGCGAATAGAGGTCAGTCGACAGACACGGCCCCCAAAGACCGTGGCCCAACTCGCTGTATTTCCAAAGGTGCAAAAAGGTTTGCCAGCCCGCGCGACTCAATGCCACCAAACGCTCACGTGCGTCGGTCGATGGTGGCCGAGTGCGCTGGTTGAAGTCGCCTAGATCGACCGATAGCAACCAACCGTATAGCGCCGCAACACCACCCTGCTCTAGCTCACGACCAATAGCCTTTTGCCGGGGGACTGGCAGTGTTTCCATTGGCCACATGACCAGCATTCGCCGATCACTGTCGCTGATAGGCCACGGAAGAATCTCGTTGCTTAGAAACACCGCGTTCATATGGTTGGCTTCTTCCCAGCCATTGATGAACTTCGATTCCATACGCACTGTTTTGCCGGTGATCAGATGCTTGATCTTGCCCACTTGGTTGTAACGCTGATCGCGACTGACAACCTCTTCGAAAACTGACCACAGCTTGCGGCTTTGCCATGCGTTGAAACTGCTCTCCAACTGCGTCTGACCAACAGTCGCCGCGTATTGGCCGTAGAGCATGCCAAGCGCGTCAGCAAACAGGAGGCTCTTACCCGAACCTTCCATAATCGAATGCATCAACACAGCCGTATCCATCTTGGCGCCCAAGTGCTGCAGCGGATAAGCCAACCAACGAGTTAGCCAATCGGTAGCCGCTTCATCATGGTTACAAAGAAATGAGATCAGCCAACGCAGGTTGGCACAGGCTGCGTCATCCCTCACTGGCTCAAGCGGCAAACCGTCAAAGGTATTGATGTACACCGCTGGATCCTTCGTCATGGTCGGATCAAACACGATGTGTTCAACATCGACGGTGCGGCGTTCGCTGCTGTTTAGCCACAACGGGTAAGTGTCACCCAGAGCCATCTTGACCGCGCCCTCGGCAATTCGCCGTTTCTTCTCGCGGTCCCATACGTCTTTGGTGCCATCGATGTACACATAGCGATCGGTAGGAGACATGCCGAATGCGCCACCTTTCTTCCCAGCCATCCGGCGCGCCTGCTCGATCTCGCGAACATGGTCGTCAGAAATCAGCCTCTTTCCTGTGTCTTCCAACCATGCTTTAGCGAGCGGTTTGCCCACCCGAGCTTCGAAGGCGGACTTCTTCATTACCTTCGATTGGTCGCAGTCCCAAACGTGAGTGGTGCCCTCGACCAAGGCGAAACGACGAAGAATGTGGTCGAGTGTCATGACCTCCCCCGCCCCCCCGTCAGGTGCAGGAGCAGCCTCGCTTTGGGCGTCCGTCTCGACCGGGATCGGCCCGCTGGAATCACCGGATGGGGGCGGGGGAAGATCGCTCGGATCAGGTCGCGCCGAGTGCTGCATTCCAAGCATCCGCGCAGCATCCTTCACAGCCTTCGACTGATCGCCGCCGTGCTCGAGTAAACAGAAGACTTCGAAGGCGTCGTTCTGATGCCCGTTCGCGAGCGGATCGGCACCGTGGTGAGAGTAAACCTTGCCCTCACTGATCGTCACCCCTGGCAGACCGGTGCTGCTTTGAGGGTACAGCCACTTATTGCCTCGCTTGATGTATCCATGGGCACGAAGAAGCTCCGCAACATCGTGACAACGGTTGAATTCATCAATTACCGAGGGCCGTTTGCCGCTACCGAGTGCAGGACGCTTTTGGGCTTTGACCGGTGGCTTCGGTGGCGCAACCGCCCATGGACACGCAGCTTCAGCATCTCGCTTAAAAAACTCCCAATTCTGCCAAATGGTAAGCAGCTCGTTGGTCAGCGTCGGCAGCCCGTCAGTAGCACTTGGAGCGGTTTTCCAGATGTAAGGTTTGCCGGTACCGGGATGAATTGATGGTGGAAATACGTCTTGCACCAATCCCGCACGTAGTTCAAAGACCGTGAAGCGTTTGAACGGCTCGGCTTCGGTTCGTGCAGCAGCTTCTGCGGCAAGATCACCCTGCTCTTTCGCAGCCTTGGCCTTGTCCATCAACCCTTTGAAAATCGAACCGTCCGGGTCTTTTTCATTCGGCCATGAAAGTGAATGACGCGTGAGTTCGATGCCTTCCGGCACCTTGAACACCACTCGGAATCGCAGCGGATTCCCGACGATAGTCGGGAACACCACTGCCATCGCATCAAGGTCAAGGCCCAACAGTTCATACAGAACATGTCGCGTCCATTGGACGTCATCAACATCCAATGAACAAACGCGGCTCGGCCCCAGCACGACGCCAAGGTTGTGATTTGGGTTTCGTTGCCAAAACGCCTCGGCCGTGTCGGCGTCGGTGATATAGCCTCCGGGCTTATTCCACCCTAGGCCTTTCGGAGCCTTTTCACCTGGATCAATCGATACGAGTGCCAAGTCAAAAGTATTGATGTAACGCTTTGCCCATGTAGCGATGGCTGTTCCTTTGCCCGATTCACTCATCGCCGGGCCTCCCGCAACTCCTGGCAAGAGACGCAGGTCTCGCAACCTTCAACCTTCTGCTGTCGAAGCAACGGGATTGGTTCGTCGCAGTCGCCACAGAACTGCGCGCTAACGCGGCTCGATGGCACGCGGCGACTGCGATGAATAGCAACATCAAGCAAGTATTGCGCCTGCTCGTTTGCGCGGTCGATATCATCAGCCATTGATGCGATCCTCCATCGCCTGACGAGCGCCCGCCATGATTCCAAGGACTTCGCGTATCACATCCATACCGTGCTTTTCGAGATCAACAACTTCGTGAAGCTCCCAAACATTATCCGCGGCGCCGTCATGCATCTTTGCCACGAATTCACCTGTCTCACCGAGCAACTTGCCAACGGCTTTCAGGGCATCACGCGTTGCCGGTACTGGCACTGGGCGGTACCAAACTGCACCTGCTGGACGCATTAATGCGTCCAGTAAGCGCGAATCAGCCGTCAGCCTGATCACTTCCTCAAGCTCATCGGGATTTAACCAGCGGCGTTCTTCATCGAGTTTGAGTTTTTTCTGGAGGGTGTCGTTGTCCAACACCATTTCAAAGGCAAGGGCGGTGATTCCGCCCTTGTAGTCACGACCAGCGCGATAAATCGCTTGGCGTAGTGGCAGGACCGGACCAGCGTCCGGCAAAAGATCTGTGCGACTCATAACCGTAAATCCCCTATTTACGGTGTAGCCATAGCCCAGGGCAAACCCTATCCTATGACCACGACCGATGTGCATGTGCTGTGTATCGTCGTAGTCGGGCTGGGGGATTCTTTGGTGAGAGGCCCCAGCTCGACACCTTTTAAGCGGCCCTGGCCTTGCGGCGCGATCCGATTGGACGAATCTCTACCGCTGTACAGGCCCCCTTCTCATCAACCCGAACTCGAATGTCCCGAGCTGAGTTGAGCATTTGAGAGACAGCGCTTTGCGATACCCCGATCAGTAAAGCCAGCTCTGGTTGAGTCTTACCCTCGGCGAAATCTCCCAAGGGAATTCCTATTTCGTTTGCCATCCACGTTTCCTCGAATGGGCGTTGCGGCATGAATATTAGTGTTACTTCTTTTAAACAGCAAGAAAAAAAGACGTTCTGCTGTTTTGATAAAATAAGTCTTCCTTATAAATTGGGATGCATGATTACCTCGATACCCTTTTCTGCCGACGACGAGACCCGAAAAGCCGAAGCCATGCGCTTGAAGGCTATTTATCAGGACCGCAAACGGCATGATCCCTCCCTTACCCAGGACAAAATCGCCGATCTGTGCGAATGGGCTGGGCAAAGCGTTGTCAGCCAATACTTAAATGGCCGAATCCCTCTCAACATCGGAGCGCTGATCAAATTTTCGAATGTCTTGGGCTTTTCGCTTGAAGAGGTAAGTCCACGTCTCGCTGCTCTCGCCGAAATGCCCCGCCTGCGGCATTCGCAGGGCGGCAATGAAAGCTCGAGAACCCCCGACTGGGAAATGCATCAGATTGAAGTGTGGGATGACGAGACCCCGCTCGGGCCTGATGAAGTAGAGCTGCCATTCTTTAAGGAAGTGGAATTGTCTGCGGGTAATGGATCTCAGGTTAGGCTTGAAACAAACGGACGTAAGCTTCGCTTCGGGAAACGTACTCTCAAAAGAAAAAGCATCGATCCTGCTTCTGCAGGTTGCGCTCCAGTAACTGGGAACAGCATGGAGCCAGTGCTTCCGGATGGCAGTACCGTGGGTGTAGACACCGCGAATACAGTCGTTCAGGACGGCAAGATGTACGCCATTGATCATGACGGACAGTTGCGCGTGAAGCTTCTCTATCGATTGCCAGGCTCAGGTTTGCGCCTTCGAAGCTACAACACCGAGGAACACCCGGACGAACGCTACGATGGCGACTACGTCCAACAGCACATTCGTATCATCGGGAAGGTTTTCTGGTATTCGGTAATGCTTTAAGAGATCTCCCCAAAGGCCCGTAAGGGTCTTTTTTCGTCTACTAATTTTATTTACCAATTTTTATAAGTGATACTGTTGACATATTAAATCAGTAACACTAATTTTGCATCGGAATCTACCTCTCACCAAAGAGATCAACCCATGCAAATCACACAGCAAAGCGACACCCGCTGCCCTGTTTACCTGCACCCCTCCACATGCAGCAGTCGCGCCGCAGTTGAAGACCTACAGCTTCGCACGGGGCTTCTCGTCGTCAGCAACCCTAAGGGCCGTACCGCCGCTATCAGGCCAGTCATTATCGCTAACGCATCCGAAGCCACTGCCGGGCCGCTCGGAGACGATGCGGCATGAATAACTACCTCATCCCCCTCACTAAACAAGACCTGTTGCATCACATGCTCCAGGTTGGTGGAGGTGCCGTGTGCCCTCTTCAACGACCAGAGCAAACCATCTATGCAAGCTTTGAGGTGGAGCTCACTCAAAACAGCGCAGTCGTCAGCGTTGAATTGGGAGGTCACACCGGCGAACTGACCCTCAAGCGGTCGGACCGAGCCAATCACCTGCACCTGCGGGATTTCATCCAGGACATTGCGAACGGCCGAATTGAATCAGCTCAACCCGCGCCACCCGAGCAGTCCGGCCGACTGGCGCAAATTGATCGAGCACTTGCGGACTCGGAAGCATTGCTTGCCCGCGTTCGCAAACTGATCGCTGCCTGAGGACTGCGCCATGAATCGCACCCTGGACGAAACAGCCGCATTGCTCGGACTCAAACCCCGCGCCTTCCGCACCAGGTTGCGCGAGCTGAGCATTCTGAACAGCAGTGGCGATCTAGCCAGCCAGCACCGTGATCGCGGCTATCTGTATTCGGATCCGCGCAGCACCGTGATTCCGTCCCTCAACAAGTGCCGTCATTACTCCGTGGTGATGGTGAAGGAAGAAGGGATCGAATGGCTGGCCAAGAAGCTAGGAATCATCATTACCAAAAAGGACGCCGCTGCATGAAAACCAACAACCTCAATGCCTACACGCAAGCCCTCGGCGCCCTGAAGCTGATCCCGATCTACTTGAACTGCCCGGGGGTCGTCAGCCGCGCAACGCTCGTTGGCGCCTCGACGGAAGCCATCCAATTACTGGAAAGCATGCCAGTGCTAAGCACCGAGTTGGCCGAGGTATTCCGCTGCGTCAACAACGTGATCCTTGACGGGCAAGTCGCCTACGTTACGCCGACCAACTCGCCTGAGTTCCCATTCGGCGCGGTGGTGGCTGACGCCAAGGGCAACATTTGTGCGGCTGCAATGGGCAAAAGTAAGGAAGGCCTCGCTGAGCTGATTCGCCTCAAGTTGCTGCCCCCATCGGAGGGGTTCGGGGAGAACGCAGCGTGAGCAACACACTTGAACAATTGCGACGTCAGTTCGCTACTCCGTGCCCGACCCTGGCGGCAGTTCGGGAACAGTACTTCGCGCACATTCGCACCGACCGCTACCTACTGGCCGAGATCAAGGCAGGTCGTATCGCGCTGGTCGTGAAGCGTCTGCACGGGTCGGCTCGCGCTCAACGAGTGGTGTACCTGCACGACCTGGCCGAGTTCCTCGACGCCCAAGCGGCGAAGCAAGCGGCTTGATTTCAACGGTCGCCTCTGCCGTCCAGAGGCAAACAATTCGCACATCAATAGGCACAGCACATGAAACCTACGGATACGGCCGAATTCATCGGCGAACTCAACGCAGGCGTCTTCGCCAATCAAATCGGTCACGCCCTTTCTGAAGTGGCATCAGGAGTTGTTGATAACGGCAAGGTTGGCTCGGTCACGCTGACCTTCACCTTGAAGCAGATCGCCAACAGTCATCAAGTCACCGTCAATCACAAGCTCGCCTACAAGGTGCCGACCAAACGCGGCAGTCGTACCGAGGACACCACCCTCGACACCCCGATGCACGTCAATGAGGGCGGGCGCCTGACTTTGTTCGCCGAAGCCCCCCGCGCCGGTCAGCTATTCGACCGCGACGACGCACCGATTCACGCAAAGTCCTAAACCGTTCGATTCCAAACCTCTCACCAAAGGAAGTCGATTCAATGGAAGCCAAAGCAATTCAGTTGATTCAGGACACCGCAGTATTGGCCTATGCCAAGCCGCTGGATACTTTCACCCCAGCGCTAGTATTGCCGTCTGACCAGAAGATCCACAGCATCGAGAAATTTCAAGCTGCTCGCAGCCGGTTCCGTGGCGCTCTCACCACACACTCGCTGCTGGACTTCGGCAATTACGTAATGACGCAAAGTGCCGAGGTTGTCGCGTCTGGTTTTGTGGACGCCGAAGCAATGTCGTGCACAGTCATTTTCAACCTGGGCGACACCAAATCACCAGGGCACGGCGACTTCACCGCCACCCTGAACTTGAGAAAAACTGCTGCGTTCCGGGCGCTGGAGCGTGCCGCCACCATTCAGTTCGCTCAGAAAGAACTCAGCGACTGGATCGAGGATTGGGCATCGAATCTCCAAGCCCTCGCGGCCGATGACAGTCCCATCGATTTGCGTAAAGCCGCGAGCGCCATCCGCTCCATCAGCATCGAGCAAGCACGCAAGAGCGAACACATCGTCGGCGACCTAAGCGCCTCTCGTTCAGCGATGGACCAGATTGAGGCCAAGTCCTCAGAAGGATTGCCTGCTGAATTCCTGTTCACGGTCGAGCCATATGAAGGGCTGAAAGTCCAGATCATCCGCCTGCGTGTAGCAGTTCTCACCGGCGGGGACAAACCCCTGCTGCGCCTGCGCTGGATTGGAGAAGAACAGCTTCGCGAAGACTTGGCACAAGAATTCAAAGAAGTCGTGCAGCACGAAGTCGGGGGCAGCGCGCAATTGACTATCGGCAATTTCAACTTGGGCTAACCACCCATCCAACACCCCTCCGCCGGCCTCTCACCAAGTATCCCTGCGGAGGGATCTACTGAGGTACACAGCACATGACTGCAATTCAAATCTGCGCACTCATCGCCCTGATCGTCTTGGCCGGACTACTTGTCTGGGCCGGTTATTTCATGGGGCATAACGACGGTATGTCCGCAGGCATGAGAGAAAGCGATGCGATCCAACGCGCCGAAAGCGCAAAGACCATTCGCGAATTGAAGGCTTCCCTCGACTTCATAAAGGCTGACCACGCCCGCCTGGCGCGATTCAGCAAGCGTCTTCAAGAAGGACTGGCACTCGGCGAAACCGAACGCCAGACGCTACTCAACATCGCCGAGAAGCTTCGGATTGCCGCCGAGACGTTCGCCGCCTTCCGCACTGGTAAAAAACTTGAAAGAGACACGATTGAGCTGCGAGATAAAGCGCTTGCCATGGCAACCCTTCTTGCTCCGGTGACCACATGACAGCGCTACGCCGAACGGTTCGAATTCGCCGAGGGCAAATGCCACCTCTCGACTTACAAACCATCTGCGACAAGTGCGACACCTCGCGAGCACATGGCAACCATCAACAATGCAGCAAGCAGCGCCAAGCTGAAGGTATCGCCCGGCGAGCAGCGGAGAAATCACAATGAGTGCAGCAGAGAAAATCGACTTTCACATCACACCGGGCGCCTGGTTCCGCCAAGACTTGCTGTACCCGGTTTTCGGCCTGAGTACCGAAGCAGTCCGCAAGTACCGCACCCGAGGCCTGTGGCTTGAAGGCAAGCACTGGCGGTATGACCCTGCCAATGTAATCGTCTACAACCGCGCAGCCATTGAGCGCTGGATGGAAGGGAAACCATGATCGATAAGATGCCGACCGGCGTTGAGATGAACGGCAAGCAGTTGCGTATCTGGTTCATCTTCAATGGCCAACGGTGCCGGGAGCCACTGGAAGGGATCTCGAAAGTAAACAAGGCCGCTATTGCGTATGCGGATAACAAGCGTCGGACCATCCTCACCGAAATCAAAGAAGGTCGCTTCGACTACGCGGCACACTTTCCGAAATCACCCAGGGCTGCAATGTTCACAGGCACTGGCGGCCCTTCGCTGAAGCGTACAGTGAAGGAAGGTATTGATCGCTGGCTAGAGGTTCAGCGCGCGCTCAAAGCTTCAAGCACCGTCGTCAACTACGTGAGCAAAGCAGTACACGTTGAGAATAAATTCGGTAAGCGTCGAATCGTCGACATCAGCAAGAGCGACATCGAGCTGTTTCAAGCTCAGTTGCTGAAGCAAGGCCTGGCCCCGAAGACAGTGAACGACATTTTCACTGTCGTTCGCGGAGTCTGGGCCGACGCATTCGGTGACGGAATACTGAAAGCGAACCCGCTCGACCGGATAAGCAACGTCGGGTCGGACGTCGACCTCGAGCATGCTGACCCCTTCAGCCGCACCGAGATCGAGTTGATTGGTAAAGCGGACCCTAGCCGGCGAGCTGATGCCCGAATGATCGAGTTCAACTGCTGGACCGGGCTGTCTCTGTCCGAGCTTATCGGACTGGCTGCTGAAGACGTCGACCTTCAAGCCGGCCTGGTACACGTCCGGCGGGCATTGGTCGTAGGAGAATTTAAAGTCCCCAAAGAACGCTCAAGGGTACGAGTCGTTGAGTTGATAGACCCTGCCCTCAAACTCATGAGGGAGATTGTCGCCGCCGCCAAGGACGCACAAGCCGAAGAGATCACCGTTATCCAACGCGACAACATCACTTCCAAAAAAATGAAAGTGAGATTCCTTTTTCGCAGCTCCACCAGCGGCTTACTCTGGAGTGGTAAAACATTGAGCAACTGGTTTACCGCCCACCTGAAAAAGGCCGAAGTCCGCCACAGAGGTGCCAATCAGTGTCGCCACACGTTTGCCAGCCAGATGCTGTCGAGCTATGTGCCAGTCGAATGGGTGGCCAGGCAGCTTGGGCACGCCGACACAACAATGGTGAGAAAACACTACGGTAGATGGATACCGAAGGACACTAAAAGCATGGCGGGTATAGTCTCGAAAATGTTGGGTTTTCGCCAAGATTAAGCTCAAAAAATCGACAGTTAAACATTATGAAGAACGGCTGTCACTTCGCGTTCTTCCATTTAACATTGAATGCCATACGATCTTTATCCAGCTTAAGAAACATTGCTTCAGTGATTATTTTCCGCACACCCGCCTGATACTTGCTAACTTCATCAATCGAAATAAAAACCTGCTTACTAAAAGAGCTGTAGATCTCCACCAAATGCTCTATTGCAGGTGTATCCATATTTTTGAATAACAGACTATCATGAATAATTATCGGAAGAACAGTTAACCGGAGGAACGTCAGATCTAGGGCGATCATGTTTGCAAAACCTTTCCCGGTTCCCCGATCATCGCCATGATCAAATTTATAATCTTTCTCACCTAGTGTAAGCACCGGTGAAATAGCTTTATTGCTATAAATTTTTGTTATTTCTTCTTCGATTCCTGCATTAAGTCCGACTTCTATCTCTGCAACCGAACTCTCTAGCGCCGAGTCAATATCAGCCTTTAATCTCTTGATTTCATTTTTTGCTTCTGCGCTCATCGTCCAGTATCGATTCTGCTGAATCAGAGCATTTTGCTGACGATCGAGATCTATTAAGCGCTCTAACAAATGAACCGAATCCTCACGGGAATCCACGAGATTTAAGAGCGAGTTATCAACTTTGGCTATATCGGCTTGGGCAGCGCCTAAAGCTTCTATTAGAACAACTTGTTCTGCTTTCAGCTGATCCTTCAGAATATTGGTAATGCCTGAATGAAAGGATTCTACCTCTAACAGTTTCTTCGAATCGACTTCAGGAAAAAAAGTGAGTATCGATTGAAAATCCTTACTACTTACAATCTTCGCATTACCTAAGTTTGACTCCACTCTGCTTAACTGCGTCTGGAGATCAAGCTTATACTCTACCAAGGCATCTTTTTGAAGCTTCAACTCAAGACTTTGCTCATTGATTATAGAGCGTATATCCGTAACATTTCTCTTCAGTGCCTGCTTAATCTTCTCAACCTCAGAAAAAAGCTGACTGATTACTGAATCGTTTTTAGATACCTGCGCTTTTGTGATTTTCTTTACTGCACCAGAGTTAAATGTACCATTAATGTCCTTTAGCGCTTTTTGAGCTCCGGCACGTTCCTGCTCCAGCTGAGAAATTAGCCAGTACATATTGAACATTTTGAGAATACGCTTTCTGACAACCTCCCATTTCTCCCGCACGGTTAGGTCCAAGGGACGTTTGTGGTTGTAGTTATTTCTTTGATAAATTCTAAAGAAACCGCTAACACAATCACGAAATGAAATTTCGCTTACACTGGTAAGATAGTTATCTTTAAGAAAGCTAGTAAACTCTCGAAGCGTGAGCATTCGCCCTTGTTCAAAGCAATAAACTGACTCAGGTGTTTCGGTATTTCGAATAAAGAGATAGCTTTTATCGAATTGAAATTCCATCACCACTTCTAAATGGCCAACATTTTTAATTACATCATCGCATTTTGTCGGAAAGTCGCTCCCACCAAATGCAAAGTCAATCAACATCAAAACTGATGACTTACCGATTGAGTTATGCGCATCATCCGCACCCACAACTGCATTCAGCCCTAACTTGAAATGGATAGAGGACTGGATCAATTTCTCGCATGTGATAGATTTAAGCAAGCTGAATGACCCCAGAGGTGAAGTTTACGTTTATTTTTTTTAAGACAAACAGCAAGTCGAGAGCATCTATAAACTCCGACACATCGAAAAATATATCCTTATGATTCAGATACACTGCTTGAACAGTATCATTATCTCTCAAAACTTCCAGCAACTTAGCTGCTTTAGGGAGACAACTATCCTCTAATGATATTATTTTATTAGGCAGTATCATCAGAAAAAATCTCACAATTCTGAATAAAATAAGAAACCAACACTTCAGATTTAGATCGTTCCTTGATCCCAGTGTTAGTCATAAACCATACGCACATCTCTTCAAATATTTGACTTTGATCAAAACCCTGCATTAACAACAGCGTGTAATAGCTCTTAACCTGAGAACAGATAAATAAAGACTTGGCCTTTTCCTCTAACTCTAGCTTTCTCAAGGACTCCCTAATAGGAGCAAAAAAACTCAGAATATACTGCCCAATCTTCATTTCATTCATGATGCCTAGGGATTCATCTTTCTTCTGCGAAAGCTTTAAGGCAGCAAATGATAGAGTTGTATTTTTAATATCCAACTCACTAAGGGTTTCCAAATCCCTAGCTACAAGCGCTATATCCTTGTGAAGAGTTTGCCTATCCCAAGTTTGTGAAAGCGCTTTAATTTTGTTGATTGTCTTTTTTATCTCAACCAGTTGCCTGTATTCCTGCACTGTCTTCTTAGTATCATAAATTTTATGACACTCTTTACACAGTGCGATAAAGTTCTCTTCACAATCGATATCATCTGAAAGCACTTCTTCAGCGATTAATATATGTTTTTCATGTTCGGTCGCATTTAGCGGATAGATATGTGCGATGTCGAAAACCCGCACACGTTTTGAGCCTTTCTTAACCATGAGCGCTCGCCTGCAGAGCGGGCAAAGTCCTTGGACTTCGCAAAGCAAGCTCATCTTAACCGTGTCAGTAACATTTGCTCTCCTAAGCTGATCTGACAAGTGTGGAGCTCCATCAATATTGAAACGGTCGACCGCTAGCAAGCGTGCCGCTATGACGACACCTTCGAGCATGCCAGGACCCGATTAAGAAATGGCTTTAAGACCATAGCACCCAGATTACTGAAAGCTACTGATTTGCCATCATTCTGTCCAGTAGACACCTGCTATTCAGCCCGGACGTCTTTTGACAATCCTCAGATCGGATACTCAATCATCTGTTGGAATGCTCACCGTCCGTGCCTGAAGAAGGTGGCGCGCCTCTAGGTGGCGATTGCTGATGAGACACACCAGAGCACTGTGCGGGTATTGAACGGCTCAGAGCGATTGATTAGAGCCTCAGAGGCGTGCACCTTGCCCTAAAAATGCCCTAATCAGAACAACGGAAACGAAAAAGCCCCCGTAATCATCAATGATTACGGGGGCTTCGTCTTGTTCAATAATGGCGGAGAGATAGGGATTCGAACCCTAGGTACCGGTGAAGGTACAACGGATTTCGAATCCGTCCCATTCGGCCACTCTGGCATCTCTCCAACGGCGCGCATCATAACAACACTTCTGCGGAAAGCAAACCCTCTTTCGCAAATTTTCTCCGTGCTATCAGATGCTTGCGTCGATTAAAGCGGTACACCCAGACGCTTGGCGACTTCTTCGTAGGCTTCGATGACGTCACCGAGGCCCTGGCGGAAGCGGTCCTTGTCCATTTTCTTCTTGGTGTCCTTGTCCCACAGACGGCAGCCGTCCGGGCTGAACTCGTCGCCCAGGACGATCGAGCCGTCGCTGAACACGCCGAACTCAAGCTTGAAATCGACCAGCAGCAGGCCGGCGTCGTCGAACAGTTTGCTCAGGACTTCGTTGACCTTGAGCGACAGTTCTTTCATCCGCGCCAGTTGCTCGGCGGTGCCCCAGCCGAATGCCACGACGTGGGATTCGTTGATGAACGGGTCGCCCTTGGCGTCGTCCTTCAGGAACAGCTCGAAGGTGTACGGGTTGAGCTTCATGCCCTCTTCGACGCCCAGGCGTTTTACCAGGCTGCCGGCGGCGTAGTTACGCACGACGCACTCGACCGGGATCATGTCGAGTTTCTTCACCAGGCACTCGTTGTCGCCCAGCAGTTTGTCGAATTGGGTCGGAATGCCGGCCGCTTCGAGTTTCTGCATGATGAAGGCGTTGAACTTGTTGTTCACCATGCCTTTGCGGTCGAGCTGCTCGATGCGCTTGCCGTCGAACGCCGAGGTGTCGTTGCGAAACAGCAGGATCAAGCGGTCAGCGTCGTCGGTCTTGTAAACCGATTTGGCTTTGCCGCGGTAGAGTTCTTCACGTTTTTCCATGATGGGCTCCGCTTGCTAAGTAGATGGGCTAGGCGATATGGCGCCAGTCGAGCCCTGAATCTTGATCGGCCAGTTGCAGCCAGTCCGGGTCGCACCCGAGGGTGTCGACGAAACATTGCCGGGCCAGCTGCGGCAGGTTGTTCTTGCTGCTCAGGTGGGCGAGAACCAGATGCTGCAAGCCCTGCCACCCCAACTCGGCCACCAGGAATGCCGCCTGATGGTTGTTCAAATGTCCCAGTTCGCCGCCCACCCGTTGCTTGAGAAAGTACGGATAGTGACCACGGGCCAGCATGTCGCGACAGTGGTTGGACTCGATCATCAACGCATCGAGATCCCGATAGCCGTCCAGCACCCGCTCGCAGTAGGAACCCAGGTCGGTCAGCAGGCCGAAGCGCCGCTGCTCGTTATCACTGAATACATACTGTGTCGGCTCTTGCGCATCATGGGCCACGGCAATGACCCCGATATTCAGTGCGCCGATCTGCAGTTGCTCGCCGCCGGCCAGAAAGCCTGCGGGTTTGATCGGTTTGCGCATCCCGCGCAGTGTGCCGCGACTGAGGTAGACCGGAAGATTGTAGCGCCGAGACAGCAAACCCACGCCATGCACGTGGTCGGCATGTTCGTGGGTTACGAGTATCGCGCTCAGTTGCGCCGGGTTCACACCCAGGCGCAACAGGCGTTTTTCGGTTTCCCGCAGGGAAAAACCACAATCCACCAGCACATACGTATCAGCGCTGGCGATCAGCGTGCCGTTCCCTTGGCTACCGCTGCCGAGAACGGCAAAGCGCATGTGATCAGCCCAGGTTGTCCTGAATCACGCTCAACACTTTGCGTGCCACATCGGCAGGCGCAACGGTGTTGATGTTCTTCTCGACGGTTACCTGAACGTTTTCACCGACCTTGCTCAGGCGAACCTGATAACGCTCGGCGCGGGCTTCAACTTCTTCCTTGGTCGGCGCACTGCCGAACAGACTGCTGAAGAAACCAGGCTTGTCGTCTTTCTTCTCGGCTTTTTCGGCCAGGTTGATGTAGTACAGGCCCAGGCTGCGGTTGATGTCTTCAACGCGCCACTGACCTTGCTCCAGCGCACGACCGACGCTCGACCAGGCACGATCCAGGTCCGGACCGACGTTCAGTACCGGGTTGCCGCTGCCGTCTTCGCTGAGGCTGACACGGCTTGGGGTATCGAAGTCACGCGAAGCCAGCATCGACACCGAACCGCCCTTCTCGGAGATCCGGCTCATGCTCGCGAGCATGTCGTCGACCAGCGCAGCGTCCAGGCCAGTGTTGACCGAACGGTTGGTGAAATCGACATCGGCGGTGCTGCCGGCAGGACGCTCGGCGCTGACCACGTAGATTTCACTGGTGTTGCGCTGCACGCCTGGCTCGATACGCACCCGCACGCGGGTTTCGCTGTCGGCACCGACACCGGCTGCGCTCAGGCGCTTGGCCATGGCGGCGGACAGTTCGTCGGAATGCTGCCATTTAGTCGTGAACTCGCCGGTTTGCGGGCGCTGTTCATCCAGACGGAAACCGTTGTCCTGGAAGAACTGCACCGCCACTGGCCAGACTTCGGCCGGCTGATGCTGGGCCATGACCCAACGCGAGTCGCCGCTCTTCTGCAACGAGTAGTCGGTCGCGTCGGCAATCGCCGACAGCGGTTGTGGACGCGGCACCACGTACTCGCCCTTGGCGGTGTCATCAGCCACGTTGCGCGGGATCGGCAACAGCGGATCCAGACGCTTGGAGGTGCTGACATTCGGTGGTAGTTGCATCGGTGGAGTCTGTTGCGCTTCCAGGTAATCGCTACCACGGTCACGGAAATAACCTTCCGGGCCCCAGACCCATCCGCAGCCACTGGTGCTGGAGATAATCAAGGCAAGTGCGGAAAGTCCGGCCATTCGCTTCATGCGTTGTACTTCCTCAATTAAACCAGGACGCTGCACTGGCGCAGGGCCGTGCGAAGCGTTTCATGACAAGGAGCGCTCAGCCAGGTCAGCGGCAAGCGGATGCCTTCGTGCATCAGGCCCATTTCAACCAAAGCCCACTTCACCGGAATCGGGTTGGCTTCGATGAACAGGTCCTTGTGCAGCGGCATCAGTTTTTCGTTGATTGCCCGTGCGGTGTCGGCGTCGCCATTCAGCGCAGCCTCACACAGATCAGCCATTTCGCGCGGGGCGACGTTGGCGGTCACGGAGATATTGCCTTTGCCGCCCAGCAGGATCAGCTCGACCGCAGTCGGATCATCGCCGGACAGCACGATGAAGTCCTTGCTCACGCCGTCGATGATGGCTTTGGCGCGTTTCAGGTCGCCGGTGGCTTCCTTGATGCCGATGATGTTCGGCACGGTGGACAGGCGAATCACGGTCTCGGCCTGCATGTCGCAGGAGGTGCGGCCGGGAACGTTGTAGAGAATCTGGGGAATGTCGACCGCTTCGGCAATGTGCTTGAAGTGCTGGTACAGGCCTTCCTGGGTCGGCTTGTTGTAGTACGGAACCACCAGCAGGCAGGCATCGGCGCCGGCTTCCTTGGCGTTGCGGGTCAGTTCGACGGCTTCGCGGGTCGAATTGGCGCCGGTACCGGCGATCACCGGGATACGGCCGGCAACCTGTTTGACCACGGCTTTGATGACGGCGATGTGTTCTTCTACATCAAGGGTTGCCGACTCGCCGGTGGTACCGACCGCGACAATGGCATGGGTGCCGTTTTCAAGGTGGAAGTCCACGAGTTTTCGGAGGCTGTCCCAGTCAAGACGCCCTTGTGCATCCATGGGTGTGACCAGTGCCACCATACTGCCCCGAATCATGAAAACGCTCCTGCCGGAAAAAGAGAGCGGTAATGGTACTGGCGCCAAGATGCTTGCACAAGCGAAGTACTGCGCCGCCATTCCCCTTGGCGTCGGTTTTCGCTACCCTTCAGACTTTGATCGGTACAGATCAGCTTGTACGTCGGGCTCCAGTCTCCCCTGTCGGCCACCCAGGCCCCGTTCCAGTGTCGCTGCTGCACGCTCTGCCTATATTGGAGCGAATTGCGAGCCATGGCCCGGGGCTTTCTGAATCGGCACGCGCAGACGCATCCCGACGGCCAACGCCCATCGACCTACCGACCGCTCATCGCTTTAGGAATGCTGCATGTCCACCCCCACAGTTCGCGAACAATTCCTTGTCATCAGTGCCCTTGGCGCCAACCCCATGGAGCTGACTAACGTCCTGTGCCGCGCCAGCCATGAAAATCGCTGCGCCGTCGTCACCTCCCGTCTGACTCGCCATGGCGAATGCAGCGCCCTGGTGCTGGAAATCTCCGGCAGCTGGGACGCCCTGGCCCGTCTCGAAGGCAGCCTGTCGGGCCTGGCCAAGCGTCACGCCTTTACCGTCAACGTGGTGCGCAGTGCCGCGCTGGAAAATCGCCCACAGGCCCTGCCGTACGTGGCCTATGTCAGCTCGGCGTATCGCCCGGACATCATCAACGAGCTGTGCCAGTTCTTCATGGATCACAACGTCGAGCTGGAAAACCTCACCTGCGATACCTATCAGGCGCCGCAGACCGGCGGCACCATGCTCAATGCCACATTCACTGTGACGCTGCCGGCCGGCACCCAGATCAGCTGGCTGCGCGACCAGTTCCTGGACTTCGCCGACGCAATGAACCTGGACGCGCTTATCGAACCCTGGCGCCCACAAAACCCAATGTAAGGAAGCTTTCATGGCCGTTGTCATCGACCAACCGGTTGCGGATTTCGAAGCACCTGCCACCAGCGGGCAGACCGTCAGCCTGTCCGCCCTGAAGGGCAAGCAAGTGGTGATCTACTTCTACCCGAAGGACAGCACCCCGGGCTGCACCACCGAAGGCCAGTGTTTTCGTGACCAGTACGCGGCGTTCCAGGCTGCCAACACGGAAATCTTCGGTATTTCCCGCGACAGCCTGAAATCCCACGAGAACTTCAAGTGCAAGCAGGAATTCCCGTTCGAGCTGATCAGCGACAAGGATGAAGCCGTCTGCCAACTGTTCGACGTGATCAAGCTGAAGAAGCTGTACGGCAAGGAATACCTGGGCGTTGATCGCAGCACTTTCCTGATCGACAAGAACGGTGTGCTGCGTCAGGAATGGCGCGGCGTGAAAGTGCCGGGGCATGTTGATGCGGTGCTGGCTGCGGCTCAGGCCCTGAATAAAGCCTGATATTTCTGCGTCGTTTTCACTGACGCCTTCGCGAGCAAGCCCGCTCCCACATAGACCTCGGTCAAATGTGGGAGCGGGCTTGCTCGCGAAGGGGCCATAAGCCTCAACGAATAATCCGGCTTTAAAGTAACGGAGCTACAACCGGCTCCTTGCGCGGCCAGGCATCCAGCACTGCCTTGAACAGCGTCGCCAGCGGAATCGCGAAGAACACTCCCCAGAATCCCCATAGCCCGCCAAATAACAGCACCGCGCAGATAATCGCTACCGGGTGCAGGTTGACCGCCTCGGAAAACAGCAACGGCACCAGCACGTTGCCATCCAGGGTCTGAATGATCCCGTAGACCGCCATCAAATAGATGAACTGATCGCTCCAGCCCCACTGGAACAAGGCAATCAGCAGCACCGGCACGGTCACCACCACCGCGCCGACGTACGGCACCACCACTGACACCCCGACCAGCAACGCCAGCAGCGCCGCATAGTTGAGGCCAAGGGCGACGAACGCGATGTAGGTCACACCGCCACAGATCACGATCTCGATGACCTTGCCGCGAATATAGTTGGCGATCTGCCGATTCATTTCCTGCGCCACGCGGGTGATCAGCGCCCGCTCTCGGGGCAGATAGCCGCGCACCCACTCGCCGATCATGGCCCGATCCTTGAGGAAGAAGAACACCAGGATCGGTACCAGTACCAGATAGATCATGATGTTGACCAGCAACGGCAGACTCGACAGCGAGAAGGTCAGCGCCCATTGGCCGAACTTGCCGATCTCGCCGCGCGCCGCTTCGATGGCCTGCAGTACCTGCTCGTCGGAGACCAGATGCGGATAGCGCTCCGGCAGCAGCAACAGCAGTGACTGCCACTTGGCGAGCATGCCCGGCAGTTCGTTGAACAGCGTGATCAACTGATGCCACAGCAACGGCAAGACCACCACGATGAACACCAGCAACACGCCCATGAACAGCGCGAACACCAGCCCCACCGCCGCTGCACCAGGCAAGCGCATGCGCTCAAGAGCGAGCACCAGCCCCTGCATCAGATACGCCAGCACCATCCCGGCCAATACCGGCGCGAGCATACCTCCGAGGGTAAGCACCGCGGTAAAGGCGAGAAACAGCAGCACCGCCAGCACCACCGCTTCTTCATCGGAAAAGTAGCGCTGAATCCAGTCGCGTAACACTTTGAACATCAATAATCCTTAGGTCTTTTACGCTGTCGGTTTCAGGCTTTCTTCAACCAGTAACGGTAGACGCCTGCTTCGTCTTCTTCGCGCAGCAGCGTATGACCGGCCAGACGGGCAAAGGTGCGGAAGTCGCGCTGCGAGCCGGCATCCGTGGCGATCACCTTGAGCACGGCGCCACTGGGCAGCTTGTTGAGTTCCATTTTGGCCTTGAGCAACGGCAACGGGCAATTCAGACCACTGGCGTCCAGTTCACAGTCATGGGCTACAGGGTCGGTC
Organism: Pseudomonas sp. TH49; assembly: GCF_016650625.1. Classification (NCBI taxonomy): domain Bacteria; kingdom Pseudomonadati; phylum Pseudomonadota; class Gammaproteobacteria; order Pseudomonadales; family Pseudomonadaceae; genus Pseudomonas; species Pseudomonas sp. TH49. The sequence continues at coordinate 44,228 of NZ_JAEKFL010000001.1, forward strand.
ATCGCGTCACTCCGGTTCGGGTAATTGAGCTGCCTAGAATATCTGGTCGCAAGCCCGGTGTCCGGCTACAGTAAGGTCTTTGTCTTCTAAGGCTTTGTGCATGACATTTCTGCGCCCTACCCTGCTGACGCTCGCTTGCCTGCTCGCCTCACCGGGCTTTGCCGACGATCTGCCGTCACTTGGCGACGCCAGTTCTGCCATTGTCTCACCGCAACAGGAATACCAGCTCGGCCGCGCCTGGCTGGCCATGTTGCGCAGCCAGGTTGCACAGCTCAACGATCCGCAGCTCAAGGACTACGTCGAGTCCAGCGTCTATAAGCTGGTGGAAACCAGCCAAGTGACTGACCGCCGTCTGGAGTTCATCCTGATCAACAGCCCGCAACTCAACGCCTTCGCGGCGCCGGGTGGCGTGGTCGGGGTCAACGGCGGGCTGTTCCTCAACGCGCAGACTGAAGGCGAATACGCTTCGGTACTGGCCCACGAACTGGCTCACTTGTCGCAACGCCACTTCGCGCGCGGCGTCGAGGCTTCGCAGCGGATGCAGGTGCCGATGATGGCGGCGCTGCTCGCCGGGATCGTGATTGCCGCCGCCGGGGGCGGTGATGCCGGGATCGCGACCATCGCCGGCACTCAGGCCGCGGCGATTCAATCGCAACGCACCTTCTCGCGCCAGAACGAACAGGAAGCCGACCGCATCGGCATTCTCAATCTGGAAAAGGCCGGCTACGACCCGCGTTCGATGCCGACCATGTTCGAGCGCCTGATGCGCCAGTATCGCTTCGACGCCAAGCCGCCGGAATTTCTGCTGACTCACCCGGTCACCGAATCGCGTATCGCCGACACTCGCAACCGCGCCGAGCAGGCACCACAGGGCGGTATTGAAGACAGCATGCGCTATCAGTTGATTCGTGCCCGCGTCCAACTGATCTATGAAGAAACTCCGGGCCTGGGCGCCAAGCGCTTCCGCGCCCAATTGGACGAGAACCCGAAGAACGACGTGGCGCGCTATGGCCTGGCGATCGCCCAGATCAAAGGCGCTCAGCTCAATGAAGCGCGGGAGAACCTCAAGCAGTTGCTGGCCAAGTCGCCGAACGAGATCATCTACAACCTCGCGCAGATCGACCTGGACATCACCAACAACCGCCTGCCGGATGCGCAAACGCGGGTTGACCGGATGCTCACGCAATATCCGGGCAACTACCCGCTGAATCAGGTTCGCGTCGATCTGCTGCTGAAACAGAATCGCACCGCCGACGCGGAGAAAGCCCTTGAAGGCCTGCTCAAATCCCGCCCGAACGATCCGGACGTGTGGTATCAGGTTGCCGAAACCCGTGGCCTGTCAGGGAACATCATCGGCTTGCATCAGGCTCGCGCCGAATACTTTGCGCTGGTGGGTGATTATCGTCAGGCGATCCAGCAGCTCGACTTTGCCAAACGCAAGGCTGGCAGCAACTTCCCGCTGTCCTCGCGGATCGATGCACGCCAGCGTGAGCTGATGGAGCAGGAGCGCATGATCAAGGACATGATGGGCTGAGTTTTCGTCCTCGAAACATTGTTTCAGGCATAAAAAAACCGCCTCTTTCGAGGCGGTTTTTTATTTCACCGCAACCGGATTATTCAGCCAGTTTGAAGGTGATGAAGCTGGCCCGGCCTTGACGCAGAACACGCATCGACACCGAACGATTCTTCGGCAGCGCCTTGGCAATCTCGCCGAACTCCTTGGTGGAGCCAATGGCCTGGTTGTTCAGGTGAGTGATCACGTCACCCGGCTGCAGACCGATCAGGGCTGCAGGACCATCCTGGACGTCCTTGATGACCACGCCGCCTTTGAGGTCGTAGGCTTTCTTCTGCTCATCGGTCAATTCGACCACCGACACACCGAGGCGGTTGCTGCTGCTTTCCGCGCCGGATTTCGGTAGCGATGCCAGCTCTTTGTCTTCGTCCGGAATTGCGCCGACTGTCAGCTCGACATTCTTGCGCTTGCCGTCACGAATCACTTCGAGGTTGGCCTTGGCGCCAGCCTTCAGCGCACCGACCAGGTGTGGCAGGTCGGCGGACATGACGATCGGCTGACCGTTCATGCTCAGGATCACGTCGCCCACTTGCAGGCCGCCCTTGGCTGCCGGACCGTCATCCTGAATCTGCGCAACCAGCGCACCAGCCGGCTTATCTAGACCGAACGACTCGGCCAGATCCTTGTTTACTTCCTGGATGACCACACCCAGCCAACCGCGACTGACCTTGCCACCGCTTTTCAGCTGATTGGAAACGTCCATGGCTACGTCAATCGGGATGGCGAACGACACACCCATGAAACCACCCGAACGGGTGTAGATCTGCGAGTTGATCCCGACCACTTCACCGTTCAGATTGAACAGCGGACCACCGGAGTTACCCGGGTTGATCGGCACGTCGGTCTGGATGAACGGCACGTAGTTTTCGTTCGGCAGGCTACGGCCGACGGCACTGACGATGCCCTGAGTCACGGTATGGTCAAAGCCAAACGGCGAACCGATCGCTACGACCCACTGACCAGCCTTCAGGTCCTGGGACTTGCCGAGCTTGAGCACCGGCAGATCCTTGCCATCGATTTTCAGCAGGGCTACGTCTGAACGCGGGTCGGTGCCGATCAGCTTGGCTTTCATTTCACTGCGATCAGCCAGACGCACGAGGATTTCGTCGGCATCGGCAATCACATGGTTGTTGGTCAGGATGTAGCCATCCGAGGAAATGATGAAGCCCGAACCCAGCGATTGCGCTTCACGCTGGCGATCACCGCGCGGCGAACGCTGCTGAGGCGGCATGCCGCGCTCGAAGAACTCGCGCAACATAGGCGGCAAGCCTTCCAGGTCAGGCATCTGCTGGTTCACTTTGCGATCCGGCAGCTTCTGCGTGGTACTGATGTTCACCACCGCAGGCGAGGCCTGTTCAACCAGTTGGGTGAAGTCCGGCAAGTCGGCCGCCTGGGCAGCGGGAACAGCCTGACCGAGCACCAGCACGGTGGCGAAAATGGAGAGATAAGACTTCAAGCTAAGTATCGACATACAGCTCCCGTTACGACGAGCAGGGTTAAGCGATATGGAGCAAGGAACACCGGGAACCGCGGGCCGGCATTTTTGTTCCGGGAACAACAGACAAGGCCAGAGCCGTGAGGCTCTGACCTATAAAAAACTTTCGGGTGATTTGCAAATGAAAATGCTGAGCAAACATTTCATCTACGTCTCGACGAAGAGGTGGAAATGACTGAAATCAGCTCACTGCTTGCTGGTTGCAGCGCCATCGTTGCGCATCGACAGGGCAATCCGTTCGGCCGTGCCAATGGGTATTTCACCGACCACCGTCACCATCATTTCGCCTTCAGGCGTGGTCAGGCGGCGGGAAACAGCGACGGTCGGCCCGAGCTGTGTGCGGGTATCGGTGACTGTCGCGCCGTTCAACGGCTCGAGAAACACCGAAAACCGCGCCAGCCCGTCGTCATACATCAGGCTGCTGACCTGAGTCTTGGTTTCCGGGTCTTTGTGCGAGGTACTGCTGGTCAGCACAAACCCCGGAGGCAGCCAGTCCGAATGCCAGACCTGGGCCGTCTTAACGGCGGAGGCCTTGTCACTGTCGAGGGTGATTGCCTTGCAATCGGTGCCAGGTTGCAGATCTTTGTCAGAAGGGGCATCAGCGGTATCAAGGCTGGTGAACTGGAAGCGCTCGAGTAACTGCCCCTTGTCATTGAGCAGCAACGACTTGAGTGGCAAACCAGTCTGTTTATCCAGATGCAGTTCGAAGCCGTAGCGATGCTGGTCACGAGGCGTCAGCGAAACGATTACCGCATCACGCCCGGCCACGCGCGACTTGCCGATGACAGCAAGGTCATACCAGTTTTTCAGCTTTTGGGGATCAAGCGAACGAGCGGTCGAGTTGGGTGAGTCTCCCAACCCCGCAATCAGGGTGCCGCTGACGCATTGAGTATGTCCATCAACGCGCACGACTTCCTGAGCCGAGCCATCGAGCTGAAGCAAACGCTCGCGGACCTGGCCATTCTGGACACGATGCCAGATGTTGTGGGTAGAAAAACTACCGTTACGCTCGTATACGAAAGTGCCGTGGAAGCTTTGCTGCTGCTCGGCCTGGCCCAGGCGGGTCAACCAGTCCTGAGCCTCGTCGGCATGGGCTGGAACAACGAACCAGCCACCAAGCAGAAGCGAAAGTAGAGGTATGGCGCGCATGATCCTCCTTAACGGTTTTCCATGCTTGCTGCACGCGCATAAGGCAGTGCGCTTTCAGTACCTTTCAGTGCAGCCTGCTGGGCATGCTGACGCAGATAGCCTGGCAGACGCTGATCGTGCCAGCCTGGCTGACCTTGCAGTACGCCGTTGGCCATCGGGCCTGTGGTTTCCGAGCTTTCCTTGTAGCCTGCCAGAACAGCCGGGCCTTTGACCTGAGGCGCAACCAGCGAAGGCTGATTGGACTGCTGGGCCAGCTCGACGCCAGCGATTTCGTCCTGATTGTACAGGCGCACACCGGCCAGCACCGCAACAGTCACCGACGCTGCAACGGCCAGACGGCCAAGATTGCGCCATGGGCCACGGGATACTTTGGCTGGAGCCGTTTCGTCTTCCAGCGCAGCAGAAACTGCCGCAGCAATGTCCAGACGCGGAAGTAGCAGATCCTTGTGCATCGCTGCCCGAGCGATCTGATAACGAGCCCAGGTCTCACGGGTTTCAACATCGTCCAGTGCATTGATCACTCGACGCAATTCCAGTTCGTCCGCTTCGTTATCCATCACTGCGGACAGCGATTCCTGCAGGGCTTCACGACTCATGGCGTTCCTCTCTTGGCTGTCGCCGCTGTCTCAGTTTTCCTGCAACAACGGCTGCAGGGCTTTATCGATGGCCTCCCGGGCGCGGAAAATCCGGGAGCGCACGGTACCCACCGGACACTGCATGACGCTCGCAATGTCCTCGTAACTCAGACCATCGAATTCACGTAAAGTTAAAGCCGTACGTAAATCCTCTGGCAGTTGCTGAATGGTTCGATGGACGGTGCCTTCGATCTCATCCCGCAGCAATGCGCGTTCCGGTGATTCGAGATCCTTGAGGCCGTGATCGCCGTCGTAGAACTCCGCATCTTCAGAACTTACATCGCTATCCGGCGGCCGGCGGCCGCGTGAAACCAGATAGTTTTTTGCCGTGTTGATGGCAATGCGGTAAAGCCACGTATAGAACGCGCTGTCTCCGCGAAAGTTTCCTAGCGCTCTGTAGGCCTTGATAAAGGCTTCCTGAGCCACATCCTGGGCTTCATGGGTGTCGTGCACGAAACGCACGATCAACCCGAGAATTTTGTGCTGATACTTCAGCACCAGCAGATCGAAAGCTCGCTTGTCGCCACGCTGAACGCGCTCGACCAGCTGCTGATCCTCTTCCTGGGTTAGCATGAACACTCCTCGATAAGCATGGAGGAGGCTTGCATAACTAAACGACCAGACTTGCAAACATAGACTCGGGCTTTTCGCAAAAGTTCTCCCCCTCCAGGCAAGTTTCCTGCGGGCTCTGATTTGGCACGCACGAAAAACGCAGCGCGGGATAAACCGGCTGCGCGAATAATCTTGTCATCGGTTCGCCGGCAAAACCCAATTCGCAGGTTTTGCATTGAAGCCGACACTGTCCCGTGCTTCAGGCAACGGACTATTGATCTTGGGCCTCTGGCAAAAGTTCCAATTATTTATAGCCGCGCTTAAGCGACATTGAGCGACCGTGCGCGGAAAAAGCCTGTTTCATCCTCGATACAGTCGCCTTTTCCCAAAACGACGGAAAAAAACGTCCGACGAAGCGTCAAGCTTTTGTCGTCACAGTAGTTTCACAATGCCATACGAGCCCGGCTATTGTGCCGCTCCCCCCCTCTATATACTAGTGGGCTGTGTGGCTGTCTTGACTCGCCGATCCAGCTGTCTGGCGCCACCCCCGATCCGGGTCGCTTTGAGCGGAATCCTGAAATGAGCCAACAGTTTCAACACGATGTTCTGGTCATTGGCAGCGGCGCTGCCGGTTTGAGTCTCGCGCTGACCCTGCCGGGTCACTTGCGCATTGCCGTATTGAGCAAAGGCGATCTGGCCAACGGCTCGACCTATTGGGCCCAGGGCGGTGTCGCTGCCGTGCTGGATGATACCGATACTGTCGAATCCCACGTCGACGACACCCTTAACGCCGGCGGCGGTCTGTGCCATGAAGACGCAGTGCGCTTCACCGTCGAGCACAGCCGCGAAGCCATCCAGTGGCTGATCGACCAGGGCGTGCCCTTCACCCGCGACGAACAGTCCGGCACCGAAGACGGCGGTTTCGAATTCCACCTGACCCGTGAAGGCGGTCACAGCCATCGGCGCATCATCCACGCAGCCGATGCGACCGGTGCAGCGATTTTCACCACCCTCCTCGCCCAGGCCAGAGAGCGCGCCAATATCGAGTTGCTTGAACAACGGGTTGCCGTTGATCTGATCACCGAACGCCGTCTGGGCATGGACGGCGAGCGTTGCCTCGGCGCCTATGTGCTGAATCGCGCGACCGGCGAGGTCGACACCTACGGCGCGCGCTTCGTGATCCTCGCATCCGGCGGCGCAGCCAAGGTCTACCTCTATACCAGCAACCCCGACGGCGCCTGCGGTGATGGCATCGCCATGGCCTGGCGCTCGGGTTGCCGGGTAGCGAACCTGGAATTCAATCAGTTCCACCCTACTTGCCTGTATCACCCGCAGGCCAAGAGTTTCCTGATCACAGAAGCACTACGTGGCGAAGGCGCGCACCTGAAGCTGCCCAACGGCGAACGTTTCATGCCGCGTTTCGATAAACGTGCCGAACTGGCGCCACGCGACATCGTCGCCCGGGCCATCGACCATGAAATGAAGCGCCTGGGCGTCGACTGCGTCTACCTCGATATCAGCCACAAGCCTGAAGCTTTCATCAAAAGCCACTTCCCAACCGTCTACGAACGTTGCCTGGGTTTCGGCATCGACATCACCAAGCAACCGATCCCGGTCGTACCGGCAGCGCACTACACCTGTGGTGGGGTGATGGTCGACCAGCACGGTCGTACCGACGTGCCGGGGCTGTACGCGATCGGCGAAACCAGCTTCACCGGTCTGCATGGTGCCAACCGCATGGCCAGCAACTCGCTGCTCGAATGTTTCGTCTATGCCCGCTCGGCGGCAGCGGACATTCTTGCGCAACTGGATGACGTCGCCGCGCCAAACGCCCTGCCCGAATGGGACGCCAGCCAGGTGACCGATTCCGACGAAGACGTGATCATCGCCCACAACTGGGATGAGCTGCGTCGGTTCATGTGGGACTACGTAGGCATTGTGCGCACCAACAAGCGCCTGCAACGGGCGCAGCACCGCGTGCGTCTGTTGCTGGACGAGATCGACGAGTTCTACAGCAACTATAAAGTCAGCCGCGACCTGATCGAGCTGCGTAATCTGGCGCAAGTTGCCGAACTGATGATCTGCTCGGCCATGGAACGCAAGGAAAGTCGTGGACTGCATTACACCCTCGACTACCCGAACCTGCTGCCCGAGGCGCTCGACACTATTCTGGTGCCGCCCACCTACGCCGGCTGAACTTGAGCCGCACCCGCAGGCGTCGATGCACATCGGCTGCCTGCGAGTCTCGCGGCACGCAGATCGAGCGCACCCGCCGCTCCCCGCGCAAACGAAAACGCAGCAACACAATCAGTGGCAACGCCAGGCTGTCGGGGCGCAACTGCACAGCCTGCCAGCCACCCGCCTGATTCCACAGCTGCCAGCCATCGGCGTCGCGGCGCAATCCGCAAAAAGCCTGCGGATGCTTCAGCAGAATCTGCCGTGGCAACACCCACGCGGCGTGCAGCAGACAGGCGAAAGCCCCGAGCAGACTGGCCCAGAGTGGAATCGACAGGAGAAACAACGCACCCAAAGCGAACGCCTGGGCCAACAGATACGCCGCCAGCAACTGCCGTGAGGCATGCCAGCGGCATTCGAACGTGTTACTTGGGCTGAACACGGTCCAGGATCATCCTCACCATGCGCTGCAGCTCAGGGTCTTCGGACTCGCTGCGCTCCATGAACCAGCCGAACATATCCTGATCCTCACAGGTCAGCAGACGGACATACAAGTCGCGATCGACCTGGTTGAGGTGCGGATAGACCTCTTTCACGAACGGCACCAGCAGCACGTCAAGTTCCAGCATGCCACGGCGGCTGTGCCAGAAGAGGCGATTGAGTTCAACTTGTTCGACCATGGAGCCCTCCTCAAATAGGCGCGCAGTATACAGCCCCGACGCGGGTCGCACAGTCGGCTTTGGTCGGGCACCACCGATCCTTTATCAACTACCCATTTCAACAACGCGCCCTTATGATGTGCCCCAGACTTTTTACCCTGCGATGACCCATGGCCGATTCTGCTTTTTTCTGCACCCTGTCTCATGAAGGCGTACTCGCGGTTCGCGGCGTGGATGCCGGCAAATTCCTGCAAGGCCAATTGACCTGCAACATCAATTACCTCAGCGACAGCCAGGCCAGCCTGGGCGCGCGCTGCACGCAAAAAGGCCGGATGCAGTCGAGCTTCCGCATTCTGCTCGAAGGTGACGGCGTGCTGCTGGCGATGGCCAGCGAACTGCTGGAGCCACAACTGGCGGATCTGAAAAAGTACGCGGTGTTCTCCAAATCCAAACTGACCGACGAAAGCGCCGCCTGGGTGCGTTTTGGCCTGGAGCACGGCGACGCTGCGTTGGCCAGCCTGGGTCTGAACCTGCCAGGCGAAACCGACAGCGTGGTGCGCAACGCAGGCCTGATCGCGATTCGCGTCTCGCCGGATCGCGCCGAACTCTGGGTACCAGCCGATCAAGCCGATGCCATCAAGGCCAAATTGGCCGCCGCCCTGCCCGAGGGCAATCTGAACCAATGGCTGCTGGGGCAGATCCGCGCCGGTATCGGCCAGGTCATGCCGACCACCCGCGAGCTGTTCATCCCGCAGATGCTCAACCTGCAGGCCGTCGGTGGCGTGAGTTTCAAGAAAGGCTGCTACACCGGCCAGGAAATCGTCGCGCGCATGCAGTACCTCGGTAAGCTCAAGCGTCGTCTCTATCGCGTGCAGCTGGACGCGAGCGAATTGCCGGAGCCGGGCACCCCGCTGTTCGCCCCAAGCCATGGCAGCGCCATCGGCGAAGTGGTGATTGCTGCCCGCGCCGAAGAAAAAATTGAACTGCTGGCGGTGTTGCAGGCCGAAGCTGCCGAAGCGGGTGATTTGCACTTGGGCGCCCTCGAAGGGCCAGCCCTGCATTTGCTCGACTTGCCCTACGAACTGGATCGCGACCGCGAAATCCAGCGCTGATCGCAGCTTTTGTTGCAACACCCTAGAGAGTCCACATGAGCGAGCTGGCGGATAAGGTCCAACAGGATTTGGTTGAGGCCATCGATAACGATGACCTGGTTCTGCCAACGTTACCGGAAGTGGCCCTGCAAATTCGCAAGGCCGCCGAAGACCCGGAAATCAGCGTCAGCACCCTGAGCAAAGTGATTGGCCGCGACACGGCGCTGTCGGCGCGCCTGATCAAAGTGGTCAACAGCCCGTTGCTGCGCGCAACCCAGGAAGTCACCGATCTGCACACCGCGATCACCCGGCTGGGTGTCAACTACAGCAGCAACCTGGCGATCGGTCTGGTGATGGAACAGATCTTCCACGCCCGCTCCGAAGTGGTCGAACAGAAGATGCGCGAAGTCTGGCGCAAGAGTCTGGAAATCGCCGGTGTCAGTTATGCGTTGTGCCGTCGGCATACCCAACTCAAGCCTGATCAGGCAGCGCTCGGCGGACTGGTGCATCAGATTGGCGTGCTGCCGATCCTGACCTACGCCGAAGATCACTACGAACTGCTGTCAGACCCGGTCAGCCTCAACCATGTGATCGACCATATTCATCCGCTGCTGGGCGACAAGCTGTTGCGGGTCTGGGAGTTTCCCGAGCAACTGGTGGCGTTGCCGGGACTGTACCTGGATTTCAAACGCGACTCGGCGCACATCGATTACGTCGATCTGGTGCAGGTGGCGAGCCTGTATTGCCACAAAGACAGCGATCATCCGATTGCACGGATTGATCCGCTCAGTGTGCCGGCGTTTAGGAAACTGGGGATCGATCCGGAGAACAAGGAATTGTGCGCGGATCTGGAAGAATCGCGGACGATGTTTTACTGATTGGGAACCGCGGCGCGCCCTTCGCGAGCAAGCCCGCTCCCACATGGGATCTGCGTCGTACACAAATCTCATGTGGGAGCGGGCTTGCTCGCGAAGAGGCCCGCACCAACACCACATTTACCCGGCGATAAAACTCACTCGAACCTTCAAACCGGCCTGCTCGCCATCATGCAACGTGATCTGCGCCAGATGCGCCCGGCAGATTTCCCCGACAATCGCCAGCCCCAACCCTGAACCTGCGACCTGCTGATTGCGCCGGTAGAAGCGTTCAAACACTCGATCACGCTCCTCCAGCGGAATTCCCGGCCCGTCATCTTCAATCTCAAGCACCGCCGGTGCCGCAACCCGCAGAATCACATTGCCGCCCGGTGGCGTATGCGCCAGCGCGTTGTCCACCAGGTTGCTCAGCAGTTCATTGAGCAACGTCGGTTCACCCCGCAACCACACCGGCTCATCCGCCTCCAGCGCCAGCGCGACCCCACGAGCATGCGCCAAGGGTGCCATGGCCATGCCCAATTCGCGGGCCAATTGACTCAGATCCAGCAGTTGCGCGCCGCCCTCGGCGATCGCCCGCGCACCGTTTTCCACGCGAGCCAGCGACAGCAGTTGATTGGCCAGATGGGTCAGGCGATCGGTGCTTTGCGCAGAGGATTCCAGGGTACTGCGCCAGGTTTGCGGTTCAGTCGAACGCAGCCCCAACTCCAGCCGCGCCTTCAACGCCGCCAGCGGCGTACGCAGTTCGTGTGCGGCATCAGCGATGAACTGCGCCTGCCGTTCGAACTGCCCGCGCAAACGCTCGGTGAAATGGTTGAGTGCACGCACCAGCGGCCACAATTCGCGCTGCACTTCCACCAGCGGCAGCGGCCGGAGGTCGTCCGACTGTCGTTCTTCCACCGCCGTGCGCAAACGCTCCAGCGGACGTAGCGCCGCACTCACTGCAAACCACACCAGCAACAAGGCGCCGATCGCGAGCATGCCCAGGCGCAGCAGCGTATCAGCCGCCAGACTGCGAGCCATGGCGACTCGCGCCTCGTCGGTTTCCGCGACACGGATTTCCGCCATGCCATTCATGTTCGGTTCGGTGACGGCCTTGAGCAGACTGACCACACGCACGTTCTGCCCGCGATACGTCGCGTTGTAGAAACGCGCCAGCGCTGGATAGCTGTCGGTTCTCGGGGTGCCGGGTGGCGGCCCGGGGAGGTTTTCGTAGCCGGAAATCAGCTTCTGATGGATGTCGTTGACCTGGTAGTAAATCCGCCCGGCGCTGTCGTAGGCGAACGTATCGAGGGCCACGTAGGGCACGTCGGCACTGAGCGTGCCGTCGCGTTGCGAGAGACCGGCGGCGATGGTTCGCGCCGAGGCCAACAGGGTTCGGTCGTAGGCCGTGTCGGCGGCTTCGCGCCCGTTCCAGTACGCGCTCAAACCACTGGCGAGCATCAACACCACCAGCAACAACGCGAGGTTCCACAGCAACCGCCAGCGCAGGCTGCTGGGCTTATGCATCGCGGCTCTCCAACAAGTAACCGAGGCCACGGAAAGTCACGATCGCCACTGGTTGGCCGTCGAGTTTCTTGCGCAGGCGATGCACGTAGATTTCGATCGCGTCGGGGCTGGCTTCTTCGTCGAGACCAAATACCTGTGCGGCCAGTTGCTCCTTGCTCATCACCCGTCCCGGGCGGGCGATCAACGCTTCGAGCACCGCCTGTTCGCGAGAGGTCAACGTGAGCAGTTCTTCGCCGAGGCTGAAGCGCCGGGTGTCGAGATCGTAGGCCAGTACGCCGCAGCGCTGTTGACGCTCGCCACCGAGCACGCTGCGCCGCAGCAGAGCTTTGACCCGGGCTTCGAGTTCGGTCAGTTCGAACGGTTTGGCCAGGTAATCGTCGGCGCCGAGATTCAAGCCGTGGACCCGGTCCTTCACATCGCTGCGCGCCGTCAGCATCAACACCGGCAGGTTCTTGCCGCGTGCGCGCAAGCGCGCCAGCACCTCGAAACCGTCCATGCGCGGCAGACCGACATCGAGGATCGCCATTGCGTATTCCTCGCTGCCCAGCGCCAGGTCGGCGGCCACACCATCGTGCAATACGTCCACGGTCAGACCGGTGCTCTTGAGCGCCTGAGCGACACTTTCGGCCAGTTGCAGATGGTCTTCGACGAGCAGGACACGCATGGATCGTTACCTCATTCACGGATGGCCGACGCCATTCTTTGCCGCGGAGTTTACAGCCGCAACCGCCGCTGTGAAGCCCGAAAACCGCGAAATCCGGCTGAAAGGTTAGTGAAAGGTTAGCCCGCTAGAGTCCGCCCACGGACAGTTCCGACTGCCGTCGCTGCTGCCACACAGCGATACGAAAAACGCCCCGATGCGTTTTCGACCAATAAGAACAATAAACGGAGTACACCCGCATGCCGTCCTTGCAGACCAAGGCTCTTACGCCTGTTCGTCCTTATCGTTTGCGCCACGCCACCCTCGCCAGCACTGCTGCCCTCGCCGGTTTTTCGCCGCTGAGCTACGCCGACTTCATCGAAGACAGTTCCGCCACCTTCGAAACCCGCAACATGTACTTCAACCGCGACTTTCGCGATGGCACCAGTGCCCAGCAATCCAAGCGCGATGAATGGGCGCAGGGTTTCATGCTCAATCTGCAATCGGGTTACACCGACGGCACCGTGGGGTTCGGTGTCGATGCGCTGGGCATGTTGGGAGTCAAACTTGATTCGAGCCCGGATCGCACCGGCACCGGCCTGCTGCCGACCCACGACGACGGGCGCGCGGCGAACGAATACTCGAAAGTCGGCCTGACCGGCAAAGTGAAAATCTCCGCCACCGAACTGAAAATCGGCAGCCTGATTCCGGAACTGCCGATCCTCAAACCGAACGACGGGCGCATCCTGCCGCAGACCTTTGAAGGTGGTTTGCTGACCTCCAAAGAGATCAAGAACCTGACCTTCACCGGCGGGCGTCTGGAGAAAGCCAAGGATCGCGACAGCACCGATTTCGAGGACATCGCCCTCAACAACAAGAACAGCCGTTTCGCTGGCACCGTGGCCGGCAAGCATTTCGATTTCGCCGGCGTGGATTACAAGTTCACCGACAAGATCACCGGCAGTTACCACTTCGCCCAGCTCGACGAAGTCTATAACCAGCACTTCTTCGGTCTGGTCGCCTCGCGGCCGATGGGTCCGGGCACGTTCGCCACCGACCTGCGCTTTGCGGTCAGTGACGATCAGGGCGCAGCCCGTGGTGGCGAGATCGACAACCGCTCGCTCAACGGTCTGGTCAGCTATGCGCTGAGCGGCCACAAATTCACCGCTGGTTATCAGCACATGTCCGGCGACAGCGCGTTCCCGTATGTCGATGGCAGCGACCCGTACCTGGTCAACTTCGTGCAGATCAATGACTTCGCCGGCGCCGAAGAACGCTCGTGGCAGGCGCGTTACGATTTCGACTTCGCCCGCCTCGGCATCCCGGGCCTGTCGTTCATGAGCCGTTACCTGAGCGGTGACAACATCAAGCTCAAGAATGGCGACGAAGGCAAAGAGTGGGAGCGCAACACCGAGATCAAATATGTAGTACAAAGCGGCGCGCTGAAGGACGTTGCCGTGCGTCTGCGCAATGCCACTTACCGTTCCAACTACTCCGCTCGCGATGCCGATGAAGTGCGGCTGCTGGTGAGCTATAGCGTTGCCCTTTGGTAATTCAGTACGTCCATAACAACAACTCCCAAGGAGACATAGATGAACTTATCACTGCGTAAAGTTGCTCTAGCCGCCGGCGTCATGCTGTTCGCCGGCCAACTGATGGCCGAACCAAAACGCCCCGAATGCATCGCACCGGCCTCCCCCGGCGGTGGTTTCGACCTGACTTGCAAACTGGCGCAAAGCGCGCTGGTCAACGAAAAACTGCTGACCAAACCGATGCGCGTGACCTACATGCCCGGTGGTGTCGGCGCGGTGGCCTACAACGCGGTCGTCGCCCAGCGCCCGGCCGACGCCGGGACGCTGGTGGCATGGTCCAGCGGTTCGTTGCTGAACCTGGCGCAAGGCAAGTTCGGTCGTTTCGATGAAACCAACGTGCGCTGGCTGGCCGCCGTCGGCACCAGCTACGGCGCCATCGCGGTGAAAAGCGATTCGCCCTACAAGACCCTCGACGATCTCGTTCAGGCGCTGAAGAAAGATCCGAGCAAAGTGGTGATCGGTTCCGGCGGTACGGTCGGCAGTCAGGACTGGATGCAGACCGCACTGATCGCCAAGGCCGCCGGAATCAACCCGCGAGACCTGCGTTACGTCGCGCTCGAAGGCGGCGGCGAAATCGCTACTGCACTGCTCGGCGGTCACATCCAGGTGGGTAGTACCGACATCTCCGACTCCATGCCGCACATCCAGAGCGGTGACATGCGTCTGCTCGCGGTGTTCGCCGATAAACGCATCGACGAACCGGAAATGAAAGACATCCCGACCGCTCGCGAGCAGGGCTACGACATCGTCTGGCCGGTGGTGCGCGGTTTCTACCTCGGGCCAAAAGTCAGCGACGAAGACTACGCCTGGTGGAAAGACGCCTTCGACAAACTGCTGGCCTCGGACGATTTCGCCAAGCTGCGCGATCAGCGTGAACTGTTCCCGTTCGCCATGACCGGCCCGGAGCTGGACACCTACGTGAAGAAACAGGTGGCGGACTACAAAGTGCTGGCCAAAGAGTTCGGCCTGATTCAGTGATCGTCTCTCTCTAGCCGCCGTGGCCTCGCGCATCGAGGCCTCGGCACAGGAGTTTCCCATGCTCTTACAACGCATTTTCGCCTCGGTGCTATTGCTGGCCTGCGTCGGCCTGGCGCTGATGGCGTGGCCGTATCAAGCGGCTTTTTCTTATGAACCGGTCGGCCCGCGCGCCTTTCCCCTGCTGATGCTCGGCTTGATGGGCGTGGCGCTGCTGTACATGGTGTTCCGCCCGGCACCGATCAAACACAGCGAAGACGAGCCACCGCTGGATCGCCAAACCCTGACCAAGATCGGCATCTGCGTCGTCCTGCTGCTGGTGTTCGCCGGCCTGTTCGAACCGCTGGGCTTCATCCTCAGCAGCATCCTGATCGGCATCCCGATGGCGCGCCTGTACGGCGGTCGCTGGCTGCCCAGCATCGTGGTGACAACGTTGATGGCCATCGGTCTGTACCTGCTGTTCGACCGTCTGATGGACGTTCCGCTGCCTTTGGGCCTGCTCGACGTTCTGGAGAACTGATATGGATACTCTCGGTTATTTGGGTCAGGGCTTCGGCGTCGCGCTGAGTCCGTACAACCTGGTCACGGCCCTGACCGGCACGCTGATCGGCACCGTGGTCGGGCTGTTGCCGGGCCTGGGCCCGATCAATGGCGTGGCCCTGCTGATCCCGATCGCGTTCGCCCTTGGCCTGCCACCGGAGTCGGCGCTGATTCTGCTGGCGGCGGTGTATCTGGGCTGCGAATACGGCGGGCGGATCAGCTCGATCCTGCTGAACATTCCGGGCGAAGCCTCCACCGTGATGACCACCCTCGACGGTTATCCGATGGCGCGTCAGGGTCTGGCCGGTGTCGCCCTGTCGCTGTCGGCGTGGAGTTCGTTCATCGGTGCGTTCATCGCCACCTGCGGCATGGTGCTGTTCGCCCCGCTGCTGGCGAAATGGGCGATTGCCTTCGGCCCGGCGGAATACTTCGTGCTGATGGTGTTCGCGATTGTCTGCCTCGGCGGCATGGCCGGTGATCGACCGCTGAAGACGTTTATTGCGGCGCTGATCGGGCTGTTCCTGTCGACCGTCGGCATCGACGCCAACAGCGGCGTGTACCGCTTCACCGGCAACAACATTCACCTGACCGACGGTATCCAGTTCGTGGTGTTGGTGCTGGGGCTGTTCTCGGTCAGTGAAATCCTCCTGCTGCTGGAAAAAACCCATCGCGGTCAGGAAGCGGTGAAGGCCACCGGACGCATGATGTTCAACTTCAAGGAAGCGGCGTCGGTGTTCGTGGTGAACATCCGTTGCGGCTTGCTGGGGTTCATCATGGGCGTGTTGCCGGGCGCCGGCGCGACGCTGGCCAGTGCCGTGGCCTACATGACCGAAAAACGCATCGCCGGTGCCGGCGGCAAATTCGGTCAGGGTGACGCCCGTGGCCTCGCCGCTCCTGAGACCGCGATCGGCGCTTCGGCCTGCGGCGCACTGGTGCCGATGCTGACCCTCGGCGTACCCGGTTCGGGCACCACCGCCGTGATGATCGGCGCGCTGTCGCTGTACAACATCACCCCGGGGCCGCTGTTGTTCCAACAGCAACCGGACATCGTCTGGGGCCTGATTGCCTCGTTGTTCATCGCCAACATCATGCTGGTGATCCTCAACATCCCGATGATCCGCATCTTCACCCGCATCCTCGCCGTGCCGAACTGGGCACTGGTGCCGGTGATCGCAATCATCACCGGGATCGGCGTGTACGCGGTGCATGCGACCACCTTCGACCTGTTCCTGATGGTCGGCATCGGCATCTTCGGTTACATCCTGCGCAAGCTGGATTTCCCGCTGTCGCCGGTATTGCTCGGGTTCATTCTCGGTGGGCTGATGGAGCAGAACCTGCGTCGCGCACTGTCGATCTCCAACGGTGCGCTGGAAATCCTCTGGTCGAGCCCGATCACCTTCGGTGTCTGGGTCCTGACCGCAATCATGTTGCTGATGCCGCTGCTGCGCATCTGGCGCAAACGCTCGGCAGCGCAACGCGCCATCGCCGATGTCTGATCGCTCCTCCCTCAGAAGCTGGTGGGCCACCCCGCTGGTCGGTCTGCTTGGCGGTTTTATCGCCAGCCAGATCGGCTGGCCACTGCCGTGGATGGTCGGCTCGCTGCTGGCGATCATCCTGGTGCGCTGCCTGACACCCTGGCAATTGACCGAGATCCCTGGCGGGCGCAAATGCGGCCAATGGATTGTCGGCATCGGCATCGGCCTGCACTTCACCCCGGTGGTGATGGAGCAGGTGCTGAGTCATTTCGGTTTGATCTTCTTCGGTGCGCTGGTCACCAGTCTGTCGGCGGTGGTCGGCGTGTGGTTGATGCGCCGTACCGGCGAGGATCGTGCCACGGCATTTTTCTCGAGCATGCCCGGTGGCTCAGGCGAGATGGTCAACCTCGGCGCACGCAATGGCGCGCTGCTCAGCCATGTGGCGGCGGGGCAAAGTCTGCGGGTGCTGGTGGTGGTGCTGTGCGTGCCGGCTGCGTTCAAGTATCTGCTGGGCGACGGCACGCCAATTTCCCACGCCGGCAACGTCGATTGGCGCTGGCTGGCGATTCTGTTTCCCACGGGCGCCCTGCTCGCCTGGCTCTGGCAACGCTTGCGTCAACCCAATCCGTGGCTGTTCGGGCCGCTGCTGGTCAGTGCCACGGTGAGCATTGCCTGGGATTTGCACATCGGCCTGCCGGATGGCGGCAGCCAGATCGGCCAGTGGCTGATCGGCAGCGGGCTGGGCTGTCACTTCAACCGACAGTTCTTCCGCCGCGCGCCGTCTTTCATGGGCCGGACGTTGATCGGCACGGCACTGACCATGTTGATCGCGACATTGGCGGCGTTGGGTTTGAGTGCGCTGACCCATCTGGATCTGCGTTCGCTGACGCTGGGCATGATGCCCGGCGGCATTGCCGAAATGAGCCTGACGGCGGAGACCCTGCAACTGTCGGTACCGCTGGTGACGGCGATGCAGGTAATGCGGTTGCTGTTTGTGCTGTTTCTGGCGGAGCCGTTGTTCAAGTATTGGAACCGTAATCCCGAGTAACACCGATAGACCGAGTTGCCTTCTTCGCGAGCAAGCCCGCTCCCACATTGATTATGTGCATGCCGCAAAACCAATGTGGGAGCGGGCTTGCTCGCGAAGGGGCCGGTCCGGTCAGCCGATCAAATCGGCGGCAACCGCCACTCGATCGGCGCCTCACCATTCTGCTCAAGAAACTTGTTGGTCCGGCTGAAGTGCCCACACCCCAGGAAGCCTCGATAAGCCGACAACGGCGACGGATGCACCGACGTCAGCACCAGGTGCTTGGTCGCATCGATCAGCTTCTGCTTGCTCTGCGCATGCGCGCCCCACAGCATGAACACCAGATGCGGCTGGCGTTCGCTGACCACTTCAATGATCCGGTCGGTGAAGAACTGCCAGCCCTTGTCCTTGTGCGCGTTGGCATTGGCCCGCTCGACGGTCATGGTGGTGTTGAGCATCAACACGCCCTGATCGGCCCAGCTCTGCAGGTAGCCGTGGTTGGGAATGTCGATGTTCAGGTCGCGCTTCAACTCTTTATAGATGTTGACCAGCGACGGCGGAGCCGGCACGCCGGGTTGCACCGAAAAGCACAGGCCATGGGCCTGGCCCGGGCCGTGGTACGGGTCCTGGCCGAGGATCACCACTTTGACTTTATCCAGCGGCGTCGAATTCAGCGCGTTGAAAATCAGCGGTCCCGGCGGATAGATTTCCTTGCCGGCCGCCCGCTCCTGCTGCAGAAAAGTGCGCAACTCTGCCATGTATGGCTGGTCGAACTCAGCACGCAGTGCCTCCTTCCAGCTCGGTTCGAGTTTGATACGGTCGTCAGCAGTCATGGTCATACCCGGCAAAAACAATGGGGCGAACCCTAGGAAAGCCGACCACGCTTGTCAATTGATCTGACGCAGATCCGGCACTTTCCCACACAGCGATCATACTGATCGTTCAAATTCCCGATCGAGGTCACGATGAATCTGCACTTCGAAGAACTCACCGGCACCGACGGCGCCCGCCTCGGGATCGCCAGCCTGGACGCTGAAAAGTCGCTCAATGCGCTGTCCTTGCCGATGATCAACGCCCTGAGCGACAAGTTGAACGCCTGGGCCAAGGATCCACAAATCGTCTGCGTATTGCTGCGCGGCAACGGCGCCAAGGCGTTCTGCGCCGGCGGCGAAGTGCGCAGCCTGGTGGAAGCCTGTCGCGCCCATCCCGGTGAAGTCCCACCGCTGGCCGCGCAGTTTTTCGCCGCCGAATATCGCTTGGACTACAGCCTGCACACCTACCCCAAACCGCTGATCTGCTGGGGCCACGGTTACGTGCTCGGCGGCGGCATGGGCCTGTTGCAAGGCGCCAGCACGCGGATCGTCACGCCGAGCAGTCGCCTGGCGATGCCGGAGATCACCATCGGTCTGTATCCGGACGTCGGGGCCAGTTGGTTTTTGTCACGGTTGCCGGGCAAGCTCGGCTTGTTCCTTGGTCTGACCGGAGCGCACATGAACGGGCGTGATGCGATCGATCTCGATCTGGCCGACCGCTTTCTGCTTGAAGAGCAGCAACCACAGCTGATCGAAGGCCTGCTGCAACTCAACTGGCAGGAACAGACCGACATGCAGCTCAACAGTCTGCTCAAGGCCCTGCAACAGGAAGCCGTGGGGCAGATGCCCGAGGCGCAGTGGTTGCCGCGCCGCCGGCAGATCGACGAACTGCTCGACGTCAGCGACGTCACCTGCGCCTGGAAAGCCATCAGCCTGCAACGTGACAGCAGCGACCCGCTGATCGCCCGTGCCGCGAAGACCATGAGCGAGGGTTCGCCACTGACCGCGCACCTGGTCTGGGAGCAAATCATCCGTGCGCGCCACCTGTCGCTGGCCGAAGTCTTTCAGATGGAATACACCCTGAGCCTCAACTGCTGCCGGCACCCGGAATTCAGTGAAGGGGTGCGGGCGCGACTGATCGACAAGGATCAGAAACCGCACTGGCATTGGCCGGACGTCAATACCGTGCCGGACGCGGTGGTGGAAGCGCACTTTCACAAGGTCTGGGAAGGTCGGCATCCGCTGGCGGATCTGTCGCAGTATTAATTGGCAACTGCCCGCGATAGTCCCGCTTGTCGCCTATCGCGGGCAAGCTTTAACTGAACTTATTAAACCTAAATATTCAACTCGTAAAACTTAACTATTTCCGCAATAGCGATTGACGACTCCTCGTTATTCTTAATCAAGATATCCTCCACATCCCTTAACGGAGGAAGAGGATGCAAACGTTCAGCAATTTCAGTGGCAGTATAGTCCTGAGTCGCTTTACCTTCGCCTCTAACCCTTATATAGCCGATGGCGCTTTCCCCTTCAGAAAAATGATTGGACACTCGCATCTTCGGTGAAACACCGTAATTCACAACTATTACCAGATCATCACCTTCGCGATGGAATTTCAATTGCCCGATATTCAAGTCAACATCTGAAAAATCGATTCCATCAATACCACCGCCCGAGTTATCAATCACGTCCCTGCCAAGACCATCATATTTATAAACATCATCGCCCGCCCCGCCGGACAACGTGTCATTACCTGGCCCACCCAGCAGCACATCCTCGCCAGAGCTACCAGTCAGCAAATCATTACCGTGACCGCCCACCAGCGGCAGCGTTTGAGCATCTCGAATAGATTGGGCGGGCGTCGCATTATCAATGACGACGGCATTATGGTAAGTATCCGGGGCAGGGCCCAGTTGACTAGACTCCAGAAGAGTCTTCAGGCTGGCGCTGGTGCCGTCGGCAAACCTTATGACTTCGATCCCGGAGCCCTGGAGATCCCCTGCATTGGGTAAAACGATACGAACCTGCTGAGTCCCCCATTTAATATCGAGAGTCGAATAAAGCATCTTCGCCCGAGGTGGATGGCGATAGTTGTCACGTGACGGATTGGGGGCCAATTCGATATTGACTGTTTCAATCAACACCGCCCCCCAACTTAACTGCAGCTCTTCCAGCCTTGCCCCATCTGGAAGAATGACAACATCTTGATCGATCCGCCCATACTCGTCTTTCCACCCCGTCACACCCACTTCCGGGCGCTGAAAAACAGGACTCAGTACATCCGCAATAATGGTCGTTGCGCCAGCGTGTGCTTGCACAGTGTAGGTATCGGCACCATTTTCACCGTAGAGCCAATCAATCCCTGAACCGCTGATTAAATAATCGGCCCCCTCGGATCCGAGCAGCGTATCGTTGCCCGCTCCAGCCGATAGTATGGCCCCCGGTAATCTGTCATTTACCGAACCATAATCAAGTGGGGTAAGCGCATAAGCGACTATCAGGTCATCACCCTTACCGCCATGAAAGGTATTCCCGACTTCCAGGTTCACTCGTCCGCCGCCGGCGTCACCTTGTACAGTCTTGTGCTTGATGGTTTCGGTCTTTACATCCCGGCGAAATTCTTTACGGACAGTTTCGCCAGAGTTGAAGCTTGCTGCAGGATAGATGTACCAACCTTCGATAGTCCCTGACTTGTTTCTATCCTCTACCAGCACGTCTCCTGTTTTAAACGAAAAACCGCTACCCGAACCAGATCGATAATATTGAGGTTTATGGTTCGATGGGTTTGCTGCCCCCTCAACCTTTGTATTTTTGAAATAGGAGTGGGATGCAGAGCTCGTCTGCCTGTCGCTGTACACAGCTCTGCCAGATGGAGCGTTCATCCACTGCGGTGTGTCAGACAAGGATCCGTTTTCGATGCTTTCGTCAATCAAGTCGGAATAAGTGATGAACCCCGTATCAGTCGTGAAAATGTGATTTCTGACCCAGACACCTTGATCATTGAGGGTGAAACCCGTGGCTTGCCTGTTTTTCGAACGCCTTCCTTGAATTTCCCCAAGGAATTTTTCCACCCCTTCAATGCCATTACCCAATTCAGCCTCATTTCCTTCGCTCGAAACATCAATGGCTGACTCGACGGGAACGCTTGCGATACCGCTGTATTCACTCGTGTCTTCTGTTTCTTCTATGTCTGCCTTGTCCACCACTTCCATTACCGGCGGTTCGATCACAACTACCGGAGCAAGCGTTTTTTTGATGACATCCTGATAGCTCAAGACCACTCCATCACTGAAACTGAAAGTTGAGTCTCGCCACGTCTCGTGATTTTTTATCAGAACGGCGTCACCCACTCCGTTGGCCAGCCGCAATACCAGACCGATTTCAATATCGATAATTTCAATCTTCAGATTGTCCGCAAAAAAACCGGCTCCGAACTTCATGACATTGTTGCCACCGGCGTCTACAACTACATCAAGCCCATCACCGGCGCCGAAATAGTAAATATCATCCCCGTCCCCCGCTTCCAGGTAGTCGTTACCGGCCCCGCCATCAAACACATTATTTCCTGAGTCACCGCGCAGGTAGTCCACACCCTCCCCGCCAAATAACGTGTCGTTTCCACCGCCGCCCAGCAACGTGTCGTTGCCTGAACCACCGTCCAGATAATCTGCACCCTGTTCGCTTTCAGGCGTCTGCTCGTAGTCGCCAGACATCAAGTCATCGTCATCACCGCCGTAAAGCGTATCGGCGCCCAAGCCCCCCCAAAGGGTGTCGTTTCCGGCACCGCCTCGAACGAGGTCATCATTGGTGCCGCCGGATTGCAGGTTTGGCTGGTCACCATCCAGAGCATCAGCGCCCGGCCCGCCTATCAGTGTGTCGGAGCCACCCAATCCCTGGAGCGTGTCGTCACCCATACCGCCATCAAGGAAATCATCACCGTGGTGGCGAATCGGATGGTCGTAGTAATCGCCAACCAGCTCGTCATTTCCTGCCCCACCAAACAGCAAATCATCAGCACCGCCGCCCCAAAGGGTGTCATCGCCCGCACCACCGTCCAGAAAGTCACGTCCGAAGAAATGGCTAGTGTCACCCGCCACACCATCCAATACGTCGTCATCCCCCTTCAGGGCATCATTGCCGGGGCCGCCATACAAGACGTCGCTACCGCCGTTGCCAGCGAGAGCGTCGTCGCCACTGCCTCCCTCCAGCAGATCGTTGCCATGGTGTCCGCTTTGGAGTCCTCCACCCCAATCAAGGTTGTCTCCGAACAATGTGTCGTTGCCACTCCCGCCCGTCAGGGTGTCGTCGCCCCCGTCGCCGCTCAGCTGATCATCTTCTGTTCCGCCATCCAACACATCCTCGCCCCAACCGCCGCAGAGAACATCTCTCCCGCCTTGGCCATACAGAACGTCGTTGCCTCCTTCCAATGCATCTTTCACGGAGGATTTGTCGAAGGTGGTGCGCAAGCTGATGACGCCTTGGGCAAGAACGACTTCATGTCGTTTATATTTCCAGTTTTGCTCCAGTACCCCAGTCGTATCGTCGCCGTGCAAGAAGTCATCACCCGCCCCCCCAGCCAGTGTGTCTCGACCGTTGCCACCGAGCAGCACGTCTCCAGAGGCAGTACCCACCAGCAGATCATCGCCCTGCCCACCATCCAGCCAATCGCCACGACCGACCTTCCCCTTGGCGACACCATCAGCCAGAGCTTTTTCAAGGGTTGACTGTTTGTCTCCAAACAATTGATCGTTTCCAGCTTGCCCGAACAGTCGATCAGAGCCGCCAAGCCCAAGGAGGATGTCGTCTTTGGGCGATCCGTAAAGTGCGTCGGCCTTATTCCTCTGTTTTACATTTGGCAACAGCACAACGTTACCCAAGTCATCGTAGGAAAGCTGATCACCGGGAACACTGGGGTCCGTATCGGCAGCTCTCCAGTCACCCTGGATAACCAGATCGGGTGTTGAAAAGGTGTGGCCATCGAAGTCGGGGAGCTGAACACCCAGCATCCCCGGCCTGTAGTGCTTGATTACGATCAGATCGCTCTGGCCGTAGCGGATGTTCAGTGTGTTTTCCGTGAGTTCTTCAATGAGCGTCAACGTTATGGATCGGTCTTGCGTGAACCATGTGTTGCTCAGAAGAGCACTGCGTTTGAGGGCGGGAATCGGACGGTCATTTATCAATAA
The DNA here is from genome assembly GCF_016650625.1 of Pseudomonas sp. TH49. Classification (NCBI taxonomy): domain Bacteria; kingdom Pseudomonadati; phylum Pseudomonadota; class Gammaproteobacteria; order Pseudomonadales; family Pseudomonadaceae; genus Pseudomonas; species Pseudomonas sp. TH49. The sequence goes on from NZ_JAEKFL010000001.1 coordinate 68,182, forward strand.
CTGCCCATCAGCATTTGCATCGAAAATTTCATCGATTCCGTCACCACTATAAAACGCGTACCGATCATTACCCTCGCCACCGGTCAGAGAATCGTTACCCTTGCCGCCGATCAAAACATCATCACCCGCCATCCCGTATAGCGCGTCATTGCCGTCGCCACCGCTTAACGAGTCGTTACCGCGAGCACCTTCAATAACGTCATTACCTGCCAGTCCACTGATCGAGTCATTGCCCTCACCGCCATACAGATGATCGGCATTTATCGCACCACCGAAAGATCGCCCTCCGTCGTCACCGAACATCACCAGCGGATTGGATACGCCAGTCGTCATGGGCGCTTGTTTGCCCGATGCGAGATCGGTGAAGGAAAACTTTTGGAGTGCGTTTTCTCCGAACGAACCATGGGTTCTGGATATCAACCGGGCCAACATTTCTGCGCGATCAAAAATCCACTGCTCAGTAATAAAGCCTTCACCCGTGGCAGGATCATAGAGTTCCAAGCCACGACGGGGAAAACCGTCATCTTTTTCTATGACTATTTCACTTAGCTGTTTCAGAGAATTGCGCAAAGCCAAGCCAACCGGTGTGTCTTGCGCGGCGAGCTTGGCCCATGCTGTAGCACTGCCATATTCGCTGATGGTCTTGGTAACGATGCTTTGGGATTGAATTGGTGTAAACGCTGAGAAAAATGCGTACACATTGGACGCAAACGTTTCCTCGGTGGTGGGCGCGGCATTAGAGTCGCCGTCGTATGTTCGCTTGAACATGTCAAAAAAAACATTTACGCCATATCGCAAGATCAGATCAACGATAGGCGAAACAGGTGTGCCTTTCACCACGTACTGGATCAAGGGATTGGTGTTTCCACTGGCCATTGCAATTTTGATTTGCTCAGGCACTACCGAAAACACGCTCTCAAGCACATTGACACCAAAGTTATTGACCGCCGCGCGTAGGCCGACACTGTATGAGTCAATGGCAAATAGAATATTCTTGAAATCATCGAGCCTGTTAACTTTAGCCAGTTCATGATTACCTTTGATTTCTGAGCCAGGGTCGCCTGCGGAAATCAATCTCCAGGTTTCATACGGGGGTTTGCCACCTAACAGGCTGAAACCGATGGTTCCAGACCAACCTGCGTTACGGCTTGTAGCGGTATCGTCTTTGCCAAGATCATCAAGGAATAAAACCTCTCCAATAGCGCTTGCATCAATACCTGCGATTTGACTGATTGAGGGCACTGTCCAAGGAGCCAAATCGCCCTTAACCGATCCATATAACAGTATATTCATGAAATTTACTGCAACCTGATTTGAGGAGGCCTGCATTTTCGACTCTGTAAATTTCTCACGTAATCGAAGTTCTCCTTGCCGCATGGTGTAGGCGCGAATCAAAGCGGAGTAAGCTCCCTGCCCACCATTAGCATCAATTGCGACATCAAGCCAAAGTCTGGCACTCTTCAAAACATCAATTACATCCTTCTCAAAGAGAGCATCCTCAGAAAATTTTTCGCCAATGATTTTAGATAAAACCCGATAAAAGGAAGCACAGTTTCGCCCCTGTTCCGCAGAGGCTATATACCTCTCAGCATCCTGATCAAACCACATCCCCTCAGAAGTATTCGCAACCTGTAGCACCATTGACTTTTCTAAATCATCAAAAACATAACTCATAGTTACTTCCCTGTAATTATGGAGCGTGAAAGATAGTCACTTACAAATTTAATCGCTTCAGGCGCACCTCGTAACGAACTTGTGTCCAGCCCGACACGTCCGTCCCCACCTGCAAAATCAAAACTGTAGAGCTCGACTGTGCAGTAGGTCTGTAACACTCCAAAGTCCAAACTTTCCAACTGTTCTTTGTTAAGCTTCAACAAGTCTTGTTTGCCCAAACCAGCGGCCTGAATCTTGTCGCCAGGATGATTCAATCCATCACAACTTATCGTCCGAGGTGTTCCGTCATGCCGGCGCCAATTACGCATAACAAATGTGGTAATGGAAAACTCATTCTTGAAATGAGGCGGAGGAGCATTAAGCCAAAGTTCCAACCCTGGATAATTTTTTAATACCACAATCAGATCATCCGGCCAATCTGTATGTCGATACCCCATGCTGTGCGGCTCAGTGCGTTCCTTCCGGGTGTAGAGTCTCGCCGCAAGCCGGAAATACCCCCAACTGGAAGGCTTTTCTATCCCGCTCATCTCATACTCCGTACGAAGTTCGCTACCCGTCCACCAAAATGAACCCTCGAGAGTATCGGCAATACATGACCCGTCACTTCTCAAATTCGATCCGAAATAAAATCCGGGTATCCGACTCCGATCAAGAAGACCCCCGCCCGGTATTGGCACCTGTTCCATACCCGCCAGTTTTTTACTGCAGTCACCTTGTTCCTTTTGGTAAATCGCCCTGCGTTCTGCCGCCTCCTCCCATTCAATATAAAAATCCACCACCCAATAGCACACCAGCAAAACCAGACCATACTTCAGTAAGGCTTTACAACGTCTAAAGGCTTCCTTGCGTGACATTTTGAACATTTCAAATCTCCCTTTTAAAATGACGAAAACTCTAGTTAGAATCGACCAGCCATCGCATCTTCAAAAACCTGAAAATAGCCCTTCAGACCAGCACTGACATCAAAACTGTTTGCCGTTAGCCGCGCAGCTTTTCTGATAGATTCAAAATCACCGGGATAATTTAAAACGCTGCATACATTGGCAGCTATTGATTCAACCTGGAAAAAATCGACAAGAACCCCATTACACCCGTGAACAACGACCTCCTTCACCGGAGCTGTATCAGAAGCGACTACCACACAGCCAGCCGACATGGCCTCCAATAAGGACCAAGACAAAACGAACGGATACGTCAAGTAAACATGCACCGTTGAAACTTGCAGAACAGCTCTATATTTCTGGTAAGGCAGCTTCCCGGTGAAATGCACATTGGAAACATCGCAATCCACCTCCGATAACATCTTGTCTCGCCAATTCTCATACCCAACAGGCCTCCGCCCATAGCTGACTTCATCTCCACCCACAATGACTATTTGAGCGGTCGGACACTCAGCCTGAATATGGCTGATGGACCTCATAAATGTATGAAATCCACGATAGGGTTCAAGGTTTCTGGCAACGTACGTCACTATTGGCTGATGTGCCTTAAGTACACACCCACTGGGTAAAGTTACAGCCTTAACTTTCTCGGCATGAGGCGTTTGGATGACACCTTCATGAATCACGCGAATTTTAGATTGATAGCTTTTCGGAAAAAGACTTCGTTGCCACTTTGTCGGAGCAATTCCAATATCACACTGCTCCAGATTCAACAGATGCATTGAGTTCAAAACTCTTAATCTTGAGGAAGCATCGGACGCACGTGGAAATTCAGGATCAAAACCTGAGTCTGCCCCCTGCGCTCGATAATAATATTCACAGAGGTGAATCAGTGGTGCATCCGGATATACATCCTTGATAAATAACGTTTCACCCCACCCGGGATGAGCAAGAATCACATCGGGTCGATAACCCTGTTGCTTAAGTTTCTTCAACAAGACCAAAACACGCTGCCCATCCAACACAGCCGTTTGATATCCATGCAAATAAGCATGGCTACTATTCGAGTCTCTTATTGAGGACCGATACCGAAGCAGTTTCACCCCGGCAATACCCGGTGCCGTATCACGACCAATTGCAAGCACTTTGAAACCCTTTCGACGCGCCGCCAATGCAACATGGCGAAATTGACCGGGAAAATTTTGATGAATGATAAGTAAATGCATGCCTGAAAAACTTCCGTGTTTATATAGCCCCGTAAATTGAAAGCTTCCAGCTTCAATAGGCGCATACAAACGCTAACAATTATTCAGAAATAAAACTGTAGGAGGCTTCCGAGAACTTCCTAGGAGATGGAGCAACATACGAATTTTCAACAGGTACAAAAAAAGCGGCGCTCAATGCGCCGCTTTTTTGTTTGCGGATGATTACCAGCGACCGCCTCGCCCGCCGTGGTCACCCCGATCACCGATGATCACGGCCACCACGGTCGCGATCCCAACCACCACCGCGGTGGCCGTCCCAGCGCCCGCGATCATTGTCGTGCCAGCGACGGCTTTCGTAATAGCGCGGGGCCGGCTGGTAGTAGCGCGGTTGCGAGTAATACCGTGGCGCGGGCTGGTAGTAACGCGGCGCAGGCTGATAGTAGCGCGGGGCCGAGTAATACGTGCTGCCACCGCTGTAATACGTGCCACCAGTGTTGTAGTAGGCCGGAGCGGGTGAGGTGTAGACCTCCGAGCTGTAATAGCTATCTGCGTAGGAGTAGGGAGCGCAACCGGCAACGGAAAACATCATCGCAGCAAGCAGTAGAATTCGTCGATACATGGCGGCCTCCTGGACCGCGAGTGAGCCACACCAGCGACGCTGGCAGGCATCAGTCGGTTATTCGGTGACTGACGAATGATCTGACAGCGTTTTCCGAATCTGGTGCGCTTCCGTAACAAGTTGAAACATGTGATTGATGAAATCCTGTTCATTTGCAAAACACTGTCATTCAGCCGTCGCTCAGTGGTGTCCACCGTGATAGCCGCCGCCGTGGTAACCGCGACCATAACCACCGCGATAGCCGTAACCACCGTAATAGTAACGGGCGCCTCCGTAGTAGCGCGGGCCGTAATATCCGCCGTAGTAATAAGGTGAGTAGTAGCCGGGATAGTAGTAGGGAGCGGCGTAGTAAACATCGGCGGGAGGCCCGTAGTAATAACATCCGGACAGCCCAAGCCCGAGCACTGCACCGAGCAACACTCGACGAAACAGTTTCTGAACACGCATGACGGCCTCCTGAAAGACCCACGACCGCAGCAGGACAGCGCAGCCGACACAGTTTTGACTGTCAGGCCCGGGGCAAGTGCCGGACTCGGACAAGCTTCAGATCAGCGGTGTCACTCCCCCTGAGAATCCCCCTGTGGGAGCGGGCTTGCTCGCGAATGCGGTGGGCCAATCAACATTCATGTGTCTGGAAAACCGCCTTCGCGAGCAAGCCCGCCCCCACCGTTGAACGGTGCAAATGCCCGGAAATACAGGAACGACCATTTGCGCCGCGTATGGAGCAGTTATTTCCCGGCAGTGCCACTAGAATGCTGCCATCGGCTCATCTGCCAACGGAACCGCCCATGCCGCACAGATCTGCGCTGTACTCCCAACGCTCGCTGGTGCTGACTCTGGTCGCACTGCTTGGTGCCGGCTTCCTCGCCACTTCCTTGCTCAGCTATTACGCCTCACGGGCGTCGATCCGCGACAGCATCGTCAACACCGAACTGCCGCTGACATCCGACACCGTTTATTCGGAAATCCAGAAAGACCTCGTCAGACCGATCCTGATTTCCTCGATGATGTCCCGCGATACGTTCATGCGCGACTGGGTGGTGAACGGCGAAAAAGACCCGGTAAAAATGACCCGCTACCTCGACGAGGTCATGACCCACTACGGCGCCTACACCGCGTTCTTCGTCTCCGACAGCAGCCACACGTACTACCACGCCAAAGGCGTGCTCAAGCAGGTCAGGATCGATGAGCCGCGCGACGCCTGGTACTTCCGCGTGCGCGACATGAAAGACCCGTACGAGATCAACGTCGACCCGGATCTGGCCAACAAGGACAACCTGACTTTCTTCATCAACTACAAGGTCTACGACTACGACAACCGCTTCATTGGTGCCGCGGGCGTAGGCCTGACGGTGGACGCGGTGATCAAGCTCATCGACAAGTACCAGCAGCGTTATCAACGCAGCGTCTACTTTGTCGATGCCTTCGGGCGACTGGTGCTCACCGGCGCCAGCGGCGGCCCGGAAGGTGCGCACATCGGGCAAAGCCTCAGCGAACTCGCCAGTATGAAAAGCCTGATCAGCCAGTTACCCAAGCCTCACAGCGGCAGTTACGAATATTCCGCCCACGGTCAGGGACATTTTCTCAACGTACGTTACATCCCGGAATTGCACTGGTATCTGTTCGTCGACAAGCGCGAGGACGGCGCGCTCAGTGACATCCGTCAGTCGCTGTACCTCAATCTGCTGATCTGCCTGCTGGTGACGCTGGGCGTGCTGGCCCTGCTCAATCGGGTGATCCGGCGTTATCAGCGTAAGATTCAGACGCAGGCCACGCTCGACAGCCTCACTGAATTGCCGAACCGCCGCGGCTTCGACCTGCTCGCCGTGCAGGCCCTGCACGAAGCGCAACGCGAGCCGAAGCCCCTGACTGCGCTGTTGCTCGATCTCGATCACTTCAAAACATTGAACGACACCTACGGGCACATGGCCGGCGATCAGGTGCTGATCGGCTTCGCCCGCGACCTGCAAAGTTGCCTGCGCCATTCCGACATTGTCTGCCGTTGGGGCGGTGAGGAATTCATCGTATTGCTGAAGGACACCGACGCTGAGACCGGTCAGAAGATTGCCGAGAAGATCCGCCGACACGTCGAACAACAGGCATATTCCTACGATGGCCACAGCCTGAGTCTGACCGTGAGCATCGGCGCCACCACCCTGCAAGCGGATGACACCTTGCACACGCTGCTGTCCCGGGCCGATCATGCGATGTACCGAGCCAAACAAACCGGCCGTAACCGCACCTGCGTGGAAATGCCTCATTCGACTTATGCCTGATACCGACGCTAAACCCGACCTCTGCCCGGCCTGCGGCGCCCGCAACGACTGCACCCTGGCCGACCCGCGCACCGCCGACCAGGCTTGCTGGTGCTATGGCGTGAGCATCGACCCGGCGGTCCTCGAAGCCCTGCCGGCCGAACTGCGCAATAAATCCTGCCTGTGCCCGCGCTGCGCGCAGGTCGAGGCGCAACTGCAAGCAGCGGCGCGACCGATCCCGTAAGATACGCGCCCCTTTATCCGCCGATTCCTGACCATGCGCGTCGACCGTTTCCTCAGCAACCTGCCCCGCTACAACCGTCAACAGGTTCGCCTGTTGCTGGTGGAAAAGCGCGTGCGGATCGACGGAAAAATCGTCAGCGACCCGCACAGCGAAGTGCTGGAATTCAGCCGCGTCGAAGTCGACGAAGAAGTCTTGCAACTCGGCAAACCGGCGCGCTACTTCATGCTGCACAAACCGCCGGGGTGCGTCAGCGCCACCCGCGATCCGCAGCACCCGACCGTGCTCGATCTGATCCACCAGCCGGACAAGGACGACCTGCACATCGCCGGTCGCCTCGACTTCAACACCACCGGGCTGATGCTGATCACCAACGATGGCGGCTGGTCGCGACGGCTGACCCAACCGCAGACCAAACTGCCGAAGGTCTATTACGTCGAGACCGAACAGGAGATCGGGCCGGAGTATGCAGTCACGTTTGCCGAGGGCATCTACTTCGCCTTCGAAAACCTGACCACGCAACCGGCGCAACTCGAAGTGCTCGGCCCGAGGGCGGCGCGTCTGAGCATCGTCGAGGGTCGATACCATCAGGTGAAGCGCATGTTTGGTCACTTCAACAACAAAGTGTTGCGCCTGCACCGCGAATCCATGGGCCCGCTGTTGCTCGATAACGCGCTAAAACCGGGCGAGTACCGCGCATTGCGCACCGAAGAGATCCATTTGTTCTAAGCCGGCGACCGCTCAGCAGAAGTTGTCGAACAATTCACCAACGGCACTTGCGCGATCCTGATCCCCCTGCTTGAATCAGGACGTCGGCCAAATTGTGACCGATGAGTCACGCAGTACATCCAAGCAACCTTTTTGCCGGTAGAGAGCCTCAAAGGCTCCACCTCCCCCGGCAGACTGCCCGCCAATAATAATACCCGTCGACCTGCCGTTCCGGATCGACATGGGCCCCAAACTCCAGGCGTATGCCTACCTGTCACAAAGCTCGTGCAATCTCTATTTGCGCGCATACCCGCTTGCTTGCCAGGAGTCTTATGACATGAGGCCAGAAATCGCTGTGCTGGATATACAGGGTCAGTATCGGGTTTACACGGAGTTCTATCGCGCAGACGCCGCAGAAAAGACCATCATCCTGGTCAACGGCTCGATGGCCACGACTGCGTCGTTTGCTCAAACCGTGAAAAATCTGCACCCGCAATTCAACGTGGTTTGCTACGACCAGCCCTACGCGGGCAGGTCGAAAATCCACAACCGCCACGAGAAACATCTGACGAAGGAAGTCGAAGGGCAGATTCTGCTGGAGCTGATCGACCATTTCGGTGCCGAACACGTGCTGTCGTTTTCCTGGGGCGGCGCGGCCACCCTGGTCGCCTTGGCCCACCAGCCGCGGCGCATCGAAAAAGCCGTGATCAGCTCGTTCTCGCCGGTGATCAACGCGCACATGCTGGATTACCTGGAGCGCGGTGTCGATTACCTCGGCCAGCGCGACGGCGACCGGGTCGGGCACCTGGTCAACAACACTATCGGCAAACACCTGCCGTCACTGTTCAAGCGCTTCAACTATCGCCACGTCAGCAGTCTGGCCGAGCACGAATACGGGCAGATGCACTTTCACATCAACGACGTGTTGCACAGTGATCGTCAGTGCTACCTGAATGCGGCGAAAAGGATCAACGTGCCGGTGCTGTTCCTCAACGGCGAATGGGATGAGTACACCGCCGCCGAAGACGCACGGATATTCGGCAACCACGTGGTACAAAGCACCTTCACCACGCTGCAGGCCACCGGGCATTTTCTCGACATGGAGCACAAGGCGGCTTGCCGTGACAGCCAGAACGCCCTGCTTGGTTTCCTGAAACCGTCACAGCAGTCGAGCCGAACGCGTTACTCGTTCGTCCAGGATCACCATGCATCGGCCATTTGAAAAAGCGTCGTCGCGAGCGAGTCTGTGGGGCTGAGAAGCCAGCGCTGATTACCTGCAGATTCGCCCGCGAATGACCGTTTTCAATACTGTAACGCGCTGCGGGCAAAAGAAAAACTTCAAATCCGCGCCCGACTCTGGTACAAAGTCAGCCGCTCTGAGCGGGTATAGTTTAGTGGCAAAACGAAAGCTTCCCAAGCTTTAGTTGAGGGTTCGATTCCCTCTACCCGCTCCACTCAATCGGGTCTCACGTCGAGGTTATGACGGGGGATGCAGAAACAGAAAAACCGGCCTACAGGGCCGGTTTTTTTGTGTCCGGGATTTGTGGGAACACACCATGAATGATGATTCTCCTGACTCGAACCTCTCCTCAACCCAAATTTGGATAATTCCATTTTTCTGTGGGTTATTGCGATTTTCAAAAGATAAGCCACAATAATCAGGAATAGTGCATGGATGACAAGTTCCTGGATAAATCCAGAATTACCGGCTTTAAAGTAGCTTTTGAGGTGTAAGACCCATTATGTTGGATTTAAGCCTTAGCAAGCCAAGTGAGATCGTCAAGCGGATCTGTGAACGTCTACGCACTGATCGACTCGCTCTGGAAATGACACAAGCGGACGTGGCCGCACGTGCCGGCATCGGAACCAACACGGTATCCAATCTTGAAGCCGGGCGTAATGTGGGCTTCGAAAATCTGGTACGTGTTGCCATGGTACTTGGGCGCAGTAAGGAACTCGAAAACCTGTTCTTGCCAAAGCTTGAAACTCTGGACGACATCCTGCGCTACGAAAACAGTGCCAAGCGTTACCGCATCAAAAGGAAATCCGACAATGCTTGAGAAAGTAGACGTCTACTACGAGGGCTGGGGTGAACATTGGCAGTGGGGCACGCTGGCTTCCACCACAGCGCTGACCGGTCGGCCGCTGGTGGTGTTTGAGTACAGCGACGAAGCGAAAAAAAGAGGACTCGAACTTTCGTCCCTGAAACTTCCTTTGCAAGGCGCCAAATTAAGCCGGGATTTCCCGCCACATCAGTTGGGATTGCCAGGCCCCGTCTATGACTCGCTGCCCGACGGCTGGGGCATGCTGCTGATGGATCGTCTATTCAAACGTCGCGGCCTGAATCCCGCACGCATCGGACCTTTGGAGCGACTGGCCTACATCGGCAACAATGCCATGGGTGCCATGTCGTTCAAGCCTGTGGCACCTGACGTACTAGAACCACAAATGCATGTTCCCATTGAGTTACTTGCAGCCGAAGTGCGGCAAGTGCTGAAAGGTAAAGGGGGCGAGCTTCTTCATAAGTTGCTGCTGGTTGGAGGCTCTCCGCAAGGTGCCAGACCCAAGGCTCTGGTCTATCGCGCCCCCGACACCGGGACGTTCACCACAGCTGCCACTCCAGGTTTTGAAGCATGGCTGGTGAAATTCCCTGCCCAACACGAACATCCCGAAGTGTGCGCCATCGAAATGGTGTATGCCGCTTGCTTGCGCCTCTGCGGCATTCAAACGCCGGATACGCAGTACTTCAGTCTGTCAGATGGAATGGCTGCCTTCGCCAGCAGACGGTTTGATCGACAAGACGGACTACGCGTCCCCATGCAAAGCCTCGCAGCCTTTACCGGTGCAGATTTTCGCTCTCCGGGGGCATTGGACTATGTCAACTTCCTGCGCGCCACCCAAAGATGTACCAATGATGTACGTGAAAAAGCACGGGCGTTCGAGCGTGCTGTTTTCAACGTTGCGTTCCACAACCGGGATGATCATCCCAAGAACTTTGCCTACACCATGTCGCGAGCTGGCGATTGGAAATTAGCCCCGGCCTACGATGTGACCTTTTGCGAGGGGCCGGGTGGGTATCACCAGATGGATGTGATGGGCGAAGCGCTGGAAATCGACCGAAAGGCCATGCTTGGACTGGCAGAAGAAGCGGAGGTGGGTGCCTATGAGGCAGGAGTTATCATTGAGCGCTTTTGCGACGTATCCAGCCAATTCTCGACTGTGGCAAATGATCTTTATCCTGGCGTGATCACTCAGGAAACCCTGCGTACCATTCAAAGCCGAATTGATCACAACATCAAGCTGTTGCGATGACTGCATATCCTTGCAAATCACATTTTTTGAAACCCTGAAGATTTTTCCGACATTACAGATCCGCAACACACCCACGGTTCTCACCGTCCCCACGACCCAGTAGGATTCCCACTTCACCCACCACCCTCCCCCTGCGCGGCCATCGACGAATACGCGTTTTGACTTTCGAGGGACTCCATGGCGCGGCCACTGTGCCGCTGATGACCGAACTCAAAAGAGCCACTCACTCATGACGCAAAACATTTACGACGACCCGGAATTTTTTCAGGGTTACAGCCAGATGAACCGCTCGATCGGCGGTCTCGATGCCGCGCCGGAATGGCCGGCGCTCATGGCGTTGTTGCCGTCGATGCATGATCTTAATGTGGTCGACCTCGGCTGCGGCTATGGCTGGTTCAGCCGTTGGGCCAGTGACCAAGGCGCCGCCCATGTGCTGGGGCTGGATGTCTCGGAAAAGATGCTGGAGCGCGCGCGCGAAACCACTGCGGCGGCGAACATCCGCTATGAACGCGCCGATCTTGAGCATCTCGATCTCCCAGCGTGCAGTTTCGATCTCGCCTACAGTTCACTGGCGCTGCATTACATCAAAGATCTGCCAGGGCTGTTCGCTCATCTGTACGCAGCGTTGAAACCGGGTTCGCATTTTGTGTTCTCCATCGAACACCCGATCTTCATGGCCCCGCGCAATCCGGGCTGGTTGATCGACAGCGACGGTCGCAAGCGCTGGCCGCTGGACAGTTATCAGATGGAAGGCGAACGGGTGACCAACTGGCTGGCCGAAGGGGTGATCAAGCAGCACCGCACGATGGGCACGCTGTTGAATTCGTTGATCGCGGCGGGTTTTGCCATTCGCCATGTCAACGAATGGGGGCCGAACGATGCGGAGGTGGCGGCGCAACCGGCGCTGGCTGAAGAGCGGGAGCGGCCGATGATGATGTTGGTGGCGGTGCAGCGTTGATCTGATCTGAGCAAACGATATGTGGTGAGGGGATTTATCCCCGATGGGTGCGCAGCACCCGCTTAGAAGGCCTGCTGCGCAGTCCGTCGGGGATAAATCCCCTCACTACAAGTGCCTGAAGTCTGGCTTTAGCGAGTCGCGACGATAAATAGCCGTGGAAACGGCAACAGCACCGAACCATCAGGCAACGCCGGATACGCCTCGGCAACGGCCGCCAGATACTGCTGCAGATACTGCGTCCGCTCCTCTTCGCTCAGCGGGCTCAGAAACGGAATCAAGCCACTGCCCTTGAACCACTCCACGATCCCCGCCGCTCCACCGGACAACTGATGGTGATAGGTGGTGCGCCACACATCGACCCGCGAGCAGTGCGGACGCAACATCGAGAAGTATTCGCTGGCGCTGGCCATGTCGGTGCGCTGTCCGGCGGCGCCTGCCAGTTTCGCGGCCCACGGGCCGTTGGCGGCGACTTCGCGCATCAGTCGATGGGAAGGTTCGTTGAGGTTGTCCGGCATCTGGATCGCCAGACTGCCACCGTCCGACAGCTTACCCACCAGCGCCGGCAGCAACGTCGCGTGATCCGGTAACCACTGCAATACCGCGTTGGCGAAAATCACATCGAACGGGCCTTGATCCGCCCAACTATCGATTTCTGCGACCTCGAACTGCAACTGCGGCATGCGCTTGCGCGCGGCGTTGACCATGTCCGGCGAACTGTCGAGGCCCCTGACCTGGGCCTGCTCAAAACGCGGCACCAGCAGCTCGGTGGAGTTACCCGGGCCGCAACCGATATCGACCACCGATCGCGCCTGAACCGTGGGGATCGCCGCCAGCAGATCACGGGCCGGGCGGGTGCGTTCATCTTCGAAAGCGACGTATTGTCTGGCGGACCAACTCATTGCGTTCTCCTGTCGGGACACTTCAGCGGTTCGTCACAATACAGGCAGCGCTGCGGGCAATTCCAGAGCGGCTTATTGCAAAGGATTTCGACACTGGTATTCGAACCAAAAAAAGCAAAAAAAACCGGCCCTCAAGACCGGTTTCTTATTCAATCGTAGTACCCGACTGTCTTTTTCAGGTGATCCGAATATTCGTAAATGTCATCGACCGAGCTAATCGGATGCCGCGTTTCGTTTTTTTCCTCATCAAAAATACCGATGTACTTCTGCGAGCGATTGAAGTGCAGACGACAGATCGGCTTGCGGTTGTTGTCATCTAAAAGAATGCCAAAGTAACTTTGCGTATCACGCTGGACAATCCGCTTGGCATCAACCACTGATCGCACCAACGCACGAACAATGTGATAACCCTCAAGTTCTTCCAGCGTTGTAAGAACTTTGTCGTCCGCTTCATCACGCGCGTCTACTGGATCGGTCCCGACAGCAGCTGACGGCAACGACGCCAGCGAGGGCTGGATTGCACCACTCATTGCAGACTTGAGCCGATCATTGATCTGGTCATTAAGAAACTGCACAACAGCTTTTCTCGTCAACTCATGAAATTGCTCGCGTACTTTTTGCGTGATCACCCCGTCGTAAACGCGCGAAGCAAACACCTTCACAAAATCATCATCCGGTTTGATGACCTGGGCTGCGATCACCTTTTTTATCTGGCTGACATATTTCAATTCGCCAGCAGCATTGATGATGGATTCCACGTCAAATGCAGACTTTGTCAGTTTCACCAGCTCGGGAACCGAATATTCGTCGATATCCAGGAGATCCAACTCCAGAAAAGGCTTTTCATCCATCTTGTTCGGTGCATCCAGATCGGTGAAAAACTTGTAGACCTGACCATTGGTAAGGATAGAGATCCGAGCGCTGGTGACATGGAAGTAACGAAAGAGTTGGGACGCATGGTTAACGTGCAACGGCTCACCGATTTTCTTGCATTCGATGAGTATCTGAACTTCGCCCTCTTTCATGATGGCGTAATCAATCTTCTCGCCTTTCTTCGTACCGATGTCGCAGACAAACTCAGGCGTCACCTCTGTCGGGTCAAACACGTCGTAACCCAGAACGGTGCTGATGAAGGGCATGACAAACGCATTTTTTGTCGCCTCTTCCGTCTGAATTGCAGCACTCTGCAACCGAACTTTGGCGGCTAGACTGGCTAATTTCTCGAAGAATTCCATGAGTGACCTCTGACTAGTTACTATCCGTGCATTCGCATGCTGGCGAATTGACTGCCAGTTGATCCTAGACGCAAACCCGCACAAAGAAAGTTTTCTACCGAAAAGTGTTCCGACCTACGTCCAGACATGACCGTTTTCATTGGCGACAGCCTGTCTCAGTCGAATTTTCGCAACGTCGTCACTGTCTGAACTTCAAGCTCTCCCAATAAGGAACACCGCAATGAAATTCGCAAAAATATCCCAGACCCTGGCCCTCTGGGCCGGTAGCCCGAAAACCTTCATGGGCGCGTTGATCCTGATTTTTCTGTGGGGGCTGAGTGGGCCGATTTTTCATTTCAACGACACCTGGCAACTGATCATCAACACCTCGACTACCATCATCACCTTTCTGATGGTGTTCCTGATCCAAAACACGCAGAACCGCGATACGGACATCCTGCATCTGAAGCTCGATGAGTTGTTGCGGGTAAATAAGGAAGCGCAGAACGCGATGCTTGGCTTGGAATCGCTGGACCTCAAACAATTGGAGGCGCTGCGCAAGCATTACCGTAGCCTGGGGGAAAGCGAGGTGTTCAATCTTGATGGGCTGGGAGAGAAGAGCAAGCCGAAGCAGGATTTGAATGACTGCTGAGTAAAGTCAAAAAAGCAAAAGATCGCAGCCTTCGGCAGCTCCTTGGAATGGTGCAGGAGCTGCCGCAGGCTGCGATCTTTTGACTTGTAAGCGGGATCAGCGGCTGGCTTGCAGCGCTCGCGCCATTTCCAGATGGTTTTGCAGTTTTGGCAACGTCTCGTCGGCAAATGCCTTGATTTCCGGAACGTCGGTTGACTGCGCTTCCTGCTGGATCTGCTGAATAGCTTCTTCGGTCGCTTTCACCTGGCTCGCGGCGTAGGCCTGATCGAAGGTTTCACCGTCTTTCACCTGGGGGATCATGGTTTTAGCCTTGTCGGCAATTTCTTCACGAGGTGCGACGGGCAAGTCGAGCTTTTTCGCGATCTTTGCCAGATGCTGGTTGGCCGTGGTGCGGTCATTGATCACGACGATGGTGTAATCCTTGACCTCTTTGGAGTCGGATTTCTGGTGCGCCAGACGACTGGCTTCGATGTCGGCCATGCCTTTGGCGGACGCATCGTTGATGAAGTCGGCAGGCGACTGGGCGAATGCACTGCCAGCGAACAAACCCAACAGCGTGGCAAAACTGAAACGACGTATCTGGGTGGCCATCCGGCTCATGGTCGCGCCCTCCTATCTCTGCAAATTCAAGCGGGGGCTTGCGCCCCCGCCTCTCAATCAAAACTACCTCACCGACTACTTCGACTTCTGAGCTGGCTTGCGGCCCATTTCGGTTTTCGCAGGCTCTTTGTCGACTGTCGTGGTGGTGGTTTTCCCACCTTTGCGACCGGCTTCAGAGGCCTTGGTTCGATCGTTGGCGAAGTTTCCCGAGTTCGAGTTTCTTGAATTAGGCATGATTCTCTTCCTCTTGGTGTTGATCGTTGGCGAGCAGGTGCCCGCCTAGATTGAGAATTGCCGGACCGATAAAGGTTTAGAAAAGTTGCCCGCGCCGCGACGAACGGCGTGCACTGTTTCAGCTATCCACTACCCGATGATTGAGGCGTTTGGCGGCGTACATCGCCTGGTCGGCGTGCCGGAACAGTTGTTGCTCTTCGCGGCCATGTTCGGGATAACGGGCCACGCCGATGCTCGGCTCGATGCACAGGTTGTGACCGTCCAAGCGCATGGGCTGCATCAGCACCTGTCGGATTTTTCCGGCCACGCTGTCGGCGTCTTCAGCGGCATGAACACTGTGCAACAGCACCACGAATTCGTCGCCACCAATGCGCGCCACGGTATCGGTATCGCGTACGCAGCCCTTGAGCCGACTCGCCACCGTTTGTAGCAGCATGTCGCCGACCGCATGGCCAAAGGTGTCGTTGACCTGCTTGAAGTGATCCAGATCGACGTACAGCAGCGCCATGTTTCCCGACGCTTCGCGGGCACCGGCCAGCGCAGCCTTGAGGCGGTCTTTGAGCAATCCTCGATTGGGCAACTGAGTCAATTGATCGTACTGCGCCATGCGCTTGAGCCGCGCGTGCAGTTGCTGACGCTCGATCGCGGTCGCGACCTGGGCGCAGACGTATTGCAGCAGTTCCTTGTCCTGTTCGGTGTAACGCTCGCCACCCGGCAGGCTTTTGACGATCAGTGCGCCGATGGTGCCGTTCTTCGAATTCAGCGGCACACCGAGCCAGCACGGTGAATCCTGCCCCGCCACCAGCGCCGCGAAGTCGGGTGGGGCGTCGGGACTGTCCGGCGTCAGCAGAATCGGCTGACCGCTGCGGATAACCTCCGCACACAGGCGCCCGGTGACGGTGCCCGGCTGCTCGGGCTGCAATTCGTGATCGTCGACGTGATAGGGAAAATTCAGCTGCGCACAGTGCTCGTCGTACAGCGCCACGGAGAAATTCAGCGCCGGCAACCATTCGCCGATGATCAGGTGAATGCGCTTGAACAGCGCCAGCAAGTCTTCGGCGACATGCGCCGCTTCGGAAATCGCATACAACGCCGCCTGACGTGACTCGGCCTGCTTGCGCTCAGTGATGTCGCGGGCCACGGCGATGCGCAGTTGATCGACCTGCGACCAGCGCGCCGACCAGAGGATGTTGACGATGCGGCCATCCTTGCGCACGTAACGGTTTTCAAAATTGTGTTTGGGTTCGCCACCCATGATGTCGCGGGCGGCGGCGAGGGTGCGCTGGCGGTCTGCAGGATGCACCAGTTCGATCATCGGCCGACCGATCAACTCGTCAGGCGTATAGCCGAAAATGCGCTCGCAGGCGGCGCTGACAAAAACGAAACGGCCCTGCGTGTCCACCGCACAGACGGCATCGAGCAACAGGTCCATATAACTCGCCAACGGCGCGGAATTTCGGCTTTCCATGGTTCAGCGTGGGTGTCCGGACAATGCAGCACTGTTCAACCATCCCTGACCCTTTGTTCACGCATCCCTGCACACAACTTCAAGCCTTGTTCGGCAGCAATCCCGGTAGTGCGTGCACCAGTGCGTTTATGGCAAAACCGATGAACATCACGCCACACAAACGCGTGATCATCAGCTCGTGGCGCTGATACAGCGTGCGCACCCGTCGGGCGCCGACCACGCCGATCAGAATAGCGTAGGCCAGCAAACCGCCGAGGAAACTCAGGGCGATCAGCGCCGGCAGCATCGACCAGTTGAGCAGTTCGGCACGGCTCGACAGCAGCGCGGTAAACGTCGCCACAGCCACCGGATACGCCTTGGGATTGGTCAGGCCAAACAGGATGCCGTGCCAAAACGGCTGACGCGCTGCGCCCTGGGGCTGATCATCGCTGCGCCGTTTGGCCCGCACTGCGCGCCAGCCGAGCCAGAACAGGTACAAACCGCTGAGCACACCCAGCACATCGAACGCGGTGCTGCCGATTTCGCGGGCGCCGACGATAGCGATCAGCGCGGTGCTGCACCAGACCACATCACCGAGCAGGTGCCCGCAGAGAAACCCCGCCCCGGCCCGCCGCCCATGCGCCGCGCCAATGCCGAACACCGCCAGCACGCCCGGCCCAGGCGTGATGCCGTAAATGAAACCCGAGGCCAGAACGGCCATTAGCAGCGATGGAGTCATGAAAAACCTGCTGGCGCCAGTACAAATGATGGCCAGTCTATATCAGCCCGCAACGCCAGATCACGACGCGTCGTAAAAACGCATGCCCGCGTACGGTTTGTGCCGACAGGCTGCCAGTCGCGACGCGAGATCGCCGACGTGAGCCTCGAGCTTGTGGCTATCAGGGTCGAGAAAGTAGAACGATGCGCCTTCACTGCGGTTGTCGCGCCATTCCCTCACATTCGCCGCTTTTAACGTCTGCACAAACAACGGAAAATCTGTCTCGGCGAGGCTGAACGCGTAATGGGTGTAGTCGACGGACGGCTCGGTGGTGCGCTGCGCATCCAGCGACAGACACAACCACAGCCCCGGCAGCGACAGGTAGGCACCGGCGTCCCACGTGGCTTCGACGCGCAGACTCAATACATCGCGGTAGAACGCCAGACTGCGGGGCAAATCACTGACGGCGAGGGTCAGGTGGTTGAGGCCGGTGAGCATGGGGTCAGTAACCTCTGAGGTCTTCAGGAACGTTGTACTGCTGACCATCGTACGTCAGGGTGATCTGTTTTTTCTTCAGCTCGGTGGTGTTCGATACGCACTGGTTGCCGGACTTGGTGTTTTTCATTTTGCTGCCGCTGGTGGTGACGATCAGATCGGCGAAACCATTGTGGCTCGTTGGAGCGATCTCGAGCGTCCGGCGGATTTTTTTGCTGTAGCCCTCGCAGTCATTCACGAACTCACCGTTGTCCTTGAAGACCACCAGGCCTTCAAGCACCGGACGTAACTCGTCCCCCTCGCGCACATACAGCGCCAGATCGGTTTTCTCGTAGGGAATGGCATGGGAACTGTGGACGAACTTGGCTCGCAGCCCAAAAGCGCGGATATCCGGCGTCAGTCGGTAGCGCGCCGTGTCGATGCGCACATCATCCAGGCGCACGGCATCAGAGTTGTAGGCGCCCGGTTTACGGTAGGTGGCGATGGGTTTGGCATTGCTCGCATTGAGCAGCGCCAGATCCAGATCGAACGCCCCGGCATCGTCGCCGCCAGAATCGGCCAGATAGGTGGACTTGACCGAAATCGCCTGACTCGGAAACGCCGGCCAGACATTGCAGCGCGACATGGATTTGCCGTCGAAACTCTTGGTGGTGCAGGCGGCGTGGGCGTGGGAGGTAATGGCCAGGAATGCAAAAGCCAGGATGAAGGTGTTTCTGCAGGTCATTTTTCTTCCTTGATAAAGTCTTGTGCGCAACCGTTAGACGAATGGCGGGCCGGGGCAAGTATGACGCTGTAGTATGTTGCACTACAAACCACTACACCGAGACCACCATGTCCGTCATGTCTTTGCGGCTTCCCGACGAAATTGCAGATACGCTGGCCAACCTCGCCAAAGCGACCGGGCGCAGCAAGTCCTATCTGGCAGTCGATGCATTGCGCGAGTACCTGGCTCGTGAAGCCTGGCAAATTGAAGAAATCCAAAAAGCGCTGAACGAAGCCGATGCCGGTGATTTTGCTTCTGCCGATGATGTCAGGGCGATCGCTAACAAATGGAATGCCAATGCGCGTTGAGTGGCTGCGTACTGCACTAAAGAATCTCGATGACGAAGCCGCCTACATCGCGATTGAAAATCCGCAGGCGGCCTCTGAGTTTGTTCAAGCCATTCTCGACTGCGTCGATCAGCTTGCCCGCTTTCCCGCCTCCGGGCGCGAGGGACGTTTGCCCGGAACCAGAGAGTGGGCACTTCCTGATCGCCCCTATCTGATTCCCTACCGGGTTCGTCAAAGCCGGCTTCAGGTTCTGCGCGTTTTTCATACTCGCAGGCTTCCTCCGCGCACGTGGTAGGCCATTATCAATCGCGGCTCCCGGATCGATCTATCCCCTCCTCAATCCGGCGATTCAACCAGTTCAACGCCTGATCCCCACCCCGGCGCTTATGCCACGCCAGCACAAACGTGAACGGCGCGATCTCAAACGGTGGCGGCAGCACAATCAATTCCTGTTGATCAATCTCGCGCACGCTGCGTGACGACACCGTGAGAATCAAATCCGTACCGCTGATCAACTGTGGCGCGACGTTCCAGTGCGGCAGGCTGATGGCGACGCGGCGGCGTTCGCGCAATGAGGTCAGCGCCCGTTCGATTTCCGGGGTGCCGCTGCCGCGCATTTCCAGCAACACATGCGGGCGCGACAGGTAGGTCGGCAAATCCAGAAGCCCCTCGGCCGGCAGGCTGCGGCGATCCAGCAAACAGACGTAGCGCTCTTCGAACAGCAGCGTGCTGCGCAATTCGTTGGGCATTTCCGGGAACACCCCGGCGGCCAGATCAATGTCGCCGTTGAGCACACCTTCGAGCATGCCTTCGCGACTGGCGTGGCTGATTTGCAGGTCGATACCCGGTGCCTCGCGACGCAAGGTGCGGATCAGATCGGGCAGGATGATGGCCGCGCCGTAGTCGGACATCGCCACACGAAAGGTCCGCCGCGCAGTGGCCGGATCGAAAGTGTTCGGCGCCAGCAACGATTGCACCTGAGCCAGTGCTTCAGCCAGCGGTGCGACCAGCTCCAGCGCCCGCGCCGTGGGTACCAGGGTCGAACCGGCGCGCACCAGCAGCGGATCGCCAAGCAAGTCGCGCAGACGCGCCAGCGCATGGCTGACTGCCGGTTGGCTGAGGTGCAGCCGCTCGGCGGCGCGGGTGACATGTTGCTCGCTGAGCAAGGCGTCGAGAACCACCAGCAGGTTGAGATCGATACGGCGCAGATCATTCATCTTGTGCATGTTCTGGATGACAAAACGGAATTTAAATCTGCGCGACGAATACTCTAGAGTCCAGCAAAACCTGTTGGAGAATGATCATGAGTACGTTGCAGTGGGTCGGTTTGTTGCTGCTGGCCGCGTTTGCCGGCGCGGTGGTGCCGTTTCAAAGTGCGATCAACAGCAATCTGGCGCGAGGACTGGGACATCCGCTGTGGGCGACCTTGGCCTCGTTGCTGGTGAGTGTGCTGGTGCTGTTGCCGGTGATTCTGGCGTTGCGCCTGCCGCTGCCGTCGCTGGGGTTTATCAGCAAGGCGCCGTTGTGGATGTGGGCTGGCGGTGCGTTCGGCGTGTGCTTTGTGGCGCTGGCGGTGATGTTGCTGCCCAAACTCGGCGCGTCCGGGTTTGTTGCGCTGGCGTTGGCCGGGCAAGTGATTGCTTCGATGCTGCTCGATCACTTCGGGCTGTTTGGATTGCTGGAGAAACAGCTGACGTTGTCGCGGGTTTTGGGCGCGTTGCTGCTGATTGGCGGGGTGGTGTTGATTCAGTTTGGTGAGGCAACGAGCAGGAATCTGGCACCTGCCGGGTAGGACTCGGAGGTGCCCGACAGCCCATCAGGACATCGCCCTACAAGCAAATATCCAATAGCGTTCAATATTGCAGGACGTGTCTGATTCAAGCCCGAAGTCGCATTCCGTAAAGTCTGGCAATACACACAAATTGCAACGACCCGCGGATTGCTACGCTCAAGGGATGCCCTGATGAACCAGATGCAGCAAGCACCAAACCTTTATTCCAACTATCGAAAAGTCATCGCACTGGCAAACCAGGACTGGGAGAACGCCGAGCTCGGCAAAGTCGCCGGGCTCAATGTCGAAGTCATGGGTCCCAACCGCCTGCTCGACCAATATGGACGGGAGCTACAACATTTCTGTACCACGTCCTACCTTGGCCTTGATCATCACCCTGCCCTGCTCGAAGGTGCTATTGCCGCACTGCAGGAAACCGGCTCTATGCGCGTTGCCAACTCGAAAAATCGCTGCAAACTGGAGATTCTCGAAAAATACGAAACCGAGCTTTCGCAGCTGTTCGATGCTGTGTGCCTGACGACCTTGTCCTGCAGCGCTGCTAGTGCGGGGATCTTGCCGCTGCTGGCCAGCGGTGTATTGACCGATAATCGCCCGCCAGTAATGGTCTTTGACCGTCAGGCGCATTACTCGATGAATCATTTGAAAGCTGCCTGCGCCGACGAAACTCGTGTCATGACCTGTCCACACAACGACATGGATTTTCTGGAACAGATGTGCCAGCAATACGGCCGCGTGGCCTATGTTGGCGACGGCGCCTACAGCATGGGCGGCGTGACCAACATGGAAGGCCTGCTGTACCTCAAGGATCGTTACGGGCTGTTTCTTTATCTGGATGATTCCCACGCGTTGTCAGCCGTCGGCCATAACGGCGTCGGCCTGGTACGACCGAGAATCCAGACGCTGGAAGATGACTGCCTGATCGTTGCGTCGCTGGCCAAGTCATTTGGCGCCAGTGGTGGATTGGTGATGCTCGGTAACCTGCGCCAGAAAAAAATCATCCAGCGTTATGGCGGCCCGAGCAACTGGTCACAAAGTCTAAACTGTGCGGCAATCGGCGCCGGCCGAGCGTCGATCCGCCTGCATTACAGCGCCGAATTCGCCGCTCTACAGGCCAGCCTCCAAGCTAATATCCGCCTCTTCGACAGTTTGATCAGCACCGAGCAATGCCACAGCGCGATGGCGATCCGCTTGATCGATTGCGGCCAGGCGGATCTGGCCAACTGCATCGCCAGCGAACTGGCCGAGCAAGGCTTTTTCACCAGCGCGGTATTTTTTCCAGTGGTTGCCCAAGGTAAAGCGGCCATTCGGGTAACCTTGCGTGCTGATATGGAGCCGTCGCTGATCCGATATTTCTGCGAAGCAGTCAGCGAGTTGTTGCGCACGCATCGCGTCGATTTCGACATCTGAGCCAAGGACGACAGATGAACGCCAGCGCCACCCTTCTTATCACCTGCTGTACCGTTTTCCTCGCGCAGCTGGGCATGAGTATTTACCTGCCAGCGCTGCCGGAGATTGCCGGCCATCTGCACGCGGAGCCTGCACAAGTGGCGTGGGGCTTATCGATTTATCTGGTCGGCATGGCGCTGCCAATGCTGCTTTGGGGTTCACTGGCCCAGCGTATCGGACGCAAACCGGTGTTGCTCGCAGCGCTGGGCTTGTATGGCGTGACGAACCTGGGCTTGCCGCTGGGTTCGACGCTGGAGTCGTTCCTTTTACTGCGCCTGATTCAGGGCGTTGGCGCCAGCGGGATTTCGGTGATGGCAAGGGTGCTGATTCGCGACAGTTTTCGCGGCGACCTGCTGGCCAAGGCATTGTCGTGGATTTCGATTTCGTTCGTGGTGGCACTGGGTATCGGCCAGTACCTGGGGTCGATCATTCAGGTCGCGCTGGGCTGGCAGGCCATCTTCTACTTGCTCGGCATCACAGGCTTGCTGATGGCTCTGATCGTATCCCGGGCCAACTTCGCGACCTTGGAGGAGGTGCAAACAAACGCTTCGGCATGGAGGGTTTACCGGCGCATCCTGATCCATCGCGCGTTCCTGTTGCCGGCACTCGCCGGCGGTCTCGGCTACGGCGTCATCATCGCCTTCAACACGGCTGCACCGCTGATCCTGCAAGGGCCGTTCAATTGGTCCACGATGGATTACGGTCTGCTCGGCTGGCCGGTCAGTGCGGCGTACTTTCTCGGAGCGCTAGGGGTCAATCGCTGCGTTCTGCACGCGGGTCAACACCGTTTGATGACGCTGGGCGTGGCGCTGGTGATGGCGGGCTGCGGCGTGATGCTGCTGGGCAGTCTGATGGCCAACTCCATCGCGCTGCTGCTGTGGCTGCCCTACTGCGTGGCGGTATTCGGTCAGTCGCTGAACTATCCGATCAGCCTGTCCCGTGCCAACGATGGCGCACCGATTGCGGGAGCTTACGCGATGGCATTGAGCGGATTTATTCACCAACTGATGGCGGCGTTGATCGGCGCGATTGCCAGTCTTATTGCCAGCCCTTCGGCGTGGCCGCTAGCACTGTTGTGCAGTGTGCTTGCGTTCGGCGCGATGCTCTGTGTGAGATTCACGCCGACGCGTGTCAGCCCTTAAAACGCGTTACGGAAAATCTCCTCGATCTGCCGCTGATCCGCCGCCCGTGGATTGGTCAGGCCGCATGCATCTTTCAGCGCGTTGCTGGCGAGCACCGGGATGTCGCTGAGCTTGGCGCCGAGTTCACGCAGGCCACCCGGAATCTCGACGTCCCTGGCCAAACAACGGATCGCGTTGATCGCCGCCTGGGCGCCCTCTTCCGGGCTGAACCCACGAATATCCGCGCCCATGGCGTGGGCGACGTCAGTCAGGCGTTCGGCACAGATCAACGCGTTGAAGGTCTGCACGTGCGGCAGCAACACGGCGTTGCACACACCATGGGGCAAGTCGTAGAAACCACCCAACTGGTGGGCCATCGCGTGCACGTAGCCGAGCGATGCGTTGTTGAACGCCATGCCGGCGAGGAACTGCGCGTAGGCCATGTTCTCCCGCGCCGCGAGGTCGCTGCCGTCACGCACGGCCAGGCGCAGGTTGTTGCTGATCAGGGTCATGGCCTTCAGCGCGCAGGCGTCGGTGATCGGGTTGGCGGCAGTCGAAACGTAGGCCTCGATGGCGTGGGTCAGCGCGTCCATGCCGGTGGCGGCGGTCAGGCTTTTCGGCATGGCGACCATCAGCGCCGGGTCGTTGACCGACAGCAGCGGCGTGACGTTGCGGTCGACGATGGCCATTTTCACGTGGCGCGATTCGTCGGTGATGATGCAGAAACGGGTCATCTCGCTGGCAGTGCCGGCGGTGGTGTTGATGGCGATCAGCGGCAACTGCGGCTTGCTCGATTGATCGACACCTTCGTAGTCGCGGATCTGCCCACCGTTGGTCGCACACAGGGCGATACCCTTGGCGCAGTCATGGGGCGAACCGCCGCCGAGCGACACCACGAAATCGCAGCGACTGTCCTTGAGCAGCGCCAGTCCTGCCTCGACGTTGGCGATGCTCGGGTTCGGTCTGGCACCGTCGAAGATCACCGAGTCGATGTCCTGCATCGCCAGTTTCTCGGCGACCATGGCCGCCACGCCAGCCTTGGCCAGCCCCGCGTCAGTGACGATCTGCGCCTTGCGAAAACCGTAGTTGCGGATCGCAAGCATGGCCTCGTCGAGGCATCCGTTGCCCATGATGTTTACGGCTGGAATGAAAAAGGTGCTGCTCATGCGCGTCTCCTGACTGGGGCCGAATCGACTGCTCCGATCCGGCGGATGTGCACAGGATCGACCGATCGGTCACCACCGATGTTGATCTGGCTCAATGCCCGCTCGTGATAAAGTCGCCGCCCATCTGCCCTTTGTTTTGAGACTGCCCACGCAATGACCGATTTTCTGCAAGTCGATGCCACCCTCGAAGACTGGAGCGCCCTGCGCGTCACCGCCGACTTCAACGGTCTGCTGGTGGGCAATGGCGCCAGCCGCGCGGTGTGGGACGATTTCGGCTACGACTCGCTGTTCGAAAACGCGCGCACCGTGGAAGAGAAACCACTGAGTCCGTCGGAGCTGAGCGTGTTCGATGCGATGCAGACGCGCAGCTTCGAGCAGGTGCTCGGTGCGCTGAAAACCACCAGCCGGGTCAACAAGGCGCTGGCGGTCAGCTCGGCCGCACCGCGCAATCGCTACTACGCGATCAAGGAAGCGCTGATCAACACCGTGCATGCGGTGCACATTCCATGGCGACTGGTGCAGGCCTCGACCCTGGCGACGCTCAACGAAGAACTGGCGCGTTATCGCACGGTGTTCACCACCAA
Source organism: Pseudomonas sp. TH49 (assembly GCF_016650625.1). NCBI lineage: Bacteria > Pseudomonadati > Pseudomonadota > Gammaproteobacteria > Pseudomonadales > Pseudomonadaceae > Pseudomonas > Pseudomonas sp. TH49. Next base: position 93,453 of record NZ_JAEKFL010000001.1, read on the forward strand.
TTACGACCTGCTCAGCTACTGGGCGATACAGCACCGCAGCGAGGCGATCGACGACCTGTTCAACGGCCCCGACGCCAGTTTTGATCTGAGCGAAAGCGCCAGCGTAAAACCGCGTCTGCTGTATCTGCACGGTGGTCTGCACCTGGTGCGCAATCAGGACGGCACCGCCCGCAAACTGACTTCGACCGAAGGCACCCTGCTCGGCAGTTTCGCGATCAACAACACGATCAAGACCCTCGACGACGTGCCGCTGTTCGTCAACGAAGGGCCGAGTGCGGACAAGCTGAAGACCATTCGCAGCTCGGATTATCTGTCGTTCTGCTATGAGCAGTTATTGGGCCACGCGCAGAACCTGTGCATCTTCGGGCATGCGCTGGGCGAGCAGGATGCTCACATCGTGAGGGCGCTGCGCCTGGCGAAACCGGCGAGCGTGGCCATCTCGATCTATCCGCGCAGTGCGGCGTTCATTCAGCACCAGAAGCGGCATTACGCGAAGGTGTTCGAAGGGACCGGGGTTGAGTTGCGGTTTTTTGATGCGAAGACGCATGCGTTGGGGAGTCCGAAGCTTTCGGTTCCCGTCGAGATTTGATGTAAGCAGTACTGACGCCTTCGCGAGCAAGCCCGCTCCCACCTTGGAATGCATTCCAAATGTGGGAGCGGGCTTGCTCGCGAAGCTTTTTCTGGCGGCTCATTCTTCCGAGCTGTGCACCACCACCAGCAACTGCGCCTGCACCTCGCCCACCGATCTGATCCGATGCGGTTTCTGCGCATTGAAATGCAGCGCATCGCCGCGCTCCAGCAGCACTCGCTCGTTCATGAAATCCACTTCCACCTGCCCTTCGTGGACGAACAGAAACTCTTCGCCCAAGTGCTCCTTGAAGGTCTTGTCGGTGAACTCGCTCGGCGGGTAGATGATGAACGGCAGCAGGTTGCGCTCGCTGACCTGATGCGCCAGCACCGCATACCCCGGGCTCTGATCGTTGGCCGCCAGTGACTGGCGCTCGTGGCTGCGCACCAGGCTGTAGCTGTCGAGGCTGACGTTGTCTTCGGAGAACAATTCCTCGACCTTCACGTTCAGCGCCTTCGCCAGTTTCAGCGCGGCCGCAATCGACGGGGTGTTCAACCCGCGTTCGACTTTCGACAGATAACTCTTGGTCATGCCGGATTTTTCGGCCAGCGCCTCAAGCGTTACCCCAAGTTTTTTTCTCAATAATTTCAAACGGATAGACATGCGCAGCAGTTATTCCATCAAGGAAACGACGATTCATGCTTGCTTATGACACTTTGTGTCATACAGGCTCTTTAGTGTCATTTGCAATCACCCAAAGGACACAGACATGGCCAAGACATTAGCACTACCCAAAGCGCAACTGGTCAAGCAAGCGCTGACCCAGATGCAAAACACCCTGGCGGATAATACGTGGACTGACCGGCAAAAGCTGGCGTTGACCTGCCGGATACTGTTCGAGAGCGGTCATGACTCCGGTCTGGCCGGACAGATCACCGCCCGTGGCCCGCAACCGGAGACCTATTACACTCAGCAACTGGGCCTGGGTTTCGATGAAATCACCGCGAGCAATCTGCTGCTGGTCAACGAAGACCTGGAAGTGCTCGAAGGCCACGGCATGGCCAACCCGGCCAACCGTTTCCATAGCTGGGTCTACCGCGCCCGACCGGACGTGAACTGCATCATCCACACCCATCCGACGCACATTGCTGCACTGTCGATGCTGGAAGTGCCGCTGCAGATTTCCCACATGGACCTGTGCCCGTTGTACGAGGACTGTGCGTTTCTCGAAGGCTGGCCGGGCGTGCCGGTGGGTAACGAAGAGGGCGAACTGATTGCCGGTGCACTGGGCGACAAGCGTGCGATTCTGCTGTCGCACCACGGCCAACTGTCGACCGGCAATACGATCGAAGAAGCGTGTGTCATCGCCCAACTGATCGAGCGCGCCGCCAGACTTCAGTTGCTGGCAATGGCCGCTGGCACGATCAAGCCGATCATCCCGCAACTGGGGCGCGAGGCCCATGACTGGGTGTCGAAACCCAAGCGCCACGCCGCCGCTTTCAACTACTACGCCCGGCAGAACCTGCGCCAGCACGCCGATTGCCTGAACTGATTTCAGCTTTTCAAGGAGACACCGCATGTCCAACATTCACGGCATCATCGGCTACACCATCACCCCGTTCGGCGCCAAGGGCGAAGGCCTGGATCTGCCCGCTCTCGGCCAATCGATCGATCGTCTGATCGACAGCGGCGTCCACGCCATCGCCCCGCTGGGCAGTACCGGCGAAGGCGCTTACCTGAGCGACGCCGAGTGGGATCAGGTCGCCGAGTTCAGCATCAAACACGTGGCCAAACGGGTGCCGACCATCGTCAGCGTGTCCGACCTGACCACCGCCAAAGCCGTGCGCCGCGCGCGCTTCGCCGAAGCGCATGGCGCCGACGTGGTGATGGTGCTGCCGGCCTCGTACTGGAAGCTCAGCGAGGCGGAAATCCTCGCCCATTACCGCGCCATCGGCGACAGCATCGGCGTGCCGATCATGCTCTACAACAACCCGGCCACCAGCGGCACCGACATGTCGGTCGAGCTGATTCTGCGCATCGTCAATGGCGTGGAAAACGTGACCATGGTCAAGGAGAGCACCGGCGACATTCAGCGCATGCACAAACTGCAATTGCTCGGTGAAGGCCAGGTGCCGTTCTACAACGGCTGCAATCCGCTGGCGCTGGAAGCGTTTGCCGCCGGCGCCAAAGGTTGGTGCACCGCCGCGCCGAACCTGATCCCGCAACTGAATCTGGATCTGTACGCAGCATCGCTGGCCGGCGATCTGGAGCGGGCACGTGAGGTGTTCTACCGCCAGTTGCCGCTGCTGGATTTCATCCTCAAGGGCGGCTTGCCGGCGACGATCAAGGCTGGATTGCGCGAGACGGGGGCTGGAGGTCGGCGATCCCCGGTTGCCAGTGTTCCCGGCAGACATCACCTCAAAGCGCTGCTCGACGTTTTGCGCTGATGAAAAAAATCCCGCCCGGAACACTCCGGGCGGGATTTTTCCTGCCTGTCGGTCAAAGACTGGCGGCGTGCTTCATCGCTTCACGGTGGAAGGGCTGATCCTTCAGGACCTGCGCAATGAACGTGTCAGTGATCAAGCGCACATGCTCGAACTGTCCGCCCGAGGCGTTGAAGGCGCCCCGCCAGGATTCAGTGTGATTGTGCACGGCATAGACACCCAGTATCTCCTTGCCATGGCTGAGACTGAACACCACTGTGCTGTCGAAGCTCACCGGTACCGGTACCAGGAACAGTGTGAAGGCACTCAGGAACAACTGAGGCTGAAGCGCGCCGACATCGCTGTTGGCGACTACCAGAACGTTGTAGCCATCCTCGCTTCGACCGGCGCGAACTTCGTCGAAAGTGCCGGGCCGACGCAGTTCGTCTCGCAACATCCAGCTCGGCAGACCGAGCACATTGACGCTGATCGCCGGCAGTTGCTGGCTGTAGTCGACGTCGGGGGCCTTGAGGCTGTGGGTCGCCTGACAACCCCCCAGCAACATGAGCAATCCCAGAAACAGAAGCTTGATGCGCATTAGAGTTTTCCTGACAGCATGGCTTTATAGACGGAGGCGCTGGGGCCGTTTTCTTCGCGAATGAACGGCGTGGCGGTGTCCAGATTCGGCAGGTCCAGACGCTGCAACCCCGGTACTTGCGGATATTTGGCACGAACCAGCGCCGCATCACGTTCAAGATGATCGCTGTGCAGGAACAGGCATGACAGCTGGAGACCGATCAGGCACCCGGCGCGAAAATCGCCGATGTAATAAGCCTTGCCCGCCTCGAGTTGCATGCCGATGGTGAAGTCTTCACGGCTCCACGTCACCGACTGCCCATGATCGAAACGCACGTTGTAGATCTCGTAACGACCGGGTTTGAGCGGCATCACAAACAACGTGCCGATGCCGTGATCGGTCTCGCGTACATCTCGCTCGGTTCGGGCGTAAAACTCGTTGTGCAGGCGTGCAGTGGCGAAATCATCGCTTCCACGCTTACGGATCATCAGCATTTGTTCCTTCGCCGAAAACCTCGTCTTGGGCCAGATGCCGACCACACCTACCACATAAGCCACGCCGGAATCGGCGGTTGGCTTGAGTTCATCGTCAATGTGGGTGGGTGACATGCTGTAGCAACCACTCAGGCCGAGCAGCGCCGTCAGAACAGCGAAAAAGCGAATCATCAAAGGAAAAACTCTCGCGTAAACATTGAAAAACACACGAAAGAGTATTGAACGCCGCCCCTTCCATGGATTGGTCGCGAAGGATAAGCGATGTAGTGGCACATAGCCAGAATTCAGTCGCCATTGTTTTGGCGACTGAGTCGTGGAGTTATTTCAAAGCACCGGCAACGTCTTGTCCTTGATCACTTTGCTCGGCCCGTTGGCCTTGACGCTGGCGATGCCTTTGGCGCACGCGGCGTCCGTGGAGTACGACTCGCTGCTGCCGATGATCTGATGGTTGGCGGCCTTGAGGTTGAAGTATGGGTGGCCATCCTTCGTCGATTTCTTCTCGTAGCGTTCATCCAGCGGGCTGTTGGTCTGCACCGAAGCAATGCCGTTGTCGACTGCCGCGCGAGTGGTGTAGAGCTCGCTGGTGAGAATGGTTTCAGCGTTGGCGGCCTTCAGCACAAACCTGAACTGGCCGTTGCTGCTTTTGCTCACTTCGTACCATCCGGACATGCTCGATTCTCCTTGGCGGTTGAGAGGTTTCGCGCCAGTGAGTAAAGACCAGCCCAGGATTTCTGTCGCCTGTAATGGCCTCTTCGCGAGCAAGCCCGCTCCCACATTGGTTAACGAGTGCTCACCTGTTTTTGTGATCACTGGAGATCCACTGTGGGAGCGGGCTTGCTCGCGAAGGCGTCGACCCGCAGTGGGCTATTTCACAACTGCTCGCACCACCGACAACTGCGGCTCCGTCACCCGCCGCTGACTCAGATACCGCGTGCAGCTCACCCGCAGGAAAGAGGCAAAATTCACCACCTCCCCGCGATAATCCATCACTTCTTCATACAGCTTGGCGATCAACTGGTTAGTGGTCATGCCATCGACTTCGGCGATTTCGCTGAGGATGTCCCAGAACTGGTTTTCCAGACGCAATGTCGTCACCACGCCGCAGATGCGCAGCGAGCGCGAGCGGGATTCGTAGAGAATCGGGTCGGCCTTGACGTAGAGCTCGCACATCGGCGCATCCTCGTTACAGGGTGATTTGGGTGCCAAGCAGGCCGAGGAATCCGGACAGCCAGTTCGGATGCGCCGGCCACGCCGGAGCAGTCGCCAGATTGCCTTGAACGTGGCCGTCGGTCACCGGGATATCGATGAACGTGCCACCGGCCAGGCGTACTTCCGGCGCACAGGCCGGATAGGCGCTGCATTCGCGACCTTCCAGAACGCCCGCCGCCGCGAGCAACTGCGCGCCGTGGCACACAGCGGCAATCGGCTTGCCAGCCTTGTCGAATGCTCTTACCAGCGCCAGCACCTTTTCATTCAGGCGCAGGTACTCCGGCGCACGCCCCCCGGGAATCAGCAGCGCGTCGTAATCGGCCTCGGCGACCTTGGCAAAGTCGAAGTTGAGGGCGAACAGGTGACCCGGTTTTTCGCTGTAGGTCTGGTCGCCTTCAAAGTCATGGATCGCGGTGCGCACGGTGCTACCGGATGGCTTGTCCGGGCACACGGCGTGCACGGTGTGACCGACCATTTGCAGGGCCTGGAACGGCACCATCACTTCGTAGTCTTCGACGTAATCGCCGACCAGCATCAGGATTTTTTTCGCGGCCATGGGGAGGACTCCTCTGGGAAAGGGCTTGCAGGAGTATTCAAGGTAGACCTTATCCGTTCGGGCGGGTAACAACCGGCTACTACGCCTCCCCGCCTTTGTGGCGAGGGAGCTTGCTCCCGCTGGGGCGCGAAGCGTCCCCTCGCTTTCCGTGAGTAAAGAATGCATTCAGGTTTGGCGCCTGCTGCGCAGGCGAGCGGGAGCAAGCTCCCTCGCCACAGGACTTATTCCAACTGTATGGATAACTCTGTGCCTAGCTGTAACAGCCCGACCCGCCCGGTTTATGGCTAGATGAAGCCACCTCCCTGTCACCTTCAATTCTGGTCACTCACATGTCCTCGCGCGAAAACACCGGCATGGCCCTCGGCCTGCTCGGGGTTGTGATTTTCAGCCTGACCCTGCCCTTCACGCGGATCGTGGTGCAGGAACTGCATCCGCTGCTCAACGGCCTCGGCCGGGCGCTGTTCGCGGCGATTCCGGCGGCGGCGCTGTTGTTATGGCGGCGCGAGAAGTGGCCGAGCTGGCAGCAAATCAAAGGCCTGAGCCTGGTGATCGCCGGGGTGATTCTCGGCTTTCCGGTGCTGTCGGCGTGGGCCATGCAGACCTTGCCGGCGTCCCATGGCGCACTGGTCAACGGTTTGCAGCCGCTGTGCGTGGCGCTGTATGCCGCGTGGCTGTCCCATGAGCGTCCGTCAAAAGCCTTCTGGGCCTGCGCCGCACTGGGCAGTGCGCTGGTGCTCGGTTATGCGCTTTACACCGGTGCCGGGAGCATTCAGGCCGGTGACTTGCTGATGCTCGGCGCGATTGCCGTGGGTGGTCTGGGGTATGCCGAGGGTGGCCGGTTGGCCAAGGAAATGGGCGGCTGGCAGGTGATCTGCTGGGCGCTGGTGCTGTCGACGCCGCTGCTGATCGGGCCAGTGTTGTATCTGGCGCTGCAACATCAGGGCGCGGTGTCGGCCAAGACCTGGTGGGCGTTTGGCTACGTGGCGTTGTTTTCGCAGTTTCTCGGCTTCTTCGCCTGGTACGCCGGGCTGGCGATGGGCGGGATCGCGCGGGTCAGTCAGATCCAGTTGCTGCAGATCTTCTTCACCATCGCGTTTTCGGCGCTGTTCTTTGGCGAACATGTCGAGCCGATCACCTGGGTGTTTGCCTGCGGGGTGATCGCAACGGTGATGCTCGGGCGCAAGACCGCCATCAAACCCCATGTGGGAGCGAGCCTGCTCGCGAAGGGGCCATAACAGCCAGCAGCATCCTTGGCTGGCAGTCCGCCTTCGCGAGCAGGCTCGCTCCCACAAGGTCAAGGTCAGGCCAGGTAACCGTCGGCGCGCAGCAGGGTTTCCAGACAGTGCTCGCTGATGTTGTAGAACGCCTTCAACTCAGCAATCTTCACCAGCAACTGAGCCGGGTCCACCGGCTCGGCGCGTTTCACCGCGAGAATCATCTTGTTCTTGTTGGTGTGTTCCAGCGAGATGAACTCGAACACTTTGGTCTCGTAACCGCAGGCTTCGAGGAAAAGCGCGCGCAGGCTGTCGGTGACCATTTCCGCCTGTTGCCCCAGGTGCAGACCGTATTGCAGCATCGGTTTGAGCAACGCCGGGCTCTGGATCTGCAGGCGAATCTGTTTGTGGCAGCACGGCGAGCACATGATGATCGACGCGCCGGAACGGATGCCGGTGTGGATTGCGTAGTCGGTGGCGATGTCGCAGGCATGCAGGGCGATCATCACGTCCAGTTCGCTCGGCGCCACGCTGCGCACGTCACCGCACTTGAACACCAGCCCCGGGTGCTCGAGTTTCGCCGCGGCGGCGTTGCACAGGTTGACCATCTCGTCACGCAACTCGACGCCGGTGACTTCGCCTTCGGCCTTGAGCGTGTTGCGCAGGTAATCGTGAATCGCGAACGTCAGGTAGCCCTTGCCCGAACCGAAATCAGCAACCCGCACCGGTTTGTCCAGCGCCAGCGGTGACGAGGTCAGGGCGTGGCTGAAGACTTCGATGAATTTGTTGATCTGCTTCCACTTGCGCGACATCGCCGGGATCAGCTCGTGTTGCGCGTTGGTCACGCCCAGGTCCTTGAGGAACGGCCGGCTCAGGTCCAGAAAGCGGTTTTTCTCACGGTTGTGCTCGGCGGACGGCGCTTCACGCAATTGCTGAGGTTTGCTCTTGAACAGTGAACTCTTGCCCTTTTTGCTGTATTCGAGCTGGGCTTCGTCGGTCACGGTCAGCAAATGCGCATTCTTGAACGCCGCCGGCAACAACTCGGCAATCACCGCCACGCCTTCGCTCAGCGGCAGATTCTTGGTGATGTCGCGGGTCTTGTAGCGATAGACAAACGACAGGTTTGGCTGCGCCTTGACCGTCACCGCCTTGATGATGATCCGCTGCAGATCCGCCTCTTCACCCACGTACTTGGCCAGCACCAGTTTGATGAAGCCGTTGTGTTCGAGGCTGGTTTGCAGCAGCTCGATGAACTGGGCGTGATGGTCTGGCGCGGGTTTGGCAGACGGCGCGGATGGGGCGGTAACGGACATGAACAAGCGGCCTCGGGCGGGGCGAAACGGGAATGGCGGGTATTTTAGGGGGATGGGGGTTGGGGACACGTTCTTATTTACCCAACGGCACAAGAACCCAGTACACCGGGCTTCTGTGGCGAGGGAGCTTGCTCCCGCTCGGCTGCGCAGCAGTCGTTAAAACAGGCGATTACTAACCAGACAAACCGCGTTTACCGGGTTCAGGGCCGCTTCGCGCCCCAGCGGGAGCAAGCTCCCTCGCCACAGGGGATGACTGCGGCCAGAGAATCAACCCAACACAATCAACCGATTGGGCAATTCATTCCTCACCTGCGTCACCGGCACATGCACCTTGAGCAGTTCACCGCACGCCTCGATGCAGGTCACGAACCCCTCAAGCGTGCGCCCCTGCCGCACTTGCTCGGTGAACGCGACGACAATCGCGTCCCAGCTTTTGTTGTCCAGCCGCCGGGAAATCCCCTCGTCCACCAGAATCTCCACGTAGCGTTCGGCCTCGCAGACAAAGATCAGCATGCCGGTGCTACCCACGGTGTGGTGCAGGTTCTGCTCAAGGAACTGGCGCCGCGCCAGGTTCGACGCACGCCAGTGGCGCACACGGCGCGGGATCAGATGGGTGGTGACTTGCGGCAGACGAAACAGCAGGCACAGAACAATGAACAGCCCCCACTGCACCAGCAACAGGCTGTGCATGGTCAGCCAGCCGCTCAGGTAATGGACGATGCCCGGCACCAGCAGCGCCAACAGGCTGGCCCACAGCAACGGGATGTACGCGTAGTCATCGGCGCGGGCCGCCAGCACGGTCACCAGTTCGGCGTCGGTGTCGCGCTCGACCCGGGCGATCGCCTCGGCGACTTTGCGTTGTTCGTGTTCGCTCAGTAATGCCATGTCGAAAAATGCCTGATCATTATTGTTGTGTGTTCACCAGCCGCCGGACGAACCACCGCCGCCGAAACTGCCCCCGCCGCCGCTGAAGCCCCCGCCCCCGCCTCCACCGCCGCCGCCAAATCCACCACCGCCGAAACCGCCCCCACCGCCGGAGCCGCCACGGCCGGCGGGAAGGATACCGAGCATCTGGCAGACAAACACGGTCAGGATGAACAACACCACCAGAAAAACAAACAACAGCGGATGGCGCGAGACAAAATCGCTTTGCGGATCGCCGCTCGACTCATACACCGTCGAGGGCTCGTCCAGCGGGTTGCCGCCGAGCACCACCAGCATCGCCGCCACGCCGTCGCTGATGCCCTTGCTGAAATTGCCGGTCTTGAATGCCGGGGTGATCACTTGATGGATGATCACCGAGGTCTGCGCATCGGTCAGCCGATCTTCCAGCCCGTAACCGACTTCAATGCGCAGCTTGCGCTCATCACGGGCGACGATCAGCAGCGCGCCGTTGTTCTTGTCTTTCTGGCCGATGCCCCAGTGCCGGCCCAGTTGCACGCCGTAATCCTCGATGGTGGTGCCCTGCAGATCAGGCACCGTGACCACCACCAGTTGCTCGCCGGTCGCTTGCTCGTGAGCCTGCAACTGCTGGCTCAACTGGGCGCGCACCGAGGGCTCGATCATCTGCGCCTCGTCCACCACCCGCCCGCTCAGCGCCGGGAACGTCAACTCGGCCCGGGCGCTGACGGTGAACAGCCAGAGCATCAGCACCAGGCCAATCTTCAACAAACGCATGGGCAACCTCGAATCAGAACTTCACTTCCGGGGCCTTTTCCGCACCGGGGGTGGTGGCTTCGAAGGTTTCGCGAATCGGCAGATCGCTGTACATCACGCTGTGCCAGAGGCGACCGGGAAATGTGCGGATCTCGGTGTTGTACTTCTGCACCGCCAGAATGAAATCGCGCCGCGCCACGGCGATCCGGTTTTCCGTGCCTTCGAGCTGCGATTGCAGGGCAAGGAAGTTCTGGTTGGCCTTGAGGTCCGGGTAGCGCTCGGAGACCACCATCAATCGGCTGAGCGCACCGCTCAACTGATCCTGGGCCTGCTGGAACTGCTTGAGCTTTTCCGGGTTGTCGAGGGTGCTGGCATCGACCTGGATCGAAGTTGCCTTGGCCCGCGCCTCGACCACTGCAGTCAGGGTTGCCTCTTCATGCTTGGCATAGCCTCTGACGGTTTCCACCAGATTGGGAATCAGGTCGGCACGACGCTGGTACTGATTCTGTACCTGGCCCCAGGCCGCTTTCGCCTGTTCGTCGAGGGTCGGAATGTTGTTGATGCCGCACGCGGTCAACAGCGTTGCCATCAGCAACAGCGTGGCGACCTGCAAACGCGAGCGGTAGGTTGGACTGACATTCATCAAAGTGATGCTCCCTGGCGTATTTCATAAAAAACCGACCGTGAAACCTTCTGCATCGGCGGTTCGGGCATAATCGGCGGCGCCACTGGATTGCAACGGGCCGATGGGCTAAAAAGAGGCCCTGCGCAAACGCTGCCGAAGGTCGGTGGGCGTTTTTTGGCTCGGTCATTTTGAGCCTGCACCCGAACAACAATAGTCGCTCCCTAACTTTTGGCTGGCCGGCATTGCATTGCCGCTTGGGCCCTTGAGAAAAATATTCATGAAGAAGCTGTGTTTGCTGGGCCTGTTCGTCAGCCTGGCCAGTCATCAAGTATTGGCCGCCACGACCCCGGTACCCCTGGAAAACAAGGACGCGTTCATCAGCAATCTGATGAAACAAATGACCCTCGATGAAAAGATCGGCCAGTTGCGCCTGATCAGCATCGGCCCGGAAATGCCCCGCGAACTGATCCGCAAAGAGATCGCCGCCGGCAATATCGGCGGTACGTTCAACTCGATCACCCGCCCGGAAAACCGTCCGATGCAGGACGCGGCGATGCGCAGTCGCCTGAAGATTCCGATGTTTTTTGCGTACGACGTGATCCACGGTCACCGTACGATTTTCCCGATTCCGCTGGCCCTGGCATCGAGCTGGGACATGGACGCCATCGGTCGGTCCGGGCGCGTTGCCGCCAAAGAGGCTGCATCTGACAGCCTCGACATCACCTTCGCGCCGATGGTCGACATCTCCCGCGATCCGCGCTGGGGCCGCAGCTCCGAAGGCTTCGGTGAAGACACCTACCTGACCTCGCGCATCGCCAAAGTGATGGTCAAGGCCTACCAGGGCGACACGCCGAGCGCGGCTGACAGCATCATGGCCAGCGTCAAGCACTTCGCCCTGTATGGCGCGGTCGAGGGCGGTCGCGACTACAACGTCGTCGACATGAGCCCGGTGAAGATGTACCAGGACTATCTGCCACCGTACCGCGCGGCGATCGACGCCGGTGCCGGCGGGGTGATGGTGGCGTTGAACTCGATCAACGGCATCCCGGCCACCGCCAATACCTGGCTGATGAACGATCTGCTGCGCAAGGACTGGGGCTTCAAGGGCCTGGCCGTCAGCGACCACGGGGCGATCTTCGAGCTGATCAAGCACGGTGTAGCCGCCGACGGCCGTGAAGCGGCGAAACTGGCGATCAAGGCCGGCATCGACATGAGCATGAACGACACCCTGTACGGCAAAGAGCTGCCGGGGCTGCTCAAGTCCGGCGAGATCGAACAGAAAGACATCGATAACGCGGTGCGCGAAGTGCTCGCCGCCAAGTACGACATGGGCCTGTTCAAGGACCCGTACCTGCGTATCGGCAAGGCCGAGGATGATCCGGCGGACACCTACGCCGACAGTCGTCTGCACCGCGCCGACGCGCGTGACGTCGCGCGTCGCAGCCTGGTGCTGCTGAAGAACCAGAACGACACGCTGCCGCTGAAGAAAACCGCGAAAGTCGCGCTGGTCGGCCCATTGGCCAAGGCTCCGATCGACATGATGGGCAGTTGGGCCGCCGCCGGTAAGCCGGCGCAATCGGTCACGCTGTTCGACGGCATGAGCTCGGTGATTGGCGACAAGGCCAACCTGATCTACGCCCGTGGCGCGAACATCACCAGCGACAAGAAAGTGCTGGATTACCTGAACTTCCTCAACTTCGACGCCCCGGAAGTGGTCGATGACCCACGCCCGGCCAACGTGTTGATCGACGAAGCGGTGAAGGCAGCCAAGGACGCTGACGTGATCGTCGCCGCCGTTGGCGAGTCCCGTGGCATGTCCCACGAATCCTCGAGCCGCACCGACCTGAACATCCCGGAAAACCAGCGCGAGCTGATCCGCGCATTGAAAGCTACCGGCAAACCGTTGGTACTGGTGCTGATGAACGGCCGTCCGCTGACCATCCTCGAAGAGAACCAGTCGGCTGATGCGATTCTGGAAACCTGGTTCAGCGGCACCGAGGGCGGCAACGCCATCGCTGATGTGCTGTTCGGCGACTACAACCCGTCGGGCAAACTGCCGGTGACCTTCCCGCGTTCGGTGGGCCAGATACCGACCTACTACAACCACCTGAGCATTGGCCGGCCGTTCACACCGGGCAAACCGGGCAACTACACCTCGCAGTATTTCGATGACACCACCGGGCCGCTGTTCCCGTTCGGTTACGGCTTGAGCTACACCCAATTCGCCCTGAGCGACATGGCGCTGTCCTCGACCACCCTGAACAAGACCGGCAAGCTCGACGCCAGTGTCACCTTGAAAAACACCGGTCAGCGCGACGGCGAAACCGTGGTGCAGCTGTACATTCAGGACGTCACCGGCTCAATCATCCGCCCGGTGAAAGAACTGAAGAACTTCCAGAAAATCATGCTCAAGGCCGGCGAACAGAAAGTCGTGCACTTCACCATCACCGAGGATGACCTGAAGTTCTACAACGCCCAGCTCAAGTACGCGGCCGAGCCTGGAAAGTTCAACGTGCAGATTGGCCTGGATTCGCAGGATGTGACGCAGCAGAGCTTTGAGTTGCTGTAATTATTCAGGTAACACATAAACCCTGTGGGAGGGGGCTTGCTCCCGAAGGCGGTGTATCAGCTACCTATATGCTGAATGACACTCCGCCTTCGGGAGCAAGCCCCCTCCCACATTAGATTTCCGTAATTTTCGAAATTGGCGTTATCCACGCCGATCGAGAATGTTGACCACCACCCGATCCACCCAGCCCCAGATCCTCTGCTTCACCCGCCGCCACAACGGCCGGCGCTGCCACTCCTCCAGACTGACCTGCTGGCTGAGACCGAAATCCTTCTCGAAACTCTGCACCACCGCTGCCGTCAACGACGGGTCCAGCGCCTCCAGATTCGCCTCCAGATTGAAGCGCAGGTTCCAGTGATCGAAGTTGCACGATCCGATACTCACCCACTCGTCCACCAACACCATTTTCAGATGCAGGAAGCACGGCTGGTATTCGAAGATCTGCACCCCGGCCTTGAGCAGGCGCGGGTAGTAGCGATGGCCGGCGTAACGCACCGACGGGTGATCGGTGCGCGGCCCGGTCAGCAGTAACCGGACGTCGACACCGCGAGCAGCGGCCTTGCGCAGCGAGCGGCGGATGTTCCAGGTCGGCAGGAAATACGGGGTGGCCATCCAGATGCGTTTTTGCCCGCTGTTGAGGGCGCGGAACAGTGATTGCAGAATGTCACGATGCTGGCGCGCGTCGGCGTAGGCCACACGGCCCATGCCCTCGCCCATGTCCGGCACCTTGGGCAAGCGTGGCAGGCCGACATGCGCCGACGGTTTCCAGGCCCGGCGATGGCGGTTGGCGATCCATTGGCGGTCGAACAATATCTGCCAGTCGAGCACCAGCGGGCCGCTGATTTCCACCATCACTTCATGCCATTCGCTGCTGTCCTGCTCCGGCGTCCAGAATTCATCGGTCGCACCGGTGCCGCCGACGAACGCCAGACGCTGGTCGACCAGCAGCAGTTTGCGGTGATCGCGATAGAAGTTGCCGACCCAGCGCCGCCAGCTCAGGCGATTGTAGAACCGCAACTCGACCCCGGCCTGAATCAGGCGCTGACGCAGGTGCAGGGTAAACGCGAGGCTGCCGTAGTCATCGAACAGGCAGCGCACCCGCACACCGCGCTCGGCGGCCTGCACCAGCGCCTGCACCACGGCTTCGGCACAGGCGCCCGCCTCGACCAGATACAACTCCAGCTCGACCTGTTCCTCGGCGCGGGCAATCTCCACCAGCATGCGCGGGAAGAATTGTGGGCCGTCGATCAACAGCTCGAAGCGGTTGCCGTCCCGCCATGGGAACACCGCGCCGCGCATGTCAGCGCGCCGTGAAAATCAGCACCGCACCCACCGGCACCGACAGACTGATGGCCGAAAGACCGGCCAGGTTGCGCAGAGTTTCCAAACCCGGCACCAGGTCGAAATCCTCGGCGTTGATCACCAGCGGCTCCAGCGTCACCACTTGAAAACGTCGGTCATCGAGACGGGTGGCCAACAACTCTGCCGGGTATTCATGTTGCTTGCCGTGCAGGTTGACGGTCAGCGGCAAGCGCAATTCCAGTTGCGCGCCGGGGGCCAGATCGTTGATCGGGCGCAGGTCGATCCGGGTGCTGATGGTCGCTTCGGGGAATTGCTCGATCTGGAACAGTTCCTTGCGCATGCGCTCGTCGCGCAGCGGGATGCCGCTGTTGATCGACTCCAGTTCGACTTCAACCTCGGCCCGACCGCTGGGGTCGACCTTACCGTGCAACACCAGAAAGCGCTGCACCTCGGAAATGTGGGCGTTTTTCGTGCTGACAAACGATAGCCGCGACGACTCGCCATCCAGATACCAGTTGGCCTGCGCCGGCAGCGCGGCGGCGGCCAGCAGCAGACTGGCGAAGGCTTTATAGAGGGAGCGGTTGAACATTGAATACTCGTGGGGGCGATAAACCTGCACGAACCTTAACCGCCCACGCCGTTATTGCAAACTGATCGCCGCAAATCTATCGATTGGTGAAAATCCCTGTGGGAGCGGGCTTGCTCGCGAAGGCGGTGAATCAGTCAACACAAATGCTGAATGGCACACCGTATTCGCGAGCAAGCCCGCTCCCACAGGGTTGTTCATTGACTGAAGGATCGAGGATTTCAGGGATTGAGGCGGCAACCCTGCCGTTCACTCAACCACTGCGCACTATTGCTGCGGCCCATGCCGCTGACGGTGATGGTTTTGCTCGCGCTGTCATCGGTAAAGCGGCTGGTCGGCAGCCACTGTTTCACATAGCCGCGGCAATATTCGGCGTCGTTGTTCATCACATAACGACACGAACAATATTCCTTGGCGGTGTACGCGCTGATGATATCGGGGAAGGCCCACAGGTTGTCCCGCTCGAGCCAGATCCAGCAGATGAGCACGATCAGCACCAGCAGCAGCGTCCGTTTCAACAGTTTCATGGCTGCACCGCCTTGAGCACGCGCTTGAGCAGTTCGTTGTGGCGATAGCTGCCGTCGCGATCATCGGCGTAACGCACGATCACCAGTTTCTCGCTGGGGATCACATACAGAGCCTGCCCCCAATGCCCAAGGGCGGCGAAGGTGTCGGGCGGCGCGTCGGGCCACGGCGCGGCGGCAGCAGCCACCGGGCGATTGAGCCACCATTGGCCGCCGGGCACCGCTTCGTCCTGATGCGCCTTGTAGCCGGCGAAAGGAGTGCGGTTGAAGGCGACCCAATCCTGGGGCAGCAATTGCCGGTCACCCCAACGTCCATCGCGCTGCATCAACAGGCCAACCCGCGCCAGATCCCGCGCCGTGAGATACGCGTAAGAAGAGGCGACAAACGTGCCGCCGGCATCGGTTTCCCACACGGCGTGGCGGATGCCCAGCGGCTCGAACAGCGCCGTCCACGGATAGTCGGGATAACGCTGGGGGCCAACCATGGCTTTCAACGCAGCGGCCAACAGATTGCTGTCGCCACTGGAGTAACGGAACGCCTGCCCCGGCGGCGCGTAGGCGTCGTGATCGGCGGTGAATCCTGGCATGTCGCGGTGCCCACGGGTGTAGAGCATCGCTACCACCGAGGATTTCAGCGGCGCGTATTCGTAGTCTTCCTGCCAGTCCAGCCCGGAGGCCCAATGCAGCAGATCCGCCACGGTGATCGCCGGGTATTTTTCCAGCGCCGGATAAAACGTCGAGACCGGATCATCCAGTTTGAACAGACCTTCGCCATACGCCACGCCAAGCACCGTGGCCATCAGGCTTTTGCTGATCGACCAGGTCAGGTGCGGGGTCTCGGCACGGGTCGGGCCGGCGTAGCGTTCGTAGATCAACTGACCGTCGCGGATGATCAGCAAGGCGTCGGTGCGGATGCCTTGGCGGGTGGTGTCGTCGCGAGGCGGGAAGGCGTAAGTTTCCAATGCCTCGACCGCGGCGCCGCTGATTTTTGCGCCAGTCGGCCATTGTTCATCGGGCCATTGCTCGGCCTGAACCGTGAAGCTGACCAGCAGCAGAAACAGGAACAGGCCTTTGCACATGGTGAGGGCTCTTGGGGGAGAACCTGCTGAGGGTAGTCGGGGTTTATGACAGGGGTGTGGTGATTTTGCGGCCGCCTTCGCGAGCAAGCCCGCTCCCACAATTTGATCGCATTCCTGCTGAAGGAACTCGGTCAACCTGTGGGAGCGGGCTTGCTCGCGAAGGGGCCCGTCAGCCCACCGCCAAAGCTTTGGCCAAGCGCTTGGCCCTGGCTCCCGCCGCCAACTGCATCACCGACTGATCACGCTGCCACATCAACGCCCACTCCGGATTACCCTCGGCCAACGCCCGATCGATCTCGGGTTTGAACGCATCGAACTGCGCAAACAACCCACCCAACAGCACATGTCCGGCCGGGTTGTTCGGCGGCTGGCGACTCGCTTCCGCACACCCACCCAGCAGCGCCAGCAAGCGCAACAGCAGCGGCTGCGACCAGCCGCTGTCCTGACCGACGCCATACAGCCACGCGGTCATCGCGCTCAACACGTAAACATCTTCCAGAGTGCGGAACGGCTTCACATAAGCATCCCAGCCGTCCCCCGCGAGCAACTCGCACAACGCGCCGTCCAGATGCAGACGACCGTGACTGATGTCCGGCATCAGCGGCAGCGCCGGGAGTTTTTCCACGCGCACGCCGGGTTCGCCGGGATAGACCACCGCCAGACTCAGGCGCGGCGTTTCGCCGGGTTCTTCACTGCGCGCGGCGATCAATAACCAATCCGCCGCATCCCCGGCGGTGACGAAATCCTTTTGTCCGTTGAGGCGCAAATCCGTCAGGCGCGTCTGCATGTCCGCCGGGCGCAAGCTGCGCTGTTCGGTCGCACACAACGCGCCAAGACTCGGCGGTGCGCTCGGCCAGAGCATGCGCAATGCCGCCTGATACCCCACCAGAAACGCCAACCCCGGCGTCGCCATCCGCCGCCCTCCGGCCACCGCCAGTTCGAACGGCGTCACGCTGCCCAGTTGATGCAACAACGTGGCGAAACCTTCCGCCAGATCTGCGACGGCGGGCAGGCGTTCACGACTTTCGAGCAGGGTTGGCCAGGGCATAAGAGGCTCCTTGTGGGCTGTCATACAAGCATCACCAAACGTTCATGGCGATGACACCGGGGCTACATAGCCTGACTTTGCACAACATGGCTGCATAAAGAAAGTCGATCGGCTGCAACCCACGACGGGTTCAAGGCCCGTACGGAGATTCCAATGACTCAGATCGCCCGCATCAGCGACACCGGCAATGAACGCCGCCTGCAAGCCGAACGCCTGATCGGCGCCGAGGCCTTGCAGCAAGCCCAGGCCCTGCGCTTCAACGTGTTCAGCGGCGAGTTCAACGCCAAGCTGAAAGGCGCGGAGCTGGGTCTGGACATGGATGACTATGATGTTCACTGCAGCCACATCGGCGTGCGTGACCTGAACACCGGGCGTCTGGTGGCGACTACCCGTCTGCTCGATCACACCGCTGCCAGCAGTCTGGGCCGTTTTTACAGCGAAGAAGAATTCAGCCTGCATGGCCTCGCCCATCTGCAAGGGCCGATCCTCGAAATCGGCCGCACCTGCGTCGACCCGGCCTACCGCAACGGCGGCACCATCGCCGTGCTCTGGGGTGAACTGGCCGAAGTGTTGAATCAGGGCGGCTACAGCTACCTGATGGGTTGCGCGAGCATTCCGATGCAGGACGGCGGTGTGCAGGCCCACGCGATCATGCAGCGTCTGCGCGAACGTTATCTGTGCACCGAACACTTGCGCGCCGAACCGAAGAATCCGCTGCCGTCGCTGGATATCCCGTCGAACGTGATCGCCGAGATGCCGCCGCTGCTCAAGGCCTACATGCGCCTGGGTGCGAAGATCTGCGGCGAGCCGTGCTGGGACGAAGACTTCCAGGTCGCCGACGTGTTCATCCTGCTCAAGCGCGACGAACTCTGCCCGCGCTACGCCAAACACTTCAAGGCGGCCGTGTGATGAGCCGGTTGCGCGTGTACGCGCGGATCGCGCGGGTGCTGCTGGTGGTGGCGCTGGGCTTGACCATGGCCAGCGTCTTCGGGATGTTCGAACGTCTGGGCCTGGCGCACTCGATGCAACGTCGGCAGCGCTGGTCGCGGTTTTTCATGGCGCGTCTGAGCAATGCCCTGCCCTTTCGCGTAACCGTGCACGGCGAGTTGCCGAAGCAGCCGATGCTGTGGGTCAGCAATCATGTGTCATGGACTGACATTCCGCTGCTGGGCATGCTCACGCCGCTGTCGTTTCTGTCCAAGGCCGAAGTGCGCACCTGGCCGGTGGCCGGTTGGCTGGCGGCGAAGGCCGGCAGTCTGTTCATCCGTCGCGGCTCGGGCGACAGCCAGTTGATCCGCAAACAGATGACACGTCACCTGCAAACGCAACATCCGCTGCTGATGTTCCCGGAAGGCACCACCACCGATGGCCGTTCGCTGCGCACCTTTCATGGTCGCCTGCTGTCGGCGGCGATTGATTCGGAGGTGATGCTGCAACCGGTGGCGATCCGTTATCTGCGCGATGGCGAAATCGACACGCTGGCACCGTTCATTGGCGACGATGATTTGCTCTCGCACTTGATGCGTCTGTTCAGTAACGACTGCGGCGATGTCGAGATTCATGTGCTCAAGCCGATTGCCTGCGTGGGTCGCGAGCGTGCAGCACTGGCGTTCGAAGCACAGCAGGCGGTGCAGAAGGCGTTGTTTGGTGAGGTGGCCAAACCTGCCGAACCGCGTCGCGCCGGCGAATTGATCGCCGCCTGAAACACAGTTCCCCCCTGTGGGAGCGGGCTTGCTCGCGAAAGCGGTGGTTCAGCCAATGCACATGTTGAATGACCTACCGCATTCGCGAGCAAGCCCGCTCCCACAGGGGGTTACTGCGTTGCCGACGTTTGTGCAAATTCTTGAAGCTGCGGATAGAACAAGCGGAAATCCTCACTCAGCGGCTCGTACAACCGCCGCAATTCCTGCATAGCCCCCGCCAGCTCCTCTGGCCGAGTCAGACGCCGCGAGATCCCGCGCAGCACCTGGTCCAGCACTTCGAATTCCTGGTACGAACCCAGCCAGTCATTGGCGACCATGTGCGGGGCGATTTTCGCCAGGCGTTCGGGCAATTGCGGCTCGCTCGACAGCACCCGATAAACGTCGGCGGTGAACTGCTCCAGTGGCTGATCGGCGTACTGCGTCCAGTCCCGCGCCAGGCAATGGTCGAAAAACACATCAAGGACAATCCCGGCATAACGCCGCCGGGTCTCGGAGAAACGCCCGAGGGCGATGTCCACCAAAGGGTGGCGATCGGTGAACACATCGATTCGCCGGTGCAGCTGAATCGCCGCTTCGATCTGCGGAGCAAACTGCCCCTGCAGCCGTCCTTTGACGAAATCGCCATACAGGCTGCCAAGTAATTGCTCGGGGCGCTGGCCTCCGAGGTGTAAATGTGCGAGATAGTTCATGGGCGCAGCTTAGCACTGCGCGCTTTCATCGTTACAGCACGCGTATCGTTATAACCCGATATACCGATTTATGCGGTCATCAGATCAAATTCATATTGGTATATCGCGAAATACCGATTTAAAGTTCGCCTCATCGCGATATAGCGCTACACATCACGAGCATAAAGCCATGAACCTCGACCTCGACGAAATAATAAAAGCCCTGGCACACCCAGTACGGCGAGACATTCTCATCTGGCTGAAAGACCCCAAAGCCCAGTTTCCTGAGCAGATTCACAACCACGAGTACGGCATCTGCGCCGGGCAGATCGATCAACGCTGCGGCCTGTCGCAGTCGACCGTCTCTGCCCACCTGGCGACCCTGCAACGCGCAGGTCTGATCAGCAGCCAGAAAGCCGGCCAGTGGCACTTCTTCAAACGCAACGAGGACGTGATCCAGGCGTTCCTCGACGCCATCGTCAAAGAGCTCAGCGCTCCCACAAGGAATTGATTCAAATGCCCCTCTCGCTACTCATTCTGGCCTTGAGCGCCTTCGCCATCGGTACCACCGAGTTCGTCATCATGGGCCTGCTGCCCGATGTGGCGGCCGACCTCGGTGTGTCGATTCCCGGCGCCGGCTGGCTGGTGACCGGTTACGCCCTCGGCGTGGCCATCGGTGCGCCGTTCATGGCACTGGCCACCGCCAGACTGCCGCGCAAGGCCGCACTGGTAGCGCTGATGGGCATTTTCATCGTCGGTAACCTGCTGTGCGCCATCGCCAGTGACTACAACGTGCTGATGTTCGCCCGTGTCGTCACCGCGCTGTGCCACGGTGCGTTCTTCGGTATCGGTTCTGTGGTAGCTGCCGGACTTGTAGCGCCGAACAAACGCGCATCCGCCGTGGCGCTGATGTTCACCGGCCTGACCCTGGCCAACGTCCTCGGTGTACCGCTGGGCACAGCACTGGGTCAGGAAGCCGGCTGGCGTTCGACGTTCTGGGCGGTGACCGTGATTGGTGTTGTGGCACTGATCGGTCTGATCCGCTTCCTGCCGGCCAAGCGTGACGAAGAAAAACTCGACATGCGCGCCGAACTCGCCGCCCTGAAAGGCGCCGGCATCTGGCTGTCGCTGAGCATGACCGCGCTGTTCGCCGCGTCGATGTTCACCCTCTTCACCTACGTCGCACCGCTGCTCGGCGATGTCACCGGCGTCTCGCCCAAAGGCGTGACCTGGACCCTCCTGCTGATCGGCCTCGGCCTGACGGTGGGCAACATCATCGGCGGCAAATTGGCGGACAAGCGCCTCGGCGCGACCCTGATTGGTGTATTCGTGGCGATGGCGGTGGTCTCCACCGTGCTGAGCTGGACCAGCGTGGCGCTGATCCCGACGGAAATCACTCTGTTCCTCTGGGCCACCGCCTCCTTTGCCGCCGTCCCGGCGCTGCAAGTCAACGTGGTGACCTTCGGCAAGGCCGCACCGAACCTGGTGTCGACCCTGAACATCGGCGCTTTCAACATCGGCAACGCCCTGGGCGCCTGGGTCGGCGGCAGCGTCATCGCCCACGGTTTCGGCCTGACCAGCGTGCCCCTGGCCGCCGCCGCGCTGGCCGTGCTCGCGCTGCTGGTGACCCTGATCACTTTCCGTCAGAACGGCGATGCCGGCCTGGCCCCTGCTACCCACTGATTAACCACTTAACTGACGAGGGTTGTACACATGGCAACTATTTTCGATCCGATCAAACTGGGCGACCTCGAGCTGTCCAACCGCATCATCATGGCCCCGCTGACCCGCTGCCGCGCCGATGAAGGCCGCGTGCCGAACGCGCTGATGGCCGAGTACTACGTGCAACGCGCCTCCGCCGGCCTGATCCTCTCCGAAGCCACCTCGGTGACGCCGATGGGCGTTGGCTACCCGGACACCCCGGGTATCTGGTCCAACGATCAGGTGCGCGGCTGGACCAACGTGACCAAAGCGGTACACGCTGCCGGCGGCAAGATCGTTCTGCAACTGTGGCACGTCGGCCGCATCTCGCACCCGTCGTACCTCAACGGTGAAACTCCGGTCGCGCCGAGCGCCATCCAGCCAAAAGGTCACGTCAGCCTGGTTCGCCCACTCGCCGATTACCCGACTCCACGTGCCCTGGAAACCGCTGAAATCGCCGAGATCGTCGAGGCCTACCGCACCGGTGCCGAGAACGCCAAAGCCGCCGGCTTCGACGGCGTGGAAATCCACGGCGCCAACGGCTACCTGCTCGACCAGTTCCTGCAAAGCAGCACCAACCAGCGCACCGACAACTACGGCGGCTCCCTGGAAAACCGTGCACGTCTGCTGCTGGAAGTGACTGACGCGGCGATCGACGTCTGGGGCGCCGGCCGTGTCGGCGTGCACCTGGCGCCACGCGCCGACTCCCACGACATGGGCGACGACAATCTGGCCGAGACCTTCACTTACGTCGCTCGCGAGCTGGGCAAGCGTGGCATCGCCTTCATCTGCTCCCGCGAGAAAGAAGGCGCCGACAGCCTCGGCCCACAGCTGAAAGAAGCCTTCGGCGGCGCGTACATCGCCAACGAACGCTTCACCAAGGACAGCGCCAATGCCTGGCTGGCAGAAGGCAAGGCTGACGCGGTGGCGTTTGGCGTACCGTTCATTGCCAACCCGGACCTGCCGGCACGTCTGAAGGCCGATGCACCGCTGAACGATCCGCGCCCTGAGCTGTTCTACGGCAAGGGCCCGGTCGGTTACATCGACTACCCGACGCTGTAAACCTTATTCAGGACGCGACAGAAATACAAAAGCCCCCGACTTGTGAAAGTCGGGGGCTTTTTCTTGGGTTTTGCCCCGCAATCGCTGAAGCTCCATTGTGGGAGCGGGCTTGCTCGCGAAAGCGGTATAACCGTCGGCAGATGTATTGAATGTTCAGACGCCTTCGCGAGCAAGCCCGCTCCCACAAGGTGATGCTGTCATTATTGGCGACAGCTAACATTCGTTCACAGCGAAGACACAAAATCCCTACAAAATCCGTAGCTCGCTACGTTTAAACTCGCGGTTCGGGTCTATATAAAAGCAGGCCGATTGACATAACCTGTGCCAATTACGCATTTCGTTTCATTTGCGCAGGCTGGGGCTCAGGCGCAGCATGTCCAGCCCTGTATCGACCCAGCGCTCGGCTTCGGCATGCAATTGAAAGCTGTCCGGCGCCAATAGCCATCCATACAGGAGGCCATCGATATACGCATGAATGCTGATGGCCGCCCGGGCAGTGTCGAGATCTTCCGGCAACTGGCCGCGATTTACCGCATTACGCAAGGTCAGGCCGATGCGCAGGTTGCAATCGAGACTGGCCGTGCGGCGCTGCTGGCGCAGATCGCACATTTCATCGGTGAATTCGCACTTATGAAAAAGAATCTCGTTGATGCGACGGGTCTTCGGATCCAGGGCTACCTGATGGAACAGATGGATCAACAGCTTGCGCATGCACCCCAGTGGGTCGAGTTCGTCCTCGCTCTCGCTGGCCTTCGCCAATTCATCCAGCGGTTCATGCAGGCTGTCGAGCATCGCCTGCACCAGATCCGCCTTGTTGCTGAAATGCCAGTAGATGGCACCGCGCGTGACGCCAGCCAGCGTTGCGATATCCGCCAGGGTCGTGCGGGCCACGCCTCTTTCATAAAACGCTTTCTCGGCCGCTTCGAGAATCTGGCTGCGCGTTTCCTGAGCTTCCTCTTTGGTACGACGGACCATGGCAGTAAAACCTCAAACAGGACGTTTCAGGGATGGCTGAATATCCGCTGAATAAAGAGGGGGCCGATCTCTCACGAATCAGCTCCCCAGCCTACAATTTCAAACCTTGCGACGACTTTTGTAACAGGGTGGGTACGACGCCAAGGTGTTTACAAACAACCATGAACGTAAGTATATTCCTTAGCAAGCTACTTATCCACTCGACCCGATTTTTTTAACCTTCCACACTTCTTGTGCGCACTGTGCGCGCCTGACCCGAGGATCTTCATGCAATTCAAGCCAGCTGTTACCGCTCTGGTCACTGCCGTCGCCCTGGCATCGCTGCTCAGCGGATGTAAAAAGGAAGAAGCGGCCCCAGCCGCTCCGCCTCCTCAGGTCGGCGTCGTCACCCTGCAACCACAAGCCTTTACACTCACGTCCGAACTGCCGGGCCGCACCAGTGCGTACCGCATCGCTGAAGTTCGACCACAGGTCAACGGCATCATTCTCAAGCGCCTGTTCAAGGAAGGCAGCGACGTCAAGGCCGGTCAGCAGCTGTATCAGATCGACCCGGCCGTCTATGAAGCCACCCTGAAAAGCGCCGAAGCCAACCTGCGTTCGACCAAGTCGATCTCCGACCGCTACAAGCAACTGGTTGACGAGCAGGCCGTAAGCCGCCAGGAATACGACACTGCCGTGTCCAACCGCATGGAGTCGGAAGCCTCGCTGCAAAGCGCGCAGATCAACCTGCGTTACACCAAGGTCTACGCACCGCTCTCCGGGCGTATCGGCCGCTCTTCGGTGACTGAAGGTGCGCTGGTCAGCAACGGCCAGGCTGACGCGATGGCGACGATCCAGCAACTGGACCCGATCTACGTCGATGTCACGCAGTCCTCGGTTGAACTGCTGGAACTGCGCCGCGAGCTGGAAAGCGGTCGCCTGCAGAAGGTCGGCGACAACTCGGCAGCGGTCAAACTGACCCTCGAAGACGGCAGCCAGTACAAGCTCGACGGTAAGCTGGAATTCTCCGAAGTGTCGGTTGATCCGACTACCGGCTCCGTGACCTTGCGCGCCGTGTTCCCGAACCCGGATCACACCCTGCTGCCAGGCATGTTCGTACGCGCCCAGTTGCAGGCCGGGGTCAACGCTGCCGCCATTCTGGCGCCGCAACAAGGCGTGACCCGCGACCTCAAGGGTACCCCGACCGCACTGGTTGTCGGCCCGGACAACAAGGTTGAACTGCGTCAGCTCAAGGCCAGTCGCACCGTCGGCAGCCAGTGGCTGATCGAGGATGGCCTGAAAGCCGGCGATCGTCTGATCACCGAAGGCCTGCAATATGTTCGACCAGGTGTTCAGGTCAACCCGACTGAAGCGACCAACGTAGCCAAGAACCCGGCCCCCGCTCAGGCAGCTGACAAAGCCGCTGGCGGCAAAGGGGAGTAACTCATGTCGAAATTTTTTATCGACCGTCCGATTTTCGCCTGGGTAATTGCCCTGGTGATCATGTTGGTCGGGGCACTATCGATCCTGAAATTGCCGATCAACCAGTACCCGAGCATTGCGCCTCCGGCCATCGCGATCTCCGTGACCTACCCGGGTGCTTCGGCACAAACCGTGCAGGACACCGTGGTCCAGGTGATCGAGCAGCAGCTCAACGGTATCGACAACCTGCGTTATGTGTCCTCGGAAAGTAACTCCGACGGCAGCATGACCATCACCGCGACCTTCGAGCAAGGCACCAACTCCGACACCGCGCAGGTTCAGGTTCAGAACAAGCTGAACCTGGCCACCCCGCTGCTGCCGCAGGAAGTGCAGCAACAGGGTATCCGCGTGACCAAGGCAGTGAAGAACTTCCTGCTGGTGATCGGCGTGGTGTCGCGTGACGGCAGCATGTCCAAGGACGACCTGTCCAACTACATCGTGTCGAACATGCAGGACCCGATCTCGCGGACTGCCGGTGTCGGTGACTTCCAGGTCTTCGGTGCCCAGTACGCGATGCGCATCTGGCTCGACCCGGCCAAGCTGAACAAGTACAACCTGACCCCGGCCGATGTCAGCACCGCGATTTCGGCGCAGAACGTCCAGGTGTCGTCCGGTCAGCTCGGTGGTTTGCCGGCGCTGCCTGGCCAGCAACTGAACGCCACGATCATCGGCAAAACCCGTCTGCAGACTGCCGAGCAGTTCAAGGCAATTCTGCTGAAGGTCAACCAGGACGGCTCGCAAGTACACATCGGTGATGTTGCCGACGTTGGCCTGGGCGGTGAAAACTCGACTATCTCGGCCCAGTTCAACGGCAAGCCTTCTTCCGGTCTGGCGGTAAAACTGGCCAACGGCGCCAACGCCCTCGACACCGCCAAAGCCCTGCGTAAAACGATCGACGAGCTCAGCCCGTTCTTCCCGCAAGGCATGGAAGTGGTGTTCCCGTACGACACCACTCCGGTGGTGACCGAGTCGATCAAGGGTGTGGTTGAAACCCTGGTCGAAGCGATCGTGCTGGTGTTCCTGGTGATGTTCCTGTTCCTGCAGAACTTCCGCGCGACCGTCATCACCACGATGACCGTGCCGGTGGTATTGCTCGGTACGTTCGGCATCCTCGCGGCGTTCGGTTTCAGCATCAACACCCTGACAATGTTCGGTATGGTGCTGGCCATCGGCTTGCTGGTGGACGACGCCATCGTCGTGGTGGAAAACGTCGAGCGGGTGATGAGCGAAGAAGGCTTGTCACCGAAGGAAGCGACCAAGAAGTCCATGGGCCAGATCCAGGGCGCTCTGGTCGGTATCGCCCTGGTTCTGTCGGCGGTACTGCTGCCGATGGCGTTCTTCAGCGGCTCCACCGGTGTGATCTACAAGCAGTTCTCGATCACCATCGTTTCGGCCATGGCCCTGTCGGTGATGGTGGCGCTGATCTTCACCCCGGCGCTGTGCGCCACCATGCTCAAGGCGATTCCGAAAGGCGAGCACGGCACACCGAAAAAAGGCTTCTTCGGCTGGTTCAACCGCAGCTTTGACCGCGGCGTGAAAAGCTACGAGCGCGGTGTCGGCAACATGCTGTCGCGCAAAGCGCCGTACCTGCTGGCCTACGTCCTGATCGTGGTCGGCATGATCTGGCTGTTCACCCGCATTCCGACCGCGTTCCTCCCGGAAGAAGACCAGGGCGTACTGTTCGCCCAGGTGCAGACCCCGGCCGGTTCCAGTGCCGAACGTACGCAAGTCGTGATCGACGAAATGCGCTCCTACCTGCTGGAAAAAGAGTCCGGTGCGGTGTCCTCGGTGTTCACCGTGAACGGCTTCAACTTCGCCGGTCGTGGTCAGAGCTCGGGTCTGGCGTTCATCATGCTCAAGCCGTGGCACGAGCGTGATGCGAGCAACAGCGTGTTCGCCCTGGCCCAGCGCGCCCAGCAGCACTTCTTCAGCTTCCGCGACGCGATGGTGTTTGCCTTTGCCCCGCCTGCGGTACTGGAGCTGGGTAACGCCACCGGTTTCGACGTGTTCCTGCAGGACCGCGCCGGTATCGGTCACGAAAAACTGATGGAAGCGCGTAACCAGTTCCTCGGCATGGCCGCGCAGAGCAAGGTGCTCTACCAGGTCCGTCCGAACGGTCTGAACGACGAGCCGCAATACCACCTGGAAATCGACGATGCGAAGGCCCGCGCCCTGGGCGTGAGCATTACCGACATCAACAGCACCCTGTCGATTTCCTTCGGTAGTAGCTACGTCAACGACTTCATCGACCGCGGTCGTGTGAAGAAGGTGTACGTGCAAGGCCAGGCCGGTTCGCGCATGAGCCCTGAAGACCTGAAGAAGTGGTACGTGCGCAACAGCGCCGGGACCATGGTGCCGTTCTCCGCGTTCGCCAAGGGCGAGTGGATCTACGGTTCGCCGAAACTGGCGCGTTACAACGGTGTGGAAGCGATGGAGATCCTCGGTTCTCCGGCGCCGGGTTACTCCACCGGTGAAGCGATGGCCGAAGTCGAAGCGATTGCCAAGAAGCTGCCGGCCGGTGTCGGTATCTCCTGGACGGGTCTGTCCTACGAGGAACGTCTGTCCGGTTCGCAGGCGCCAGCGCTGTACGCCCTGTCGCTGCTGATGGTGTTCCTGTGTCTGGCGGCACTGTATGAAAGCTGGTCGATTCCGATCGCGGTCATGCTCGTGGTACCGCTGGGGATCATCGGTGCGCTGATGGCCACCAGCCTGCGCGGCCTGTCCAACGACGTGTACTTCCAGGTGGGCCTGTTGACGACCATCGGTCTGGCAGCTAAAAACGCCATTCTGATCGTCGAATTCGCCAAGGAGCTGCATGAACAAGGGCGCAGTCTGCGCGATGCGGCGATCGAAGCCTGCCGCATGCGTCTGCGACCGATCATCATGACCTCGCTGGCATTCGTCCTCGGTGTTGTTCCGCTGGCGATCTCCACCGGCGCCGGCTCGGGCAGTCAACACGCAATCGGTACAGGCGTGATTGGCGGTATGCTCACGGCCACGATCCTGGCAATTTTCTGGGTCCCCCTGTTCTTCGTCACCGTGTCGTCCATGGGCCAGCGCAAAAATGCGGACCAGGATGACACCACAGAAACTCCTAAAGAGGCTGGCCAATGAGCAAGTCGCTACTCTCCATCGCGGTCGCAGCCTTCGTGCTGAGCGGTTGCTCGCTGATTCCTGATTATCAGCGACCAGAAGCACCGGTTGCGAACCAGTTCCCGCAGGGCCCGGCGTACTCGCCGGCCCAGGCACCGGCGCAAGCCGCTGCCGAGCAAGGCTGGAAGCAGTTTTTCCATGATCCTGCCCTGCAACAGCTGATCCAGGTCTCGCTGGAAAACAACCGCGACCTGCGCGTCGCGGCGCTGAACATCGACGCCTACGCCGCTCAGTACCGCATCCAGCGGGCCGATCTGTTCCCGGCGGTTTCGGCGAACGCCACCGGCAGCCGCCAGCGCGTTCCGGCACGGGCTTCGCAGACCGGTGAAGCGGGCATCACCAGCTCCTACTCCGCCACCGTCGGCATCAGCGCCTACGAACTCGACCTGTTCGGTCGGGTGCGCAGCCTGAGCGAACAAGCGCTGCAACAATACTTCGCCACTGAAGAAGCGCGGCGCAGCACCCAGATCAGCCTGGTGGCCAGCGTGGCCAACGCCTACCTGACCTGGCAGGCCGACAAGGAACTGCTCAAGCTGACGCAGGACACCCTCGGTGCCTTCGAAGAAAGCTACAAGCTGACCAGCCGCAGCAACGAAGTCGGTGTCGCCTCGGCGCTGGACCTGGCGCAGTCGCGTACCTCGGTGGAAAACGCCCGGGCGCAACTGGCCAAGTACACCCGTCAAGTGGCTCAGGACGAAAACAGCCTGACCCTGCTGCTCGGCACCGGTATCCCGGCCAACCTGCAAGCGGCCAAACCGCTGTCGGATGACCTGCTCAGCGACGTACCGGCCGGCCTGCCTTCGGACCTGCTGCAACGTCGTCCGGACATCCTGCAAGCCGAGTACAACCTGAAAGCGGCCAACGCCAACATCGGCGCGGCCCGTGCCGCGTTCTTCCCGAGCATCAGCCTGACGGCCAACGCCGGTACGCTGAGCCCGGACCTGTCCGGCCTGTTCAAGGGTGGTTCGGGGACCTGGCTGTTCTCGCCGCAGATCAACCTGCCGATCTTCAACGCCGGCAGCCTGCGCGCCAGCCTCGACGCGGCGAAGATCCAGAAAGACATCGACGTGGCGAACTACGAGAAGTCGATTCAGACCGCCTTCCAGGAAGTCGCCGACGGCCTGGCCGCCCGCCAGACCTACACCGAGCAGTTGCAAGCGCAACGTGACTTCGTCGCGGCCAACCAGGATTACTATCGCCTGGCCGAGCGTCGTTACCGCATCGGTGTCGACAGCAACCTGACCTTCCTCGACGCCCAGCGTCAGTTGTTCAGCGCGCAACAGGCGCTGATCACCGACCGCCTCGCGCAGCTGACCAGTGCGGTCAACCTGTACAAGGCGCTGGGTGGTGGCTGGAATGCGCAGACCGCGCAAAACGAACCGCTGAAAGAAGAAGCACCGAAGATGAAGCTGTTCTGATCATCCGGTGAACACAGGGAGCCCGCCACTTGGCGGGCTTTTTGTTGCCTGCCAGAAAGATTCTGGCGTCAGAACCGGCCTCTTCGCGAGCAAGCCCGCTCCCACTTTTGGAATGCATTCCCCTGTGGGAGCGGGCTTGCTCGCGAAGAGGCCCTGATAGACGCCAAAAAGACCCGACTCAATCTTGCGTTCGATAATCGCCCAAAACCCGCTTTCCCCGATTGAATCCCGCCCTTCGCGCCCCGCACCATTCGCTCCACAAAACCAATAACAACAGGTTCGACACCATGCTCCCGCGCCCTGTCCCGTCCGGCTGATCGCCGCCGCTGCATCCCAGATTCTGCAAGCGCTTGCCTGCCCCGAAAGTGGCGGCAACGGACCCGTTCGACCCAAAAAAAATAACAAGAGACCCTGCGATGACTCATCCAACTGCGCCGTACGCCCTTCCCGGCCTGATCGCCCTCGCACTGACCGGCGCTGCCCTGCCTGTCGCAGCCGAAGAAGCCGGATTTGTCGAAGGCGCCAGCGCCAACCTGAACCTGCGCAACTTCTACATCAACCGCAACTTCACCAACCCGACCAAGGCTCAGGGCAAGGCTGAAGAGTGGACGCAGAACTTCATCCTCGATGCCAAATCCGGTTTCACCCAAGGCACCGTCGGCTTCGGCATGGACGTGCTCGGCCTGTATTCGGTAAAGCTCGATGGCGGCAAAGGCACCGGTGGCACGCAACTGCTGCCGCTGGATCACGACGGGCGCCCGGCGGACAATTTCGGCCGTACCAACGTCGCGTTCAAGGCCAAGCTGTCGCAGACCGAAATCAAGGTGGGCGAATGGATGCCGGTGCTGCCGATCCTGCGTTCGGACGACGGCCGTTCGCTGCCGCAAACCTTCCGTGGCGGGCAGATCACCTCGAAGGAGATCAACGGTCTGACCCTCTACGGCGGGCAGTTCCGCGCCAACAGCCCGCGCGATGACAGCAGCATGAGCGACATGTCGATGTTCGGTAAGCCGGCGTTCACCTCGGACCGCTTCAACTTTCAGGGCGGTGAATACGTTTTCAACGAAAAGCGCACGCAGATCGGCCTGTGGAACGCCGAACTCAAGGACATCTACAGCCAGCAATACGTCAACCTGACGCACAGCCAGCCACTGGGCGACTGGACCCTGGGCGCCAACCTCGGCTTCTTCTATGGCAAGGATGACGGCAGCGCCCGCGCCGGCGAACTCGACAACAAGACCTGGTCGGGGATGTTCTCGGCCCGCTACGGCGGCAACACTTTCTACGTCGGCCTGCAGAAACTCACCGGCGACAGCGCCTGGATGCGCGTCAACGGCACCAGCGGCGGCACCCTGGCCAACGACAGCTACAACTCAAGCTACGACAACGCTCAGGAGCGATCCTGGCAGGTGCGCCACGACTACAACTTCGCCGCCCTGGGCATCCCCGGCCTGACCCTGATGAACCGCTACATCAGCGGCGACAACGTGCACACCGCAACCGTCACCGACGGCAAGGAGTGGGGCCGCGAATCGGAACTGGGCTACACCGTGCAGAGCGGCACCTTGCGCGACCTGAACGTGCGCTGGCGCAACTCGACCATGCGCCGCGACTTCAGCAACAACGAGTTCGACGAAAACCGCCTGATCATCAGCTATCCGATCAGCTTGCTGTAAACACCAAGCCCCTGTGGGAGCGGGCTTGCTCGCGAAAGCGGTTTATCAGTCACTTCAATGCTGCCTGACCCTCCGCCTTCGCGAGCAAGCCCGCGCCCACAGGGGTGTTGTGCCATCCGTCAGGATCTGTAGCGCTTCGCAAAGCCTCGGGTAGAGTAGGAAACACCTGAAGGACTCAGGCGCCACACCCTCCCCGCTTCCGCTATCCAAAGTTGTTGGTCCTCAAGTTTTGGCCAGGTTGTCATCGGAAGACACTGCTGATCATCGGAGGACCACCTCATGATCACTCATCTCAATGCAGCACCCGACTGGGACGCCAAGGCGTACCAGCAGTTTTCCCGTCAACGCCAGCGCCCGGTCAACGAATTGCTCGATCGCGTCGAACTGGATAACCCCAAACACATTTACGACCTGGGCTGCGGCACCGGCATTGCCACGCAGCTGCTGGCCGAACGTTGGCCGCGAGCGCAGTTGCTGGGCGTCGACAGTTCGCGGCAGATGCTCGATCAGGCCCGATGTCTGTCGATCAACGCTCGCTGGCAAGAGTGCGACCTGCTCGAATGGCAACCCAGACAACCCGCCGACCTGCTGCTCGCCGCGGCGGTGCTGCATTTCATTGGCGATCATCAACAACTGCTGCCGCGCCTGCTGGGGCATCTGAACCCCGGCGGCTGTCTGGCGGCGCACATGCCGGACTGGCGCGATGCCTTGTGGTATCGATTGATGCTCGACACCCTGGAAGACGCCGGCCCAGGTCACACCCCCATCGGCACGCCGCAACTGCGCCAGCACATGGCGGCGCGACCGCTATTGTCGCTGGAGGATTACTACCGCTTGCTGGCGCCGCTGACCACGTCACTGGATATCTGGGAAACCGAGCAATTACAGGTGGTCGGCGGCAAATCGCCGATCTACGACTGGGTGAAGGTCTCGGCGCTGCGGCCGGTGATGCAGGCACTGACGCCACAGGAACAGGCGCGGTTTATCTACCACTTCCTGATGCGTGTGCATGAGCATTATCCGCCGGAGAAAAACGGGCAGACGCTGTTTCCGTTCAAGCGGATTTTTATTGTCGCCAGGGTGTGAGGTGTCACGGCAAACATCGCCATCGCGAGCAGGCTCACTCCTACAGAGGAACGCGTTCCATTGTGGGAGCGGGCTTGCTCGCGAAGGCGTCAGTTCAGGCACCATCACTCCCGGGATTCAACCCCCAGCTCATCCCACACCGATTCCGCCAGATGGAACGTGGCATTCGCCGCCGGGATCCCGCAATAGATCGCACTCTGCATGATCACTTCCTTGATCTCGCCCCGGCTCACACCGTTGTTGGCCGCCGCACGCAAATGCAGTTTCAGCTCGGCCTCGCGGTTCATCCCGATCAGCATGGCGATGGTGATCAGGCTGCGGGTATGCCGAGGCAGGCCCGGGCGGGTCCAGATGTCGCCCCAGGCGTGACGGGTGATCATCTCCTGGAATTCCGAGTTGAACTCGGTCAGCGCATTCAGGCTGCGATCGACGTGGGCATCGCCCAATACCGCGCGGCGTACTTGCAAACCTTCGTCGTAACGTTGTTTCTCGTCCACAAATCTTCCCTCACTGAGCGTTCAGAAACGCCAACACCCGATCACTGAAAGCGGCACCGGCCTGCACGTTGGACAGGTGCGCGGCATAGAACTCGGCGTACTCGGCGCCGCGCACATGCTCCTGAATGAAATGCCCGCCGGACGGTGGCGTCACCGCATCTTCGGTGCCGGCGATCACCAGCAGCGGCAGGTTGATCGACGCCAGTTGCTCACGGAAATCGGCATCGCGTACCGCCGCGCAATTGGCCGCATAACCTTCAGGTGACGTCGCCGCGAGCATGTCGGTGATCTTCTTCGCCGCGGCCGGATTGGCCGTGGAAAAGTCCGGGGTAAACCAACGGGCAATCGACGCATCACGCAGTGCGACCATCGCTGCCGGGCCATCACGCAACACGGTTTCGATGCGCGGATTCCACACCGACGGGTCGCCGATCTTCGCGGCGGTGTTGCACACAATCAGTTTGTGCAGACGATGACCGGCATTGATCCCCAGCCACTGGCCGATCAACCCGCCCATCGACAATCCGCAGAAATGCGCACGCTCGATGTGCAGCGCATCCAGCAGACCCAGCACGTCGCGACCCAGTTGCTCGATGCTGTACGGCCCCGGCGTCACCAGCGACTGGCCGTGTCCGCGCGTGTCGAAACGCAGCACCCGGAAGTGCTCGGTGAACGCCGGTATCTGCGCGTCCCACATGTGCAGGTCGGTGCCCAGCGAGTTGGACAGCAACAACACCGGCGCATCGACCGGCCCATCCAATTGATAGTGCAGTTCGCCATCGGCGAGTTGAACGAAAGCCACAGCCCTCTCCTTCAGACAGTCAAAGCATTGTGTTCGGCGACTGCGCGCTCGACCCAGGTTTGCGCCTGGCCGAGGTAATGCGCGGGGTCGAGCAGATGATCGAGTTCGGTGCTGCTCAGTTCGGCAGTCACTTGCGGCTCGTCGCCGAGTACCGCACGCAGGTGGCGCTGTTCGGCCACCGCGCGTTTGCAGCATTGTTCGAGCAAATGGTGCGCGGTGTCGCGTCCGACCCGCTGCGCGAGGACGATGCTCACCGCTTCGGCAAGCACCAGCCCTTGAGTCAATTGGAGATTGCGCGCCATGCGTTCGGCGTCGACTTCCAGACCATCGGCCAGCAGGCGCGCCTGTTGCAGCGCACCGGACACCAGGCAGCAGATGTCCGGCAGGGTTTCCCATTCGGCATGCCACAGACCGAGGCTGCGTTCGTGCTCCTGCGGCATGGCGCTGAACAGCGTCGAGACCAGCCCCGGCACCCGCGTCGCGGCACCGATCAACACTGCCGCGCCGACCGGATTGCGCTTGTGCGGCATGGTCGACGAACCACCCTTGCCCGGCGCCGACGGCTCGAACACTTCCGCCGCTTCGGTCTGCATCAACAGACTGACGTCGCGCCCGAGTTTGCCGAGGCTGCCGGCGATCAAACCGAGTACCGCGCCGAACTCGACGATGCGATCACGCTGGGTGTGCCATGGTTGCTCAGGCAAAGTCAGTTGCAGCTCTTCGGCCAACGCCTGGGCGATTAGCAGCGCTTGCTCGCCGAGCGCCGCGAGGGTGCCGGACGCTCCGCCGAATTGCAGCACCAGCAGCCGTGGCTTGAGTTCACGCAGACGCTGGCGACTGCGGGTCACCGCGCCGAGCCAACCGGCAATCTTCATTCCGAGAGTCACGGGCGTGGCGTGCTGCAGCCATGTGCGCCCGGCCAGTGGCGTCGCCGCATGACGTTGGGCATGGGCGGCGAGCGAATCGGCAAGCGCTGCCAGATCGCTTTCAATCAGCTCCAGCGCCTGACGCAATTGCAGCACCAGCCCGGAATCCATCACATCCTGACTGGTCGCCCCCAGATGCACATAGCGCTCGGCCTCGGCACTGCTCGCGGCGATCTGCTTGCCCAACGCCTTGACCAGTGGAATCGCCGAATTACCGGCCGTGGCAATCGCCTCGCCCAGCGCCGCGAAGTCATACAGACCGGCGTTGCAGGCGGCGGCAATCGGCGCGACGGCGGACGCCGGAATCACCCCGACCCGCGCTTCGGCCCGGGCCAGCGCCGCTTCGAAATCGAGCATCGCCTGCACCCGGCCCTGATCGCAGAACACGTCGCGCATATCGCGGGCAGTGAAGTAGGCATCGAACAATTGATTGCCCGGTCGCTGAGTCATAAA
Organism: Pseudomonas sp. TH49; assembly: GCF_016650625.1. Taxonomy (NCBI): domain Bacteria; kingdom Pseudomonadati; phylum Pseudomonadota; class Gammaproteobacteria; order Pseudomonadales; family Pseudomonadaceae; genus Pseudomonas; species Pseudomonas sp. TH49. Next base: position 128,777 of record NZ_JAEKFL010000001.1, read on the forward strand.
CAGTCCTTGCCGGCGCGGGCCATCGCGGCCCGCGCTCATCGGTTTACAGATCGTGATGCAAGTACGCCGCCTGTTTCGGCAGGCGCAGGCTGAACAGGAACGCCACCGCCATCATCACCGTGACGTACCAGTAGAAGGCGTTTTCCATGCCCCCGGCCTTCAGGCTCAGGGCCACGTATTCGGCCGAGCCGCCGAAGATCGCGTTGGCCACCGCGTAGGCCAGACCGACGCCGAGGGCGCGGACTTCCGGCGGGAACATTTCGGCTTTCACCAGGCCGCTGATCGAGGTATAGAAACTGACAATTGCCAGCGCCACGGTAATCAGCACAAAGGCCAGAATCGGGCTGCTGATGCTTTTCAGGCTCAACAGGATCGGCACGGTGAACAGCGTGCCGAGCGCGCCGAACCAGAGCATCGAATTACGTCGGCCGATCTTGTCGGCGAGCATGCCGAACAGCGGCTGCATGCACATATACAGGAACAGCGCGCCAGTCATGATGTAGCTGGCGGTCTTCGCGTGCATGCCGGCGGTGTTCACCAGGTACTTCTGCATATACGTGGTGAAGGTGTAGAAAATCAGCGAGCCACCGGCGGTGTAACCGAGCACGGTGATGAACGCGGCTTTGTGATCACGGAACAGCGCGCGAATGCTGCCGGCGTCCTTGTTCTCGCGCATTTCCTTGCTGGCGGTTTCTTTCAGCGAACGCCGCAGGAACAGCGAGATCACCGCCGCCACCGCACCGACCACAAACGGAATCCGCCAGCCGTAGGCACGCAGTTCGTCTTCGCTGAGGAACTGCTGCAGGATCACCACCAGCAACACCGCCAGCAATTGTCCGCCGATCAGCGTCACGTACTGGAACGAAGCGAAAAAGCCGCGCTGGCCCTTGAGCGCGACTTCACTCATGTAGGTCGCGGTGGTGCCGTATTCGCCACCCACCGACAAACCTTGAAGCAGACGCGCGAACAGCAACAGCAGCGGTGCCCACACGCCGATGCTGGCGTAAGTCGGCAGGCAAGCGATGAGCAGCGAGCCGAAGCACATCATCAGCACCGAAATCATCATCGAAGTCTTGCGGCCCTTCTTGTCCGCCAGCCGCCCGAAAATCCAGCCGCCAATCGGGCGCATCAGGAACCCGGCGGCGAATACACCGGCGGTGTTGACCAGTTGCACCGTGGGGTTGTCGGAGGGGAAAAACGCCGGGGCGAAATAGATCGCGCAGAAGGCATAGACATAGAAGTCGAACCATTCGACCAGATTGCCGGACGAGGCACCGACAATGGCGAAGATGCGCTTGCTGCGCTCTTCGCCGGTGTAATGAGCGGTGGTAGTTGTCATTGTTTTTACTCTGAGGGGACAGATGAGAGTCTAGACACACTTCGCAACAGTCCCGTTCCACACATACATCCAACACAATTCCCTTGTAGGAGTGAGCTATGTGGCGAGGGGATTTATCCCCGATGGGCTGCGAAGCAGCCTCAAAACGGATAATCACGGAGCAACAGACCTACCGCATTTACCGGTTTTGCGAGCGCTGCGCACTCGGTCGGGGATAAATCCCCTCACCACAAACTCACTCCCTGGGAATGGGGTCTCGATCAATAATCGAAGAACACCGTCTCCGCCTCAGTGCCCTGCAAAATCACATTCCACTGATAAACACCCGCCGCATCCGGCTTCGCCAGCAACGTCCCGCGGCGCTCAGCCGGCACACATTCCAGCAGCGGATCATTGACGTTCGCCGGATCGCCTTCAAAGTAGATGCGTGTCAGCAAGTGTTTGACCAGACCGCGGGCAAACACCAGCACCACCAGGTGCGGGGCCTGGGTCGAGCCCTTCAGGCCTTCGACCGTGCCCGGTTTGATCGTGGTGAAACGGAAGCGCCCTTCGGCGTCCACCGGCACCCGGCCGAAACCTTCGAAGTGCGGGTCCAGTGGTTTGTCCTGCTCGTCTTCCGGGTGCGCGTATTTGCCGGCGGCGTTGGCCTGCCAGACTTCGAGCATCGCGTCGTTGACCACATCGCCGTTGCCGTCAACGACTTGGCCGGTGATCGCCACGCGCTCGCCGAGGGTTTGTTCGACCGCGAGGTTTTCGCGGTTCAGCCAGGTCAGGCCGATGTGGTAGTACGGCCCGACGGTATGGGACGTGGTGGCAGTCAGCGTCATCTTATTTCTCCATCGGCGTGGCGTCGCGGCCGCGCAAGACGATGTCCCAGCGATAGCCGAGGGCGTAGGACGGAATGGTTTTTTCCAGATCGAAAGCGGCGATCAGACGCTCCTTGGCGGAGGTGTCCGGCACGCAGTTGTAGATCGGGTCGTAGGCCAGCAGCGGGTCGCCGGGGAAATACATCTGCGTCACCAGACGGGTGAGGATGCTCGGCCCGAACAGCGAGAAATGGATGTGCGCCGGGCGCCACGCGTTGTGGTGGTTGCCCCACGGATAGGCGCCGGGCTTGATGGTCTGGAACTGATACCAGCCGTCGGCGTCGGTCACGGTGCGACCGGTACCGGTGAAGTTCGGGTCCAGCGGCGCGTCGTGCAGATCGCGTTTGTGGTTGTAGCGGCCGGCGGCGTTGGCCTGCCAGATCTCCACCAGAATCCCCGGCACCGGCAAACCGTTTTCATCGAGCACACGGCCGTGAATGATGATGCGCTCGCCCAACGGCTCGCCGTCGTGCTGAGCAGTCAGGTCGTTGTCTTTCTCGGCGACGCGTTCGGCACCGATGGTCGGGCCGGTGGTCTCCGACAACGAATGCGGCAGAAACACCAATGGCTTGGACGGCGAGCGCAGGTTGGTGGATTGATACGTCGGGTGCAGGTACTCAGGCTGGGTGCCTTCCTGCGGACGACGGTAGCCAGGCTTGTCAGTCATTTCGCTTTCCTCAGTTCTTGTTCGTGCAGCTGTGCGTCAGACGCGTTCGATGGCCAGCGCCAGACCCTGCCCGACGCCGACGCACATGGTTGCCAGACCTTTCTTGCCGCCGGTCTTTTCCAACTGATGCAACGCAGTCAGCACCAGTCGCGCGCCGCTCATGCCCAACGGGTGACCCAAGGCAATCGCGCCACCGTTCGGGTTGACCTGCGACGCATCATCGGCCAGACCCAGTTCACGCAGCACCGCCAGGCCCTGGCTGGCGAAGGCTTCGTTGAGTTCGATCACGTCGAAATCGCTGACCGCCACCCCGAGACGCTCGATCAGTTTGCGCACCGCTGGCACCGGGCCGATGCCCATCACCCGTGGCGCGACGCCGGCACTGGCCATGCCCAGCACTTTGGCGCGGGCGGTCAGGCCGTGTTTCTTCACCGCTTCAGCCGAAGCGAGAATCAGCGCGGCCGCGCCGTCGTTGACCCCGGACGCGTTGCCGGCGGTGACAGTCTTGTCCGGGCCGTTGACCGGTTTGAGTTTGCTCAGGGCTTCAAGCGTGGTGTCGGCGCGAGGATGTTCGTCCTGGCTGACCACGGTTTCGCCCTTCTTGTGGGCAATGCGTACCTCGACGATTTCCTCGGCGAAGTAGCCCGCCGCCTGCGCGGCGGCGGTGCGTTGCTGGCTGCGCAGGGCGAACGCGTCCTGGTCGGCGCGCGACACTTTATAGTCGTCGGCGACGTTGTCGGCGGTCTGCGGCATCGCATCGACGCCGTACTGCGCTTTCATCAACGGGTTGATGAAACGCCAGCCGATGGTGGTGTCTTCCAGTTTCATGTTGCGCGAGAACGCTGCGTCCGCCTTGCCCATCACGAACGGCGCGCGGGACATCGACTCGACGCCGCCGGCAATCGCCAGCTCCATCTCGCCACTGGCAATGGCGCGGAACGCGGTGCCGATCGCATCCATGCCCGAAGCACAGAGACGGTTGAGGGTCACGCCCGGCACGCTGTCCGGCAAGCCCGCCAGCAGCAGCGCCATGCGCGCCACGTTGCGGTTGTCTTCGCCTGCCTGGTTGGCGCAGCCGAGGAACACTTCGTCGATTGCATTCCAGTCCACCGAGGGATTGCGCTCCATCAGCGCCTTGATCGGCACGGCGGCCAGATCGTCGGCGCGCACGGCGGCCAGACCACCGCCGAACCGGCCGATGGGGGTGCGAATCGCATCGCAGATATATACGTCACGCATCATGCTTCTCCCGGTGCCTGGCCGTGGGCGGCGGCGGTGCGCGCTTCGAGATCGCGCAGTGCAGTGAGTTCGACCTCGGTCGGTGCCGCCGTGGTTTCAACGTTGTCGGCAAAGCGGATCGCCCAACCGGTGGCTGCGATCACCTGCTCGCGGGTCACGCCCGGATGCAGGGCGGTGACCACAAATTCGTGGGTGCCCGCTTCCGGCTCCATGATGCACAGGTCGGTGATGATCCCGACCGGACCGGCACCCGGCAGGCCCAGACGCTTGCGCGAATCGCCGCCCTCGCCGTGACCGACCGAGGTAATGAAGTCGAGCTTGTCGACGAACGACCGCGCCGACTGTTTGAGGATGATCAACACGCTCTTGGCCGAACCGGCGATTTCCGGCGCGCCACCGGCACCCGGCAGGCGCACTTTCGGCGCGTGATAGTCGCCGACCACGGTGGTGTTGATGTTGCCGAAACGGTCGACCTGCGCCGCGCCGAGAAAACCGACGTCGATGCGCCCGCCCTGCAGCCAGTAGCGAAAAATCTCACCGGTCGGCACGACGGTGTCGGCAGTTTCCGCCAATTCGCCGTCACCGATCGACAGCGGCAACACGCTTGGCTTGGCGCCAATCGGGCCGGATTCGTAGATCAGCACCACGTCCGGCGACGAGGTCAGGCGCGCGAGGTTGGCGGCTTTCGACGGCAGGCCGATGCCGACGAAGCACACCGAGCCGTTTTTCAGGCGACGGGCCGCAGCGACGGTCATCATTTCGTTGGTGGTGTAAGTCATTACTTGGCCTCCGAAGCAGCGGCCAACTTGGCCTGGAACTCGCTGAAGTCAGCGCAGCCATGGATGTATTCGTTGATCCACGCGGTAAACGTCTCACGGTCACGGGCGATCGGATCCCACGCCTGATAGAAACGATTGTCACGTTCGGTGTAACCGTGGGCGTAGGACGGATGCGCGCCGCCCGGCACGTGGCAGACCGCGCTCAAGGCCCAGGTCGGCAGCACGCAAGCGTTCATCGGGGCGTTGAGGTTGTCGACGATTTCCTCGACGGTGACGATGCAGCGCTTGGCCGCCAGTGCGGCTTCTTTCTGCACACCGAGAATGCCCCACAGCAACACGTTGCCTTGGCGGTCGGCCTTCTGCGCGTGGATCACGGTCACGTCCGGACGTACCGACGGCACCGCCGCCAGCACTTCACCGGTGAACGGGCAGGTCACGGATTTGATCAGCGGGTTGACCTTCGGCAGGTCGGAACCGGCGTAGGCCCGCAGCACGGCGAACGGCAGGCCGGAAGCGCCGGCGACGTAGGCGTTGGCCAAGTCGGCGTGGCTGTGCTCTTCGATTTCCAGCGCATGCGGCCACTGCTTCTCGACCGCATCGCGCAGACGGTGCAGCGAACCGACACCCGGGTTGCCACCCCAGGAAAAGATCAGCTTGCGTGCACAACCGGCACCGATCAGTTGGTCGTAGATCAGGTCAGGCGTCATCCGCACCAGGGTCAGATCTTTCTTGCCCTGACGAATGATTTCATGACCTGCGGCTGTCGGAATCAGGTGAGTGAAGCCTTCGAGCGCGACGGTGTCGCCGTCGTTGACGAATTGCTTCACCGCGTCGTGCAGCGAAAGAATCTCAGCCATGGAGCAGGCTCCCGTTTTTGTAGTGAATCGCCAGTGAGAAAAAGGCGCGAGGTTCAGCGCCGGAGTCACTGCAGATTAAGCCGCTGAAAATCGCCAAACAATCCGATAATCGACTGAGTGTTCGTTTATCGAACAGATTGTTACCACCCTATCAATCACAAGCAAAAGCTTCGCGAGCAAGCCCGCTCCCACATTTGAAATGTGTTTTCCCTGTGGGAGCGGGCTTGCTCGCGAAGGCGTCGGAACATTCAACGCAAATCAAAATGACTCGACTCAAGTCGCATCCGCATGACTGACCACGCCTTTAATCACCACCGCCGTCGTCGCCAACGCCGCCGGAATCACCAGTGCCGTCAACACCTGCTCAAAGTTCCAGCCCAACCCCAGCAACGTCGCGCCCATCCACGCCCCGAGAATCGCACCAAACCGGCCAATCCCGAGCATCCACGACACCCCGGTCGCGCGGCCCTGGGTCGGATAAAACCGCGCCGCCAGCGACGGCATCGCCGATTGCGCACCGTTGACGCACATCCCCGCCACCAGCACCAAGGTCGCGAGCAAGGTGATGTTGCCCAGGCTCTGCCCCACCGCATAGGCAAACACCCCGGCCAGCAGGTAGAACGTGCCAATGACCTTGTGCGGATTGAAGCGGTCCATCGCCCAGCCCACAGCGACCGCGCTCAACACCCCGCCGAACTGGAACAACGCGCCGATGAACGCCGCCTGCTCCATGCTCGCGCCGCTGTCACGCATCAGGGTCGGCAGCCAACTGGTCAGCAGGTAGACGATGACCAGGCCCATGAAGTAGGTCAGCCACAGCAGCAAGGTGCCGGCGCTGTAGGTGCCGGAGAAAATCACCGCGAACACGTTGCGCGCCTTGACGGTTTTCTGTTCCGGCACGCTGAAACTCGAGGCCTGCGCGACGGTGACCGGATCGATCGGCGACAAGGTCTTGCGCACTTTGTCGGTGCCGCGATTACGCACCACCAGATAACGCGCCGATTCCGGCAGCCAGAACAACAGCACCACGGCGAGGATCAGCGGCAGGATCCCGCCGATCAGCAACAGGCTGTGCCAGCCGAACGCCGGGATCAGCTTCGCCGAAATGAATCCGCCGCCGGCCATGCCGAGGTTAAAACCGCAGAACATGCTGGTCACCAGCAAGGATTTCTTGCGCTCCGGGGTGTACTCCGAGAGCAGTGTGGTGGCGTTGGGCATGCCGGCGCCCAGACCGAGGCCGGTGAGGAAACGCAGCACCAGCAATTGTTCGACGTTGGTGCTGTAGGCCGAAGCCAGACTGAAAGCGCCAAACAGCAGCACCGCGCCGACCAGTACCACTTTGCGCCCGAAGCGGTCAGCCAGTGGGCCGGAACCCAGTGCGCCGAACACCATGCCGATCAGCGCGGCACTCATCACCGGGCCGAGGCTGGCGCGGTCGATGCCCCAGTCCTGGGACAAGGCCGGGGCGATAAAGCCCATCGCCGCGGTGTCGAGGCCATCGAGAAACACAATCAGGAAACACAGGATCACCACCCGCCACTGATAGCGCGAGATCGGTTGGGCATTGATGAAGGTCTGCACGTCGAGGCAGTTACCTACAGCGGACTGAGGCTGGTTCATTATTTTTATTCCACGCAAAAAACGCAGTCGAACGGCGGCCGGCCAAAAAGCGGCACGGTCACAAGAATAGAAGATCGAAATCAGGCGTTGCGGTGAATCCGGCAACAGGGAATGGGGCTGAGACAGTCGGGGAGCATGCGCATGGTGAGTTGCCTCTTGTCATTATTATGGGAGTCGACAATCCGGCAGGCTCATTCACATCTGCGCCGGATGACGCTGCCGCGACATTAATGATCCGAGGCTTTTAGCGTCAATTCGATAAACGCAACACTGTGCGTTTATCGAACAGCTTCATCAGGCGAACAACTGGGCGCTGAGGTCGCGGCTGGCACTGAGCAGGCCCGGCAGAAAGCGTTGCTCCAGCTCGGTACGGCTGACGCGGCCGGCGTGGGTGCTGACATTGAGCGCCGCGACCACCTGACCCGACGCGTCGTACACCGGCACGGCAATCGAACGCAGGCCTTGCTCGAGTTCCTGATCGACGATGCACCAGCCCTGCTGCCGAACTTCCTGCAGGCATTCGAGCAGACTTTCCGGGGTATGCAGTGTGCGACTGGTTTTGGCCACCAGTTCGGCATGGTCGAGGTATTCGCCCAGCGAGGTGTCGTCCAGCGCCGCCAGCAGGATGCGGCCCATCGACGTGCAATACGCCGGTAGCCGCCCACCCACCGACAGGTCCACCGAAATCAGCCGCTGCGTGGTCGCCGAACGGGCGATGTACAGAATGTCGTCGCCTTCAAGTGTGGCCATGTTGCAGGCTTCGTGCAGTTGCTCGCTCATGCGATCGAGGTACGGCTGGGCCGACACCGCCAGCGGCGTCGATGACAGATAGGCGTGGCCAAGGGTCAGGACTTTGGGCAGCAGTGAATATGTGCGGCCATCGGTGGTGGCGTAACCCAGTTTGATCAAGGTGTGCAGGCAACGGCGCACGGCGGCGCGGGGAATTTCCGTGCGGTGGCTGATCTGGGCGATGGTCAGGTGTCGCTTGCGCTCCTGAAACGCCTGCACCACCGCCAGGCCACGGGCCAGCGAGGTCATGAAATCCGGATCGCCGGTCAGCGCCTGGATGCGCTTGGCCGGCGAAGCGACGATCGGCGGCGCCACGGAGGTGAAGGAGTTGCGCATTTGATCGTTCATTTCTTGTCCTTTTGCATCACGGATCAATGGCTATACAAGCGGCTCGCCGACAGATGCACAAGGGCCGAGACGCCAAGATTGGGCGATTATCGAACCGCCGACCGATTATCGCAATCCATCAGCCGCCGTCCTTCGCGGCTTCTTCAATCGTTGGGCCAACCTGTTCAGCCAACTTTGCATGACCCATTAGTTGCTCGACTTAATGGCGCCAGAAACTGAACGCGCGTCCTTAAAGGTTTCGACAAATTTCAACTAGCGATAAAACTTGTCAGCAACAAAACGATCACACATCCCGAACCGTTTTTAACTTGGCAAAGATAGTCAATCCCGATTCGACCGCTATAATGCACCTCAGTGGCGCCGCGTTTTCACTGGCCGAGGGTGCCGCCCGCTGATGCGCTGCCTATTGCCGTCAGCCCCGGCCAGCGCCTGACGCTCATTATTCATGCACCGCCAGCGCGCTTGCTGAAACAGGAAACTGATGCTGCGTCAGTTTTAATCTGGTGCCGTAGCCGCCTGCAACATGGAAGTCTTGATCGCCCTGCCGACAACTCCAATGCCTGAACTGGCATTGCCCCTCGGTGGACGTGTTCAATCGACTCGTTGCCGTGCGTTTCACCAGACATTTATCTCAACTCAAACAGGTAGCACTGTGACGAAAGACGAACTGCGCGCGGAACTTGAGCGCCAGGAACAACGTTACAAGGAAGTTTACGGCGGGGAAGTCACCACCTACGCCGCCCAACCCGAACCGGAACGCAAGGCATGGCGTAAACGCCCCACAGTTCAGGATCAGGTTTTCCAGCAAGAACTGAAAAAAATGGAAGAAGAACTCAAAACCGAAGAACCATGAACGGGCGATCCTGAGTTTTTCGAGGGCCTGCGTCGCCACCGGCTACAAGCACGGTGACCCGATGATGCCTTGCGCGCCCGCTACCCGCGGGCAGCGGCCACCTCCCCCGTCCTGCACGGGAAAGGAGCGTGTCTGACTCGTTTCAGAGATATTTCACACAAACGTTTGAGGCCCCTGCGCGCTCGACAAAACGCCTGCTGCCTGAAAGTTTTTCCAAGCCAATCAAGCACTTGAAAAACCCTGCAACACGCTCGGGCTTTGCACCTTGCAACAATTTAATTCGACATTGATTGCTACCGATGAGCAGGTAGGGGATCGATTTCCAGTCTTTTCTGGCATAATCGCGCCCCCTTATGACCGGGTCAGAAAACCTTCATGATCGATTTATTCAGCGGACTGGATGCTTGGGTGCTTGTGAGCCTCTTGCTCGCCCTGACGTTTGTCCTCGCCTTCGAGTTCATCAATGGATTTCATGACACCGCTAACGCGGTAGCCACTGTTATCTACACCAAAGCCATGCCGCCTCACCTGGCGGTGTTCTTCTCCGGTGTGTTCAACTTCCTCGGCGTGTTGCTGGGCGGCGTTGGCGTGGCGTATGCCATTGTTCACCTGCTGCCGGTAGAACTGCTGATCAATGTGAACACCGGCCATGGCCTGGCGATGGTGTTCTCGTTGCTCGCCGCGGCGATCACCTGGAACCTGGGCACCTGGTACTTCGGTATCCCGGCCTCCAGCTCCCACACCCTGATCGGCTCGATCCTCGGCGTCGGCCTGGCTAACGCCCTGATCAACAACATCCCGTTGGCCGACGGCGTGAACTGGCAGAAAGCGATCGACATTGGCGCCTCGCTGGTGTTCTCGCCAATGGCCGGTTTCCTGATCGCCGCGCTGATCCTGATCGGCCTGAAGTGGTGGCGCCCGCTGTCGAAGATGCACAAGACCCCGGAACAGCGCCGCAAGATCGACGACAAGAAGCATCCGCCGTTCTGGAATCGCCTGGTCCTGGTGATCTCGGCCATGGCCGTGAGCTTCGTGCACGGTTCCAACGATGGTCAGAAAGGCATCGGCCTGATCATGCTGGTACTGATCGGTATCGTGCCTGCGCAGTTCGTGCTTGACCTGAGCAGCACCACCTACCAGATCGAGCGCACCCGTGACGCGACCTTGCACCTGAGCCAGTTCTACAAGCGCAACGCCGACTCCCTTGGCGAATTCCTGGCCCTGGGCAAAAGTGTTGAAGGCGATCTGCCGGAAAAATTCCGCTGCAACCCGCAGCAGACCGAACCGACCATCAACGCCCTGCTTGGCACCCTTAAAGGTGTAGCGGACTACCATTCGCTGTCCTCGGAAAGCCGCATCGAAGTCCGTCGCTACTTGCTCTGCCTGGACGACACCGCGAAGAAAGTCGGCAAGCTGCCAGGCCTTGAAGCGCGTGAAAAAGCTGACCTGGACAAACTGCGCAAAGACCTGACCACCACCACTGAATACGCGCCGTTCTGGGTGATTCTGGCGGTCGCACTGGCCCTGGGCCTGGGCACCATGGTCGGCTGGAAACGTGTGGTACTGACCATCGGCGAGAAGATCGGCAAGCAAGGCATGACCTACTCTCAGGGCATGTCGGCGCAGATCACCACTGCCAGTCTGATCGGCATGGCCAACATTTTCAGCCTGCCAGTGTCCACCACCCACGTCCTGTCCTCGGGCGTGGCCGGCACCATGGTCGCCAACAAGAGCGGCCTGCAGGGCGGGACTGTTCGCACTATCCTGCTGGCGTGGGTGCTGACCCTGCCGGCGACTGTGGCGTTGTCGGCTGGGTTGTTCTGGTTGGCGTCCAAAGCGTTGGGTAGCTGATAGACCGCAGCACATGAGAAAGGCGTGATTCGTGAGGATTGCGCCTTTTTTTGTTTTGGTTGGGGTTGGATTGGGGGCATATCCGTTGCTGCGGGGGTTGCTGATTACGGTTCCGCCCTTACGGCGGGTCACTTTTTCCAAACGCCGAAAAAGTAACCAAAAAGGCTTCCCCCGGCGTACGGCACTTCGCTGAGGCTCAGTGTTCCCTCGCTACGGTGTCCATCAGGGGGCATCGCCTACGGTTTGCTTCGCTGCACCTCCTCTCGATGGATGCGGCTCCGCCGCATGGCGCTGCGCGCCTACCCCCCTGATGGACACCTTCGCTCGGCCTGCCGAAGGGGCTCGAAGATCAAAAGCCACATCAAGAGCCAGAGCCAGAGCCAGAGCCAGATCAAAAGATCGCAGCCTTCGGCAGCTCCTACATGGGATTGGGTGTATTCAGTAAGAGATTGGTCGGCTGACAGGCCGCCTTCGCGAGCAAGCCCGCTCCCACAGTGGGGCCGGGCATATCAGTAAGAGATTGGTCGGCTGTCAGGCCGCCATCGCGAGCAAGCCCGCTCCCACAGTGGGGCCGGGTATATCAGTAAAAGATTGGTCGGCTGACAGGCCGCCTTCGCGAGCAAGCCCGCTCCCACAGTGGGGCCGGGTACATCAGTAAGAGATTGGTCGGCTGTCAGGCCGCCTTCGCGAGCAAGCCCGCTCCCACAGTGGGGCCGGGTACATCAGTAAGAGATTGGTCGGCTGTCAGGCCGCCTTCGCGAGCAAGCCCGCTCCCACAGTGGGGCCGGGTACATCAGTAAGAGATTGGTCGGCTGTCAGGCCGCCATCGCGAGCAAGCCCGCTCCCACAGTGGGGCCGGGTGCATCCGCAAGAAATTGGTCGGCTGTCAGGCCGCCATCGCCAGCAGGCTGGCTCCTACAGTTCAGATTGCGTGCTGCCCCTGCGGCGAAGCCGCCCCACTCACCACAATGAGCGTTAGCTCGAGTAAAGCTTTTGATCTCAGGGCCCGTCGGCAGGCTGAGTGGAGGGATTTATCCGGGGGTGGGAGCGCAGCGACCGTTTGGCGCAGCCAAACACAGCGAGAGGAGGTGCAGCGAAGCAAACCGTAGGCGCTGCCCCCCGGATGAATCCCGGAGCGAAGGAACCCGAGCCTAAGCGAGGGCCGAACGTCAGGGTAAAGCCTTTTTGGTTACTTTTTCGGCGTCTGGAAAAAGTGACCCGCCGTAAGGGCGGAACCCTAATCAGCAACCCCCACAGAAACGGATATACCCCCAAAACCCCAAGAACATGGTCGGCCCAAAGGCCGCCAAGAACACAAAAAAAAGGGCAACCGAAGTCGCCCAAAATGCCTTGCGTGCTCATCAAACCCAGAAAGACTACTTCTTGCGCTTATTCGCATCCTTCCAGATAAAAAATCCAAACCCTGCAAAAAACAGAACCATGAGACCTACGGTCAGAACCCCGGCAAACACCACGTTATCGAAAAACATGACTGTGGCCTCCTGGCCCCTGCTTTGCTGCGATGGAGCTAAGTTAACCAATCACGCAGGCGCAGAAATTGACCAGGATCAAGTCCGGACAACACAGAGGATAAAGGCGGGAAAATAACTGACCTGCATCAAAGGATGCAGGGGAAGATCAACGCTTTTTCGGTTTCTTTTTCGGCTTTTTCTGGGTTTTTCCCAACGGCATGGCCTGCTCGAAGGCCTTGCGAACTTCGTTAAGCCGCTTTTCGTTGAGATCATGCACACGCTTGGCGCGTTCAGTGCCGAGGTCGATCAGTTTTTCATCTTGGCTCATGGCGTTCAGCGCATCACTTGAAGAAAACACAACTGCCGCATCAGCGGCAGGGCTGCGCCAATCATGCAGCCTGACAACAGCACCCGACAACAATTCGTGTAAACCTTCGTACTCAGATCTCGATATCGACCCACAAGCCCTGACGCGGCTGATCTTCCATCAGCGGCACCACCGGCACGGTGTTGTCAGCATTCAGCTCGGTGCCCGGCACGGCCAGATGCTCCTCCGGGTCTTCGTCGGCTTCGCGACGGCGACGATCACGCTCCTGCTGGCGACGCTGTTCTTCGCGCGCCAGCAGTCGATCCTCTTCCGGATCGCGCTTTTGCAGATCGATCGTGCTTTCGTTGGAGCTTTCCTGCACCGGCACCACCGGAGGAATGTCCGGCCGCTGGCGAATCGGATCCTGCTGGGAAGTGATCGGCACAGCGCTCAGGGGGAGCATCGGTGGCAGCATATATAGGGTCTCCTGTCAGCAAGCTATCGGCTGCGGCAAAGGCGCCTTGAGCCATCCGTCGCAAATCTGTGACGCACTTGGCACCTGCAGGAGCTGCCGCAGGCTGCGATCTATTAATCGGACACCACAAATCTCAAGTGTTTCCAAAGATCAAAGGATCGCCGCCTGCGGCAGCGCCTACCCAGTAATCTTTGGCCCTGAAGCCTGCATTCCGTTAAGATAGCCCGCTTTTTCAAGGTGGGAGTCAGGCAGCATGGCGCAGCAGTATCAACCGGGGCAACGCTGGATCAGTGACAGCGAAGCAGAGCTTGGTTTAGGCACCGTTCTGGCACAGGACGGCCGCTTGTTGACCGTGCTTTACCCGGCCACTGGCGAAACCCGCCAGTACGCGCTACGGAATGCGCCCCTCACCCGCGTGCGATTCTCGCCGGGTGACACCATTACTCACTTCGAAGGCTGGAAGATGACCGTGCGCGAAGTCGACGACGTCGACGGGCTGATGGTCTATCACGGTCTCAACGGGCAGAACGAAGCCGTTACCCTGCCGGAAACCCAGCTGTCGAACTTCATTCAGTTCCGTCTGGCCAGCGACCGTCTGTTCGCCGGGCAGATCGACCCGTTGTCATGGTTCTCCCTGCGCTACAACACCCTGGAACACACCAGCCGCCAGTTGCAGTCCTCGCTCTGGGGCCTGGGCGGCGTGCGTGCGCAACCAATCGCGCACCAGTTGCACATCGCCCGTGAAGTCGCCGACCGTATTGCGCCGCGGGTTCTGCTGGCGGACGAAGTGGGTCTGGGGAAAACCATCGAAGCCGGTCTGGTGATCCATCGCCAACTGCTCTCGGGCCGCGCCAACCGCGTGCTGATCCTGGTTCCGGAAAACCTGCAGCACCAGTGGCTGGTGGAAATGCGCCGCCGTTTCAACCTGCAGGTCGCGCTGTTCGACGAAGAACGCTTCATCGAAAGCGATGCCACCAACCCGTTCGAAGACACCCAGCTGGCATTGGTTGCCCTGGAGTGGCTGGTCGAAGACGAGAAGGCGCAGGACGCCTTGTTCGCCGCCGGCTGGGATCTGATGGTGGTCGACGAAGCCCACCACCTGGTGTGGCACGAAGACAAGGCCAGCCCTGAGTATTCGCTGGTCGAACAACTGGCTGAAGTGATTCCCGGCGTGCTGCTGCTCACCGCGACCCCGGAACAACTGGGTCAGGACAGCCACTTCGCCCGTCTGCGCCTGCTCGACCCGAACCGTTTCCATGACCTGGCCGCGTTCCGCGCCGAGAGCGAGAACTATCGCCCGGTGGCCGAAGCCGTTCAGGAACTGCTCGACAAAGGGCGCCTGTCGCCTGCAGCACACAAGACCATCCACGGTTTCCTCGGCAACGAAGGCGAAGCCCTGCTGACTGCGGTCAACGATGGCGACAGCGAAGCCAGCGCGCGTCTGGTGCGTGAACTGCTCGACCGCCACGGCACTGGCCGCGTGCTGTTCCGTAACACCCGCGCCGCCGTGCAGGGTTTCCCGGAGCGCAAACTGCACCCGTACCCGCTGCCATGCCCGGACGAATACCTCGAACTGCCGCTGGGCGATCACGCTGAGCTGTACCCGGAAGTCAGCTTCCAGGCCCAGCCTGACGCCAGCGAAGAAGAGCGCTGGTGGAAATTCGACCCGCGCGTCGAGTGGCTGATCGATCAACTGAAAATGCTCAAGCGCACCAAAGTGCTGGTGATCTGCGCCCACGCCGAAACCGCGATGGATCTGGAAGACGCGCTGCGCGTGCGTTCCGGCATCCCGGCCACGGTGTTCCATGAAGGCATGAACATCCTCGAGCGTGACCGCGCCGCCGCCTACTTCGCCGACGAAGAATTTGGCGCACAGGTGCTGATCTGCTCGGAAATCGGCAGTGAAGGTCGCAACTTCCAGTTCGCGCACCACCTGGTGCTGTTCGATCTGCCGTCGCACCCGGACCTGCTCGAGCAGCGTATCGGGCGTCTCGACCGGATCGGTCAGAAGCACATCATCGAACTGCACGTGCCGTACCTGGAAACCAGCCCGCAAGAGCGCCTGTTCCAGTGGTACCACGAAGCGCTGAACGCGTTCCTCAATACCTGCCCGACCGGCAACGCCTTGCAGCATCAGTTCGGCCCGCGCCTGCTGCCGCTGCTTGAAGAAGCCGATGACGGCGAGTGGCAAGCGCTGATCGACGAAGCCCGCGCCGAGCGCGAGCGTCTGGAACAAGAGCTGCACACCGGTCGCGACCGTCTGCTGGAACTCAACTCCGGCGGCGCTGGCGAAGGTGACGCGCTGGTCGAGGCGATCCTTGAGCAGGACGACCAGTTCGCCCTGCCGATCTACATGGAAACCCTGTTCGACGCGTTCGGCATCGACAGCGAAGACCACTCGGAAAACGCCCTGATCCTCAAGCCGAGCGAGAAAATGCTCGACGCCAGCTTCCCGCTGGGCGACGACGAAGGCGTGACCATCACCTACGACCGCAATCAGGCGCTGTCGCGCGAAGACATGCAGTTCATCACCTGGGAACACCCGATGGTGCAGGGCGGCATGGATCTGGTGCTGTCCGGTTCGATGGGCAACACCGCCGTCGCGCTGATCAAGAACAAGGCGCTGAAACCGGGCACCGTGCTGCTGGAACTGCTCTACGTCAGCGAAGTGGTTGCACCGCGCTCGCTGCAACTGGGCCGCTACCTGCCGCCGGCCGCCCTGCGCTGCCTGCTCGACGCCAACGGCAACGATCTGTCGCCGCGGGTCTCGTTCGAAACCCTCAACGATCAACTGGAAAGCGTGCCACGTGCCAGCGCCAACAAGTTCATCCAGGCCCAGCGCGATCAGCTGACGCCACGGATCAACGCCGGTGAAGACAAGATTGCCCCGCGTCACGCCGAGCGCGTGGCCGAGGCCCGTCGTCGTCTGGCGGCCGATACCGAAGAAGAACTGGCGCGCCTGACCGCGTTGCAAGCGGTCAACCCGACCGTGCGCGACAGCGAACTGGATGCGTTGCGCAAGCAACGTGAACTGGGTCTGGCGATGCTGGATAAAGCGGCGCTGCGTCTGGAAGCGATCCGGGTGTTGGTGGCGGGTTAAACCGCCCTGCTTCAGTGCTGAAAACAAGAAGGCCCGCAGTGATGCGGGCCTTTTTGTTTGTCTGATATTCATGCTGCGCTGTTGATTGCCTCTTCGCGAGCAAGCCCGCTCCCACAGGGATCGACTTCACACCGCAGATCCAATGTGGGAGCGGGCTTGCTCGCGAAGGCGATCATGCAGTCGCCACCGCACCATCAGGTTCACTCACCGCCACCAACCCCTCCTTCATCCGCTGCGCATCCCGCACAAAAAACCGCGCCGCCAGAAACAGAAACACCATGGTGAAAAACAGCGCCACCGGAATCAGATACATCGCGTCATGCAGCCCGACAGCCTTGAATGCCTCGGTCATCTGCTCAGCCCCCGCCGAAATCATCGCCGACTGGGCGAAGTGATCCGACAAACCACCGACCACCACCGGCCCCAGGCCACCGCCCAGTAAATACAACCCGGCGAAGAACAACGCCATGGCCGTGGCCCGCAAGCGCGGCTCGACCACGTCCTGAATCGCCGTGTACACGCAGGTATAGAAGTTGTAGGCAAACAGCCAGCCGACGCTGAACAGCGCGACAAACACCCCGATCTCGACACGCCCGACATACAGCGCCCACACCGTACACACCGTTGAGACGATCAGGCTGAACCCGGCAAACAGTAGCCGTCCGTTGGCAACACGCTGATGAATCTTGTCGGCGATCCAGCCACCCAGGGTCAGGCCGATCAACCCGGTGATGCCGACAATCACTCCGGTCGCTACCGCCGCATCGTGCAGAGGCATCAGGAAATAGCGCTGCAGCATCGGCACCATGAACGAGTTGCAGGCATAGGTGGCGAAGTTGAAACACAACCCGGCCAGCACCAGCCAGAGGAACGTCGGCACCGCGAGCACCCGGCGAATCGGTTTGTCGACTCTCTCCTGCGAGACCTGCACGGTTTCTGCCGCACCGCGTTTGGGTTCCTTGATGAAGAACATGAACACCGCGAGGATCAGCCCCGGCACCGCCGCGATAAAGAACGGCGCGCGCCAGCTGTCGAACGCCTTGACCATCGCGCCGATGGTGAAGAACGCCAGCAGCAGGCCCAGCGGCAGGCCCAGCATGAAAATGCCCATGGCCCGCGCCCGACGGTGCGCCGGGAACAGGTCGCCGATCAACGAATTGGCGGCCGGCGCATAACTGGCCTCGCCAATGCCGATGCCCATGCGCACCAGCAGAAAACTCCAGAAACTGCCGACCAGACCATTGACTGCGGTCAGCGCGCTCCAGGTCGCCAGGCCCCAGCCCATCAGTTTTCTGCGCGAACCGGTATCGGCCATGCGCCCCAACGGCAGACCGGCGATCGCATAAACCAGGGTGAACGCGGTGCCGACGATCCCCAGTTGAAAGTCGCTGAGGTGCCATTCCATGCGGATCGGCTCGATGATGATCGCCGGAATGGTGCGGTCGAAGAAATTGAACAGGTTGGCAAGGAACAACAGGAACAGAATGCGCCAGGCATTCGCCGCTTGGGTCGAGTTCTGCATGGGTCCGTCTCTTTATTGTTATAGGGCTTCACTGCCGACGCATCCGAGCCCGGAACCTGCAATCTAGACAGGCGGGCCGGGGCTGTCTGTGATCATTCGTCAAGCTGATAACGAGGCATGGCACTGTAAAGAAACGTAAGCCCTTGATAAGTCAGCAATCCCCCATAAACCGGGGGTTTTGCGGCAAAATCCGGCTACAAAAAAATACTTTCGCGCCCCCCTTCCCAAGTCCATGGCGAAGCCTAGAATAGCCGCCGGATCCGTCCGGATTCGCCGATCAACCCCTTTGATGCCCTCCCCATGTCCGAAGTCAGTCCGTGTCTGAATTGCGGTGCCTGCTGTTCCCATTTTCGCGTGTCTTTTTTCTGGGGTGAATGCGCCTCCTCCGGCGGCACAGTGCCCGATGAACTGGTCACCCAGATCAGCCCCAGTCGGGTGGCGATGAACGGCACCGACTGCAAATCGCCGCGCTGTACGGCGCTGGTCGGTGAGGTGGGCAGTAACGTGCAGTGCTCGATTTATGAGCAACGCTCCAGTCCCTGCCGCGAATTCAATGCTTCCTGGGAAAACGGCGAACAGAATGTCGATTGCGACAAGGCGCGCGCCCGATTCGGCTTGCCGCCTCTCGAACCGGAATGGAATCAACTGCCTTACGACCAGAGCGCCTGACCCTTAGCGCCAATCGTTATGAGGCTCATGCCGAAATCGTTGGCGCCAATGTGCCACTATCGCTTGCATAGCAAAAACCGCCTCTATACTCCAGTCATTCGCCTGCGTTGAAGACGCAGTAGGGACGACTTCAGAGACGGGGCATGCTATGGAGTGGCTTGGTTTGCAGTTTGTTACCGAGCTGCCGGAGAGCGGGCAGGTCATTCTCGATTGCACACACAACCCCTTGCTGGTGCTGGTGGCCTATCTGGTCGCCTGCGCCGCGAGTTTTGCCACCCTCGACATGGCCGAACGCGTCGGTCACGCCGAAGACCCGGGCTCGCAACGGGTGTGGCGCTGGATCGGCGCTTCTTGCCTGGCCGGCGGCATCTGGGCCATGCACTTCATCGCCATGCTGGCGTTCCAGGCGCCGATCGAAGTCCACTACGATCTGGCGATTACCCTGTTCTCCCTGCTGATCGCCCTGCTCGCCTCGTGGCTGGCGATGCACACCTTGAGTGATCCGCAACCCAGCCTGGTGCACTACCTGAAAACCGCCATCGTCATCGGTCTGGGCATCGCCGGCATGCATTACGTCGGCATGGCGGCGATGCATTCGGTGGCCACCGCCTACTACCAGCCCCTGTTGTTCTGCCTGTCGATCGTGATTGCCATCGGCGCCAGCTTCGCCGCGTTGTGGGTCGCCGGTTATCTGCGTGAAGGCACTGGGCGTTTTCATCAATTACTCAAATACACCGCTGCGGTGATTCTCGGCGCCGGCATCATCAGCATGCACTTCACTGGCATGGCCGCGCTGCACCTGGTGTTGCCCGAAGGTACAGCACCGACGATGGCCGCCGACCCCAGCCATCTGCAACTGGGCCTGACGGTCGCGCTGATCATCCTGCTGATTCTCGGCAGCGCGATCAGTGCGGCCCTGGCCGACAAGAAACTGCAGAACAAGGAGCACGACCTGCGCCGGGTCAACGCCCTGCTCGGGCAGCTCGATCAGGCGCGGATGTCACTGCAGCAAGTGGCCAACTACGACGCCCTGACCAACCTGATCAATCGCCGTGGATTCAACCAGATCTTCGCCGAGAAACTCAGCCAGAAAACCAGCGAAGGCGGCATGCTCGCGGTGATGTTTCTCGACATCGACCACTTCAAGCGGATCAACGACAGCCTTGGCCATGACGCCGGTGACGCCCTGCTCAAAGTCATCGCCAATCACATCAAAGGTTCGGTGCGCAGTCATGAGGATGTGGTCGCGCGCTTCGGCGGCGACGAGTTCTGCATCCTGATCGGCCTGCACGACCGCGAAGAAGCACGCGGCATGGCGCAGCGGATCATGCAGAAAATGAAGGAGCCGATCGAGCTGGCCGGACGGCGCATGGTGATGACCACCAGCATCGGTATCAGCCTGTTCCCCGACGACGGCACCACCTGCGAAGAACTGCTCAAACATGCGGATCTGGCGCTGTATCAATCCAAGGGTGCCGGGCGAAACGGCCTGCATTTTTTCAGTTCCAACATGAAGACCCGCGCCAGTCTTGAACTGCAACTGGAAGAAGAACTGCGCCACGCCCTGCGCGAAGAAAACGGGCTGATGCTCTACTACCAGCCGATCTTCGAACTGAAAACCGGGCGGGTGACCAAGCTCGAAGCGCTGATTCGCTGGCAGCACCCGGTGCATGGCCTGCTGGCACCGGATCGTTTCATCGCGATTGCCGAAACCAACGGCCTGATCGCCGAGCTGGATAACTGGGTGCTGCGCCGGGCCTGCACCGACCTTGGCGAACTGACGCGCCACGGCTGCGACGAACTGAAAATCGCCTGGAACTGCTCGCCACTCAATCTTGCCCGGGAAGAGCTGGCCGATGAAATCGAAAGTGCGCTGCGCACCGCAGGCGTCGCGCCGGAACGACTGGAACTGGAAGTCACCGAAAACGCGCTGATGGGCAACATCGCCAACACCCTGGTGCTGTTGCGGCAGATTCGCGCCCTCGGGGTGTCGCTGTCGATCGATGACTTCGGCACCGGTTATTCATCGCTGGCCTACCTCAAGCGCCTGCCGCTGAACACGCTGAAGATCGACCGTTCCTTCATCCTCGACATCCCCAAGGCGACCGCCGACATGGAGATCGTCCAGGCGATCATCGTCATGGCCCACACCCTGCATTTGCAGGTGGTGACCGAAGGCGTGGAAAGCCTGGAGCAGTACGAGTTTCTTGAGCGCTCAGGCTGCGATTTCATTCAGGGCTACCTGCTCAGTCGCCCGGTGCCGCTGAATGAACTACGTCCGGTACTTGAGGAAATCAATCAGCGCAAACACTCGCACGCGGTCAATCCGCTGAGTCTGGCGCGCGGTACATTTGTACCAGTGTCGCTGGATCCTTCTGCAAAAAACCCTGCGCCCCATGCAGGCGCATCAGTTGTGCGGCCAATCCGCTGATCGGCGTGGCCGAGCCTTGTTCGCGGGAGAATTTCACCGCGGTGTCGAGATCCTTGAGCAGCGTGCGCACGTGCCATTTCACCGGTTCGAAACGGCTCTCGGCCATTTGCGGGGCGAGGATCTGCAATGGTTTCGAATCGGCAAAACCACCGGCCAGCGCTTCGGCGATCAGGCGCGCATCGACCCCGGCCTGCTCGGCCAGCACCACCACTTCGGCAATCACCAGCGCGTTGCAGGCGACGATCATCTGATTGCAGGCCTTTGTGACTTGCCCGGCGCCGATGCCGCCCATGTGCGTGACGCGCTGACCGAGGCGGAGCAATACCGGGCGCACCCGATCCAGATCCGCCGCCGCACCGCCGACCATGATCGCCAGACTGCCGGCCTCGGCGCCGACCACGCCGCCGGACACCGGTGAGTCGAGCCAGGCCATCCCGGTTTGGTCTGCCAACTCGGCGGCCATTTCGCGGGTAGCGGTCGGTTCGAGGCTGGAAAAGTCCACCAGCAACTGGCCGTTTTTCGCGCCTTCAGCGACGCCGGCGGGGCCAAACACCACCTCGCGCACCACCGCCGTATCAGCCAGACAGAGCATCACCACGTCGGCGTGTTCGCACAGTTCTGCGGGGCTCGCCACCTGCCGGGCGCCGGCCTCGACCAGTGGCGCGCACTTGGCCGGGTTGCGGTTCCACACGGTCAGCGGATAACCCGCGGCCAGCAGACGACGGCACATCGGCAAGCCCATCAGGCCGATTCCGGCAAAACCCAACGAAGGTAGCGTTGACATCATTTCGCCTCTTTTCGATTAAAGATCACTGAATAATGGCCGATTCATGAACGATCAGGAAAGGATTCCCCCGCGCGACGATCAGGCCAAGCCCCTGACGCCCGGGCCAAATACGCGCAGTCAAAGACGCGAGATCCTCTTTCCGTGAGGCTCGATGACATCGGTCGCCGAGCCAACCCTGTCCAGGTATATGGCGCACAATGACTTCTAAAAACAATCCGGCCACCGCGGTATCCGATCTGACCCTGAGCCCTGCGGCGAACAGCCCGGCTCCGATGAAGCCATTGCCTCCTTCGCGCCCGCTGGGCACTCACCAATACCTGTACTACACCGAAACCAATACCGACCGCATCCTCGACAACCTCGACGGTCTGCGTGACCTGGTGTTCCCGCGCCCGCCGCACCTGGAAGGCGACAACGAACAGCACAACGACCAGGAATTCCCCTCGGTGTGCCTGATCGGCCTCGGTCGCTGCGGCTCGAACATCGCCCTCGACGTCGCGGAGCTGGTGTACAACGCGCGCAAGTTCTACCTCAACGAATTCAACAACGAAGACCGTGCGGCGGATCGGCGTCTGGCCGACAAGGGCTACAGCCCGGCCCAGTGGATCAAGCACAACCTGCGGATCGGCCCGAACAAGTCGAGCAAACCGGTGTTCCTCGTCGAACCGCTGGTGATGCTCGGTGACCTCGACAAGGATATCGCCGGGCGCATCCGCTTCTCGCGAAAGGGCGAGAAAAGCGGCTTCCTGCGCGACTACAGCAAAATGAAGATCATGGACTTGTCCGAAGTCCACGCCGGTGGCGCCGGTAACGCGCCGATCCTCGGCCAGTATCTGGCGAAGATCATCCTCAACAAGGATACCCAGCGTTTCTCCAGCCCTGACTGGAAAATGATCCACTCGTACCTGATCGACAGTTGCGGCATCAAGGCCAACCAGTCGCGCCTGTACTTCTCGATCTTCAGTGCTGGCGGCGGTACCGGTTCGGGCATGGCCTCGGAGTTCGGCCTGGCCCAGCAGCACTCGTACATGAACAAGACGTTCGACACCAAGCCGATGGATGAGCACGACGGCAAGAGCGGGCATTCGTTCGTGTTCGAGCCGATCTTCACCAGCGGCATCTGCGTGCTGCCGAACATTTCCGACCACCGCAGTGAAATGTCCGAGGCGCTGCACATCAACGCCGGCCGCCTGCTGTGCAAATACCTGTCGGAAGAATGGGATTTCTCCTACAACTTCGCCAATGAAGACAGCAGCGAAGCCAGCGTCATGGGCCGTATCCGCCCATGGAACGCGATGATGCTGATCTCCAACGACATCATGCGTTACGCCGAAGAGAGCGATGACGGCAACATCCAGAACATTGATGTCAACGCGATGGAGAAGCACGCCAACCAGTACATCTCGCAGCAAATCTTCAACATTCTGACGGCGCAGGCGGTGACCACCGACTACGACCAGAACTACTTCCGTCGCGCCGGCATCGACATCGGCGAAACCATCCGCCTGGACGCCAACGACCTGTTCATGAGTCTGGCCGGCCCGGTGGCGATTGCCTACGCCGAATCGGTAGTGCCGGAAACCCCGCCGCCGAGCAGCGACAAGTTCAAGGTGTTCGACAAAGAGCCGCAGCGTCTGAACATCGATGACCTGTTCTTCCGCTCGATCGACCTGCCGCACTTCAACAAAGTCACCCAGGCCATCGAAGGCATCAGCCTGCTGCCGATCGAATCCAAGCGCTATCGCGCCTCGCTGGAGCAGTACAAGAATTCCGGCTACGACGCCGCCGCGCTGCACGACCTGCACTTCTTCAAGAACTGCTCGTCGGTGGTCTCGATCGTCTCGCTGCCGAAGGACTACAAGCTGTCGTACATGGACCTGAACCGGTTGAAGACCCACCTCAACAGCCTGTTCCCCAACACCACGCTCAAGCGCTATGCACTGGTGATCGGTGCCTCGGCCAACCTGTCGCTGACCACCCTGATCGCCAAGAGCCCGTGCCTGTCGGACGACTTCCTGACCCTGATCGTGGCGTTCATCAAGCGCTGCTTCGCCAAGACCCCGTACCGTTTCGACGAGACCCTGGACAACTCGATCCTCGACTTCATCATCAATGAAGACTTCGACGAAGACCGTATCGACGATCTGCTCAACGAGTTCGAAAACCCGGCAAAGATCCTCGACACCAACTGGTACGCGATCAAGCCGATGTACGAGAAGAAGTACCGCGAGCTGATCAACGACAAGGACAAGTTTGTCTCGATCAACGACATTCGCCTGTCGCGTGATTGCGTGAAGAAAGCGATCAAGTACCTGCGCGAGATCTACCGTCACCGGATCGGCAAGACCAAGGTTATTTCCCTGAATAACCATACCGGGAAGACTTACTCGGTCTGATCGCAGACCGAGTCGCCCCCTTCGCGAGCAGGCTCGCTCCCACAGGGAAGTGCATTCCAAATGTGGGAGCGAGCCTGCTCGCGAAGAGGCCATTCCAAACGCCGCAAAACCTTCATTGCCAACATCCAGAAACAATTAAGCAGCCGTTAGGCTGCTTACTAAACTGTTCCCGTTACGTTTACGTCACCGTGAGGCCACCCACGCTTGTGGCATTTCTCTACGGCAACGTGCCATCACGCTACTCGGCTACACACTTTTCCCGGATGACGGCACGCACTACAAAGGTGCACCCCTTCAGACCTGCGCCCTTTCCTGGATCAGAATCCACGGACTCACCACCACCGCCCACAGCGCTGGATCACGCTCGAAAATATCCAGCGCCCGCGTTTCAGACAGCTTGGCGAGTTTGTCCTCGGCCAGCCAGGTGGCGACTTTCTCGCCATCGTCCGATGCCACGGCCTCGGCGGCGGCGATCAAATCCAGGGCCGGGTCGACCCACAATAGGGCACCCTTGGCGAAGAACGGTTCCAGCTCTTTCCAGGTGATAGATGCGGTTTCACCAAGCAGCTTGGCATAGAGGGTGCTAGGTTCTTGATTCATGGGACTGTCCGGAAAAGAAATCGACGCGAATGATAACGTCGGTGGTCCGGCAGAAAAACCCGGTTGCAAATGGCTTCACCGAACGAAAAGAGCAGGAACGCCAAGGAATGCTGCTGTTTGGGGCATAAGCCCCAGGAAAGCCCCGCCGCAATTCTGTCTTTTTCATTCAAAAATGCGACACCCACAAGTTTTGCCCCCTGGCGCCAGCTTCCCAGGCCAACAACCGGCGCTCTACACTGTACCGGTACAGTTGCCGGGGGCATTTCCGGAGGGTATCGCAAAGATATCTGACCCGGTTCTGCTGCTACGGCGCCAGAACTCAAAAAAATTACAACAGTAAGAGTGGAGCACTATGACTAAGGCTACTAAGCAGATTTCCAAACTGTTTGCCGCTATGGTTCTGGCCGGGGTTGCCAGCCATTCGTTCGCCGCTGACACCATCAAGATCGGTATCGCCGGCCCTAAGACCGGTCCTGTAGCCCAATACGGCGACATGCAGTTCAGTGGCGCGAAAATGGCCATCGAGCAGATCAACGCCAAGGGCGGCGTCGACGGCAAGAAACTCGAAGCCGTTGAATACGACGATGCCTGCGATCCGAAACAAGCCGTAGCGATCGCGAACAAAGTCGTCAACGACGGCGTCAAGTTCGTGGTCGGTCACCTGTGCTCCAGCTCCACTCAGCCTGCTTCGGACATCTACGAAGACGAAGGCATCGTGATGATCACCCCGGCTGCCACCAGCCCGGACATCACTGCCCGTGGTTACAAAATGATCTTCCGCACCATTGGTCTGGACAGCGCCCAGGGCCCTGCCGCCGGTAACTACATTGCCAAGTACGTCAAACCGAAAGTCGTCGCCGTACTGCACGACAAGCAGCAATACGGTGAAGGCATCGCCACCGCCGTTAAACAGACGCTGGAAAAAGACGGCGTAAAAGTCGCGGTATTCGAAGGCATCAACGCCGGCGACAAGGACTTCTCCTCGATCATCGCCAAACTCAAGCAAGCCAACGTCGACTTCGTCTACTACGGCGGCTACCACCCGGAACTGGGTCTGATCCTGCGTCAGTCCGAGGAAAAAGGCCTGAAAGCCAAGTTCATGGGTCCGGAAGGCGTGGGTAACGACTCCATTTCGCAGATCGCCAAAGACGCCTCCGAAGGCCTGCTGGTGACCCTGCCGAAATCCTTCGACCAGGATCCGGCCAACGTTGCCCTGGCTGATGCCTTCAAGGCGAAGAAAGAAGATCCGAGCGGCCCGTTCGTGTTCCCTTCCTACTCGGCGGTTGAAGTGATTGCCGGCGGTATCACCGCAGCCAAATCCGAAGACCCGGCCAAAGTGGCCGCAGCCATTCACGCAGGCTCCTTCAAGACCCCTACCGGCGACCTGAGCTTCGACGCCAAGGGCGACCTGAAGGACTTCAAATTTGTGGTTTACGAGTGGCACTTCGGCAAACCGAAAACTGAAGTTTCGCCTCAGTAAGGCGCGCCCTGACTGACTGCCAATAAAGCCCACGGCGTGCCGTGGGCTTTGTTTTACGAATGTATGGGCCGCGCTGGCGTGATCCGCCAGTCTCCCCACCTGAAAATCTCAAAACCGTCATCAGCGGTTCGCTGGCAAAACCCGGATTCGAAGTGGATAAAGATCCACGGGGCCGGGCGGGAAAATGACTCCACCAGTGAAATGCGTATCAGGTTTTTAGGAGCGCTGTAATGCCTGACATCTATCACTTCTTCCAACAGCTGGTTAATGGCCTGACCATTGGCAGCACGTATGCCCTGATTGCCATCGGCTATACGATGGTTTACGGCATCATTGGAATGATCAACTTCGCCCACGGCGAGGTGTACATGATCGGCTCCTACGTGGCGTTCATCGCCATCGCCGGGCTGGCCATGATGGGAATCGACAACGTCCCGCTGTTGATGACCGCCGCGTTCATCGCGAGCATCGTCGTCACCAGTTCCTACGGTTACAGCATCGAACGGATCGCCTACCGCCCCCTGCGCGGCAGCAACCGTCTGATCCCGCTGATTTCCGCGATCGGTATGTCGATCTTCCTGCAGAACACGGTTCTGCTCGCGCAAGACTCCAAGGACAAATCCATCCCCAACCTGATCCCCGGCAACATCTCCATCGGGCCAGGTGGCGCACATGAAGTGCTGATTTCCTACATGCAAATCGTGGTGTTCGTGGTGACTCTGGTCGCCATGCTCGGCCTCACGCTGTTCATCTCCCGCTCTCGCCGGGGTCGCGCCTGCCGTGCCTGCGCCGAAGACATCAAGATGGCCAACCTGCTGGGCATCAACACCAACAACATCATCGCCCTGACCTTCGTCATCGGTGCTGCGCTGGCAGCCGTCGCTGCCGTGCTGCTGAGCATGCAGTACGGCGTGATCAACCCGAACGCCGGTTTCCTCGTCGGCCTCAAGGCCTTCACCGCTGCGGTACTGGGCGGGATCGGCAGCATCCCCGGCGCGATGCTCGGCGGGCTGGTGCTCGGGGTGGCGGAAGCCTTTGGCGCCGATATCTTCGGCGACCAGTACAAGGACGTCGTGGCTTTCGGCTTGTTGGTTCTGGTGCTGTTGTTCCGTCCGACCGGCATTCTGGGCCGTCCGGAGGTTGAGAAAGTATGACTAGGAATCTTAAACAGGCACTGTTCAGTGCCTTGCTGGTGTGGGCCGTGGCCTACCCGGTACTCGGTCTGAAACTGACCATCGTCGGCATCAACCTCGAAGTGCATGGCACCAGCCCGGCCATTCTGGCGACCATCGCCGTGTGCTCGGTGCTGATGTTCCTGCGCGTGCTGTTCAACCAGCAGATCAGCAAGGCGTGGAAATCCTCGCCGGGCCTGCCGTTGATCCCGGCCAAGGCCAGCAATTTCCTGACCCTGCCGACCACGCAACGCTACATCATCATTGCGCTGATCCTCGGTGCACTGGTGTGGCCGTTCTTCGGCTCCCGTGGCGCGGTGGACATTGCGACGCTGATCCTGATCTACGTGATGCTCGGCCTCGGTCTGAACATCGTCGTCGGTCTGGCCGGTCTGCTCGACCTCGGTTACGTCGGTTTCTACGCCGTCGGCGCCTACAGCTACGCGCTGCTGTCGCACTACTACGGCCTGAGCTTCTGGATCTGCCTGCCGATTGCCGGTCTGATGGCGGCGACGTTCGGCTTCCTGCTGGGCTTCCCGGTGCTGCGTCTGCGCGGTGACTATCTGGCGATCGTGACCCTGGGTTTCGGCGAAATCATCCGGCTGTTCCTGCGTAACCTGACCGATATCACTGGCGGTCCGAACGGCATCAGCAACATCGAGAAACCGACGTTCTTCGGTCTGACCTTCGAACGTAAAGCGGCGGAAGGCATGCAAACTTTCCACGAATATTTCGGCCTCGAATACAACTCGATCAACAAGGTGATCTTCCTCTACCTGGTGGCCCTGGTGCTGGCACTGGCGGCGCTGTTCATCATTAACCGTTTGCTGCGCATGCCGATCGGCCGCGCGTGGGAAGCGCTGCGTGAAGACGAAATCGCCTGCCGTGCCTTGGGCCTGAATCCGACGATCATCAAGCTGTCGGCGTTCACCCTTGGGGCAAGCTTCGCCGGTTTCGCCGGGAGCTTCTTCGCTGCCCGTCAGGGTCTGGTCACACCGGAGTCGTTCACCTTCATCGAGTCGGCGATCATCCTCGCCATCGTCGTGCTGGGTGGGATGGGCTCGCAACTGGGCGTGATTCTCGCGGCCGTGGTGATGATCCTGTTGCCGGAAATGATGCGTGAGTTCAGCGAATACCGGATGTTGATGTTCGGTGCGCTGATGGTGTTGATGATGATCTGGCGTCCACAAGGTCTGCTGCCGATGCAACGCCCACACATGGAGTTGCGAAAATGAGCCGCGAGATCCTTAAAGTCGAAAACCTGAGCATGCGCTTCGGCGGCTTGCTGGCGGTCAATGGCGTGGCCCTGACCGTCAAGGAAAAACAAGTGGTGGCGCTGATCGGGCCGAACGGCGCGGGCAAGACCACCGTGTTCAACTGCCTGACCGGTTTCTACCAGCCATCGGGTGGCAGCATCCTGCTGGACGGCGAGCCGATTCAGGGCCTGCCGGGGCACAAGATCGCCCTCAAGGGCGTGGTTCGCACCTTCCAGAACGTGCGTTTGTTCAAGGACATGACGGCGGTCGAGAACCTGTTGATCGCCCAGCACCGTCACCTGAACACCAACTTCCTGGCCGGCCTGTTCAAGACCCCGGCGTTCCGCAAGAGCGAACGCGAGGCCATGGAATATGCCGAGTACTGGCTGGAAAAGGTCAACCTGAAAGAGTTCGCCAACCGTACCGCCGGCACCCTGGCCTATGGTCAGCAACGACGTCTGGAAATCGCCCGCTGCATGATGACCCGCCCACGGATCCTCATGCTCGACGAACCGGCCGCCGGCCTGAACCCGAAGGAAACCGAAGACCTCAAGGCGCTGATCAGCGTGCTGCGTGAAGAGCACAACGTGACCGTGCTGTTGATCGAACACGACATGAAACTGGTCATGAGCATTTCCGACCACATCGTCGTGATCAACCAGGGCACGCCTCTGGCCGACGGCACGCCGGATCAGATCCGCGACAATCCTGAAGTGATCAAAGCCTACCTGGGGGAAGCGTAAATGCTGCAGTTCGAAAACGTTTCCACCTTCTACGGCAAGATCCAGGCCCTGCACAGCGTCAATGTCGAAGTCCGTCAGGGCGAGATCGTGACCCTGATCGGCGCCAACGGTGCCGGCAAGTCCACGCTGCTGATGACGCTTTGCGGTTCACCGCAGGCGCACAGCGGCAGCATCCGCTACATGGGTGAGGAACTGGTCGGCCAGGACTCGTCGCAGATCATGCGCAAGAGCATCGCCGTAGTGCCGGAAGGTCGTCGGGTGTTCGCCCGTCTGACCGTTGAAGAAAACCTGTCGATGGGCGGTTTCTTCACCGACAAGGGCGACTATCAGGAGCAGATGGACAAGGTCCTCGGCCTGTTCCCGCGCCTGAAAGAACGCTTCAACCAGCGCGGCGGCACTATGTCCGGTGGCGAACAGCAGATGCTTGCCATCGGCCGCGCGCTGATGAGCAAGCCGAAACTGTTGCTGCTCGACGAGCCGTCGCTGGGCCTGGCACCGATCATCATCCAGCAGATCTTCGACATCATCGAACAGCTGCGCAAGGACGGTGTAACGGTGTTCCTGGTCGAACAGAACGCCAACCAGGCGCTGAAAATCGCCGACCGTGCGTACGTTCTGGAGAACGGCCGCGTGGTGATGCAAGGCACCGGTGAAGCCCTGCTGACCGACCCGAAAGTGCGCGAGGCATACCTCGGAGGTTGAGGCTTTTCACTGAACAGAAAAACGGCCTTCGGGCCGTTTTTTTGTGCCTGGCAGATAGTTTGAATCCAACACAGATCCCCTGTGGGAGCGGGCTTGCTCGCGAAAGCGATTTTACATTCAGCCTATGTGCTGACTGATCCACCGCATTCGCGAGCAAGCCCGCTCCCACACAATCAAAAGCCGTCAGTACGGATTGCAGTGCTGCGCCACCGCTGTCGCCTGATCGACATAAGGCCGTGCCGGCTCAAGGTTCCACTCAGGCTTGTTCCTCACAGGCTTGCCCTCGTAGGTAGCTGCCAGATGGCAAACCATCTGCCGCCGCAATGACCCGCCATTGACGCTGTATTCGCGCCACTGCGGATCGTCCTTGTGCTTGTTGTACAGCTCGGCAAACATCCGGTCGGTCTGGTCATCCTTGATCGCCCGACCACACGCGGTCGGTACTACCGAGAGCGACCAGGTGTTCGGCCCCAATTTCGGGTCGGGACGTTGTACCCAGGTGCTGGACTCGATGTACTTGTCGCAGAATTTTGGCGCGGTCGGCGTCGAGGTCTGGATGCACGAGAATGTGGCCTTGGCGACCGGGGTTTTCGGGAAGTCGATCTTGATGATGTTGCGATCCTTGCCGGTCTTGGCCTTGTAATCCTTTTGATTGGCCAAGGCATCATTCAAGCCGCGCTGATCGCTGTAGAAAAACGCCAGAATCGGCAGTTCATCGGTTTTCGGGTTGCCCAGGCGCAGCTCGGTCTGGGTCTGAAATTCGCGGCTGTTGATGACCTTGCGCGCGCCCATGAAATTGCGAAAGGCGTCGACCCGCTCCTTGCTGCTCATCGGATTGCGCATGTTGAAGCCGCACTGCAACTGGTCCTGCTGGCGGTTGTTGTTGAATTGGGTGAAGTGCGCCACCCAGGCACTCGGACTCGTGATAGGTGGCTTCATGGCCTGGCAGACTGCCTCGGTCGGGGCGGTGTTCTTGTTGTCGCCACAGCCACGGTCGTTGCGAAAGTCGGTCCAGGCATCGTTGGGAAACGCGCAGTAGACGTGCACTGGCGTCTCGGGGTCTTTCACTAGATCCCGGGGCGTAATCAGGTAGCCGTTTTGTGTGCTCATGCCAGGGTCTTCATAACTGATGCCGTCGGCCCGCATGTATGAGGCAGCAAACGTGCCCAGCTCCACGGCTTTCGGGCTGGGATTCCACACGTCCCACTTTTGCCCTTTGGCCGGATCGGCGCGGTGCGTGCCGCGAACCAGCAGCCCCGAACAGTCCGACGCGGGATCCTGCCCGCAACTGTCGACGGTGTTGTTGTAGAGCTTTTCAACCTTCCGCAGCGTCTCGTCACATGACTCGGCGCTGGCCCATGCCGCATGTACCAACAGCGGCAACACGAGCAACGGGGCGATCCTGTTCAGACGTTTCTTCATGGCTTGCATCTCCTTGATTAGCCAACACACTCAACGCGGGACCGGGTTGCAACCCGCAGCGCGAGTCTCGCTGTCCGACAACGCCGGCCTGAACGGTTCCAGATTCCATGGCGTCTTGTTGCGGTAATTGACCAGCACGCAGCGCAGTTGCTGTCGCATGCTGCCAGCGGACTTTTCGTTGTCGCGCCAGTTACTGTCCGGCCCCTTGAGGGCGAACAACTGATCGTACAGAGCGCCGACTTGCTCACCGGGCAAGGCGCGCCCCGCCGCGGTGGGCACGATGCTCAGGCTCCATTCATCCTTGCGGGTGCCGGGGTCGTAACGTTTGATCCAGTCGGCGGAGGCGATGTATTGCGGCACCGGGGCGCCACCCACCACCATTTCGTCGATCGCCTGATCGGCGGCGACATAGCTGAAGCGCTGCTCTGCAGGCTTGGTGAAATCCAGGCGCAGGATCGGCACGCTGTAGCCCTGAGCCTGAAGTTT
This sequence comes from Pseudomonas sp. TH49, assembly GCF_016650625.1. Lineage (NCBI taxonomy): Bacteria > Pseudomonadati > Pseudomonadota > Gammaproteobacteria > Pseudomonadales > Pseudomonadaceae > Pseudomonas > Pseudomonas sp. TH49. The sequence continues at coordinate 161,005 of NZ_JAEKFL010000001.1, forward strand.
TTTCTGGAAATTGCGCGCGCTGTTCAGGCCGTTCTCCGGTTTCGGCGGCGCCTGATCACCGCGGGTGGCGAAGTTCTGCGTGCTGTTGACGTTGTAGATGAAGGCATCGATGTACTTCATGTTTTCACTGCCATCGTTGGTCGCGGTAGCGTTCTTCAACATGAACTCGTTGACTTGGGCACTGAAGGCAAAAGGATCCTTGTTGGTGGTGTTCGGCCGCGACTCGTGCACGCGGATCATCGCGTGCCAGTCGCTGGGTTTTTCCGCGTTCCACGAACATTGGCCGTACTGGATCGGCCCCTTCATCAGCCCGGTGTATTTCTGCGTCCACTGCTCGGCGGTGGTTACACCGGCCTCCGCGCAAGTGCCATAAGCCAGTGCGGCATTGCGATTGTTCATCGTGCCTTGCGCCGCGCGCGGCGGTTCGCGGCTGTCGAAGAAACCGCAGCCATACCACTTGCGCTCCGGCCCGGTGCCGCCATCGAACGCATAGATGCAGGTAAAGCCCTGCTCTTTGACCGGCATCTTCAACGCCGCCGCATCGGTGGGCGTGCGCAGGATGAAACCGGCAGGGTGAATCAGAATGCGCGTGCTCAGATCCTTGCGGATCCACGAGTAGGACGTCGCGCCGATCTTGATCGCATAGGGGCTGTAATCCCACGGATTGAACGGCCCGTCATTGACCATGCGCAAGGTCACGCCGCTGCAGTAATACAGCCCGCGCGCAGCACCGCTATCGGGTTCCTGGCAAGCGTCCTTAAGAGTGTTGTAGTTGCTGTTGACGCGCTTGAGCGTGTCCAGCGGATCAACCTGCGTCTGGGCGCAAACCGTGCCGAACAGCAAGGGCAGCGTGCAGGCAAGCGCAAAAGATGAAGTCCTGCGCCATAACACAGCGTGGGCTGAGCGATCCTTCGTCATGAGATACCGTCCTGGTAAATCGGCCTGTGACAGAGGCCGTTGAAATGACTATAGAACAGGCGAGAGTGAACACAATCACTGTGGGAGCGGGCTTGCTCGCGAAGGCGGTGTGTCATCAAACATCAATGGCGTCTGACACTACGCCTTCGCGAGCAAGCCCGCTCCCACAGTGGATTGCAGTGTTCGAAAATCTTTTCGAAAAAACTTTGCACTGCGCTGTAACGCATCGCCATGAGCGTTCTCTAGTGGGGTAAGCAAGCGCACTTCGCTTGTAAAACCCAAGCTCAAATCTGGAGAAACATCATGACTGCTACCACTCGCTCCCTGTCCGCCGCTGCCCTGGTTCTGGCTCTTGGTTCCGCCCTGAGCATGACTGCCGTTTCCAGCGCCAATGCCGCCGATAACAGCAACATGGAAAAATGCTTCGGCGTGGCCATGAAAGGTCACAACGATTGCGCCGCGGGCGCAGGCACTACCTGTGCCGGCACGGCGAAGATGGACTACCAGGCCAACTCGTGGAAGTTCGTGCCAAAAGGCACCTGCACCACCACCGAGAGCAAGACCTCGCCGACCGGTTTCGGTCAGATGGAAGCCTTCAAAGCCAAGTCCTGAACCATTGCCTGCCCGAGTGACGCTCATGTTGACCACCCGCGAAACTGTCCCACCGCGCACTCGGGCAGCCCTCTGCGGGCTCCCACCCCGCGCGGGGCTGGGGCTCAAGACCGGGCACTTTGTTGAAGTGCTCGGCACCCAACCGGACATCGGTTTCTTTGAAGTCCACGCCGAAAACTACATGGTCGACGGCGGTCCGTTTCATCATTTTCTCGGGTTGATCCGCGAGCAGTATCCGCTGTCGCTGCACGGTGTCGGGCTGTCCATCGGGGCCGAAGGGTCGCTGGACACTCAACATCTGCAACGCCTGAAAACGCTGATCGAGCGCTATCAACCGCAATCCTTTTCCGAACACCTGGCCTGGTCGAGCCACGGCCTGGTGTTCCTCAATGACCTGCTGCCGCTGGCGTATGACATGCCGACCCTGAACCGCGTCTGCGCGCATATCGACCAGGTGCAGAACAGCCTCAAGCGCCCGATGCTGCTGGAAAATCCAGCGACCTATCTCGGGTTCGAACGCTCGACCATCGATGAGCCGGAGTTCATTACCGAGGTGATCCGCCGCAGCGGCTGTGGTCTGCTGCTCGACGTCAACAACGTCTACGTCTCGTGCGTCAATCATCAACGCGATCCACTGACCTACCTCGACGCGCTGCCTTTGCACGCGGTCGGCGAGATTCATCTGGCCGGGTTTGCCGAAGATGCCGACAGCCTCGGCGACCGTTTGCTGATCGACGATCACGGCGCGCCGATTGATGACGCGGTCTGGGCGTTGTACCGACAGGCGCTCGAACGAATCGGCCCGGTGGCAACCTTGATCGAACGGGACAATCAGGTTCCGGCGTTCAATGTGCTGCTGGCCGAGGCGCAGCAGGCTGAAGCGTTATTGCTGCACGCCGGGAGTCAGCCATGAGCACTCAAGCCGACTTCAGCGCCGCCCTGCTCGACACTCGCCGGCCCTGCCCCGCTGGCCTGTGCAGCGTTAACGGTGCTGATCCCGCCAGCCGATTCTCGGTGTATCGCAATAATGTGCAAGGTTCGTTGATCAACGCGCTGGCCGACAGTTACCCGGTGGTGCAGCAGTTGGTCGGCGAGGAATTTTTCAGTGGCATGGCCAGCATTTTCATCCAGCAGCAGCCGCCGCGCAGTCCGTTGATGAGCCGTTACGGCGACGGTCTGGCAGACTTCATTGGCGCCTTCGAACCGGCGGCCGGCGTCCCTTATCTGGCCGACGTCGCACGGCTCGAACGCCTGCGCACCCGCGCCTATCACGCCGCCGATGCGCTGGCGATCAATGCGCAACAGATCAGCGCCGCTTTGGCCGATCCGCACACACTGGCCGAACTGACCATCGCCCTGCATCCCTCGCTGCACCTGCTCGATTCGGCCTACGCGGTGGTTTCGATCTGGGCGGCGCATCAAGGAGACGCGACGCTGGCGGGCATCGACGTCCATCAAGGCCAACACGCACTGGTGCTGCGCAACGCACTCGAGGTCGAGGTCTTTGCCCTCGATCACGGCGCCAGCGTGTTTATCCGCCACCTGCTCAACCACCAACCGCTGCTGCAAGCTGCGCAAAACAGCCCGCCCTTCGATCTGCCGCAGACCCTCGCCCTGCTGATCGGCCACAACGCCATCACCGACCTGAACAACAAGGTATCGCCATGAACAACCTCATCACTCGTGTCATCGGACTCATGGAAAAAATCCCCCACAGCCTGATCGCCTTCATCGCGCGGTTTTCGATTGCCGCGGTGTTCTGGAAGTCCGGGCAGACCAAGGTCGAGGGGCTGGCCATCGATTTGATCGACGGCACCTTGCAACTCGGCTGGCCACATTTGGCGGACTCGACGATTCCGTTGTTTCAGAGCGAATACCACGTGCCGCTGCTGTCACCGGAAATCGCCGCGCACATGTCGGCGTTCGCCGAGCACTTCTTTCCGGTGCTGATATTGATCGGCTTCGCCACGAGATTTTCAGCGCTGGCGCTGCTGGGCATGACGCTGGTGATCGAGGTGTTTGTCTATCCCGATGCCTACCCGACCCATGGCACCTGGGCGGCGGTGTTGCTGTACCTGATGGCGACCGGGCCGGGGAAATTGTCGATTGATCACCTGATCGCACGACGTTTTGCCAGCTGACCACAAACTGTAGGAGTGAGCCTGCTCGCGATAGCGGTAATCCAGCCAACATTTCTGTTGAATTTGCTTACGCAATCGCGAGCAGGCTCACTCCTACAGGAAATGAGTTAGCGCTGAAGTCGATCCAGCGCCTCGCCGCTGCGCTTGAACCAGCCAATCAGATAATCCGCCAGCACTTGCGTGCGTTTGGGCAAACCGCCCTGATAAGGATGCACCAGATACATCGGCATCCGGCGCGTCTGAAAGTCGCGCAGCAGCCAGCGCAACCGACCGTCAGCCAATTCCGTTTGCAGCAGATACGACGGCAAACGGGCGATACCAGCGCCGGCCAGTGCGGCTTTCTTCAGCAGGTTGTAATGGTTGCTGGCGAACGGCCCCGACACCCGCACCCGCAGCAATTCGTGCTGTTGGTGATACAGCCATTCCTCGCGACCACTGTAGTGACTGTTGAGCAGGCAACGGTGCTCGACCAGCTCCTGCGGGCTCAGAGGTTCGCCGAACTGCTCAAGATACGCCGGGCTGGCGCAGGTCATTTCCTGCCACGCCAGCAGTGGCCTGGCCACTAGCCGTTCGTCATTGGCCACTTCGCTGCGGATAGCCAGATCAAAGCCATCCCGGGACAGGTCGCGATAACTGTTGTTCAGCTCCAGCTCGATCTGCACCTCGGGGTATTTCTGCGAGAACTCCAGCAGCAGGCCATCGAAAAACGTTTCCCCCAGCGACACCGGTACCGTCATCCGCACCGGCCCGGCCATGTCGTCCTTCAAGCGCGCCAATGCCTGACGCGCGCGCTCCACCTGAACGACCAGCGCTTGCGCCTGCGGCAGCAAAGCGGCGCCGGCGGCAGTCAGGCTCAGACGGCGCGTCGTGCGTTGCAGCAGCACCACGGAAAACTGTGCTTCCAGCTGACTGATGCGTTTGGACAACTGGCCCTTGCTGCAACCCAGTTGCTGCGCCGCCAGGGTAAAACTGCCGGCCTCGATCAACACCGCAAACGCCGCCAGATCATCCATTTCGCTCATGGATTGTTTCCATTTGAAAACCAAAGGTTGCCTATTAGTGCGCTTATCCGCAGAAAAAACCACTCTAGACTGAAACCTCATTCAACCCATTGAGGAACAGCCCATGAAGATTCTGTTGATCGGTGCCGCCGGCACCATCGGTTCGGCCGTGGATAAAGAGCTGAGCCAGCGTCACGAAGTCATTCGTATCGGTCGCAACAGCGGCGATTTCCAGGTAGACATCAGCGACAGCGCGTCGATTCGCAAGCTGTTCGAGCAGACCGGCAAGTTCGACGCGCTGGTCTGCGCCGCCGGCAACGTGACCTTCGCCCCACTGGGCGAGATGAACGCCGACAGCTTCGCCCTGGGCCTGAAAGACAAGCTGATGGGCCAGGTCAACCTGCTGCTGATCGGCCGCGAATATGCCAACGACGGCGCCTCGTTCACCTTCACCACCGGCGTGCTCAGCCACGACCCGATCCGCTCCGGCGCCTCGGCAGCACTGGTCAACGGCGCCCTGGACAGTTTCGTCAAAGCCGCCGCCATCGAATTGCCGCGTGGCTTGCGCGTCAACTCGATCAGCCCGACCGTGCTGCTGGAAGCCATGGGCAGCTACGCCCCGTACTTCCGTGGCTACAAGCCGGTTCCGGCAGCCGATGTGGCATTGGCCTACGCCAAAAGCGTCGAAGGCCTGCAAACCGGTCAGACCTTTCACGTGGGCTAAACCCTTGTGATCAACGGTCAGCCTGCGTAACGTGGCGGCACTTGTCTGGAGAGCCGAAGATGCGTGTTGCCCGTTCGTTGATCGTTGTTGCCCTGCTGCCGTTGTTCGCCGCCTGCCAATTGCTCGATGGCCCGCGTGAAAGTGCTTCCCACGTCGGGCAGTCCCGGATGCAGGGGCAGTTGACGGCGGCCGACGGCAAACTGGTGTTCCAGCCGTGTGGCGAACAGCGTCAGTACGTGGTCAACGACATCGGCGGCACCAGCGTGCTGCAAGAGGCTGCGACCCTCGCCGATCAGCAGGGCAAGCTGTTTGCCGATGTGCGCGGGAAGATCGCCGGCGACCGCCTCGACCTTGGCCAGTTGTATCGCGTCGAGCGCTCCGGCACCGCGTGCGATGACCCGAATTTCAAACTGTTGATCCTGCGTGCCGCCGGCCACGGTCCCGAGTGGAACGTCAAAGTCAGCGGCAAGGGCATGGTCATCGATCGTGAAGGCCAGCCGGCACTGGCCGTGCCTTATGTTGAAGAGCAACTGGGCGACGGTCGCTTCAACCTCAGCAGCGAAGCCAACAACCAGCGCATCGAGTTGTGGGTCGCGCCGCAGCGCTGTGTCGACAGCAGCACCGGCAGCGTGCAGCACATGAGCGCCGAACTGCGCATCGACGGCAAGGTCGAGCGTGGTTGCGGGTATTTCGGCGGATCGCGTAACGACTGAGCGTTTTAGCCTCACCGGATCCGGCCTTTGCGGCTTATAATCGCGGCCTTCAAACGCCCTGGCGCAGTTGTGCGCCCCGCGAATCCGGATCCTCGCCATGTTACGAATCACCGAACTCAAGCTGCCAATCGACCATCCCGAAGAAGACCTGCGTGCCGCCATCGTGCAGCGCCTGGGCATCGCCAGCGATGACTTGCTCGATTTCACCTTGTTCAAGCGCAGCTACGACGCGCGAAAAAAGTCCTCCGAACTGTGCTTCATCTACACCATCGACCTCAACGTGCGCGACGAGGCCAAGGTGCTGGGCAAGTTCGCCGACGACCGTAACGTCAACGTGGCGCCGGATGTCAGCTACAAATTCGTCGGTCAGGCGCCGAGCGACCTGAGCCAGCGCCCGATCGTGGTCGGTTTCGGCCCGTGCGGGATCTTCGCCGGCCTGCTGCTGGCCCAGATGGGCTTCAAGCCGATCATCCTCGAACGTGGCACCGAAGTCCGTCAGCGCACCAAGGACACCTGGGGTCTGTGGCGTAAAAGCGTGCTCAACCCCGAGTCCAACGTGCAGTTCGGCGAAGGCGGCGCGGGCACGTTCTCTGACGGCAAGCTGTACAGCCAGATCAAGGATCCGAAGTTCCTTGGCCGTAAAGTCCTGCACGAGTTCGTCAAGGCCGGCGCGCCGGAAGAAATCCTCTACGTCAGCAAACCGCACATCGGTACGTTCCGTCTGACCGGCATGGTCGAGACCATGCGTGAAGAGATCCGCGCCCTGGGTGGCGAAGTGCGCTTCCAGGAGCGCGTGACCGATGTGCTGATCGAAGACGGCCAACTGGTCGGCGTCGAGTTGGCGAGCGGCGAAACCCTGCATTCGAAACACGTGGTTCTGGCCCTCGGCCACAGTGCCCGTGACACCTTCCGCATGCTCCACAGCCGTGGCGTGTTCATGGAAGCCAAGCCGTTCTCGGTGGGTTTCCGCATCGAACACCCGCAGTCGCTGATCGACCGTGCGCGGTTGGGCAAGTACGCCGGCCACCCGAAACTCGGTGCTGCCGACTACAAACTGGTGCACCACGCCAAGAACGGCCGTTCGGTCTACAGCTTCTGCATGTGCCCGGGCGGCACCGTAGTGGCGGCGACGTCCGAGCCGAACCGCGTGGTCACCAACGGCATGAGCCAGTACTCGCGTAACGAGCGCAACGCCAACTCCGGGATCGTCGTCGGCATCACCCCGGAAGTCGATTACCCGGGCGGCCCGCTGGCCGGTATCGAGTTGCAGGAACGTCTGGAATCCCACGCGTTCATCCTCGGCGGCAGCGACTACAAGGCCCCGGCGCAACTGGTCGGCGACTTCATCAATGGCACCCCGTCGACCGAACTGGGCGAAGTCGAGCCGTCGTACAAACCGGGCGTAGCCCTGGGCGACCTGGCCCTGGCGCTGCCGGACTTTGCCATCGAAGCGATTCGTGAAGCGTTGCCGGCGTTCGAGAAGCAGATTCGCGGTTACTCGCTGCACGATGCGGTGTTGACCGGCATCGAAACTCGCACCTCGTCGCCGCTGCGCATCACGCGTAACGAGTCGCTGCAGAGCATGAACGTCAAAGGTCTGTTCCCGGCGGGTGAAGGCGCGGGTTATGCGGGCGGGATTCTGTCGGCGGGTGTCGATGGGATTCGTATCGCGGAAGCGGTGGCGCGCGACATTCTCGGTCTGGAAGCCTGATACCTCTGTTTTGCAGTAACAGCAACCTCCTGTGGGAGCGGGCTTGCTCGCGAATGCAGTGTGTCAGTCGACGAAGATGTTGACTGACCCGACGCATTCGCGAGCAAGCCCGCTCCCACATTGGTTTCCGCGTTCGGCTTTAGATATTGGCGCGCAGCACTGAAGTCGGCAGCGCCTCGCCTTTCTCGGCGCTCGCCGCCACCGCCGCCATCAACCCCTCCAGCTCATAGCCCTGAGCCTTCAGCCAGGCCTGATCGTAATAGGTGTCGGCATACCGCTCGCCACCATCGCACAGTATCGCCACGATCGACCCCGACTCCCCCGCCGCTTTCATCTGTTGCGCAGCCATCAGTGCGCCGATCAGGTTGGTACCGCTCGACCCGCCGACATGCCGTCCCAGACGCTGCGCCAGATAATGCATGGCCGCCAGCGACAAGGCGTCCGGCACCTTGACCATCGCATCGATCACCTTGGGCAGGAACGACGCCTCGACCCGTGGCCGGCCAATGCCTTCAATTCGCGAACCGCAATCCAGGCGCAGACTGGCGTCGCCAGTCTGGTAGTAATCGAAAAACACCGAACGCTCGGCGTCGGCGCACAACACCCGGGTGCAATGCTGGCGATAACGCACGTAACGACCCAGGGTCGCGGTGGTGCCGCCGGTGCCGGGGCTGGAAATCAGCCAGCTCGGTTCGGGATGTTGCTCGAAACGCATCTGCTGGAAGATCGACTCGGCGATGTTGTTGTTCGCCCGCCAGTCGGTAGCCCGCTCGGCATAGGTGAACTGGTCGATGAAATGGCCGCCATGCTCGCGGGCCAGACGTTCGGATTCGGCGTAAATCTGCGTCGGATCCTTTACCAGATGGCTCTGGCCACCGTAGAAAGCGATCTGCGCAATCTTCTCTTTCGAGGTGGTCGCCGGCATCACCGCAATGAACGGCAAACCGAGCATGCGCGCGAAATACGCCTCGGAAATCGCCGTCGAACCGCTGGACGCCTCGATCACCGGCGCGCCGGGCTTGAGCCAGCCGTTACACAACGCATACAGGAACAACGACCGCGCCAGGCGATGCTTGAGGCTGCCGGTGGGATGACTGGACTCATCCTTGAAATACAACTCGATACCCGGGAAACCCGGTAGCGGCAAGGGGATCAGATGGGTGTCGGCGCTGCGCTGGAAGTCCGCTTCGATAATGCGGATGGCTTCGCGGGCCCACTGGCGGTTGTCGCTCATGATCATGCTCTCGTTGATTCGGGCAGAAATTGCCTCGTCACAGGCTCAGCCGCCAAGCATAGGAAAAAACCTACAGGCCTCACAGATACAGCTGAGCCTCAATATATCCGCCAACTGCTAGGCTCTGTGCAAGTGGATGTCCGACCTTTTGCCATGTAGATGGAGAGTGACCTTGCCGCTGCGCAGAACCTTTACCCGTTTCTTTCAGCTGGAAGCGGCCAGCGGCTTGCTATTGATTGCCGCCGCCATCCTCGCCCTGATCATCAACAACTCACCGCTGTCATGGCTGTACACCGGTTTTCTCGACACTCCGGTGGTGACGCAGATCGGTGCGCTGAAAATCGCCAAGCCGCTGCTGCTGTGGATCAACGACGGCCTGATGGCACTGTTCTTCCTGCTGATCGGTCTGGAAGTGAAGCGCGAAGTGCTCGACGGGCAGCTGTCGAAACCGTCGCAGATCGTCCTGCCGGGGGCAGCGGCGGTCGGCGGCATGGTCGTACCGGCATTGATTTACTGGTTTCTTAACCGCGACAACCCGCCCGCCCTGAACGGCTGGGCGATTCCCACCGCCACCGACATCGCCTTCGCTCTCGGCGTACTGGCGCTGCTGGGCAAGCGTGTGCCGGTGTCGCTGAAACTGTTTCTGATGACGCTGGCGATCATCGACGACCTCGGCGCCATCGTGATCATCGCGGTCTTCTATTCCGGCGAACTCTCGAGCCTGTCGCTGGGCCTGGCGGCGGCATGCATCGCAGCGCTGGTGGCGATGAACCGGCTCGGCGTGGTCAAGCTCGGCCCGTACATGATCATCGGTCTGATCCTGTGGGTGTGCGTGCTCAAGAGCGGGGTTCACGCGACACTGGCCGGGGTCACGCTGGCGTTCTGCATCCCGCTGCGCACGAAAAATGCCGAACCCTCGCCATTGATGACCCTCGAACACGCGCTGCATCCGTGGGTGGCGTACGGCATTCTGCCGCTGTTCGCCTTCGCCAACGCCGGGCTGTCGCTGAGTGGGGTGACCATCGAAAGCTTCACCCATCACGTCCCCATGGGGATCGCCATCGGCTTGCTGCTGGGCAAAACCGTCGGTGTGTTCGGCCTGACCTGGCTGGCGGTGAAAATCGGCATCGCCGCTCTGCCCCAAGGTGCCAATTGGGGTCAGGTGCTGGGCGTGGCGATCCTCTGCGGCATCGGTTTCACCATGAGCCTGTTTGTCGGCTCGCTGGCCTTTGAACCTGGCGTGAGCGACTACGCCGGCATGGATCGGATGGGCATTCTGACCGGTTCGATTCTAGCGGCGTTGATCGGGTATGCGGTGACGGCGGCGGCGAGTCGCCATAACGCAAATTCACCTGCATAGAACCTTTGAATGGGCTCGTTGTGGCGAGGGAGCTTGCTCCCGCTGGAGCGCGAAGCGATCCCAATATCCCGGGTCTGCTGCGCAGCCCAGCGGGAGCAAGCTCCCTCGCCACAAGTCCAGGCTCGTCTGAAAACCAGCGAACAATCCCGGAGATAAATCGCCTCACCACAGGCCTGGCTTGTCTGACAAATAGCGAACAATCCCCAGCCCATTAGAGATGCGTCCTACAGCCACCCTTTGTCTGCTTCGTTAACGTCGCACAGCCCTTTCGAAGGGTTGTCGATGGATGAACGAAAGGACGCTCAGTGGCTCGCAACAAGGACATTCCCCGGGTTCCCAACCCGCCGGCGGGCGACGGTCATCACGTCACCTACCGCTATATGACGGCCACTGAACTGGCCGAGCGCGACGCTCGACAAAACGCATACGACGCCATGCTGGCGCGGCAGGAGGCCTTCGAGCGCAGCCGCGAGATGGTGGCCAAAAAGCCTGATCCCGTGCGTGCCGGGTGCGTGTTCGCCAAGTCCTGCAAATTGCCGGACGCGATCATCGATTACTCGAATCCTTCGGGGATGGTCCCCACCGACAGCCTGAAAGATTACGGAGATCTGCTCCTGCTCGGCGGCCGTGAAGCCGATGACAGCGGCGGCGTTCCACTCAAGAAAATCAGCGGCACTGCCATCCCGGCAGGCCTGGGCACCTTCGCCCTTGCGGGTGAGGCGTTCAAGGCATTGCCCGCCATCGCGTCCACCGCCGTTGTGACCCCTTTGGTCGGGCTGGTGGCGTTGCTCATGCCATCGAACCTGGGCGACAGCGCCCTCTACACCGAAGACCAGTTGCTCGCCCTCAAACAGGCTCGAACCCGCGTGCGCCTGCATGTCGAACAACAGGCCGACGGCAGCCTCAAGGGTTATGGTTTCTACACCGGCAAGAATCGCGACTGGGAAATGGTCGATGTCGCGCAGTTCACCGCACGTGATAACCGCTTTGTCGCAGACCTCGGCGAAGGCATCGAACTGATCTGGACGCCCGCCGTGGACGGCTCCGACATTCTCGGCATTCCGGCGCTGGAGGTTGCTCCGCAGGCCCCGCATATTTGGGTGTACCCACCGACGAAAGCGGCGGACGGGATTCTGGTGAACCCGGTTTATCCGCCGGAGTATCGGGATTTCATTTTGGTGTTTCCGGCGGATTCGGGGGTTAAGCCGGTTTACATTGTGCTCAGTCGAGCTCGCGACCATGCCTACTACGACCACCCAAAGACGCTACCTGCGTTTCCTGATGCGGTCAGAGTGAAGTCCAAGTCATCGGTTCAGGGTGGAGGAAAGCGGCGAGCACGCTGGGTAGACCGCAAAGGTCGGATCTATGAATGGGATTACAAAAGCAATGCTGTAGAAAAATACGACAAACTGGGAACCACTCATTTGGGTGAGTTCAATCATATTACTGGCGAACAAACCGGGCCCGCCGAGCCGGATAGAAGAACCTCTAGAAATTAAGGGACTAAAACATGCGTTACCTTTCAATAACCGGGTTTTACCCTGACGAAATCCAAGACAGCTCGCTACAGTTTGAAATGGATATCAACGATAGCGAAATGAATGAAAAGGTTGCACAGCTCATTGAATCCAAGCCGCTTAACGAGCTGGAGCCTGGAGAATTGTTATTGAGCCGGGATCAAGTAAGCGCATTGGAAGTCCTTCTGAACGTCAGCTTCCCGAAGGGTCTGGAGTATTTCATGGGCACCTGTGCCCAGCACTGATCAGGCGAATTGAAACAAACAAAAAACCCCGACCAGTCACCTGATCGGGGTTTTCTTTTACCGCTCGTTTCCGCTTAGTGCGAAACGCGGCTGGTGCCACCGACGGTGGAGATGCGCACGCGCTCACCGACACGGAACACTTCGTTTTCCTGGACCTGTTGCACGTAGGCACGCATGCTGCCGTCGTCTTCGCGCACGGTGATTTCAACGCCTTGGGTGCGGGTCATGCCTTCTTCAGCGGCCGAGCCCAGCAGACCACCGGCTACCGCGCCGATGACCGCAGCCACGGCGCTGCCGCGACCGCCGCCGATGGCGCTGCCGCCGACACCACCGACCACTGCACCGGCGACACCGCCGATCGGGGTCTTGGTGCCTTCGATTTTCACCGGACGCAGGGATTCGATGGTGCCCATGCGAATCGTCTGCACGCGACGCGCTTCGTCACGGGAGTAGGAGTCACCGGTCAGGCTCGACTGGCAGCCGGTCAGCAACATCGCCATCGTGGAAAAGGAAGCAACCAGCAGAACAGACTTACGCATAGCATCAACTCCAAAAGAACATGTATTCATTAAACCCCGCAGCTTGACGCCTGTCACGACGCGGCCGGGATAAACTTGATTTTATTCAGGCCCGGTACAGCCACCTGCCGCCCACCCAACAGTAGCGCCAAATCGCCCAACCCGCCCTGCCGATCCAAGGATTTTTCATGGATTACGTGATCATTTTCGTCACCACCGTTGCCGGTTTGTACTTCCACGGGTGGCTGTACGTGCGGATCAAACGCTGGATGGATCGTGATCTTGCACTATCCCTGGCGGGCAATGATGACGGCAAACGCGCCTTCATGCTCGAACAGCTGGCCCATGCCCGCTCGCAGAAAATCAAACGACAGGATCTGCCGAAGTGGCTTGAGGCCGCTGCGGCAGGCTATCCCGCTCGGTAGACTGCTTAAGGCGCCAGACGTTCAAGAATCCAGTTGGCGCCCTGCTGACGATAGTTCAGGCGATCATGCAGACGACTTGGACGGCCCTGCCAGAACTCGATGCGCTCAGGCAGCAGGCGATAGCCGCCCCAGTGCTCCGGGCAGTCAGGCTGAGTATCGCTGAAGCGTTGCTCGGTGGCCTTGAGCAAATCCTCTAGCTCGCCACGGCCGTTGATCACCCGGCTCTGCGGCGAAGCCCAGGCGCCGAGCCGGCTGCCCAGCGGACGCACTTGATAATACGCGTCGGACTCTTCAGGCGTGACCTTCACCACCCGCCCCTCAATACGCACCTGGCGCTCCAGGGTTGGCCAGAAAAACGTCATGGCCGCGAAAGGATTCGCCTCCAGATGCTGCCCCTTGGCACTGTCGTAGTTGGTGAAAAAGGTGAAGCCCTGCGCGTCCAGGCCCTTGAGCAGCAGAATGCGACAATGCGGACGCCCATCCGCATCGACCGTGGCCAGGGTCATCGCGTTGGCCTCCACCGGCGCCTGTTCGGTTTTCACCGCGTCGGCAAACCACTGGTGAAACAGCGCGAACGGCTCGCCCGGGGCTTGCGCCTCGGTCAGGCCATCCCGGGTGTAATCACGACGCATATCAGCCAGAGCCTGAGTCATGGCGCATTCCTTTTCGTTAACGGATCACTGCTTGGCAGCATCGGTGGCAGCGACCTTCTTGTCGGTCGCTGCGGCTTTGGCCGGCTCGGTTTTCTTCACCGGAGTCTTGGCTGGAGCCTTCTTCGCAGGTGCTTTGGCTGCAGCTTTTTTCGCTGGAGCCTTTTTAGTCGCCGATGCCGCGGCTTTCTTCGCGGCAGGCGCTGGCGTTACCGGCTTGTCGACTGGCTTGACGTCCTGCGCGGCAACCAGAGTCACCGGTGCCGGAGCTGGCATGTTGTACTTGCTCAACAGCGCAACCATGGTGTTCTGCGGTGTAACCAGCAGCTCGATACGACGGTTCAAGGCACGGCCTTCAACACTGTCGTTAGCCGCGCGCGGAGCGTCGGCCCCCATGCCACGCAGCATCAGGCGGTCACGTTGCAGGCCGCTGAGACGGAAGATCGCGGCCACCGATTGGGCGCGTTCCAGGCTGAGCTTGGTGTTATCCGCCGCGACGCCCGAGCTGTCGCTGTGACCGAGTACCAGGATCGCCGTTTTCGGATCGGCTTCGAGGATTTTGGCGACGTTGGTGAACGGGCTCAGGGTAACCGGGAGCAGCATGGCCGGACGTTTCGGGTTGAACGAGCCTTCAACCGGTGCGATCAGCACCAGCACGTTCTCACGACGTTCGAACTGCAGGTTGCTGCCTTTGATGGCGGCACGCAGACGCGGCTCATAATCGTCAAGCCAGGCTTGAGTGACCTTCGGATCCGGCATCGGTACGACTTTGGCGGCCACCTGATCTTTGGCAGTGCTCTGCTGCTTGCCGAACGGCCACCACCACTTGGTGCCTGTGTCAGCGTTGGCGTTGGCGTTGGCGACTACAGCCGGCTTGGCGTCGGGTTTCGCCTCAGGCTTCACTTCAGCTTTGACGTCGGATTTCACATCAGCCTTGGCGGCCGAGTTGTCCGAACCGCCGAACGGCCAGTACCAAGGGCTGCTGCTTTCAGCCTTGGCCACGGGTGCGGTGGCGGCAGGCTTCAACGGGGCTGGGGCTGGGGCTGCTGGAGCCGGTGCCTTTGCAGATGCAGACGCTGTCGCTGGAGCTGGAGCTGGCGCCGATACTGGATCTTTGGCCGCTGCTTTATCGGAAGAGCCGAACGACCACCAATTGCCGCCGTCCGCATCATTTTTAGGGGTCTGCGCACATCCGGTAATTGCAACACACAGGGCGGCCAGGGCAAGAGTGTTTTTATATGACATTGAAAATCCCCAATATGAAGTAATTGAATCAGAGCTCTTTTGCCCGGATAAATAGACGTTTTGCATCGAAAAACAAAAACAGGCTCCATACCTGGAGCCTGAAGTAAAGCATTACAGACAAGTGGCAAGTACCCGCGCCAGTTTCTGCGCACGAGGGTCCATCAAGACGTACGGCCCCAGGGTATTTGTCACAAAACCAAAAGCAACATCGTGCTCCGGGTCTGCAAATCCGATGGAACCCCCGGCGCCCGGATGGCCAAACGCCCGTGGGCCCAGACCATAAGTCGCGTTCGGCACATCGGGTTGATCAAGCATGCAGCCCAGACCGAAACGGGTTCGGGTCAGCAGGGTCTTGTCTTCGCCGAGGCTATGCTCGCGTGTCAGCTCGTTGAGCATTTCGCCGTCAAGCAGGCTGCCGTCGAGCAATCCGGCGTAAAAACCCGCCAGGCTGCGCGCATTGCCGTGGCCATTGGCCGCCGGTTGTTGCATGCGTCGCCATTCCGGCTTGTTGGTACTGGTGAGCACCGAGGGCGGATTGGTGAATGCACGAGTGGTCATGGCCGTGGGTTCACGCATGGTCACTTGCAACAGGCGCTGGGCCGCGGCGTCGCCGACGTTGCCCTTGCCCCGGGCGATGTGCGCCACGCGGTAAAACTCTTCGTCAGCCAGACCGACATGAAAATCCAGGCCCAATGGCTTGGCCACGCGGGCCACGATCGATTCCCCCGGCCCGCGACCGTCTGCGCGGCGCAACAACTCGCCGATCAGCCAGCCGTAAGTGATCGCGGCATAGCCGTGCCCCTCACCCGGCGTCCACCACGGCGCTTCGGCCGCCAGGGCATCGACCATGGTTTGCCAGTCATAAAGGGCTTCGGGGGCGAGCAGTTCACGCAGGGCCGGCAAACCGGCCCGATGGCTGAGCAACTGGCGCAGGGTGACCGATTCCTTGCCGGCCGCCGCGAACTCCGGCCAGTAGCGGGCAACCGGAACATCCAACTGCAATTTGCCTTCGGCCACCAGTTGCAGCGCCGCAACGGCGGTGAAAGTCTTGGTGCAAGAGAACAGGTTGGCGATGGTGTCGCTGTGCCAGGCCTCGGTGCCGTCCTTGTCGGCGGTACCGGACCAGAGGTCGAGGACGGTTTCTCCGCCGACCTTGATGCACAACGCTGCGCCGCGTTCCTGGGGATCGTCGAACAGTGCCGCGAATGCCTCGCGCACCGCTTCGAATTGAAGCTCGTAATGTCCCTGAATCTGCACCCGCAACTCCCCCGCAAAAACACGCTACAAATTGGTCGGCATTGTTCCAGTCCTTGAGGGATTTGGGAACAGCCGCAGGCTAGACGGTTGATGTTGTGGCATACGACTGATGCCATCGCCAAAAGGCCTGCTCGCACAGCAGATTCATGAACACCACAAATCCAGTGTGGGAGCGAGCCCGCTCGCGAAGAACGATAGCTCGTTCCGAGGCTTAGTGCCCATTCCCTGAATGCCCGCCCGCATGCCCGGCGCCAGGCCCTTTGCCGGCCTCGCCCCGTCTGCCGCCTTCAGCTTCATGCGCCGGCGCAGCGGCTTTTTCGGCTTCTTTGCCCAACTGATCAAGCGCCTGCAGGTTGCTCTTGCGCACCGCCTCGACAAAGCCCTGATACGGCAGATCGGTAATCCCCACCAGACCGAAGTGCCCGTTCTCGCCGTCGAGCAGGCGTCCGGTCGCCGGTTGATCCAGATACTGGAACCAGTGCACGCCGACGATCGACGGTTCGTTCAACGCCTGTTTGAGGAAGTTGGCATAGGCCGGGCCGCGATCTTCTTCCCGTGCCAGTTGCGTTACGCCGCCCCAGAACGGCCCACGGTCAGCCGAACCGAAATTGAATTCGGTGATCAGCACCGGTTTGTCGAGGGCGTGCAAGGCGGCGAAGTCATACCCGTCCTGCGGCTTCAGCGTGTACATATTGAAGCTCAACACGTCGCAATACTGCGCGCAGGACGCTACCGCTTCCGGGGTGCTGGTGGCGAAACGGCCGCCGAGCAGCAACTGATTCGGCGCGTGCCATTTCAACGAGTCAGAGATGGTCTTGAAGTAGGTATCGGCGAACACCTTCTGGAAGTATTTGAAGTCGTTTTCGATTTCCGGATGCTCCGGATTCGGCATCGGCGGCACGAAACCCGGGTCTTCCATCAACTCCCACGCCGGCAGATCAATGCCCCACGCTTTCGACAGACCTTCCTGGTTGCGGTACTTGTCGCGCAGTTGCTTGAGGAACGCGCGCTTGGCTGGCACGTCGGTGGTCATTTTCAACGTGCCGTAGGCCAGGGCGTAGCGCGACTGCGGATCGTCGCCGGGACCGGCCCAGGCCAGTTCGTTGTCGGCGTAGTAACCGATCAACCACGGATCATCGCGGTGATCACGGGCAGCGATGGCCACGGCACGCTCGGTAGCCATGGCGAAACGCGGGTCGAACGGGTCAGGCATGCCGCCCCACCAGTCTGTGCCGGTGCTGATGCTGGTGTAGTCGCCGACGATCGACAGCGGCAAGGTGTACGGCACCCGCTCAGCGTCGCCCAGCGAATCGGCACTCCAGTTGCCAACCGTGTTGAAACCCCAGGCTTGCAGACGATCAAGGGTGTGCGCGGCCCACTTCTGCTCATCGACCGTGGCTTTGCATGGCGCGGCGCTCGTCGGCTCGGCTGCCGGTTCGGCGGGTGCCTGCGCTGCGCAAGGTTCGCCGTACAGGCGTTGCAGGTTGGCGCCGTAGAAATCGTACCAGCGCCCGGCGTTGTAGCCACGGCCCTGATCGGCACCGTTGCCGCCACGGTTGTCGCCTTCGCCGAAATGGCTGGCAAGTGGCTCGTCTGGTTTTGGCAGCGATTCGAACATCCACTCACGCCCGGCGACGTAGGTCTGGTTGACCTGCGGGCTGACGGTGTTGACCCCCAGCGAATAGAACGGATGCCCTTCCGGCGTCACCAGATACCAGCGCCCGTCACGCTTTTCAGTGCGGAAAAAGCCGCTGGCCTTGAACGCCGGGCCTTGGTTCCAGCCACCGAATTTGTCCAGCGAAGACTTTTCGCGCTCGGCCAGCCAGGTTTTCAGCTGTTGCTGTTCCTTGGCGGCGGCGGCTTTCAGTTGTTCATCGTTGCTGATTTTTTCCGGCCATTTGCTGCGGGTCGACTGCCCGTAAGCGTCCACCAGATTGCCATACACGGCCTGAGTCACGGCATCGCCGTCCTGCACGCCGAAACGCTCGAGCAGCAGGCTCTGAGCGGCTTTCGGCTGATCCATCCACAGGCTCACCGACACCACCTGACTGCGGTCCAGTTCACCGCTGCTGCTGGCCAGCAGAATCCGCTGACCATCGACGGTCATCGGCATCGGCGGCCCGGCCTTCATGCCCTGGCTCAGCGGCGAAGTCGCCACCAACGGCACCAGCAGGGTTTGCGCGGGTCCGGCCGGCAAGTCGACGCGGCTGGTCAGCGTCTGGCCGTTGTTGCTCTGGATTTGCACGTAAACCGTCACGGCCCAGTTCATTGCGCTCTGCAGACGCAGGCTCATCATGCCCGACTGCGACCAGTCCCAGGCGCCGGTCTGCGGGGTCAGGCGCAGGGTCGGACGGGCTACCGGGTTGAACGTCACCCGGCGCAGCACTTCACCTTCCGGGGTTTGCTCGGCGTTGGCTTGTGGCAGGTCAGTGTTTTCGGTGACGACTTTCACCACGTCGGCAGGACGGACGAAGTTGAACAGGGTCTGCTGACCGGCAGGCGCCGCCAACAACGGGGCGGCGAAGATCAAGGCAAACACGGCAGGCAACGAGCGGCGAATCATAAGAACGGAGTTCTCCCTAACGACCAAAAGGCCAATGGAAAAGCGATGGCGGAGAGATAGACAACGCGGCGGGCAAAACTGCCCACCGTTGTCTCAGGATATTTCACGACGGAATGGCGGCAACGCATTGAGGATCGCCTTGCCGTAGCGCTGGGTGACCAGTCGCCGATCGAGCAAAGTGATGGTGCCGCGGTCTTCTTCGGTACGCAGCAGGCGCCCGCAGGCCTGGACCAGTTTCAGCGAAGCGTCGGGCACCGAAATTTCCATGAACGGATTGCCGCCACGGGCCTCGATCCACTCCGACAGCGCCGCCTCGACCGGATCGTCCGGCACTGAGAACGGGATCTTGGCGATCACCACGTGCTCGCAATAGGCCCCGGGCAAGTCCACCCCTTCGGCGAAACTGGCGAGGCCGAACAGCACGCTGGAATCACCGCCATCGACCCGCGCCTTATGTTTGTTCAGGGTTTCCTGTTTCGACAGGTTGCCTTGAATGAACACTTGCTTGCGCCAGTCGCGGTCGAGGCCATCGAACACGTCCTGCATCTGTTTGCGCGAGGAGAACAGCACCAGCGTGCCGCGCGAGCCTTCGACCAGATCCGGCAATTCGCGGATGATCGCGGCGGTGTGAGCCGCGGCGTCGCGTGGGTCGGCCTTCAGATCCGGCACCCGCAGTACGCCGGCGTCGGCATGATGGAACGGGCTCGGCACCACGGCAGTGACCGCTTTTTTCGGCAGACCGGCGCGCATGCGGAAACGGTCGAAGGTGCCCAGTGCCGTCAAGGTTGCCGAGGTCACCAGGCAGCCGTAAGCCACGTTCCACAGGCTGCGACGCAAGGTTTCTGCAGCGAGAATCGGGCTGGCGTTGACCTCGATATCGAACAGCGAACCGCTTTCGGCCAGTGTCAGCCAGCGCGCCATCGGCGGGCTGTCTTCCGGGTCTTCGGCGGTAAATGCAGTCCACAACTCCCAGTTGCCCGAAGCCCGGGACAACAGGCTGCCGAACAGCGGATACCACTCCTCGGCCTGATTGCTGGCAATGCCGATGTTGACCTCGCCGTCCATGCCTTCCTTGAGCAGGTCGGTCAGACGGGTGAACAGATCGTTGAGCCGCGAGTAGCCCTTCTTCAGCTCGATGCCCATCTCGCGCATGTGCTCGGGAATCACCCCGCCGACGAAACGATGGCGTGGCCGCTCGCGACCTTCGACGTCTTCGCCGGGCTTGAAATCGGCGATCTGCTCGCACGCGGTGAACATGAACTGCTGCTGGGTCTTGATCTCCCGCGCCAGCTCCGGCACCTGCTCGATCAGCTTGCCGAGATCCCCCGGCAACGGATGCTGGGCCAGCAGTTTGGTGAGGTTCTTCGCGGTGGTTTCCAGCCAGTCGGCGGTGGAACGCAGGCGCGTGTAGTGGGCGAAGTGGCCGATGGCCTTGTCCGGCAGGTGGTGGCCTTCGTCGAACACATAAATGGTGTCGCGCGGATCGGGCAGCACCGCACCGCCGCCGAGGGCCAGGTCAGCCAGCACCATGTCATGGTTGGTGACGATCACGTCGACTTTGCCCATGCCTTCGCGCGCCTTGTAGAACGCGCACTGGCCGAAGTTCGGGCAATGACGGTTGGTGCACTGGCTGTGATCGGTGGTCAGGCGCGCCCAGTCGGCATCTTCCAGCGCGTTTGGCCAGCTGTCACGGTCGCCGTCCCACTTATTGCCGGCAAGCTTCTCGATCATGCTGGTGAACAGCTTCTGACTGGCCTCGTCGACCTCGATCTTGAAGCCTTCTTCTTCGAACAGCTGGGCGGTGGCGGTTTGCGCATGACCTTCCTGCAACAACATGTCGAGCTTGGACAGGCACATGTAGCGGCCACGGCCCTTGGCCAGCGCGAAACTGAAGTTCAGCCCGCTGTTGCGCATCAGGTCGGGCAAATCCTTGTAGACGATCTGCTCTTGCAGGGCCACGGTCGCGGTAGCGATCACCAGGCGCTTGCCGGCCAGCTTCGCGGTGGGGATTGCCGCCAGGCTGTAGGCCACGGTCTTGCCGGTACCGGTGCCGGCTTCCACCGCGACAATTGCGGGGTCGCCACTGCGCCGGCCTTCGTCGTCGGTGTCGATATCCCCGAGGACTTTGGCGATTTCAGCGATCATCAGGCGCTGGCCATAACGCGGTTTGAGGCTCTTGGCTTCAAGAAAACGCGAATAGGCGCCCTGGATCGTGGTTTTGAGTTCAGTGCTGATCATTGATTGTCGGGCGCAAAAAACGCTGGATAAATTTTCAGTGGTTTAGGGGGGCGTTCTCGATCAGTTTCCACGCCGCGTTGTTGCCTTAAAGCGGGCCAGGCAAGGCGCAGGCCGCTGGAAATGGTTGTTCCCTTTCCAAGGCCTGCAACGCAGGCTGGCCCGCTTTAAGGCACAACCCGAAGGGCCGGGCCTGCTGTTGTGCAGGGCTGCGTTGCTCGAAGCTTATTTGGAATGACCAAACCACGCTTCTCGCGCCTTGCCCTGCACAACAGCAGGCCCGGCGCGGCGCGGAAACTGATCGAGAACGCCCCCCAACGGCGGCTATCATACCCCGCTAATTAATCCCGCGCAGAACGGAGTGCCCCAATGACACCTTTTAGCCTCGTTTATCCGCTGCATGTCTTGTCCGCCCTGGTCTGGGTCGGCGGCATGTTTTTCGCCTGGATGGTCCTGCGCCCGGCGGCGGTGAAGGCTCTCGACGGCCCTGCCCGCCTGACCTTGTGGGTGGAAGTGTTTCAAGGTTTTTTCCGCTGGGTCTGGGTCGCGGTGATCCTGTTGCCGATCAGCGGCGTCGGCATGTTGCATTTGCAGCACATCGGCTTCGAGACCGCGCCTAAGTATGTGCAAGTGATGATCGGGCTGTATGTGGTGATGACGGCGCTGTTTATTCGGATTCAGGGCCTGATGCTGCCGGAGTTGCGCAAAGCGGTGGAGGCGAAAGACTGGCCCGCGGGTGCGGCGGTGCTGGGGCGGATTCGCCGGGTGGTGGGGATCAATCTGATTGTCGGGTTGGTGCTGGTGGCGATTGCGGCGGCGCGGCCGATGTTCTGACCCGCTGACGACAGGCACTATTTGTGGCGAGGGAGCTTGCTCCCGCCGGGCTGCGCAGCAGCCCCAAATCAGCTGGCGCGTTCAATCTGATGAAGCGCGGTATCTGGGATGGGGCCGCTACGCGACCCATCGGGGCGGTGCGACGTTTCGCTAAATCCCCTCACCACAATTAAGAAATACGCTGTTTTAGAGGCGTTGCACGGTCACCGCGCCCGCCGCACCCACCGGCCCTGGCTGACCATCAGCCCCGGCCTTGCCGTTCTTGCCGCCATCAGCGCGGTACACCAGGCAACCCTTGGACTTGCCGCCCTGGCCGGCCTTGCCGCCGACACCCGCCGGACCACCGGCGCCGCCAGCGACGTCGACTTTGATCAGCTCGGCCGGAAACTCGCGGGGCACTTCCAGGCGCACCAGCGCACCCGGGGCACCGGGTTGGCCATCGCTGCCATTGCTGCCATCAAAACCGTGTCCGGCTTCGCCCCAGGTGCAGCCCGGATCTTCACCGTTGCCGCCATCCAGACCGACAAAACCTGGTGCGCCGGTACCGCCACGGGCATCGACAAACAGCTTGGGTGCGGTCAACGCCTTGAACTGCAGATTCAGATTACGCCCGGCACGGGCGGCTTTTTCATAGGTCCCCGGTGCCCCGCGTGCAGTAATCAGGCTGCCTTCGCTCAGTTCGGCACGAATGACTTTCATGTCCAGCGCCTGTTCGCTCGGAACAATCGCGATGCGTGCTTCATGGCCCAGGCGCAGTTCGCCGACGGTCAGTTCGGTCACATTGGCAGGAATCAGCAAAGTGCCGTAATCGGCGACTTCGAGTTTTTCCAGCTGCAAGGTGCTGGCGGTATTGGGCAGGCGCATCAGGGAATTGGTTTCGACACTGACCACCTGGGCGCAGGCCAAGGGACTGATGAATGCAGCGAGCAGGCAAAGTTTACGCATGGGAAGAAGCCTCCGGAGCGGCCGGGGCCGGGATGGTTTGCAGGTGGAATACGCCAAACAGCAGGATCAGCAGACGGTCACGCCACGGGTTGGCACGCCCCTCGAGGCGAGAGAACAGCAACTCCAGCACATGCAGCGCCAGCAACAAGCCGCCGGCCAGATTGACCAGCAGATGCAGCGGATGCACAAACGGCATCAGCAGATTGAGCACTACCACGCACCACAACAGCAGGGTCAGCAAACGCCCCAGCCCCCAGAAAACCTTCATACGCTCCCCCGTGTCGGAATTATTCTTTGGGCGCACAGTAACGGCTTACACGGGGGATAAGCCAGAGGGGCAAAAGAAAAAACTTTTGTCAGTCGTCGGATCGCTGCCGGATCGACGATGATCGTCGCCCGGCAGCTCTAGTCTGCGGACTACAGACAAGTCTCAGCGATTGATATGCAACTCGACCCGACGGTTTTTCGCCCGTCCTTCTTCGGTCGCATTGTCAGCCACCGGCTCACTCTCGCCGCGTCCCTCACTGGTCAGTTTGTTCGGCGCCAGACCCTGGCTCAGCAAGTAGGCGGCAACACTGCTCGCGCGGCGTTCGGAAAGCGCCTGGTTATAGGCGTCCGAACCTTTGCTGTCGGTATGCCCGATAACCTTGATGCTCACCACGTCGGCGTTGCGCAATTTGTCCATCAGCGTATCGAGCTGGGCTTTGGCTGCCGGGGTCAGATCCGATTTGTCGAAATCGAACAACACATTGCCGGCATCGCTGAGGGTGATGACTTCGGTTTGCGGCGCTACAGGCTCCGCAGGTTTTTCGGTCACAGGATATTGCGGCAACGGGCAACCACGGTGATCGACCGGCGTATTGGGCGGTGTGTCCGGGCAACGATCACGACGGTCGAACACGCCATCGCCGTCTTCATCGCCATCCTGGGCGTAACAGATCAGTCCGCCAGTCAGAATCCCCAGCGCTGCGCCGCCACCGGCCCAGCCGCCACTTTCAATCGCGCCGAGCCCACCACCGACCAAGCCGCCAATGAGGCTGCAGATCGGCCATGTACGTTGATTGAGCGGGGCATCGCCATCGCTATGAGTGGCGCAACCGGTGAGCAAGCTGCCCAGCAGCAGCACCGGCAAGACGGACCTTGAGAAAACAGTCATTGTGAAAGCTCCTGTGTCACCGGCCCATACCGGTTACACAGGAGTAAAGACCCGCATCCGCGACTGCACAAGCCGCGGATGCGAGAGGGGCTAGCGGACGATTTTGATTTCGGTACGACGGTTTTGTGCACGGCCGTCAGCGGTTTTGTTATCCGCCACTGGCTGGCTTTCACCCATGCCCGATACCGAGACGAAGCTGGCACGCGGCACACCTTGCGAAATCAGGTATTCCACCACCGAGTGCGCGCGACGATCCGACAGTTTCTTGTTGTAGGCATCGCTGCCGACGCTGTCGGTGTGGCCGGTCACGGTCAGTTGCGCCGTCGACGACTCTTGTTTCAGGCGCGCGGCGACTTTGTCCAGAACCTGTTTGTCGGCACCGGTCAGGGTGGCTTTGTCGAACTGGAAGTGCACATCACGAATAACGATGGTTTCTTCCCTGACAATGACCGCCTCCTCTACCACAGGTGCAGGGGCCGGTGGAGGGCAGCCGTCAGCATCGACCTGCACGCCTCGAGGGGTGTGCGGGCACTTGTCGCGACTGTCCGGCACACCATCACCGTCTTCGTCGCCATCACCGTGTACCCAGCAATAGGCGGCTGCCGTACCGCCGACCAACAGTGCGCCGTAGCCGGCCCACGCCGAACTTTCCGTCGCGCCGAGGCCCGCACCGACCACACCGCCGACCGCCGCACAGGTCGGCCAGTCGGTTTTCTGCAAACCTGCGCAACCAGTCAACACACTGGTTAGCAGAATCAAAGGTAACGCTGTCCGAACTATGCTCATCTGGTTTTCTCCTGAGGGATCGGCTTAGAACCGATTCACGGAGTAAAGACCGGAGTTTTAATCTCCGCCAGCAATAGGCCAGCGTCATTTGGGACCGTGTTCACAGGGATTTGGCACTTTTGCCATACGCGACAAAACGGGGTCTAGGCCGGATCCGTCTGGCGCGCTAGTCTTGGCGATCTGATTGAGGAGCTTCGATGAACGTCGCCATTTCTTCGCGCACGCCGCAACAGGCGCTGGCCGCTTTACTGGATCGCTATGCACCGGCGCGTCTGCTGCTGATCGGTGCCAGCGAATTTCCGGCGCTCGCCGCGTTCAAGCAGGCGCACCCGGACTGCTGCGTGGCCCACGCCGAACCCGGTGCGTTGCCCGCCGAACTCGCGGCACGGCGCTTCGATCTGGCGCTGGTGGTCGATTGCCTGGAGCATCTGCCCAAGCGTGACGGCCTGAATCTGCTTGGCGGGATCCGCAACCTCAATGCCAGCCGCATCGCTGTGCTGGCAGACCTGCCGGCCAGCGGCTGGCAGGAGACCGATTTCTATTCACTGGCGCTGCAAGCCAGCGAACGTTTTCAGCGTGACGAGCAGGTACTGACCCTGTTCACCTACGATCTGCTTGACTACAAACAAGTCCCCGACTGGCTCAACTCGCGGTTCTGGGCCAATCCGGAAAACTTCGGGAAATACTGGTGGTAATGCAATGAGTACAGCCATTTGCCCGTGCGGCAGCGGCAACCTGCTGGAGGCCTGCTGCGGTCACTATCACGAAGGCCATCCCGCGCCGTGCGCCGAAGCCCTGATGCGTTCGCGCTACAGCGCCTATGTGCTGGGGCTGATCGATTATCTGGTGGCCACCACCCTGCCCGCCCAGCAGGCGGGTCTGGATCGCCAGTCGATCAGTGCCTGGAGCGCGCAAAGCACCTGGCTCGGTCTTGAGGTCGAAAGCTCGGAAGTGTTCGGCGGCCAGCCCGAGCACGCCTTTGTCACCTTTACCGCGCGCTGGCACGACAGTCAGGGCGAACACAGCCACCGCGAGCGCTCATCTTTCGTGCAAAACAGCGGGCGCTGGTACTTCATCGACCCGACCGTGCAGTTGAAGCTGGGGCGCAATGACAGTTGCCCGTGCGCAAGCGGGCAGAAGTTCAAGAAGTGCTGTGCAGGGTATTTCGGCGCATAGGCCTGCAATTTTTTTAGCGTCTAGACTGGCTGCAAAGGGAGTTCAACCATGCTCGGTCGTTGGCGCACATTCCAGTTCTTCACGTTGATGCTGTTGCTGAACCTCGGCGGTTGCGCCTCGTGGTTCAGCGACGACAGCCTCGACCCCGCCGTGCACCTGGTGAAAGTCGAGGTGGTGCGGGCCAAGTTGCTCGAACAGAAATTCATCCTGCACTTTCGGATCGACAACCCCAACGACAGCGACCTGACCGTGCGCGGTATGGAATATCGCATTCATCTGGCAGACCTGTTGCTGGCCGAAGGCGAGCATGAACACTGGATCACCGTGCCCCCCAAAAGCAGCGCGTTTTACCGGATACCGATCCGCACCAACCTGTGGCCACGAGTGAAGGACGTGGTGAAAATGCTCAAGAGTCCGCACCAGCAGGTGCCTTATCAACTGCAGGGCGAGATGGAAACCGGTTTATTCATCGCTCACTACGTGCACCTGGAGCGCAATGGCGTGATAATCCCGGCCGATTTAATTCCGGAGCACAACCGATGACTCAGCAACCTCACGTCCATGGCCCTGACTGCAACCACGATCATGACCATCATCACGATCACGACCATGGCCATGTCCACGGCCCGAACTGCGGCCACGCCCACCAGGAACCGGTGCGCAACGCCCTGAAAGACGTCGGCCGCAACGACCCTTGCCCGTGCGGCAACGGCAAGAAATTCAAGAAGTGCCACGGCGCTTGATGTTTCAGGTGAAGTCCTTCTTCGCCTGACAAGCCGCCTTCGCGAGCAAGCCCGCTCCCACATTCGACCGCATTCCTGCTGACTGAACGCGGTCGAATGTGGGAGCGGGCTTGCTCGCGAAAGGGCCGGCACATTCACCCCAAACTGTTCAGACAGCCGCCAGAATCTGCTTCGCACTGACCACCGTCGCATACTCCCCCTGCAAATTCCCCAGCGACATCCCGTGCACCTCTTCGGCTCCCACATTCGACCGCATTCCTGCTGACTGAACGCAGTCGACTGTGGAAGCGGGCTTGCTCGCGAAAGGGCCGGCACATTCACCCCAAACTGTTCAGACAGCCGCCAGAATCTGCTTCGCACTGACCACCGTCGCATACTCCCCCTGCAAATTCCCCAGCGACATCCCGTGCACCTCTTCGGCTCCCACATTCGACCGCATTCCTGCTGACTGAACGCAGTCGACTGTGGGAGCGGGCTTGCTCGCGAAAGGGCCGGCACATTCACCCCAAACTGATCAGACAGCCGCCAGAATCTGCTTCGCACTAACCACCGTCGCATACTCCCCCTGCAAATTCCCCAGCGACATCCCGTGCACCTCTTCGGCTGAGCGCGGTGTGCCGAAGTAATCGGCCTTGTCGAAGGTGAAACACGCATCCTCCGCGACCCACGCCTCAAACCCCAGATTGCCCGCCGTGCGCGCCGTGGATTCCACCGAGTTGTTGGTCGCTACACCAACAATGATCAATTGCCCAATCCCCGCCTCACGCAATTGAGATTCCAGCCCTGTGGCACAAAACGCATCCGGCACACGTTTCTGGATCAGCCACTCGCCTTGCTGCGGCGCAAACCGTGGCTGAAACTCCACCCCCGGTTGTTCGGGCCAGAACACCGAATCCGGCGAATGCGACAGATGCTGCACATGAATCACCGGTCGCCCGCTGCTGCGCCACGCCCTCAGTAGATCGAGCATGCGTTCTTCGGCCTGCGGATTATTCCGCCGCCCCAGGCGCGGCTCTAAGATGCCTTGTTGCTGGTCGATGATGATCAGTGCCGCGTTGGCCTTCAGCTCCATGGCGATTTTTCTCACGGGGGTCATTGAATTTTCCGCAGTTCAGCATCACCTGCACTTATTAAGCAAGCTATCGAACACACGGGACCACCTGCTGCCGGCGTTTGCTCTACGCAACCAAGCCAATTGTTGATCTGGAGTTTGCAATGATCGATCTGTATTACTGGACCACCCCCAACGGCCACAAAATTTCGCTGTTCCTCGAGGAGGCTGGCCTGCCTTACAAGGTGCATCCGATCAACATCAGCCTGGGCGAGCAGTTTCAGCCACACTTTCTGAAGATCGCGCCGAACAATCGGATTCCGGCGATCGTCGACCACGAACCGGCCGATGGCGGTGAGCCGCTGTCGCTGTTCGAGTCCGGAGCGATCCTGCTGTATCTGGCGGAGAAGACCGGCAAATTCCTGCCCAAAGACCTGCGCTGCCGGCAAACCGCGTTGCAATGGTTGTTCTGGCAGATGGGCGGCCTGGGGCCGATGGCCGGGCAGAATCATCACTTCAGCCAGTTCGCCGCGGAAAAAATTCCCTACGCGATCAAACGCTACATCGACGAAACCGCGCGCCTCTACGGCGTGTTGAACAAGCAACTGGCCGATCACGAATTCGTCGCCGGCAGCGAATACAGCATCGCCGACATGGCGATCTACCCGTGGATCGTCTCGCACAAGTGGCAGAGTCAGAACCTTGAAGACTTCCCGCACGTGTTGCGCTGGTTCAACCGGATCAAGGAGCGTCCGGCGACGGTGCAGGCGTATGCCTTGGTGCAGCAGATCAACCCGCCAAAAGCCTGATTGAAGCGCAAAAGATCGCAGCCTTCGGCAGCTCCTGCAGGGTGTACTCAATCCAATGCAGGCGTTGCCGCAGGCTGCGATCTTTTCCATTCGACAGAAATACACAAATAACCCCTGCCCCCGCTTGCGCGGCCACCTCCTGCTCACTAACGTAGCGGCTTTATTGCGCCCCCAGCCTCTACACCCCCGCAGGAGCTTTGCCATGGCCTCGCCAGCCCTTACACATTTTCTTCCCCGGTTCGGCGTTGCCGCAGCAGTGACCGGTGTCTTGAGCCTGTCCGGTTGCCAGACCTGGAACGCTCAGGACACCCTCCCGCCCACCTCCGGCGTGCAACCGCTCAAGGGCCTGGCGCAAAACGTTTCGGTGCGACGCAATGCCCAAGGCATGCCGTTGATCGAGAGCAACAGTTTCCACGACGCACTGTTCAGTCTCGGCTATGTTCATGCCAGCGACCGCATCAACCAGATGGTCACCCTGCGCCTGCTGGCTCAGGGACGTCTGGCGGAAATGTCCGGGCCATCGATGCTTGATGCCGACCGCTACATGCGTGCGGTCAACCTGAAGAAAAGCGCCGCCGAGCTTTACAAGGCTTCGTCGCCACGGCTCCAGCGCTTCTTTGAAGTCTATGCGCGGGGCGTCAACGCCTACCTGTTCCGCTACGCCGACAAGTTGCCGGGCGACCTCGCCTCCAGTGGCTACAAGCCGGAATACTGGAAACCAGAAGATTCGGCGCTGATCTTCGCGCTGCTGAACTTCAGCCAGTCGGCCAACCTGCCGGAAGAGATCTCATCCCTGGTGCTGGCGCAAACCGTGACCAGCGACAAACTCGCCTGGCTGACCCCGTCCGCACCCGATGAAAATCTGCCACTGGCCGAGGCCGACAAGCTGCAAGGCCTCAAGCTCAACGGGCAGATCCCCGGTCTCACCGAACTGAGCAACGCCAGCCAGCAATTGGCAGCGATGAATCTGCTGGGCGCCAGCACGTCGAACAACTGGGCGATCGCTCCGCAACGCAGCCGCAGCGGCAAGAGCATTCTGGCCAGCGACAGCCATGGCCCACTGGCGGCACCGTCGCTGTGGAGCTTCGTGCAGATCCGCGCGCCGAAATATCAGGCTGCCGGTGTCACCGTCGCCGGTCTGCCGATGATCCTCGGCGGTTTCAACGGCAAAGTCGCGTGGAGCGCCACCAGCGTGCTCGGCGACAACCAGGACCTGTTCCTGGAAAAGATCCGCCGTCAGGGCAACAGCCTGACCTATGAGGTCAACGGCAAGTGGCAACCGCTGGGCGTGCGCAACGAAACCTATTTCGTCAAAGGCCAGCGGCCGATTCGCGAAGCGGTGTACGAAACCCGCCACGGCGCGCTGCTCAACAGTGCCCAGGCAGCACAAGGCAACGGTTTTGGCCTGGCCCTGCAAACACCGAGCTTCACCGACGACAAATCGCTGGACGCGTTTTTTGACCTGACCCGCGCACAGAACGTTGAACGCGCCTCGGACGCCAGTCGCGAGATCCGCGCCACCGCCCTGAACATGGTATTCGCCGACGCCAGCAACATCGGCTGGCAAGTCACCGGGCGTTTCCCCAACCGTCGTGAAGGCGAAGGCCTGCTGCCATCGCCGGGCTGGGAAGGTCGCTACGACTGGGACGGTTACGCCGACCCGATGCTGCACCCGTACGATCAGGACCCGACCCAGGGCTGGCTCGGCACCGCCAACCAGCGCGTCATTCCCCATGGCTACGGCATGCAACTGTCCAACTCCTGGGCGGCGCCGGAGCGCGGCGAACGTCTGGCGGAACTGGCCGGCAGTGGCAAACAGGACGGTCGCAGCGTGATCGCCATGCAGTACGACCAGACCACGACGTTTGCCGCCAAGCTGAAAAAAATGTTCGAAGCGCCGGGTATGAAACAGCCGCTGAA
This sequence comes from Pseudomonas sp. TH49, assembly GCF_016650625.1. Classification (NCBI taxonomy): domain Bacteria; kingdom Pseudomonadati; phylum Pseudomonadota; class Gammaproteobacteria; order Pseudomonadales; family Pseudomonadaceae; genus Pseudomonas; species Pseudomonas sp. TH49. Next base: position 191,494 of record NZ_JAEKFL010000001.1, read on the forward strand.
ACAGGCGATTGACGCCCTGCCGGAAGCCGATCGCAGCAAGGCTCGCGAGGCCTTGACCCGATTGATGGCGTTCGACGGCAAGCTCAGCCCGACGTCGGCGGATGCGGCGATCTACGAGTTGTTTCTGCAAGAAAGCATGAAGCAGATCTTCCTCGACGAACTTGGCCCCGAGTCCAGCCCGGCGTGGAAAGCCTTTATCGCCAATGGCGACTTGTCCTATTCGGCGCAGGCCGATCACCTGCTGGGGCGTGAAGACAGCCCGTTCTGGGATGACATCCGCACACCGCAAAAAGAAGACAAGGCACAGATTCTGGCGCGCAGTCTGGCGGCCGCGATCAACGCTGGCGACAGCCAGTTGGGTGGCGATCACAAGGCCTGGCAGTGGGGCAGATTGCATGGCTACACGTGGAAAAACGCCAGCGGCCAGACCGTTCGCGGGCCGCTGGCAGCCGGCGGCGATCACACCACGCTCAATACCGCGGCGTTTGCCTGGGGCAAGGACTTCAACACCACGCGGGCGCCGTCGATGCGCTTCATAGTCGACTTCAGCCAGAGCGAGCCGCTGATGGGCCAGAACGGCACCGGCCAGTCCGGCAACCCGGCGAGCCCGAACTACCTCAATGGCATCGATGCGTGGCTCAAGGGCCAGTACATCGGCTTGCCGATGCAGCCGCAGAACTTTGACCGGGTGTATGGCAAGACGCGCTTGACCCTCACTCCGGGAAAATAAACACAATCCCTTTGTAGGAGTGAGCCTGCTCGCGATCGCGGTCTGACCTTCAAAATTGAAGCGTCTGACACACCGTGATCGCGAGCAGGCTCACTCCTACAGGGGCTTTGTGCCGACCTGGAAATAATCGATAGAACTTCCGGACTCGCGCCAACCTCTTAGCTAACAAGCCCTCCATTCTGGTAACGACATGGACCTTGTTATCGCCCGCCCCGAAGGTTTGTATTGCCCGGCCGGGGACTTCTACATTGACCCGTGGCGCCCGGTCGAGCGCTCGGTGATCACCCATGCCCACGGCGATCACGCCCGTAACGGCAATCAGCACTACCTTGCCAGCAGCGCCAGCGAAGGGATTTTGCGTGCGCGTCTGGGTCAGGACATCAACCTGCAAACCCTCGCCTACGGCCAGCGGCTGACCCACCACGGGGTGACCTTGAGTTTCCATCCCGCCGGGCATGTGCTCGGTTCGGCTCAGGTGCGTCTTGAATACGGCGGTGAAGTCTGGGTCGCGTCGGGGGATTACAAAATCGAACCCGATGGCACCTGCGCGCCGTTCGAACCGGTGCGCTGCCACACCTTCATCACCGAATCGACGTTCGGCCTGCCGATCTACCGCTGGCAGCCGCAGGCGCAGGTGTTCAGCGAGATCAATCAGTGGTGGCAGGCGAACATCGCCACCGGCAAGGCCAGCGTGTTGTTCTGTTATTCGTTCGGCAAAGCCCAGCGGATTCTGCACGGCATCGACGCCAGCCTCGGCCCGATCCTCAGCCACGGCGCGGTCGAGCCGCTGAACCGGGTCTACCGCGAGGCCGGCGTGTACCTGCCACCGACGATCTACGCCGGCGACATCAAAAAGTCCGACCCGATCATGCGTCAGGCGCTGGTGATCGCCCCGCCCTCGGCCGGTGGCAGCACCTGGATGCGCCGTTTCGGTGATTTCAGTGATGCCTTCGCCAGCGGCTGGATGCGCCTGCGCGGTACTCGGCGGCGTCGTGGCGTGGATCGCGGCTTTGTGCTGTCGGACCACGCCGACTGGCCGGGTTTGCTCTGGGCCATCGAACAGACCGGCGCCGAGCGCGTGATGGTGACCCACGGTTCGATCGGCGTGCTGGTGCGCCATCTGCGTGAACAAGGCTTGGACGCGCAGGGTTTCAACACCGAGTACGGCGACGACGAAGAGGAAAACATCGACGCCGAACCTGCCATCGCCGAGGTGCAAGCATGAAAGCCTTCGCCGAGTTGTACGCCGAACTCGACGCCACCACGTCCAGCAACGCCAAACTGGCGGCGATGCAAAGTTACTTCGCCCAAGCTGCACCGCAGGACGCGGCGTGGGCGGTGTACTTTCTGTCCGGCGGGCGCCCACGGCAATTGGTGCCGGTGCGCATCCTGCGCGAACTGGCGGTAGAGGTCTCGGGGCTGCAACCGTGGCTGTTCGAGGAAAGTTATCAGTCCGTCGGCGATCTGGCGGAAACCATTTCCCTGGTGCTACCGGAGAATTCGCACAGCTCCGCGGCGGGCCTCGCCGAATGGATCGAAGACAAGCTGCTGCCGCTGCGCGGTGAAACCCCGGAATACCTCGCCCGCCAACTGCCCGCGCTGTGGGCGCAACTGGATCGGCCGAGCCTGATGCTGTGCATAAAGTTGATCACCGGCAGCTTCCGCGTCGGCGTGTCGAAATTGCTGGTCACTCGCGCTCTGGCGTCGATGGCAGGGCTCGACAGCAAACGCGTGGCGCAACGACTGGTGGGTTACACCGACCTGTCGAACCGGCCGAACGCGGCCAGCTACCTGAAACTGATCGCGCCGGAGTCCGCCGACGAACACGCCCAGCGTGGCGGCCAGCCCTACCCGTTCTTCCTCGCGCATGCCTTGTCGCAACCGGTCGAGGAATTTGAAGGGCTGCTGGGGCCGGCAAGCCACTGGCAGGTGGAATGGAAGTGGGATGGCATCCGCGCGCAGGTGGTCAAACGCGAGGGTCGGCTGTGGGTCTGGTCGCGGGGTGAAGAACTGGTGACCGAGCGCTTTCCCGAGTTCGACACACTGGTTCACGCGTTACCCGACGGCACGGTGATCGACGGGGAAATCGTGGTCTGGAAAAGCACTCATCCGAGCACCGAAGACGCCTTCGATCCGCAATCGAGCGCACCGCCGGCGGTGCAACCGTTCGCCCTGCTGCAGCAACGCATCGGGCGCAAAACCCTCGACAAAAAAATCCTCGAAGAAGTGCCGGTGGTGGTGCTCGCCTACGACTTGCTGGAATGGCGGGGCGAGGACTGGCGCAACCGTCCGCAGGCCGAACGGCGGGCGCAACTGGAACAAGTCATCGCCCACGGTAACAACCCGGTGTTACTGCCCTCGCCGATTCTGACCGGCAGCGACTGGTTCGACCTCGCCCGTCAGCGTGAAGCCTCACGCCGACTGGGGGTCGAGGGCATGATGCTCAAGGCCCGCGACGCCCTGTATGGCGTGGGCCGGACCAAGGACATGGGCGTGTGGTGGAAGTGGAAGGTTGACCCGTTCAGCGTCGATGCGGTGTTGATCTACGCCCAGCGCGGACATGGCCGGCGCGCCAGTCTGTACAGCGATTACACCTTCGCCGTGTGGGACGGCCCGCCAGAATCCAGCCAACGGGCGCTGGTGCCGTTCGCCAAGGCCTATTCGGGGCTGACCGACGAGGAAATGCGCCAGGTCGACAGCATCGTGCGCAAGACCACCGTGGAAAAATTCGGCCCGGTCAGCAGCGTCAAGCCGAGTCTGGTGTTCGAACTGGGTTTCGAAGGCATCGCCCTGTCGCGACGGCACAAGAGCGGGATCGCCGTGCGCTTTCCGCGAATGCTGCGCTGGCGGCAGGACAAGACGGTGGATGAGGCCGACAGCCTGGCGACGCTGCAGGATTTGCTGGCCTGACCCGGTTTTCCGGGACAAACCTCCAATCGTCCTGAATGAATTCCCTGTGGTGAGGGAATTTTGTGGTGAGGGGATTTATCCCCGATCGGCTGCGCAGCAGCCGCAAATCCGTACGCGAGGTTTGCTGAAAGAACACTGGGGGCCGCTTCGCAGCCCATCGGGGATAAATCCCCTCACCACAAATCACCTCACCCCTGGTCCTCTCAACCACAGAAAAATGCGTGCATCGACCCAAGTTGGTGCAGCCTTCAACGGCCGCCCATTCTTGTGCACCAATCCTTCTCCCTCCTCCCTCCCCCAACCTTTTAAAACACTTGTTCGGGACTCTGGTTCGGAAATTGCTACTTTCTATAGGTCGTACGCGTTGCAGTAACAATAATTCTGCGCCACAAGCGCTCATATTGGTTCTTAGGGATTGAATAATGAAAAAAGCATTGCTGACCCTTTCTGCACTGGCGTTGTGCATGGCTGCCGGCTCCGCGCTGGCCAAGGAATACAAAGAGCTGCGTTTTGGCGTTGATCCTTCCTACGCACCGTTCGAGTCGAAAGCGGCCGACGGCAGCCTGGTGGGCTTCGACATCGACCTGGGCAACGCGATCTGCGCCGAGCTGAAGGTCAAGTGCAAATGGGTTGAAAGCGACTTCGACGGCATGATTCCGGGCCTCAACGCCAACAAATTCGACGGTGTGATCTCGTCGATGACCGTGACCCCGGCCCGTGAAAAGGCGATCGATTTCTCCAGCGAGCTGTTCTCCGGCCCGACTTCCTACGTGTTCAAGAAGGGTTCCGGCCTGAGCGATGACGTCGCTTCCCTCAAGGGCAAGTCGGTCGGTTACGAGCAAGGCACCATCCAGGAAGCCTATGCCAAGGCAGTACTGGAGAAGGCCGGGGTGAAAATCCAGGCTTACGCCAACCAGGATCAGGTCTACGCCGACCTGAAAAACGGCCGTCTCGACGCCTCGATCCAGGACATGCTGCAAGCCGAACTGGGCTTTTTGAAGTCGCCGGATGGCGCCAACTTTGAAGTCAGCAAGCCGGTCGACAGCGAATTGCTGCCAGCCAAAACCGCTGTCGGTATTAAGAAAGGTAACAAAGAGCTGAAGGCGCTTTTAGATAAAGGTATCAAAGCGTTACACGATGACGGCAAATACGCCGAGATTCAAAAGAAACACTTTGGCGATCTGAATCTGTACAGCGGTAAATAATGCCCTGGCGCCCATCACTCGATGGGCGCCTTTTCCATCCGCTCAGGTTGCTGATTTATGTTCGAAAACCTCTTACAAAATCTGGGGCTCTCCGCCTTCAGCCTCAAGGGTTTCGGCCCGTTGCTGTTGGAAGGCACCTGGATGACCATCAAATTGTCGGCGTTGTCGCTGCTGGTGGCCGTGTTGCTCGGCCTCTTGGGCGCCAGTGCCAAACTGTCGAAATCGAAACTGCTGCGCCTGCCTGCCCAGCTCTACACCACGCTGATTCGCGGGGTGCCGGATCTGGTGCTGATGCTGTTGATCTTCTACAGCCTGCAAACCTGGCTGACGGCCCTGACCGACGTCATGGAGTGGGACTACATCGAAATCGACTCCTTCACCGCCGGGGTGATCACCCTGGGCTTCATCTATGGCGCGTATTTCACCGAAACCTTCCGTGGGGCGATCCTCGCCGTACCACGCGGTCAGGTCGAAGCGGCCACCGCCTACGGCCTCAAGCGTGGCCAGCGCTTTCGCTTCGTGGTGTTCCCGCAAATGATGCGCTTCGCTTTGCCGGGCATCGGCAACAACTGGATGGTGATGCTCAAGGCCACCGCGCTGGTGTCGATCATCGGTTTGGCGGATCTGGTCAAAGCCGCGCAGGACGCCGGTAAAAGCACCTATCAACTGTTCTACTTCCTGGTACTCGCCGCCTTGATCTATCTGCTGATCACCAGTGCTTCGAACGTCATCCTGCGCTGGCTCGAGCGTCGCTACGCCGCCGGTGCCCGGGAGGCCGTACGATGATCGAACTCCTGCAGGAATACTGGAAACCCTTCCTTTATACCGACGGCAATAACATCACCGGTCTGGCGATGACCATGTGGCTGCTCAGCGCCTCGATCTTCATTGGCTTTCTGGTGTCGATCCCTTTGTCGATTGCCCGGGTGTCCTCGCACTTCTATGTGCGCTGGCCGGTGCAGTTCTACACCTACCTGTTCCGGGGCACGCCGCTCTACATCCAGTTGCTGATCTGCTACACCGGGATCTACAGCCTGGCCGCCGTGCGCGCGCAGCCGTTGCTCGACAGTTTCTTTCGCGATGCGATGAACTGCACGATTCTCGCGTTCGCCCTGAACACCTGCGCCTACACCACGGAGATTTTCGCCGGAGCGATCCGCAGCATGAACCATGGCGAAGTCGAAGCGGCCAAGGCCTACGGACTGACCGGCTGGAAGCTGTACGCCTACGTGATCATGCCGTCGGCGCTGCGTCGCTCGTTGCCGTATTACAGCAACGAAGTGATCCTGATGCTGCACTCGACCACCGTGGCCTTCACCGCGACCATCCCAGACATCCTGAAAGTTGCGCGGGACGCCAACTCGGCGACCTACCTGACCTTCCAGTCGTTCGGCATCGCCGCGCTGATCTACCTGACCATTACCTTTGCGCTGGTCGGCCTGTTCCGCCTCGCCGAACGCCGATGGCTGGCGTTCCTCGGGCCGACCCACTAGGAAAACCTGTAATGCGACACCAGATCCATGACCTGTTGGCCCCGGTGCCGGGGACCGCACGACAGATCCACAGCTTCCACTTCGGCCCGGAGCAGGCCCAAGGCAAGATCTACATCCAGTCCTCGCTGCATGCCGATGAAATGCCCGGCATGCTCGTCGCCTGGCATCTCAAGCAGCGCTTGGCGGAGCTGGAAGCCGCCGGGCGCCTGCGCAGCCAGATCGTGCTGGTGCCGGTAGCCAATCCGGTCGGCCTTGAACAAGTGCTGATGGACGTGCCGCTGGGCCGCTACGAACTGGAGAGCGGGCAAAACTTCAATCGCTGGTTCGTCGACCTCAGCGAAGAAATCGGCAACGACATCGAGGGCAAGCTGGGCGACGACCCGCAGCGCAACCTTGATCTGATCCGCACCAGCCTGCGCAACGCCCTCGCCCGCCAGACCGCCGCCACGCAACTGCAATCCCAGCGCCTGACCCTGCAACGGCTGGCCTGCGATGCCGACATGGTGCTGGACCTGCACTGCGATTTCGAATCGGTGGTTCACCTCTACACCACGCCCGAGGCGTGGCCGCAGGTCGAGCCGCTGGCGCGTTACATCGAAGCCCAGGCCAGTCTGCTGGCCACCGATTCCGGCGGCCAGTCGTTCGACGAATGCTTCACCCTGCTGTGGTGGCAACTGCAGGAACGCTTTGGCGAGCACTTCGCGATTCCGCTGGGCAGCTTTTCGGTGACCGTCGAATTGCGCGGCCAGGGTGACGTCAATCACCCGATGGCCAGCCGCGACTGCCAGGCATTGCTCGACTACCTGGTGCAATTCGGCGCGATTGTCGGCGAACCGGCAGCGTTGCCGCCGCTGCCCTTCGCCGCCACGCCACTGGCGGGTGTCGAACCGGTGGTGACGCCCGTTGGCGGCCTGCTGGTGTACACCGCACAGGCCGGGCAATACCTCGACGCCGGGCAACAGCTTGCCGAAATCATCGACCCGATCACTGATCGGGTGACCTCTATTTGCTGTACCGCTGCCGGCGTGATGTACGCCCGCTCGCTGCGGCGCATGGCCACTGCCGGAATGGTCATCGCCCACGTGGCGGGCGCCGAAGCCTATCGCAGCGGCTACCTACTTTCGCCTTGAGGATGTCTGTCCCATGTACAAATTGACTGTTGAAGGTCTGCACAAAAGCTACGGCGACCATCAGGTACTCAAAGGCGTTTCGCTCAAGGCCAAAACCGGCGACGTGATCAGCCTGATCGGCGCCAGCGGCTCGGGCAAAAGCACCTTTTTGCGCTGCATCAACTTCCTCGAACAACCCAACGATGGCGCCATGAGCCTCGATGGCCAGGCGATCCGCATGGTCACCGACCGCCACGGCATGCACGTCGCCGACCCGAACGAGTTGCAACGCCTGCGCACGCGCCTGGCGATGGTGTTCCAGCATTTCAACCTGTGGAGCCACATGACCGTGCTGGAAAACATCACCATGGCCCCGCGCCGGGTGCTGGGTTGCAGCAAGCAGGAAGCCGAAGACCGCGCTCGCCGTTACCTGGACAAGGTCGGCCTGCCCGCACGGGTCGCCGATCAATACCCGGCGTTTCTCTCCGGCGGCCAGCAACAGCGGGTGGCGATTGCCCGGGCGCTGGCGATGGAACCGGAAGTGATGCTGTTCGACGAACCGACCTCGGCGCTCGACCCGGAGCTGGTGGGTGAGGTGTTGCGGGTCATTCAGGGTCTGGCTGAAGAAGGCCGGACGATGATCATGGTCACCCACGAAATGAGCTTTGCACGCAAGGTATCGAGTCAGGTGCTGTTTCTGCATCAAGGGCTGGTGGAAGAAGAAGGTGCGCCGGAAGACGTGTTGGGCAATCCGAAGAGTGAACGGCTGAAGCAGTTCCTCAGCGGTAACCTCAAGTAACGCCATCCACAATTCCCCTGTGGGAGCGGGCTTGCTCGCGAAAGCGGTGTGTCAGTCAAAACTGTTCTAACTGGCACACCGCTTTCGCGAGCAAGCCCGCTCCCACAGAGGTATGTGCTCGCACAAAATTAAACTTGTCCCTCAACGGCGCGGTCACTGAAGGAACACCTTCAGAGCGCAAGCCGCCGGTATGCCGACCTCCACCGACTTCGCAAAACTCTGGTTCAGCGCACGCGGCTGGAAGCCGTTCGCCTTTCAGAAAAACGTCTGGGCCGCCGTTAAAAAAGGTCAGTCAGGCCTGCTCCACGCCAGTACCGGCGCCGGTAAAACCTATGCGGTGTGGTTCGCTGCGCTCAACCGCTTCGCCCGTTTGGCCGCGCCCGCAGCCACCACCAGCAAACGCAAACCCCAGAGCGAACCACTGACCGTGCTGTGGATCACGCCGATGCGCGCCCTCGCTGCCGACACCGCCCGCGCGTTGCAAGCGCCGGTCAGCGATCTGCAGATCCCGTGGAGCATCGGCCTGCGCACCGGCGACACCAGCAGCGCCGAACGCGCACGTCAGGGCCGGCGCCTGCCGACCACGCTGATCACCACCCCGGAAAGCCTGACCCTGCTGCTCGCCCGTGCCGACGCCAAAACTGTCTTGTCGAGCCTGCGGATGATCGTCGTCGATGAATGGCACGAGCTGCTCGGCAACAAACGCGGCGTACAGCTGCAACTGGCCCTCGCCCGCCTGCGCCATTGGCAACCCGAGCTGATCGTCTGGGGCGTGTCCGCCACCCTCGGTAATCAAGCCCACGCCGAACAGGTGCTGATCCCACAGGGCGGTGGCATCAGCGTGCAAGGCCAGAGCGAAAAATCACTCAAGGTCGACACCTTGATCCCACCCGCCATCGAGCGTTTTCCCTGGGCCGGGCACATCGGTCTGAAGATGCTGCCGCAGGTTGTTGCCGAACTCGACGCCTGCGCTAGCAGCCTGGTGTTCACCAACACCCGCGCGCAGTCGGAAATCTGGTATCAGGCACTGCTCGACGCGCGACCGGACTGGGCCGGGTTGATCGCGCTGCACCACAGCTCACTGTCCCGCGAGACCCGCGACTGGGTCGAGCAAGCGTTGAAGGACGGAAAGTTGAAAGCCGTGGTCTGCACCTCGAGCCTGGATCTGGGCGTGGACTTTTTACCGGTGGAACGGGTGCTGCAGATCGGCTCGGCCAAAGGCGTGGCGCGACTGATGCAACGCGCCGGGCGCTCCGGTCATGCGCCGGGGCGCACCTCGCGAGTGACGCTGGTGCCGACCCACAGCCTGGAACTGATCGAAGCCGCCGCCGCAGGCGACGCGGTGGAGCAACGACACATCGAACCGCGTCTGTCGCCGCATAAACCGCTGGATGTGCTGGTGCAGCATCTGGTCAGCATGGCCCTCGGCGGTGGTTTTATTCCCGAAGAGCTGTACGAAGAAGTCCGTGGTGCCTGGGCCTATCGTGACCTGACGCTGGCGGATTGGGCCTGGGCGCTGGCTTTCGTACGTCACGGCGGGCTTTCTCTGACAGCCTATCCGGATTACCGCCGGGTCGAACCGGACGAACACGGCGTCTGGCGTGTCCCCGATGCGCGGTTGGCGCGCCGTCATCGCATGAGCATCGGCACCATCGTCAGCGACGCGAGCATCCATCTGAAATTCTGGAGCAAGGGCGGTGGCGGCAAGCAGTTGGGCAGTGTCGAGGAAGGCTTTATCGCGCGCCTGAAACCGGGTGACGGCTTTCTGTTCGCCGGGCGTTTGCTGGAATTGGTGCGCGTGGAAAACATGACCGCGTACGTCAAACGCAGCACCGCGAAAAAAGCCGCCGTGCCGCGCTGGAATGGCGGACGGATGCCGCTTTCCAACGAACTGGCCGCCGCCGTGGTCAGGCGCTTTACGGCGGCAGCGCGCGGGGAGTTCGCCGGCCCGGAAATGCAGGCGCTGCAACCATTGCTGCAAACCCAGGCGCGCTGGTCGGGCCTGCCTACCTCCGACAGCCTGTTGGCCGAAGTGCTGAAATCCCGCGAGGGCTGGCACCTTTTCCTCTACCCGTTTGCCGGGCGCCAGGTGCATCTGGGGCTCGCCAGCCTGTTGGCGTGGCGCGTGAGTCAGCGCCAGCCGCTGACGTTTTCGATTGCAGTGAATGATTACGGGCTGGAATTGCTCAGCGCCACGCCGGTCGATTGGTTCGGGCAACTCGATGCGGCGCTACTCAGCCCCGATCATCTGCTGCGCGACGTGCTGGCCAGCCTCAATGCCGGGGAGCTGGCGTTGCGGCGCTTCCGTGAAATCGCGCGGATCGCCGGGCTGGTGTTCGCCGGTTATCCCGGCGCGCCGAAAAGCACCCGTCAGGTGCAGGCCTCCAGCGGGTTGTTCTTTGAAGTGTTCAAGCAATACGACGCCGACAACCTGCTGCTTGCTCAGGCCGGGGAAGAAGTCCTACGCGAAGAACTGGATATTCGTCGTCTGGAACAGACACTGGAGCGGATCAACCGGATGAAACTGGACATGCACCTGATTAAAAGTCCTACACCGCTGGGCTTTCCATTACTGGTCGAGCGCATGCGCGAAAGCATGAGTTCGGAAAAACTCGCCGACCGTATCCGGCGCATGGTCGGCGATCTGGAAAAATCCGCGGACAAGGGTAAAACCTCATGAGCGCAGCTTATCCCGTGCGCCTGGCCGGTGAAGAACTCTGGTTGCTGCCGGAAAAGGCCCTGTACTGGCCGGCGCAGCAAGCGCTGCTGATCGCCGATGTGCATTTCGGCAAGGCTGCGGCCTACCGCACCCTCGGCCAGCCAGTGCCGCAGGGCACCACGGCGGCCAACATCGACGTGCTCGACCGCTTGCTGGCGAGACTGCCCTGCCGGCAGCTGATTTTCCTCGGTGACTTTCTGCACGGCCCCGGTTCGCATGCAGCGGGCACCCTGAATGCCTTGGCCGAATGGCGTGCACGTCACGCCGATCTGCCGATGACGCTGATTCGTGGCAATCACGACAAACGCGCCGGCGATCCGCCCCAATCGTTGAACATCCGGGTAGTGCCGGAGCCGCTGCTGCTCGGGCCGTTTGCCTTGCAGCACGAACCCGACCCGCATCCCGAACGCCATGTGCTGGCCGGGCACGTGCATCCGGTCTATCGGCTCAATGGCAAGGGGCGGCAGCGTTTACGGCTGGCGTGTTTCCGGCTGGGCGAACGTTTGAGTCTGCTGCCGGCGTTTGGCGCGTTTACCGGCGGCTTTCCGGTGGAGAAGGATGACGCCTGCAGGATTTTTGTCGTCGGTGATGACGAAATATGGCCAGTCAGCTGAGGTCTTGGGCAAACCTCAGCTGACTGGCCATTCATGGGGCAGTGACTCAGGCCACTGGCGCGGGTGGCGGCTCGTCCGGCAGCGTTGGCTCGCCCGGTTCGGTCGGTTGTTCGTTGGGGGTGTCGGGATCAGGCTGGCCGGGAATCCCGCCGGCCATGTTCAGCGGGTGTGCCAGCAGAGACCAGGCCAGTACGCCAACCTGATTGGGCTCAAGCCTTGCCAGTTCGGCGGTGATATGCGGATCGATCTTCATGGAACCCTCCTCGGCGAAGGCCCGCTTTGCCAGAAGCAAGAACGGGCAGTACACCCCATAGAGTGTCTGCCCGCCAAAGAATTCCCGCGAACTGCCGGATGGATCAGGTACGCGGCAGAGTCACGCCACGCTGGCCCTGATATTTACCGCCGCGATCCTTGTACGAAACTTCGCACTGCTCGTCGGATTCGAGGAACAGCATCTGCGCCACGCCTTCGTTGGCGTAGATTTTCGCCGGCAGGTTGGTGGTGTTGGAGAATTCCAGCGTCACGTGACCTTCCCACTCAGGCTCGAGCGGAGTGACGTTGACGATGATGCCGCAGCGCGCGTAGGTGCTTTTACCCAGGCAGATGGTCAATACGTTGCGCGGAATGCGGAAGTATTCGACGGTGCTGGCCAGGGCGAAGGAGTTCGGCGGAATGATGCAGACGTCGCTGTGAATGTCGACGAAGCTGCCGGCGTCGAAGTTCTTCGGATCGACGATCGCCGAATTGATGTTGGTGAACACCTTGAAATGGTTGGTGCAGCGCACATCGTAGCCGTAGCTCGACACACCGTAGGAAATCACACGGCTGTCGTCGCTGCCGCGCACCTGGCGCTCGACGAAAGGCTCGATCATGCCGTGTTCCTGCGCCATGCGGCGAATCCACTTGTCCGATTTGATGCTCATGGCGGGTGTCCTGAATAGCGAGGTGGAAAAAATCTGTCCGGCATCTTACCGGGCGCGCCGCCGTGTTCAAAGTCCACACTGAAATTCTCGCCGAACACGCTGGAAATACGGGTTCTGGCGACGAACTGTCACACCGCCGATCCCTAAAACAGAGAAACCTTCGCAAGAAACATTGGCACGTTCCGGAAAAAGGGTTAAGGTGGCGCCACTGTGTTGCTTGTGTCACTGAGAATCTCTACACGATATGTTGAATTTCGATCCAACCATCTACAAGAATTTTTCCTGCTCTTTGCACTCAGTCTCGGCCAGGGTTCTTCCTGAGTCGCAGTTATCTTTGTTCAAGGAGTTACACCATGTCTAATCGCCAAACCGGTACCGTTAAGTGGTTCAACGATGAAAAAGGCTTCGGCTTCATCACTCCACAATCCGGTGACGACCTGTTCGTTCACTTCAAAGCTATCCAATCCGACGGCTTCAAAAGCCTGAAAGAAGGCCAACAGGTTTCTTTCATCGCTACCCGCGGTCAGAAAGGCATGCAAGCTGAAGAAGTACAAGTTATCTAACTTGTAGCTTCTTTAGAAAAGAGCCCCGCCCTCAAAGCGGGGCTTTTTTGTGGGCGTGTGTTTTTCCACGCGCAAAAAAAGATCGCAGCCTGCGGCAGCTTCTACAGGATGAACACCATCCCCTTGTAGGCGCTGCCACAGGCTGCGATCTTTTGCTTGTGCTTTACCAGGCCACGCCAAACCCTGCGGTGTAGCGGGTCTTGTTCAAATCCGCGTCCTTGGTGCCGCTGATGATGTCGCGTTCAGCCTTGAGGTTGAGCGACGCCCAGTCGGTGACCTTGTAGCGCAGACCCATCTCGGCATCCAGCGCGTAGTTGGCTACGTCAGAGAGTGGCTTGCCCAGTTCGCCATTGGTGAAGAACTCGACTTTTTTGCCGATCAGGTAGCGGTTGTAATCCCACTTCATGGCGACCGAATAGAAGTTGTCCTTGCCGCCATCGCTGTATTCGTAATCGGTGCGGTTGAGCAACGAACCGAGCGAGAACGCGCCCAGCTCGTCGTCCCAGAACTGGTAGCCCGGACCCGTACCAACGACGCGCTGACGCGACAGTTCCTCAATATAGTCACGCTTGTAGTTCAGGCGACCCTGCCAGAACCACTTGTCGGTGAGGAAGCGGTCGAGTGCGTATTCGGCGCGCCAGTTATTGGTGGTGACCTGCTCGTCCTGCACTTCGCGGTTGTATTCGCCCTCGGCAGTGTGCCGCCAGCGGCCATGACGCGCGGTGGTCTTGAAGTCAATGTCGTAGTCGTCGGTATCCTTTTCCGCACGCTGATAATCCAGAGCCAGACCAACATTACCCTTCCACACCAGATCCTCGACCACCGGTTTCGGCTTGAGAATCTGCTGGATACTCGCCAGCTCCACGGTTTTCGGCGCCTCACCGTTGGCCAAGGTGACCTTGCCGTCATCGGCGGCGGTCAGCGACTTGGCTTTCTCACCGCTGTAGGCATCCTGCTTGACCAGCAGCTCCTGATCGCTTTGCAGGGTCTTGACCTCTTTCCAGTCGATGCTGACCGCCCCCGCATACTGGGTCTGGATCAGCAATTTGCCGCCGTCGAACAAGGAAATCTTACCGCTCAACTTGTCACCGTTCTTTAACCAGACGGTATCGGCAAGCAGCGGCGTGGAGGCACTGAAGACAGCAAGGCACAGCAAGGTTCTGGACAGCATAAGCGGATCGAGGGCTCAAGTTTGCGAAAAAAGGTCGGCATTATCCGTAGGAATAAGACCCTGACAAGGACTGACCGGGCGATTTCCATTGAGTTCATTTCTCATCTGCGCGCCGACGGATTACCCTTGACCCCATCCACCACCTCTTGTTCAGGAACGGCGCAGGTGAAAGAGCCACCCCATCCCGACGAAAGTCCGGCGCAAATCCGACGCACGGCGCTCTATTCGACACTTGCCCAAGTACCTGAGGGCAAAGTGGTCAGCTATGGTCAGTTGGCAGAACTCGCGGGGTTGGGGCGCGCCGCCCGCTGGGTCGGCCGGACCCTGAGCCAGCTACCCGCCGATACCAGGCTGCCGTGGCACCGGGTATTGGGCGCCGGCGGTCGGATCAGCCTGCCGCCGGGCAGCCCCTCGGGGGACGAACAACGGGCACGATTGCGTTCTGAGGGCGTCACCGTCCTGAACAATCGTGTGGATATTCAGCGCCATGGCTGGCGTCCGATAGAGCACAGCGGTTAGAGTGCGCGCTTTGTTTTCGCAATCTTGAGGCAGACTTCAGCCCATGCCCCGTAAAACCTGGCGCGCCGCGCTCGCCGCCTATGCCAGTCCTTCGACGCTCGTGCTGTTGTTGCTCGGTTTTGCTGCCGGCCTGCCGTACATGCTGGTGTTTTCGACGCTTTCCGTTTGGCTGCGTGAAGCCGGTGTTGCCCGTGAAACCATCGGCTACGCCAGCCTGATCGGCCTGGCCTACGCCTTCAAATGGGTGTGGTCACCGCTGCTCGACCAATGGCGCCTGCCTTTATTGGGCAAGCTTGGCCGCCGCCGTTCGTGGCTGGTGCTCTCGCAGACCCTGGTGATTCTGGGCCTGATCGGCATGGGCTTCTGTGATCCGCAGAAACACCTGTCCTGGCTGATCGCCATTGCCGTCATCGTCGCCTTCGCCTCCGCCACCCAAGACATCGCGGTCGACGCCTATCGCCTGGAAATCGCCGACGACAGCCGCCAGGCCGCGCTGGCTGCCAGTTACATGTCCGGCTATCGCGTCGCCGCCCTGCTCGCCACGGCGGGCGCGCTGTTCTTTGCCGAAGGCTTCGGCTCCACCGGTTTCAACTATCAACACTCGGCCTGGACCGGCACCTACGCCCTGTTCGGGGTATTGATGATCCCTGCCCTGCTGACCTCGCTGCTGATGCGCGAACCGCCAGTGCCACTGCGCACGCAGTTGCAGGCCGGCCGCTACAGTTTCGGGCATCAACTGGCCTCGGTATTCGTGCTGATCGTGTTGCTGGTGTCGGTTCCGGCGATGTTCACCCAGCTCTACAACACCGATTTCGCCGGCGTGCTGTTCGGCAATATGAGCCCGCTCGACCTGTTGCTCGAAGATCGCGCCTTTCTGCGCGCCATCCTCTACACCCTGCTCACCGGCCTGTGCCTGTCGACCATGGGCCGTCGCGGCCTGGCGCCGGTGCTGACCCCGGTCAACGACTTCATCCTGCGCTACCGCTGGCAGGCATTGCTGTTGCTCGGGCTGATCGCCACTTACCGGATGTCCGACACGGTGATGGGCGTGATGGCCAACGTGTTCTATATCGACCAGGGCTTCACCAAGGATCAGATCGCCAGCGTCAGCAAGATCTTCGGCCTGATCATGACCCTCCTCGGCGCCGGGATGGGCGGTCTGCTGATCGTGCGCTTCGGCATCCTGCCGATCCTGTTCATTGGCGGCGCAGCTTCGGCGGCAACCAACCTGCTGTTCGTGATGCTGGCTGACATGGGCCCGAACCTGCAGATGCTGGTGGTGACCATCTCCCTCGACAACTTCAGTTCGGGGATGGCGACCTCAGCCTTCGTCGCCTACCTGTCGAGTCTGACCAACCTGAAGTTCTCGGCCACCCAGTACGCCCTGCTCAGCTCGATCATGCTGTTGCTGCCGCGCCTGATCGGCGGTTATTCCGGGGTAATGGTCGAGAAGTTCGGCTACCACAACTTCTTCATGATCACGGCGCTGCTCGGCGTGCCGACCCTGGTGCTGATCGCCCTGCACTGGTTTCAGGAAAACCGCCGCGAAGGCCCGACACCAACGCCCGAGCCTGTGCCGACCAGCGTGGTCGAAGAGTCGTAGGACAATTCAGATACGGCGGGAGGATTCCCGCCGTTGAGCCTCACCGCCGAGCGCAATCCTGTACGTCGGCAAATCTCGCCGGTACACTGCTCCGTCATTTCCAGTCATAGCAACCGACAACGGCCAACCATGCGCACCAGTCAATTTTTGCTCGCCACACAGAAAGAAACGCCTTCCGATGCGGTCGTCGTCAGCCATCAGCTGATGCTGCGCGCCGGCATGATCCGCAAACTCGCTTCGGGCCTGTACACCTGGCTGCCGATGGGCTTGCGGGTAATGCGCAAGGTTGAAGCCATCGTTCGCGAAGAAATGAACGCTGCCGGTTCTCTTGAAGTGTTGATGCCGAGCACCCAACCGGCCGAGTTGTGGCAGGAATCGGGGCGCTGGGAAGAATACGGCCCTGAGCTGCTGCGCATCAAAGACCGCCACGGTCGCGACTTCTGCGCGGGCCCGACCCACGAAGAAGTGATCACCGATCTGATGCGCAACGAGTTGAGCAGCTACAAGCAGCTGCCGATCAACCTGTACCAGATCCAGACCAAATTCCGTGACGAAATCCGCCCACGCTTCGGTTTGATGCGCGGCCGCGAATTCATCATGAAGGACGCCTACTCGTTCCACGCCGATCAGGCTTCGCTGCAGATCACCTATGACCGCATGCATCAGGCGTACTGCAACGTGTTCACCCGTCTGGGTCTGAAATTCCGTCCGGTTGAAGCCGACAACGGTTCGATCGGTGGCGCTGGTTCCCACGAATTCCACGTACTGGCCGAGTCCGGCGAAGACGATATCGTCTTCAGCAACGGCTCCGACTACGCCGCGAACATCGAGAAGGCCGAGGCTGTGCCACGCGAAACCTCGCGTCCAGCACCGACCGAAGAGCTGCGCCTGGTCGACACCCCAGATACCAAGACCATTGCCGCCCTGGTGGAAAAATTCAATCTGCCGATTGAAAAGACCATCAAGACCCTGATCGTCCACGCCGAAGAGCCAGGCAAGCTGATTGCCCTGGTCATCCGTGGCGACCACGAGCTCAACGAAATCAAGGCCGCCCAGCAGCCGGGCGTTGCCAGCCCGCTGGTCATGGCTTCCGATGCCGAACTGCGTGACGCCATTGGCGCCGGCGCCGGTTCGCTCGGCCCGCTGAACCTGCCACTGCCAATCATCATCGACCGCTCGGTCGAACTGATGAGCGACTTCGGTATCGGCGCGAACATCGACGACAAGCACTACTTCGGCGTGAACTGGGAACGCGATCTGCCGGTTCCAACCGTTGCCGACCTGCGTAACGTCGTGGCCGGTGACCCAAGCCCGGACGGCAAAGGCACCCTGGAAATCAAGCGCGGCATCGAAGTCGGGCACATCTTCCAGCTGGGCAACAAGTACAGCAAGGCGATGAAGTGCGAAGTGCTGGGCGAGAACGGCAAACCGGTGACCCTGGAAATGGGTTGCTACGGTATCGGCGTATCCCGCGTGGTGGCTGCTGCCATCGAGCAGAACAACGACGACAAAGGCATCATCTGGAGCGACACCCTGGCGCCGTTCCAGATCGCCCTGGTACCGCTGCGTTATGAAACCGAGCAGGTGCGCGAAGCCACTGACAAGCTGTACGCAGAACTGACTGCGGCCGGTTTCGAAGTGCTGCTGGACGATCGCGACAAGAAAACCAGCCCGGGCATCAAGTTCGCGGACATGGAGCTGATCGGCATTCCACACCGGATCGTGGTCAGCGACCGCGGTCTCGCCGAAGGCAACCTGGAATACAAGAGCCGCACCGAGGCCGAAGCGCAAGCGCTGCCGGTTGCCGATGTGCTGTCCTTCCTTCAGGCCCGTATCCGCCGCTGAATCCAGATAGAGACCTCATGTTCAAGCGAAACACCCTGGGCCTCGGTGGCGCCGCCTTATGCGGCGCCCTGCTGGTCAGCGGCTGCGCCAATCACATGTCACAGCGCAGCGAGCACGAAGAGCGGGTCGAGCGTAAATTGCTCGATCACAGCCTGCAGATCGACGTCGGTGAGCCCAAGGTGCTCGAACTGCCGCAACGCCGCGTGAAGATCAGCGAACAGAAGACCTTCGAGGTCACCGAGTTCGAGGTCACGCGGCATTACGATCGCTATACGCCTTACCAGCCCTGGCGGAAAATCTACGAGATTCCGCTGGGTGCGGTTGCGCTGGTGGGGGGTATCGGCGCCAACGTGGGCAACGTTTTCGCACTCGGCAACCTGCCGGACAGCATGACCAGGGACTGGTTGAGCTACGGTCTGGACGGCCTCAACCCGGCCATGAACATGCAATCCCATGGTCGCGCGCAACAGAACCTGGCCAGTATCGATGAAGTCCAGCGCGACAAGCGCATGGAGTATTCGAGCCTGCCGTGGAGCGAGCGTCCAGTGCAGGTCAAGGCTGGCAAGCAGACATTCGACATGACCACCGACCGCAACGGTGTGCTGCGCCTGAACCTGCTGGACAGTCCGTTCGCCGAAAATGACCTGAATCATATCGGCAAGCTGCAGATCAGCGTTGAAGACGGCAAGGATGACGTGCACAGCGATTCATCCCTGGCCATCAGCAGCCATTTGCGCAGCAAGTTGCTCGAAGCCCATGGTTTGATTTACGACGATCTGGAAGACGACGAAGTGAGCCAGTGGGTCCACCGGGTCAAGCGTCTGTCGGAGCTGGGTCTGGAAGAGGAAGCCAGCGAGCTGGAGCAAAGCCTGATCGAACTGACGCGCAACGATCCTGAGTTACAGGCCGAGTTTCTCAAGTCGCTGACCAAGGATGCCGGGCGTCTGGTGGCGGATCCGGGACCGAATTAAGGCTGAAAAGCTTCGCGAGCAAGCCCGCTCCCACAGTTGATCGAGTTCCTTCAGATGGAATGCAATCAAATGTGGGAGCGGGCTTGCTCGCGAAAGCGGCATCAGCAACACCGCAGCAATTAGCGCTCAAACAACTCCATCTGCTCAAACCCACCCCGCAAATCCTCCAGCCTGACCCCCACCCCCAACAACCGCACCGGTTTCCCGCCCCGGTTGAACGCCTGCGTCAGCATCAACTGATAACTGCCCAGATCGCGCCCTGCCCCGGCTTGCTCCAGCGTGGTCTGGGTAAAGTCATGGAACTTCACTTTGACGAACGGCTTGCCCGGGCGATAGCTGCTGTCGATCCGCTCCATGCGGGTTTTCAGGGTTTCCAGCAGCTCCGGCAATTTGTCCAGGCAACTGCGCAGATCGGGTAGATCAACGTCGTAGGTGTTTTCCACGCTGATTGACTGACGGCGACTGTCGTTGTGCACCAACCGGTCATCGATCCCACGGGCCAGACTCCACAGTCGCTCACCGAAACTGCCGAATTCGCGCACCAGCGCCAACTTGTCCCACTCACGCAGTTGCAGGCAGTCGACGATGCCGAGCTTGCCCAGCTTGTCGGCGGTAACTTTGCCGACGCCGTGCAACTTGCTCACCGGCAGACCACTGACAAAATCCTCGACCTGATCCGGGGTAATCACGAACAACCCGTTGGGCTTCTTCCAGTCACTGGCGATTTTCGCCAGGAACTTGTTCGGCGCCACGCCCGCAGACACGGTGATGTGCAACTGATTGGAGACCCGGCGACGAATGTCCTGGGCAATTCGCGTGGCGCTGCCGCCAAAATGCGCGCTGTCGGAGACGTCGAGGTAGGCCTCGTCCAGCGACAGCGGTTCGATCAGGTCGGTGTAATCGCGAAAGATCGTATGAATTTCCTTGGAAGCTTCGCGATAGGCGTCCATGCGCGGCTTGACGATGGTCAGGTCGGGGCACAGCTTCAAGGCATGTCCGGATGACATCGCCGAACGCACGCCATACGCCCGTGCTTCATAGTTACAGGTAGCAATCACTCCGCGCCGATCCGCCGACCCGCCCACCGCCAGCGGCTTGCCTGCCAGGTTCGGGTCGTCGCGCATCTCGATGGCGGCGTAGAAACAGTCGCAGTCGACGTGGATGATTTTTCGTTGGGTCATGACAGAAAAGGAAACCTGGCGAGCCGGATCCCCAGTATCTCACTGACACCTGTATATAGCACCAGTAGTCTGAATGTTCTTTTCAGGCTGTAGGAAAACGACCATGAATTTATATTCTCAATCGAAAATCTCCTGCCGATAGAGCTGAAAGCCTTGCCCCACCTGCCCTGCGCACCCTTCGCCGGCCCTGTAAAAAGCGCTAACCGATTGAACAAGAACAGATTTATCTGAATTCAAGGTTGACAGACCGGCGTTCCTCTGTAGAATGCCGACACACAGACGCGGGATGGAGCAGTCTGGTAGCTCGTCGGGCTCATAACCCGAAGGTCGTCGGTTCAAATCCGGCTCCCGCAACCAAACATCAAAAAAGGCTACTCGAAAGAGTGGCCTTTTTTGTGCCTGTTGTCGCGTCCTGAATAAGGTTTACACCTTCTGACCAATCTTCAGGAGGATTCAATGGATACCGGAAAAAGGCGGAGCCAGCGCGATTACACGCTAGCTTTTAAATTGTCAGTCGTAGATCAAGTCGAAAAAGGCGAGTTGAGTTATAAAGAGGCTCAACGGCGCTTTGGCATTCAAGGCCGGTCCACGGTACTGGTTTGGTTACGCAAGCATGGCCGACAGGACTGGAGCCAAGGCGCCTCAATCCGAGCGCCGCGGAGCAGGCCGATGACCGACCCCAACCTCCCGCTGACACCCGAACAGCGGATCAAAGAGCTTGAAGAACAGTTGGCGCTGAGCAATCAGAAGGCCCAGTTCTTTGAAGCTGTCGTGAACGTCTTGAAAAATGATTACGGTGTGTCCATCGTAAAAAAGCGACCCGGCAAGTCCTCTCGCAAGGGCAAATCCAAGACCTGAGCATTACCAGGGCTTGCCTGTTTATGGGCATTTCGCGCCAAGCGTATTACAAGCGCAACCGAGCCTTTGACGCGAGAGTTTGCCAAGACCAGCAGGTGGTGGAATTCGTTCTGGAAAAGCGTCGCCGCCAGCCGAGGCTTGGGACGCGCAAACTGCACCACCTGATGGCAATTGAAGCCGCAGCGGCGTTACGTGTCGGTCGAGACCGCCTGTTTTCCATCTTGCGAGAGGCGCGAGAGCTGGTTCCTCGCAAACGCGCTTATCATAAAACCACGCATAGTCATCATCGCTTCCGCCGTCACCCCAACCTACTCAAAGCTGGCCCGGAACAAGTTGTAGCCAGCAGACCTGAGCAGGTTTGGGTCGCAGACATTACCTATCTCCCAACGCGGGAAAGTGTCGCTTACGTTAGCCTGATAACAGACGCGTACTCACGCAAAATCGTGGGTCATCATGTGCACAGCAGCCTGCATACGGAGTCGGTGGTCAGGGCGCTGCAGAAGGCTGTTAGTCAGCGAAAATCCAATCAACCGCTCATTCATCATTCAGATCGCGGAGCCCAGTATTGCTCCGATTTATACCAACGGATGCATACCCGGCATGGAATCAGGTGCTCAATGACTGACGGTTATGATTGCTATCAGAACGCTATGGCGGAGAGGGTAAATGGGATTTTGAAGACTGAGTTTTTGCTGCATCGCCCCAAAGACCTGGCGGATGCAGTGAAAATGGTGGATGAATCGGTGCAAATCTACAACCGGGAGCGGCCGCACTTATCCCTGAAATACAAAACGCCCGATGCGGTGCATCGGGCGTTTTGAGACTGAAACAGGTGTAAACCTATTTCAGGACTAGACATGTCTGTTTTTCAGACCGGCCTCCACATCACGCACATCCGGGCGAACAGGAATTCGTTGCATTTCCGAAACTTACCGCACCACTGCGACCGTTTGACGCAAATTCACACTTATTTGACCCTTTACGGGATTAGCGGTTGACACCTCGCCGTTCGCCTGTAGAATGCCGCCACACAGACGCGGGATGGAGCAGTCTGGTAGCTCGTCGGGCTCATAACCCGAAGGTCGTCGGTTCAAATCCGGCTCCCGCAACCAAACATCAAAAAAGGCTGCTCGAAAGAGTGGCCTTTTTTGTATCTGTGGAAAAAGTCCTTTCGCAACAATGATCTGTCACGCTGCAGTGAAACACTCAGGATCGTCAGACCCGCCGAGTTGCGACTATGCTTGAGTCGCAGGCAAGACGTCTGCAATCCATGACCCGCCCTCGCCGATACCCGATGAGAGGCGTAGTATTTTGTGATTATTTTTTTCTACAGGGATTGGTAACTTGGCTGGATACCTCCATCCTGTCGCGCACAATCCAAGAGGTGATTGATGCGCGCCAACTCGTCTGATCCACAAGACACCGTCACAGCAGACCATCCGATCAAGCCCGAGCGCCTGCGCTTGCTGGATCGTTTGAGCAAATACCGCCAGCCTATCGGTCTGGCGGTCACATTGCTGTTGTTTGCCATTGCGCTGATTGCCTGTCGCCATCTGCTGAGCGAACTCGATCTCTACGCGCTGCATGACTCGATCCTGGCCGTGCCGAAACCTGCTCTGCTCGGGGCATTGGGTGCGACGGTGATCGGCTTCATTATATTGCTGGGCTATGAATGGTCAGCGAGCCGCTATGCCGGCGTGACGCTGCCACCGCGCACGCTGGCGCTGGGCGGCTTCACTGCGTTTGCAATTGGCAACGCCATCGGCCTGTCGCTGCTGTCCGGCGGCTCGGTGCGCTACCGTTTATATGCGCGCCATGGTCTGGGGGCATCAGAAGTCGCCCACATGACGCTGTTCGCCAGCCTGTCGCTGGGCTGCGCCCTGCCACCGCTGGCGGCTCTCGCAACCCTCAGCGACCTGCCTTCCGCTTCCGCCGCCCTGGGCCTGTCAGAGCGCCTGCTTGGCACGATTGCCATGGTGGTGCTGGGTCTGGGCGCGATTCTGGCGATCGGCATCTACCGCCGGCGCCTGCCGGAGCAACCGTACCGCGATAACCTGCTGGTCAGGGCTGGGCGCCGGACGTTGCGCCTGCCGGGCCGCCGCCTGACCTTCCTGCAACTGATCATCACCGCCCTCGACGTCGCCGCAGCAGCCACCGTGCTTTATCTGCTGCTGCCGGAAGCCCCGCCATTCGGCGCCTTCCTGCTGGTGTACCTGCTGGCCCTGGCCGCCGGCGTCCTCAGCCATGTGCCGGGGGGCGTCGGGGTCTTCGAGGCGATCCTGCTCGCCGCGTTCGCCGACACACTCGGCGCCGCGCCACTGGCCGCCGCCCTGCTGCTCTACCGCCTGATCTATGTCGTGCTGCCGCTGCTGGTGGCCTGCCTGTTCTTGCTGATCAACGAAGGCCAGCGCCTGTTTCAGACCCAGACCATGCGCGCAGCGTCCGGTCTGGCGGCGCCCATTCTGGCGGTGCTGGTGTTCCTGTCCGGCGTGGTGCTGCTGTTTTCCGGCGCGACCCCGGAGATCGACACCCGTCTCGAACACATCGGTTTTCTGATCCCGCATCGTCTGGTCGACGCCTCGCACTTCGGCGCCAGTCTGATCGGCGTGCTGTGCCTGTTGCTCGCCCAGGGCCTGCGTCGTCGGCTGTCTGCCGCGTGGATGCTGACCACCATTCTGTTGCTGGTCGGCGCCCTGCTCTCGCTGCTCAAAGGCTTCGACTGGGAAGAAGCCACGCTGATGACACTCACCGCTGCGTTGCTGGGGGTGTTCCGCCGTTCGTTCTATCGTCCGAGCCGCCTGACCGAGCTACCGTTCTCGCCGCTGTATCTGGTGGCCAGCCTCTGCGTGCTGGGGGCTTCGACCTGGCTGCTGCTGTTCGCCTATCAGGACGTGCCTTACAGCCATCAACTGTGGTGGCAGTTCACCCTCGACGCTGACGCGCCGCGCGGCCTGCGCTCGCTGCTCGGTGCTGCCGTACTGTTGCTGGTGATCGCCCTGACCTGGCTGCTGCGCACCGCGCGCCCGGTGATTCACCTGCCGACACCGGATGAACTGGAACGCGCCTCGAAGATCCTCATGGCCTCGTCGCAACCCGATGGCGGCCTGGCACTGACCGGTGACAAGGCACTGCTGTTTCACCCCAACGACGAGGCGTTCCTGATGTACGCCCGCCGTGGCCGCAGCCTCGTGGCGCTGTACGACCCGATCGGCCCCGGCCAGCAGCGTGCCGAAATGATCTGGCAGTTCCGCGACCTGTGCGACATCCATCACACCCGTCCGGTGTTCTATCAGGTACGTGCCGAGAACCTGCCGTACTACATGGACATCGGCCTGACCGCGATCAAGCTCGGCGAAGAAGCCCGGGTCGATCTGCATCGCTTTGACCTGGAAGCCAAGGGCAAAGAGATGAAGGACCTGCGCTACACCTGGAACCGTGGGACCCGCGACGGTCTGTCGCTGGAAATCCACGAGCCGGGCCAGGCGCCGATGGACGAGTTGAAAGTGATTTCCGATGCGTGGCTGACCGGCAAGAACGTGCGCGAGAAAGGCTTCTCCCTCGGTCGGTTCAGCGACGATTACCTGAAGCATTTCCGCATTGCGGTGATTCGCTTCGAAGGCCGCCCGGTGGCGTTCGCCAACCTGCTCGAGACTTACAGCCATGACCTGGCCAGTCTCGATCTGATGCGCTCGCACCCGGACGCCCCCAAGCTGACCATGGAATTCCTGATGGTCGGTTTGATTCAACACTATAAGAGTCACGGATACGCGCGCTTCAGCCTGGGCATGGTGCCGTTGTCGGGGTTGCAACCCCGGCGTGGTGCACCGCTGACCCAGCGTCTGGGCTCGATGGTCTTCCGCCGTGGTGAGCAGTTGTACAACTTCCAAGGCTTGCGCCGCTTCAAAGACAAGTTCCAGCCTGACTGGGAACCCCGTTATATGGCAGTGCCCGCCGGACTCGATCCGCTGGTGGCGCTGGCCGATACTGCTGCCCTGATCGCGGGCGGCTTGACTGGATTGGTGAAACGCTGATGATTCAACGCTCCCTGAAGTACATCCTGGCCGCACTGATCGTGCTGGCCGTGATTGCCGGCGGCGGTTACTGGTACCTCAAACGCCCGGCACCGCAATCGACTCTGCAACCGCTGACTGCCGCCGACGGCACGGTCATGACCCGCGTCGTTCCCGGCACCCAGCCCAAGGCTCAGGTGCTGGTAGCGGTCAATGACGACCAGAAGCTGACCGACAACCAACTGAGCACCCTGAGCCGCAGCGCCTCGGCGCAAATCGTTCAGGTGATTCTGCCCAAGGACTGCCTGCAACAGAGCCGCGCGCTGCAAACCGGCCTGCGCGAACTGAATGGCCCGGCCACGCTGGTCAGCGGTATCGGCCCGGGCGCCGTGCTGGCCTGGCGCTGGCTGTCCGAGCAGAAGGACGACAAGGCCCAGGCCATCTCGGTTGACCTGGCCCTGGAAAAACCCGGCTGCACCCACCTGCTGCCGAAATCTGCGGCCCACGGCCATTGGCTGGTGGCATGGAACGACAACCCGGACGACACCAGCGCCGGTTTCGTGCGCGATCAACCGAACGCCGAAACCAGCATCAGCGACTACGACATCAATCTGCCGCAAGTGCTGAACAACGAGCTGCGCAAGATCCTCGTCGGCGGCGACAAGGACAACGGCGGTCTGGCGATTCCGGTGGTTGAAGTGCCGGCCGGTCAAGCCAAAGACACCGTGACCCTGTTCCTTTCCGGTGATGGCGGCTGGCGCGACCTCGACCGCGATGTGGCCGGCGAGATGGCCAAGATTGGCTATCCCGTCGTCGGCATCGACACCCTGCGCTACTACTGGCAGCACAAGAGCCCGGAGCAAAGCGCCCTGGACCTGACCGAACTGATGCAGCACTACCGTCAGAAATGGGGCACCAAGCGCTTCATCCTGACCGGTTATTCGTTCGGTGCCGACGTCCTGCCGGCGATCTACAACCGCCTGCCGGACACCGAGCAGCAGCGCGTAGACGCCATCATCCTGCTGGCCTTCGCCCGTACCGGCAGCTTCGAAATCGAAGTCGAAGGCTGGCTCGGCAACGCCGGCAAAGAAGCCGCCACCGGCCCGGAAATGGCCAAGCTGCCAGCGACCAAAGTAGTGTGCATCTACGGCGCCGAAGAAACCGACGAAAGCGGCTGCACCGACAAGACTGCAGTCGGCGAAGCGGTGAAACTGCCCGGCGGCCACCACTTCGACGAGAACTACCCGGCGCTGGCCAAGCGTCTGGTGGACCTGATCGAGAAGCGTCAGAGCAAGGATCAGCCGACAGAGTGATCTGAAGCGCTCCAACGAAAAGCCCCCGCAACCTCACGGTTGCGGGGGCTTTTTTACGCAAACTTGCAGCACTTCCTGCCAGTCGAAACTTCTATCGATACCGAGACTAAAGCTGAACATCTATCCACGTGATGTCATCTTCTACATCGATACAGCTGCCATCCGGCGCTGTTAGCAAGTAGCTTTGCTGTAACTCGGTTAGCTCCGCCCAAAAGCCATCGGTTGCAAATACCAGTCGTTCTCTTAGGGTCAATGAATGAAACACAAAGTCAGGGTTCGGTGCGCGACTCGCCTTCAAGCATCGAGTCACCCGGTTTCGAGCCGGATCTTGCGCCAGCTCGGAGTGGGAACGGTCGCGCCTCCAGTTAGCCTTACAGTGGGGCGACGTAATCCATTCGATCGCTCCTGCTGGCGTCACAACACCGCACGAACAATCACCCTCATACGCAAGCGTGAGTTTCCCATGAGCAGCGACACCCACCACATAACAAGTGGCGCCTGTGTGACTTGCAAACAAAACGGGGTGGAGGTCGGCCAGTATAGAAAGCAGTACCTGTTCAACAGCTTCGCACTCAGTGATATCGAGGCCGTGATCAAAGTGTTTTGACCAGACCTCTAAAACATCTTTCGCAAAGGACTCAGCCAACTGGCCACTGCCAACCCTCGATGTACCGTCCGTGATAACAAATACGCCGTTTTCTCCATCACAGAGCGCTCCAGCAAAGTCATGGTTGGTTCTCCTGGCTCGCCCTGCTACCGATCTGACGTGGTATTTCATGCGCTGCCCAGTTCTTTCATGCGCCCATGAATGATTTGCCCTCTTCCCGGATTGGCCTGTACCGAGCCCGAGCTTTCAATCACATAGTCAATGCCACTGAGAACCCTGAGTGCTCGAACTCCATTCGTGATGAATTCTTTGAGCTCGGATTCTGCCTGCCGAACCTCTTCTAAAAGCTCTGGACGTCCATCAATCAAGATAATGATGTCTTCGACGTCTTTATGGTATGGATCGCCACCGCCACGACCACTGAAGGCTTCCAGTTTTGTCGCGAGAAAATAGGTCGGTTTGAATATCTGGATGACGGTACCGCTGGGCAACGTAAATTTATTGGCCCGCGCCAGCCCCTCTACAAACCAGCGGTTGGCATATCCGAGAACCTCGGGATCAGAAGGCATCACGTCAACGACGATGTCGTTGAAGCGGAAACGACAGTTCACTTCATCCTCGCCAGTAATCTTGAAATTCCTGGCCGCCAACCGTTCGGTAAGCTGCTGCCAGGCGCCAATGCCTGCTAGCTCGATCACCAGGTCAACATCATCGGTGAAGCGAATGTCGTCCAGCACAACAGCATCAGTTACCAGCATGGCTGTGGTGCAACCTCCGACAAAGGCAACCTCCGCGAGAAACGCCTCTCCCAAACCCTCAGCAACAAACTCTATAAGCTCGTAGTTGTGATCAGCGTTGGATGACATGTTATTTCAGTCCCATCCCTGCTTTTAGAATGTCGACTGCAACACCACACTCTCGCGGACCTCCAAGGCGGATTGCATCAGCAAGCGCAAGATAGTGGTAAAGGGTCCTGTCCCGCTTCACCGCTTCCGGCACTGTCTTGTAGAGCGGCTCTATCGCCTGTCCACGCTCCGCTCCAAGTGCATCTGGCCAAACCGGAATCAGTCCGCCAGCACTTTTGATGCTTTTGGACAGTGCCGGTGCTGCAAAACCCGTCGGGATGCCGCGAACCATTGCCCCGGGCTTTACAGGGAAAAAGTATTTCAGAGCGTGCTCGGTGATGTTTAGCAACTGCCGCCGGTTAACTTTTGGAAGTCCGGTGTCATAGTCATTGGTGAGCAGCCCGGACACACGACACCTGGCGATGGAATTTGAAACTTCGCTCTTGCTTAGCCCAAGTGAAGCAGACAACGCACGCAACGAGTAACCTTCACTCCAGCTTGCCAGTGGCGGAACAGCTACCGGCTCCGACCACCCTTCCCACCCCGCCTCATCGTCCAAGGGCGAATCGAAATCCTGTCGGCGGAATACAGTATCTTCACCGTCGGTGGAGTAGGTGACCAATGGTTGCCCCACCCGACCGCCCGCCGTCATTTGACTGACCACGTAGGGCTTCAACAACTCCTCGACTCTGTTCGAATTTGACTCCGACTCCATTACCCCAAGGAGGTTTTCCTCCTGAGCGTGAAGGCTGGTCATCTTGAACAAAAGCAAAATGTCTTGACTCTTCATGAAGCTTAAAACTCCACTCGTCCACAATCCATAAAACGTGGACACTTGTCTCATTCAAAATATCCGATCGTCAAGCCCTTTATTCGACCCTCCTCCTGTGGCGCCAACTCAAGAATCCACCGCCCCCGAGATTGCTCGCCACCTTAATTCCGGTTACCGGTGTCGCAATATCAGATGACGTCCGCATACCTTGTAGGCAAACTCCTAATCTCGTGCTTGGGCACTTTGCCGCTCTGTTGCGCTTTTTTTCGACGGGATACTCTCCAGAGGTCGCTGACCAATTCAGTGATCGGGTGTGGTAACCCGGCTAAGCAAAGTGCAACAACGCTCCCAACACGACTCAGGTGTTTTTACGTCTGCAATTCCGAGTCATGGCGGCTGTGCGTGGGAGACCTTCGGGTCTGCCGGTTTCTTTGCTCTCCCGGTTTACCACCCTGCGTACAGCTGCCACCCATTCGTGTGGTAACGAATGCGGCAGCTCCTCGTTTTATGGAGCGAAACAATGAGCAAACAAAGTCCTTCATCACCTTCGGACCTCACAACCGTCGGCTTTACCTCTTTCCTCTACAACTCGGATCTGGCGCTATTCAACGTCCGCTCCGGTGTCCCCGTCATTGATGCACTGTCGCAAGCTTCCGATCTGCTATTCCTCGCCAAATCCTTCGCTGAGGACGCTGCCTTCATCAAAGACACCGACCGCCATGCCTGGGCTGCGCATTACCTGACGGTGATGGGCAAAGCCTTGATTGATGACGTGATCCAAGCGCTGATGCCGCGACCTGCGCGGATGAAGACCGAATCTGAAGAAGAATTGCCTGAAAGCCACTGACACCACAGAATCCTTGTGGGAGCGAGCTTGCTCGCGAATGCGGTGGATCAGCCACCACATGTCTCGACTGACATTCGGCCTTCGCGAGCAAGCTCGCTCCCACAGGGGATTTGCAGTGGGTTAGAGGTTTATGTGAAGCACAAAAAAGCCCCCGCCAGCTACAAGGCTGACGGGGGCTTTTCAGTTGGGGCGTGGCCTACATCTCGACCTGCGTCCCCAACTCAATCACCCGGTTCAGCGGCAGATTGAAGAAGCGCAAATTGCCGTTGGCATTCTTCAACATGAATGCGAACAGCGCCTCGCGCCAGCGGGCCATGCCTTCGAGTTTCGAGGCGATCACCGTTTCGCGGCTGAGGAAGTAGGTGGTGCGCATCGGGCTGAAGTCCAGATCATCCAGATGGCACAGTTTCAGCGCCTGCGGCACGTCCGGCTCGTCGGTGAAGCCGAAGTGCAGGATCACCCGGAAGAAGCCTTCGCCGTAGGAGTCCACCTCAAAGCGGCGTGCCGGCGGCACGCGCGGGATGTCTTCGTAGACCACGGTCAGCAGCACCACTTGCTCGTGCAACACCTGGTTGTGCAGCAGGTTGTGCAACAGGGCGTGCGGCACGGCGTCGGAGCGCGCGGTGAGGAACACCGCGGTGCCCTGCACACGGTGCGGTGGTTGTACACGGATGCTGCTGATGAAGATCGGCAGCGGCAGCGCGCCTTCGTCGAGGCGATCGACCAACAGCTCCTTGCCGCGTTTCCAGGTGGTCATCAGGATGAACAACACGATCCCCGCCAGCACCGGGAAGGCACCGCCCTGAATGATCTTCGGCACGTTGGCCGCGAAAAACATGCCATCGACCAGCAGGAAACCAAGCAGAATCGGCACGGCCAGCAGCGGCGGCCATTTCCACAGCAGCAGGATCACCGCTGCCACCAGAATACTGGTGATCAGCATGGTGCCCGTCACTGCCACGCCGTAGGCAGACGCCAATGCGCCGGAAGACTCGAAACCGATCACCAGCAGGATCACGCCGACCATCAGCGCCCAGTTCACCGCACCGATGTAAATCTGCCCCTGTTCAGCACTGGACGTGTGCTGAATGTGCATGCGCGGGATGTAACCGAGCTGGATGGCCTGCCGGGTCAACGAGAACGCGCCGGAAATCACCGCTTGCGAAGCAATCACCGTGGCCAGGGTCGCCAGCACCACCAGCGGTACCAGTGCCCAGTTCGGCGCCAGCAGGTAGAACGGGTTACGCGCCGCTTCCGGGTTTTCCAGGAGCAATGCGCCCTGACCGAAGTAGTTCAGCACCAACGCCGGCAGCACCAGCACCAGCCAGGCACGGGCAATCGGCTTGCGCCCGAAGTGGCCCATGTCGGCATACAGGGCTTCAGCACCGGTCAGCGCCAGCACCACCGCACCGAGAATCGCCACACCCATGCCCGGGTGAACCATGAAGAAACGCACGCCCCAGATCGGGTTCAGTGCATTCAAGACTTCAGGGTGCCTGACGATCCCGCTGACACCCAGCCCACCCAGCACCAGGAACCACACGACCATCACCGGGCCAAACAGCTTGCCGATGCGATCGGTGCCGTGTTTCTGGATCAGGAACAGCGCGACCAGGACCACCAGTGCCATCGGCACCACCCAGCGCTCCAGGCCATCGAACGCCAACTCCAGACCTTCAACCGCAGACAACACGGAGATGGCCGGGGTGATCATGCTGTCGCCGTAAAACAGCGCGGCACCGATCAACCCCAGAATCACCAGCACGGCCTGCAACCTGGGATAGCGGCTGGATGCACGTCGCGCCAGGGCGGTCAGCGCCATGATCCCCCCCTCACCCTGGTTGTCGGCCCGCAGGACGAACAACACGTACTTGATCGTCACGACCCAGATCAGCGACCAGAAAATCAACGCCAGAATCCCGAAGACTCCGTCGTGGTTGACCGGCACCCCATAGTGACCGGCAAAAACTTCTTTGAGGGTGTACAACGGGCTCGTGCCGATGTCGCCGTAAACCACCCCGACTGCCGCGACCAGCATGCTCAGCGGTTTTGCAGCCGAATGCTCGGCGCCCGCCGCCTGACTACTTGCCTGACCCATCCAACACTCCTACTTCTCAGAACCGGCTTCTTTGAATGAAGCACTATGCTTTGTGGTGCAGCATGCGCTGTTTTACCTGTTGTTACAGACGTTTTGTTGACTGTAAAAAATTGGTAAAGCTCAACGGCGCGAAGCATAGCGCAGCACTCGTCGTATTTCCCTGCATAAAGCTGGTCAAGTGCGTTGCTCATCGCTAGAATTGCGCACTTTTTGATCAGAGGCGCACTTCAAGCGCCCGTCCGTCAGCTTCCACACCAGGCAAGCGACGTCACAAAACACCGAGGTTAGACATGTCCACCACTCCTGCGCCGGCCAATCCAAAGGTTGGCTTCGTATCTCTGGGTTGCCCGAAAGCACTGGTCGACTCCGAGCGCATCCTGACCCAGCTGCGCATGGAAGGCTATGACGTGGTGTCCACCTATCAGGACGCCGACGTGGTGGTGGTCAACACCTGCGGCTTCATCGACTCGGCCAAGGCTGAGTCGCTGGAAGTGATCGGTGAAGCGATCAAGGAAAACGGCAAGGTGATCGTCACCGGTTGCATGGGCGTGGAAGAAGGCAATATCCGCGACGTACACCCGAGTGTGCTGGCCGTGACTGGTCCGCAGCAATACGAGCAAGTGGTCAACGCCGTGCACGAAGTGGTGCCACCGCGTCAAGATCACAACCCGCTGATCGACCTGGTGCCGCCGCAAGGCATCAAGCTCACTCCGCGTCACTACGCCTACCTGAAGATTTCCGAAGGCTGCAACCACAGCTGCAGCTTCTGCATCATCCCGTCGATGCGCGGCAAACTGGTCAGCCGTCCGGTGGGTGATGTACTCGACGAAGCCCAGCGTCTGGTCAAATCCGGCGTCAAAGAGCTGCTGGTGATCTCGCAAGACACCAGCGCCTACGGCGTCGACGTGAAATACCGCACCGGTTTCTGGAACGGCGCGCCGGTGAAAACCCGCATGACCGAACTCTGCGAAGCGCTGAGCACCTTGGGCGTGTGGGTCCGTCTGCACTACGTTTACCCGTACCCGCACGTCGACGAGCTGATCCCGCTGATGGCCGCCGGCAAGATCCTGCCGTACCTGGACATCCCGTTCCAGCACGCCAGCCCGAAAGTGCTGAAGGCGATGAAACGCCCGGCGTTCGAAGACAAGACCCTGGCGCGGATCAAGAACTGGCGCGAAATCTGCCCGGACCTGATCATCCGTTCGACCTTCATCGTCGGCTTCCCGGGCGAAACCGAGGAAGACTTCCAGTACCTGCTGAACTGGCTGACCGAAGCCCAGCTCGACCGCGTCGGCTGCTTCCAGTACTCGCCGGTCGATGGCGCGCCCGCCAATGACCTGGACCTGGAAGTGGTGCCGGACGACGTCAAACAAGACCGTTGGGAGCGCTTCATGGCGCACCAGCAGGCGATCAGCTCGGCGCGCCTGCAAATGCGCATCGGCCGCGAGATCGAAGTGCTGGTGGACGAAGTCGACGAGCAAGGCGCCGTCGGCCGCTGCTTCTTCGATGCCCCGGAAATCGACGGCAACGTATTCATCGACAACGGCAGCAATCTCAAGCCGGGCGACAAGGTCTGGTGCAAGGTGACGGACGCTGACGAATACGACCTGTGGGCTGAGCAGATCTAAGCACCACAAAATACTTGTGGGAGCGGGCTTGCTCGCGAAGGCGGTGTATCAGTCATTGGATATGTCGACCGATACACTGCTTTCGCGAGCAAGCCCGCTCCCACAGGGGATAGTCGTGTCATCAAAAGCCTCGCTCTTTTTTACGAGATGCGGGGCTTTTTTACGGCTATCGTTTACCGGGGGAAGGACTCCCTTGAAACGAACAAGAGGCCATCGGGCATGCGTCAGCATTCGGTCATTCACACGCCGAAACTCAGCGATTATCAGGAACTGACCCGGGTCTGGGAGGCCTCGGTCCGCGCGACCCATGATTTTCTGCCGGACAGCTACATCGAGTTGCTGCGCAATCTGGTGCTCACCCGTTATCTGGACGCGGTGATGCTGATCTGCACCAAAGACCATCAGCAGCGCATCACCGGATTCGCCGGGGTGGCGGCGGGCAAGATCGAAATGCTGTTTATCGATCCCGCGCACCGTGGCCAGGGGCTGGGCAAGCAATTGCTGAACTACGCCATGCAGCATCTGAATGCCGATGAACTGGACGTCAACGAACAGAACCCGCAGGCGCTGGGGTTTTACTTCAAGCAGGGCTTTGAAGTGATCGGCCGATCGGAGGTAGATGGCATGGGCCAGCCGTATCCGCTGCTGCATATGCGCTTGCGCCAGAATCAGCAGCGCTCGAAGCATGCCTGACACACCAAAGAACCTTTGTAGGAGTGAGCCTGCTCGCGATAGCGCCGGACCAGCCGACATCAATGCTGAATGTTAGACGGCAATCGCGAGCAGGCTCACTCCTACAAAAAACCACCTACCGAAATGGAACCGGGCTTAACCGGCGCCAGGCAGGTACAATGCTCACCCCTTTTTTGTTACGGCCCTGTCATGACTGACCCGATTCGCCTCTCCAAACGCCTCATCGAACTGGTCGGTTGCTCCCGCCGGGAGGCCGAGCTGTTCATCGAGGGCGGCTGGGTCACCGTGGACGGCGAAGTGATCGACGAACCGCAATTCAAGGTCGGCGACCAGAAGGTCGAGCTCGACAAGGACGCCCAGGCCACCGCGCCGGAGCCGGTGACCATTCTGCTCAACGTACCGGCCGGGATGGACGTCGACACCGCCATGCAATCGCTCAGCGCCGACACCCTCAGCGACGAGCACCGCTACGGCAAACGTCCGCTGCGCGGCCACTTCCTGCGCCTGACCGCCAGCGCCGATCTGCAGCCCAAGGCCAGCGGTCTGCTGGTGTTTACCCAAGACTGGAAAGTACTGCGCAAACTGACTGCCGACGCGGCCAAGATCGAGCAGGAATACGTGGTTGAAGTCGAAGGCGACATGGTTGCCCACGGCCTCAATCGCCTGCAGCACGGTCTCACCCACAAGGGCAAGGAGCTGCCGCCGGTCAAGGCCAGCTGGCAGAACGAAAACCGCCTGCGCTTCGCCATGAAGAACCCGCAGCCGGGGATCATCGCCCAGTTCTGTGAAGCGGTTGGCCTGAAGGTCGTCGGCATTCGTCGCATCCGCATCGGCGGCGTCTCGATCGGCAAGGTTCCGCTCGGCCAATGGCGCTACCTGTCCGGCAAAGAGAAGTTCTAAAGCCTCTGTTGCCGCCACACATTCCGGCAGCGTGCCTGCGCGTTGCCCACAACGATTATCAGGATTACCCACATGATTCATAACGACGTACTGCGCAGCGTGCGCTACATGCTCGACATCAGCGACAAGAAAGTCATCGAGATCATCAAGCTCGGCGGCCTAGACGTGGAGCTGAAAGACGTCGTCGCGTACCTCGACAAGAAAGAAGAAGACGAAGAAGGCTTCGTACGCTGCCCGGACGAAGTCATGGCGCATTTCCTCGACGGTCTGGTGGTGTTCAAGCGCGGCAAGGACGAAAGCCGTCCGCCGCAGCCGATCGAAGTGCCGGTGACCAACAACATCATCCTGAAGAAGCTGCGCGTGGCCTTCGAACTCAAAGAGGACGACATGCACGCGATCCTCAAGGCTGCCGAGTTTCCGGTGTCCAAGCCTGAGTTGAGCGCACTGTTCCGCAAGGTCGGCCACACCAACTACCGCCCGTGCGGCGACCAGTTGCTGCGCAACTTCCTCAAGGGCCTGACCCTGCGCGTTCGCGGCTGATCTGCGCCACAAGCTCTGAATCGGCGGCGCGACCTTCGCGAGCAAGCCCGCTCCCACAGGTTTTGTACTCCACCCGAGATCCCTGTGGGAGCGGGCTTGCCCGCGAAGGCGTCGGCCCGGCCACCTCGGGTTATCATCCCAACCCCGCTCCCACCTTGACTCCAGACCATGACTTACAACGTCTCCCCCATCGGCTTCGTGCGTTCCTGTTTCAAGGAAAAGTTCGCCATTCCGCGCCAGCCGCAATTGGCCCCCGCTGCCCGTGGCGTGCTGGAGCTGGTGGCGCCGTTCGATCAGGGGGACGCCGTGCAAGGGCTGGAGCAGGTCAGCCATGTCTGGCTGTTGTTCCTGTTTCATCAGGCGCTGGAAGAAAAGCCGCGCCTGAAGGTGCGGCCACCGCGTCTGGGCGGTAACAAGTCCATGGGCGTGTTCGCCACCCGTGCGACCCACCGGCCCAATGGCATCGGGCAATCGGTGGTGAAGCTGGACAAAGTCGAGGCCCATCGGCTGTTCATCTCGGGGATCGATTTGCTCGACGGCACGCCGATACTCGATATCAAACCCTACGTGCCTTACGCCGATATCATCGCTGACGCCTCCAACAGCATCGCCAGCGCTGCGCCACAGCTGATTGCCGTGGAGTGGACGGACGTCGCGCTGCAACAGGCGCACGGCCATGCTCAGCGCCTTGGCGAGCCTCTGGTCGAGTTGATCGAGCAGTGCCTGGCGCAGGATCCGCGTCCGGCGTACCAGACGCCGGCGCCGGAGCGCGAGTACGGCGCGCAGTTCTGGGATCTGGACGTGCGCTGGCATTACCCGACGCCGGAGCAGATCCGCGTACTGGAAGTCATCCCCGCCGGCAACTGAACCCCCGGAAACGCAAAAGCCCGCGTTGCCTTCTCAGGCAACGCGGGCTTTTCTGTCTAGCACAAAACCATTGTGGGAGCGGGCTTGCTCGCGAAAGCGGTGCGCCATTCAGCATTGACGTCGACTGACAGCCCCCTTCGCGAGCAAGCCCGCTCCCACAGGTATTGCGGGTTACTTCTCGACGAATGCACGCTCGATCAGGTAGTCACCCGGCTCGCGCATCCGCGCCGAGATCTTCAGGCCGAAGCTGTCGAGCACTTCGCTGGTCTCGTCGAGCATGCTCGGGCTGCCGCAGATCATTGCGCGGTCGTCCTGCGGGTTGATCGGTGGCAGACCGATGTCGCTGAACAGCTTGCCGCTACGCATCAGGTCGGTCAGACGGCCCTGGTTCTCGAACGGCTCGCGGGTCACGGTCGGGTAGTAGATCAGCTTGTCACGCAGCGCTTCACCGAAGAACTCGTTCTGCGGCAGGTGCTCGGTGATGAATTCGCGGTAGGCGACTTCGTTGACGTAGCGTACGCCGTGCACCAGGATCACTTTCTCAAAGCGCTCGTAGGTTTCCGGGTCCTGGATCACGCTCATGAACGGCGCCAGACCCGTGCCGGTGCTCAGCAGATACAGGTGCTTGCCCGGGTTCAGGTCGTCCAGCACCAGGGTGCCGGTAGGCTTTTTCGAGATGATGATCTCGTCGCCTTCCTTCAGGTGCTGCAGCTGCGAGGTCAGCGGACCATCAGGCACTTTGATGCTGAAGAACTCGAGATGCTCTTCCCAGTTCGGGCTGGCGATCGAGTAAGCGCGCATAAGCGGGCGGCCATTTGGCTGTTGCAGGCCGATCATCACGAACTGACCGTTCTCGAAGCGCAGGCCCGGATCGCGGGTGCACTTGAAGCTGAACAGAGTGTCGTTCCAGTGATGAACACTGAGGACACGCTCGTGGTTCATGTTGCTCATGTACGTGGGACTCCTGGATATTGGGTCTGCGCTCGCCTTTGCGGCCGACAGTGCGCAATTGCAACGCATTCTAATAGCGACGACAATATCTGTTAACTGGATTATTAAGATAAGGGTTATCGGTTATATCGATATGCGATTTACTCTTCGTCAACTGCAAGTCTTCGTCGCCGTCGCCCAGCAGGAAAGCGTATCCCGTGCTGCGGGTCTGCTCAACCTCTCGCAATCGGCGGCGAGCACCTCGATCACCGAACTGGAGCGCCAGTCCAGCTGCCAGCTGTTCGACCGCGCCGGCAAACGGCTGAGCCTCAACGCCCTGGGCAAACAGCTGCTGCCGCAAGCGGTGGCCTTGCTCGACCAGTCCAAGGAAATCGAAGACCTGCTCAACGGCAAATCCGGTTTCGGCTCACTGTCGGTGGGCGCCACCCTGACCATCGGCAATTACCTGGCGACCCTGTTGATCGGCGGTTTCATGCAGCGCCATCCGGAAAGCCAGGTGAAGCTGCATGTACAGAACACTGCCAATATCGTGCATCAAGTCGCCCACTACGAAATTGATCTGGGTCTAATCGAGGGCGACTGCAGCCATCCGGACATCGAAGTGCAGAGCTGGGTCGAAGATGAACTGGTGGTGTTTTGCGCGCCGCAGCATCCGCTGGCCAAACGTGGCAGCGCGACCATGGAAGAGTTGACGCACGAGGCGTGGATTCTGCGCGAACAGGGTTCCGGTACGCGCCTGACCTTCGATCAGGCGATGCGTCATCATCGCAGTGCGCTGAATATCCGTCTGGAGCTGGAACACACCGAAGCGATCAAACGCGCGGTGGAATCAGGGCTGGGGATTGGCTGTATTTCGCGGCTGGCGCTGCGTGATGCCTTTCGGCGCGGCAGTCTGGTGGCGGTGGAAACGCCGGATCTGGATCTGTCCCGGCAGTTTTACTTCATCTGGCACAAGCAGAAATACCAGACCTCGGCCATGCGCGAGTTTCTCGAGCTGTGCCGCGCCTTCACCGCCGGGGTGCAGCGCAGCGACGAGATCGTCTTGCCGAGTATCGCTTAGAGCAGAATCACCGCCCATACCAGGGCAATCATGCTCAGGGCCACGAATTGCGCGGCGCTGCCCATGTCCTTGGCGTTCTTCGACAGTGGGTGCAGTTCCAGCGAAATGCGGTCGATGGCCGCTTCCACCGCCGAATTCAGCAACTCGACG
Organism: Pseudomonas sp. TH49; assembly: GCF_016650625.1. NCBI lineage: Bacteria > Pseudomonadati > Pseudomonadota > Gammaproteobacteria > Pseudomonadales > Pseudomonadaceae > Pseudomonas > Pseudomonas sp. TH49. The sequence continues at coordinate 229,988 of NZ_JAEKFL010000001.1, forward strand.
ATCAGCGCCAGCAGGCAAACGGCGATCAGCAGCGCCTGTTCGACGCGACTGACATTCAGGAAGAACGTCAGCGGAATCAGCACCACATTGAGCAGGACCAGTTGGCGAAATGCCGCTTCACCGGTGAAGGCGGCGCGCAGACCGTCCAGCGAGTAGCCGGATGCGTTGAGGATGCGTTTCAGGCCGGTCTGGCCCTTGAAAGGTGACATAACGTAAAAACCAACCAGAAAGGAGTGGGAAAGCTAGAGCAACAAAAGTCAAAAAAGCGTGAAGACGCCAGCCATTATTGGCTCGGAATTGACTCAAGTTGTTGCAGAAGTAAGGCCGCCTGTGTCCGGGTGCGCACGTTCAACTTGCGAAAGATCGCCGTGACGTGAGCCTTGATGGTCGCTTCGGAGACGTTCAGCTCGTAGGCAATCTGCTTGTTCAGCAGGCCCTCACAGACCATGGTCAATACGCGGAACTGTTGCGGGGTCAGGCTGGCGAGGCCGTCGCTGGCGGCTTTGGCTTCGGCGGAGACGCTGACCGCCTCGAACGCCTGTGGTGGCCAGAACACGTCGCCATCGAGCACTTTGCGCACGGCTTGCTGAATCACGCTCAGGTCGCTGGACTTGGGGATGAAGCCACTGGCGCCGAACTCGCGGGATTTGACCATCACCGAGGCTTCTTCCTGCGCCGAGACCATTACCACCGGGATCTGCGGGTACTGTCCCCGCAGCAGCACCAGTCCGGAAAATCCATAGGCACCGGGCATGTTCAGGTCCAGCAGGACCAGATCCCAGTCAGCCTTTTCGGTCAGGCGGGTTTCCAGTTCGGCGATGCTCGCCACTTCCACCAGCCTTACATCCGGGCCGAGTCCCAGGGTTACTGCTTGATGCAGCGCGCTACGAAACAGCGGGTGATCATCGGCAATCAGGATTTCGTATGTGGCCATTTTTCAAAATGATCCTGTTTTTGATGGCAGGCCCGGTGTATTCGGGCCTGGCCAAAGCAACTCAAGATGCCGCTACAAAGCGGTATCCACAAGGGCACGTTCAACGCCAATCACAAGCAAACACGGCGTTTCAAAACCTTGGCCGCACCCTAATCGGCGCCAAGCATGCCCAGCGCAGCCGGGGTGGTCAAGCAGCACGGCCGGCGCTCTCTGCAGTATGGGCCACTATCGGGCCAACACCGCTTGCGGCTTTCGTATATAAGGCAACAACTCGGCGTGGGCCGGGGTCGCCTCGTTGACGTCCAACTGCTGTTTGGCACCCAGATAATGTTGGCTGAACACATCGAAATAAGCGTCAAGGGCAGAAGCGGCATCACTGTCACCTGCCAGCTCAAGGCACAACGCCGCGACCTCGGCGGTGCACAGGTGCTCACTGCGGGTCGAGCGACGCAGGCGATAACGCGAAAGTTTGTCGGGCAGCAGGCTCAGGATCGGCAAGCGGTCGAAATACGGACTCTTGCGGAAGATCTTGCGCGCCTCGGTCCAGGTCGCATCCAGCAGAATGAACAGCGGACGCTTGCTGCTATCGGGTGCGACGGTGTTGGTCACCCGTGACGGCTCGACGTATTCGCCGGGAAACACCAGGTACGGCTGCCATTGCGGGTCATCGAGCAGCGCCAGCATCTGCGGGTCAGGTTCGGTGCGCGACCAGATGAATGCATGGTTGTCGCACACCACATCGGCGATCAGCCAGCCGGTGTTGCTCGGCTTGAACACTTCCTTGCCGGTCATGATCAGGCATACGCCGGATCGAGTTTCCACCGTCGGACGCCAGGCGCACAGGCAGTGGCTGATGATCACACGACAATCGCGGCAACGCTCGGAACGGAAACCACGGGCCTGGATCGGCTTGATACCTTCATCTTCGCGCTGGTCGCGCAGGCGGGCGACGGCGTTAGGGGCGTGATTCATTGCAGGCAGCGCCCGGAGGCAGGAAAACTCGACACGAACAACACTCGGCAAGGCAATAAAGGCTGGCAGTTTATCAGAGCGACGGGGACAAGCCTGTACCGTCCTGACCGGCTCCCCTATAATTCGCCGCCACTGAACGCACAGCCACGGGGCTGGTCGAACCACCAGTCACTGAATCAGGAGAGTTTCATGCTGCGCCTTATCGTTCCTACCGCGGCCATCGCCATGGCGTTGTCCTTCAGCGCACACGCTGCGTCCCTGAGTGAGCAGAATCTGAACAAAGAGCTGCGCCGTGTCGCCGAGGAAAGCAGCGTGGGCACCCCACGGGCGATCAACGAAGACATTCTCGATCAAGGCTACACCGTCGAAGGCACTACGCTGATCAACCACCTGAGTGTGCAGGCCAGCCACGCCGAGAAGATGCGTGCTGACCCAAAAGCCGTGTATTTCCAGCTGGGCGCTTCGGTGTGCAATAACCCGTCGTACCGCAAGCTGATGGCCAAGGGCGCCGTGATGCGCTACGACTTCAGCGAAGTGAAGACCAACCGCGCAATCGGTTCGGCCAGCTATCAAGAGTCGGATTGTCCGAAAGCTACACCGGCGAAGAAGAAGTAATCATCGGGAATTGGCGCGCCGTTGTTCATCTTCGGCGCGCAATTCGGCCACCAGAGCCTGTAGATAACGCGAACGGCGTTCCCCGCCTGCCAACCGTCGGCAGCACTCCTCTTCGAGACTCACTTGGTTGGTCTCGGCTGATGCTTTCAACATCCGATACAGCTGCGTATCGATTTCCAGAATCACTCTGGCCATCTATCCCGCCTCCTTGCCACCACGAATCCTTGAAAAGCGCGCACCTTGCATACGCCCGTTGACGCGAAGCTGTCGTGCAGTGCCTGTAGGTTAGTAAATCAGAGCGATTGCTCTACGGTGTACGTTCGGACGAGCGGTGACTGATTACGTGAAGAGGCAATCAGCAGTTGCCAGAAAGGATTCTGCGGGGCAATGATCAAGTCAGCGCAAACCCGTGTGAAGGTCTAGATTCAAAGTGTTCCCGATCACTTGTTCACGGCAGCAAAGGAGCTGCCGATCGTGTGTGTTTTTTGCAGCGCGGCACTGACGCCGCACGTCAGGGCCACCCGCTCTGTGCAGAAGGAGACGTTGAATGCCTTACCAACCGAATGACCTGCTCAGTCGGCATTTTCAGGAACAACTCCCCGACCTCATCAGCAAGGTCGAAGAACAACTCAACCAGATTTCCCCCAACAGTCCGAACCTGCCGATTTACCGCGACATGATCCTGACCGTGCTGCGCATGGCCGAGGAAGATCACAACCGCTGGAACGCCAAGATCACCCTGCAGGCCCTGCGCGAACTGGAGCAGGCGTTCCGGGTTCTCGAGAAGTTCAAGGGACGACGCAAAGTCACGGTGTTCGGTTCGGCACGCACGCCGGTCGAGCATCCGCTGTATGCCATGGCCCGGGAACTCGGCGCGGCTCTGACACGCTCGGACATGATGGTCATCACCGGTGCTGGTGGCGGGATCATGGCCGCCGCGCACGAAGGCGCCGGGCGCGACCACAGTCTCGGGTTCAACATCACTCTGCCCTTCGAGCAACATGCGAACCCGACAGTGGACGGCACAGGCAACTTGCTGCCGTTCCATTTCTTCTTCACCCGCAAACTGTTCTTCGTCAAGGAAGCCGATGCACTGGTGCTGTGCCCTGGCGGGTTCGGCACACTGGACGAGGCACTGGAAGTACTGACACTGATCCAAACCGGCAAAAGTCCATTGGTGCCCGTGGTGCTGCTCGATGTGCCGGGCGGAACGTTCTGGCAAGGCGCACTGGATTTCATTCGCCAGCAGCTCGAAGAGAACCACTACATCCTGCCCACCGACCTGAAACTGATGCGCCTGGTCTACAGCGTCGATGAGGCGGTACAGCAGATCAATCAGTTCTACGGCAACTTCCACTCCAGCCGCTGGCTCAAGCGTCAGTTCGTGATTCGTATGAACCACAAGCTTAGCGATCAGGCCCTGGAACATATGCAAGAAGCTTTCGCTGATCTGTGCCTGAGTGACCAGTTCCATCAACACGCCTACAGCGGCGAGGAACACGACGAAGCGCAGTTCAGCCATCTGGTGCGACTGGCCTTCGCGTTCAATGCCCGGAACCATGGCCGACTAAGGGAACTGGTGGACTACATCAACCTCCCGGAAAACTGGGCCCACAGCAAACCGCAGACCACCCAACGTGCGCGTGAGCCATCGAAGGTAATCTGAAGGCAAAAAAAAACGGCCCGCTATTTTCATAGCGGGCCGTTGTTGTTCAACCGTTTTAATCGTCCATCCCTCTACCGCTGAACAAGCGGTTGATCATCTCCATCGAGAAGCCCCGATAGGCGAGGAAGCGGCCCTGTTTGGCGCGCTCCTTGGCATCGATCGGCAAGTGTCCGGAGAACTTGCGTTGCCATGTCTCGCGAAGCTGCTCCTGCCAGTCGATACCGCTTTCACGTAGGGCGAGTTCGATATCGGCGCGTTGCAAACCTCGCTGGCCCAGCTCTTCGCGAATGCGCAAAGGGCCGTAGCCGGAACGGGCACGGTAGGAAACAAAGCTTTCAAGGTAACGGGCTTCGGAAAGCAGCCCCTCTTCCGTCAATCGGTCGAGGGCTGTTTCGATCATTTCCGCCTCAGCGCCGCGCTGACGCAGCTTGCGCGTCAGCTCGACTCGACCATGCTCGCGTCGAGCGAGCAGATCCATGGCGGTTCGCCGCACCGCGACGAGGGTATCGAGTACGGCGGTGGTCATCGCTGTTATCAGATATCAGCGTCGGCCAGATCGTCTTCGGTCTCTTTGACCGCAGAGGCCTTGGAGTCCGCAATCACGGCTGGCGACAGCAGTTTGTCACGCAGCTGCTTCTCGAGCTTGGCAGCGACTTCCGGGTTGTCTGCCAGGAACTTGGCCGAGTTGGCCTTGCCCTGACCGATCTTGGTGCCTTCGTAGGCATACCAGGCGCCGGACTTCTCGACGAAACCGTGCAGCACGCCCAGGTCGATCATCTCACCGTTGAGGTAGATGCCCTTGCCGTAAAGAATCTGGAACTCGGCCTGACGGAACGGCGAAGCCACCTTGTTCTTCACAACCTTGACGCGGGTTTCGCTGCCGACCACTTCGTCGCCTTCCTTCACCGCACCGGTACGGCGGATGTCGAGACGAACCGAGGCGTAGAACTTCAGCGCGTTACCACCGGTGGTGGTTTCCGGGCTGCCGAACATCACACCGATCTTCATGCGGATCTGGTTGATGAAGATCACCAGGCAGTTGGCGTTCTTGATGTTACCGGTGATTTTACGCAGCGCCTGGGACATCAGACGGGCTTGCAGGCCCACGTGCATGTCACCCATTTCGCCTTCAATTTCAGCCTTCGGCACCAGTGCCGCCACGGAGTCGACGATGATCACGTCAACCGCGTTGGAACGCACCAGCATGTCGGTGATTTCCAGGGCCTGTTCACCGGTGTCCGGCTGGGAAACCAGCAGGTCGTCGACGTTGACGCCCAGCTTGCCGGCGTACTCAGGGTCGAGGGCGTGTTCGGCGTCGACGAAGGCGCAGGTCGCGCCGGCTTTTTGAGCCTGGGCGATCACGGACAGCGTCAGTGTGGTTTTACCGGAAGATTCAGGACCGTAGATTTCAACAATACGGCCTTTTGGCAGACCGCCGATGCCGAGTGCGATGTCCAGACCCAGAGAGCCGGTGGAGATAGCCGGGATCGCCTGACGGTCCTGATCGCCCATACGCATCACGGCACCCTTGCCGAATTGACGTTCGATCTGACCCAGGGCCGCAGCCAAGGCTTTCTTCTTGTTGTCGTCCATTAAAGTCCTCACGTAATCAATAAGGCCTGACGGCCAACACCTGTATAAGTAGCCAGTATTATTCCACAGCGTTCGCGGATCGCCTACCCCTGATTTTCGATTTCTCGTGCCGCTAGTCGCAGCAGCCCCTCTAGCGCGGCCTTCACCGTTTGTCGGCGCACCTCGTCGCGGTTGCCCGAGAAGTGCTGAACCTCGCTGGAAACCGCATCGCCCACGCCCCAGGCCAGCCACACCGTGCCCACCGGTTTGTTCGGTGTGCCGCCGTCGGGCCCGGCCACGCCGCTGACCGCCACGGCAAACCGCGCCAGGCTGTGCTTCTGCGCGCCACGCACCATCGATTCGACCACCTCGCGACTGACCGCCCCCACGGTGTCGAACAATTCGGCGGGTACGTTCAGTTGCCGGGTTTTCTGCCGGTTGGAGTACGTCACATAACCGGCCTCAAACCATGCCGAGCTCCCGGGAATCCGCGTGATCGCTTCAGCAATCCCGCCACCGGTACACGATTCGGCCGTGGTGACGTGGGCGTTGAGCAACTGCAAACGTCGGCCAAGCTCGGCAGCCAGTTGAGTGATCTCTTTCACGGTGCGCTCCGGATCGGGTGGAATGACTACCACCGTACACGACCCGGTTGCGCTTTCAATACACAGACTCATTCAAAATGTTCAGGCGCCAGCGCTCTGACATAGGCCTGACAGGCTTGCAGAGCAATCAGTCCGCGGTCACCGGTGTCGGTGATGGCGATAATTCGTTGAGCATGCGCCGGGTCAAGTCGGGCGCGTACGGCTGCATGATCCACGCCGCCGGGGCCGGTGGCGGCTGGCACCCCGCAGCCTGGGGCAGCATCGCCGGCGTCGATGAGGACTGACAGGCGCACATCAGCAGTGGCAAGACGATCGCGCAGGCGATCCTGATCACGTTGGGCATCGCTCATGGCTCGGTAGTGGGTTTGTTCACTGGCTGTGAGCCGTTGCTCCAGCGCCAGACGCTTGTCCTGCTCGGCCTGCTGTGCGGTGGCGGCGGCCGAGGTCAGTTGATTGAGGGTGTCGGCGTGCTGCCGCGCCTGCTCGGCCAGTTGTCGCCCGTAGCGCCAGTCCTGAAACTGCCAGGCCAGCGCGGCGGCCAACGCAGCCAGCAACAAAACGCCGATCAGGCGCCAGGAGATGGACATAGCACCGCCCTCGCCCGCGCCCAGATATCGAGGCGATCCTGCAAACCGTTCAACCCGCCGTTGATTCGGCGGGTGATGCTGTTGAACTGATCGCGGTCGGCCAGATCGTTCAAGCCGTTCTGTTCCCAGAACCATGCTGCGGATTCGGCCGCCCATTGCGGTTGCTCCAGCAATTCCGGCAGAGACAGCAGACGTTCATCGCCGAACAGACCGAGACTGCACTCACGATAGTTGTTACGCCCGGTGATCTGGATCAGCCCGCGACCACGGTACTTCTGTCCGTCGCCGTCGGCCTCGGGCGTGTTGCCCAGACGTAACGCCAGCGTGCCGGTGTCGTATTTGCTCAGATACTGGTTGTTGCCCAGTTCGCGCACGTATTGCAACTGCCCCGACTCGTGGCCGATTTGCGCGAGAAACGCAGCGATGCGTTTTGGCGTATTGATATGCCTGCGCGTCATCGCGGTGTTGAGCGCGGAAACAAAAACGCCCGCTTGGCTGCGGGCGTTGGGCATGATGGTTTTAAGGTTGTCTTCTGTTATTTGCATAATGCGTAATCCTCCCTGGATGCTCCGATTGAATCATGGTTGACGGGCAACAGCCCCCAGCCATTTTTTTGCCAGAGTTGTCAGGGTGTTGTTCGGTACAGATTCTTCGAGAGCTTCATTTAGTGGCAGCACTTGCCCACCGGTTAACAGCCATTGCTGATACTCAAGCCAGTCACGATTGGTCGTGTCCTGCGGAATAAACGCAGAATCTTCAACGCGCAATACGCCACAGGCAGTCAATTGATACGTCATGAGCTTCCCCTTAGATTTCAGCGTCCGCGGTCCATTCAATCTGCAATCCGTTACCGGGCTGACTGCTCACGGGCGTCACGGTGCCGATGGCGAAACTTCGCTGTGTCACACTTTGCACCGTGGTCCCCGTGCAAGCCACACCCTGCGAGTAGTTCCAGACCTGACTGCTTTCATTTCCGGGGCAATACAGGACGATGGTAGGTTGCACTCTCTTCTGAACCTGCATGTCTATGACCATGCCGTATTGACCGGTATTCCCGGCCGCTGCCTGGGTGAAAGTAACGATGCAGGTTTCCACACCATTGTTTGCCCGGATCTGTAAGCGGTTGACAAAGGACTTCTCGAAGTAGCGCTGACACAACATCAGCTCTTCACCAACCGGACGATATTCGAACGGAGTCGAAACCGGTCCCTCCTCGAGTTGAACCCGTGCAAGATCCACAGTTTGCAAAACGTTAAGTGGCAGATCAAAAGCCAACCTCAAGTAATCATTGGCACCGAGCATTTTCCCAGCGATCACTGGCACCTGAAATGTTGCGCTGAATTTGGTCCATGCAGTGCTCAATGCAAAGACATCGACCACTTTGACGACGGCTTCCGAACCACCGTTGCCGAAGTACTGACCGATGGTTACCTTCAACGGGCGCGCGGCGTCGGAGCGCGCCCAAAATGTTACGGTGGCGGTTTTTCCAGCCAGAGTCCTGACGGATTCAACGCTTTGGGAAATCTTGTGCTCGGTAGCGCCAACGCCCGCCGTGGTTTGCTGCCAGCGCAAGAAATAGCTCGGCTCACCTGCCACGTCTGTCTGGCCAGGGGCAAAATCCTGGCGAGAGATGGCCACGGCAGCATTACCATTCCAGTCGCAACGAAAACGATCGGCGACATATCCACCAATATTGGGGCCTTGGTTGGTCGTTCCGCGCTGCCAGATATCGAAGCCGCCATTGATCAGCACATTCCTGCGATAGACCTGTGCCGGAAACTGCTGCAGTGGATCAGGCCTCGATAATTGGCGGATGGCCTGCGCCAACTGATCGGTTTGTGCTTCATCAGGCTTCAAACCAGCCGCAGTAATCGCGCCGAGAATCTCCTGGGTAACGCTGTTGCCCCAGCTCGCCGGGATCAGCGATCCCGGCGTGCCGGCGATGGCATCTTCATCGACGAACTTTCCGTCGATCAGGCCTGAGCCCGGGACACTTTTTGGGTAATCCATATTTATTTATCCTCGGCCGATAAGCAAATCGCTCAGCCATTGGTCCGTAGCAAGTCTTCCAGCCAATCGGGTTCGACCGGCCGTGCACATGCGTCCGGGAACTCGGGGTTGTCGGGCCAGTCACGCAGTGCCTGCCGGTAAGCAAGAAGTTGTTTGAATTCTTCGGTGCGCAGGGTGGTGCCCTCGCACATTTCCAGTTCTTCGGCATCGCGAAGGACCAACCACTGAGTGCTCTGCAGAACGTTATTGCGCCAGGCGCGTTCCTGCGCGGTCAGCGCCGCCGGCGATACAAGCGGTTCACTCAGGACTGGCTGACCTGTGGCAGTGGCGCTGATGACCTTGCCTGCCGCCTGCCCGGCGAATAGCTCAACATATTGGGCCTGAGTGATTTCCACTGCGCCGTCGGGCAGTTCCGGTCCCGGGTTTTCAACCCGATCAAATCCAAGGGTTTGTGCGTAAAAGTAAATAGCCATGGTCAAACTCCCCAAACCAGAATGCGACCCGAAATTCCCGTCGATGGCTTGATCCCAGTGGAATCGATGTTGCGAACCCGCGCCACGACCTGAGTGGTGGTCGATACGCCCAGATCGAACGCCCAGACGGTCGCATTTCCGGCACTCCAGCCTGCCGGATTCGCCTCATTGGCGACGCCACCCAAAATGGCCGATGGAAACCTGATCGGCAGTGAAAGCGTCATGTTGCCGTTGGCGTCAGAGCCACCGACGACCCATTGCAGGATCAAACCGCTGGGGAATTTCTGATAACCCGGCGTGGTGAACTGAGCGCCGTAGGAGGCGCAGTACTTCAACGCAGCCGTGCCATAAACCACCCAAAGACCAGACTCCCTGACAAAGTTCGCACTCTCGCCGGCGTTCATCACGATCGCTCCCACATAAGCCCCTTGAGGGCTGATCTGGGTGCCGGTTTTGCTGGCTACCGTGACCGAGCCTGCATTGCGGCAATGCAGACTGATCGTCGCGCCATTCGGCGCCGAGGCTGCATCCGGAAGCGTCACGGTATAAGCCACTGTACCGCCCAGACCAATCGAGGAACCGACATCGGCCAGCGTCAACTGAGTCGCTGCGGATATCCCGCGGGCACTCGCATAACTGCCCAACGCTCGTTGCACAAATTCCGCAGTTGCCGCCGAGCGTCCACTATCAAACTGCGGTGCGGTGTTGAACAACGTCTGGCTGCGCAGCGCACCGAGCAATTGATTATTGGATGCCTCATTTGGCGTCATGCCGGCCGCTTGCACGACATTAAGAATTTCCTGGGTGACGCCATTGCCCCACGTCGCCGGAATCAGCGAACCCGGTTTACCGGCAACCGGGTCCTCATCAGCAAATTGTCCATTCACCAGCCCGACACTGGGCACACTCTTGGGATAGTCCAAGGTTTATCTCCTTAATCTGAAAATACATGGGCGCCGGTCTCAGCCAATTAGTGCGACTAACCATGTGGGGCCCAAAGGCCGGGAAACTGTCGAAGGAAAAAGACTTGAACCCGGCCAGTCGCGCAGCGCCTGGCGGTACTCCAGCAATTCCAGATACTGCGCCGCCTTGAGCGTCGTCCCGCGCCCCAGTTCCTGCTCGTCACGATGTCGCGTCACCCACCATTCGGTGGCCGACAGACTGGACTGGCGCCAAAGCCGCGCTGCCGCCAGAGGCTCTTGCTCATCGGGGACTGTTTCAGGGGTAATGACCGGACTGCTCGTTACAGGCAAAGGCGCAATTTCCTGGCGCAGTTCGCCGACGGGCACGCCGATTTCGATCTGCCGGATCGCCAGCAACCGCCCCACCGCATCGGTGATGCCGTAACCGGCCAGCGTGGTCGGGGTGTTTTTCAGTTTGGTGAAGTCGACCAGCGCACCAATGGCCGTTGCCACTTGGTCGGTTCTGGCCTCATCAGGCGTCAGCCCGGCAACCTTGATCGCGTTGAGAATTTCCTGCGTGACGCTGTTGCCCCACGCGGCCGGAATCAACGATCCCGGTGAACCGGCGATCGGGTTTTCGTCGACGAAACCGCCGTTGACCAGGCCAACGCCGGGAATACTTTTTGGATAATCCATTGCACTGCTACCTGTGCTGAGATCAGTTGGCTACGACTGCGCAGGGAGCGACCGGCCAGGTAATTTCGTCGGGGAAACCGGCCTGCTTTTCGATGCGGTTCAGCTCGACGCTGTAGAGCTTCCATTCGATCAGCAGCAGTTGTTCGTCGTGGTTGGCGTCGCCGATGTCTTCAGCGTATTGCAGCGGGGCGATGCGCAGGACAGCGTCGCGCAGCAACACATCTCTTTGAGCAAGAACGACGCGTTTGCAATCCGCCAACTGCGCGACGTCATCGACTTGCCACGCATTGTCCACCCAGGCATGGAAGCCGCCCGGCCATGGCAACGTGGTGAAGCCTTCCGGCAACTCGCCCAATGCCGTCCAGGTTTGCCTCATGCCGGTGTCAGTGCGGTAAACATCGCCGCGATAGTCCGCTTGCTGTTGCAGAGAACCATTGACATAAGCCCAGGCATAACCGCTTGGGGCCGGGGAAAGTTCGATGCTCAGCGTCACGGCGTTACTCGGCAGTTGCAGACCGATCCCCGGCACTAGTGGAAACTCGACAGGGCCGGTTAATGCACCGCTATCGTCTATCAGATAATTGAACATGTGCACCTCAGATCAGTTTGATACGCGCGGGATAGGCAATATTTCGCGGACGGGTTTCAGCCGAAAAATTGCCGATGTTGCCGATGTAAGTGTCCGAGTCGAATGCAGGGTTGGGGTACGTTGTTGCCACGGTCGTTGTCGTCGGTGAAAAGTTGACATTGGTGCCGACATCCCAGACACCGTCTGGAATCGCCGGGGCCGGTTTGAAAGAAGCCCCTGTTCCCGTCGGCAGATAATGGTTGTGACTCTGCAACGCATGCATTTGCAGGCTGCCGGACACGCGACCGGGATCAACGTTTCTGGTTTCACTGAGCACTCGCAGAAACTCGCCGCGAATCTCGGGAATCCGGAAATTCGAGGCACCATCGCCACTGGTCCATCCGCCTTCCCGGCCAGTTCTGGCCGCTTCGGTCGTCAATGCGCCGGACGCCTGAGCAAAATCCCACAACCAAGGCCATTCGGCGCGCTTGAACAGATCACCGTTGGGAAAGCCATAGCCACCTGGATTGAGCGACAGAGTGGTTTCAAAAAACGGCCGCCCCAAAGCGCTGTTATCAAAGCGACCGATCGGCCACCAACTCCCCGCCCCGTCACTGCGCAGATGCCACCAGTCCCCGTTGCCCATCAGCACCAGAAAGGGGTAACCGCCAGGCGAGAGGTGTGTGTGAAAACGAACCTTGTCAGCGTCGGAGGTCTGCACAACGAGTCGATTGCCGCTGTTGTCCATCCGCCGGACAATGACGTCGCGAATACCCAAGGCCGAGTCGGCCGATGGCAATGTCACCGTCATCGGCGCGGAGCTGCCGTCGATCAAAACGAGTCCCAACTCAGCTTCAGTCAGCGATCTGGATGTCGCCAGACGAGTGACCACCGAACGCATCGGACTCGCTCTGCCGATGATCGACTGAATCGCCTTGTACAACTGACCGGTATCGGCTTCAGAAGCCACCAACCCGCCGCCGTTAATCACACTCAGGATCTCCTGAGTCACGCTGTTGCCCCACACCGCCGGAATCAACGAACCCGGGGTTCCTGCCACCGGGTTTTCATCGACAAAGCGGCCATCGACCAGGCCGACGCTGGGGACGCTTTTTGGATAATCCATAGGTCTTTCGTTCCTCTGAAATAACAAATGAACCGCGTCGCGGCGATCGCTGATGCGAGCCAGTGGCGGTCTGTTTCTGAAAATAAAAAGCCCACGGTGAAGTGGGCTTGGGTGATGGAGAATGACGGCGTTGCTGCTAGAGAGTCTGGCTGCTGACCAGTTCGCGAATCGCCGCCAACGCGTCATCGCCAGCACGGCGCGCCAGATCGAGATTGCCTTTGGCCGCATGCGTGCGGATCTGGTTTTTGGCCTTCAGGCGCAAGGTGCGCAGGGTCAGCAGATGGTCAGTGAGTTGGTCGGCCTTGCTAAGAATCTGCTCGGCGGCCTGTTTGGCAGTACGACCTTTAACCACCCACGCAGCAACCGACAGTGGCACCTCTTTTTTCGGGTAACCAGCGTCCTGATAGGCCTGGGCGTCTGCAGTAGCCTGGGCGTACTCCATGGCTTTGAGCGGGTCGCCGGCCAAAACGGTGCGAGCACTGTCGGCCGCCGCGTCGATCTTGGAACATAATTGCTCGGCTTCCTGAATCTCCAACTCGGCGACTCTGGACGCATTAAGCTGCCATTTTTCTCCATCCCAATCATGGGCACCGGACGGCTGGGCCGGACGCAAGCCTTCCTCGAACTGATGCAGTTCTTGAATGATGATCATCGGATCAACTCCCAGGACAAATGCACATTGATGGCTGAGGCAAAGTTGATCGCAATACCGTTGGCGTAATCGGCTTGAGAAAAACTCTTGATTCCCATACCAAATAACAACTCATCACTTGAGGCATTCCCCGAGCCGAGGGTGTGTTCGCATTGAAAGACCTGCCAAAGCGAACGCAACTCTGCATGGTCGAAACTGGCCGATAGTGTGGAAACCGTCGTGTCGTTGACAACGTTACTCGTGAAGATTCCCACCGAGGCACCGACGGTGCTCCAGCCATCCCAGTTGCTGGAAGTAGTAACTGTCGGATTTAGGTAAGAATAGTTGCCCCCCAGCCATCCTCCCGGGGCAAAGGCCACCGTGGTAATACCGGTCGGATGTGGGGTCGGGTTACCCACCACCAACCGTGCCGCTCGGGCATGCGGATCAAGTGGCAGATAAACCACGCCGTTGCCATTAACCGTTTGCGTCCACGACAATCGATTACGGTTGTAGATCGCTCTGACAGTGGGCATCGCACCCGGCCCTGCCGTGACGACCCAGGCCAGACAGAGATCCAGTGGCGTAGACTGGAAACCACCGCCCGCCGCACCATTGATCGTCCCCTTCAACCCCTCCGGTGCGGCGTCATAAACCGTGCCGCGCTGCATGTAAAAGGTCAGCGCGCCCGCAATCACCTGCGCCCGGAGGAAGTAGCCGGTACTTGGCAGCAAATCGGGACTGCTCCACAACTGTGTAGTGAACGTACGCGAGCGGCCCAACTGCCCCGCTATCACTTCTTGGCCGAGGCTGATCAGCACGCCAGCCGGAATCGACACCCTCCCGCCACTGGTGGCAACAGCCGCTGGCGTGATCGGCAGTCGCCCGTCTGCCGTAGCAACGGTAGCGGTCGGCAACGACCCGATCGGCAACGCCGAATCCAGATTCCAGCCCTTGGCCGAAACGCTCTGAATCGCCTGCAACAACTGATCGTATTTCTTCTCGTCCGGAGTCAGATCCCCGGCCTTGATCACGTTGAGAATTTCCTGCGTAACCCCGTTGCCCCAATCTGCAGGAATCAGCGACCCCGGCGTCCCGGTCAGCGGGTTTTCATCAATAAACTTGCCATTCACCAGACCGGCGCTGGGCACACTTTTTGGATAGTCCACGGACGGACCTCCCGTTATTCAGAGTGATGGATTTTTTAGACAGGTTTCCAGGCTTCCGACCGGAACAGGTCTCAGGCGGGCAGCACAGGCCAGGCCACGTTTTGCGGATAACCCGGCTGCTTGTCGATTTTGTTCAGCGCCAGTTTGTAGGTGGCGAATGCCTTGAATCGCTGCATGTCGTCTGTGTCGAGCAGGCCCGCGATGTAGGCGTCCGCCATGCCGACGGTTTGCTGATCGGCTTCGGCCAACAGCTCATCACGACGCGCCAGGGCAGCAGCTCTTTGCTCGCCATCAACCACTTGCGAAGCGTTAGGCAAAGAGTGTTTGGTGACCTTGCCTCCGGTGTATCGCCAGATGCCGTCACGCTCATCAATCGTGCGCAGGAACAGTTCGTCGGAGATCTCCACCGCGCCGGCAGGAATCTGCAGATGAATAGCCGAATCGTAGCGCCCAAGAAGTTCGCCCTGGGCATCGAAATCAATGTATTTCATGGTGTTCACCTCCGATTTCAAAAGCCCATGGCGAACCAGTTCCAGCCACCAGGATCGATATTGGAGAAGCGCTGGAACTGGCTGAGCGAGAGTCTGTAAAAAGAAAAACGTATATCCGCGAATCCCGGTGAGATATCGCTGCCGGACAGAAAAAGCACCGAGTTCGGAAAGGCAATCGGGTAGGTGATGGTTTCACTCAATGCACCACCGGTGGCAAGGCCCCATTGCAAAATCAGGCCGCTTGGAAGACGTTGGTAGCCCCCGCTTGTACCCAGTGAAGCGCTGAACATCGGCGAATATTTGAGCGCGCCATCGCCGGAGTCCAGTCCCCACCCCCCACCCAATAGCAGTCGTCTGAATGTTACGAAACACCCCCCTGCAAATGACAAGGAATTAGCGGATACCCCATTGATGGTACTCAGACTTTCGCCACTACGAGCCTTTACCGTCAAACTACCGGTGCTGCTCAGAATCCTGACCAATCCACCAGGAGAAACACTGGACCAATCAGGCAGAGTCACCGTACATGGGCCAGTGAAGACTGAAAGCTTGCCAACATCAGCAGCCGTCAGCGTCACATCCCCTACATAGTTGGTCTGCCCCGCCAGACTGCCCAGCGCGCGCTGAACAAATTCTGTCGTCGCAACCTTCTGACTGACATCGAACTGCGGTGGCGTTTCATACAGTTTCTTGCCGCGCAACGCCTCCAGCAATTGCGTGTTCAGCCCCTCGGTGGGTTCGATCCCGGCCGCCTTGATAACCGTCAGAATTTCTTCGGTAAGGGCGTTGCCCCACTCCGCCGGAATCAACGATCCGGGCGTTCCGGTGATCGGGTTTTCATCGACAAAACGGCTGTTGACCAGACCGACACCCGGCATGCTTTTCGGATAATCCATCCTGTCATTCCTCCCTAGTCATAATTGATGTGCACCTTGGTATGCGCCGGCGCACTGCGGTGGATCAGGCACTCCAGTGCCGAGCCCGGGTTGACGCCGAAGCGCTCGCCCCAGTAGCTCGCGCCGTAGCGCCGGCCGAGCAGCAGGCGGCCGCCGGTGTTGAGCGTCCACATGAATTGCGCCTCCCAGGTGCCCCAGTGTGCCGCGCCGAAACGCGCGCGGCCCATGCGGGGGGCTTCGTGCTCGGTGATGCTGGCGTTGGGGTAGCCCTGGCTTTTGGCGATGTCGAGGTAGTAACCGACGGCCTGACTGCCGACCGCGAGCAAGCGGCGGCGTACGGCGAGGCGGCGGTCGTCGAACAGCGGCGTGGCGCCCAGGCACGGATCGGGCAGTTCCATCACCCGTTCCCAGTCCGGCACCAGTTCGCTGACGCCGGCCGGGTCCATCTCGTTGAGCAGGTCGGCGGCGCGGGAGTCGAGGCGTGCCAGTTCGACGGCGACGCCTTGCAGCACCTCCTCGAGTTCCGGAACGCGCTCCGGATCCCACGCCGGGCCGCTGGGCAGCAACGCGCGCAGTTGCGCCTGATATTGCGCGGCGGTTCTTATGCCCCCCATACGCAACCTCCGAAGGTCAGCAGTTCGCTTTGCCCCGCAGGCACGTCAGCGGCCGGCGCGGTCAGCGTGTGATCGTACTCACCGCCGGCGCTGCTGATGGCTTCGCGGATATGGCTGATCAGCAACGGCACACCCAGATCGGCCTCGCGGTTGTGCAGGTCGCGCAGTTGCGCTTCAACGGCGGCGCGCACGGCGGTGGTGTCCGGATTGACGCTCTTGAAGCGATACACCACCGGCACCTGAATCGGCCGCTGCACATGCACTTCTGCTGTCACCGGACGCAGCGGTTCGATGTACTCCTGAACCTCCGCCAGTTGCTCATCGTTGGGCACCGGTTGCGGGTCTTCGTCACGCATGATGAACACCGTCACCGTGCCCGGCCCGAGCAGGCCGCCACGGCACCAGGCGCGCGTCACACCTGGCACTTCCAGCGCCCAGGTTTCGTAGTCGCTGGCCGAACCGCCATGGGGAATTACGCGATAAGAACGGATCACCCGCGAGCGCAACGACTCCAGACTTTCTCGCGCCACTCCGCCGCTGAGGCCGGGCGCGAGCACCAAGAAGCTGTTGCCGACCACGCCAGCGATCGGTTGCACCGGGGTCAGTGCCAGGCCGGCGTCAGCATTGCCCAGGCTGCCGGCGTCGAGCGCGGCGATAGTGGTGGTGTTGCTGCCATTGGTGGTGGTGCGTGAAGCGGTGACTTTGTAGGTACGGCCATCGCTCGCTTGCAGCAGCGTGTCGACGTCAAGCACGGCGCCTGCGGTCGCGGTGAAGCTGACGCTGCCGGTCGCCACTTGCGCCGGTTTGCGCGGCTGGTTCAGGCGCAGCGCGGCGATGCGTTCCAGGGTCGACTCGTCGGCCTTGTCCGGCAGGATCTGCTCGGCAATCCAGTCGAGATAACCGTACAGACCATAAGCCGCGCCACCCAAGGTGCGGGCCAGCACTTGCGCATCGGACTGGCGCAGCGAATCGCCGGCCAGGTCGCTTTGGGTGCGCTTGATCAGCACCGGCAGCGAAGGGGTTTCAAACGGCATAGATCACCTGCCAACTGTTATCGGGGTTGATGTCCAGACGTTCGCCATCGGCCAGGGTCAGAACCGTGCGCAGGTTCAGGCGCTGGGCGTCGAGGCGTTCGCTGATGATGTCGATGGCGCTGCAGTGGCCGTCATCGATCAGCCATTGCAGGGCTTCGCGGGCATAGAACTCGGCGTCCATCTGGGTCTGTCGGGTCAGCTTGACCCGGCGCAACAGCCACAGCCGCGAACCGATGCGATCGTCGGCAACGGTGGGAAAGCTGTCGCCCCACCAGCCGAAGCGCTCCTCGTCGTCGAGGGCGTCGTCATCGGCGGCGCGGCGCCAGGTGAACAGGCTGATGAGTACGGCGCGGGTCAATGCGGCGTGGAGGTTCTGGCTGATGAGCATCATTTGCCTCCTGCCGGCGCACCGGTCTGGCCGCTGCCGGCCTGCACGCCGACGTGCACGTGTTTGATCTGGCTGATGCCACCGGCGAGCTGATCGCCGGTGGAGACGATCTTGCCGGTCTGGTTGATCACCGGCGTGTCGAAGTTCACCGCGCTGCTGGCGCGGATGTTCAGGGTGGCGGTTTCGATGTCGATGATCCGCCCGCGCTTGAAGTGAATTTTGTCGCCCTCGTCGGTGTAGATCGCGACTTCGCCCGAGGCCAGCGACTGCAGGCGATAGCGACGGTCGGCGACCACCAGGGCGATGGCATGAGAACGGTCACCGCCGAGAAAAGTGACGATGCCTTCGGCGCCGGCCAGCGGGTTGCTGGTGAAACCGTAGGGTTCGAAGTGCTCCATGTCGTCGTTCACTTCGCCGGCGGTGAGGCGCATTTGCAGCGATTGCAGCTTGGATGCCGAGTTGGCGAGCACGACAGTGCCGCGCGCCAGCAGGCGTGTCAGTAGGCTCATGAATTGTCCTCAGGGAGCAGACCCGACACGGACAACATGTGGGAGCGGGCTTGCTCGCGAAAGCGGTGGGTCAGTCAATGGGATGTTGGAGCTGCTGACGCTTTCGCGAGCAAGCCCGCTCCCACAGAGGTTCGGTGTCAGGCTCAGGTTTTTTTCGGAGGCGTGGGATCAGGATCGAAGGTATGCGGCGGCGCCACTTGCAGTGTGGTCACCGAGCCCTGCGCCGACAGTGAATACGTGACTTTGGAAATCAACATGTCGCCGTCGAAACCGAGCACCGGATCCGTGACCTTGACCAGCGTGTTGTGGCGCCACAGGTCGCCATTGGTCTGGCGCCAGCCCTGTACCTGATAGGTCGTGGTCTGGGCCCGGCCCATGCGGGTAGCGCTTTCCCATTGGGCGCGTTGCTGGGCCAGCTCGAACGTGAGTGCGGTGCCCTCGTTGATGATCGTGGTGCGACGGCGCTTGAAGCTCAGATCAGCCGCGCTGGATTGAACCTCGCTGACGGCCGCCCCGCTCTTCTTGTCCGAGCCTTTCTGCTGACCGATCACCCGGTATTCGGAAAACACCTGGCTCTGATCCATCGGCGCGTTCGCCGACAGAATGTTCTTGCCCAACTCCAGCGCGTCACTGGCCCGACCACCGCTACCGGGCTTGGCCAGCACCAGCCGGCCCTGCTCGTCATCGGTGGAAAACACCCGAAACAGCGAGAGCAATCGGTCGATCGACTGGAACACTGTTTCGCCCGGCACGATGGTGTGTTTGGCGAGCCGCGCGGTCTCGGGAATTTCGTTGACCACGTACAGCGAGTACTCCGCCGCCAGAGCCTGGACGATGCTCAGCAGCGGTTGCTCCTGCCATTGATTCGGGCGGTTGGTGGCTGCGCAATCGACCAGATCCTGAGTCTTGGAACTGCCCTCGATACTCAAGCTGATCTGGCGTCCGTCGTAACTGATCGGTGCCTTGAACACGTAGCCGGTGAGCACCAGATCCTGGCCGATTTTCACTTCGCAAGGGTCACCCGGTTTGATCCGTTGATCCACCGTCTGCCCCGGCCACTGCCAAGTGATGTCGAGTTTGAAGGTGCGGAACTGGCGCTCCAGATCAGCGGTGATTTCCACGCTTTTCCAGCCGCCGTATTCCATGTTGTTAACGGTCAGCGTGACTTGGTTATCCATCTCGCTCATGGCTCACTCCCTGGACACTTTCACGTCGTTGGGTGAAAAGCCCGGATGGTTCATCGCGTTGCTCTGCGTCACTTGAGTCACCCGTGTGGCATCGGCAAATTGCTTGTAGGCCACAACCAGCGCCGGCAGGCTTTCCTGGAACGATTTGGTGACCTGTCGCACACCGGATGACGCCACGGCCTTGAGATGCGCCATCAGCGCTTCCTTCACATCGTTGATTGCCTGGTGATGCTTGGGATCGGCCTTATCCAGCATCGGGTCAATTGCCACCCCGACCGCCTTCTGCAGCGCTTTCATTTCGTCGGTCACCGGCACTTCCTGACGGGTCACCGGTTGATCCGCCTGATGCGCCACCGAAGGTGTCGACGACAGTTTCACCGTCGGAGTCGCCACCGGCATCGACGCGACCCACTGCGCCACTTTCACCAGCATGGTGTCCTGCACCAGATCAGCCATGGCTTGCGCCGCCGCGTTGGTGTCCTTGCCGGTGGTGATCTTCGGCGCATCCAACTTGCGGATGGCTTCGAGTTGTTGGGACACGTCGGCAATCACGCCACGGTAGCCCTCCTTCGCGAACGCCTTCAGCTCCTTGATATCGCCGAGCAGGCCCTTGAACTCCGCCGCCACTTCCTTGGGCAATTCCTTCACGGCTTTGACCAGTTCAGTAATTTGCTTGTACTGCTCGATCAGCGGCTTGAGCTGCTCTTTGATCACGTCATAGACCCCGGTCAGGCTGTTGCGCAGATTGGCAATGCCGATCCGCGCAGCCTTGATCAACGTCATCGCCTGCTCGAAGCGCGCCACCGCAGAACCCAACAAAGTGTCAGCCTTGGCCAACAGAACTTTTTGCGTACTGACCGTGGCAGTCGGAAACGGCAGCGGCCGATCGGGATAGAACTTCAGGCTGAACGTCACCAACCCGCCGTCCTGGCGGGTGTGGGTCATGTCGCATTCGCCAACCTTGACTTGCAGGCGCCCCAACCACGGATGCACCAGTTCACCACTGCCCGCCTCCAAGGCCTTCAGCAGCTTGTCGCGCTGCTCCAGGCAATCGGCGCCGATGATGAACGCCGTGATGTCGTGGGTCTTGGCCTGCTGGCCGAGATCCTCGAAATACGGCAGGTCGCGTTGCGGGTATTCATGCAACTGACCTTTGCGACCGACCGGGGTTTTCGCCTGGTCGATCCAGAACCCGACACCGCGAAACGATGCTGGCAACAAACGGTCACGCCAGTTCATTGGAACCTCCTGCCGACAGCGAGCGATAGCCGATGCGCGAAGACAGCGCCAGGCCCGGTTGATTGGTTTGCGGTTGATCGGTGCGCAGCCCGGCCGGCGCATTTTCGAAGCGCACGGTCAGGCCGCCTTCGAGTTGCGTACGGTTGTTGGCGGCGCTTTGCTGGATCAGGGTGTTGGAGGTTTGCGACAGTGAGCCGCCCTGCAGAGCAGGTTTATCCTGCGCGATGTCAGAGCCCGACAATGCATTCGACGCTGGCTCGCTGTTGCCGCCAAAGAACGCCGGCGCCAGCTCACCCTTACCTTCGGCATTGGTTTTTTTCTGAGCTTCGGACAGGCCTTCGATCTTGCCAGTGATTTTGGTGACGAACCCACCAAAACTGCCGCCGAGCATTTCCCTGATCGGCGCCATGTACGACTCGATCTTGTCCGCAAACTCTCGGATGCGATCGGTCAGCGGCGACCACTTCAAGTCAAACATTTCCAGCGGTGACCCCATGAACGGCAGACCGAAAATCGCGCCCAGCGCCATCATCACCGCACGAATGGACTCCGCTTTTTCGGCAAAGAACGCAGGCACCTGGCCCCAGAGTTCGTTGATCTTGTCCATGGGAACGTAGTCGTTGAAGACACTGCGCAACGTCTCCTTGAGCGGCACGACCAGCGCTGCCAGCAAGTCCCAAATGGCCGCGAACAATCCGGTGACAGGTCCCCAGTTATTTACTATCAAGCCCAGCGGCGTCCAGCCAAAGCCCTCCTTGAGGGCGGCGAAGGTCGAGGCCACGTTTTCCTTGATGCGCCCGAAAATTGCCGCAAATATCGGGCTGATTGTTCCCCAGTTATTGAGGATCATGCCTTGAGGAGTCCACGCGAACATCGACTTGTAGAACTCGATCACAGGCACCGCCACGGCCTTTAGACCTTGCCAGAATGCCCTGAAGAACTCGGTGACCGGGCCCCAATTGCTGATCAGCATCCCCAAAGGCGTGTAACTGAACATCGTCTTGAAAAACTCGGCCATCGGCATGACCACCGGGGCGATTTTCTGCCAGAGCCCGATAAAAAACGTCGAGATCGGTTTCCAGTAAGCCACGATCAAACTGGCGGCCAAGGCAACGCCCGTGACAATCAGCATGATCGGATTGGCCTTCATCACCATGCTCATCACGTCGAACACCTGGGTCGCACCGGCCACGGCGGTTTGCATCGCCGAAAACGCGATCGCCCCCGCCGCCAGACCTTGCACCAGTTCCGGGTTGTCATCGAGCAAACTACCGAAACCGGTCAGCATCGGCTCAAGCCCAACGACCACAGCACCGACCGCCGGCACCAATGCGGCATTCACCGCATTGGAGACCTTCTCCATCGACGCACTGAACACGTTCATGTTCTGCGCGGCGACTTTCGGCGCCGCAGGCAGATCCACGGTTTTCGCCGTCTCGCTGACTTCAGTCAATTTGCCCTGAAACGCCGCCGCCGATTTGATCCCGTCCACGAACGGCGTGATCACGCTGCCGCCCTTGAACAGACCACTGATATCGAGCTTGCCAAGTCCGGTCTGTTCGAGATTTTTCTTGAAGCTCTCGACCTTTACTCGCAGGGCGCCGAGTTTGGGCGACAGTTCATCGATGCCCGTGATCAGCACCGGTGTTTGCACTTTCTTTTCTTCGTCTGCCATCACTGCACCTGCTGCATCGCATTGATCCGTTGCGCGTGCTCCAGCGATTCGCGGAGCACATCCAGTGGCCTGGCCATCATCTGTTCGGGGTCAACCTTCCAGAACCAGGCCAGGTCATAGGCGACTGCGATCAGGTCGGTGATGGCTCCGACGCCGCACTCATGAAAAAACTCGCAACGGCCCAGCTCAGCGCGTTGAGGTCAGCCAGATCGAGCTGGTTGACCGACGACGGCGGAATGCCGGCGCACACGGCGATGTATTTGGCCGCCACGTCCATGTCGAGGCTGACTTCTTCGCTCTTGTCGATCTTGTACGGCAGCGCCTTGATCGCTCGCACTTCCTGCACCGTCGGACGGCGCAGGACGAGTTCGGTCAGGGGCTCGCCGTGAGCTTCGATCGCAACCTGAAGCTTCACGGCGCCGCTCATTGCCAGGTCCCCTTGATGCCTTCGAATTTCAGTTCGATGGTGGCGTCATCGCCCTTGGAAACCGGTTCTTCGACCAGATAGGCACCGGCCAGCACGTAGACTTTGCCGTTGCTGAATTCGCAGGTGACGGTGATGTCGGTGCCTTCAATCAGCTTCTTCAGCGGGAAGTCGGCGGTGTGCAGCGCGGTCACTTTGAACGACGGCGCAACGTCGGTTTCCTTGTAGAAACCCGGTACGACGGTTTCGCGTTTGACGGCCATCAGCGGGGCTTCGCAGCCGCCGCTGATAGTCAGTTGTGCACCGTCGACTTTGACGTAGCAGGTGCCTGCAATCACTTGACCCATGGTGTTACTCCCTTCAAATAAAAAAGCCCACCGAGGTGGGCTGAATGCTTACGGCCTAACGCGGCGATCAGGCCGCGTCGTCGTATTGCAGACGGAATTGGTTGAGCAGTGCGAACACGCGCAGACCGTTGATGTAATCCGGCGGGAACAACACGTTCACGCGGCTCGGGTCCTGCACGTCGCGCTCGACGATCAGGTGCTCGGCGAACAGTTCGGCGTTCTCCACGTGGCCTTCCAGTTCCAGCTTGGCGTACTGCGCGATCAGCTCGCCGCGAATGGTCGCTGGCGTCACGATCGGCTGGCCGGCGCCGAAACGGGTGCCGTCGGAAGCCAGTTTGTGGCGACCGTATTTGCTGGTGATCACGCTTTGCAGACGACGCACGATAAACGCCGACTGGTGCATGGTTTCGCTGTCCAGGTAGGAGTTGTCGGCCTGACCGTAAGCGTTCTTCTGGTAGGTGGTGATCGAACGCTGGATGCGCACGTAACCGCCTTCGTAGTAGGCCGTGGCGATGCCGTAGTTGAGCAGCGACTGACGCTCGGTCAGGGTGAAACGTTCGCTGGCCGGCGCCGGATCAACGCCCGGCAGGCTGCCGCTTTGGGTCGGACGGCTGGCATCGGCGGAGATGAACACCGCGGTGCGCGCAGCCAGTGCTGCAGCTTGTACCCAGAACGGTTGCGGTACGCCCGGCTCCAGCGCCTGAATGGTCATGTGCTGGTCGTTGCGGCCCTGGCCTGCGGCGACCAGAGTGCCAACGGTGCCACGCTTGGCGCTGTAGACGTGACCGAACAGTTGCTTGGCCCACGACCAGCGACCGGTGCTGTCATCCATCACCGCTTGCCAGGTGTTGAGGGTCGACAGATCCGACCAAGGCAGTGCGATGAACTCGAACGGCTCGTCGCCCAGTGCAGCCACGGCTGCGACCTGGTCAGGCACACCGGCACCACCGGTCATGGCGGTGATCGCGGTGGTCAGGCCGGCCGGAGTTTCTTCGCCGTTGCTCTTGCCCAGGCGATTGAACTGCAGGCTGATGTCGTTACCACTGTCGCCCGTCCACTTGGCGCTCAGGGTCACTACACCTTCGGCAGCGGCAGCGCTGACCGGCAGATCGGCCGTGGCGTTGATTTTCTGTGCCAGTGCGGTGGCTGCCTGAGCAGCGGTGGCACCGTTGACCACGGTGGCCTGCACCCGCACACCAGCGACGTACAGGTTGAGCACGCCAGCCTGGGTCGCGGTGCCGGTCAGGGTCAACACGCCTTTGGCGATCGCGCCTTCAGCGTTGTGCAGCGGCAGGCACCAGATCTCGCCGATCGGGTCGGCCTTGCGGAAGGTCTCGTACATCGAGGCAAGCATCGAGCCCTGACCACCGATGCTTTTTGCCAGCGCGACGCTGGAGACCAGCACCAGTTTGCCGACTTCGCTCGGGGCGATATTGTCGTTGACCTGAGCGACGATCAAACGGCGCATGGTCGACGTCGCGCTATTAGCGGCCGAGTTGTCCATTTCGGCATAGAACAGCGGTACACGAATGTCCGCGGGGATGTTGCTGAATCCGATCGCCATTATTTGGCTCCCTGTGCTTTGACTTTTACGGTTTTGATTGTGATATCGCCGTCGGCCAGACGCCGGCGCCACCAGGCGCTGTCCAGCACTTCACGGCCTTCGAGGGGCAGCAGATCGCCCGCTTCCGGGTCAGGCACGGCACGGCCAGCGGCCGGCAGTACGGTGATGCGATTGCTCATGGGGTTACGTCTCCAGAGAAAGTCAGTTCCACGCGCCCGTCAGGGCCCGGGTGTTTCAGATTGGGGTCGGCCGGATCGATCGCATCGACCCGCACGGTGACCCCGGTAAAGGACGACAAACCGTCCAGTTCACGTTCGTGCCAGCTCTCCGCAGGCTGACTTGGCAGATTGCGGCCAAGCTGGAACTCGGCAAAAAAGCGCAGCCGATAGAAGGCCCGGCTGCTGTTGATCGAAACCATTTCGCCGCCGTCGTAGACGATGGCGCTGTAATCGGTGCCCGGCTTGAACCCCACCAGCGCACGCCACAGTTCGGCGCGCAGGTCGTGCAACAGATCCAGCGCTTTTGTAGCGTCGGTTGCGTCAAGCGCGAGGACGATTTCGAAGCGGTCACGGATCGGTTGGGCGGTGAGGTTTTGCGCGGTGCTGGTACTGGCGAGATCGGCCAGCGGCAGCACGTGGGCCGAGGGTGTCGGCAGATCGGCGTTGCCTTGCAGCAACGCCAGATCGACACCCACCGAAATGTGATTGGCAAGCCCAGGGCATTGCCCACGCAGTTGCGTGAGGATCGGGGTGATCTTCATGGTGGTGTTCCAGAGTTGAAATGAGTTGCAGAAAACACCGCGAATCCACTGTAGGAGTGAGCCTGCTCGCGATGGCGGTGCCACATTCACAATCAATGTGCCTGACACACCGCTATCGCGAGCAGGCTCACTCCTACAGGGGACTCGCGGGCTGTGAGATCAGGCTTTGGCTTTCGGGTCGAGGCACGCGGCATCGATCACGCAGCGATAGCTGTTCTCGCGATTGCCGCTGGCGGTGACTTTTTCGATCGACCAGCGACCGCGCATGAAGTCCGGCCAGGTCTCATCGAGCAGCACCAGACCTTCGGCTGCCAGCAGTGGATTGCCGGGACAAGTGATTTTCACCTTGTACTTCTGGCGCAGCATCTTGCGCACTTCGCCCTCGCCGACGGCGATTGCATCGGCTTCAGTGGGTTGCTTCTGGCGGAGGGTCTTGAACGGCGCGATTCCTGTTTCAACCCAGCGCAACACACCTGCAGCGCCATCCCAAAAACAGGTCTTGCAACCCTTGGTCTGCTCGCGGGCAGACTCCTCCAGCGTGGCGCTGACGAACGCGTGATCGCCGGGACGGTTGTTGCTGGTCACCGACAATGTCACGTCCGCCAGCACCTGGCCCGACAACGATTTGGTCTGGCCGGGACGGGCCAGCACGTACACGTCGTTGTAGGGTTTGGTCACCGCGTTGTACTTTTTCGCCAGGCGCGTCAAAAAGCTCATGTCGGTTTCGTTGGACTGGTCGACGTGCTCGATCCTGATCATCGCCACCTCGGGCGCGACGCGCGGTGAAAAGCCATGGCTCGACACCAGTTCGCGAAACAGCGCCCCCAGTGTTGTCGGGCCATGACTGGCCGTGCGACGTTGCTTGAAGCCCGTCTCGTCATCCTTGCTGAACGGCGCCGCCGTGGCCACCAGCGTCAGGCGAAACGGGAACAGCGTCGGCGTCAGGCGCGTCACTTTGAACTGGCCCTTGTCGACCATTCCCGACTCCAGATAACCGACCTCAAGGCCGATTTTTCCACCCAGATTCGGCAGCCCTTCGAGGCCTTCAAGATCAATCGTCAAGGTCAATTGATCGGACTCGAAACCGGCAGCGTCGATGTGCTCCCAACTGATCAGGCGTTGATTGAGCAGATCCGCGTTTGCGCCGTAAATCTTAACGACCGGCGTAAAACCCAGTGTCATGCAACCTCCTTAATCCCAGGCCGTGAGTGGTTTGATCGTGGCCGGTTTCGAATCGAGCTCCGGCAACGTGACCCAAACGCCCGCGGGCAGGATCGGGCCGTGCTCGGCCAGGGTCGGGTTGAGTTTCCACAGAGCTTCTTCGGCGGCGTCATCACTGCGCCCGGTTTCGCGGTAGAGCAGCAGATTCACCGAATCACCGGCCATGCTTCGGACCTTACGCATTGTTGAACTCCGTCAATCCGACCACCCACTTGATCACCATCGCGGTGCCGTCATCGATGACCTCGCTCTGGTTTTCGTCAATGCTGTTGATCCGCCACAGGCCCCAGTTGCGCCCGATACCGTCAATCAACGGCAGCGGCACACGCTGTGCCTGAAGGGCGCGCAATTCATCGAGTCGATCCATGGCCACGGCATACATCGAGGTACCGCTGATGGTCAGCGATTCCGCTTTCTGCCCGGTCTGACTGGACTTGGGTTTGCTGGTCAGGATCTGGATGTCGCTCCAGCCACCGTCGGACTTTCGCGCCAACGTGCTGTAAGCAAAGTTGCGCGAGAGGCCGAAGATGAAACTGCCTAAAGCCATTTGTTGTTTCATCAGTCGACTCCATCAGTCAGGGCTGCGTCACGGCGGGTGGCGAGGCTGTTGGTGTTCATCAGTGGAATGAATTCGTTGCTGAATTGAGATCTCAGGTGAAAGTCGACCAACTGACCGATCTTTTCCACACTGCCCGGGTCGCTGCAATACACCTGAACGGTGGGCGCGTAGGGGGGTGGCACCGTGGGCACCGTGGGCGCCTGGGCGCTGGCCAGCGCCTGACTAACCTGAGCCGGTGCTGCGAGTTTGTCCGGTGTGGTACTACCGAGTTTTTCGCCCAGAAGGGAACCGCCCTCACTGCCCAGCCAACCGCCAAGCAATCCACCGAGAAGGCCGCCTATGGCCATGCCGGGTGGGCCACCCACGGCTCCGAGTGACGCGCCGAAAGCAGAGCCTGCAAGAGCGCCGGCCATTCCACCGCCCGCTGCGCCGACGCTTTTGGCTATCTGGGTTTCGTCACCAGTGGCCACCCCCGCCGCCAGGCCTGCGAGGGCAGCGACGGTTTTTACAGGCCAGGGCATTGCGCGTGACAGAGGGCGCATGGCAGCGGTGGTCGACTCCAGGAGCGGAGCCCGCACCCGCGAAGTTTGCTCGAGGATCTTCAAACCGCTGCCAGCAGCGGCGGCCCCCGCTGTGCCGGTGGCGGCACCGGTGAAAACGGACAGGCCCTTATCCACGACTTTCTTGCCAACCCGGCCTTTGATATCGCTGCCAATGGCATCGAGCGCTTGATCGAGCAACGGTTTGAGAAACGCGCTCACCGTCAACACCATGCCAGCAGTTTTCGGATAGGTTTCAGTCAGTTCACTGAGCTTGTCGACCCCGGCAGAGGCCAGCGAATCGCTGGAGGGTGCCAACGCGTTGCCTTTGGCGACGGCCAATCGTTCGCTACGGGCATTCAGAATATTCAGCTGTCCTTGCTGAGTACCGGAAAGCGCCAGGGCAGCCTGTTTTATCGACCCCTTTTCGCCCAGCTCCGACGTCGCGTATCGCTGCTTGTCCTTGACCTGCCAGAACGTCTCATTAACCTCGCCGAGGTTTTGCGAGAGTTTCTGCGCAGCATCACCGCCATCGGAGAACAACGTCCTGGCCAACACTGCGCGTTGTTCTGGCGGTCTGGCGTTCAATGCGGCCAACACTGTCAGCAACGCACCTTGCGCATTGTCCTTGTTCGGATCACGCATCGCCGCAGACACGGCCCTGGGATCGAGCCCCAGTTGTTTCCACGCACCCTGTTCGGCAACAGAGACCTGGTCTCCCTTGCTCAAGGCTGTGGAAATGCTCTTCAACGCGACGCTTGCTTCACCTTCTTTCGTTCCGGTGTTCAGCAAGGCTGCCGACAGCGCTGCGGCTTGCTCGGGTTGCAACCCCGCAGCAATCGCCGCGTCGCCGGAACGCTGCAACACCGAGCCGATGTCTGCCGCGTTTACATCTCCGGGCATTTTGCCCAAGTGGTGAGCCGCATCTGCCAGATCAATGGCCTGATCACGGGTCAGTTTCATCGAGGTACGCCAGGCCGCCATCATCTCGGCGACTTGTAGCGCAGGCACCTTGAATGCTGACGCGGTGAGCGCAGCGTCATCGGCAAACTTCAGCAGTTCGAACTGCTTGTCCGAGGCATTGGGCAAGTCGATGCCAATCCCCGCCTTGGCACCCAACGCCGCGGCATTGAGCAATTCGACCCCGGTGGTTCCTCCGGCAGCCACCAACGGCGCACTGGCCATGATCAGGCTTGCCTGAGCCATTTCCTTGCCCTGAACTGGAGTCAGTCGAGCGACTTCGCTCACGTTCGCAGCGGCTGTGTCCATCGCGACAGCGGCTTTAAGCAGTTCGGGAGGGACGGCGCCGGCTACCTTGTCTGCAGCCTTCTGCGCGGAAGATCCGCCTTCACCATTGACCGCGCTCTTCGACAAAGAACGTTGGGTCGCCAAGGTGAGGATCAGCGAATCGATGGCTGCAGTCAGCGAAACGATTCGGTCACTTGCCGTACTCAACGCATTCCTCAGGTCGGCGACCTTATCCCGATCCAGGCCTACTGTAGTCGTGCTCGTTGCTGCAGTGGTCAAGCCGATATTGCGGCTCGCGGAACCCGTGCTCTCACCGGCGTACATGAGCGCGTTTTTACTCTCTGCCATGCCGCTCTACTCCTGTTTCACGCCAAGGCGAGTGATCGCTATGTCATAGCGGCGCAACGCCTTTTCGGCGTCCCATTCCAGAATCTCCGCCTCACTTACCGGGTAAATGAGCGGGACGATATCGAGGATTACTTCGATGTCGCGTTCCGAAAGTAGGCCGCCGGCTGGTTTAAAAAATCGTCGATGCGCACCTGCAATTGCGTCCAGTCAGGGACGCTCAACTGGGCCAGATCGGGGATCATCAGGCCGGTGCAATGGGCAGTAATGAACTCGGCGCGTTCCTTGGCCGTTTTCAGTTTCTTCATCACTTTGGTGGCGCGCAGTGCGGGCATTTCCAGCGACAGCGAGGTCACGGTGCGGCCGGTCACGGCGAGCGGTTGCAGCAGCTGCACTTCGTCAGGATCGTCGGACTTTTCCGCGTCCTCGACCTGCTCCAGAAAGTACGCCGTCGGACGGGTCGACATCTCGTGCACGTACTGGGCGATGCTCACGTAGTCCGGGCGTTTCAGCTGGTCGAGTTCCTTGACCGACAGGCCGGTGGCGAGCAACGCCAGTTCGAAGAACTGATCGTCTTCATCATCGCCGGCGCGTTCCAGCGCTTCTTTCTGAGCGGCGTAGAACAGCGGCTTGAGCTGGATCTGTTCGATCTGCGCGCCGTCGTCACCGCTGATCGGCGACAGCAGGTCATGCTTGGGTGGCATCCACGACATGTATGAATTCCTTGGTGATTCTTTTAGATCCACTGTGGGAGCGAGCTTGCTCGCGAAGGCGTCGGGTCAGTCAACATCAATGTTGAACAACAGACCGCTTTCGCGAGCAAGCTCGCTCCCACAGGGTTTTGTAATTGCCTGTAAGCCGCGGGTTACGGCATCAGCACCGCACGGCGCGCATCACCGAGGATGTCGACGCCGTTGAGCACGAACTTCTGGGTGCGCACGTCGATGTCGATCACCGGGATGCCGTTTTCCAGGCGGTTGTAGGTGCGGCAGGAGAACTCCAGAGTCGTCAGGGCTTTGCCGCCCATCTTGATCGCGTCTTCACCCATGGTTTTGAGCTTGCCGCCGATGGTGTGATAGGTGAACCAGGTGTTGCCGTCCTGATCCTGACCGGCTTCACGCACGTTCAGCAGGATGTCGTCGCCCAGCTTCACACCCATCGCCAGCAACACTTCAGCACCGGTGCCTTGCAGCTTGAGCGTGGCGTTCAGAGCCTTGGCACTCTTGGCCATTTCCTCAACGATG
Source organism: Pseudomonas sp. TH49 (assembly GCF_016650625.1). NCBI lineage: Bacteria > Pseudomonadati > Pseudomonadota > Gammaproteobacteria > Pseudomonadales > Pseudomonadaceae > Pseudomonas > Pseudomonas sp. TH49. Next base: position 260,798 of record NZ_JAEKFL010000001.1, read on the forward strand.
AAGCGCCCGCCCGTCATGCTTTCCATGTCGAAATCGATTTTCGGCGGGGTGAATTCCTCAACGGTCGCCGACAACGGCAAACCTTGCAGGGTGGCCGCGATGGCCTGTCTTACGCGGTTGGTAAACATTAGAGAACGTCCTCCAGGAACTGCTCGATGATTTCATCGCGGGCGTTGAGTTGATAAACCATGTGTTCGTTCGGCGCGTAGCGGCCATAGTCGATGACCACGTACCAGGTGCCGTTCTTGTACTTCTCGACGCTGTTGAGTTCCGGGTGCAGGTACACGCTGCCGCCAGGAATGGTTTCGTCGGCGACCAGAGTCTGCAGCCAGTCGTTGATGCGCTTGACCTCCTGATCCATGAACGACTTGGTCAGGTTCTTGGCCATGGCTTTCTGGCCGGCCTTGACCAGCTTGCGGCTGATCGCATCTTCGAGGCCGACGTAGCTGATGAACTTGCCGGTGATCGAACGGTTACCCAGCAGCGAGAAGCCACCGAGCACCGTGCGGGCGTAGTAGCTCACGCCGTAACGGTTGAGCAGATCGCCTTCGGTGGAGGTGTCGAGGATGTTGTACTCAACGACCCGGGACACGTCTTCGGCGTAGGTCACCTGGTTGCCCGGGCTCTCCCACTGCTTGACCTTGGCCAGCGCGGCAATCGCCAGGCTGGACGGCGCGAGGAAGACGTTTTTCTTCGCGGCTTTCGAGTACACCGCCGGCATGTTGTGCACCACCAGGCAACGGTCGAAACCGAGGTCGGCGCCGCCCAGTTCCTGGCTGTAAGCCACTTGATCAGCGACCGAAGCGTCTTTGCCGTCCAGTACCACACGGGCCTTGATGCGCTTGCCGAACGAGGCGAACTCGCTGGCCACGGCTTTGGTGCCGGTGAAGCCCGGCGCGCCGATGATGGTCAGGTCTTCCGGGACGCTGCCCAGCGCGGCCAGACCGAGCTTGCGGCCGGTGGTTGGATCGACACCACCGATCACCGCGTTAACGGTGTCGGCCGGGGTCGCGCCCGCTTCGACGATCACCACGTACACCGGCACCTTGACCACTTTGAGGATCTGGTAAACCGCGTGGTACAGCGTGCCCTCTTCGGCGCCGGTCGGATCGAGCAGCGCGTGAGTGGTGAAGCTGTTGATACGAAACGGTGCGTTGCGCGGAATCAGCGGATCGGCTTTCGGCGCGGTGCCGACCAGACCGATGACGTTGTCACCCAGGCCACCCATGGCCTCGGGGGATTCAGTGGCATTGACGGTAATGCCGTTGTGCTCGAAGTTCAAAACCTCAGCCATGTTCAGTCAGCCTTCTTGGCAGCGGCCTTTTTGGCCTGGGTGGTAGGTGTTTTCAGTTCCAGTCGACCGGCGGTGTGCAAGGCACTGGCTTCGACGTCGAGCAGATCAAGGTCTTGACCGACGCTCGACCAGTGCCCACCGCCGGTGGGGAATGGGACGAGCACGGTGTAGGTTTGGCGGGTTGCCATTTTTCGTTTCTCCATAAACGGGAAAGCCCCTCGTGGGGAGGGGCTTTGGCGGTTGTTGATTGGTTTTAAGCGGACAAGAAAACGCCCCGGGGTGCGGGGCGTTCATTGGGGCTGTTCGGCGATCCAATCAGGTTCGACGGGACGCGCGTCTGCCGACGGAAACTCTAAAGATTGTGGCCAGTCGCGCAGGTCGCGAATGTAGGTCAGCAACTCGTTGAACTGGTCAGCCGTCAGAGTGGGTGACTGATTCAGATCAAGTTGGTCTCGATGACGTTCGCGCAGCCACAGAATCCCGTTGATCTGTTCGTCTCGCCAATCGCGTTCTTGCTGCGCTCTCTCGACTGACGTCAGAGCGGGAGGATCAATCAGGATCGGCAGCCCCTCATCGTCATGACCGCAAACCTTGCCCAATGGCCGATTAGCAAAAACTTCCAGATAGCGATCCTCAGTAATCGGAACTACGTCATCGGGCATGGTGCTGTGCAGGCTGTCCAGATAGGTGCTGCCAGTTGTCTTACTGTAATAACGCATGTCATGCACCTATTGCGAAGTAACGGAAGTTCGTTGTTGCCACATTTCCGTAGGCAGTGAAGGACGCCAGGCTTATCGCGGTAGCTCCCAGCGAATGGGCTCCACTTCCCGCATCTGTCGCCACCATCTGATAAACCTGTGAACGAAAGGCTGTCGGGTAGTTGAAGGTCTGAGTGGTTCCCTGCATAGAGGCCTGTCCCCATTGCAGCATCAGGCCTCCCAGCCACGACGGGAACACTATGTATCCATTAGGAGCGAGGCTCGCCTCAAAGCCGAGACGAAGCTTTTTGGGAGTGACGATGGCACTGTCATCTGAGCCAGCATTCACCTGAATTTGGGTGGCTACCTTTGCCGAGCCTTGTTTGATTTCGGTCGCTTGTTGGGCAAGAACGGACAACGCGGCAATATCAATGCTTCCCTGATCGACCGGTGCGTTCCAGGCCTTGATGCACCACATCACCGCTAGGTTGCGTGGGCGTGTAACCCCCCCCTCAACAGGGTATTCGCCTACACTAAGGTTGGAAGCTGTGTAAGTAATTCCGACACCCGGATAATCGGTCGAGCGATAAACGTCCGCTTGAGCTTGCGCTGGACTGCAACGCAGGGTGTCGACCGAAGAACCGCCGGGTGTGTTGCTGTCGAACGTCGCCAAAGTACCGAGTTGATAGCTGCCAATTGCCCGAGCAGGGTCCGCGCCGCGCCCATGATCCCAACCCCGCAGAAACTCTCCTCGCGACTCCGGCAAGCGGAAATTGCCCGTCCCCTCATTACCTTTGTTGTAAGTGGTGCCGAGATAAGCCGCCAGATCCGGATAAGTCGCAATGCTCTGCACACTGCCATCGAGCTCCAGATAACCGGGAGCGACAATACCCGTCGGGAACGCCAGGACAGCGCCAATCGGAACGGCAGATTTCAACCGTTCGACTTCCTTGGCCAGTGCGGCTACATCGATGGTTCCCTGATTGACCGGGGCGTTCCAGGCTTTGATGCACCACATGACAGCGACGTTACGGGGCCGAGTTTCGGTACCACCTCGGACTCCAGTGGTAGCCATCTGCTGCCCTTCTCCCGAGTACGTCGGAGCACCAGATGAACTCGTTCCGTGATACGCCTGAATCGTCGGATACTCATTACTCATGAAACCAGGGCGATTACTTAGTGGCGGATGATTGTGCGACTTGAAGTCATCAGTCTGATACGTGCCAACACCTCGCCCCGCATCCACCCCACGCCCATGATCCCAACCCCGCAAGAATTCCCCACGCGCCTCAGGCAACCGGAAATTCCCGACACCCTCATCCCCCTTGTTGAACTTGCCACCCAGATAGGCGCTCAAGTCCGGGTAAGTCGCGCTGCTCTTGACGCTGTTGTCCAGCTCAAGAAAACCCGGCGGCGGTGCATCCACCGGGAACGCAACAATCGAACCCACCGGCAATGCCGATGCCTTGGCAATCAACGCCTCGACTTCAGCCTTGGTGTAGGAATCCTTGATGCCAAACCCGGCCAACGTTTCAGGATTCGCACCTGCCGTCGCCCGACCATATTCATCAACCGTCAGACTCTTGTAAGTCCCGGCCGCAATCCCCGTGCGCCCGGCGAGCATCTTGAAGGTCAGCGCAGTCGTGCCAAGGGCGATCGGCGCATTGGTGGTCAGGTGCCACAGCGAATCGCCATTGGCCGTGCCCTCCTCCACCATGACCGTCAGGCCCGGCGTGACCTTGGCGCTGGTATTGGCATCAGTCGCCCGCACCCAGTCGCCATTGGCGACGATCCACAGGCCGTTGTCCTTGGCCAGGGTCTGGTTCGCCAGCAGCACGCGGTCACCGGCAATCACGGCCACGCCGTCGATCTGTTGCGCACCGTTCAGCACGATGTTGGTAGAGGCCGCGACGCGCACCGATTGCTTGCCATCGAGTTTGCCGAGTTCTTCGGCGAGGTAACTCATGACCCAGGCACGGGTGGCCTTGACCACGGTGTCATCGATCAGCAGCGTTACCAGCGATGCATTGCTGGTCTCGAAAATCGAGCGAATGTAGAACTCTTTGCCCGAGCCCGAAGTCGCCAGCACCGGCTTGAACGACTCCGGATATTTGACGATGGCGTAGAGAATCCCGGTGTCGGTCCACAACCCGGCTTCACGCACGTACCAACCGCCAACGTCCGGCGGAATGGTGACTTCGGCGAGCAGCCAGCTCGGATTCTTCTCGTCCTGGAACAGGGCATTGAGCGGCCCGCGCCAGACTTCGCGTTTCAGCGCGGTGGCGGTCGCGGCCGGGTTGTAGACCGCGCCGCCGCCGTCGCCGACGGAAATCTGCGTCAGCTTGATCGGTGTCCCCGCGGCCTTGCACGCCGTTTCGTAGGCAATCCCTGCGTTGGTGAGCAGGGTGTAATAGTCAGCCATTCAGGCCCCCTGAGGATAAATAGTGGATGTTTCGACGGTGTACATCGCGGCGGCCATGAACGCCTCGCCAGAGGTTTCAAGCCCTTCGATGAACACCGGATAAACCGTCGTCAGCTCACCGCAGAAAGTCGCGGCGGCGATGCAATGGCTGCCGAACGCGCTCAAGCCAACCGTCACCGAAAGAATGTCTCGTTCGCTCTTGGCATCGGCCAGGCGTCGGTCGAGACGGGCGTCGATTTCTGCGCTGTAGGGTTGCTCGCTGAAGGCGCGCACGGAGAAGCTGTAAGGCACGCCGGGCGGCGTCTGTTCGTACCAGGCGCGAACTTCCGGGCGCAGTTGCAAACCCTTGGCTGCGTTTTCCAGCGCCTTGCGAGTGCCGGCCTGCCGCGCGGTGGGCCAGGCCAGTTCGACGGTCAGGCGCTTTTCCGCTTCCGGTGCGCTGGTGCTCCATTCGGCGACACCGCGATCCGCTGCCAGATACGGCAGGAATGCGACCGGTGTCTCGCTCGGGTTCATCAGTTCGGGGAACGGCGGCGCGATGCGATCAAGCAATGCGCCAAAGCCCAGATCCAGCCCGCGCTCGAGTGCCGAGCTGTTGGCCGGCAGCAACGTCGGGCTATGCGTTGGCTCACTCATAGCGTCAGCACCTCGACCTCGACCGCCGTGCAGTACGGCGCCTGAAACGCCGTGGTGACGATCGGCGCCAGCGGTTCAAGAATCTGCAGTTGCACGGCGCCAGCGCTGTGCAGCGTGTAGTCGATCCAGCTCGGATCGACCCGCCCTTCCAGGCGATGACAACTGTCGGCGTAGGCCTGCAATTGCTGCTGTGCGGCGACTTTGGTCAGGCCCGAGTCGGGGCCGGAATTGATCTTGGCCACCACACGAATCTTGTAGCGTTGAATGTCCGCAGCCTTGACCGTGACCAGGTCGGTTTCAGGTCGCACATCAGGGCGGGCGAAGTGCTGACGCACGCCATCGAGCAATGCGGCGGATGGCGTGCCATCGCCGTCTCGCGACAACACCGTGACCTGCACTTCGCCCGGCGCAGTGCGCCGACCATTGCCGTCCTTGACCTGTGCCGCCAAGCCGTCCGGGTTGAAGGTGTAGGTGACGTTCACCACACCGGCATCGCTGGATTCGACCTTCACCTTCGGCCGCTCACCGAGGGTGAAAACCTCGCGGCGATACTGCATTCGCGAGCCCGCTGCCGGGGCGTGCGGTGCCAGGTAATAGCGCAGCCGGGCGTCGTCGTCGCTTTCGTAAATCGCGGGTACCGGCGGGAAGGCTGCAGGATCGCCCGGATCGAGCAACTGCCGCTCCAAGCCCATGTCCGCCAGCCGTGCATCGAGGTTGCTGCCGGTCGCCCACCACGCCAGCATCTGCTTGATGCGAGCGTTGTATTTGCGTTCATGGGTTTGCAAGCGCACGCAGAAGGCTTCCAGCGCCAGGGTCAGCAGCTCGCTTTCGTTATCGAGGCTGGTCTTGAGTTTTGCCGCGCTGTCGGGCGCTCGGGCGCCGACGTATTCGATGACGAAGGTCTTGAACTCGGCGAGCAGGTCTTCGAAGGCGTCGACGGTGATCAGCGCCGGTTCGGCCAATTGGTTCTGGCCGGGGATCAACATGCTCATGTCACTACCTCGAAGGTCTGTTGACGGTTTTTCCAGGTGCCGGCGAAACGCAGCAGCAGACCGGCGCCCTGACGGCTGGCGACGATCACGCTCGGCTGAAAATCGCTGATCCCGTTCTGCGCGTTGTAAAACGCCTGAGCCGCGTGGCTCTGCGCCAGAAGCAGAACGTCGTCACCGAGGTTCTGCCCCAGCAGCGTGGGGATCAGCGAGCCATAAAGGGGCCTTTTTTGCCGGGTGCCCAGCGGCGTGGTCAGGGCTCGTGTCGCGCGCTGCACAAACTGCAGCCAGTCGTCGACCGTGGCCCCGGAGTCTCTATCGATTCCGATCATGGGAAGCTCTTGATTCAAGGGCTGATGACGCGGCCCTGGTGATCCACCAACGGGCCGCTGAAGTGCACGCCCGAGGCGTCGATGCTCAGGCCGACGCCGCCCAGTTGCAGGCTGATCAGCTGTGGCGTCATCGTCAGTTGCGCCGGGCCGATGCTCAGTGCAAGCGACTCGCGAGAGCCACTGAATGCGGCCGGACCGTTTTGCCAGTGCAGGGTGTGCGTGGCGTCGTCGTAGCCGCTTTCGCTGCCGTCGACATGCACCCGGCGCGTCAGCGTCGGTACCGTCGCCGTCGGCGGAAAGCGGTCACTGTTGAGGCCGAACAACGCCACGCTTTGCGCGCCGCTTTCACCGCTGCCGTAGTTGAATAGCAGGCACTGCTCGCCCACGCTCGGAATCCGCGATTCGCTCTGCGCTCCGGCGCTGGGGTTGAAGAACTTGATCGACGGCGTGAGCAATCCTCCGTGGCTGACTTGGCAGGTGTTGCTCGCGGCATCGACGGTCTGGCAAATGCCGATGCGACAAAAACTCTCGGCACGTCGGTGCAGGTCGTCGATTTCCGCTTCCATCTCCGCCAGCCGCTCGATGATCGGCCCCAGTTGCATGCGCAGTAATGCGTCGAACATCGGTCAGGCCTCCAGCGCGGTGTATTGGTCGGGGTCGTCGATGTCGCTGACTTCCCAGGTGCGAGCGAATTTCGGTGTGCCGAGCGGGTCGTCGAGCAAGGTTGGGCCGAGATAGAGGGTCTGGGTGAAGGTCAGCGTCCACGCCTTGAATTGCTGGTCGGCGCGTGTGAGTACTGACGGCAGACCATCAAGGTTCATCGGCAGATCACATTGAGCACCGGGCAGTCCCCAACGGTTGTCGGTGATCAGGTTTTTCAGTACGGCGATCAGATCGCAGGCGGCAAATGCGCTCGCAGAAAGTGCCGGAATGACTTGCAGCGATACGGTCATGACGTGGGCGATACGCCCGTCAGCGGCACGTGCGCCCGGTGCATTACGGTCGAAGTCGATCAACGCCCAGGCCTGAGCGCCGGGTGCCGTGAAGTCGTCGTGATTGCCGACCTGCAGGTTCAGGCCGGCGCTGTTGCGCAAGGTTGTCGCCATCGCCGTGAACAGCTGCGAAGGCTGCTGGATCGGTGCGGGCATGCATGACCTCCTTTTCAAATGTCCACGCGCAGCCTCGCCGCAGAACATGCAGCGAGGAAAAAAAATGAGTGATGGCCAGATGGCTTTTAATTTAAATCGAATACTTTAACAGCACGCAACTCGTCGAATAAAAACACTATTAAAAGGCCTCCCAGGGAGGAGGCCAACTTCAGAATTAATTAATTAAAAACTCCACAAAGGAATTTCTTTTGGATCCCACGGCTTGTTATCCCACTGAAATACACGCTTTGGTAAAATTGTTGGCGTGAATCCAAATCGCGCCCAAACAGGTTTTTCGCTGACAATAGAGAAACTGCCATTTGCCTGAACTTTTGCCATCGCACCTGGTTGGCCGGCAGTGCCGGTAAACCAGAGCGGTGTATTGTTTTGGCCATAGATCACAAAGTTCCCATCTCCCTGCATGACTGCACGGGTGGCGCCTTTATTCTGTGTCCAACTCGCCCAAAGGACACCCAGAGGCCCGTTTGAAACCACCAGATTTCCGTCCGATTGGAAGACCAGAGTCGTCCCTCCAACAACATATCGACGGTCAACCTCAAGCGTTGTGCCTGCCGGAATATATACGGACTCCACAGATGGGCTGATCGGAATGGCAGAGTTGCTTGACCAGACAGGGATCGAGTCGACCACTACAAGGTTTCCATCATTCTGCAGAGATAGATAAGCACGATTGTAAGCGGCCCAGATATCAGCATTGAGAGGCGTGCTGTTAGCGGTGCCCCACATACGGCCGCGCGTTGGATCATTGAGGAACGCGTAATACATCAGATAAAAGTAAATTTTTGAGTTGTCTATCTGCTTTCCAGAGCTTGTATAGGGTTGACCGGCAATCGCCACCCAAACTGTATTTGCTCCTTCGTAAATCGCCAGATTGCCGTCGGATTGAACAATCAATTTAAAACGCTTGTCTGGCGACTGAAGATATTGTCCAGAAGACATTTCATGCAGTGGCAACAGAATCGAACTGCCGTCGGTTGTAAAGGGGTAACGCGGTAATGTAGCCATATATATCACCTATAAGTCGATTATTTATTATTAGCAGTCAATGCTGCCCTGGTTCGCTCACAGGCGAGTTTTTAAAGCATCCCGTTTTCGCGTAATTCAACGTCCTGCATCTAGGGCATTTGATTTGCACTTGATGAAGTGGATCTACTTTTGCGAGTAACCGATTACATTTGCCACAACGAAAATCGCTCAACATGAAATGAACTCCTTTTCAAATACCGCTGTATTTTTTCATTGCTCCTTATTCGTATTGGCGGGCGGAACTTCGCAGACGCCGATGCGCTTGGCAGCCCAGCGTTCGTACAGACCTATGGCCACGTCGGCGCCGGCCATTGCGGTCAGGCAACCGAAGGCGCCGGCGGCCCAGATCGACATGCCGGCGGCGTACAGCAGCATGATCGCCGAGACGCCGCAGATCATGCAGGCGCCGGAGCGCAGGGCCAGCCGCCGCAGCAACGGCCAGCCGCGGGCGCCCTCCTTGTCGGCGCGCCACATTTCGCCGGACACCCCGCCCACTACAGCGAGGAGGATGACCAGCCAGATCGGCATGTCCGCCAACGCTTGTTGCTCGTTTGTCATGTCACGCCTCCTGGTTTCAGTTGATGAGTGATGTGTGTTGGGTTCAAGCGATGTCTCTTCAGGTAGGCATTCCAAAAAGCCCGGCACTGAGGCCGGGCTTTTCAGTAATGCGCTCCCGCTGACGGGGTTGACGCTTATGCCTGAATCAGAACGGAGCCACTGGCCAGTCAATCGTGTAGGGATAGCCAGCCTGTTTTTTCACGTCGGAGACTGCAATGTAATATTGCTGATAAGCGAGCCAAGCGGCTTCTTCCTCTGGCGTGGCAACACCGAGATTCACCTTGTAATTGACCGGGTTGATATCAAGCCAGCCAGCGGCTACGCCGAGCCGCTGTCGTACAAACAGCGTTACCTGATCAACATGGTCTTGATAAGTGGGCTCAGAAAACTCCCAGCCATTCGCGCCGTATGTAGCCTTCCAGCCCACTTGAACAACGGTGTCAATTGCAAAGCCGTACCAACCGCCGGATATGCCCGTGGGATTGGTGTCAGGTTGTTCCTCAGAGACCTGAATCATTACCGCCTTGGAATACGCAGCAATATTGCTCATCTCAATGAAAACGTACTTCTTCATAATATTTCCTTATAACAAAATGGGCCGAGACTAAGTTCTCGATGCGCCGCACAGATTCAGTAAGGCGCAACAGGCCAAATGATTTTTTTCGGATAGCCGGACTGTTTTTCTATGTCACTGACAGCGATGCAATACTGCTTGTGAGCCAGTAGCAACGCATGTTCTTCTGGGGTAGCTACAGAATCAGGCAGGCATTTCAAAAAGCCCGGTGGTGAGACCGGGCTTTTCCGTAATGCGCTCTAGAGGCAGGCGCGTTAACGCATTTGCATCAGAACGGGGCGACTGGCCAGTTGATTGTCGGGAAGGTGTTTTGTTTGATAACTTCGCTGACGGCAACGCAGTACTGCTTATAGACAAGCAGTGCCGACTCATCTGCCGCAGTGGCGATGCCTAGATCCAGCTTGTATTGCAAAGGGTTGAACATCAACCAGCGCCCGGCTGCGTCAAAGCGTTGTTGCATGCGGCCATTGGTGGTCATCTGTTGCTCGAGGAGAGTTGTCTCAACATACTCATCGCCAAAAGGCCCCCAGCTGATTTTCATTCCCGGTTGCGCAATGTCGTTACCGGTGATGTTTCGCCATTGGGCAAAAGGTTCACTCGCCGGAACAGCGGGTGCCGCGCCCTCAGAGTCGACTATCTGAAGAATCACGGTGTAACCCATTACTGTGGTTGTAAGTGCGTAACGATTCATTCCAACTTCCTTTTTATTGATTCCCAGCGAACGCTGTTTTTCATGTCTGTCAGTACGGGGCGACTGGCCAGACGATAGTTGCCGGATAACCCGGCTGTTTATCGACGTCGCTGACGGCGATGCAATATTGTTTGTACGCCAGCAGCAGGGCTTGCTCTGTTGGAGTGGCAATGCCGGTATCAACTTTGTAATTCAGCGAGTTGAGCAGCAGCCAGCCCGCAGCGAAATTCAGCAACTGCCATTTCTGCTGTTCAGCTTCATTGCGCAGGTCTTGCTCGGAGGGCGGCGTGAACGTCCAGACGCCATCGAATGTTGCGCCCCAGCCGACGCGAATCTGCGTATTACCTGTTACATCAACCCAAAACGAAGTTGGCGAAGCAGGTGCTTCCGGGCTGACTTCACTTTCCTTGAGCTGGGTAACTTTGCTGTATTCAACCAGTGCATAGAGATTCATTTAGTCTTCCTTTGTGTAGTGTTAGCGATGAACGTCGTGATGAAACCTGGCAGGCATTCCAAAAAGCCCGGCACTACGCCGGGCTTTTCAGTAATGCGCTCCTTCGCCTTCCTTCAATTCCTGTGTTCGAGAAGGAAGCTGACTTTTCGGCGCTACTGGCGCGGTACGAGTCCATTCAAATTGTTTTTCCGACCGCGGTCCCTGCCCGCCGGATAACTGCTCTTGGTGCTTTACGCTGCACACCCGGGTCAGTTGCCAACCCTCTGAACCGTTGAGGCCGGTTCATCGCTGCCTGTTCTTGTGGAACTAAAGAGCTGTTGTTGCCAGCCGCTTTGTCGAGCGGCTTGGTGGCAAGGATATGCATGGATGCATATACAGTCAATGCATAAATGCATTTATTTATGCGCAAGAAATGCACCGACGCATGAAGGCCGCATAAATCAAGGCGTTGGGGGTTTTACTCGGGCGAAAAAAAACCCGCCAGAGGGCGGGTTTTCAGTGAAGGGGAAGTCTATCGGGCGTACATGCCCCACCAGAAGACGTGACCGAGGATGACAATCTGCTCGTCCTGCATGTCCTGGAAGCTGTAGTCCTCGTCCGGATGCTCATCACGATTGAAGCTGCGCAGACGGATGCCGGTCGGCAGGCGATAGAGCTGCTTCACGCGCAACTGACCGTTGTGATTGATCGCGTACAGGTCGCCATCGATGATGTCGCCGATCCCGCACTTGCCGGCGTTGACCCCGACCGTGGCGCCATCACGCAGTACCGGCATCATGCTGTTACCGCGCACCGTCACGCATTTGGCCTGGTCGAACTGCACACCGTTGTGGCGCAGGCTGCGCTTGCCGAAGCGCAGGCTAGAGCGTTCGCTCTCTTCGATGACGAATCTTCCTGATCCAGCAGCCAATTCAACCTCGCGAAGAAAGGGCACCGACACCTCGTCATCATCGACAGGGGTATCGTCGTCCCACAGGCTTATGTCCTTGAGTTCCGCATGCACGTCATCACGCGCGCCGCCCGTCGCCGGTGCGACGTCTGCGCGGCCGCGCAATTGATCAGTGCTCACATTGAAGTATTCGGCGATCTTCGAAATGTGTTTATCCGAAGGATCGACGATCTTCCCGCTGAGAATCCGCGAGAGCGTTGATTGAGGCACGCCGGTGCGACGGTGGAGCTCCGTAGGGGAGATCCCGTGCTGGTCGAGCAGTGCTCTTAAGACGGAGGATACGTTGCGTTTTTGCATAACGCGCATAGTGCTTGAAGTTTTTTCCGAAGACAAATGCTGATTTGCATAAATCGTGCATATATCACAATTAAACGCAGAAAGCGCCAGCGGACTGTCATGCCTGCGTCAAGCAGACCGCCCATGGTAACCTTGCGCCCATCGCGGAAAAGCCCGGCGGTTGCCCTTGCTTTTGCCCTACATCATTTAACGAGTTACCTGACAATCCGATGAATAAAGCCGTCTCCGACCTGTCCTCCCACACCCCGATGATGCAGCAGTACTGGCGCCTGAAGAACCAGCACCCGGACCAGCTGATGTTCTATCGCATGGGCGACTTCTACGAGATCTTCTATGAAGACGCGAAGAAGGCTGCCAAGTTGCTCGACATTACCCTGACCGCGCGCGGTCAGTCGGCGGGACAGGCGATTCCGATGTGCGGGATTCCTTACCACGCGGCGGAAGGTTATCTGGCGAAACTGGTCAAGCTCGGCGAGTCGGTAGTGATCTGCGAGCAGGTCGGCGATCCGGCTACCAGCAAGGGGCCGGTGGAGCGCCAGGTGGTGCGGATCATTACCCCGGGCACGGTCAGTGACGAAGCGCTACTCGATGAGCGCCGCGACAATCTGATTGCGGCGGTACTGGGCGACGAGCGTCTGTTCGGTCTGGCTGTGCTGGACATCACCAGTGGCAACTTCACCGTGCTCGAGATCAAGGGCTGGGAGAACCTGCTGGCGGAACTGGAGCGGGTCAACCCGGTAGAGCTGCTGATCCCGGACGACTGGCCGAAAGACCTGCCGGCGGAAAAACGCCGTGGCGTACGTCGTCGTGCACCGTGGGATTTCGAGCGTGACTCGGCGCTGAAAAGTCTCTGCCAGCAGTTTTCCACGCAAGACCTGAAAGGCTTCGGCTGCGAAACCCTGACCCTGGCCATCGGCGCCGCCGGTTGCCTGCTGGCCTACGCCAAGGAAACCCAGCGCACCGCCCTGCCCCATCTGCGCAGCCTGCGTCATGAGCGCCTGGATGACACCGTGGTGCTCGACGGCGCCAGCCGCCGCAACCTGGAACTCGATACCAACCTGGCCGGCGGTCGCGACAACACCCTGCAGTCGGTGGTCGATCGCTGCCAGACCGCGATGGGCAGCCGCCTGCTGACTCGTTGGCTGAACCGTCCGCTGCGTGATCTGACCGTGCTGCTGGCGCGGCAGACCTCGATCACTTGTCTGCTCGATGGCTACCGCTTCGAAAAACTCCAGCCACAGCTGAAGGAAATCGGCGACATCGAGCGGATTCTGGCGCGGATCGGCCTGCGCAATGCGCGCCCTCGCGACCTTGCTCGACTGCGTGATGCTCTCGGCGCCCTGCCACAACTGCAAGTGGCGATGACCGACCTGGAAGCGCCGCACCTGCAACGCCTGGCAACCACCACCAGCACCTACCCGGAACTGGCAGCGCTGCTGGAAAAAGCCATCATCGACAACCCGCCAGCGGTGATCCGCGACGGCGGCGTGCTGAAAACCGGTTACGACAGCGAACTCGATGAGCTGCAATCGCTGAGCGAGAACGCCGGCCAGTTCCTGATCGATCTCGAAGCCCGGGAAAAGGCGCGCACTGGCCTGGCCAACCTGAAAGTCGGCTACAACCGCATTCACGGCTACTTCATCGAGCTGCCGAGCAAGCAGGCGGAATCCGCTCCGGCCGATTACATCCGTCGCCAGACGCTCAAGGGCGCCGAGCGCTTCATCACGCCGGAGCTGAAAGAGTTCGAAGACAAGGCGCTGTCGGCCAAGAGCCGTGCCCTCGCCCGCGAGAAAATGCTCTACGAAGCGCTGCTGGAAGACCTGATCAGCCAGTTGCCACCACTGCAGGACACCGCCGGCGCACTGGCCGAACTGGATGTGCTGAGCAACCTCGCCGAACGTGCGCTGAACCTTGACCTGAACTGCCCGCGCTTCGTCAGCGAGCCGTGCATGCGCATCACCCAGGGTCGTCACCCGGTGGTCGAGCAAGTGCTGACCACGCCGTTCGTGGCCAACGACCTGAGCCTGGATGACAACACCCGGATGCTGGTGATCACCGGTCCGAACATGGGCGGTAAATCCACCTACATGCGCCAGACCGCATTGATCGTGCTGCTGGCGCATATCGGCAGCTTCGTGCCGGCGGCCAGTTGCGAGTTGTCGCTGGTGGACCGGATCTTCACCCGGATCGGCTCCAGCGATGACCTCGCCGGTGGTCGTTCGACCTTTATGGTCGAGATGAGCGAAACCGCCAACATCCTGCACAACGCTACCGAACGCAGCCTGGTGCTGATGGACGAAGTTGGACGCGGCACCAGCACCTTCGACGGCCTGTCGCTGGCATGGGCGGCCGCCGAGCGTCTGGCGCATCTGCGTGCCTATACTCTATTTGCTACGCACTATTTCGAGCTCACCGTGTTGCCGGAAGCCGAGCCTTTGGTGGCCAACGTGCATCTGAACGCCACCGAGCACAACGAGCGCATCGTGTTCCTGCACCATGTGTTGCCGGGGCCTGCCAGCCAGAGCTACGGCCTGGCGGTAGCGCAACTGGCCGGCGTGCCGAGTGAAGTGATCGTGCGTGCCCGTGAGCACTTGAGCCGACTGGAAGACACCGCATTGCCGCATGAAGCGCCCAAGCCTGCCGTCAAAGGCAAACCGGCCGCTCCGCAGCAGAGCGATATGTTTGCCAGCCTGCCGCACCCAGTGCTCGATGAGTTAGCCAAAGTGGATCTCGATGACCTGACCCCGCGTCGAGCGCTCGAATTGTTATATGCACTCAAGAACCGGATCTAAGCACTAAAGAACCGGATATAACGCAAACGGCTTCAAGCTGTTAGAATCTCGCGCGGTTTGGGATGCTGCTGGCTAATAGCCTGGCTGGCAGACATCGCTCCCGAACCTGGCGACCCCAACCGTGAAGGGGCAACGCTGCCGCCGCCTGAGGAGAAAATTAGAAATGACCTTCGTCGTCACCGACAACTGCATCAAGTGCAAGTACACCGACTGCGTAGAAGTCTGTCCGGTGGACTGCTTTTACGAAGGCCCGAACTTCCTGGTGATTCACCCGGATGAGTGCATCGACTGCGCCCTGTGCGAACCGGAATGCCCGGCCGTCGCGATTTTCTCCGAGGACGAAGTTCCGGAGGATATGCAGGAGTTCATTCAACTGAACGTTGAATTGGCCGAAATCTGGCCGAACATCACCGAGAAGAAAGAATCGCTGCCGGATGCCGAAGAGTGGGATGGCGTCAAAGGCAAGATCAAAGACCTAGAACGCTGATCTGTCGCGCGTTACGAAAAGGCCCTTTGCGGGCCTTTTTGCTTTCCGGGTTTTACTTTTCTACAGGCAAAAAAAGGGGCGGTTTGACCCGCCCACATTTTTTCCCTATTCCCTGTGTTCCTTTTCATCGTCCTGATGAATCGCGTCCTGCGATGTCCATTCCCCTCTTCCTTGAAGGGCGTGTCTGTCCGTCGACACAGTGCTGATACTAAAGAGTTCCCTGCCGAGATCAATCGGCGTTGCGGGCTGAAAAACCCTGTAATAAGCACTTCACAATAAAAAATAAGCTTTTAAATCAACTAGTTAAACTCGATCACTCTGAGCAATCGACGTCTGCCGTCCTGCAAAAATAGGGAACACTTACGAAAGAGTAAGCCAAGGCTTACACCGTGAGACTACAAACGATGGAAATGCTGACCGTATGTCCGGCAATGAACTTTGTGGCGAGGCAGCTTGCTCTCGCTTGAGTGCGCAGCGCTCATGAGTCTTTGGGGATTGCTGCGCAATCCGGCGGGAGTAAGCGCCCTCACCACAGACAGTCATCAGCCAATATCCGAGCAATAAAAAAACCCCGAACCAGTCGGGGCTTTTTATGGGCGGGTTTCAGAGGCGCTTACTGAAACAGCGACTCGCTCGACAGGCCATTCTTCTCGAGAATCTCCCGAAGGCGCTTCAGGCCCTCCACCTGGATCTGCCGCACCCGTTCCCGGGTCAGGCCGATCTCCAGGCCTACATCTTCCAGCGTGCTGCTCTCATGCCCGCGCAGGCCGAAGCGGCGTACAACCACCTCGCGCTGCTTGTCGGTCAGTTCCGAGAGCCATTGATCGATGCTCTGCGACAGGTCGTCATCCTGCAGCAGTTCGCATGGATCGGTCGGACGGTCATCCGTCAGGGTGTCCAGCAGGGTTTTATCCGAATCCGGACCCAGCGAGACGTCGACCGAAGAAACCCGCTCGTTCAGGCCGAGCATGCGCTTGACCTCGCCCACCGGTTTTTCCAGCAGGTTGGCGATTTCTTCGGGTGAAGGTTCGTGATCGAGCTTTTGCGTCAGTTCCCGTGCCGCCCGCAGGTACACGTTGAGTTCCTTGACCACATGAATCGGCAGCCGGATGGTCCGGGTCTGATTCATGATCGCGCGCTCGATGGTCTGACGAATCCACCAGGTAGCGTAGGTCGAGAAGCGGAAGCCGCGCTCGGGATCGAACTTTTCCACCGCGCGGATCAAGCCGAGGTTGCCCTCTTCGATCAGATCCAGCAGCGACAGCCCTCGATTGACGTAACGCCGGGCGATCTTCACGACCAGCCGCAGGTTACTTTCAATCATGCGCTTGCGCCCCGCCGGATCGCCACTTTGCGACAGACGCGCGAAGTGAACTTCTTCCTCGGGGGAGAGCAGTGGAGAAAAGCCGATTTCGTTGAGATACAGCTGCGTGGCATCGAGTGCCCGAGTGTAGTCGATGTACTTGTGTTGCTTAAGTGAAGCGGAGTGTTTGGATCTGGAACGAACGGAAGGTGGAGCAGCCCCTTCATCATTCGACATCGAATCCGAATCGATGCCGGTCTCCATAAGGAGAACCTCATCGTCGATGTCAAACTCCGGCACTTCTTTACTGAGAGCCATTGTTATAGTCCTTTGGTGAGTTCGACCCCAAGCTCAAGCGACGCCTTTATCCTTGGCAGCGCTGGAGCCTGTCCCCTCTACGCGACGGAACAGGCTGGCCTCAAATCAACGTTTGGGCAGGAACTGCAGCGGATCTACAGGTTTACCTTGTCGGCGAATCTCAAAATGCAGTTTCACCCGGTCTGTACCCGTTGACCCCATTTCGGCAATTGTCTGTCCGACCTTGACCTGCTGCCCCTCCCGTACCAACAGCCTGCGGTTATGTCCGTAGGCACTGACGTAGGTTTCGCTGTGTTTGATGATGACTAATTCGCCGTAGCCCCTTAAGCCACTCCCGGCGTAAACCACCGTCCCATCAGACGCAGCTAAAACAGGCTGTCCCAAATCTCCGGCGATATCAATTCCTTTATTCAAACTACCGTTTGAAGAGAATTTTCCAATCAGAATGCCATTAGATGGCCATCCCCAGCCGGTCGGGGCCGGACCCGGTGGAGGCAGTGGAGCAGGTGCCGATTTACTGGCGACGGACGGTGCAGCCCCCGCAGAACCAGCACCGGAGCCGGTCACCGTGGTGGTCGTCGTGCCATTCGCCTGGCGCCGGATTACCGTAGTCTTGCTCGACGATGATGGCGCGGAACCACCGTTGCTTACCACCGCCGTCGGCGTTGAACCGGTACGGCCGTCAAAGCGAATTGTCTGACCCGGGTGGATCGTATACGGCGTAGGAATATTGTTCCGGGCAGCGAGGGCTTTGTAGTCCCAGCCGTAGCGAAAAGCGATGGAAAACAGCGTATCGCCCGGACGGACTACATACTGCCCGGTCGTGACGGCCGGACGCTGGGCCGCCGCACTGTTGCGATCGACCACCCGCACGTTGCTCGATTTGGTGCTGGAGCAACCGACCAGCAAGGTGCTCAAGACAAGGCCAGTCACCAGGCGCTGAAAGCTCGTGTTACCCATACGCTGCGCAATGACTGTGAGACTCACCCGCCGCTCCCTTTGTGGTGGCTGAAAAAATTTGGAATGCCCATTCAGGCATGAGGTGTCGCAAGTATAACGGGCCGCGCCGTCTTTACCTTTAATGAAGCGAAATCGCTGCACGCACACGTTTGCCAAGGCCCGATCGACTGCGTTTAAACGCTCGCTGCCGCTGTAAGACCGAAGCCAACGCCAGGAATTCAGCGCCCGCAAACAAATGCTCAGGCCAGTGGGCCATTGAGCAATGGCACGAAGCGCACCGCCCCCAGAACGTGACGAGAAAAGCCGTGTTCTTCGCGCACGATCAGCATCAGTTGCTGCACTTCCCCCGAGCCGACCGGAATCACCATCCGCCCACCCGGTGCCAGCTGATCGAGCAACGCCTGCGGCACATCGGTCGCAACCGCGGTGACGATGATGCCGTTGTACGGCGCCAGCGCCGGCCAGCCTTCCCAGCCATCGCCCCAGCGGAACACCACGTTACGCAGGTTCAGTTCGACCAGACGTTCCTTGGCCCGATCCTGCAGAACCTTGATGCGCTCGACCGAGAACACCCGTTCGACCAGTTGCGACAGCACGGCCGTCTGGTAACCCGAACCGGTGCCGATCTCCAGCACCTTGTCCAGCGGCCCCGCCTCCAGCAGCAGCTCGCTCATGCGCGCCACCATATAAGGCTGAGAGATGGTCTGGTTGTGGCCGATCGGCAGCGCGGTATCTTCGTAGGCACGGTGCGCCAGCGCTTCATCGACAAACAGATGACGCGGCGTACGGCGGATCACTTCCAGCACCTTGGCGTTGGACAGGCCTTCTTCGTAGAGACGCTGGATCAGACGTTCGCGCGTGCGCTGCGACGTCATGCCGATGCCGCTGCGCAGTCTGTCTTCGTGTTCACGAGCCATCAGCGCAGTCCCTCCAGCCAGCCGTCGAGGCTTCTGAAGGCATCGTTGAAGGTGCGATCGAGCTGCAACGGCGTGATCGACACATAGCCCTGCATCACCGCATGAAAATCAGTGCCCGGGCCGCCGTCTTCGGCATCGCCGGCAGCAGCAATCCAGTAACCGGCCTTGCCCCGCGGATCGACCACTTTCATCGGCGCTGCCGCACGGGCGCGATGGCCCAGACGGGTCAGCTGAATGCCCCGAATATGGTCGATCGGCAGATTGGGAATGTTCACGTTCAGCACCGTACGCGGCGGCAGGTCCAGCCCGGCATGGGCCTCGACCAGTTTGCGCGCGAAATGCGCCGCTGTCGCCAGATTGTCCACCTGTCGCGAACACAGCGAGAACGCAAACGAAGGGCGCTCGAGAAAGCGTCCTTCGAGGGCTGCCGCCACAGTGCCGGAATACAGCACGTCATCGCCAAGATTGGCACCGAGGTTGATCCCGGAAACCACCATGTCCGGCTCGCGCTCCAGCAGGCCGTTAAGGCCCAGGTGCACGCAGTCGGTCGGCGTACCGTTGAGGCTGATGAAACCGTTGGCCAGGTATTGCGGGTGCAGCGGACGGTCGAGCGTCAGCGAACTGCTGGCGCCGCTTTTGTCCTGCTCCGGGGCGATAACCACGCACTCGGTGTAATCCGCCAGCGCAGCATAAAGCGCGGCGAGACCGGGTGCGGTTACCCCATCGTCGTTAGAAATCAGAATACGCATGGGCTGTCCGTCTGCCCCACCGGCACCAGATCAACGAGTTCGCGCACCAATACGGTGGCGAAGCATCCGGCCGGGAGGACGAATTCCAGTTGCAGAATGTCAGGCTGGGGATAATGCCACGACAACCCGCCAATGGGCAGTCGCAGGATGCGACGTTCGTGGCTCATTCCGGCATTGATCAACCAATCGCGCAGATCCGCCTCGCGCTCGGCAATCCCCTGCTCCAGGTCATGGACAGCGCCGGCAGTCGGTGAGTCACCTTCGCCCCACTGCGGGCCGGTCGGGTGCAGGTCGAGAATCGCCAGGCGCGGATCGTTGCATTCGGCCTCACCGGCCGGGAAGAAACTGCGGCTGTCGGTAAACGCCAGCAGGTCGCCGACCTGCGCTTGCTGCCAGGTGCCATCGGCCACCCGGGCGGCCAGCACCTGATTGAACAGAAAACTGCGCGCCGTCGACAGCAGCCGCGAACGCACATTGCGCTGCTCGGGCAATGCCTTGCGCGCCGCCCAGGCACGCGCATCAACGACGTTGCCGCCGTCATGGCCGAAACGCTGGGCGCCGAAATAATTGGGAATGCCTTGCCTGGCGATCAGTTGCAGACGCTGTTCGATCGCGTCCTTGTCGCCGGCAAACTGGGTCAGGCGCAAGGTGAAGCCGTTGGCCGAATGCGCGCCGCGTTGCAGCTTGCGCTTGTGGCGCGTGGTCTTGAGGATCTTCAACGTGTCGTTTTCCGCCGCCGACAGATCCGGGTCGGCCTTGCCCGGCAGTTGCACGCTGAACCACTGACGGGTCAGTGCCTGACGATCCTTGAGCCCGGCATAACTGACGGTGCGCAATGGCACGCCGGCGGCCTTGGCGATGCGCCGTGCCGCTTCTTCGGTGTTCAGACCACGCTTTTCGACCCAGATCCACAGGTGTTCGCCATCGCCGCTGAACGGGATGTCGAGCACTTCATCGACCTGGAAATCTTCGGCGATGGCTTTCAGTACCGCAGTGCCGAGTGGTTCGCCATAGGCGCGCGGGCCGAGCAATTGCAGTTCGTTCATGCGCGCAGCAACAAGGCAACGGAGTGTACGGCGATGCCTTCTTCGCGACCGACAAAGCCGAGTTTTTCGGTGGTGGTAGCTTTCACGTTCACTTGATCCAGCTCAACTTGCAGATCGGCGGCGATCAACGCGCGCATCGCTTCGATATGCGGGGCCATTTTCGGCGCCTGAGCGACGATGGTGTTGTCGACGTTGCCGACTTTCCAGCCCTTGGCGTGGATCAGCGCGACCACATGCCGCAGCAGCACGCGGCTGTCGGCGCCCTTGAATTGCGGGTCGGTGTCCGGAAAGTGCTTGCCGATATCGCCCAGCGCGGCCGCGCCAAGCAACGCATCGCTCAAGGCGTGCAGCAGGACGTCACCGTCGGAATGAGCGAGCAGCCCGAAGCTGTGTGCAATGCGCACGCCGCCCAGAGTAATGAAATCGCCTTCAGCGAAACGGTGAACATCGTAGCCGTGGCCAATACGCATAAAAAAACGCCCCGATTTTTGTCAGGGCGTGATTCTACCTGCATTAGCCGCGCAGAGCGCGTGCGTGATGCTGCAAGTGGTCGTCTATGAAGCTTGAGATGAAGAAATAGCTGTGGTCGTAGCCCGGTTGCAGGCGCAACGTCAGCGGATGATCCGCTTGTTTTGCCGCTTGTTGCAGGGCTTCGGGCTTGAGCTGGTTTTCGAGGAAATCGTCGCGATCCCCCTGATCGACCAGTAACGGCAGTTTTTCGGCGGCTTCAGCGAGCAGCGCGCAGGCATCCCATTCTTTCCACTTGGAGCGATCTTCACCCAGGTAACGGGAGAACGCCTTTTGCCCCCACGGACAATCCATTGGATTGTTGATCGGCGAAAACGCCGACACCGACTGGTAACGCCCCGGATTGCGCAGCGCACAAACCAGTGCACCGTGGCCGCCCATGGAATGGCCGCTGATGCTGCGTTTATCCGACGCCGGGAAATGCGCTTCAACCAGTGAAGGCAATTCCTGCACGACGTAGTCATGCATCCGATAGTGCCGCGACCACGGTTCCTGCGTGGCATTCAGGTAGAACCCGGCTCCGAGGCCGAAATCCCAGGCGCCATCCGGATCACCCGGCACATCCGGGCCACGCGGACTGGTGTCCGGCGCGACGATGATCAGACCGAGTTCAGCGGCCATGCGCATCGCACCGGCCTTTTGCATGAAGTTCTCGTCGGTGCAGGTCAGGCCGGACAGCCAATACAGCACCGGCAGCTTGCCACCCTGCTCCGCTTGTGGCGGCAGATACACGGCAAACACCATGTCGCAGCCGAGCACGTCGGAACGGTGGCGATAGCGCTTGTGCCAGCCGCCGAAACTTTTCTGACAGGAGATGTTTTCCAGACTCATGTAAAGACTCCTACGCGGCCCCGGCTACAAACCTTCAAGTTCTGTAGCTGGGGCGTCGCGATTGATCAGAAATGAATGACGGTACGGATGCTCTTGCCTTCGTGCATCAGGTCGAAGGCCTTGTTGATGTCATCCAGACCCATGGTGTGGGTAATGAAAGTATCCAGCGGAATCTCGCCGCTCTGCGCCATGTCGACATAGCTTGGCAGCTCGGTACGGCCACGCACGCCACCGAACGCCGAACCACGCCAGACGCGACCGGTCACCAGTTGGAATGGACGGGTGGCGATTTCCTGGCCGGCACCGGCAACGCCAATGATCACCGACTCGCCCCAGCCCTTGTGGCAGCATTCCAGCGCGGCGCGCATCAGTTGCACGTTGCCGATGCATTCGAAGGAGAAGTCGACGCCGCCATCGGTCATGTCGACGATCACTTCCTGGATCGGACGATCGAAGTCTTTCGGATTGACGCAATCGGTAGCGCCCAGCTGCTTGGCGATTTCGAACTTGGCCGGGTTGATGTCGATGGCGATGATCCGCGCAGCCTTGGCTTTCACTGCGCCAATGACTGCCGACAGACCGATGCCGCCGAGACCGAAGATCGCCACGGTGTCACCTGGCTTGACCTTCGCAGTGTTGATCACCGCGCCGATACCAGTGGTCACGCCGCAACCGAGCAGGCAGACTTTTTCCAGCGGCGCATCCTTGGCGATTTTCGCCACGGAGATTTCCGGCAGCACGGTGTATTCCGAGAAGGTCGATGTCCCCATGTAGTGGAAAATCGTTTGGCCCTTGTAGGAAAAGCGCGAAGTGCCGTCCGGCATCAGACCTTTACCCTGAGTAGCGCGAATCGCCTGACACAGATTTGTCTTGCCCGACTTGCAGAATTTGCACTGACCGCATTCCGGGGTGTACAGCGGAATCACGTGGTCACCAACCGCAACAGACGTCACGCCCTCACCGATGGCCTCAACGATCGCACCGCCTTCGTGGCCGAGGATCGACGGGAAGATGCCTTCCGGGTCAGCACCGGACAGGGTGTAGGCGTCGGTGTGGCAAACCCCGGAAGCCACTACGCGCAGCAACACTTCACCGGCCTTGGGCATGGCCACATCGACTTCTACGATTTCCAGCGGCTTCTTGGCCTCGAACGCAACAGCGGCGCGCGACTTGATCATGCTGACTCTCCAGTGAATCCATTGAATAAAAAAACCAGATCGGCAGTGTAGTACAGCGCGATCTGATGAATAATCCGGACAAAAGCAAAACATTATTGCCATACAGGGATAATCCCGATGTCGGAAAACCGCTGGGAAGGCATCGACGAGTTCGTCGCCGTCGCCGAATGCAGCCAGTTCACCGCCGCAGCAGAACGCCTCGGGGTTTCGTCCTCGCACATCAGTCGACAAATCGTACGACTGGAGGAGCGATTGCAGACGCGTCTGCTCTATCGCAGTACCCGTCGCGTGGCTCTGACCGAAGCCGGACAGACCTTTCTGCAGCATTGTCAGCGCCTGCAGGACGGTCGCGAAGAAGCCCTGCGCGCGGTCGGCGATCTGACCAGCGAACCCAAAGGCATGCTGCGCATGACCTGTGCCGTGGCGTATGGCGAACGGTTTATCGTGCCGCTGGTGACGCGGTTCATGGGGCATTACCCACAACTGCGGATCGATATCGAGCTGACCAACCGCCAGCTCGATCTGGTGCATGAAGGGCTGGATCTGGCGATTCGTCTGGGTCGGCTGCAGGATTCGCGGTTGGTCGCCACCCGCCTGGCGCCGCGTCGGATGTATCTGTGCGCGTCCCCTTCCTACGTTGAACGGTATGGCCGCCCACACAGTTTGTCGGAACTGAGCCGCCACAATTGCCTGATCGGCAGCTCGGATCTGTGGCAACTGGAACAGAACGGTCGGGAATTTTCCCAGCGCGTGCAGGGAAACTGGCGCTGCAACAGCGGGCAAGCGGTGTTGGATGCGGCGCTGCAAGGGGTAGGCTTATGCCAGTTGCCGGACTATTACGTGCTGGAGCATTTGCACAGCGGGGCGCTGATTTCTTTATTGGAGGCGCATCAGCCGCCGAATACGGCGGTGTGGGCGTTGTATCCGCAGCAGCGGCATTTGTCGCCGAAGGTGCGCAAGCTGGTGGATTTCTTGAAGGAAGGATTGGCCGAGCGGCCGGAGTATCGGAGCTGAGTTATGCGGTGCCTGAGCAGCCGTCTTCGCGAGCAAGCTCGCTCCCACAGGGGATCCGTAGTGGATGCAGATTGGGTGTCAGGCGCCAATCAAATGTGGGAGCGAGCTTGCTCGCGAAGGCGGCAGAACAGGCGCCACAGCATTCAGCGCCGATTGGCCCAACGCTGACGCAACCACTCCAGGTCTTCCGGCCGGGTGACCTTGAGGTTGTCCGCCCGCCCTTCGATCAGTCGTGGCGCCAGACCGGCCCACTCCATCGCCGAGGCTTCATCGGTAATCACGGCATCCGCCACCAGACTGTCAGCCAACGCTCGATGCAACGCACCGAGGCGGAACATCTGCGGTGTATACGCCTGCCAGATCACGCTGCGATCAACGGTTTCGAGCACACGACCGTGCTTGTCGACCCGCTTCAGGGTGTCCCGCGCTGGCACGGCCAGTAAACCGCCAACGGCATCGTCCGCCAGTTCAGCCAACAACTTGTCGAGATCGTCACGACTCAGGTTAGGTCGGGCCGCATCGTGGACCAGCACCCAGTCATCGTCATCGGCACCCTGCGCATGCAAATGCAGCAAGGCATTGAGCACCGACCCGGAACGCTCGGAGCCGCCCTCGACCCGCTGAATTCGCGAGTCGCTGGCGCAGGCGAGGTTCGGCCAATAGGGATCATCAACAGCAAGACTGACCACCAGGCCTTTGAGGCTCGGGTGATCGAGGAAACAGCCGAGGCTGTGTTCAAGAATTGTGCGCCCGCCCAGTTGCAGGTATTGCTTGGGACGGTCCGCGGCCATTCGGGCACCGACGCCCGCGGCAGGAATCACGGCCCAGAAGGCCGGCAGAGAATCGATCATTGCGCGAGCTGGTAAAGGGTTTCACCGTCCTTGACCATGCCCAGCTCATGGCGAGCCCGCTCTTCAACGGTCTCCATGCCTTTTTTCAGCTCGCTGACCTCAGCGTCCATCACCCGGTTGCGCTCCAGCAGGGCTTCGTTCTCGGCGTGTTGATCAGCAATCTGCTGATTCAGCTCGGCGACCTGCGCCAGACTGCCATTGCCCACCCACAGGCGGTACTGCAGACCGGCCAGCAGCAAGAGCAAAACGAGAAACAACCAGTAAGGACTGCGCATCGAATATCAGGTATCCAGTGAAAAAAGACAGCCACGCGAAAACTTTGAAACGTCTGATAGCACGAAGCCTGGAAGATCCAGGCTTGTGCATATAAGGCATCAGATTAGTGGCAAATCCATCGCTGTCACGACTTTTCCGACACAATCCGGTGTCTTTTTACCATTTACCACTCAGCCGCGGAACTCGCTGCGACCGTTGTACTTGGCTTTGCCATTCAACTGCTCTTCGATACGCAGCAGTTGGTTGTACTTGGAAACGCGGTCGGAACGGCACAGCGAACCGGTCTTGATCTGGCCAGCCGAGGTGCCCACAGCCAGGTCGGCAATGGTCGAGTCTTCGGTTTCGCCCGAACGGTGCGAGATCACGGCGGTGTAACCGGCAGCCTTGGCCATCTGGATGGCTTCCAGGGTTTCGGTCAGGGTACCGATCTGGTTGAACTTGATCAGGATCGAGTTGGCGATCTTTTTATCGATGCCTTCTTTCAGGATCTTGGTGTTGGTCACGAACAGGTCGTCACCGACCAGTTGAGTCTTCTCGCCGATCTTGTCGGTGAGGATCTTCCAGCCAGCCCAGTCGGACTCGTCCAGACCGTCTTCGATCGAGATGATCGGATAACGTTCGGTCAGACCTTTCAGGTAGTCGGCGAAACCTTCAGCGGTGAACACCTGGCCTTCGCCGGACAGGTTGTACTTGCCGTCTTCGTAGAATTCGCTGGCTGCGCAGTCCAGCGCCAGGGTCACGTCGGTGCCCAGCTTGTAACCGGCGTTGGCCACGGCTTCGGAGATCACTTTCAGCGCGTCTTCGTTGGACGCCAGGTTTGGTGCGAAACCGCCTTCGTCGCCAACGGCGGTGCTCAGGCCACGGGCCTTCAGCACAGCTTTGAGGTGATGGAAAATCTCGGTGCCCATGCGCAGACCTTCCGAGAAGGTCTTGGCGCCAACTGGCTGCACCATGAATTCCTGGATGTCGACGTTGTTATCGGCGTGCTCGCCACCGTTGATGATGTTCATCATCGGCACCGGCATCGAGTACACACCCGGGGTGCCGTTGAGGTTGGCGATGTGTGCGTACAGCGGCAGATCCTGGTCCTGTGCAGCCGCCTTGGCCGCAGCCAGGGACACCGCGAGGATGGCGTTGGCGCCCAGGGTTGCCTTGTTTTCGGTACCGTCGAGCTTGATCATCGCGTGGTCGAGGGCTTTCTGGTCGCTTGGGTCAGTGCCCAGCAGCAGATCGCGGATCGGACCGTTGATGTTGGCTACCGCCTTGAGCACGCCCTTGCCCAGGTAACGGCTCTTGTCGCCATCACGCAGCTCGAGCGCTTCACGCGAGCCAGTGGATGCACCGGACGGCGCGCAAGCGCTGCCGATGATGCCGTTGTCGAGAAGCACGTCCGCTTCCACGGTGGGATTGCCACGGGAGTCGAGAACTTCACGACCTTTGATGTCGACGATTTTTGCCATTGTTGTAAACACTCCAAAGTTGACGAAAACGACGCAGCTAGAGGAAATCTTTTTACCGTCGGCAAGTGGTGTGCAGCGGGCAGCTTGCAGACGACAACGCACATGCCCGAGGGCATGTGCGACAAATCGTGCGGTACTTTACCGGAGAAATGAGGTTTACGCGGTTTCTACCGTCGGAAAACTCTTCACCAGTTCGTCCAAAGCTTTGAGCTGGGCCAGAAATGGCTCCAGTTTGTCCAGACGCAAGGCGCAAGGGCCGTCGCATTTGGCGTTGTCCGGATCCGGATGCGCTTCGAGGAACAGACCGGCCAGCGCCTGGCTCATGCCGGCCTTGGCCAGATCCAGAACCTGTGCACGGCGACCGCCGGCGGAGTCGGCACGACCGCCAGGCATTTGCAGCGCGTGGGTCACGTCGAAGAATACCGGGTACTCGAACTGCTTCATGATGCCGAAGCCGAGCATATCGACCACGAGGTTGTTGTAGCCGAAGCTCGAACCACGCTCGCAGAGGATCAATTGATCGTTACCCGCTTCCACGCACTTGTTCAGGATGTGTTTCATCTCCTGAGGCGCGAGGAACTGGGCTTTCTTGATGTTGATCACAGCGTTGGTCTTGGCCATCGCCACGACCAGATCGGTCTGGCGCGACAGGAAGGCCGGCAGCTGGATGATGTCGCAGACTTCAGCGACGACCGCGGCCTGATCAGGCTCGTGGACGTCGGTGATGATCGGCACGCCGAAGGCTTGCTTGATGTCCTGGAAGATGCGCATGCCCTCTTCCAGGCCAGGACCGCGATACGAGGTCACAGAAGATCGGTTGGCCTTGTCGAAACTGGCCTTGAACACGTAAGGGATACCGAGTTTCTCGGTGACCTTCACGTACTCTTCGCAAACCTGCATGGCCATGTCACGGCTTTCCAGCACGTTCATGCCGCCGAACAGCACCATGGGCTTGTCGTTGGCGATCTCGATGTTGCCAACGCGGATGATCTTCTGTGCCATCGGGTTACGCCTTCTTCTGGTGTTGAGCCAACGCAGCTTTCACGAAACCGCTGAACAGCGGGTGACCGTCACGTGGCGTCGAGGTGAACTCCGGGTGGAACTGGCAAGCGACGAACCATGGATGATCCGGTGCTTCGACCACTTCAACCAGCGCGGCATCAGCGGAGCGACCGGAGATTTTCAGGCCGGCTTCGATGATTTGTGGCAGCAGGTTGTTGTTCACTTCGTAGCGGTGACGGTGACGTTCGACGATCACGTCCTTGCCGTAGCAATCGTGCACCTTGGAGCCGGCTTCGAGCAGGCATTCCTGAGCGCCGAGGCGCATGGTGCCGCCCAGATCGGACGCTTCGGTACGCACTTCAACGGCGCCGGTGGCGTCTTCCCACTCGGTGATCAGACCCACGACCGGATGGCCGCTGGCGCGATCGAACTCGGTGGAGTTGGCGTCTTTCCAGCCCAGCACGTTACGGGCGAACTCGATGACCGCCACTTGCATGCCCAGGCAGATACCCAGGTATGGAACCTTGTTTTCACGAGCGTACTGAACGGCAGTGATCTTGCCTTCCACGCCGCGCAGACCGAAGCCGCCCGGAACGAGGATCGCGTCGACACCTTCGAGCAGCGCAGTGCCCTGGTTCTCGATGTCTTCGGAATCGATGTAACGCAGGTTGACCTTGGTACGGTTGGTGATGCCGGCGTGACTCATCGCTTCGATCAGCGACTTGTAGGCGTCCAGCAGCTCCATGTACTTGCCGACCATCGCGATGGTGACTTCGTGCTCTGGGTTGAGCTTGGCATCGACGACCTTTTCCCACTCGGACAGGTCGGCGCCATTGCATTGCAGGCCGAAACGCTCGACGACGAAATCGTCCAGACCCTGAGCGTGCAGCACGGCCGGGATCTTGTAGATGGTGTCGACGTCTTCCAGGGAAATCACCGCACGCTCTTCAACGTTGGTGAACAGCGCGATCTTGCGACGCGACGACACATCCACCGGATGGTCGGAGCGGCAGATCAGCACGTCTGGCTGCAGGCCGATCGAACGCAGCTCTTTAACCGAGTGCTGGGTTGGCTTGGTTTTGGTCTCGCCAGCGGTGGCGATGTACGGAACCAGCGTCAGGTGCATCAGCATCGCGCGCTTGGAACCGACTTCCACACGCAGTTGACGGATGGCTTCGAGGAACGGTTGCGATTCGATGTCGCCAACGGTACCGCCGATTTCCACCAGGGCCACGTCGGCATCGCCGGCACCCTTGATGATGCGACGCTTGATTTCGTCGGTGATGTGCGGAATCACCTGGATGGTTGCACCCAGGTAGTCACCACGGCGCTCTTTGCGCAGCACGTGCTCGTAGACACGACCGGTGGTGAAGTTGTTGTTCTGGGTCATGGTCGTGCGGATGAACCGCTCGTAGTGGCCCAGGTCCAGGTCGGTCTCGGCGCCGTCGTGGGTGACGAACACTTCACCGTGCTGGAACGGGCTCATGGTGCCCGGGTCGACGTTGATGTACGGATCCAGCTTAAGCATGGTGACCTTAAGCCCCCGCGCCTCCAGGATGGCCGCCAATGAAGCCGAGGCAATGCCTTTCCCCAATGAAGAAACAACACCGCCCGTGACGAATATGTAGCGCGTCATGAAAAACCCTAGAAGTCTGCGTTAAAGCGGTACGAGCCGCCGGGGAAAGCGAAGGAAGGCCGAAGCCCCCGATCACCTGCATTAATCACAGTGCACCTTTCAAAAAAACCGCCGCGTTGGGACAGACCGGCAGATGAAACACCGGTACGTTGCTCGCTACACATTTTTTGGAATCGCCCAGCAAAGACTGCTTGGTAATCGGCAACTCCTGCAATTCAGGCGAATCCACAGAAGTTGTATCAAGAAGGGAGCGTAGTCTACCGGAATGCCCCTTTCATCTCAAACCTTGATCTTCGTCTGTTGGCTGCCAATGCAATTTCCAGCCGTCCGGCCCCTGCCCGTCAAGGCCTGGCAGGTTCGCCACGGCGAGCAATTCTGCGCCGCGAAACAGCAGCGGCAATCTGCCACGGACGAAGCCCGGTACCGCGCGCTCATTGAGCAGGCGCTTGAGATCGCGGTGGCCACGCCCCGACAGATGCATCAGCTCGCCGCCCTGCCGATAGCCAATCCGCAACGGCCCGACCGGAGTCTGCCCGCTGAACATGACACGCCCGTTATTCGCCAAGCGTAGCGCTGTCGACGGGTCAGGCCAATCGACGCCGAGCGCTGGCGCGCGCAGCCAGTCGCCGCTCAGCCACCATAGCCGGCCGGCGCTGCGCTGCAATTCGCCATCAGCCAGACGCCAGACCGGCGATGCATCGCTGGCAGCGCCGCAGAGGTCATCCCAACCCGACCAATGGTCGGTGTCAGGCAGCCGGGTCAGCAGTTCGAGCCAGTGACTGAGTGCATTGCGTTGACGAGCGGCAGATAAACGCGCCAGCGGCGCCAGTTCCAGCGACGGCAGGCCCAGCCATGCAAACTCACTCGGCGTGGCGGCTTGTGCCAGATCGAGCTGCGCCAACTCATCGAGCAAACCTTGCGCCTCGCGCAGATGCGCCGCGCTGCGAGCCATGCTCGCCTGCGCCTGCGGCCAACGCGCCGTGAGCATTGGCAGCACCTGATGGCGCAGATAGTTGCGCGAGAACTTCCGATCTTCGTTCGAAGGGTCTTCGATCCAGCGCAACTGGTGCGCGCGGGCGTAAGCCTCAAGCTCGGAGCGCGTCACGTCGAGCAATGGGCGCAGCAGCGTGCCCTGCCCCAACGGCCGCTGCGCCGGCATCGCTGAAAGTCCGCGAACGCCGGCACCGCGCATCAGGCGAAACAGCAAAGTCTCCGCCTGATCATCCCGATGCTGACCGGTCAGCAACAAATCCCCGGCCTCGGTCAGCGATGTGAACGCCGCATACCGCGCCTCCCGCGCTGCTCGCTCCAGGCTGGCGCCGGGTTGCACCGTCACCCGCACCACTTGCAACGGGACGTCCAGTGCGTCGCAGACCGACTGACAATGCTCCGGCCACGCATCGGCCGCAGCCTGGAGGCCGTGGTGGATATGGATGGCGCTGAGCGCCGGCAGAGAGTGGTGTTGAGCGAGATGGGTCAGCAGATGCAGGAGGACGGTGGAATCCAGACCGCCGGAGAAAGCCACGCGCCAAGTCTTGGCATTGCGCCAAGCTGCAAGATTGCGCAGAAGCCGGGAAGGCAGATCATTCACGGACTGACCCATATCTTTCTCTTGGCCCAAATCAAATGTGGGAGCGGGCTTGCTCACGAAGGCGTTTCAACATTCAACACATCTGCCGAATGTTATACCGCTTTCGCGAGCAAGCCCGCTCCCACATTGGGTATTGCGAGATCTGTCAGAGACCGTAGCTCATCAGACGATCGTAACGACGCTTGAGTAGCGCTTCGTTGTCGAACTTCTTCAACATCGCCAGTTGCGAGCTCAGTTCGGCACGGATCGACGCAGCGGCAGCCGCCGGATCACGGTGAGCGCCGCCGAGTGGCTCGCCGATAACCTTGTCGACGATGCCCAGGCCTTTCAGGCGCTCGGCGGTGATGCCCATGGCTTCAGCGGCATCCGGTGCTTTTTCGGCGGTTTTCCACAGAATCGAAGCGCAACCTTCCGGCGAGATCACCGCGTAGGTCGAGTATTGCAGCATGTTCAGCTGATCGCAGACACCGATCGCCAGCGCACCGC
This sequence comes from Pseudomonas sp. TH49, assembly GCF_016650625.1. Taxonomy (NCBI): domain Bacteria; kingdom Pseudomonadati; phylum Pseudomonadota; class Gammaproteobacteria; order Pseudomonadales; family Pseudomonadaceae; genus Pseudomonas; species Pseudomonas sp. TH49. Next base: position 292,312 of record NZ_JAEKFL010000001.1, read on the forward strand.
CGGAACCACCTTCACCGATAACGGTGGCGATGATCGGGGTCTTCAGGCGCGACATCACGCGCAGGTTCCAGGCGATGGCTTCGCTCTGGTTGCGCTCTTCAGCGTCGATCCCAGGGTAAGCACCCGGGGTGTCGATGAAGGTCAGGATCGGCATCTTGAAACGCTCGGCCATTTCCATCAGACGGCAGGCCTTGCGGTAGCCTTCCGGACGCGGCATGCCGAAGTTGCGGCGTACCTTCTCGCGCACTTCACGGCCCTTCTGGTGGCCGATGATCATCACCGGCTGGTCTTCCAGACGTGCCACGCCACCCACAATGGCGGCGTCGTCGGAGAAGTGACGGTCACCGTGCAGTTCGTCGAACTCGGTGAAGATGTGCTCGATGTAGTCGAGGGTGTACGGGCGTTTCGGGTGACGCGCCAGGCGTGCGATCTGCCAGCTGGTCAGCTTGCCGAAGATGTCTTCGGTCAGCGTCTTGCTCTTGTCCTGCAGGCGGGAGATCTCATCGCCGATATTCAGCGAATTGTCATTACCGACCAAGCGCAACTCTTCGATCTTGGCTTGCAGGTCGGCGATCGGCTGTTCGAAATCTAGAAAATTCGGGTTCATAGGCGTCCGTCTTGGGTCGTGTCCCAAATGAGCTTGGGCCGGCCGGTTGTCTATTCGCGCCTACCTTAAGGGAGAGGCGCGCTGAGGTCGAGATTAAAAATTCAGGTTGTGGGCAAGCGCAATGATGGCACTTGCCGGTCAACGGTATTGGAGGAAGACGTTGTCTCGCCCGAACTGGTCACGCAGGGCTTGAATCAACGCATCCGCCGGGTCGATTCGCCAGGTCTCGCCAAACTGCAGCAAGGTCTTCGCATCGGGACTGGTGTACTCCATGGTGATCGGGCACGCCCCGCGGTGACGCTTGAGCAGTTCACCCAACCAGCGTAGCTGATCGCCTTTCAAATCCTGAGTGTGCAGCTTCAGGCGCAGGCTCTCGGCCAGATTGGTGCGTGCATCTTCCATGCTCATCACCCGCTTGACCCGCAGACGCAAGCCGCCGGAGAAGTCATCGTTACTGACTTCGCCTTCGACCACCACCATCGCGTCGGTCTGCAACAGCGATTGCGCGGAGTGGAACGCATCGGCGAACAGCGACGCTTCGATCCGTCCCGAACGGTCATCGAGGGTGATGAAGCCCATCTTGTCGCCCTTCTTGTTCTTCATCACCCGCAGGGCAATGATCATCCCGGCCACGGTTTGCGTGTCGCGGGCCGGCTTCAGGTCGATGATGCGCTGCCGGGCGAAACGGCGAATTTCGCCCTCGTACTCGTCGATCGGGTGACCGGTGAGGTACAGGCCCAGAGTGTCTTTCTCACCCTTGAGGCGTTCCTTGAGGGTCAGTTCCTTGGCCTTGCGATGGGTCGCGTAAACGTCGGCATCTTCCTCGCCGAACAGCCCGCCGAACAGGTCGGCGTGGCCACTGTCGTGGGTGCGTGCGGTCTGCTCGGCAGACTTGATCGCCTCTTCCATCGCCGCCAGCAGCACGGCGCGGTTGCGGTCGATGTTGGCCTGATAAGCCTTTTGCTCATCGTGGAAATAAGGCCCGAGACGATCCAGTGCACCGCTACGGATCAAGCCGTCCAGCGTACGCTTGTTGATGCGCTTGAGGTCGACCCGGGCGCAGAAGTCGAACAGATCCTTGAACGGGCCGGCCTGACGCGCTTCGGTGATCGCTTCCACCGGGCCTTCGCCGACGCCTTTGATCGCGCCCAGGCCATAGACGATGCGGCCGTCGTCGTTCACCGTGAACTTGAACTCGGAAGTGTTCACGTCTGGCGCATCGAGGCGCAGCTTCATCGTGCGCACTTCCTCGATCAAGGTCACGACCTTGTCGGTGTTGTGCATATCCGCCGAGAGTACCGCGGCCATGAACGGCGCCGGGTAGTGCGCCTTCAACCATGCGGTCTGGTACGACACCAGGCCATAGGCGGCGGAGTGGGATTTGTTGAAGCCGTAACCGGCGAATTTTTCCACCAGGTCGAAAATGTTACCGGCCAGGTCGGCGTCGATGTTGTTGGTCGCGCAGCCTTCAATAAAGCCGCCACGCTGCTTGGCCATTTCCTCGGGCTTTTTCTTACCCATGGCTCGACGCAGCATGTCCGCACCACCGAGGGTGTAACCGGCCATGACCTGGGCGATCTGCATCACCTGTTCCTGATACAGGATGATGCCGTAAGTCGGTGCCAATACCGGCTTGAGGCCTTCGTACTGGTAGTCCGAGTGCGGGTACGCCAGTTCGGCGCGACCGTGCTTACGGTTGATGAAGTCGTCCACCATGCCGGACTGCAGCGGGCCCGGACGGAACAGGGCTACCAGTGCGATCAAGTCTTCCAGGCAGTCGGGCTTGAGCTTTTTGATCAGCTCTTTCATGCCGCGCGATTCAAGCTGGAACACCGCGGTGGTTTCGGCTTTCTGCAACAGGCTGTACGTCGGCTTGTCGTCGAGCGGGATGAACGCGATGTCCAGCGGCTCTTCGCCGACCTTGGCGCGGTCGCGGTTGATCGTTTTCAGTGCCCAGTCGATGATCGTCAGGGTTCGCAGGCCGAGGAAGTCGAACTTCACCAGACCGGCCGCCTCCACGTCGTCCTTGTCGAACTGGGTTACCAGACCGTCACCGGCCTCGTCGCAATAGATCGGCGAGAAGTCGGTCAACTTGGTCGGGGCGATTACCACACCACCGGCGTGCTTGCCGACGTTACGCACCACGCCCTCGAGCTTGCGCGCCATCTCCCAGATTTCCGCCGCTTCTTCATCGACCTTGATGAAGTCACGCAGGATCTCTTCCTGTTCGTAGGCTTTTTCCAGGGTCATGCCGACTTCGAACGGAATCATCTTCGACAGACGATCCGCCAGACCATAGGACTTGCCCTGCACCCGCGCCACGTCACGCACCACAGCCTTCGCGGCCATGGAACCGAAAGTGATGATCTGACTTACCGCATTGCGGCCGTACTTCTCGGCCACGTAGTCGATCACCCGGTCACGACCGTCCATGCAGAAGTCGACGTCGAAGTCGGGCATCGAGACCCGTTCCGGGTTAAGGAAACGTTCGAACAGCAGGTCGTATTCCAGCGGGTCGAGGTCAGTAATCTTCTGCACGTAAGCCACCAGCGAGCCGGCACCCGACCCCCGGCCAGGACCTACCGGCACGCCGTTGTTCTTGGCCCACTGGATAAAGTCCATCACGATCAGGAAGTACCCGGGGAAGCCCATCTGGATGATGATATCCAGCTCGAAATTCAAGCGATCGACATAGACCTGACGCTTGGCTTCGTAGTCTTCGGTGGTGTCCTTGGGCAACAGCACCGCGAGGCGTTCTTCGAGACCTTCGAAGGACACCTTGCGGAAATATTCGTCGATGGTCATGCCATCGGGAATCGGGAAGTTGGGCAGGAAGTGCGTGCCCAGTTTCACCTCGATGTTGCAACGCTTGGCGATTTCGACGGTGTTTTCGATGGCGTCGGGAATGTCGCTGAACAACTCGGCCATTTCCTCGGCGCTTTTGAGGTATTGCTGATCGCTGTAATTCTTCGAACGCCGCGGATCGTCGAGCGCGCGGCCCTCGCCGATGCACACGCGGGTTTCGTGAGCGGCGAAGTCTTCCTGCTTGATGAAGCGCACATCGTTGGTCGCTACCAGCGGCGCGCCGAGCTTGTCGGCCAGGGCCACCGCACCGTGCAGTTGTTCTTCGTCGTTGGGACGGTTGGTGCGCTGGATTTCCAGATAGAAACGATCCGGGAACACCGCCATCCATTCACGCGCCAGCGCTTCGGCCTCGGCCGGGTTGCCGCCGATCAGCGCCATGCCGATCTCGCCTTCTTTGGCGGCGGACAACATGATCAGGCCTTCGTTGGCCTCGGCGACCCATTCGCGCTCGATGATGATCATGCCGTTACGCTGGCCCTCGATGAAGCCACGCGAGATCAGCTCGGTGAGATTGCGATAGCCCTTGGCGTTCATTACCAACAGGCTGATCCGGCTCAATGGCGCGTCCGGATCCTTGTTCGACAGCCACAGGTCGGCACCGCAGATCGGCTTGATGCCCGCGCCCATGGCGTTTTTATAGAATTTGACCAGGGAACACATGTTGTTCTGATCGGTGACTGCCACCGCCGGCATGTTCATGCCGGTCAGCGCCTTGACCAGTGGCTTGATCCGCACCAGCCCGTCGACCAGGGAGTATTCAGTGTGCAGGCGTAGATGAACGAATGAAGCCGGCATAGTGATCCTGTCCAGTTACATAGAGACAACAAGGCCCGGATTGTACCGGGCCTCGAACAAAACATCAGCCTTGCGCCTAAACCTGCGTCAGACCTTCCAGCGCCTCGTAAGCCTGACGCACCGGGGTGAACGAGCGCCGGTGAATCGGCGTCGGGCCAAGCCGCACCAACGCTTCCAGATGAACGGGCGTCGGATAGCCTTTATGGCCGCCGATGCCGTAACCCGGATAGATCAATTCGAACGCCGACATCTCCCGGTCGCGACTGACTTTGGCCAGAATCGATGCGGCGGCAATCGCCGGCACCTTGCTGTCGCCCTTCACCACCGCTTCGGCGCGCATCGGCAGTTTCGGGCAGCGGTTACCGTCGATCATCGCCAGTTTCGGCTGAATATGCAGCCCGGCCACCGCACGCTGCATGGCGAGCATGGTCGCGTGCAGGATGTTCAGCTCGTCGATTTCTTCGACTTCGGCGCGGGCGATGCACCAGCTCAGGGATTTCTCGATGATCTCGTCGTAAAGTTTCTCGCGCCGGGCTTCGGTGAGTTTCTTCGAGTCATTGAGACCGAGAATCGGCCGGTTCGGATCGAGAATCACCGCCGCCGTCACCACTGCCCCGCACAACGGGCCGCGACCGACCTCGTCGACACCGGCCACCAGCTCTTCAACTTCGGCGACCAGAGTGAAATCCAGGCCCATCTGCATCGTCTTGCTCATGGTTTCTGACCGATCAGGTTGAGGACGGCATCCGCCGCCTGATTGGAAGCATCCAGCCGCAATGTGCGGTGGATCTCGTCGAAGCCTCGGGTCTGCTCTTCGCCACCTTCGATCAGCGGCGCCAGGGTCTGGGCCAATGCTTCGACTGTCGCATCATCCTGCAACAATTCCGGTACCAGCAGACGCTGGGCCAGCAGGTTCGGCAGCGACACGTAGGGGCTCTTGACCATGCGCTTGAGAATCCAGAAGGTCAGCGGCGCCAGGCGATACGCAACGACCATTGGCCGCTTGTACAACAATGCTTCAAGTGTCGCCGTGCCGGAGGCGATCAACACCGCGTTGCACGCCGCCAGGGCCAGATGCGATTTGCCGTCGAGCAGGGTTACCGGCAAGTCGCGGCCAACCAGCAACTCTTCGAGCTGAGCGCGACGCTCGGCATTCGCGCACGGTATGACGAAGCGCAACCCCGGGCGCATGGCCCGCAGGCGCTCGGCCGTATCCAGGAACAGCGCACCGAGACGGCCGACTTCACCACCGCGACTGCCGGGCATCAACGCCACCAGCGGCCCGTCGGGCAAGCCGAGTTCGGCGCGCGCTGCGGCGCGATCGGCTTGCAGCGGGATGGTATCGGCCAGCGTATGACCGACGAACCGCACCGGCACGCCCTTCTCTTCGTAGAATTTTGCTTCGAACGGCAACAGGGTGAGCATCAGATCGCAACCTTCGCGAATCTTCAGCACACGCTTCTGGCGCCACGCCCACACCGAAGGGCTGACGTAATGCACGGTCTTGATCCCGGCCTGACGCAGCTTGAGTTCGATGTTGAGGTTGAAATCGGGAGCGTCGATGCCGATGAACACATCCGGTTTCTCGGCAATCAACGTGGCGATCAGGTGCTTGCGGCGCTTGAGCAACTCGCGCAGCCGCCCGAGCACTTCCACCAGCCCCATGACCGACAGACGCTCCATAGGGAAATAAGACGTCAGGCCCTCGGCCTGCATCAACGGACCGCCGACACCGATGAACTCGACTGCCGGGTGTTGAGCCTTGAGGGCGCGCATGAGCCCGGCGCCCAAAATATCACCGGAAGCCTCTCCCGCCACCAGCGCAATACGCAGACTGGCCATGATCAGCGGGTGATGCCGCGAGTCGACGACTGGATCGAGTCACGAAACACCGCGACTTCCGGGAACTGCGCAGCAGGCTCGGCCAACTCGGCCAACGCTTGCTCCACGGTCAGGCCCTGGCGATACACCGTTTTATAGGCGCGGCGCAGCGCATGAATCGCGTCTTCGCTGAAACCACGACGGCGCATGCCTTCGAAGTTCATGCTGCGCGCTTCGGCCGGGTTGCCGAACACGGTCACGAACGCCGGAACGTCCTTGCCGATGGCAGTGCCCATGCCGGAAAAACTGTGGGCGCCGATGTGGCAATACTGATGCACCAGGGTGAACCCGGAAAGGATCGCCCAGTCGTCGACATGTACATGCCCGGCCAAAGCCGTGTTGTTGACCAGAATGCAGTGGTTGCCGATCACGCTGTCATGTCCGATGTGGGCATAGGCCATGATCAGGTTGTGATCGCCAAGGGTGGTTTCCGAACGATCCTGAACGGTGCCACGGTGAATCGTCACGCCTTCGCGAATGACGTTGTGATCACCGATCACCAAACGGGTTTCTTCACCCTTGTACTTCAGGTCGGGAGTGTCCTCACCGACCGAGGAAAACTGGTAGATGCGATTGTGCTTGCCGATGCGGGTCGGGCCTTTGAGGACCACGTGCGGCCCGATCACAGTACCCTCGCCGATTTCCACACCTGCGCCGATGATCGACCACGGGCCGACCTCGACGCCGTCAGCCAGAACGGCCGACGGATCGATGATTGCGCGAGGGTCAATCAAACTCATAGCTTGCGTTCCGCACAGATGATTTCAGCCGAGCAGACCGGTTTACCGTCGACCGAAGCCTGGCATTCGAATTTCCAGATCTGACGCTTGCAGCTGATGAACTTGGCTTCAAGGATCAATTGATCGCCCGGCAGCACTGGCTGACGAAAACGCAGCTTGTCGGAACCGACGAAGTAGTAAAGCGTGCCATCGGCCGGTTTCACGTCGAGCATTTTAAAACCGAGGATCCCGGCAGCCTGGGCCATCGCCTCGATGATCAGCACGCCTGGCATGATTGGATGCGCAGGGAAGTGACCATTGAAGAATGGCTCATTGATGCTGACATTCTTGTAGGCGCGAATGCGCTTGCCTTCAGTGTCCAGTTCCACCACCCGGTCCACCAGCAGGAACGGGTAACGGTGAGGCAGGTATTCGCGAATCTCGTTGATGTCCATCATTTCGGGGGGAAGCCTATGTAAAGATTGGGAGCGCGACTGACGCGCACTCCTCTAGCAAATCAAGGAGGCAGTCTAGAGGCTGTGCACACTTGATATGGAAATGGTATCAGCCATCAGATGAAGCATTACTGCCGGGGGTCACTTCCCCAACGCGCTTTTCCAACTGCTTCAAACGTCGCGCGATGTCATCGAGCTGACGGATGCGGGCCGCGCTTTTGCGCCATTCGGCCGCCGGCTGCATGGCTGTGCCGGAAGAATAGGCGCCTGGCTCGGTAATCGAGTGGGTCACCATGGTCATCCCGGTCAGGAAAACGTTGTCGCAAATATCGATGTGCCCCACCAGGCCGACGCCACCGGCGAGCATGCAGTGCTTGCCGATCTTGGTGCTGCCGGAGATACCGACACACGCGGCCATGGCGGTGTGATCACCGACCTGGACGTTGTGCGCAATCTGGATCTGGTTGTCGAGTTTCACGCCGTTGCCGATCACGGTATCCGCCAGCGCGCCACGGTCGATGGCGGTGTTCACACCGATCTCGACATCGTCACCGATGGTCACGCCGCCGATCTGGGCGATCTTCTGCCAGACACCTTTCTCATTGGCAAAACCGAAGCCTTCGCCACCGAGCACGGCGCCGGACTGGATCACCACCCGCTTGCCGATGCGCACGTCGTGATAAAGCGTCACCCGCGGAGCGAGCCAGCCGCCCTCACCGATTTCACTGCGGGCACCAATGACGCAATGGGCGCCCAGGGTGACCTGTGCACCGATGCGCGCACCGGCCTCGATCACCACGAACGGGCCGATGCTGGCGCTTGGATCAACCACCGCATCCGGCGCAATCACCGCCGTGGGATGAACACCCGCGGTGGCTTTCGGTTTGGGATCGAACAGGTGAGAGATACGCGCATAAGCCAGGTAAGGATCCGGCACCACCAGCGCATTGCCGGCAAAACCTTCGACATCGGCTTCCTTGAGCAACAGCGCAGCCGCCTGGGAACTTGCCAGGTATTTGCGATATTGAGGATTTGCCAGAAAGCTCAACTGAGCTGGGCCAGCCTCCTGCAAGGTGGCTAGCCCAGTAATTTGCGTCTCGGGGTCGCCACGCAGGGTGGCGCCGAGGAACTCGGCCAACTGGCCGAGCTTGATAGTCACGGTCATGGGTTACTTCAGCTGATTCATGCGCTCGATAACCTGGCGCGTGATGTCGTACTGCGGTTTGACATCGATGACTGCGCCACGCTCGAACACCAGGTCAAAACCACCTTTCTTGATGACTTCTTCCACTGCGCTATCCAGTTTCGGCTTCAGTTGCTTGAGCATTTCGCGGTCGGCAACTGCCTTGGCTTCGTTCAGCTCCTTGGACTGGAACTGGAAGTCACGGGCCTTTTGCTTGAATTCAAGCTCCAGACGCTCACGCTCGCCCTGCTGCATCTTGTCGCCACCGGCCATCAGGCGATCCTGAATGCCCTTGGCGCTGCTTTCCAGCGTCTTGAGCTTGGTCAGTTGCGGACCGAACTTCTTCTCGGCATCCACGGCGTACTTCTTGGCCGCGTCGGATTCCAGCAGTGCCATCTGATAGTTCAGCACGGCGATTTTCATGTCGGCGAACGCCGGGCCTGCCACCAGTACGGAGGCCAGGAGAACCAATTGAGTCAACTTACGCACGATGCACTCCTACAAAATCCATTGTCGTTATCTTGGGTCAGACGCTTAGAACGTCTGGCCGAGGGAGAATTGGAACACTTGAGTTTCAGCGTTATCCGGCTTCTTGACCGGCATCGCCAGAGCAAAACTCAGAGGACCCAGTGCGGTGACCCAGGTCACGCCAACACCGACGGAACTTGCCATGTTGCTCAGGCTGATGTCGTTGCACTGAGTGTTGGCCTTTGTACCATCTGCGTTGGTGGTCGACTTGCAAGTCGAGTCGAACACGTTACCGACGTCCCAGAATACCGAGGTACGCAGGGAGCGCTGATCCTTCACGAATGGCAGCGGGAACAGGACTTCAACACCGCCCTGGATCAGCACGTTACCACCGAACGGCAGCGGGTCCTGGTCCGGGTCGGCCAGTGTACCGGCGTTACCTGTAACCCCGACGCCACGGCTAGGGGTACTGCGAGGACCCAAAGTGCTGTCCTTGAAGCCACGTACCGAGTTGAAACCACCAGCATAGTAGTTTTCATAGAACGGCAAGCCATCGGTCGAACCATAACCGTCGCCATAACCCAGCTCGGTGTGCAGACGCAGGGTGTAGTTTTCGGTGATCGGCTGGAACAACTGGCCACGGTAGTCGAGCTTGTAGAACGACAGGTCGCTGCCAGGAATCGTGGTTTCCAGAGTCAGGCTCTGGGAACGGCCACGGGTCGGCAACACGCCCTTGTTCAGGGTCGACTCGGACCAGCCGGCCGAAGCCTTGAAGTTCAGGTAGTTGTCGCCTTCCTTGTTAACGAAGTCGAAAATCTCGTCGACGGTGTACTGACCGGTCTTGATCTTGTCCTGCTGCGCGGACAGACCGAAGGTCAGACGCGAAGTCTCACTGATCGGGTAGCCAACGTTGACGCCGGCACCCAGGCTGTCTACCGCATAGCTCGCTACGTCGACGTCGAGGTCTTTGTAGTCGGTGGTGCGATAGAACGCGTTGTAACCCAGGCTCACGCCGTCGGCGGTCCAGTAGGGGTCAACGTAGCCGAAGTTGTAGCGGCTCTGGTATTCGCTGCGGGTCAGGCCCACGCTCACACGGTTACCAGTACCCAGGAAGTTGTTCTGGGTGATCGAACCACCGAGGATCAGGCCGGCGCTCTGCGCGAAACCGACGCTGGCGGTGATCGAGCCGGAGGCTTGTTCTTCAACGGCGTAGTTCACGTCAACCTGGTCGTCGACACCCGGAACAGCCGGTGTCTCGACGTTCACTTCCTTAAAGAAGCCCAGACGCTCAAGACGGGTCTTGGACTGGTCGATCAGGTAGGTCGAAGCCCAGCCACCTTCCATCTGACGCATTTCGCGACGCAGCACTTCGTCCTCGGACTTGGTGTTGCCACGGAAGTTGATGCGGTTGACGTAGGCGCGCTTGCCCGGATCGACGGCGAAGAGGATGTCCACAGTGTGATCGTCGTCATGCGGCTGAGGTATGCCGTTGACGTTGGCGAAGGTGTAACCCTCGTTACCCAAACGGCGCGTGATCAGTTCGGAGGTGGTGGTCATCAGCTTGCGCGAGAACACCTGGCCTTTCTGCACCAGCAACAACGACTTGACCTGGTCTTCAGGCACCTTCAGGTCACCGCTGAGCTTGACGTCACGAACGGTGTACTTCTCGCCTTCGGTGATGTTGACGGTGATGTAGACGTGTTTCTTGTCCGGGGTGATGGACACCTGGGTCGAAGCGATATCCATGTTGATATAGCCGCGGTCCAGGTAGTAGGAACGCAGACGCTCCAGGTCACCGGAGAGCTTTTCACGGGCGTACTTGTCGTCGTTCTTGAAGAACGACAGCCAGTTGGTGGTTTTCAGTTCGAACAGGTCGATCAAGTCGTCGTCAGGGAAAACCGTGTTGCCCACCACGTTGATGTGCTGGATGGCAGCCACAGTGCCTTCGTTGATCTTCACTTTCAGGGCTACGCGGTTACGCGGCTGCGAGACCACTTCGGTATCAACCGTAGCCGAATAGCGGCCCTGCGCAACGTACTGGCGCTGCAGCTCGTTACGCACACCTTCGAGGGTGGCGCGCTGGAAGATCTCGCCTTCCGAGAGTCCGGACTGCTTGAGGCCTTTCATCAGGTCTTCGGTAGAGATCGCCTTGTTACCTTCGATCTCGATACTCGCGACCGACGGGCGTTCGACGACCGTGATCACCAGAACGTTGCCTTCGCGGCCCAGCTGGATATCTTGAAAGAAACCGGTTTTGAACAACGCACGAGTGGATTCCACCAGGCGACGATCATCCGCCTGCTCGCCGACGTTCAACGGCAAGGCACCAAAGACGCTACCCGCGGAGACCCGCTGGAGGCCATTGACGCGAATATCAGAGATAGTGAAGGACTCGGCGTGAACTTCGGCGATCATCAATACGGTGAGAACCGCAGTTAGCAGCAGACGTTTCATGAAGTCCTTTCTTATTCCAACTGGCAATAAACAAACTGCCGCAAAATGCGGCAGATTCGCAATTCAGCGAAGCTTTACAGACGGCCCAGATCATTGACCAGAGCAAGCAACATCACTCCGACCACCAAACTGATACCGATCTGCACCCCCCAACCTTGCACCCGATCCGACAAGGGGCGACCACGCACCCACTCAATCAGATAAAACAACAAATGCCCCCCATCCAGTACAGGGATGGGCAGCAAATTCAGAACTCCCAGGCTAATACTCAGATAAGCAAGGAAATTCAGGAAATCAGCAACGCCCGACTGGGCAGAAGCGCCCGCCACTTTAGCAATGGTTATCGGCCCACTCAAGTTTTTTACCGAGAGCTCGCCAAACAGCATTTTCTTCAGTGAGTCCAGCGTCAGGATGCTCATGGTCCAGGTACGTCGGGCACCCTCGCCAATCGCGGCCAACGGGCCATAACTGACCTCGCGGATCATTTCCGGCGGCCAGTCCACGGCTTTTACGCCGGCCCCGAGATAACCGCTCGGCGCTTTGCTTTCGCCGCGCGCCGCCAAGGTCACCGGGACGTCGATTTGAGCACCGTCACGCTCGACGCGCAGCAAGATTTTGGTATCAGGACGCGTACGAACGGTATCGACCACTTGCTGCCAGTCACCCAGCGCCTGACCATCGAGCGACAGCAGACGGTCGCCGGTTTTCAGACCAGCGGCCTGCGCCGGACCTTTTGGATCGAGCTCGGCCAGCACTGGCGGCAGGGCCGGGCGCCATGGGCGAATCCCCAGCGAGCGAATCGGATCGGGCTCGTCCGCCCCTTTGAGCCAATGATCGAGCGCCAGTTCGCGCGGCGTATCCGCTGTAGAGCCCTGCTCACGCACGAGCAATTGCAGGGCCCCGCTTTCCCCAAGACGACGAACCAACTGCAAATTGACGGCCGCCCAGCCAGAAGTCGGCTCGCCATCAATGGCGACGATTTCCTGACCGGCACTCAAGCCAGCCCTGGCCGCGATGCTGCCGGACTCGACGGCACCGATGACCGGACGGATCTGCTCGCTGCCGAGCATGGCCAGCACCCAGAAAAACACCAGGGCCAACAGGAAGTTGGCGATCGGCCCCGCTGCAACAATAGCGATACGCTGGCGAACCGATTTGCGATTGAAGGATTGATGAAGCTGATCGGCCGGGACTTCGCCCTCACGCTCATCGAGCATTTTGACGTAGCCACCCAGCGGAATCGCGGCGACGACAAACTCGGTACCCTGCTTGTCGTGCCAGCGAAGCAAGGGCATGCCGAAGCCCACAGAGAAACGCAAAACCTTGACGCCACAGCGACGCGCGACCCAGAAGTGGCCGAATTCGTGAAAGGTGACCAGCACACCCAAAGCGATCAGGGTGCCGGCAATCATATAGAGCGCGCTCATCTACTTTCTCCGCAATCCTGTTCAGTGCCGCGTGAAGCCATGGTCCTGCAACGGCTATCGGCCGTGACGATCAAGCCATTGTCCGGCCAGAATCCGCGCTTTCGCGTCAGCGGTAAACACCGCGTCCAGATCCTCAAGCGCAACCACTGGCTCGAGATTCAGCACATCCTCGATGATACTCGCGATTTCCAGATAACCAACGCGTCCGTCGAGAAACGCCGCGACCGCCACTTCGTTGGCCGCATTGAGCATGGCCGGCGCGCTGTTGCCAGCCTCTGCCGCCTGTCGCGCCAGGCGCAGGCAAGGGAAGCGCTGCTCGTCCGGTGCTTCGAAATCCAGACGTGCAATGGCAAACAGGTCCAGCGGCGCCACACCCGAGTCGATCCGCTCAGGCCAGGCCAATGCGTTGGCAATCGGCGTGCGCATGTCAGGGTTGCCCAACTGCGCCAATACCGAGCCATCCACATAGTCGACCAGCGAGTGAATCACACTCTGCGGATGAATCACCACCTCGACCTGCGACGGCTTGGCGTCGAACAGCCAGCAAGCCTCGATCAACTCCAGGCCCTTGTTCATCATGCTGGCCGAATCCACCGAGATCTTGCGACCCATGGACCAGTTCGGGTGAGCACATGCCTGATCAGGCGAAACATGCGCCAGTTCGCTCATCGGCGTCTGACGGAAAGGACCGCCCGAAGCCGTCAGCAAAATCCGCCGCACGCCAACAGCGCCCAGACCACGGGAAAAATCCTGCGGCATGCACTGGAAGATCGCGTTGTGTTCGCTGTCGATCGGCAGCAATACCGAACCGCTCTTGTGCACGGCCTGCATGAACAACGCGCCGGACATCACCAACGCTTCTTTGTTGGCCAGAAGGATTTTCTTCCCGGCCTGCACCGCTGCCAGGGTCGGACGCAGACCCGCGGCGCCAACGATGGCGGCCATCACGGCATCGACTTCGGGCGCGGAGGCGACCTGGCACAGGCCCTCCTCCCCGACCAATACGCGAGTGGATAAACCGGCAGCACGCAGGTCGTCCTGCAAGCCACGCGCCGCCGCCACTTCCGGCACGACTGCGAATTGCGGCACATGGCGCACGCACAAGGCCAGCAACTCGCTCAGGCGCGTGAAGCCGCTCAGCGCGAAAACCTGATAACGCTCAGGATGACGAGCGATGACGTCGAGGGTGCTCAGACCGATCGAGCCGGTAGCCCCCAGAACGGTAATCTGTTGAGGGCGGCTCACGGCGCAGCCATCCACAGCAATACAGCGAAAATCGGGATCGCGGCGGTCAGACTGTCGATGCGATCAAGCACACCGCCATGACCGGGCAGCAGGTTGCTGCTGTCCTTGATGCCGGATTGACGTTTGAACATGCTCTCGGTGAGGTCACCCACCACCGAAATGAATACGATCAACGCAGCGCCGATCAGGCCCTTGAGCAGCTCGCCAACGGTCCAGTCACGCACCAGGCCGACGATCGCGGTAATCACCAGGCTCAGCGCCAGACCACCGTAAACGCCTTCCCAGCTTTTGCCAGGGCTGACTTGCGGCGCCAGTTTGCGCTTGCCAAAGGCACGGCCGGAGAAATAGGCACCGATATCGGCCCCCCAGACCAGCACCATCACCGCCATGATCAACCAGTTACCCAGCGGGTACTGCTTGATCTGCACCAGCCCTTGCCAGGCCGGCAGCAGGATCAGCAAGCCGATCACCAGTTTGGTGGCCGCCGTGGACCAGTGCTCGCTCGAACGCGGATAGGTCAGCACCAGATAGGTCGCCACCGCCCACCACAACACCGAGGCGCCCAACACCCAAGGGGCGAGGCCCGGCAGGACGTACATGACGAACAGCATCAGCGCGACGACAGCGGCAAAGCCGACACGGAACGACTGCGCGGTAAAGCCAGCCAGACGCGCCCATTCCCAGGCGCCCAGGCTCACGACCAGACCGATGAACAGCGCAAAACCAGACCCTTCGAGCAGGAAAAACCCGCACAGAGCGATCGGCAGCAGGATCAGCGCAGTGATGATTCGTTGTTTAAGCATTAAACCCGGGCTCCAGCTTCGACCTGTTCGCTCGTTTTACCGAAGCGACGCTGGCGCGAAGCGAAATCGGCCAGCGCGGTGCGCATGGCTTCGTGTTTGAAGTCCGGCCAGAACAGGTCGGAGAAGTACAACTCGGCGTACGCCAGTTGCCACAGCAGGAAGTTGCTGATGCGGTGCTCGCCACCGGTGCGGATGCACAGATCCGGCAACGGCAGGTCGCCGGTGGCCAGACAGGTCTGCAGCAGATCCGGAGTGATATCTTCCGGACGCAGATGCCCGGCCTGGACTTCACGCGCCAGACGCTGCGCCGCTTGGGCAATATCCCACTGACCACCGTAGTTGGCGGCGATCTGCAGGATGAAGCGGTTGGCACCGGCCGTCATGGCTTCCGCCTCGCGCATCGCCGCCTGAAGCTCAGGGTGGAAGCGCGAGCGATCACCGATGATGCGCAAGCTGATGTTGTTGTCGTTGAGGCGCTTGGCCTCACGACGCAACGCCTTGAAGAACAGATCCATCAAGGCACTGACTTCATCGGCCGGGCGCTGCCAGTTTTCACTGGAAAAGGCGAACAGGGTGAGCACTTCGACCTTGGCCTCGGCGCACACCTCGATTACCGCCCGCACAGCATCCACGCCAGCTTTATGCCCGGCGACACCCGGCATAAAGCGTTTTTTCGCCCAGCGATTGTTGCCATCCATGATGATCGCGACATGGCGCGGCACCGCGGACGGCGCAGACTGCTTGGTCTTGTCCATTTGAAACTCGACCCTTATACGGCCATCAGGTCTTTTTCTTTCTCGTCCGTGGCCTTGGTGATCTGGGCCTCGAAGTCTTTGGTCAGCTTGTCGATTTCAGCGGTGGCACGACGCTCTTCGTCTTCGCTGATTTCTTTATCCTTGACCAGTTTTTTCAGCTCACCCAGCGCATCACGGCGGATATTGCGCACAGCAACACGTGCATCTTCAGCGGCAGCACGCGCCTGCTTGGTGAAGCCCTTACGGGTTTCTTCGGTCAGGGCCGGCATGGAGATCAGCAGCAGTTCACCCAGGTTGGTCGGGTTCAGGTTCAGACCGGCGCTCTGGATCGCTTTGTCGACGGCCGCCAGCATGTTGCGCTCGAAAGCGACGACTTGCAGGGTGCGGGAGTCTTTTACAGTGATGTTGGCCACTTGAGTGATGGAAGTGTCTGCGCCGTAGTACGGCACCATCACGCTGCCCAGGATGCTTGGGTGAGCCTTGCCGGTACGAATCTGGCCGAATGCATGGGCCAGAGAGTCCAGGGATTTCTGCATGCGCTCTTGAGCGTCTTTCTTGATTTCGTTGATCATTGTTGACCTTCCTCGATCAGAGTGCCTTCAGCGCCGCCATGCACGATGTTCAGCAGGGCGCCGGGCTTGTTCATGTTGAATACGCGCAGCGGCATTTTGTGGTCGCGGCACAGGCAAATCGCTGTCAGATCCATTACACCCAGCTTGCGATCCAGTACTTCATCATAAGTCAGATGATCGAACTTCTCGGCATGCGGGTCTTTGAACGGGTCAGCGGTATAGACGCCATCGACCTTGGTCGCCTTCAGCACGACGTCAGCGTCGATCTCGATGGCGCGCAGGCAGGCTGCCGAATCCGTGGTGAAGAACGGATTACCGGTACCGGCGGCGAAAATCACCACGTCCTTGGAGTTCAGGTGGCGCATGGCTTTGCGGCGATCATAGTGATCGGTCACGCCAACCATGGAAATGGCCGACATCACGATGGCCGAGATATTGGCACGTTCCAGCGCATCACGCATGGCCAGGGCGTTCATCACAGTGGCCAGCATGCCCATGTGGTCGCCTGTCACCCGATCCATGCCAGCCTTGCTCAAGGCCTCGCCACGGAACAGGTTGCCACCGCCGATCACCAGACCGACCTGTACGCCGATGCCGACCAGTTGGCCGACTTCCAGCGCCATCCGATCCAGCACTTTTGGATCGATCCCGAACTCTTCCGAGCCCATCAGGGCCTCGCCGCTAAGCTTGAGTAGAATGCGTTTATAGCGAGCCTGATAACCACTGCCCTGCTGAGCCATTGCGAATCTCTCCTGCGGCGTATTTAAAAAATTCTTTGCAAGCTGTTTTACAGCTGGCGTTCACTCTAGCTTGGCGCTGCTTCAGCGCCATCGGAACCTGGCTTTGTAAGTCAGTTCCCAGTGGAAACCAATAAAAAATTGGTAACCCCATCTGAAAAGAGGCTGCGCGCGTGAGCGGGCAGCCTCTTTCGGGCGACAGTTGAAAAACCGTCTTATTGCTTGGCGGCAGCCAGCTGGGCAGCAACTTCTTCAGCGAAGTTGTCGACCGGCTTCTCGATGCCTTCGCCTACTTTGAAGTAGGTGAAGGAAACGATTTCTGCGCCGCCTTTCTTGGCCAGCTCGCCAACCTTGATTTCAGGGTTCTTGACGAACGCCTGCTCAACCAGGCTCGCTTCTGCCAGGAACTTGCTGATACGGCCTTTGACCATGTTCTCAACAATGTTTTCTGGCTTGCCCTTGATCTTCTCTTCGTTCAGCTGCAGGAACACAGCTTTTTCACGCTCGATCGCTTCAGCCGAAACTTGCGAAGGCAGCAGGAACTCAGGGTTGCTCGCAGCGACGTGCATCGCGATGTCTTTGGCCAGCTCGACGTCACCGCCTTTCAGAGCCACAACAACACCGATCTTGTTGCCGTGCAGGTAAGAACCTACAACGTCACCCTCGATACGGGTCAGACGACGGATGTTGACGTTTTCGCCTACTTTGGCAACCAGTGCTTCGCGAGCAGCTTCTTGCGAAGCGATCAGCGGAGCAGCGTCGGTCAGCTTGTCAGCGAAAGCTTTTTCAACGCTGGCAGCAACGAAGTTCTTGAAGTCGTCTTGCAGAGCCAGGAAGTCGGTCTGCGAGTTCACTTCCAGGATAACGGCAGCTTTACCGTCGTCCTTGATTGCGATTGCGCCTTCAGCGGCAACGTTGCCAGCCTTTTTCGCAGCCTTGATCGCGCCCGAAGCACGCATGTCATCAATGGCTTTTTCGATGTCGCCGTCAGCCTTTTCCAGGGCTTTCTTGCAGTCCATCATGCCTTCGCCGGTACGCTCGCGCAGTTCTTTAACCAACGCTGCAGTAATTGCTGCCATTTTCAAATTCCTCTTGGATAGGTTTTCAACCATTCCACCCGATCGAACGGGCGTTCAATTCTTCCCGAATCACCTTGTACCCGCCGCACGTTACAGATGCAGGGGCTGCGCCACCAGACACGGGCGCCAACAAACGGTTTTCGAGGTGGCAAAAAGGGGGCCAAGCCCCCTTTTTGCTTACTGAGTCAACGCCAGGGCGTCAATTACTCAGCTGCAGCCTGAGTTTCTTCAGCTGCGAACTCAACAGTGCCGCCAGCAACATTGTTGCGACCACGGATCACTGCGTCAGCCATCGAACCCATGTACAGCTGGATAGCGCGGATTGCGTCATCGTTGCCTGGGATGATGTAGTCAACGCCTTCCGGGCTGCTGTTGGTATCGACAACGCCGATGACCGGGATGCCCAGCTTGTTGGCTTCGGTGATCGCGATGCGCTCGTGGTCAACGTCGATCACGAACAGTGCGTCTGGCAGACCGCCCATGTCCTTGATGCCGCCCAGGGAGCGATCCAGCTTTTCCAGGTCACGGGAGCGCATCAGCGCTTCTTTCTTGGTCAGCTTGGCGAAAGTACCGTCTTCGGCTTGAACTTCAAGGTCACGCAGACGCTTGATGGAAGCACGAATGGTTTTGAAGTTGGTCAGCATGCCGCCCAACCAGCGGTGATCGACGTACGGCGAACCGCAACGTGCTGCTTCTTCAGCAACGATCTTGCCAGCGGAACGCTTGGTGCCGACGAACAGAATCTTGTTTTTGCCCTGGGCCAGACGCTCTACGAAAGTCAGAGCTTCGTTGAACATTGGCAGGGTTTTTTCAAGGTTGATGATGTGAATCTTGTTACGCGCGCCGAAAATGTACTTACCCATTTTCGGATTCCAGTAACGGGTTTGGTGACCGAAGTGCACACCGGCCTTCAGCATATCGCGCATGTTGACTTGGGACATGATAGTTCCTTAATAAGTCGGGTTTGGCCTCCACGTATCCCAATGACCAACCAGTGGCATAAAGCCAAAAGCACCCAGGTCATCGTGTCGACACGTGTGTGGATTTAAGCTTTTCGGGGTATCCCCGGAAAGCGGCGCATTTTATACCACAGGGTGCGCAGAAACGGAACCCGGAATCTGTAATCGCACCAAGGACATGGGCGCAGCCCCCTTGGAATCGCCTTCAGGCGCACCATTGTATAGACAGACGCGATGCACGCAGGCGCGGATTTGCTCCTTCCGTCTGATAGAATCGCGTTTTTCAGGGTCGCAAATCCTACACTTGCCACCCTCTCCGTATCAGTAAGCGCCGCCGAGCGCAGAGAGAGCCTGTATGACCGTCAACCTCAAAACCCCCGAGGACATCGCTGGCATGCGAGTCGCCGGCAAACTGGCCGCCGATGTGCTGGAAATGATTGCCGAACATGTCAAACCGGGTGTTACCACCGATCAACTGAACCAGATCTGCCACGACTACATCGTCAACGTGCAGCAGGCCATCCCTGCCCCGCTCAACTACAAGGGTTTTCCGAAGTCGATCTGCACCTCGATCAACCACGTGGTCTGCCATGGCATCCCAAATGACAAGCCACTGAAAAACGGCGACACGCTGAACATCGACGTCACCGTGATCAAGGATGGCTACCACGGCGACACCAGCCGCATGTTCCACGTCGGTGAAGTGCCGGTCTGGGCCGAACGTCTGTCGCAGGTCACCCAGGAATGCATGTACAAGGCGATTGAAATCGTCAAACCTGGCTGCCGCCTCGGCGACATCGGCGAAATCATCCAGAAGCACGCGGAAAAGAACGGCTTCTCGGTGGTTCGCGAATTCTGCGGCCACGGCATCGGTAAGGTGTTCCACGAAGAACCGCAGATCCTGCACTACGGCCGCGCCGGTACCGGCATGGAACTGAAGGCTGGCATGACCTTCACCATCGAGCCGATGATCAACCAGGGCAAGGCCGACACCAAGGTGCTGGGTGACGGCTGGACCGCGATCACCAAAGACCGCAAGCTCTCGGCACAGTGGGAACACACCCTGCTGGTAACCGACACCGGCTACGAGATCTTCACCCTGCGCGCCGACGACACCATCCCGCGCGTCTCGGCCTGATCCCAAGAACGCTCCCAGCCTTATAGAAGGAAAGCCAATCGATGCCGCAGGTGGATCCCGAACTGTTCGACCGCGGCCAGTTCCAGGCTGAACTGGCCCTGAAAGCGAGTCCCATTGCGGCGTTCAAGAAGGCGATCCGCCAGGCTCGCGAGGTCCTCGACACGCGTTTTCGCAGCGGCCGCGACATCCGCCGGCTGATCGAAGACCGTGCCTGGTTCGTCGACAACATCCTGCAAAAGGCCTGGGAGCAGTTCAACTGGAGCGAAGACGCCGACATCGCGCTGGTCGCGGTCGGCGGCTATGGCCGTGGTGAGTTGCACCCCTATTCCGACATCGACCTGCTGATCCTGCTGGACAGCGCCGACCACGAAGTTTTCCGCGATTCCATCGAGCGTTTTCTGACGCTGCTGTGGGACATCGGTCTGGAGGTCGGGCAGAGCGTGCGTTCGGTCGACGAATGCGCCGAAGAGGCCCGCGCCGACCTGACCGTGGTCACCAACCTCATGGAAAGCCGCACCATTTGCGGCCCTGAGCGTCTGCGCCAGCGCATGCTCGATGTCACCAGCACCGCACACATGTGGCCGGCCAAGGAGTTCTTCCTGGCCAAGCGCGCCGAGCAGAAGGCCCGCCACCACAAGTACAACGACACCGAATACAACCTGGAACCCAACGTCAAAGGCTCGCCCGGCGGCCTGCGGGATATCCAGACGATTCTGTGGGTGGCCCGGCGTCAGTACGGCACCCTGAACCTGCGCGCCCTCGCCGGCGAAGGTTTCCTGGTCGAGAGCGAAAACGCCCTGTTGGCCTCCTCCCAGGAATTCCTCTGGAAAGTCCGTTACGCCCTGCACATGCTCGCCGGCCGCTCGGAAGACCGCCTGCTGTTCGACCATCAACGAACCATTGCCGGCCTGCTGGGCTTTGAAGGTGACGACGCCAAACAGGCCGTCGAAAACTTCATGCAGCAATACTTCCGCGTAGTGATGAGCATCGCCCAGCTCAGCGACCTGATCATCCAGCACTTCGAGGAAGTGATCCTCGCCCCGGAAGACGAAGCACCACCGCAGCCGATCAACTCGCGTTTCCAGCTGCACGACGGCTACATCGAAGCGCGCAACGACAACGTGTTCCGCCGCACGCCGTTCGCCATGCTCGAGATCTTCGTGCTGATGGCCCAGCAGCCGGAAATCAAAGGCGTGCGCGCCGACACCATTCGTCTGCTGCGGGAAAACCGGCATCTGATCGACGACAATTTCCGCAACGACATCCGCAATACCAGCCTGTTCATCGAGCTGTTCAAGTGCAAGATCGGCATCCATCGCAACCTGCGGCGGATGAACCGTTACGGCATTCTCGGGCGTTACCTGCCGGAGTTCGGCTTTATCGTCGGACAGATGCAGCATGACCTGTTCCACATCTATACGGTCGATGCGCACACCCTGAACCTGATCAAGCACCTGCGTAAGTTGCAGTACAGCCAGGTGTCGGAAAAATTCCCGCTGGCGGCCAAACTCATGGCCAAACTGCCCAAGCCCGAACTCATCTACATGGCCGGTCTGTACCACGACATCGGCAAGGGCCGGCATGGCGATCACTCGGACATCGGCGCGGTCGATGCCGAAGCGTTCTGTCAGCGCCATCAGTTGCCGGTGTGGGACAGCCGCCTGATCGTCTGGCTGGTGCAAAACCATCTGGTGATGTCGACCACCGCACAGCGCAAGGATCTGTCCGACCCGCAGGTGATCCACGATTTCGCCCAGATCGTGGGTGACGAAACCCGTCTGGACTATCTGTATGTGCTGACCGTAGCCGACATCAACGCGACCAACCCGACCCTGTGGAACTCCTGGCGCGCCAGCCTGTTGCGCCAGCTCTACACCGAGACCAAACGCGCCCTGCGCCGTGGCCTGGAAAACCCGGTGGATCGCGAAGAGCAGATCCGCCAGACCCAGAGCGCGGCACTGGACATTCTGGTGCGCGGCGGCACCGATCCGGACGACGTCGAGCAGTTGTGGGCGCAGTTGGGCGATGACTATTTCCTCCGTCATACCGCCGGCGACGTGGCCTGGCACAGTGACGCGATCCTGCAGCAGCCGGCCGATGGCGGCCCGCTGGTGCTGATCAAGGAAACCACCCAACGCGAATTCGAGGGTGGCACGCAGATCTTCATCTACGCCCCGGATCAGCACGATTTCTTCGCCGTGACCGTGGCCGCGATGGACCAGCTCAACCTGAACATTCACGACGCCCGGGTTATCACCTCGAGCAGCCAGTTCACCCTCGACACCTACATCGTGCTCGACACCGACGGCGACTCGATCGGCGACAACCCGGCGCGGGTCAAACAGATTCGCGACGGTCTGACTGAAGCCCTGCGCAACCCCGACGACTACCCGACGATCATCCAGCGCCGGGTGCCGCGCCAGCTCAAGCACTTCGCCTTTGCGCCGCAGGTGACGATCCACAACGACGCCCAGCGTCCGGTGACGGTGCTGGAACTCACCGCCCCTGACCGCCCGGGCCTGCTAGCGCGGATCGGCGGGATCTTCCTCGAGTTCGACCTGTCGCTGCAGAACGCCAAGATTGCGACCCTGGGCGAACGCGTGGAAGACGTGTTCTTCATCACCGACGCCCACAACCAGCCGCTCTCCGACCCGCTGCTGTGCAGCCGCTTGCAGGACGCAATCGTCGAGCAACTGAGCGTCAATCAGGAACCGGATATCAAGCTTTCGCGCATCAGTATTTGATCCAGCAACTTCCCCCCTGTGGGAGCGGGCTTGCTCGCGAAAGCGGTGTGTCAGGCAACACATCATTCAATGACACACCGTTTTCGCGAGCAAGCCCGCTCCCACATTGAACGAGGCCCCCATGAACAACGCTCTGAACCAGCTCCAGCCCTACCCGTTCGAAAAGCTCCGCGCCCTGCTTGGCACGGTCACGCCGAACCCGGACAAACGCCCGATCGCCCTGTCGATCGGCGAGCCGAAACACCGCTCGCCAAGCTTTGTCGCCGAAGCGCTGGCGAACAATCTGGATCAGATGGCGGTGTATCCGACCACCCTTGGCATCCCGGCCCTGCGCGAAGCCATCGCCGGCTGGTGCGAACGTCGCTTTGGCGTACCGAGCGGCTGGATTGATCCGGCGCGCAATGTGCTGCCGGTCAACGGTACCCGCGAAGCGCTGTTCGCCTTCACCCAGACCGTGGTCAACCGTGGCGACGATGCGCTGGTGGTCAGCCCGAACCCGTTCTATCAGATCTACGAAGGCGCAGCGTTCCTCGCCGGGGCCAAGCCGCACTACCTGCCATGCCTGGACGAAAACGGCTTCAACCCGGATTTCGATGCGGTCTCGCCGGACATCTGGAAACGCTGCCAGATCCTTTTCCTGTGCTCGCCGGGCAACCCGACCGGCGCACTGATCCCGGTCGACGTGCTGAAAAAACTCATCGCCCTGGCCGACGAATACGACTTCGTGATCGCCGCCGACGAGTGCTACAGCGAACTGTACTTCGACGAACAGACCCCGCCGCCAGGCCTGCTAAGCGCCTGCGTCGAACTGGGCCGCAAGGACTTCAAGCGTTGCGTGGTGTTCCACAGCCTGTCCAAGCGCTCCAACCTGCCGGGCCTGCGCTCCGGTTTCGTCGCCGGTGACGCCGATATCCTCAAGGGCTTCCTGCTGTACCGCACCTACCACGGCTGCGCGATGCCGGTGCAAACCCAACTGGCCAGCGTTGCCGCATGGAATGACGAAGTGCATGTACGCGCCAACCGTGCGCTGTACCGCGAGAAATTCGATGCAGTGCTGGCAATCCTCAGCCCGGTAATGGACGTGCAGCGTCCGGACGGCAGCTTCTACCTGTGGCCGAACGTGGCCGGCGACGATGCCGCCTTCTGCCGCGACCTGTTCGAACAGGAACACGTGACCGTGGTGCCGGGCTCTTATTTGTCGCGAGATGTGGACGGCGTCAATCCGGGGGCCGGGCGTGTGCGCATGGCACTGGTCGCGCCACTGGCCGAGTGTGTCGAGGCCGCAGAGCGGATTCGCGCGTTCGTCACTCGCCAGTCCTAAGTTACTTTACCGTGCCAGTTCTGCTGGCACGGTAACCCGTCATAAAACCGCACACATATTCAATTTACCCACTCAAGTTCAGTCACTAGCATCCCTCATTCAAAGCGACTTGCCGGGAACACCAAGCAACCCGACAAGTTAAACCTGAAGAATGAAAACATGGATGTTCAGTTATGCACTCAACATGGCCTTACCCACGCAGAAAATCTGAAAACACACAAATATCCCGGCCTCTGAAACACGCTCGGGAGTTTCAGAAACATGTGGGCTAAAAAAAATCCGGCGAAATTCTGGACACCCGGCTGCACACTTCGCATCGCCTTCCTCAATGGCACGCAAGAATTCAAGGACGCGACCATCGCCGCCGCCAGCAACTGGTTGCCGCACATTAATTTGAAGTTTGATTTCGTCGAAGGTGAAGCGGGCGATATCCGCATACTCAGCCAGGAAGGAACGTTTTCTTCATTTATTGGTACCGATGCCCGGTTATTCCCCGATGAGCCGACCATGAGACTCTGGCCCCACCCAGCCGACAGCGCACGCTACTTCGCAGCCAATGTAATGCACGAGTTCGGCCACATGCTTGGCGCAGAGCATGAGCAAACCAACCCCACGGCAAACATCCCCTGGGACATGCCAGCCATTTATGAGGAACATGAATTAACTGCCAACCCGGAAGAAGACGACTACCGGGCCAGCGTGACGCGCAAACGCCTGCACGACTGGTACTTTGATCGCGGCAATCCCGACGAAAGCATCTATTCGGCGTACGATCGAACGTCGATCATGCACTATCGCATCAAGCAGTCCTGGACCCTCGGTGACTTTCAGCTCTTCATTAATCTGGATCTCAGCGAACAGGACAAAATCTTCATGTCGAACGCTTATCCTTACCCGGTGTGTGAGTGAACTTACCCCCTCAGGCTATTTGACCTGCCCCAGATTCGCCTCGCTCAAATCAAGTTCGCCCAATACTTCTCTGAGCACGTCATCACCAATCTGGTGATGACGGCTCAGGCTATACAACTCCAGGCGCTGCGCGCGCAGTGCCTTCAAGCGCAAACGGCGTTCCAGCAGATCCATCTGGAACGCCAGCGCCTGGGCTTCAGCCGAATCGTTGAACACCTCAAGCTGATGCCGATATTCGGACATGATCCGCGCCTTGAGTTCAGCCGAAAGCGCCGCCTGCGCGGCATCCTGCGGCGCAACTTCTTCGGTTTCCAGCGCATGGATTGCTGCTTCGGCGGTCTTGCGCCAGGCATCGCGCACTTCTTGACGACGCTTGTCGTCCGGACTTTTTTCGATACCGCGCAACAGCAACGGCAAGGCGATGCACGCCACAATCAGCGACAACAGGATCACCCCGGCGGCAATAAAGATCAGCAGATCACGCTCGGGAAACGCCTCAGCCCCCATCAGCATCGGCACCGACATCACACCGGCCAGCGTCACCGCGCCGCGCACACCGCCAACGGTCAGCAACCAGCAGGAGCGCGCCGTGGGTACTTGCGTCAGGTCACCCTTGCCGCGCAACCGCCGCAGCAGCACCGACAAACGCCAGATGCTCTGCACCCAGATAAAGCGCAGCAGCACCAGCGCGAGGAAAATCGCCACCACGTCGAGGCCGCGATACAGCAGGGTCGGCCACAACGTCGGTTCGTGGCTGACCACGGCTTTGATGATGTCCGGCAATTGCAGGCCCAGCAGCAGGAAGATCAAACCGTTGAAGGCGAACTCCAGCAATGACCAGACGCTACGGTTGAGCAGACGGGTGCTGGTCTGCCGTGGCAACAGATCGAGCCAGCTCTGCATCATCCCCGCCGCGACGGCCGAAAGAATCCCCGATGCACCCAGTCGCTCGGCCAGTACATAAGCGGCGAACGGCAACAGCAACATGAACACCACATGGGTGGCCGGATCGTCCCAGCCACGGGCAATCATCCATGCGCGCAAACGCCCGACCAGCCAGCTCAGCGCAACACCGACCGCCAGCCCGCCGACCGCCACCAGCACGAAGGTCAGGCTGGCATTGGCCAGCGAGAACACCCCGGTCACTGCCGCGACGAGGGCAAACTTGAACGTCACCAGACCCGAGGCGTCATTCATCAGCGCCTCGCCCTGCAACATGTGCATCAGCGGCGTCGGCAAACGGTTCTGCGAGATCGCCGAGACGGCCACGGCGTCGGTCGGCGACAGCACGGCGGCCAGCGCGAAGGCTACCGGCAGCGGAATGCTCGGCAACAGCCAGTGAATGAAGTACCCGGCGCCGACCACGGTGAACAGCACCAGGCCCACCGCCAGCGTCAGGATCGGCCCACGCAAATGCCAGAATTCGCGTTTGGGCATGCGCCAGCCGTCGGAAAACAGCAGCGGCGGCAGGAACAGAAACAGGAACAGTTCCGGATCCAGCGCCACGTGCAGGCCCAGCGTCGGCCAGGCCAGCAAGGCACCGGCGGCGATTTGCACGAGGGGTAGCGGCAGCGGAATGACCCGTCCAACCAGACGCGAAACGCTGACCAGCATCAGCAGGATAAGGACGGTGTAAGCGGTTTGCATAAAGCGGAAATCTCAGGCAATCGACAGCGTTGAACTGCCATATTAGCCGCTTAGGATGCGTCTGACCGTTGCACCTATGTCGCAGCCCTGTCGCAAATCCACTTGTAGGAGCGGGCTTGCTCGCGAATGCTGTGGGTCATTGAGCAATGATTTCGACTGACACGGCCCTTTCGCGAGCAAGCCCGCTCCCACAGGGTAATCTGCAAGCAGATAAACCTCGGCGCCGCGAAACCGTTTGGTCATGGCATAATCCGACACCATTTTTTTCCAGCACCTGTAAAGGGGGCGATTCCTTGACCGTTTCAAGTAAAACGTTGCACCTTTTCGGCATCAAAGCCTGCGACACCATGAAGAAGGCGCGCACCTGGCTCGATGAACACGCTGTCAGCTACGACTTCCACGATTACAAAACCGCCGGTATCGACCGTGAGCACCTGACCCAATGGTGTGACGAGCACGGCTGGCAAACGGTGTTGAACCGTGCAGGCACGACCTTTCGCAAACTCGACGACGAACGTAAAGCCGATCTCGACCAGTCGAAAGCCATCGAACTGATGCTCGCTCAACCCTCGATGATCAAGCGCCCGGTGCTCGATCTCGGTGACCGAACCCTGATTGGCTTCAAGCCAGACATCTACGCGGCCGCACTCAAGTAAAGCAGCCCGTCACTTATTGCTAGAGGTATTCACATGTCCAACTCTCTGTTCAGCATCGCCTTTGGTGTCGGCACTCAGAACCGTCAAGGCGCGTGGCTGGAAGTGTTCTACGCTCAGCCACTGCTCAACCCTTCGGCCGAACTGGTCGCCGCCGTGGCGCCGATCCTCGGTTACACCGAAGGCAACCAGGCCATCACTTTCACCACTGCACAGGCTGCGCAACTGGCTGAAGCGGTCAAAGGCATCGACGCCGTTCAAGGCAAGCTGCTGACTCGTCTGGCCGAGAGCCACAAGCCGCTGGTCGCCACTCTGCTGGCCGAAGACGCACAACTGACCTCGACGCCTGAGGCCTACCTCAAGCTGCACCTGCTGTCGCATCGTCTGGTCAAGCCGCACGGCGTAAGCCTGGCCGGGATCTTCCCGCTGCTGCCGAACGTGGCATGGACCAGCCAGGGCGCAATCGACCTGAGCGAACTGGCCGAAATGCAACTCGAAGCGCGTCTGCGCGGCGAGCTGCTGGAAGTGTTCTCGGTGGACAAGTTCCCGAAAATGACCGACTACGTGGTGCCGGCCGGCGTGCGCATCGCTGACGCGGCACGTCTGCGTCTGGGCGCTTACGTGGGCGAAGGCACCACCGTGATGCACGAAGGCTTCATCAACTTCAACGCCGGCACCGAAGGCCCGGGCATGATCGAAGGCCGCGTGTCCGCTGGCGTATTCGTCGGCAAGGGTTCGGACCTGGGCGGCGGCTGCTCGACCATGGGCACCCTGTCGGGCGGCGGCAACATCGTGATCAAGGTTGGCGAAGGCTGCCTGATCGGCGCCAACGCCGGTATCGGTATTCCGTTGGGCGACCGCAACACCGTCGAGTCGGGCCTGTACGTGACCGCCGGCACCAAGGTGGCGCTGCTGGACGAGCACAACAACCTGGTCAAGGTGGTGAAGGCGCGTGAACTGGCCGGTCAGACCGACCTGCTGTTCCGTCGCAACTCGGAAACCGGTGCCGTGGAGTGCAAAACCCACAAATCGGCGATCGAGCTGAACGAAGCGCTGCACGCTCACAACTAAGCAGCCACCCAATCCCCCTGTGGGAGCGGGCTTGCTCGCGAAGGCGGTGCGTCAGTCACCATTGATGTCGACTGACACGCCGCTTTCGCGAGCAAGCCCGCTCCCACAAGGTTCGGTGTACACCCGCCCAAGTTCACAGGGCTGAACAGATGATGATTCCCTCCCCCTGGCGCGCCGATTTTCCGGCCATCGCCGCCCTGCAACGGCAAGACCAGACCTATCTGGACAACGCCGCCACCACGCAAAAACCCCAGGCTCTGCTCGACGCGCTAACGCACTACTACGCCAACGGCGCAGCCAATGTGCATCGTGCGCAGCATCTGCCCGGCGCCCACGCGACGCAGGCGTTCGAAGACAGTCGGCTGAAAGTTGCCCAGTGGCTGAATGCCGGTGACAGCGGGCAGATCATCTTCACCCACGGCGCCACCAGCGCGCTGAATCTCCTGGCCTATGGCCTTGAGCATCTTTTCCAACCGGGCGATGAAATTGTCATCAGCGCCCTGGAGCATCACGCCAACCTGCTGCCGTGGCAGCAACTGGCACAACGGCGCGACCTGAAACTGGTGATCCTGCCGCTGGACGCCGACGGCGTGATCGACCTCGGCGCCGCTGTGCGTCTGATCACCCCGCGCACTCGCTTGCTGGCGGTCAGTCAACTGTCCAACGTGCTCGGCGCCTGGCAACCGCTGCCGGCGCTGCTGGCGATGGCCAAGGCGCAGAACGCGCTGACCGTGGTCGATGGCGCCCAAGGTGTGGTGCATGGTCGCCACGACGTGCAGGCACTGGGTTGCGACTTCTACGTGTTTTCCAGCCACAAACTGTACGGCCCCGATGGTCTCGGTGTGTTGTTCGGGCGCAACAAGGCGCTTGAGCAACTGCAGCCGTGGCAGTTCGGCGGCGAAATGGTGCTGGAAGCCAATTATCACGATTCACGCTTCCGCCCTGCCCCGTTGGGTTTCGAGGCCGGTACGCCGCCGATTGCCAGCGTGATCGGCCTCGGCGCCACTCTCGATTATCTGGCAGGGCTGGATCAGGACGCGGTGTCGGCCCACGAAGCGGCGCTGCACGCCTATCTGCTGCAAGGCCTGGCCGCGCGCAACGGCATTCGTCTGCTCGGCAAGCCGCAACTGGCGCTGGCGAGTTTTGTCGTCGAGGGTGTGCACAACGCCGATCTGGCGCATCTGCTGACTGAGCAAGGCATCGCCGTGCGCGCCGGGCATCACTGCGCCAT
Organism: Pseudomonas sp. TH49; assembly: GCF_016650625.1. Classification (NCBI taxonomy): domain Bacteria; kingdom Pseudomonadati; phylum Pseudomonadota; class Gammaproteobacteria; order Pseudomonadales; family Pseudomonadaceae; genus Pseudomonas; species Pseudomonas sp. TH49. Next base: position 322,030 of record NZ_JAEKFL010000001.1, read on the forward strand.
GCCGTTGCTGAAAAGCTTTGAGCTGGCCGGTGCTATTCGTGTGTCGCTGGCGCTGTACAACGACTCCGAGGATCTGGAGCGTTTCTTCGAAGCGCTGGATCAGGCCCTGGAGTTGCTGCGATGAGCCTGCCGCTCGCCGCTGCCGAAGCGCTGCAGACCTTTCAGAATGCTGCCGGTTGGGAACAGCGCGCACGGTTGCTGATGCAGTTTGGCGATCGTCTGCCGCCGCTGGATGACGCGGACAAATGCGAGGCCAACCGCGTGCATGGCTGTGAAAGTCAGATGTGGCTGGTGGGGGAATTGCAGGACGGCCACTGGCAATTCAGCGCTGCCAGCGATGCGCGGATGATTCGCGGGTTGGTGGCGTTGCTGCTGTTGCGGGTCAACGGTTTGAGCGCTGCCGAGTTGCAGCAGGTGGATTTGCCCGACTGGTTCAATCAACTGGGGCTGTCGCGGCAATTGTCGCCGTCGCGCAGTAATGGCTTGAATGCCGTGCTCAAGCGCATGAATGAGTTGGCAGGCTGATCGCCTTCGCGAGCAAGCCCGCTCCCACAGGGGATTTGTGAACGCCACAGATCCAATGTGGGAGCGTGCTTGCTCGCGAAGAGGCCATCACTGACAACCTCAGACCTGAGGTTTGATGCGATCCGCCGGCCGCCGCACACCCGCCACAATCTTGTCCACAGCCTTGGTCGCCGCGACCATGCCGAACGTCGCCGTGACCATCATCACCGCGCCAAACCCGCCGGCGCAGTCGAGCTTCACGCCATCGCCGACAAAACTCTTCTGCAAGCAGATGCTGCCGTCCGGTTTCGGATAGCGCAGCTGTTCAGTGGAGAACACGCACGGCACGCTGTAATGGCGGGTCACGGTGCGCGAGAAGCCGTAGTCGCGGCGCAGGGTCGAGCGCACTTTCGAAGCCAGCGGGTCGTTGAAGGTCCGGTTGAGGTCGCAGACCTGAATCAGCGTCGGATCGATCTGCCCACCCGCACCGCCCGTGGTGATGATCTGAATCTTGCGGCGTTTGCACCAGGCGATCAGTGCAGCCTTGGCGTTGACCGCGTCGATGCAGTCGATCACGCAGTCGATGTTCGGCGTGATGTACTCGGCCATGGTGTCGCGGGTCACGAAGTCCGCCACCGCATGCACCGTACAATCCGGATTGATCCCGCGCAGGCGCTCGGCCATCACTTCGACCTTGGGTTTGCCGACGGTGCTGTCCAGCGCATGCAACTGGCGGTTGGCGTTGCTGACGCAGACGTCGTCGAGGTCGAACAGCGAAATCTCGCCCACGCCACAGCGGGCCATGGCTTCCGCCGCCCAGGAACCGACGCCACCGACGCCGACAATCGCCACATGGGCCGCACGCAGGCGCTCGAGGCCCTCGATGCCATACAAACGGGCGATGCCTGCAAACCGCGGATCTTCTGTACTCATGACCATTACCCCAAAAACCGGCGCGCATTATAGGGCCGTCGGCGGCCAAGAGCATCTTTGACGCTATGAACGGTGAACGCCGCCGTTTTGCGCAAGCCTTGTGGCGAGGGAGCTTGCTCCCGCTGGACTGCGAAGCAGGCCGCTTTTTGAAGGGCCGCTTCGCGACCCGGCGGGAGCAAGCTCCCTCGCCACGGGAATTGCTATAACTGAATAACAAAGTTTTCTCTTACAAGCTGTTACTAAAGAACTTAAATCAGGTTGGACTGCCCAATGTCGGGCATTTTCCTGCCCGGTGTACGAGCAGTGAACTGCCGGTGTAGGATTCGCGCCCTTTTGGCGTAAGCCGATCCGTTCCTTCGTTCCACAGCCTTTGGAACCCGAAATAGCTATGTCATCGCGTAAATTTGGTCTCAACCTGGTGGTGGTTCTGGCAATCGCCGCCCTGTTCACCGGTTTCTGGGCGCTGATCAACCGCCCGGTCTCCGCGCCCAACTGGCCGGAACAGATCTCCGGTTTTTCCTATTCGCCATTCCAGCAGGGCCAGTTCCCGCAGAAGGATCAGTATCCGACTGACGACGAAATGCGCCGCGACCTGGAGATCATGAGCAAGCTGACGGACAACATCCGCATCTACTCGGTCGACGGTTCGCTGCAGGACATCCCGAAACTGGCGGAAGAATTCGGTCTGCGCGTGACCCTCGGAATCTGGATCAGCCCCGATCAGGAACGCAACGAGCGGGAAATCCAGCGCGCCATCGAACTGGCCAACACCTCGCGCAGCGTGGTTCGTGTGGTGGTCGGTAACGAGGCGATTTTCCGCAAGGAAATCACAGCCGAGCAGCTGAGCGTGCTGCTGGATCGGGTGCGCGCGGCGGTGAAAGTCCCGGTGACCACCTCCGAGCAGTGGCACGTCTGGGAAGAACACCCGGAACTGGCCAAGCACGTCGACCTGATCGCTGCGCACGTTCTGCCGTACTGGGAATTCATCCCGGTCGACAAGGCCGGGCAGTTCGTCTTCGACCGTGCCCGTGACCTGAAAAAGCTGTTCCCGAAAAAACCGCTGCTGCTGTCCGAAGTCGGCTGGCCGAGCAACGGTCGCATGCGCGGTGGCGCCGATGCGTCGCCGGCAGATCAGGCGATCTACCTGCGCACGCTGGTCAACAAGCTCAACCGCCAAGGCTTCAACTACTTCGTGATCGAAGCGTTCGACCAACCGTGGAAGGCCAGTGACGAAGGTTCGGTGGGCGCCTACTGGGGCGTGTTCAACGCCGCGCGCCAGCAGAAATTCAACTTCGAAGGCCCGGTGGTCGCCATCCCGCAATGGCGCGTGCTGGCCATCGGTTCGGTGGTGCTGGCGCTGCTGTCGCTGACCCTGCTGATGATCGACGGCTCGGCCCTGCGCCAGCGTGGCCGGACCTTCCTGACCTTTATCGCGTTCCTCTGCGGTTCGGTGCTGGTGTGGATCGGTTACGACTACAGCCAGCAATACAGCACGTGGTTCAGCCTGACGGTGGGTTTCCTGCTGGCGCTGGGTGCGCTCGGGGTGTTTATCGTGTTGCTGACCGAGGCGCATGAACTGGCCGAAGCGGTCTGGACTCACAAGCGCCGGCGTGAATTCCTGCCGGTGGTGGGCGACTCGGATTACAGACCGAAAGTCTCGATCCACGTACCGTGCTACAACGAGCCGCCGGAGATGGTCAAACAGACCCTCGACGCCCTGGCCGCCCTCGATTACCCGGACTATGAAGTCCTGATCATCGACAACAACACCAAAGACCCAGCCGTGTGGGAGCCGGTGCGCGACTACTGCGCCACCCTCGGCCCGCGTTTCAAGTTCTTCCACGTCTCGCCCCTGGCCGGTTTCAAGGGCGGCGCGCTGAACTACCTGATTCCGCATACCGCCAAGGACGCCGAAGTGATCGCGGTGATCGACTCCGACTACTGCGTGCATCCGAACTGGCTCAAGCACATGGTGCCGCACTTCGCCGATCCGAAAATCGCCGTGGTGCAGTCGCCGCAGGACTATCGCGACCAGAACGAAAGCACCTTCAAGAAGCTCTGCTACGCCGAATACAAAGGTTTCTTCCACATCGGCATGGTCACCCGCAACGACCGCGACGCGATCATCCAGCACGGCACCATGACCATGACCCGCCGTTCGGTTCTGGAAGAGCTGGGCTGGGCCGACTGGTGCATCTGTGAAGACGCCGAGCTGGGTCTGCGCGTGTTCGAGAAAGGCCTGTCGGCGGCGTATTACCACGACAGTTACGGCAAGGGTCTGATGCCGGACACCTTCATCGACTTCAAGAAGCAGCGTTTCCGTTGGGCCTACGGCGCGATCCAGATCATCAAGCGCCACACCCGCAGCCTCTTGCGCGGCAAGGACACCGAGCTGACCCGTGGCCAGCGCTACCACTTCCTCGCGGGCTGGTTGCCGTGGGTCGCGGACGGCATGAACATCTTTTTCACCGTCGGCGCCCTGCTGTGGTCGGCGGCGATGATCATCGTGCCGCAACGGGTCGATCCGCCGCTGCTGATCTTCGCAATCCCGCCACTGGCGCTGTTCGTGTTCAAGGTCGGCAAGATCATCTTCCTCTACCGTCGCGCCGTGGGCGTGAACCTCAAGGATGCGTTCTGCGCGGCACTGGCTGGCCTGGCGTTGTCGCACACCATCGCCAAAGCGGTGCTGTACGGCTTCTTCACCAGCAGCATTCCGTTCTTCCGCACGCCGAAAAACGCCGACAACCATGGCTTCTGGGTGGCGATTTCCGAAGCACGCGAAGAGCTGTTCATCATGCTGCTGTTGTGGGGCGCGGCGCTGGGGATCTACCTGGTGCAGGGCATTCCGAGCAACGACATGCGCTTCTGGGTGGCGATGCTGCTGGTGCAGTCGCTGCCATACCTGGCCGCGCTGATCATGGCGTTCCTCTCGTCGCTGCCAAAACCTGCGACAGCGCCCGAACCGGCGCCTGTCGTCTAATTCCTCGACGAAGTACTAAACGGCGGCCAATGGTCGCCGTTTTGCTTTAAGATAACCGCCATTTTGCAGGGCACTCCTCTAATCCCTGTGGGAGCGAGCCTGCTCGCGAAGGCTTTGTAACATTCACCGATTATGTTGACTGACACACCGCATTCGCGAGCAGGCTCGCTCCCACATTGTTAGTCCGCGCCCACATTCATGACTCCGGAGTTTTCCATGACGGCCCACGCCGACCTTTCGCCGACCCTCCAACTCGCCATCGACCTGATCCGCCGTCCGTCCGTGACGCCGGTCGACGCCGATTGCCAGAAGCAGATGATGCAGCGCCTGGGCGATGCCGGTTTCACCCTGGAGCCGATGCGCATCGAGGACGTGGACAACTTCTGGGCCACCCACGGCAACGACGACGGTCCGGTGCTGTGCTTCGCCGGCCACACCGACGTGGTGCCGACCGGTCCGGTGACTGCCTGGCAGATCGAACCGTTCAACGCCGTGATCGACGAACACGGCATGCTCTGCGGTCGCGGCGCGGCCGACATGAAAGGCAGCCTGGCGTCGATGACCGTCGCCGCCGAGCGCTTTGTCGCCGACTACCCGAACCACAAGGGCAAGGTCGCGTTCCTGATCACCAGCGACGAAGAAGGCCCGGCGCACCACGGCACCAAAGCGGTGGTGGAACGTCTGGTGGCGCGCAAGGAACGTCTGGACTGGTGCATCGTCGGCGAACCGTCGAGTACCACGCTGGTCGGTGACGTGGTGAAAAACGGTCGTCGCGGATCGCTCGGCGCCAAGCTCACCGTGCGCGGCGTGCAGGGCCACGTGGCCTACCCGCACCTGGCGAAGAACCCGATCCACCTCGCCGCCCCGGCGCTGGCCGAACTGGCCGCCGAGCACTGGGATCATGGCAACGATTTCTTCCCGCCAACCAGTTTCCAGATTTCCAACCTCAACTCCGGCACCGGCGCGACCAACGTGATCCCGGGTGATCTGGTGGCGGTGTTCAACTTCCGTTTCTCCACCGAATCCACCGTCGAAGGCCTGCAGAAACGCGTGGCCGACATCCTCGACAAACACGATCTGGACTGGCACATCGACTGGGCGCTGTCCGGTCTGCCGTTCCTCACCGAGCCGGGCGCGCTGCTCGACGCGGTGTCGTCGAGCATCAAGGACATCACCGGCCGCGAGACCAAGGCGTCGACCAGCGGCGGTACCTCCGATGGCCGTTTCATCGCGACCATGGGCACGCAAGTGGTTGAGCTGGGCCCGGTCAACGCGACCATTCACCAGGTCAACGAGCGTGTGCTGGCGGCCGATCTCGACGTGCTGACCGAGATCTACTACCAGACCCTGATCAAGTTGCTCGCCTGATGCTCGCGTGCCCGATCTGCAGTGAACCGCTGAACAGCGTCGACAACGGCGTGGTCTGCCCCGCCGGCCACCGCTTCGACCGTGCGCGTCAGGGCTACCTGAACCTGTTGCCGGTGCAGCACAAGAACAGTCGCGACCCTGGCGACAATCAGGCGATGGTCGAGGCGCGCCGCGACTTCCTGAACGCCGGGCATTACGCGCCGGTGGCCAAGCGTCTGGCCGAACTGGCGGCAGGTTATGCGCCGGCACGCTGGGTCGACATCGGTTGCGGCGAGGGTTACTACACCGCACAGATCGCCGAGGCCCTGCCGGAAGCCGATGGCTACGCGCTGGACATCTCGCGCGAGGCGGTGAAGCGCGCCTGCAAACGCAACCCGGCGCTTACCTGGTTGATCGCCAGCATGGCGCGCGTGCCATTGGCGTCGGGCAGTTGCCAGTTTCTCGCCAGCGTTTTCAGTCCGCTGGACTGGGCAGAAGCCAAGCGCCTGCTCAGCGTCGGCGGCGGCCTGATGAAGGTCGGCCCGACCAGCGGCCACCTGATGGAACTGCGCGAACGCCTGTACGACGAAGTGCGCGAATACACCGACGACAAGCATCTGGCCCTGGTGCCGGAAGGCATGGCGCTGGCGCACAGCGAAACCCTGGAATTCAAACTGACGCTCGACAAGCCCGAGGATCGCGCCAACCTGTTGGCGATGACACCCCACGGCTGGCGCGCCAGTGCCGAACGCCGCGCCGCAGTGATCGAACAGGCCGAGCCGTTCGTGACCACCGTGTCGATGCGCTACGATTATTTCGTTCTTCAATAACTTTTGGTCTCGGGCAACTGCCCGGGGCCGGCTAAATCCGCGAATGGATTTTTCAGACCCGCAGTGAGGACATCCATGCGCCAACCGGATATCGAGATTTACCTGAAAGACGCCGACGTCGACCACAAGGCGATTTCCGCCTGGCTCGGCGCAGCCCTGGGCCCGTGCAGCGACTGGGTACAGAAAGGCCAGACCTACAAATGCAAGGCCGGCAATGTGCCGGTGACCTGGCTGCCGAAAGCCGTGGGCAAATGGAACAGCCTGTACCTGGAAAGCGATGCGACCCCATGGGACGACGACATCGCCTGCGCCCGCGCCGCCTTTGCCGCGCTGAACGTCGAAGTGCGTTGCGCACCGGGCACGTGGGTCGAGGAAGAAGGCGAAGAGACAGCGGATCGCTGGATTCGCATCAGCGAAGATGGTGAAGAAGAGATCACCTGGAAAACCGCGTAATCCCGGGCAACACAGATCTTATGTGGGAGCGGGCTTGCTCGCGAATGCGGTGTATCAGCTACAGATGTGCTGAATGACACGACGCATTCGCGAGCAAGCCCGCTCCCACATTTGGTTTTGGGGTGTTTTGGAGCGTTGTATTACAGACCTACCACATCCTCAGCCTGCAACCCCTTCTCCCCCGTCACCAGCGCATACTCAACCTGCTGACCTTCAGTCAGCGAGCGATGCCCTTCACCGCGAATCGCGCGGTAGTGCACGAACACGTCCACGCCGTCGTCGCGCTGAATGAAGCCGTAGCCCTTGGCGTCGTTGAACCACTTCACATTGCCGGTTTCACGTGTTGCCATCTGTTCATACTCCTTTTTTATTATTGAACAGGCTTTTCGCAGGAAAGCCTTTGCGGAACGTCAGACTGCGCCCGACGTCCATAAAGGGCCCCGGCGACAGATTGCCGAGTATATGACAGGCACGAAAACTCTCAACAGGAGTTTACTTCGCCGCTTTTTTGCCGATTTTCGGCGAATACGGCAAACTGTCGACCGCCCGAGCAGTTGCTCGGTTTTATTCACTCACGCAGAAGCCGTATGACCCGTTCCCCGTTCCGCCGTCTTGTGTTTGGCACCTTGCGCCGACTGTTGTATCTCTGGGTTCGCTCGGAGACGATCAACCAGTCGTCGTTCACCCTCAACCTCGACCGCAGTCGTCCGGTGTTCTACGTCCTGCAAAATCCCTCGCTCACCGATCTGGCAGTAGTCGACACCGAGTGCACCAAGGCCGGCCTGCCGCGTCCGGTGCTGCCGGTGTCGGTCGGGCCGTTGATCGAACCGGCGGCGTTTTTCTACCTGACGCCGGACCCGGACTGGCTCGGCCGTCAAGACAAGCGCGGCGCACCGCCGACCCTGACCCGCCTGGTCAGCGCCCTGACCCAGAACGCCGCCGAAGACGCGCAGATCATTCCGGTCAGCGTGTTCTGGGGCCAGTCGCCGGACAGCGAAAACAGCCCGTGGAAGCTGCTGTTCGCCGACAGCTGGGCGGTCACCGGGCGTTTGCGCCGGCTGCTGAGCATCATCGTCCTCGGGCGCAAGACTCGCGTGCAGTTCTCAGCGCCAATCCACCTGCGCGAACTGATCGACCACAACAAGGGCCACGAGCGCACCGTGCGCATGGCCCAGCGCATCCTGCGCGTGCATTTCCGCAACCTCAAAGCCGCGGTGATCGGCCCGGACATTTCCCACCGGCGCAATCTGGTCAAGGGCCTGCTCAACCAGCCACTGGTCAAGCAAGCGATCGTTGAAGAGGCCGAGCGCGAGAACATCTCTCTGGAAAAAGCCAAGGCCCAGGCGTTGCGCTACGGCAACGAAATCGCCTCGGACTACACCTACACCGCGATCCGCTTCCTCGAAGTGGTGCTGAGCTGGTTCTGGAACAAGATCTACGACGGGATCAAGGTCAACCACATCGAAGGCGTGCAGAAGGTCGCTCAGGGTCACGAAGTGATCTACGTGCCGTGCCACCGCAGCCACATCGACTACCTGCTGCTTTCGTACCTGCTGTTCCGCAACGGTCTGACCCCGCCGCACATCGCCGCCGGGATCAACCTCAACATGCCGGTGATCGGCAGCCTGCTGCGCCGTGGTGGCGCGTTCTTCATGCGCCGGACGTTCAAGGGCAATCCGCTGTACACCTCGGTGTTCAACGAATACCTGCACACCCTGTTCACCAAAGGCTTCCCGGTCGAATACTTCGTCGAGGGCGGCCGCTCGCGCACCGGGCGCATGCTGCAACCGAAAACCGGGATGCTCGCGATCACGATGCGCAGCTTCCTGCGCTCGTCGCGCATGCCGATTGTCTTCGTGCCGGTGTACATCGGTTACGAGCGCGTGCTTGAAGGTCGTACTTACCTTGGCGAACTGCGTGGCGCGAGCAAGAAGAAAGAGTCGATCTTCGACATCTTCAAAGTCATCGGCGCGCTCAAGCAGCGCTTCGGTCAGGTCGCGGTGAACTTCGGCGAGCCGATCAAACTCGCGGAGTTCCTCGACAGCGAACAGCCGGATTGGCGCCAACAGGAACTCGGCCCTCAGTACAAACCGGCGTGGCTCAACGAAGCCACCAATCGCCTCGGCGAGAAAGTCGCACAGCACCTGAACGAAGCGGCGGCGATCAACCCGGTCAATCTGGTGGCGCTGGCGCTGCTCTCGACCACTCGCCTGGCGCTGGACGATCGGGCGATGGCGCGGGTGCTGGATCTGTATCTGGCGCTGCTGCGCAAAGTCCCGTACTCGCCACACACGACCCTGCCGGAAGGCGATGGCCGTGCGCTGATCGAACACGTGAAGGACATGGATCTGCTGTCCGAGCAGAACGATGCGCTGGGCAAGATTCTCTATCTGGACGAGCAGAACGCCGTCCTGATGACCTACTACCGCAACAACGTGCTGCACATCTTCGCCCTGCCGGCGCTGCTGGCGAGCTTCTTCCAGAGCACCTCGCGCATGAGCCGCGAACAGATCCTGCGCTACACCCGCGCGCTGTATCCGTACCTGCAGGCGGAGCTGTTCATTCGCTGGAGCCTGGACGAACTCGATGCCGTGGTCGATCAATGGCTGGAAGCCTTCGTCGAGCAAGGCCTGCTGCGCTTCGAGAAGGACGTGTATATGCGTCCGGCGCCAAGTTCGCGGCACTTTGTGCTGCTGACCCTGCTGTCGAAAAGCATCGCCCAGACCCTGCAGCGCTTCTACATGACCGTGTCCTTGCTGCTCAACAGCGGCCAGCACAGCATCAGCGCCGAAGAGCTGGAAGACCTCTGCACCGTGATGGCCCAGCGCCTGTCGATCCTCCACGGCTTGAACGCCCCGGAGTTCTTCGACAAGAGCCTGTTCCGTCACTTCATCCAGACCCTGCTCGACCTCGACGTACTGCGGCGCGACGAAGCCGGCAAGCTGAGCTATCACGAACTGCTCGGCGAACTGGCCGAAGGCGCGGCCAAACGCGTATTGCCGGCGGAGATTCGTTTGTCGATTCGTCAGGTAGCCCTGCATCGCAGTGAAGATGCCGCCGAAACAGCGGATGCACCGCAAGTCTGAAACTTGCCGACAACTAACGGGGACGCACTGCAATGGCCCCGTTAGTTGATTCATGAATTAATAGGCGCCATCAACCAATCACGATACGGATATCGAGATGAGCCTGTTAAATCGGCAACCCCCCAGCGTCACTTTGAACTTCAGTCTGCCAGCGGACTTTGTTGCCCCACAGGGCGGCATCAGCGAAACGCGGGTCAGCGTCAAACGCCTCAACTCTGCAGCGCCCGTCACGATCAAGGACTGGCGCCATGCTTCGCTCTATGACGCCGGATGGAAGTTTGACTTTCCCCACCCTTACAGCGATGTGGGCGTGAAGTATCAGGTCAATGTCCAGATGATCCACAACCGCCAACCGTTGCTGATCGAGCTGGACTACTTCGTCACCGTCAACAAGGCGCCGCATCGTCAGACCTTGCACTTGAGCCCGATCGGGCAACTTTATGTCGAAGTACAGGAACCCACGACGGTCCCGGCTGAAGAAGCCGTGACCATCAGATTGCATCAACTCGAGCAGCCGCAAGTTGAACTGGTACGCGTCAACCATGACGAACAGACCGCCACTTCGTTTTATCTGAAATACGATCCCGAGAGTGTCATCCCTGGCAAACGTTATGTGCTGAGCGCCGTTGAAAACCGCTACCACCAAGCGGTTCCGGTTTCGCCGGGATCGATCGAACTGTCCCCTGTAGCACGCGAACAACAGGCGTGGTCATTTCAGGCCCTGATGCATTGGCTGGAAAAACCCTTACGTTTGTTCACTGACGCTGACGCCAAAATCCGCTAGATTTCCTTCGGCGCCGGGATTCTTCCGGCGCAAACGTCTCAGAGGTCCCCAATGAAAAAACTCACCCTCCTCGCCGCAGCCACCCTGTTGAGCGCCTGCCAGTCGACCACCCCCGCCGGCAAGGTCGGCCTCGATGGCGAAGTGTTCTACCTGCAACGCATCGCCCTGCCACCGAGTGCGACCCTGAGCGTGAGCCTGCAGGACGTATCGCTGGCCGACGCCCCGGCGGTGGTCCTCGACGAACAGAAAGGCCCGGTCAAAGGCCAGGTGCCACTGCCGTTCCACTTGAGTTACGATCCGGCCCAGGTCAAACCCGGCCACCGCTACTCGGTCAGCGCGCGCATCGAAGTCAACGGCGAGCTGATGTTCATCACCACCGAGAACCACGCCGTGCAACTGGACGGCAACGATCCGCAGCCGCTGAAAATCCGCGTCGACGCCATTCGCTAATTGTCTTTCAAGGAAGCTGCCATGCTCCGTCCTACCCTTCGCTTCGCCGGCCTGTGCGCGGGCTTGATGATCTCTGCCAGCGCCCTGGCACTGTCGCTCAGCGACCTCTCGCAACAAGACGCCACCGGCGGCCTCAAGGACGCCCTGACCCAAGGCGCGCAAATCGCCGTCAAACAACTCGGCACCCCGGGCGGCTTCAGCAACAACCCGGAAGTGAAAATCGAACTGCCGGGCAAACTCGGCAAAGTCGCCGGCAAGATGAAAGCCTTCGGCATGGGCGCCCAGGTCGACGAACTCGAAACCGCGATGAACAAAGCCGCGGAAAGCGCCGTGACCCAGGCCCAACCGATCCTCGTCGACGCCGTGAAGAAAATGACCGTGGCCGACGCCAAGGGCATCCTCAGCGGCGGCACCGACTCGGCCACCCAATACCTGGACAAAACCAGCCGCGAACAAATCCGCGCCAAGTTCCTGCCCATCGTCAAACAAGCCACCGACAAAGTCGGCGTAGCACAAAAGTACAACGCCTTCGCCGGCCAGGCCGCGACCCTGGGCGTGGTGGACGCAAAAAGCGCCAACGTCGAAAACTACGTCACCGAACAAGCGCTGAACGGCCTGTTCGAAATGATCGGCAAACAGGAAGAAACCATCCGCAAGAATCCCGCCGCTGCAGCGACGGGTCTGGCGAAGAAAGTGTTCGGCACCTTGTAATTTTTGCCGCTGCACGAAAAAACCCGCTGAACCTGTGAAGGTCAGCGGGCTTTTTATTGTGGGTCAGCCTTGCGGATCGACTTGATCGGGGACGCGGTTAACCGAGAGCTCAGCGAGCGATTTTTAAATAGACCAAAGAGGTTGGGTGGCTGGGCGGGCCTCTTCGCGAGCAAGCCCGCTCCCACAGTTGGATTGGGTGCAGGCAGTTGGAGATTGGTCGGCTCATAGGCCGCCATCGCTGGCAAGCCAGCTCCCACATTTGGATTGGGTGCAGGTAGTAGGAGATTGGTCGGCTCATAGGCCGCCATCGCTGGCAGGCCAGCTCCCACATTTTGGATTGGGTGCAGGTAGTTGGAGATTGGTCGGCTCATAGGCCGCTATCGCTGGCAAGCCAGCTCCCACATTTGGATTGGGTGCAGGTAGTTGGAGATTGGTCGGCTCATAGGCCGCTATTGCGAGCAGGCTCACTCCTACAGTGGGATTGGGTGAATCAGTTGGCGATTGGTCGGCTCGTAGGCCGCCATCGCTGGCAAGCCAGCTCCCACAGTGGGATTGGGTGCAGGCAGTTGGAGATTGGTCGGCTCATAGGCCGACATCGCCGGCAAGCCAGCTCCCACATTTTGGATTGGGTGCAGGTAGTTGGAGATTGGTCGGCTGTCAGGCCGCCATCGCGAGCAGGCTCACTCCTACAGTGGGATTGGGTGCAGGCAGTTGGAGATTGGTCGGCTCGTAGGCCGCCATCGCGAGCAGGCTCACTCCTACAGTGGGATTGGGTGCAGGCAGTTGGAGATTGGTCGGCTCGTAGGCCGCCATCGCGAGCAGGCTCACTCCTACAGAAAAGCAAAAGTCGACCACATGCTTTTCACCACTCAACAGGATGAGCGCAAGCTCGGCTGCAGCTCTTGATCTTGCCGTGCCGGCCCCATCGGCAGGCTGAGTGGAGGGGTTCATCCGGGGGTGGGAGCGCAGCGACCGTTTGGCGAAGCCAAATGCATCGAGAGGAGGTGCAGCGAAGCAAACCGGAGGCGATGCCCCCGGATGAACCCCGCAACGAAGGAACCCGAGCCCAAGCGAGGGCCGTACGCCGGGGCCAAGACCTTTGCTTCCTTTGGGGCGTTTGCCAAAGGGAATCGCTGTAAAAGCGAAACCGCCAGCGGCAGCACCCGAAGCAATGGATATTCACAAAGAACCCCCAGAACCTGGTCGGCCCAAAGGCCGCCACGTCCAAAACCATCAAGCGTCGCGACGAACCCTGAACCAAGCCGCATACAAAGCAGGCAAAAACAAAAGCGTCAAAGCCGTAGCCACAATCAACCCCCCCATAATCGCCACCGCCATCGGCCCGAAAAACACACTCCGCGACAAAGGAATCATCGCCAGCACCGCCGCCAAAGCCGTCAAAACGATCGGCCGAAACCGCCGCACCGTCGCCTCGATAATCGCCTGCCAAGGATTAAGACCAGAGGCAATATCCTGCTCGATCTGATCCACCAGAATCACCGAGTTACGCATGATCATCCCCGACAGCGCGATCGTCCCCAGCATCGCCACAAACCCGAACGGCTGGCGGAACACCATCAGAAACAACACCACCCCGATCAACCCCAGCGGCGCCGTCAGAAACACCATCGCCGTGCGCGAAAAACTGCGCAGTTGCACCATCAGCAACGTCAGCACCACCACAATGAACATCGGCACCCCGGCATTCACCGACTTCTGCCCACGCTCCGAGTCCTCCACCGTACCGCCAACATCCAGCAGATACCCGTCAGGCAATTCGGCGCGAATCGGATCCAGCGTCGGCTGAATCTGCTGCACCAGCGTCGCCGGCTGCTCCTTGCCGTAAATGTCCGCGCGCACCGTCACCGTTGGCAACCGATTGCGATGCCAGATGACGCCTTCCTCAAACCCATATTCCAGCGTGGCAATCTGCGACAACGCCACACTGCGCCCGTTATCCGTCGGCACCGCCAGGCTCGGCAGCAACGACAACTCGGTGCGCTCATGCACGGTGCCGCGCAGCAGAATCTCGATCAGTTCGTTGTCCTCGCGGTACTGGCTGACACTCGAACCCGTCAGCGAACTCTGGAGGAATTTCGCCAGATTGGCCGTGCTCACACCGAGCGCCCGTGCACGGTCCTGATCGATGTTCAGGTACACCACCTTGCTCGGTTCTTCCCAATCCAGGTGCACGTTGACCACGTGCGGGTTCTCGCGCACCTTGGCCGCCACTTTGCGCGCCAAGGCGCGGACCTCTTCGATGTGTTCACCGGTGACGCGGAACTGCACCGGATAGCCAACCGGCGGGCCGTTTTCCAGACGCGTGACCCGCGAACGCAAGGCCGGGAATTGCTCGTTCAACGTGTCGATCAACCAGGTGCGCAGGGTCTCGCGCTCCTCGATGTTTTTCGCCAACACCACAAACTGGGCGAAGCTCGCCGCCGGCAGTTGTTGATCCAGCGGCAGGTAGAAACGCGGCGAACCGGTACCGACATACGCCACATAGTTGTCGATGCCGGCGTGATCCTTGAGCATCGCCTCCAACCGTTTGACCTCCGCCGTGGTGTTGGCCAGCGACGCCCCTTCAGCCAGTTTCAGATCGACCATCAATTCGAGCCGGTTGGAGGCCGGGAAGAACTGCTGCGGCACGAAACGGAACAGCATCACCGACGCAATAAACAGCCCCACCGTCAGCACAATCACGGTTTTACGGTGCGCGACGCACCACTCCACCAGACGCCGGACCCGTTGATAGAACGGCGTGCCATACGGGTCGGCATGCCCATCGGTCGTGCCGTGTTTGGCCGCATGAATCTTCGCCAGATCCGGCAAGAGTTTTTCCCCCAGATACGGCACGAACATCACCGCCGCCACCCATGACGCGAGCAACGCGATGGTCACCACCTGGAAGATCGAACGGGTGTATTCGCCGGTGCCGGACTGCGCGGTGGCAATCGGCAGGAAGCCTGCGGCGGTGATCAGCGTGCCGGTGAGCATCGGGAACGCGGTACTGGTCCAGGCGTAGCTCGCAGCCTTGATCCGGTCGAAGCCCTGCTCCATTTTGATCGCCATCATTTCCACAGCGATGATCGCATCGTCCACCAGCAAGCCCAACGCCAGCACCAGCGCGCCGAGAGAGATTTTGTGCAGGCCGATGCCGAGGTAATACATGCAGGCGAACGTCATCGCCAGCACCAGCGGAATGGTCAGCGCGACCACCATGCCGGTGCGCACACCGAGGGAGAAGAAGCTCACCAGCAACACGATCGCCAGCGCCTCGACCAACACCTGGACGAATTCGCCGACACCGGTTTTCACCGCTGCCGGTTGGTCGGACACCTTGCGCAGCTGCATTCCGGCCGGGAGGTTCTTTTGCAGGCGCGAGAATTCGCCCTCCAGCGCTTTACCCAGTACCAGAATGTCGCCGCCGTCCTTCATCGCCACCGCAAGACCGATGGCGTCCTCGCCCATGAAACGCATGCGTGGCGCCGGTGGATCGTTGAAACCACGACGCACATCGGCCACATCGGAGATGCGGAACGTCCGATCACCGACCCGGATCGGGAAGTTCTTGATCTCGTCGACCGTCTGAAAATTCCCCGAGACCCGTAGCTGCACACGCTCGCTGCCGGTCTCGAAGAAGCCGGCGGTGGACACCGCGTTCTGTTCTTCCAGCGCCTGCTGTACCGCCGCCAGTGGCAAGCCAAGGGTGGCGAGTTTGACGTTG
Organism: Pseudomonas sp. TH49; assembly: GCF_016650625.1. Lineage (NCBI taxonomy): Bacteria > Pseudomonadati > Pseudomonadota > Gammaproteobacteria > Pseudomonadales > Pseudomonadaceae > Pseudomonas > Pseudomonas sp. TH49. Next base: position 337,835 of record NZ_JAEKFL010000001.1, read on the forward strand.
GACAGCTCGACCCAGATCTTCTCGTCCTGCAAACCGAGCAGATCGACCTTGCCGACATCCTTGACCCGTTGCAGTTGGATCTGGATGCGGTCGGCGTAATCCTTGAGCACCGCGTAGTCAAAACCGTCGCCGGTCAGCGCGTAGATATTGCCGAAGGTGGTGCCGAATTCATCGTTGAAAAAAGGCCCTTGAATCCCTGGCGGCAAGGTCTGGCGAATGTCGCTGACCTTCTTGCGCACCTGATACCAGAGGTCGGGAATGTCCACCGAATGCATGGAGTCGCGGGCAATAAAGGTGACCTGGGATTCACCCGGGCGGGAGAACGACACGATGCGTTCGTACTCGCCGGTTTCCATCAGTTTCTTTTCGATGCGTTCAGTGACCTGACGCGAGACTTCCTGCGCGGTCGCCCCCGGCCAACGGGTCTGGATGACCATGGCCTTGAAGGTGAACGGCGGGTCTTCGCTCTGGCCAAGTTTGGTGTAGGACAAGGCGCCGACGATGGCCAGCAAAAGCATCAGGAACAGTACGATCTGGCGATTACGCAACGCCCATTCGGAAAGGTTGAAGCGCATCGGGACTTACTCCTTGTCCGCCAGATTGACCACACGGTTGGAGCGATCCACAGGCCGCACCTGCTGACCTTCGAGCAATACGTGAACGCCGGCGGCAACTACCCAGTCGTTGGCGTTGAGGCCTTCGAGCACCGGCACGCTTTTCTCGCCGAACGGGCCGATGCGCACCGGGGTCTTTTTCAGGGTGTTGTTGGCGCTGACGACCCAGACGTAGGTCGCGCCGTTTTCCGCGGTGAGCGCCGAGAGCGGCACCGACAGTGGCACGGCATCCGCCGATTGCACAAACACCCGGGCGCTCTGCCCGAGTTCCGCTGGGACCTTGCCACTGGTGAACGAGATGCGTGCAGCGAAGGTACGGGATTTCGGATCGGCTGCCGGCGACAGTTCACGAATCTGCCCGGCGAATCGCTGGTTCTGCTGCGTCCACAGTTCAACGGACACTGGCTGGCCGACCTTGAACCGTCCGAAGCTCTGCTCCGGCAGGCTGATCGACACTTCGCGCTCGCCATCGGTGGCGAGGGTGAACACGGTTTGCCCGGCGGCGACCACTTGCCCGACTTCCACCGAACGCTTGGCCACCACGCCGTCCTGCGGCGCGCGCAGCACAGCGTAACTGGCCTGGTTGGTCGAGACGTTGAATTCGGCTTTGATCTGCTTGAGACGGGCTTCGCCGGAGCGGTAGAGGTTTTCCGCATTGTCGTAGGCGGAACGGCTGACCATCTGCCGCTCCATCAGGGTCTTGTAGCGGTCACGCTCGGCGCGCACCAGATTCAGATTGGCTTCAGCGGCGGCGACCTGTGCGCGGGTGGCTTCGAGTTGCAGGCGCACATCCTGCGGATCGAGTTCAGCCAGTGGCTGATCGGCTTTGACCCGCTGACCTTCTTCGACCAGTCGTCGGCTGACTTTGCCGCCAATGCGGAACGCCAGATCGGGTTCGTAGCGCGCGCGCACTTCGCCCGGATAACTTTCCATCGCCTGCGCCGAAGGCTCTGGCTGCACCACCATGGCCGGTCGAACGCTGACTTGCGTCGCCTCTTCCTGACCGCACGCGGACAATAAAAAAGCCAGGCTGACTGGCACGGCAAAGCACAACGCATGGCGGAACATGGTGACGGACCTTTCGCTAATGGTGCTTGGAATATTTATACTGGCCGGTATGGTATTAATAGCAAACTCACCAGTCCAGTATTAAAAGCGAAGAATGTCGAACAATCTTTCAGCTCCAAACGGCCCGGGCCGTCCGAAGGACCCGGCCAAGCGCCGGGCGATCCTCGATGCGGCGAAAACCCTGTTTCTGAGTCACGGCTACGCCAACACCAGCATGGACGCGGTCGCCGCCGAGGCTGGCGTGTCGAAACTGACGGTTTACAGCCATTTCAACGACAAGGAGACGCTGTTCTCCTCCGCCGTAATGGCCAAATGCGAGGAGCAGCTACCGCCGCTGTTCTTCGAATTGCCCGCCGGAATCCCCGTGGAAAAAGTGTTGCTGAACATTGCCCGGGGCTTTCATCAGCTGATCAACAGCGACGAGTCGGTGAATCTGCACCGTTTGATGATGGCGCTGGGTACGCAAGATCCGAAGCTGTCGCAGATTTTCTTCGAAGCCGGTCCCGAGCGCATGGTGCAAGGGATGGAGCGGCTGCTGAAACGCATCGACGAAACCGGCGCGCTGCGCATCGATCAGCCGCGTAACGCGGCCGAGCATTTCTTCTGCCTGATCAAGGGCGCGGGGAATTTTCGCTTGCTGTATTGCTGCGGTGAGCCGCTGAGCGAAGAAGCTTCAGAGAGTCACGTGCAGGAAGTGGTGGGGTTGTTCATGCGGGCGTATCGGCCCTGATTCTACGGTGTTTTTGCGGACGCCTTCGCGAGCAAGCTCGCTCCCACATTGGATTGCATTTCAAATGTGGGAGCGAGCTTGCTCGCGAATGGACGCAACTCGGTCTTAAGGTTTTAACGCTTTCTTCGGGTAAATGTCATACCGACTGGATTTGCCATCCAGCGCATGGCTCGGTTTCGGCCCCTCGATGCACTGCGCCTTGCGCGGACGCTTGACCACCACCCGATGCGTCGCCAGTGCCAATGCCGCTTCGAGCAGCGCCGGTGCATCCGGATCATCCCCGACCAGTGGCCGGAACAGGCGCATTTCCTTCTTCACCAGCGCGGTTTTCTCGCGGTGCGGGAACATCGGGTCGAGGTAGATCACCTGCGGCGGCTCGCCCTCCCAGTTGCGCATGACTTCGATGGAGTTGCCCTTGAGCAGCTTCATCCGCGCGACAATCGGCGCCACATCGAAATCTTCCGCCGCCCGCGCCAGACCATCCTCCAGCAGCGCGCCGATCAAGGGCTGACGCTCGATCAGGCTCATCTCGCAACCCAGACTGGCCAGCACGAAAGCGTCCTTGCCCAGCCCCGCCGTAGCGTCCAGCACCCGTGGGCGCACGCCCTGGGCGATGCCGACCGCCTTGGCGATCATCTGCCCGCTGCCGCCGCCGTACAGACGCCGATGCGCCGCGCCCCCCTCGACGAAGTCCACCCGCACCGGCCCCGGGGCATCCGGGCCGAGCTGTTGCAGCTGCAAACCCTGCTCGCCGACCTGCAAGGCAAACTCGCCGTCGTCCACCTGCAGCGGCAGGCCCAGACGCTCGGCCCACTGCTCGGCCTGCGCTTCAAACGTCGGGGCAAGGGCCTGGACATGGATGCGGCAGGCCGCGGGTTGCTCAATCATGAAAACACGCTCAAAAAAGTTAAGGATCGGCAAAAAGTGGCCGATAAACCAATCAACGCGCATTTTGCCAGAGCTGAGCGTCAACCGAAAAAAATGTCAGGCATTCTTCCCACATCGATTGGCTACATTTCGCCCAAGGGCGACTTCAGCCGTCATAACACTCAAGCATTGGGCGGCGTCAGTCACCTGTGGCAGGATTTCTTTGCCCAGGCTCTGGCCGAACAGACGAGTGATGTGGTGCCGGCCTGTGGCACCTTTCCACCGGTTGACCTGAACAGCCCGGAAGAACCGACCCTGGGCAGCGAGCTGCACGCGCACATCGTCGAGCAGCGTCAGTGCGACGTGGTCGACACCGAAGTGCGTCCGCCAGAGCCGCTGTTCCTGCCGATCGCCGAGTTCGAAACCGACCTGCTGGACAAGCCGTTCCCACCGTTCCCGCCAGAAGAACTCAAGGCTCAGCAAGAGCAGCAGGATTTTGACAGCAGTTGGGTCCGGCCGATCGTGATCAACAACGGTCAGCCTGTGCCAGAGCCTGGCCCGGCGCCGCAGAAAAAGCCGCTGTACCTGCCGATTGCCGAATTCGATCTCGATCTGCTGCAAAAACCTTATCCGCCGTTCCCGCCGGAAGAAATTGCCGAGCAACAGAAGGCACTGGACTTCGATAACGGCTGGGCGCGCCCGATCGTGTTGCAGAACCTGCGCCTCGCCGCCTGACACCTCAGCGACACACGCTCCAGCGCCCGACATCGACATGGAAATGATTGCGATGGGCGGCGTTGTAATCCGGACTCAACACCACATTGAACGCCTCACAGGCGCCATCGCGCACCTGACGCAGAAACTGCGCATCCTGATTCTGTTTCGGCCAGTCCTTGAGCACGCTGATGCTGCGCCCGTCCGCCAGACGAAAACCGGCAATGTCCAGCGCATCGGCACTGGCATGCCGGCTGAGCGCTCCGCTCTCGCGGTTATAGACATTGCGACAGGCAAAGCTGCCGAGGTGATCAAGCCGCGCCACCCTCTGCCCGTAAACAGATTGCGCGGCGGGTTGCAGGGTATGCCGCTCAAACATCGCGTAAGCCACCGCCAGCGGGCAACTGGCGAGGAAGCTGCTGCTCAGCGCCACCTCGCCGCCCTGCACGCGCACGGCGTCAATCAAAGGACACTTGGCGTCGGGGCTGTCGGCTTGCGCTGTGACGCGCAGACCCGAGCGGCTCAGGACTTGTGCGCATAACTCGGGATTGCCGCGCAGGCGCATCAGCTTGAAACCGGTCAGCCAGTTCGGCGCGGCCGTCACGTCCAGCGGCGCCCACGGATTCCACTCGACCGGTACGTTGAGCCAGCCACGCCAGACGCTGACCACGGCGCCAGCAATCATCAACAGTACCGACAGCGCGATCCAGCGGCCCATGCTCAGCCTTTGAAAAACTGATTGGCCTTGGCGTAAGGCATCGATTGCGACGTGAAGCCGAACGTGCCGTGCTGCTGGATTTCTTCTGCCGCGCGGAAGAACTCACCGAACGCCGCCAAGGCCAGGGCCGAACCGGTACTGATGCGCCGCACGCCCATTTCTTCGAGCTCCTTCACGGTCAGTTTCAAACCGCCGGACATCAACACATTGACCGGTTTCGGCGCCACTGCGCGCACCACCGCCAGCACTTCTTCGGCGTTACGCAAACCCGGCGCGTACAGCACGTCGGCGCCGGCCTCGGCGAAGGCTTGCAGGCGGCGAATGGTGTCGTGGAGATCGGGATTACCGTGCAGGTAGTTTTCCGCGCGAGCGGTCAGGGTGAAGGGAAATGGCAGCGTGCGCACGGCGGCGACGGCAGCTTCGATGCGTGCCACGGCATGTTCAAAGCAGTAGATCGGTGCGTCGGCACGGCCCGTGGCGTCCTCGATCGAACCGCCCACCGCGCCGGCCTCGGCGGCACGCAGCAAGCTTTTGGCGCACTCGGCCGGGTCATCGGCGAAACCGTTTTCCAGGTCCACCGCCACCGGCAGATCGGTGGCCGCGACAATTGCCCGGACGTTGGCCAGAGTGTCATCGAGACTCAAGGCGCCGTCGGCCTTGCCTTGGGAAAATGCGTAACCGGCACTGGTGGTCGCCAACGCCTGATAGCCCAGACTGGCGAGCATCTTCGCCGAGCCGGCATCCCACGGGTTGGGAATCACGAAAATCCCCGCACCTTCATGCAGAGCTTTGAAGGCTTGGGCTTTGCGGGCTTGTTCGTTACGGGCGTGGGCGTCCATCGGCAGGCTCCTGAGCAGGGAAAATCCGCCTCAGAGCAAGCCGAGTTGCTCGGCGGCGGGTTCTCTGTATAGCTCAGGCAGGGATGGCAGGCCAGGCAAACGTTGCATCAATTGTGCGTGAAAACGTTGCGCCAGCTTCGCCGCCATGACGTTGTCGGCGGTGTGCAGGAAGATGTAGGGCGTGCGGCCCTCTTCGATCCACTCGGCAATTTTCGCCACCCATGGCACCAGGAACGGGTCGTTGGCCTCAAGCTCGGGGTGGCCGATGAAGCGCACCTGCGGGAACTGGGTGAACGCCGCCGGACGGGTCGGTACCCGGGGCTTTTTCGATTGCGCGTGGATCACCGAAGACTCGGTCGACAGGCAACTGAACAGCGCCCGTGGATCGAGGCAGATGCGTTCTACGCCACGGTCGAGCAGCAAGCGATTGAGCAGGCGTTCGCTCTCACCCTTGGCGAAGAACTGTTCGTGACGCACTTCCACCGCCAGCGGCCGGTCCAGCGCGTCGATGAACGCGGTCAGCTCCGGCAGTCGATGCGGGGTGAAGCTTTTCGACAATTGCAGCCACAGCGGCGAAACACGTTCGCCGAGCGGGCTGAGCAGGTTGACGAAAGTTTCGGCGGCGGTCAGTTGATCGCGCAGGTCACCGCTGTGGCTGATGTCGCCGGGAAACTTGGCGGTGAAGCGAAAGTGTTCGGGCATGGTCTCGGCCCAGCGCTGCACGGTGGCCGGCGACGGACTGGCGTAGAAGGTCGTGTTGCCTTCGACGGCGTTGAACACTTGCGAATAAAGACTGAGGAAGTCCGAGGTCTTGGCGTCTTCGGGGTACAGATACTCGCGCCAGGCGTTTTCACTCCAGGACGGACAACCGAGGTAGTAAGGCAGATCCATCAGATGTACAGGTCGAGGCCCAGCACATCCGCATCCCAATCGACAAAACCGGCGGTGCTCAGGTAGCTGGCGAGGGCCATTGCTACGCTTTTGCTCATGGCACGGTGATAAATCATGTCTTGCTGACGGGCAGGCAGATTGGCAAGGCGTTGTGCGGAGGCTTTGGCAGCGCGGGCGGCCAGTTGCTCTTCAGTCGGGAATTCCAGCTCGCCGTCGATATCGTCGACGGATTCATCCAGCGCCACATTGCCTTTGCGAGGCTTGCGCTTGATGGGGTAGGACTGAGAGGAGAGGCCGTCTATACGCATAAATTCATGCTCGGTATCGATGATGGCAATTTAGCGGCACTTGACCGACTTAGCAAACTGCCGAGTGATAACTAGAACACATAAAGCGTAAAAGGTTTAAAGCGCGGGGTTGGAAACTGACGATTGGCAGTGACTTTAATTGAACATCGGATCTGTGGGAGCGGGCTTGCTCGCGAAAGCGGTGTGTCAGGCACCTGGATAGAGACTGACATGGCCTCTTCGCGAGCAAGCCCGCTCCCACAGGTTTTGTGGTGAATCAGCGAGCCTTCGGGGTGGCGACTTTGTCGCGCAGATAAACCGGTTGCGCATCATCGGCAGGGATCGACTCACCGCGTTCCCAGGCAAACCGCGCCAGGGTCAGCAGGTCTTCAGCGTGAGGCAGCATGCCGGCGTCCTGACCAGACAGACTGACCGCGATCCGCTCACCATAGCCCCACCCGGTACCGGCACCGAACCACTCGCCGCTGGCATCGGCCGGCAATGCCGCCACTTCCGGCGGCAGTACCGCTTCGACACCGACCAGACGCATCTCGCCCGCGGTTTCGCGGTAGCAGCCCCAATACACTTCATCCATCCGCGCATCGATGGCCGCCGCAACCTGGCTCACGCCGTGTTCGCGATACGCACGTTGCGCCAGTACGGCCAGGTTCGACACCGGCAGCACCGGACGATCCAGCGCGAACGCCAGCCCCTGCACCACGCCGATGGCAATCCGCACGCCGGTAAACGCACCCGGCCCGCGACCGAACGCGATCGCATCCACCGCTTGCAGCGTGGTGCCGGCATCGGCCAGCAGTTGCTGGATCATCGGCAGCAGTTTCTGCGCGTGCAAACGCGGGATCACCTCGTAATGGCTCGTGACCTTGCCGTCATGCAGCAAGGCAACGGAGCAAGCTTCGGTCGCGGTGTCCAGGGCCAGCAAGGTGCTCATCGATGTATCCAAAACAGGTGGTGGAAAAAGTGCGTCAGTATAAACAACTACGGCCCGCAAGCGGGCCGAGGATGATGCAGCCAATCAGCTTTTTCAGCTCAGCGCTTCGAGCACCTTGGCGGTGATCGCTTCCACCGAACCAACGCCCGGGATGTGGCTGTACTTCGGCTTGCCGTTGGCAGCGGAGAGCTTCTGGTAGAAGTCCACCAGCGGCTTGGTCTGCGAATGGTAGACCGACAGGCGATGACGCACGGTTTCTTCGGTGTCGTCCTTGCGCTGCACCAGATCGTCGCCGGTAACGTCGTCTTTGCCAGCCACTTTCGGCGGGTTGTAGACGATGTGGTAAACGCGGCCGCTGGCCTCGTGAACGCGACGACCGGCGATACGCTGAACGATTTCTTCGTCTTCAACAGCGATTTCAACCACGGCATCCAGCTCGACGCCGGCGGTTACCAGTGCTTCGGCCTGTGGAATGGTGCGCGGGAAACCGTCGAACAGAAAGCCGTTGGCGCAGTCTGGTTGAGCGATGCGATCCTGCACCAGCGCGATGATCAGGTCATCCGACACCAGACCGCCGGCATCCATGATGCTCTTGGCTTGAACGCCCAGCGGAGTGCCGGCCTTGACCGCAGCACGCAGCATGTCGCCGGTGGAGATTTGCGGAATGCCGAATTTCTCGGTGATGAACTTAGCCTGAGTACCTTTACCGGCCCCGGGAGCTCCCAGCAGAATGACGCGCATCGATGTGCTCCTCAATTTTTTATATAGAAAACAACAGGATTCGCCTCTTGGGGCGGATCTTAAAAATATGGGTCGTGGCCGCACAAACGGCCAAAGGCTGATCAAGATACACAGCAGGCTGCGCCCACACAAGACGCCAAAAGTCGGAGAAACCGCCGCCTGCCGCGACCTTGCGACCCGGTGAGCCAAGTCGCAACCCCATCACTAACTGTCGCCTGCCCGCACTTGCTCGCCGTATACAAGGCGACACCCGGCCTGTGCACCGGGCGCCTGACACGACAGCAAAAACCTTAGCCGGTATTACGCAAACCGGCGGCGATCCCCGCCACAGACACCAGCAGCGCCTGTTCCACCGGGCTGCCCTGCTCGACATTCTGTTGCCGCGAACGGGCCAACAGTTCGGCCTGCAATAGATGTAGCGGATCGAGATAGGTGTTGCGCAGACGGATGAATTCCAGGGTGTCCGGGCTATGTGCCAGCAACTGCGACTGGCCGGTCAGGCCGAGTACCACCGCGCACGCCTGCGACAATAGGTCGCGTAACTGCGCGCCCAACGGCAGCAAGTCCGGCTCGACCAGACGCTGATCGTACGACAGCGCGATGTCGGCGTCGGCCTTGGCCAGAACCATTTCCAGCATGTCGATACGGGTGCGGAAGAACGGCCACTGTTCGCGCATCTGCCCGAGCAGTTCGCCCTCGCCACGCGCCAGCGCCTTGCTCAACGCGGTTTCCCAGCCGAGCCAGGCCGGCAGCATCAGACGGGTCTGGGTCCAGCCGAAAATCCACGGAATCGCCCGCAGGCTCTCGATCCCACCGGCACGGCGCTTGGCCGGACGGCTGCCAAGGGGCAAGCGCCCCAGTTCCTGCTCCGGCGTCGATTGGCGGAAATACTCGACGAACTGCGGATTTTCCCGCACCACGGCGCGATACGCGGCGACGCCGTCGGCGGCCAGTTCATCCATCAGGTGGCGCCATTCGGGCGTCGGTGGCGGTGGTGGCAACAACGTCGCTTCCAGCACGGCAGCCAGATACAGATTGAGGTTCTGCTCGGCGATGTCCGGCAGGCCGAATTTGAATCGAATCATTTCGCCCTGCTCGGTGGTGCGGAAGCGCCCCGCCACCGACCCCGGCGGCTGCGACAGAATCGCCGCGTGCGCCGGACCGCCGCCTCGGCCCACGGTGCCACCGCGACCATGGAACAGCAGCAGTTCGACTTGCTGCTCGCGGCAGATCTCCACCAGCCGCTCCTGGGCGCGATATTGCGCCCAGGCCGCAGCGGTGGTGCCGGCGTCCTTGGCCGAGTCGGAATAACCGATCATCACTTCCTGCGGGCCTTGCAGCCTGGCGCGGTAGCCCGGCAACAGCAACAGACGTTCCATCACCGGCCCGGCGTTGTCGAGGTCGGCGAGGGTTTCGAACAGCGGCACCACGCGCATCGGCCGCAGCACACCGGACTCTTTGAGCAGCAGTTGCACCGCCAGCACGTCGGAGGCGGCGCCTGCCATCGAGATCACGTAGGAACCCAGCGATGCACTCGGTGCGACAGCGATTTCCTTGCAGGTGGCGAGCACTTCAGCGGTGTCGGCGGACGGTTTGAAATGCGCCGGGAGCAGTGGCCGACGATTGCTCAATTCGCGGGTGAGGAAGCTGATGCGCTGTTCTTCGTCCCAGTCTTCGTAGCGACCGAGGCCGAGGTAGTCGGTGATTTCAGTCATCGCCGAGCTGTGTCGCGTCGAATCCTGACGCACATCGAGGCGCACCAGGAACAGGCCGAAGGTCACCGCCCGGCGCAGGCAATCGAGCAACGGCCCGTCGGCGATCACGCCCATGCCACATTCGTGCAACGAGTTGAAACACAGTTCCAGCGGATCGAGCAGATCGCGATTGTTGTGCAACACGTCAGCCGGTGCCGGCGTGTTGGCCGTCAGCGACGCCTGTGCCCAGTTGCGCGTGGCGCGCAGGCGTTCGCGCAATTGCTTGAGCACCGCCCGATAGGGTTCGGCGCTGTCGCCGGCCTTGGCCTTGAGCGCGTCGCTGGCCTGCTGCATCGACAGTTCAGCAGCGAGGTGATCGACATCGCGCAGGTACAGATCGGCAGCCATCCAGCGCGCCAGCAACAGCACCTCGCGGGTCACCGCTGCCGTGACGTTCGGGTTGCCGTCACGGTCGCCGCCCATCCACGAAGCAAAGCGGATCGGCGCCGCTTCCAGTGGCAAACGCAGGCCGGTGGCAGCAAACAACGCCTGATCGGCCTTGCGCATGTGGTTGGGAATCGCCTGCCACAGCGAGTGTTCGATCACCGCAAAACCCCACTTGGCCTCGTCGACCGGGGTCGGCCGGGTGCGGCGGATTTCTTCGGTGTGCCAGGCTTCGGCGATCAGCCGTTGCAGGGTGTTGTGGATCTGTTCGCGCTCGGCGCTGGTCAGGTCGCGATGATCCTGAGCGGCCAGTTGTCCGGCAATCGCATCGTATTTCTGGATCAACGTGCGCCGTGCCACTTCAGTGGGGTGCGCGGTCAGCACCAGTTCGATTTCCAGTCGCGCCAGTTGCCGGGCCAGGGATTCGGCGCTGTGGCCTTCATTGCGCAGGCGGGCGAGCAGTTCCGGGAGCACGCGGGATTCGAACGGCGCCGGCTGCGACTCTTCGCGACGATGAATCAATTGATACTGCTCGGCGATGTTCGCCAGGTTGAGAAACTGGTTGAACGCCCGCGCCACCGGCAGCAGTTCGTCTTCACTCAACTGATTGAGGCTGGCGCTGAGTTCGGCGTCCATCGAGCCACGCCGGTCGGCCTTGGCGCCCTTGCGGATCTGCTCGATCTTGTCGAGAAATCCCTCGCCGTACTGGTCGCGGATGGTATTGCCCAACAGCTCACCCAACAGGTGAACGTCCTCGCGCAAGCGTGCATCAATATCGGTCATCAGCAGTTCTCCAGCGGTAATCGGGACGGCTCAGAAACGAATGCTTTGCCCAGAGAGTGCCGCTCTACGGCGCTTCTTACAAGCAGACGACGAAGGGACTTTAAACCTTGGGGCTTGGAGCTAGTCTCAATAGCAAGCCGTACAACGGCTTGCCGCCGGCCCCGCCGGACACTCACCCAGGCCTGCCACGAGCAGGCACGAAATGAGGTCATCATGAAAATTCGTGAACTCGCCCAGCATTGGGAAGAAAACGCCAAGGGTCGCCTGACCGACACCGGCTACACGATTCATCTGGACGTCGAGGCCGCCGCGCGGCTGGCGGCGATTGCCGAGATGTACCCCAAACGCCACCCGGAAGAACTGCTCGGCGAACTGATCGGCGCCGCGCTCGAAGAATTCGAGGCGAGCCTGCCGTATGTGAAAGGTTCGACCGTGGTCGCCACCGATGAGGAAGGTGATCCGCTGTATGAAGACGTCGGGCCGACACCGCGTTTTCTGGCGCTGTCGCGGCGGCATTTGCAGGATTTATCCGCCGCTGCCGGCAAGCAAAAACACTGACACAACACACATCAAACTGTGGGAGCGAGCTTGCTCGCGAATGCGGTATTTCAGCCGACATTGATAGCGACTGATTCACCGCATTCGCGAGCAAGCTCGCTCCCACATTGATCGTGTTCAATTTCAAAAATCCCACACTTTTTACCCCGCGCGTACCTCTCCCCGCCTCCAAAGTTCCCGGTTTAGAGCCTTGTCCGTTTGGTCAAAAAAAAATTTGGCGATAGGCCATCTTTTCTGAACTTTTGAAAAACGCCTCCGGTCGGAAGCTGTAACCACGCCTGGAACGAGCGTTTCAAAAACTCGCTTTACACGACGCTCGCGGCTCCTCGACCAGGATGGATTTTCAGTTTTATCAGGAGTTAAACAATGGAGTTGAAGACCATGAAGACCCAAACCTCGTTCTCCCACCTGCGCGGTCTGAAACTGGCTGCTCTGGCTATCGGTACCAGCTTCGTTCTGGCCGGTTGCGCCGGTAACCCACCGACCGAGCAGTACGCCGTGACCCAATCGGCGGTCAACAGCGCCGTCAGCGCCGGTGGTACCGAGTTTGCTGCGGTGGAAATGAAGCAGGCGCAGGACAAGCTGAAACAAGCCGAAATCGCCATGCACGACAAGAAGTATGAACAAGCTCGCACCCTCGCCGAACAGGCTGAATGGGATGCGCGTGTAGCAGAACGCAAGGCTCAGGCCGCCAAGGCCGAACAGGCTCTGAAGGATTCCCAGAAAGGTGTTCAGGAACTGCGTCAGGAAAGTCAGCGCACCGTGCAGTAAGCGCGCATCCCGAATCGCAAAGCTGAAACTTTTATCGATAGAAAGGACGACAAATTATGCGTAAGCAACTGATGATCCCCGCTCTTCTGGCCGCAAGCGTTGCCCTGGCTGCCTGCTCCACTCCGCCTAACCCGAACCTGGAACAGGCGCGCACCAACTACGCCGGCCTGCAGGCCAACCCACAAGCCAGCAAAGTCGCTGCCCTGGAAACCAAGGACGCCAGCGATTATCTGGACAAGGCTGACAAGGCTTATCTGGACAAGCAAGACGCAGCCAAAGTTGACCAGTTGGCCTACCTGACCAACCAGCGCGTGGAAGTGGCCAAGCAGACCATCGCTCTGCGCACCGCTGAAAACAACCTGAAGAACGCTGCCGCGCAACGTGCCCAGGCCCGTCTGGACGCTCGCGATCAGCAGATCAAACAGCTGCAGAACAGCCTGAACGCCAAGCAGACCGATCGCGGTACCCTGGTGACCTTTGGTGACGTGCTGTTCGCCACCAACAAGGCTGACCTGAAATCCAGCGGTCTGGTGAACATCAACAAACTGGCGCAATTCCTCCAGGAAAACCCTGATCGCAAAGTGATCGTCGAAGGCTACACCGACAGCACCGGCGCGGCGTCTTACAACCAGTCGCTGTCCGAGCGTCGTGCGACCTCGGTTCAAGTCGCACTGATCAAGATGGGCGTAGATCCTTCGCGCATCGTGGTTCAGGGTTATGGCAAGGAATACCCGGTTGCCGACAACGGCAGCGTCTCGGGCCGTGCGATGAACCGTCGTGTGGAAGTGACCATTTCCAACGACAACCAGCCAGTGCTGCCACGTTCGGCCGTCAGCTCGAACTAAGCGTCACGCAGTAACGCAAAAGCCCCGCCTGACTGAGTCAGGCGGGGCTTTTTTTGGCCATACATATTCCCCTGTGGGAGCGGGCTTGCTCGCGAAAGCGGTGGATCAGTCGGAATATAGAGTGACTGACACACCGCTTTCGCGAGCAAGCCCGCTCCCACAGTTTTGATCGGGTTATTGCTCGAGTTTCTGCGGGGTTTCCTGCCCCATGCAACGCACGGCTTTCTTCTGCGCATTGATCAGCACACCGGTCAGGCCTTTCTGCTCGGTATCAAACAGCACCAGCACGCCATCGATGCACTGCGCCACTTGCGGCGCCGGGTCCAGCGAGATTTTGTAGTCTTCACCCGGCACGGTCTTGAGCATGGTGAATTCGTTGAGCAGCAGCGCATCCTCGGGTTTGGCGAAGTGCAGGTAGCCGTAGTACCACAGCGCCCCAACCGTGCCGAGGATGCTGCAGATACCGGTGATGATCAGCGGGATGGCGTTACGTTCTTCAGTCATTGCGGACTCTCATTTTCAGAATTCGGGGGTTGCGGGTAGTTCGGGATCTCGCCGAGGCGGCGCAGGCCGTTGAAATGCTCGGGGTCTTCCAGATAACGCAGCATCACCTGGCGCCAGACCGGGTCGCCGAAGGTCTGCACGTGGCCGCCGCGGGTCAGTTGCAGCACACGCGGTGGCGGCGCTGCCTGATACAGGCGGATGGCGTTGGACATTGGCACCAGTGGGTCGTCGATGCTGTGAAAGATCAGTTTCGGCACACCCTTGAGCTGCGGCATCGAGTGGATGGCGCTGTCGCCGTCCGGCACCAGCCACGACAGCGGCACCTGGAACGGCCATGTCAGCCATGAGGTGCTGAGGGCGTACTGGCCGACGCTGCGGTAACTGGCGGGCACACCATCGAGCACGAAAGCCTTGAGCTGTTTTTGCCGCTCGGGGTGCTGCGCCAGCCAATGCACAGCCATCGAGCCGCCGAGGCTCTGACCGAGCAGGATCAGCGGCTTGCCTTTGACCTCGGGCGCCTGATCCAGCCAGGCGAACGCGGCGTCGATGTCCTGATAGATCGCCGGCAGGCTCGGTTCACCCTCCGACAAGCCATACCCGCGATAGTCCACCAGCAGCACCTGATAGCCGTTTTTCGGCAACCACCAACTGCCGCCGAGGTGCATCGGCAGATTGCCGCCATTGCCGTGCAGGTGCAGAACCGTGCCCTTGACCTCGACCCCGGGTTTGGCCGGCAGCCACCAGGCATTGAGCTTGAGGCCGTCAGCCGTGGTCAGCGTGACGGTACGGTATTCGAGCTTGGCTTTTTCCGGGGTGAAGATCTGGCCCGGCTCGGGGTAGAACAACAACGAACTGCAACCACTGAGGGTCAGGAGCAGGCAAAGGATGCCGAGGATTCTCATCCGGTGAAACCTCGCAGAATTCGAATTGGAATACAGTCAAAAACTGTAGGAGTGAGCCTGCTCGCGATAGCAGTGTGTCAGTCGATATTTATGTTGATTGACACACCGCTATCGCGAGCAGGCTCACTCCTACAAGGGGTTTGTGTGTGGTTACAGGATATTCGAATAATCCGCCTCGATCCGGTCCAGGCTCAGGTGATTGAGGAAGTTGGAGAAGCACATCCACGCAGACAGTGCGTTCATGTCGCGAAACTGTTCCGGCAAATACTTGGGCGGTACCACCAGACCTTCATCGACCAACTGACGCAGGGTACGCATGTCCTCCAGGGTAGTCTTGCCGCAGAACAGCAGCGGCACCTGTTCGAGCTTGCCTTTACGCACGGCCAACTGAATGTAGTTGTAAACCATGATAAAGCCCTTGAGATAGGACAAGTCTTTGGTGAATGGCAGGCCGGTCGGCGTCGAGCCACGGAACACCCGACTGGCGTTGCCGTAGCTTTCGGCCATTTCAAAACCCTGCTCGCGGAAGAACTCGAACACCTGCAAGAAGTCCGCGCCCTCCTCGACCATGTGAATCGCGCGGGTACGGTTGGTCAGCTTGCGCAGGCGACTCGGGTAGGAGGCGAAGGTGATGATTTCCATCAGGATCGCCAGGCCTTCCTGGGTCACCGTCGACGAGGGCGGGCCCTTGGACAGGAAGGTGCAGATCGGCTGGTTCAGACCGTTGAGGGTGGTGCCGACATGCACCAGGCCTTCGTGGACTTCCAGTGCGCGCACGTCGCGGTCGTTGAACAGCGCGTCGGTGCGGATCTTGATGTAGTCGGCGCCCGCCGCCGCGTCAGCGACAATCCCGTCGGACTCGAACACGCGGATGGTTTCCTCGGCCTCGCCAAACACCTTATTCAAACGGGTTTGCAGCAGGTGCACGGCGTCCTTGGCGGTGAGGATCTTCGGCTCGTCCTTCAGGTCGCCCCGGCCATCAATGTTGTTCAGGTAGTCGGACATCATCAGGCCGAGGTCGGCCAGGGTCGGGTCGCCGGCGTGAAACGCATCGGAGGCGGCGCCATACAGCTCTTGCGAGATCAGGCCGAAATCCTCGGTGCCGCGCGCTTCGAGCATGCGCACCACCATGCGGTATTCCTTGCACATGCGCCGCATGATCTGCCCGACCGGGTTGAACTGGCCGAGCTGGCGGGTGATGTCGCGCTCGATGTTCTGGAATTCCAGTTTGACCTTGCTCGAATCGAAGGACAGCGGCCGATTGAGGTAGTAGTCGCGATCCACCGCCGGCATTTCCTTGCCCTTGGCCTTGAGAAAACCCTTGCGGATGTTCTCGTCCCACTTCACCGCGTCGAGCACGCGGATCGGCGTCTGCGCCAGCACAATGCGATCGGACAGCGTGCGTATCGTCTGCTGGTAATCGTCCACCCGAAACTCCTGTAGAAAACTGAATTATTTGGCGCGGGCCTGGCGCTGATAGCGTGCGGCTTCGACGAATGCATCGGAATTGGCCGGATCGTCGAGGTAAGCAAAGACCTTGTCGAGACTGCTGTCGACCTGCACGCCGTCACCATCGTCGGTCGGGAATGGCTGACCGTCGAGGGTTTTCTGTTTGATCGCCTGATTGATCTGTTCGAGATCGAGGCTGTACACCACCAACTCGTGTTTGTCGGTGAGTTCGAAACCGGCGATGGTGTATTGGCCACCGTAACGCGCCGGCACTTTCGCCGACAGATACCAGCGACTGCCATGGTGCGACACGGTGAACGGGTACGCCTCGCGCTCGTGGGGTCTGGCCTTGAACCAGGTGATGGCCTGATAGCGATCAGTGCCGACGCGGTTCAGCTCAAGGTTCATCGGCTCGCCCCAGGCATTGGTGCTCGACCATGTGCCCAGCAACCCCTTGGGCGCCGGGGCACTGGCAGGCAGCGGATCCTTGAAGGTCACCAGACAGCCACTGAGCAGCAGGAACGACAAGGCGATCAGCACGCCACGCCAGGCTTTCATTCAACACTCCCTATGAACACGCGTCGCCCTGATGATCGGCTCAGTCCCCTTGTGGGAGCGGGCTTGCTCGCGAAGGCGGTGGGTCAGTCAACTGAAGCGTTGAATGTGATACCGCATTCGCGAGCAAGCCCGCTCCCACAGGGGATCTCCATCAGCTGTCACACCGAGGCGAGGACCAGATGCATATACCGCGTCAGAATCCCGAGCATGTCCTGTTCGGCCAAAGGCTCGGCGTCGTTGAGCAGGCCCTGATATTCCATCCGTCCGATAATCGCCGTCAACACCTTGGCATCTTGCTGCGGTTCACGCGAGCCCAGTACCTGGAACAACTGGCAGGTGCCCTGCAGCAGAATCTGCTGATGGGAGCGCACCAGATCCGCCAGCCGCGGGTTGAGCAGCGCTTCCTGGCGGAACGCCTGCTCGGCCATCAGGTGCTCGCGGCGATTGACCAGTTGCCGGTGCACGTAATCAGCCATCAGCCGCGCGATGTCATCCGCCAGTTTCGAGCGCGACTCGGGGCTGCCGTCGCCACTGACGACCATCTCGCGCAGCAGGCCTTCGTTGTTGATCCACAGCTTGGCCATGTAGGCCGCGCTGCGCTCGACGTATTGAGCGAAGGTATCGGTGAGCAGGTCATCGATATCCTTGAAGTAATAGGTGGTGGCCGACAGCGGCACACCGGCCTCGGCCGCCACGGCGCGGTGGCGTACGGCACGCACGCCGTCACGCACGACAATGCGCATCGCCGCGTCGAGAATGTCCTGGCGACGCTGCTCGCTGCCCTGTCGGCTGGCCTTGCGGCCCTGGTACTGAACACTTTCAGCGACCGCAGTGGCGATACCCGCTGCACCTTCTTGAGCGATTGCAACCATCACGACTGGACTTCCTCTGCTATTTCAAAAGTAACCAATTGATACATTTGTACCAGACAGGCAATAAAAAGCCGCCTGTTTTAGGCGGCTTTTTAACTGAAACGTTTACGCTTGCGGTCGCATGTGCGGGAACAGGATCACATCGCGGATCGACGGCGAGTTGGTCAGCAACATCACCAGACGGTCGATGCCGATACCTTCACCGGCCGTTGGCGGCATGCCGTACTCCAGCGCACGCACGAAGTCGGCGTCGTAGTGCATGGCTTCGTCGTCGCCGGCGTCCTTGTCGGCCACCTGCGCCATGAAGCGCTCGGCCTGGTCTTCCGCGTCGTTCAACTCGGAATAGGCGTTGGCGATTTCACGGCCGCCGATGAACAGCTCGAAACGGTCGGTGACGTTCGGGTTCTCGTCGTTACGACGGGCCAGCGGCGACACTTCGAACGGGTACTGGGTGATGAAGTGCGGCTGTTCCAGCTTGTGCTCGACCAGTTCTTCGAAAATCATCACCTGCAGCTTGCCCAGACCTTCGAAGCCCAGCACCTTGGCGCCGGCCTTCTTGGCGATGGCGCGCGCCTTGTCGATGTCGTTCAGGTCATCGGCGGTCAGCTCAGGGTTGTACTTGAGGATCGAGTCGAACACCGACAGACGGGCAAACGGCTCGCCGAAGTGGAACACCTTGTCGCCGTACGGCACGTCGGTGCTGCCCAGAACCAGCTGCGCCAGTTCGCGGAACAGTTCTTCGGTCAGGTCCATGTTGTCTTCGTAGTCGGCGTAAGCCTGATAGAACTCCAACATGGTGAATTCAGGGTTGTGACGCGTCGAAACGCCTTCGTTACGGAAGTTGCGGTTGATCTCGAACACTTTTTCGAAACCGCCAACCACCAGACGCTTGAGGTACAGCTCAGGCGCGATACGCAGGAACATTTCCATGTCCAGCGCGTTGTGGTGGGTTTCGAACGGCTTGGCTGCGGCGCCGCCAGGAATGGTCTGCAGCATCGGCGTTTCGACTTCGAGGAAGTCGCGCTTCATCAGGAAGCTGCGGATGTGCGCGATCACTTGCGAGCGTACGCGGAAGGTCTGGCGCACGTCTTCGTTGACGATCAGGTCAACGTAACGCTGACGGTAGCGTTGTTCGGTGTCGGTCAGGCCGTGGTGCTTGTCCGGCAGCGGGCGCAGCGACTTGGTCAGCAGGCGCACATTGGTCATTTCGACGTACAGGTCGCCCTTGCCGGAACGCGCGAGGGTGCCTTCGGCGGCAATGATGTCGCCCATGTCCCAGGTCTTGACCGCGGCCAGAGTGTCTTCGGACAGGGTTTTACGGTTGACGTAGACCTGGATGCGACCGGTCATGTCCTGGATCACCATGAACGAGCCACGGTTGAGCATGATGCGACCGGCAACCTTGACCGGGATAGCAGCCTCGGCCAGCTCTTCCTTGGTCTTGTCCGCGTACTTCTTCTGCAGATCTTCGCAGTAGTTTTCGCGGCGAAAGTCGTTCGGGAAGGCGTTGCCCTTGGCGCGCTCGGCAGCCAGCTTTTCCTTGCGCAGGGCGATCAGCGAGTTTTCTTCCTGTTGCAGGGCTTGCGGGTCGAGTTGTTGGTCGCTCATGTCTTTAGATATTCCATCAGGTTCGTTGCCCCCGGGCCTGGCGGCCCGGGAATCGCCAGCAGGGCTGGCTCCTACAGGGATCGCATTGCATCAGCGATCCTGTGTGCGTCTTTTACAGCCCCGATTTCAGGCTGGCTTCCAGGTATTCGTCGATGTCGCCGTCGAGCACCTTGTCGCAGTCGCTGCGTTCGATGTTGGTGCGCAGGTCCTTGATCCGCGACGCGTCGAGCACGTACGAACGGATCTGGTGACCCCAGCCGATGTCCGACTTGGTGTCTTCCAGCGCCTGGGAAGCGGCGTTGCGCTTCTGCATTTCCTGCTCGTACAACTTGGCCCGCAGCATTTTCATGGCGGTGTCCTTGTTGGCGTGCTGGGAACGTTCGTTCTGGCAGCTGACCACGGTGTTGGTCGGTACGTGGGTGATCCGTACGGCCGAGTCGGTGGTGTTTACGTGCTGACCACCGGCACCGGAGGAACGATAGGTGTCGATCCGCAGGTCTGCCGGGTTGATTTCGATTTCGACCTTGTCGTCGATCTCTGGCGAGACGAAAACGGCAGAGAACGAGGTGTGGCGACGGTTGCCGGAGTCGAACGGGCTCTTGCGCACCAGACGGTGCACGCCGATCTCGGTGCGCAGCCAGCCAAAGGCGTATTCGCCCTTGATGTGCACGGTCGCACCTTTGATACCGGCGACTTCACCGGCCGACAGCTCCATGATGGTCGCGTCGAAACCGCGTTTGTCCGCCCAGCGCAGGTACATGCGCAGCAGGATGTTGGCCCAGTCCTGGGCCTCGGTGCCGCCGGAGCCGGCCTGGATGTCCAGGTAGGCGTTGTTCGGGTCCATTTCGTGGCTGAACATGCGGCGGAATTCAAGCTTGGCGAGGTTTTCCTCGAGACGGGCCAGTTCGGCGACGACATCGCCCACTGCGCCTTCGTCGTTTTCTTCGACAGCCATGTCCAGCAGGTCGCGGCAATCGGCCAGACCGCCGTTCAGTTCGTCGAGGGTATCGACGATCTGCGCCAGCGCCGAGCGCTCGCGGCCCAGCTCCTGGGCGTATTCAGGTTTGTTCCAGACACTCGGATCTTCAAGCTCGCGATTGACCTCGGTCAGACGCTCATGCTTTTGATCGTAGTCAAAGATACCCCCGAATAGTTTCGGAGCGCTCGGACAGGTCCTTGATGGTGTTCAGGATCGGGTTGATTTCCATGACGGGCAGCACTCGTTGGCGAACTTTTGAAAGCCGGCGAGTATAACGTAATCAGGCTGTCACGGCAGCCCGTCTGGCGGCTGTTACGACGATTCACTTGACATGGACTGACGCAGATCCCCTGTGGGAGCGGGCTTACTCGCGAAGGCGGTGTGTCATTAAGCATCGATGTCGACTGATACTCCGCATTCGCGAGCAAGCCCGCTCCCACAGGGGGATTGCGAACCTATTCGATACCCACCTGATTACGCCCGTTGTTCTTCGCCAGGTACAACCCGCGATCCGCCGCCGAAATCAGCAGCCGGCAATCGCTGCCCGATTGCGGCACCATGGTCGCCAGGCCGATGCTGATGGTCAGGCTCGCCCCGTCGCTCGGGGTATTGTGCGGAATCTTCAAGGCCGCCACGGTCTGACGCAGTTTCTCCGCCACCAGGCGTGCGCCGCCCGGAGAGGTGTTCGGCAGCACCAGGGCGAACTCTTCACCGCCGTAGCGCGCCGGCAGATCCGACGGTCGGGCGCTGGCGTCGCGGATCGCTGTGGCGACCTTGCGCAGCGCCTCGTCCCCTTCGACGTGGCCAAAGCTGTCGTTGTAGGACTTGAAGTAATCGACGTCGATCATCAGCAGCGACAACTGGCTCTGATCACGCAACGACCGGCGCCATTCCAGCTCCAGATACTCGTCGAAGTGCCGGCGGTTGGACAGCCCGGTCAGGCCGTCGGAGTTCATCAGCCGTTGCAGCACCAGGTTGGTGTCGAGCAACTGCTGCTGGCTGACGCGCAACGCACGGTACGCCGCATCCCGCTGCAGCAGGGTCATGTAGGAGCGCGAGTGGTAACGGATGCGCGCCACCAGTTCGATGGTGTCCGGCAGCTTCACCAGATAATCGTTGGCCCCGGCGGAAAACGCCGCACTCTTGATCAGCGGGTCTTCCTTGGTCGACAGGACGATGATCGGGATGTCCTTGGTCGCCGGGTGATTGCGGTACTCGCGCACCAGGCTCAGGCCGTCGAGGCCGGGCATCACCAGATCCTGCAGGATTACCGTCGGTTTGATCCGTACCGCCTGGGCGATGGCCTGGTGCGGGTCGGAGCAGAAGTGGAAGTCGATGTTCTCTTCATTCGACAGCCCACGGCGCACGGCCTCGCCGATCATCGCCTGATCGTCCACCAACAACACCATGGCGGCGTTTTCGTCGGTTTTAATGTCGTCGATCTGTAAATCATTCATGGGCGGTCACCTGAATACTGCGGGGGCCAGGATTGCGGAATAGCCTGTTCATTTGGGGAAAACCTCCAGCAACCGTGGCGCTATCTTTTCCAGTGGGCGGATTTCGACGGCAGCATCGATGGCCGCTGCTGCCTTGGGCATGCCGTAGACCGCACTGCTTTGCTGGTCCTGCGCGATGGTCAGATAACCCTGCTGGCGCATGAGCTTAAGCCCTTGCGCCCCGTCGCGTCCCATTCCGGTCAATAAAACCCCGATCGCATCGCCGTTCCAATAACTGGCGACACTTTCGAAAAACACGTCGATCGAAGGTCGGTAGATCTCATTGACCGGCTCGGCGGTGTAGGCCAGCGTGCCGTTTTTCAATAAGCGAATATGGTGGTTGGTGCCGGCCAGCAGCACCGCGCCAGCCTGCGGCGGCTCGCCTTCGCGGGCCAGGCGTACATCGAGGCCGCTGGCGCTGGCCAGCCATTCGGCCATGCCGGCAGCAAACACCTGATCCACGTGCTGCACCAGCACGATGGCCGCCGAGAAGTTGCGCGGCAGGCCCTTGAGCAACACTTCCAGCGCTGCCGGTCCGCCGGCAGACGAGCCGATCGCCACCAGCCGCTTGCACGACGCCGAACTGCGGTGGGGCGTCGGCACCGGACGCGAGCGCGGGGTTTTCTCGCCGATCAGCCAGCCAATGTTGAGGATCTTGCGCAGCAACGGCGCCGCAGCCTCCTGCGCGTTGCCGGCACCAAGGGCCGGGGTATCGACCACGTCCAGCGCGCCGTGGCCCATGGCTTCGAAGACCCGGTGTACGTTCTGCTGGCGGTCGACCGTGACGATGACGATGGCGCACGGGGTTTCGGCCATGATCCGCCGGGTAGCCTCGACGCCATCCATCACCGGCATGATCAGGTCCATCAGGATCAAATCCGGAGTGTTTTCGGCGCACAGTTGCACCGCCTCGGCGCCATCTCTGGCGACCCAGATCACCTGATGCGCCGGCTCGAAGGCCAGCGCACGGCGCAGCGCCTCCACCGCCAGGGGCATGTCGTTGACGATTGCGATTTTCATGCCCGCGCTCCTCCAATGAGCTCAACCACTGCATCAAGCAGGGCGTCGTCATGAAAACTGGCCTTGGCTAAATAATAGTCGGCGCCGGCATCCAGTCCACGACGCCGGTCCTCTTCACGATCCTTGTACGAGACCACCATCACCGGCAGCGACTGCAGACGGTTGTCGCGGCGCAACAGGGTGACCAGCTCGATGCCGTCCATGCGCGGCATGTCGATGTCGGTGATCAGCAAATCGAAGTCCTCCGAACGCAAGGCGTTCCAGCCGTCCATGCCGTCTACCGCCACCGCCACGTCGTAGCCGCGATTGAGCAGCAGCTTGCGTTGCAGCTCGCGCACGGTCAGCGAGTCGTCGACCACCAGAATCCGCTTGCGCGCCACTTCGGCGGCCTGATTGCCATAGCGGGCGATACGTTCCAGACGCCCGGTATTGAGCAGTTTGTCCACCGACCGCAGCATGTCCTCGACATCGACGATCAGCACCACCGAACCGTCGTCGAGCAACGCCCCGGCGGAAATGTCCTGAACCTTGCCCAGCCGCTCATCCAGCGGCAGCACCACCAACGTGCGCTCGCCGACAAAACGCTCGACCGCCACGCCGTAGACCGCATCGCGCTCGCGGATCACCACGACCTTGAGGGTTTCGCTGCTGCTCTGACTGGCCGGACGGTTCAACAACTGGCTGGCGGCGACCAGTCCGACGTGCCGGCCTTCGTGCCAGAAATGCTGGCGCCCCTCGATCTGCACGATGTCCTGTGGCTGCAGATCGCACATGCGCTCAATGTGCGCCAGCGGAAAGGCGTAGGCTTCTTCGCCGACTTCCACCACCAGACTGCGCACCACCGACAGGGTCAGCGGTACTTCCAGATGAAAGCGGCTGCCCTCGCCTGCCGTCTGCTCCAGCACCACCGCACCGCGCAACTGCCGCACCATGTGCTGCACCGCATCGAGACCGACGCCACGTCCGGACACTTCGGTGACCGTGTCGCGCAGGCTGAAGCCCGGCAGAAACAGGAATGTCAGCAGCTCGTCTTCGCTCAACTGAGCCGCCGTTTCGGCGGGCGAAAGCTGACGTTCGACGATGCTGCGGCGGACCTTTTCCAGATCAACGCCATTGCCGTCATCGCTCAATTCCAGCACCAGCAAACCAGCCTGATGCGAGGCACGCAGGCGGATCAGGCCTTCTTCGGACTTGCCTTTGAGCAGGCGTTGTTCCGGGGTTTCGATGCCGTGATCGACCGCGTTACGCAACAAATGAGTCAGCGGCGCTTCGAGCTTTTCCAATACGTCGCGATCGACCTGCGTCTTCTCGCCCTCGATCTCCAGCCGCACCTGTTTGCCAAGGCTGCGCCCCAGATCCCGGACCATGCGCACCTGACCGGTGAGCACATCGGCGAACGGGCGCATGCGGCAGGCCAGCGCAGTGTCGTAGAGCACCTGGGCGCGCTGGCTGGCTTGCCAGGCGAATTCGTCCAGTTCGGCGTTCTTTTCCGCGAGCAATTGCTGAGACTCGGCCAGCAAGCGTCGGGCATCTTCAAGGGCTTCCTGGGCTTCGAGGCTCAGCGCATGTTCCTTGAGATGCACGTTGAGGCTTTCCAGTGCCCGCAAGCCGTTATTCTGCATGCGCTTGAGGCGCTGCATGGTCGCCAGATGCGGTTTGAGGCGCTGGGTTTCGACCAGCGATTTACTCGACAGGTCGAGCAGGCTGTTCAGGCGTTCGGCGGTAACCCGCAGCACCCGCTCGCCACCTTCGGTGGTGCGTTTGTTCTTGCGCGGAGCCGGGTCAGAGGTTTCCAGCGGTGTATCGATCACTGGCGCTGGTGGCTCAATCGGAGTCGGTGTTGGCGCCTGCATCTGCAACTCGGCCATCGGCGGCGGCGCCACTGCGGGCGGTGCCGAAGGGTCAAGCAGGCGCCCCATCAACGCCACATACGCTTCGATGTCCGGCGCTTGCGGGGCATTGGCCGGCGTGGCGATACGCATCAACAGATCGGTGCCCTGCAACAACGCATCGATGTGTTCGGGGCGCAGCAACAGCCGCCCTTCCTGAGCGCTGACCAGGCAATCTTCCATCACGTGGGCGACGCTGACACCGCTGTCGATTCCGACGATGCGCGCCGCGCCCTTGAGCGAGTGCGCCGCGCGCATGCACGATTCCAGATAATCGGCCTGGGTCGGATTGCGCTCCAGCGCCAGCAGCCCGCTGCTGAGCACCTGGGTCTGGGCTTCGGCTTCGAGACCGAACAGCTCCAGCAGCGAGGCGTCGCGCATTTGCTCGGGGGTCATGTGAGGCTCCGGGTCACGGCGGACAGCAGTTGTTCTTCATCCAGCCAACGCAGGCTGCGCCCCCGGAATTGCAGAACACCACGGGTGTATTTGGCGCTGGCGGTGCTGTGGTGTTCACCGCCGGCACGCGACGCGGCGTCGAGAATTTTTTCGTCGATGGCGTGGATGCCGTCAACTTCGTCCACCGGCACCACCACTGGCCCGCCGTGGGCGGCGATGATCAGCATGCGCGGCATGATCCGCGCGCCGCTGGCCGGTGCGGCGTTGCCGTCCAGATCGAGCAGTTCGACCAGCGACAGGCAGGCGACCAACGCCCCGCGCACGTTCGCCACGCCGAGCAAGGCCCGCGAACGCTGATGCGGCAACGAGTGAATCGCCTGCAGCGGCGCCACCTCCACCAGAGTGCGGGTGGCCAGTCCCAGCCATTCCTCGCCGAGGCGGAACATCAGCAGCGAACGGGTTTTCACATCGGTTTCAACCGCCACGGCGACCGGATCACGCTCGTCCTGCTGCAACGCATAACGGTCAAGCAGACGGGTGGCGGCGGCGGAATACACCGCGCAGTTGCGGCAATGAATATGCTCGGCCAGCAACGGGCAGGACTTGTCGCCATGAATGCCGATACGGTTCCAGCAATCATCGATGGCCCGGGCGTCTTCGTGGGTGACGTTCAAGGTGTCGGACGGGATCATCGTTTACGCTCACTGTCGGCGGTGCGGCCGCTGCGGGCGGCGCGTTCCTGCAATCGTCTGGCACCGGCGCTGTCACCCTGGGCCTGCAGCAAGGCAGCCAGGTGCATCAACGCTTCGGGATGTTGCGGTTCAAGATACAAGGCCTTGCGGTAATAACTCTGGGCTTCGAGGGCGGCGCCGGCAACGTCGCTGAGCAGGCCGAGCCAGTAGAACACCTGGGCTACCGGTTCGTGACTGCGCAGGTACTGCTCACATGCCGCGCGGGCTTCGGCACTCTTGCCTTCGTTGGCCAGCGCAGCGATGTTGGCGAGCAAGGTCGCCGCGTCCGAGGTGGCGCTTTTGCTGTTGACGGGCAGCGGTGCAACGCTGGCAAACGGACGCGGGCGCACCGGCGGTGGCGGCGGCGGACTGCGCAACGGTTGGCGCACGGGCAGTGGCGTGGGGGTCGGCAATGACACCGGCTCCGGCAGCGGATCATTGTGCCGACTGAAGGCGAACGACTGCGGAATGCCGATCGAACGCATGCCCAGGCGCCCGAGCAGACTGCCTTCGGCCGGGCCGATGAACAGCACGCCATCGACGTGAGTCAGGCGCTTGAGCACTTCGAAGACTTGCTTCTGGGTCGGCTGATCGAAATAGATCAACAGGTTGCGGCAGAACACGAAATCGAACGGCGGCTCCCCCGCCAGCAGCGTCGGATCCAGCACATTGCCGGCCTGCAGGCGCACCTGCTCGCGCACCGCTTCGTTGACCCGATGCCCCTCCGGCTCGGCGGTGAAATGACGCTCGCGATAGTCCAGATCCTGACCACGAAACGAGTTCTTGCCGTAAAGAGCCCGCCGCGCCTTGTCCACCGACAGCGGGCTGACGTCCATGCCGTCGACCTTGAACTGATGCGGTTTGAGACCGGCATCGAGCAAAGCCATGGCAATCGAATAGGGCTCCTCGCCGGTCGAGCACGGCAAGCTGAGGATGCGCAGCGCGCGCATGTTGTTCAATTCATCCAGACGCTTGCGCGCCAGCTTGCCGAGCGTGGCGAAGGATTCCGGGTAACGGAAAAACCAGGTTTCGGGGACGATCACCGCTTCGATCAGCGCTTGCTGCTCGTCACGCGAGCCTTGCAGCAGTTGCCAGTACTCATCGCTGTGCGCCGCTTGCGAAAGCGTGGTGCGCTGACGCACCGCCCGCTCGATGATCGCCGGGCCCACAGAGGTGACATCCAGACCGATGCGTTCCTTGAGGAAATCGAAAAAACGCTGGTCGCTGCTCATGACTGCGCCTCAAGCGGTGCCGGGAACAGCAGGCTGCGCACCGCGTCATCCAGCAAGTCGTTGACCCGCACCCACTGCACCAGCCCCTGGGCATCTTCGCGCACCGGGCCGAGGTACGGCGCCTGGCGATTGTCCAGACCATAAGGCTGAAAATCTTCGGGATTGCAACGCAGGGTATCGGTCGCCTGCTCAAGGATCAGCCCGAGCCAGCGCGGCGGCCGCCGTTCATCCGGGCGGTAATGCACCAGCACCAGTCGCGTACTGGTGCGCGCCTCGGCAGGCTGGCCGAAGGTCAGCGCACTGAGGTCGAGCGCCGGTACCACCGTACCGCGATAGGCGAACACCCCGGCGACCCAGTCCGGTGCCTGGGCAATCGGCTTCAACGGCAGGCGCGGCAACACTTCCGCCACCTCGGTGGCGCGCAAGGCGTAACGCTCGCTGCCGATGCGAAACAGCAGGAACAACGCCTGCTTCGCCACCGGCGCAGCGCTGCGTTTGGCGGTGATTTCACTCATCAGACTTTGAATCGCGAAACGCCGCTGCGCAGCCCGACGGCCACCTGGCTCAGTTCGTCAATTGCGAAACTGGCCTGACGCAACGACTCGACGGTCTGGCTGCTCGCATCGCCCAACTGCACCAGCGCGTGGTTGATCTGCTCGGCACCGGTGGCCTGGGCCTGCATGCCTTCGTTGACCATCAACACCCGCGGCGCCAGCGCCTGCACCTGATGGATGATCTGCGACAGCTGCTCGCCGACCTGCTGCACTTCGGACATGCCACGGCGCACTTCTTCGGAGAACTTGTCCATGCCCATCACGCCGGCGGACACCGCCGACTGGATCTCGCGAACCATTTGTTCGATGTCGTAAGTGGCAACGGCGGTCTGGTCCGCCAGACGCCGCACTTCGGTGGCGACCACGGCAAAACCGCGACCGTATTCACCGGCCTTCTCGGCCTCGATGGCGGCGTTGAGCGACAGCAGGTTGGTCTGGTCGGCGACTTTTACGATGGTCACCACCACCTGATTGATGTTGCCGGCCTTCTCGTTGAGGATCGCCAGTTTGGCGTTGACCAGATCGGCCGCGCCCATCACCGAGTGCATGGTGTCTTCCATCCGCGCCAGACCTTGCTGGCCGGAACCGGCGAGCACCGAGGCCTGATCGGCAGCGGTAGACACCTCGGTCATGGTGCGCACCAGATCCCGCGAGGTGGCGGCGATCTCCCGCGAGGTCGCGCCGATCTCGGTGGTGGTGGCCGCAGTTTCGGTAGCGGTGGCCTGTTGCTGCTTGGAGGTGGCAGCGATTTCGGTCACCGAGGTGGTCACCTGCACCGAGGAGCGCTGGGCCTGGGACACCAGCGACGTCAGCTCGGTCATCATGTCGTTGAAGCCGGTTTCCACCGCGCCGAACTCGTCCTTGCGGTCGAGGTTCAGACGGCTGCTCAAGTCCCCGGTACGCATGATTTCGAGGATCTTCACGATGCGGTTCATCGGCGCCATGATCGCGCGCATCAGCAGCAGACCGCAGGCACCGGCCGCCAGCACCGCCACCAGCAGCGAGACGAACATGCTGACCTTGGCCGCTGCCACCGCTTCGTCGATGTTGGCCATGGCCTGATCGGCAACTTTCTTGTTCTCGCCGATGATGTCATTGAGTTTCATGCGGCCGGTGTACCACGCCGGGGTCAGTTTCTCGGTGAACAGCTTGACCGCTTCGGCTTCCAGGTTGCGCTTGTGCAAGTCGAGCACCTGATCCTGGATCTGCATGTAGACGTCGTGGTCTTTCTCGAACGCGGCGAACTCGACCCGGTCTTCATCGGTGGTGACGGTGTTGCGGTAGTTGGCCATCTGCTCTTGCAGGCGCGTCTCGAACGCCTTGTAGTCCGCCGCGTCTTCGCTGCTGATGCCCTGCCCTTCCTTGAGGCCCAGCAGTTCCTGAGTCTGCAGATAGCTGTCGACCCAGGCGCCACGAATCATCGAGCTGTAATAGACGCCGGGCACCGCGTCGTCACGCACACTGCTTTCACTGGCTTCGATCTTCAGCAAGCGTGAATACGAAACAACGACCATCAGCAACATGATGGCGATAATCACCGCAAAGCTCGCCAAAATGCGTTGGCGCAACGTCCAGTTCTTCACAGTGAGTCCTCGTGCCTAAGTCGAAATGCGGGGAGTATAGCCGAGGGCGGTGTTTCATTTATAAGACGCTTTTTAACCCTCGGGCCCGCCCGACGTGCTTGGCGGGAAGGCTCTGGGGTGGGACTGTCCGACAATCCCGGGCTGGCGTGCCAGCGATGGAATGGCAAAAAGGGGCGATGGATCGGCCATTGCTGTTGTTGTGAGGCTGGAAACGCAATCGCGAGCAGGCTCACTCCTACAAAGGAACGCATTCCAAAGGTAAGAGCGAGCGTGCTCGCGAAGGGCCCGCCGGCATTACGCAGCGGACAAGCGCACCTGTTTCTCCAGCTCTACCTTCAACCCCGGCTCCAGCTTCAGCTGCTTCGCCAACTCTTCCAGATAGGCCTTTTCCATAAAGCTTTCCTCATCCACCAACATCACACTGGCGATGTACATCTCCGCGGCCATTTCCGGGGTGCCGGCGGCGCGGGCGACATCGGCTGGGTCGAGGGGTTTATTGAGTTCGGCGTGCAGCCAGTGTTGCAGTTCCTGATCGTTGTCGAGTCTGGTGAACTCGCCTTCGATCAACTGACGTTCGCGATCGTCGATATGGCCGTCGGCTTTGGCCGCTGCAACGAGGGCTTTGAGAATCGCCTGGCTGTGCTGCTCGGCTTGCGCGGGTGGCAGTCGATCCAGCGTCTGCGGTTCGGTTTGTGGCGCGGTGCCTTTCTGGGCGTTCCAGTTGCCGTAAGCCTTATAGGCCAGCACACCAAGGGCAGCGAGGCCACCGTAGACCGCAACTTTACCGCCGACCTTGCGCGCTTTTTTGCTGCCGAGCAGCAGGCCCATCGCCCCGGCAGCCAACGCGCCACCGCCCGCCCCCGAGAGCAGGCCACCCAGCGCACCAGCGCCTGAAGTGCCACCGAGCAAACCGCCCAGGCCACCAGCCGCCGGTTTGTTCTGCGCGCCACCGGCCTTGTTCTGCAACAGATCCTGGCCGGATTTGAGTAGTTGATCGAGCAATCCACGGGTGTTCATGTTCCGCCTCCAAAACAGGGGTTATCCGGATCTATCAGGCCCTCAGCCTAGTTCGAAAGTGCCCCGGCCCGGCCTGCGAGTGTGCTTCCAGATGTTGCTCCGCCTGCACCAGCCCTTCGTGAAAATAGATATACACTCCAGCCAATCTATAAAAACCGCCCACCGGGTACCTTCCTCATGATGACCCTGCGTCAGATCCGTCACTTCATCGCGGTAGCCGAGACCGGCTCGATTTCCGCGGCGGCGCAAACCGCGTTCATTTCCCAATCGACGTTGACCCTGGCGATCCAGCAACTGGAGGAGGAAATCGGCGTCAGCCTGTTCAGCCGTCACGCCAAGGGCATGACCCTGACTCATCAGGGCCATCAGTTCCTGCGTCAGGCGCACCTGATTCTGGCCACGGTGGATAACGCCAAGCGCAGCCTGCAACAGAGCACCGATCAGGTCGCCGGGCAGTTGATTGTCGGCGTGACCAGCCTGGTCGCCGGTTACTACCTCGCCGATCTGCTCACCCGTTTTCAGCGCGCCTACCCCAACGTCGAGATCCGCGTGATGGAGGACGAGCGGCCGTACATCGAGCACTTGCTGGTCAGCGGCGAAATCGATGTTGGCGTACTGATCCTCTCCAACCTCGAAGACCGTCACGCCCTGCAGACCGAAGTGCTGACCCACTCGCCGCACCGTCTGTGGCTGCCGGCCCAGCATCCATTGCTGGAACACGACAGCATCAACCTCGCCGACGTCGCTCGCGAACCGCTGATTCAACTGAATGTTGATGAAATGGATCGCAATGCCCAGCGCCTTTGGCGCGGCGCCGGGCTGCAACCGAAGATCACCCTGCGCACGGCCTCCACCGAAGCCGTGCGAAGCCTCGTAGCGGCGGGTCTGGGCGTATCGATTCAACCGGACATGACTTACCGCCCGTGGTCACTGGAGGGCGACATCATCGAAGCGCGGCCGATTGCCGACCTCAACCAGACCCTCGATGTCGGTCTGGCCTGGCGCCGCGGTACTGCACGCCCCGCTCTGGTCGACCCGTTTTTGACTGTGGCCCGCGAACAACCGCACGGCGGACGCAAGCCATCTATTTAATCGAATGCCACCTTCAGTATTTAGAATTTGTCGACCTCGGAGCCGCGCACTAGTCTTGCAGCATCTATAAGACGGTCGGCTCCCGGGCACGGGAGCACCAATGACCACACAAGAAAAGAGATCGCGGAAAATGGCTGGCGTGCAGACCCCGATGTGTACCGCGTTGTTGATCGACGGCGAACTGGTCGCCGGGCAAGGTTTTGTCGAACCGATCCTCAACCCGGCCACCGGTGAAATCCTCACCCACATTGCCGAGGCCAGCACCGAGCAGGTCGAAACTGCGATCCTCGCCGCCCACCGCGCCTTTGCCGAATGGTCACGGACCACGCCGCAACAACGCTCGAACCTGCTGCTGGACATCGCCAACGCCGTCGAGAAACACGCCGACTACCTCGCCCGCCTCGAATCCTTGAACTGCGGCAAGCCGCTGCACCTGGCGCGGCAGGACGATCTGACCGCCACCGTCGACGTGTTCCGCTTCTTTGCCGGCGCTGTGCGCTGCCAGACCGGTCAGCTCAGCGGTGAATACCTGCCGGGTTACACCAGCATGGTGCGCCGCGATCCGATTGGCGTGGTGGCGTCGATTGCGCCGTGGAACTACCCGATCATGATGGCCGCGTGGAAAATCGCCCCGGCCCTCGCCGCCGGCAACACCCTGGTGTTCAAGCCATCCGAACACACGCCGCTGTCGATCCTCGCACTGGCGCCAGCGCTCGCCGAGATCCTGCCGCGCGGGGTGATCAACATTATCTGCGGCGGTGGCGAAGGCGTCGGCAGTCATCTGGTCGGTCACGCCAAGGTGCGCATGGTCTCGCTGACCGGCGATATCGTCACCGGGCAGAAGATCCTTCAGGCGGCGGCAAAAACCCTCAAGCGCACACACCTTGAACTCGGCGGCAAGGCCCCGGTGATCGTCTGCAACGACGCCGACATTCAAGCGGTGGTCGACGGCGTGCGCACTTACGGTTACTACAACGCCGGGCAGGACTGCACCGCTGCGTGCCGGATCTACGCCCAGGCAGGAATTCACGACAAACTGGTCGCCGAGCTCGGCGCAGCAGTCAGCAGCCTGCGCTTCGCCGGCAAGCGCGATGCCGACAACGAGATCGGCCCGCTGATCAGCACCCGCCAGCGCGACCGCGTCGCCAGTTTCGTCGAGCGCGCCCTCGGCCAGCCGCACATCGAGCGCGTGACTGGCGCGGCGGTGCATTCCGGCGCCGGGTTCTTCTACCAGCCGACGTTGCTGGCCGGTTGCAAACAGACTGATGAAATCGTCCAGCGCGAAGTGTTCGGCCCGGTGGTCACCGTGACCCGCTTCGACGAACTCGCGCAAGCGGTGGACTGGGCCAACGACTCCGAATACGGCCTCGCGTCGTCGATATGGACGCAGAATCTGGACAAGGCGATGCAGGTCGCCGCCCGTTTGCAGTACGGCTGCACCTGGATCAACAGCCACTTCATGCTGGTCAGCGAAATGCCCCACGGCGGGCTGAAACGTTCGGGTTACGGCAAAGACTTATCCAGTGATTCGTTGCAGGACTACAGCGTGGTGCGGCACATCATGGCCCGCCACGGCCAGCATCTCTGACTACGCTAATAACAAGCCGCAAAACGGCATGGCTTCACCGCGTTCACAACTGCCCCGACCATAATTTAAAGAAGAGGGTTCAACCATGTTCGTGCACAAGACCGCACTGTTCAGTGCAATCACCACAGCCTTTCTGGCCAGCGCCAGCCTGCAAGCGGCCGAGCCGCTGAAGGCTGTCGGCGCCGGCGAAGGTCAGTTGGATATCGTGGCCTGGCCGGGCTACATCGAACGTGGCGAAAGCGACAAGGCCTACGACTGGGTGAGCGGTTTCGAGAAGGAAACCGGCTGCAAGGTCAACGTCAAGACCGCTGCCACCTCCGACGAGATGGTCAGCCTGATGGCCAAGGGCGGTTACGACCTGGTCACCGCCTCGGGCGATGCCTCGTTGCGCCTGATCGTCGGCAAGCGCGTGCAACCGATCAACACCGCGTTGATCCCGAACTGGAAAACCCTCGACCCACGTCTGAAAGATGCGCCGTGGTACGTGGTCAACAACCAGACCTACGGCACCCCGTATCAGTGGGGTCCGAACGTGCTGATGTACAACACCAACGTGTTCAAGACGCCGCCGACCAGCTGGAACGTGTTGTTCGACGCGCAGAATTTCCCCGATGGCAAGCCGAACAAGGGCCGCGTGCAGGCGTATGACGGCCCGATCTACATCGCCGACGCGGCGCTATACCTGAAAACCGCCAAGCCCGAATTGGGGATCAAGGATCCGTATCAACTGACCGAAGCGCAGTACAAAGCCGTGCTCGATCTGCTGCGCGCGCAGCAGCCGTTGATTCACCGCTACTGGCATGACACCACCGTTCAGATGAGCGACTTCAAGAACGAAGGTGTGGTGGCGTCAAGTGCCTGGCCGTATCAGGTCAACGGCCTGATCAACGAGAAACAGCCGATCGCTTCGACCATTCCGAAAGAAGGCGCCACCGGTTGGGCCGACACCACCATGCTGCACGCCGAAGCCAAGCATCCGAACTGCGCGTACAAGTGGATGGACTGGTCGTTGCAGCCGAAAGTCCAGGGTGACGTGGCGGCGTGGTTCGGTTCGCTACCAGCCGTGCCGGCGGCGTGCAAGGAGAGCGAACTGCTCGGCGCCGAAGGTTGCAAGACCAATGGCTTCGACCAGTTCGACAAGATCGCCTTCTGGAAAACCCCGCAGGCCGAGGGCGGTAAGTTCGTGCCTTATAGCCGCTGGACTCAGGACTACATCGCGATCATGGGCGGCCGCTGACACGCCGCTCACCTGTGGCGAGGGAGCTTGCTCCCGCTGGGTGGCGAAGCCGCCCCAACACCTGTCAATGCGGTCTGCCAGTCAAATCGCATGAGGCCAATCCGGGAGTGCTGCGCACTCCAGCGGGAGCAAGCTCCCTCGCCACAAAAGCAACAAGATTCAGTTTTTTCAGAAGTCCAGGCAGGGCCGCTGCGACGGCCCGCGCCTTTTTGGAGCACCGCACCATGACGCTTGCAGTCCAGTTCACCAACGTTTCCCGGCAGTTCGGCGAAGTGAAAGCCGTTGACCGGGTTTCCATCGATATCCAGGACGGCGAGTTCTTTTCCATGCTCGGCCCTTCCGGCTCGGGCAAGACCACCTGCCTGCGCCTGATCGCCGGGTTCGAACAACCGAGTGCCGGCTCGATCCGCATTCACGGCGCCGAAGCCGCCGGTCTGCCGCCGTATCAACGCGATGTGAACACCGTCTTCCAGGATTACGCGCTGTTCCCGCACATGAACGTGCTGGACAACGTCGCCTATGGCTTGAAGGTCAAAGGCGTGAGCAAAAACGAACGCCACAAGCGCGCCGAAGAGGCGTTGGACATGGTCGCCCTCGGTGGCTACGGCGCACGCAAACCGGTGCAGTTGTCCGGCGGTCAGCGCCAGCGTGTCGCCCTCGCCCGCGCCCTGGTCAATCGCCCACGGGTGCTGTTGCTCGATGAACCGTTGGGCGCTCTCGATCTGAAACTGCGCGAGCAAATGCAAAGTGAATTGAAGAAGCTGCAGCGCCAGCTCGGCATCACCTTCATCTTCGTCACCCACGACCAGACCGAAGCGCTGTCGATGTCCGACCGCGTGGCGGTGTTCAACAAGGGCCGTATCGAGCAGGTCGACACCCCGCGCAATCTGTACATGAAACCCACCACCACCTTCGTCGCCGAATTCGTCGGCACCTCGAACGTGATTCGTGGCGATCTGGCGCGCCAGCTCAGCGGCCATCCGCAGCCGTTTTCGATTCGCCCCGAGCACGTGCGTTTTGCCGAAGGGCCGCTCGCCAGCCATGAAATCGAAGTCAGCGGTCTGCTCCACGACATCCAGTATCAGGGCAGCGCCACGCGCTATGAACTGACGCTGGAAAACGGCCAGACCCTGAGCATCAGCCACGCCAACAATCAGTGGATCGACAGCAGCGCGCAGCACCAGACCGGCCAGCGCCTGAGCGCACGCTGGGCGCGGGAAGCGATGATCCCGCTGCATGACACCGTCGCGAGCGGGGTCTGACATGAGCACGCTCGCAATGACCCAGGCACCGCCCTTGCGGCGGTTTTCCAACCTGCTCTATCGCAAGCCGAATCTTTATCTGTCGCTGCTGCTGGTGCCGCCGTTGCTGTGGTTCGGCGCGATCTACCTCGGCTCGTTGCTGGTGCTGTTGTGGCAGGGTTTCTACACCTTTGACGACTTCACCATGGCGGTCACCCCTAACCTCACGCTGGCGAATTTTGCCGCGCTGTTCCAGCCGTCGAACTTCGACATCATCCTGCGTACGCTGAGCATGGCCATCGTCGTGTCGATCGCCAGCGCCATCGTCGCGTTCCCGATTGCCTACTACATGGCGCGCTACACCACGGGCAAGACCAAGGCGTTTTTCTACATCGCGGTGATGCTGCCGATGTGGGCCAGTTATATCGTCAAGGCCTACGCCTGGACGCTGCTGCTGGCCAAGGGCGGCGTCGCGCAATGGTTCGTCCAGCATCTGGGACTGGAGCCGGTGTTGCAGTTCATCCTCGGCATTCCCGGAGTGGGCGGCAGCACCCTGTCGACCTCGCACTTGGGGCGCTTCATGGTGTTCGTCTACATCTGGCTGCCGTTCATGATCCTGCCGATTCAGGCGTCGCTGGAGCGTCTGCCGCCGTCACTGCTGCAAGCCTCTGCCGACCTCGGCGCCAGGCCGCGCCAGACCTTCATGCAGGTGATTTTGCCGTTGTCGATCCCGGGGATTGCTGCCGGTTCGATCTTCACGTTTTCGCTGACTCTGGGCGATTTCATCGTGCCGCAACTGGTGGGCCCGCCGGGCTACTTCGTCGGCAGCATGGTCTACGCGCAGCAAGGTGCGATCGGCAACATGCCGATGGCCGCGGCGTTCACGTTGGTGCCGATTGTGTTGATCGCGGTTTACCTGTCCATCGTCAAACGACTGGGGGCCTTCGATGCACTCTGAGCGCGCTTCACTGGGTCTGCGCATTGCCGCCTGGGGCGGGCTGGTGTTTCTACACTTCCCGATCCTGATCATCTTTCTTTACGCCTTCAACACCGAGGAAGCCGCGTTCAGTTTTCCGCCGAAGGGCTTCACCCTGCACTGGTTCAGCGTGGCCTTTTCGCGGCCGGATGTGCTGGAGGCGATCAAGCTCTCGCTGCAGATTGCCGCCATCGCCACGTTGATCGCGATGGTGCTCGGCACATTGGCTTCCGCCGCGTTGTATCGCCGGGACTTCTTCGGCAAGCAGGGCATTTCGCTGATGCTGATTTTGCCGATCGCCCTGCCGGGGATCATCACCGGGATCGCGCTGTTGGCAACGTTCAAGACGCTGGAGATCGAGCCGGGGATGTTCACCATCATCGTCGGCCACGCGACCTTCTGTGTGGTGATCGTCTACAACAACGTCATCGCCCGCCTGCGCCGCACGTCACACAGCCTGATCGAAGCCTCGATGGACCTCGGCGCCGACGGCTGGCAGACCTTCCGCTACATCATCCTGCCGAACCTCGGCTCGGCGTTGCTGGCCGGCGGCATGCTCGCCTTTGCGCTGTCGTTCGACGAAATCATCGTCACCACGTTCACCGCCGGGCATGAGCGCACGTTGCCGTTGTGGCTGCTCAATCAACTCAGCCGCCCACGGGATGTACCGGTGACCAACGTGGTTGCCATGCTGGTGATGATGGTGACCATGCTGCCGATTCTTGGCGCGTATTACCTGACCCGGGGTGGCGAGAGCGTCGCCGGTAGCGGCGGGAAATGAATATCTGACAGACACCAAAATCCCCCTGTGGGAGCGAGCTTGCTCGCGAAGGGGCCATGACATCCAACATTGATGTCGGCTGACACACCGCCTTCGCGAGCAAGCTCGCTCCCACAGGTTTCTCAATTCGGCCAGAACAATAAAAGTGTTAGCGAGGACAATGAAATGCAAACCAGACTCTTGATCAACGGCCACCTGGTCAACGGCGAAGGCCCGGCCCAACCGGTGCTCAACCCGGCGCTCGGCAGCGTGCTCGTGGAAATCAACGAAGCCTCCGAGGCCC
Source organism: Pseudomonas sp. TH49 (assembly GCF_016650625.1). Taxonomy (NCBI): domain Bacteria; kingdom Pseudomonadati; phylum Pseudomonadota; class Gammaproteobacteria; order Pseudomonadales; family Pseudomonadaceae; genus Pseudomonas; species Pseudomonas sp. TH49. Next base: position 375,339 of record NZ_JAEKFL010000001.1, read on the forward strand.
AGGTCGACGCCGCCGTGCGCGCCGCCGACAACGCCTTCGCCGAGTGGTCGCAAACTTCGCCGAAAGACCGTTCGCTGCTGCTGCTCAAACTCGCCGACGCCATCGAAGCCCACGGCGAGGAACTGGCCAAACTCGAATCCGACAACTGCGGCAAACCCTACAGCGCCGCACTGAACGACGAGATCCCGGCGATTGCCGATGTGTTCCGTTTCTTCGCCGGCGCCAGCCGTTGCATGAGCGGTTCGGCCGGTGGCGAATACCTGCCCGGCCACACCTCGATGATCCGCCGCGACCCGGTGGGTGTGATCGCCTCCATCGCGCCGTGGAACTACCCGTTGATGATGGTCGCCTGGAAAATCGCTCCGGCCCTCGCCGCCGGTAACACCGTGGTGCTCAAGCCGTCGGAACAGACCCCGCTGACCGCGTTGCGTCTGGCCGAACTGGCGTCGGAAATCTTCCCGGCCGGTGTACTCAATCTGGTATTCGGTCGCGGTCCTAGCGTCGGCAGCCCGCTGGTGACTCACCCGAAAGTGCGCATGGTCTCGCTGACCGGCTCTATCGCCACTGGCTCGAACATCATTTCCAACACCGCCGACAGCGTCAAACGCATGCACATGGAGCTGGGCGGCAAGGCCCCGGTGATCATCTTCGACGACGCCGACATCGATGCGGCGGTCGAAGGCATTCGTACGTTCGGTTTCTACAACGCCGGGCAGGACTGCACCGCCGCGTGCCGGATCTATGCGCAACAAGGCATTTACGACCAGTTCGTCGAGAAGCTCGGCGCAGCGGTCAGCAGCATCAAGTACGGCTTGCAGGATGATCCGTCGACCGAACTGGGGCCGCTGATCACCGCACAGCATCGCGACCGCGTCGCCGCGTTCGTCGAGCGCGCCGTAGCGCAGTCGCACATTCGCTTGATCACCGGCGGCAAGGCTGTTGAAGGCAATGGGTTCTTCTTCGAACCGACGGTGCTGGCCGACGCGCAACAGGATGACGAGATCGTTCGCCGCGAAGTGTTCGGGCCAGTGGTCTCGGTGACCAAATTCACCGATGAAGCGCAGGCGCTGGAGTGGGCCAACGATTCGGACTACGGCCTCGCCTCCTCGGTATGGACGGCGGATGTCGGACGCGCGCATCGCTTGTCCGCGCGGTTGCAGTACGGCTGCACCTGGGTCAACACGCACTTCATGCTCGTCAGCGAAATGCCGCATGGCGGTCAGAAGTTGTCCGGCTATGGCAAGGACATGTCCATGTACGGGCTGGAGGACTACACCACGGTTCGGCATGTGATGTTCAAGCACTAAAGCATCGCCAGCAGGCTGGCTCCTACAAGGAATCGCATTTCAACCTGTAGGAGTGAGCCTGCTCGCGATGGCGTCAACTCCGGCTTCAAGGCAGAAACCGGCCACACGCACCACCAGGATTCAACACCTAACAATAACTACCGACCCGGGCGGCGCCCGCAAAGCCCCGCCACGGCATCGGCCATCCGAAATCTGCCGATTTCCCGGAGCAAAACACATGAGTGCCTCACCCGAACTCTCGGCCGCCGTTGCCGACAGCGATGCCGAACAACTGCGCAAACTCGGCTACACCTCGAACTTCAACCGCAGCATGAGCCTGTGGGAAAACTTCGCTTTAGGGTTCACCTATCTGTCACCGGTCGTAGGGGTTTATACCCTGTTCGGCCTGTGCCTCGCGGCCGGCGGGCCACCGATGTTCTGGGCTTACTTGCTGGTCGGTTGCGGCCAGTTGCTGGTGTGCCTGATCTTCGGCGAAGTGGTCTCGCAGTTCCCGATTTCCGGCGGCGTCTATCCATGGGCGCGACGTCTGGTCGGCAAGAAATGGGCGTGGATGGTCGGCTGGATCTACTCCATCGCCCTGTGCGTGACCATCGCGGCGGTGGCCGTCGGTGCCGGCCCGTATCTGGCGGCGATGCTCGGGTTTGAACCGAGCAACAACACCAACATCGTCATCGCGCTGGTGCTGACCTTGTTCGCCACGCTGGTCAATCTGAGCGGCACCAAAGTGCTCGCGCGCATCGCCATGTTCGGCTTCCTCTGCGAACTGGTCGGCGCGGTAATCGTGGGCGTGTACCTGCTGATCTTCGAGCGTCACCAGCCGCTGAGCGTGCTGTTCAACACCTTCGACATCCGCGTCGACGGCTCGTACCTGCCGGCGTTTCTCACCGCTTCGCTGGCGGGGATGTTCCTCTACTACGGCTTCGAGGCCTGCGGCGATGTTGCCGAAGAAACCCCGAACCCCAGCGCGAAAATCCCGGTGGCCATGCGCATGACCATCTACATCGGCGGCATCGCGGCGATGTTCGCCTGCCTGGCGCTGATCCTCGCCGTGCCGGACATGCAAGCGGTGATCAACGGCACCGACAAGGACCCGGTCACCACCATCCTCAACAACGCCTTCGGCCCGGTCGGTTCGAAAGTGGTGATGGGCGTGGTAATGATTTCCTTCATCTCCTGCGTCATCAGCCTGCAGGCTGCGGCGAGCCGTCTGCTGTACTCCTACGCTCGCGATGAAATGGTCATCGGCAGCCGACTGCTGAAAAAGATTTCTCCTACCACTCAGGTGCCCGTTGCCGCGCTGTTCGTGTCCGGCGTCCTGCCCGCCCTGATCATCGCCCTCGGCTTCTTCCTGCAAGACGCCGTGGCCACCATCGTCAGCTTCGCGGCGATCGGCATCTACCTCGCGTTCCAGATGATCGTACTGGCCGCTTTGTACGCGCGAATGAAAGGCTGGAAACCCAGCGGCAAATTCACCCTCGGCGCGTGGGGCTGGCCCGTGAACATCGGCGCGCTGGTGTATGGCGTCGGCGCAATCATCAACATGGCCTGGCCACGTACGCCGGATGCGGCGTGGTACGTGAACTATGCGATGGTGTTGAGCACGGTGATCGTGATTGGTCTGGGGCTGGTTTACATGTGGATTGGCAAGCCGTATGACCATGGGAAGGCGCCGGCTGGGGATGCGTGGAAGGTGAGTCGCTAAATATCAGCAACCGGCCCGCAAGGATGCGGGCCGGTGCAGGGTGCTAGATGAGTTGAGGCTTGGATAATGTCTCGAACTCATCCATCAGCAAATGGATTTCCGTACTGGGATTGGGCTCACCACTGACCGCGACATCCTCAAGCACTTTCGGCGCAAGCGTTCTCGCCCGCTGGAACGGCTCACCCAGCAACCGGGTGAAATAACTGATGTCTCTGCCCTTCTCATAACCCGCCATATCCGGCTTAGTCCTCAAGCACTTGTTCACCAGATCACCTGGGGAGTTTTTCCCGGCGGCCCGATATGGCTTCCGACTGAAGCCAAAGTGCAAAAGGAGCCAGAACTCGAAGCACGGATACGATGCGATGACGTTGATTTTTGGATGCAATTTGGCCGTCCTCAACGCACGCTCGAAGCACAGATGCGTATCGCGATCCAATACACAAAATACCTTATCGAAGCGTTTCTGCCGCATCACTGCCCGCTCAACGATACCGCTCGGGTGTGTCACACCGCAGTGGACGATCTCAACCTGAGCCCTGGCCCGAAAGTGAAATGCGGCTTCCTCCAGATAACGCTTTCCCGACTTGCTGTCCTCACAGAGCACAAGCACTTTGGGTTGCGGTTTGAAGCGTGACGCTTTTCGATCAAACGACTTGTTCAAACTCACCATTGTCAGCCCTGCCTGATCAGCGGCAGCCCGCGATAGCGTCCCTCGAAATAACGTTTCTCAACGTCCTCGCTTTCTCGGCCTTCAAAGTCGTGAACGGAAAACAGACTCGTCGCACCGTAAGCATCACGTTCCGTAATCCAGAACTGATCACGCCGCAGAATCTTTTCATTCATCAGGTGCGTGTCGTGAGTGGTGAAAATCAACTGGGTATTCAGCCCGCTGTCCAAATGTTTGCCAATCAAGTCCACGACAATTTCAGGATGCAGACTGCTGTTCAACTCATCGACACAGAGAACGCCGCTGCCACCAGCCTGATTCATCATGAACCAAGGCAACCAGAAGCCGATCAGGTTCCTGGTACCGCATGACTCTTCGGCAAAATCGAATTCGGCTTCGCCTGAGATACTGGAGTGCGTAAGGGTCAATCTGTCTCCTTGTGCAGCCGCAACGAACTCCTTCAATGTCATTTTTCTGTTGGTTGGAGGCGCCACAGAATGTTCCGAACTGAGCTGGATGGCTGATACAGGAATATCCAGAGCACAGAGAAATTCGCGTAGATCGCTGGTATGACTTTCAGCCATCTGAAGAAAGCGAATCGATGCTGAAGACAGGCTGCGCATGTTGCTCTGTTCGACCACCAGCAGGCCTCTTTGAAACCAGCAAAACGGTGCGCGCAACTGGGTCAGCTCTTCGCTGCTATGGATAACGGCTTGCGCGATGAACAGCATCTTAGGACTGGTCAAACGCCCCCAGGCACAATGTACGTCTTTACCGCCTTCAAGAGTTTTGCCAAAGGTGTAATGCTCGCCCTGAGTATCAACTTGACGGTTGTACAGCAAAGTCTCTTTTCCTTTTGGATAGCAGAGTAATTGTTCATGAACAATTCGCTGTGCCGTCAACGCGAGCACAAATCGGTAGCGCAGTCCACATTGCACGAAATCGTATTCAAAAATGCTGGGAGACTCTTTGAGCGCTGCGTCAAAGCGAAAGGATGCAACGGGTAACACGTCATCCTGGATGCCTGCTGGCGTCGCCAGCAACCTGCTCACTATCCCCATCGCACGAACTAGTGAGGACTTGCCTGAAGCGTTCGGGCCATAAATGGCAGCGACCTTGAGCAGGTCCGGAAGTTTTTCAGTGGTCGTGGTGACGTTGAAAGTGTTTCGGGTTTTGCTCAAGCGCGGGCTTGCTGCCATGGACAGGGTTTGCCTGTCACGGAACGAGCGATAATTGGAAACCGAAAATTCGATCAGCATGGAGAAAACCTGCAGTTCGTTGCATGGATCTCCATAAATAAATGAAAAAACGCGCCCCAGATGCAGGCTAGCTGCAGACAGTGCAAAAACAGGCATTTCCTACAGATACAGCCTTCGCGAAAAAGTACTGTTTCCTACGCTGTACTTGCACCTGGACTTGGCGCCGCTAGCGCCTGAACGATGGCGTTTATCCCGCTACTGCAGATTCAGCAGTCCGGGGTCAGAGGCTTGGAGTGCTGGAGTTGATGCACGGCCAGAAGCCGTATCCGGTGTTGGCTACTTGTCGCTGATGCTCACCCGAACAACAAACTTGTGGCTAAGGAGCTTGCTCCCTAGCCACAAGTGGCTATCCAAACACTAAAACCGCGAAACACTCCGCATCGCATCCACCAGATACCTCATCGCTATCCGGTCACTCTCTGACAACTCGCGATAACGCTCCACCAGCTTCAGCTCTTCAGAACTCAAACGACGCCTTCTACGGCCGCTGCCGAGGCAGGGGAAGATGCCGAGCATTTCGGCGATGCCTTGTATTTTTGCCATGGACGATGTCCTTCTCTGATACTTCGAAGAATTGCTTGATCACCACATCGCCCTGCCCCTTACAGCAGCGCCTGTGCCCCGCCGGTCGTGCCGGCCATGTTCATAGAATAGAAATTTAATCGGCGCTGAAAAGCGGTTTTTAGAGTAATTAGTCGAAAAAAGCAGAAATGCCCTGTAAATCAGAAAGTGCCGTCGGACATTTAACCGACATGTCTTGTTTCATTGACACTCTGTCGGTGTGTATCAACGAATTTTGCAACGCGAGCGAACCGTTTAAGCTAGCCGGCATCTGTTTATAGTCCGTTGCGTTTGGCCGAAGGCTTGTCCGAACCGTAATTTCTGATCCAGCACGTGCCAGGAAAGGCGCGGGATTGCTCACGACAGGTTGTATTTATGCACCGCAGGAATTTGCTCAAAGCGTCGATGGCCATTGCGGCTTACACCGGTCTCTCGGCCTCCGGCCTGCTGGCCGCCCGTGCCTGGGCAGCCAATGGTGGCGCCGCCGATGGCGAGGCCCAGGCTTTCGACTTCGAAGCGTTGAAGCGCCAAGCCAAGCAATTGGCCGGAACGGCCTATCAGGACACCAAACAGGTGCTGCCGCCAACTTTGGCGACCATGACCCCGCAGAACTTCAACGCGATCCGCTACGACGGCGATCATTCGTTGTGGAAAGAGAACAAGGGTCAGCTGGACGTGCAGTTCTTCCACGTCGGCATGGGTTTCCGTCAACCGGTGCGCATGTACAGCGTCGATCCGAAGACCCGGACCGCGCGCGAAGTGCATTTCCGTCCGACGCTGTTCAACTACGAAAACACCTCGGTCGATACCCAGCAGCTCAAGGGTGACCTGGGCTTTGCTGGTTTCAAGCTGTTCAAGGCGCCGGAGCTGGATCGCCATGACGTGGTGTCGTTCCTCGGCGCCAGCTATTTCCGCGCGGTGGATGCCACTGGCCAATATGGCCTCTCCGCCCGTGGCCTGGCCGTCGACACTTACGCGAAAAAGCGCGAAGAATTCCCGGACTTCATCAAATTCTGGTTCGAGACCCCGGATCAGAACGCGACCCGCTTCGTGGTCTACGCCCTGCTCGACTCGCCGAGCGCCACCGGTGCGTACCGCTTCGACATCGATTGCCAGGCCGAGCGCGTGGTGATGGAAATCGACGCCCACATCAATGCGCGTACCGCCATCGAACAACTGGGCATTGCGCCGATGACCAGCATGTTCAGTTGCGGCACCCACGAACGCCGCATGTGCGACACCATCCACCCGCAGATTCACGACTCCGATCGCCTGGCGATGTGGCGCGGCAACGGCGAATGGATCTGCCGCCCGCTGAACAACCCGGCGACCCTGCAGTTCAACGCATTCGCCGACACCGATCCGAAGGGCTTCGGTCTGGTGCAGACCGACCACGAGTTCGCCAACTATCAGGACACCGTCGACTGGTACAGCAAGCGCCCGAGCCTGTGGGTCGAGCCTACAACCGCGTGGGGCGAAGGCTCCATCGATCTGCTGGAAATTCCTACCACCGGCGAAACGCTCGATAACATCGTCGCGTTCTGGACGCCGAAGAAGCCAGTGGCCGCAGGCGACTCGCTGAACTATGGCTACAAGCTCTACTGGAGCGCCCTGCCACCGGTCGGTACGCCGCTGGCGCGGGTGCATGCGACCCGTTCGGGCATGGGTGGCTTCGTCGAAGGCTGGGCACCGGGCGAGCATTACCCGCCAGTCTGGGCGCGGCGTTTTGCCGTGGACTTCACCGGCGGCGGTCTCGATCGCCTGCCGCAGGGTACCGGGATCGAACCGGTGGTTACCTGCTCCAACGGCAAGGTGCAAGACTTCAGCGTGCTGGTGCTCGATGACATCAAGGGTTACCGGATCCTGTTCGACTGGTACCCGACCAGCGACAGCGTCGATCCGGTGGAACTGCGCCTGTTCATCCGCACCAATGACCGCACGTTGAGCGAGACCTGGTTGTACCAGTACTTCCCGCCGGCGCCGGACAAGCGCAAGTATCCTTGATGATTTGAGGCGCCTGCGCGGGCCTCTTCGCGAGCAAGCCCGCTCCCACTCTGGCTCGCGGTCGATCACACAATTTGTGACTGACACGGAACCAGGGTGGGAGCGGGCTTGCTCGCGAAAGCGGCAGAACATTCAACATCGGATATTGAAGAAACTGCGTCAGGTCAGTGGGCAATACAGATGAATGTCTTTGGGTTCTTGATCAAACAGCTCAGGATCCGGTTGATCAACCAACCGGCAACCCTGTCTCTGATAAAACTCCACGGTGTTGCGCGATTCAGTGGCTGAGACATACAACGCCTCGGCACCGAATCGCAGCCCCTGCTCACAGGCCAGCGCAAACAACTTCGCCCCCAGCCCCTGACCACGGTAGTCGCGGCTGATGTGCAGAAACGTCATCTGCCGCATGCTCAGTCCCTGATTGTGAACAACCTGGTTATCCACAACCACCGCCGCGACCAGCGCCTGCCCGTCGAAAATCCCGTATAACCAGCCACCGCGCCGCAAGCACTTCGCCAGCGTCAGCGCATTCTCTTCGGCTTCGCCTTCCGGCCATCCGCGCATGTCGAAACGTGCCGGGTAAAGCACCAGCACGCCGTTCTCCAGGCGATAGCACTCTTCCACCAGCTCACTGCGGTCGATCTGCGCCAGCAGCGGCAAGTCGTGTTCGGTGAGTTCTCGTTCGATCAACATGCTCGACTTCCTTGGCAAATGGCAGGCAAGAAAAAACCCGCCGGTTCAATGGCGGGTTTTATAGACGTTACGTCGGTTTGAAATCAATCGCGCAGGTCAGACTCGTGGATCGGCTGATCACGATGGGTCGCGCGTTGATACTGCGCCGGCCACACCGCCTGACGCCCGCCGAGATCATCGTCGGCGTGCAGCGGCCAGTAAGGATCGCGCAGCAACTCGCGGGCGAGGAAGATGATGTCGGCCTGGCAGGTGCGCAGAATGTGCTCGGCCTGCGCCGGCTCGGTAATCATGCCCACGGTGCCGGTGGCAATGCCTGACTCCTTGCGCACCCGTTCGGCGAAGCGCGTCTGATAACCCGGCCCCACAGGAATCTCGGCGTTGGCGGCGGTACCACCGGAGGAGACGTCGATCAAATCCGCTCCCAGTGCCTTGAGGCGCCGCGCCAGTTCCACGGTTTCATCCGGGTTCCAGCCGTCTTCAACCCAGTCGGTGGCCGAGACCCGGACGAACAGCGGCAGCTCTTGCGGCCACACCTCGCGAACGGCCTCGGTGACTTGCAGCACCAGACGAATGCGGTTTTCGAACGAACCACCGTATTGATCGCGGCGCTGATTGCTCAGCGGTGACAGAAACTGATGCAGCAGATAACCGTGGGCGGCATGTACCTCGACCACGCTGAAACCCGCGGTCAACGCGCGTTTGGCGGCCGCAACGAAGGCCTGAATGACCTCGGCGATCTGCCCTTCATCGAGCTGTTTCGGTTGCGTGTGTTGCGGATCGAAAGCAATCGGCGATGGCCCGACCGGGGTCCAGCCGCCATCCTCCGGTTTGACGCTACCGTGTTTGCCGATCCATGGCCGATGGGTGCTGGCCTTGCGCCCGGCGTGGGCCAGTTGAATGCCGGCAACAGCGCCCTGAGCGGTGATGAAGCGGGTGATGCGTTGCAGCGGTTCGATCTGTTCGTCGTTCCACAAACCGAGGTCTTCGGCGGTGATCCGCCCGTCGGCGGTGACCGCCGTGGCTTCAGTGAATATCAGGCCGGCGCCGCCCACCGCGCGGCTGCCCAGATGCACGAGATGCCAGTCGTTGGCCAGACCGTCGACGCTGGAGTATTGGCACATCGGCGACACGGCGATGCGGTTGGGCAGGATCAGTTGGCGGAGGGTAAAGGGTTCGAGCAGCAGACTCATGGGGCACCTCTCAAATCAGTGGGCAGGCTCCAGGGTTCTGTTTGAAAAGTCGACGAGTGACAGGAAAAGGTGCAGCACCCGCCCCCGCGGGCAAAAAATTCGACAAGACGTCACAAGGCCAATCAAGCAGTGCTTAGAGCCTAGTCGACAACCGGGGATGAGGGAGGGTTCAAGACATTTTCCATGAGTGCCACCGAACCTGTGGCGAGGGAGCTTGCTCCCGCTCGGCTGCGCAGCAGTCGTAAAACCCTGCACTGTGATTTTCCTGCAGCAACCCGTTTGCAGGGTCTGGGGCCGCTTCGCAGCCCAGCGGGAGCAAGCTCCCTCGCCACAAAAGCACTCAGGGGATCAGCGCGGTTCGATGTGGGCAATCATCAGTTGCACCGTCTCGTTGCCACGAAACTCGTTGACGTCGAGCTTGTAGGCCAGCTCGACCCACTGAATGGTCGGGTTCGGCCACACATCGCGGTCAATACCAAAGGCAATGCCATCCAGCTTCACCGAACCGCATTCGCTTTTCAGCACCACTTTCAGGTGCCGCTCGCCGACCACTCGCTGCTCGACCAACTGGAACACGCCATGGAACAGCGGCTCCGGGAAGTGCTGGCCCCAAGGCCCGGCATGACGCAGTGCGCGGGCCAGCTCCAAGTGGAACTCCTCGACCGCAAGCGTGCCGTCCGAGAGCATGCGCCCGGTCAGGTCTTCTTCGCGAAGTTGCCGCCGCACTTCAGCGTCAAACGCCTCGGCGAACAGCGGAAAATTCTCTTGCGGCAAGGTCAGGCCGGCCGCCATCGCGTGACCGCCGTACTTGGCGATCAGGTTCGGATGCTGCGCCGCCACCACGCTCAAAGCATCGCGGATGTGGAAACCCTGCACCGAACGGCCCGAGCCCTTGAGCAAACCGTCACCGGCATCGGCGAAGGCAATGGTCGGGCGGAAATAACGCTCTTTCATGCGCGAGGCGAGAATGCCGATCACGCCCTGATGCCACTCGGGATCGAACAGGCACAGGCCGAACGGCATCGACTCCACCGGCAAATCCTTGAGCTGGGCCAACGCCTCGCGCTGCATGCCCTGCTCGATGGATTTGCGATCCTGGTTCATGCCGTCCAGTTGCGCGGCCATTTCCCGGGCCAGATTGGCGTCGGCGGTGAGCAGGCATTCGATCCCGAGGCTCATGTCGTCCAGACGCCCCGCCGCGTTCAAACGCGGGCCGACGATGAATCCCAGGTCTGTGGAGGTAATCCGCGCCGCGTCACGCTTGGCGACTTCAAGAATCGCCTTGATCCCCGGACGGGCACGACCGGCGCGAATCCGCTCGAGGCCCTGATGCACCAGAATCCGGTTGTTGGCATCCAGCGGCACCACGTCGGCGACGCTGCCCAGCGCCACCAGATCCAGCAGTTCGCCGATGTTCGGCTGCGGCTTGCTCTCGTACCAGCCGAGGCTGCGCAGGCGCGCGCGCAAGGCCATCAACACGTAGAAAATCACCCCCACCCCGGCCAGCGCCTTGCTCGGAAACTCACAGCCCGGCTGGTTCGGGTTGACCAGCGCATCGGCTTGCGGCAGTTCATCGCCGGGCAAGTGGTGGTCGGTGATCAACACCTTGAGCCCGGCCTTTTTCGCCGCGGCCACGCCTTCGACGCTGGAGATGCCGTTGTCGACGGTGATCAACAACTGCGGCTCGCGCGTCAGGGCGACTTCGACGATTTCCGGGGTCAGGCCATAGCCGTATTCAAAGCGGTTCGGCACCAGATAATCGACATACGCCGCGCCCAGCAGACGCAAGCCGAGCACGCCTACCGTACTGGCGGTCGCGCCATCGGCGTCGAAGTCGCCGACGATCAGAATCCGCTGACGCTGCTCCAGCGCCGTCACCAGCAGATCCACCGCCGCCTCGATGCCCTTGAGCTGCTGGAACGGAATCAGCCGCGCCAGACTTTTATCCAGCTCCGCCTCGGACTGCACGCCCCGCGCGGCGTACAAACGCGTCAGCAAAGGTGGCAGGTCACCGAGAAACGGCAGCGTGGCAGGCAACGGTCGAGGATCAATACGCATGGGGTAACGGAAACTTCTCTTGAATACGTGGGATTAATCAGTGAACGACGCAGGATCAGCCGCGCTCACCGGCCAGCCATTCCAGCTGGACTTCGTGCTGACCACGATCGTCAGTGACGAAGATCGTGCCTTCGCTGATCATCACGTCCCACTTGATGACGCGCGGCATGTCCTTGGCCAGGGTTTCCAGCACCTCTTGCGGCACGGCGGCGATGTTGACGTTTTTCAGGTTCTTCGCCACCGGTACCACTTTGCCTTCCCACACGCGCAGGCTGCCGTAGGCCAGCAGGCTGGTGCGTTCGGTACGACGCGAGCACCAGGTCAGACGATCGGCGTCCGGCTGACCGACTTCGATCCAGTGCAGAACGCGGTCATCCAGGCTTTTTTCCCACAGCGCAGGTTCATCCACGTCCGACAGACCACGGCCAAACGACAGCAGTTCGTTGTACCAGAGGGCGTAGGCCAGCAGCCGCACGGTCATGCGCTCTTCGGTTTCCGAAGGGTGACGGGCGATGGTCTGCTTGACGCTCTCGTAGACGCTACGGTCGAGGTCGGTGAGGTTCAGTTCGAATTTGTACGTGGTAGACGGCTGGGCCATGAACGGGCTTCTTGATACGAGGAAAGTCGGCAAGTCTAACCGATGCCGTAGGCAATCATCGAATTGATGGCGATCAACCTGCGGCGTCTGACAGCCGGCTATGTTAAAACGCTGTATCCGCTCAGCCTTGTCCTACAGGATTCAGTATGCCGTTCGCCAACAAACCGCTCAGCGGTGTGAAAGTCATTGAATTGGGTACGTTGATTGCCGGGCCGTTTGCCTCGCGCATTTGCGGCGAGTTCGGCGCCGAAGTGATCAAGATCGAATCGCCCGACGGCGGCGATCCGCTGCGCAAGTGGCGCAAATTGTATGAAGGCACCTCGCTGTGGTGGTTCGTCCAGGCGCGCAACAAAAAGTCGCTGACGCTGAACCTCAAGCACCCCGAGGGTTTGGCGATCCTGAAAAAACTCCTCGGCGAAGCCGACATCCTGATCGAGAACTTTCGCCCCGGCGTGCTGGAAAAACTCGGGCTGAGCTGGGAAACCCTGCACGCGCTGAATCCGAAACTGGTGATGGTGCGCCTCTCCGGTTTCGGCCAGACCGGGCCGATGAAGGATCAACCGGGCTTCGGCGCGGTCGGCGAGTCCATGGGCGGTTTGCGCTATATCACCGGTTTCGAGGACCGGCCACCGGTGCGCACCGGGATTTCCATCGGCGATTCGATTGCCGCGCTGTGGGGCGTGATCGGCGCGCTGATGGCGCTGCGTCATCGCGAGGTCAACGGCGGTCTCGGCCAAGTGGTCGATGTGGCGTTGTACGAGGCGATTTTCGCCATGATGGAAAGCATGGTGCCGGAGTTCGACGTGTTCGGTTTCATCCGCGAGCGCACCGGCAACATCATGCCGGGCATCACGCCGTCATCGATCCACACCAGTGCCGACGGCAAGCACGTGCAGATCGGTGCCAATGGCGACGCGATCTTCAAGCGCTTCATGCTGATCATCGGCCGCGAGGATCTGGCCAACGACCCGACGCTGGCGAGCAACGATGGGCGCGATAATCGTCGCGACGAGTTGTATGGCGTGATCGACCGCTGGGTCAATTCGCTGCCGCTGCAAAATGTGCTCGACCTGCTCAATCAGGCGGATGTACCGGCCAGCCGGATCTTCAGTGCCGAAGACATGTTCAGCGATCCGCAGTATCTCGCCCGGGAAATGTTCCTGCAGGCGAAACTGCCGGACGGCAAGCCTTTCAAGATGCCGGGCATCGTGCCGAAACTCTCTGAGACACCGGGCTCTTCCGAATGGGTCGGGCCGCAGCTCGGTGAACACAATGCGCAGGTACTCCAGGATCTTGGCTACGACGAACAGCAGATCGCCCGACTGCGCGCAGACGGAGCCATTTAACCTGAAACATCACCGGACATCGGACGCCAACCGCGCCCACCACTGGTGGACGTGGCGGCTGTTCGGCCTGTTGTTTCTGCTGATTCTGCCCGCCTGGGCGCAGGCAAAACCGACGCTGATCTGGTTACTGCGCGATCTGCCGCCCCTGACCATCTTCGAAGGCCCGAAAAAGGGCCAGGGCGTCATCGACCAACTGCTGCCGATGCTGATCGCCGGCATGCCGCAATACGAACACACGCTGATGCGGGTCAATCGCGCCCGCGGCATGCAGATGCTGCACGAGCCGTCCTTTACCTGCGACCCCTCGCTGATCTGGAGCAAGGAGCGCACGCAATGGATCGCTTTTTCTATCCCGGCGTTTCGCGCTGTCAGTAATGGTCTGGTGGTGCGGCAGAAAGATCGCGACGTACTGGCACCTTACCTGGTCGATGGCGAAGTCGATCTGACGGCATTTCTGGCCAATGGCGAAATCAAGGTCGGGGTCGTCGCAGAGCGTAGTTACGGCGAATTTCTCGACAATCTGCTCAAGCAGGCACCCGGCGGCGCACTGACGCCGCACTACGGCAACGATGCCCTGAGCAGCCTGCTGTCGATGCAGCGTCTGGGGCGGCTGCAAGTGGTTTTGGGTTACTGGCCGGAGATCCGCTATCAGGCGCAGCAGGCGCAAATTGCCGAAGATGAATTGGTGTTCTACACGATTCGCGGCACCGGCAAATATCTGTCTGGCTATGTCGGATGTTCCGATACGCCCCAGGGCCGTCAGGCGATCAGCGAGATCAATCAACTGCTGCGTACCCTGCCCCATGCGCAACTTGACCAGTCGTACGCCGACTGGCTGGATCCCGAGATGCGCACGGATTACCTGCAACAGGCGCGGATGTTTTTCGAGCAGCAGACCGCGCAATAAAACCTGCGGGCAAAAGAAACCCCGAGAAGTGGGGAGACGACTCGGGGTTAAACGTGGTCTACATAAAGACCCGTAGCAGCAAGCGACAAGCACCGGAGCACAATGCTTGATCCTGCTGTTATGGGGTCTGACTGACGAGAGTGCAGGAAGGTTCCCACAAAAAATATTTCATCTTTACAGTGCCGCGCGCTTATCCAGCGCTGCATTGCGCAAAGCCGCGATCACACAGGGCTCCAGTCGACCTTCGGCGATCAGCACATCGCGGTGCAGACCGTCGACCACATCGGTCAGCAGGCGCTTGTCGGTCAATTGCGCCTGATTGAATTCGCGCTCCACCACGATGGCCCCGTTGCTGTTCTTCAGCGTCACCAGGCATTCGCCATGGGCGCCACACGGAGTCAACGTGACCTGGTACGGGCTCAGAGCCTCACCGAGCAATAGACTGATACTTTCCATCTCGATCTCCACTCAATAGTCCGAAAACATTGTGCCTGGGGCGTGTTCACAATAAATGACCACCCGCCCGAGAAGAAAGTTCTGAATACCGCGCTGCTCCCGGAGCAGTTAGCGGTCTGTCAAAGAATGCACGGTGAAGATGACAGAAACAAAACCGTCGGTTCAGGCACCCGACGGATGGGCTGCCGTTTGCAGGTAGCTGTCCAGCAACCCGCGCATCAGTACCGCCGAGACCGGCGTCTGCAAGCGCCCGAGCAGCTTCAGGTCCTGAGCGTGCAGCATGCTTTCGAGATCGCTCAGCAGACCCGCTGCCATCCGCCCCAGCAGGATGACGGCGCTGGCCTCCCGTCGGGCCGCCAGATGCCGGATCAGTGCCAGGCCTTCCCCGCCTTCCAGTTGCGGATCGCAGATCGCGATGTCGACCCGGGTACGACGCTCCAGCGAACAGCGCGCCGAAGCCAGCGACGGCGCCGTCAGTACGTCATAGATGCCGACCGCGTTGAGCATCTGGTGCAACGCCATCATTCGATAAGGATCAGGTTCTAGGATCAGGACTTTGAGCGAGCGCATGGGCGACCTCGGAAACGGCAATCGCGGATTTGTCCGCAGTTGCCGCCCACTTTAGGGCAGCCTCCTTCAGTCCCCCATCGGAAAAGGAGGCGCGTGACATAGGAAATTTCCCTGTATCACTGCGATGTCATACCGTTGTTGCGTCGCGCTGGGTGATATCCGTCCAGCCGCCGAGCAGGCCTCGCAATTCGCCTTTCGCGCTGTAGAACGGCACGGTCCACTGGTAGATTTCCCGATTGCCATTATTGAATTGCAGGCGGCGTCGGCTAAAGCGGGTTCTGCGTGTCCTCAACTGAATCATGAACTCATCATGCAGCATCCCGGCAGTGGCTCGTGGCAGCGCATCGACGTCGATCAAGCGGCATCCTTTCACCTGTTCAAAGCGGATCGACAACGCCTCTTCATAACTTTTGTTGCACAGAATCAGGCGCCCCTCCAGGTCTCGAACGAACACCGGATCAGGCATGGCATCAATCAACGCACGCTGGAACACCAATTGATCGCCGAGTTCGCTTTGCACGTCTCGATGCTGTTTGATCACGGCCGCCATTCGTCGATTCCATAACAGCGACATCACACAAAAGCCCCCCACCAGAACCACGCCCCAGCAGCTCGAGCGGAGCCAGTGCTGCCAACCGGCGGCGGCCGGCTTCTGGCCGATGCCGCCCAGCCATTTCAGGCGAATGGCTCGTAGCTCTGAGGCCGGGAATGCTTCCAGGGCCTTGTTCAGAATGCTCAGCAATTGCGGCTGGCCTCTGCGCACCGCCAGAAGATCGGCCTCCCACTTGCCCTCCAGCAGTTCGCCGACCTTCAGCAGGCCCGAAGGGTAGAGTTGCGCGCCGATCTCGTTTTCGATGGTGGCATAGGCTTCGCCGCTTTCGACCAACGCTCGCGCCTCGGCATAGGTTTTGACCGAACGTAATTCGATGGACGGATAATCGCGCCGGATCATCCCCTCCAGCGCGTGCCGGCCAGGTAATACCAGCACCCGTTTGGCCAACTGCTCCAACGAATGCAGCCCGGGTTCGCCGGTACGGCCGACAAACACCCAGCCGGCACCGCCAAAGGCATGGCTGAAATCCAGACTCGATCTGCGCTCGTCATTCATCGCCAGGGTCGTGCTCATGTCCGCTGCACCGGTTTCCAGGCGCTCGAGCATCTGCGCAGTCGAGAAGGATTCCCGGTAGATGAACTGTAATCCGGTCATGGCACTGATGCGTTTGAGCACATCACTGTTAAGGCCACTCCAGTGACCGTGCTCATCCAGGAACAGGTACAACGGGTATTGCTCCGCTGCCACGATCACCGTCGGGTTATCCCGGATCCATTGCAGCTCTTCCTCATCCAGCACCACGGTGCCGATGTTCAACTGCTCTTCATCATGCGCCAGGTGCGCCGCCGCACCCACGCGCCAACCCCACAACAGGCACAACAGAAGTACCCGCTTCAGGGTGTGTTTCCATCCTCTTTCAAACAGCATTGCCACTTCCTTCGTGATCGACTCACCCGTCCTTCATGGGCGAAAACCCGAGCAGTGTGGCAGCAGAAACAAAAAAGCCCGTCAGGAGACGGGCTTCAAAATGTGACAGCTTTTTCGACTTACAGCGGCTTGCCGCGGTTGCCATGCTGGCTGACAAAGGCCTGTACGGCTTTCAGTTCGTTTGGCAAAACGGTGCAGCGCTCGTTTCGCTCAAACAAATCAGAAAGATGTGCAGGCAGTTCGAGAGCTTTTCCTACACCTGCTTTCTCTACGGCATCCGGGAACTTCACCGGATGCGCCGTGCCCAGGATCACCATCGGGATGTCCAGACTGCGACGGCATTCGCGTGCGGCCTTGACGCCGATGGCGGTGTGCGGATCCAGCACTTCGCCGCACTGCGCGTAGACTTCGGCAATGGTTTCGCAGGTTTGCGCATCGTCCACGGCCAGCGAGTCGAACAGCTTGCGGGCTTCAGTCCAGCGCTCTTGCTCGACGCTGAAACCGCCGCCCTGCTTGAACGAATCCATCAAACCGGCAATCGCCGCACCGTTGCGACCGTGCAGGTCGAACAGCAGGCGTTCGAAGTTCGACGAGACCATGATGTCCATCGACGGCGACAGCGTGGCGTGCAGGGTTTCCTTGACGTACTGGTTGCCGCTCATGAAGCGGTGCAGGATGTCGTTGCGGTTGGTGGCGACGATCAACTGGTTGATCGGCAGGCCCATGTTGCGTGCCAGGTAACCGGCGAAGATGTCGCCGAAGTTGCCGGTCGGTACCGAGAACGCCACCGAACGTGCCGGGCCGCCCAACTGCAGGGCTGCGTGGAAGTAGTAAACGATCTGGGCCATGATCCGCGCCCAGTTGATCGAGTTCACCGCGACCAGGCGCGTGCCCTTGAGGAAGCTCTGGTCGGCGAAGCTGTTCTTGACCATTTCCTGGCAGTCATCGAAGTTGCCTTCGATGGCGATGTTGTGGATGTTCTCGCCGACAATGGTGGTCATCTGCCGACGCTGCACTTCGGACACACGGTTGTGCGGGTGCAGGATGAAGATGTCGACGTTTTCGCAGTGCTTGCAGCCTTCGATGGCGGCCGAACCGGTGTCACCCGAGGTGGCACCGACGATGACCACGCGCTCGCCGCGCTTTTCCAGCACGTAATCGAGCAGACGACCGAGCAGTTGCAGGGCGAAGTCCTTGAACGCCAGGGTCGGGCCGTGGAACAGCTCGAGCACCCATTCGTTGCCGTTGAGCTGACGCAGCGGCGCAACGGCGCTGTGCGAGAACACACCGTAGGTTTCTTCGAGGATCTTTTTGAAATCGGCGTCAGGAATGCTGCCGGTGACGAACGGGCGCATGACGCGGAAAGCCAGCTCGTGATACGGCAGGCCGGCCCAGGAGGCAATTTCTTCCTGGGTGAAACGTGGCAGGTTTTCCGGGACGTACAGACCGCCGTCAGTGGCGAGACCGGCCAGCAGGACGTCTTCGAAATTCAGGGCCGGTGCCTGGCCGCGGGTACTGATGTAACGCATGACTGACTCCAATGCAGAGTGTTCGCAATGCCGGACCCGCGCACGGGTCCGGGCAACGATGGCGACTTAGTTCAGGTGCTCGACGCGGATCCGCACAACCGGACCGTTGACGCCGGCCAAGGCTTCCAGAGCGGCAATCGCATCGTTCATGTGCTGTTCCAGCACGCGGTGGGTCAGCAGGATCATCGGCACCAGACCGTCGTGTTCCTCGACTTCCTTCTGCATGATCGACTCGATGTTGATGCCGCGCTCCGAGAGGATGCTCGCCACCTGAGCCAGTACGCCCGGATGGTCCTTGGCCTGGATGCGCAGGTAGTAGGCGCTTTCGCAGGCTTCGATCGGCAGGATCGGATGCGCCGACAGCGAGTCCGGCTGGAAGGCCAGGTGCGGCACGCGGTTTTCCGGATCGGACGTCATGGCGCGAACCACGTCCACCAGGTCGGCGATCACCGACGAAGCGGTCGGCTCCATGCCCGCACCGGCACCGTAGAACAGCGTCGAACCGGCAGCGTCACCGTTGACCATCACGGCGTTCATCACGCCGTTGACGTTGGCGATCAGACGATCCGCCGGGATCAGCGTCGGGTGTACACGCAACTCGATGCCGGCCGCAGTGCTGCGCGCCACGCCGAGGTGCTTGATGCGGTAGCCCAGCGCTTCGGCGTAGTTCACGTCAGCGGTGGTCAGTTTGGTGATGCCTTCGGTGTAAGCCTTGTCGAATTGCAGCGGAATGCCGAACGCGATCGACGCCAGAATCGTCAGCTTGTGCGCTGCGTCGATGCCTTCGACGTCGAAGGTCGGATCCGCTTCGGCGTAGCCCAGCGCTTGCGCTTCGGCCAGCACGTCTTCGAAGGTGCGACCCTTCTCGCGCATTTCGGTGAGGATGAAGTTGCCGGTGCCGTTGATGATCCCGGCGACCCAGTTGATGCGGTTGGCGGACAGGCCTTCACGGATCGCCTTGATCACCGGAATGCCACCGGCCACGGCCGCTTCAAACGCCACGATCACGCCTTTCTCGCGTGCCTTGGCGAAAATTTCATTACCGTGAACGGCAATCAGTGCCTTGTTCGCGGTGACCACATGCTTGCCATTCTCGATGGCCTTGAGTACCAGCTCGCGGGCAACGGTGTAGCCGCCCATCAGCTCTATGACGATGTCGATCTCAGGGTTCGTGGCCACTTCGAAGACATCGTTGGTAATCGCAATACCGGTCGTCTGGAACTGAGGCTTTGGCGTGCGCGTGGCAATTTGTGCCACTTCGATCCCACGCCCGGCACGACGAGCAATTTCCTCGGCGTTGCGCTGAAGTACGTTGAAGGTACCGCCACCGACGGTCCCTAACCCACAGATGCCTACTTTGACCGGATTCACTGTGAACTCCCCATGAAACGGCCGACGCAAGGTCGGCCGGAAAACAACCGCGTGTTCGCGGCTCTCTATTAATGGCCCGGCGAAGTTACCGCCGGACCATGATCGTCAAAGGCTGACCGTGACGATGCGAATTACTTGGCGCCCAGCGCCAGTTTGGCGACTTGTGGCGCCGGCTGGTAGCCCGGAATGACCTGTCCGTCGGCCAAAACGATGGCCGGTGTACCGTTCACACCGATCGACTGACCCAAAGCGAATTGCTTGGAAACCGGGTTATCGCACTTGGCGGCCTTGATTTCCTTGCCATCGACCATTTTGTCCATGGCCGCTTTCTTGTCTGCCGAGCACCAGACCGCTTGCAACTGCTCGTCACCCGGCGAACCGAGGCCCTGACGCGGGAACGCTACGTAACGCACTTCGATGCCGCGCTTGTTCAGCTCAGGCACTTCGGCATGCAGCTTGTGGCAGTACGGGCAGGTGGTGTCGGTGAACACGGTGATGTGCGATTTGGTCTCGCCCACGGCCGGATACACCACGGTTTCGGCCACCGGAATGGCATTGATCAGTTTGGAAATGCCCGCGCGTTCGGCTTTCTCGGTCAGGTTGACCGGCTTGCCGTCCTTGAGCTGGAACAGGTAGCCCTGAACGATGTACTGGCCGTCGGCGCTGGCGTACAGCACGCGGCTGCCCTTGAGCTTGACTTCATACATGCCCGGCAACGGGCTGGCGCTGATGCTTTCTACCGGAACCTCGAGTTCGAGTTTTTCCAGGCTTTGACGAATGGCTTTGTCGGCCGCGTCATCGGCGACGGCAAAGGTGCTGACCAACGCAATAGCGGCGGCGGCGAAAATCTGGGTCAGACGCATGAGAACTCCTGAAGGCGGACAAATGAAACGGTCAGAACGCCCGAGCCGGAACACCGGGTCATAACCGTCCATCGTGCAAACCGGCAAAGCCTACCACATAAGGCTCGCATGGCCGAATGCGCCTGTCGCCAGAGATTGTGGGCGACGCAAACCCTGTGGGAGCGGGCTTGCTCGCGAAGGCGTCTTGGCAGGCGACAAATATCTCTTCTGTGACGGCCTCTTCGCGAGCAAGCCCGCTCCCACAGGTTTTTCATTAGCCTCTAGGGTGATG
Organism: Pseudomonas sp. TH49; assembly: GCF_016650625.1. Lineage (NCBI taxonomy): Bacteria > Pseudomonadati > Pseudomonadota > Gammaproteobacteria > Pseudomonadales > Pseudomonadaceae > Pseudomonas > Pseudomonas sp. TH49. Next base: position 396,171 of record NZ_JAEKFL010000001.1, read on the forward strand.
TTTGGCGTGCAGGTCCTGCAAGCGCGCACGCGCCACATGGGTGTAGATCTGCGTGGTCGACAAATCACTGTGCCCCAGCAGCATCTGCACCACCCGCAGATCGGCGCCGTGGTTGAGCAGGTGCGTGGCGAATGCATGACGCAAGGTGTGCGGCGACAGCGATTTGCCGATCCCGGCGACCTTGGCCCAATGCTTGATGCGGTGCCAGAAGGTCTGGCGGGTCATCTGCTCGCCGCGCTGACTGGGGAACAGCACATCGCTGGGGCGCCCGCCGAGCAGCTCGCTGCGGCCATCGCGCATATAGCGCTCGATCCAGACAATCGCCTCTTCGCCCATCGGCACCAGCCGCTCCTTGCTGCCCTTGCCCATCACCCGCAACACGCCCTGACGCAGATTGACTTGCTCCAGCGTCAGGCTCACCAGTTCGGTCACGCGCAGCCCGCAGGCGTACAACACTTCAAGCATGGCGCGGTCACGCTGGCCGATGGCTTCGCTCAGATCAGGCGCTTTGAGCAACGCTTCGACGTCAGCTTCCGACAACGATTTGGGCAGCGGCCTGCCCAGTTGCGGCATGTCGACGCGCAAGGTCGGATCGACCGTAATCAGTTTTTCCCGCAGCAGATAGCGATAAAAGCCACGCACACCGGAAAGAAATCTGGCGGTGGAACGGGGTTTGTAACTCTGCTCCAGGCGCCAGGACAGGTGATCGAGGATCAACTCGCGACCGGCATTGATCAGCTCGAGGTTTTTCTCCTGCAGCCAGCCGTTGAACAGCGCCAGATCGCTGCGGTAGGCGCCGCGGGTGTTGTCGGACAGACCTTTTTCCAGCCACAGGGCGTCGAGGAATTGGTCAATCAGTGGATGGTCGATGGCAGGCATGGGCGCTCAAGACACGCAACCTCCAGGGCTGCGCGCAAATGTAGAGTGAACTGTAGGAATGGCCGCTAGTCTTTCATAGCCCGCAATTTCAAGGAACAGGGAGCTTCAATGAACGAGCAGCAAATTCTCTTGGCATTTGGCGGGATCGGCGCCGCTGCGCTGGGTTGCCAGTGGCTGGCGTGGCGCCTGAAGCTGCCGGCGATTCTGTTTCTGTTGCTGACCGGGATTCTGGCTGGCCCGGTACTGGGCTGGCTCGATCCGCAGGAAATGTTCGGCCCGCTGCTGATGCCGCTGGTGTCGCTGGCGGTGGCGTTGATCCTGTTTGAGGGCAGCCTGACCCTGCATCTGTCGGAATGGCGCGAAATCGGCAGCGTCGTGCATCGACTGGTGACCCTCGGCGCACTCACGACCTGGGTGGTGATTGCCGTCGCGACCCATTTCCTGCTCGGCTTCGACTGGTTGCTGGCGATTCTGTTCGGCAGCCTGACGCTGGTGACCGGGCCGACGGTGATCGTGCCGATGCTGCGCGTGGTGCGGCCGAAAGCCTCGATCGCCAACATCCTGCGCTGGGAAGGCATCGTCATCGACCCGATCGGTGCCCTGCTCGCGGTGGTGGTCTACAGCTTCATCATCGCCCGGTCCGAGGGCAACGGCCTCGAACAGAGCCTGCTGACTTTCGGCGGCGTGATTGTCTGCGGCAGCGTATTCGGGGTGGTCGGCGGCTGGGTGCTGGGCACCATCATCCGGCGCCAGTGGTTGCCCGAGTACCTGCATAACCTCGCCTCGCTGGCGGCGGTGTTGGGGATCTTCATTGCATCCAATCAGGTGATGCACGAGTCCGGCCTGCTGGCGGTGACGCTGATGGGCATGTGGCTGGCGAACATGAAGGGTGTGGATGTGCGGCACATCCTGCACTTCAAGGAAAACCTCAGCGTACTGCTGATTTCCGGGTTGTTCATTCTGCTGGCGGCGCGGCTGGATCTGCATGCCCTGATCGGCCTCGGGCCGTTGGTGCTGATTCTGCTGCTGGTGATTCAGTTGATCGCGCGCCCGTTGAACGTGCTGCTGAGCACTGCCGGCTCCAGCCTGAGCTGGCGTGAACGCGCCCTGCTGTGCTGGATCGCCCCGCGCGGGATCGTGGCGGCGGCGGTCTCGGCGATTTTCGCGATTCGTCTGGATCAAGCCGGGCACGAAGGTGCGCTGCTACTGGTGCCGCTGACTTTCGCGGTGATCATCGGCACCGTGGTGCTGCAAAGCGCAACAGCACGCCCCTTGGCGCGCTTGCTGAACGTGGCGGAACCCGCGCCGAGCGGCTTCCTGATCGTTGGAGCAAACGGCCCGGCGCGTCTGTTGGGCAAGTCGTTGCAGCAATTGGGCAGCCGGGTGCTGTTGACCGATTCGAGCTGGGAGAACATTCGTGCGGCGCGCATGGAGGGGTTGCCGACCTATTTTGGTAACCCGGCTTCGCAGCATGCCGATGCGCATCTGGATCTGGTGGGGTTGGGGCACTTGTTGGCGCTGTCGCCTTCAGGCGAGCTGAATACCTTGGCGGCGATGCGCTTTCGCCATGACTTCGGTCATCAACGGCTGTTTGGCCTGGCCAGCGGTCAGGAAAGTCGTCACAGTGACAAGCACCGGGCGAGTCTCGAGCATCGCGGCAATCAGCTGGGGAGCGAGGCGCTGACCTATGCCAAGCTGGCCAGCCTGATCAGCAATGGCGCCGAGTTGTACAGCACAACGCTGACGGACGGTTTTGGCTGGGAGGACTACCAGGCATTGCATGGCAGTCGGGCGACCCTGCTGTTCATGCGCGATGACAGCGGCTGGGTGCATGTGGTGACGCCGGAGACTGCTTTGAAACCGGGATCAGGGTGGACGTTGCTGGCGTTGATTCAGCCGGAGGCCAGCGGCGCCTGATAAATCGAATCGCGAGCAGGCTCACTCCTACAGTGTCCGCGTCGTACATAAAGGTGCGAACGACACAGACACTGTAGGAGTGAGCCTGCTCGCGATAGCCGCAACTCGGTTTCAGATCAGGCAGGAAATCCGGGCAGCACCGGCACCGGCCGCTTGTCATCGTCGATGGCCACAAAGCTGAATTGCCCATGGATCGCCTTCTCGCGCCCGTCACAGCTCATGCTCTCGACGAACACTTCCACCTCGACCTTGAGGCTGGTGTTACCGACCTTGATCACCCGCCCGACCAGTTCGACGATGGAGCCGGCCGGTATCGCGTGATTGAAGTCGATACGGTCGGTGGACACGGTCACCAGCGGCAAACGACAGAAGCGCGTGGCGGTGATGAACGACACTTCGTCCATCCACGCGAGCGCGGTGCCGCCGAAGAGGGTGTTGTGGTGGTTGGTGGTCGGCGGGAAGACGGCTTTGGTCACGCGGGTCACCGAGAGTTCGGTGCGGCGTTCGATTTCCTGGTCACGGGTAGTCATGGTTCTGGCCTGAAACAAAAATGCTGTGGATAAATTGCAGGCAACAAAAAAGCAGCCCGTAGGCTGCTTTTTTCTGCATCGGAAGCTGGACTTAAGCCAGTTTTTCCTTGATGCGAGCTGCTTTACCCGACAGGTCGCGCAGGTAGTACAGCTTGGCTTTACGTACGTCACCGCGACGTTTAACAGCCATGCTGTCGATCTGCGGGGAGTAGGTCTGGAAAGTACGTTCTACGCCAACACCGTTGGAGATTTTACGAACGGTGAACGCACTGTTCACGCCGCGGTTACGCTTGGCGATTACAACGCCTTCGAACGCTTGCAGACGGGAACGATCGCCTTCCTTCACTTTCACCTGAACGACAATAGTGTCGCCTGGGGCAAAGGTAGGGATTTCTTTGGTCATCTGCTCTGCTTCGAGTGCAAGGATGATTTTGTTGGTCATGCTGTGCTCCTAAGGTAAATCAACTGATCTACCATCGATACGTTGTTAACTATCGTCCCGCTCGCGGATGTATTCCTCGAGCAGCTTCTTCTCTTCTCCAGAAAGCGAGCGGCTTTCCAGAAGATCGGCGCGTCGTTCATAGGTCCTACCAAGGGACTGCTGTAAACGCCAACGCCGGATATGCGCGTGATTGCCACTTAGCAACACGTCGGGAACACGCTGATCCGCATACACCTCAGGTCGGGTGTAGTGCGGGCAATCCAGCAGACCATCCGTAAAGGAATCTTCCTCAGCGGAATCCGCATGCCCTAAAGCTCCGGGCAGCAGTCGTGTAACCGCATCGATCATGACCATGGCCGGCAGCTCGCCGCCAGACAGTACATAGTCACCAATCGACCACTCTTCATCGACATGAGCCTCAATAAAGCGCTCGTCAATGCCTTCATAGCGGCCGGCAATCAGGATCAATGCATCCGATTTTGCCAACTCGCGTACCGCCGACTGAGTCAGTTGACGGCCTTGGGGGGACAGGTAAATCACCTTCGCCGCCTCCCCGGCTGCTGCCTTGGCCTGAACCAGAGCATCTTCCAGGGGCTTGATCTTCATCACCATGCCCGGACCACCGCCAAACGGGCGATCGTCCACAGTGTGATGCCGATCCGTCGTGTAATCCCGCGGATTCCAACAGGTCAGCTGCAACAGCCCCTGTTTGACCGCACGACTGGTAATGCCGTACTCACTGATGGCCGAGAACATCTCGGGGAACAGCGTAATGACGTCTACGCGCAGGCTGGCCATTGCTTAGAAGTCCGCGTCCCATTCCACCCGCATCACGCCTGCATCCAGGTCGATGGCCAGCACGCATTGCTCTGTATAGGGCAACAACCGCTCGCGATCATCCAGGCTGCCCGCGCAGGGCTTGACCACCAATACATCGTTCGCGCCGGTCTCCAACAGGTGATCAACCTTGCCGAACAATTGCTCGTCCTGGTTGATGACACTCAGACCCTGCAACTGGTACCAGTAGTACTCGTCGCCTGTCAGGTTGGGCAAAAGGCTTCGCGAGATGCAGATCTCATAACCGCTCAGAAGACGGGCTTCATCGCGATCGTCGAGGCCTTTGAGCTTGGCAACCAGATCCTTTTGAGTGGATCGGCCGCTGACCAGCTCGACCTGTTTCACCACGCCTTCGCGCCGAAGCGTCCAGTTGCGGTAGTCCAACAGGTTTTCAATCGGATCGGTAAAGGAAAAGACCTTCACCTCGCCGCGAACGCCGTGAACCGAAAAAATCTTGCCGACAACGATCAGGTCATCAGCTTTTTCTGGCGTCGCGCTCATACTGCTCAGGCTGCAGCCTTGGCAGATTCCTTCAGCAACTGAGCAACACGCTCAGAAGGCTGTGCACCAACGCTCAGCCAGTAGGCTACGCGCTCTTGGTTCACGGACAGACGGATTTCCTGACCACGGGCAACAGGGTTGAAGAAGCCAACCTGTTCTTTGTGGGAGCCGTCACGCGGGTTACGCGAGTCGGTTACGGTCAGGTGGTAAAACGGGCGCTTTTTGGAGCCGCCAAGGGCAAGACGGATTGTTAGCATGTGAACATCGTTCCTGTAGTCGGTGCTGCAAATCTAAATGCACAGCGGGCATGGGTGCCCGAAAGGCCGCATATTCTAAGGAATATCCGGACTTTTGCAAATGACTTTTTCCGGCGCCTATGGCATGCCGTGCGGATTTGCATATAGAGCCGTCGATGAAAACGGCCAGTCAGCTCCCGCCGAGTGCGGGTTTGCTGTTGATCCTGCGTCCTTGCAGGGTCTGCGCCGGTGCGACGACCGGCGAAGTCTTAGTGTCCTGAATCACATTTTCGGCATGCCGCCGCCGGGCAACATACCGCCCATGCCGCGCATCATTTTCGCCATTCCGCCTTTGGCGGTGAATTTCTTCATCATCTTCTGCATCTGCTTGTGCTGCTTGATCAAGCGGCCGATGTCCTGCACCTGAGTGCCGGAACCCATGGCGATCCGGCGCTTGCGCGAACCGCTGATCAGCTCAGGGTCGCGGCGCTCGGCCGGGGTCATGGAGTTGATGATGGCTTCCATCTGCTTGAACTGCTTCTCTGCCGCGTTCTGGGCATTGCCCATCTGCGACAGGTTGACGCCGCCGATGCTCGGCAGTTTGTCCATGAGCCCGCCGAGGCCGCCCATGTTCTTCATCTGTTGCAGCTGATCGCGGAAGTCTTCGAGGTCGAAGCCCTTGCCCTTCTTCAGCTTCTTGGCCAGTTTGTCAGCCTTGTCCTTGTCGAGGGTCGCTTCAGCCTGTTCGATCAGGCTGAGCACGTCGCCCATGCCGAGGATCCGCGAAGCGATACGCTCAGGGTGGAACGGATCGAGCGCTTCGCTCTTCTCGCCCATACCGATGAACTTGATCGGCTTGCCGGTGATCGCGCGTACCGACAGTGCGGCACCGCCACGGGCATCGCCGTCGACCTTGGTCAGGATCACGCCGGTCAGCGGCAGCGCATCACCGAAGGCCTTGGCCGTGTTGGCCGCGTCCTGACCGGTCATGGCGTCGACCACGAACAGGGTTTCAACCGGGTTGATCGCGGCGTGCAGCGCCTTGATCTCGCCCATCATCTCTTCGTCGATGTGCAGACGACCGGCGGTATCGACGATGACCACGTCGATGAATTTCAGTTTTGCTTCTTTAATAGCAGCGGTCGCGATGTCGACCGGCTTCTGGCTCAGGTCGGACGGGAAGAACGTCACGCCGATGTCGTTGGCCAGGGTTTCCAGCTGTTTGATAGCCGCAGGACGGTAGATGTCCGCCGACACGACCATCACCGACTTCTTCTTGCGCTCCTTGAGGAAGCGCGCGAGTTTGCCGGCGGTGGTGGTTTTACCGGCACCCTGCAGACCGGCCATCAGAATGACGGCGGGCGGCACGGCGCTCAGGTTCAAATCTTCGTTGGCCGCGCCCATCAGGCTTTCGAGTTCGGCCTGGACGATCTTCACGAACGCCTGGCCCGGCGTCAGGCTGCGCGACACCTCGGTGCCGACAGCGCGCTCCTTGACCGAATTGACGAAGTCCTTGACCACCGGCAGGGCGACGTCGGCTTCGAGCAACGCCATGCGCACTTCGCGCAGGGTGTCTTTGATATTGTCTTCAGTCAGCTTCGCCTTGCCGGTGACATGGCGCAGCGTCTGCGAGAGACGGTCGGTTAAGTTTTCAAACATTGCGCGATCCTTTCAGGCCCTGTGTAGACCGGGATAATGGCGGCCCAGACCGGATTCAACATGTGCTCGGCGAGCCTGCGGCGTGGGCAGGTCGCGGATTATAGCGAAGACTGCGTCGGGCGGACACCTCGCACTTTCGTGGTGTGGCGGTTCTATGCCAAACTCAGCGCCTTTCGGGCCTGCCTAACAGGATTTATGCTCCCCTTGTCACCCAGTTTGCTGACCACGCTCGCCGCCGCTCTCCTTTATGCCGCTGCGACCCTTTATCAAGGCACCCGCCTGGCCTCCGGCGCCAAGGCGAACAAGCGCCTGCTGGTTACGCTCGGCATCTTCGCCGTGCTCGCCCACAGCGCCAGCCTGCTCACTCACCTGCTGACGCCGATCGGCCTGGGCCTGGACTTCTTCAGCGCCGCCAGCCTGATTGCCGCGGCCGTCATCGCTCTGACGCTGCTGGCCTGCTCGCGGATCCCGGTGGAAAACCTTTTGGTGCTGCTGTTTCCGCTCGGCGCGGCCACGGTGCTGCTGGCCCAGTTCGCGCCGGCCGGCACGGTGCAGATCATCGACGAAGAACCCGGCATCCTCGCCCACATCCTGCTGTCGATCCTCGCCTACGGCATGTTCACCATCGCGGTGTTCCAGGCCTTGTTGCTGCTGGTGCAGGATCACCAGCTCAAGCACAAGCACCCGTCGGGCCTGATCAAGAACTTCCCGCCCCTGCAAACCATGGAAAGCCTGTTGTTCGGCTTCCTCTGGGCTGGCTGGACGCTGCTGTCGCTGTCGCTGATCTCCGGCTGGCTGTTCGTCGAGAACCTGTTCGCCCAGCATCTGGTGCACAAGACCTTGCTGGCGTGCCTGGCCTGGATCGTGTTCAGCGTGCTGCTGTGGGGCCGCAATCGCCTCGGCTGGCGTGGCCACAAGGCGATTCGCTGGACTCTCGCCGGTTTCTGCCTGCTGATGTTGGCGTATTTCGGCAGCAAACTGGTTCGTGAATACATCCTGCACATCTGACGGGCGGCATAAATGGACGGTTTGCCCATAGGGCCGATGCTCGCGGTATTTGTCCTGCTGATTTTATGGTCGGGGCTGTTTACTGCCGTCGAAGTCGCTCAGCAGCACCTGCTGGCGCAACGCACGGCCTCGCGTGCCAGCGACAAGCCGCTGGCGAAGCTGAGCTTTCCGCTCGACAGCCTGATCCTGTGCAACACCCTTTGCCGAGCGCTCGCGGTGATCATCGCCACACTGTTGGCGATCTTTCTTTGCGAAGAGAACGGCCCTTGGGCTGCCTGCCTGGGCGCCGGCGCCGTGTTGCTGGTGTTTGCCGATTACTTTCCGCGCAGCGTAGCCCAGCGTTATCCCGATGCGGTGCTGTCGTTCGGCAATACCCTGCTGACCGTTCCACTGAAAATCCTTTACCCGCTGGCCTGGCTGCTGAGCAGCCTCAGCGGTTGGCTGCTGCGCCCCTTCGCGCGCAAGCCCCAAGTGGTCCAGCAGAGCGAAGACGAAGATCCCGCTGAGCACAACGACGACCCGGAACACCCGTCTCGCACACACCCGGTTTCGGGAATCCACGCGCTGGACAACATCACAGTCAACGACATTCTGGTGCCGCGCAGCGATGTCGACGGTATCAACCTTGACGACTCGATCGAAGAGATCATCGAACTACTGCGCCAGAACAAGCGCACACGCCTGCCGGTGTTCCACAGCGACATCAACCAGGTCGAAGCGGTGCTCAACACCCGGCAGATCCGCCATCTGCTCAACGATGGCAACCTGACCCGCGAAGCGCTGCTGGCCGCCAGCTACGAACCGTATTTCGTCCCGGAAAGCACCCCGCTGCAACTGCAACTGCTGAACTTCCACAAGCAGCAGCGCCGGCTGGGCATGGTGGTGGACGAGTACGGCGAAGTGCTGGGCATCGTGACTCTGGAAGACATTCTCGAAGAGATCGTCGGCGAATTCGAAAGCGAGCACAGCCTCGACAACCCGCACATCCATCCGCAGCCCGACGGGCGCATGGTGATCGACGGCACCGCGTCGATCCGCGAGTTGAACAAATGCCTGGGCTGGCATTTGCCGAGCGACGGGCCGAAGACCCTTAACGGCCTGGTGACCGAAGCACTGGAGACCATTCCCGACAGCGCGGTGTGCCTCAAGATCGGCCGCTATCGGCTGGAAATTCTCGAGACCGAAGACAACCGGGTGAGCAAGGTGTTGATCTGGCATACGACCTCGGTGCCCGCCAAGATCTGAGCGCTGTTGTGGCGAGGGAGCTTGCTCCCGCTGGGTTGCGTAGCGCCCCACCCTCTTGGCGGCCGCTGCGCGCCCGAGCGGGAGCAAGCTCCCTCGCCACAGAAAGCCCACCGGCTGCGACCCTTTGCTCTTGTTTGATTGTTAGCCCCCTTCCTATAATCGAGCCGCTTACCCAAGCGCCGCCGAGCCCTGTGCTTACCCCGCACGCCAACGGTTACGGTAATTTTCCGCACCACCCCGACGACTGTTCCTACTCGAAACAGCGCTCGCGCCTGATCCCACATCCCTGGGTGTTCGACCATAATAATTCGCTCCAACGGAGCTCATGACTGTCAGGGATCACCGCATGACGACCAGTACCGCTTACCGCGACACCGCGCCTGCCCAACCGACCAACTCCGCCACCCGCGTGGCGACGGCGAGCTTCATCGGCACCGCCATCGAGTTCTACGACTTCTACGTCTACGCCACTGCCGCCGCACTGGTGATCGGGCCGGTGTTCTTTCCGCAGACGTCCGGCACCGCGCAGATGCTTTCGGCGTTTCTCACCTTCGGCATCGCCTTCCTCGCCCGCCCGCTGGGTTCGGCGCTGTTCGGCCATTTCGGTGACCGCATCGGGCGCAAATCGACACTGGTCGCCTCGCTACTTCTGATGGGCGTGTGCACCACGCTGATCGGCGTGCTGCCGGGTTACGACAGCATTGGCGCCTGGGCACCGATTCTGCTGTGCGTGCTGCGTTTCGGTCAGGGGCTGGGATTGGGTGGTGAATGGGGTGGCGCGGCGTTGCTGGCCACGGAGAATGCGCCCAAGGGCAAACGGGCGTGGTTCGGCATGTTTCCGCAGCTTGGCCCGTCGATCGGTTTTCTCGCGGCGAACGGGCTGTTCCTGACCCTGGCCATGACCCTCAACGACGAGCAGTTCCGCAGCTGGGGCTGGCGGATTCCGTTTCTGCTCAGTGCGGTACTGGTGATGGTCGGCCTGTACGTGCGCCTGAAACTCCACGAAACCCCGGTATTCGCCAACGCCATTGCCCGTCAGGAACGAGTGAAAGTGCCGCTGGTCGAGCTGTTCAGCCAGTACTGGGCGCCAACCCTGCTCGGCGCGGCGGCGATGGTGGTGTGTTATGCGCTGTTTTACATCTCGACGGTATTTTCCCTGAGCTACGGCGTATCCACACTGGGATACAGCCGGGAGACGTTCCTTGGACTGCTGTGTTTTGCCGTGCTGTTCATGGCCGCGGCAACGCCATTGTCCGCCTGGGCCAGCGACCGTTACGGGCGCAAACCGGTGCTGATCGTCGGTGGTGTGCTGGCGATCCTGTCCGGATTCCTGATGGAGCCGCTACTGACGCAAGGTTCGACCTGGGGCGTGGCGCTGTTCCTGTGCATCGAGCTGTTCTTGATGGGAGTGACGTTTGCCCCGATGGGCGCGCTGCTGCCGGAACTGTTTCCGACGCACGTGCGCTATACCGGCGCATCGGCGGCCTACAACCTGGGCGGCATCGTCGGCGCCTCGGCCGCCCCGTTCTTCGCGCAGAAACTGGTGGCGATGGGGGGTTTGAATTATGTCGGCGGGTATGTGTCGGCGGCAGCGGTGCTCAGCCTGATTGCTGTGCTGTGCCTGAAGGAAACACGCAATAACGATCTGAATCAGGTTGCCTGACGGAAGATCAAAAGCTTCGCGAGCAAGCTCGCTCCCACAATTGGTTTTGTGTACGCCACAGATCCAATGTGGGAGCGGGCTTGCTCGCGAATGCCGCGCCTCGGTTTACAGCTCTACAACAACAGCCTGAGCAGCACGGGTCGCCTTGGCACGCGCAGCTTCGATCGACTCATCCCGCGCCAACGCCACGCCCATCCGGCGCTGACCATTGACTTCAGGCTTGCCGAACAGACGCAATGCCGTATCCGGCTCGCTCAACGCAGCGCCCAGGTTGGCGAACGCGGTCTGGGTCGACTGACCTTCCACCAGAATCACTGCCGAAGCCGAAGGGCCGAACTGACGGATCAGTGGCACCGGCAGACCGAGAATGGCGCGCGCGTGCAGGGCGAACTGCGACAGATCCTGAGAAATCAGGGTCACCAGACCGGTGTCATGCGGACGCGGCGAGACTTCGCTGAACCACACCTGATCGCCCTTGATGAACAGTTCGACGCCGAACAGACCGCGACCGCCCAAAGCCTCGGTCACAGCTTTGGCCACGCGCTCGGACTCAGCCAGGGCAATCGGGCTCATGGCCTGCGGCTGCCAGGACTCCTGATAGTCGCCCTTCTCCTGACGGTGACCGACTGGTGCGCAGAACGTAGTGCCGCCGATGTGGCGCACGGTCAGCAGAGTGATTTCGTAGTCGAAATCGATGAAGCCTTCGATGATCACCCGACCTTTGCCGGCGCGACCGCCCTCCTGCGCGTAATCCCAGGCTTTCTGCACGTCATCAGCGCTGCGCAGCAGGCTCTGACCTTTGCCCGACGAGCTCATGACCGGTTTCACCACGCACGGGAAACCCAGGTCCTGAACGGCTTTGCTGTAGTCCTCGAAGGTATCGGCAAAGTGGTACGGCGAGGTCGGCAGGTCCAGCTCTTCAGCGGCCAGACGACGGATGCCTTCGCGGTTCATGGTCAGTTGCGCGGCGCGCGCGGTAGGAATCACGGTGAAACCTTCGGCTTCCAGTTCGACCAGCGTGGCGGTGGCGATGGCTTCGATTTCCGGCACGATGAAGTGCGGCTTCTCGGCTTCGATGACGGCACGCAAGGCCGCGCCGTCGAGCATGTTGATCACGTGGCTGCGGTGCGCAACCTGCATCGCCGGCGCGTTGGCGTAACGGTCGACGGCAATCACTTCAACGCCCAGGCGTTGCAGCTCGATCACCACTTCCTTGCCCAACTCACCACAGCCACACAGCAATACGCGGGTCGCGGTTGGCGACAATGGAGTTCCGATACGGGTCATCTCAGGTCCTCAAAGAAGCGGATCATCGAGGAAAGCAACGCCAGACGCGCTTTCCATGGGGAGAAAGCGCGGCATTTTACATGAACCGGAGGGTTTGGCTTAGCTGGCGACAGCCTGTTTGCGCTCGCGCCAGGCCATGATCAGCCAAACGGCAGTGACGCCAGCGAACTTCGAGACCAATGCGGTGATGATCACCGGTGGCGTCATCAGGTCGATCATGCCGAAAAAGATGAAGGTATCGAGGGGAATGCTCAGTGCCGAACTGATCCACAAGCGGTCACGCAACGGGCGTTTGGTGACGCTGAACACCAGCCAGTCGATGCACTCGGAGATCGCGAACGCGGTGGCGCTGGCCAGGGCGATCGACGGATCAGAGGTGACGTAGGACAGCACCAGCGCCGCCAGCATCGCCACGATGGCGCCGTGGCCGAAACGGGTTTGCACCATGTCGCGCAACACGAACACCAACCCGCCCCAGGCCGACCAGATGATGTCCAGGTGCGGCGCGGTGGAGAAAGCGAAGTTGATCAGCACGACGCTGCTGATGTAGGCGATGAGGAAAATCATGGGGGCGACCTGTCAAATTGGCGCACAGGTTACTTGAGGCAGAGAGTTCGGCCAAGTCGATCGAAAATTGTATACACCCGTAATGGCAAGCGGCTTACCTGTGGCGAGGGAGCTTGCTCCCGCTGGGCTGCGCAGCAGTCCCTGCTTTCAAGAGCAAAAGAAGGGCCGCTTCGCGACCCAGCGGGAGCAAGCTCCCTCGCCACAAAAGCACTTCAACCAATATCTCAGCGCTTGGCCGGGATCATCCACACCAACCCGCTCGCCTTCGCCCGCTCATGGCACAACCCGAGCACCGTCCGCCGCTCATCGTTGGTCATCCGCCCCCAGCGTGTGATCTCCGCGACCGTACGCTGGCAGCCGGTGCAAATATCGTCCTCATCCAGTGCGCAGATATTCACGCACGGCGAGGCAACGGGTCTTTCAGGCGTGTTCATTCTTCCTGCTCTACCAGGTCACGCGCATAGCGCTGCGAGTTGTGCACATAGTGCGCGGCGCTGGCTTCGAGCATTTTCTTCTGCGGCTCGGTGAGTTCACGCACGACCTTGCCCGGCGAGCCCATCACCAGCGAGCCATCGGGAATTTCCTTGCCTTCGCCGATCAGCGAATTGGCGCCGATGATGCAGTTCTTGCCGATTTTCGCGCCGTTGAGGATCACCGCGTTGATGCCGATCAGGCTGTAGTCGCCGACGGTGCAGCCATGCAGCATGGCGTTATGACCGATGGTCACGCCGGTGCCGATGGTCAGCGGATAGCCCATATCGGTGTGCATCACGGTGCCATCCTGAACGTTGCTGTTCTTGCCGATCAGGATCAGTTCGTTGTCACCGCGCAGTACGGCGTTGAACCAGACGTTGGCGCCCTCTTCAAGTTTGACCTTGCCCACCAGCACGGCATTGGGCGCTACCCAGCTCTGTGGATGGGTGTCGACGCGGGCGTCGCCCAGGCGGTATTTCATCTTGTTTTCCTCAGGGCTCACGAACGGGCCATTCGAGCGATGGCTTCAGGTATTGATAAAACTTTTGGGCGGGTGATGCAGGCTGATCTGTTCGTCATAGAGCAGATTGATCAGCTCGACGATCATGATAGCCGTCAACCCCCAGATCTTGAACTCGCCGTACCGATAACTCGGCACGTACCAGCTGCGACCCTGGTAATCGATACGATGCGTGTGTTCGCGCGGGTCTTTGCGGAAGAACTCCAGCGGCACGTTGAATACTGCGGCAATCTCGGCATCGTTGGCCTGGTATTCGACAAAGTCCGGGATCACCCCGACATACGGCGTGACCTTGATGCCATGCAGGGAGATCAGCGGGCTGAGCGGGCCGATGACCTCGACCAGCCCCGGTGGCAGGCCGATTTCTTCCTCGGCTTCGCGCAGGGCGGTAAAAATCAGGTCAGGGTCTTCCGGGTCACGGCGCCCGCCGGGGAAGGCGACTTCGCCGCCATGGGTCGAAAGGCCGCTGGCGCGCAGGGTCAGTACCAGCTCGGGCTCGTCACTGCGGGTGATCGGCACCAGAACAGCGGCCTCGGGGAAACGTTTATCGGTCTCCAGCGTGCGCGGTGTGTGGTTGCTTACCCTATGCAGTAGCTCGTCCAGCATGAGTGTTCTCGATCTGTGCCTTACCCTGCATCATGCACCAATCATGGCAGCCGCCCAAGCCCCTCGCCGGGCCATGTCGCGAAACGACAACTTGCCGACCGGCACCGCTGCACGCCAAGATAGGCGCAGCATTCAGGAACCCCAGCATGAAATTTTGCAGCCAGTGCGGCAACCCGGTGACCCAGCGCATTCCCGAAGGCGATTCGCGGCTGCGATTTGTCTGTGACAGTTGTCAGACCATTCACTATCAAAACCCCAATATCGTCGCCGGTTGCGTTGCGACCTGGGGCCGCCAAGTGTTGCTCTGCCGCCGCGCCATCGAGCCCCGTCTCGGCTACTGGACGCTACCCGCCGGTTTCATGGAAAACGGCGAGACCATCGAGCAGGCCGCGATCCGCGAAACCGCCGAGGAAGCCTGCGCCCGGGTGCGCAACCTGAGCATCTATACGCTGATCGATGTGCCACACATCAGCCAGGTGCACGTGTTCTTCCGTGCCGAACTGGCCGATCTGGACTTTGCCGCCGGCCCCGAGAGCCTCGAAGTGCAACTATTCGACGAAGCCGACATCCCGTGGGACGAGCTGGCTTTTCGCACGGTGGGGCGTACCTTAGAATGCTTCTTCGCTGATCGCCGCCGCGAGACCTATCCGGTTCGCTCCGAATCGATTCCGCCGCTGGCCCAGCCCGCCATCACCTGAAAACATCTACAAATAAAATATCTGCATCACTCCTGGGGAATCGTTTCAATGCGCTGGTTGCTTGCCCTGCTCTGCCTGTCGTTCGTCACCGTGTCCCAAGCGTCATTCGTGACCACCGTGACGCCATCGAATAGCCCCCGGATCGACAAAATACTGGTGTTCAAATCGGCGCATCAACTGCAATTGATCTCCGACGGCAAGCCACTCAAGACCTATCGCATCTCCCTGGGCAAGGGCGCGAAGAAAGGTCCGAAACTGATTGAGGGCGACAAACGCACCCCGGAAGGTCTGTACTGGATCGACTGGCGCAAGGTCAGCGAAAAATTCAACCTGGCGATGCACATTTCCTACCCGAACATCAGCGATTCGGCCCGCGCCCGCCGCGAAGGCGTCGAGCCTGGCGGGATGATCATGATCCACGGCACGCCCGACACCGAGGACACGCCCGAAGACCTGTTCCACACCCTGGACTGGACCGACGGTTGCATCGCCATGCGCAACATGGACATGCGTGAAGTCTGGGGCCTGGTGCCGGACGGCACGATGATCGAAATCCGCCCTTAGGCTGACCGAAAACCTGTGATGAGGGAGCTTGCTCCCTCGCCACAAAGTGCTGATCCAGCCGTTACCGTCGGTCGGCGTTAAAAAATAAATCAAAAGATCGCAGCCTGCGGCAGCGCCTACAGGGTTGATACCACTTCCCACTGTAGGAGCTGCCGCAGGCTGCGATCTTTTGCTTTCTGCATTCCACCTCTAATACCACTTCAATACATCACACCCGAAACCCGCCATTTCATTGGCCTACAGGCCAATTCCCTGCGTTGACATGGTATTCAAGTGGTATTAATTTCCGCCCCACAAGCGAGCAACAACAATCCTACACTCGCGTCGGAAATGACCTACATGAACGACCTCCAGGCCCTACGCCCAGATGACTCCCAGCCGACACCGCTGTACCTGCAGCTGGCGCGTAATCTGGAATCGGCGATCCATTCCGGGCAGTGGAAGGCCGAGCAGGCGATGCCGTCCGAGCGCAACCTCAGCGAGCAACTGGGTATCTCCCGGGTCACCGCCCGCAAGGCGCTGGAAGTGCTGCTTGATCAAGGTCTGATCCGCCGCCTGCAAGGTTCCGGCACCTTCATCACGCCCCGTCTGGAACAACCACTGTCGCGCCTCTCGGGCTTCAGCGAAATGCTCCGCCTCAAGGGTTTCGTGCCCAGCTCGCAGTGGCTGGAGCGCGAAATCACCCTGCCGACTCACGAAGAACTGATCCGCCTGAGCCTGTCGCCGAACGACAAGGTGGCGCGCATGAAACGCCTGCGCAAGGCCGACGACACCGTAATGGCCATCGAGATGAGCACCCTGCCCGCCTCGATCATGCCCAAACCGCAATTGGTCGGCGATTCGCTCTACGAATACCTCGACGGCATCGGCAAACCGATCGTCCGCGCCCTGCAGCACATCCAGGCGATCAACGCCTCGGACGAGTTCGCCGCGCTGGTCGGCATCGCCCCCGGTACCGCCATGCTGCTGATGACCCGGGTCGGCTATCTGGAAGACAACACGCCGATCGAAGTCACCGACACCTATTGCCGCAACGACTACTACGACTTTGTTGCAGAGCTGCGCCGCTAACCGGGCGAAGCCGTCAAACAGCGAGAACCGAAATGTCCGAAGACAACATCCTCACCGCTCACGGCTGGGTTCGCGGCCGGCTGATCCACGAACACGGCAAAGTCGTGTCGATCGAAGGCGTGCCCTGCGATCCGGCCGACAATGACCTGCCGTATCTGCTGCCGGGTTTCATCGACCTGCACGTCCACGGCGGTGGCGGCAAAGACATCATGGAAGGCGCCAGTGCCTTTGAGACCATCACCAAAACCCACGTGCGCTTCGGCACCACTTCGCTGCTGGCCACCACCATGACCGCGCCGAGCGCCGAGATCTCCAGCGTGCTGAAAGAGGTCGGCGAGTTCTGCGAACAGCGTCCGCAAGGCGCCGCCCGGGTACTCGGTGTGCATCTCGAAGGCCCGTACATCAACCCCGGCAAACTCGGCGCGCAACCGAACTTCGCCCACACCGCGTTGATGGCCGAAGTCGAGGAATACCTGGCGCTGGCGCCGATCCGGGTGATCACCATCGCCCCGGAAATCGCCGGCCACGACGGGTTGATCCGCGAACTCAGCAACCGCGGCATTCGCATGCAGATCGGCCACACCCTCGGCAGTTACGAGGAAGGCGTCGCCGCTCTGGAGGCTGGCGCGACCAGTTTCACTCACTTGTACAACGCCATGAGCCCGCTGCATCACCGCGAGCCGGGCATCGTCGGCGCCGCGTTGGCTCACGCCAAATTCGCCGAGCTGATCCCGGATCTGCTGCACGTGCACCCCGGCGCGATCCGCGTGGCCCTGCGATCGATCCCATGCCTGTATTGCGTCACCGATTCGACCGCGGCCGCCGGCATGCCCGACGGTGAATACAAGCTCGGCAGCCACACCGTGACCAAATGCCTGGGCGGCGTGCGCCTGCCAGATGGCACGTTGGCCGGCAGCACCCTGACCATGGATCAGGCCCTGCGCAACCTGGTGAAGATCGGTTTGCCGATCAGCGAGGCCTCGCAGCGTCTGTCGCAATTTCCCGCCGACTACCTCGGCATCACTGAACGCGGGCGCCTGCAACCGGGTGCCTGGGCCGACTGCGTGCGGCTGGATCGCTCACTCACACTGACCGCCGTCATGGTCGAAGGAGAAGACATTGACTTCAAAAATGCTTGAAGAGGCGCTGTCCTCGTTCGAGGCCGTGCAAGCCCAACTGCAACAGCTCGACCCGCAAATGATCGAGATCGCCGGGCGCCTGCGCCGTCAGCCGCCACAAGTGGCGATGACCGTCGCGCGCGGCAGCTCCGACCACGCGGCGAGCTACTTCGCTTACCTGACCATGCAGCAACTGGGTGTGCCGGTGGCGTCGTTGCCGATGTCGGTGGTGACCATGCAGCAGGCGCCGCTGAAGGTCAGCGGTCAGGTGGCGTTCGCGTTCTCGCAATCGGGGCAGAGCCCGGACCTGGTTAACAGCCTGCGTCTGTTGCGCAAGCGTGGCGCCCTTAGTGTGTCGATGGTCAACGCTGCCGATTCGCCGTTGGAAGCCGCATGTGAATTTAGCCTGCCGCTGCTCGCCGGCACCGAAAGCAGCGTCGCCGCAACCAAGAGTTTTATCGCCACCCTGAGCGCCAGCGCCCGCCTGATCGCGCACTGGAAAGAAGACAGCGAACTGCTGGAAGCGCACAACGCCCTGCCCGAAGGCCTGCGCGAAGCGACGCAGCAGGACTGGAGCGTAGCCATCGACGCGCTGCGCGATTGTGAGCGCCTGATGGTCATCGGCCGTGGTGCCGGTTTTGCCATCGCCCAAGAGGCCGCGCTGAAGTTCAAGGAAACCTCGGCGATCCAGGCTGAAGCCTTCAGCAGCGCCGAAGTCCGTCACGGCCCGATGGCACTGATCGACGAGCATTACCCGCTGCTGGTGTTCGCCCCGCGCGGTGCCGAACAGGCCGGTCTGATCAGCCTTGCGGCAGAGATGCGTCAACGCGGCGCCCGTGTGCTGCTGGCGGCGCCGGACGACATCCTCGAACGCGACCTGACCCTGAGCCGCGCCGAACACCCGGCCCTTGATCCGATTCTGGCGATCCAGAGCTTCTACGTGATGGCCGCCAACCTGGCCGTGGCCCGAGGCATGGACCCGGATCAGCCGCGCCACCTGAGCAAAGTGACGCGTACGCACTAAGTCCGAATGACTGCACACCTGATGAGACCGAGCCATGCACAACAACAATAAAGAGCTGACCCTCAGCGCCCCGCTCAGCGGCCCGGTGCTCACGCTCGCCAAAGTCCCGGACGCGGTGTTCGCCAGCGGCGCGATGGGCGACGGCATCGCCATCGATCCGCTGAACGACACCCTGTACTCGCCCTGCGCCGGGGTGATCATCCACGTCGCCCGCACCGGCCACGCACTGACCGTGCGTGCCGACAACGGCGCGGAAATCCTCCTGCACCTGGGCCTCGACACCGTTGAACTGAACGGCGAAGGCTTCTCGATGCTGGTCAAGGAAGGTACGCGGGTCAGCAAGGGCCAACCATTGTTGCGCTACGACCTGGACAAGGTCGGCCAGCAGTGCAAAAGCCTGGTCAGCCTGTTGATCCTGACCAACAGCCAGGACTTCCAGGTGCGCCCGATCACGCTCAAACCGGTAAAGGTCGGCGATCCGTTGCTGCACATCGTTGCGCGCAACAGTTCGGTGGCAAATGCTGAAACGCTGGACGGACCCGAGGTTCACGGTCATGTGCTGGTGGCGCATCGCGGCGGCCTGCATGCACGCCCGGCCGCACTGATTCGGCAGACCGCACAAGGCTTCAAGAGCCAGTCGCAGCTGCACTTCGCTGGTAAGTCGGCGCCGTGCAACAGCCTGATCGGGCTGATGGGACTGGCGGTTGGCGAGCAGGATGAAGTGCAAGTCAGCTGTCAGGGGCCGGACTCCGAAGCCGCGCTGCAAGCCTTGCTCAGCGCATTGGCGACTGCCCTGCCCGAAGACCACCACGCCGCAGCACCGGTCAGCGCCGCACCGCGCAAACGTCCGGCCGAAGCCGGTGTGCTGCACGCTGTGTGCGCGGCGCCGGGACTGGTCGGCGGGCCGCTGTTTCGCCTGAACGCGATCAGCCTGCCGGCAGATGCGGGCAATCATGCTCCGCTTGAGCAACTGCAGAAACTTGAAGCCGCGCTGAATCAGGTTCGCGGCGAAATCAACGCTACCCTCGCCCAAGCGAAAAAGCACAAGAGCACCGACGAAGAAGCGATCTTCGCCGCGCACCTGGCACTGCTCGAAGACCCGGCCCTGCTCGACGCTGCGCTGCATGCTATCGACCAAGGCACGGCGGCGACTCACGCGTGGAGCCAGTCGATCGACGTGCAGTGCGAAGTCCTGCAACACACCGGCAGCGCGCTGCTGGCCGAACGCGCCAACGACCTGCGCGACCTCAAGCAACGCGTCCTGCGCGCCCTGCTCGGTGAAGCCTGGCATTACGACGTGCCGACCGGCGCCATCGTCGCTGCGCATGAACTGACGCCGTCGGATCTGTTGCAACTCAGCGCGCAGGGTGTCGCCGGGTTGTGCATGGCCGAGGGTGGCGCGACGTCGCATGTCGCGATTCTGGCGCGCGGCAAAGGCCTGCCATGCCTGGTGGCGTTGGGCTCGGCTTTGCTCGATCAGCCGCAAGGGCAGTCAGTGGTGCTGGATGCCGATGGCGGCCGCCTCGAACTGACGCCGAACGCCGAACGCCTGACCGAAGTTCAGCAAGCGCAAATCGAGCGCCAGCAACGCCGCGATGCGCAACAAGCCAAAGCCCATCTGCCCGCCGAAACCCGCAATGGCGTGGCGATCGAAGTGGTCGCCAACGTTGCCTCCAGCCATGAAGCGGCGGACGCCTTTGCCAACGGCGCCGATGGCGTCGGCCTGCTGCGCACCGAGTTTCTGTTCGTCGACCGGCAGACCGCGCCGGACATCGAAGAGCAGCGCGCCGCCTATCAAGCTGTGCTTGATGCCATGGGTGAGCACTCGGTGATCATCCGTACCATCGACGTCGGCGGCGACAAGCAACTCGACTACCTGCCGCTGCCCGCCGAAGCCAACCCGGTGCTCGGCTTGCGCGGCATTCGTCTGGCCCAGGCCCGCCCGGAAATCCTCGATCAGCAACTGCGCGCACTGCTACAAGTCAGCCCGCTGCGCCGTTGCCGGATCCTGTTGCCGATGGTCACCGAAGTCGACGAACTGCTGCACATCCGCCAGCGGGTCGATGCGCTGTGCCTGGAACTGGGTATCAGCCAGCGCCCGGAAATCGGCGTGATGATCGAAGTCCCGGCCGCCGCGTTGCAAGCCGAACAACTGGCCGAGCACGCCGACTTCCTGTCGATCGGCACCAACGATCTGTCGCAATACACCCTGGCGATGGACCGCGACCACGCAGGTTTGGCCGCTCGGGTCGATGCCCTGCACCCGGCGCTGCTGCGACTGATCGCCATGACCTGTGCAGGTGCGGCAGTGCACAAGCGCTGGGTCGGCGTCTGCGGTGCCCTCGCCTCCGACCCACTGGCGACGCCGGTGTTGATCGGCCTCGGCGTGACCGAGTTGTCGGTGAGCCCGGTGCAGATCGGTGAAATCAAGGATCGCGTGCGCCAGTTGCACGAGGCCGAATGCCAACGCCTCAGCCTCGACCTGTTGAAACTGAACAGCGCTGCTGCGGTTCGTCACGCCTGCCACCAGCATTGGCCTCTGCACTAACAACAAGCTCTCTATAAAGAGCAGGGAGAACCACCATGTACCAACTCTTCATCGAAGGCCTGCAACGCCTCGGCCGCGCGCTGATGCTGCCGATCGCGATCCTGCCGATTGCCGGCCTGCTGCTGCGTCTGGGTGACACCGACCTGCTGAACATCGCGATCATTCACGATGCCGGGCAAGTGATCTTCGCCAACCTGGCAATGATCTTCGCCATCGGCATCGCGGTCGGGTTCGCCAAGGACAACAACGGCACCGCCGGCCTCGCCGGGGTGATCGGTTACCTGGTGATGATCTCCACCCTCAAAGTGCTCGACCCGAGCATCAACATGGGCATGCTCGCCGGGATCGTCAGCGGCCTGATGGCCGGCGCGCTGTACAACCGATTCAAAGACATCAAGCTGCCGGAGTACCTGGCGTTCTTCGGTGGCCGACGCTTCGTGCCGATCGTCACCGGTTTCGCCGCCGTCGCGCTGGGCGTGGTGTTCGGCTACATCTGGCCGCCGATCCAGCACGGCATCAACAGCTTCGGCACCTTGATGATGGAAAGCGGCAGCTTCGGCGCCTTCGTCTTCGGCGTGTTCAACCGCCTGCTGATCGTCACCGGCCTGCACCACATCCTCAACAACATGGCGTGGTTCGTGTTCGGCAACTTCACCGACCCGACTACCGGCGCACTGGTCACCGGCGACCTGTCACGCTACTTCGCGGGCGATCCAAAGGGCGGCCAGTTCATGACCGGCATGTTCCCGATGATGATCTTCGGCCTGCCCGCCGCGTGCCTGGCGATGTACCGCAATGCGCTGCCGGAGCGGCGCAAGGTGATGGGCGGGATTTTCCTGTCGATGGCCCTGACCTCGTTTTTGACCGGCGTGACCGAGCCAATCGAATTCGCCTTCATGTTTTTGGCACCGCTGCTGTATCTGCTGCATGCGCTGCTGACCGGGTTGTCGATGGCGATCACCAATGCGCTGAACATCCACCTCGGCTTCACCTTCTCCGGCGGCTTCATCGACATGGTGCTCGGTTGGGGGCGCTCGACCAATGGCTGGCTGGTGATTCCGGTCGGGCTGGCGTATGCAGTGGTGTATTACGCGGTGTTTGATTTCTGTATCCGCCGCTTCAATTTGAAGACGCCGGGGCGTGAGGATGTTGCGGCGGCTGACAAGGCTGTTCTCACCGAGAACGAGCGCGCGGCGGCTTACATCAAGGCACTCGGTGGTGCGGAGAATCTGGTGACTGTCGGTGCCTGCACTACCCGGTTGCGTCTGGAAATGGTTGATCGCAACAAGGCTTCCGACGCTGATTTGAAGGCACTGGGTGCGATGGCCGTGGTACGCCCGGGCAAGGGCGGCAGCTTGCAGGTGGTGGTTGGGCCATTGGCCGACAGCATCGCCGACGAAATCCGCCTCGCCATGCCGACGCTGGGGCGTGCGTTGGTGGCTGCGCCTGCGGTGGTGGTCGAGGAATCGAAAGCCGTATTGGTCACGGCACCGGAAGCCCAACAATGGCTGACTGCCTTGGGCGGTAGCGAGAATGTGCTGCAACTGGACTGCATCGCCCTGACCCGCATTCGCCTGCAACTGGCCGATGGTAAAGCGTTGTCCGAGGCGCAGTTGAAAGAGTTGGGTTGCCAGGGTGTCAGCCCGTTGGAAGGTGGAGTCTGGCATTTGTTGATTGGCGAGAAAGCGGCGAGTTTGAGTGGGGCGATTGAGGCGTTGGTTAATCGGAGTGAGGTCAGCGCCAAGGTTTAATCAACACAAAAAAACCGGCTCAGGCCGGTTTTTTTTATCGCTGACACGTTCAGCTCAGGGTAAATGCTGTTCTGCCTGGTAATGGCGAGTCTGGAATGGCATCAGCGTTTGAACCTTCAATCCAAGGCTTTCTGCTAACCCCCAAGAGACGGCTAATTGATCCTTGCGATTGCGTAACGAAACCATCTTTGGAGGTGCAACATCCTGCTTCGGCGTCGAGTGCGCGAAAAGCTGCAACGCATGCAGCGTTTCCAGCACGCGACTATCAGACACACAAGAGAAGCGCGTAAACCGCTCCAACAGGTAAGCCGCGCGACGGCGTTCTATATCGTCACTGTGATTTTTCAGAAACGCCTTAACCTCGCTTTCAACACTGGAATTCGAGTACCACACTTCTTTCGCAGCGTTCACCAGCGCGACGTCATCGGCCTGATTGAGAGGGCTCCTGACGAGAGTATCCAACGCGGATGAGAGGACGTGCGCGTCATTCACCTTCGTCATCTCCCTTCTCCAGATAGTCTTGCCAGTTAATTAGAAGAGCTTCGCGAGCAGGCTCGCTCCCACAGGTTGAGCAGTGTTCTCAAAATCCTGCACGACGTTGTGGGAGCCCGACTGCTGGCGATCAACGATGTCGCGTTATCAGGTTTGTGGATCGACCCGATCCAGCGCGCGGTTTACCGCGAGTTCGGCGAGCATGATGATTTGCTGGATCGCCAGAGCGGTGCTGCGTTGCAGGCCACTGAGTTCGTTGGCGAAGTTGCTGGCCATGGCACTGGCGGAGGCCAACGATTCGTAGGCGTGGGCTAGCAGGGTTTCGGTGTCGATGCTTGGGTTGACCAGGAACATTGTGCTGGACTGATGCGCCTGAGCGGGCTGCGGGGTGAAGTAGAAATCGACAGCGCGCTTGATGGCTTCACGGTCTTTCGTCAGGTCTTCAACCCGGATGGCGTCGACGGGTGGTGCTGTGGTTTCGTGGGGTGGATCGGGTATTAGCTTATCCATGTCTCAATTTCCTCTAATAAGTGCGAGAGCCACTTATTCCCGATCTCACTCGAAGAAAAGGTGGCAGCCATGTACGGGGTGAGATCACCGGTATGGATAAACCCGGCAGGACATTCGTCCACCCGCACACAGCCGCCATAGAGAATCGCGTCAGTTTAAGCTGGCAGCGATTATGGAGGGACATGCACAAGTATCCAAATGAATAGCCGGGGATCTCACACCCGGTCGCTGAATTGGCAGCGACAAGCAAAGCCTAGAGACCGGGCGTCCGAGGGACAACCTGAAAACCTTGTGGGAAGGTTCTGGTAATTCCACACACTCTTAAACACAAAACATCCCGTGTAGGAGCTGCGGAAGGCTCGGGCCGCGTTCGGACGATCTTTTGATCTGCCCTTTGACTGTAAAAAACCAAAGTCAAAAGATCGCAGCCTTCGGCAGCTCCTACAGGTGAGTACTGCACCAGATAGAAATTGGTCGGCTGTCAGGCCGCCATCGCTGGCAAGCCAGGCTCACACAGGGGTTGAGTACATCTGCGATGGATCCGTCAGCTGGCAGGACGCCTTCGCGAGCAAGCCCGCTCCCACAGTTTGAACCCGGTGTATTCAGGTAGAGATTGGTCGGCTGTCAGGCCACCATCGCCAGCAGGCTGGCTCCTACAATTTAGCAAGCGCACACCCCATGCGGCGAAGCCGCCCCACTCCAGGATGAGCGCAAGCTCGGCTGCAGCTCTTGATCTTGATCCACGGGCGACGTCGGAAGGCTGAGTGGAGGGATTGATCCGGGGGTGGGAGCGCAGCGACCGTTTGGCGCAGCCAAACACAGCGAGAGGAGGTGCAGCGAAGCAAACCGGAGGCGCTGCCCCCGGATCGATCCCGGAGCGAAGGGACCCCGAGCCCCAGCGAGCGGGCCGAACGTAGGAGCAAGACTTTTTGGTTACTTTTGAGGCGTTTGTCAAAAGTGACTCGCTGTAAGAGCGAAACCGCCAGCCGCCGCCCCCGAAGAAACGGATATTCACACAGTCAGCCAGAACATGGTCGCCTGTCAGGGCGCCATCGCGAGCAGGCTCACTCCTACAGAAAAGCAAATCGCAGCCAACAAAAAACCCGCAGACAATCACTCATCTGCGGGTTTCCCGTTCCAGCGGAAGGAAGATCAGAAATCCTCCAACCGCCACACCTCATAAGCCGGCGTCTCGTAAGGGTGACTCAACTTCAAAGCCGCCACCACATCACGAATCAACGCGTCACAAACGACAAGCTCAACCTTCCACTCCTCAACCCGCTCAACCTGCCCCGCCTCACCAATAAACGGCTGACTGCCGTCCAAAGGTCGAAACTGACCCAAGCCAAGCACCTGCCAAGCACAGTGGTCATAGTCCCCGATCCGCCCACCACCGGCAGCGAATACGGCGTCCTTGACCACCTCGACATGACTGTCAGGAACAAAAAACGCGAGCTTGTACACAGGCCTCAGTTCACCCAGACGCGAGCATTACGGAACATGCGCATCCAAGGAGCATCCTCGGTCCAGTCTTCCGAACGCCACGAGTTCTGCACCGCGCGGAACACACGCTCCGGGTGCGGCATCATGATCGTCACACGACCGTCGCGGCTGGTGAGACCGGTGATCCCGCGCGGCGAACCGTTCGGGTTGGCCGGGTAGGCTTCGGTGACCTTGCCGTGGTTGTCGACGAAACGCATCGCCACGCAACCGGACAGATCGGCCTCCAGCAACGCCTCTTCGCTTTCGAATTCGGCATGGCCTTCACCGTGAGCGATGGCAATCGGCATGCGCGAACCGGCCATGCCCTGCAGGAAGATCGAGTTCGACTCCTGGATCTGCACCATCGCCACACGCGCTTCGAACTGCTCGGAGCGGTTGCGCACGAAGTGCGGCCAGAACTCGCTGCCCGGGATCAACTCGTGCAGGTTGGACATCATCTGGCAACCGTTGCACACGCCAAGAGTGAAGCTGTCGTTACGCTCGAAGAACCCCTGGAACGCATCGCGGGCACGGCTGTTGAACAGGGCCGACTTGGCCCAGCCTTCACCGGCGCCGAGGACGTCGCCGTAGGAGAAACCACCGCAGGCCACCAGACCTTTGAACTCGTTCAGGTCGACACGGCCAGCGAGAATGTCGCTCATGTGCACGTCGATCGCGTTGAAACCGGCGCGGTCGAACGCTGCCGCCATTTCCACCTGACCGTTGACGCCCTGCTCACGCAGTACGGCAACCTGTGGGCGGATGCCTTTCTTGATGTAAGGCGCGGCGATGTCCTGGTTGACGTCGTAGCTCAGCTTGACGCTCAGGCCCGGGTTGTCTTCTTCCAGCAGCGCGTCGAACTCTTGCTCGGCGCAGTCGGCGTTGTCGCGCAGACGCTGGATCTGGTAGCTGGTCTCGGCCCACTGACGTTGCAGCAGACGACGCTGGCCTTCGAACACGGTGTCACCGTTGAAGGTGATGTTGATCTGGCCATTGTTCATCGGCTGACCGATCACCGACACGCAGTCACCCAGACCGGCCGCGCTGAACTGCGCGAGGATGTCCGGGGTGGCGTCCTGACGAACCTGGATCACTGCACCCAGTTCTTCGTTGAACAGGATCGCAGCGATTTCGGCCGAGTTTTCGGCAACGCTGTCCAGGTTCAGGCTCAGACCGCAGTGGCCGGCGAACGCCATTTCCACCACGGAGGTCAGCAGACCACCGTCGGAACGGTCGTGGTAAGCCAGCAGGTGACCGTCGGCGTTGAGGCCCTGGATCACCGCGAAGAAGGCTTTCAGGTCTTCGGCGTCATCGACGTCCGGAGCCTGCTTGCCGAGCTTGCCGTGAACCTGAGCAAGGATCGAAGCCCCCATACGGTTCTGACCACGACCGAGGTCGATCAGGATCAGGTCGGTGGTGCCCTTGTCCATGCGCAGTTCCGGGGTCAGGGTCTGACGGATGTCAGCCACTGGGGCGAAACCGGTCACGATCAGCGACATCGGCGAGGTCACGGTTTTTTCTTCACCGTTGTCATTCCAGCGGGTGGCCATGGACATCGAGTCCTTGCCGACCGGAATGGTGATGCCCAGCTCAGGGCACAGTTCCATGCCGACCGCTTTCACGGTGTCGTACAGACGCGCGTCTTCGCCTGGGTGGCCGGCGGCGGACATCCAGTTCGCCGACAGTTTGATGTCGGAGATCTTGTTGATGCGCGAGGCGGCAATGTTGGTCAGGGTTTCGCCGATGGCCATGCGGCCCGACGCCGGAGCGTCCAGCAACGCCAGCGGAGTCCGCTCGCCCATCGCCATCGCTTCACCGGTGTAGACGTCGAAACTGGTGGCGGTAACTGCGACATCGGCCACCGGAACCTGCCATGGGCCAACCATCTGGTCACGGGCCACGAGGCCGGTGATGGTGCGGTCGCCGATGGTGATCAGGAAGCTTTTGCTCGCCACGGCCGGGTGATGCAGGACGCGCTCGATGGACTCGCTGATGTCGAGGTTCGACGGATCGAAATCATCGCCCAGCTCGGCTTCGCGAACCACCGAACGGTGCATGCGCGGGGCCTTGCCCAGCAACACTTCCAGTGGCATGTCCACCGGGTTGTTGCCGAAGTGGCTGTCGGTCACGGTCAGTTGTGGCTCGGCAGTGGCTTCGCCGACCACGGCGAACGGGCAACGCTCGCGTTCGCAGATCGCCTTGAAGCGCTCGAAATCGGCCGGACCGACCGCCAGAACGTAACGTTCCTGCGATTCGTTGGACCAGATTTCGTGCGGGGCCATGCCCGGCTCGTCGTTGGGAATGTTGCGCAGTTCGAAACGGCCACCGCGGTCGCCGTCGTTGACCAGTTCCGGGAAGGCGTTGGACAGACCGCCCGCGCCCACGTCGTGGATGAAGCTGATCGGGTTCTTGTCGCCCAGTTGCCAGCAACGGTCGATGACTTCCTGGCAGCGACGCTCCATCTCAGGGTTTTCACGCTGTACGGAAGCGAAGTCGAGATCCGCCGAGCTGGTGCCGGTGGCCATCGAGGAAGCGGCACCGCCGCCCAGACCTATGAGCATGGCCGGGCCGCCAAGCACGATCAGCTTGGAGCCGACCAGAATCTCGCCTTTCTTGACGTGTTCTTCGCGGATGTTGCCCATGCCGCCGGCGAGCATGATCGGCTTGTGGTAGCCACGAACTTCGTCACCGTGCGGGGTGCTGATCGACTGTTCGAAGGTACGGAAGTAGCCAGTCAGGGCCGGACGCCCGAATTCGTTGTTGAACGCGGCGCCGCCCAGCGGGCCTTCGATCATGATGTCCAGCGCGGTAACGATGCGCTCAGGCTTGCCATACGGCACTTCCCACGGCTGTTCGAAGCCCGGGATCTGCAGGTTGGATACGGTGAAACCGGTCAGACCGGCCTTTGGCTTGGCGCCACGGCCGGTTGCACCTTCGTCGCGGATCTCGCCACCGGAACCAGTGGACGCGCCCGGGAACGGGGCGATCGCGGTCGGGTGGTTGTGGGTTTCGACCTTCATCAGAATGTGCACCGGCTCCTGCACCGCGCCGTACTGGCGGGTTTCCGGATCCGGGAAGAAGCGGCCGGCGACGTTGCCGACGATCACCGAAGCGTTGTCCTTATAAGCGGACAGCACGCCTTCGCTGTGCATCTGATAGGTGTTCTTGATCATGCCGAACAGGCTTTTTTCCTGGCTCTCGCCGTCAATATCCCAACTGGCGTTGAAGATCTTGTGGCGGCAGTGCTCGGAGTTGGCCTGGGCGAACATCATCAGTTCGATGTCGTGCGGGTTGCGCTTGAGACCGTTGAAGGCGTTGACCAGGTAATCGATCTCGTCTTCGGCCAAGGCCAGACCGAGTTCGGTGTTGGCTTTTTCCAGCGCGGCGCGACCGCCGCCGAGGATGTCGATCGCGGTCAGCGGCTTCGGCTCGGCGTGGCTGAACAGACCGGCGGCCTGTTCCAGATTGTTCAGAACGATCTGGGTCATGCGGTCATGCAGCACGTCGGCGATTTGCTGGGCTTCGGTGTCGCTGAACTGGCCGGCCACGTAGAACGCGATGCCGCGCTCCAGGCGCTGGATCTTGCTCAGGCCGCAGTTGCGGGCGATGTCGCTGGCCTTGCTCGACCATGGCGAGATGGTGCCGAAACGCGGCAACACCAGAAACAGACGACCGGTCGGCTCTTGTACCGGAACGCTTGGGCCGTACTTCAGAAGGCGCGCAAGCACCTGCTGTTCGTCGCCGGTCAGGACGCCGGTGACTTCGGCGAAGTGAGCGAATTCAGCATACAGGCCACTGACAGCTGGAACCTTCTGGCTCAGTTGCTCAAGGAGTTTGCTGTGGCGAAAGGCAGAAAGGGCAGGAGCGCCGCGCAGGATCAACATCTTCGGGACAGCCTCGGGAAGGGGTGTGCTTTGAGGCCGTGCATTCTAGCCTAAACCGCCCTCAACATCACCCGAAACGCTACGCACGGTTGCACTCGGATATCAATCTGTGTTTCTGCCTTTGAAGTCAAATTTCGAGGGTGTGCGGGCAGCGCTTATTTTTTCTGTCACAAAATGCCGTTCAGCCCCATTCCTGCGGGGTTTCGTGCGGTTTTGTGATCTCTAGCAGACAAGCCCTTCACTGTCGAGATATGGCGCCCGCAGCCGTTTGCGTATACTGCGCAGATGTTTTTCCCAACGGCTTTGCGTCCGCGGTACGCCAAATGGCTGATCGCAACCGGACTCTTCCTGATGCTCGGTGGTTGTGTTGATAAACCCAACACACTCGAGCGCGTAAAGGAGGATGGTGTGCTGCGGGTGATTACCCGTAACAGCCCCGCCACCTACTTCCAGGATCGCAGCGGTGAAACCGGCTTCGAATACGAGCTGGTGAAGCGCTTCGCCGACGATTTGGGGGTCGAGCTGAAGATCGAGACCGCCGACAACCTCGATGACCTGTTCAACCAGATCGGCAAGCCGAACGGCCCGGTGCTGGCCGCGGCCGGCCTGGTCAGCAGCGAGGAGCGCAAGAAACAGGTGCGCTTCTCCCACTCCTACCTCGAAGTGACCCCGCAGATCATCTATCGCAACGGCCAGTCGCGACCGACCGACCCGGCTGATCTGGTCGGCAAGAAGATCATGGTGCTCAAGGGCAGCACCCACGCCGAACAGCTGGCCGAGTTGAAAAAGAAATTTCCCGGCATCGAATACGAAGAGTCCGACGCCGTTGAAGTGGTCGACCTGTTGCGCATGGTCGATGAAGGCCAGATCGACCTGACGCTGGTCGACTCCAACGAAGTGGCGATGAACCAGGTGTACTTCACCAACATCCGCGTGGCCTTCGACCTCGGCGATGCCCGCAGCCAGAGCTGGGCGGTGGCCGCCGGCGAAGACAACAGCCTGCTCAACGAGATCAACGCCTACCTCGACAAGGTGCAGAAGAACGGCACCCTGCAGCGCCTGAAAGACCGCTATTACGGCCACGTCGATGTCCTCGGCTACATGGGCGCCACTACCTTCGCCCAGCACTTGCAGCAGCGCCTGCCCAAATACGAACAGCACTTCAAGACCTACGCCAAGAAAGAGAAAGTCGACTGGCGCCTGCTGGCGGCCATCGGTTATCAGGAATCGCTGTGGCAACCGGCGGTCACGTCGAAAACCGGTGTGCGCGGCCTGATGATGCTGACCCAGAACACCGCTCAGGCCATGGGCGTGTCGAACCGCCTCGATCCCAAGCAGAGCATCATGGGCGGCGCCAAGTACCTGGCCTACATGAAGGATCAGCTCGACGAGTCGATTCAGGAGCCGGACCGCACCTGGTTCGCGCTGGCGGCGTACAACGTCGGCAGCGGTCACCTCGATGACGCACGCAAACTGGCGTCCCGCGAGGGCTTGAACCCGGACAAGTGGCTGGACGTGAAGAAGATGCTGCCGCGCCTGTCGCAGAAGCAGTGGTACAGCAAGACCCGCTACGGCTACGCCCGGGGCGGCGAACCGGTGCATTTCGTGGCGAACATTCGTCGCTACTACGACATCCTGACCTGGGTGACCCAGCCGCAGCTTGAAGGCGATCAGGTGGCCGAGGGCAATCTGCATGTGCCCGGCATCGACAAGACCAAGCCGGCGCAAGAGCCTGCGCCGCTTTAATCAGCCCCCTGAATCCCCTGTGGGAGCGGGCTTGCTCGCGAATGCGGTGTATCAGTCAAAGAATATGTCGACTGACACACCGCATTCGCGAGCAAGCCCGCTCCCACATTGGGTTCTGGGTTGTTGATTAGTGCTTGGCGGCAGCCAGGATCAGCGCCTTCATCTCGGACACTGCGGACTTGAACCCGACGAACAACGCATGCGCCACCAGCGCATGGCCGATGTTCAGTTCGTTGATGCCCTTGATCGCCGCCACGGCTTCGACGTTGTGGTAATGCAGGCCATGCCCGGCATTGACGATCAGGCCTTGCGCCAGACCAAACGCCACGCCGTCCGCCACGCGTTTCAACTCTTCAGCCACTTCGGTCGGGGTTTCGGCGTCGGCGTAGCGCCCGGTGTGCAGCTCGATGGCCGGCGCACCGATGCGCTTCGACGCAGCGATCTGGCGTTCGTCGGCATCGATGAACAGCGACACTTCGCTGCCGATCTTCGACAGGCGCTCGACCGCTGCCCTGATGCGTTCCTCCTGCCCCGCTACGTCCAGGCCGCCTTCAGTGGTCAGCTCCTGACGGGTTTCCGGCACCAGGCAGATGTGCGCCGGACGGATGTGCTCGGCGAACGCCATCATTTCTTCGGTGACGCCCATTTCAAAGTTCATGCGAGTCTGCAGCACATCCTTGAGCAGCAACACGTCGCGCTCCTGAATGTGCCGGCGGTCTTCGCGCAGGTGCACGGTGATGCCGTCGGCGCCCGCCTCTTCCGCGTCCAGCGCAGCCTTGACCGGATCCGGGTAGCGCGTGCCACGGGCCTGACGCAGGGTGGCGACGTGGTCGATGTTCACGCCAAGAAGAATGCGATTGCTGGTGGTCACGGATGCGCTCCTGAAGGGAAAGATTCGGCGCACAGCATATCAGGGCTTGCGAAAGAGCTCGCGGCTGACGAGGGGGCGACCGCCCAGATGAACGGCCAATGCCTGACGCATCAGACGCTTGGCCGCCGACAGTGCGCCGGGGGCGGACCAATCGGCTTCAGCCATGGCCAGTAATTCAACGCCGTTGAACAAGCCCGGTTGCAGCAGGTAGACACGCTCAAGCCCGGCATCCACTTGCAGGCGATAGAGACCGTCCGGCGCGACGGGTTCGCTGTGGATATCGGTGTTCAGGGAAAAGCCGTAACCGAGATCGTCCAGCAGGCGCCATTCAAAGGAGCGCAACAACGGCTCCAGCGGGCGACCTTCGGCCAGCGCCAACAGCGTGGCAGCATAGTGATCGAACACCGCCGGGTGCGGGTCTTCGGCGGGCAGCAGGCGGATCAGCAGTTCATTGAGATAGAGGCCGCTGAACAGCGCCTCGCCGACCATCCAGGTCGCATTACCGGCACTTTCCATGCGCCCGACATTCTTCAGCTCACCCTTGCCACGAAACTCGACTTCCAGCGGCACGAACGGTCGCGCCAGTGTCCCGGCCTTGCCCCGCGCACTGCGCAGCACCGCCCGCAGCCGACCTTGCGGCGTGAGGAAGTCGACCAGCGCGCTGGTTTCGCGGTAGGCGCGCGAATGCAGGACGTAGGCGAGTTGGGCGGGAGGCGGGGTTTGCGACATGAAGTTCTCGATGAAGAAACGCGGTTTTGCACACAACCCAAAACTACTGTGGGAGCGGGCTTGCTCGCGAATGCGGTGAATCAGTCAAAGTATCTGTCGACTGACACTGCGCATTCGCGAGCAAGCCCGCTCCCACAGGGGGTTCTCTGATGGATCAGAAAACCGCTATTACAGGTCGCCGTAACCCAGCGAACGCAGTGCACGCTCGTCGTCGGACCAGCCGCCCTTCACCTTGACCCACAGGTTGAGCATGATCTTGGAGTCGAACAGCAGCTCCATGTCCTTGCGCGCTTCGGTGCCGATGCGTTTGATGCGCTCGCCCTTGTCGCCAATGATGATCTTCTTCTGGCCGTCACGTTCGACGAGGATCAGCGCATGGATGTGCAGGGTCTTGCCCTGCTGCTTGAACTCTTCGATCTCGACGGTGATCTGGTACGGCAGCTCGGCACCCATCTGGCGCATGATTTTCTCGCGCACCAGTTCGGCGGCGAGGAAACGGCTGCTGCGGTCGGTGATCTGGTCTTCCGGGAAGAAGTGATCGTTCTCCGGCAGATGATCGGCGATGACCTTTTCCAACGCGTCGAGGTTGTGCCCGTGCTGCGCGGAAATCGGGATGATCTGCGCGTTCGGCAGCTGTTCCTGCAACCACGACAGGTGCGGCATCAGCTCGGCCTTGTCTTCGATGCGGTCGGTCTTGTTCAGCGCGACGATCAGCGGGCCGGTCACGTACTGCACGCGCTCCAGCACCATCTGGTCTTCTTCGGTCCACTTGGTGCGGTCGACCACGAAGATCACCACGTCGACGTCTTTCAACGCCGCCGAAGCGGTCTTGTTCATGTAGCGGTTCAGGGCCTTTTCGCCACCCTTGTGCATGCCGGGGGTGTCGACGTAGATCGCCTGCACGTCACCCTCGGTCTTGATCCCGAGCATGTTGTGGCGGGTGGTCTGCGGCTTGCGCGAGGTGATCGCGAGCTTCTGGCCGAGGATGTGGTTCAGCAGCGTCGACTTACCGACGTTGGGACGGCCGACGATGGCAACGTAGCCACAGCGAGTTGCGTTTGTATCAGTCATTGCCATTCTCCACGCCCAGGGCAATCAGTGCTGCGGCGGCCGCTACCTGTTCGGCAATACGACGGCTCACACCCTGACCCCGGCTTTTTTCATTCAATAAGACAACTTCGCACTCGACGAAGAAGGTACGGCAGTGCGGCTCACCCTGGATGTCCACCACTTCGTAGCGTGGCAGTTCGCACCCGCGCGATTGCAGGTGTTCCTGCAGACGGGTCTTGGGATCCTTGTTGGTGTCGACCAGCGTCAGGCCTTCGAACTCGCCGGCCAGCCAGGCCAGTACCCGCTCGCGGGCGACATCCATGCCGGCATCGAGGTAGATCGCACCGATCAGCGCTTCGAGGGCATCGGCCAGAATCGATTCGCGACGGAAGCCACCGCTTTTCAGTTCGCCCGAACCCAGACGCAGGTAATCGCCCAGGTCGAAACCACGGGCCAGCACGGCCAGTGTCTCACCCTTCACCAGGCGTGCGCGCAAACGCGACAACTGGCCTTCGCGGGCCAGCGGGAAGCGATCGAACAGCGCTTCGCCGGCGACGAAATTGAGGATGGCATCGCCGAGGAATTCCAGGCGTTCGTTGTTACGCCCGGCAAAGCTGCGGTGCGTGAGGGCCAGCAGCATCAGCTCCTGATCCTTGAAGGTGTAACCGAGCTGGCGCTCGAGACGGCTTAGAGAAACGCTCACGGTTTACCCACGCTGAGTTCGTGGCTGGATTCCACCGCCATCGCCGGGGTACGGCGCAGGCCTGGGACAATTAACGCTGTGTTCAAAAATTACATCCTGAATATCGTGGCTTCATGCCCCGGAGCCGATTTGTGTCGACTCCAGAAATGCATTCGGCGCTGTGGTCAACAGCGCCGTGTTTGATTACTTGATCAGGCCAACCCGCGAGAAATTCGGCAGGTGGCTGAGTTTCGGTTCCGGCCAGCTCATCCAGACAGCGAAGGCTTTGCCGACGATATTCTGGTCGGGAACCATGCCCAGCAGATCCTTGGGAATGTTCGGGTCATCCCAGTAGCGACTGTCGTTGGAGTTGTCGCGGTTGTCGCCCATCATGAAGTAGTGCCCGGCCGGCACGGTCCAGGTATGGTCCGGCGTAGCGCGGTAGCGGCTCATTTCCTTGCGGATCAGGTGCTCGGCGGCGCCGAGTTTTTCCTTGTAGAGTTCCGCGCTGCCCAGCGTGCCCGGCTCGGAGCCGACCAGTTGCTCGGCAATCGACTCGCCATTGACGAACAGACGCTTGTCGGCGGTGTACCGCACCGTGTCGCCCGGCAGGCCGACTACACGCTTGATGTAGTTGACGTTCGGGTCGCTCGGGTAGCGGAACACCATCACATCGCCACGCTGTGGATCACCGACTTCGATGACTTTCTTGTCGATCACCGGCAGGCGGATCCCGTAAGAAAACTTGTTCACCAGAATGAAGTCGCCGACGTCCAGGGTCGGTTTCATCGAGCCGGACGGGATCTGGAACGGTTCCACCAGGAACGAACGCAGCACCAGCACGATGAACAGCACCGGAAAGAACGACTTGCCGTATTCAACCAGCAACGGCTCTTTGTTCAGTTTCTCGACCACCACGGGCTCGGGCTGGCTGACACTGCCTTGATAAGAGGCAATGGCAGCACGCCGACGCGGCGCCAGGAACAGCAGATCGAGCAACGCCAACAGGCCGCAGACGAACACGGCGATGACCAGCAACAGCGGGAAATTTAGTGACATAGGACCTGACTATTCCAACCTGAGCACGGCAAGGAAGGCTTCTTGTGGAATTTCCACGTTGCCGACCTGCTTCATGCGTTTCTTACCGGCCTTTTGCTTTTCAAGCAGCTTTTTCTTACGGCTTACGTCACCGCCGTAGCATTTGGCCAATACGTTCTTTCTGAGTGCCTTGACGGTGGTCCGGGCGACGATCTGACCGCCAATGGCAGCCTGGATGGCCACGTCGAACATCTGACGAGGAATCAGTTCTTTCATCTTCTCGGTCAACTGGCGACCTTTGAAGTGCGAATTGTCACGGTGCACGATCAACGCCAGGGCGTCGACCTTGTCACCGTTGATCAGCACGTCCAGTTTCACCAGATTAGCCGATTGGTAACGATCGAAATGGTAATCCAGCGAAGCATAGCCGCGACTGGTGGATTTGAGGCGGTCGAAGAAGTCCAGGACCACTTCGTTCATCGGCAAGTCATAAGTGACCTGCACCTGATTGCCGAGGAACAGCATGTCGACCTGTACGCCGCGTTTCTCGATGCACAGGGTGATGACGTTACCCAGGTGCTCCTGCGGAACCAGGATGTTGGCCCGCACGATTGGCTCGCGCATGTCTTCGATCGCCGACACATCCGGAAGCTTGGATGGGTTGTCGACGTAAATCGTTTCACCGGTTTTCAGCACCAGTTCGAAAATTACCGTTGGCGCGGTGGTGATCAGGTCCAGGTCGTATTCGCGCTCCAGGCGCTCCTGGATGATCTCCATGTGCAGCATGCCGAGGAAGCCGCAACGGAAGCCGAAGCCCAGTGCATCGGAACTTTCCGGGGTGTACTGCAGCGACGAGTCGTTCAGGGTCAGTTTCTGCAGCGCTTCGCGGAAGTCCTCGAAGTCGTCGGAGCTGACCGGGAACAGACCGGCGTAAACCTGTGGCTGAATGCGTTTGAAGCCGGGCAGCACCGGGACATCCGGAGTCGAGCTCAGGGTCAGGGTGTCACCGACCGGCGCACCGTGAATGTCCTTGATGCTGGCAATGATGAAGCCCACTTCACCGGCCTTGAGGTCAGCGGTGGCGGTGTGTTTCGGGTTGAACACACCGACGCTGTCGACCAGGTGGATCTTGCCGGTGGATTTCACCAGAATCTTGTCGCCCTTCTTCACGCGGCCATGACGCACGCGCACCAAGGAGACAACGCCCAGGTAGTTGTCGAACCAGGAGTCGATGATCAACGCTTGCAGCGGATCTTCGATGTTGCCGGTCGGCGCAGGAATGGTCGCGACCAGACGCTCGAGCACTTCGTCGACCCCCAGACCGGTCTTGGCGCTGCAGGTGACGGCGTCGGTGGCGTCGATGCCGATGATCTTTTCGATCTCGTCCTTGACGCGGTCCGGCTCGGCCTGTGGCAGGTCGATCTTGTTCAGCACCGGCATGACCTCAAGGCCCTGCTCGATCGCGGTGTAGCAGTTGGCCACGGACTGAGCTTCAACACCCTGACCGGCATCGACCACCAGCAACGCACCTTCACACGCCGCCAGGGAACGGCTGACTTCGTAGGTGAAGTCGACGTGGCCCGGGGTGTCAATGAAGTTCAGCTGGTAGGTGACGCCATCTTTGGCTTTGTAATAGAGAGTAACGCTGTGGGCCTTGATGGTGATCCCGCGTTCGCGCTCCAGATCCATGGAATCCAATACCTGGGCTTCCATTTCACGCTCGGCCAGGCCACCGCACATCTGGATGAAACGGTCAGCCAGCGTCGACTTGCCATGGTCAATGTGGGCGATGATGGAGAAATTGCGGATATGACTCAAATCACTCACGGATCAACACTCAAAAAGGCTGCAGGCTTGGCCCGCCGAAAAATAGCCGGGAATTGTACCTGATACACGGCGCAAGCGTCACGTTCGCCTGTCACCCGGATTGCATACGAAAACGCCCCGATCTGTCGACCGAGGCGTTTTCGCGATTAAAGCATTGGCAACAACGCGGCCATCAACCGGCCCTTCGCAGCAACCAGACGCCTGCCAGCGCACAGACCGTGGCCGGCACCAGCACCGCGAACAGCGGCGAGAAACCGAACACCAGGCTCGATGGACCGAGCAAATCCTGGACGATGCGGAAGGTGAAGCCCACCAGCACACCGGTGAACACCCGCTGACCGAGGGTGACCGAGCGCAACGGACCGAAAATGAAGGAAATCGCCATCAGCACCAGTGCAGCGGTGACCAGCGGCTGCAACACCTTGACCCAAAATGCCAGCCAGTAACGACCGTTGCTCAGGCCCTGATCCGCCAGATAGTGGATATAGCCCCACAGACCGGAAATGGACAGTGCTTCAGGCGCCATCACCACCGTGTTGAGCAATTGCGGACTCAGCGACACGTCCCACTCCTCGCTCGGCGCATTCACCACTTCGGTACTGCGCTCGTGGAAAACCGTGGTAGCTACGTCGGTGAGCAGCCAGCGCTTGCCGTCGAAATCCGCACGTTTGGCGAAACTGGAGCTCAGCAGGTGGCGCTCTTTGTCGAAGTGATAGCGGGTCACGCCATACAACAGGCCGTTGGGTTGCACGGCGTTGATATGGATGAACTCCTCACCCTGACGGTGCCACATGCCGTGCTTGGCGCTCTGCGCGTCGCCGCTGCCTTGCGCCAGCGAGCGATTGGCCTGGGCCATGCTTTCGGTGGCCGGGGCCACGTACTCGCCAATCAGCACGCCGGCCAGCATCAGCACCAGCATTGGCTTCATGACCGCCCAGACGATGCGCCCGATGGACACACCCGCCGCACGCATGACCGTCAGCTCACTGCTGCTGGCCAGACTGCCGAGGCCGATCAGACAGCCGATCAGCGCGGCCATCGGCAGCATTTCATACAAGCGACGTGGCGCGGTGAGGATGACGAAGCTCAGCACATCGGTCAGCGTATAGGTATCGCTGACGTCGCCCATCTCGTCGATGAAAGCGAACAGTGTCGCCAGACCCAGAATGATCGCCAGCACGGCGATGATCGCCATGAACACACTGCTGCCGATGTAGCGGTCGAGTTTAACCACGGGCCACCTCCAGCGCAGCGCTGCGACGGCTGGCCAGTTTCAGGCGCATGGGCTCCCAGTACAACAGGCCGAGACCGATGACCAGGAAGATCCCGTGCACCCACCACAAACCGAGGCCCGACGGGATCTTGCCTTTTTCGAGGGCGCCGCGGGCGGCAATCAGGATGGTCAGGTAAGCCATATAAAGAAGAATCGCCGGCAGCAGCTTCAGGAAACGGCCCTGACGCGGATTGACCCGCGACAGCGGCACCGCCATCAGAGTCACGATGAATACCAGCAACGGCAGCGAAAGGCGCCATTGCAGTTCGGCCTTGGAGCGCACGTCGTCATTGCTCAGCAGGGTCGAAGTGGGGATCGCATCACGGTCGGTGACTTCGTCACTGGCATCAGGTTTGGGCAGCAATACGCCGTAGGTGTCGTATTGGATCGCACGATAATCGGCCTGGCCCGGACTGCCGTCATAGCGATAGCCATTGTGCAGGATCAGGTAGCGGTTGCCGTCCGGACGGATTTCCTGACGGCCCTTCTCGGCCACCAGCACGGAAATCCCTCGGTCTTTCTGATCGGAACCGAGGTTCTTCTGCGAGATGAACACACCGCTGAGGTTGACGCGATCATCAGTCAGCGTTTCGGTGTAGGTCACCCGGGTGCCGTCACGCAACTCCTGAAAACGGCCAGGCTCTAGGGTATCGAACTCGGTCAGGGCGTCCTGCTTGTTCAGCAACAGCTGAAACTGGGTGGCGCCCTGCGGGGCCAGGCTCAGGCTCAGCCACGCGACCACCAGTGCCACCAGCGTTGCCGGGAACAGGGTCATGCGCAGCAGACGCTGCTGACTCATGCCGGTGGCCGAGAGCACGGTCATTTCGCTTTCGAGGTACAACCGGCCGTAAGCCAGCAGGATCCCGAGAAACAGCCCCAATGGCAGGATCAGTTGCATGAAACCCGGCAGGCGGTAACCCATGATCAGGAACAGCGATCCCGGATCGAGTTGGCCCGCAGCGGCCTGGGCAAGGTATTTGATGAAGCGACCGCTCATGATGATGACCAGCAGCACGGCGCTGACGGCGCTCAGGGTCAACATCACTTCACGGGACAGATAACGGAAGACGATCAAACCAGACACTCCAGGGTTGTCAGGCTAAGGCGGCCAAACAAGCAAACGTTTCGAGCGGCCCGCAAGGCAGAGCCGTCGAAAAAAGATGCGGCATTATCCTGTGATTGAGGGCGCCTGTCACTGCGCACACTCACCCAAGCGTGTAATCGGTTGAAGATCGTGCCGCCGAGGGTTGTCAGGCGCAGGGAGCGAGGTTCAAACTGCCGCCTTTGTCGCAGGCACTGGCCTGCGTCTCTTCTATCTATAAGCAGGCGACTGCGGACACCGTCGAACGCCTGTGTGTTGACCATTCATTCAGGGATCCGGACATGGAACTGGTTGTAAAAAGCGTTAGCCCAGAAACGTTGAAAACCGCCACCCTGGTGGTTGCCGTCGGCGAAGGCCGCAAACTCGGCGTGGCCGCCAAACAGGTCGACGAGCTGAGCGGCGGCGCGATCAGCGCCGTACTCAAGCGTGGCGATCTGGCCGGCAAGGTCGGTCAAAGCCTGCTGCTGCACAGCCTGCCGAACCTCAAGGCCGAGCGCGTGCTGCTGGTCGGCGTGGGCAAGGATGAAGAACTGGGCGACCGTCCGTTCCGTAAAATCGTTGCCGGCATCCTCAATACCCTGAAAGGTCTGGGCGGCAGCGACGCCGTACTGGCCCTGGATGAAATCATCGTCAAAAACCGCGACAGCTACGGCAAGACCCGTCTGCTGGCGGAAACCCTGGTGGACGGCGAATACACTTTCGACCAGTTCAAGAGCCAGAAAGCCGAACCGCGCACCCTGAAGAAAATCACCCTGCTGACCATCAAGGCAGCCCAGGCTGAAGTGCAGCGCGCCGTGACCCACGCCACCGCGATCGCCAACGGCATGGCCTTCACCCGCACGCTGGGCAACCTGCCGCCGAACATCTGCCACCCGACGTTCCTTGGCGAGCAAGCCAAGAACCTCGGCAAAGAGTTCAAGGACCTGAAAGTCGAAGTCCTCGACGAG
Source organism: Pseudomonas sp. TH49 (assembly GCF_016650625.1). Classification (NCBI taxonomy): domain Bacteria; kingdom Pseudomonadati; phylum Pseudomonadota; class Gammaproteobacteria; order Pseudomonadales; family Pseudomonadaceae; genus Pseudomonas; species Pseudomonas sp. TH49. The sequence goes on from NZ_JAEKFL010000001.1 coordinate 436,949, forward strand.
AAGAAGATCAAAGCGCTGGGCATGGGTTCGTTCTACGCCGTCGGCCAGGGCAGCGCCCAGCCGCCGCGCCTGATCGTCATGCAATACAACGGTGGCAAGAAATCCGAGAAGCCTTACGCGCTGGTCGGTAAAGGCATCACCTTCGACACCGGCGGCATCAGCCTCAAGCCGGGCGCCGGCATGGACGAGATGAAATACGACATGGGCGGCGCCGCCAGCGTGTTCGGCACCCTGCGTGCGGTGCTCGAGCTGAAGCTGCCGATCAACCTGGTGTGCATCCTCGCCTGCGCCGAAAACATGCCGAGCGGCACTGCTTCGCGTCCGGGCGACATCGTCACCACCATGAGCGGCCAGACCGTGGAAATCCTCAACACCGACGCCGAAGGCCGTCTGGTGCTGTGCGACGCCCTGACCTACTCCGAGCGCTTCAAGCCGCAAGCCGTGATCGACATCGCCACCCTGACCGGTGCCTGCGTGGTTGCACTGGGCGCCCACACTTCGGGCCTGCTGGGCAACAACGACGAGCTGATCGGGCAACTGCTCAGCGCCGGTAAAGCCGCTGACGACCGCGCCTGGCAACTGCCGCTGTTCGACGAATACCAGGAGCAACTGGACAGCCCGTTCGCCGACATCGCCAACATTGGCGGGCCGAAGGCCGGCACCATCACCGCTGCGTGCTTCCTGTCGCGCTTCACCAAGAACCTCAACTGGGCGCACCTGGACATCGCGGGCACCGCGTGGACCAGCGGCGGCAAGGACAAGGGCGCCACCGGTCGTCCGGTGCCGCTGCTGACTCAATACCTGCTGGACCGCGCCAAAGCCTGAAACCGATGAACCTGGGCGGCGTCACTTTACGGTGACGCCGCTCAAGGCTCAGGAACCGCAATGACCAAAGTCGACTTCTATATCCTGCCCAGCGCCGATCCTTCGGCTCGCCTGGATTTTGCCTGCAAGCTCACCGAGAAAGCCTGGCGCATGGGTCATCGCATCTACCTGCATTGCTGCGATGCTGCCCAGCGTGACGATCTCGATGCGCGCCTGTGGGCGTTCAAGGGCGAAACGTTCGTGCCCCACGGCCCTGCCGAGAGCGAACCGGACGGTTTGATCGTGCTGGGACTGGGCGCTGACTGCGGCGCGCATCAGGACCTGCTGGTCAACCTCGACCTGAAAGTCCCGGCCTTCGCCAGCCAATTCGCCCGCGTGGCGGAAGTGGTGGTGGAAGATCCGGTGATTCGCGCGGCGGCACGGGAGAGTTTCCGTTTCTACCGCGAACAGGGCTATCCTCTGCAAGATCACCGTTTACAGCGACTCTGAGTACGCCGATGGACACTCCAAAACCGCTGCAAAAGCCTGCGCACCTGCTGGACGATCTCGAATCGATCCGCCAGTTGCTCGGCGATGACAACCTGCAACCGCCACTGCTGACCGACACGGTCGATGACGGTGAACAGGAACAGATTCCGATGTTGTTCGAGGCCGTCGACACCGCGCCGCCCGCCATCGAACCGCCCCAAGCTCCGGCCCCGGCGCCTGCTGCCAAACCGGCAGCACCTGTGGATAAAGGCCCGGACGCCCTGCTGCACCTGGACAGCGAACTGCGCGCCGCCGCGCAATTGATCATGCAGGACGTGATCGACGACTTCGCGCCGCACATCGAAACCGAAATCAAACGCCGCCTCGAGGCGCGGATGGAGCGGTTGCTCAGCCAATACGAATAACCCCGGCCTTCGGTATTTTTTGTGGCGAGGGAGCTTGCTCCCGCTGGGGTGCGAAGCGCCCCAAAAACCATTCAACAGTGTTTCGTCCGCGAAGCCTGCGTGGCAGTTTTTACGACTGCTGCGCAGCCGAGCGGGAGCAAGCTCCCTCGCCACAGAGTTCGCGATCACATTTAGATCTCCACCCGGCCCGCCCCGCTCGCCCTCGGCCCCATGCCCCGCTATACTTCCCGGCTTTTCCTGAATAAATGCCAATAGGGTCCCGCCGCGCATGGATAAGACCTACCAGCCGCACGCCATTGAAACTTCCTGGTACAACACCTGGGAGTCCGAGAACTATTTCGCACCGCAAGGCGCGGGCGATTCCTACACCATCATGATCCCGCCGCCGAACGTCACCGGCAGCCTGCATATGGGTCACGGTTTCAACAACGCGATCATGGACGCCCTGATCCGTTTCCGCCGCATGCAGGGTCGCAACACCCTGTGGCAGCCCGGCACCGACCACGCAGGTATCGCCACGCAGATGCTGGTGGAGCGTCAACTGGAAGCCACCGGCCAGAACCGTCACTACCTGGGCCGCGAGAAATTCCTCGAGAAAGTCTGGGAGTGGAAGGATCAGTCCGGCGGCAACATCAGCCGGCAGATCCGCCGCCTCGGCTCGTCCGTGGACTGGAGCCGCGAGCGCTTCACCATGGACGACGGTCTCTCGGAAGCGGTTAAAGAAGCCTTCGTGCGCCTGCACGAAGACGGTTTGATCTATCGCGGCAAGCGTCTGGTCAACTGGGATACCAAGCTGCACACGGCGATTTCCGACCTCGAAGTGGAAAACCACGACGAGAAAGGTTTCCTGTGGAACCTCAAGTACCCGCTGGCCGACGGCGCGAAAACCGCTGAAGGCAACGATTTCCTGATCGTCGCGACCACCCGTCCGGAAACCATGCTCGGCGACTCCGCCGTCGCGGTTAACCCGAACGACGAACGCTACAAAGCCCTGATCGGCAAATTCGTCGAGCTGCCACTGGTTGGCCGCCGCATCCCGATCATCGCCGACGATTACTGCGATCCAGAATTCGGCACCGGCTGCGTGAAAATCACCCCGGCGCACGATTTCAACGACTACGAAGTCGGCAAGCGCCACAACCTGCCGCTGCTGAACATCTTCGACAAGAACGCCAACGTGCTGCCCGCCGCCCAGGTGTTCAACCTCGACGGCACGCTGAACGACAGCATCGACGGCAAGATCCCGGCCGAGTACGCCGGTCTCGAGCGTTTCGAAGCGCGCAAGCAGATCGTCGCTGCGTTCGACGCCGCCGGCCTGCTGGTCAGCGTCGACGATCACAACCTGAAAGTGCCGAAAGGCGACCGCTCCGGCACCGTCATCGAGCCGTGGCTGACCGACCAGTGGTACGTTTCCACCAAGCCGCTGGCTGAGCCGGCGATTGCTGCCGTTGAAGACGGCCGTATCCAGTTCGTGCCGAAGCAGTACGAAAACATGTACTTCTCGTGGATGCGCGACATCCAGGACTGGTGCATCAGCCGTCAGCTGTGGTGGGGCCATCGGATTCCGGCCTGGTACGACGAGTCGGGCAAGGTCTACGTCGGTCGCGACGAAGCCGAAGTGCGTGCCAAGCACAACCTCGGCCCGGACGTTGCGCTGCAACAGGACAACGACGTGCTCGACACCTGGTTCAGCTCGGGCCTGTGGACCTTCTCCACCCTCGGCTGGCCGGAAAAGACCGAATTCCTGAAGAAATTCCACTCCACCGACGTGCTGGTCACCGGTTTCGACATCATTTTCTTCTGGGTTGCCCGGATGATCATGCTGACGATGCACCTGATCAAGAACGAGGACGGCACCCCGCAGGTGCCGTTCAAGACCGTTTACGTACACGGTCTGGTGCGTGATGGCCAGGGCCAGAAGATGTCCAAGTCCAAGGGCAACGTCCTGGACCCGCTGGACATCATCGACGGTATCGAGCTGGAAGCCCTGGTGCAGAAGCGCACCTCCGGCATGATGCAGCCGAAACTGGCGAAGAAGATCGAGAAGCAGACCCGCGACGAGTTCGCCGACGGCATCGCCAGCTACGGCACCGACGCCCTGCGCTTCACCTTCTGCTCGCTGGCGTCCACCGGTCGCGACATCAAGTTCGACATGGGCCGCGTCGAAGGCTATCGCAACTTCTGCAACAAGATCTGGAACGCCGCGCGTTATGTTCTGGACAAGGGCGAAGACTGCGGCCAGAACGGTGAAGCCTACGAGCTGTCGCTGGCGGATCGCTGGATCATCTCGCAGCTGCAACGCACTGAAGCCGAAGTGACCCGTCAACTGGATCAATTCCGTTTCGACCTCGCCGCGCAAGCGCTGTACGAGTTCATCTGGAACCAGTACTGCGACTGGTACCTGGAACTGTCCAAGCCAGTGCTGTGGGACGAAAACGCCCCGGTCGAGCGTCAGCGCGGCACCCGTCGCACGCTGGTGCGCGTACTGGAAGTGGCGCTGCGTCTGGCGCACCCGTTCATGCCGTTCATCACTGAAGAAATCTGGCAGCGCATCGCGCCGCTGGCCGGCATTCAGGGCAAGACGATCATGCTGCAACCTTGGCCGGTGGCCAACGAGGAGCGCATCGATCCGGCCGCCGAAGACGACATCGAATGGCTCAAGGGTCTGATGCTCGGCACACGCAACATCCGTGGCGAGATGAACATTGGCCCGGGCAAACCGCTGCCGATCTACCTGAAGAACGTCAGCGCTGAAGATCAGCGTCGTCTGACCGAGAACGAAGCACTGTTGAAGAAGCTGGCGCGTCTGGAGTCGATCACCGTTCTGGCCGCTGGCGAAGAAGCGCCGCTGTCCGCCACCGCGCTGGTCGGCGAGATGGAAGTGCTGGTGCCGATGGCCGGTCTGATCGACAAGGGCGCCGAACTGGCGCGTCTGGACAAGGAAATCCTGCGTCTGCAGGGCGAAGTTCAGCGCGTTGGTGGCAAGCTGTCGAACGCCGGTTTCGTTGACAAGGCCCCGGCCGAAGTCATCGAGAAGGAACGCGCCAAGCTGGCCGAGGCTGAACAAGCCCTGGGCAAACTGGCCGAGCAGCACGCGCGGATTTCCAGCCTGTAACGGCAAGCCGCAATGAACAAGGGAGGCCCGCAACGGCCTCCCTTTTTTATTCAAGAATCGCCAAAAATCCCCTGTGGGAGCGGGCTTGCTCGCGAATGCGGTGTGTCATTCAACCTATGTGTTGGCGGACACGCCGCTTTCGCGAGCAAGCCCGCTCCCACAGTTTGAACGGTGTTGCCTTTAGATGTGGGACAATACCCGCCACTTTCAGCCATACCCGAATCGATCACACCCATGAACGCCCCCCGCACACCCAAACCTGCGCGCAAGAAGCCTGATGCCGCGACCCCGACCAAAGCCGTTGAGTCGCGTGAAAAGGCCAGCCTGCACCCGCGCAATCGCCATCAGGGTCGCTATGACTTCCCGGCGCTGATCAAGACCACGCCGGAACTGGCGAAGTTCGTGATCACCAACCCGTACGGCAAGGAAAGCATCGACTTCGCCAGCCCCGATGCGGTGCGTGTGTTCAACCGGGCGCTGCTCAAGTCCTTCTACGGCATCGAGCATTGGGACATTCCCGCGGATTACCTGTGCCCACCGGTCCCGGGCCGTGCCGATTACGTGCACTTCCTCGCCGACCTGCTGGCGAGCATGAACGACGGCAAGGTCCCGCGCGGCGCGATCGTCAATGTGCTGGACATCGGCATGGGTGCCAACTGCGTGTATCCGCTGATCGGCAACAGCGAATACCGCTGGCACTTCCTCGGTTCGGAAATCGACCCGACGGCCGTGGCCGCCGCCCGAGCCATCGTCCAGTCCAACGACCTGAACAAGGTCATCAAGCTGCGCCAGCAGGAAAACCGCAAGCACATCCTGATTGGTCTGCTGGAGCCGGGCGAGCGCTTTGACCTGACCATGTGCAACCCGCCGTTCCATGCTTCGATGGAAGAGGCGACCAAGGGCAGCGAGCGCAAATGGCGCGCACTGGGCAAGGCCGATCCGAAACGCAAGCTGCCAGTGCTGAACTTCGGTGGTCAGTCCGCCGAGCTGTGGTGTGAGGGCGGTGAAGCGCGTTTCGTGACGCAACTGATCGCCGAGAGTGCGAACTTCCAGCACAAGGTGCTGTGGTTCAGCACGCTGGTGTCGAAAGCCTCGAACCTGCCCGCCATCGAAACCGCGCTGAAGAAGGCCGGCGTGCTGGAAAGCCAGGTGGTGGAGATGTCGCAAGGGCAGAAGCAGAGCCGTTTTGTGGCGTGGACCTTCCAGACCAAGTCGGAGCAGCAGATCTGGCGTCGCGAGCGCTGGACGCGCTAAACATTGCATAGACCGGCGCAGGTCAATTGTGGGAGCGAGCCTGCTCGCGAAGGCGGCGTGTCAGTTAACTTCATTATTGACTGACGCAGCGCTTTCGCGAGCAGGCTCACTCCTACAAAGGTTCAAGGTGCATCGCCAAATCGCAGACACAAAAAAACCGTGCCCGGATCGCTCCGGTGCACGGTTTTTTTATCGCTGCGTCTTACTTGTTCACAGCGTCGGTCAGGCCTTTGGCCACAACCAGCTTGATCACTTTCTTGGCAGGGATTTCGATGGCAGCGCCAGTCGAAGGGTTACGGCCAGTGCGGGCAGGACGCTCAGTCACTTTCAGCTTGCCGATACCTGGCAAGGTGATTTCGCCGCCGTTTTCCAGCTGATCGGCAACGATTTGGCCCAGTTGGTCCAGAGCGTTACGCGCGGTGGTTTTCGGCGCGTCGATAGCTTCAGCGATGTCGGCGATCAGTTGGTCTTTAGTAAGAGCCATGTAGTGTTCCTTCCCTATCAAATTCATATGGATTGCAGAGTGCAGTGTCAGCCATCGAGCCCGATCTTCTGGATCTGGCACCCTCGGCGATAACCACGACGAGTCGGGTTATAGATGCCGAAATCAGGGTTTGGTTCGACCTGACAAATGCTGATTGCACGCTTAACGCAGTGACTTCGCGTAAGACCGGGCAAAACTAGCACAGAGACGGGGAAATATCCGCCTCTAGCTACCCATTTGGTCAGGTTTATTGCTCTAAATCGGTAAAAAACTGCATAAGGACTGCCACCCGCCCCGGATTTGCCCTTCACCCCGCGCCAAAACCAGTGGTTGCGGTACACTGGGCGCTTTTTCGGGGGAGCCTGCCCTCCTCCCTTCCACCAGCCGAGAAGCCCATGCCGATCCGTCATTGCATCGTCCACCTGATCGACAAAAAACCCGACGGCACGCCCGCAGTTCTGCACGCCCGTGACTCTGAACTGGCTGAGTCCGCGGCCATCGAGAACATGCTCGCCGACCTCAACGAGAGCTACAACGCCAAACAGGGCAAAGCCTGGGGCCTGTTCCATCCGGAATCCGGCGCGTTCCCGTTCAGCGGCTGGCTGAAGGAATACATGGACGGTGGCAAGGACTTCGCCGCGTTCAGCAAAGTCGCGGTCGAGCATCTGCAGAAGTTGATGGAAGAGTCGAACCTGTCGGTCGGCGGCCACGTGCTGTTCGCCCACTATCAGCAAGGCATGACTGACTACCTGGCGATCGCCCTGCTGCACCACAGTGAAGGCGTGGCGGTGACCGATGAGCTGGACGTGACCCCGTCGCGTCACCTCGACCTCGGCCAATTGCACCTGGCGGCGCGGATCAACGTGTCCGAGTGGCAGAACAACAAGCAGTCCAAGCAGTACATCTCGTTCATCAAGGGCAAGAACGGTAAGAAGGTTTCGGAATACTTCCGCGACTTCATCGGCTGCCAGGAAGGCGTCGACGGCCCGGGTGAGACGCGCACCCTGCTCAAAGCCTTCAGCGACTTCGTCGAGAGCGAAGACCTGCCGGAAGACTCCGCCCGCGAAAAAACCAAGACCCTGGTCGATTACGCCAGCAGCCAGGCCAAGCTCGGCGAGCCGATGGGCCTGGAAGAGCTGTCGGAGCTGATCGACGAAGAACGCCCGAAAGCCTTTTACGACCACATCCGCAACAAGGACTACGGTCTGTCGCCGGAGATTCCGGCGGACAAACGCACGCTCAACCAGTTCCGCCGCTTCACCGGCCGCGCCGAAGGTCTGTCGATCAGCTTTGAAGCGCACCTGCTGGGTTCGAAGATCGAATACGACGAAGAGGCCGGCACCCTGATCATCAAGGGCCTGCCAACCTCGCTCACTGATCAGCTCAAGCGTCGCAACTGATGCTCGGTAATGTGCTGAAGAAGGTCGCACTGGTTCTGCTGGTGGTCGTGGTCTATCAGAACTGGGGCAAGATCGAGCGGGTGTTCAACCCGTCGCAAATGGTCTCGGAGCAGGTTCGTGCCAACGCCAGCGTCGTGCTGTATTCCACCGACTGGTGCGGCTACTGCAAGCAGACCAAGCGTTTTCTCGACAGCAAAGGGATTGCGTTCCAGGAGTTCGACATCGAGAAGGATGCCGAGGCGCGCAAGGCGTATGAAGCGCTGGGTGGACGCGGGATTCCGCTGATTGATGTGAATGGCACGTTGATTCGCGGGTTCGCCCCGGACGAGATCCTCGCGGCCCTGAAATAACACAGCTCCTCTGTGGTGAGGGGATTTATCCCCGATCGGCGGCGAAGCCGTCGCAAAATCTGCATGGTAAAGCGTGCAGTTTTTTGGGGGCGCTTCGCGCCCCATCGGGGATAAATCCCCTCACCACAATTGCGCCCCTCCCCTCAAGCAGAGGCTACTTGCTGATCAGCGGGCTTCGATGCGGAAACCAAAGCGCGGGAAGTGCACATGCACCACGCCGCCACGCGGGTCTTCGCGGCGCAGGATCAGCTCTTCGCGGCCAGCAAACAGCAACTCGCCCACCACCGGATCAACCCCGTAATCGGTCGCGGCAATCGCCACCTGCTGCCCGGCCTTGAAGCCGTTCGGATCTTCAAACCGCTCATCCGGCAACGCCGCCGGCGTCGAACTGCGCGCCACTTCCAGCGCTTCCTCGGCCGTCATCTCACTCGCCGCACCATGACCAAAGCCCAACACGCGCCCCAGCCACGCAGCGACGGCCGGATACTCGTCCACCAACGGCGCAGTAACGTGCGTCGCCTTGAGGAACCACAGCGGATGCGCCAGGGCGAAGTCGGCAATCGACGGCTCGCCGAACAGGAAGTCGCCCTGCTCACGCTGCAATTGCTGCTCCAGCCGCGCCATGAGCGTTGGCCACTGATGCTTGGCCTGCTCGGCCGACAGCCGCGTGGCGCTGCCGCCACTGAACAGCCCGGCACGGTCAGCGATAAAGGCCTTGATCGCTTCCGGCGGCAACTTGCCGAAACGCACGGCGACCGATTCCGGCTGGAACACCAGACTGACCGCGTGCTGGAACACCACCGAATCGGCCCACGCCGCGAAGCTGGCACTGGTCATTTCCTGACCTTCAGGGAAGAACGCCGGCAGAGCTTTTTCCTGCTCCAGACGACGGGCGATCAACGACGTGTCGCAATAGATATCGGCACCGATCTGCAACACCGGGGTCTTGCGGTAGCCGCCAGTCAGCGCGGTCAGATCCGGCTTGGGCATCACCGGCGAGATGTGCACCGAGCGCCAGGACAAGCCTTTGAAGCCCAACAGCAGACGAGCCTTCTCGGCAAATGGAGAGGTCGGGTAATGATGCAGAATCAACTCGGACATGCTCGGCTCCGCCGCACAAAAAGTGAGTCAGCAGCTTAGCGTGCATTTGGATAGCAGCCTACAGATCTGGCTGATGGGAACCGATCAGTCAGATTGATAAGACGCGACCAGGCATTCCTTGGCGCTCTTGCGCAGCTTCTTGATCAAGCGTTCCTGACGCAACGCATCGCTCTTGTCGCGGCAACGTTCGGTGTAGACCAGCGCCATCGCCGGGCTGGACAGGAAGAAGCGCGCGCCCTTGCCGCTCTGATGCTTGGCGAAGCGGCGCACCGGGTCGTCGCTGATCCCGCAATACAGCGAACCGTTGGCCGCGCGCACGAGGTAGACGAACCAGGACTTGCTCACTGGCTCGACGACATCAAGTAGTTTTTCGCTGAGGCTGGTCACTTCGGGATCTGGACGTGTAGGAAACAGGCCGCGATCTTATCAGCGACCGGCCTGAAATGCCTTCAGCCCCTTCAGCGCCTGCGCACGGACGGCGTTGCGCACCAGTGGCGTCCAGCCCAGCAGCAAGCCTTTGAAACCCAGGGCCTGACGCGACCAGCGCCACAGGTCGAAGTGGTCGTGGTGCTCGCAGATCTTGCCGTCACGAAAGACGAAGCGCGCCTGTATATCGTTGATCACCACGTTGCCGGTCTGGCTGAACAGGTAAGTCGCCACCCAGTGCGCGCCGCCGCTGCGTTCGTCGGCGCGGACATTGTCGAAAGTCAGGGAGAAGTCCTTGGCCCGGGTGGTGAGCATGCGCCACATGTCGCCGGCATCGCGCCCGCGCAGTTCACCGAAGGCCGGATCGCTGAACACCACATCGTCGGTGTAGCAGGCGGCCATGGCCTCGGCGTCGAGGCGCTGGAAGGCCTGGTAGAAGCGGGTGATCAGGGCGGCGTGGGCTTCGCTCATGGGCAAACTCCAGGAAATGGACAGATTGCCAGCACGATAAGCTGCAAATCGCAGAAACACTATCGGCATTCGCGCAGCGAATATCAGCAACACACAGAACCACTGTAGGAGTGAGCCTGCTCGCGATAGCGGTGTGTCAGTCAGCGCAATGTTGACCGACACACCGCTATCGCGAGCAGGCTCACTCCTACAAGTTGAAACGTGTCAGATTTTTTCGCTTTGCACTTGCACGTACAGCGAGCGGCCGGCACCCAGCCCGGCAATGATCGCCCCGGTGCCGATGATGCCGAAAATCCAGCCCACCGCATTCCAGCCGCCGGTCCAGTCATGCACCACGCCGACCGCGAACGGTCCCATCGAAGCCAGCGTATAACCGAAGCCCTGGGACATGCTCGACAGGTTCGCCGCGACGTGCGAATCCCGTGAGCGCAGCACGATCAAGGTCAGCGCCAGGCTGAACGTACCGCCCTGCCCCAGGCCCAGCAGAATCGCCCAGCCCCACAGGCCTTCAATCGGCGCATACAGGCAACCGAACAGACCACCGAGGGTCAGCGCCATCACCACCACGATCGCCAGCCGCTGATCCTTGCCGCGGGTCGCCAGCCACGGCGCCGCCAGCGAACTGGCGAGCTGGATGATCACCGAACCGGACAGCACCAGCCCGGCCTGAGTCGGGGTCAGCCCGCGGCCGATCAGGATCGAAGGCAACCAGCCGAACACGATGTACGCCAGCGACGATTGCAGGCCCATGTACAAGGTCACTTGCCAGGCCAGCGGATCGCGCAACAGCCCACGCACCCGATAGGCGACGTGGTGCGCGCCGTGTTTCTGCCCGACCTGCGGCAGCCAGAACAGCGCCGCCACCAGCGCCGGGATCACCCAGAAACCCAGGCCCAGCGCCCAGCTGTGGTCGAAGTGCTCGCTCAACGGCACGGTCGAACCCGCCGCCATTGCCGCACCGAGGCACAGGGCCATGGTGTAGACGCCGGTCATGGTTCCGGCGTGTTTGGCGAAGTCGCGTTTGACGATGCCCGGCAGCAGCACGCCGATAATGCCGATGCTCGCGCCACCGAGAACACTGCCGGCGAACAGGCCGATCTCACCGAAGTTACTGCGCACAATGATGCCGGCGGCCAGGGTCAGCAGAATCCCCAGCACCACCCGTTCAGCGCCGAAACGCCGCGCCAGTATCGGCGCCAGCGGTGCGAACAGGCCCAGGCACAGCACCGGCAACGTGGTCAGCAAACCGGCCTGCGCAGCAGACAAGCCAAGGCTTTTCGACACTTCGCTGAGCAGCGGCGCCATGCTCGACAGTGCCGGGCGCAGGTTCAGCGCCACCAGAATCAGCCCCAGCAGCAACAGCCACGGGCGGCGTACCAGCGGATGGCTTTGCTGCACTTGTTCGTCGTCGGCCTCGGCGTCGATCAGCAGCTCTTCGAGTTCTGCCGTGCGCTTGGGGGTTGAGAGGTTGTTCTCGGTTTCAAGGTTCATTGATCAACTGCCTCGATATGGCTTTGGCCCGTTCCGGGTCGCGTTGTTCGACGGCATCGAGCAACTCGATGTGCAGGTCGAACACTTCCTGACGGCGCGGGACGATGTTCAGCGTCTGGCGCAATTGCGCGCCGACGATGCTGGAGAAATAGCGATACAACTCGCTGAGGGTGGGGTTGTGCGCGGCGTCCACCAGACGGCGGTGGAACACCAGATCGCAGGAAATGTAAGTGTCGAGATCGCCGTGGTAGTGGCTGCCGCTGGTGCCGAGCGCTTCGCGCAGCGCGAGCAGGTCTTCATCGGTGCGGCGCAACGCGGCCAGGCCAATCGCCTCGACTTCAAGGATGTGCCGGGTTTCCCGCGCCTGCTCCAGCGAGCAACGGGACAACGCCTTGAGCGTGTCCATCGGATCGACCACTGCGCGCAGATAACTGCCGTCGCCCTGACGGATTTCGATCAACCCGGAAAACGCCAGCACGCGCATGGCTTCGCGCACGGTGTTGCGGCTGATGCCCAACTCGCTGCACAGCTCCGGCTCGGTCGGCAGCCGTGCGCCGACCTGCCACACGCCATCGGTGATGCGCTGGCGCAATTGATCCAAGGCCTGATCGACCAGGGATCGCTTGATCAAAGGTGAGATGTCTGTCATGAAATTCGCCCTTTCATCCAATCATAGGATGAATTTCCTGACATGGTAGTCAGGCAACCGAATCGGCACAAGGGGCAAATCGCGGGCAAAAATAAACCCGGAACAGGTCCGGGTTTATTTCACTGGCTGGTTTCGATCAATGCAGGATCTGGCTCAGGAACAGTTTGGTGCGGTCATTCTGCGGGTTGTCGAAGAAGTCGTTAGGCGCTGCTTGCTCGACGATTTCGCCCTTGTCCATGAAGATCACGCGGTTGGCCACGGTGCGGGCGAAGCCCATTTCGTGGGTTACGCAGAGCATGGTCATGCCGTCTTCGGCGAGGCCGATCATGGTGTCCAGCACCTCTTTGACCATCTCCGGGTCGAGGGCCGAGGTCGGTTCGTCGAACAGCATGATTTTCGGTTTCATGCACAGTGCGCGAGCAATCGCCACGCGCTGTTGCTGACCGCCGGACAGTTGCCCCGGGAATTTATGCGCCTGCTCCGGAATGCGTACGCGCTCCAGATAATGCATGGCGATTTCCTCGGCCTTGCGCTTGGGCATCTTGCGCACCCACATCGGCGCCAGCGTGCAGTTCTGCAGGATGGTCAGGTGCGGAAACAGGTTGAAGTGCTGGAACACCATGCCGACTTCGCGGCGGATCGCTTCGATCTGCTTGAGGTCGTTGGTCAGTTCCACGCCGTCGACGACGATGCGCCCCTGCTGGTGCTCTTCCAGACGGTTGAGGCAGCGGATGGTGGTCGACTTGCCGGAACCCGACGGGCCGCACAGGACGATACGCTCACCCTGTTTGACGTTGAGGTTGATGTCTTTCAGCACGTGGAACTGGCCGTACCACTTGTTCACGCCCTGCATCTGAATAATGCCTTCAGGGCCCACAGGCTTTTTGATTGCTTCGCTCATTTACCGAGAACTCCTAACGCTTGTGGCCAGTGTCGAGCTTGCGTTCCAGATGCATGGAATAGCGCGACATACCAAAACAGAAAATCCAGAACACCAGGGCGGCGAACACGTAGCCTTCGGTGGCCATGCCCAGCCATTTCGGATCGGCAGCGGCTTGTTTGACGCTGTTGAGCAGGTCGAACAGGCCGATGATGATCACCAGGCTGGTGTCCTTGAACAGCGCAATAAACGTGTTGACGATGCCCGGAATCACCAGCTTCAGGGCTTGCGGCAGAATCACCAGGCCCATCGCGCGCCAGTAACCGAGGCCCATCGCCGCAGCCGCTTCGTACTGACCTTTGGGGATCGCTTGCAGACCGCCACGCACCACTTCGGCAACGTAGGCCGACTGGAACAGGATTACGCCGATCAGCGCCCGCAGCAGCTTGTCGAAGTTCATGCCTTCGGGCAGGAACAGCGGCAGCATCACCGAGGACATGAACAGCACCGTGATCAACGGCACGCCGCGCCAGAACTCGATGAAGGTCACGCAGACCACGCGAATCGCCGGCATGTTCGAACGCCGGCCCAGCGCCAGAATGATCCCCAGCGGCAAGGCGCCGGCGATACCGACCGTGGCAATGACCAGCGTCAGCATCAGGCCGCCCCACTGGCTGGTCGCCACGGTGTCGAGGCCGAACACGCCGCCATGCAGCAGGCACCACGCGACGATCGGGTAGATCACCAGGAAGCTCAGGCCGTACACGGCTTTGTGCGCCACGCGTTTGATAAACAGTGGTGCCACGCCGATCACCGCCAGCCACACGGTCAGGTCGACGCGCCAGCGCAGTTCCGCCGGGTAGTAGCCGTACATGAACTGGCCGAAACGCTGCTGAATGAACACCCAGCAGGCGCCGTCCTTCGTGCAGTCGGCGCGGGTGGTGCCGACCCAATTGGCATCGAGGATCGCCCAACTGAGGATCGGTGGGACCACCAGGTAGATCAGGTAGAACGCGAACAGGGTCAGCAGGGTGTTGAGCCAGCTGGAGAACATGTTGGCGCGTATCCATGCCATCGGGCCGAAGACCTTGGCCGGCGGTGGCATGTCGGGTTTGAAAGTATGGGTTGTCATGCGCGTTTCCTCACCGCTCGATCAGCGCAATGCGCTTGTTGTACCAGTTCATCAGCAGGGAAATGCTGATACTGATCGCCAGGTACACGCTCATGGTGATGGCAATGACTTCGATCGCCTGACCGGTCTGGTTGAGCACGGTGCCGGCGAACAGCGAAACCATTTCCGGATAACCGATACCGGCGGCCAGCGACGAGTTCTTCGCCAGGTTCAGGTATTGGCTGGTCAGCGGCGGAATGATCACTCGCAGGGCTTGCGGAATGATCACCTTGCGCAGAGTCGGGCCGTTGCGCAGGCCGAGCGAACGCGCCGCTTCGGTCTGGCCATGGCTGACCGACTTGATCCCCGAACGGACGATTTCCGCGATGAACGCGGCGGTGTACACGGTCAGCGCCAGGGTCAACGCGAGCAGTTCCGGGATCAGCACCCAGCCACCGACGAAGTTGAAGCCCTTGAGTTGCGGCATTTCCCAATGCAGCGGCGCGCCGAAGATCAGTGCGCACAGGGTCGGGAGCACCAGCAGGATCGCCACGCCGGTCCAGAACTTGTGGAACGGTACGCCGGTGTCTTCGAAACGCTTGTTGGCCCAGCGGCACATCAGCACGATGGCGACGATGGCCAGCACCACACTGATGACGAACGCCCAGAAGCCGTCAGCCATTTGCGCGGCCGGCATGTTCAGGCCCCGGCTGCTGACGAAGAAGGTATCGCCGAAGTTATGGCTGTTACGCGGTCCCGGCATGGTCAGGAACACCGCGAAGTACCAGAACAGGATCTGCAGCAGCGGCGGAATGTTGCGGAACACTTCCACATACACGGTCGCCAGTTTGCTGATGATCCAGTTCGGCGACAGCCGCGCCACACCGATGATGAAGCCCAGCAGGGTCGCCAGGATCACGCCGATGACGGTCACCAGCAGGGTGTTGAGCAAACCGATCACGAACACCCGGGCGTAGCTGTCCGCTTCGGTGTAGGAAATCAGGTGTTGAGCGATGCCGAACCCGGCACTGCGCTCCAGAAAGCCGAAACCGGAAGTGATGCCCCGGTGCTGCAGGTTGGTCTGGGTGTTGTCGAACAGATACCAGCCCATGGCGACCACCGCCACGACGGTGATGATCTGAAACAGCCACGCACGCACTCGCGGATCGCTGAGGCTGAACCTCTGCTTTGGTGCGCCGATTGAATTTTGCATGAAGTGCCCCGGAAGAAATGGAACAGAACATCACCCGGCGGTTGGCCCGCCGGGTGATAGAACCATTAGCGCACTGGTGGTGCGTACTGAATGCCGCCGTTGGTCCACAGCGCGTTCAGGCCACGGTCGATTTCCAGCGGAGTGCTCTTGCCGAGGTTTTTCTCGAAGATTTCACCGTAGTTACCGACCTGCGAAACGATTTTCACAACCCAGTCCTTCGGCAGTTTCAGGTCCTTGCCGTATTCACCGTCAGCACCCAGCAGACGAGCGACGTCCGGGTTCTTGGTGGATTTGGCTTCTTCCAATACGTTTTTCGACGTCACGCCGGCTTCTTCAGCGTTCAGCAGCGCGTAGCCAACCCAGCGAACGATCGCCAGCCACTCGTCGTCGCCGTTACGCACGACCGGGCCCAGCGGTTCTTTGGAGATGGTTTCCGGCAGTACCACGTAGTCTTTTGGCGAAGCCAGTTTGCTGCGCTGTGCGTACAGCTGCGACTTGTCGGAGGTCAGCACGTCGCAACGACCGGATTCCAGCGACTTGGCGCTTTCATCGGAGGTGTCGAATGTGATCGGGGTGTACTTCAGGCCGTTGGCACGGAAGTAGTCGGACACGTTCAGTTCGGTGGTGGTACCGGCCTGGATGCAGATGGTTGCACCGTCCAGTTCCTTGGCACTCTTCACGCCCAGCTTGTTGTTGGCCAGGAAGCCCACGCCGTCGTAGTAAGTGATGAAGCCCGGGAATTTCAGGCCCATGCCGGCGTCACGCGAGCTGGTCATGGTGGTGTTGCGCGAGAGCAGGTCGATTTCGCCCGACTGCAGCGCGGTGAAGCGCTCCTTGGCGTTCAACTGGCTGAACTTGACCTTGTTGGCGTCGCCGAATACCGCAGCGGCCACAGCGCGGCAAACGTCAGCGTCGATCCCGAGGATCTTGCCCGAAGCGTCCGGCACCGAGAAACCCGGCAGACCGTCGCTCACGCCACATTGCACGAAACCTTTCTTCTGCACGGCATCCAGGGTTGCACCCGCCTGAGCGAACCCGCTGACGCCGAGTACTGCTGCAGCAGTCACGACCGCCAGAGTGGATTTCAACATCTTCATTCAAACCTCCAGTTTTGCTCTTGTTGTGTCGGAGCTTGAGTCCAGTCGCACCCTTTTGAGGCGTTGTTGACCCGTGTTGGCTTTTTTTGGGGTCAACCGACGTAAGACCTTCGCTATGAGTCTAGTAGGAGAAAATCCACATCATGGACAACTCACTTCTCACCAGTCGGCCGAACGGGCTGTAGCCCTTTCACGTTCGCTTTGCCCGTAGCGGCCATTGGCGAACATCCATCACCGGATTCTTTGCAATCCCGTCGCAAGTCGTACACTGATAGTGTTACCGCAAGGCGTAGGACGCGTCGTACAGATTCCTCCATAGCAAAGCCCGTACCACACCGCTTGCTGAAGCGATTGCGCGACAGGTCAATAGCAAAACTTGTAGCCTTGCGACATCTTCTTAACGGATCGACCGGACGCGCACCTCAATCACGCACTTATTGAGAGCGCCCGCACATTTTTGGAGCAGCCATGACCGAGCCCCTGATTCTTGAACCCGTAAAGCCCGCAGACGCCTGCGTTATCTGGCTGCACGGCCTCGGCGCTGACCGCTATGACTTCCTGCCGGTCGCCGAAGCGCTGCAGGAAAGCCTGCTGACGACCCGCTTCGTCTTGCCGCAAGCGCCGACCCTGCCCGTCACCATCAATGGCGGTTACGCGATGCCGAGCTGGTACGACATAAAGGCCATGAGCCCGGCGCGGGCGATTGATCGTGAGCAACTGGAAGAATCGTCAGATCGCATCGTCAAATTGATCGAAGCGCAGCGCACCCTCGGAATAGACGCTTCGCGGATTTTTCTCGCCGGGTTTTCCCAGGGCGGCGCCGTCGTTCTGCACACCGCTTATATAAAGTGGCAAGGTCCTTTGGGTGGCGTACTTGCCCTCTCCACCTATGCCCCGACCTTTACCGACGAGATGGAGCTGTCAGCCAGTCAGCAGCGCATTCCCGCCCTTTGCTTGCACGGCCAACGCGATGGCGTGGTACTCAACGCCATGGGCCGCAGTGCTTACGAGCATTTAAACAAGCATGGTGTCACCGTGACATGGCAGGAATACCCAATGGAGCACGAAGTGTTACCCGAAGAAATTCGCGACATCGGCGTCTGGCTGAGTGAGCGCCTGCGCTGATTCGGCCGCTTGCCGGACCGCTTTGATCATCCCACTACGCCGCGCCCGTTTCTTGCATTACACTGGCCGGCGTACATTCCTTAACCAATTGATGAGATGACCGTGCTCGAAGCACTCAAGAAAATGTTCGGTAAAAGCGAGGCTGAGCAGCTCGCGCCAGTTCCCAGTGCGCCGTCGCACGCCCCCGGCCCTCGCAGCGATGCGCCCAAGGTTGAACGTCCGGCACCGGTAGCGACACCCGAGCCCGAGCCGCAACCCGCTATCGCCGCCGAACCTGTCCGCGCCGAAGCAGCGAAACCGGCCAGACCGCGCCGCGAACCGAAGCCCAAGGCACCGGTCATTCCCTGGAAACTCGAAGACTTCGTCGTCGAACCCCAGGAAGGCAAAACCCGCTTCCACGATTTCAAACTCGCGCCGGAACTGATGCACGCCATCCAGGATCTGGGCTTTCCATACTGCACGCCGATCCAGGCGCAGGTGCTGGGTTTCACCCTCGCCGGCAAAGACGCCATCGGCCGCGCGCAGACCGGCACCGGCAAGACCGCCGCGTTCCTGATCTCGATCATCACTCAGCTGTTGCAGACGCCACCGCCGAAAGAACGCTACATGGGCGAACCCCGTGCGCTGATCATCGCGCCGACCCGTGAGCTGGTGGTGCAGATCGCCAAGGACGCTGCCGACCTGACCAAGTACACCGGCCTCAACGTGATGACGTTCGTTGGCGGCATGGACTTCGACAAACAGCTCAAGCACCTCGAAGCGCGCCACTGCGACATTCTCGTCGCCACCCCGGGCCGACTGCTCGACTTCAACCAGCGCGGCGACGTGCACCTGGACATGGTCGAAGTGATGGTGCTGGACGAAGCCGACCGCATGCTCGACATGGGTTTCATCCCGCAAGTGCGGCAGATCATTCGCCAGACCCCGCCGAAAAGCGAACGCCAGACCCTGCTGTTCTCCGCGACCTTCACCGAAGACGTGATGAACCTGGCCAAGCAATGGACCACCGATCCGGCGATCGTCGAAATCGAAATCACCAACGTGGCCAACGAAAACGTCGAGCAGCACATCTATGCGGTGGCCGCGGCTGACAAGTACAAACTGCTCTACAACCTGGTCAACGATAACGGCTGGGAGCGCGTGATCGTCTTCGCCAACCGCAAAGATGAAGTGCGCCGCATCGAAGAGCGTCTGGTGCGCGACGGCATCAACGCCGCGCAGCTGTCCGGCGACGTGCCGCAGCACAAGCGCATCAAGACCCTGGAAGGCTTCCGCGAAGGCAAGATCCGCGTGCTGGTGGCCACCGATGTCGCCGGTCGCGGCATCCACATCGACGGCATCAGCCACGTGATCAACTTCACCCTGCCGGAAGTTCCGGACGACTACGTGCACCGCATCGGCCGCACCGGTCGCGCGGGCGCTGACGGCGTGTCGATCAGCTTCGCCGGCGAAGACGACTCCTACCAGTTGCCGTCGATCGAAGAAAAACTCGGTCGCAAGATCAGTTGCGAAACACCGCCGACGCACCTGTTGCGCGCAGTGGAACGCAAGCGTCCGCAGCCGCAGTAAGCGACCTGTAACGCCAAAAGCGCAGCCGGCAACGGACTGCGCTTTTTTTTGTTCGGGGTTTTCAACAGGCGCTTGCGATAGACAACTAAAAGTCCATAATGGACAAATTAGTTTATATCCAGACCGCGGAGCCTGACATGTCCAGTACACCCTACGTGATCGACCACACCCAGGCCCGCGAGCTGCTGGCGCGCATCGACGTGCCGCAGATCCTGTGCAAGCTGTTCCGCGACCTCGCCGCCGGCCACGCCGTGCAACCGGCGCAGCAACTGGTGGAGTTTCCACAGGGCGCCGGCGACTTCATCAATTATCTGGGGGTGCTGGCCGAGGACGGCGTGTACGGGGTCAAGACCTCGCCCTACATCGTCCGCGAGCAAGGGCCACTGGTGACGGCGTGGACGCTGCTGATGTCGATGCACACCGGCCAGCCGTTGCTGTTGTGCGATGCCGGCGAGCTGACCACCGCGCGTACCGCCGCGACCACGGCGGTGGCGGTCGATGCCCTCGCCCCGCTGAATGCCACACGACTGGCGATCATCGGCAGCGGCAAGGTTGCTCAGGCGCATCTGCATTACGTGAAAGGCCTGCGCGACTGGCAGAACATCAGCGTGTATTCGCCGAGCCTGTCTGAGGATGCGCACACCCAGGCACTGCTGAAAGAAATTTTCCCGGGGCTGAAGATTGCCGACAGCCGCGAAACCGCCCTCGACGATGCGGACGTGATCATGCTCTGCACCTCGTCCGCCGGCCCGGTGATCGACCCCGCAGCGTTGGCCAAACCGGCGCTGATCACCTCGATCAGCACCAACGCGCCACGCGCCCATGAGGTGCCGCCGCAGAGCCTGGGCGACATGCAGGTGTACTGCGACTATCGTCTGACCACGCCGGGGTCGGCCGGTGAAATGTTGATCGCCAGTGAACAACATGGCTGGAGCAAGGACTTGATCGTCGGCGACCTCGCCGACCTGCTCAGCGAGAAAGTGCCGCGCCCCGGTTACGACCGTCACGTATTTTTCCGTTCAATCGGCCTGGGCCTGGAAGACATTGCGTTGGCCAATGCGGTTTATCACTTGACCAACTAACACCACAAATCCCCTGTGGGAGCGGGCTTGCTCGCGAAGAGGCCGTGTCAGGCAACGTATTGGCCGAATGACACACCGCCTTCGCGAGCAAGCCCGCTCCCACAGGGAATCAGCCTATTTCCCAATATTGCGAGCCACTGGAGATTTACATGAGCCAGGCAGATTTCATCATCATCGGCGGCGGGATTGCCGGCGCTTCCACCGGGTTCTGGCTGTCGCCCCACGCCAAAGTGATCGTGCTCGAACGTGAATCGCATCCGGCCTACCACTCCACCGGGCGCTCTGCCGCGTTGTACTCCGCGGCCTACGGCACGCCGCAGGTGCGAGCATTGACGCTGGCCAGCCGTGAGTTTTTCGACCATCCGCCGAGCGGCTTCTGCGAGCATCCATTGCTCACGCCGCGCGGTGAAATGACCGTGGATTTCAGCGGTGATGCCGCCGAGCTGCACAACCAGTACCTCAGCGCCAAGGCCACGGTGCCGGAGATGCAACTGCTCAGCGCCGACGAAGCCTGCGCCCGTCTGCCGATTTTGCGTCGGGAAAAAGTCCACGGCGCGATCTACGATCCGACCGCCACCGACATCGACACCGACGCGGTACATCAGGGTTACCTGCGCGGTATCCGCCGCAACAACGGCGAAGTGCACACCGATTGCGAGGTGCTGGGCCTGACACGTGACGCCGCTGGCCTCTGGCAGGTGCAAACCAACGGCCAGACCTTCAGCGCGCCGATCATCATCAACGCCGCCGGCGCCTGGGCCGACAAGATCGGCGCACTGGCTGGCGCGCAAGCGCTGGGCCTGCAACCTAAACGCCGCGCGGCGTTCATTTTCGCCGGCCCCGAGGGCGTGGACATTCATCACTGGCCGATGCTGGTCAGCCTCGACGAATCGTTCTACATGAAGCCCGACGCCGGGATGTTCCTCGGCTCGCCGGCCAACGCCGACCCGGTCGAACCGCATGACGTGCAGCCGGAAGAACTGGACATCGCCATGGGCATCTACCAGATCGAAGAAGCCACGACCCTGACCATCCGCCGTCCGACCCGCACCTGGGCCGGACTGCGCAGCTTCGTCGCCGACGGCGATCTGCTCAGCGGTTTCGATCCACAGGTACCGGGGTTGTTCTGGGTCGCGGCTCAGGGCGGTTACGGCATCCAGACTTCACCGGCCATGGGCCAGGCCAGTGCGGCATTGGTGCGTGGGCAGGCGTTGCCGGAGCATCTGCGTCAGTTCGGCCTGAGCAGCGCCATGCTCTCCCCCTCACGGCTGCGCTGAAGGCCCCTGCGGATGACGCGCCCAACGGATTGCGGCACACTCGCAGCGCCCCCGTACACGGGGGCGCTGACGCCGCCTGGAGCTCCACAATCATGACCGCCCCCGAATTCGATCCGGCCCTGGATAACTTCCGTGCCATCGCCGACGCCATCGCCACGCTGTTCTTTCCCCACGCCGAAGTGGTGCTGCACGACCTGCGCACGCAGAAGGTCGATTACATCGCCAACAACCTGTCCAAGCGCGAGATCGGTGACGATTCGTCGCTTGAAGACATGCTCAGCGAGGAGGTCAGTGAGCGCAACATCGGCCCGTACGAAAAGCTCAATTGGGACGGCCAGAAGATTCGCAGCCTGAGCACCGTGCTGCGCGACCGCGACGAGCGGCCGCTGGCGGTGCTGTGCATCAACCTGAATATTTCGCTGTTCGAGAATGCCAAGGCTGCGCTGGACCTGTTCCTGTCGCCAAGCAAACTGATCCCGCAGCCGGATTCACTGTTCCGCGATGACTGGCAGGAACGCATCAACACCTTCCTCCACGCCTGGCTGCGCGAGCGGCAGCTGAGCCTGAATCTGCTGACCCGCGATCACAAGCGCGAACTGGTACTGGCCCTGCACGCCGAGGGCGCGTTCAAGGGCAAGAGTGCCTCGAATTATGTGGCCAATGTGCTGAACATGGGGCGGGCGACGGTGTACAAGCATTTGAAGGAATTGAAGGGCTGAAGATCTGCATGGCAGTTCCGGCCCCATCGCGAGCAGGCTCACTCCTACAGTTGGAATGCGTTCCCCTGTAGGAGTGAGCCTGCTCGCGATAGCGGACTATCAGTCGCCGTAGATGTCGGACTTGAAGTACTTCTGGGAAATCTTCTGATACTCACCACTCGCACGAATCCCGTCGATGGCCGTGTTCAACTCGCTGACCAACTCGGTATTGCCCTTGCGCACCGCGATCCCCGCGCCCTCGCCCACGTACTTCGGATCCTTCAGCTCCGGTCCGACAAACGCATAACCCTTGCCGCGCGGCATCGACAGGAAATCATTCAACGGAATGGTGTCGGCGAAAATCGCATCGAGCCGCCCGGCCGCCAGGTCCATGTAGATTTCTTCGTTATTGCCGTAGCGTTTGACGTTGATGCCCTTGGGTTCGAACACCTCGGTGGCATAACGGTCGGTGGTGGTGGCGCGCTGCACACCGACGGTCTTGCCCTTGAGGCTGGCGTACTGATCATCGACCGTGGCGCCGTCCTTCATCACCAGTCGCGAGGAAGTGAAGTAGTACTTGTGGGTGAAATCCACCGACTTCTTGCGGTCTTCGTTGATGGTCATCGACGACAAGGCCATGTCGATTTTCTTCACTTTCAGCGAAGGAATCAGACCATCGAACTCACCCTCGACCCACACACACTTGACCTTCATCTGCGCGCACAGGGCGTTGCCGATGTCGTAGTCGAAACCGACGATCTCGCCTTTGTCGGTCTTCGAGGCGAACGGTGGATAAGCGGCTTCGATGCCGATGCGCAGGGTTTTCTCGGCAGCGAATGAGCTGGTGCACGCCAACAGGCTCAGGGCCAGACCGGTGATCAGGGGGAGTTTCTTCATGTTCGTTTTCTCGCGGGTTGTTGTTGGTTTGGCAAGACAGAAGAAAAGAGCTGGAACGGTTTTTTTGTACTTGTAAATCCATACTGGACTTTAACGTACACATCGTCAATCAGGCAGCAGAGATTGATCCGCCTCGCTATCCGATGCGGTGTCATTCAGTCTGGGGCGATGCTGATGGCCTCTTCGCGAGCAAGCCCGCTCCCACATTGGAAATGCGTTCTCCTGTGGGAGCGGGCTTGCTCGCGAAGACGGACTTGAAGGCGCTATAAAAACTACTTCTTCCAGCGATCTGCTGCGGCATGATCACTGTCACGCCCTTCCACCCAGCGCGGGCCATCGCTGGTGGTTTCTTTCTTCCAGAACGGCGCGCGGGTTTTCAGGTAGTCCATGACAAAGGCACAGGCGTCGAACGCCGCCTGGCGATGGGCGCTGGCGGCGCCGACAAACACGATCGGCTCGCCCGGTTCCAGCGCGCCGATGCGGTGCAGCACTTCGAGCTTCAGCAGCGGCCAGCGCTGTTCGGCCTCGACGGCGATTTTGCCAAGGGCTTTTTCGGTCATGCCCGGATAATGTTCAAGGAACATCCCGGCCACATCCAGCCCGTCATTGAAGTCGCGCACGTAGCCGACAAAACTCACCACCGCGCCGACACCGACATTCGCCGCGTGCATCGCGTTGACTTCAGCGCCGGGATCGAACGCCGTGGACTGCACCCGAATCGCCATGCCTCAGCCTCCGGTCACAGTGGGGAAAAACGCCACTTCGTCGCCGTCGCTCACCGGCTCGTCGAGCTGACACAGATCTTCGTTGCGTGCGCACATCAGGTTCTGTTCGCTCAACACCTCGGCGCCCTCGCGTTGCGCGAGCAGCGCACGCACATCGTCGACAGTGGCGAAATCGCCTTCGACCGCGACCGAGTCCACACCCAGCGCTTCACGGTAACGGGCGAAAAATTTCACGGTCAGGTTCATGGCTGCTCCGCCTGGAAATGCCCGCTCTTGCCGCCGACCTTCTCCAGCAGACGCACGCTTTCGATGACCATGCCGCGGTCCACCGCTTTGCACATGTCGTAAATGGTCAGCGCGGCGACGCTGGCAGCGGTCAGCGCTTCCATCTCGACGCCGGTCTGCCCGGACAGTTTGCAGCGGGCGACGATGCGCACGCTGTCGTCACCTTCAGCGCTGAGTTCGACCTTGACCCCGGTCAGCATCAGCGGATGGCACAACGGGATCAGATCGCTGGTTTTCTTCGCTGCCTGAATGCCGGCAATGCGCGCCACGGCAAACACGTCGCCCTTGGGATGGCCGCCGCTGACGATCATCTGCAGGGTTTCAGGGAGCATGCGCACCAGCGCCTGGGCGGTCGCCTCACGGAACGTCACGGCTTTTTCGGTGACGTCGACCATGTTGGCGCGACCTTGGGAATCGAGATGAGTCAGCACGGGATTACTCCTGATCAGGAGCGTGGATTGTAAACCTGCGGGTCAAATTTCCGCATCACTGATTATGAATCCACCACTGTCCCCTGTGGGAGCGGGCTTGCTCGCGAAAGCGGTGTATCAGGCACACATTTGGTGGCTGACACACCGCTTTCGCGAGCAAGCCCGCTCCCACATTGGGTGATGTGTTCATCCATAAAAAACGGGCGGCTTTTAGGCCGCCCGGTTTTGTGTGGAGGGTTACAAATGCGATTCGGCGTATTCGGCCAGAATCGAGCGTGGCACCCCTTGCAGGGTGATGTGCACACCGTTGGGGAAATCCTTGAAGCGTTCGGTCAAGTACGTCAGCCCGGAGCTGGTCGCGGACAGGTAAGGGGTGTCGATCTGTGCCAGGTTGCCCAGGCACACCACTTTGGAACCGGCGCCGGCCCGGGTGATGATGGTTTTCATCTGGTGCGGCGTGAGGTTCTGGCATTCGTCGATCAGGATCAGGCTCTGCTGGAAGCTGCGACCGCGAATGTAGTTGAGCGATTTGAACTGCAACGGCACTTTGCTGAGGATGTAGTCGACGCTGCCATGGGTGTTTTCGTCATCCATGTGCAAGGCTTCGAGGTTGTCGGTGATGGCGCCCAGCCAAGGCTCCATTTTTTCCGCTTCGGTGCCCGGCAGGAAGCCGATTTCCTGGTCCAGGCCCTGCACGCTGCGGGTTGCGATGATCCGGCGATAGCGCTTGCTGACCATGGTCTGCTCGATGGCCGCGGCCAGCGCCAGGATGGTTTTACCGGAACCGGCGGCGCCCGACAGGTTGACCAGGTGAATGTCCGGATCCAGCAACGCATACAGCGCCAGGCTCTGGTAGATGTCACGTGGCTTGAGGCCCCAGGCTTCCTGATGCAGCAGCGGTTCCTGGTGCAGGTCAAGGATCAGCAGTCTGTCTTGCTGGATTTCCTTGATCCAGCCGACAAAGCCTTGTTCGTCAATGATGAACTCGTTGATGTGCACCGCCGGCAGGTTGTCGATCAGTTGTACCTGATGCCAGGTGCGGCCATGATCCTGACGGGTTTCGACCTTGCTCACGCGGTCCCAGAAGGAGCCGGTCATGTTGTGGTAGCCGTTGGGCAGCAGGGACACGTCATCGACCAGTTGGTCGGTGCTGTAGTCCTCGGCCGCGATCCCGCAGGCGCGCGCCTTGAGGCGCATGTTGATATCTTTGGTGACCAGCACCACGGCCTTCTTCGGATCACGGGTGTGCAGGTCGATCAGTTGGTTGATGATTTTGTTGTCGTTCAGATGCTCGGGCAGAATCAGGTTCGACTCGGCCTGTTTGCTCATCAGAATTGACAGCAAGCCCTTCGGCCCGCCCTTGCCGCGCTGAATCGGCACACCCAGCTCAACGTCCTCGGGGGAGGCATCGCCCAGGGTCTTGTCGATCAGCCGGATCGCCTGGCGGCATTCGGCAGCAACGCTGTGATGGCCGCTCTTGAGCTTGTCCAGCTCTTCGAGCACGGTCATCGGGATCGCGACGTGGTGTTCTTCGAAATTCAGCAGGGCATTTGGATCGTGAATCAATACGTTGGTATCGAGTACATAAAGGATTGGCTGGTTGGAAGAAGGGCTACGTCCGTGATCATCCATACTCGGTCACCTTTGTGGGAGCCATTCGACGCAATACCTGGGCGGTGCTGCGCCTCGAAGTGACTGCCGAACTCATCCACGAGGGCCTGGATGAACTGCACACAAAAGGAGTCTTGGAAGACGCCACCTGTGTTGCAGGTTTCGGCGGTCTGTCTTCGTAATACTCCAAAACCCATGACATAAAAAAGCACTTTGACGGTTTTTTTAAGTTTATTTTGCAGAGTGACGAAAAGCCCTTGGCGGACTGTCCAGACCCCGCTAAAGTCGGAAGTCCGCCTGCATCGAATTCTCTAGAAAAATCGCCCCAAGCCCAATGTTTCCGGGCTTTTTCCGTTTGTCAGCGAAACCCGTCCTGACAGTCCTCAAAGCCGATGCCGCTTTGCGCAGTTTGCGTGATCAGCCACGGCAACGCGGTCTTCACCGCATCCTGTTTCATGTTGAAATTGATCACCCCGTGGCGCCACAACAGCATCAGGGTCAGCACCCGCTGCGCGCTCGGCGCGCCCTTGAGCTTGCCTGCACCGTCCTGGGCATCGATATCCCACAGCGCCACTTGCAGGCCCTGATTGCGGAAGAAGCTGCCGGCATCACTGCGGCGCTGACCTTCCGGTGGACGGAACAGCGGTACGTAATTCTCCGGCAACTTGTTCTTTACCAGATCGGCGCTGCGGCGCACCGAGTCCTGCCAGTCCTGCCAGTGGCTGTGGGAGCGGAACTCCCAGCCCTGAACACCGACGCATTGCTTCGAGAACTCCGATTGCAGGTTGCTCACCGAGCGATCGGCCAGCCGCGCCTGCACATCCTTGCCCAACAGAAAGAATGTGCCGCTGAGGTTGGATTTGCGCAGGTAGTCGGCGATCCAGTCGGTGTTATCCGGCTGCAGATTGGCGGCGCTGTCGAAACTCAGCAGAAACAGCCGATCGTGCATCTCGTCGCCGTTGCGCTCGTAGTCGCCGAAGTGATCAACTTCGCTGCTGGTCTGCGGCGACAGCGCAGCCTTGCGCATCAGCTCGTCCAGGTACTGCAGATGGAACAAGCGGCTCGGCTCGGCCCACTTGGTGTAATAGCTGTCATCGCTGACCACAAACTTGGCGGCCTGCTCGCGCAGGGTCGGCAGGTCTTCGACGAGGAAGCAGAACGAGGCGTCCTGATCGCAGCTCTGCTGGGCGAAGTTGTAGTTGGCCAACAGTCGTTCCCAGAGCCGCTGACGCAGGCGGCTGATCGCGTCGACGTTGACCGTACGCAATCCCAGACGCTGGGCCAGCGCGGCCTCGTCCAGCGCTTCGGTGCCGAGCAGGCCACGGGCGAACATGAGGATTTCCGCGCGCGAAGCAACGTCGAACAGCGTCGGGCTGCTCAGTTGTTCGGGCCAGGTGCTGCGATCCAGCGTCGCCACATCACCCGGTGCCGCCATGGCCCCGAAGCTCAACAGCCACGCGGTGAATAAAAGAACAATGCGCAAAGGGGTGTCTCCATAACCAAACCCGCGCGGCACTATAGCTGATCCCGCGCGATTCCCCTCAGCCACTCCGATTCCCTGTGGGAGGGGGCTTGCTCCCGAATGCGGTGTGTCATTCAGCAAATATGGCGACTGACACGGCCTCTTCGGGAGCAAGCCCCCTCCCACAGGGAAATGTGGCGAGCCGTCGATCACCTATGGGCTTGATAGCTGGAGTCAACTCGGCCAACCCCCTAGAATCGCCCCCACGATTAAAGGAGACGACTTCATGCTGATGGTGATTTCCCCCGCCAAGACCCTCGATTACGAAACACCGCCGGCGACCCAGCGCTTCACCCAGCCGCAATACCTCGACCACTCCCAGGAGCTGATCCAGCAACTGCGCGAACTGAGTCCGGCACAGATCAGCGAGCTGATGCACGTGTCCGACAAGATCGGCGGCCTGAATGCCGCGCGTTTCGGCAGCTGGACGCCCGCCTTCACCGCGGAAAACGCCAAGCAGGCCCTGCTCGCGTTCAAGGGTGACGTGTACACCGGCCTCGATGCGCAATCGTTCAGCGAAGCCCAGTTCGACTATGCGCAGAAGCATCTGCGCATGCTCTCCGGCCTCTATGGCCTGTTGCGTCCGCTGGATTTGATGCAACCGTATCGTCTGGAAATGGGCACCAAACTGGCCAATGCCCGTGGCAAGGATCTGTACGCGTTCTGGGGCACGCGCATCAGCGAATGGCTCAACGAAGCGCTGGCCGAACAAGGCGACGACGTGCTGCTGAACCTGGCGTCCAACGAGTACTTCTCGGCAGTCAAGCGCAGCGCCCTGAACGCGCGGATCATCAATACCGAGTTCAAGGATCTGAAGAACGGCCAGTACAAGATCATCAGCTTCTACGCGAAAAAGGCCCGTGGCCTGATGAGCCGTTTCGTGATTCAGGAGCAGATCAACGATCCGGCCGCCCTGAAACAGTTCGATGTGCAGGGTTATCGCTACAGCGCCGAGCAGTCGAAACCGGACAATCTGGTGTTTCTGCGCGACCACGCTCCGGAATAAAGCATGCCCATTGCACGACTCTTTCTATAAAGAGTCGTGCAGCTCGCACGACGTCAAAAATCCCTCGCCACATTTCGCCGTTTTATTGGCGCCATAAAATCGTTTTCCCCAATTCTAATTTTAGTTTCACTCGACAGCCGCACTTTTTTTCAGTAGTGGCACGTAAATTTTTTACGGTAGTGGCACAAAACTATCTAGCTCGATTACGCACCGATTAATAAAGGCCCAAATCGAAAGTGCTATCAAATTGAGACCAGTGCCATCTTTGGCAATATTTCAAAAAATTTCAGATTTCGCGATGAGTGGGTAGGAACTATGTCCAAATGCATAGCTCATACCACCGGTAACGATTCTCACCGAGTTTGTACGAGATAACTTACGCAGAGCGGAGAACCATGTAACCAAGTTGTCACAGCAACTTGCCTAGATGGTTCACTCATCTGATCAACTAACGATGGATAGGTGAAACGCACCATAAACATCCTCTACACGGCCAAGGCTGCGCCCCTGTAAACGTGCTCGCCTGAGCACCCAACCGCTTGATCTACGGGCCTTACGCCCGACATCAGGTGGACTAGACACATGCACAAGCATCTTCCGAAAAGAAGATCAGCTGCATAACAGGGCAAGTCATAACAACTAAGGCCTAGTTGCGCACATCTTGAGTGCACTTATTTAGACACTCGGAACTTAGTATGCCTGCACACGGCATTGTGGCGCCTGTATGCCGCACTTTCGAGTGCACTATGACCGCTGAACACCATTAACTCCGGCCATCTAATGGCTTGATAAAACACAGAGGTAATTGCGATGCGCATCAGCATATTTGGTTTGGGTTACGTTGGCGCAGTGTGTGCCGGTTGCCTGTCTGCACGGGGCCACGACGTGGTTGGCGTCGATGTTGCCAAAGACAAGATCGACATGATCAACGCCGGCAAATCGCCGATTGTTGAACCGGGTCTGGGCGAACTGCTGGCGCAAGGTATCGAGACCGGTCGTCTGCGCGGTACGACCAACTTCGCCGAGGCGATTCGTGACACCGACCTGTCGATGATCTGCGTCGGTACGCCGAGCAAGAAGAACGGCGACCTGGAACTGAACTACATCGAAGCGGTATGCCGCGAGATCGGTTTCGTGCTGCGGGAAAAAACCACCCGCCACACCATCGTGGTGCGCAGCACCGTGCTGCCGGGCACCGTCGCCAACGTGGTGATCCCGATCCTCGAAGACTGCTCGGGCAAAAAGGCCGGCGTCGACTTCGGTGTGGCGGTCAACCCGGAGTTCCTGCGTGAATCCACCGCGATCAAGGACTACGACCTGCCACCGATGACCGTCATCGGCGAGTTCGACAAAGCCTCGGGCGACGTTCTGCAATCGCTGTACGAAGAACTCGACGCGCCGATCATCCGCAAGGACATCGCTGTCGCCGAAATGATCAAGTACACCTGCAACGTCTGGCACGCGACCAAAGTGACCTTCGCCAACGAGATCGGCAACATCGCCAAAGCGGTTGGCGTCGATGGTCGTGAAGTGATGGACGTGGTCTGCCAGGACAAGACCCTCAACCTGTCCCAGTACTACATGCGCCCGGGCTTCGCCTTCGGCGGTTCGTGCCTGCCGAAAGACGTGCGCGCCTTGACCTACCGTGCCGGTTCGCTGGACGTCGAAGCACCGCTGCTCAACTCGCTGATGCGCAGCAACGAATCGCAAGTGCAGAACGCCTTCGACATCGTTGAAAGCCACGACAAACGCAAAGTCGCCCTGCTCGGCCTGAGTTTCAAGGCCGGTACCGATGACCTGCGCGAAAGTCCGCTGGTGGAACTGGCCGAGATGCTGATCGGCAAGGGCTACGACCTGAGCATCTACGACAGCAACGTCGAGTACGCCCGTGTTCACGGCGCGAACAAGGACTACATCGAGTCGAAGATCCCGCACGTGTCCTCCCTGCTCAATTCGGACTTCGATTCGGTGATCGACAACTCCGACGTGATCATCCTCGGCAACCGCGACGAGAAATTCCGCGCGCTGGCTCAGGAAGCACCGCAAGGCAAACAGGTCATCGACCTGGTCGGCTTCATGGCCAAAGCCACCAACGCCGGTACGCGCACCGAAGGTATCTGCTGGTAAGTCAGCCTTCCGGCCGGGGGATTTGACCCCCGGCCGGTTCTTCGCCTGCCTTAACCCCATCGGGCCACCCGACAGGCTCGCCCGAGATAGAGACGGATGCAGATTATGCACAGGCTAAAGCACGGCCTACTTCAGGCCGCCGGTTGGCTGTTTTACCTCAGTTTGTTGTTGGGCCTGGCCTTGATGCTGCCCACGTCCACATTCGACTCCGAGTCGAAGGACTTCATTTTCCTGATTGGCGCCGTGGGTATCTGGCGCTACTCGATGGGTGCAACGCACTTTGTGCGCGGCATGATTTTTCTCTACATCGTCTACCCGCATCTGCGCCGCAAAGTGCGCAAGCTGGGTAAAGCGGCGGACCCGTCGCATGTGTTTCTGATGGTCACCAGCTTCCGTATCGACGCGCTGACCACCGCGCAGGTCTACAGCTCGGTGATCCGCGAAGCGATCGACTGCGAACTGCCGACCACCGTGGTCTGCTCGATCGTCGAAATGTCCGATGAGCTGCTGGTGAAAGCGCTGTGGGCGCGGATGAATCCGCCAGAGCGCGTGAAGCTCGACTTCGTGCGCATTCCCGGCACCGGCAAACGTGATGGCCTGGCCTACGGTTTCCGCGCGATCTCCCGTCACCTGCCAGACGACCGCGCCGTCGTGGCGGTGATCGACGGCGACACCGTGCTCGGCGAAGGCACCGTGCGCAAGACCGTGCCGTGGTTCCAGCTGTTCGGCAACGTCGGCGGCCTGACCACCAACGAGTTCTGCGAAGTGCGCGGCGGCTACATCATGAGCGAATGGCACAAGCTGCGTTTCGCCCAGCGCCACATCAACATGTGCTCGATGGCCCTGTCCAAGCGCGTGCTGACCATGACCGGGCGCATGTCGGTATTCCGCGCCACCGTGGTCACCGATCCGGAGTTCATCGCCGACGTCGAAAGCGACTCGCTGCAACACTGGCGTCTGGGCCGTTTCAAGTTTCTCACCGGCGACGACAAGTCGAGCTGGTTCAGCCTGATGCGCCTGGGTTACGACACCTTTTACGTGCCGGACGCCGCGATCAACACCGTTGAGCACCCGCCGGAAAAGAGCTTCATCAAGGCCAGCCGCAAACTGATGTTCCGATGGTACGGCAACAACCTGCGCCAGAACTCGCGAGCACTGGGCCTGGGTGTGAAACGCCTCGGCGCCTTCACCTCGGTGGTCCTGTTCGACCAGCGCGTATCGATGTGGACGTCCTTGCTCGGCCTGACCGTGGCGATCATTGCCAGCTTCAAGTACGGCGGCGCATTCATCCTCGCCTACCTGCTGTGGATCGGCATCACCCGCCTGATTCTGACCCTGTTGCTGTCGTGCTCCGGTCACCGGATCGGCCCGGCTTACCCGGCGATTCTCTATTACAACCAGATCGTCGGTGCGCTGGTGAAGATCTACGTGTTCTTCCGCCTCGACCAGCAATCCTGGACGCGCCAACCCACTTCCCTGACCCGTGATCTCGCCAGCTTTCAACGTTGGTTCAACACCTGGTCGTCTCGGACCATGACCTTCTCCGCCGGCAGCATTTTCGTCGCCGTGCTGCTGATGATGGTCTGACCGCCCCCTTATTGAATTAACAAGGAAATCGCCCCTATGAATACCGCCGTCAACGCCAACGTAGTGCATGAATCCGAAGCCCAGCGTCAGCACGCCCGCGTAAAAATCCCGGCCAAACTGCGCTTTTTCGGCCACGACCGGACGCCGCTCGAAGCGCGGGTCCTCGACCTGTCCGCCGGTGGTCTGGCGTTCAACGCCGGGCAGATGCCGCTGACCGTGGGTGAGGTGCACAAGGCACGCCTGCAATTCGTCATCGACAACCTCGGCCTGGCCATGGACGTCGAGCTGCAGATCCGCTCCTACGACCGCCAGACAGGCCGCGCCGGTTGCCAGTTCCAGAACCTTGAGCCGCAGGACATTTCCACTCTGCGCCACCTGATCACTTCGCACCTGGCCGGCGACATCGTCAGCATGGGTGAAGTGCTGGCGACCCTGCAGCGCGACAACTTCACCAAGGCGCGCAAGGTCAAGGACGGCGGCAGCGGCATGACCCCGTTCGGGCGTCTGAAAGCCGTGACCTTCAGCGCTGGCATCTTCGCCATTGGCCTGGTGGCGTTCGGTTTCGTCTTCAAGTCGGTGTACGGCATGTACTTCGTCAGCCATGCGCAAGCAGGTCTGGTCAGCGTACCGGGGATGAACATCACCATGCCGCGTGACGGCACCGTGCAGAGCCTGGTCAAGTCCGACGGCGTCGCCGCCAAAGGCGCCCCGCTGGCGACCTTCAGCACCAGCATGCTCGACGTGCTCAAGGGCCATCTGGACGAAGACCAGTTGCAACCGGCCAAAGTTGAAGAACTGTTCGGCAAGCAAATGACCGGCACCCTGACCTCGCCGTGCGATTGCACTGTGGCCCAGCAACTGGTGGCGGACGGTCAGTACGCGAGCAAGGGCGACGTGATCTTCACCCTGGTGCCGCGCAACACCCAGGCCACCGTCGATGCACGCTTCTCCTATCGCCAGTTCGGCGACGTGCGTCCGGGTACGCCTGTGAGCTTCCAGATCGCCGGCGAAGACCAGACCCGCACCGGCAAGATCGTCAGCAGCACCAGCCTGAAAAGCGCCGACCTGTCCTCCGACATCCGCGTGCAGATCCAGCCGGACGAGCCGCTGGACAGCAGCTTCGCCGGCCGCCCGGTGGAAGTGAACAGCGACCGTGGCCCGAACCTGAACTGGCTGATCGACAAAGCCATGGCTGCCGGTCTTTAAGTCGAGGACATGCCTGTGACGATTCCTACTCTTTTGAACACGCCGCAGCCCTTGTGGGAGCGGGCTTGCTCGCGAATGCGGTTCAACATTCAAAATCAGTGTGGGCTGACACACCGCCTTCGCGAGCAAGCCCGCTCCCACATGGGGCCACTATGCGCAGTTGCATTGGCCGTCAGTCTGGCCGGTTGCGCCGGCCTGCCCGACCAGCGTCTGGCCAACGAAGCGCTCAAGCGTGGCGACACCGCCACCGCCGCGCAGAACTACCGTGCACTGGCAGACCTGGGTTACAGCGAAGCGCAAGTCGGCCTCGCCGATATCCAGGTCGACAGCCGCGACCCCGAGCAGATCAAGCAGGCCGAGGCGACCTATCGTGCCGCCGCCGACGTGTCGCCACGGGCCCAGGCCCGCCTCGGTCGCCTGCTGGTGGCCAAACCGGGCTCCACCGAAGCCGAGCACCACGAAGCCGAAAGCCTGCTGAAAAAAGCAGGCGCCAATGGCGAAGGCAATACGTTGATCCCGCTGGCGATGCTCTACCTGCAATACCCGCACAGCTTCCCCAACATCAACGCCCAGCAGCAGATCGATCAGTGGCGCAAATCCGGCTACCCGGAAGCCGGTCTGGCGCAGGTGCTGCTGTATCGCACCCAGGGCACTTACGACCAGCACCTGGATGACGTGGAAAAGATCTGCAAAGCCGCGCTCAACACCACCGACATCTGCTACGTCGAACTGGCCACGGTTTATCAGAAACGTGCCCAACCGGAGCAACAGGCCGAGCTGATCAAGCAGATGCAGGCCGGTTACCGCCGTGGCAGCGTCAGCGCGCAACGCGTCGATTCGGTGGCCCGTGTGCTGGCCGATGCGACCCTCGGCAAGACCGACGAGAAGACCGCGCAGTCGCTGCTCGAACCGATCGCCCCGGGCTACCCGGCATCGTGGGTGACCCTCGCGCAATTGCTGTACGACTTCCCGGAACTGGGCGATGTCGATCAGATGATGCAGTACCTCGACAACGGCCGCGCCGCCGATCAGCCGCGCGCCGAACTGTTGCTGGGCAAGCTCTACTACGAAGGCAAACTGGTGCCGGCCGACGCGAAAGTCGCCGAAGAACACTTCCAGAAAGCCGTCGGCCGCGAAGTCGCCGCCGACTACTACCTCGGCCAGATCTATCGCCGTGGTTACCTGGGCAAGGTCTATCCGCAGAAGGCCCTCGACCACCTGCTGACCGCGGCGCGCAACGGCCAGAACAGCGCCGATTTCGCCATCGCCCAACTGTTTTCCCAAGGCAAGGGCACCAAACCCGACCCGCTCAACGCCTATGTCTTCAGCCAACTGGCCAAGGCGCAGAACACTCCGCAAGCCGATGAACTGGCGACCACCCTCGCAGCGCAATTGCCGCCCGAGCGTCTGGCCGAAGCCCAGCGCCTGCTGCAACAGGAACAGGCCAGCCGTGGCGCACTGAACCAGAACACGCTGCAACTGCACGCCCTGCAAGAAGAAGACGGCGAGGAAGCCCTATGAAGTTGAATCCCTTTGTGAAGGCCGGCATTGGCCTCACGTTCGCGCTGATCTGGTCTTGCCCGACACTGGCCGCGATCACTGAAACCAAGAACTTCGGCCTGGAAGTGAAAATCACCGGCCAGTCCGAAGACGACCGCGACCTCGGCACCGCACCCGGTGGCGACGTCAACGGTGTGGGCCTGGACCTGCGTCCATGGATCTACGGCGAAAGCGGCGCGTGGAGCGCCTACGCCATGGGTCAGGCCGTGACCTCGACCGACATCATCGAAACCGACACCCTGCAGCAAGCCGACGGTGCCGAAACCACCGACAACAGCGACCGCAAAACCAAGAAAAACTACCTGGCGATGCGCGAATTCTGGGTCGGCTACAGCGGCCTGACGCCGTACCCCGGCGAGATGCTCAAGCTCGGTCGCCAGCGCCTGCGCAATGACGACGGCCAATGGCGCGACACCAACATCGAAGCGCTGAACTGGACCTTCGACACCACCCTGTTGCGCGCCAACGTCGGTGTTGCCGAACGCTTCAGCGAATACCGCACCGACCTCAAAGAGCTGGCGCCAAAAGACAAGGATCGCCTGCACGCCTACGCCGATGCCGCTTACCAGTGGACCCCGGGCAACTGGGTCGGCATTCGCGGGCACCACACCCACGATGACGGCAAGCTCGATTACGCCGAACCGGGCGTACCCCGCGACACCCTCGACAAAACCCAGAACGGCGACATCAGCTGGCTCGGCCTGACCGCCGACAGCGACGCCTACAACTGGCGCAACACCAATACCGTCAACTACTGGGGCAGCATCACTGGCATGAGCGGCGACCTCGATTCGGTCAACCCGCTGAACGCCGATGGCAGCCGTCCGGCGCAAGCCAAGCGCAGTGATGACATCAACGGCTGGGCCACCGACCTTGGCGTGCGTCTGCGCCTCGACCCGCAGTGGCAGGTCGGTGCGGCCTACGCCCGCGCCAGCGCCGATTACCAACAGAACGGCCTGGAAAGCAACCGCTCCAACTACACCGGTACCCGCTCGCGCGTGCACCGTTTCGGCGAAGCGTTCCGTGGCGAAATGAACAACATGCAGACCGCCACCCTGTTCGGTTCGTGGATGCTCAACGACCAGTACGACGCCAGCCTGATCTACCACAAGTTCTGGCGCGTGGACGGCAACAAGCCGGTGGGCAGCAACGGCATCAACGCCGTGGAAAACAACACCGACGACGTCACCGGCGCGATCCTCTCCAGCACCTCGCTGCCGCTGCAGGATGGCAACAAGGATCTGGGTCAGGAAATGGATCTGGTGGTGACCAAGTACTTCAAGCAGGGCCTGTTGCCGGCGGCGTTGAGCCAGTCGATCGACGAACCTTCGGCGCTGGTGCGTTTCCGTGGCGGCGTGTTCAAGCCCGGTGATGCCTATGGCAGCCAGGTCGATTCGTACATGCACCGCGCGTTCATCGACGTGATCTGGCGCTTCTGATGCAAACCGCCAAGGGAGTGCCCGACATGCACCATGCAAGGAAAGGCTCGCTCAGCCTGTTGGCCGGCGCCATGCTGCTGGCCTCCGCTGGCGCCTTCGCCACGGTGGAACCGGCCAAGCCTGTGACCACCACCAAAGAGCTGCAACAAGCCAAGACCTACACCGTCAGCAGCGCGCCGACCGAGGCGCTGGAACTGGCCAAGCCGACACTGCCCGACCTGTCCGGCTTCACCGCCGAAGCGGCTGCCGCGAAGATCAATCGCAGCAAACCGGGCAAGATCAGCGTGCGCCGGATGATGCAGGAAGAGGCCCTGAAGGACTTCATCGGCGGCGACAACAAGATGGCCGAGTGGGTGGTGCGTCAGCACGGTATCCCGCAGGCAATCTTCGTCGACGACGGTTACCTGAACCTCAAGGATCTGGCGCAGAAGCTGCCCAAGCAATACTTCAGCGAAACCGCGCCGGGCGTGTACCTGGCGAAGCTGCCGATCGTGGTCGGCCGCAAAGGCATCCTCGAAATCGACGGCCAGACCCAGGAATTGCGTCTGTCGCAAGAGGCCGGTTCGTTCCTGGTCAACGACGGTCAGCTGTTCGTGCGTGACACCAAAGTCACCGGCTGGCGCGAGAAGGACAACGGCCCGGCGACCTTCCGTTCGCCGAAGGAATTCCGTCCGTTCCTGCTGGCCTGGGGCGGCACCGAGACCTATATCGTCAACAGCAAGATGGCCAGTTTCGGCTACGCCAACAGTAAGTCGTACGGGGTGAGTATTTCCCAGTACACGCCGAACATGGCCAAGGTACTCAAGCGTCCCGAGCCGACCGGCTGGATCGTCGGCTCCGAGTTCTCCGACATGTGGTACGGCTTCTACTGCTACGAGACCCGCGACTTCGTGGTCAAGGGCAACACCTACAAGGACAACATCGTCTACGGCATCGACCCACACGACCGTTCCCACGGCCTGATCATTGCCGAGAACACCGTCCACGGCACGAAGAAGAAGCACGGGATCATCATTTCCCGTGAAGTGAACGACAGCTTCATCTTCAACAACAAGAGCTACGACAACCACCTCTCGGGCCTGGTGATCGACCGTAACAGCGTCAACAACATCATCGCCTACAACGAGATCTACAAGAACCACACGGACGGCATCACTCTCTACGAGTCCGCCGACAACCTGCTGTGGGGCAACAAGGTCATCAGCAACAAGCGTCACGGCATCCGCATTCGTAACAGCGTGAACATCCGCCTCTACGAAAACGTCGCCATGGCCAACGGCCTGACCGGCGTCTACGGCCACATCAAGGACCTGACCGACACCGACCGTGACATCAAGCTCGACCCGTTCGACGCGCAAGTCTCGCTGATCGTGGTCGGCGGTGAACTGGCGGCCAACGGCAGCGGCCCGATGGCCATCGACTCGCCATTGAGCGTCGAGCTGTATCGCGTATCGATGCTGGCGCCGACCAAATCCAGCGGCATCAGCTTCAACGGCATCCTCGGCGAGCGCCAGGATGAAATTCTCGACCTGCTGGTGCGCCAGCAGAAAGCCGTGCTGATCGACCCTGTCGAACGCCAGACCGAAATGCGGGACTGAGGATAATTTTATGCACCCACACTTGATCAAATTACTCAGCCTGTCGGCCCTGACCGTGGGCATTCTGGCGGCCAGCAATGCGGCTCGTGCAGACGAGACCGCAGCACCGAAGTTCACCGCCGAACCGTGCTGCAACCTGTGCCCGGCCGCGCATGACGCGAAGAACTACACCACGCGTTATCAGCAGAACTTCACCACGCTGGTGCAGGCGCAGGGCGACTGGTTGTTCCGTACCCAGGAAGATTTGCGCACCGAGTTCAACACCACACCGGCCGGCTACAAACGCCTGCAACAGCTGCACGATGCGTTCAAGGCCAAAGGCGTCGAACTGGTGATCGTCTATCAGCCGACCCGTGGTCTGGTGAACCGCAACAAGCTCAACCCGCAGGAAAAAGCCGCGTTCGATTACGAGAAAGCGCTGGGCAACTACAAGACCATGCTCGGCCGTTTCGCGCAGATGGGTTACGTGGTGCCGGACCTGTCGCCGCTGACCAACGAATCGCTGCCGGACACCCTGCCCGCTCACGATTTCTACTTCCGCGGCGACCAGCACTGGACGCCATACGGCGCTCAGCGCACGGCGAAAATCGTCGCCGAGAAGGTCAAGCAGATCCCGGCCTTCGCCGACATTCCCAAGCGTGAATTCGAGACCAAGCGCACCGGGCGCATGGGCAAGACCGGCACCCTGCACAACATGGCCGGGCAACTGTGCGGCACCAGTTACGCGATCCAGTACATGGACCAGTTCACCACCGAGCCGAAAGGCGAGGCCGGTGACGGCGACCTGTTCGGTGATTCCGGCAACCCGCAAATCACCCTCGTGGGCACCTCGCACAGCGGCAAGAACTACAACTTCGCCGGCTTCCTCGAAGAGGCCATTGGCGCCGATATTCTCAACGTCGCCTTCCCCGGCGGCGGTCTCGAAGGTTCGATGCTGCAGTACCTCGGTAGCGACGAATTCCAGAAGACCCCGCCGAAGATTCTGATCTGGGAATTCTCGCCGCTGTACCGCCTCGACCAGGAGACCATCTACCGCCAGATGATGTCGCTGCTCGATAACGGCTGCGAAGGCAAAGACACGCAAATGTCCGCCAGCACTACGCTCAAGCCCGGCGGCAAACAGGAACTGCTGGTCAACAGCAAAAACCTGAACCTGCAGAACAGCAGTCATCAGGTCGACATCCGCTTCGCCGACACCTCGGTGAAAACCCTGCAAGCCACCCTCTGGTACATGAACGGTCGCCACGAGGACATCAAGATCGAGAAACCGGAAACCTCCGACACCGACGGTCGTTTCGCCTTTGAGCTGCGCACGGACGAAGACTGGGCCTCGCAAAATCTGCTGGCAGTCGAAGTCCAGGGCCCGGAAGCGGGTACCGCGCCGCAAAAAGTCGAAGCGAAAATCTGCAAACGCAACGTATTCCCGGGCGCTGGGCCACAAACCGCTCAGGTCGGGCAATGAGGTCTGCTATGCGAAATCGAACGATCAAACACTTGCTTGCACCATCCCTCCTGACCTTGGCGATGTTCGCCGGGGCCACTCAGGCCGCCGCGCCACTGCGTCCGCCGCAGGGCTACTTCGCCCCTGTGGATAAATTCAAGACCGGCGACAAGAGCGAAGGCTGCGACGCGATGCCCGCGCCGTACACCGGGCCGCTGCAATTTCGCAGCAAATACGAAGGCTCGGACAAGGCCCGCGCAACGCTGAACGTGCAGTCGGAAAAAGCCTTCCGCGACACCACCAAGGACATCACCACGCTGGAGCGCGGCACCGCCAAACGGGTGATGCAGTTCATGCGCGACGGGCGCCCGGAACAGCTCGACTGCACCCTCAACTGGTTGACTGCGTGGGCCAAGGCCGATGCGTTGATGTCGAAAGACTTCAATCACACCGGCAAGTCGATGCGCAAATGGGCGCTGGGCAGCATGGCCTCTTCGTACATTCGCCTGAAGTTCTCCGACTCGCATCCACTGGCCGAACATCAGCAAGAAGCGCAGTTGATCGAGGCGTGGTTCAGCAAGATGGCCGATCAGGTGGTCAGCGATTGGGACAACCTGCCGCTGGAAAAAACCAACAACCACTCGTACTGGGCCGCCTGGTCGGTGATGGCGACCTCGATCGCCACCAACCGTCGCGACCTGTTTGACTGGGCAGTGAAGGAATACAAGGTCGGGGTCAATCAAGTCGACGCCGACGGCTTCCTGCCCAACGAACTCAAGCGCCAGCAACGCGCCCTCGCCTATCACAACTACGCCCTGCCGCCACTGGCGATGATCGCCAGCTTCGCTCAGGTCAACGGGGTCGATCTGCGCCAGGAAAACAACAGCGCGCTGAAGCGTTTGGGTGACCGGGTGCTGGCCGGGGTGAAAGACCCTGACCAATTCGAGAAAAAGAACGGCAAAGAGCAGGACATGACCGACTTGAAAGAGGACATGAAATTCGCCTGGCTCGAACCGTTCTGCACCCTCTACACCTGCCCGCCGGATGTGATCGAGAAGAAGCACGGCATGCAACCGTTCAAGACCTTCCGCCTCGGCGGCGACCTGACCAAGGTCTACGACCCGTCGCATGAGAAGGGCAACAAGGGTTCGTAAGAGTGAATGCAATCCCCTGTGGGAGCGGGCTTGCTCGCGAATGCGGTCTGACATTCAAAAATAATGTCGACTGACACACCGCCTTCGCGAGCAAGCCCGCTCCCACAGTGAAGTGATGTCGCCCCCTGAATTTTCATGGGGGGTTTGGGGGGGCTTTGGCCCTTGACTGTTGGTTCAAACATGGAGAGATCGGGATGGTATTTTCATCCAACGTGTTCCTGTTTCTGTTCTTGCCGATCTTTCTCGGCTTGTACTACTTGAGCGGGCAACGCTATCGCAACCTGTTGCTGCTGATCGCCAGCTACGTGTTCTACGCGTGGTGGCGGGTGGACTTCCTGGCGCTGTTCGCCGGCGTCACCCTGTGGAATTACTGGATCGGCCTGAAAGTCGGTGCTGCCGGCGTGCGTACCAAACCGGCACAGCGCTGGCTGCTGCTCGGCGTGGCAGTCGACCTGTGCATCCTCGGCTACTTCAAATACGCCAACTTCGGCGTGGACAGCATCAACGCGATCATGACCTCGTTCGGTCTGGAGCCGTTCATCCTGACCCACGTGCTGCTGCCGATCGGTATCTCGTTCTACATCTTCGAGTCGATCAGCTACATCATCGACGTGTATCGCGGCGACACCCCGGCCACGCGCAACCTGATCGA
This sequence comes from Pseudomonas sp. TH49, assembly GCF_016650625.1. Classification (NCBI taxonomy): domain Bacteria; kingdom Pseudomonadati; phylum Pseudomonadota; class Gammaproteobacteria; order Pseudomonadales; family Pseudomonadaceae; genus Pseudomonas; species Pseudomonas sp. TH49. The sequence continues at coordinate 478,701 of NZ_JAEKFL010000001.1, forward strand.
CTTCGCGGCGTTCGTGGCGATCTTCCCGCACCTGATTGCCGGCCCGGTTCTGCGTTTCCGCGACCTCGCCGACCAGTTCAACAACCGCACGCACACCCTCGACAAGTTCTCCGAGGGCTGCACACGGTTCATGCAGGGTTTCATCAAGAAGGTCTTCATCGCTGACACCCTCGCGGTGGTCGCCGACCACTGCTTCGCCCTGCAAAACCCGACCACCGGTGATGCCTGGCTCGGCGCGCTGGCGTACACCGCGCAGCTGTATTTCGACTTCTCCGGTTACAGCGACATGGCCATCGGTCTGGGCCTGATGATGGGTTTCCGCTTCATGGAAAACTTCAAGCAGCCGTACATCAGCCAGTCGATCACCGAGTTCTGGCGTCGCTGGCACATCAGCCTGTCCACCTGGCTGCGTGACTACCTGTACATCACCCTCGGCGGTAACCGTAAAGGCACGCTGATGACCTACCGCAACCTGTTCCTGACCATGCTCCTCGGTGGTCTGTGGCACGGCGCGAACATCACTTACATCGTCTGGGGCGCCTGGCACGGCATGTGGCTGGCGATCGAAAAAGCGCTCGGCATCAACACCGCGCCGCGCAGCCTCAACCCGATCCGCTGGGCGCTGACCTTCCTGCTGGTGGTGATGGGCTGGGTGATCTTCCGCGCCGAAAACCTGCACGTCGCCGGGCGCATGTACGGCGCGATGTTCAGCTTCAGCGACTGGTCGCTGTCGGAACTCAACCGTGCCAGCCTCACCGGTCTGCAAGTGGCAACCCTGGTGGTGGCGTACGCAACGCTGGCGTTCTTTGGCCTGCGTGATCTGTACACCCACAAGCCTCCGGTCAAAACCAAGCCAGTGGTCAACGTCGAAACCGACGGCCCTGCCACCGCGACCCCGGGCATGATCAAGGCCGCCCCCGGCGAAAACCCGGCGAGCATCCACGAGCCTGGCTACACCGTCGGCGTCGAAGCCCAGGTGCAACCGGCCTACTGGAGCGCGGACTGGTCACGCTACGTGATGCGCGGGCTGATCCTGCTGCTGTTCATCGCCTCGATTCTCAAACTCTCGGCGCAAAGCTTCTCGCCGTTCCTTTACTTCCAGTTCTGAGGGATCTGACATGACCCGCTCATTACGCATCGTCTACATCGCGCTGTTTCTGCTGACCCTGCTGGTGCTCGGTCTGTGGTCGGTCCGCAGCTTCTTCGGCTTCAGCACCAACGCCGATGCGACCGTGCTCAACGGTCGCTGGAGCAAGGCAGTGGAAACCCACTACGACGATCAGTTTCCGATCAAGCGTCTGGGCACCAACCTCTGGGCGGCGCTGGATTTCAAACTGTTCAATGAAGGGCGTCCGGGCGTGGTGCTCGGTCGCGATCAGTGGCTGTACAGCGACGAGGAATTCAACCCGATCGTCAACGAAGAACTCAACCTGCAAGGCAACTACGCGCTGGTCGAAGGCGTGCGCCAGACCCTCAAAGCCAAAGGCGTGAAACTGGTGATGGCGATCGTCCCGGCCAAGGTTCGCCTGTACCCGGAACACCTGGGTGAAGTGAAACCGGCGAGCATCCACGCCAACCTCTATCAGGATTTCCACGCCCGTGTCGCGGCGGACAAGATCCTCGCCCCGGACCTGCTCGGCCCGCTGCAACAGGCCAAGCGGAACGGTCAGCAAGTGTTCCTGCGCACCGACACCCACTGGACCCCGGAAGGCGCCGAGATCGCCGCCAACACCCTGGCGAAAACCATCGCCGCCAAGTTCCCGCTCAGCGGCGAGCCGCAGCGCTTTGTCACCACGCCAGCGGAGAAGGTCACGCACAAGGGCGACCTGCGTCTGTTCCTGCCACTGGATCCGCTGTTTGAAAACCTGATGCCGGCGCAAGAGCCGCTGCAAAAGCGCAACACCGTGGCCGCCGAGCAACCTGCCGGTGACGACGCGCTGTTCGCCAGCAGCGAAGTACCGGTCGCGCTGATCGGCACCAGCTACAGCGCCAACCCTAACTGGAACTTCGTCGGTGCACTGAAACAAGCGCTGCACAGCGACGTCGTCAACTACGCCGAAGACGGCCACGGCCCGATCCTGCCGATGCTCAGCTACCTGAAAAGCGATGACTTCAAGAACAGCCCGCCACAGGTGCTGATCTGGGAGTTTCCTGAACGATATCTGCCTGTGAACAACGAAATCGGCGACGCCGACCCACAGTGGGTCGCAGAGCTCAAACAAGCCGGTGCTCGCCAACAAAACGTAGCTGTAAACACTAAATCCGAGACGCCCGACCGGGCGCAAAACTGAAAGAGAGGTAACACCATGACTTTCACGACTACTCCTCGTCGTCTCGCAAAACGCATTGCACTGGTTGCCGGTCTCAGCGTGCTGTCGGTCCAGGCTTTCGCCGGTGGCGACGCCGCGCTGTACGGCCCGACTGCACCGAAAGGCTCGACCTTCGTGCGGGTCTACAACGCCAGCAACGCCGAAGTCAGCGCCACTGTCGGCAGCACCAATCTGAGCGACGTTGCGCCACTGGCCAGCAGCGACTTCAGCTTCATGCCGGGCGGCGATTACAGCGCCAAGGTCGGCAGCCAGACCTTGCCGGTGAAACTTGCCGGTGACCACTACTACACCCTGGTCAACAACGCTTCCGGCGCGCCGCAACTGATCGAAGAGCCGCCGTTCAAGAACAAGCAGAAATCCCTGGTGCGCGTGCAGAACCTCAGCGACAAGCCGCTGACCCTGAAGACCGCCGACGGCAAGACCGACGTGGTGCCGAACGTGGCGGCCAAGGGCCGTGGCGAACGTGAAATCAACCCGGTGAAAGTCAGCCTGGCGCTGTACGAAGGCGACAAGAAAGTCGGCGACGTGAAACCGGTCGCTCTGGAGCGTGGTGAGGCAGCGGTGCTGTACGTCACCGGTTCCGGCAGCAGCCTGTCGCCAGTCTGGGTGAAACGCCCGGTGTCGACCCGCTAATTATTTTCCAGACTGACCCCGCGCCCACTGTGGGAGCGGGCTTGCTCGCGAAAGCGGTCTGACATTCAACAGCTATGTCGACTGATACACCGCCTTCGGGAGCAAGCCCCCTCCCACCCTGCGACCGGGTTGTCAGTTCGGATACGAGACAAAAACAAGAGTGAAACGACACAGCGTTCGTGCCTCTAACCAATCGATTTTATGGAGTAAACAATATGATTCCGGTGATCTTGTCAGGTGGTAGCGGTTCACGTCTTTGGCCGCTTTCGCGCAAGCAATTCCCTAAACAATTCCTCGCCCTGACCGGTGAACACACACTGTTCCAGCAAACCCTGGAGCGTCTGGTGTTCGAAGGCATGGACACACCCATCGTGGTCTGCAACAAGGATCACCGCTTCATCGTCAACGAACAGTTGGCCAACCGGAACCTCGAATGCCAGCGCATCCTGATGGAGCCGTTCGGCCGCAACACCGCGCCAGCCGTGGCGCTGACCGCGATGATGCTGGTCAACGAAGGGCGTGACGAACTGATGCTGGTGCTGCCGGCCGACCACGTGCTGGAAGACCAGAAAGCCCTGCAACGCGCATTGGCCCTGGCCACCGTCGCCGCCGAAAACGGCGAAATGGTGCTGTTCGGCGTGCCGGCGACCAAACCGGAAACCGGTTACGGCTACATCAAATCCACCGGCGATTCGCTGCTGCCGGAAGGCGTCAGCCGTGTCTCGCACTTCGTCGAAAAACCTGACGTCAAACGCGCCACCGAATACGTCGAATCCGGCGGCTACTACTGGAACAGCGGCATGTTCCTGTTCCGCGCCAGCCGCTTCCTCGAAGAGCTGAAAAAGCACGATCCGGACATCTACGACACCTGCCTGCTGACCCTCGAGCGCAGCCTGCAGGACGCCGACACCGTCACCCTGGACGAAGCCACCTTCGCTTGCTGCCCGGACAATTCCATCGACTACTCCGTCATGGAAAAAACCCAGCGCGCCTGCGTGGTGCCGCTGAGCGCCGGCTGGAGCGATGTCGGTTGCTGGTCGTCGCTGTGGGAAGTCAACGAGAAGGATGCCAACGGCAACGTCAGCAAAGGCGACGTGGTGATCCAGGACAGCAAAAACTGCATGATCCACGGCAACGGCAAACTGGTGTCGGTGATCGGTCTGGAAAACATCGTCGTGGTCGAGACCAAGGACGCGATGATGATCGCGCACAAGGACAAGGTTCAGGGCGTCAAGCAGATGGTCAACACCCTCAACGAGCAGGGCCGTAGCGAAACCCAGAACCATTGCGAGGTCTATCGTCCGTGGGGTTCCTACGACTCGGTGGACATGGGCGGGCGTTTCCAGGTCAAGCACATCTCGGTCAAACCGGGCGCGTGCCTGTCGCTGCAGATGCACCACCACCGCGCCGAGCACTGGATCGTGGTCAGCGGCACCGCCGAAGTGACCTGCGATGACAACGTGTTCCTGCTCTGCGAAAACCAGTCGACCTACATCCCGATCGCCTCGGTGCACCGCCTGCGCAACCCGGGCAAGATCCCGCTGGAAATCATCGAAGTGCAATCGGGCAGCTACCTCGGCGAAGACGATATCGAGCGTTTCGAGGACATCTACGGTCGTTCCACCCCGATCGAACGCGGCGTGTCGGTGAAAACCATCGCGCAGTGATCACCCCGCAATGAGAAGCCCCCGTCCAGCCCGCTGCGTCCCCATCCGCAGTGGGTTGGGCGGGGGCTTTTTTGGCCTGTTCACATTCCTCCAACGCTTGTTCTGATAATTAACGGGGTAACATTCTTGCTTTTATCACGTATCTATGTGCCGTCCCGAATCGTGCGGTGTTATCCATGTAGGACCTTCCTTTTGGAATGTATTGCACGGAAACTACTTTAACTTTGTTATACATTGGAAACGTTACTTCTCCCTCGGATGCATACAACCCCTCAGAAACACCTGCATGTCCAGGTTCCACCTCAAAGTGCCACATTATGGATTTACCGGACACGTAGCCCATGCCTGGGTCTTTGGATGTTGACATTATCAGCTGAGAGCGGATGTTTACATTCAGTATGCTTTCTGTAGCATCGTCTCCGACGCTCTCTACAAACTCGGCAAGCCATGGGTAGCTATTCAATATGGCTGTTGTGTCTCCTCGGAAAAGCTCCTTTACATCCGCACGATGATAACTTGGCCATTCTTCATCTATTTTCCCTAAAACACCCTGAACTTCCAAAGCTTTGTCATTATCGATATTCCTGGCGGGAGGAGTCATATTTCGTCCAACTTCCCGCCATACATCTACAAACTGCTTTATATCGTCAATAGAACTGTAGTGCTCAATATTGAGCTTCTGAAGAGCAATTGTGAATGAAGAATAATAAGGATATTCACCCCCTTGTTGTTTATACAATGCCGGATCTTCTTTAATGACCCATTTTTTAGTGGTCAATGGTCGAGAGGCTGCTCCCGGTAAAGGGGGAGGTATGCCTGAGACAGGTGGCGGCGGGGGGGGCAATGCTGGCGGTCCTGGAGGAACGGATTGCTCTGGAAGCTGCGGCCTGCGTCCATCTGCATCGATCAACGTACCGGGGTTATTTCTGACCATCCGGTACAGGTTCAAACCATCCACTTCCCCCGCCGGGTCCGGACTGCTCCATTTTTGCAACCAGGAGATGTAGTAGCGGTGTCCGTAGTAATCAAGTCCGGTCGCATCACGCTCCTTGCCTGAATAACGGACGAATTTGTAGCTGAGTTCGCCGTTCTGCCAAGCGCTGGTACCGAACGGGTGATACTTCTCCCGACCAATCAACGTACCGTCACCGGCAGTTTCCAGACTAACCGAACCCAAGTGATCGATATGTTGGTATCGCCATCGATTGTTGACTCCCGAAGGCGGCGGGCTCTCCCAATGCTGTACTCGAGCGTTGTCGGTAACGATGATCTGCAACCGTTCGCCGGTACCGTTATCGGTGCGCAACTCCAGCCCGGGCAAATAGCGTACGTCGGCAATCAGGCTTCGGACGCCAGTTCGCAACGAGCGGACCTTGCGTACCCGCTGGCTGCCACCATCGTACAGATAGACCTCATGATCATTGATACCTGAGGCACGCTCCACCGGACAGACCGTTTGCAGTTGATTGCGCAGGTTCCAGTTCAGTACCCGCCCTGACTCCAGCGTCAGCAGGTTGCCTCTGCGGTCGTAGGCAGCTTCGATTTCTGCCTCACCGGGAATGACGTCCACGTAAGGCAAAGAGCGGTTGCTATAACGCGCCGGCTGCAGTTTGCGCCCGTGGCTTTGTGCACCGACATGAATCAGGTTGCACAGGTTGCCGCCGGGATCATATTCGTAAGTCTGTTGATAGTTGCTGACCGCCCCCGGATCGATGCGGCCCATCGATTGCGGGCCACGATTGGCTGCGCCGGACTCCCAACCGGACGCCTTGGTCAACTGGTAAAGACTGTCGTAGACAAAGCGACTGACCGGGTCGATGCGCTGGTTGGCGAAGTAACGGATCGGCAATGACTTGTCTTCGATACTCAGGACATTGCCTACCCGGTCGTATCCATAACTCAAATGTTGCAGCACAAGACCATCAGCGTCTTCAGTCCGCTGAACCAACAGGCGATTGTCTTCGGGGCTATACGTCCGGGTGGTTTGTACACCGTTGCCGGCGGTTTCCTGCGTGACATTGCCTTGCGCGTTGTAGTGGATGTCCCTGACCAGGGTCTGCTCGGGTTCCCCCTTCAACTGCAAGCGGCGCTCGCGCAAGTGGCCATCGACGGTCAGCGCGAATGTATGCCGGTTTTCTCGGGCATCCGTCTGTTCCAGCACATCCCCCAGCGCACCATGGCGCCAGCGCGATGTCGCACCGGCGCCTGGCTCCAGCAGCCGCTGACGATCCGCCTCCGATTTAGGCCAGTCAGGTGCCAACGGATCCTGAGTGAAGTGGCGGGTGTCCTCGGTACATTCGCCGCTAATTGCAAATCGGTTGAACAGTACGCTGCCGGCCGGGTGATCATGACGGATCAGTTGACCGTAATGATTTTGCGCCAGATCGCCGCTGCCGGGATGACCGTAGGTCAATCGCTCGCCGCAACGCCGCGCCTCGCTTGCCCCTTGTTCGAATATCGCAACGGGTCGAAGCAAGGCATCGTACTCAATGTCGCGTCGCGTCTGACGGCTGTCCCAACTGAATACCGTTTGCGTGGCTAGCCCCTTCAACTCGATTTGCGTGCCGGTATCGACACTGTCCGAACGAATCACCGAAGCGCCCAAGGTAAACACTCGTGTCAGATTGGCCGGTGTCAGCGGGTCGCCGACCTGCGACAGCCAAAGCCGCGGATCCCACTGTTTAACCGCATGCCCCGCCGGGTCATGAAGGATGCGGTTGATCCGGGGGTCGACAGGGCCGTCCTCGATAGCTCGACAATAGTCGACCGTGCGAACCAACAAACCGCGCGGGTCGAACACAGACACCCTCGGCGTATTGATGTGCAAGCTCATGAAAAGTCCCTCCCCGTGCGAGCGGCGTTGTTCGAACCTCCGGAATTTGAGCAGGCACAACGCATGTTCAACAACTGTCAGAAATTACAGTCCCGACCAATGGCGTCACGCTTTGCTCGGCGAATATCCATTCCCGCGCCCCTTCGGTAGGATGGTGCTCACGAGTTCAAGGAGCGTTCAAACATGTTCATCGGCGTTTTGCTGGTCATCACCTGGCTGATCCTGTTGTTGCGCTATCCGGCCAAGGCCGTGCCGGTGTCCGTCGCGGCTGCCGTTGGTCTGGGATTGGTCGCGGTCTGGGTGGTGTGGCTGGACAACCGCGAACTCAAGCAACTGGCGCGTCTGGAGATGCGCATTGTCTATGCGCCTGAACAGTGCCCGGCGGATCGACCGCTGCAACTGAAAATGAAAAACGGCAACGATGTGCCGCTGACCGAACTGCGCTGGCGCATTGCAGCCTACGCGCCCGGTGACACGGTCAATCTGGCCGAAAACCAATACACCGCCCCGCGCTATCGCGGTCCCGGCGAACTGCAGGCCGGCGGCGACTGGGAAGACTGCCTGCCCATGCCACCGCTGCGTCCCGGTTATCGCCCGCAAACCCTGGAGTTTCGCGCCGAGCGCTTGCAAGGCAGTTTCTCCGACTGATACCCCCTCCCCCACTTTTTTGCACAAGGAATGCGCCATGCCCGTTGCGTTGATTACCGGTTGCTCCAGCGGCATTGGCCGCGCCCTCGCCGACGCCTTCAAAGCCGCCGGTTACGAAGTCTGGGCTACTGCGCGCAAGAGTGAAGACGTCGCGGCGCTGACCGCCGCCGGGTTCACCGCGATCCCGCTGGACGTCAATGACAGCGTGGCGCTGGCACAACTCGCGGAACGCATCAACCAGCAACACGGCGGCCTCGACGTGCTGATCAACAACGCCGGTTATGGCGCCATGGGGCCGCTGCTCGATGGCGGCGTGCCGGCCATGCAGCGCCAGTTCGAGACCAACGTGTTCTCGATTGTCGGCGTCACTCGCGCACTGTTCCCGATGCTGCGCCGGGCCAAGGGGCTGGTGGTGAACATCGGCAGTGTTTCGGGCGTGCTGGTCACGCCATTCGCCGGCGCCTACTGTGCGTCGAAAGCGGCGGTGCATGCGCTGAGCGATGCCTTGCGCATGGAACTGGCGCCGTTCGGCATTCGCGTGATGGAGGTCCAGCCGGGGGCGATTCAGTCGAGCTTCGCCAAGAATGCCGGGCACGAAGCCGAGCAGTTGATCAACGAGCAGTCGCCGTGGTTTCCGCTGCGAGAGGGGATTCGCGCGCGGGCCAAGGCCTCGCAGGACAAGCCGACCCCGGCTACCGAGTTTGCGGCTGAACTGCTCAAGGCTGTGCAGCGGGACACACCGCCACGCTTGATCCGCATTGGTAACGGCAGTCGGGCGTTGCCGTTGTTGGCGACGTTGTTGCCGAAGGGGTTGCTGGAATCGACGTTGAAGAAGCGGTTCGGGTTGCGCGGGAAGCTTTGATACCGAGCTGGCGGGTGCTCGAACAAATTGACGCATATTTTTTTCGATACCGCACCTGTCAACATTGACAGTGTACAGTTCTCACCCAAAGTCACAGTATTCAGACCAGAAGGAGAATGGTTGTCCGAGCACAATGGCGTCGCTGATCGACCGTGGTCGCTAGAGATCGAGAACTCTTTCAATTGTTCAACGCCATTACAGGGTTGAATCCATGAACGTTTATCGATGGGTGACCTATGAACACTTCGCACAAACAAAAAACTCGGCGGCCCGGTGAAGCAGATCCGGATTTCGGAAAGCATGGCTCCGTATCAATGTACGAGCTCGACTTTCCCGAAAAACTTCAGGGCACACGTCTGATCCATGGACTGGCTCATTCAGATGGCAAAGTAATTATTGGTGCCGACCTTTATGACGCCAAAATCCAGCTTAACGTCTATGCCTTGATACGTTTGAACGACGATGGCCGCCTCGACAAAAAATTTGCCGAACTGGGTTTTCACGTTGGCAGTTTCCTCGATGGCCACTCTTGTGGCGCTGGAAAAGTGACCGTACTAGACGATGGGAAAATACTCTTATTGGGATGGACTCTCTCACCAGACAATGGCTGGGGGGAGTTGGTCGTTGCGCGTTTTCATGAAAATGGCGGTATCGATGAAAGCTTTGGCGAAAAGGGTCGTCGGATCATACCAAACGCTGAGAACAGCAAGTTCGTAGTTACATCGGAGAGCATTCAAGTCAACTCCCAAGGCACCTTGTTCATTACAGCGAACTACGCCAACCCCGATGCTTCGGATCATTACAGCGCAAGTATTTACAGCATCAAAGCCGATGGCTCATGGAACAACGAGTTCAATGGCACGGGTCACCTCAAGTTCACAGTCGATGCTGCGAGCCCGTTTACGGCGGTAAATAGCTGCCTGCTGCAAGGTGACAAACTGCTGATCGCCGGTAACGCGTTGTTGCAAGGGCTGGAAACTGCGTACGTCGCGCGGCTGAATCCGGACGGCAGCCCCGATCGCGGGTTCGGCGACATTCGAACCCCGGGCCTGTTTACCCTACGCGTCAATAATCTGAGCAACCGTTTCAACGACCTGAGTCAAGGACCTGATGGCAGCCTGGCCTGTTTCGGACAGAGTGGCGCCGATTGGGAAACATCGGCCGAGGGACTGTTAAGCATGTTGACGCCCAATGGCACACCGCATCGACTTTTCAATAACGGTGAGCCACTGCTCACACAACTCGATAGCTCGCCCACTGGCATTCGCTGGCGTTGTGGCTACACCCAAGAGGACGGCAAATTAGTAGCGTTGTCAGGTGATCAGAACCCGTACCTGGCCCGTCTCCTGCCTGATGGGAAACCGGATGAGGGCTTCGGAGAGTCTGGTTATGTAGAACTGAAAGATTCAGATGTGGATAAGAAACCTCTCTTCCAGTTAATCAAGGGCTCTGACAATCGCATCCTTCTGTCATTAAACTATGCGCATCTGAGTGGTTTTGGTCGTATCGATGCCTACTTAGGCTGATATTCGGCAGGCAGACAGCGCTATTCAACGCGCTGTCTGCACCAAAGCCGTTACCCCCCAGCCCTTCATGAAATCTATAAACGCCCGCACCTTCAGCGGCAAATGCCGGGTATCCGGATACAGCGCGTAAACACCCTGCTGAGCAAAACGGTAATCGGCCAGCAACCGTACCAGTCGCCCGGCTGCCAGATCCTCCTGAATCAGCCATTGCGGCAAAATCGCCACGCCTTGCCCGGTCAGCGCAAACGCCCTGAGCGTCGCCGAATTGTCGGCGACGATGGCGGTGGTCCCTGGTTTTGGCTGGTAGAAATGCTCGGTCCCGGTCGGGTCGGTCACGGTCATCTCAGGGACTCGGCCGTGGCCCAGCGTCGGCATCGACTCCAGCGTCGCCAGCGTGGCAACCGGCGCGAAGCGCTCGACCAGCTGCGGCGCCGCCACCGCAAACACCTCGAACGTCGACAACTGCACCGCGCGCAGATTGGAGTCGTGCATGCGCCCCAGACGAATCGCCATGTCAAAGCGTTCAGAGATCAGATCGGCATGGGTCGAGGACGTCGACAGATGAATGTTCAGTTGCGGCTGTTGCTGACGGAACACCTCCAGCGCCGGCACCACCTGGGCCAGGGCGAATTCCACGGTGGTGGTGATGCGCAACGTGCCCTTGAGTTGCGAATGCTCGGAGCGCGCTTCCTCAATCGCCAGTCGTGCTTCGTCGAGGGTGCGCAGGCAGCGCCGATAGAAGCGCTCGCCGGCATCGGTCAGGGCCAGTTGCCGGGTGTTGCGGGTGAGCAAGGTGACACCCAGTTCTTCTTCCAGACGCTTGAGATTGAAGCTCACCACCGCCCGGGTCTGGCCCAGAGTATCGGCGGCCGCGGTCAATGAGCCGGCCTCGACCACGGCTTTGAAAGTGTCAAAACGGTCCAGGCTGACCATGTCCCACGCACTCCTTGTCAAAAATATTTTGACAAACTAGCAGGCAAACCAGCGTTTTCCTAACGCCTGAAGCCCCCTAACCTGCACGTCTCATCACAGGGAAGCTGCCATGGCCTATCGCTCGAAAGTCGCGCTGGTGTATCTGTTCGGGTTTGCCCTCGACCTGCTGAACATGTTCGCAGCGAGCATTGCCTACCCGGACATCGCCCGGGAATTACAGGCATCCGTGACGCAACTGGCGTGGATCACCAACGCCTACATGCTCGGGCTGACACTGATCATTCCGCTGAGCGTGTGGCTGGCGGCGCGGCTGGGCGAGCGGCGGCTGATCCTCGGCTCGTTGCTGGTGTTCGGCATCGCCTCCGGTCTGGTGGCCCAGGCCGGGTCGATTGAAAGCCTGATCGGCTGGCGCCTGCTGCAAGGACTCGGTGGCGGCTTGCTGTTGCCAATCGGTCAGGCCTTGGCGTATCGGCAGTATCCAGCGACACAACGCGCGCAACTCACCGGCGTGGTGCTGATGGTCGCGCTGCTGGTGCCGGCCCTGTCGCCGGCGGCGGGCGGCCTGATCGTCGAGGCGTTGTCATGGCGCTGGATTTTCTACCTGAACATGCCCATGGCGCTGCTGGCCTTCGGATTGGGTCTGCTCTGGTTGAAAGCGGATCAGGCCACCCTTGAACGCCCCACGCTGGATCTACTCGGTCTGCTGCTGGCCGTATCAACCCTGAGTCTGTTGTTGATTGCCGTGAGCCTGGCGAGCGCCGCCGCTACCCGTCACCTCGCCGCCGGGGTGCTGCTGCTCGGCGTCCTGACCTTATGGCTGTACCTGCGTGATGGCTGGCACAAACCCGACGCGGTGCTCGACCTGCAACTGATCAACAGTCCGTCGCTGCGCCTGGCGATGCTGATCTACCTGTTCGTGCCCGGGGTGTTTACCGGTACCAACATGATTGCCGTGTTGTACCTGCACGACCTCGGTTTCGGCGCGGCGCAAACCGGTGCGCTGATGCTGTCCTGGGCGGCCGCCTCGGGTGTGGCGATCATGCTCGGCAAACGCAGTTTCAACCGCATCGGCCCCAAGCCGTTGCTGATCGCCGGGATGCTTTTGCAGTGCCTGGGGATTGTCCTGCTGATGCGCGTCGAACAACCCGCCGCTGCGCCGCTGATCATTGCCTATGCCTTGATGGGTCTGGGCGGCAGCCTGTGCAGCGTGACCGCGCAGAGCCTGGCGTTTGTCGGCATCGCGCCGGAAAAAATGGGCCACTCCAGTGCGTTGTGGAACATCAATCGCCAGCTCGGTTTCTGCCTCGGCGCGGCGCTGCTCAGTTCGCTCTTGGGCGCTTTGGGCGGCAACGGTTTCCGCTACTGCTTTCTCGCCGCCGCGCTGCTCACGCTGTTGCCGATGGCTGCCGTGCTGCGTTTCGATGCAAGCAAAGTGCTCGCCCTGCTGAGCTCACCTCCCCTTCAGGAAAAATCCACATGATTGACTACAACGAATATTTTGATGAAGTGATCCAGGCCCACCTGGTCATCGAACGCTGGTTTGCCGTAGAGCAGGATTCGGCGGAACTTGCGCGTTTGCTGAGCCGGTTCTCGGCGGATTTTTCCATGGTCACGCCGCTGGGCCGGGCGCTGGATATCGAAGCCTTGCGCGCATTGTTTCAGTCGGCGGGCGGGAAGAAGACCGGCTTCAGAATCGAGCTCAGTGAGCTGCGCGGGATTGCGCTGCATGCGCATGGCGCGACGCTGAGTTATCGCGAGCAGCAGAGTGATGCGAGCGGGTTGCGCACCGATCGCCGATCGACGGTGGTGTTTGAAAAGACCGAGGCCGGGCGGGTGCTGTGGCGGCATTTGCAGGAGACGTTTTGCCAAGGCTGATGCGATCCCTTTGTGGCGAGGGAGCTCGCTCCCGCTGGGCTGCGCAGCAGCCCCGATACCTGCCCCCAACCCTGTCAGGCACACCGCGCAGTCAGCTTTTACGACTGCTGCGCAGCCGAGCGGGAGCAAGCTCCCTCGCCACAGGTTTACTCTCCTGTGTCCTGCTTCACCACCACCGTGCAGGTAATCCCCGCCGCCAACAACACACCCTCCGGCACTTCATCGATGTGAATGCGCACCGGCACCCGCTGCGCCAGTCGTACCCAGTTGAACGTCGGGTTCACGTCGGCGATCAGCTCGCGGCTTTCCGGGTTGTCGCGGTCGTAGATACCGCGGGAAATACTCTCCACGTGGCCCTTCAAGACTTCGCCGCTCATCAGTTGCATGTCGGCTTTGTCACCCACACGCACGTGCGGCAGCTTGGTCTCTTCGAAGAAGCCGTAGACCCAGAACGAGTTCATGTCGACCACGGCCATTTTCGCTTCGCCGATGCGCGCGTAGTCGCCGCGATGCACGTTGAGGTTGGTCACGTAGCCGTCCACCGCCGCGCGCACTTCGGTGCGTTTCAGGTTGAGTTCGGCGGCTTCCAGTTGGGCTTGCGCGTGTTGATAGTCGGCCTGCGCGGCGTCGGCGATGTTGCTCGCGTCGTCGCGGTTTTCCTTGGAGATCACCAGATTGTCGAGGTCGGCGCGGCGATGCGCGTTGACCTTGCGCATCTCCCACGTCGCCTTGCGCGAAGCCACCAGCGACTGCGCCTGCTTCACCGCGAGACGGTAATGCTCGGGGTCGATCTGCATCAGCAGGTCACCCTTCTTCACCAACTGGTTGTCGCGCACCGGTACGTCGACCACTTCCCCGGTGACGTCGGCGGCGACGTTGATGATGTCCGCCCGTACCCGGCCGTCACGGGTCCACGGGGTATTCATGTAGTGCTCCCACAGGGTCCGGCCGATCCACAGCGCCAGGGCCAGCACCAGCAGGGTCGCGAGCAGGCTGAAAAACTTTTTCATCAGAACGTTCTCAACGGTAGACAGTCAGCGCCATCGCGCCGAACAGACAGGTAAACAGGCTCAGGCGCAGCAGCGCCGGGTGCCAGAAAAAACGGTACAGGTCGAACCCCGAGAGGAACCGGTCGAGCGCCCAGGCCAGCGCCGCAGCGACAAAGAACATCAGGGTCATGGTCGGCATGTACACGCCGTGGAAGGCGATTTCACGAGGCATGGGCAAGTCCTTCGGGCTTGGCGACGGCATAGGCAGCGAGTGGTGATTGCGGGTCGAGCAACGAGGTGCGGATGAAGTGCAGATAGCTCTTCACCCGGCGTAACGCGGACGTGTCGAAGTGCGGCGCGAACGGCTCGTCGGTCGCGGCGACCCGACTGATTGCGTGATCGACCGCCACCAGTGCGCGTTCCAGATTGCTCGGGTTCGGTTGTAGAAACAGTCGCACCAGCGCCCGGCCCATCACGCGAATTGCCTGACGCCACGGCTGCGATTCGGCATAGGCCGGATGCACCGGGAGGATCGCCTGTTCCTTGCGCAACTCGATGATCGCGTGGCCGACTTCGAGCACCACGAACATCCAGCGCAGCAGGTTCTTCTGCACGGTCGGCTGCCCGGCGGCGAGACCATAAGCCTGATGCAGCAAATCGCGGGTACGACTCTCGAAACTCGACGCCAGGCCCTTGAGTTTGCCGCTGATCGCGTAGACAACCTGGCCGCGCAGATCCTGCTCCAGGCGCTTCCACAACCAGCGGCTGTTGGGCGGCAGAATGATTGCGCCAGCAGCGGCGCAGACCAGCATGCCCATGACCATGGCGATGTAGTCGTTGATGAAGGTGTAGGGGTTGTAAATGGTCAGGTTGTCCGGCACCGAACCGGTGCTGAAGAAGATCAACAACCCCAAGCCCACACCTGCATATTGCGGTCGCGAAGCGAGGAACGAGCCGAGCACGATCACTGGCGCGAGCATCACGCACAGCAGCGGAAAACCATCGATCCACGGGAAGATGAAAAACATCTCGACGAAGCCGATCAGCGCTCCGAGAAACGTACCGCAGGCCATTTGAAAAGCCATGCGTTTCGGATTCGGCGTGGCGGCGGACAGGCCCACGGTCGCGGCAGCAATCAGGGTCATGGTCGCACCGCTCGGCCACGCGGTGGCGACCCAATAGCTGCCCAGCACCATCAGGATGAACGAGGCGCGAATCCCCGAGGCCGCCGCGGCCCACCAGTTGGTTTGCGGGGTGAACGGCTCGTCCCAGCGCTCACGCTCGTGGCGGTGATCGGCCAGCGAGGCGTGGGTCTGTGCATAACTGTGCAAGTCATCGACGAAGCGATAGAGCAGTTCGTACGCGGTGTGAAAATCCAGTTGCTCGGCGTCGCTAGGATCAGTCTCCTGAAAGGCTGCACGCAGGCTGCGCACCCGCGCCGGCAGGCCCTCCTTGTACGTCGCAAGTGCCGTCGCCAGGCGTGCGGCGTCCGGACTGGTCAGGGCTCGGCCACTGAAGCCGTCGAGCACTTCGGCCAGATCCTGCAGGCCCGGTCTGATCGCCGCCACCACGTGTTCTTCGTCGTTCACGCGCAAGCGTTCCAGCAACTGATGCAGGGCGTTGAAGCGGGTGGTGATGCCCATGAACTCGCTGTTCAAACGACTGAGGCGCCCGTTGCGCCGACGCATGTGCGGGTCTTCGAAAACGGTCACGCTGCGCAGCCCTTCGAGGCCCACGGCTTCGGCAATGAAACGCACATTGCTCGCTTCGAACGACTCGGCTTTGCTGCGTCCGCGCAGGCCATCGGTGACGAACAACGCGAACACGCCGAAGCGCTGATACAGGGCGTTGCGCATCGCCGCGCTGGCGGTTTGCGGCAGGATCGCGGCGCTGACTACCGTCGAGCAGAGAATCCCCAGCGAGATCTCCAGCACCCGCCAGACGGCGGCCATGAACGCACCGTCCGGATGCGCCAGCGCGGGCAACCCGACCATCGCCGCGGTGTAGCCGGCGAGGACAAAACCGTAGGCGCGAAAGTTACGGCAACGCGCCGCACCCGCCGAGCAGATACCGACCCAGATCGCCAGCGAACCGAGGAACAGTTCGGTGTTCTGCGCGAACAGCGAGATCAGCATAACCATCATCGCCGACCCGGCCAGGGTGCCGAGGAAACGATAGAAACTCTTGGCGAACACATGGCCGCTCTGTGGCTGCATGACGATGAACACGGTGATCATCGCCGTACGCGGCTGCGGCAACTCCAGGCGCATCGCCAGCCACAGTGTGAGGAACGCGGCGAGCAATACCTTGAAGATGTAGACCCAGGTCACGCCATCACTGCGCGCCCAGTCAAACAAACCCCGACGCCATTCCAGGGAGTAGAGCCAGCGTAGAGGTGCGGGCAAGGGAGTCATTTGGTCTTGCTCAATGAATGAAGAAAAAGTCTGTGGATCACGCAATTCCTGTGGCGAGGGAGCTTGCTCCCGCTTGAGTGCGCAGCGCTCACAAGATCTTTGGGGCTGCTGCGCAGCCCAGCGGGAGCAAGCTCCCTCGCCACAGGTTTGCGCATGCCGTCGGGATTGTGTTCACCGCAGGAGGGCCGGGGTTTTCGGGGCTGCTGTTTGCTCGGCAGTGGGCACGTCATTGCCAGCCCCTAGGCCGCCACCCAACGCCGTCACCAACTCCGCATGCGCACTCAACCGCGCCGCCTGCACCTGCTGCTGCACTTGCTGTTGCTTGAACAGCAAGGTCTGCGCATTGAGCACGTTGAGGTAGTCGGTAAGGCCACGCTGATAAGCGATCATCGCGATGTCGTAAGTCTTCTGCGCAGTGGCCACCGACTCGGCGGCGAAGGCTTGCTGCTTGTCCATCGACTCGCGGCGGATCAACTGGTCGGAGATGTTCTTCAGCGCATTGACCAGGGTCTGGTTGTAATGCGCCACGGCGATGTCATAACCGGCGGACGCTTCACCCAACTCGCTGCGCAAACGCCCACCGTCGAAGATCGGCAGCGAGATCGCCGGGCCGACGTTGTAGTTGAGCTTCTTGCCAGTCAAAAACTCCAGCGCCCCGCCACCGGTCGCCATGTAGCCGAGGCTGCCGACCAGATCGACGTTGGGATAGAAACCGGCGTGCGCCACATCGATCCCGCGTGCCTGCGCCGCCACTTGCCAGCGACTGGCAACCACGTCCGGGCGCTGACCGAGCAACTCGGCGGGCAATGCCGACGGCAGTTTCAATGCAGCTCCCAGCGCCAGCGTCGGCCGCTGCAACTGCGCACCCGCGCCTGGGCCTTTGCCCGCCAGCGCGGCGATCTGGTTGCGGCTGAGGGCGATTGCTTCGTCCAACGCATCGAGTTGCCGATGGGTTTCCGGCAGCGGCGTTTCGGCCTGACTGACTTCGAAGTGCGTGCCGATTCCGCCGCTCAGGCGCTTCTGCGCCAGCTCGAGAATCTGCTGTTGCTGCTTGAGCGTCGCGGCGACGATGTCGCGCTGGGCGTAATGCAGCGACAGTTCGATGTAGGCGCGCACGATGTTGTTCTGCAATTCCAGCTGCGCCAGCCGCGCTTCGGCGGCGCTCATGTGCGCCAGATCCACCGCGCGTTCGCTGGCATTGCTTTCGCGGCCCCAGAGGTCGAGGGCATAGCTGAAACCGAGCGCGGCGTTGTTGTCCCAGGTGGTGGTGTTGGACAGCTCGCCCGGGCCGTAGAACGGGTCAGTCGGCCAGTTGTGGCGTTTGAGTGTCGACTCGCCATTGATCTGCAACGACTCGGCGGCCTCGGCGACACCGGCCATGGCCTTGGCCTGCCGCACCCGAGCAGCGGCCATGGCCATGGTCGGACTGCCCTGTAGGGCGAGGTCGATCCAGTGATTGAGTTGCGGGTCGCCGTAGGCTTGCCACCATTGTGCGGTGGGCCAGTTGGCGTCTTTGGCGGCGTGGGCGATGGCGTCGTCAGTGGCCAGTGCATCGGCTTCCAATGCCTTGCTATGCGGGGCAATTCCTTGCGTTGAGATGCAGCCGCTGAGACCCAGGGTAAAAGCCAGAACACTGAGCGGCAAAAGCGCTCTGTTGATGCGACGCGGCACAGCTGCGAATTCCTGAAAAAGGGGAAGAACCGAGGCCCTGTGGAAGCGGGCTTGCTCGCGAAAGCGCTCTGTCAGAAGACGCCGCGTTGAAGATGAAATCGCTTTCGCGAGCAAGCCCGCTCCCACAACGGCGCAATTCTAGGTGGGCACCTTGGTGGCGATAAGCTGGGATTCCTGTGAATCTTTGTTACCGTTAACGAGATAATCCCTTGGTCGGGGGTCTCAGCCCCTGAAACTTCGTGTCACAATTTGCCATCTCCCTTGAGAGCACCCCATGGACACATTGCAAAACATGCGCGCCTTCAGTTGTGTGGCCGAAGCCGGCAGCTTCACCGCCGCCGCCGTGCAACTCGACACCACCACGGCCAACGTCTCGCGCGCGGTCTCCAACCTGGAAGCCCACCTGCAAACCCGCCTGCTCAATCGCACGACCCGGCGCATCGCCCTGACCGAGGCCGGCAAGCGCTACCTGCTGCGCTGCGAGCAGATCCTGGCCTATGTCGAAGAAGCCGAAGCCGAGGCCAGCGAAGCCCACGCCCGCCCCGCCGGCCAGTTGAAAGTGCACACCATGACCGGCATCGGCCAGCACTTCGTGATCGACGCCATCGCCCGCTACCGCAAGACCCACCCCGACGTGACCTTCGACCTGACCATGGCCAACCGTGTGCCGGACCTGCTCGACGAAGGCTACGACGTGTCCATCGTGTTGGCCCGCGAACTACCGGATTCGGGCTTCGTCTCGCAGCGCCTGGGCATCACCTACAGCATCGTCTGCGCCTCCCCGGCCTACGTGAAAGCCAACGGCTGCGCGCAAAAACCCAGCGACCTGCTGAACCACGCCTGCCTGCGTCTGGTGAGCCCGGTGATCCCCCTGGAAAAATGGGCCTTCGACGGCCCCGAAGGCCAGGAAATGGTCACCATCAACAGCTCGCCATTCCTGGTGAACTCCGCCGACGCGATGAAAACCGCAATCATCAGCGGCATGGGCGTCGGCGTCCTGCCGGTCTACGCCGCCATCGAAGGCCTGCGCAACGGCACGCTGGTGCGCGTCATGCCCAACTACCGCTCGCAGGAACTCAACCTGTATGCGATCTACCCGTCGCGGCAATACCTGGATGCGAAGATCAAGACGTGGGTCGAGTATTTGCGCGGGTCGCTGCCAGAGATATTGGCGGCACATCAGGCGGAACTGGCGGCTTATGAATTGAGTGGGAGCCTGGCGGGTGCTCGGGTGGCGACCTGAAACTGGCGCTAGTGCCTCTGTCCAGAACGGAACCTCCACGTCTATTGATCAACGCGGAAGTCCCTCTGGACAATGGCAGTCAGCAAAGCCTGTACTGGGTAAAAACAAATCTGTTACATCTTGACATGCTTAAGACCTGAGACTTTTTTGAATGAACCATTCGCATCCAACCGTGGCTCTGATGGATCGTTTTGAACTTTCAGTTTAAATCCAAGCGCTAACGTACCTTTAACAAGGTCGAAATTCACATCTACAGTTCCACTGTTATAAACAGCCGGATACAGTCTAGATCTTGTCCCCCCCGGGACCTTCTCGCTCAGTATGTAAATAATGCTCATCTCCAATTTCTCATTGTACGGATGCTCCCCATTACGGATATCAGCCTTAAACCGGCACTGCAGGCCCGCGGATCGTTTTGTATCAAAATCCTGCTTTGCAATAACAACCACGACCTCATCATTCGTGATGAAGGCTTCAACCTTTCCATTGAATGGAAAAAGACTATAAACGAGTACATCTGCTGTACCCTCCACGCCCTCTTGTTCTTCTGAAGGTAGAAAAAATTCATTTATCATAAAAAGTTCCTTTATCAACAACTGACCATCGCAAGATTACGAAACAGAAGACTGCCGTAATCAGTCCTTCGTGACACCTGTCAGAATTAACAGGTTTGTATACCTATTAGAAATAAACCGCGAGATGGACAAAGTCTTATTGTTATAAGAACAACTCTCAAGAACTCTGCGCCCGCATCAGGTGGAACTGGCGGCTTATGAATGAGTGGGAGTCTGGTTGGAGTGCGAGTCGCCACCTGACCTCAGCGCCAGACGATACTGGCGATTCAGCAGATCATCATGCTGGCTGAACTGGCAGTGAATCGGGTGCTGGATCATGTGGAAATCACCTAATCTGCGGCACACAACTGAGCCATTGTGGGAGCGGGCTTGCTCGCGAAAGCGTCAGCACATCCAACACTTGCGGTGACTGACACACCGCTTTCGCGAGCAAGCCCGCTCCCACAGTTGGAATGGGTGTGGTCAGGTGGAGAGTGGTCGGCTGTCAGGCCGCCATCGCTGGCAGGCCAGTTCCCACAGTTGGAATGGGTGTGGTCATTTGGAGAGTGGTCGGCTGTCAGGCCGCCATCGCGAGCAGGCTCACTCCTACAGTTGGAATGGGTGTGGTCAATTGGAGAGTGGTCGGCTGATAGGCCGCCATCGCGAGCAGGCTCACTCCTACAGTTGGAATGGGTGTGGTCAATTGGAGAGTGGTCGGCTGATAGGCCGCCATCGCGAGCAGGCTCACCCCTACAGTTGGAATGGGTGTGGTCAGATGGAGAGTGGTCGGCTGTCAGGCCGCCATCGCGAGCAGGCTCACTCCTACAGTTGGAATGGGTGTGGTCAGTTGGAGAGTGGTCGGCTGTCAGGCCGCCATCGCGAGCAAGCCCGCTCCCACAGTTGGAATGGGTGTGGTCAGTTGGAGAGTGGTCGGCTGTCAGGCCGCCATCGCTGGCAAGCCAGCTCCCACAGAAAAGCAAAGCAGTCCAGACAGACCGCATGCTTTTCACCACTCAAATGGCCGAGTGTCAGCTCGCCGAAAGCTCTTGATCTTGCCGTGCCGGCCCCATCGGCAGGCTGAGTGGAGGGATTTATCCGGGGGTGGGAGCGCAGCGACCGTTTGGCGCAGCCAAACACATCGAGAGGAGGTGCAGCGAAGCAAACCGGAGGCGATGCCCCCGGATGAATCCCGCAACGAAGGAACCCGAGCCTAAGCGAGGGCCGAACGCCGGGGCCCAGACTTTTGGTTACTTTGGGGCGTTTGCCAAAGTGACTCGCCGTAAGGGCGAAACCGCCAGCCGCAACCCCCGAAGCAACGGATAAACACCCAAAACCCCAAGAGCATGGTCGGCCCAAAGGCCGCCAAGACAACCCAAAACAGAAATGTTAGCGTGCTTGGCAATCAAGACAGCCGAGCCCAAGCCCGATGAAAAAAACAGTCCTGGCCTTCAGCCGCATCACCCCACCCATGATCGAACGCCTGCAACAAGAATTCGACGTCATCGTCCCCAACCCCAAGAACGGCGACATCAACGCCCAATTCAACGAAGCCCTCCCCCACGCCCACGGCCTGATAGGCGTCGGCCGCAAACTCGGCAAGGCCCAACTCGAAACCGCGACAAAACTGGAAGTGGTCTCAAGCGTGTCGGTCGGCTACGACAACTACGACCTCGCCTACTTCAATGAACGCGGAATCATGCTCACCAACACCCCGGACGTGCTCACCGAAAGCACCGCCGACCTCGCCTTCGCCCTGATCATGAGCAGCGCCCGCCGCGTCGCCGAACTCGACGCCTGGACCAAGGCTGGCCAGTGGCAGGCCAGTGTCGGCGCCCCGCTGTTCGGTTGCGACGTGCACGGCAAGACCCTGGGCATCGTCGGCATGGGCAACATCGGCGCCGCCGTCGCCCGCCGCGGACGCCTGGGCTTCAACATGCCGATCCTCTACAGCGGCAACAGTCGCAAGACTGAGCTGGAACAGCAACTCGGCGCACAGTTTCGCAGCCTCGACCAACTGCTGGCCGAAGCCGACTTCGTCTGCCTGGTAGTACCGCTCAGCGACAAGACCCGCCACCTGATCAGCCACCGCGAACTGGCGCTGATGAAACCGGACGCGATCCTGGTCAACATCTCCCGTGGCCCGGTGGTCGACGAGCCGGCATTGATCGAAGCCCTGCAAAACAACCGCATCCGCGGCGCCGGTCTGGACGTCTACGAGAAAGAACCGCTGGCCGAATCGCCGCTGTTTCAGTTGAAAAACGCAGTGACATTGCCGCACATCGGCTCCGCTACGAATGAAACCCGCGAAGCCATGGCCAATCGCGCAATGGCCAACTTGCGCAGCGCTTTGCTCGGCGAGCGTCCACAGGATCTGGTGAACCCACAGGTCTGGCGCGGTTAAAAAACATCGGGCAAGTATCAAAAGATACTTGCCCGACAAGTTTCTCCCCGCACATGTTTTGAAATTCAACCCTGCACCGAAATAAAAACACCCGCTATAAACTCTCCTGACTTGTCGACTTCTCGATAAATATCATGGAGAACACTCACTTGAACACTCTGACCACGGATAAAATCATCCGCTTCAGCAAAGTCATACTGATGGGCTATATCAGTTTTTTTGGCTTGCTGGTGATGTACAGCAACTTCACTGACTATGCTTCAAACTATGAGTATGTCGGGCATGTTCTGAGCATGGACACTACCCAACACAACCTCAGCATCCGCTATCGCGCGATCACTTCCCCCATGCTTCACCACCGGATCTACTGGCTCATTATCACGCTGGAAGTGACCTACACCGCGTTTTGCCTGTTAGGCACTTATCATCTGTTGAAAAACATAAATGCTTCGAAAGAAAAATTTCACGAAGCAAAGCGGTTTTCAATCATCGGTTTATTGATCGCGCTGTTTATCTACTACTTGTGCCTGCAAGTAATCGGTGTTGAATGGTTTGACATGGATACTTCACAAACCTGGAACGCCAAGGACTGGGCCCGACACATTGTCGACGTCATATTTCCACTGCTGATTTATATCGTCATAAGAGTCGAGCGCTGAAACAGCGCCCGACTCAATTCACCATCAGGCCAACTTTCCCTGAGCCGGCACCTGTATTGCACGAGGTCTGCGGAACACCAGAATGTTCCCGAGCATGACCAACACCAGTCCGACCAGCGCCGGCGCAGTCCATTGATACCCTTCGGCAAACGCCGAGACGTTCAACGCCACCACCGGGAACAGCACCGTGCAATAGGCTGCGCGCTCCGGGCCCATGCGCCCGACCAGCGTCAGGTAGGCGGTGAAGCCAATCACCGAACCCGGGATCACCAGATACAGTAACGCCCCGACGTAACGCGGCGACCAGTCCATGTCGAACGGAATCCCTTTGACCAGGCACCACACCGACAACATCGCCGCCCCGTAAGCCATGCCCCAGGCATTGGTGGTCAACGGTTTCAGACCGGCCTTCTGCTGCAGGCTCGAGAGCATGTTGCCCGCCGAAAAACACAGGGTGCCGCACAGCGCCAGACCAAGCCCGAGCAGCGTTTCAGGGCTGGCGTGATGGCCAGCCAGTTCCGGCCAGAACAGCATCCCCAGACCGAACAGGCCGAGCGCGCCGCCCATCAGCACGTTACGGGCGATGCGCTGACCGAAGAATACCCGTGCATTGAGTGCGTTCCACAAAGTGGCCGTGGAAAACACCACCGCGACCAGTCCGCTGGGAATCCACTGGCTGGCCGTCAGGAAGCACATGAAGTTGACGCAAAACAGGCACAGCCCCTGCGCCACGCAGATCAGATGCCCGCGCCGATTCATCGGTTGCAGTCGCCGACTGAGCAGCAGCAATACGAACAGCACCAACGCAGCGAGGCCGAAGCGATAGACGATGGACACCGGAATCGCCACCACGCCCAGTTGCCATTTCAGGGCAATCCAGGTGGTGCCCCAGATCAGCACGGTCAGCAGATACAGCGAAAGGTTCATGGTGGAACTCCTGAAGATACCGAGCACTGTGTGGCGAGCGTTGAGTGCACAGCACTCATTGATGGGGCCGCTGCGCAGCCCGGCGGGAGCAAGCTCCCTCGCCACAGGGTTGTGTTGAATGGAGATTTCAGGGTGCGGCAGCAAGGGTCGGGGCGCTTGCAGATTCTTGCGCTTTTGTCGCCCGACAGGCTGGCAGCGCGACGTCTACGGAGTAGGATGCAAGGCGTTGGAGAGAACCGAACATGGCCGCTATCGATACCCTGCAAGTCTTTCAAGCCCTCAACCGCTCGCCGAACGCGCGCCTTGTGCACAGCGCCGAGCTCGGTGACGGCTTGTCTGCGGCCCTGTGGACCAACCACCACGACGCCCAGGAATACGAAGCGCCGAGCCATCACACCCTGTCCTGCTACATCGCCGGCGGCACCGGCACTTTTCGTCGCGGGCAACCGGGGCACAAGGGTGGGCCGGACAAGCTGTGCATCCTGCCGGCGGATCACGAATCCGGCTGGGTGATCAATGGTGATATCCGCCTCGCTCACCTGTATTTCAGCGCCGAACAATTTGCCCTCGGTTGCGTGACGCTGCTTGATCGCGAGCCGCGGGAGATGCAACTGCGCGAGCAGACCTTTCTGGAAGATCCGCAGCAGGCGCGACGTTTTCGCCAGTTACTGACGCTGAATTGGGAAGAGCCTGCCGAGCGCGTGCTGACCAGCAGCATTGCCCATGAATTGATCAGCCATACCTTGCTCAGCCAGGTCGGCGCCCGTCAGGGGTTGCGCCTCAAGGGTGGACTGGCGCCGCATCAGCGTCGGCAGTTGGTCGAGTTCATCGACAGTCAGTTGGCCGAGCCGATCAGCCTCGGACAACTGGCCGGATTGTGTGCGCTGTCGGAATACCACTTTGCCCGAATGTTTCGCGTGAGCTTTGGCTTGCCGCCGCATCAGTACGTGCTGGCGCGACGCTTGAGCCGGGCGCGGGAGTTGTTGCGCGGGACGTCGTTGCCGTTGGGGGAGATTGCGTTGGCGTGCGGGTTTGCCAGTGCCAGTCATTTCACCAACCGGTTTCGGCAGGTATTGGGTGGGACGCCGGGGGAATATCGGCAGGCGTTTTTGCGTTAGAGGCGGGATTTTTATTGCCTGTTCGGGCCTCTTCGCGAGCAAGCCCGCTCCCACAAGGTCTGCGGCCGTTCAAGACGTATGTGTCCGACCGGAGAACCTGTGGGAGCGGGCTTGCTCGCGAAGAACGATGACGCGGTTGCGGATCAGAATTCCAACGTGCTCGACAACGAAATCTGCCGCGAATCGCCCATCGACACAAAGAACCGGCTCGCCGCCGAGGTGTAGTAGGTGCGGTCGAACAGGTTCTTCACGTTGAGCTGAAACTTGACCTTCTGCCCTTCAAGCTTGGTGTCGTAAGTGGCGAATGCATCGGCCACGGTGTAGCTCGGCAGGTCGAAATCATTCACCGCGTTGCCCGCGCGTTCGCCGACATACCGCGCCCCGGCGCCAACCCGCAGTTGATCGCCACCGATCACGCTGCCGAAGTCATACACCGCCGACAACGAGCCGCTGTTCTTCGCCACGTTTTGCAGACGATTGCCTTTGTAGTCCGGGTCCTCGGTGACCTCGGCATCGGTGTAGGCATAGGCGCCGATCACGCTCCAACGGTCGGTCAGCTGGCCGGTCAGGTCCAGTTCCAGACCACGGGAACGCACCTCGCCCGCCGCGCTGTAAATAGTGGTCGGGCCTTCAGAATTGGAGACCAGCACGTTGCGCTTCTTGATGTCGAACAGTGCGATATTACCGGTCAAACGTCCCGGCATATCCAGACGCGCACCCAGCTCCCATGACTTGGCTTCCTCCGGCGCGATGCTGCCGTCGAGCACGGTGCTGCTGCCGCTGAGCGGGGCAATGGTCGAGTTGGGTTTGAACGATTCGGTGTAGCTGCCGTAGAACGACAACTCGTCGGTGTAGCGATACACCAGACCGGCGCGCGGTACGAATTTCTGCCCGTTGCTGTCGGTGTTGGCCTTGAACGGCACGCCTTTGCCGGCGTACTGGTCGTATTCCTGGAAGCGCCCGCCGGCGACCAGAATCCACTGGTCATTGAGGTGGATCGAGTCCTGCAGGAACACCGAATCGCTGCGCAGCAGATCGGTCTGCGCACTGTCCGCCGGGCTGACGGTGGTGCCTTCGACTTCGCGACCGTAGACCGGGTTGACGTAGCTGAAGGTGCTCAGGCTTTTCTGGCGGATCAGGTCGGCGCGGTAGATCTTGCGGTACTCGTCGTCGACGCCGAACACCAGGTCATGTTGCATGCCCAACAGGTTGACCTTGCCTTCGAGGCTGGCGGTGGTGAAGCGGTCGGTGCTGATCGCGCCTTGGGTGCCGTCCATGCTGCGGGTCAGCGTGCCTTTTTTGGTGTCGATGGCGGTCACGCGCACCTGGCTGGCGTCGTAGGTTTCGCGGTTCCAGCTGTAGCCGAAGTGGGCTTTCCAGTCGTCGTTGAGTTCGTGGTCGGCCTCGAAGTGGTACAGGTCGGAACGACCTTCCATGTCGTTGAACGGCTCGTCCAGCCGCTCGTTGCGCGAGATGCCCAGCGGATGGTTGGTGCGCGGATCGATCAACGTGCCACGGTCGAACGGCGTGAGAAACTCGCGGTGTTCGTAGGAGAACAGCAGCTTGGTACGCTCGCCATACCAGGCCAGCGATGGCGCGATCAACGTTTCGCGATGGGTGCCGAAGTTGCGCCAGTAATCTTCGTCTTCGTGATCCAGCACCAGGCGATAAGCGAGGCCGGAATCGCCCAGCGCACCGGTACTGTCGAAGCTGCCGCCGCTGCCATTCTTGCCGTCGCCGTAGGTCGAACCGCGCAGGGTCAGCGCATTGTATTGAGTCAGTTCCGGCTTCTTGCTGACCAGATTGACCACACCGCCCGGGTCCTGAATCCCGTACAGCAGTGAGGCCGGGCCCTTGAGCACTTCGACACGATCAACGGTCTCGTTCATCCCGCGACCCTGCACGATCGGCATGCCGTCGCGCATGATCGAGCCGTTGCGGTTGTCGCCAAAGCCGCGAATCATCACCGAATCCTGAGTGCTGCCCAAGGTATTGGCCTGGGTAATGCCGCTGATATTGGCCAGCGCATCGTCGAGATTGCGCGGGGTCTGATCGCGAATGACCTGAGCCGGGATCACGTTGACGGTCTGCGGGATTTCCTGCAGCGAAGCCGAGGAGCGCATCACCGAACTGGTTTGCGGCGGCTGGTAGCTCATCGACTCGTCGCGCATCGAGGTGATGGTGGTGGCGCCGAGATTGAGGGTGCCCGCGATGGGTTGCGGCTCAAGCGCGAAGGTGTGGCTGTCGGTGCGGCGGAAGGTCATGCCGGAGCCACTGAGCAAGCGTTGCAGCGCCTGTTCGGCACTCATCTGGCCGCTGATCGCCGGGGCGTTGAGGCCGTACGGCGCTTCATCGGTGTAGACCACGCTTTGCCCGGTGATACGGCTGAAGTCGCTCAGGGCCTGGGGCAGCGGTTTGGCGCTCAGGGAAAAACTGAACTGCTTTTGCGCCGGGCTGCTGACGGTTTCAGCGGCGAGCGCCACGCTCATCGGCAACAGCGCCAATGCGCAAAAACTCAATGCCGAAACACCCAACCACTGTTTGACCGAACCCGATTTTGCCCTGGACTTCATTGCTCAATGACCTGTGTAGAACCGCAACGGATGCGAATGACTCGCAGTTTCAGTCACTACACGAATGGGCCTGTGGTTTACCTCACCACAATTTCGAAAATATTTTTTGGTGTCTGAAAGAACGCTATCGCGAGCAGGCTCACTCCTACAGGGGGAACGCATTCCAAATGTAGGGGTGAGCCTGCTCGCGATGGCGCCGGCAGCCTCAGCGCAAAATAATCAGATGCCCCAACACCTGATGCTGCTCAAACCCCATCACCCCTTGCAGCGAACTCAACACAGCCTGCGGGTCCTTGCTCGGAAAACTGCCGCTGACCTTGCGCGCCGCCAGCTCATCGTTGAGTACAACGATCCGCCCCGGGTAATAACGCCGCAGATCCTGCACCACATCGGCCAGTGACGCCTTGTAGTAATTCAGCCAGCCCTGGCGCCAGGCCAGTTGCGCTTCGCTGTCCACCGCGTGCAGTTTTTCCGCAGTGCCCAGCCCATAGGCCACTTGCTGGCCGGCCGTCAGAATCTGCTGCGGCGCGTCGCGATCCGCCGTCACGCCAACGCGCCCGGACAGCACCGTGACCTGCGCACCGCGAGGTTGCAGACGCACTTCGAACTGCGTGCCGAGCACTCGCGCCTGGCCTTTTTCGGCCTCGACCACGAACGGCTCGCCGGTATGCGTGACACTGAAAAACCCGGCACCGCGAAGCAACTGCACATGCCGCTCGCCCTGACTGAAATCCACCGCGATGGCGCTGTCGGCATCCAGTGTGACTTGCGATTGATCGGCCAGCGTCACGGTGCGGATCTCGCCCGGCGCCGAAACGTAATCGGCGCCCAGATCATCGACCCAGCGCTGCGGTTGCCAGCCCGTGCCGAGACTGATCATCAGCATCAGACACGCGGCCATCGCCAGCGCGCCCGACCAGCGCACAAGCGCTGAGCGACGCGGGCGATCCATCGCATTGAGGTAACCCTGCAACGCAAACGCATCTTCATCGGCCAGAGTGCGTGCCGGACTTTCGCTTAGCTCCCACAGCACTTGCGCCTGCGCGTAAGCCTCGGCGTGGGCTGGGTCGGCGCGCAGCCACTGGCTGAAGGTCAGTTGATCGCCGCTGCTCGGGCGGTCATGCAGAAGACTCACCCAGGCGAGTGCGGCCTGTTCCTGAGCCGGCGTCGGGACGATGCGGTCGGTGTGATTCACGGTGCTTTCCCTGGCAGACGTGGCGCGGGTTCGCGCAGGCTGGCCTTGCAGGCCTCGAGGGCGCGCATCATATGTTTTTCCACGGCGCTTTGGGACAGGCCCATGGCCTTGGCGATGTCCGCGTACTTGCGACCGTGGATGCGATTGAGCAAAAAGATCTGCCGAGTGCGTTCGGGCAAGGCGCGCAACGCCGCTTCGACATGGCGCAGATCATTGCCTGCTTCGAGCGCAGCTTGCGGTTCGCTGCCGTGGCTGTCCGGCGCGTCCGGTTGCCAGCCCTCATTGACCCGCACCCGCGTACCTTCGCTGCGCAAATGATCGATGGCGATGTTGCCGGCGCAACGCAAAAGATAGGTACTGAGCTCTTCGACCTGCACCAGTGGCCGCCGCCAGAAACGCAGGAACAGATCCTGCACCAGATCTGCCGCCGTGGCCCGGCAGCCGACGCGCCGGTTCACCAGCGCTTCCATCTGCGAGCGCTGCGACAGGAACACCTGGAGAAAATGCGCACGCGCGCCGTGTGGCTCGTCGTCGCGGGATTCCGGAGGATGACCGATCAGCATGTCAGCACTGCGCCCAGGCAGCGACCGGGCTTGCCAGCAGACTCAAAGCGGCCAGCACCAAGGCCAGTTTCGGTCGATATGGCATCAGCAGTACCAACGCCAGCGCACTGCACATCAGTACCGCGAACCAGTCGACCAGACCCAAGCCCCAACCGTTGGCAGCCACGGTGGCCCAGAGTGACAGGCCCAGCATGAGCCAACCGAAGAGTTTCAGCCCCCAACCACGCCGGACTGAAGGTTTGCGCCCCAGCAGTTCGTCGTGATGCCGTGGCATCGACAGGCACAACGCGGTGAATCCGGCATAGCACAGCAGCAACGCCAGCAACATCAGTTCGTCCCCTGCTCGAGCGTGATTGGCCGAGCCCTTTCGCGGGGCGTTTTTTTCACTCGCACACTATGCCCGGCGCGCTGCATCTTCCAGGCGGCCCACATCAGAAACAGACCGGCGCCGAGACAGGTCAGGTCGAAACCGGCCAGCGCCCAGTCACCTTGTGCCAGCGTGACGCCGAGGTGATGCGAAGTGGTCAACGCGTTGAGCAACGGCACCGCGCCGAACAGCAGCGCTGCCAGTGCCAGTTGTTCGACCCAAGCCTTGCGTCCAGGCCTGAGCAGTGCGTGCACCACGCTCAAGCCCCAGGCGATGAAGAAGGCGTTCACCTCCCAATCGGCCCGCTCGCCGAGACTCGGCGGCAACAGACGATTGCTCCAGAAGAACACCGCCACCGCGTTGACCAGTCCCGCCATGCTGGCAATGTTCAGCACTTCGACCAGCCGTAACTCGAACGGCATCACGCCACTTTTTGCGTGTTTGAGCTGACGTTTGCCGAGCCAGATCACCAGCCCGGTGCCGATCATCGCCGTACCGGCCAGGCCGCAGAGGAAGTACAGCCAGCGCAGTACCGGGCCGGCGAACCGGCCGATGTGCAAACCGTAAAAACTCCCGGCAATCGCCATCGGCAGCGGCTTGTCCGCTGTGGCGCCGAGCAACTGCCCGGTCACGCCATTGAAGGTCACATCGCTACCGTACTCGTAGGTGATCTTGTCGGAACTGGCACGGGAAAACTGCACAGAGGCATTGGCATCGCCGGGGTTAGTGACCGTCACCCGTGTCGCGTGGCCGCCGCCCCAGTGCTCACTGGCGCGCGTCATTAGCGCAGCCAGCGGCGGCAAAGTCGCTGGCTGGCCGGCGCGCTCCGGCAACGGCGTTTCTGGAAACACCTCATCATAGAACGCACCGAGGTTGTTGCCGTAAGTCGCCAGAATGCTCGCCGGCATAACCATCGCCATGAAAATCACCAGGCTGCTGTAGGTGATCATCAGGTGGAACGGCAAAACCAGCACACCCACGGCGTTGTGGCCGTCGAGCCAGGTGCGCTGGCCCTTGCGCGGGCGGAAGGTGAAGAAATCCTTGAAGATTTTCTTGTGGGTGATGATGCCGGTGATCAACGCGATGAACATCACCATCGCCGCGCTGGTCGCCAGCCAGCGGCCCCATGGATAGGGCATTTGCAACTGGAAATGGAAACGGTAGAAAAATTCGCCACCCATGCTTTCGCGGGGTTCTACTTCGGCTCCGGTTTGCGCGTCGAGCGTCTTTTCAGTGAACTTGCCGCGCTTGCCAGGGCTGGCCGGAGTGTCTTGCCAACTGACGGAAAGGCCGGGCTCGCGGGCGCTGGGCAGGCCGATCCGCCAGCGTGAAGCATTCGGCGCCCGTTGTTGCAGATAGTTTTGCGCCAGCGTCAGGCTCGCTTCGGCGTTGAGCGGGCGCAACGGGATTTCCGGCTGCATCCAGTGCGTGGTTTCGTCCTTGAAATAGGCCAGTGTCCCGGTCAGGAAAATCGCGAACAGCAGCCAGCCGAACACCAGTCCGGCCCAGGTGTGCAGCCAGGCCATCGACTGGCGAAAGCCCTCTTTCATGCGTAGCCCAAACCACGTGCGGCCCCGGACACCGTCGCCAGAATCACGCTCGGCACCAGCAATCCGACCCACGCCGACCATGCCGTGCGGCAAGCGAAACACCACAGCACCGCAACCAGATAGACCAGAAAGGAAATGGTCATGCCAGTCACTACAGCTTCGGCGCGGCTCAACGGTAACCACATCGTCAGGGCCACGCTGGCCAGCGCCGCGACCAGATAGCCGCCGAACACCGCCGCCAGCACCCGCGAGGTGACGGCCAGACGATAAGACATGGGAAGTGAGGCGAGTTTGCCTTTCATGTTTCGACCCTGAAACGAAAAAACGTCCGACCGACGAGGCCGGACCAACAGGCGAGCAATATTAATGATAAATATTCTCATACGCAAAAGCATCTGATTGCCGGACACCCTCGCCCGCCCCTACAATGCGAACAGTTCTTGTTCTCTAAAGCATCCAACGTGCGCCCGGAGTAATACCCTTGTCGTCCGCCCATCCCGTCGAATCGCTCTACCAAGACCACCACAGCTGGCTCACCGGCTGGTTGCGGCGCAAACTCGGCTGCCCGGACAGCGCGGCGGATCTGGCGCAAGACACGTTCATTCGCGTGCTCAGCGCCCGCGAACCCGCGGTGATCATCGAACCGCGCGCCTTTCTCACCACCCTCGCCAAACGCGTGCTGTTCAATCATTACCGTCGTCAGGATCTGGAACGCGCCTACCTCGACACCCTGGCGCAGATGCCGGAAATGCTCGCGCCATCGGAAGAAGACAAAGCGATCATCCTGCAAACCCTGATCGAACTGGACCAATTGCTCGATGGTTTGCCACGACCGGTCAAACGCACGTTTTTGCTGGCGCAGGTCGATGGCCTGACCTATCCGCAGATTGCCGCCGAGCTGGGCATTTCGGTGGCCACCGTCAAACGTCACCTGCAAAAAGCCGCCCTGCGCTGCTACTTCGCCCTGTGAACCGCGTTCCGGATTTCTCTGCGCAAGTGGCCGAACAGGCCGTGTACTGGCTGATGGAAATGCAGCAAGGCACGCTCTCCCCGCGTCAGCAACAGGCCTGGCAACACTGGCTGGACGCCCACAGCGAACATCGTCGGGCGTGGGAGCACATGCAGCGGGTCAACCAGCGCTTGCGCGGTGTGGCCTCGCCATTGGCGCATGCCGCGTTGAACGGGCCGAAGTCTTCCAGTCGACGCCAGACCCTCAAGTTGCTGCTGCTTCTGGGTGCCGGTTCCGCCGTCACCTGGGGCATGCGCGAGCACAATCCGCTGCCGACGCTGCTCGCCGATTACCGCAGCCCGGTGGGCCAACGCCGCCAGGTTGCACTGGGCCCGGGTAGCCAGTTGCAGCTCAACACAGCCAGTGCGGCGGACGTGGATGGCGCGCAACGACTGATCCGTTTGCTCGAAGGCGAGATCCTGCTCAGCACCGCGCAAGCGTTCGCAGTACGCACGGCGCAAGGTGTGTTGAAAACTAGTGCTGCCCGTATCAACGTTCGACAATTTGCTGATCGCACACAGGTCGCGCTGTTCGAAGGCACGGTCGAACTGACCGCCAACGGACGCGCGCCGATGCAACTGCCGATCGCCCGACAACTGAGTTTCAGTGCCACCTCGATCAGCGAAGCCAAACCACTGGACGCCAACAGCGGCGCCTGGGCCGACGGCATGCTGATCGCC
Source organism: Pseudomonas sp. TH49 (assembly GCF_016650625.1). Taxonomy (NCBI): domain Bacteria; kingdom Pseudomonadati; phylum Pseudomonadota; class Gammaproteobacteria; order Pseudomonadales; family Pseudomonadaceae; genus Pseudomonas; species Pseudomonas sp. TH49. Next base: position 511,921 of record NZ_JAEKFL010000001.1, read on the forward strand.
GCTCACATGCGCCTGGGCGACTTCCTTGAAGAGCTCGGCCGCTACCGTCGCGGGCAGTTGCATTGCGCTGCGAAAGTGGCCGACCTGCTGATATCGGGGACTTATCCACTGGACGACAGCGAACGGATTCTTGATCTGCTGCAAATCAGTCTGCCGGTGAAAGTGCGGCGCTTTACCCGCTATTGGGTCAGCGTCGAGGCGCGGGCTTAGAAGCAAAATCAAAAGATCGCAGGCTGCGATCTTTTACTCTCGAAAAATAAATGAGCCGTTTTTCAGATCTGGCGTGACAGAGAAGGAAAGCCCCCTTGATTCAACCTTCTCAGGATCAACCTTCATGCACCCCACTCGCCTCACGCCGCTGGCCCGCAGTCTGCGCAACCTCGTACTGGGCGCCAGCCTGAGCTACAGCGCCCTGCCGGTCATGGCCGCCGAAACCAAGGTTTACCACATCGCCCCGGCGTCGCTGGAAAACGCCCTCAACCAGTTTGGTCGTGAGGCCGGCGTGCTGATTTCCTTCGGCTCACAAATCACCAGCGGCGTGCAAAGCCGTGGCCTCGAAGGCAGCTACAGCGCCGAACAAGGTCTCGATGCGCTGCTCGAAGGCACCGGCCTGCAAGCCCGCGCCGAGGGCAACAATGCCTTCAGCCTGCAACCGGTCGGCGACACTGCGCTGGAGCTGGACACCTCGAAAGTCGTCGGTGACTGGCTCGGTGATGCCGCGCAGGTCAACGTGTTCGAACACCCGGGGGCCCGCGATGTGATCCGCCGCGAAGATTTTGAACGGCAGGGCGCGACTCAGGCGCGCGATGTGCTCAACCGCATCCCCGGGGTCAACGCTCCGGAAAACAACGGTACCGGCAGCCACGACATGGCGCTGAACTTCGGTATTCGCGGCCTCAATCCGCGCCTGGCCGCGCGCTCGACCGTACTGATGGACGGCATTCCCGTACCGTTCGCACCCTACGGCCAACCGCAGTTGTCGTTCGCGCCGATCAGCATGGGCAACATGGATGCCGTGGACGTGGTGCGTGGCGGCGGCGCCGTGCGTTACGGCCCGCAGAACGTCGGCGGCGTGGTCAACTTCGTGACCCGCGCCATTCCCGACGCGCCGACGGTCAAGGGTGGTTTCCAGACGGAAACCAGTCCGTCGTCGAGTCACGATGGCTTCAAGACCAGCGCCAACCTGCTGGCCGGCGGCACCAACGAAAATGGTCTGGGCGGCGCGCTGCTGTACTCCGGCACCCGTGGCGGCGACTGGCGTGAACACAGCGACAGCGAAATCGACGACCTGATCCTCAAGGGCAAATACCAGCTCGACGAGGCCAACAGCTTCAACGCCATGGCCCAGTATTACGAAGGCAAGGCCGATATGCCCGGCGGCCTCAGCGTTGCCGATTACGACGCCGATCCGTATCAGTCGACACGCCTGAAAGATCAGTTCTGGGGCCGTCGCACGATGTTCAACTTTGGCTATCGCTATCAGGAAGATCGCCGCGAATTCACCGCCAACACCTTCTTCACCAAGACGCTTCGCAGCGGCTATCTGGATCAGGGCACATTCCTCTCGCTGTCGCCGCGCGAGTATTGGGTGCGCGGTTTCGAAACCCGTTTCGCCCAAGGCTTCGACCTCGGCCCGACCAGCCACGAAGTCGGCGTCGGCTACCGCTACATCAACGAGGCCGGCCACGAATTGCGCTATCGCACGCCGATCAGCAGCAACCAATACCCGACCACCGACAGCCGCAACGACCGCGACACCCGCGGTGGCACCGAAGCCAATGCATTGTTCGTCGACGATCGCATCGACATCGGTAAGTGGACCATCACTCCGGGCGTGCGCTACGAGATGATCGAATCGCAGCAGACCAACAACCTGACCGACGTCAAATACAAGGGCGACTACAACACCGCGCTGCCGGCATTGAACGTGCTGTACCACCTGACTGACAGCTGGAACCTGTACGCCAACACCGAAGGCTCGTTCGGCAGCGTGCAGTACAGTCAGATGCCCAACCGCGTGAGCAGCGGCGAGGTGAAACCGGAGAAGGCGCGCACCTGGGAACTCGGCACCCGTTATGACAACGGCGCACTGCGCGCGGAGATCGGCGCGTTCCTGATCAACTTCGACAACCAGTACGAAAGCAACCAGACCAACGACTCGGTGATCGCCCGTGGCGAGACCCGTCATCAAGGCATCGAGACCAGCGTCAACTACGCACTGGATGACTTGAGCCCGGCACTGGCGGGTTTCGATGTGTACGCCACTTATGCCTATGTCGACGCGACCATCCGCGAAGACGGACCGAACAAGGGCAATCGCGTGCCGTTCTCCTCGAAACACAAAGGCACGATTGGCGTCGGTTACACCGAGGGGCCGTGGAAACTCAACGTCGACAGCAGCTTCCAGAGCAACCAGTTCGCCGACAACGCCAACACCTCGAAAGAAAGCGCCGACGGCAGCACCGGCAAGATCCCCGGCTACATGCTGTTCAGCAGCCGCGCCGGTTACGACTTCGGCCCGCAGTTGTCGGATCTGAACGTGGCGGTGGGGGTGAAGAACATCTTCAACACCCAGTACTTCACCCGCTCGTTCGATGACAACAACAAGGGCAAGTACGTGGGTGAACCGCGTACGGTGTATGTACAAACGTCTGTGGCTTTCTAAAAAAACTGTGGCGAGGGAGCTTGCTCCCGCTCGGCTGCGAAGCAGACGTAAATCCTGCTAATGCGGTCTGGCTGTTGAACGCCTTTGCAGGTTTTGGGGCCGCTTCGCAGCCCAGCGGGAGCAAGCTCCCTCACCACACTGTTCAGCAGCACAAACAAAAACGGGCCTGCTTGCGCAGGCCCGTTCTCATGGGGTGGCTTGAAAAATCAGCGCATCAACTGTTGATCGCTGCCTGTTCGTTCTCCAGAAACTCTTCTTCCAGCAGTGCGTCATTCGCCTTGCTGAATGGCACGATGGCGGCGCGGGGCTTGCCCCGCAGTTTGCCAAACAGGTGCTCCAGCGCGTGTTCCAGTTTTTCGGCTGCACCATCGATCGCCTGTTCCAGCGAATCGGCTTTATGGGTGACGGAAATCGGTTGATGGCCTTTTGGCCGCGCTTCCAGTTGGCAACGCATGTCATGAGGACCTGGTTTGTCGCCGTTCTCGTCGCTCAGGTGGACTTCGACACGGGTCAGGTCTTCTTCATAACGGTCGAGCGTGCTCTCAATAGTTGTACGTACCCACTCCTCCAGTCGTTTACTGCTTTGAATATGGTTATCGCTGTTGACTTGGATTTGCATAGTTCATCCCTTATTTCAGCTAGCTCGCGAGAGGCCTCGAATTGAATTTCCTGACCTCTTGGTTACAACAATCGGCCCGACCGGCGAACATTTCAACCCCTGAAAAAAGATAAATATTCATTCGCAAAAAAAGCCGGACAACCGGGCAAGTCACTGGTAAGGTCGGGAGTTGGGTTGCCTCGCTACCCCGCAAGATTTGGTCACAATTGCCCGTCATTCAACGGGTGCAAGCTGCGAAAAATCCCCGCCTCCTCCACCAGCCAGTCATGCACCGCGCGCACGCCCGGATGGCTCAACGCCCCCGGTGCATACAGCAACACGTAGCGTTTGTGGTTGGGCACCGACAGGCCGAACGGCACAATCAGCGTCCCGCGCTCCAGCTCATCGTTGAGCAGCGTGCGCCGGGCAATCGCCACACCCATACCCGCGATCGCCGCTTCGATGGTCAGGTGATTGCGATTGAACGTGTGCCCACGCCGTACGTCGGCACCCTCGAACCCAATCGCATTCAGATAGAACTCCCATTCCGCATATTCATAACTGCCGCGCCACGCGGTGATGTCGTGCAACAACGGAAAATGCACCAGATCCACCGGCCCATGCAGCGGCGGACGTCCACGCAACAGGCTCGGCGCGCACACCGGGAAAATCTGTTCGTCGAGCAAGGCTGTGGATAACAGCCCCGGATAGCTGCCGTCATTCAGGTCAATCGCCAGATCAAAGTCGCCCTCATGCAACGGCACGCTGCTGTCCTCGGCCACCAGGCGCAATTGGATGTCCGGATAGCGCTGTTGCAGACGCGGCAAACGCGGGGTCAGCCATTTGCTGAGGAACGATGGAATCGAGCGCACCCGCAGAATCCCGCTGATCATCCCGGCATCCAGACGACGCAATTCAGCATCGATGCTGCCGTAGGCCTCGTTGACCGTGATGGCCAGTCGCTGGCCTTCCGCACTCAACTCGACACCCCGCGCTCGTCGGTGGAACAGGCGAAAACCCAGTCGCTCTTCCAATTGGCGAATCTGCTGGCTGACCGCTCCCGGAGTGATGTGCAGCTCTTCCGCGCAACGGGTGAAGGACAGGTGCCGCGCGGCACAGGAAAACACCTGCAGCCAGACGTAGGTCTGGGCATGCAATTGACGACTCATCGTTTAGTCCTGCTAAAGGCTTTCTTAGGAAGTTTCGTTGGTCACGTAGGACCGAGGTAGGCAGTATCGCCGACATTGCGCTTGTCCTACAAAAAATGGCAGCGATTCCTACTCCATTGCTTGTAAGGGTTTAGCATGGCTATCAGTGTTTTCGATCTATTCAAAGTCGGCATCGGCCCGTCCAGCTCCCACACGGTCGGCCCGATGCGCGCCGCCGCAACCTTCGCCCAGGCGTTGATCGACCAACGGTTGCTCAACGATGTGCGTCGCGTGGAAATCCGCTTGTACGGTTCGCTGTCGGCCACCGGTGTCGGCCACGCCACCGACCGCGCCACGGTCATGGGCCTGATGGGCGAATGGCCGGACAGCATTGATCCGGCGACCATAGACCCACGCATCCAGCAACTGCGCGAAACTGGTCTGCTGTCTCTGGCCGGTCACAGAGAAATTTCCTTCAACTGGCAGCGCGATCTCCTGCTGCTGGACGAAAGCCTGCCCTACCACCCCAACGCCATGTCGCTGACAGCCTTCGGCGAAAGCGCCGAGCTGTTCACGCAGACGTACTACTCGATTGGCGGCGGTTTCATCATCGAAGCCGCGGAAGCCGAGTCCGGTGTGGCACCGGCCGGCGACGTGGTGCTGCCGTACGATTTTTCCAGCGCTGCCGAACTGCTGAGCCTGTGCAAGCAGCACAACTTGCGCGTGTCGGAACTGATGATGGCCAACGAACGCGCCTGGCGCAGCGACGCTGAAATCCGTAACGGCCTGCTGCACATCTGGTCGGTGATGCGCGAGTGCGTTGAACAGGGCCTGCGCCACGAAGGCATCCTGCCCGGTGGGCTGAACGTGCCGCGCCGCGCCGCGAAATTGCACCGCAGCCTGCTGGAAATCGGCAAGCCGAATGTCATCAGTTCGACGCTGTCGGCGATGGAGTGGGTCAACCTGTTCGCCCTTGCCGTCAACGAAGAGAACGCCGCCGGCGGACGCATGGTCACCGCGCCGACCAATGGCGCGGCCGGGATCATTCCGGCGGTGCTGCACTACTACATGAAATTCAATCCGGACGCGTCTGACGATGACGTCGTCGCGTTCTTCATGGGCGCCGCCGCCGTCGGCATTCTGTGTAAGAAAAATGCCTCGATCTCCGGCGCCGAAGTCGGCTGTCAGGGCGAGGTCGGTTCGGCCTGCGCCATGGCCGCGGCAGGCCTCGCTGAAGTGCTCGGCGCGACCCCGGAGCAACTGGAAAACGCCGCTGAAATCGGCCTGGAACACAACCTCGGCCTGACCTGCGACCCGGTCGGCGGCCTGGTGCAGGTGCCGTGCATCGAGCGCAACGCCATCGCCGCCGTGAAGGCGATCAACGCCACGCAAATGGCCCTGCGCGGCGACGGCAAACACTTCATTTCTCTCGACCGGGTGATCCGCACCATGCGCGATACCGGCGCCGACATGCACGACAAATACAAAGAGACTTCACGGGGCGGCCTGGCCGTGAGCTGGGTGGAATGCTGACGCGCATTCACTGAGCGCCCCGGCAGGCCGACACCCGCGGCCTGCCAACCGTGAGCCCGAGCAAAAATAATAACGAGGCAAAAACGATGACCGATGTACGTACACCTGCTGCCGAAAATCCCGCTGTAGATCGCACACGCAACACCGAAATTGCCCACAAGGGCTGGAGCAAATCCGACACCACCTGGATGCTCGGTCTGTACGGCACCGCCATCGGTGCCGGCACCTTGTTCCTGCCGATCAATGCCGGTGTCGGCGGTTTCTGGCCGTTGCTGATTCTGGCGCTGCTGGCGTTCCCGATGACCTTCTTCGCCCACCGCGGCCTGACCCGCTTCGTGCTGTCCGGGCGTTCGGGCGACATCACCGAAGTCGTCGAAGAACACTTCGGCATCGGTGCCGGCAAGCTGATCACCCTGCTGTACTTCTTCGCGATCTTCCCGATTCTGCTGGTGTACAGCGTCGCGCTGACCAACACCCTGAGCAGTTTTCTCGAACACCAATTGCACATCGCCCCGCCACCCCGGGCGATCCTGTCGCTGGCGCTAATCCTCGGCCTGATGGCGATCGTCCGTTGCGGGCAGAACGTGATCGTCAAAGCCATGAGCGTGCTGGTCTATCCGTTCGTCGCCGCGCTGCTGTTGCTCGGCCTCAGCCTGATCCCGAACTGGAACGGTGCGTTCTTCGCCAGTGCCAAGGAGGCGATGCCGCTGTCGACGTTCCTCAAGACGATGTGGCTGGCGATCCCGGTGATGGTGTTCTCGTTCAACCACTCGCCAATCATCTCTGCGTTCGCGGTTGACCAGAAGCAACGCTACGGCGCCGAGGCCGAACGCAAAAGCAGCGGCATCCTCGCCATGGCCCACGGGATGATGGTGGTGACGGTGATGTTCTTCTGCTTCAGCTGCGTGCTGGCGCTGTCGCCGGCGGATCTGGCGGCCGCGAAGGCGCAGAACATTTCGATCCTGTCGTACCTGGCCAACCACTTCCAGACCCCGGTCATTGCCTACGCCGCGCCGCTGATCGCGCTGGTGGCGATCACCAAATCCTTCCTCGGCCACTACATCGGCGCCAGCGAAGGCTTTCAGGGCATGATCGTCAAGAGCCTGCGCGGCCGTGGCAAGGTGATGTCGGCGAGCTGGCTGAACCGTGCGACCGCGCTGTTCATGATCCTCAGTTGCTGGGCCGTTGCGACCTTCAACCCGAGCATTCTGGGCATGATCGAAACCCTCGGCGGACCGGTGATTGCCTGCCTGTTGTTCCTGATGCCGATGTACGCCATCCGCCGCGTGCCAGCCTTGCGCCAGTATTCGGGTCAGGCGTCCAACGTGTTCGTGGTGCTGATCGGCCTGATTGCACTGTCGGCGATCATCTATTCGGTTCTGCCCTGAAACGGGCCACAAATGACAAAGGCGAGCCGTGTGCTCGCCTTTTTTGTGCCGTATCCATTGTCCAACAATTTTCCCGGCACAGCCCTTGCTATGACCTGTGCAGGAGCTGTGTAGGAGCTGTCGAGTGCAACGAGGCTGCGATCTTTTGATCTTCATGACCGAAGTCAAAACAGCGCAGATCAAAAGATCGCAGCCTTCGGCAGCTCCTACACAGAAGCAATTGGCGAAATGGCCACGGAATGGCCGATGGTCCGGTATGGCGAACCAACCCGATCACGGCCGGTCAACAACTGCACGTTCAATCAGGCGGTGACGCATCATGGACAACCCTTTTCAGATCATTACCGATGCCTTCGCGCCGGACTATCAGATCAACCTGAGCATTCAGGGACTGGACGGCAGCATCATGCTGACCCTGTCCAACAACGGCCGGATCGTCGCCAAACGGATGATCAGCGCCGAACAGCGCAACGATCCTGTAAGGCTCAAACGGCTGGTGCAAAGCATTCAGTTCGGCATCGCCATCGAACAGGGCCACAGCGCCATGGCGATCCTTGAAGCGATGACCAGCGGCGACGGGCTGCCCCCGCCACCGCAACAGAGCACCGGCCAGCCTCGGCCGTCGCTGGGACTTTAAAGCTCGCCCTTCTCGATCTCGGGGTGCTCACCGGAACCGGCGCCGAGCTTGCGTTGCGGTTTCTCGATCTTCACCGACGGAAATTGCGACGAAGCGTAACGCACCACCAGGATCGAGAACGCCAGCAGCAGAATGCCGCCGCACAGGTAGATGATGCCCATGTCCGGCGGGTTGTGGTGCGAGACGTTGGAGATCAGCAGGCGGGTCAGCGCAGTGATCGCAACGTAGATCAGGAAGCGCACCGGCATGTGGTTGGTCTTGAAATAAATCCCGACCATCGCCCCCAATTCCAGATAGATGAACAGCAACAGAATGTCATCGATCTTGATGTGGCCTTCTTCGAGCATGCCGAGAAATTCCATCACCGCCGCCCACGCGGTCACCGCACCAATGGCAAACAGCGCCAGGTAGTGGAAGGTCTCGACGAACAGGTTGCCCAGGGACTCGGCCAGTTGATGCACGTTTTGCCGCAGTTTCTCGGCCCAGTTTATTTTCACGATGATGTTCCTTAGCCCGACTCGGGCGGATGATGCGTGTTGGACGTGACGGTTTTCTGCACGTCTTGAGTTACATGCAGAAAAGAGGCCACGCCATCATGGCGAGCCAGCACCAAACCCGCGCCGTGGCGTTTGGTCGCAGACCCGAGCAATTGTGGCAGCGAGCCTGCTCGCGAATGGCTGCACTGCGATCCCACTGACAAATCCCGAATCCGGTCTACATTGAAAAGCCACTACCCAAAGCGCAGGGATTCGCTTATCCTTTCGCTGTATATAAATACAGTAGTCGCTAAGACAACTAAATGTGAAGGCATGTGAGGTGGTGAATGGCCGTCGAAGTGGTATACCGCAGCAGCCGAGATCTGGAGCGCTTGTTCATGGATAAAGCCGAAGCTGACCGTCATGACAAAATGCTCGAACTGGCCGAGATGCTGTCCGAAGTGTTGCAAAAAGCCGTTCCGTCGCTGAACGAGCAGCAGGTTGAAGAAGTCGGGATCTACATGGCGAAGAACCGCGATGTATTTGCCAAGGCCTTCAAGAGCCAGCCTGATGCGCTGTCGGAGCTGATCAATGCACCGGCAGAAGTCGTCGAAAAAGCCGAAGTGGCCGAGCCGGAAGAGGCTCCAGTGAAGCCGGTTAAAGCGGCGAAAGCTGCCAAGTAACAACGTTTGAATCGAAAAGATCGCAGCCTGCGCCAGCTCCTGCATTGGAATACGTTTCCTGTAGGGGCTGGCGCAGGCTGCGATCTTTTGCTTTTCAGCGATACAAGACTTTCTCTGCCAACTCATCCGCTACCCGCGCCGGCGAACGCTTCTCGGCCTGCGCATGGGCGAATACTTCGGTCAGCCGCGAACTGATCTTCGACAGGTGCGCAGTAATCGTCCCCAACTCTTCGCCGCGATGCTTGAGCGAGACATAAATCAACCCGCCCGCGTTGATCACGTAATCCGGTGCATAGAGAATCCCGCGCCGCTCCAGTTGATCGGCCACGTCCAGATGCGTCAGTTGATTGTTGGCCGAGCCAGCCACCGCCGAGCAGCGAAGTTGCGTCACCGTATGGCTGTTGAGCACGCCACCGAGCCCGCACGGCGCAAGGATGTCGCAGGGTGTGCTGAGCAACGCGTCGTTGGCGATCGGATGCGCATTGAGTTGCTCCATCGCCAGTTGCACCTTGCCGTGATCAATGTCGCTGACCAGCAATTCGGCCCCTGCCGCATGCAGCTGCTCGGCCAGTGCATAACCGACGTTGCCCAGACCTTGAATCGCCACGCGCAAACCTTCGAGGTTGTCGCTGCCCAGCCGCGCCATGGCGGTAGCGCGAATTCCGGTGAACACGCCCATCGCCGCATGCGGTGCCGGATCGCCGGCCGAGGTGGTGCTGGTGACATGCTGCGTCTGCTGGGCGATGCAATCCATGTCCGCCACTGAGGTGCCGCTGTCGATGGCGGTGATGTAGCGACCGTCGAGCTGATCGATGCAACGGCCAAACGCTTCGAACAGCGCGGCACGGTTTTCCACATGCGCCGGGCGCACGATCACCGCCACTCCGCCGCCCTGATCGAGCCCGGCCAGTGCCGCCTTGTAGCTCATGCCCTGCGCCAAGCGAATGGCGTCCTCGACCGCGGATTCGTCGGTGGGATAGGCAAGATAACGGCATCCGCCCAGGGCAGGGCCGAGGCGACTGTTATGAATGGCAATGACCGCCTTCAACCCGGTGATCGGGTCAACGCTGAGGTGCAGCGATTCCAGGCGAGTGCTTTGCATGAGAGCGAACATCGGCAGGCTCCCGAATCACTTCTGGTAGACGCCAGTATAGGCTTGCGCCCAAAAATTGCTGAAGCGCACCGGAATAAGCGCCAGCGGCAACGGTGACTTTGCGGCATAACCTGACCGGTACTGGACGAATGGCGCGGACGGGGCTAAAACGAGGCATTCCCCGGAGATTGCAATGAGCCCGCGCCAACGTTTTTTCGAGTGTCTGCACCGTTCACCGCCCGCGCTGTTCGACGCGGCGCTGTGGATGGCTGCCGAGCACGAAAAAGGCCTCGATGTCGAAGCGCTGCAGCAAGACTTCAAGGAGTTGCAGCAGCGCGTCAGCTACGGCTTGCCGATGCTGCCGGTCAGCGAACTGGCGCAGCCATTGCTGCGGCGGATGAATGATCTGGGATTCGCCCAGGATGATTTTCTGCCGCTACGCCCGCAGGTCGCGTTGTTGCACAAAGTGTTGCAGACCCGTCGCGGCCAGCCACTGACCCTGTCCTTGATTGCCTTGGAACTGGCGCGCGGTCTGGAAATCCCGCTGGTCGGGGTGAACTTCCCCGGGCATTTCCTGCTGCGGGTGCCCGGTGCCGATCACCTGCTCGACCCGTGTGGTGGCCGGCGTCTGTATCCCAACGATTGTCGCGAGTTGTTGCAGCGTCAGTACGGCGCGCACCTCAAACTCAAAGCCGATCATCTCGCCACCGCCACCCCGCAGCAGATGCTCCAGCGCCTGTCACGCAATCTGCGTCAGTTGCATCTGGCCCATGAGGATTACATCGCCGCATTGATCGACGCTGAACGCGTACTGGAACTGGGCACCGCCAGCGCTGCCGATTATCTGGCCCGCGCCAGCCTGTACCAACGCCTCGACTGCCCGAACGCCGAGCGCTTCGATCTGGAGCATGCGCTGCTGCTCAGTGACGATCCGGTCCAGCGCCTGCGCCTGACTGAACGGCTTGGGCACCTGCCCCCCAACTCCGTCGTGCACTAAACGCTTTTTGTAGAAGTGAGCCTGCTCGCGAAGCAGGCGCCGCCGATTTTTCTGTCAGACCGCGGTATCCTTCTTCGCGAGCAAGCCCGCTCCCACAGGGTTTGGGGTGATCCATTTCATTTGCATCACACAGATCGCTTGTGGGAGCGTGGCGTGCCCGCGATACAGGCGCCGCCGTTTTTTCTGTCAGGCCGCGTTATCGTTCTTCGCGAGCAAGCCCGCTCCCACAGGGGGTTGTGTGGGGTCCGAGGGTGAGCGCACCTGGATGATCAGCAGTGCCGCGATGACCGCCGGAATCGCGCAGAAGAAGAAAATCTGCGCCACCGGGATGTGCATCGCCAGCAGCATGCTGCCGAACAGCGGCCCGAGGATCGAACCGAAGCGCCCTACTCCCAACGCCCAGCCAGTGCCTGTGGCCCGCACATGGGCCGGGTAGAAGTTACTGGCGAAGGCGTTCAGCGTCAGTTGACCGCCGATGATGCAGAACCCGGCGGCAAACACGCAGGCCACCAGATAGCGTGGATTGTCGTGGTTCAAACCCAGCAGAATCGTGCACAGCGCCGCCCCGGCCAACACCGCGCAAAGCAGGCGCACCTTGCGTTGCAAACGGTCGGCGAACCAGGCCATGCACACCGCGCCCAAGGTGCCGGCGAACAGGAACATCGAGGTCACCAGGTTGGCTTCATTGAGTTTCAGACCGCTTTCCAGCAACAGCGTCGGCAGCCAGCTGATCATGAAATACAGCAGAATCAGGCTGACAAAAAACGTCGCCCAGATCAGCAGGGTCGGGCGCGCATAACCGTTGCGGAACAACTCGACCACCGTCAGTTTGCTGCCCTGCTCGCGCGCGTTCTGTTCGACCGAAGCGGCGGGCGGTTGCCAGTCCGGCAGCATCCGCGCGGTGACTTTACGCAGCCGCGCATAGGGCGCAGGGTCGCGCAGCAGACGCGGCAGCGATTCGGGCAGCATCCACCACAGGAACGGGAACAGCAGCAGCGGCGTGACGCCACCGGCGAGGAACACCGCTTGCCAGCCAAAGCGGTCGATGAAGCCAGCGGCGACAAAACCACCCGCCGCACCGCCAAACGAAAACCCACAAGCGGCCAGTGTCACCATCAATGTGCGCAGACGCGGCGGTGAGTATTCCGACATCAAGGCCATGGCGCTGGGCATCGCCCCGCCCATGCCGATGCCGCAGATGAAGCGCGCGATCATCAGGGTATTCAGCGAATCGGCGAACACCATCAGCACCGTGAGGCTGGCGTAGATCAACACGCAGGCGAGCAGGATTCGCCGCACACCGAAGCGGTCGGCCAGCGGCGTCACCGCAAGAGAACCAAGGGTCAGGCCCAACAGGTTGGCACTGAAAACAGGCCCGAACGCGGCTTTTTCCAGGCCCCAGTCCTGGGCCAGGGCCGGCACCACGTAACCGAGCACCTGGGCATCGTAACCGTCGGTGACCAGCAGCAAGGCGAGCAGGATCAAGAGCAACCACTGATAGCGGGACACAGGACGGGCGTCGAGTGCCGCGCGGAAGCTGGCAATCTGGTTGTGCATCGCAAGGTACCTGTTTTGTTTTTATGATTTTTTAGGTGCAACACGGACTACAGGTGGGAGCGGGCTTGCTCGCGAAAGCGGTGTGTCAGTCAACATCCCCGTAGCTGACACTCCGCTTTCGCGAGCAAGCCCGCTCCCACAGGGTCTTACGGTGTATCCGGCTGGTTGGCCGGATGCGCCTTGATGAACGCCGGATGTTCAGCCGCCAACGCCGCCACCCGCCGAATCCGCGGATAAGCCTCAAGACTCACACCGAACCGCTCCGCCGCATACAACTGCGGGATCAGATAAACATCCGCCACACACGGCCACTCGCCGAAACAGAAACCGCTGTCACCGATCAATTGCTCGACGGTCGCCAGCCCCTGACTGATCCAGTGCGCGATCCATTCCACCACCTGCGGCTCTTCGTGGCCCAACTGGCGCAGGCGATTGAGCACGCTGACGTTATGCAGCGGATGCACATCGCAGCCGATCACCGCCGCCACACCGCGCACATGGGCACGCGCAGCAAGGTCTTCGGGCAGCAGTGGCAACTGTGGATAACGCTCTTCCAGGTACTCGATGATCGCCGGCGACTGAATCAGCAACTCGCCGTCATCGGTGCGCAAGGCCGGCACCCGGCCCTGCGGATTGATCGCCAGATACGCCGCCTGCCGATGCTCGCCCCCGGACGGCGCGATCAGGTTGACCGGCAACGCGGTGTAGTCGAGCCCTTTCAGCGCCAGAGCAATGCGCACCCGGTATGACGAGGTCGAGCGGTAATAGGTGTAGAGATCCATGATCCGCTCCTGTCAGCGCGCCGCCAGCACTTTGCCGCGGCATTCACCGAAGCCGATCGAGGCGAAACCGTCACGGGCGCAGCGCGCACGCAGAATGATTTCGTCGCCGTCCTCAAGGAATTTGCGCACTTCGCCGGAGGCCAGTTCGATCGGCTTTTTACCGCCTTCGGTGATTTCCAGCAGGCTGCCGAACTGACCGCTTTGCGGGCCGGACAAAGTCCCCGAACCGAACAGGTCACCGGCCTGCAACTGGCAGCCGTTGACGCTGTGGTGCGCGACCATTTGCGCGACGGTCCAGTACATGTAGCGGGTGTTGCTCAGAGTCAGGCGATGGGCCGGCAGATTCTGTTCGCGCATGGCTTCGGTGAGCAGCAGCACTTCCAGTTCAATATCGAATGCGCCAGCGTCCTGATCGCGTTTGTCGAACAGGTATGGCAGCGGCTGTGGATCACCTTCCGGGCGCGCAGGTTGTGGGGTGCGGAATGGCTCCAGCGCTTCGGCCGTCACCACCCACGGCGACACACTGGTGATGAAGCTCTTGGAGAGGAACGGGCCGAGCGGCTGGTATTCCCAAGCCTGGATATCGCGGGCCGACCAGTCGTTGAGCAGACAGAAACCGGCGATGTGTTCGGCGGCGTCACCGATGGCAATCGGCTCGCCCATCTCGTTGCCCTGACCGATCCAGATGCCCAGTTCCAATTCATAGTCCAGACGTGCGCAAGGGCCGAAGGTCGGCTCGCTCGCACCGGCCGGCAGGGTCTGGCCTTTCGGACGACGCACGTCGGTGCCGGAGGCGCGCACCGTGGAGGCGCGGCCGTGATAACCGATCGGTACGTATTTGTAGTTTGGCAGCAGCGGGTTGTCCGGACGGAACAGTTTGCCGACGTTCTGCGCGTGCTCGATGCCCACGTAGAAGTCGGTGTAATCGCTGATGCGCGCCGGCAGGTGCAACTGGCAATCGGCAGCCAGTGGCAGCAGTTTTGCGCCTTGGGCTTCGATGGCGCCGCGATGGCTGCTGCCCTCGCTGAACAATTCCAGCAAACGGCTGCGCAAGGCTACGCGGGCTTCGCGACCGAGGTCGAAGAAGGCGTTCAGCAGACCGCCGTGCATGGCTTCGACCGCGCTGCGTGCAGCGCCGTCGAACAACCCGGCTTCGAGCGCCACTTGCAGATCGAAAATGTGCTCGCCGATCGCCACGCCTGCGCGCGGCGCCGCGCCATTGAGGCTGAACACACCCAGCGGCAGGTTCTGCAACGGAAAATCCGCGTGGCCGTTGGCCGAAGCAACCCAACTGCGGGTGATGGAAGTCTGAGTCATGGGTTATCTCCGGGTCGGGTCGAACGTGGCGGGCAGCGTGGCCCAGCAGGCGTCGTAAGTGGATTGCAGTTGCGGGCAGTCGAGGGCGAAGCGGCTTGGGCGCAGCACCTGACTGGTCTCGAACATGAAGGCCATGGTGTTGTCGATCTTCGCAGGCTTGAGGTCGGCGTTGATCGCTTTGGTGCAGGTTTCGCCATCCGGGCCGTGGGCACTCATGCAACTGTGCAGGGACGCACCGCCGGGCACGAAACCTTCAGCCTTGGCGTCGTACTCGCCCTGAATCAGGCCCATGAATTCGTTCATCAGGTTGCGGTGGAACCACGGTGGACGGAAGGTGTTCTCGGCGACCATCCAGCGTGGCGGGAAGATCACGAAGTCGAGGTTGGCCAGACCGTGCACGCTGGTCGGCGAAGTCAGCACGGTGAAGATCGACGGATCCGGGTGATCGAAGCTCACGGTGCCGATGGTATTGAAACGGCGCAGGTCGTATTTGTACGGCACGTTGTTGCCGTGCCAGGCCACCACGTTCAACGGCGAATGATCGAGCTCGGTGCCCCACAACTGGCCGAGGAATTTCTGCACCAGCGTGGTCGGCTGCTGCAGGTTTTCGTAGGCGGCGACCGGGGCGAGGAAGTCCCGCGGATTGGCCAGACCGTTGCTGCCGATCGGCCCCAGATCCGGCAGGCGCAGCGGCGCGCCGTGGTTCTCGGCGACGTACCCGCGCGCTTGCGGATCAAGCAGTTCAACGCGGAATTTCAGGCCACGCGGCAGCACGGCGATTTCCAGCGGCGCGACTTCGAGCACACCGAGTTCGGTGGCAATCCGCAGCCGCCCGAGTTGCGGCACCAGCAGCAGTTCGCCGTCGGCGTTGTAGAACACCCGCTCCATCGAACGGTTGGCGGTGTAGTGATAGATGCTGATGCCGGCAGGTTTTTCCGCCGCCGAATTGGCGACCATGCCGACCAGACCGTCGATGAAATCGGTCGGCTCAGCGGGGATCTGCAGCGGGTTCCAGCGCAGACGATTGGGGGTCACTTCACCCAACGGGCCGCCGGCCAGTTGCCGCTCCAGTTTGACGAACGCCGGGTGATTGGCCGACGGCTGAATGCGATACATCCAGGTGCGCCGGGCTTCACTGCGGGTCATGGTGAATGCGGTGCCGGAGAGCAATTCGGTGTAGAGGCCGTAGGGGGCTTTTTGCGGGGAGTTCTGGCCGATGGGCAAGGCGCCGGGCAACGCTTCACTGCTGAATTCGTTGCCGAAACCGGACTGGTACGCCAGCTCCGACGCGTTTGAATCGAGGTTCATGGAGCCTCCTGAACAGGGAGTCGGCAGTGGCCCATCGCTCTGGCTCAGAGGTTTGCGCACGCCGGGGTTGTTATTATCGTAATTCGATTACGCATAACGTAATTTGCTCGCTATCCAGCGTCAAGCTATAAAGACGCCCATTCGTTTTGGAACCCGGCCGCACCATGGAAAAAACCAGCGACAGTAACGGCAAACAGAAAGTCCGCTCCGCCGAGGTCGGCACCGACATTCTCAAGGCTTTGGCCGAGTTGTCGCCGTCCACCTCGCTGTCGCGTCTGGCCGAACATGTGCAGATGCCGGCCAGCAAGGTGCACCGCTATCTCCAGGCCCTGATCGCCAGCGGCTTCGCCGAGCAAAACGCCGCCACCAACCATTACGGCCTCGGCCGTGAAGCGTTGCGCGTGGGCCTTGCAGCCCTGAACAGTATGGACGTACTCAAAGTCGCCGCCTTGCCCTTGTCCGAGTTGCGCGACGAACTGAACGAAACCTGTTTTCTCGCGGTGTGGGGTAATCAGGGCGCGACCGTGGTGCACATCGAGCCGGCGGTGCGCGCGGTGACGGTGGTGACGCAATTGGGTTCGGTATTACCGCTGCTCAGTTCGTCCACCGGGCTGGTGTTCAGCGCCTACCTGCCACATCGCGAAACCGATGAATTGCGCGAGCAGGAAACCGCCGTCGCCAATCATCCGCTGGCCGATGAAAAAACCTATTCGGACCTGTGCGAACAGATCCGCGCGCGCAGCCTGCATCATGTGCATGGCTTGCTGATGCCCGGTGTGGATGCGCTGTCGGCGCCGGTGTTCAACGCGGTCGGGCAGATCGCCGCCGTGCTCACCATCGTCGGCCCGACTTCGCTGTTCCACGCCGATGAAAACGGCCCGGCTGCCCAGCGTTTGCTGGCGGCAGCGCGAGCCGTCAGTTGGCGAATGGGCTATCAGGCCGACGACCTCCATCCCTGAAGCGCCGCCGGCCATGTCTCGCAATCAGGCGAGGGTGGTTTTGCTGGTGGTGCTCTGCGGGTCATCAAGGATCTCTTGAATCACCTCCAGCAAGCGTTTGGGCAATCGAGTCTGACCGGACGCTTCGGCCACCAGCTTCTCGATCACGTAAGCATCGCCTATCAGCCCGATGACATTCTTCTGCACTTGGGTCACCGACGCCTTGGTGAACCCGGCCTTGCCCAGGGATGCCAACTCGATCAGCGCGTCCTTGAAATGCCCGAGGGCGCGCGCCCGCTCGCCCAACCCATAAGCCTCGAACCCTTGCACCATCGCTTTGGTGAACAGCACGGCCGTGAGGGCGATGCCGACGGGCGCGAACACAATACTGATGGCTCCCGCCGCCGCGACCACTGCGTCGAACAGCAGACCGCCGATGATTTCCTTGAGGCTTCGGGTCTTTTCATCCACATCGGCAATCACCTTGTGCAGAACGCTTTCGTAACACTCGTTGAAGTCGGTGATGTGAATCCTGCCATTGAGCGTTGGGGCCTGCGTGGCTCTGGACGATTCTTCAAGCTCACGCAGATAGCTCCCCACCTGCAGCTGATGCTTCACGTAGAGCCGCTGATGCAGGTAGTCGCCCAGGCCTAGTGTCTTGACCGCACTGACAAACTCGCTGAACGGTCGCAACTCGCGGCCATCCGGAGCATCGGGGGTAAACAGGTATTCGATGACCTGCCCCTGCAGACGCAGCCTGAACACATAGACCCCCACGACCGGCCGCAACAACAGATGCAACTGATGCAGAACACTGTGCCCGACGTTGCCGAAGGCGTCGGCCTGCCGGGTGATCTGTCGCGGATCATTTTCGACGTACAGGTTGACTACCCCGAGCAAGGCCTCAACGTGCGCCTGCGGCAGTTGCCCATTGAACTGTCCCTGCATGATCGCCACCCGCATCCGCCGCTGGAGGATGGCCAGTGCAATGCCTCGCTTGAGCAGCCCCTCGGAATTGGCTGGATTGAGGTCAACGGCGCGTAGCTGACCGATGTATTGTTCCCCCGGACGCAAGGTTCTCGACCAACTTGCGATGTCACGGATGTCCAGCCCAGTGAACGGCGGGTGCCCGTCCAGCAGCACGAAACGCGGGTATAGCGGCTGCCCCGTTTGATCGGCATAAAACGCGACCTCACCCACGATCAACTCATGCAAGGTCATCCTCTGTCGCTCGTCGATCTGCACCTCGATCAGGTCCGGGTCGATGGCAACCTGCTGGCCCCGTTGCAACAAGACTTCTTCTACCCGCGCCTTGATCAGATCACGGCAAAATTTTTCATAGGATGCAAAACCGCACTGGCGTATCTGGATGGTCTGCAGCGCCTTGAGTTCGCAGTTGATCCGGGTGAAGCCCTGACGCAACGTTTCATCCGCAGTGCGGTAGCCGTATGGCGTCTGACCTTCTTCCTGCGATACCCGCCAGGCGCGCTCGTTGAAAACCAGAGGATCGAGCACTGCGGCACCGCCAGAGTGCGCGGGCGCGAGCGTCAGGCCGATCCAGGCATCGCCGCGCTGAGAAGCCTGCTTGAGGTAACCAGTGATTTGCTGGCGATCCAGGGCATGGGACTGCCAGGTCAGATAGTCACGTCCACGCTCGGTGGCCGCCCAGGCCGCTACTTCAAGATTGAGGATTCGGAAGGTGTGTTTCTCATACCAGTCCCGACCGTCGGGCGACCCTGGGGCATACAGCAGCCAGCTATCCTCGCCCGCGCCGCGACTGCCGACGGCCACCAGATCCTTGAGCGCGCGGACGTCCGCACGCAGCTGCAAAGGGGCAATCGTCAGCGCCGCGTCCCCGGCGACGGCTCTTTGAATCCGCTGCAAGTTGGCGTCACTCAAATGTCCCTGACACTTCGCGGCAAAAGCACTCAGCAGCAATTGATCACGGATGAGGCTGTTCAAGGCTGCCAGCACGCCCTGGCGTTCGTACGCCTTGCGCAAGCGGACACCGTATTCGGCGCGAACACTGCTGGTGACGATTTTTTCCAGCCATGGCTGGTTCAGACCCGCGGGCAGTCCGTCCCCGGAAAAGCTGATTCGCCCGCGCATGCCCGGCTCATGCAGGCCTTGCAGCAACAGATCCGTCAACGAGCGCCTGTCCTCCTGAATCACCGTGCGCCCCGCCGCCTGGAATACATAACGGCTGTGAGTGACGATCAAATCGGGATCCAGTGAGTTGCCGAAGTCCTGCTCCAACTCCCGACTCATCAGTGAACGGGCGAAAGCGCGCAAACTTGCGGCGTCCTCCAATTGCCGATCCAGCTCGACCTGGCTATCGACCCACTGCTGTTCCAGCTCGCAGTACTTAAGTTTCTCTTTCGCCCCCACACGGCTCAGCCATGTCGGCGCAGTGCTGTCTTGAGTGGGAATATGTGTGTTCATGACGTTCATTGAAATGCCCTTATGAGAAGTCGATCAGCCAATTCCAAAAATTGGCAACCCAATCTAAATAAGGACAAACCAACTCCCAACCTCACAACCAATACCAAAATCCAGAGAACATGACCGCATATGACACAGCGTTAATGTCGAAACATAAATGTGATTTAACCCACACCGCACTCGACTGACGTCTAGTGCCTCTGCCCGGTATTCGTTATTCAGCCATCCCATTGAATAGATGCGCCAGGATCGACAACTTCACATCGTGCAAAAGAAACAGCATCGCTGCGGCAATATATTGATCAAAATAAGCGTCGGCCCCTCAGTGGTGCCACGACATGAACTGCACGCGGCTGCCCTCTGGCGAAGGGGCAATGCCCTCATTGAGCCCTTGGACTGTTGCATGCCCCGTAACAGTGCATGTCCGGAATCGCTATTTTTCCTTCGGGTCGAACCCCTTATTCTGAGCGGGCTTTCACGGCAGGCGCCGTGAAGCAGGAAGCCTTGGTTGCTGAGCCCCTCGCGCCATCGCTGACCGTTTTCAGATCAATCGAATCTTCGAATTGATCGCCCCGGTGTTCACTGACGTTGATTTGTAGCTCCTTGATCCAACGTCTTACCTTGGCCGCTGCGTTTGCAGCGGCCTTTTTTATGCCTGACAAAAAGCAAGCGTACCCTCCTGAAAGAAAGCTCCGAAAAACCCATCGAACACTTCTTATTGCGTAGAAGCACGCGACCCAGCGATTAAAGAAAATTCCGAAAGCGCACTCAATCAAACAAGCTTTAATTCATGGAGTGTTCAGACTTTGAATTCAGGCCTTGTCGTAACTTGAACGACTCAAGCATCGCCTGGCGACAAGGATCGTATTGCCGACCGTCAAGGCACGGCATGCTGCCAATGGAAAGCCCGGATTCAAACTTTAAAAATAAAAAAACGAGCAAACACTTTGTGCCTGCTCGTTATTTTTCCTGTTAAAGCGAATACTTCTGCAAATTCCCCATCATCTCCTTCAACGCTTCAATATTGTCCTTCGGATGCGCCGCGCCCTCGAAATCGCAGATCTGTTGCCAGTGCGCCGCGACATCTTCCGGGGAGAAGCCGCTGCGGGGATCGAACCCGGCGCCGAGGCTGCGTTCCCAGCGCACCTTGCCCATCCAGCCGCCACCGACTTCAAACAGGCCGGAGGTCTCCTGGCACTGCTCGCTGGCCAGGTACACCACCAGCGGGCTGACCAGTTCCGGTTTGAGCTGTTCGAACACTTGCGGCGGGATCAGGCCTTCGGTCATGCGCGTGCCACCGGTGGGGGCGATGGCGTTGACCAGGATGTTGTTCTTGCGTCCTTCGATGGCCAGGGTACGGGTCAGTCCGTAGAGGCCAAGTTTGGCCATGCCATAGTTGGACTGGCCGAAGTTGCCGTAGATGCCCGAAGTCGAAGCCGTGAAGATCACCCGACCGTAGCTTTGCTCGCGCAGGTGCGGCCAGGCGGCGCGGGTGACTTTGTAGGCGCCTTCGACATGGACGCGATAGACCAGATCCCAGTCGGCGTCGTCCATCTTGTGAAAGGTCTTGTCGCGCAGGATCCCAGCGTTGTTCACCACCACGTCGACACGGCCAAAGACATCGAGGGCGTTTTGCACCAGTTTGTCGCCGTCAGTGACCGAATCGTGGTTGGCCTCGGCGATGCCGCCGGCTTCGCGAATTTCCGCCACCACACGGTCGGCGGCGGAGGCGTTGGCACCTTCACCCTGGGTCGAGCCGCCGAGGTCGTTGACCAGCACTCTGGCGCCGTGCCGGGCGAACAGCAAAGCGTGCGCACGACCGAGGCCACCACCGGCCCCAGTGACGATCACGACTTTATCTTCGAAACGTACGGACTCATTCATCGCAGGAACTCCAGCTGGCCTGAGGGACAATAATCCCGAGTGTCAGGCACGGGGCGTTCGGTCACAACGAACAGGGCTGGGGCTGAATGGTGGGCGATAAGGCTGGGGGATGATGAACAGCAAAATCAAAAGATCGCAGCCTGCGGCAGCTCCTACAGAAGATCGGTGCAGGAGCTGGCGCAGGCTGCGATCTCTTGATCTTTCAGGAACACGCGACCTTGCGCGGCGGCAACTCCAGGCGCTCACGAAACGCCAGATAATGTTTGAGCACCTGCACCGGCGCTTCGATCTGCGGATAGTGGCCGATGCCCGGCAATAGTACGGTGTCGGCATCGGTAATCAGCTTGCGGTAACGCTCGACCATGTGCGCACCGGAGATCGGATCGACTTCGCCATCGATCACTCGCAACGGCACCTCACCACGTTGCATCGCCGACACCCAGCGGTCACGTTGCACCCGACGCTCCGGGATATAGCCGATCAATTTGTGCAGGATGCGCGGGCCGCGATGGGTCTCGATCAGACTCCAGAAATCATCCAGTTCGCTTTCGCTGGGCCGGGTCTGCGGGCCGAAAATCTGCCGAAAACTTTTCACCAATGCATCACGGGTAAACGCACGCCCGATCATCCAGCCCAGCGGACTGAGCAGCAGCTTTTGCATCAACACCGGTCTATGGGTTTCCGGGAACAGGCCGCCATTGAGAAAGACACAACTGGCGACCTCGATACGATTTTCGTAATGCCGGGCGAGCAGTTCCTGGGCAACGCTGTCGCCATAATCGTGGGCCAGCAGGTGCACCGGTTGCTCGACCTGAAGATGCGCCAACAGCGCCTGTTGCAGATCGGCCTGTTCCAGCAGGCTGTAGCTGTGATTCAGCGGTTTGGCCGAATCACCGAAACCGAGCATGTCGCAGGCGATCACTCGGTAACGCTGGGCCAGCGGCTGCCACAGGTAGTGCCAGTCCCAACTGGCCGTCGGGAAACCGTGGATCAGCAGCAGCGGCTCACCCTGCCCCGCCGTCCAGTAACGGATCGACTGGCCGCGAAAGACAAACGTCCGGCTGCGTTTGCGCCAGACACACAGAGGAATCTCGGCAAGAGGCATTAGAGTTTATATCCGGGGTCTTGTTTATCGAGTTTGCGCAGCAGTGCCGGCCAAGCCAGCGCGCCGCCCATGCCTTGAGCACTTTTGGTCACGCCGGCGATCATCGCCTTGGCGCCCGCGAGGATTTGCGGTTCGATGGCGATCAGTTCAGCACCGCCGGTTTGCGCCATGACCTGAATGTCGCAGGCGCGCTGGAAGGTGAACATCATCAGAAAGGTGTCGGCGATGGTGCCGCCACAGGTCAACAGACCATGGTTGTGCAGCATCAGGAAATTGTTATCGCCCAGGTCGGCCTGCAAGCGCGCCTTCTCTTCATGATTCAGCGCCACGCCTTCGTAGGCGTGATAGGCCAGGCTCGACAGCACGAACAGCGACTGCTGGCTGATCGGCAACACACCCTGTCTTTGCGCGGAAACGGCTACACCGGACGCGGTGTGCGTATGCAGCACACAAACCACATCGTGCCGTACCTCGTGCACGGCGCTGTGGATGGTGTAACCGGCGGGATTGATTTCGTAGGGACTGTCCATGAGCTTGTTGCCGGCCTGATCGACTTTGACCAGGCTCGACGCGGTGATCTCATGGAACATCAACCCGAACGGGTTGATCAGGAAGTCTTCGGTGCCCGGGACCTTGGCGGAAATGTGGGTGAAGATCAGGTCATCCCAGCCATGCAGCGCCACCAGTCGATAGCAGGCGGCCAGATCGACCCGGGTCTGCCATTCCGCGGCACTGACCTGGTCTTTGACATTAAGGGACGATTGGACGGGGGCTACGCTCACTGTATGCACCTCTGCGTTCTTATTGTTTTGCACGTCTCAGCAGTCTAGTCAGCTCCCACAATTCACGTAGTTGCATTGCCAGCCAGCTTGATGACTGAGCGGGTCAGCAATGCAAACAGCTTGGATCCATGTCAAAGCAACGACGCCAACAAAGGCGCGGCGAACAGATTGAGCAGCCCGGTCAGCACCATCACCAACCCCGCCACCGAGCCTTCCTCACCGCCCACTTCATGCGCCCGACTGACCCCGGCGCCATGCGCGCCAACCCCAAACAACGCACCACGCGCCAGCGCACTGCGCAGCGGCAACCACTTGAGCAATACACCGCCGAGCATCGCGCCGAACACGCCAGTGAACATCACGAACACCGCGGTGAGCTCGGGCACACCGCCCAGATCCTGCGCCAGCGGCATGGCGAATGGCGTGGTGATCGAGCGCGGCACCAGCGACATCGTGACTGAGGTGTCCAGCGCCAGCGCCATGGCCAGTCCGAACGAGGTGGCGATCGACGCCGCGCTGCCGGCGAGCATACCCAGCAACAGCGCTGACCAGTGCCGTACCAACAAGCGCCGCTGTTGCCAGATCGGCACGGCGAAGGCGACCGTCACCGGCCCGAGCACCAGCATCAACCAATGGGTGTTGCTCGAATATTCGGCATACGCGGTGTGCAGCGGCACGGCGAGCGCCAGCAGCAGTGCCGGCACCAGAATCAGCGGCGACAGCAGATAGCGCCCGGTGCGCCGATAAATCCAGCGACTGAACAGGTACGCCAGCAGAGTGAAGGCGAGCCAGAACATCGGCATCCATTCAAGCTTCATGGGACCGCCTCAGACGCACAGCCAGCTCTACGGTGAACGCGGTCACCAGCATCACCATCAGGGTACTGGCGCCGATCACCAGCAGAATCCGCCAGCCGTCATTGCGTAACAGCGCGCCGTAGTCGAGCAGGCTCATCAGCGCTGGAATAAAGAACAGCAGCATCTCGGCCATCAGCAATCCGGCCCCCAGTTGCAGCGCCGCCGGTTTGACCCAGCCGAACGCGAACGCCAGCAGCAACAAGGCCATGCCGATGACGCCGCCGGGAATCGGCCAGGCCAGCCACGCGGCGATCTGGCAGCCGAGCAGGTAGAGACCGAGCAACACGGCCAGCTCGGCGAATAGACGGGAAAGATACTTGAGGGATGCGGCGTTCATGATGGGCTCCTGACAGGGGCTTATTTTACGAAGCGGCCTGTCATCCCAGAAGCGAATTGTTAGACTCAGCACTATTCCAAAACGGAATCGGATCATGGAATTCAAACAGCTGCGCAGTTTTGTCGAAGTCATGCATCAGGGCGGCTTCACCCAAGCGGCGAAAACCCTGCACATCAGCCAGTCGGCAGTGAGCAAGCAAGTCGCGCAACTGGAGCAGAGCCTCGGCACGCCGTTGCTCGAACGGCTCGGCTCGCAACTGCGCCTGACCGCCGCGGGCAGCGTGGTGCTGCAGCGGGCCGAAGGCATGTTGCGTTTGCGCAATGAGTTGCTGAGTGAGCTGGATGATCTGAGCCAACTGGCGCGCGGCGAATTGCGCCTCGGTCTGCCGCTGCTGGGCAGCGATGCGTTATTCGCCGGACTGTTCGCCGAGTATCGGCGGCGCTATCCGAACATCAGCATTCAATTGCTTGAAGGCGGCAGTCGCAACGTCGAGCAGGCGGTACTCAGCGGCGAACTGGAGTTGGGCGGCAGCCTGTTGCCGAAAGATCCGCAGTTCGACTTTCAGCCGTTCTGCGACGAGAAACTCGATGCGTTGCTGCCGGTGGATCATCCGTTGGCGGCTCGCGGCGAGATTGCTCTTGAGGAGTTGGCCGACACGCCGTTCCTGCTGTACCAGCGCAGTTTCGTGCTCAATGACCGGTTATTGCAGGCCTGCCAGCAAATGGGTTTCACCCCTAAAGAGGGTGGGCGCAGCGGCCAGGCGGACTTTCTCGTGGCACTGGTCGCCGCCGGGCAAGGCGTGGTGCTGCTGCCCAGCGTGGTCGCCCGGGCACTGGAGCGTCCGGGCGTGGTGCGCCTGACGTTGCGCGCGCCGGATTATCTGCGCTGGGACATCGCGTTCATCTGGCGTCAGGGCGCCTATCTGTCGAAAGCCGCGCAGGCCTGGCTGGCCTTGCTGCGCGAGCGCGCGATCAGCCCTTGAGCGTGGCGATCAGTTGCGCCAGCCATGGCTCGGCGTCGGCTTCCGGGGTCACGCTTTCGCTGGCGTCCAGACGCAGCATGTCCTGCACTTCGCGCACGCCCAGCTCGGCGAACAACTCGCGCATCAGTTCGCCGCCGCCGCAGAACGTATCGCCGTAACTGGCATCGCCCAAACCGATCACCGCGCCGGGCAAACCTCGCCAGGCCATCGGCAACTGATCGCGAATGCTCGAATACAACGGCTGAAGGTTATCCGGCAACTCGCCCATGCCGGTAGTCGAGGTCACGGCAAGCAGCGCTTCAGGGCCGAAAGACAGCAGATCCGCCAGGCTGGCACGTGGGTTATAGAAGGTTTCAAAACCGGCGGCTTTCAACAGGTTCTGGGCATGGCGAGCGACTTCTTCGGCAGTGCCGTAGACCGAACCGGAGAGAATGGCGACTTTCATCAAACGGATCCTGAAACGAAAAAAAAGAGCCGCGATAGTACCAGCCCGAAGGATGAAGTTGCGATTGGCTCTCAACGGATACTGATGGCCTATAGACAGCGCCGGTTGATCTTCTAGAATGCGAGCCATCGACAATGCTGAAAGGATTCACAGATGATCAATGCCAGTCTGCTGCAAATGGTGATCAACGCGTCGAACGATGGAATTGTGGTGGCAGAGAAAGAAGGCGAGCAGGACAACATCCTGATCTATGTAAACCCGGCCTTCGAACGCCTGAGCGGCTACACCAGCGAAGAAATCCTCTATCAGGACTGCCGTTTTCTGCAGGCCGGAGACCGCGATCAGGCGAGCCTGGCGCGGATTCGCGAGGTGCTGCGCAACGGTGGATCGTGTCGGGAAACACTGCGCAACTACCGCAAGGACGGCACGCCGTTCTGGAATGAACTGTCACTGTCGACGGTGAAAAACGCGGATGACGGGATGACTTACTTCGTCGGCGTACAGAAGGATGTGACCGTTCAGGTCAAGGCCCAGCAACGTGTGACACAGCTGGAAGCCGAGGTCGCCGCACTGCAGGCGGAGCTGGCAGCGTTGAAAGCGACGAACGGCGCAAACAAAACTGCGAACTAAGTGTCATTAACTACAATCACCAATGACTTTGTAACTATTTCTTTCGAGCCAGGCCATGCAACGCGACGCACTCCTGACCCAGGACGAGCTGGATTTCATCCAGACCATGCAGCATAACCCGCAGCTTAATGTGCGGGATGCGACGTCGAGCCTGTTGGTCAACGGTGGTTCGCAAATCCGCGATCTGCTCACGCGCCTCGCTGCTCACGAACAAGTGACCATCCAGGCCAACTTCGAAAACCAGCAAATGACCTTCCCGCTGCATCTGGTGGAGGACGAATTCCACGCGCTGCATCTGCGTCTCGGTGTACCCAGCATTTACGAAGACGGCCCGATGATCCGGCCATGGCGTCTGACGCTTGAAGAACCGGTGGCACTGGAAAACGCCAAGGGCCAGCCGGGGGCGATGTGGGTTCACGAGGTATCGCACAAAGGCCTGCTGCTGGAGATGCGCAACAAAACCAAACCGCCGAGGCATTTCGCCCTGTGGTTCAGCCCGTCAGGTTATGAGCGGATCTCCCTGCGTGGCAACTTCGAGCGAGAGACCGAACAGGGTTTCTTTGCCTATGAACTCAGCCAGACCGATGCCGACGAAACCGAACGCCTGCGCCAGTTCATCCTGCAGCAACATCGCCTGACCCACCCTGCCCTGCACACCTGAAACTCACGTATCCAGTTTGCCCGCGAGAAACTGCGTCATGCGCTGACGCATTGTCGCCCCTTCGTTGCCCAGACAGCCAATTGAAGAACCCGCCAGGCTGTCCTGCGCCAGATCCGCGGTATCACCGGCCAGCATCACCTGACAATCGAGGCTCAAGGCCAGACGGTTCAACCGTCGCGGCAAATCGGCTGTCGGAGCGTGATTGGAAAACAGCACCAGCGCCTGCGGCTTGATCCGCTCGCACACCAGCGCCAACTCATCGAATGGCTGACCGGTGGTCAGCACCCGCACCCCGGCGTCATTGCCGCTGAGAAACAACGCGGCGACCAGCAACTCGAGCTCCCGGCACTGACCGGCCAGCGCGCTGACGACCACCTTGCGCGGCTGCGTGCCGCGCAGCACGACGATGCGCTGCAAGACCCGCGCCCGCAGAAATCCATCGAAAAACAGCCACTCGCTGGTCTGGCCGAAGGCGTCCTGGCGCTGCAGCATCTGCAGCCACAAAGGCATGAGGATGTCCTGAAACACCACCGGCAACGCGTAGGACGAGAAGATCTGGTTGTAGACCTGATCCAGCGCCCGGTCGTCAAATGAACTGACGGCGAGTTGCACCTGCTGCTGCCACTGCGCGTAATCAGCCTGTACCAGATCATCGGAAATGATATGGGCCAAGGCTTTCAACGGCTCGGTCCTGGCGAGGATCTTGCCGACCTTGCTCACGGCCACGCCGCGATCAATCCAGTCGACAATGCTGCGCACACGCTCGATTTCGGTCATCGAATACAGACGATGCCCGCTTTCGGTGCGCGTTGGTTGAATCAACCCGTAGCGACGCTCCCATGCACGTAGCGTGACGGGATTCACGCCCGTCAGCCGCGAAACCTCACGAATGGGAAACAGCTCTTCACGCTCGAGCGCGACAGAGGCCTGCGAGGCAGGGTGAATGTCCGTTATGACAGGCATTGTCCGATCAATGTCCTTGATGGTTCTTGGATCCCATTCTATATCCGATGCCCCATCAGCGTTCAAGCAATGATCTGCGACGAACGTCTCTGGTTTAATCACGAAAATCAGGAATAATCCTTGCTTGTTGAAAAGCGCAGGCTCCTACCCCCGCCTGCGTATTGCGAAGTTCCTACCCGGAGCGACGCACTCGGAATACGGAGATACATAATGTCTACTTCCCCCGTCACGCTGATGGTTGCGCGTCGCGTCGCCGACGGCCGCTATCAGGACCTGATGGCCTGGCTGCGCGAAGGCGAACAACTGGCCACAGACTTTCCCGGTTACCTGGGTTCCGGCGTGCTCGCTCCGCCACCCGATGACAACGAATTCCAGATCATTTTCCGCTTCGTCGACGAGCAGACCCTGCACGCCTGGGAGCACTCGGCCTCGCGTACCGCGTGGCTGGCCCGTGGCAGCGATCTGTTTGCACACCCCAAAGAGCACCGCGTCAGCGGCATCGAAGGCTGGTTCGGTGCGGCCGGTCAACGGCCACCACGCTGGAAACAGGCCGTGGCGATCTGGCTGGCGTTCTTCCCGGTGTCGCTGCTGTTCAACTTTGTCCTCGGGCCGCTGCTGGGCGAGATGAGCCTGCTGCCGCGGGTGTTGATCAGCACGGCGTGCCTGACGCCGTTGATGGTTTACTTCTTTATCCCGCTGTCGACGCGGTTGCTGGCGAACTGGTTGAACAGTGTTCCAGCACCTCGACTGCCTGTTGAACCAGTGTCTCAAAACCGCTGAGCGCCCATGTGGGAGCGGGCTTGCTCGCGAAAGCGTCGTGTCAGTTGATGTATCCTTGCCTGGCACACCGCCTTCGCGAGCGAGCCCGGCTCCCACAAAAGCACAGCCCCCGTCTTGCGATAGGTGGGCACCCCGCGTCACTGTTATAGTTTTTACTCCCACCGCGACGCGAGCCGTTCATGACCACTTCTTCCGCCCCGATCCTCATCACCGGTGCCGGCCAGCGTGTCGGTCTGCACTGCGCGCAGCGTTTGCTTGAGGACGGCCATCGGGTCATCTTTACCTACCGCAGCGAACGTCCCGGCGTGCAAGCCCTGCAGGATCTGGGCGCTATCGGCGTGTTCGCGGACTTTTCCAGCGAAGCCGCCATCCTTGCCTTCATCGATGAACTGAAGACCCGCACCGATAGCCTGCGCGCTATCGTGCACAACGCTTCCGAATGGCTGGCGGAAACCCCGGGCCGTGAAGCTGAAGCCTTCTCGCGCATGTTCAACTTGCACATGCTCGCGCCATACCTGATCAACCTGCACTGCGCCGACATGCTCAAGCGCTCGACGCCGGCCGACATTATCCACATCAGCGACGATGTCACGCGCAAGGGCAGCAGCAAACACATCGGTTATTGCGCCAGCAAGGCCGGGCTCGACAGCCTGACCCTGTCCTTCGCCGCACGCTATGCGCCGGCGATCAAGGTCAACGGCATCGCGCCAGCCCTGCTATTGTTCAATCCCGACGACGACGCGGCGTACCGCACCAAGGCGCTGGCCAAATCCGCGCTGGGCATCGAGCCCGGCAGCGAAGTGATCTACCAGAGCCTGCGCTATCTGCTCGACAACCCCTATGTCACCGGCACGACCCTGACCGTCAACGGCGGACGTCACGTCAAATAAGTTGCTGCGCGAGGATCTGCCATGACCCGTTCCCTGCCCGAGAATTACCGCGAGATCCTCATCGGCCTCGGCGAAGATCCCGACCGCGAAGGCTTGCTCGACACGCCGCTGCGCGCGGCGAAAGCCATGCAGTATCTGTGTCACGGCTACGAACAGAGTGTGGATAAGATCGTCAATGGCGCGCTGTTCGCTTCCGACAGCGACGAGATGATCATCGTCGCCGACATCGAGCTCTACTCGTTATGCGAACATCACCTGCTGCCCTTCATCGGCAAGGCCCATGTGGCTTATATTCCGACAGGCAAGGTGCTGGGGCTGTCGAAGATCGCGCGGCTGGTGGACATGTTCGCCCGGCGCCTGCAGATTCAGGAAAACCTCACCCGGCAGATTGCCGATGCGGTGCAACAGGTCACCGATGCCGCCGGCGTCGCGGTGGTCATCGAGGCCCGGCACATGTGCATGATGATGCGCGGTGTCGAGAAACAGAATTCGACCATGAACACCTCGGTCATGCTCGGCGCCTTTCGCGAGTCGAGCAACACCCGCCAGGAGTTCCTGCAATTGATTGGACGGAGCAAGTAAATGTCACAACTTCAACCGGGAATGGCGCGCATCCGGGTCAAGGATCTGCGCTTGCGCACCTTTATCGGGATCAACGAGGACGAGATCCTCAACAAGCAGGATGTGCTGATCAACCTCACCATCCAGTACGCCGCGCAGGAAGCGGTGCGCGACAACGACATCGACCACGCGCTGAACTATCGCACCATCACCAAGGCGATCATCGCCCACGTCGAGGGCAATCGCTTTGCGCTGCTCGAACGCCTGACCCAGGAGTTGCTGGACCTGGTGATGACCAATACCGCGGTGCTGTACGCCGAAGTCGAAGTCGACAAGCCGCATGCGCTGCGGTTTGCCGAGTCGGTGTCGATTACGCTCGCCGCCAGCCGCTGAGCATGTCTGGCGCATCGCGCGCCAGACTTTTATCATCCGCGCCACGAATAGACTGCACAGAGCCCATCATGACCGAGCAACAACGCCTCGAACTCGAAGCCGCCGCCTTCCGCCGGCTGGTCGCTCACCTGGACAGCCGCAAGGACGTGCAGAACATCGACCTGATGAACCTCGCCGGGTTCTGCCGCAACTGCCTGTCCAAGTGGTACAAGGCTGCCGCCGATGAGCAGCAGATCGAGGTCAGCCTCGATGACGCACGCGAAGTGGTTTACGGCATGCCTTACGCCGAGTGGAAAGCCCAATATCAGCAAGAAGCCAGCGCCGAGCAACAAGCGGCGTTCGCCAAAGGAAAACCCAATGAGTGATCTGAACACCCTGCGCGCCAGCCTCAAAAGCGGCGAACACGCTTTCGCCGACACCCTGGCGTTCATCGCCGCTGGTTACGACTATCAGCCTCAGGCGTTCAACAACGGTGGCGTGGAAAACGCCGCCGGGCAGAACGAAGGCTCGTGCAAGACCCTGGGCCTGGCACTGCTGGAAGGCCTGAGCGATGAAGAAGCGCTGCTGGCATTCGGTGAACATTACCGTTCGGTGGTGGCGACGCCTGAGGGCAGCGACCACGGCAATATCCGTGCGCTGATCAAGCACGGTCTGGCGGGTGTGAAGTTCACCGCTCAGCCCCTGACTCGCCGCTGATATCAGATCTAACACCATCCCCTGTGGGAGCGGGCTTGCTCGCGAAGGCGCCGTGTCAGGCGACTTTTCTTTGTCTGAAACACCGCTTTCGCGAGCAAGCCCGCTCCCACAGGGCTATGCGATGTAGCGTAAATACGGGCACAAAAAAAACCGGCCGAAGCCGGTTTTTTTTGTGTCTGCGATTTAGAACGAAGCGTTCTGCAGACCGTCCAGGTAACGCTCGGTGTCCAGTGCCGCCATGCAGCCGGCGCCGGCCGAGGTGATGGCCTGACGGTAAACGTGGTCGGCCACGTCACCGGCAGCGAAGATGCCTTCGACGCTGGTTGCAGTCGCGTTGCCGTCACGCCCGCCCTGCACCACCAGGTAACCGTCTTTCAGGGTCAACTGGCCTTCGAACAGCGAAGTGTTCGGAGTGTGGCCGATCGCGATGAATACGCCGTCGACCTTGATTTCGTCGAAGCTGCCGTCGTTGTTCTTCAGACGCGCACCGGTCACGCCCATGTTGTCGCCCAGCACTTCGTCGAGGTTGGCGTTCAACTTGAGGATGATCTTGCCTTCGGCCACACGGGCGTTGAGCTTGTCGATCAGGATCTTTTCGGCGCGGAAGGTTTCGCGACGGTGGATCAGGGTCACGGTGCTGGCGATGTTGGCCAGGTACAGTGCTTCCTCAACAGCGGTGTTGCCGCCGCCGACCACAGCCACTGGCTTGTTGCGGTAGAAGAAACCGTCGCAGGTCGCGCAGGCCGAAACGCCTTTGCCCATGAACGCTTCTTCCGACGGCAGGCCCAGGTAACGAGCGCTGGCACCGGTGGCGATGATCAGGGCGTCGCAGGTGTAAGTCGCGCTGTCGCCGGTCAGGGTGTATGGCTTGGCAGCGAAGTCCACGGCGTTGATGTGATCGAAAACGATCTCGGTTTCAAAACGCTCGGCGTGCTCGCGCATCCGCTCCATCAGCGCCGGACCGGTCAGGCCGTGAACGTCGCCTGGCCAGTTGTCGACTTCGGTAGTGGTGGTCAATTGACCTCCAGCCTGCATGCCGGTGATCAGCAGTGGCTTGAGGTTGGCACGGGCGGCGTAGACCGCGGCGCTGTAACCGGCAGGGCCGGAACCGAGAATAATCACTCGCGAATGACGGACTTCAGACATGACCTGCTCCTGTTGACCGGGCCGAAAGACTGGCGCGGAACGCCGGACTGCCGGCGGGAATAAAAAAGGACTGTGGATAACCTTGGGGAAGGCATGAGCTCGACAGTCCTGTAAAAAGTTGGGTGCAGCGTATCGAGGGGGGCAAGATTAAGGAAATACGGTTTAACAATCCAGCTCATAGGTGGTCTCTATGCGCAGACTCCGACCAGATCGACGTCTTTGTTACAGTGAATGTCGATCGCTCTGCCGCGCTTTCGCACGCAGTGCAAAGCCGGTAAGGTCGGCGCGTTTTCCCTTGCTCGGAGCACCTTATGCCCGCACCTGTTCTGTCCGGCCCGCAATACCTGCGCGAAGGCCTCAAACTGGTTCTCAGCCCCGGCCTGCGCCTGTTCGTGTTGCTGCCACTGGCAATCAACCTGGTGCTGTTCGTCGGATTGATCTATCTGGCCGGCCATCAGTTCAGCCTGTGGGTCGACAGCCTGATGCCATCGCTGCCCGACTGGTTGAGTTTCCTCAGCTATATCCTCTGGCCGCTGTTCGTGGTGCTGGTGGCGTTGATGGTGTTCTTCACTTTCACCATGCTCGCCAACGTGATCGCCGCGCCGTTCAACGGCTTCCTCGCGGAAAAAGTCGAAGTGGTGGTGCGCGGCACCGACGATTTCCCGGCCTTCAGCTGGGGCGAACTGATCGCGATGATCCCGCGTACCCTCGCCCGGGAAATGCGCAAACTCGGCTACTTCCTGCCCCGGGCAATCGGCCTGTTCATCCTCTCGTTCATCCCGGTGGTGAACATCGTCGCCGCGCCGCTGTGGCTGCTGTTCGGCGTGTGGATGATGGCGATCCAGTACATCGACTACCCGGCGGACAACCACAAACTGGGCTGGAACGAAATGCTCGCCTGGCTGCGCCAGAAGCGCTGGCAGAGCATGAGTTTCGGCGGGATCGTCTATCTGGCGCTGCTGATTCCGGTAGTCAACATTCTGATGATGCCGGCGGCGGTGGCCGGGGCGACATTGTTCTGGGTGCGTGAACGGGGTGCGGAGAACCTCGTCACGCAGCGCTAGGCCGCTCCCAGACAGCCAGTCACAAATCCATCATCCGAACGTCACAGGCACGACATGGCCTCAGCCGACACTGAGGTCATGACGACAGCTCTGCATATCACCCTGATCAGCGAAACCTTCCCACCGGAAATCAACGGGGTGGCCAATACCCTTGGCCGCTTGTGCGATGGCTTGCGCGCGCGTGGACATCAGGTGGAGCTGGTGCGCCCGCGTCAGGCGGGCGATCCGCAGCGCGTCGAGGACGATGCCTTGCTGTTGTGCCGGGGCTGGCCATTGCCGGGTTATCCCGGTCTGCAATGGGGTCAGTCGTCGATGCACAAGTTGCTGCGGCGCTGGAAACGCCAGCGCCCGGATGTGCTGTACATCGCCACCGAAGGCCCGCTCGGTTTGTCGGCATTGCGCGCGGCACGGCGTCTGGGGATCTCGGTGGTCAGTGGCTTTCACACCAATTTTCAGCAGTACACCAATCAGTACGGGCTGAGTTTGCTGACGCGCTTGCTCACGCATTATCTGCGCTGGTTTCACAACCGCTCGGCGATGACCCTGGTGCCCAGTGTCAGTCAGCGCCTGGAACTGGAGCGTCGGCATTTCGATCGCCTTGCCCTGCTGTCCCGTGGCGTGGACAGCCAGTTGTTTCACCCGGCCAAGCGCCTGAACGGCTTGCGTGAACAATGGGGTTTGTCCGAGCAGGACATCGCGGTGATTCACGTCGGACGTCTGGCCCCGGAGAAGAACCTCAGCCTGCTCAAGCGCTGCTTCGACACCCTGTGCAGCACTTATCCACAGCGCAATCTGAAGCTGATCGTGGTCGGCGACGGGCCGCAACGTCTGGCGCTGGAAAAGCAAATCCCGCAGGCGATCTTCTGTGGTTCACAACGCGGCGAAGCTTTGGCGGCGCACTATGCGTCCGGCGATATCTTTCTGTTTCCGAGCATGACCGAAACCTTCGGCAACGTGGTACTTGAAGCACTGGCGTCCGGTCTGGGGGTGGTGGCTTACGATCAGGCTGCGGCGGCGCAGCACATCCGTCACGGCTACAACGGCGTGTTGGCGATGCCCGGGGATGAGGAAGCGTTTTGCGATGCGGCGGCGTGGTTATTGGAAGAGGACGAGCGCTTGCGCTGTGTGCGTCTGAATGCGCGGCAGCATGCCAGTCGCCAGGGCTGGGCGGCGATCATCGAGCAGTTTGAAAAGCATTTGCGTGGCGCGTGTGTGCGGGAGCAGGTGTTGCCGAATGCGCAGACATTGCCTTAGATAATCGTCGACTCTGATGCCCTCTTCGCGAGCAAGCCCGCTCCCACATTTGGAATGCATTTCAAAATGTGGGAGCAGGTGGTGCCGAATGCGCAGGCATTGCCTTAGATATCGTCGACTCTGATGCCCTCTTCGCGAGCAAGCCCGCTCCCACACTTGGAATGCATTTCAAAATGTGGGAGCGAGCTTGCTCGCGAAGGGGTCGGTAATGGCGACGCTTAAACCAGGGTCATCAACGCCTCACGGCTGAACGGCAGAATGTCCTGCTCACGCCCTTCACGGACTTTCAGCGCCCAGTCCGGATCCACCAGCAGCGCACGGCCAACCGCCACCAGATCGAATTCGTCGTTGTTCAGACGCTCCAGCAGTTTCTCCAGGCTCGCCGGTTGCGCGACTTTATCGGTGTTGACCATGAACTGCAGGAACTCGCCGTCCAGACCGACGCTGCCCACGGTGATGGTCGGTTTGCCGGTCAGCTTGCGCGTCCAGCCCGCCAGGTTCAGCTCGGAACCATCAAATTCAGGCTCCCAGAAACGCCGCGTCGAGCAGTGGAAAATGTCCACCCCAGCGTCGGCCAACGGCTTGAGGAATTCGCCCAGCGCCTCCGGGGTCTGCACCAGACGCGCGGTGTAATCCTGCTGCTTCCACTGCGAAAAACGGAAGATGATCGGGAAGCCTTCACCGACTGCCGCACGCACCGCTTGAATCAACTCGATGGCGAACCGCGAACGGTTGGCCAGGCTGCCGCCGTATTCATCGGTGCGCTGGTTGCTGCCTTCCCAGAAGAACTGGTCGATCAGATAGCCGTGGGCGCCGTGGATTTCCACGCCGTCCATACCGATGCTTTGCGCATCCTTCGCCGCTTGGGCGAAAGCACCGATCACGTCCTGAATGTCCTGTTTGGTCATGCCGTGCACCACGACCTGGCCATCCTTGAGTTTTTCCGTCGGGCCGTAAGCCGGGACGCTGGCGTCCGGCTCGGTGCCGATGCGGCGCACGCTGCCGACGTGCCACAGTTGCGGAACAATCTTGCCGCCCTCAGCGTGTACCGCATCAACCACCTTCTTCCAGCCGGCCAGTGGCGCTTCGCCGAAGAACTGCGGCACGTTCGGGTAACCGTTGGAAGCCTTATGACCGACGGTGGTGCCTTCGGTGATGATCAGACCAACACCGGCCGCAGCGCGGCGACGGTAGTACTCGATCACTTTGGAATTGGGTACGCCACCTGGGGAAAACGAGCGGGTCATCGGCGCCATGACCACACGGGTCGGCAGTTCGAGGGCACCGAGGTGGAACGGTTTGAACAGGGCTTGAACCGGCATTGGAAGGCTCCACAGGGAATGACTTTATGACGGCGATAATATGAACAGTCCGTGCCTTTGAACAGCACTATTGATCTGAATGATTAAGGGTCAAAAGTCAGGCAAAAAAAATCGCAGCTCGATGGCTGCGATTTTTGTGTTTCAGCCCAGCGCTTTTTCAATCGCGTGGACAATGGTCGGATCATCCGGCGGCGTGCGCGGCGAGAATCGCGCCAATACCCGGCCATCCTTGCCGAGCAGGAATTTCTCGAAGTTCCAGGTGATATCCCCCGGAAACTCTGCGCCCTCGCCCGCCAGCAAGCGGTACAGCTGATGACGATCATGGCCGTTGACTTCAAGCTTGCTCGACAACGGAAACGTCACACCATAGTTCAGGCTGCAGAACTCCTGGATTTGCTGTTCGGTACCTGGCTCCTGACCGGCAAACTGATTGCACGGCAGGCCCAGCACACTGAAGCCTTTGTCTTTGAATTGCTGATAGAGGTTTTCCAGTGCCGCGTACTGTGGGGTCAAGCCGCATTTGGAGGCGACGTTGACCACCAGCACGACTCGGCCCTTGAAAGGCGCCAGCGGTAGCTCCTGACCATCCAGGGCTGTCAACTTAAGGTCGTGAAAAGCACTCATGACGTACTCCAGGGATTCCCGTGTTCTACTCGAAACAGCCACTTGGCGAGGCCACCAAGGACAGCCGCGGACTAAAAAGGCGCCCGCAGGCGCCTCTCCAGTACTCGAAGCTTAGCGCAGAAAATCAGTGGTGATGGCCACCTTCGCCATGGACGTGGCCATGAGCGACTTCTTCCTGGCTGGCATCACGAACGGCAACGACCTTCACTTTGAAGTTCAGGCGCTGACCGGCCAGTGGGTGGTTACCGTCGACGGTGACGTCGTCGCCGTCCAGGTCACGAATGGTCACGATCTGCATCTGGCCGTCCGGCGCCGAAGCGTGGAACTGCATGCCGACTTCCAGCTCGTCAACGCCTTCGAACATGCTGCGGCTCAGGGTGCTGACCAGTTCAGCGGCGTATTCGCCGTAAGCGTCTTCCGGCTCAACGGAAACTTCCAGCTCGTCACCGACAGCTTTGCCTTCCAGAGCTTTTTCCAGGCCCGGGATGATGTTGCCTGCGCCTTGCAGGTAGACCAGCGGAGCGCCGCCGGCGGAGCTGTCGATGACCTCACCAGCGTCGTTGGTCAGGGTATAGTCGATGGAGACAGCCTTATTGGCGGCGATCAGCATGGGGCGAGACCTTTTGCATAAGAATATAGAAAGGCCAAGTTTAGCGAAGCAATCGCGCGAAAGCGAACACAACCCGGACAAACGGGATTCGACGATCACCGGCTTCCATCAGGATGAAGACGGTCACTGGGTGGCCGAGCTTTCCTGTGGCCACACCCAGCACCTGCGTCACCAGCCGCCATGGCAATCGCGGGCCTGGGTTCTTGATCCGGCGCAACGTATTGAAAAAATAGGCCAACCCTTTGCCTGCGGTTGGTGCGCACAAGGCTCGGTTAGCGATAACCTTGGCGACTGAATTGCGGTAGGCGGTCACGTATAGATCGCCACCATTGCCATGCACCCTTAGAGAATCCGCATGCAAACTTTTTTTATCGCGCCCACCGATTTTGGCGTGGGTCTGACCTCCATCAGCCTCGGGCTGGTGCGTACCCTGGAGCGGGCCGGACTGAAAGTCGGCTTCTTCAAACCGATTGCCCAGCCGCATCCGGGCGATACCGGGCCTGAGCGTTCCACCGAACTGGTGGCGCGCACCCACGGCCTGAAACCGCCGCAGCCACTGGGCCTGGCCCACGTCGAGCGGATGCTCGGCGACGGCCAGCTCGATGAGTTGCTCGAAGAAATCATCGCCCTTTATCAGCAAGCCGCCATCGGTAAAGACGTGCTGGTGGTCGAAGGCATGGTACCGACCCGCAGCGCCAGTTACGCCGCGCGGGTCAACCTGCACCTGGCCAAGAGCCTCGATGCCGAGGTGATTCTGGTCTCGGCGCCGGAAAACGAAGTGCTCGCCGAACTCTCCGGCCGCGTCGAATTGCAGGCGCAGCTGTTCGGCGGCCCGAAAGACCCGAAAGTCCTCGGCGTGATCCTCAACAAGGTCAAGACCGATGAAAGCATGGACGCTTTCGCCACACGTCTGAAGGAGCATTCGCCGCTGTTGCGCAGCGGTGATTTCCGTCTGCTCGGCTGCATTCCGTTCCAGCCCGAACTCAACGCACCGCGCACCCGTGACGTCGCCGACCTGATGGGCGCGCAGGTGCTCAACGCCGGCGACTATGAAACCCGGCGCATGACCAAAATCATCATCTGCGCGCGCACCATGCGCAACACCGTGGAGCTGCTCAAACCCGGCGTGCTGGTGGTGACCCCGGGTGACCGCGACGACATCATTCTTGCGGTCAGCCTCGCGGCGTTGAACGGCGTACCGCTGGCCGGGCTGTTGCTGACCAGCGACACCCTGCCCGATCCGCGCATCATGGACTTGTGCCGAGGCGCGTTGCAGGCCGGTCTGCCAGTGTTGTCGGTGAGCACCGGCTCCTACGACACCGCCAACCTGCTCAATGGCCTGAACAAGGAAATCCCCATTGATGACCGCGAGCGCGCGGAGATCATCACCGATTTCGTCGCCAGCCACCTCGACGCCAAGTGGCTGCATCAACGCTGCGGCACGCCGCGGGAAATGCGCCTGTCACCCGCGGTATTCCGCTATCAACTGATTCAACGGGCGCAGTCGGCGAACAAACGTATCGTCCTGCCTGAAGGCAGCGAGCCGCTCACCGTGCAAGCGGCAGCAATCTGCCAGGAGCGCGGCATCGCCCGTTGCGTGTTGCTGGCCAAACCTGAAGATGTCGAGGCGGTGGCCCGCGCGCAAGGTATCGAGTTGCCGCCGGGGCTGGAGATTCTCGATCCGGACCTGATCCGCGAGCGCTACATCGAGCCGATGGTCGCCCTGCGCAAAAGCAAAAGTCTCAACGCACCGATGGCCGAACAGCAACTGGAAGACACCGTGGTGATCGGCACCATGATGCTCGCGCTGGATGAGGTCGACGGTCTGGTCTCGGGCGTGATCAACACCACCGCCAACACCATCCGCCCGGCCCTGCAACTGATCAAGACCGCACCGGGCTGCACGCTGGTGTCGTCGGTGTTCTTCATGCTGTTCCCCGAAGAAGTGCTGGTCTACGGCGACTGCGTGATGAACCCACACCCGAGCGCAACAGAACTGGCCGAGATCGCTCTGCAAAGCGCCGACTCGGCTGCCGCATTCGGCATCACCCCGCGCGTGGCGATGATCAGTTACTCCAGCGGCGAATCGGCCAGCGGCGAAGAAGTCGAGAAAGTCCGCGAAGCCACCCTGCTCGCCCACGAGCAACAGCATTCGCTGCTGATCGACGGCCCGCTGCAATACGACGCCGCTGCCAACGCAGACGTCGCCCGGCAACTGGCACCGAACAGCCAGGTGGCCGGTCGCGCCACGGTGTTCGTGTTCCCCGACCTGAACACCGGCAACACCACCCACAAAGCCGTGCAGCGCAGCGCAGACTGCGTCAGCCTCGGCCCGATGCTGCAAGGCCTGCGCAAACCGGTGAACGACCTGCCGCGCGGCGCGCAGGTCGACGACATCGTCTACACCATCGCCCTGACCGCGATCCAAGCCGCCAACCGACCTATGGATGTGTAAATGCTGGACTTCCTGCCCGCCCCGATTCGCGGCTTGATCGCCGCGCTGCTGTTGGCGCTCAATACGATTCTGCTGTGCTCGTTCCTGTTCTGCGTGGCGCTGATCAAAGTGCTGCCCTTCGA
The DNA here is from genome assembly GCF_016650625.1 of Pseudomonas sp. TH49. Classification (NCBI taxonomy): domain Bacteria; kingdom Pseudomonadati; phylum Pseudomonadota; class Gammaproteobacteria; order Pseudomonadales; family Pseudomonadaceae; genus Pseudomonas; species Pseudomonas sp. TH49. The sequence continues at coordinate 552,046 of NZ_JAEKFL010000001.1, forward strand.
CCTCGCCCGCCGCGCCTCACTGTGGCTGATGAGCCACACCCACGAAGCGTGGATCAGCAACAACAAAGCCTGGATGAACCTGGTGCGCCGCACGCGCTGGCACATCAGCGGCCTGCAAGGTCTGGACTACCAACACTCGTACCTGATCACCAGCAACCACCAGAGCTGGGTCGACATCCTGGTGCTGCAATACGTGCTCAACCGCCGGATCCAGCCGCTGAAATTCTTCCTCAAGCAGGAGCTGATCTGGGTCCCGGTGATCGGTCTGGCCTGGTGGGCGCTGGGTTTCCCGTTCATGAAGCGCTACTCCAAGGCCTACCTGGAAAAGCACCCGGAAAAGAAAGGCAAAGACCTCGAAACCACGCGCAAGACCTGCGCGAAATTCCGCAACAACCCGGTGGGGATTTTCAACTTCGTCGAAGGCACACGCTTCACCGAAGGCAAACATGCGCAACAGCAGTCACCGTTCAAATACCTGCTCAAACCCAAGGCCGGCGGCATCGCGTTTGTGCTCGATGCCATGGGCGAACAGTTGGAGTCGATCGTCAACGTGACCATTCACTACCCGGGCGGGCGCCCGGGTTTCTGGGATCTGCTGTGCGGCAACGTGCGCGACGTGGTGGTGCACTTTGAAGAACTGAAAATCCCACCGGCATTCATCGGCAAGAACTACGACCAGGACGGCGAATATCGCCTGCAATTTCAGGGCTGGATCAACCAGCTGTGGCAGGACAAGGATGCGCTGCTGGAACAGATGCACCGAGAATTCGCAGACAAACGCTAATCCCCTGTAGGAGTGAGCCTGCTCGCGATAGCGGTGGATCAGCCACTCCCAATGCTGAATGACACACCGCTATCGCGAGCAGGCTCACTCCTACAGTTGGATCAAGTGTATTCAGTTAGAGATTGGTCGGCTCGCAGGCCGCCATCGCTGGCAAGCCAGCCCCCACATTGGGATTGGGTGCATTCAGTTGGGGATTGATTGGGGGCAGGCCGCTTTCGCGAGCAGGCTCGCTCCTACAGTTTTGGGTTGGGTGCATTCAGTCAGGGATTGGTCGGCTGTCAGGCCGCCATCGCGAGCAGGCTCGCTCCTACAGTTGGATTGGGTGTGTTCAGTTGGGGATTGGTCGGCTGTCAGGCCGCCATCGCTGGCAGGCCAGCTCCCACAAAATCAAGATCAAAAGATCGCAGCCTGCGGCAGCTCCTACAGGGAAGATAAGTACAACCCGTACGCGGCGCATGCCGCCCCACTCCAGGATGAGCGCAAGCTCGGCTGTCGCTCTTGATCTTGATCTTGATCTTGATCCACAGGCGACGTCGGAAGGCTGAGCGGAGGGATTGATCCGGGGGTGGGAGCGCAGCGACCGTTTGGCGCAGCCAAACACAGCGAGAGGAGGTGCAGCGAAGCAAACCGTAGGCGCTGCGCCCGGATCAATCCCGCAGCGAAGGGACCCCGAGCCCCAGCGAGCGGGCCGAACGCAGGAGCAAGCCTTTTTGGTTACTTTTTCGGCGTCTGGAAAAAGTGACCCGCCGTAAGGGCGGACCCCCAAGCCGCCGTTACCACAGCAACGGATATACACCCAAAACCCCAAGAGCATGGTCGGCCCAAAGGCCGCCACCGCCAAAAACCAAATACCCCCTAATAAAAAAGCCCGCCGATGATCACTCATCCACGGGCTCTTCATTTCCAGCTAACGCTTAAATCGCGCCACGCTGACGCAGCAGATCCAGCACTTGCTTAACGCTTTCTTCCAACGACAACGACTGCGTGTCGATCACCAGATCAGCATTCAGCGGCACGTCATACGGGAACGACTCACCCGGAATATTATCGCCACCGGCAGCATACAAGCCCTGCGGATCACGCTCGGCACACACCGCCGGCGAAGCCTGCACATAAACCGTCAGCAGACGCTCCTTACCGATCAGATCCTTGGCCTGTTCACGACCTTCAGCACTCGGCGCAACAAACGCCGCCAGGGTCAACAGACCGGCCTCGTTGAACTGACGCGCCACATGCGCGGCACGCCGCCAGTTCTCGGTGCGGCCAGCACGATCCTGCGGCAGCCCCTTGTTCAGGTCGTGACGCAGATTCTGACCATCCAGCACAAACACCGCACGGCCCATGTCGAACAGCTTGCGCTCGACCGCATAGGCCAGCGTGCTCTTGCCCGCGCCCGAAAGACCGCTGAACAACACGGTAGCCGGCTGCTGGCCGAAGCGCTGGGCACGTTCCTCAGTGGCAACGTGAGCCAGTTTGCCGTGGTGCGAGGCAGTCCCGTGAGCCACTGGCTGAGCGATGATCATGCCGGCGCCGACGGTGCCATTGGTCAGACGATCGATGACGATGAACGCGCCGGTGGTGCGGTTGCTGTCGTAACCGTCGAGGGCGATCGGCGCGTCGAGCGCGATCTTCACCTTGCCGATTTCGTTGAGCTGCAACGCGCTCGCCGGGCCTTCTTCGAGGGTGTTCACGTCGACCTTGTTGACGATGCTGGCGATCGAGCCCGGCACATAACTGGTCGCGCGTTTGATGTCGTATTTCTTGCCCGGCAACATCGGCTCTTCAGCCATCCACACCAGCATCGCTTCGAAGCTGTCGGTGACCGGCGGCACGTTGTCGGCATGCACCAGCAGGTCGCCACGGGAGATGTCGATTTCGTCTTCCATGGTCAGCGTCACCGCTTGACCAGGGCCGGCCTGCTCCAGTTCACCTTCGAAGGTGACGATGGATTTGACGCGACTGCTCTTGCCCGACGGCAGAACCACCACTTCGTCGCCCTTGTGCACGATGCCGCTGGCGAGGGTGCCAGCGAAACCGCGGAAGTTCAGGTTCGGACGGTTGACGTACTGCACCGGGAAACGCAGATCGGTGAAGTTGCGGTCGCCCGCCACTTCCACGGTCTCGAGGATTTCCATCAGCGACTGGCCTTTGTACCAAGGCGAGCGCTCGGACTTGTTCACCACGTTGTCACCCTTGAGGGCAGACATCGGCACGAAGTGCATGCTGGTCGGCTTCATCTTCAAGCCTTCGGCGAACTTCAGGTAGTCGGCCTTGATCGACTCGAACACGCCTTCATCGAAGTCTTTCAGGTCCATCTTGTTGATGGCGACGACGATGTGCTTGATGCCGAGCAACGAGGCGATGAAGCTGTGGCGACGGGTCTGGGTCTGCACGCCGTAACGGGCGTCGACCAGGATGATCGCCAGGTCACAGGTGGACGCACCGGTGGCCATGTTGCGGGTGTACTGCTCATGGCCAGGGGTGTCGGCGATGATGAATTTGCGTTTGGCGGTGGAAAAATAGCGGTAGGCAACATCGATGGTGATGCCCTGTTCACGCTCGGCCTGGAGGCCGTCGACCAGCAATGCCAGGTCGATGTCGTCACCGGTGGTGCCGACTTTCTTCGAATCGCGAGTGATGGCTTCCAGGTGATCTTCGTAGATCATCTTGGAGTCGTGCAGCAGGCGTCCGATCAGGGTGCTCTTGCCGTCATCGACGTTACCGCAGGTCAAAAAGCGCAGCAGCTCTTTACGCTCGTGCTGGCCCAGGTAGGCGAGGATGTCCTCGCTGATCAAATCAGATTGGTGCGACATGACAACCCCTTAGAAATAACCCTGACGTTTCTTGTCTTCCATCGAGCCTGCGCCATCGTGGTCGATGACCCGGCCCTGGCGCTCGGAAGTTCGCGTCAGGAGCATTTCCTGAATGATGTCCGTGAGGGTTTCAGCCTCGGACTCCACCGCGCCCGTCAACGGGTAGCAGCCAAGGGTACGGAAACGCACTTTCTTTTTGACGATGCGTGCCTTGTCCTCGTCGGACAGGTGTTCGAGGATACGGTCGTCGTCGATCATGATCAGCGTGCCGTTCTTCTCGATCACTTCACGCTCGGCGGCGAAGTACAGCGGCACGATCGGGATGCCTTCGAGGTAGATGTACTGCCAGATGTCCAGTTCAGTCCAGTTCGACAACGGGAATACACGAATGGATTCGCCCTTGTTGACCTTGCCGTTGTAGACGTTCCACAGCTCCGGACGCTGGTTCTTCGGGTCCCAGCGATGCTTGCTGTCGCGGAACGAGTACACACGCTCCTTGGCGCGGGACTTCTCTTCATCGCGACGGGCGCCGCCGAACGCTGCGTCGAAACCATGCTTGTCGAGCGCCTGCTTCAGGCCCTCGGTCTTCATGATGTCGGTGTGCTTGGCGCTGCCGTGGGTGAACGGGTTGATGTTCTGCGCCACGCCATCGGGGTTGATGTGAGTGATCAGGTCCAGGCCCAGCTCTTCGACCATCTTGTCGCGGAACTTGTACATCTCCTGGAATTTCCAGCGAGTGTCGACGTGCATCACCGGAAACGGCAGTTTGCCCGGGAAGAACGCCTTGCGTGCCAGATGCAGCATCACGGCGGAGTCTTTACCGATGGAGTACAGCATCACCGGGTTGTCGAACTCGGCGGCCACCTCGCGGATGATGTGGATGCTTTCCGCCTCCAGCTGTTTCAGATGCGTCAGTTTGTCGACCATGGCTACTCACGAAAGCTTTCTTATGAACGGCCAGCGGGCCGTGTTCGAGCGGGGAATCCTAGCACAGCGACCTCTTCTAATCAGGACGCCTACTAGATCGAAAGGGCATATGAATATGCCCACCAGTTCGGCCGTGAAACGCTGTTCCTGTGGGAGCGGGCTTGCTCGCGAAGGCGGAGGATCAGTCAAAATCATTGTTGAATGACACACCGCTTTCGGGAGCAAGCCCCCTCCCACACTGGACAGATGTTTAGTCTCAGATCGGATTCGGGCAGTCGATGAAGATGTGTTCGAGGGCAAAACGCTTCGCCAGATAATCGCCCAGCGCCTGCACGCCATAACGCTCGGTGGCATGGTGGCCGGCGGCGATGAAGCTGATGTCGTTTTCCCGAGCGCTGTGGAAGGTCTGCTCGGAGGCTTCACCGCTGAGGAACAGATCAACACCCGCCGCCACGCCCTGGTCGATATAGCCCTGCCCGCCACCGGTGCACCAGCCAACCCGGCGGATCATCGCACTGCCTTCGACCAGCAGCGGTTCGCGGCCCATGACCTCTTGAACCTTGCGCGCGAAATCACGGGGGGTCATCGGCTCATTCAACGAGCCAACCAGCCCGACAATCTTCAGATTGTCCGGGTCCAGCGGCCCTTCGACGGTGATGTCCAACTGCCGCGCCAGTTGCACGTTGTTGCCGACTTCCGGATGCAGGTCCAGCGGCAGGTGATAGGCGAGCAGACTGATGTCGTGCTTGAGCAGCGTCTTCAGGCGCCGCTGCTTCATGCCGGTGATGCACGGGTTCTCGCCCTTCCAGAAATAGCCGTGATGCACCAGCACCAGATCGGCCTCGGCTTCCACCGCGGCATCGAGCAACGCCTGACTGGCAGTCACGCCGCTGACGATACGCATCACCTGCGGACGGCCTTCGACCTGCAGGCCGTTGGGGCAGTAATCGGCGATTTTCGCACTGCCGAGGTAACGGTCGGCTTCTTCGACCAGGGTGCTGAGGGCGACGGCCATGAAAGACTCCTAAATATCCCGTTCAGAGGCACGCGCGGCCTCGTATAATGCGCGACATTATGGGCGGTCTGACCCCGCCTGCAACTTTTCCAGGACGTGCTTAATGCTCAAGGCGCTGCGTTTTTTCGGCTGGCCGCTGTTGGCCGGTGTGCTTATCGCTCTGTTGATTATTCAACGTTACCCGCAGTGGGTCGGGCTACCCAGCCTCGACGTCAACCTGCAACAGGCCCCGCAAACCACCAGCGTGCAGCAGGGGCCGGTGTCCTATGCGGACGCAGTGGTCATCGCCGCACCGTCGGTGGTCAACCTCTACACCACCAAGGTCATCGCCAAACCGGCGCATCCGCTGTTTGAAGATCCGCAGTTCCGGCGCTTCTTCGGTGACAACTCGCCGAAGCAGAAACGCATGGAATCGAGCCTCGGCTCCGGCGTGATCATGAGCCCGGAAGGCTACATTCTGACCAACAACCACGTGACCACCGGCGCCGACCAGATCGTGGTGGCGCTCAAGGACGGTCGTGAAACCCTCGCCCGCGTCATCGGCAGCGATCCGGAAACCGACCTCGCGGTACTGAAGATCGACTTGAAAAACCTGCCGGCAATCACCGTCGGCCGCTCCGACAGCATTCGCATCGGCGACGTCGCGCTGGCCATCGGCAACCCGTTCGGCGTCGGCCAGACCGTGACCATGGGCATCATCAGCGCCACCGGGCGCAACCAGCTGGGCCTGAACAACTACGAAGACTTCATCCAGACCGACGCGGCGATCAACCCTGGCAACTCCGGCGGCGCACTGGTCGATGCCAACGGCAACCTCACCGGGATCAACACCGCAATCTTCTCCAAGTCCGGCGGCTCGCAGGGCATCGGTTTTGCGATACCGGTGAAACTGGCGATGGAAGTGATGAAGTCGATCATCGAGCACGGTCAGGTGATTCGTGGCTGGCTCGGTATTGAAGTGCAGCCGCTGACCCAGGAACTGGCCGAGTCGTTTGGCCTGTCCGGGCGTCCGGGAATTGTCGTGGCGGGGATCTTCCGCGATGGCCCGGCACAGAAGGCCGGCCTGCAACTGGGTGACGTGATTCTGAGTATCGACGGCGAACCGGCCGGTGATGGCCGCAAGTCAATGAACCAGGTGGCGCGGATCAAGCCGACCGACAAGGTGACCATCCAGGTCATGCGCAACGGCAAGGAACTGAAGCTGACCGCTGAAATCGGCCTGCGTCCGCCGCCGGCGCCGGTCAAAGAAGAAGAGTAAGCCGCCAGTACAAATCAATGTGGGAGCGAGCCTGCTCGCGAAGAGGTCGTCACAATCAACAATGATGTTGAATGACCAACCGTTTTCGCGAGCAGGCTCGCTCCCACAGGTTCAGCAATGCTTTCAGAGGTCGCCGAGGCAGTCGATCAGCGCCTGATTCTGCTCCGGCGTGCCGATCGAAATCCGCAGGAACTGGGCAATCCGCTCCTGCTTGAAGTGACGCACGATCACGCCCTGCTCGCGCAACTTGGCCGCCAGCCCCGCCGCATCGTGTTGCGGGTGACGGGCGAAGATGAAGTTCGCCGCCGACGGCAGCACTTCAAAGCCCTTGGCCTGCAATTGCGCGATCACCCACTCACGACTTTCGATGACCAGACGGCAGGTCTTGTCGAAATACTCGCGATCCTCGAACGCCGCCGCCGCACCGACAATCGCCAGGCGATCCAGCGGATAGGAGTTGAAGCTGTTCTTGATTCGCTCCAGCGCTTCGATCAGATCCGGATGACCCACCGCCAGACCAACGCGCAGCCCTGCCAGCGAGCGCGACTTGGACAGGGTCTGGGTCACCAGCAGGTTCGGGTAACGATCCACCAGGCTGATCGCGGTTTCGCCGCCGAAGTCGATGTACGCCTCATCCACCACAACCACCGAATCCGGGCTGGCCTTGAGGATCTGCTCGACCGCTTCCAGTGCCAGCAGGCAACCGGTCGGTGCGTTCGGATTCGGGAAAATGATCCCGCCGTTCGGTTTGGCGTAGTCCGCCGGGTTGATCTGGAACTGCGCGTCCAGCGGCACGGCATCGAACTGGATGCCGTACAGACCGCAATACACCGGATAGAAGCTGTAGCTGATGTCCGGGAACAGCAGCGGCTGCTCGTGTTGCAGCAGACCGTGGAAGATGTGCGCCAGCACTTCGTCCGAACCGTTGCCGAGGAACACCTGATTGCTCTGCACGCCGTAGTAGTGGGCGACAGCGGTTTTCAGCAGATCGCTGTTCGGGTCCGGGTACAGGCGCAGGTTGTCGTTGAGCTCGGTCTGCATCGCTGCCAGTGCTTTGGGCGACGGGCCGTAGGGGTTTTCGTTGGTATTGAGCTTGACCAGTTTGGTCAGCTTCGGCTGTTCGCCCGGCACATACGGCACCAGATCCTTGACGAACGGGCTCCAGAATTTACTCATGTTCACTCCCCCTGCCCTTGCAGAAAGTCTGCATCTTTAATGCGATATTCGGCGCTGCGTGCGTGCGCGCTGAGGGATTCGCCGCGCGCCAGCACCGAAGCGGTCTTGCCCAGCTCGGAAGCGCCGGCCTCGGAGCAGAAGATGATCGACGAACGTTTCTGGAAGTCGTACACACCCAGTGGCGAGGAGAACCGCGCAGTGCCGGAGGTCGGCAGCACGTGGTTCGGGCCGGCGCAGTAGTCGCCCAGTGCCTCGGAGGTGTGGCGGCCCATGAAGATCGCGCCGGCGTGACGGATCTGCGGCAACCACGCTTGCGGGTCGGCGACCGACAGCTCCAGGTGTTCCGGGGCGATGCGGTTGGCGACTTCGATGGCTTGCGCCATGTCACGCACGTGGATCAGCGCACCACGGCCATTGATCGAGGTTTCGATGATGGTCGCGCGGTCCATGGTCGGCAGCAGTTTGTCGATGCTGGCGGCGACCTTGTCGAGGAACTCGGCGTCCGGGCTGACCAGAATCGCCTGGGCGTCTTCGTCGTGCTCGGCCTGGGAGAACAGGTCCATGGCGATCCAGTCCGGATCGGTCTGGCCATCGCAGACCACGAGAATTTCCGACGGGCCGGCGATCATGTCGATGCCGACCTGACCGAACACGTGACGCTTGGCGGTGGCGACATAGATGTTGCCCGGGCCGACCACCTTGTCCACCTGTGGCACGCTTTCGGTGCCGTAAGCCAACGCGGCAACCGCTTGCGCGCCGCCGATGGTGAACACCCGGTCAACGCCGGCAATGCAGGCCGCCGCCAGCACCAACTCATTGATTTCACCGCGCGGGGTCGGCACGACCATGACCACTTCGGTCACGCCAGCGACCTTGGCCGGAATCGCGTTCATCAACACCGACGACGGGTACGACGCCTTGCCGCCCGGCACATACAGGCCGGCGCGATCCAGCGGCGTGACCTTCTGCCCGAGCACGGTGCCGTCGGCCTCGGTGTAGCTCCAGGAATCCTGTTTCTGTTTTTCGTGATAGCTGCGCACCCGCGCCGCGGCTTTTTCCAGCGCCTCGCGCTGTGCCACGGTGATGCGAGTCAGGGCCAGTTCCAGACGCTCGCGCGGCAGGATCAGGTCAGCCATCGACGCCACTTCGAGGCCGTCGAACTTCTGGGTGAACTCGACCAGAGCCGCGTCACCGCGCTCGCGCACAGCCTTGATGATGTCCAGCACGCGCTGATTGACCGAGTCGTCAGACACACTTTCCCAGCTCAGCAGATGATCCAGATGATGCGCGAAATCCGGGTCAGCAGCGTTGAGTCGGCGAATTGCAGTCGGTGCGGTCATAGCGAGAGCCTCATAGGAATGGCAAAAACTCAGGCGCCCTAACTTAGCAGTCGTTTCCGCTTGGGCACCTGAGATTCTGGCTATGAGGCGGATAGACGGGCGCGACTCAAGGTCGCGCAGGTACATCAGCCGCGGTGTCGCGATTCCACTGCCTTGCGCAGGGTATCGATCAACGCCTGGATTCGGGCGTGTTGCATCTTCATCGAAGCCTTGTTGACCACCAGGCGCGAGCTGATCGTGGCGATCAGTTCCTGGGGTTCCAGGCCATTGGCACGCAGGGTGTTGCCGGTGTCGACCACGTCGATGATCTTGTCGGCCAGACCGATCAACGGCGCCAGTTCCATCGAGCCGTAGAGCTTGATGATGTCGACCTGACGGCCCTGCTCGGCGTAGTAACGCTTGGCGACGTTGACGAACTTGGTCGCCACACGCAGACGGCCCTTGGGCTCGGCCGCGCCGATCTTGCCGGCGGTCATCAGCTTGCACTGGGCAATCTGCAGATCCAGCGGCTCGTACAGGCCCTGGCCGGTGTATTCCATCAACACGTCTTTACCGGCGACGCCGAGGTCGGCCGCGCCATGCTCGACATAGGTCGGCACGTCGGTGGCACGCACGATCAACAGACGTACGTCATCCTGAGTGGTGGGGATGATCAGCTTGCGGCTCTTGTCCGGATTCTCGGTCGGCACGATGCCCGCTTCAGCGAGAAGCGGCAGGGTGTCGTCAAGGATGCGGCCCTTGGACAGTGCGATGGTCAACATGGGAAACGTCAGTCCTTATCAAGGTACTCATGTCCGGTCGCAATCGGCGCCGGACACACATCGAGCCGGATACCGGCTCGACTCGAAACGAATTCAGTGGACACTTCCCTGTGCCCAGTGCAGCTACTAGCCCGGAACGCGACGGATCTTGGCGCCCAGCATCTGCAGTTTTTCTTCGATGCACTCGTAACCACGGTCGATGTGGTAGATGCGGTCGATCAGCGTGTCGCCTTCGGCCACCAGTGCCGAGATCACCAGGCTGGCCGAAGCACGCAGGTCGGTGGCCATCACTGGCGCGCCCTTCAGGACTTCAGTACCGGTGACGATCGCAGTGTTGCCTTCGACCTGGATCTTGGCGCCCATGCGGTGCAGTTCGTAAACGTGCATGAAACGGTTTTCGAAGATCGTCTCGATCACTGCGCCGGTGCCTTCGGCAATGGCGTTGAGCGAGATGAACTGGGCCTGCATGTCGGTCGGGAACGCCGGGTACGGCGCGGTGCGCACGTTGACCGCTTTCGGGCGCTTGCCGTGCATGTTCAGCTCGATCCAGTCTTCACCGCTGGTGACTTCAGCGCCGGCTTCACGGAGCTTTTCCAGAACGGCTTCGAGGATGGTCGGATCGGTGTCCTTGACCTTCACGCGGCCACCGGTGACCGCAGCGGCCACCAGGTAGGTGCCGGTTTCGATACGGTCAGGCATGACCTTGTAGAAGCACGAACCCAGACGCTCGACGCCATCGATGGTGATGGTGTCGGTGCCGGCGCCGGAAACCTTGGCGCCCATGGCGTTGAGGAAGTTCGCCAGGTCAACCACTTCCGGCTCGCGCGCGGCGTTCTGCAGGACGCTGCGGCCCTTGGCCAGGGCAGCTGCCATCATGATGTTTTCGGTACCGGTCACACTGACGGTATCGAAGAAGAAACTTGCGCCGCGCAGGCCGCCTTCAGGCGCCTTGGCCTTGATGTAGCCGCCTTCGACGTCGATCACCGCGCCCATGGCTTCGAGGCCACGGATGTGCAGGTCGACCGGACGCGAACCGATGGCGCAACCGCCAGGCAGGGCGACTTCGGCTTCGCCGAAACGCGCAACCATCGGGCCCAGTACCAGGATCGAGGCACGCATGGTTTTCACCAGTTCGTACGGTGCGATCAGGGTCTTGATGGTGCGTGGATCGATTTCGACGCTGAGTTTCTCGTCGATCACCGGCTCGATGCCCATGCGACCGAACAGCTCGATCATGGTGGTGATGTCGTGCAGGTGCGGCAGGTTGCCAACGGTCACCGGGCCATCGCACAGCAGGGTGGCAGCCAGAATCGGCAGGGCGGAGTTCTTCGCCCCGGAGATACGGATTTCGCCATCAAGACGAACGCCACCGGTAATAATCAATTTATCCATAAGAATCTCGACGCCCTTGGGCTCAGGTGCGCTCGGCCCAGGCCGCGCGGCTGAAAAATTTCATAGTGACCGCATGGATGCTGCCATCGGCGATCCACGGGTTCAAATGGGCATAGATGCTCTGCTGACGCTTGACCGGGCTTAACGCCGCCAGTTCATCGCTAATCACGTTCAGCTGAAAGTTGCAGCCTTCGCCTTCAACTTCCACCTGCGTTCCTGGCAGCTTCCCTTCAAGGAAGCTCTTCACTTCTACGGCCTGCATGCTCAACCTCAATCGGCGCCCTGTGCGCACGGGTCGGACATCATACAAAAAAGCCCCGCGCCTGCGAACCCCGCATTGGCAGGACTCTGACGGGGGGCTTTTTTATCGATGCGGGTTCAGGGGTGCGCCAGCAACTCGGTCAGTTCACTGACCTGAGCGATCTCGCGCATGTCTTCCGGCATCGCGCGGATGCTGACGGCCTTGCCGGCCGCCTGGGCATCGCGCATGAAGCACAGCAGCAAGGACAAGCCGACGCTGCTGGACTTCTTCACTGCCGAGCAATCGATGACCAGCGACGTCGCCTTGCTGGACTTGATCAGCGCCTGGCCTTCCTTGCGCAGGTCGGGACCTGTGCGGTAATCCAGTACTCCGCTGAGCAATAGCTCGTCGACGTCACTCATACGTATTGCCGCCTCACTCATTGCGCTGGCTTCGCGGCAGCTTTGTCGGTTTCTTCCTTGGCCTTGGCCACTTCACCGGCCCAACCATTGATGGTCTTGTCCAGATCGTTGCCATTGCGCTGCATCGCATCGGCGAACTGGTCACGGAACAGCTTGCCAATGTTGATGCCGTTGATGATCACGTTGCGCAGCTTCCACTCGCCGTTGATCTTCTCCAGCGTGTATTGCACTGGATAGATCGCGCCGTTGTTGCCCTTGACGGTCATGCCGACGCTGGTGCGATCGCCGGACTCATCCTTGGCAGGATCAACGGTAATGCCCTGGTTGTTGTACTCAAGCAAAGCGTTGCCATAGAACTGGAACAGACCGCGTTTGAAGTTTTCCTGGAACGTCTGCATCTGCGCAGGCGTGGCCTTGCGCGAATACTTGACGGTCATGATGCTCTTGGAAATGCCCTCGGCATCCACCACGGGACCGACAATGGTGTTCAGCGCCGTGTAAAAGTCCTGCGGATCCTTCTTGTACTTCTCTTTATTGGCCGACAGGTCGGCCAGCATCCGGTTCGTGGTGTCCTGAACCAGATCGTGCGCCGACTGTCCAGGCGCAGCGTTAGCCAGCAGTGGCAGTGTCGCGAGCAACACCAACAGGCCACGTCGCAAGGTAGAGATCATTCAAAAGCTCCTCATTTGGCGTCTTTGCTAACGGTATTGAGCAGGAATTTACCGATCAGGTCTTCCAGTACCAGAGACGACTGCGTGTCGTGGATGGTTCCACCATCCTTCAGACGGGTGTCTTCCCCGCCCACGCTGATACCGATGTACTTCTCGCCCAACAGGCCAGCGGTCAGGATAGACGCTGTGGAGTCGGTCGGCAGGTTGTCGACCTTTTTATCCACTTGCAGGGTTACCCGCCCGGTGAAGCTGTCGCGATCCAGATCGATGGCCGTGACCTTGCCGATGGTCACACCGGCCATGGTCACTTTGGCTCTGACCGTCAAACCGGCGATATTGTCGAAGTAGGCATACAGTTTATAGGTGTCGGTGGTCGAAGTCGGAGACAGGCCACTGACCCGCAGGGCAAGCAGCAACAAGGCCAGGATCCCTGCCAGCAGGAACAGGCCGACACCGATTTCCAGGGTGCGGTTTTGCATCAGAAATCTCCAAACATCAAAGCGGTCAGAATAAAGTCCAGGCCCAGTACCGCCAGCGAGGCGAATACCACGGTCTTGGTGGTGGCGCGACTGATGCCCTCGGAAGTGGGCTCACAGTCATAGCCTTGGAATACGGCGATCCAGGTCACGACGAAGGCGAAAACGATACTTTTGATGACGCCATTGAGCACATCGCTGGTGAAGTTCACGCTGTTCTGCATGTTCGCCCAGTAGGAACCTTCATACACGCCAAGCCAGTCGACAGCCACCCACGAACCGCCCCAGATCCCCACCACGCTGAAAATCATCGCCAGCACCGGCAGGGAAATGAAACCGGCCCACAGACGCGGGGCAATAATGTATTTGAGCGGATCGACACCGATCATTTCCAGGCTGGAAAGCTGCTCGGTGGACTTCATGTTGCCAATTTCCGCGGTCAGCGCCGAACCGGCACGCCCGGCAAACAGCAAGGCCGTCACCACCGGACCCAGTTCACGCAGCAACGTCAGGGCCACCATCTGCCCCACCGCCTGCTCCGAACCGTAGCTCGACAGAATACTGAAGCCCTGCAGCGCCAGCACCATGCCGATGAAAATCCCGGACACGACGATGATCACCAGCGACATCACGCCAACCGAATGCAGCTGCTTGACCAACAGGCCAAAACCGCCGCTGATGCCGCCACGACCGAGCAGGGCGTGGAACAGGAACAGGGTCGCACGACCAAACACCGCAACGGCGTCGATCGCCGCCTCGCCGAAACGGCGTACGCGTTCTATTAATGAAATTCTGCGCATCAGCGCTTCCCCAGAAGATCTGCGCGGTAATCCGTCGCTGGAAAATGATACGGCACCGGGCCATCGGGGTTGCCGGTCATGAACTGGCGAATACGCGGCTCATCCGAATTCATCAACTCGTCCGGCGTGCCCTGCCCCAGCACCTGACCATCACCCACTACATAGATGTAGTCAGCGATGCTCGCGGTTTCGGCCAGATCGTGGGAGACCACGATACTGGTGATCCCCAGCGCATCGTTGAGCAGACGGATCAGGCGTACCAGCACGCCCATGGCGATCGGGTCCTGACCGACGAAAGGCTCGTCGTACATGAGAATCTGCGGATCGAGCGCAATTGCCCGGGCAAGCGCCACGCGACGCTTCATGCCGCCGGACAGTTCGTCGGGCATCAGCTCGATGGCGCCGCGCAGACCGACCGCCTGCAATTTGAGCAGGACGATGTCGCGGATCATTTCATCCGGCAATTGGGTATGAACGCGCAGGGGGAAAGCGACGTTCTCGAAGACATCGAGATCGGTAAACAGCGCGCCGCTCTGAAACAGCACGCCCATGTGCTTGCGCGCATCGAACAGATCACTGCGCGACAGCGTCGGCAGGTTCTGGCCGTTGACCCAGACTTCGCCGCTGGAAGGACGCAACTGTGCCCCCATCAAGCGCAACAAAGTGGTCTTGCCGCACCCGGAAGGTCCCATGATGCCGGTAACCTTGCCACGCGGGATGCGAATATCGACGTTATTGAAAATGCTGCGCGCACCGCGCTTGAAGGAGACTCCCTTCAGCTCGACCGCGTAGGCGTTATCGGCACTCATCTAAACTCCTTGCGATGCAGCCTCTCACTCGGACGCCTGGCTTTCCGCAGAAAGCACATACCTCCCGGGCAGGCCGAACTGGCGGCGAACTATATCACTGCAAAGGCCAAGCGCCCAAGGCCCATGCCCCCCTGTGTTCAGCGATATGACAGGCGCGGCCGCGCTTTTTCAGGGTTTTGGTTACGAGGAATGACAAAGCACAACGAACTTGCGTGAGGCTTTTCAACATAACCGCTATAATCGCCGCCTTTTCATCGGGCTATACGATTTCTGACATGAGCCAATCCAGCGACCTGATTCAATCGGCACAACGCACCATCCGCCTCGAAGTGGAAGCCGTACAAGGCTTGTTGCCCCATATCGACGCCGATTTCGTACGCGCTTGCGAGATGATTCTGGCCAGCAAAGGCCGTGTGGTCGTGGTCGGCATGGGCAAATCCGGGCACGTCGGCAACAAGATTGCCGCGACCCTGGCCAGCACCGGCACTCCGGCATTTTTCGTCCACCCGGCCGAAGCCAGTCATGGCGACATGGGCATGATCACCCGCGACGACGTGATTCTCGCCCTCTCCAACTCCGGCTCGACCAACGAAATCGTCACCTTGCTGCCCCTGATCAAGCGCCTGGGTATCCAGTTGATCAGCCTGACCGGCAATCCCCTGTCGCCGCTGGCCAAGGCTGCCGAAGTCAATCTCAATGTTCACGTCGAGCACGAAGCCTGCCCGCTGAACCTGGCGCCGACTTCCTCGACCACCGCTGCGCTGGTCATGGGCGATGCCCTGGCCGTGGCGCTGCTGGAAGCGCGTGGTTTCACCGCCGAAGATTTTGCTTTTTCCCACCCGGGCGGTGCCCTGGGTCGACGCCTGCTGCTGAAAGTGGAAAACGTCATGCACGCCGGGCAAGAGTTGCCGCAAGTACAACGCGGCACCCTGCTCAAGGACGCGCTCATGGAAATGACCCGCAAGGGTCTGGGGATGACCGTCATCCTTGAAGCCGATGGCAAGCTGGCCGGGATCTTCACCGACGGCGACCTGCGCCGCACCCTGGATCGCAGCATCGACATCCGCAGCGCCACCATCGACCAGGTCATGACCGCACACGGCAAGACCGCACGGCCCGAGATGCTCGCCGCCGAAGCGCTGAAAATCATGGAAGACCACCGAATCAACGCACTGGTGGTCGTGGATGAAGAAGATCGCCCGATTGGCGCCTTCAACCTCTCCGATCTGCTGCGTGCAGGAGTGATGTAATGACAAGCGATCTGCTGCAACGCGGCAAAGCGATCAAACTGGCGGTGTTCGACGTCGACGGCGTCCTCACCGACGGGCGCCTGTACTTCCTTGAAGACGGCAGCGAATTCAAGACGTTCAACACCCTCGACGGCCAAGGCATCAAGATGCTGATGAATGCCGGTGTCGAGACGGCCATCATCAGTGGCCGCAAGACGCCGGTGGTTGAGCGCCGGGCGAAGAACCTCGGCATCCCGCATCTGTTTCAGGGCCGCGAAGACAAATTGGTGGTTCTGGACGGTCTTCTGCAGCAACTGGGCCTAAGCTATGAACAGGTCGCCTACCTCGGTGACGACTTGCCTGACCTGCCGGTGATCCGCCGCGTAGGCCTGGGCATGGCCGTCGCCAATGCTGCCGATTTCGTGCGCGAACACGCCCATGGCGTCACTCGGGCCCGTGGTGGCGAAGGTGCCGCCCGCGAATTCTGCGAATTGATCCTGCGCGCCCAGGGCCGCCTCGATGCGGCCAACGCCGCGTACCTGTGAGCCAAATCATGTTTAGCAAAAAATTTCGCAACTTCCTGCTGTTCGGCTGTATCGCTGCCATGTTTGCAGCGGTCGGCTACTGGAATATCAGTCCGGAACGCTTCCTCGACAAGCCTGCAGCCAAGGCCGAAGACACTGCCATCGACTGGTACGCCACCAATACACACACCTTTCAGTACCTCCCGGACGGCAAGCTGCAATACGAGATGACGTCGGACAAGGCCGAGCACCTGAAAGCGACGGATGTGACGCTTGTCACCAAACCCGACCTGAACATGTTCCGCGGTACCGAGTTTCCGTGGCACGTGACCAGCGAGCGCGGTGAAGTGAATTCGGGCGGCACCGAGGTCGAACTGATCGATTCCGTACGCGTCAAGCGTACTGACGAAAAGAACCGCGACACCTTGATCACCAGCACACGCATGACAGTGTTCCCGCAGCAGCAATATGCGCAGACCGCGCAACCCGTTAGAATCGACGGCGCTGGGGGTGTATCGACTGGCGTGGGAATGAAGGCGTATTTGAAGGAAAGCAGGATACACCTGCTATCTAACGTAAGAGGACAGTATGAGGCTCGTTAAAACCCTCCCTATTTTGCTCAGTCTGGGCGCAGCACTGGGAAGCGTGAGCGCCTGGGCTCTGCCGAACGATCAAGAGCAGCCCATTCGCATTCAGGCCGACGATGCCCAGATGGACGACAAGAATGGCGTTGCCACCTATAAAGGTGACGTGATCATTACCCAAGGCTCGATGAAGGTGACCGGTAATACCGTGACTCTGACTCGCACCCCGACCGGTGATATCGACGTGGTGACCTCAGTCGGCAACCTCGCCTACTTCGAACAGCTGCAGACTGCTGGCGACAAAAAACCTGTGCAGGGCTGGGGCGTGACCATCCAGTATCACGCGCAGCAGAATCGCGTCGTGCTGATCGACAAGGCCAAGGTTGTCGACAAGGACAACAACACCACTCAGGGCGAAAAAATCGTCTATGACACGGTGAAAAAACTGGCCAGCGCCGGCCGCGCTACCGGCAGTAAAGTCACCGAGGCGCGTCCGCGCATCGACATGGTGATCCAGCCGAAGCCGAAAAACGACGAGAAAAAGGCCCAGTAATGGCAACTCTGAAAGCTCAACACCTGGCCAAGGCCTATAAAAGCCGCCAGGTTGTGCGCGACGTCAGCCTGTCGATCGACAGTGGCCAGATCGTTGGCCTGCTCGGCCCGAACGGCGCCGGCAAGACGACCTGCTTCTATATGATCGTCGGCCTGGTGCAGGCCGATCAGGGCCGCGTGTTGATCGATGATCTGGACGTCAGCCATCAGCCGATGCACGGCCGCGCCAAGGCCGGTATCGGCTATCTGCCGCAAGAAGCGTCGATCTTCCGCAAACTGTCGGTGGCCGATAACATCATGGCCATCCTCGAAACCCGCGCGGAACTCGACAAGGCCGGTCGTCGCAAGGAACTGGAAAGCCTGCTGCAGGAATTCCACATCAGCCACATCCGCGACAACCTCGGCATGAGCCTGTCCGGTGGTGAACGCCGCCGGGTGGAAATCGCTCGCGCACTGGCGACCGCACCGAAATTCATCCTGCTCGACGAACCGTTCGCCGGTGTCGACCCGATCTCGGTCGGCGACATCAAGCAGATCATCCACCACCTCAAGGCCAAGGGCATCGGTGTTCTGATCACCGACCACAACGTGCGTGAGACCCTGGATATCTGCGAAACCGCCTACATCGTCAACGACGGTCAACTGATCGCCGAAGGCGATGCTGCGACCATCCTTGCCAACGATCTGGTGAAGGAAGTGTATCTGGGCCACGAGTTCCGCCTGTAAGCACCAAGGCACTTGGCCAGCCTCCGGGTGCTGTATCGATGAAGCAGGCTTTTATACGCTTTTATTGTTACAGCGCTCTAGGCAAACACGACAGTTTCAGGCATATAATTTGCTTAAGTTTGGCGCTTCGGCGCCCTGTAGTGGATGGCGCATGCGCGCCGGCGAATAAGGTGTTAAGCCCCTGCCATGAAACCATCGCTAGTCTTGAGAATGGGCCAGCAGCTGACGATGACACCGCAGCTGCAACAGGCCATCCGCCTGCTCCAATTGTCGACCCTGGACCTGCAACAGGAAATCCAGGAGGCCCTGGAATCCAATCCGATGCTCGAACGCCAGGAAGAAGGCGACGACTTCGACAACTCCGATCCTTTGGCCGACAACGCCGAACAAAAGCCCAACACCGACATTCAGGAACCGTCATACCAGGAAACCGCCCCGACGGTGGACAACCTGGAGGAAGGTGAATGGAACGAGCGCATTCCCAACGAGCTGCCGGTCGACACTGCCTGGGAAGATGTCTACCAGACCAGCGCCAGCAGCCTGCCCAGCGGCGATGACGACGAGTGGGACTTCACCACCCGCACCTCTGCCGGGGAAAGCCTGCAGAGCCATTTGCTCTGGCAATTGAACCTGGCGCCGATGTCCGACACCGACCGCCTGATCGCCGTGACCCTGATCGATTGCATCAACAATCAGGGCTACCTCGACGAAACCCTCGAAGAAATTCTCGACGCCTTTGATCCGGAACTCGACATCGAGCTGGACGAGATCGAAGCCGTCCTGCACCGCATCCAGCAGTTCGAACCCGCCGGCATCGGCGCCCGCAACCTTGGCGAATGCCTGTTGCTGCAACTGCGCCAGCTCCCGGCCAAGACTCCGTGGCTGAACGAAGCCAAGCGTCTGGTCAGCGATTACATCGATCTGCTTGGCAGTCGCGACTACAGCCAGCTGATGCGGCGCATGAAGCTCAAGGAAGACGAGCTGCGTCAGGTCATCGAACTGGTGCAGAGTCTGAATCCGCGCCCGGGCTCGCAGATCGAATCGACTGAAGCCGAGTACGTGGTGCCGGACGTCATTGTGCGCAAGGACAACGAACGCTGGCTGGTCGAGCTGAATCAGGAGTCGGTGCCCCGTCTGCGGGTCAACGCACAGTACGCCGGTTTTGTCCGTCGCGCCGACACCAGCGCCGACAACACTTTCATGCGCAATCAGTTGCAGGAAGCGCGCTGGTTCATCAAGAGCCTGCAAAGCCGCAACGAAACCCTGATGAAAGTGGCGACCCAGATCGTCGAGCATCAGCGCGGTTTCCTGGAGTACGGCGATGAAGCCATGAAGCCGTTGGTCCTGCACGACATCGCCGAGGCGGTTGGTATGCACGAATCGACGATTTCCCGCGTCACTACCCAGAAATTCATGCATACCCCACGGGGCATTTATGAACTGAAATACTTTTTCTCCAGCCACGTCAGCACCTCCGAAGGCGGCGAATGCTCGTCCACGGCGATTCGCGCGATCATCAAGAAACTGGTTGCGGCGGAAAATCAGAAAAAGCCGTTGAGTGACAGCAAGATCGCTGGTTTACTGGAGGCACAAGGCATTCAGGTGGCTCGCCGCACCGTCGCCAAGTACCGCGAATCCCTCGGGATCGCGCCTTCGAGCGAACGCAAGCGGTTGATGTAAGCCACGTTACAGCGTTCCAGTGGCAGGCTCTTCGGCCTGCCGCTTTATGCACTGGCAACGAAGGAGAAGCTGTATGCAAGTCAACATCAGTGGACACCAACTGGAAGTGACCCAACCTCTGCGTTCCTATATCGAGGAAAAACTCCAACGACTGGAGCGCCATTTCGACAAGATCACCAACGTGCAGGTCACGATGTGCGTCGAAAAGCTGAAGCAGAAAATCGAAGCCACCTTGCATATTCCCGGCAGCGAAGTGGTCGCCAACGCAGAAGATACCGACATGTATGCTGCGATCGACGCACTGACCGACAAGCTGGATCGCCAACTCAAAAAGCATAAGGAAAAGACCCAGAGCCTCCTCCAGGGCGCGACAGGTCGTTAACACCCCCAACCCATGATCCGACTTGAAAGTATCCTGACCCCCGGCCGTTCCCTGGTGAACGTGCCGGGCGGCAGTAAAAAGAAAGCCCTCGAACAGATTGCCAACCTGATCGCCCGCGAAGTGCCGGGTCTGGAGATGCAAGATGTCTTCGAGGCGCTGATCGCCCGTGAGAAACTCGGCTCCACCGGTTTCGGCAACGGCATCGCCATTCCCCACTGTCGCCTCAATGGCTGTGAAGCGCCTGTCAGCGCTTTGATGCACCTTGATGCGCCTATCGATTTCGATGCCATCGACGGTGCGCCGGTTGACCTGCTGTTTGTCCTGCTGGTCCCGGAAGCTGCCACCGATGCCCACCTGGAATTACTGCGCCAGATCGCCAGCATGCTCGATCGCAAGGAAGTGCGCGAAAAACTGCGCAGCGCACCGAGTAACGAAGCCTTGTATCAGGTCGTCCTGAGCGAGCAAAACGGGCATTAATCATGCGCTTGATCATCGTCAGCGGCCGCTCCGGCTCGGGTAAAAGCACTGCCCTGGATGTCCTTGAGGACAACGGCTACTACTGCATCGACAACCTGCCGGCCGGTCTGCTGCCGGAGCTGGCCGAACGCGCGCTGATCCACACCGAACTGGCCCAGCCGCTGGTAGCTGTGTCGATTGATGCGCGCAACCTGCCGAGCCACCTGTCGCGTTTCCCCGAGCTGCTGGAAGAAGTCCGCGCCCGGCACATCCAGTGCGATGTGCTGTATCTGGATGCCGACGAAGAAACCCTGCTCAAGCGCTTTTCGGAAACTCGCCGTCGTCACCCGCTGAGCACGGCCAACCGCTCGCTGGCCGAAGCGATCAACGACGAGACCGCCCTGCTCGGGCCGATTGCCGACCTGGCCGACCTCAAGGTCAACACCACCAATCTGAACCTGTACCAGTTGCGCGACACCATCAAGCTACGCCTGCTGAACCAGCCGGAGCCGGGTACGGCCTTCCTGGTCGAGTCGTTCGGCTTCAAGCGCGGCATGCCGGTGGATGCGGATCTGGTGTTCGACGTGCGCTGCCTGCCCAATCCGTACTGGAAGCCTGAATTGCGCGCAAAGTCCGGTCTCGATGCACCGGTCGCCGAATATCTGGCGGCGCAGCCGGAGGTTGAGGAGATGTTTCAAGACATCTACGGCTACCTGAATAAATGGCTGCCGCGTTTTGCCGCGAGCAACCGCGCCTACGTCACCATTGCCATTGGCTGCACCGGCGGGCATCACCGCTCCGTTTACCTGACCGAACGTCTGGGTCAGGCCCTGCAGAAAACCCTGAAGAACGTCCAGGTTCGCCACCGCGACCTCACTTAAAGGATTCACACCGCGATGCCTGCTCTGGAAATCGAAATCATCAATAAGCTGGGCCTGCATGCCCGAGCGTCGGCCAAATTCGTCGGGGTAGCGGGCCAGTTCCCGGATTGCACGATCAGAGTGGGGCGTACACCCGAAACCACGGTCGATGGCAAAAGCATCATGGCGATGATGATGCTGGCCGCCGGCAAAGGCACCAAGATCTATCTGAGTACCGAAGGCCATCAGGAGCAGGAAGCGCTGGATGCGCTGGTGGCGTTGATCAACAACTACTTCGATGAAGGTGGTTGATCCTGCATGGAGGGGGAGCTTGCTCCCTCTCTGCCAATCAGCCCAGCGCCGTATCCATCACCATCATCAGACAGAACCCGATCAGCAAGCCAAGACTGGCCAGCTTGTCATGACCATTGCGTCGCGACTCGGGGATCACTTCATGCGTCACCACCAGCAACATCGCCCCCGCCGCCAGCGCCAGCCCCAACGGCAACAACAGCTCCGCCAGACTGACCAGCCACGCACAGAGCAGCGCAAACACTGGCTCGACCAGCCCTGAAGCCGCCCCGATCAAGAACGCCCTGACCCGCGACATCCCCGCCCCGGCCAGCACCAGCGCAATCACCAATCCTTCTGGCACATCCTGCAAGGCAATGCCCATCGCCAGACTGTCGGCATCCGGCATGCCACCACCTGCAGAGACACCCACCGCCATGCCTTCCGGGATGTTGTGGGCAATGATGGCGAAGACGAACAGCCAGATCCGCGGCGCAATCACCGGGTGCTCGGGGGTACCGACGAGCATTTCCGGTGAGGCGCCGGACAGTTTCAGGTCCACCAGATACAAGCCGAATGCACCGAGCATGATACCGAAGCAGATCAGTCCGCTGGCTGCCCACGGTGTCAGGCCCAGACTTTCGGCGGCACCAATACCCGGCACGATCAGCGAAAACGCAGTCGCTGCCAGCATCACGCCGGCGCCGAAACCCAGCAGCGTATCGCTGAGCATCTGCGGCATGCGCCGGATCACCAACACCGGCACCGCGCCGAGCGCCGTGCCGAGGGCGCAGATCGCCCCACCCTGCAAGGCCCGCGACAGCTTCGGCTGCAGATCCAGCCATTCCAGGCCGTGCGCCGCAAGCAAAGTCATGCCCGCCAGCAGCAACAGCGACCCGACCGCGTAACGAAACATGCGCCCACCGCCAATCGACAGTGTTTCAGTGCCCATAGTCAGCCCTGGATTGTTTTTATAGATGGCTTAAACCAGTGCGGCCTGATAACGCGCGGCGACTTCAGGCCAATTGATCACGTTGTAGAACGCGTTGATGTATTCCGGACGGCGGTTCTGATAACGCAGGTAGTAAGCGTGTTCCCAGACGTCCAGACCGAGAATCGGCGTATTGCCATTCATCAGCGGGCTGTCCTGATTGCCGCTGCTTTCCACGATCAGTTTCTTGTCGGAAGTGACGCTGAGCCAGGCCCAGCCGCTGCCGAAACGGGTCAGTGCGGCTTTGGTGAACGCTTCCTTGAAGCTGTCGAGACCGCCCAGTTGCTCATCGATCGCCTTGGCCAACGCGCCATCTGGCTTACCACCGCCATTGGGCACCATGACTTCCCAGAACAGCGAGTGGTTGGCGTGGCCGCCACCCTGGTTGATCACCGCTGCGCGGAGTTTTTCCGGCAACTGCTGGACGCTGGCGACCAGTTTTTCCACCGGCCACTCGGCGTACTCAGTGCCTTCGACGGCGGCGTTGAGGTTGTTGATGTAGGTCTGGTGGTGCTTGGTGTAGTGAATCTCCATGGTTTGCGCATCAATGTGCGGTTCCAGAGCGTCGTAGGCGTACGGCAAGGCAGGCAAGGTAAAAGCCATTTCAGTGGACTCCATGGTGATGTGAGGCAGGCGCGCGGCGCGCATTGCCGGTATCCGGGTGCAGCAGGCGCTGGGTGCGCGGGTATTCGCCGTGCTCGCTGATGAAATTCAGCAGCTCGACGTAGGTCTTGCTGCTCTGGCGTAGCGCCGCTTCACGCAGGGCCGGACGCAGGCGCTCGTCCTGCATGGTTTGCAACAGCCGCTGATGAATCGCGCAGAGGTACTCGGCGCTCTCCTCCGGCTGATTCAGGCGCAGGTGCAGATCCGCCAGGTTGTGGTGGGAGATGACGCAGGCCGCCACCGCTTCGTCGGCATCGGCCCAGCGCTCGAACAGCACTTGCGCCAGGGCCAGGGCTTGCAGATAAGCTTCACGGGCATCAATCAGCTCGCCCAGCATGAAGCAGCGATTGGCCCGTTCGATCGTGCGTTTCCAGTGCTCCATGGTGAGCCTCCAAAGCGGTTGCGGGGTTTACACGCCGCCGGCGGTGAGTTTCTCGGGGTTGAGCAACTCTTCCAGTTGGCTGCGCGACAGATCGGTGTGTTCCAGCGCGACGTCGATCACCGGACGCCCTTGTTTGTAGGCCTGCTTGGCGATTTCGGCGGCCTTCTGATAGCCGATGATCGGGTTGAGCGCGGTGACCAGAATCGGGTTGCGCGACAGTGCTTCCTTGAGCCGCGACTCATTGACCTTGAAGCTGGCGATGGCCTTGTCGCCGAGCAGACGACTGGCATTGGCCAGCAGTTCGATGCTGCTGAGCAGGTTCTGGGCGATGATCGGCAGCATCACGTTCAGTTCGAAATTGCCCGACTGGCCGGCGATGGTGATCACCGAGTCGTTGCCGATCACTTGCGCGGCAACCATCGCAGTGGCTTCCGGAATCACCGGGTTGACCTTGCCCGGCATGATCGACGAACCCGGTTGCAGCCCTTCGAGCTCGATCTCGCCGAGACCGGCAAGCGGCCCTGAGTTCATCCAGCGCAGGTCGTTGGCGATTTTCATCAGCGACACGGCGATGGCCTTGAGCTGGCCGGAAACGGCGACGGCGGTGTCCTGCGAGCCGATCAGCGCGAACAGATCCTTGCCCGGAGTGAATTGCACATGGGTCAGCTGGCTCAGTTGGCGGCTGAAACGTGCGGCGAACTCAGGATGCGCATTGATCCCGGTACCAACCGCCGTACCGCCCTGTGCCAGCGATTGCAGGCTCGGCAGCAAATCCTGCAGATGACCGATGTTGGCCTTGAGCTGTTGCGCCCAGCCATTGAGCACCTGGCTCATGCGCACCGGCATCGCGTCCATCAAATGGGTGCGACCGGTTTTGACGTGGTAATGCACCTGTTCGGCTTTGTTTTCGATCACCTGCACCAGGTGCAGCAACGCCGGCAACAGCTGTTCGTGCAAAGCCAGGGCAGCGCTGACGTGGATGGTGGTCGGAATGATGTCGTTGCTGCTCTGGCCGCAGTTGACGTGATCGTTCGGGTTGACCGGCTCGTCGAGCAGACGGCTGGCGAGGGTCGCGATCACTTCGTTGGCATTCATGTTGGAGCTGGTGCCGGAGCCGGTCTGGAAGATATCCACCGGAAAATGCTGCATGAAGTCGCCTTCGAGCAGGCCTTGGGCCGCATCGCTGATGGCTTTGCCCTGTGCGGCGCTGATCTGGTTGAGTTCGACGTTGGCCCGGGCGGCAGCGGCTTTGGCGAGGATCAGCGCACGGATGAATTGCCTCGGCATCGGTTGGCCGCTGATCGGGAAGTTATCCACTGCACGCTGGGTCTGCGCGCCGTAGAGAGCGTCCACCGGCACCTGCAGTTCGCCCATGCTGTCGCGCTCAATACGTGTCTTGGTCATCTGAAAATCCTTGCACCAGTTCAATAAGAGGAATCGAAGGAAGCAACTCGCAGGTCGCCAGTTGCCAGGTGTAGCGCTGCCAGCGCTGGAGCCGGCAGTTGCACAGCGACAGGCGCTCCATTTCACGCAGCGGGCGCCAGGCTTGATCGAGACACAGACTGCGCCAGTGCCACGGCAACGCGATGTCGGTGGCTGTGTCGAGCAGCAGACGGAAGGAGGTTTCAGCGATGGTCCACGGGGAAGTCGCCGTACAGCAGGCCAGATAGCGGCCTTCGGCCAGGTAATGTTCGATCAGGCGCGGTTCGTCAGGATCCATTGCGCAACGGATCTGGCGACTCATCCAGCGCCAGCTTTCGAGGTACGGCTGCTCGTGCAAGGCAGAACTCATGATCCGGGACTCGTTCGGAGATGAGATTCATTATTAGATGATAATGAGAACCAAAACAAGAGTGCCTGATTACACAGACTCCATTGTGGGAGCGAGCCTGCTCGCGAAGGCGTCGTGTCAGTCACCGCTGCGGTCGGCTGTTAAATCGCTTTCGCGAGCAGGCTCGCTCCCACAGGGTTTTGTGGCGAGCCAAGAAAAAAGGCGCGCCATCCAATTGGATGGCGCGCCTTTTTTGTGACGGTTGGGCTTAACTGCCCGCGACAGTCATTCGCTCGATCAACACCGAGCCCGTGCGAATATTGCTGCGCAGCTCCAGATCATTCCCGACTGCGACGATCTGCTTGAACATGTCGCGCATATTGCCGGCGATGGTCACTTCCTGCACCGCGAACTGGATTTCGCCGTTTTCGACCCAGAAACCCGCCGCTCCGCGCGAATAATCGCCGGTGACCATGTTCAAGCCATGGCCCATCAATTCGGTAACCAATAAGCCACGGCCCATGCGCTTCAACAGCGCCGCCTGGTCTTCGTCACCGTGAGTGACGAACAGGTTGTGCACGCCACCCGCGTTGGCGGTGCTCGGCATGCCGAGTTTGCGCCCGGAGTACGTGCCGAGGATGTACGACACCAGTTCGCCCTTCTCGACGAACGGCTTAGCGTAAGTGGCCAGACCATCGCCGTCGTAGGACGCACTGCCCATGGCGCGCATCAGGTGCGGACGCTCGTCGATGGTCAGCCATTCCGGAAACAGCTTCTGCCCCAAAGTGCCTTCGAGAAACGACGATTTACGGTACAGGCTGCCGCCGGACACCGCCGACAGGAAACTGCCGAACAACCCGCCCGCCAGCTCGGCGGAAAACAGCACTGGCACTTCGCAGGTCGGCACCGGACGCGCGCCCAGACGGCTCGCGGCGCGTTGCGCGGCACGCTGGCCGATGCTCACCGGATCCGCCAGCAAACTGCCCTGACGGTTCACGTCATACCAGTAATCGCGCTGCATCTGGCCATCGGCTTCGGCGATCATCACGCAGCTCAGGCTGTGCCGGGTCGACGCGTAACCGCCGATGAAACCGTGGCTGTTGCCATACACACGGCAGCCCTGATGCGTGCTGAGGGTAGTGCCGTCGGCGTTCTTGATCCGCGCATCGGCGTCGAACGCGGCCGCTTCACAGATCAGCGCCTTCTCGATGGCCTGCTCGGGGGTGATGTCCCACTCGTGAAACAGATCGAAATCCTGCTGATCCCTGGCCATCAGCGCCGCATCAGCGAGGCCCGATGCTTCGTCTTCAGAGGTGTGTTTGGCGATGGCCAGTGCAGCGGCAACGGTTTCGCGAATCGCGTCAGGGCCGGTGGCGGAAGTGCTGGCCGAGCCTTTGCGCTGGCCAACATACAAGGTGATGCCAAAACCCTGATCGCGATTGAACTCGACCGTCTCGACCTCACGCTGGCGCACCGAAGTCGACAAACCTTGCTCCAGCGACACGGCGACTTCGCAGGCGCTGGCGCCCTGACGCTTGGCTTCGGCGATGATCTGCTCGACCTGTTCCTGCAGTGCCGGCAATGCCTGCGGGCCGACGCTTTGAACTGCACTCATGCTCATCTCCACTCAAATTCTGCTTTCGGCTGGGGTCATCGAGCGACCGGGCCGGACAAGCGGCCCCCGACTGGTTATCATGGCGGCGTTTCTTTGCGGACTGCCACCATGGTTGATTCTTACGACGACTCCCTCGATACGGGAGAAAAAAGCAAATCTCAGGTCAAACGCGAGCTGCATGCTCTGGTTGACCTTGGCGAGCGCCTTACAACACTCAAGCCCGACTTGCAGGCAAAACTGCCATTGACCGACGCTTTGCGCCGGGCCCTGGCCGATGCGCCCAAGCACACCGCGAACATCGCGCGTAAACGGCACCTGCAGTTCATCGGCAAACTGATGCGCGATCAGGACACTGACGCGATTCTGGTACTGCTCGATCAACTCGATGCCTCCACCCGTCAGTACAACGAGCGTTTCCACAACCTCGAACGCTGGCGTGACCGCCTGATCGCCGGTGACGATGCCGTGCTGGAGAAATTCGTCGTCGAGTACCCGGACGCCGATCGCCAACAACTGCGTTCCCTGATCCGTCAGGCTCAGCACGAGGTTGCGCAAAACAAACCTCCTGCTTCCAGCCGCAAGATCTTCAAGTACATCCGTGAGCTGGACGATACGCAACGCGGCCTGCGTTGATAGTCGTCAGCGGGTGGCCGCAATGCGCGCCACCCGAAGCTCCACCTCTTTTTATGCGCCCGTGCCACCCACGGTGATCGCATCGATTTTCAGCGTCGGCTGACCGACACCCACCGGCACCGACTGCCCATCCTTGCCGCACGTGCCCACACCGCTGTCCAGCGCCAGATCGTTACCGACCATCGACACCCGGCTCATCGCCTCGGGACCGTTGCCGATCAACGTCGCGCCCTTGACCGGCGCAGTGATCTTGCCGTCCTCGATCAGGTACGCCTCGCTGGTGGAGAACACGAACTTGCCGCTGGTGATGTCGACCTGACCGCCGCCAAGGTTGGCGCAGTAGATGCCCTTCTTCACCGAAGCGATGATTTCCGCCGGATCGCTCTCGCCGCCCAACATGTAGGTGTTGGTCATGCGCGGCATCGGTAGATGCGCATAAGACTCGCGACGACCGTTACCGGTACGGGCCACGCCCATCAGGCGCGCATTGAGCTTGTCCTGCATGTAGCCCTTGAGCACGCCGTTTTCGATCAGCGTGGTGCACTCGGTCGGGGTGCCTTCGTCGTCGACGCTCAGCGAACCGCGACGACCGCTCAACGTGCCGTCATCGACAATGGTGCAGAGCTTGGAAGCGACCATTTCGCCCATCCGCCCGCTGTAGGCCGAACTGCCCTTGCGGTTGAAGTCGCCTTCCAGACCGTGGCCGACCGCTTCGTGCAGGAGCACGCCGGACCAGCCCGAACCGAGGACGACAGGCAAGGTGCCGGCCGGTGCCGGAATCGCTTCGAGGTTCACCAGGGCCTGACGCAGCGCTTCACGGGCATAACCCATGGCACGGTCTTCGGCGAGGAAATAACGGTAGTCGGTACGCCCGCCGCCGCCATGCCCGCCGCGCTCGCGACGACCATTCTGCTCGACGATCACGCTGACGTTGAAACGCACCAGCGGTCGCACATCAGCGGCCAGGCCTCCGTCGGTGGACGCTACCAGAATCCGCTCCCAGACCCCGGCCATGCTCACGCTGACCTGCTGAATCCGTGGGTCGAGGGCGCGGGTAGCGACGTCGATGCGCTTGAGCAGCTCGACTTTCTCGGCGCGGCTCAACACTTCCAGCGGATTGTCCGGCGCATACAGCTGCGCGACATCCTGAGTACTGAACGCCTGCACCGTGCCGTTCTGCCCGGCACGGGAGATCGAACGCGCGGCACGAGCCGCAGCGCCCAGCGCTTCAAGGGTGATCGCGTTGCTGTAGGCAAAACCGGTCTTCTCACCGGACTGCGCACGAACGCCAACACCCTGATCGAGGTTGAAGCTGCCTTCCTTGACGATGCCGTCTTCCAGCGACCACGACTCGGAGATCTGACCCTGGAAATACAGGTCGGCAGCATCGATGCCCGGGCCTGCCAGATCGCCGAGCACGCCTTGCAGGCTCTCGATCGTCACGCCGCCGGGCGCCAACAGGTGATCACTGACTGAGGACAACAACTCGCTCATAGGTTTACGCCTTAAATTCATGTTCTGAAGCAGGCCGCTGTGCGCCCTGCGAGAAAAACCGCCGATGACTCGTCACCGGCATTCGCGCCCTGATGGACGCTTGTTCATCACTGTCGCGTTCGGCCAACAACACCGCTTCGCCTTGATCCTGATGCGCCAGCACACGGCCCCACGGGTCGACAATCGCCGCATGACCGAAAGTTTCCCGCGGCCCCGGATGGGTTCCGCCCTGCGCTGCCGCCAACACATAACACTGGGTCTCGATGGCCCGGGCGCGAATCAGCACGTCCCAATGCGCCGCACCGGTCACCGCGGTAAAGGCCGATGGAGCGGTGATCAACTCGGCACCGGCGGCGCGCAGTTCACTGTACAGCTCCGGGAAGCGCAAGTCGTAACACACGCTCAGACCGACGCGGCCGACCGGCGTGTCCGCCACCACCACGCCACTGCCATAAGCATAGTCATCGGATTCGCGATACCGCCCGCGATTGTCCGCCACATCGACATCGAACAGGTGCAGCTTGTCATACCGCGCGACGGTTTCACCCTGATCGTTGACCAGCAGCGAACAGGCGTGGGACTTGGCCTGCGGTTGCCCGAGCGGTGGCAACGGCAAGGTACCGGCCACTATCCATAACTTGAGGTCACGGGCGGTCTGTTTCAACCACGGCAGGATCGGCCCTTCGCCGAGCGCTTCGGCGCGGCCGATGTCGGCGATATCGCGACGGCCCATGGCGGCGAAGTTTTCCGGCAGCACCGCCAGCTTCGCGCCGCCGGCCGCGGCCTGTTCGAGCAGGCGTCGAGCCTGCGCCAGATTGGCCAGCACATCACTCTGGCTGACCATTTGAATCACCGCTAAAGACATGGCGCGCTCCGCAACAGGTATGCGGCCATGCTACTCCATAGGCTTGGGATATGGCTGTTCAAAAAGGCTTGTCGAAGGTGATTTTCGGTTCTTTCCACGGGCCCTTGACGGTGTACTTGACGCTGGCGAAGCGTGCCACACGGTCACCGATCAGCTTGTCGATCAGGAACAACGCCCCGCCCACCGCCGGCGCGCCGACAATCAACGCGGCAATCGGCAGGTTGTTGGTCACCGGCAAGGTCACCAGCAATTTCGCATCGACCTGCTCACGCACCAGATCCAGCGTACCGTTGAGTTCCAGATTGCTCGACGGCCCGGTCAGGCGAATCGGCTCGCGAGTGTCATAGACACCGGCGTTGGCCACCAGCAGGCCCTTGACCCGGTCGTAGCTCAGGCCCTTGCCGAACAAGTCGGAGAAATCCAGACGCAGGCGGCGGCCGATGGAGTTGAAGTTGAGCAGACCG
Organism: Pseudomonas sp. TH49; assembly: GCF_016650625.1. Taxonomy (NCBI): domain Bacteria; kingdom Pseudomonadati; phylum Pseudomonadota; class Gammaproteobacteria; order Pseudomonadales; family Pseudomonadaceae; genus Pseudomonas; species Pseudomonas sp. TH49. The sequence continues at coordinate 583,093 of NZ_JAEKFL010000001.1, forward strand.
AACACCCGCAACGCCTGCGCGCCGCCCTCCACTTCAACGAACTGACCTTTATTGAGCGAGGCATCCAGCGTGCCCGAGAAACGCTTGGTCGCCAGCCATGCCGGCGAACCGGGCCAGCGGCCATCGACGTCCATGTGAAACTCTTCACTGGTCACGCTCGGTGCAAAGCCCCAGCCCTTGAGCACATCGGCGAGGTTCTTGCCGCTGATCCGGCCCTTGAACCAACTGTTGGTCGACCCCGGTGTACCTTCCCAGCCGCCATTACCCTGCAACAGGATGCCCTTGAGGCCCATGTCCATATTGTTCAGGGCAATGCCTTTGGCCGTTGGCCGCACCTTGAGCGACCAGCCGCCCACCAGATCCGGGCCGAGGTACAACTGATTGATGGTGATATCCAGCGCAGGAATCTTCGTCGGGTCGACCGAAACCAGCGGGTCGGGCGAGTTCTCGTCAGCCTGCACCGTCGGATCCGGCGCCGGCAGGCGCACATATTGCAGATTGACCCCAATCGGTGCGCCCTTGGCATCAGGCAGGCTGGCCGAGCCCTTGGCCTGCTGGCTGTCGAGCGACAGATTCCAGGCCCACGGTTTGCGGTTGACCTGCACTGCAGCCTGATCGAGCGTGGTGCCGAAAGCGGTGAGCTTGCCGACCTTGAAGTCGGCACTGTTGAGCAGTTGCTTGGCGCTGCCACCCGGGTCATTGCCGGCGTATTTGCTGACCAGATCCTGCCACGGTGCGACGTCCAGCTCCGACAGCACACCACGAATGCGCAAACCCTTGGCCTCCGGCAGAACCGTATCGCCCGTACCGAGGAACAGCTCGCCGCGGCCATCGGCAAAATTGCTCGGTGGCGCCGCGAAAGTGAAACTGGCCAGCTGATCGTAGCTGACCCAGTAGCGCCGCTCCGGACCTTGCAGGGTCATGCGGAATACCGTGTCCCGGCCCTGCTGGGCCGACATGCCGAACGGTGCCGGCAGATCCACCGCCACACCTTTCATGTTGGAGCTGACCGTCAGCTGGCTGTCGCTGCCGTCGAGGTTGACCTGCAACTGATAGGGAATGGTCCCGGACACCGGCAACGGCTGAGTCACGCCCAGCCAGTCAGTGAGTTTTTTCACCTCGACCTGCCCAGAGGCGGCGACCCGGGTCTTGATCTTGTTGGCGCTGCCATCGGCAAAAATCTGCGCGGTCACTGGCTTGTCAAACGCCTGCGCTGCAATGTTCTGGCCGCTCAGACCCTTGGCGCTATCGAAACGGAAATCGCCTTTGAGCTGGCTCAGTTCAAGCTTCGGCTCCGCCAGTTTCAGGCGCGCATTGGCAGTCTTGAAGTCGACGACAATCTTCGGCTGATCACCCTTTTCCAGCGGAATATCGAGTTTGACCTTGCCCTGCAGATCGCCCTCGCCTTCCCAGCCGGCAAAGGTTTCGCCGGTGCCGATCGGCGCGGTCTGCAGTATTTTCAGTCCGTCGCCCAGCCCACCGGAAAAACCGCCGTCGAGGAACAGATGGGTATGTTGTCCGGCCTGCACATGGGGAATGTTGACGAAGACGTCACTGACCTGCGTGTCGAGCAACTGGCCCTTGTCGGCCACGATGCGCACGCCGCTGTCCTCGATGAACACGTCGCCGCTGACCTTGCTCACATGCGGCCAGCCCGGCTGGAACGCCAGTTCGGCGTCATGCACCTTGAAGAACAGGCTGATACTGCGATCGACATCCTTGGCGTTCTTGTTCAACGAACCCTGGTACTGGAAGAACCCCTGGTCCACGGCACCTTTGAGGATCGCCGTGCGTAACCACTCGTCGAGGGCCGGGCTCAAGACTTCGGGCAGGTACTTGGCGGTGTAACGACCGTCGCCATCGACCAGTCCGACGCGCAGGTCCATGTAGTCTTCCTGGCTATGGTCGAAGTGCAGGCGGATCAGGAAGTCGCCGGCAATCTTGCCCTCTTCGCCCAGCACTTTCAGGTAAGGCGCGATCAGGGTGAAACCGTCTTTGTCGAGTTTCCAGGTCAAGCGGGCGTTGGCCTGAATGTATTGCCATGGCTTGGCGAAGATCGGGTCGAGGTGCAGGACGAAATCCTTGCTGTCCATGCGCAGTTCACCGCCGTCGAGGTTGCCGCTTAGGCTGCCACTGACGTTTCGCGCCGCCGGGGCACCGTGATAGGCATCGAAACCGACATTATCGAGGTTGGCAGCGAAGCCGAATTTCGAGCCGTCGGTGGCGTTCGGACGAAAATCCAGCAGCACGTTGCGCAGTCCGCCCGTCACCTTCAGGTGGTCGACGACCGTGGCGACGCTTTCGGGCAACGGCCCCAGCGCATTGAGCAACGGCGTGAGCGGTGTCAGATCAAGGCGATCGGCCTGCAAGTGCCACAGCTCATCGGCTTTATCGGTGGCCACCGTCTGCTTGAGTTGCACATGAGATTCCCAGCGGGTCTCGCCGACATTCATCGCCAACGAATCGAGGGTAACGAGCGCGCCCTCGTCATCCCGCTGGTAATAACCGTTGAGCGCCAGATTGCTGATCTTGATCGGTTTACGCTCGGCATAAGCGCCGGTCACCTGCGGCGCATTCAAACGCACGGCGGCGCTTTGCAGAGCGCCGTCGTTCCAGTTCACCCACAGCTCGCCGCCGGCCTTGATCTGGGAAAAATTCCACTGCTGGGTCAAACGCTCGGGCAGCCACTTTGACCAATCGCTTTGCGGCAGGCTGACATAACCCTCCAGCGAACTGTCGGGCAATTGAGAGGGGCGAATCCGCGTACGCAGGCTCATCGCCACCGGCTGCCCGTCGGGCAAGGTCAGACGGGCGTCGAGACGCTGACGGCTGCTGCCGGTTTTCAGATTGAGGCCGACGTAGGTAAAGGTCATCGGCGCCTGATCCAGCGGCTGCACGGTCACCTGACTGTCGAGCACCGACAGTTGCTGAATAATCTGCGAGCGATTGAACAATTGTTCAGGATCAAGCGGCTGGTCGTTCTGCACCGGCAGGCCTTCCAGTGCCCAGGTGCCGTCCTGCGCTTGCTTGACGCTGATCTTCAGGCCGTTCAGTTCCAGATGGGCGATGCGTACTTCGCACGCCAGCAAACTGGCCCAGAGATCAGGCACCACGCGCACCCGGTCCAGACGCAAGGCATTGGCGCCGTCACCGACCATCACATCGTGGGCCAGCAGAATCGGCGCGAATCCGCTCCAGTTGCCTTCCAGTTCGCCGATCTGCAATGGCATGCCGAGCGCGGCCGTGGCCTTGTCTTCGATATCGGTGCGGTATTCCGCCACCAGCGGCGTCAGTTCCCGACCGAGGCTGACGTACAACGCCATCAGCACCAGAACCAACGCGCACAGGCCCAGCCCCCAGCGGGTCAGTGCGGCCAAAATGCGTGTCAGACGCTCCATGTCAGTTGGCTCCCATGGCAATAAAACTACTAAAAGCTGAGGCCAGCCGTTGTGGATTAAATGTGCTGCAGGGGTTCAGAGCAGCACCACGTCATATTGTTCCTGGGAATACATGGTTTCGACCTGAAAGCGTATGGTGCGGCCGATGAACCCTTCAAGCTCGGCGACGTTACCGGATTCTTCGTCGAGCAGCCGATCCACCACTTTCTGGTTCGCCAATACCCGATAACCCTCAGCCTGATAGGCCCGGGCTTCACGCAGAATCTCGCGGAAAATCTCGTAACAGATGGTTTCCGGAGTCTTCAACTTGCCACGCCCCTGGCAACTGCTGCACGGCTCGCACAGCACTTGTTCAAGACTTTCGCGGGTGCGCTTGCGGGTCATCTGCACCAGGCCCAACTCGGTGATGCCGATGATGTTGGTCTTGGCGTGATCACGTTCGAGCTGTTTTTCCAGGGTGCGCAGCACCTGACGCTGATGTTCTTCATCTTCCATGTCGATGAAGTCGATGATGATGATCCCGCCCAGATTGCGCAGGCGCATCTGCCGGGCAATCGCGGTGGCCGCTTCGAGGTTGGTCTTGAAGATGGTTTCTTCGAGATTGCGATGACCGACGAACGCGCCGGTGTTGACGTCGATGGTGGTCATGGCTTCCGCCGGATCGACCACCAGATAACCGCCGGACTTGAGCGGCACTTTGCGCTCGAGGGCTTTCTGGATTTCGTCCTCGACGCCATACAGGTCGAAAATCGGCCGCTCGCCCGGATAGTGTTCCAGACGATCGGCGATTTCCGGCATCAGTTCGGCGACGAACTGCGTGGTTTTCTGGAAGGTTTCCCGGGAGTCGATACGGATCTTCTCGATCTTCGGGCTGACCAGGTCGCGCAGGGTGCGCAGGGCCAGACCGAGGTCTTCGTAGATCACGCTCGGCGCACCAATGGTCTTGATCTGCTCGCTGATCTGATCCCACAGACGGCGCAGGTAGCGGATGTCCATGAGAATTTCATCGGCCCCGGCCCCCTCGGCGGCGGTACGCAGGATGAAGCCACCGGCCTCTTTGATCCCTTCCTTGGCCACACAATCGCTGACCACCTGCTTGAGGCGTTCGCGCTCGGCTTCGTCTTCGATTTTCAGAGAAATGCCGACGTGGGCGGTGCGCGGCATGTACACCAGATAACGCGACGGAATCGACAGCTGAGTCGTCAGTCGTGCACCTTTCGACCCGATCGGATCCTTGGTCACCTGCACCACCAGACTCTGGCCTTCGTGCACCAGCGAACTGATGCTTTCCACCGCCGGGCCTTCGCGCAGGGAGATTTCCGAAGCGTGAATGAAGGCCGCACGATCCAGACCGATGTCGACGAATGCCGCCTGCATGCCCGGCAGCACCCGGACAATCTTGCCTTTATAGATGTTGCCGACGATCCCGCGCTTTTGCGTGCGCTCGACGTGGACTTCTTGCAGCACACCGTTTTCGACCACTGCCACGCGCGATTCCATCGGCGTGATGTTGATCAGAATCTCTTCACTCATGGCAGGGTCTCGTTCAGGCATGTTCACGATAATGGCCGCATCTTGATCCATACGACGCTCATTGCGCGTTCAGGTTTTGCCAACAGGGTATGCCGAAATGGCCCAACAGTTCTGCGGTTTCGCAAACCGGCAGCCCGACCACGGCCGAATAGCTGCCATTGAGCCCCGCGACAAACACCGCGCCGAGGCCCTGAATGCCATAACCGCCGGCCTTGTCCCGCGGCTCACCGCTGGCCCAGTAGGCCGCCGCTTCTTCACGGCTGATCGAGCGGAACCGCACCAGACTGCGCACCACTCGCGACTCGCAACGCTGGCCTTCCAGCACCGCGACGGCGGTCAGCACTTCATGCTCCTTGCCGGACAACATCATCAGCATGGCGCATGCGTCGGCTTCGTCCACCGGTTTGCCAAGAATTTTGCCGTCGAGCACCACCGCGGTGTCCGCGCCCAGAACGCAAAACGCCGCGTCGGACACCCGCGTGCGTCGACCGGCCTCGGCCTTGCCACGCGCGAGGCGTTCGACGTAGGCCGAGGGCGATTCTTCGGGAAGCGGGGTTTCATCGATGTCCGCACTGATGGCGGCGAACGGCACGCCGATCTGCGTGAGCAACTCACGCCGACGCGGCGAACCAGAGGCGAGGTAAAGCGGCTTCATCAAGACATCTCCCTTGTCGAGGTGCGGGCACATGCCTGACCGAATCAGTTGATTTTGTAGCGGCGGCGCAATCCACGCAAAGCAAAGCTGACCCAAGGCCAGAGCAAGGCGCTGGTCAAGGCTGGCAGCACCAGCGCCAGAGTTGGCTGGCGGTTGCCGGTCAGGGCACTGAGCCACAATTGAACCAGCTGGGCGAGGCCGAAGATCACCAGGATCACCAGGCATTGCTGCCACATCGGGAACATCCGCAGGCGTTGTTGCAAGGACAGCACCAGGAAGGTGATCAGGGTCAGGATCAAGGCGTTCTGGCCAAGCAGCGTGCCGTACAGCACGTCTTCGGCCAACCCCAGGCAAAACGCCGTGACCATGCCCACGGTTTGCGGCAAGGCCAACGCCCAGAATGCCAGCAGCAGCGCCAGCCAGAGCGGACGCAGGATTTCCATGAATTGCGGCATCGGCGACACGCTGAGCAGCAGACCGATGAGAAATGTCAGCCAGACCATCCAGCCGTTACGGGAAGCAGTAGCCCCAACCATTATTCTTGTCTCCCGGTATTGGCCGGCGCAGTGACCGGCGGTTTCGCCGCCGGACGCGCAGCAGGCTGGGACGCCGGCGGCTTACTCGCTGCCGCAGGCTTGGTCGCAGGCGGTTTGCTCGCTACCGGTTTGGCCGGCGTAGTGCTGGCCGCGGCGGCAGGTGCTGCGGGGGCGGTTGTTGCTGCAGCGGCAGCCGGGCTGTTGACGATTTTCGGCACTGTGGCCGGAAGCACCGGGCCACCGCCCTGCGCATCAAGATTTTCCTGGGCCTGCGCCGCATCGTTGGCGCGCTCTTCGGCGGTGCGGTTGTCGCTGAAGACCAGCAGCAGATAACGGCTGCGGTTCAGCGCAGCGGTCGGCACCGCGCGGACAATCGCGAAAGGCTGGCCTGAATCGTGGATGACTTCCTTGACCGTCGCCACCGGATAACCGGCCGGGAAGCGCTGACCGAGGCCGGAGCTGACCAGCAGGTCGCCTTCCTTGATGTCGGCGGTATCGGCAACGTGCCGCAGTTCCAGGCGTTCCGGATTGCCGGTGCCGCTGGCAATCGCCCGCAGACCGTTACGGTTCACCTGTACAGGAATGCTGTGAGTGGTGTCGGTCAGCAGCAGCACACGGGAGGTGTACGGCATCAACTCGACCACCTGGCCCATCAGACCGCGTGCATCGAGCACCGGCTGACCGAGCACCACGCCATCGCGCTCACCTTTATTGATGATGATGCGATGGGTGAAGGGATTGGGGTCCATGCCGATCAACTCGGCCACTTCGACCTTTTCGTTGACCAGTGCGGAGGAATTGAGCAACTCGCGCAGCCGCACGTTCTGCTCGGTGAGGGCGGCAAGCTTTTGCATGCGGCCCTGCAACAGCAGGTTTTCGGTCTTGAGTTTTTCGTTTTCGGCGACAAGCTCGGTGCGACTGCCGAACTGACTGGCGACCCCTTCCCACAGCCGTCCGGGCAGGTCGGTGATCCAGTAGGCGTCCATCAACACCAGCGACGCTTGTTTGCGCGCGGGTTTGAGCAGGTCGAAGCGGGCATCGACCACCATCAGTGCGACCGACAGCACGGCCAACACCAACAGGCGCACACCCAACGAAGGGCCTTTGGCGAAAAGCGGTTTAATAAGCCGCTCCTCCCAGGCAAATGTTCTGTTTATTCATACGGCATCAAACCGGCCTGGATGAAGACTGACAGAAGATAAACGCCAACAGGCAGCACTGCAAAGTGCTGCCTGTGCGCTCACCCACGTATTGCAACCCAGCGCTTATTCGCTGGAGAGCAGGTCCATGGTGTGCTTGTCCATCATTTCCAATGCACGGCCACCGCCGCGAGCAACACAGGTCAGCGGATCTTCGGCAACGATCACCGGCAGACCGGTTTCCTGAGCCAGCAGCTTGTCGAGGTCACGCAGCAGCGCGCCACCACCGGTCAGCACCAGGCCACGCTCGGCGATGTCGGAAGCCAGTTCCGGCGGCGATTGCTCCAGCGCGCTTTTCACCGCCTGAACGATAGTAGCCAGCGACTCTTGCAGAGCTTCCAGCACTTCGTTGGAGTTCAGGGTGAATGCGCGTGGAACGCCTTCGGCCAGGTTACGACCGCGAACGTCGACTTCGCGCACTTCGCCGCCCGGGTAGGCCGTACCGATTTCCTGCTTGATGCGCTCGGCAGTCGATTCACCGATCAGGCTGCCGTAGTTGCGGCGCACGTAGGTGATGATCGCTTCGTCGAAGCGGTCGCCGCCGACGCGGACGGATTCGGCATAGACCACACCGTTCAGGGAGATCAGCGCGATTTCAGTGGTACCACCACCGATATCGACGACCATCGAACCGCGTGCTTCTTCAACCGGCAGGCCGGCACCGATCGCAGCAGCCATTGGCTCTTCGATCAGGAACACTTCACGGGCACCGGCACCAAGGGCCGATTCACGGATGGCACGACGCTCGACCTGGGTGGATTTGCATGGAACGCAGATCAGCACACGAGGGCTGGGCTGCAGAAAGCTGTTTTCGTGCACCTTGTTGATAAAGTATTGCAGCATCTTTTCGCAGACGCTGAAGTCGGCGATCACGCCGTCCTTCATCGGACGAATGGCAGCAATGTTGCCCGGCGTACGACCGAGCATGCGCTTGGCTTCGGTGCCGACAGCTACGACACTTTTCTGGTTACCGTGTGTCCGAATGGCCACAACCGATGGCTCATTCAGGACGATACCGCGCTCGCGCACGTAAATAAGGGTGTTGGCAGTGCCCAGGTCAATGGAAAGATCGCTGGAAAACATGCCACGCAGTTTCTTGAACATGGGAAAGGGACCCTAGGCAACGCGTGGGTAAAAAAGTGCGGCAAACTCTAACAACGACAGGGATTTTGGGCAAGGCGCCAATATGTTAAATTGGCCGCTTTTCTGTGCACCAAGCCCCACAATCGCGGCCTTATGACCGTAGAAGTGCGGTAGTGTTCCGACAATCTAACACACGGACGCCGTCCGTTCTGTTTTCCACTGGAGAATCCCGATGGCGCTAGAACGCTCCGACGTGGAAAAAATCGCACATCTGGCCTGCCTTGGCCTGAATGATGCCGATCTTCCGCACATTACTTCCGCCCTCAACAGCATTCTCGGGCTGGTCGACGAAATGCAGGCCGTTGATACCGACGGTATCGAGCCTTTGGCCCACCCGCTGGAAGCCAGTCAGCGCCTGCGCGCCGACGTCGTGACCGAGACCAATCACCGCGAGGCCTATCAGTCCATCGCACCAGCGGTCGAAAACGGCCTGTATCTGGTTCCGAAAGTCATCGACTAAAGGGAAAGAGCCTGCAATGCATCAAATGACTCTGGCCGAGATCGCCCGCGGTCTCGCCGATAAAAAGTTTTCTTCCGAAGAGCTGACCAAAGTCCTGCTGGCGCGTATTACCCAGCTCGATCCGCAGCTCAACAGTTTCATCAGCCTCACCGAAGAGCTGGCGCTGGCGCAGGCGAAAGCCGCCGATGCACGCCGGGCCAACGGTGAGAGCGGCGCCCTTCTCGGTGCGCCGATCGCCCACAAGGACCTGTTCTGCACCCAGGGCATCCGCACCAGCTGCGGCTCGAAGATGCTCGACAACTTCAAGGCCCCGTACGATGCCACCGTGGTCGCGAAACTGGCCGCTGCCGGTGCCGTGACTCTGGGCAAGACCAACATGGACGAATTCGCCATGGGTTCGGCCAACGAGTCGAGCTGGTACGGCGCGGTGAAAAACCCGTGGAATCTGGAACACGTGCCGGGCGGTTCGTCCGGTGGTTCGGCAGCGGCAGTTGCCGCTCGTCTGTTGCCGGCAGCCACGGCCACCGACACCGGTGGTTCGATTCGTCAGCCCGCTGCATTCACCAACCTCACCGGCCTGAAACCGACGTACGGTCGTGTTTCGCGCTGGGGAATGATCGCTTACGCCTCCAGCCTCGATCAGGGCGGCCCGTTGGCGCGCACTGCCGAAGACTGCGCGATTTTGTTGCAAGGTATGGCCGGGTTCGACCAGAACGACTCCACCAGCATCGATGAGCCGGTTCCGGATTACTCCGCCAGCCTCAACACTTCGCTGCAGGGCCTGCGCATCGGCGTGCCGAAGGAATACTTCAGCGCCGGTCTCGACCCGCGCATCGCCGACCTGATCCAGAACAGCATCAAAGAGCTGCAGAAGCTCGGTGCCGTGATCAAGGAAATCAGCCTGCCGAACATGCAGCACGCGATTCCTGCGTACTACGTGATCGCCCCGGCCGAAGCTTCCTCGAACCTGTCGCGTTTCGACGGCGTGCGTTTCGGCCATCGCTGCGAGAACCCGGAAAACCTGATCGACCTGTACAAGCGCTCGCGTGGCGAAGGCTTCGGGCCGGAAGTGCAGCGCCGGATCATGGTCGGTGCCTACGCGCTGTCCGCCGGTTACTACGACGCCTACTACCTGAAAGCGCAGAAGATCCGTCGCCTGGTGAAGAACGACTTCATGGCGGCCTTTAATGAAGTCGACATCATCCTCGGCCCGACCACGCCGAACCCGGCCTGGAAGCTCGGCGCGAAGAACAGCGACCCGGTCGCTGCCTATCTGGAAGACGTCTACACCATCACCGCCAACCTCGCGGGCCTGCCGGGCCTGTCGATGCCGGCCGGTTTTGTCGACGGTCTGCCGGTTGGCGTGCAGTTGCTTGCGCCGTATTTCCAGGAAGGCCGTTTGCTCAATGTTGCGCACCAGTATCAGTTGAACACTGACTGGCACACCCGCACCCCAACCGGCTTCTGAGGAGACACACATGCAATGGGAAGTCGTGATCGGGCTGGAGATTCACACTCAGCTCACTACCCGGTCGAAAATCTTTTCCGGTAGTTCCACCCAGTTCGGCTCCGAGCCGAACACCCAGGCCAGCCTGATCGACCTGGGCATGCCCGGCGTATTGCCGGTGCTGAACCAGGAAGCGGTGCGCATGGCGGTGATGTTCGGTCTGGCGATTGACGCCGAGATCGGTCAGCACAACGTGTTCGCCCGCAAAAACTACTTCTACCCGGATCTGCCGAAGGGCTACCAGATCAGCCAGATGGAATTGCCGATCGTCGGCAAGGGCCACCTGGACATCGCGCTGGAAGACGGCACCGTCAAACGTGTCGGCATCACCCGCGCGCACCTGGAAGAAGACGCCGGCAAGAGCCTGCACGAAGAATTCAACGGCGCCACCGGCATCGACCTGAACCGTGCCGGCACGCCGCTGCTGGAAATCGTTTCCGAGCCGGACATGCGCAGCGCCAAGGAAGCCGTGGCGTACGTCAAGGCGATCCATGCGCTGGTGCGTTACCTGGGCATCTGTGACGGCAACATGGCCGAAGGTTCGCTGCGTTGCGACTGCAACGTCTCGGTACGCCCGAAAGGCCAGGTCGAGTTCGGCACCCGCTGCGAGATCAAGAACGTCAACTCGTTCCGCTTCATCGAGAAGGCGATCAACTCCGAGATCCAGCGGCAGATCGAGCTGATCGAAGACGGCGGCAAAGTGATCCAGCAGACCCGTCTGTACGATCCGAACAAGGACGAGACCCGTCCGATGCGCTCCAAAGAGGAAGCCAACGACTATCGTTACTTCCCCGACCCGGACCTGCTGCCGGTGGTCATCGAAGAGTCGTTCCTCGGCGAAGTGCGCGCCACCCTGCCGGAACTGCCACCGCAAAAACGCGAGCGCTTCCAGAGCCAGTTCGGTCTGTCGGCCTACGACGCCAACGTGCTGGCCACCAGCCGTGAGCAAGCGGACTACTTCGAGAAGGTCGCAGCCATCGGCGGCGACGCCAAACTGGCGGCGAACTGGGTCATGGTCGAGTTGGGCAGCCTGCTCAACAAGCAAGGCCTGGACATCGACGAGTCGCCGGTTTCCGCTGAACTGCTGGGCGGCATGCTGCAGCGCATCAAGGACAACACCATCTCCGGCAAGATCGCCAAAGTGGTGTTCGAAGCGATGGCCAACGGCGAAGGCACGGCGGACGAGATCATCGACAAGCGCGGTCTGAAGCAAGTGACCGACAGCGGCGCGATCTCCGCGGTGCTGGACGAAATGCTCGCGGCCAACGCCGAGCAGGTCGAGCAATACCGCGCGGCAGACGAAGCCAAACGAGGCAAGATGTTCGGCTTCTTCGTCGGTCAGGCCATGAAGGCTTCGAAAGGCAAGGCCAACCCGCAGCAAGTGAACGAACTGCTGAAAAGCAAGCTCGAAGGCTGATGCAAATGGGGCCAGACCTGAAGCCTGGCTCCATCCCCTGTGGGAACAATCTATGGCGGGGGGAGTTTTGTGGTGAGGGGATTTATCCCCGATGGGCTGCGAAGCGGCCCCAATTCTTCTGTACCTGGAATTTGGGGGCACTGCGCGCCCCATCGGGGATAAATCCCCTCGCCACAGAAGCTGATCTCCACATTGGGTTGTTTCCACATTTGTTTTGTGGAGCTTTCGAATGAAACGCCTGCTCGGCGCCTGCGCCCTGCTCTCCTTGCTCGCCGGTTGCGCCAGCAACGACATCATCGACCCGCACGGTTACGACCAGACCGGTGTCGCCTCCTACTACGGCGCCCAACACCACGGTAAACGCACCGCCAGCGGCGAAGCGTTCAACCAGCATTCCCTGACCGCCGCCCATCGCCAACTGCCATTCGGTACGCGGGTGAAGGTCACCAACCTGAAAAATGACAAATCCTGCGTGGTGCGCATCAACGACCGCGGACCGCATACCCGTGGCCGTCTGATTGATGTTTCACGCGAAGCCGCCGAACAACTCGGTATGCTCGGCAGCGGTACGGCACGGGTTCGCGTGCAGGCCCTCGACGACTGATGGAGCACCCGCCATTTTCGCGCTAGCCGATTTACCGCTGATCAACGTGATCGAACTGCTCAGTGGCCTGCTACTGCTGATCCTCGGAGCCGAACTGATGGTGCGCGCCGCCGTGCGTCTCGCCGCACGCTTGCATGTGCGACCACTGATCATCGGCCTGACCATCGTCGCCCTCGGCAGCAGTGCTCCGCAGATGGCAGTCAGCCTGCAAGCGACCCTCGCGCACAATCCCGACATCGCCGTCGGCAGCGTGATCGGCAGCAGCATCTTCAACATCCTCGTGACCCTCGGCCTGTCGGCACTGATCATTCCGTTACGGGTTTCGCGACAACTGGTGCGTCTGGATATTCCGCTGATGATCGGCGCCAGTCTGCTGGTGTTCGTCCTCGCCTGGAATGAACAGATCAGCCGCTTCGACGGCGTCCTGCTGCTCGCCGCGCTGGCGTTGTATCTGGGCTTGCTGCTGCGCCAGTCGCGGCACTCGGCGCGCCCGCATTCGGAAGTGCCGCAAACCCCGCAGGCGCCGTGGTTCAGCAGTCTGCTGATGATCGCTGTCGGGCTGGCGCTGCTGGTGTTCGCCGGGCATTTGCTGCTCGGCGCCGCCGTGGCGGTGGCGACCGATCTGGGCTTCTCCGAGCGGGTGATCGGCCTGACCGTGGTCGCGGTCGGCACCTCGCTGCCGGAACTCGCCACCTCACTGATCGCGGCACTGCGCGGGCAACGCGATATCGCCGTGGGCAACGTGATCGGCGCCAACCTGTTCAATCTGCTGGGAGTGCTCGGTATCACCGCACTGATCGCGCCGACACCGTTGTCGGTCTCGCCCAACGCGCTGGATTTCGACTTGCCGGTGATGCTCGGCGTCGCCGCGCTGTGCCTGCCGGTGTTCTATTCCGGCTACCGCGTGACCCGCGCCGAAGGTTTGTTGCTGCTCGGTTTGTACCTGGCTTACGGGCTGCACGTGGTGTCGTTCACCACCGGCATGCCGCTGGCCGGCAAACTGGAAAAGCTGATGCTGTTTTACGTGCTGCCGACGCTGCTGGCGTTCCTGTTGTTCACGTCCGTACGCGCCTGGCGCCGCCAACACCACAAGAGGGATGTGCCATGACCGATTCGCAGAAAACCGGGGTTGAAATCCGCCGTCAGGTAATGGGCGATGCGTTCGTTGATCGCGCGCTGGGCAACGCCACCGAATTTACTCAGCCGTTGCAGGATTTCGTCAATGAGCACGCCTGGGGCGGCGTGTGGAATCGCGAAGGTCTGCCACTGAAAACCCGCAGCCTGATCACCCTCGCCGCGCTGACCGCGTTGAAGTGTCCGCAGGAATTGAAGGGCCACGTGCGGGGTGCGCTGAACAATGGCTGCACGGTCGAGGAGATTCGTGAAGCGTTGCTGCATTGCGCGGTGTACGCCGGGGTGCCGGCGGCGATTGATGCGTTTCGGGCGGCGCAGGAAGTGATCGACAGTTACCAGAAGCCTGAGTGAAAAGACTGACGCCTTCGCGAGCAAGCCCGCTCCCACAGGGATCTTTGGTGTTGTTGAAATCTGATTAACAACACAAAAACCCGTGGGAGCGGGCTTGCTCGCGAAGAGGCCCGCAGGAGCAACCCGAGTCTCAGGCTAGATCCACCCACCCCACTGCAACAGAAAGATCCCGATATTGGTGGTCACCGCCGCCATCAGCGTGGTCATGACAATGATCGCCGCCGCCAGCTCATGATTGCCCTGCGCCGCGCGGGCCATGACGAAACTGGCTGCCGCCGTCGGGCTGCCGAAGTACAGAAACAGAATCCCCAGTTCCGCCCCCCGAAAACCCCACAGCCATGCGCCGAGCGTTGCCAGCAGCGGCAGGCCGATCATTTTCACCAGGCTCGAACTCAGCGCCATGCTGCCGCTCTTGCGCAGCGCCGCCAGTGACAACGTGCCGCCAATGCAGATCAGCGCCAACGGCAAGGTGGTTTGTGCCAGATACTGCCCGGAAGTTTCCAGCCAGCCCGGCAGGCTGATCTTGAACCAGGCAAACGGTGCCGCCGCGATCACGCTGATGATCAACGGATTGCTGAACACGCTTTTGCAGATGCTCCACGGATCGGACTTGATCACCGGGCTGTACACCGCGAGCACGATGGTCGACAGCGTGTTGTAGAACAGGATCACCAGCGCCGCGAGAATCGCCCCGAGGGAAATCCCGTAGTCGCCGTACATGCTCGCCGCCAGCGCCAGACCAATCACCCCGTTGTTACCGCGAAACGCGCCCTGGGTGTAGATGCCGCGATCTTCACGCGGGCACTTGATGATCGCCCAGCCCCAGGCCAGGGCAAAACTCGCCAGCGTGGCGAGCGCAAAATAGATCAGCAGCGCCGGTTGCAGCGCGGCGTGCAGATCCGCATGCAGAATCCCCAGAAACAGCAGCGCCGGCATGCTGACGTTGAACACCAGCGCCGAGGCCGTGTGGATAAAGTTGTCGTTGATCCACTCGATACGCTTGAGCAACACCCCGAGGAACAGCATGGCGAACACCGGCGCGGTGATATTCAGGGTGTCGAGGAAGATTGCCAGCATGCCGGGGGAGCCTTTGGGTGAGCGTCGTCAGGGCTTAATGATAAGCCAAAAGCTTGAAAAGCCCCTCACCCTAACCCTCTCCCGGAGGGAGAGGGGACTGACTGAGGTGTGGTGCGTCATACATCGACCTGCAATACCGAGTCGACTATGGATTCGGCAAAGCATTTTCAGGTCGGTGTATTACTAAAATATTCCCGGATCGGCCCCCTCTCCCTCCGGGAGAGGGTTGGGGTGAGGGTAGCTTTTGCCTCACAAACCATCAGGTAATCGGCGCCGGATTGAACAAGGTGATGTCGTTATGCAGCTTGTGCTTCTCCGCCCAGGTCTGCTGCTTGCCGCTCGCCACATCCAGGTAGTAGTGGAACAACTCCCAGCCCAACTCCTCGATCGACGCGCGCCCGGTGGCGATCCGTCCGGCATCGATGTCGATCAGGTCCGGCCAGCGCTGCGCCAGTTCGGTCCGGGTCGAGACCTTGACCACCGGCGCCATCGCCAGGCCATACGGCGTGCCACGCCCGGTGGTGAACACATGCAGGTTCATCCCCGCTGCCAGTTGCAGCGTGCCGCAGACAAAATCACTCGCCGGCGTCGCGCAGAAGATCAGGCCCTTGCGCTTGAAACGCTCGCCCGGGCCGAGCACGCCGTTGATCGCGCTGCTGCCGGATTTGACGATCGAACCCAAGGACTTCTCGACAATGTTCGACAACCCGCCCTTCTTGTTACCCGGCGTGGTGTTGGCGCTGCGATCCGCTTCGCCCTTGGCCAGATAGCGGTCGTACCAGTCCATCTCGCGCACCAGTTCCTGCGCCACGGTCTTGGTCTCGGCACGGGAGGTCAGCAGATAGATCGCATCGCGCACTTCGGTGACTTCGGAAAACATCACCGTCGCTCCTGCGCGCAGCAACAAGTCCGAGGCATAACCCAGCGCCGGGTTGGCGGTGATTCCGGAGAACGCATCGCTGCCGCCACACTGCATGCCGAGGATCAGCTCCGAGGCCGGCACGGTTTCGCGGCGGCGCTGGTCGAGCTTCTTCAGACGGACTTCAGCCAGCGCCATGATCTGCTCGATCATCTCGGTAAAACCGTGGCTGGAATCCTGCAAGCGATAGAGCCACGGCTCGCTGAGATCCACCGAGGCATCGTCCTCGTGCATCACCTGTCCGGCCTGCAATTTCTCGCAGCCGAGGCTGATCACCAACGCTTCGCCACCCAGGTTCGGGTTGCGCGCCAGATTGCGCACGGTGCGGATCGGGATGTAGGCATCGGTGGCGGTGATCGCCACACCACAACCGTAACTGTGGGTCAGCGCCACCACGTCATCGACGTGCGGGTATTTCGGCAGCAGTTCGTCCTTGATGCGTTTCACCGCGTGATCGAGCACACCGGTCACGCACTGCACGGTGGTGGTGATCCCGAGGATGTTGCGCGTACCGACGGTGCCGTCGGCGTTGCGGTAACCCTCAAAGGTGAAACCTTCCAGCGGGGCCTGCGCGGCCGGTACTTCGGTGGACAGCGGCAGGCTGTCCAGCGGCGGCGCGGTCGGCATGCGCAGTTGATCTTCCTTGACCCAACTGCCGCGTGGAATCGGCTGCAACGCGTAGCCGATGGTCTGACCGTAGCGAATCACCTGACCGCCCTCGGGAATGTCTTCGAGGGTGACCTTGTGGCTCTGCGGCACAAAATCCACGGTCACCAGACCGTCCGGGAATTCGGTGCCGGCCGGTACGCCCTGGTCGTTGACCACAATCACTACGTTGTCCCGCTCGTGCAGGCGGATGTAGCGCGGCGAGTCGGAATGTTCAATCAACTGCATGACGCCGCTCCTCAGGAATGCGCTTGAGACAATTTGCCGGTGATTTCAGAACCACCGTTGGTTGGCGGCTCTTTGAGCACCACACGTTTGATCGGACCGACGATCACCAGGTAGCTGAACACCGCGACCAGTGCGTTGGCGCCGACGAACACCAGTGCCCACTTGAACGAACCGGTGGAGCTGATGATGTAGCCAATCACGATCGGTGTGGTGATCGACGCGATGTTGCCGAACATGTTGAACAAGCCACCACTGAGACCGGCGATCTGTTTCGGCGAAGTGTCGGAGACCACTGCCCAGCCCAGCGCACCCACGCCTTTGCCGAAGAACGCCAGGGCCATGAAGCCGACCACCATCCATTCGATGTCCACGTAATTGCAGGCGACGATGCTGCTCGACACCAGCAGACCGCCGATGATCGGTGCCTTGCGGGCGAAGGTCAGCGAATGCCCTTTGCGCAGCAGGTAATCGGAAATCACCCCGCCGAGCACGCCGCCGATGAAGCCGCAGATCGCCGGCAACGAGGCGATGAAACCCGCCTTGAGAATGGTCATGCCGCGCTCCTGCACCAGGTACACCGGGAACCAGGTCAGGAAGAAATAAGTGATGCCGTTGATGCAGTACTGGCCCAGGTAAACGCCGAGCATCATGCGGTTGGTCAGCAACTGGCGGATGTAATCCCACTTCGGCCCGTCCGACTTTTTGCCTTGCTTCTGATCCATGTCGACCATGCCGCCGTTGTCGGCGATGAACTGCACTTCGGCGTCGTTGGCCATCGGGTGCTGGCGCGGGCTGTGGATAACCTTGAGCCAGATCAGCGAGAAGACAATGCCGAAACCGCCCATGACGATGAACACGTGTTCCCAGCCAAAGGTATAGACAATCCAGCCCATCAGCGGCGCGAACAGCACCGTGGCGAAGTATTGCGCCGAGTTGAAAATCGCCGAAGCGGTGCCACGTTCAGCAGTCGGGAACCACGCTGCGACAATTCGAGCGTTGCCGGGGAATGACGGCGCTTCGGCCAGGCCCACCAGAAAGCGCAGCATGAACAGCGCAACAATCGCCGTGGACATGCCGAACTCACCGACAAAGCCCTGCAACACGGTGAACAGCGACCAGCAGAAGATGCTCAGGGCATAGACTTTTTTCGAGCCGAAGCGATCGAGCAGCCAGCCACCGGGGATCTGCCCGGCCACGTAGGCCCAACCGAAGGCGGAGAAGATATAGCCGAGAGTGACCGCGTCGATGCCGAGGTCTTTTTGCAGGCTGGAACCGGCGATGGCGATGGTCGCGCGGTCGGCGTAGTTGATCGTGGTCACCAGGAACAACATGAGCAGGATCAAATAGCGGACGTGAGTCGGCTTGGACGGTTGCATGTAGATGTACTCCCACTGATTATTTTTATGCGCGGGTGAATCTGTTGTGCTGCATGTATTCCCTGTAGGAGCTGCCGCAGGCTGCGATCTTTTGATCTTGCTTTGAAGATCAGGATCAAAAGATCGCAGCCTTCGGCAGCTCCTACAGGGGTGCGGTGCCAGGGTCGACACCGCATGTTCCTTCAGGAACCGATGTAGCTGGTCTTCACGACCGTGTAGAACTCTTGTGCATAGCGGCCTTGCTCACGTGAGCCATAGGATGATCCCTTACGGCCGCCGAACGGAACGTGGTAATCGACACCGGCGGTCGGCAGGTTGACCATGACCATCCCGGCTTGCGAGTGACGCTTGAAGTGGTTGGCGTACTTCAGCGAGGTGGTGGCGATACCGGCGGACAGGCCGAACTCGGTGTCGTTGGCCATCGCCAGCGCTGCCTCGTAATCGGCCACGCGAACGATGTTGGCCACCGGGCCGAAGATCTCTTCACGGCTGATGCGCATCGACGCTTCGCTGTCGGCAAACAGCGTTGGCGCGAGGAAGTAGCCTTCGGTGTCGCAGGTCACCAGACCACCACCGCTGACCAGACGTGCACCTTCGCTCTGGCCGATGTCGATGTACTTCATGTCCTGTTCCAGCTGCGCCTGGGAAACCACCGGGCCGATGTCGGTGCCGGATTTCAGCGCGTGGCCGACCTTGATCGACTTCATGCGTTCGGCCATCGCCTCGACGAATTTGTCGTGAATCCCGGCGGTGACGATCAAGCGGCTCGACGCCGTGCAACGCTGGCCGGTGGAGTAGAACGCGCTCTGCACCGACAGCTCGACCGCTTGTTTGAGGTCGGCGTCGTCGAGAATGATCTGCGGGTTCTTGCCACCCATTTCCAGCTGCACCTTGGCCTGGCGCGACACGCAATTAACGGCGATCTGCCGACCCACGCCGACCGAACCGGTGAAGCTGATGCCATCGACTTTCGGGCTGTTGACCAGCGCTTCGCCAACCACCCGCCCGCTGCCCATCACCAGGTTGAACACGCCAGCGGGGAAGCCTGCGCGGGAGATGATTTCCGCCAGTGCCCAGGCACAGCCCGGCACCAGGTCCGCCGGTTTCAAGACCACGCAGTTGCCGTAGGCCAACGCCGGGGCGATCTTCCATGCAGGGATGGCAATCGGGAAGTTCCACGGGGTAATCAGGCCGACTACGCCGAGGGCTTCGCGGGTCACTTCGACGTTGACGCCCGGGCGCACCGACGGCACGTAGTCGCCGGACAGCCGCAGACATTCACCGGCGAAAAATTTGAAGATGTTGCCGGCGCGGGTCACTTCGCCGATGGCTTCGGGCAGGGTCTTGCCCTCCTCCCGGGCCAGCAGGGTGCCGAGATCTTCGCGACGGGCGAGGATTTCCGTGCCGACTTTATCCAGCGCATCGTGACGGGCCTGAATACCGGACGTCGACCACGCCGGGAACGCGGCACGGGCGGCATCGATGGCGGCGTGAACCTGAGTCAGGTCAGCCTTGGCGTAGTCGCCGATGGTGTCGCTCAACTCGGACGGATTGATGTTCGCCGAGTAATCGGCACCGGCGACCCATTCACCGTTGATGTAGTTGTCGTAACGCTTGGAATCAGCCACAGAAAATTCTCCTCTCTACGCAAAAGCCGCTGATTGCTCAGCGGCCTTGTGGGTCGGTGTTTATTGCGCGCCTTGCTTGTCGATCAGTGCGGCGAGCATTTCGAATTCTTCGCCGGTCAGGTCGGTCAGCGGCGCCCGTACCGGGCCTGCGTCATAGCCGGCAATCTTGGCCCCGGCCTTGACAATGCTCACGGCGTAACCGGCTTTGCGGTTGCGGATGTCGAGGTACGGCAGGAAGAAGTCGTCGATGATCTTGCCGACGGTGGCGTGATCATCGCGGGCAATCGCGTGGTAGAAATCCATCGCGGTTTTCGGGATGAAGTTGAACACCGCCGACGAGTAAACCGGCACGCCCAGCGCCTTGTAGGCGGCGGCGTAGACTTCAGCGGTCGGCAGGCCGCCGAGGTAGCTGAAGCGATCGCCGAGGCGACGACGGATCGACACCATCAACTCGATATCGCCCAGACCGTCCTTGTAGCCGATCAGGTTCGGGCAGCGTTCGGCCAGACGTTCCAGCAGTGGCGCGGTCAGGCGGCAGACGTTGCGGTTGTAGACCACCACACCGATGTTCACCGATTTGCACACCGCTTCAACGTGGGCGGCAACGCCGTCCTGGCTGGCTTCGGTCAGGTAGTGCGGCAGCAGCAACAGGCCTTTGGCGCCCAGACGCTCGGCTTCCTGGGCGTACTCGATGGCCTGGCGGGTCGAACCGCCGACACCGGCCAGAATCGGCACGCTGGTGGCGCAGGTATCGACCGCGGTCTTGATGATTTCCGAGTATTCGCTGGCTGCCAGGGAGAAGAACTCACCGGTGCCACCGGCGGCGAACAGTGCCGAAGCGCCATACGGGGCCAGCCATTCCAGACGCTTGATGTAGCCGGCGCGGTTGAAATCGCCCTGGGCGTTGAAATCGGTGACCGGGAACGACAACAGACCGGCGGAGAGGATGGACTTCAGTTCTTGTGGATTCATTTTTCGAACACCCTGGGTAGCAACATTTTTTGTGAGTTTTATGATTCAGCCAGCGCTGAAGTTGTAGGTCATCGTACAACTTAAAAGACAACCGTCAACTGCATTTCATCGTTGCCCCACGCTTTTTGTCGGACAAGATCCCTTCTTGACGTAGGAAAAATCTGGTCTAGGCTCGATTAGACTGTATATCCATACAGTTAAAAATAAATCCACAGACGGCATATCAAGGAGCAAGAAATGTCCGGACCGCACCCAAAACCACAGGAAAGACCCAAACCGCTGATCGCTCGTTTCGATGATCTTTTCACGGAAAACGGCATCCACTTCAGCGCCGACAATCCGCATCTGGTGTTGCACATCGCCGACGCCCACAGCGATGTCGAACCGCTAAGCGTCCTGCCCGGCAACACCCTCAAAGGCAAGCCCAAACTGCGCTTCGAAGGTGGCGAACACACGGCCATCGGCGACAACACCCTGCTGCGCCTTGCTGAAAACGCTGAACCGATCCGCGCGCAAAACGTGCCCTTGCACCTGCCCAACGGCCTCGCGCTGACCTACGGTCAGGTGCTGGCGCTGGGCGGTGATTTCTACGGCGTGGTTGATCGACCGATCAACGAAGGTGCGACCCCGGCCGATCGCCTGAACCGGTTCAATGCCGCCTTCGACTCCCTCGCAATACTGCCGGCCTCGCGCGCCGAGGCCA
Source organism: Pseudomonas sp. TH49 (assembly GCF_016650625.1). Lineage (NCBI taxonomy): Bacteria > Pseudomonadati > Pseudomonadota > Gammaproteobacteria > Pseudomonadales > Pseudomonadaceae > Pseudomonas > Pseudomonas sp. TH49. The sequence goes on from NZ_JAEKFL010000001.1 coordinate 604,599, forward strand.
CGCAGATTCTCGCGGTCATGCAAAAAGAGATCGACGCGGTTAAACAAGCGATCCAGGACGGTAAACCGGCGCACGAAGCCTACGACGCACTGGGAGATACGTTGTCCGAAGAGTGGAACAAGATCACCGGTGGCGGCAGTTTCGTCTCCGCGCTGATCCCACTCGGGCGTTATCTGAAACTGGCGGCGAACAACGCCGACCACTTCGGCGAATGGGCGAGACTGGCCTATATCGCCGGTCACACCGCCGCCCTGCAAACCGCCATCGCCGCCCGCGCCAGTCAGGATAAACAGCAACTGGAGCGCGCCTACGCGATGAACGCGTTTGCCGACCACTTCCTCACCGACCTGTTCTCATCCGGCCACTTGCGAGTACCGCGCAAGGAGCTTGCCGCGGTGGTGACCCCGAGCGATCTGGGTTCACTGATCACCCGCTTCATGCACGACGAGGACAGCAAATTCGGCCTCAAGGTGGGTAACGCCCATGGCGATCAATGGCGCGCGTACGGCGACAAGCGCTACTTCGAAACCAGCGACGCGGACAACCGCACCCAGGTCAATCTGGCGGTGCAGGCCTCGGCGGATGAGGTGTTTGCCGCTTACTTGAGCGGCACGCTGCCCGCCCCGTCCACATTCGCCGCACTGCAACGCGTGCCCGACCTGACGGCGGTGCTGAATATTTCCAATAACTTCGCACCGCTGTTCCGCGTCGAGGGCGGCAAAGTCTTGCGCCGCAAAGATGTGAACAACCTCAACGACACCGCCACCGTCGACAACTGGTGGGGCTGGAGCACCTACCTGCTGCTCAAGGACTATCACCCGAGCGGCAACGTCATTTAAGGAGAATGGGCATGACGATCAAATTGAAACTGGAACTGGCGTCGGGGCAATCGCTGCAAGGGGCGCCGCTGGAGTTGCTGGCCGATGGCAAGCCGATTGCGCGGGGGGTTGTGGATCAATCAGGCGAGGTGGCGTTTGCTGCCAAGCCGGGTAAAGCGAAACTGGCGGTGAGGGTGGATCGCTCGATATTGCCGCGCTGAATTCACCGGCCCCTTCGCGAGCAAGCCCGCTCCCACAATGGATCTCGGCTGAACTCAAAATCCGGGCTCACCGAAAATCCAGGGTGGGAGCGGGCTTGCTCGCGAAAGCGGTAGATCAATCAACACATGAATCAAACCTGCAAACTCATCCCCGCTGCGCCTGCGCCTCTTCATGGGCCTGGCGCAGTCTCTCACGGCTGTTGGTCAAATGCAGACGCATCGCCGCCCGCGCCGCATCGGCATCCTGGCGGGCAATCGCTTCGTAGATTTCCTCGTGTTCCCGGCTCAGGCGGTTCATGTAGTGCTGCTGATCGTCATGCGCAAGGCGCGCAGAATTCAGCCGCGTACGCGGAATGATGCTGGTGCCCAGGTGGGTCATGATGTCGGTGAAGTAGCGGTTGCCGGTGGACAGGGCGATTTCCAGATGGAAAGCGAAGTCCGAGGCGACGGCATCGCTGGCGTGGGCCACGCTGTCGTTCAGCGCATCGAGGGCGGCGCGCATGGTTGCCAGTTGCTCCGGGCTGCGGCGTTGCGCGGCGAGGCCGGCGGACTCCACTTCCAGGCTGATGCGCAATTCGAGAATCGCCAGCACATCACGCAGGGTGACGACCGTCGCCGGGTCGATGCGAAAACCGCTCGGGCTCGGGGTGTCCAGCACAAAGGTGCCGATGCCATGGCGGGTTTCCACCTGGCCAGCGGCCTGCAAGCGGGAAATCGCCTCACGCACCACGGTGCGGCTGACGCCATGTTCCTGCATGATCGCCGACTCGGTGGGCAGCTTGTCGCCGCGCTTGAGCAGACCGTCGCGGATCTGCTCGGTCAGCACCGTCACCAGCTCCTGGGCGAGGCTGCGGCGCTTGCGCGGGAGGCGTGGGGTGTCGATCGGGTTTTCCATGGTCTACGTCTTGTCTCGAAATTTCGGCTTGGTGGGCATCATAGCGCAGGCGGGTTGTACGATCACTTACCACGCGTAACCCCTGTGGGAGCGGGCTTGCTCGCGAAGGCGGTGTGTCAGGCAACCGATTTGTCGACTGAAAGGACGCCTTCGCGAGCAAGCCCGCTCCCACTGGGGAATGGTGGTGATCAGGCGGTCACGGCCTGCTCCACCAGATGCCCGCTGTCGATGCGCACATGGCGTGGATGGAAGCGTTTGAGGCTGCTGCGGTGGCCGACACTGACGATGCTCAGCCCCGGCAATTGATCGATCAGCGCCTGATACAGCGTCGCTTCATCCTCTTCATCCATCGCCGACGTCGCTTCGTCCATATACAGCCATTGCGGTGCGTACAGCATGGCGCGGGCGAAGGCCAGACGTTGCTGTTCACCCGGCGAGAGCATGCGCTGCCAGTGATTGGCTTCATCCAGACGCGCGACCAGATGCGGCAGACGGCAGATTTCCAGCACCTCGACGTAGCGCTCCGGCGCGTAGGTGTCGCCCGGTTGTGGATAACTCAAGGCCTCGCGCAGGGTGCCGATCGGCAGATACGGCTTCTGCGGCAAAAACAGATAACGCGCCGCCGGCAGGCGGATGTTGCCGTGCCCCGCCGGCCACAAGTGCCCCATCGCCCGCAGCAGGGTCGACTTGCCGCTGCCAGAGCGGCCGCTGAGCATCACCCGGTCACCCGGCTCCACCGTCATGTCGGCATTGGTCAGCAGGTGGCGACCGTCTGCCAGATCCAGACCGAGGTTGTGCACTTTCAACTCACGGCCCTGATTCTGCACGTCGATGGCCGGGGTGCGCTGTTCGTTATCGGTCATAGCCTGACGGAAACTCAGCAGACGATCACAGGTGGCGCGCCAGGACGCGAGGCTCTGGTAAGCGCTGATGAACCAGCTGAAGCTCTCCTGGACGTTGCCGAATGCCGAGCTGATCTGCATCAACTCGCCAAGTTCGATCTTGCCGGCGAGGTAACGCGGCGACGCAACGATAAACGGGAAAATGATCGCAGCCTGGCTGTAACCGGCAGTGAAGAACGTCAGGCGCTTGGACACTTTCATGATGTCCCAGAAGTTGTGCCAGACATTGCCGAAACGGCCGCTCAAGCGACGGTTTTCATTCGGTTCGCCGTTATACAACGCAATGCTTTCGGCATTTTCGCGAATCCGCACCATGGAAAAACGCAGGTCGGCTTCAAAGCGTTGTTGTTGGTTGTTCAGGCCGATCAAGCGACGACCGATCAAGTGCGTCAGCCAGCTGCCCACCACGGCGTAGACCAGCACGCACCAGAACATGTAGCCGGGAATGGTGATGCCATAGACTTCGATGCTGCCCGAAACGCCCCACAGAATGATCGAGAACGACACCAGGCTGACAATATTGCGCAGCAGGCCGATCCCCAGCTCAAGGGTATTGGAGGTGAAGTTGTTGAGGTCTTCGGAAATCCGCTGGTCCGGGTTGTCGGTGTAACCGCCCTGCTCCAGCTGGTAGTAATTCTTGTCGGCGAGCCAACGGGAGAAATGCTTTTCGGTGAGCCAGGCGCGCCAGCGAATCGTCAGCATCTGGGTCAGGTAGAGCCTGTACACGGCGCCGATAATCGCCACGGCCGCAATGCCGCAAAAGTACAGAATCAAGCGCCAGAACGCCGCTTCATCCTTCTTTTGCAGGGCGTTGTAGAAGTCCTTGTACCAGGTGTTGAACCACACCGAGATGCCCACGCTCAGCAGCGAGAGCGCGATCACCGCAATCAGCAGCGTCCAGGCCTTGCCCTTCTCTTCACTGCGCCAGTAAGGCGTGATGATCGCCCACACCTTGCGAAAAAACTGCCCGCGCACAGCATCGTTGACCGCGGAATATTCAGCGTTCTGATTCATGGAAAAGGCTCGATAAAGAAAAGAACAGACACGCACCGATCATAGTTGATCGGTGCGCGTTATCGCGAGAGCTGGCGATGGCCGTTCAGCGCAGGTTCAGCGACGAACCGGGCGCTTCTGCAGTTTGCGCTGCAGGGTGCGGCGGTGCATGCCCAGGGCGCGGGCAGTGGCGGAGATGTTGCCTTCGTGCTCGGTCAGCACACGCTGGATGTGCTCCCATTGCAGGCGGTCAACCGACATCGGGTTTTCCGGCACCAGGCTGTCGAGGTCGGCGTGCTCGGAGAGCAGCGCGGCCAGTACGTCGTCGGCGTCGGCCGGTTTGCACAGGTAGTTGCAGGCGCCGCGCTTGATCGCTTCGACCGCGGTGGCAATGCTCGAATAACCGGTGAGGATCACCACGCGCATTTCCGGGTCCAGCTCCAGCAGCTTGGGCAGCAGCACCAGGCCGGAGTCGCCGTCCATTTTCAGGTCGAGCGCGGCGTAGTCCGGCAGGTCAGCCTGGGCGATGGTCAGGCCTTCTTCGGCGGAACCGGCGGTGCTGACGCGAAAGCCACGGCGGGCCATGGCACGGGCCATCACTCGGGTGAAGGTCGCGTCGTCGTCGACCAGCAGCAAATGCGGCAGTTCTTCACCTTCGACTTGGATTTCGTCACTCATGTTGGTCTCCTCGGGCGCCGTGGGGCAGGCGCAGCTCGGTGAGCGTGCCGCCTTCCTCATGACTATAGAGTTTCACTGAGCCGCCGGCGCGTGTCACGCTGGCCTTGCTCAAAAACAGGCCCAGGCCGAAACCTTTGCCCTTGGTGGTAAAAAACGGTTTGCCGATCTGCTCGGCGATGGCCAGCGGCACACCGGCGCCGTGGTCACGAATGCTGATGGTCACGGTTTCCGCGTCCCAGTCCAGGGTGACCTGGAGATTTTCCGGGCAGGCGTCGGCGGCATTGTTCAGCAGGTTGAGCAGCGCCTGGGCCAGATCCGGCGGCGGCGCCATGCGCGGCACGCTGCCCTGGCCGAGACGCTGGAAACGGTAACTCGCTTCCGGACGCATGAGGTGCCAGCGGTTCAGCGCTTCGTCGAGCCATTGGGTGACGTCCTGCATCTCCACGGCCATACGGCGGTTGGCCTCGGCGGCGCGCACCAATTGTTGCAGGGTCTCTTTGCACAGTTTGACCTGATCCTGCAGCACTTTCAGATCGTCCTGCAACATCGCGTCGGGATGATCCTGCTGCATCTCCTTGAGCAACACGCTCATGGTCGCCAGCGGCGTGCCGAGTTCATGTGCGGCGCCGGCCGCCTGGGTGGCGACGGCCAGCAACTGCTGATCGCGCAGGCCTTCTTCGCGGCGAATCGCCCGCAACTCTTCCTGACGACGCAGCTCTTCAGCCATGCGCGCAGCGAAAAACGTGATGACCGCAGCGGCCAGTGCGAAGCTCAGCCACATGCCGTAGATCTGCAGGTTCTCGCGGGCCACCGGCAGGGTTTCCAGCGGGTAGAAACGCGTGAGCATCACGGTGTACAGCGCCAGCGCGATACCCGACAGAATCACCGAATAACGCCACGGCAGCGTCACCGCCGCGATGGTCAGCGGCACCAGATAATAGGAAACGAACGGGTTGGTCGAACCGCCGGAGAAATACAGCAACGCACTGTGGATCACCAGATCGCAGGCCAGCTGCAGGGCGTATTCGAGTTCAGTCACCGGCCATGAAGTACGCAGGCGCACGGCGGTGAACACACACAGCAGAATCGAGCAGCCAAGGGTCATCGCCAGTTGCACCCACGGCAACGGCAGCAGTTGCAGCCAGTAGGCCAGGCCTACGGAGCCGGCCTGCGCGGCGAGCACCAGGGTGCGGATGAAAGTCAGCCGCCAGAGGTTCTGGCGAGTGGCGGAAGTCAGTTGTACGGGGGCGAGCATGAGCTCTCCTGATGAGCGCTCCAGGCGGATCGCACGGAGTATAACCAAGCCACGGCTTTGAGAGGCGAAAGTGCGGCAAATGACCACATGGCGAAAACATTCTCGGCGGCTATAAGGACGCCTTCGCGAGCAGGCTCGCTCCCACAGGGGAATGCATTTCAAAAGTGGGAGCGAGCCTGCTCGCGAATGGCTGCGCAGCAGTCCGGCCATCTGTATAGAAGTTGTAACTGGGCGAACCGGATCATAAAAGCTAGAGTCTGATGGTTTCACGCAGGCCCCCCGATCCAGCACCTGCGCCCTCATCAAGGAGCTTTCATGCACACATTTCGCCGCAGCGCCGCCCTTCTCGCCCTGACCGTCGGCAGCGTCGCCAGCCTTCCGGCGCTGGCCGCCGATGAGCTGCACTACAACCAGATTTCCCTGCGCGCCGAAGTCAGCCAGGAAGTGGCCCGCGACCTGATGATCGTGACGCTCTACACCGAAGAGCAAAACACCGACCCGGCCAAACTCGCCGCCGACGTCAGCACCACCATGAACAAGGCACTGGCCCAGGCCAAGCAAGTCAAAGACATCACCCTGCGCCAGGGCAGCCGCAACAGCTACCCGATCTACGACACCAAGGGCCAGAAAATCACCGGCTGGCGCGAACGCGCCGAACTGCGCCTGGAAAGCGCCGACTTCGCCGCCCTGTCCAAACTCACCGGCGAACTGCTGACCGACTTGAAAATGGGCGGCATGGACTTCGCCATCGCCGAGCCGACCCGCAAGGCCAGCGAAGACAAGTTGCTGAAAGAAGCCGTCAGCGCCTTCAAGGCCCGCGCGCAACTGGCCACCGATGCACTGGGCGGCAAGGGCTACAAAATCGTCAACCTGAACCTCAACAGCAACGGCTACCCACAACCGTACATGCGCGCCCCAATGATGATGAAAGCCGCCGGCATGGCGGATTCGGCACCGGTGACACCTGAAGTTGAAGCCGGCACCAGCCAGGTCAGCCTGACCGCCGATGGCTCGATTGAAGTGCTGATGCAGTGAGTTGATGTGGGCTGAATGAGAAGCCGGCGATCAGTAAGTGATCGCCGGTTTTTTTGTGCCTGGATTTTGTGGTGAAGGTTCCGCCGCCATCGCGAGCAGGCTCACTCCTACAATTTGGAATGCATTCCCCTGTGGGAGCGAGCCTGCTCGCGAAGAACGATAACGCGGTCGTCAGCCTTGCGGATCCACCCGATCCAGCGCCCGATTCACCGCCAGTTCAGCCAGCATGATGATCTGCTGAATCGCCAGCGCCGTATTGCGCTGCGGGCGACTGAGCTGATCGGCGAAATCACTGGCCATGGTGTTGGCCGAGGCCAGGGATTCACAGGCGTGCGCCAGCAGGCTTTCCGTATCGATGCCCGGGTGGACGAGGAACATCGAACTGGGCGTACACGGTTTTGTGGCTTCGGGGCTGAGGTAGAAATCGAGGGCGCGTTTGATGGCTTCGCGGTTTTTCGCGAGGTCTTCGGCGTGGAGGGCTTCGGAGAGTGGGGTTGTTTCTGGGGGTGGATCGGGGACAGGCTTGGACATGCATTTCACCTATGACGTTGGACCACCTCAAGCCGTTTCTCACACGACGAAGAGGTGGCAGCTATGTGCGGGGTGAGAAACCGGTCATAGGCACCCGGCCAGACAAAAGTCTGCCCGCACAGAGCCGCCATAACGTAATTGCATACAGCGTATTGGCTGGCGGCAATTATGCGGGTATGGGCACTGAATGACTATGAACTGCCGGGTTCTCACGCCCGATCGCTGAGTTTTCAGCGACAGCTCAAGGCTAGAGAGCTGGCGTCCGAGGGACAACCTGAAAACCTTGTGGGAAGGTTCTGGTTATTTGAAACGACTTTAAACAGGCCAAGGTTATTGGGCGACTGGACGGGCCTCTTCGCGAGCAAGCCCGCTCCCACAGTTTGAACCCGGTGTATTCAGGTAGAGATTGGTCGGCTGTCAGGCCGCCATCGCCAGCAGGCTGGCTCCTACAATTTAGCAAGCGCATACCCCATGCGGCGAAGCCGCCCCACTCAACAGGATGAGCGCAAGCTCGGCTGCAGCTCTTGATCTTGATCCACGGGCGACGTCGGAAGGCTGAGTGGAGGGATTGATCCGGGGGTGGGAGCGCAGCGACCGTTTGGCGCAGCCAAACACAGCGAGAGGAGGTGCAGCGAAGCAAACCGTAGGCGCTGCCCCCGGATCGATCCCGCAGCGAAGGGACCCCGAGCCCCAGCGAGCGGGCCGAACGCAGGAGCAAGCCTTTTTGGTTACTTTTTCGGCGTCTGGAAAAAGTGACCCGCCGTAAGGGCGGAACCCCAAGCCGCCATGACCGCAGCAACGGATATGTACCCACAACCCAGATATACCAAGATAGACACCCCAACAAGAAAAACGATATTTCCGAAGCCCCCCAAATCCCCGCTACCCTGAAAAAACAACTACCTCCAATCGACCCGGGGACTCCATGGAAAGATTCACCCTCAAACCACTACTAATCACCCTCGCACTGACAGCCATAGCCCCCATAGCCAACGCAGCCACCACCCTGGTCTACTGCTCCGAAGCCAGCCCCGCAGGCTTCGACCCCAGCCAATACACCAGCGGCACCGACTTCGACGCCTCAGCCGAAACCATCTTCAACCGCCTCACCCAATTCAAACGCGGCGGCACCGAAGTCGAACCCGGCCTGGCGACCAACTGGGACGTAAGCTCGGACGGCCTCCAGTACACCTTCCACCTGCGCCAAAACGTAAAATTCCACACCACCGACTACTTCAAACCCACCCGCGATTTCAACGCCGACGACGTACTGTTCACCTTCCAGCGCCTGCTCGACCCGGACAACGCCTTTCGCAAGGCCTACCCCGCCGAGTCCCCGTACTTCACCGACATGGGCCTGAACACCACGATCAAATCGGTAGAAAAACTCGACGAGCAGACCGTGCGCTTCAACCTCAACAACGTCGACGCCGCGTTCGTGCAAAACCTCGCCATGAGCTTCGCCTCGGTGCAATCGGCCGAATACGCAGCTCAGCTATTAAACGAAGGCAAAGCCGCCGACCTCAACCAGAAACCCGTCGGTACCGGCCCGTTCGTGTTCAAGCGCTACCAGAAAGACTCACAAATCCGCTACGCCGCGAACAAGGCCTACTGGAAACCCGAAGACGTGAAGATCGACAACCTGATCTTCTCGATCACCCCCGACGCCGCCGTACGCCTGCAAAAACTCAAGACCGGCGAATGCCAGGTCAGCGGCTACCCGCGCCCGGCGGACATCGAAGTGATGGAACAAGACCCGAACCTGCGCGTACTGAAGCAGGCCGGTTTCAACCTCGGCTTCCTCGCCTACAACACCACTCACCCACCACTGGATCAGCTCAAGGTGCGGCAGGCGCTGGACATGGCCATCGACAAACCGGCGATCATCAAAGCCGTCTACCAGAGTGCCGGCCAACTGGCGCAGAACGCCTTGCCGCCAGCGCAGTGGTCGTATGACCCGAACATCAAGGACGCGCCGTACGACCCGGTGAAAGCCAAGGCGCTACTCAAAGAAGCCGGGGTTGCACCGGGCACCACCATCAACCTGTGGGCGATGACCGTGCAGCGCGCCTCCAACCCGAACGCGCGGATGTCGGCGCAGATGATCCAGCAGGATTGGGAGAAGATCGGGATCAAGGCCAACATCGTCAGCTATGAATGGGGCGAGTACATCAAGCGCGCGAAAAATGGCGAACACGACGCCATGATCTATGGTTGGACAGGTGACAACGGTGACCCGGACAACTGGCTCGGCGTGCTCTACAGCTGCGCGGCGGTCAAGGGCAGCAACTACGCCAAGTGGTGCGACCCGGCCTACGACAAACTGGTGCAGCAGGCCAAGGTGACCACCGACAAGGCGCAACGGGTAAAACTGTATCAACAGGCGCAACTGATCCTTAAACAGCAGGTGCCGATCACCCCGATTGCCAACTCGACCGTGTTCCAGCCGCTGCGCAAAGAAGTGACCGACTTCAAGATCAGCCCGTTCGGCCTGACGCCCTTCTACGGCGTGGGTATAAATAAGTAACACCGAGCCCCAGAGCGGCGCACACAACGTGACCAGCGCACCGTTTTGGGGCTTCGTTTGCACCGTAAAAAACGCCCGCAAACGGTCAAATGCGTCAACTCTTATACAAATGCGACATTAAGGTACGTTCGTGCCACGCTTTGAGGCCGGCAGTCGCTCTGGATCTTGCATTGGGTATGGCCCCTGCATAAGTATCCGCAGGCACGACTCACGAGGTCGTACCTCAATATTAAAAAATGACAACAAATCATGAGGCCAACATGCTTAAACACGCGGTCATTCCGTTTTTAGTCGGCGCAGGCTTGTTAGCCTCCGCACCATTCGCATCCGCTGCGACTAACCTGGTGTTCTGCTCCGAAGGGAGCCCGGCCGGTTTCGACCCGGGCCAGTACACCACCGGAACCGACTTCGACGCCTCAGCAGAAACCATGTTCAACCGTCTGAGCCAGTTCGAGCGCGGCGGTACCGCTGTTGTTCCTGGCCTGGCCACCAGCTGGGACATTTCCCCGGACGGCCTGACCTACACCTTCCACCTGCGTGAAGGCGTCAAGTTCCACACCACCCCGTATTTCAAGCCGACTCGTGAGTTCAACGCCGACGACGTGCTGTTCACCTTCAATCGCATGATTAACAAGGATGATCCGTTCCGTAAGGCGTACCCGACCGAATTCCCGTACTTCACCGACATGGGGATGGATACCAACATCACCAAGATCGATAAAGTCGACGACCACACCGTCAAGTTCACCCTGAAAGAAGTCGACGCCGCGTTCATCCAGAACATGGCCATGAGCTTCGCCTCGATCCAGTCCGCCGAGTACGCTGCCCAGCTGCTCAAGGAAGGCAAGGCTGCCGACATCAACCAGAAGCCGATCGGCACCGGCCCGTTCGTGTTCAAGAGCTACCAGAAAGACTCCAACATCCGCTACACCGGGAACAAGGACTACTGGAAGCCTGAAGACGTGAAGATCGACAACCTGATCTTCGCCATCACCACCGACCCGTCGGTACGTATCCAGAAGCTGAAAAAGAACGAGTGCCAGGTCACCCTGTTCCCGCGTCCGGCGGATCTCGCGGCGCTCAAGGCCGACAAGACCCTGAAGATGCCTGACCAGGCCGGTTTCAACCTGGGCTACATCGCCTACAACGTGATGGACAAGGTCAAGGGCAGCAACGAGCCTAACCCGCTGGCTGACCTGCGCGTACGTCAGGCGCTGGACATGGCGGTGAACAAACCGCAGATCATCGATTCGGTTTACCAGGGCGCTGGCCAACTGGCCGTCAACGCCATGCCGCCGACCCAGTGGTCCTACGACACCACCATCAAGGACGCCAAGTACGATCCTGAAAAAGCCAAGCAACTGCTCAAGGAAGCTGGCGTCAAGGAAGGTACCGAGATCGTTCTGTGGGCGATGCCGGTTCAGCGTCCGTACAACCCGAACGCCAAGCTGATGGCTGAAATGCTCCAGTCCGACTGGAAGAAGATCGGCCTGAACGTGAAGATCACCAGCTACGAGTGGGGCGAGTACATCAAGCGTTCCAAAGGTGGCGAGAACCAGGCCATGCTGATTGGCTGGAGCGGTGACAATGGTGATCCGGACAACTGGCTGAACGTGCTGTTCGGCTGCGACTCGCTCAACGGCAACAACTTCTCCAAGTGGTGCGACAAGAAGTACGACGGTCTCGTCAAGGATGCCAAACGCACCACCGACCAGGCCAAGCGCACCGAACTGTACAAACAGGCGCAACACGTCCTTAAAGATGCTGTTCCATACACACCTATCGCTCACTCGACGGTGTTCCAACCCATGCGCGCCAACGTGCAGGATTTCAAGATCAGCCCATTCGGCTTGAATTCCTTCTACGGCGTCAGCGTCAGCAATTAAGCCATTGCAACGGCGGCGTTCATGACGTCGCCGTTGCTTTCGCTGCCGGGAAGTCAGGAATTTGCCTACAGCCAATTCCGCTGCGGATGACTGCAGCGGCAGAGGACGCGTCGACTTTTCCTACGAGTTTTCAGGCAATTACGCATTTACTGCCAGACCCACGGCCCCTACCGTCGGGCTCTGACCAGTTTCTGCGTGGGCCACCGGCTTGCTGTACGTACTGGATTGAGCTCAATGCAACCTCAACTTCCCTGGACGGGATCGCGGTGCATTGAACAACACTAAAAAAAGAGGGAGCGTCATGCGCCATACCTTGGTTTTTTCCGCATTGCTGGGCGCCGGCCTGTTGGCCGCCACGTCGGCCAGTTACGCCGCCAGCGACAGTCTGGTGTTCTGCTCCGAGGGCAGCCCGGCGGGTTTCGATACCGCGCAATACACGACGGCAACCGATAACGACGCCGCCGAGCCGCTGTACAACCGTCTGGTCGAGTTCGAAAAAGGCGCGACCAACGTCGTACCGGGTCTGGCAACCAAGTGGGATATTTCCGAGGATGGTCTCAAGTACACCTTTCACCTGCGTGAAGGTGTGAAGTTTCATACAACGCCGTACTTCAAACCGACGCGCGATTTCAACGCCGACGACGTGCTGTTCACGTTTAACCGCATGCTCGATCCCGCGCAGCCATTCCGTAAGGCTTATCCGACCGAGTTCCCGTACTTCAACGGGATGAGCCTGAACAAGAACATCGCCAAGGTCGAAAAGACCGGGCCGCTGACCGTGGAGTTCACGCTCAACAGCGTCGACGCCGCGTTCATCCAGAACATCGCCATGAGCTTCGCTGCCATCCTGTCCGCCGAATACGCCGACAAGCTGCTGGCCGAAGGCAAGCCGAGCGACATCAACCAGAAGCCGGTCGGCACCGGGCCGTTCGTGTTCAAGAGCTATCAGAAAGACTCGAACATCCGTTACACCGGCAACGAGCATTACTGGGATCCGAGCCGGGTCAAGCTGAAGAACCTGATTTTCGCGATCAACACCGACGCCTCGGTACGCGTGCAGAAACTCAAGGCCGGCGAATGCCAGATCACCCTGCATCCGCGCCCGGCTGATGTTGAAGCGCTGAAGAACGATCCAAAACTGCAGCTGATTTCCAAGCCCGGTTTCAACCTCGGCTACATTGCCTACAACGTCCGTCACAAGCCGTTCGACCAGCTCGAAGTGCGGCAGGCGCTGGACATGGCGGTGAATAAACAAGGGATTCTCAACGCCGTTTATCAAGGCGCCGGACAGCTGGCGGTCAACGCCATGCCGCCGACCCAGTGGTCCTACGACGACAGCATCAAGGACGCCGCCTACAACCCGGAAAAAGCCCGCGAGCTGCTCAAGGCTGCCGGCGTCAAGGAAGGCACCGAGATCACCCTGTGGGCGATGCCGGTACAGCGTCCGTACAACCCGAATGCCAAATTGATGGCCGAAATGCTCCAGGCTGACTGGGCCAAGATCGGTCTGAAAGTGAAGATCGTCAGCTACGAATGGGGCGAGTACATCAAGCGCACCAAGAATGGCGAGCACGACGTCAGCCTGATCGGCTGGACCGGCGACAACGGTGACCCGGACAACTGGCTGGGCACCCTGTACAGCTGCGACGCGATTGGCGGCAACAACTACTCCATGTGGTGCGACCCGGCTTACGACAAGCTGATCAAAGAGGCCAAGGTCGTCACCGACCGCGACCAGCGCACCGTGCTCTACAAACAGGCGCAGCAGTTGCTCAAGCAGCAAGTGCCGATCACGCCTGTCGCCCACTCGACGGTCAACCAGCCGTTAAGCGCCAGGGTTGAAGGCTTCAAGGTCAGCCCCTTCGGTCGCAATGTGTTCTCGGGCGTCAGTATCGATTAACCCAACCGATTAGCCGCAACGCTGAGGGGGCTGTCTATCCCCCTCACGCAAGCGCTTTGCCGAAATTCGCCAATCAGGCCTTTTGCAAACGTTTGCGATGTGTGAATGAGTTCTAAACCAATAACCGGCCAACCCAAAAAAGCCGGCATAAAAAGAAAGTAAAGGAGCTTCACCCATGAAACTGAGCAGCACTGCGATACTGGCTTTGGCCATCAGCAGCATTACCGCAACGGCGTATGCGGAACCTGTTAGTCAGGAATTCGTACCGACCACTCTGGCCGGCAGCAGCGCCCAAAGCGAGGCCAAAGGCTTTGTCGATGGACAAAGTCTGGGCGGCACCACGCGTAACTGGTATGCCAACGAACTGAAGCGTCGCGATGACACCTTCAGCTACGTGAAAAACAGTGACAAGAACACTTCGCCCGTGGTCAAAACACCGACCGCACGTCGTATCAACTGGGTTCAAGGCACAATCGTCAACTACACCTCGGGCTTCACCCAAGGCACCGTTGGCGTCAGCACCGAAGTCGCGGCCTACAACGCCATCGCTCTCGACCGTGACCGCAAGGACATCGCCGGCGGTTCCAACCGTACCCTGGCGCACTCCGACGGTGACGCTGTCGACCAGTGGAGCAAACTGGGTCTGGCCAACGTCAAGTTCCGTGTTTCCAACACTACGCTGACCGCAGGCCGCCAGAATTTCAGCACCCCGATCGTCGACGTCATCGGCAACCGTCCGCTGCCTTCGAGCTTCGAAGGTATCAGCCTGCACAGCGAAGAATTCAACAACCTGTCGTTCGACCTGGCCGGTTTCGACCGCGTCTCGCCTCGTACCGAGCAGAGCCTGTCGAAGTTCCGCAGCGAATACGGTGCCAACGGCGCGGAAACCGACAAGGTCTACACCGCCGGCGTCAACTATCAGCCGCTCAAAAGCCTGAAAACCAGCCTCTACGTGGCCAACGTCGAAGACTTCTGGAACCAGTACTACTTCGGCGGCACCCATGAACTGGGTGACAGCCAGGTGCTGAGCCTGACCACCGGTCTGAACTACTACAAGACCGTAGATGAAGGCAAAAAACTGATGGGCAAAATCGACAACGACACCTACTCGCTGTCGTTCGGACTGACCCACCAGGCGCACAGCCTGACCTTCTCGTACCAGCAAGTGAACGGTGACGAGTACTTCGACTACCTGCACGAAACCAACGGCATCTACCTGGCCAACTCCCTGCTGTCGGACTTCAACGGCCCGAACGAGAAATCCTTCCAGATCGCCTACGGCATCAACATGGCCGAATACGGCGTGCCAGGCCTGAAGTTCAACATCTACCAGGCTCGTGGCTGGGGCATCGACGGTACTCACTACACCGGCACCGCCTACACCGATCCGGGCGCCAAGCGCGGCGACCTGAGCCTGATGGACGGCGAAAGCCACTACGAATACGGCATCGGCGCCTCTTACGCCGTGCAGAGTGGCCCTCTGAAGGCCACCGCGATTCGCGCGACTTACACCACTCACCGCGCGAGCGAGCACCAGGCTGACGGCAACATCAACGAGTTCCGTCTCGTGACCACGATTCCATTCAACATCCTGTAAAAACCACCGACCGACGGCTGACTCATGACGAGTCGGCCGTTCGGTTTTTTGTCTTCAACCGATTGCAGAGGGTTATCGATGAAAATGCTTCCCCTACGTGCGGCCGTCGCTGCCGCGTTGTTGAGCGCCGCCATCGGCGTCTCGGCCAAACCCTTGGTGGTCTGCACCGAAGCCAGCCCGGAAGGCTTCGATATGGTCCAGTACACAACTGCAGTCACTGCCGATGCGGTGGCCGAAACGATCTTCAACCGTCTGGCCGACTTCAAGCCCGGCACCACCGAAGTGATCCCGGCGCTCGCCGAGTCCTGGGACATCAGTGACGACGGCCTGACCTACACGTTCCACCTGCGCAAAGGCGTCAAGTTTCACACCACCGAATATTTCAAGCCGACCCGCGACATGAACGCCGACGACGTGGTCTGGAGCTTCCAGCGCCAGCTGGACCCGAATCACCCGTGGCACAAACTGTCGAGCGTGGGCTTCCCGTACTTTGAAAGCATGGGCTTCAAGGAACTGCTCAAAAGCGTAGAGAAAGTCGACGACAACACGGTCAAGTTCACCCTGACCCGCCGCGAAGCGCCGTTCCTGGCCGACATCGCCATGGCGTTCTCCTCGATCTACCCGGCCGAATACGCCGACCAGTTGCTCAAGTCCGGCAAGACCGGCGACCTCAACAACAAGCCTGTGGGCACCGGCCCGTTCATCTTCCAGCGTTACGCCAAGGACGCCCAGGTACGCTTCAAGGCCAACCCGGACTACTTCCGTGGCAAGGCCCCGGCCGACGCGCTGATCCTGGCGATCGCCACCGACAACAACGTGCGTCTGCAGAAACTCAAGGCCAACGAGTGCCAGATCGCGCTGTATCCGAAGCCGGATGACATCCCGAGCATCAAGAAAGACAGCAACCTGAAGGTCGACGAGATGGACGCGATGACCGTCTCGTACATCGCCATGAACACCCAGCACAAATACATCAGCGACGTGCGGGTGCGCAAAGCGATTGATATCGCCTTCGACAAGGAAGCCTACGTCAACGCGCTCTTCGGCAAAGGCAACGCCTCGGTCGCGGTCAACCCGTACCCGCCGACGCTGCTGGGCTACAACCACGACCTGAAGAACCCGCCACGTGACCTCGACAAGGCGCGCGCCCTGCTCAAGGAGGCCGGGGTTCCGGAAGGCACCGTGTTTACCCTGTTTACCCGTAACGGCGGTGGCCCGACCAACCCGAACCCGATGCTCGGCGCGCAGATGATGCAGGCTGACCTGGCGAAAGTCGGGATCAAGATCGACATCCGCGTGATGGAATGGGGCGAGATGCTCAAACGCGCCAAGGCCGGCGAGCACGACATGGTGTCGGCCGGATGGGCGGGCGACAACGGCGACCCGGATAACTTCCTGACGCCTATGCTCAGTTGCGAAGCGGCCAAGAACGGCGAAAACTACGCTCGCTGGTGCAACGAGAAATTCCAGGCACTGCTGGACGAAGCACGGGCTAAAGTAGATCCGGCCGAACGCGCCAAACTCTACGAACAGGCACAGGTGCTGTTTAATCAGGACCAACCGTGGATCAGCATGGCCCACACCCGTATGTTTACCGCAATGCGCAACAACGTAGAGGGTTATCACATCAGCCCTCTCACCACTAATAACTTCGCCACCACCCAGGTGAAGTAGATAAGAAACTCCCGGCCTCCCTGACCCCAGGGTCGCCGGGCACGCCTAACCGGCTGATGAGGTACCACACAAGATGTTTAGTTTTATTGCCCGCCGACTGGGGTTGTTGATCCCCACGTTTTTCGGCATCACCCTGCTGACTTTCGCGTTGATTCGCATGATTCCTGGCGACCCCGTGGAAGTGATGATGGGCGAACGTCGGGTCGACCCCGAAATGCACGCTCAGGCAATGGAACGCCTAGGTCTGAACAAACCGCTGTATGCCCAGTACCTGGACTACATCGGCAAACTGGCCCACGGCGATCTCGGCGAATCCCTGCGTACGCGTGAAAGCGTATGGACCGAGTTCACCTCTCTCTTCCCGGCGACCCTGGAACTGTCCATGGCCGCCCTGCTGTTCGCCGGCATCCTGGGCCTGCTGGCCGGGGTGATTGCGGCCCTCAAGCGAGGATCCCTGTTCGACCACGGGGTGATGGGCATCTCCCTGGCGGGGTATTCGATGCCGATCTTCTGGTGGGGCCTGATCCTGATCATGTTCTTCTCGGTGAGCCTGGGCTGGACCCCGGTCTCCGGACGGATCGACCTGCTCTACGACATCGAGCCGCGCACCGGTTTCATGCTGATCGACACGCTGCTGGCCGATGACATGGGCGCGTTCCTCGATGCGCTGCATCACCTGATCCTGCCGGCCATCGTGCTCGGCACCATTCCGCTGGCGGTGATCGCGCGGATGACCCGTTCGTCGATGCTCGAAGTGCTGCGTGAAGACTACATCCGTACCGCCCGGGCCAAAGGCCTGTCGCCGGCGCGCGTGGTGTTCGTGCACGGCCTGCGCAACGCGCTGATTCCGGTTCTGACCGTGGTCGGTCTGCAAGTCGGCACCCTGCTGGCCGGTGCAGTCCTGACCGAAACCATCTTCTCCTGGCCCGGCATCGGTAAATGGCTGATCGAAGCCATCGGCGCCCGGGACTACCCGGTTGTGCAAAACGGCATCCTGTTAATCGCCTGCCTGGTGATTCTGGTCAACTTCGTAGTGGACATCCTCTACGGCTTTGCCAACCCACGCATCCGTCATCAGCGCTGAGGTCCATACCATGAGCACTCCAACATCCTCAGTAGCCAATGCCGCCCCAAGCGCGGATCAAAGCCTGCTGTACCCGTCGCCGTACAAAGAATTCTGGCAAGCTTTCTCCAAAAACAAGGGCGCGGTTGCCGGCCTGCTGTTCATGCTGCTGGTGATTTTCTGCGCGATCTTCGCGCCGTGGGTCGCGCCGCATAACCCGAGCGAGCAATACCGTGACTTCCTGCTGACGCCACCGGCCTGGCTTGAAGGCGGGCAGATGCAGTTCCTGCTCGGTACCGATGAACTGGGGCGTGACCTGCTGTCGCGCCTGATCCAGGGTTCGCGCCTGTCGCTGCTGATCGGTCTGTCGTCGGTGGTGATGTCGCTGATCCCGGGGATCCTGCTGGGTCTGTTCGCCGGTTTCTTCCCGAAAATGATCGGCCCGACCATCATGCGTCTGATGGACATCATGCTGGCCCTGCCGTCCCTGCTGCTGGCTGTGGCGATCGTCGCCATCCTCGGCCCAGGCCTGATCAACACCGTGATCGCTATCGCTGTGGTGTCCTTGCCGTCCTACGTGCGTCTGACCCGTGCTGCGGTGATGGGCGAACTGAACCGCGACTACGTGACCGCCGCGCGCCTGGCCGGTGCCGGTCTGCCACGCCTGATGTTCATCACCGTGCTGCCCAACTGCATGGCGCCACTGATCGTGCAGGCCACCCTGAGTTTCTCCTCGGCGATTCTCGATGCTGCGGCACTGGGCTTCCTCGGCCTTGGCGTACAACCGCCAACCCCTGAGTGGGGCACCATGCTGGCCTCGGCCCGCGACTACATCGAACGCGCCTGGTGGGTCGTCAGTCTGCCTGGTTTGACCATTTTGCTCAGCGTGCTGGCAATCAACTTGATGGGCGACGGCCTGCGCGATGCGCTGGACCCGAAACTCAAGAACGCCGCCTGAGGAGATTCCCATGTCACTGCTAGAAATCAAGAATCTCAACGTTCGCTTCGGCGACAAGAACGCCGTTCCAGTAGTCGACGGCCTCGACCTGAAAGTCGACAAGGGCGAAGTCCTGGCGATCGTTGGCGAATCGGGTTCGGGTAAATCCGTGACCATGATGGCGCTGATGGGCCTGATCGAGCATCCCGGCATCGTCACCGCCGACTCGCTCAGCTTTGACGGCAAAGACATGCTCAAGCTGAGCAATCGTCAGCGTCGGCAAATCGTCGGCAAAGACCTGGCGATGGTGTTCCAGGACCCGATGACCGCGCTCAACCCGAGCTACACCGTCGGTTTCCAGATCGAAGAAGTGCTGCGCCTGCACCTGAAAATGTCCGGCAAGCAAGCGCGCAAACGTGCCATCGAACTGCTGGAAAAAGTTGAAATCCCGGGCGCCGCCAGCCGTATGGACGCCTACCCGCACCAACTGTCCGGCGGTATGAGTCAGCGCGTGGCGATTGCCATGGCGATTGCCGGCGAGCCAAAACTGCTGATCGCCGATGAGCCGACCACGGCGCTGGACGTAACGATTCAGGCGCAGATCATGGATCTGCTGCTGGCGTTGCAGAAAGAACAGAACATGGGCCTGGTGCTGATCACCCACGACCTCGCGGTCGTGGCTGAAACCGCCCAGCGCGTGTGCGTGATGTACGCCGGCCAGGCGGTTGAAGTCGGTCAGGTGCCGCAACTGTTCGACATCCCGGCGCACCCGTACAGCGAAGCGCTGCTCAAGGCGATTCCCGAGCACAGTCTGGGCGCCTCACGCCTGTCGACCCTGCCGGGTATCGTTCCGGGCCGCTACGACCGTCCGCAGGGTTGCCTGCTGTCGCCGCGCTGCCCGTACGTGCAGGACAGCTGCCGCGCGCAGCGTCCGGCCCTTGATCCGAAAAGCAACAGCCTCGCGCGCTGCTTCTTCCCGCTGAACCAGGAGGTGGCGTAATGGCCGTCGTACTTACCGCCCGCGACCTGACCCGTCACTACGAAGTCTCCCGTGGCCTGTTCAAGGGCCATGCGACCGTGCGCGCGCTCAATGGCGTGTCGTTCGAACTGGAAGCCGGCAAGACCCTCGCCGTGGTGGGCGAATCGGGCTGCGGCAAATCCACCCTCGCCCGTGCCCTGACCCTGATTGAAGAGCCGTCGTCCGGCTCGCTGAAAATCGCCGGTCAGGAAGTCGCCGGCGCCGACAAGGCCCAGCGCAAGCAACTGCGCAAAGACGTGCAGATGGTATTCCAGAGCCCGTATGCGTCGTTGAACCCACGGCAGAAAATCGGTGATCAACTGGCCGAGCCGCTGCTGATCAACACCAACCTGTCGGCCACCGAACGTCGCGAGAAAGTCCAGGCGATGATGAAGCAGGTCGGCTTGCGTCCTGAACATTACCAGCGTTATCCGCACATGTTCTCCGGCGGTCAGCGCCAGCGGATCGCCCTGGCGCGGGCGATGATGCTGCAACCGAAAGTGCTGGTGGCGGATGAACCGACCTCGGCGCTGGACGTGTCGATTCAGGCGCAGGTGCTGAACCTGTTCATGGACCTGCAGCAGGAATTCAACACCGCCTACGTGTTCATCTCGCACAACCTGGCAGTGGTGCGTCACGTCGCTGATTCGGTGCTGGTGATGTACCTCGGCCGACCGGTGGAAATGGGCCCGAAAGAGGACATCTACACCCGTCCTCTGCACCCGTACACCCAAGCCTTGTTGTCGGCGACGCCAACGATCCACCCGGATCCGGACAAGCCGAAAATCAAGATCGTCGGCGAACTGCCCAACCCGCTGAACCCGCCACCGGGCTGCGCATTCCACAAGCGCTGCCCGTACGCGACCGAACGTTGCAGCAGCGAAGAGCCGGCCCTGCGCCAGCTCGACAACCGGCAGGTGGCATGCCACTACGCCGAGCAGTTCCTCGACGGCGCCGCCTGATCACGGCGGACAGAATTGTGGCAGCGGGCTTACTCGCGAACGCGGTGCGACAGTCGAAGATGATGGCGACTGATTCACCGCTTTCGGGAGCAAGCCCCCTCCCACAGGGGATTTGAGTTGTAGTCAAAGGGTTAACCAAACCCCTTCTCCTCCGATTGCGCATCAGTCGGGGAAGAAGGGGTTTTCTTTTGCCGGCGATTTACGACTGGCTGTCGCCGTCATCATCGTCAGTGTCCGGCTCGTCAGTGGTCGAGTCGTCATCGTCCTTGCTGCCGCCCTGGTCCTGATCGCCCGGTTCGGATTCCGACTTGGCCAGCATGACCACACCGGCTAGTCCGTGGGCTGCATTAAAACCTTGTTGTGGCGTGGCGGAACTCGCCCACGCTGCCGTGGTGCCAAGCGTCAACATCACCAAAACCTTAAGCAACAGCACAACGCGTTGAAAAATGCTCATAGCCATTTCCATCCTTTCGTGGTTGAAGCCTGGGGTGCCAATCCGGCGCTGAATGAAATCTAGTTCCGATCAGTCCGGTTCACCAGATAGGACGCTAACGAGACCTCGGAAATGCCCCGGTTTGGCAGATCACTTCTGAATAACCTCTATAACCGAATCAGCTAAGCGAGGCGGCATGCCTGGTGGCGACCAGCGCCTTGGCCTGGGTCAATGAGCGTGTTGCAAGGCAGATCAACGGCAGGGTCAGAAGCGCCAGCGTCGCACTCGAAAGCCATACGCTGTGGCCGCCGAAGCGACCATACAACTGCCCACTGAGTACCGGCGACAGCAATGCAGTGGCGCTCCAGCCCATGAAAAACAGACCAAAATACTGACCGCTTTTGCCACCCTGCGCGTGCCGCATGACCAGCACATTCATCGGCGGCATGAAAAAAGCTTCACCCAATGTCCAGATCACCGTCGACAGAAACACTAACGGTCAGCACGCCGCTTGTCGCGCTCAAGAACATCGAGATCTCAAAATACGGAGTCGTCCTACAGTCTCTGGAGCTGCCGTAGGCTGCGATCTTTTGACTTCGCTTTTTTGAGTCCAAAAGATCGCAGCCTTCGGTCGCTCAGTTCGATTAGAAAATGGTCGGTTGTAAAACCGCCTTCGCGAGCAAGCCCGCTCCCACAGTGGGATTGGGTGTGGTCTGTTGGAGATTGGTCGGCTGTCAGGCCGCCATCGCCAGCAGGCTGACTCCTACAGTGGGATTGGGTGCAGGCAGTTGGAGAATGGTCGGTTGTGAAACCGCCTTCGCGAGCAAGCCCGCTCCCACAGTGGGATTCGGTGTGGTCTGTTGGAGATTGGTCGGCTGTCAGGCCGCCATCGCCAGCAGGCTGGCTCCTACAGTGGGATTGGGTGCAGGCAGTTGGAGAATGGTCGGTTGTGAAACCGCCTTCGCGAGCAAGCCCGCTCCCAAATTGGGATTGGGTGTGGTCTGTTGGACATTGGTCGGCTGTCAGGCCGCCATCGCCAGCAGGCTGGCTCCTACAATGGGATTGGGTGCAGGCAGTTGGAGAATGGTCAGCTGTGAAACCGCTTTCGCGAGCAAGCCCGCTCCCACAGTGGGATTGGGTGTGGTCTGTTGGACATTGGTCGGCTGTCAGGCCGCCATCGCCAGCAGGCTGGCTCCTACAGTGGGATTGGGTGCGGGCAGTTGGAGAATGGTCGGTTGTGAAACCGCCTTCGCGAGCAAGCCCGCTCCCACAGTGAGATTGGGTGTGGTCTGTTGGAGATTGGTCGGCTCGGAGGCCGCCATCGCTGGCAAGCCAGCTCCCACAGTGGGATGGGTGTGGTCTTTTGGAGATTGGTCGGCTGTCAGGCCGCCATCGCCAGCAGGCTGGCTCCTACAGGAAAGCAAAAGCCCAGCGCATGCTCTTCACCACTCAAATGGCCGAGTGTCAGCTCGCCGAAAGCTCTTGATCTTGATCTTGATCTTGATCCACGGGCGACATCGGAAGGCTGAGTGGAGGGATTGATCCGGGGGTGGGAGCGTAGCGACCGTTTGGCGCAGCCAAACACAGCGAGAGGAGGTGCAGCGAAGCAAACCGTAGGCGCTGCCCCCGGATCGGTCCCGGAGCGAAGGAACCCCGAGCCCCAGCGAGCGGGCCGAACGCAGGAGCAAGCCTTTTTGGTTACTTTTTCGGCGTCTGGAAAAAGTGACCCGCCGTAAGGGCGGACCCCTAATCCGCCATCACCGAAAAAACGGATATACACCCAAACCACCCGAAGCCTGGTCGGCCCGAAGGCCGCCAAGACAAAGCCCAAAAAAAGCCCCCAAGGCATACACCTCAGGGGCTCCAGACAACTCAGCTCAACGCTTAGTGATGCTCACGCGTCGCACGGAATTTCACATCCGGCCACCGCTCTTCCATCAACGCCAGGTTAACCCGCGTCGGCGCCAGGTAGGTCAGGTGCCCACCGCCATCCAATGCCAGGTTCTCCACAGCCTTGTTGGAAAACTCCTCAAGCTTCTTCTTGTCGCTGCATTCAATCCAGCGCGCGGAATACACAGTGATCGGCTCATAAGAGCACTCAACCTTGTATTCCTCCTTCAAGCGGCTCGCGACCACATCAAACTGCAGCACACCCACGGCGCCAAGAATGATGTCGTTGCTGCGCTCCGGGAAGAACACCTGAGTCGCGCCCTCTTCAGCCAGCTGTTGCAGGCCCTGACGCAACTGCTTGGACTTCAACGGATCACGCAAACGCACACGACGGAACAGTTCCGGGGCGAAGTGCGGGATGCCGGTGAAACCGAGGACTTCGCCTTCGCTGAAGGTGTCGCCGATCTGGATGGTGCCGTGGTTATGCAGACCGATGATGTCGCCGGCGTACGCCTCTTCCAGCTGTTCACGCTCGGAGGAGAAAAACGTCAGGGCGTCGCCGATGCGCACGTCCTTGCCGGTACGCACGTGGCGCATCTTCATGCCTTTCTCGTACTTGCCGGAGCAGATACGCATGAAGGCGATGCGGTCACGGTGTTTCGGGTCCATGTTCGCCTGGATCTTGAAGATGAAGCCCGAGAACTTCTCTTCCACCGGCTCCACAGTACGCTCGTTGGCGACACGGGCCAGCGGACGCGGGGCCCAGTCAACTACGGCGTCGAGCACGTGGTCGACCCCGAAGTTGCCCAATGCAGTACCGAAGAACACCGGGGTCAGTTGACCGTCGAGGAACTCCTGCTGGTTGAACTCGTGGCAAGCGCCCTGCACCAATTCCAGCTGTTCGAGGAAGCGATCGTACTCGTCGCCCAGGTGCGCGCGCGCCTCGTCGGAGTCGAGTTTCTCGATGATCTTGGTTTCGGTGCGTTCGTGACCGTGACCGGCGGTGTAGACAATGATGTAGTCGTCGGCCAGGTGATAAACGCCCTTGAAGTCGCGGTAGCAACCGATCGGCCAGGTGATCGGCGCAGCCTTGATCTTGAGGACCGCTTCGATCTCGTCGAGCAGTTCGATCGGGTCGCGGATGTCGCGGTCGAGTTTGTTGATGAAGCTGACGATCGGCGTGTCACGCAGACGGCAGACGTCCATCAGCGCGATGGTCCGTGGCTCAACGCCTTTACCGCCGTCGAGCACCATCAGCGCCGAGTCGACCGCCGTCAGGGTGCGGTAGGTGTCTTCGGAGAAGTCTTCGTGGCCCGGGGTGTCGAGCAGGTTGATCATGTGTTCGCGATACGGGAACTGCATGACCGACGTGGTAATGGAAATACCCCGTTGCTTCTCCATCTCCATCCAGTCGGATGTCGCATGGCGATCGGATTTACGGGATTTCACCGTGCCGGCCACTGCAATCGCCTTGCCCATCAACAGGAGCTTTTCGGTGATCGTGGTTTTACCGGCATCGGGGTGGGAAATAATGGCGAAAGTGCGGCGTTTCGCGACTTCGGCGGCCTGGTTGGTCATGGGAAATCGCCTGGCGGTGATTCAAAAAAGGGCCGCGATTATAGCCCAACTCGATGCAATAACCGAACCGTTGAGCACATTAAGGGTGGCCAAATGCTGCCCCGGATGGGAACCTTTTAAAGCACGGAGACGTCCATCCCCTGTTACGACATTTCGTCAGGGGCTGAAAAATCAGCAAGTTAGCTTGACGAGGCTGCGCTCATGGCTCGCTTTCAGACCGCTTGTTGCCGGTGCTGAGGGAGCTGCTTCTCGCGAACGTTTATTCCCGGCAGCCAGGCATGGCATGCCACTCGGGACTGCGTTCGCCGACTACAAGAAAAGGAGTCCGCCTGTGGCTATCCGCTATGGCAAAGGGCTGATGGGAGGTGCGGTGGTTATCGCGCTCCTGGCCCTGCTGGTCCACTGGATCGGCATCAACACGATCGAACACTACCGCGACGATTTGTTGTTTTACCTGCAAGCTCATCTGATTCTCGTCCTCGCTTCAATGCTGGCCGCCCTTGTCGTGGGCATCCCCGCCGGTATCTTCCTCAGTCGCCCGACCATGGTCGGCCGCGCTGAACGCTTCATGCAGATCTTCAATATCGGCAACACCGTGCCACCGCTGGCCGTACTGGCGATTGCCCTGGGGATTCTCGGCATCGGCAGTGGCCCGGCAATCTTCGCTTTGTTCCTCGCCTCTCTGTTGCCGATTGTGCGCAACACCTACGAAGGCCTGAAAAACGTCCAGGGTTCGCTGAAAGAAGCCGCCGTCGGCATCGGCATGACCCCGCGCCAGGTGCTGTGGAAAGTTGAATTGCCCAACGCCGTGCCGATCATCATCGGTGGCGTGCGCGTGGCACTGGCGATCAACGTCGGCACCGCGCCGCTGGCCTTCCTGATCGGCGCCAACAGCCTCGGCAGCCTGATCTTTCCCGGCATCGCCCTGAACAATCAGCCGCAACTGCTGCTCGGCGCCGCGTGCACCGCGCTGCTGGCCCTGCTGCTCGATGGCGTGGTCACCCTCGCCAGCCGTCTCTGGCTGGAACGCGGTTTGCGCCCGTCTTAAGGCTCTTGCGAAGGAATATTTATGAAACGATTTAGCTTGATCTTGAGCTGCCTCCTGCTGTTTGCAGGATTGGCCCAAGCCGCCGAAAAACCGGTAATTCGCCTCGGCGCCCGGGTGTTCACCGAGCAGACCCTGCTCGCGGAAATCACCGCGCAATACCTGCGCAGCAAAGGTTACGACGCGCAGATCACCGGCGGTCTGGGCAGCAACCTCGCCCGCAGCGCTCACGAAAGCGGGCAACTGGACATGCTCTGGGAATACACCGGCGTGTCGCTGGTGGCCTACAACCATGTCACCGAAAAACTCGACAGCGAACAGTCCTACGCCCGGGTCAAAGAACTCGACGCGAAAAAAGGCCTGGTCTGGCTGACCCCGTCGAAATTCAGCAACACCTACGCCCTCGCCCTGCCGAAAAAAGTCGCCGAGGAGTACCCGCAGATCAACACCATCAGCGACCTGAACAAGGTGTTGCGCGATGAAGCCAAGACTAATCATCTGGTGGCGCTGGACACCGAGTTCGCCAACCGCTCCGACGGTCTCGACGGCATGGTCAAGCTCTACGACATGAACCTCACCCGTAAGAACATCCGGCAGATGGACGCGGGGCTGGTCTACACCGCGCTGCGCAACGGCCAGGTGTTTGCCGGTCTGGTCTACACCACCGACGGCCGCCTGAATGCCTTCGGCCTGAAGTTGCTGGAAGACGACAAGCACTACTTCCCCGACTACACCGCCGCGCCGGTGGTGCGTCAGGCCTACCTTGATGCACACCCGCAACTGGCCGAGCAACTCAAGCCGCTGGCAGAACTGTTCGATGACGAAACCATGCGCCAGCTCAACGCGCGGGTCGACGTCGATCACGAAAGCCCATCGAAAGTGGCCGCCGACTTTCTGCGCCAGCACCCACTCAATTAAGGAGGAAAAGTCATGGAATTTCTGAACGCCTTTTCCCACCTCGACTGGCAGCAGGTGATGCACCTGACCTGGCAGCACATCACCCTGGTTGGCATCGCGGTAACGCTGGCGATTTTCATTGGTGTGCCGCTGGGCATTCTGATGACGCGCTTCCCGAGCCTCGCCGGTCCCTTGCAGGCCAGCGCCACAGTGCTGCTGACCGTGCCGTCGATTGCGCTGTTCGGCCTGCTGCTGCCGTTCTACTCCAAGTTCGGCCAGGGCCTCGGGCCGATGCCAGCGATCACCGCGGTGTTCCTTTATTCGCTGCTGCCGATCATGCGTAACACCTACCTCGCCCTGACCGGCGTCGAGCCGGGCATCCGTGAAGCCGCACGCGGCATCGGCATGACCTTCGGCCAGCGCCTGCGCATGGTTGAGTTGCCGATTGCGGTGCCGGTGATCCTCGCCGGGGTGCGCACCGCGGTGGTGATGAACATCGGTGTGATGACCATCGCCGCGACCATCGGCGCCGGTGGCCTGGGCGTGCTGATCCTCGCCTCCATCAGCCGCAGCGACATGTCGATGCTGATCGTCGGCGCGCTGCTGGTCAGTCTTCTGGCGATCTTCGCCGACCTTCTCCTGCAGTGGCTGCAACGTACGCTGACTCCAAAAGGACTCCTCAAATGATCGAACTTCAAAACCTCAGCAAGACCTTCCAGAGCAACGGCAAAGATGTCAAAGCCGTGGACTCGGTGAGCCTGACCGTCAATGAAGGCGAAATCTGTGTGTTCCTCGGGCCATCGGGTTGCGGCAAAAGCACCACGCTGAAAATGATCAACCGCCTGATCAAGCCGACCTCGGGCAAGATCCTGATCAACGGCGAAGACACCACCGACCTCGACGAAGTGACCCTGCGCCGCAACATCGGCTACGTGATCCAGCAGATCGGCCTGTTCCCCAACATGACCATCGAAGAGAACATCGTCGTGGTGCCGAAACTGCTCGACTGGGACAAACAGAAATGCCACGACCGCGCCCGCGAACTGATGAGCATGATCAAACTGGAACCCAAACAGTATCTGCACCGCTATCCGCGTGAACTGTCCGGTGGCCAGCAACAGCGCATCGGTGTGATCCGCGCATTGGCCGCCGATGCGCCGCTGTTGCTGATGGACGAACCGTTCGGTGCGGTCGACCCGATCAACCGCGAGATGATCCAGAACGAGTTCTTCGAGATGCAGCGGGCGCTGAACAAGACCGTGATCATGGTCAGCCACGACATCGACGAAGCGATCAAACTCGGCGACAAAATCGCGATTTTCCGCGCCGGCAAACTGCTGCAGATCGACCATCCGGACACCCTGCTCGCGCACCCGGCAGACGATTTTGTCAGCAACTTCGTTGGCCAGGACAGCACCCTCAAGCGTCTGCTGCTGGTGAAGGCTGAAGACGCAGCCGACAACGCGCCATCGGTCAGTCCGGAAACCCCGGTGGCCGATGCGCTGGAATTGATGGACGAGCATGACCGCCGCTACGTGGTGGTCACCTGTGCCGAGAACAAGGCGCTGGGTTACGTCCGTCGTCGCGACCTGCACCGCCAGACCGGCACCTGCGCGCAGTATCTGCGCGAGTTCAACGCCACCGCGGCGTACGACGAACATCTGCGCATCCTGTTGTCGCGCATGTACGAGTTCAACCGTTCGTGGCTGCCGGTGATGGATGCCGAGCGGGTGTTCCTGGGAGAGGTGACGCAGGAGTCGATTGCGGCTTACCTGAGCTCGGGGCGTTCCCGTGGGATGAAGACCAATATCGTCTCGCCGGCTGAGGCCGTGGTTGCCTGATCGATTAAAAGGTCGCACACCGAACCTGTGGCGAGGGAGCTTGCTCCCGCTGGGTCGCGCAGCGGCCCCTCTTTTCAAAAAAAGCGGGGGACTGCTTCGCAGTCCAGCGGGAGCAAGCTCCCTCGCCACAGGTTTTTTGTGTATTCAAAGACTGGAAAAGAATATCAACACCGAGGTGTGTTCTGGTACTGCAAAACCTTCCGTCACACCGATCAAAATCCCTCTCAACCCGCCCTCTCGCCGCCAACGTCGCCGATGTTGCGCCTATCGCACTTACCCACGACTTAGCCGACAAAAGCATCGAACGTGCAGGTATTTTTAACACATGAAAATTCTCGGGGAACATCTGTCCGTCATCTCGGTCGGCTACAAAGAGTGATATCCGCGACGTACGTCAGAAGCGTGCAGAAACGCGACATTTTTAGTTGATCTCAGGCCCCTCACGCCCTAAAGTTCGCGCCGAACGTCCATGCTGGAAACGATCCATCCGGCTCAAGTACTGACGACGAGACAGCAAGGCCAAGGGAAAAAAGCTGCATTTCCCATGGCCTTTTTGCTTTCGGCGACATGCCTTGGGAAGTAGGCGAACCAAAGTG
The DNA here is from genome assembly GCF_016650625.1 of Pseudomonas sp. TH49. Taxonomy (NCBI): domain Bacteria; kingdom Pseudomonadati; phylum Pseudomonadota; class Gammaproteobacteria; order Pseudomonadales; family Pseudomonadaceae; genus Pseudomonas; species Pseudomonas sp. TH49. The sequence goes on from NZ_JAEKFL010000001.1 coordinate 633,771, forward strand.
GGGATACGGAGGGCGTTCATTTGCACCCATTGATTAACTTAGTTTGCCAGTAGGAGTTCCCAGCATGTCGATCCAGGTCGAAGACTATTTCGCGCGCGAAACCTTTCAGAAAATGAAGGCGTTCGCCGACAAACAGGAAACCCCGTTCGTGGTGATCGACACCGCGATGATCAGCCAGGCCTACGATGACCTGCGCGCCGGTTTCGAATTCGCCAAGGTCTACTACGCGGTCAAGGCCAACCCGGCTGTCGAGATCATCGACCTGCTCAAAGAGAAAGGCTCGAGCTTCGACATCGCCTCCATCTATGAGCTGGACAAAGTGCTGAGCCGTGGCGTCAGCCCGGACCAGATCAGCTACGGCAACACCATCAAGAAATCCAAGGACATTCGCTACTTCTTCGAGAAGGGCGTGCGCCTGTACGCCACCGACTCCGAAGCCGACCTGCGCAACATCGCCAAGGCCGCGCCGGGTTCGAAAGTCTATGTGCGTATCCTCACCGAAGGCTCGACCACCGCTGACTGGCCACTGTCGCGCAAGTTCGGCTGCCAGACCGACATGGCCATGGACCTGCTGATCCTCGCCCGTGACCTGGGCCTGGTGCCGTACGGCATCTCGTTCCACGTGGGTTCGCAACAGCGCGACATCAGTGTCTGGGACGCGGCGATCGCCAAGGTCAAAGTGATCTTCGAACGCCTGAAAGAAGAAGACGGCATTCATCTGAAGCTGATCAACATGGGCGGCGGCTTCCCGGCCAACTACATCACCCGTACCAATAGCCTGGAAACCTACGCCGAAGAAATCATCCGCTTCCTCAAGGAAGACTTCGGTGACGATCTGCCGGAAATCATTCTGGAACCGGGCCGTTCACTGATTGCCAACGCCGGTATTCTGGTCAGCGAAGTGGTACTGGTTGCACGTAAATCCCGCACCGCCGTCGAGCGTTGGGTTTACACCGATGTCGGCAAGTTCTCCGGCCTGATCGAAACCATGGACGAAGCGATCAAGTTCCCGATCTGGACCGAGAAGAAAGGCGAGATGGAAGAAGTGGTCATCGCCGGCCCAACCTGCGACAGCGCCGACATCATGTACGAAAACTACAAGTACGGTCTGCCGCTGAACCTGGCCATCGGTGATCGTCTGTACTGGCTGTCGACCGGTGCGTACACCACCAGTTACAGCGCCGTCGAATTCAACGGCTTCCCGCCGCTGAAATCGTTCTACGTGTAATCGACACCTCAGAGTAAAAAAGGTTCTTCACGGAATCCCGGGAAACACAGAAACAAGAACGCCGATTTGATTGATGATGTTCGTGCGAGCAAACACATCTAACAAACCGGCGTTCTTATGCGCGATATTAATACTTTCCTTCCTTTTTGGGAGGGCTTTTCTGTTGTCACGATCAAGCCTGATGGCGACGCGCTTCAGATCGACCTGATTCCCCACGCCACCCGATTCCCTTCCTGTAGCGGCTGCCAAAAAACCTGTTCAACCACGCATGAGTATTGCGAGCGAACCGTCCGCGATTTACCGATTCTCGGCCGTGCGGTGCGCCTCAGCGTGTTGCTCAGGCGTGTTGTCTGTCGTGACTGTGGTAAACGTATGGAGGCCGTCAGTTGGCTGGACCGCTATGCCCGCATGACGCGGCGTTTGGCCGAGGCGGTCATTCAGGCCTGCGAACGCCTCCCCACACTGCATGTGGCTCAACTGTTCGGGTTGCATTGGGACACCGTTCGGTTGCTGGAGCGTCGAGCCTTGCAAGCGGCGTTGAGCGTTTTGCCAAAGGCGCAACCGCGACGTCTGGTGATGGACGAATTCGCCCTGTTCAAAGGTCATCGTTACGCCAGCGTGGTGCTGGATGCGGATACACGCCGCGTGCTGTGGATCGGTGAAGGCCGCAGCCGAGCAGCGGTCAGGCCTTTCTTCGAAGAATTGGGGCCAGAGGGTTGCGCTCGCATCGAAGCGGTGGCGATGGACATGAACACCGCTTTTGACCTGGAGGTTCGTCAGCACTGTCCCAACGCGCGAGTGGTCTACGACCTCTTCCATGTGGTGGCCAAATATGGCCGAGAGGTGATTGATCGGGTTCGCGTCGACGAGGCTAACCGGTTGCGTCACGACAAGCCGGCCCGCAAGGTTATCAAGCAGGCGCGATGGCTGTTGCTGCGCAATCCGCAGAACTTGAAAACGCCGGAACAACAGGTCCGCCTGGAGGATCTGCTGGCGGCCAACCAAGCGTTGATGACGGTCTATTTGATGAAGGCTGAACTCAAAACACTCTGGACTCCGAGTACTGCCTGGGGTTGGCGAGCGGCCTGGAAGCAATGGCTGCGCCATGCGCATGAAAGCGAAATTCCAGCTCTGATCCAGTTCGCCACACGGCTAAAGGGTTACTGGCGGGGCATCGTGAGCCGGGTTCGCTGGCCGATGCACACCGGTCAGTTGGAAGGAATAAACAATCGAATAAAGGTCATCAAGCGGATGGCGTACGGTTACCGGGATAGCGAATTCTTTTTCATGAAGATCAAGAGCGTCTTTCCCGGTAATCCGTGAAGAACCGTAAAAAAGGCCCATTGAATGGGCCTTTTTTATTTTTTCAGCCAGTTTTCGAAGTGCGTCAACATCTGCAAAATCTCATCAGCGCCCTCCAGAGCCGATTCGATCTTGAAATTCAGCAGCCCCATGGTGGTCATATTTTCGGTTTGTGTGAGGGCAGTGCCCAAGCCTCTCGCACGCTCAGATACGTTTCTGAGGAACACGCCCATCTGAATATTCAGCGGTACGAACTCATTGAAGAGTTTAGCGATATCGGCCTGAAACTCGGCAGCCCTGATCGTGGGGTCTGAAGAAGAGTAAGCAATGTCCCAGGGAGGCGTTGTCGCAGAATTCCTGAACAACTCTTGCGCGACAGTCGGTTGTGGATGACAGGCACACGACTGCCAACCCATTATCTTGATAAATGCCGCGTTCAATCCAAATGATGCCTCGCCCAGCATGTCAATCTGGCCCTCAATCGGATTGATTACTCCGCTCAAGCTCCAGAAACAATTACCCAACTGGTGAACCAATCCTCTGGGGCTGGTCGGTGGAGACCGTCCCCAGTCCGTCGAGCGATACAGACTGTAACTTGTTACGTCAACCTGACTGACAGGTGCGCGTTTCGATGTTCTCTGTGTTATTTCCAAAGATTCACGTCCAAACGTATCCAGGTCACTCAAATACCGACTGGTCAAACTCCGCAGGTCTCTAATTCGCTCCCAGCTACCTTGCAGATATTGTTCATAAAAGTTAACGCGGTTCAGGCGCGTATCCCAGGACAGGTCTGCGCGTTGATGACCACTTTTTCGTCGCGCCTCAAATACAACTGGCGTGCTGTCGTAGGTCGGTATCAACAGACCCAGCCAACGGGTATAGCGATTCAGCACCTCGCGCTGCGGCGCCGAAAACTCATAACTCACTGAATTCATATTTCCTGTGCAGGAAGTGGGCGAGGGTTCGCCCACTTCCTCACCTCCTTGTTATTGGGAAATTGATTTCAGAACGTTAACGGCTTCGGCAATCCGGGCAATTGCAGAGTCTGCGCGGCCGTCCACCGGCATCGAAGTGTCCTGGGTAAACTCAGTAGAGAGCAGATCAAAGTAGTTGATCAGGCTGGCAAACTCATTGGCGTACTTCGAACGTTCGTCGTCCTGCTCGTCCAGCGTAGTGACCAGTTCGATACGCCCAACAATCCGAGTGCCATCGTTGAGGTGCCTGCGCAACTGAGCGCGCATTTCAGCTGCTTTGTCGCTGAGTCGACGGTACGCAGCCAGCATGTTGAGATAAGAAATCGCCTCACCAATACCAGAAATCAATTTTTTCAGGGTATCAATAGCTAACATGGCGATTTGAACTTGCGGAGGCGCCAGACCCAACGCCTTCAGATTTTCAAGCGATAACTGGGCTTCCTGGCCAATTTTTTCGATACCCGCCTTGGTGATCAGATCAATTGCATCGGAAATAGACTTTATCTCAGCAGTGAAGGCTGCAATTTTCTCTTCGGATTGGGTCTTGAGTTCCTCGTTACTGACACGCTCTTCTTCCAGCTTGACGATCCACTCCGCCGACGCCTTGCGGTCATAGACTGCGCCAATGCTCTTGTGGATATTTTTCAAGTCTCGAGTTTGCGCAGAGACTTTAGCGAAAATATCTTTCAGCTCCACCTCCATGTCCTCGCGCACCTCTTCCGCATCCTCCGGAGAACTCAATTCTTCCTGATAGGATTTTAAATTCCTCTCGGACAGCACCAGACTGATGCTTAGTCTCTGCGCCTTGTCGCGCAATTCAAAAGTTGCCTTGTTCAACGCCAGTGCCACACCGTTCATGGCCCCGACAGTGCCGGGCATGTAATCGAATTGCTCAAAGAGCATTTGCGCAGTAGTGTTCAGTTGCTGCACGGACGCATTGTGTTCGCGCAGCTTTTGCATATTGAACGCTGGTTCTGCAGCATTGATCGAAAAATTTTGCATTGCAGCTCTACTCCGAATCGCGACATTATTGTTTTGGTATTCTTTATCGGCTTCCGCAAACACCGCCAACAACTGATCGGCCTTGGATTGTATTTGCTCCCACGGAGCGATGATTTGAATTATCTGATTCTTGAAAGCGCGCAACGTCACGGACTCGTCGATTTCATTGACTTTATTAATAGAGGCAATGACATAATCACCGAGCGCGTTCCAAACCAGCATGAGGTTTTGCGTTGCTACATCGGCCTCGATCGCAACATAACTAAGGTTTTGCAGATCATCACGAACTTTATTCAGCGAACTCAGCGTCTGGTTCTTGCTGGCCATTTTTTGATTATCGGCCTGCTGCAGTTGCTTCAACGCATTACGTTCACGGCGTATTTTTTCAGCTTTGACACCTTGATAGATAGCCATGACCAGTCCACCAATGTTAAGACCCGCCGCATCTCTGATCGCATCTTGAACCAACTTTTCATATTGTTTGTTCAGCTTATCAATCTCAGCGGAACGCTGATCCATTTGACCTTGCAACTCTTTGATATCGGACGCGTACGTATTCCTGGAAACGAACTCCAGTCGCAGCTTGATTTCCGGCAGAACAGACTCTCGCATATCGGTGCCGAAACGATCCAGTTCCCCGCGTACGTGTTCGGCTTTTTGATGACAAAGCCTGATTGCTGACAGCAAGTCATTCAAATAACTTCGAATATCGGCGATATCGCCAGGCGCAAGATCAAGATCTGGCAGCCCAGGCATTTGCCGTTGAAGTTTCAGGTATTGTTCAACAGTAGTAATATCATGCTCTTCCAGATATTTAGAAGCCTTGAGATCGTTATACACTTCAACAATGGCATCACCCGTTCCGATGATGCTGCCAGCAAATATCTTCAGATCATTTCCCGTCAGCATTATTTTCTCGCGCAGAGGCGACCAGCGTCGCGCATGCTGATAGGTCGTGGTAAAAGTTCGCAAAAAATCCCGAGCAGTGCGTCCCACACCACCGTCATCACCGGAGCCATAGTTAAGATAGGCAATGACGTCGTCCAATTGAATCGGCAGGGACAAACCTAGCGCCTCATACCTCCTCAAATTGTTTATTTGCTCTTTGGTCACATGGAGACCGGTGTCCCGGTTGTATTCTTCGCCCTCACCCAACGAAGCGTTCACAAAAAGCAATGGGGCTTTTGCGGCGGCCCCAACCATCTTGTCATTTAAATTCTGTTCCATCGGAGACTCCTTGTCTTCTTCGGATATTAATATTGATTATTCACTTACAGCGTTGGCGCGCTCATCCGGAGCGCAATCAAATCAACGCCACGCCTCAACTTAGATCGACAAAAGCAGCGCATGCAACCAATCAAATATTAAAATTGAATACACAAACATCGTCTTGCGACTGACAACCAGCCACCCATGCAAAAAATTACAAAAAACGACAAATCATAACCAACAACAAGTCACAATCAATACATGTACTCAACAGCAAATCCGGATTTAACCTAAGGACTCAAACAACACTTCAAAGGAATTGAAAGTGCAACCCATCTCAAAACCGCTCATCACCAAAGATGACATTCGAAAAATAAAAAACTACATTTCCGCCGCCAAGGCATTGCCGCGCGATATCGAAGATGTCGAAAGGCAATTGAAAACAAAACGCACCGGCATCATCGGTCTGGAGTTAACCGACATTGTCGAACTCAATCACACGATGATTAACAATGCCAATTCCTGGACAGATATCGAATATTCGATGAGGCACGTGGCCGGCAGCCTCGCTACCTTCTCGGAAGACCTGGAAAGTTTCGGTCAGGACATTATCGACGCGATCGTGACCATGCCGGGCTACATCAACTTCATTGGCACTATCAACTCGCTGAGTGAAGAAGAGATAAACAGTCTGCCGCCGCTGGAAATCGGTCGGGAAGAAAAGAACCGATTCGGTTCCATCCAGGAATCACTGGCGTTCATTGCACGGTCGATCGAGGACAAAAAGCTCAGCAGCCGGGACATCAATGAGCGCCTGAAATACTTCAAGGCGGAGCTCAACGACAAGGTCGCCGTCAGAATTGGCGAAAAACTGAAACTGGCCGGCGATGCGCAAATCAACCGACAGCTTACCGAGTTGAATGCCGCCATTGATCTTGCCGAGCAGCGTATTGCCGAGAAGACCAGAGAGTCCAATGCTGATTTTTTCGACTACATCTTCGGCACCATCGTGGTTTACACCGGTGGCGGACCCGCCTGGCATCGGCACGTCAACCTGGAGCAGGCAATCCACTTGCGTCCGCTGATCGAGCAACGAGATTTGCTGGCCGAGCAGGTCAAGCAAAAAAACATTCTTGCCGGCACGCTCATGGAGTTTCAGTCGAGCTTGAGCAGTATGTCGATCTATGTCGAGGGCGCCGTCAATAGCACCTCACAACTTGAGCAGCTGTGGAGCGAAATTACTCAGTACATCAACGCCTCGCAAAACACAGTAATGGGCATGCATGAATTCCTGACCCTCAGAACTTTTGTCGCGAGTTTCAAGGTTGTTCTCAAGAACTGGAAAACCGTCCAGAACAACTCGAACCTGCTTATCAGCGCTTTCGACTAACGCCATCCATCCAAGCGAGAATAATTTCCCATGACAACCATTGCTTACGCCCTGCCCGATCTTGGCCGCCTTAACGAAAGCCGCGAGGCGATTCGTTACCAGGCGATCATCGGCTCCGCCAATCTGTACATCAAAGCCCTGAGCGATGAATTGCTCAGCTTGAATACCGCCGTCAGCGATCTGGATCTCGCGGCTGCCAACGCCATCACCACGGCAATCTCTGTACTGGAGACAGACGAACTGAGCGAGAACCTGCAGGCCCTGGCCAGCCTCGGCGAGGCTGAATCCACCCCTCAGGCTGCAAACGCACGCAAGCTTTATTCGCAGGCTGTTACAGGACTGATCAGGCTGTGTATCGATCAAATGACCACGCTGCACTTGTCACTGCACAACGGTGTATTCGGTGTGCAGAGCATCGCCATCAGCAACAACCGTTTCCGACTCGAGGAACTGGCCACCGCCAAAGTCGATCTGGACCGTGAATACACCGCCGAGAAAATCCCGCTGGCTCAATTGAAAGACGATGAGGCGGTTCTGAATCTGGCCATTGCGGAGTTTGAAAAACTGACAGTCATCGACCGAATCAAACCGCTGTTCGAGCAACTCAAGGCGATGTTCAGCGGCAAACCCAAAAGCCCCGAAGCCCTGGCGCTGGAAGCTGGACTGCTCGTCGCCACCAAGTTTCTTGACGAAGGCAACGAGTTGATCAAATACAAGGACCTGCTCAGAGCGCGACAGATCCTGCAGACGCGCCTCGACCAGCGCGAGGAGCGTGTGGCCTCGCTGGCCAAACAGCTGCGGGACAACGATGACAAGAGCCGTCAGTTGACTGACACTCAGAAGGTCCTGCCCCACCGGCAAACCTATGTCAGCGAAACCGGTAAATTGACCGAAGCGCTGTCAGCGTTTCTCAGTGCTGTCACTGCTTCGCCCAACGACAATATCCTGCTGCGCGGCGAGCGAGTGCTCGAGCACAGCCAGGCCCTGCGCAATTATCTGTATCCGCTGCAGGGACGCTGGTTGCGTGGCTGATTGATCGCGCCTGCCTTTCACGCCTGATGAAGGGCAGCCGCTCCGCCAGCGAGGACCGACAGACGCTGACGGTACGCCTCGCCCATGGCGCGTATCTGCGGATGCGCGGAGGTCAGCAGCGACTCGCTGCTGACCTGTAAGAATTTCACGTTGCCGATCACCAGGGCTTTCTCAAGCCATTGCAATGCGTCATCGAGGCGCCCTGCTTCTGTCAGGATCGCGGCATGACTGAACTGCCCACGAAAATCCCCGGCCTCGGCCGAACGTCGATACCAGTCGTGCGCTGCTGCCGGATCGGCCTGGCAGGCCATACCCTCTTCCAGATAACGTCCCAGCAGGTTCATCGATTTGGCGTGGCCGGCTTCGGCGGCGCGCTGATACAGCGCCAGCGCCTGAGCATGATCCACCGCCACACCACGCCCGGTCGCGAGCAGATTGGCCAGGTTGTACATCGCCCAGTCCAGGCCGGCATCCGCGGCCATTCGATAATGCTGCGCGGCAACCGCAGCATCCGCCACACAGCCCCAACCATGCTCATGGCAGCGACCGAGCATGTTGCGCGCCATTAAATGCCCCTGGCCGGCAGCGATAGCAAACCAGCGCAGCGCCAACGGTTGATCCTGAGCGATGCCACGGCCGTCGAGCAGGATCTGCCCGAGCAATGCCTGCGCTTCGACAATGCCCTGACCGGCCGCGAGCAGAATCGCCTGCGCGGCACGGGCCGGACTTTCTTCGAGCATGGCGCTGAGCTGTGCACCGTCGAGCACTTCCTCGCGCCGCAGTTGAAAACTCATACCTCGACCCAGCGCCGCAGCAGATTGTGATAGGTGCCGGTGAGGCGGATCAGCGACGGGTGATCGGGCATGTCTTGAGTCAGTTGCTGGATCGCCCCGTCCATCTCGAACAGCAAGGCGCGCTGGCTGTCTTCGCGCACCAGACTTTGCGTCCAGAAGAACGACGCATAACGCGTACCGCGCGTGACGGCATTGACCTTGTGCAGGCTGGTGCCGGGGTACAGCACCATGTCGCCGGCAGGCAGTTTCACCCGCTGGGTGCCGAAGGTGTCCTGGATCTCCAGCTCGCCACCGTCGTAGTCCTCGGGTTCGCTGAAAAACAGCGTGGCCGACAGGTCGGTGCGCACCCGTTCGATGCTGCCCTTGGGCTGGCGTACAGCGTTGTCGATGTGAAAATCGAAACTGCCGCCCGCCGTGTAGCAATTGAGTAACGGCGGGAATACTTTGTGCGGCAGCGCGGCAGACATGAACAGTGGGTTTTTCCACAGCCGTTCGAGCATCGCCGCACCGACTTCCTTGGCCAGTGGATGACCTTCAGGCAGTTGCAGATTGTGCTTGGCCTTGGCCGACTGATAACCGGCGGTGATCTTGCCATCGGCCCAGTCAGCCTGCTCCAGCGCCTCGCGGATGCGCTGCACTTCGTCTTTGGCGAACAGGCCGGGAATGTGCAGCAGCATGACGAACGTACCTGATGGCAAAGGGGTGCCAATGGTATTGATTCTTATTGGCTGTGTAAAACCCGCACGACGGATGAATCGGCAAAAACCGTAAGGCCAAATTGTAAAGAATGTAAATTCGTCGCGAATAACAATATTTCGCAATTGATACGAATACCTGTTTACCCTATATTCCGCCGCCTCAAATCCTTGGGGAGGGGAATAAAAATGTCACGTCAACACGCACAATTGCCGGTCAGTTCACCACGTCTGCTGGCGTCGGCCATTGGTGTCGCCATTACTGCCGGCTCCGCTGGGCACATGGTATTTGCAGCCCAGCAAACCGATGAAAAAGCCTCTGGCAATGCGATTGCACTGGATGCCACCAGCGTTGTTGGCGAGCAGCAGGACACCTCCTACAAAACCGATGCATCGCAATCGAAGAAATACACTGCACCGCTGCGCGAAACGCCAAAAAGCGTGACCGTCATCCCGCAGCAGGTTATCCGTGACACCGGCGCCACCAGCCTGGTCGACGCGCTGCGTACGACGCCCGGCATCACCTTCGGTGCCGGCGAAGGCGGCAACCCGGCCGGTGACCGCCCAATCATTCGTGGCTTCAATGCCGAAAGCGACGTGTTCATCGACGGCATGCGCGACCCGGCCTCGCAAAGTCGCGAAATCTTCGACGTGGAATCGGTCGAAGTCAGCAAGGGCCCAGGCTCGGCCTTCACCGGCGCCGGCTCCACCGGTGGCAGCCTGAACCTGGTGAGCAAGACCGCCAAACTGGGCAGTTTCTACAACGGTGGTTTCACCTGGGGTTCAGACCAGACCAAACGCACCACGCTCGACCTGAACCAGCAGATGACCGACACCTCGGCCTTCCGCCTGAACCTGATGAAGCATGAAGCCAACGTTGCCGGACGTGATGGCGTGGACGTCAGCCGCTGGGGCGTGGCGCCGACCTTCTCGTTCGGCCTGGGTACCGACACTCGGGTAATCGTCGGTTACTATCACAACGAAACCGACGACATTCCGGACTACGGCATCCCGCTGACCTCCAGTTCGAATCGCAGCAAATACCACGTCGACAAACCGGCCAACGTCAACCGCGACAACTTCTACGGCCTCACCAGCCGTGACTATCGCCAGACCAGCGACGACAGCGGCACCTTCAAGATCGAACACGACCTGAACGATGACCTGACCGTCTCCAACAGCTTCCGCATGTCGCGCTCGACCTTGGACTACATCGTCAGCAACCCGGACGACAGCAAGGGTAACGTGGCCAACGGCAGCGTCTATCGTGGCGCCAAGAGCCGCAACTCGACGTCCAGCGGCTGGGTCAACCAGACCGACCTGAGCGCCAAATTCAACACGGCCGGCATCGAACACAGTCTGGTCACCGGTCTGGAGTTCTCCTATCAGGACACCCACAACCGGCCGTACGTCCTGACCTCGTCCGCCAGTGGCACCACGTGCAACGCTGCGCTGTTCCGCTCCGGCGACTGCACCAACCTGTACAAGCCCACCCCTGGGGATAACTGGGCGGGCAAAATCACTGACAGTGCCGCATACACCGATACCGACACCAAAACCGCAGCGGCCTACGTGTTCGACACCCTGAAGTTCAACGAGCAATGGTCGTTGAACCTGGGCCTGCGCTACGACAACTATCAGACCGAATCCAGCGGTTACAGTACCGGCGGGCGCGGCGCGGTGGCGGGCAACTTCTCCCGCGAGAACACCAGCGACCTGCTCAACTACCAGATCGGCGTGGTCTACAACCCGCTGCCTAATGGCAGTGTCTACGCGGCCTACTCCACCTCCAGCAACCCGGCCGGCGAAACCAGCGGCAACGGCAGCCTGGAACTGGCGGCGAACAACAGCGACCTGGACCCGGAAAAAAACCGCAACTACGAGATCGGCACCAAGTGGGACTTCTTCGGTGACGACCTGTCGCTGACCGCTGCGCTGTTCCGCACCGAGAAAACCAACGCACGCATCGACGATCCGGACGGCGCCACCACCCAGGTGCTCGACGGCGAGCAGGTCGTCAATGGTCTGGAACTGACCTACAGCGGCAAGCTGACACGCAACTGGAAAGTCTTCGGCGGCTATACCTACATGGACAGCGAAGTGGTCAAGACCACGCTCGCCGCCGACAAAGGCAACCACATGCCGAGCACACCGCGAAACAACTTCACGCTGTGGTCGACCTATGACCTGATCCCGGAAAAACTGACCATTGGCGGCGGCGCCACCTTCGTCGACTCGCAGTTCGGCAACGTCGCCAACTCGGTGGAGATCCCGTCCTACTGGCGCTACGACGCCATGGCCAGCTATGCCCTGACCAAGAACGTCGACCTGCAACTCAACGTGCAGAACCTGACCGACAAGCGTTATTTCGACCAGGTGTTCCAGACCCACTACGCCCACGTGGCGGCGGGTCGGACAGCATTGCTGAGTGCCAACTTCCACTTCTGACCAACGCTGTAAATGTGGAAGAACCTTTAGGAGTGAGCCTGCTCGCGATGAGGTCGTGTCTGCCAGCGAATGGATTGACTGATCCACCGCTATCGCGAGCAGGCTCACTCCTACAAAGGTATGCGCCGCAAGATCATGGCCCCGTTCATTCCATTGAACGGGGCCTTTGTGCGTAAAGAAGAACGCTTCTCGACAACCCACGGCATAATGCGCGCCGTGATGACAATTTTTCGAACGGACAAGGCGAGCGACGTGTTGAAGAAAACCCTGTTCCAGTTGCACTGGTTTTTCGGCATCACTGCCGGGCTGGTGCTGGCCCTGATGGGCATTACCGGTGCCGCCTATTCGTTCCAGGACGAAATCCTGCGGGCGCTGAACCCGTCGGTGTTGCAGGTGGAAAAACAGGTCGCCGGCGTCCTGCCTCCAGTCGACCTGGTGGAACACATCGAAGCGACTTCCGGCAAGAAAGTCTCGATGCTCTGGGTCGAGACCGACAGCGGCAACGCCGCGCGCGTCTACTTCACTCCGCCCAAAGGCGAACGTCGTGGCGAGATGCGCTACTTCGATCCCTACACCGGCGAGTTCATGGGCGACGCGGTTGGCCAGGACTTCTTCGGCCTGATGCTGCAGCTGCACCGTTTCCTCGCCATGGGCGATACCGGACGCAACATCACCGGCGCCTGCACCCTGATCCTGTTGTTCTTCTGCCTGTCCGGGCTGTACCTGCGCTGGCCGCGACAGTGGAACAGCTGGCGCGTGTGGCTGACCCTCGACTGGAAGAAAAAGGGCCGCAGCTTCAACTGGGACCTGCACTCGGTCGCGGGCACCTGGTGTTTGCTGGTGTATCTGCTGCTGGCGTTGACCGGGTTGTCGTGGTCCTACGAGTGGTACAACAAAGGCCTGACCAAACTGCTTTCCGACGCGCCGCAAAACGAGCGCGTGCGCGGTGGTCGCGGCCCGGCGCCGGAAGGTCCGGCACCGACCGCCGATTACGCGGCGATGTGGAGCAGCATCTACAGCGCCGCCGGCCCGGGCCTGTCGGCCTACAACATCCGCATGCCGCCAGTGGCCGGGCAACCGGCGACCGTGTTCTATCTGCTCGACAGCTCGCCGCATGATCGCGCGCTGAACCAGATCACCCTCGACCCGGCCACCGGCGTGGTCAAACGCGTCGATCGCTACGCCGACAAGAGCTTCAAGGCGCAGCTGTTGACCAGCATTTACGCGCTGCACGTCGGCAGCTATTTCGGCCTCGTCGGACGGATCATCATCACCCTCGCCGCCGTGTGCATGCCGCTGTTTTTCATCACTGGCTGGCTGCTGTATCTGGATCGCCGACGCAAGAAAAAGCAGATTCAGGACGCGCGCAAAGGTCTTGAACAACCGACCGGCAATGCCCCTGGATGGCTGATCGGTTTTGCCAGCCAAAGTGGTTTTGCCGAACAACTGGCGTGGCAGACCGCCGGGCAATTGCAGGCCGCCGGGTTACCGGTGAAGGTGCAGCCGCTGGCGAATGTCAGCGCAGAGGATCTGCGCGAATCGAACCACGCGCTGTTCGTGGTCAGCACCTTCGGCGACGGCGAAGCACCGGACAGCGCGCGCGGTTTCGAGCGCAAAGTGCTGCGCAACGCCGCGCACATCGATGGCCTGAACTACGCGGTGCTGGGACTCGGCGACCGTCAGTATGCGCACTTCTGCGGCTTCGCCCGGCGCCTGCATCAGTGGCTCGGCGAACATGGCGGCAAGACCCTGTTCGCCCCGGTCGAAGTCGACAACGGCGATCCGTACGCCCTGCGTCACTGGCAGACTCAACTTGGCCTGATCACTGGTCAAGCGCCGGTCGACACCTGGCAAGCGCCGAGCTACGACAACTGGACACTGCTGCGCCGCGACCTGATGAACCCCGACAGCAGCGGTTCGCCGGTGTACCTGTTGGGCCTGAAGGCGCCGAGCACCAGCAGCTGGCTGGCCGGCGATCTGGTGGAAGTGTTGCCGCGCAACTGTGCGTGGGCGATCGAGCATTTCCTCGACGGCCTCGGCATTCGTGGCGAAACACCCGTGAAGATCAACGGCCTCGAAGAACCGCTGGAAGTCGCCCTCGCCAGCCGCCAGTTGCCGGAACATCGCGCGCATCTGGTCGGCCTGCATGCGCAGGCGCTGGTGGATGCGATGGTGCCGCTGGCGATGCGCGAATACTCGATCGCCTCGATTGCCGCCGACGGCGTGCTGGAACTGATCGTGCGTCAGGAACAACACAGCGACGGCAGCCTCGGCATCGGCTCCGGCTGGCTGACCGAACATGCGCCCGTGGGCGGCAGCATCAGCCTGCGCGTGCGGCGCAACAGCGGGTTCCATCTGCCGAATGAACCGCTGCCGATGATTCTGCTGGGCAACGGCACCGGCCTCGCCGGGTTGCGCAGCCTGCTCAAGGCACGCATCGCCGACGGTCAGCAGCGTCACTGGCTGCTGTTTGGCGAGCGCAATCGCCAACATGATTTCCTCTGCCGGGCGGAGCTGGAAGAGTGGTTGATCAATGGCGATCTGGCGCGCCTGGACCTGGCGTTTTCACGGGATCAGGCGCAAAAGATTTACGTCCAGGATCGCCTGCGCGAATCCGCTGACGAGCTGAAAAAGTGGCTGGCTGACGGTGCGGTGATCTACATCTGCGGCAGCCTGCAGGGTATGGCCTCTGGCGTCGATCAAGTGCTCAACGACGTGTTGGGTGCAGCCGAAGTCGAGCGCCTGATCGAACAGGGCCGTTACCGCCGCGACGTGTACTGACACCCATCATTCCCCTGTGGGAGCGGGCTTGCTCGCGAAGGCACCGTGCCAGTCGATATCAACTTCGCTGACACACCGTCTTCGCGAGCAAGCCCGCTCCCACAGGTTCCGCAGCGTCTAGACGGGCTGCAGCTTCTGCTCAAACACCGCCACCCCATTCAAATCCCGCAACACCACACTCATCTCCCCGCTCTGCCCTTCGATATTCACCTCGCCAAAGAACTGAAACCCGGCAAACGGTGAAGCGTTCTGCGTCGGCGGGGCCTTCTGGAATACCACTTCCGGGCCGAAGGTCTTGTCCAGCGGATTAGGCCCGAAGCTCCCGGCATTCAGCGGCCCGGCGACAAACTCCCAGAACGGCTCGAAATCCTGAAACGCCGCGCGCTCCGGGTGATAGTGATGCGCCGCGCAGTAATGCACGTCCGCGGTCAGAAACACGAAATTGCGCACCTGTTGCGCACGCAGGAAACCCAGCAACTCGGCGACTTCCAGCTCACGTCCTTGCGCCGGGCCGGGATCGCCGTTGGCCACCGCCTCCCAGCGCGCCACGCCCGGGCTGACTTCACCGTCGGGCACACCGAGGCCGATCGGCATGTCGGCGGCGATCACCTTCCACTGCGCCTTGGAGTGCTTCAAGCCGCGCTTGAGCCAATCCAGCTGCTCACGCCCCAGAAACGGCTTGGCCGCGCCGAGGTTGTCGTCGTTGGCCCCGCGATAACTGCGCATGTCGAGTACGAACACGTCGAGGATCGGCCCGTAGCTGAGCTTGCGATAGATCCGTCCGCCGCCATCGGCCGCCTGCAAACGCATCGGCGAATATTCCAGCCAGGCCTTGCGCGCACGGCCGACCAGGGTGTGGATATCTTTTTCCTGATAGCGCTCGTCGAGTTGCTTGCCCGGCGACCAGTTATTGACCACTTCGTGGTCGTCCCACTGCCAGATCTGCGGGACTTCGGCGTTGAAGCGGCGGATGTTTTCGTCCATCAGGTTGTAGCGATAGTTGCCGCGATAATCGTCGAGGGTCTGCGCGACTTTGCTCTTGGCTTCGGTGGTGAGGTTGCGCCAGATCCGCCCGCCTTCGGTGGTCAGTTGCGCCGGCACCGGGCCGTCGGCGTAGATGGTGTCGCCGCTGTGGATAAAGAAGTCCGGCAAGCGCAGACGCATGGATTCGTAGATGCGCATGCCGCCGATGTCCGGGTTGATGCCGAAGCCTTGGCCGACGGTGTCACCGCTCCACACAAAACGGATATTGCGCCGCGCCGTCGGTGCGCTGCGCAGGTGGCCGAGCCACGGCTCGCTGGCGACGCCGGTTTGTGCGTCCTTGAAATACACCCGATAGAAAATCGCCTGATCGGCGGGCAGCCCGGTGAGTTCGACCCGGGCGGTGAAGTCGGTGCGCGCATCGGCCAGTGCCGAGACTACACGGCGCGGGTGGCGAAACTGGCTGCGAGTGTCCCACTCGACCACCATCCGCGCCGGGCGGTCGCTGCGGCTCCAGATCATCGCGCGGTCGCCCTGCAGGTCGCCGGACTGCACGCCGTCGGTGAGTTGTGGCCGATCCTTGACCGACGCGATCACTGCCGGCGCCAGCCCGGGCATCAGCAGCCCGGCGCCGACCACTTGCATGACCCGACGGCGCCCAAGGTTGAAATCGCTCATGCTGTTCTCCCTGAAAAAAGGAAAACTTAAGCACGCGATGATGAATCCGGCATGACAACACATCCCCCCTGTGGGAGCGGGCTTGCTCGCGAAAGCGGTGTGTCAGTTAAAGAAATATCGACTGACACGAAGCCTTCGCGAGCAAGCCCGCTCCCACAGAGGTGTTGCAGTGTCAGGCGTTGACGGGTTCGACCGCCAGTTCCGCGGCTTCCGGACGCTTGACCGTTGCGTAAACCACCGCCGTCAACAGACTCCCCGCGACAATCGCCAGCAGATACAGCAACGCATGATTGATCGCATTCGGGATCGCCAGCACAAACAAGCCACCGTGCGGCGCCATCAGTTTGCAGCCGAAGTACATCGACAACGCGCCAGTCAACGCACCACCGGCGATGCTCGCCGGAATCACTCGCAGCGGGTCTTTCGCGGCAAACGGAATCGCCCCTTCGGAGATGAAGCACAGCCCCAGCACCAGCGCCGCTTTACCGGCCTCGCGCTCGGTCTGGGCGAACTTGCGGCGGGCGATGAAGGTGGCGATGCCCAGCCCGATTGGCGGCACCATGCCGGCGGCCATGGTCGCGGCCATCGGGGCATAACTCTGCGACGCTAGCAGCCCGACCGAGAACGCATACGCGGCTTTGTTGATCGGCCCACCGAGGTCGACGCACATCATGCCGCCGAGCAATACACCGAGCAGGATCGCGTTGGTGGTGCCCATGCTGTCGAGAAAATGCGTCAGCGCCGCAAGCATGCCGGCAACCGGTTTACCGACCACGTAGATCATCACCAGCCCGGTGAACAGGCTGGCGAACAACGGAATGATCAGAATCGGTTTCAGCGCTTCAAGACTTTGCGGCAACGCGACATAGCGACTGATGGCCTTGGCCGCATAACCGGCGATGAAACCGGCGACGATCCCGCCGATGAATCCTGCGCCCAAGGTGCTGGCGAGCAAGCCACCAATCATCCCCGGCGCCAGGCCCGGGCGGTCGGCGATCGAGTAGGCGATGTAACCGGCGAGCAGCGGCACCATCAGCTTGAACGCGGTCTCACCGCCGATCTGCATCAGCGCCGCCGCCAGCGTGCCCTCTTCCTTGAACGCGGTGATGCCGAACACGAACGACAAGGCGATCATCAGACCACCGGCCACCACCATCGGCAGCATGAACGAGACACCGGTCAGCAGGTGTTTGTAGACCCCGGTTTTCTCTTGTTTGGCCGGCGCCTTGCCGTCGCTCGCAGTGCTCTCCACCTGAGCTTCGGCGAGGGCTTTTTTCAGGGTCGCTTCGGACTGCTTCAAAGCAATCCCGGTGCCGCAGCGGTAGATTTTCTTGCCGGCAAAACGCTCGGTGGCGACTTCGATGTCCGCCGCCAGCAACACCACGTCAGCCTCGGCAATCGCCGTCGCGCTGAGCGGGGTTTTCGCGCCGACCGAGCCTTGGGTTTCGACGTGCAATTCATAGCCCAGACGCTTGGCCGTTTGCTGCAACGCTTCGGCCGCCATGAAGGTGTGGGCGACGCCGGTCGGGCACGCGGTGATGGCGACGATGCGCGGCGCACGTGGCGCAGCGGCAACCGGGGCGGCATCGCTGGCGACATAAACTTCAGCCTCCTCAGCCCCTCGACGCAACACCGCTTCGACATCTTGCAGGGCTTGCGCCGGAGCGATGCGGAACACGCGCTTGCCGACGAAACGGCGCATGTCGATGTCACCGGTGACCACCAGCAACACCCACTCCGCCGCTTCAATGGTGGCGGCCGACAATTCGCGCTCCGGGTGCGCCGCATCGACCACTTCAACGCTGGTGCTCCAGCCCTGACGCTGGGCCGCTGCATCGAGTAGGCGGGCGCACAGCACACTGGTGACCATGCCGTTCGGGCAGGCCGTGACAATGGCTAGTTTCATGACAAACCCTCTTATTGTTCTGTCAGGGGACGCACGCGTACGCCCTGTTCGAGCTGCGCCAGTTGCGCCGCATCGTTGATGCCGAAACCGATCTGCGTCACCGCCATCGCGGCAATCGCCGTGGCCGTGCGCAGGGTCTGCTCGGGAGTATCGGCACTGAGCAGACCGTGCAGCATGCCGGCCAGCAACGAGTCACCGGCACCCACCGTACTGGCGACCGTGACCTTCGGCGGCGTGGCATGCAGCGCCGAGCCGACGCTGAACCAGTTCACCCCGTCGGCACCGTGGGAAATCACCACGTGCTCGATACCTTTGGCGTGCAGGCACGCCGCAGCCTGAGCTTCGGCGGCGTGCGAGACCACATCGCAATCGAGCGCATCGGCGAGTTCTTCGGTGTTCGGCTTGATCAGCCACGGGCGCGCTTCAATCGCCGCACGCAAGGCTTCACCGCTGCTGTCGAGGGCGACTTTCAGACCGAGACCGTTCAGACGTTCGATCAGTTCGCGCAACCACTGCGCGCTGACGCCACGCGGCAGACTGCCGGCGACCACCACCGCGTCATGCCCCGGGGCGATCTGCAGCAGACGCTCGAGCAACGCCTGCTGCGCCGCCGCGTCGACCACCGGCCCCGGGCCGTTGATGTCGGTGATGCGCCCGTCGTGCTCGGCGACCTTGATGTTGCTGCGCGTCTCCCCCGGCACGCGGATGAACGCGTCGACAAAGCCGCGCTTGGCGAACAACGTCTCGAAGGCTTGCAGATTGTCTTCGCCGAGAAAGCCGCTGACCGTCAGTTGATGCCCGAGGTCTGCGAGGACCTGAGCGACGTTCACGCCTTTGCCGGCGGCGTGGGTGTGCATCTCGTCGCTGCGGTTGACCTGACCGGCCTCCAGGCGTGACAACTCGACCGTGAGGTCCAGCGCCGGGTTAAGGGTCAGGGTGAGAATCTTGGCCATTACAGGGCCTCCACTAATGCACGCACTTCGTTCGCGCTGCCCACGGTGAGGGCTTGTTGAGCAAGGGTTTGCGCCTGGGTCAGGCTGAGTTCGCGGATGCGCGCCTTAACCTCGGCGATGCTGCGCCCGGACACGCTCAGTTCATCGACGCCGAGGCCGACCAGCACCGGCACCGCCAGCGGATCCGCCGCCAGTTCGCCGCACACGCCGACCCATTTGCCATGGGCATGCGCGGCGCGCACGGTGATGTCGATCAACTGCAGCACCGCCGGGTGCAGGCCGTCGGCCTGGGCCGAGAGGGTCGGGTGACCCCGGTCGATGGCCAGGGTGTATTGCGTCAGGTCGTTGGTGCCGACGCTGAAGAAGTCGACTTCCTTGGCCAGCACCGGCGCCAGCAATGCGGCGGACGGTACTTCAATCATGATCCCCAGTTGCAGATCGGCAACCGGGATTTCCAGGCGCAGGCGCTCGGTCATGTCGCGGGCTTGGCGCCACTCTTCGACGCTGCCGACCATCGGGAACATGATCCGCAATGGACGGTTATCCGCCGAACGCAGCAAGGCGCGCAATTGCGCTTCCATGATCTGCGGACGCTGCAACGTGAGGCGAATGCCGCGCACACCGAGGAACGGGTTTTCTTCCTTGGCGATCGGCCAATATGGCAGCGGTTTGTCGCCGCCGACATCCAGCGTGCGCACTACCAGCGGCCGTCCGGCGAGGCCATCGAGAACGCGGCGGTATTCGGCTTCTTGAGTGGCTTCGTCCGGCGCTTGCGGGTGGGCCATGAAAATCAGTTCGGTGCGCAGCAGACCAATGCCTTCGGCGCCCTGCTCGACCGCAGCGCTGACCCCGGCGCTTTCACCGATGTTGGCGAACACTTCCACGGCGTGGCCGTCAGTGGTGTGTGCCGGTTGATGGCGTTGTTCGGCGGCAGCCTTGAGACGTTGTTCGCGGGTATCGCGTTCTTCGGCGGCGCGTTGCAGGGTCGCGGCATCGGCGTCGACGTGCAGGCGACCGCGCTGGCCGTCGAGCAGCAACGGCGTGCCCGGTTCCAGCAGCAGCACCGCTGCGCCCGCACCGACCAGCGCTGGAATTCCGAGAGCACGGGCGACGATTGCACTGTGCGCGGTGGCGCCGCCGCGCGCGGTGAGAATCCCTGCAACTCGAGCCGGATCGAGCCGCGCCACGTCGGATGGGCCGACTTCGTCCATCACCAGAATGTACGGCTGCTCCGGCTCGTTCGGCGTCTGCACACCGCAAAGTTGCGCCAGCACCCGGCGCCCGATGTCACGCAGGTCCGCCGCCCGCTCGGCGAGCAACGCGTCCTGCAGCGATTCCTGTTGTTTGGCCGCCGCTTCAATCACCGCCATCCACGCCGCTTCGGCGCTTTCGCCTTGTTTGAGGCGGGTGTCGACTTCGTCGGTCAATTCCGGGTCGTCGAGCATTTCCTGGTGAGTGATGAAAATCTCGCGGATGGCCTTGGCTTTGCTGCGTTCGATCAGGCCCTGGATGTCTCTGCGCACATCGCTCAGCGCTTGCTTGAGACGCTCGCGCTCAATGGCCGCAGACTCGCCGCGCAACGGGTAATCGATAGCCTGCTGCACCTGAATGTGCGCCGGGCCGATGGCGATACCCGGCGCGGCAGGGATCGCCTGCAACTGCGCACCGGACGCCGGGGCGATCAGCACTTCGGCGATATCGGCGATGACTTCGCGTTGCTGACTCACGGCCGGCAGCGGTTCGACTTCTTCACCGAGGCCTTCTTCGATAGCGGCCAGCAGCGCCGGCAAGGCATCGGCGGCGATGCTCGGCTCGGCGATCAACTCCAGCACCTGACCACGACGGGCGCCGAGACTCAGCAGCTTGCTCAGGCTTTTTACCGACACGGCGCTGTCCGCACCGTCGACGATGCGCACGCGGATTTCACCGTCGAAACTCTTCGCCAGTTGCGCAAGAATCTTCGCCGGACGTGCATGCAAACCGTGGGCGTTGGCCAGGGCAATACGCGCGCTCGGCCAATCGGCGGGCAGTTCGCCGCCGAGCACTTCGAGGACTTTGCGGCTGCTGGTGGCGCGGCCCAATTCATGACCGCGTCCTTCGATCAGCAACGCACACAAACGTTCGAGCAGCGCCTGATGCGCCTCACCCAGACTGGCCAGACAGAACAGACCGCTGAGCGGCTGCCCGAGGTAGCGCATCGGTTTGTCCGGGGTGACGAAGGCCAGGCCCGGACGCTTCACGGTTTGCTCGCTATGCAGCCACCACAGGCCGTCACCCAGCGGCAGCGCTTCGACTTGCTGCAACACACCGGCAAAACCGTTGCTCACACAATCGGCCTGACGCAACAGACGCGCGCCACGCCAGACCAGTTCTTCGAAATCGTCAGCCGACACGCCGAGGCCGATCATCTGCGCATCCAGCGCCAACTCCTGTGGCGCGCCTTGCAGCAGTTTCAGCAGCGCTTCCGGCGAGCTGGCGCGACGCAGGGCCTGACCCAGATCGGTCTCGCCGAGGGCGCGGGTCAGCAGTTGCAGCAGGCGCAGGTGTTCGTCGGATTTGGCCGCGATGCCGATCGCCAGATAAACGATCTGGCCATCGCCCCAATCCACGCCCTCGGGAAACTGCATCAGCCGCACGCCGGTGGCGAATACCTGATCGCGGGTCTCCGGGGTGCCGTGGGGGATGGCGATACCCTGGCCGAGAAAGGTCGAGCCCTGGGCTTCCCGGGCCTGCAATCCAGCGAGGTAGCCATCGGCGACCAGGCCATCGGCCACCAGATGATGGGCAAGCAATTGCAGGGCGGCGGGTTTATCCACAGCCGATTGGCCCATGGATATCTGCTCTATAGTGAGCTCGAGCATGCGATCTCCTTTTTGGCACATGGATGCGCCAGGATATTGTTTTGAATGGTCACAGCTTAGGCGCTGGTCAGCCTGCTTTTCAGCGGCAGTTTTGGCGGTTTCACGGCAGAACCGGCCAAAAGCGTCTAAAACGTAGAAAATACGCCTGCTGAAACGTTTAATCTAGATTGATCGGCACGTTACTCGATAATGTCTCATCCTTGAAGTCCAACTTGTCGGATGCGCTGCGACAATAGTCGTCTGCCCGAATCGGGTAGGATTGGCGAAAATGTTGCGGCAAGCTCGAAAAAACAAGGAAATCCCGGGTTGAAACTCAGTGATATCGCGCGGTTGGCCGGAGTGTCCGTGACCACCGCCAGCTACGTCATCAACGGCAAGGCCGAACAGCAACGCATCAGCAGCGCCACGGTCGAGCGCGTGCGTGCGGTCGTCGAAGAGCACGGCTTCACCCCCAACCCACAAGCGGCCGGGCTGCGCAGTCGGCACACGCGCACGTTGGGCTTTATTCTGCCGGATCTGGAAAACCCCAGTTACGCGCGGATCGCCAAACTGCTGGAGCAAGGTGCGCGGGCGCGTGGCTATCAGTTGCTGATCGCCAGCTCCGACGATGCGCCGGACAGCGAGCGCCAGTTGCTGCAACTGTTCCGCGCCCGCCGCTGCGATGCGCTGATCGTCGCCAGTTGTCTGCCGGCCGGTGACGACAGCTACCGCCAGTTGCAGGCCAAGGGCTTGCCGATCATCGCCATCGACCGGGTCATGGAACCCGAGCACTTCTGCTCGGTGATCAGTGACGACCGCGAAGCCAGCCTGCACCTGACCCAGAGCCTGCTCGATCCGCAACCAAAACAGATCGTGCTGCTCGGTGCGCGTCCGGAGCTGAGCATCAGCCAGGAACGTGCGGCCGGCTTCAAGCAGGCCTTGGTCGACTTCAAAGGCGAAGTGCTGATCGAGCACGCCGAGTCCTTCAGCCGTGAATGCGGCAAGCAATTGATGGAAGAACTCCTGCAACGTCTGGGGCATTTGCCGGATGCGCTGGTGACCACGTCCTACGTGCTGTTGCAGGGCGTGTTCGATGCGCTGCATGACTTCCCGCTCAAATCCCGCCCGCTGCGCCTGGGCACCTTCGGTGATACGCAGTTGCTGGACTTCCTGCCGCTGCCGGTCAACGCCATGGCCCAGCAGCACCAGTTGATCGCCGACAAGGCGCTGGAACTGGCGCTGGCCGCCGTCGAGCAATCGCAATACAAGCCTGGCGTGCAGGCCATCGCCCGTACCTTCAAGCAGCGTATTCACCGGGACTGAGCCGTGGAGCTGATCGACAGCCACACCCACCTCGACTTCCCCGACTTCGACGCCGATCGCTCGGCGTTGCTCGCCGAAAGCCGCGCCCTCGGGGTGCGGCGGATGGTGGTGCTGGGGGTTTATCAGGGTAACTGGCAGCGGGTGTGGGATCTGGTACAGCGCGATGCCGACCTGTACGCAGCATTCGGTCTGCATCCGGTGTATCTCGATCAGCATCAACCCGAAGATTTACGCACGCTCGGTGACTGGCTGACGCGGCTGCGCGGCCATCGACAACTGTGTGCGGTGGGCGAGATCGGTCTGGATTACTTCATCGAAACCCTCGACCGTGAACGTCAGCAGGCGCTGTTCGAGGCGCAACTGCAACTGGCAGCGGACTTCGAACTGCCGGCGCTGATCCACGTGCGCCGCAGCCACGCAGCCGTAATCGCCACGCTCAAACGCTTCAAGCTCAAACGCGCCGGGATCATCCACGCCTTCGCCGGCAGTCGTGAAGAAGCTCGGGAATACATCAAACTCGGTTTCAAACTGGGTCTGGGCGGCGCGCCGACCTGGCCGCAGGCGCTGCGCATGCATCGGGTACTGGCGGATCTGCCGCTGGAGTCAATCGTGCTGGAAACCGACTCCCCGGACATGGCGCCGGCGATGTTTCCCGGAGTACGCAATACCCCTGCGCACTTGCCGGCAATCTGTGCGGCGCTCGCCGAGTTGATGAATATCAGTTCAGAACAACTGGCTGCCGCCAGCACCGCCAACAGCTGCGAAGTGTTCGGCTGGTAATCAGTCGCCGTGGGCCTTGGCCGCCTCGAGGATCAGGGTCATGTGCTGGCGATGATGAACAAAACGCAGCAGCGCGAAGTACACGAAAAGCACGATCAGTGATGCATTCAACTGTTCCGTCACGTTGAGCAGGCCGATCCATTCCATGACCAACGCCACCAGCAGCGCGGTGCACACCGTGACTGACGCGCTGAAGCGCAGCAATCCGAGAGAGTCGAGAGATTTGAAGCGTTTGATCTGCACCGGACAGCGCAACTCCAGGGTTTTCTGGCAGTGATTGCAGGTAAACGGTTCATTGATTGCGATGGCATTGAGTTGCCAGGGTTTAAGCACCTGCGTGGTCTGGCAATGAGCACAACGGCCCTGGATTCCCAGGGTTGCAACGGACATGAGCGGCCTCCTCGACGCAATCAGCGGAACTCGGATACTGGCCCATTAATGACGAAAAGCCAGCCGCCGAAAGAAAACAGGAATTGGCTTACAAGCGTAAGCATCAAAGCATTACAAAATGTTCTGACATTACCGCCCTCGTAGGCATTCGCGCTCGATCAGACGCGGAACGCGCTGATCAGCTGTTTCAGTTCCACCACCTGCGCCGACAACGCTCGGCTGGCGTCTTCGGTCTGGTGCGCACCCTGGGCCGTGCGCTCGCCGGCGCGATTGATCTCGACGATGTTCTGGTCGATGTCATGGGCCACCGCAGTCTGTTGCTCCACGGCGGCGGCGATCTGCTGGTTCTGATCGACGATCATGCCTACCGCACCGAGGATGTTTTCCAGCGCCTGCTGGACCTTTTTCGACTGCCCGACCGTGCCGTTGGCCATCTGATGGCTAATGCCCATGGCCTTCACCGCAGCGCCCACGCCGCCATGCAGCTTGCTGATCATCTGCTCGATTTCTTCGGTCGATTGCTGGGTGCGCTTGGCCAACGTTCGCACTTCGTCCGCAACCACCGCGAAGCCACGGCCCTGCTCTCCGGCGCGGGCCGCTTCGATGGCGGCGTTGAGTGCCAGCAGATTGGTCTGTTCGGCGATGCTCTTGATCACTTCCAGGACGCGACTGATCGACTGGCTGTCGCTGGCTAGCTGGTTGATCACCAGCACCGATTGATCGATCTCGCTGGCCAGCGCGGCAATGCTGCCCTGCTGCGACGCTACCAGTGTGCGACCGCTGACGGTTTCGTCGTTGACGCTGTGCGCGCTGCTCACCGCTGCCGCCGCGCTGCGTGCAACTTCCAGCGAGGTCGCCGACATCTGGTTCATTGCGGTCGCCACTTGCTCGATCTGCGTGCGCTGCCCGGCCACCGCCTGATTGCTTTGCGCAGACACGTTTTCCACCTGTCCGGCCTGACGCTCGACCTCTGCCACGGTGTGCCCGACCCGCTCGATCAGGTCGTGGATCTTCCTCACGGTGCCGTTGAACACCTCACCCAACTCGCCCAGTTCATCACGGCTGTTGGCCTTGAAATTGACCGTCATGTCACCGGCCGCGACCTTGTCCATCATCGCGCCCAGGCGCTTGAGCGTGGTGCGGGTCGAGGCGTAGAACCCGCCGTAGAGATAGAAAATCAGCACGAACACCACCGACAGCGCCACCGCCTGCAACACCATGTGCGTGCGATTTTGCGCCAGACGTTGCTGCAATTGCGTATCGAGGAATTTCAGGGTCGCTTCGTTGAGCTGGTAGGTCTGGTTCATCAGCCCGGTGACTTGGTCATAAAACGTCAGCCAAGGCGTATCAAGGGTCTCGGCCACCACGACTTTCGCTTCAAACAGCTCGCTGGCCTGCTTGAGCGAGGTTTTGCTGCTGTCGGCCGGCGCGCTGAGGCTGGCGCGCGCGGCTTTGCTGGAGTCGAGGGCATCGGCCAGTTTCAGCGCGTATTCGGCCTGGAGCTTTTCGATCTGCGCCAGCAACTCGTCGAAACGGGCACTCGACGAACTGTTGAGAAAGCCCTGCCCCAACGAATACGAACCGATGGCCCGACCTTCGCCCAAGGTCTGGGTCACGGCCGGGGTGATGTTGGTGAGCAACTCGCTGAGCTGGCGGATGTCGCTCTGGTTGTCGCGGCTCAGACCAGCCTGACTGGCGATGATCTGGCTGAAAATCTGCGCGTTGCCGAGCAGCTTGCCGATCATTGCGCTTTTGCTTTGCAGGGAGCTTTCCGCCTGTTGAGCCTTGAACGCGCTGATCATTTCATCGCGTTTGCCGTCGAACACCTTGATCTGCTGAGGATCGTCGGTCATCGCCTGCAGACCTTGCAGGCGCGCCAGCACGGTTTGCTCTAGGCTGCCGATCTGCGACTCAAGATTGTCGGCCTTGCCGGACTGACCGAGGGTGACGTTGATCTGCACCAGATTGTTCAGGGTTTCCAGATCCCGGCGCAGGGTCAGGCTGCTGCCCAGCAGGTCGAGGCTCTGCAATTCGACCCGGGTGCCCTGGAATTCGCGAAAGGAATCGCGCACCAGATAGAAATTGGTCACCAGCATCGGCACCAGGAACAGCACGCTGATCAGGCTGAACTTCATGCCGAAGCTCAGGCGATTCATCAACGAGACGGCGGGATAGAGCAAGCTCTTCACTGGAAGTCTCCCTTGGCTTTTCTTGTTTTTATTGGCAGGCGCGGGGCGACAGCAGATAGCCACTATCGGGCGCTGTCTCTGTATAGCTCAAATCGAGGGGAGGTTTTGTAACTTAAGGTTAACGACTATCTGGGGCAGATCGCTGACCCTGTGGCGAGGGAGCTTGCTCCCGCTCGGCTGCGCAGCAGACGCAGATCGCTTGGACGCGTTGTTTATGATGAACAGCGAGGGCGGCTTCGCCACCCAGCGGGAGCAAGCTCCCTCGCCACAATTAACTTCACCGAGGGCTCAGTGAATCAACACTGTCCACAAGGCAAACCCGGCATACCACAACACCGCCGCGCGCAGCAGCAGTTCCCACAGGCAATCGAGGGTGTTGATGCCTTCAGGCCCGACCACCGGCGGCGGGATCTCGCCGGCTGCCAGCCCGACCTTGTTGATCAGTTGTGCGGCGCTGATGTTCCAGTTCAGCAGTTCATGCAACATCACCCGGCTGACCGCAACAAAGTTGCCGACCAGGGCAAAACTGGCGGCGAGCAAGCGCACCGGCACCCAGTCGAAGGCATGACGTAACTGGCCGGCACGTTCGGCGAGCGCCGGGTTCTGGCTGTTTTCTTCAGCCAATGCGAGCAAGCGATAAGCCAGCGCCGCCACCGGACCTAGCACGAAGTACCAAAAAATCACCGCGAAGAAACTTTGATACGCCTGCCACAACAGATGGCCCTGTACCTGATCCAGCAATTGCTCACCGCTGTCGGCACAGATATCCAGATCCCGCTTGGCCACATGCGCGGCGGCTTGCAGGTCTTCGCGACGCCAGGCGTCACGAAACGGCCCGAGGCCGCCGAGCAGATCACCGCGCCCCAGCGCGTAAATCACCACCAGCAAATGCACCGGCAGCGCCAGCAAGCCGTAAGCGACGGGTTCCAGTACCACCAGCAACAAGGCGAGCAGCGCCACCGGCAGCAACACCAGAATTGTCAGCACCAGCCATGGCCGCTTGGCCAGGCGCTCACTGGCTTCGAGTTTGTGCAGTTCGCGGATCCATCCGCCATCGCGTTGAACCCGATGGCGCAGGGCCGAGAATTTCTCGATCCAGACCGCCAGCAGTAACACCAGAAAACTCATTGTCCTTCCTCTTGTGCCAGGGCTGCGCGGTAACGCGCCCAGTCGAATGCCGGGCCAGGATCGGTCTTGCGCCCGGGTGCGATGTCGCTGTGCCCGCAGATACGGGCGCCGGTGATAGCCGGAAATGCTGTTTGCAGCTGACGTGTCAGCGTGATCAACGCCTGATACTGCGCATCGGTAAAGGGCAGATCATCAGTGCCTTCGAGTTCGATGCCCACGGAAAAATCGTTACAGGTATCACGGCCTTCGAACATCGACACGCCAGCATGCCACGCCCGCTCAAGACAGGAGACAAACTGGGTGACGGTGCCGTCACGTTCAATCAGAAAATGCGCCGAGACGCGCAGGTCAGCAATCCCTGCAAAATAGGGATGCTCGGTGACATCCAGACGATTCTGGAAAAATTCCTGCACCTTGCCGGTGGCGAACTGCGCTGGCGGCAGGCTGATGTTGTGAATGACCAACAGAGAAATTTCGCCCGCAGGGCGTTCATTGAAGTTGGGCGATGGGCAGACCTGCACCCCGTGACACCACCCGCTAGCGGGATCCAACTGCATACCGATTCCTTCAACGCCGACTGTGTTGGCGCCCAGTATGCCGTGATCGGCCCCCGGCGCGCGATCACTTGCCGCGATTGAGTCGCCGCAGATTGCCGAGCACCGACTCCAGCGCCCGATCGAACAGCAAGGTGTCATCCAGCGCCCGCACCGCGCCACGGCGAAACTCAAGGGCCAGGTCGACGCGGCTGCGCTCCAGCACTTTCATCCCGGTACGGTCGACAAACACGTATTTGCCGGTGGCTTCGATGATCGCTGCCAGCTTGCAGCGCAGGCTGTGCTCGTCGTCTTCCTGGAACGCGACCCAGTTGCCCAGGCGCAGTTGCTCCACCTGACGCAGCCCGGGGTCGTCATGCGCAAGGCCGCTGACGTTCAGGCCGACCGCGCCCTCATCGGCGCTGCGCAGGGTAATGTGCTGCGACACTTCAACCAGCGCCGGTGCATCCGCCGGCGGCTGCTCGGTTGCAGGTTCAAGCACCCGCACATGCAGCGCTTCCAGCTCGCTGAAAAATTCGCTGGTGGCGAACGGATCAAACGCCGAGCTGCTCAGGCCGTCACGCAGTGATTTGAGCAAACCGGGCACCAGCGCCAACAATTGCAGACCGGCGTCCGCTTCGTCGTGACGCTGCACGCTCCAGATCAATTGCTCCATGGTCTGCACATCGGCCTGCCACTCAGCCGAGTGATCGCCATGCTTGAGACAGGTCAGCAGCAGCACCTTGCTCCAGGCATCGCGCACAAACGTCACCACCGACGGCGGCAGGACTTTACCCAGCAGCGCCATATTCAACGCCTGCTCGACCCGTTGCCGCGCCAGTTCGGTTTTCGCCCGGCCCTCTTCGGCATCGCGCAAACGCTGCTCCAGCAACTCGCTGCGCCGCCGCTCATCGCTGGTGAAGGCGAGGAAGTCGGCGAGCAATTCGGAGAAAATCGCCGGATCGTCGACGAAGTCACTCAGCAGGCGCTGCACCACTTGTTCGATGCGCAGATACAGGCTGTCGCGGGCCTCGCCATTGCAGTCGCCCCACCCCATGGCGGCATCGGCGATTTCGTTGAGTAGGCGCCGCGCCGGATGGCTGCTGCGACTGAAGAAGCTTTTGTCGAGTACCGCCACCTTGAGCATCGGGATCTGCAAACGCGCGATCAGCGCCTTGAGCGAATCCGGCAGGTTACGGTCTTCAAGGATGCATTCGAAGACCATGGCGATCAGGTTGATCACGTCTTCATCGGCGCCGTCGACGATGCGCGATTTACCGCTCCTGACGCTGACCCGCGTCAGCAACTGTTCAAGCTGATTGCGCAGATCGAAATCGTCTTGCGCCGCCAGCGCCGGGACGTATTGCTGCAAGTGCGAAAGCAGGCGCAGCAGATCGCGGGTGGTAATCGGTTGCGCGGCAGCACTCGGCTCCAGGGTCGGCGCGACGCTGCCGCGCACATGTAAAAGTAACTCCTGCAACGCCGCAAAGACTTCCTGCACGCCTTCGTCGGCGGGCTCGGGTTCGGCACCTTCTTCATTGTTGATACTGGCCGTCGCGCGCTCGATTGCGCGCCGCGCCGGTGCTGGCTTCAACTCAGGCAAGACGCCGGTGGCAATCAGCAATTGATTGGCTTCGGCGTACAGTTGCTCGGTATCGGCCAGCACGTAGCGTTCGAACAGTTTGAGCAGGATCAGTTTGACCTTGATCTCCACGCCCAGGTTACGTCCGGCCTGCAGGAAAAACTCGCAGAGCATCGCCGGGCCGAGCGGGTTGTGCTGGTTGTCGAAATCCTTGCCCAGCAACACGTTGAGCCGCGCGGTCAGTTGATCGAGGGCAAAGCCGTCACGCTTGAGCACGCGGCCGACCATGGTCTCGACCGCCACACTGCGCTCCATGTCATCGGTACGCGGTGCCGAATCCTCGAACATCAGCGTGCCGGGCAATGTGGGTGGTGCGGCGTCGTATTGAATCAGCGCGACAAAGGCTTCGAAGAATTGCTCGAGAAAACCGCGCTCGATGTTTTTGCGCTTGAGGCGCAGGTCGCGCATGGCTTCGAAAAAGATGTTCTGTTCGACATCGTTGCGCGCCCGGTCGGCCATCTCGAACAGGGTGTCGTCGGCGTTATCGAACAACTCCTGCAAACCATGGCGCAGTTGCTGGGCCGCCTTGTCGCGGACCTGAAGCAGAATCACAGGCAGGCGGGCGAGCGGCGAATGATTCGCCTGATCGGTAGCAGCCTTGTGCAAAGGCACTACATTCCCGTCGTTGCGCATCCAAGCCTCCTGAAACGGTGATTCCACTGGTCAGTTTTACCGCGCAATTCCCTGTGGGAGCGGGCTTGCTCGCGAAAGCGGTGTGTCGTTCGCCAAAACTGTCACTGACAAACCGCTTTCGCGAGCAAACACGCTCCCACATCGACGTCAAAGCTATGACGTCAAATGCAAGGCGGATTATCTTGCAAAACTTGTCCCCGGCGCTATAGCCGTCAGGGTTTCCCCTATGCCTGCAACACCTTTCAGTGACCACGAAAATCGGGCTTTGCTCAAAGAAAATCGACCAGATGCAGTCAGGCTCGCGAGTTCTCGCCTTGGGTTGGCTCTCGCCATGCCCCTATAATCGGCGTACTTAGTCTGTGGAGCCCGTTATGCCGAATCTACGTCTCGCCGATTTGACCGCCGAAATCGAAGCCAACGTGCGCCGTGCGTTGCTCGAAGATGTCGGCAGCGGCGACATCACCGCGCAACTGATCCCGGCCGAACGTCTGGCCAAAGCCACCATCATCACTCGCGACGAAGCAGTTATCTGCGGTACGGCGTGGGTCGATACGGTGTTTCGCCAGCTCGATCCGCGGGTCGCGGTGCACTGGCAAGTGCGGGACGGCGAACGGGTCAAACCCAATCAGCCGCTGTTTCATCTGGAAGGCCCGGCCCGTTCGTTGCTGACGGGTGAGCGCAGTGCGCTGAACTTCCTGCAACTGCTGTCCGGCGTGGCGACGCGCGCGCAGTACCTGACGGACTTCGTGGCGCAGACCCAGGTCAAGCTGCTGGATACTCGCAAGACCCTGCCAGGCCTGCGTCTGGCGCAGAAATACGCCGTGACCTGCGGCGGTTGCCACAACCACCGCATCGGCCTCTACGACGCGTTCCTGATCAAGGAAAACCACATCGCCGCCAGCGGCGGCATCGCGCAGGCCATCGCCGCCGCGCACAAGATCGCGCCGGGCAAGCCGGTGGAGGTCGAAGTGGAGAGCCTGGAGGAACTGAAGGAAGCGCTGACAGCCGGCGCCGATATCATCATGCTCGATGAACTGAGCCTGGACGACATGCGCGAAGCCGTACGCCTGAACGGCGGCAAGGCCAAACTGGAAGCCAGCGGCGGCATCAACGAAAGCACGCTGCTGCCGATTGCCGAGACCGGCGTGGATTACATCTCGATCGGGGCGATGACCAAGGACGTGAAGGCGGTGGATCTGTCGATGCGTCTGAGCCTCTGAGGCCGTCGCGCAATAAAAAACGCCAGCCTGGTTGAGGCTGGCGTTTTTGTTTCAGACCACCAGATTGTTCATCTCGCAGTACTCGTCCCACTCGACGCCCAACACTTCGGCCGCCTCCTTGTGCAGCTCCAGACGCTTGGCCTCGAACTCTTCAGGGGTGCTGGTGTACTTGAGCGTCAACTCCCACGGCTGCAAACCCTGAGCTTCGGCTTCGTCTTCGAATGCCCACTGGATCTGGTCTTTCTGATCATCAGGACTCAGGTCCTTGATCTCTTCTTTCAGATCCGGCACGTCCAGAATGTATTTTTCCAGCGCTTGTTCGTGACGTTGCTCTTGAGTTAATTCGGTCATGGCGTTCTCGCTGATCGTAAGAATGGAGGATGGATCTGGATCATCAAGGATCTCTCTGACGCGGATTGTCCGGCCTTCGGAACCATTCGGGATCATCTGAAAACTGCTGGGCGATGCTCATGCAGGCATCGAATATAGGACGTTTGCATGACGAATTACACGGCTCTTTACATCTCTCCCACAAAAACTTTGACCTGGAAGACATAAACCGGGGGACTGAGGGGATGGTGCCCGAGACAGGAATCGAACCTGCGACCTTCGCGTTACGAGTGCGCTGCTCTACCGGCTGAGCTACACGGGCGGTGGGCTAAACCTAGCACCGGTCTCGGGTTGCGGCAAATTTGGCGTTGTCTCTACTGATATCATTTGTGGCAGACAAAAAAATGCCCCGCCGTTTTCACGGCGGGGCATTTTTATTGCGCTAAAGCTGTGGGGCGATTAAACGCCCGAAGCCTTGGCTGCTGCCACGTCTTTGATGGACAGCTTGATACGGCCGCGGTTGTCCACGTCCAGTACCAGCACTTCCACTTCCTGGCCTTCTTTCAGGATGTCGGTGACTTTCTCTACGCGAGCGTCGCTCAGCATCGAGATGTGCACCAGACCGTCCTTGCCCGGCAGGATGTTGACGAATGCGCCGAAGTCGACGATGCGCTCAACCTTGCCGACGTAGATCTTGCCGATTTCAGCTTCTGCAGTGATGCTCAGAACGCGCTGACGAGCAGCTTCTGCGGCATCCTTGGTTTCGCCGAAGATCTTGATCGAACCGTCGTCTTCGATGTCGATCGAAGCCTTGGTTTCTTCGCAGATCGCACGGATGGTCGCGCCACCTTTACCGATAACGTCACGGATCTTGTCGGTGTCGATCTTCATCGCGATCATGGTCGGAGCGTTGGCCGACAGTTCGGTACGCGACTGGCCAATGATCTGGTTCATCTGGCCGAGGATGTTCAGGCGCGCTTCCAGGGCTTGGCCCAGAGCGATTTCCATGATCTCTTCGGTGATGCCCTTGATCTTGATGTCCATCTGCAGCGCAGTAACACCTTTGGCGGTACCGGCTACTTTGAAGTCCATGTCGCCCAGGTGGTCTTCGTCACCCAGGATGTCGGTCAGGACGGCGAACTTCTCGCCTTCTTTAACCAGACCCATGGCGATACCGGCAACCGGCGCCTTCATTGGAACGCCAGCGTCCATCAGGGCCAGGGAAGCGCCGCAAACGGAAGCCATCGAGCTCGAACCGTTGGATTCGGTGATTTCCGAAACCACACGGATGGTGTACGGGAACACGTCGGCGGCTGGCAGCATGGCCGAAACCGAACGACGGGCCAGACGGCCGTGACCGATTTCACGACGACCAGCACCACCCATGCGACCACACTCGCCCACCGAGAACGGAGGGAAGTTGTAGTGCAGCATGAACGGGTCTTTCTTCTCGCCTTCCAGGGTGTCCAGCAGCTGTGCGTCACGGGCAGTACCCAGGGTCGCAACGACCAGAGCCTGGGTCTCGCCACGGGTGAACAGCGCCGAACCGTGAGTCTTCGGCAGAACGCCGACTTCGATGTTCAGCGGACGTACGGTGCGGGTGTCGCGGCCGTCGATACGTGGCTTGCCGTTAACGATGTTTTCGCGAACGGTGCGGTATTCGATTTCGCCGAAAGCCGCTTTGACGTCAGCAGCCGAAGGCTGGCCTTCTTCGCCGGACAGCTTGGCCACAACCTGGTCTTTCAGCTCGCCCAGACGGGCGTAGCGGTCAGCCTTGACGGTGATGGTGTAAGCCTGGGAGATCGCTTCGCCGAACTCGGCACGGATCGCGCCCAGCAGTTCGGTGGCTTCTGGCGCCGGAGCCCAGGTCCAGGTTGGCTTGGCGGCTTCAGCGGCCAGTTCTTTGACGGCGTTGATCACCACCTGGAACTCGTCGTGAGCGAACAGTACCGCGCCCAGCATCTGGTCTTCGGTCAGCTCTTTGGCTTCCGATTCAACCATCAGCACGGCGTCCGCGGTACCGGCAACGACCATGTCCAGGCTCGAAGCAGCTTGCTGCTCGTAGGTCGGGTTCAGCAGGTAGCCGGTGCTTTCGTGGAACGCTACGCGAGCGGCGCCGATCGGGCCGTCGAACGGAATGCCCGAGATGGCCAGGGCAGCCGAGGTACCGATCATCGCAGCGATGTCCGGATCGGTCTTCTTGCTGGTGGAAACGACGGTGCAGACAACCTGCACTTCGTTCATGAAGCCTTCTGGGAACAGCGGACGGATCGGACGGTCGATCAGTCGGGAAGTCAGGGTTTCTTTCTCGGAAGGACGGCCTTCGCGCTTGAAGAAACCGCCAGGGATCTTACCGGCAGCGTAAGTTTTTTCCTGGTAGTGAACGGACAGAGGGAAGAAGCCCTTGCCTGGATCGGCTTGCTTGGCACCGACGACGGTCACCAATACGCTGACGTCGTCGTCAACGGTGACCAATACTGCGCCGGAGGCCTGACGGGCGATACGGCCAGTCTCGAGGGTAACGGTCGACTGACCGAACTGGAATTTTTTGATTACCGGGTTCACGGTGTCCTACCTTCTTTGTGGCTCTTGGGGGAACTGGTTTCTTGCGAAATTCTTGGGCAATGTCGGGAATCGGCCCGCTGACTGTCCGGGTAAAACGGTAGTGCAGATAAAACTTGAGGCTGGGAGCCTGCCAGCCACCAGCGGAAAACCGCTGATGCCTGACAGACAACCAACCTCATAGCGCAATCGCTGATTAGCGACGCAGACCCAGGCGGCCGATCAGAGCGCTGTAACGGCTCAGATCTTTGCCTTTCAGGTAGTCCAGCAGCTTGCGACGCTGGTTTACCATGCGGATCAGACCACGACGGGAGTGGTGGTCTTTACCGTTGGCCTTGAAGTGACCTTGCAGTTTGTTGATGTTGGCGGTCAGCAGTGCAACTTGCACTTCTGGCGAACCAGTATCACCAACAGCTTGCTGGTAGTCGGCAACGATTTGAGCTTTTTCTTGAACGTCGAGAGCCATGAGGCAATCCTTTTATCAGGAAACCGTTTCAAAAACAGTTTCAACAGGCCAGGGACAAATCCCTGTATCTATAAATGAGTAGTGACCGTGCCTGTTAACAGCCACACTCGTTCGGTCATTCTGACCGAATCAGTCGACGCGGCGCGATGCGCCCGTCTTCGCTCACTTCACCGATACCGATGAAGCGACCATTGTGATCCTGTACCCGTACCATGCCGAACTTCGGAGCATCCGGGGCGCGTACCGGCTGGCCGTTGAGCCAGTAGAACGCACTCGCTTCGGAGAAGTGCAGCAGCGGCCAATCCTGCAGGCCGCTGTCCGATGGCATCAGGAAGCGGTCGACCGCTTCGTTGCCGCCTTCGGCATGTACCGCTTCCAGCTCTTCGAGGGTCACGGTCTGCGCCAGGGTGAAAGGCCCGGCCTGGGTACGACGCAGTTCCGCGACGTACGCACCACAACCGAGTTGCTCACCGATATCCTCCACCAGGGTGCGGATATAGGTGCCCTTGCTGCAATCCACCGCAAGACGCGCAGTATCGCCTTCGAAGGCCAGCAATTCCAAGCGCGCAATAGTAACAGAACGCGGTTCGCGCTCCACTACTTCGCCTGCACGGGCCAGCTTGTACAGCGGCTGACCGTCACGCTTGAGTGCCGAGTACATCGGCGGTATCTGACTGATTTGCCCACGAAATTTCGGCAGAACCGCTTCGACATCGGCGCGACCAACGGTCACCGGACGCTCCTGCAAAACCTCACCCTCGGCGTCCGCCGTGGTGGTGGTCTTGCCCAGTTGCGCCAGGGTTTCGTAACCCTTGTCGGAATCGAGCAGGTATTGCGAAAACTTCGTTGCCTCGCCAAAGCACAGCGGCAAGACACCGGTGGCCAGCGGGTCGAGACTGCCGGTGTGACCGGCCTTCTCGGCGTTGAGCAACCAGCGAACCTTCTGCAACGCGGCGTTGGAGGTGAACCCCAGCGGCTTGTCGAGCAGGATGATACCGCTGACGTTACGACGGATACGTTTGACCTGAGCCACCGAATTACTCCTTGGTGTCTTCAGGTGCAGCGGCCAGGTGCTGATTGTCCTCAGCCACGGCGCGCTCGATCAGGGCCGACAGATGCGCGCCACGCACGACGCTTTCGTCGTAGTGGAAGTGCAATTGCGGCACGCTGCGCAGCTTCATTTCACGGGCCAGTTGCATGCGCAGGAAACCTGCGGCAGCGTTGAGCACCTTGATGCTTTGCGCGATGTCTTCGGCGTTGTCCTGCCCCATCACGGTGATGAAGATCTTCGCGTGACCGACGTCACGGCTGACTTCAACAGCGGTAATGGTGACCAGGCCGACGCGCGGGTCTTTGACTTCACGACGGATCAGCTGGGCCAGCTCACGCTGCATCTGATCGCCGATACGTTGGGTACGGCTGTATTCTTTTGCCATGATTTTGTTACCTGTTACTGCCCCGCGGTGAAACCCGCAAGGTCTGAAAGCGGCAAACGCCCGGCCTGACAAAAGCCAGACCGGGCGTTGCGTTTAGAGTCCTGACGCCGTGGCGCGCATCTGCATGCGGCGGCTCGGCGTGGCCCTTGAAGTGCGCGAGTCAGAGGCTGCGAGCAACCTGAACCTTCTCGAAGACTTCGATCTTGTCACCGACTTTGACGTCGTTGTAGCTCTTCACGCCGATACCGCATTCCATGCCGGCACGTACCTCGGAAGCGTCATCCTTGAAGCGGCGCAGGGATTCCAGCTCGCCTTCGAAGATAACGATGTCTTCACGCAGTACACGGATCGGACGGTTACGGTGCACAACACCTTCGATCACCATGCAACCAGCGATCGCGCCAAACTTCGGCGAACGGAATACGTCGCGCACTTCGGCCACGCCCAGGATGTTCTCGCGAACATCGCTGCCGAGCATGCCGGTCAGGGCTTTCTTGACGTCTTCGATGATGTCGTAGATCACGTTGTAGTAACGCATGTCCAGACCTTCCTGCTCGACGATCTTCCGTGCGCCAGCATCAGCACGCACGTTGAAGCCGAACAGTACAGCGTTGGAAGCCAGTGCCAGGTTGGCGTCGGACTCGGTGATACCACCGACACCGCCACCGACTACGCGCACTTGCACTTCGTCATTGCCCAGGCCGTTCAGAGCGCCCTGCAAAGCTTCCAGCGAACCACGGACGTCGGATTTGAGGACGATGTTGAGCGTCTTCTTCTCTTCCTGACCCATGTTTTCGAAGATGTTTTCCAGCTTGCCGGCGTGAGCGCGAGCCAGTTTGACTTCGCGGAACTTGCCTTGACGGAACAGAGCCACTTCACGGGCTTTCTTCTCGTCAGCAACCACGCTCATCTCGTCGCCAGCGTCTGGTGTACCGTCAAGACCCAGGATCTCGACCGGAATGGCCGGACCTGCTTCCTTGATCGGCTTGCCGTTCTCGTCGAGCATGGCGCGCACGCGGCCATAGTTCGAGCCGACCAGCACCATGTCGCCTTGACGCAGCGTACCGTCCTGAACCAGCACGGTGGCCACCGGGCCACGGCCCTTGTCCAGACGCGATTCAACGACAACACCACGGCCAGGAGCCGATGGAGTGGCGGTCAGTTCGAGAACTTCGGCCTGCAGCAGAACGGCTTCGAGCAGTTCGTCAACGCCGGTACCCATTTTCGCCGAAACCGGTACGAATGGAGTGTCGCCGCCCCACTCTTCGGAAGTCACGCCGTGAACCGACAGTTCGCTGCGGATGCGATCGAGGTCGGCACCTGGCTTGTCGATCTTGTTCACCGCAACCACCAGAGGAACGCCAGCCGCCTGAGCATGCTGAACAGCCTCGATGGTTTGCGGCATCACGCCGTCGTCCGCCGCCACCACCAGGATCACGATGTCGGTCGCCTTGGCACCACGGGCACGCATTGCGGTAAACGCAGCGTGACCCGGGGTGTCGAGGAACGTCACCATGCCACGGTCGGTTTCAACGTGGTATGCACCGATGTGCTGGGTAATGCCGCCGGCTTCGCCCGCTGCAACCTTGGCACGACGGATGTAGTCGAGCAGGGAAGTCTTACCGTGGTCAACGTGGCCCATTACGGTCACGACCGGTGCACGGGAAACCGCCTCACCTTCAAACTTCAGGGACTCGGCCAGGGAGTCTTCCAGGGCGGTGTCGCTGACCAGGGTCACTTTGTGGCCCAGTTCTTCAGCAACCAGTTGAGCAGTTTCCTGATCGAGTACCTGGTTGATGGTCGCTGGAGTGCCCAGTTTGAACATGAACTTGATGATTTCAGCAGCCTTGACCGACATCTGCTGGGCGAGATCGCCAACAGTGATGGTCTCGCCGATCTTCACTTCACGCACGACAGGACCGGTAGGGTTCTGGAAACCGTGAGCGTTGCGTTTCTTCAGCTTGGCCTTGCCGCGACCACCACGACGGAAGCCATCGCTTTCTTCGTCGGTAGTGCGTGGCGCCACACGTGGAGCCGGCGCTTTTTCTTTGACCGATGCGCGATGCGGAGCGTTTTTGCGCTCGCCATCGCCACCACCGCCGCGACGATTGTTATCGTCGGCACGTGGCTTGTCCGGACGACGCTGTTCGTCACGCTTGCGAGTGTCGGCAGCTGGCGCAGCAGCAACCGGCGCGGCTTCGCGCACGGGTTCGGCTACTGGCGCAGGTGCAGCAACAGCTTCGGCAGACGCGGACGGCGCAGCAGCAGGCTGGCGACGCGCTTCTTCTTCAGCGCGCTGCTTGGCTTCTTCTTCAGCCTTCTGACGGGCAGCATTTTCTACTGCGCGACGCTCATCCAGTTCACGCTTGCGCTCGGCTTCGATTTCTTCCGGGCTACGCTGTACGAAAACTTTCTTCTTGCGAACTTCTACGCTGATGCTCTTGCTACCAGCCACACGCAGGGTGCTGGTGGTTTTACGCTGCAGCGTGATCTTGCGTGGTTCTTCCACTTTCGCCTTGTGACTGCTCTTCAAGTGAGTCAGCAGGGATTGCTTCTCACTGTCAGTCACATGTTCTTCGGCGGCGGTGTGCGGCAGACCTGCCTCACGCATCTGCTGCAACAGGCGCTCTACCGGTGTTTTGACCTCATCGGCCAGTTGTTTCACCGTGACTTGCGTCATGCACTTCTCTCCTCAGGCCGCGCCTAATTACTCGAACCAGTGGGCTCGGGCGGCCATGATCAACTTGCCGGCACGATCATCGTCAATGCCGTCGATGTCGAGCAGGTCGTCAATAGACTGCTCGGCCAGGTCTTCGCGGGTAATTACGCCGCGCACCGCCAGTTCCATCGCCAAATCCTTGTCCATACCCTCAAGCGAGAGCAGGTCTTCGGCCGGATGGGCGTCTGCCAGCTTTTCCTCAGTAGCGATGGCTTTGGTCAACAAACGATCCTTGGCACGAGCGCGAAGCTCGTTGACGATATCTTCGTCAAAGCCGTCGATGTTGAGCATTTCTTCCAACGGTACGTAGGCAATCTCTTCCAGGCTGGTGAAGCCTTCATCTACCAGCACCTGAGCCAGTTCTTCGTCGACTTCCAGCTCGTCGATGAAGTTGCGCAGGATGTCGCCGGTTTCTGCTTGCTGCTTAGCCTGGATGTCCGATTCGGTCATCACGTTCAGGGTCCAGCCAGTCAACTGGCTCGCCAGACGCACGTTCTGACCACCCCGACCGATGGCCTGAGCCAGATTGTCTGCGCCAACGGCGATGTCCATTGCATGGGCATCTTCGTCAACGATAATCGCCGCCACTTCTGCCGGCGACATGGCATTGATCACGAACTGCGCCGGGTTATCGTCCCACAGGACGATATCGACACGCTCGCCACCCAACTCGCCCGACACGGCCTGGACGCGCGAACCGCGCATACCGATGCACGCGCCCTGCGGGTCGATGCGTTTGTCCTTGGAACGGACAGCGATCTTGGCACGCGAACCCGGATCACGGGACGCTGCCATTACTTCGATCAGGCCTTCAGCGATTTCCGGCACTTCGATGCGGAACAACTCGATCAGCATTTCCGGCGCGGTGCGCGACAGGATCAGCTGCGGGCCGCGGTTCTCGGTGCGGATTTCCTTGAGCAGTGCACGCAGACGCACACCGACACGGAAGGTTTCGCGAGAAATGATGTCTTCACGGGCCAGCAACGCTTCGGCGTTGTTGCCCAGATCGACGATCACGTTGTCGCGGGTGACTTTCTTCACGGTACCGGAGATGATTTCTCCCAGGCGCTCGCGATAGGCGTCGACCACTTGAGCGCGCTCGGCTTCACGCACTTTCTGCACAATGACTTGCTTGGCAGTCTGTGCAGCAATGCGGCCGAACTCGATGGATTCGATCTTTTCTTCGACGACGTCGCCGACCTTGGCGCCCGGATGCGTTTCGGCAACCTTGCTTGGCCAGGTTTCGATCGCAGGATCGTCGAGATCATTCTCTTCGACGACTGTCCAGCGACGGAAAGTCTCATAGGAACCGGTGTGGCGATTGATCTCCACACGCAGGTCAACTTCGTCTTCAAAACGCTTTTTGGTAGCAGTGGCCAGAGCCAGCTCCAGCGCTTCAAAAATCACGCTTGCCGGTACGCCCTTTTCATTGGATACCGACTCAACAACCAGCAGTACTTCTTTGCTCATCGTACGCCTCGCCTTTCGCAAGCCATTGGATCCGCGGGATCCGCGTCTCAGTCAAAACTGGGAATAATGTTGGCCTTGTCGATCATATCGATCGGCAACAGGAACTCATGGTCTTCTACCTGCACCACGACGTCCTGTTCTTCTACACCGCGCAGAAGGCCCTGAAAGTTGCGTCGACCTTCGAAAGGCGAGCGCAGCTTGATCTTCACTTGTTCACCGGCAAATTTTGCAAACTGCTCAAGAGTGAACAGTGGGCGTTCCATGCCAGGCGAGGAAACTTCGAGGGTGTATTCAACGGAGATCGGATCTTCAACATCCAGGACACCGCTGATCTGACGGCTGACAATGGCGCAATCGTCCACCAGCACGCCACCCTCTTTATCGATATAAACACGCAACATCGAGTGACGACCTTGAGCCGAAAACTCGATACCCCAGCATTCATAGCCTAGGGCCACGACCACCGGGGCCAACAAGGCCTGCAACTCTTCTAGCTTGCTCGACACCTGAACCCCCTCGTGCATGTAAATGCATGCGCTGCAAAATAAAAAAATGGGCGAAACGCCCATCCTTGAAACGCCGTCGAACAGCGGCGCAGAAAGTGTCCAGCTAACAAAAAGCCCCTGAAAAGGGGCTCCTTAAACTGGTTGCGGGGGCCGGATTTGAACCGACGACCTTCGGGTTATGAGCCCGACGAGCTACCAGACTGCTCCACCCCGCGACAAAGCTGGGGCGGAAGTATACGACCGATCCCTTATAGGGTCAATGTAACCTTCCACCTGCAAGAAAGCCCGCAACAGCGGGCTCTCCTGACTAATTGGTACCGAGAAGGGGACTCGAACCCCTACACCCTATGGGCACAACCACCTCAAGGTTGCGTGTCTACCAATTCCACCACCTCGGCAAAACTACGTTTGAAACCCTTCTTACTTCTGCTCTTGAGCTGGAGGTACGTCAGTCGCTGGAGTAGCCGACTTTTGCTCTTGAAGCACCGGAACATCATCAGAAGCCGGTTTTTGTTGCT
Organism: Pseudomonas sp. TH49; assembly: GCF_016650625.1. Taxonomy (NCBI): domain Bacteria; kingdom Pseudomonadati; phylum Pseudomonadota; class Gammaproteobacteria; order Pseudomonadales; family Pseudomonadaceae; genus Pseudomonas; species Pseudomonas sp. TH49. Next base: position 675,829 of record NZ_JAEKFL010000001.1, read on the forward strand.
TAGGTACTTCCAACACTGCTGGATCTGGCAAACCTGCTTGAGTCAGCTGATGAGCTTTCTCTTTAGCAAAGTAACCTAACCCCAGGCTGGTTATGAAGAAACCGGCGGCAAGTATAGCAGTAAACTTACTAAGAAAGGTAGAGGAACCTTGGCTTCCGAACACAGTATTTGAAGCACCTGCTCCGAAAGACGCGCCAGCGTCCGCACCCTTACCCTGCTGCAGCAAAACCAGAGCAACTACGCCCAATGCACCCAGCAGATGAAAAACGACTACGACTGTTTCCAGCATTTTTTCAGTTTCCCGCGGCGCGACAAATCGCACCGAACTCATCTGCATTCAGGGAAGCTCCACCAATGAGCCCCCCATCGATATCCGGCATGCCGAACAGTTCGACCGCATTGGCCGCCTTCACGCTGCCGCCGTATAGAAGCCGCACACCTCGTGCGACTTCAGAATTCTCTGCCGCCAACTGCTCGCGAATGGCTTTATGCACATCCTGAGCCTGTTGCGGCGTTGCAGTCAGTCCGGTACCAATGGCCCAGACAGGCTCGTAAGCAATAACTGCATTGGCAAAGGCACCCACACCCAGCTCCTCGATGATGCTGCCCAGCTGACGCCCGACAACCTCAAGAGTTTTTCCGGCTTCGCGCTGCTCGAGGGTTTCCCCTACACACAACACCGGAATCAAGCCACATGCCTGTGCCGCTGCGAACTTGCGATTCAGCATCCCGTCTCGCTCGCCCATTATCTGGCGGCGTTCGGAGTGCCCGACAAGCACCAGGGAACAACCTGCATCCACCAACTGACTCGGTGCAATTTCACCGGTCAATGCACCTTGCATGGATTCCACCGCAGAATTCTGCGCACCGACCGAAATCGATTTGCCTTTCAAACCATCAATCACTTGATTGATATGCAAGCAAGGCGGGAACACCGCGACATCAACACCGCTTGGCAAGGCCAGATGACGAAGGCCGTTGATCAGCTCAGCGACGCTGGCGCGGGTACCGTGCATCTTCCAGTTACCAGCTACCATAGGGCGACGCATGCTGTACCTCGTCGGTCAAAGTGGGCGCAGATGTTACCCAACACAATCATGGCTGGCAAGCCGAATCAGGCAGAAACTTCACTTACCAGTTTTGCCAGTTCTTCGGCATAGCTACGAACCTGAGTTTCATCCTCGCCTTCGACCATCACACGCACCAGCGGCTCTGTGCCGGACTTGCGCAGAAGCACACGACCTCGACCCGCCATCGCCTGGGTTACGCGCGCACTGGCTTCCTTGACAGCCGGATGCTCAAGCGGGCTTTCGCCACCACCGAAACGCACATTGATCAGCACCTGAGGGCACTTGCGCAAGACCTGACGCGTTTGCGCAAGACCTTCATTGCGGGCTTTCAATGCCATCAACACCTGCAACGCCGCAATGATCGCATCACCTGTTGTGGTGTGATTGAAGCAGACGATGTGGCCCGAATTCTCACCACCTACCAGCCAGTTGCGCTCCAGCAGCTCGGCGATCACATAGCGATCACCGACATTCGCTCGAATGAACGGAATCGAGAGATCCGCCAACGCGAGCTCAAGACCCAGGTTGCTCATCAGAGTACCGACCACGCCACCCTGCAACTTGCCACGCTCGTGCAGATCGCGCGCAATAATGAACAGCAGCTCGTCACCATCGACGATGGCGCCAGTGTGATCGACCATCAACACCCGATCACCGTCGCCATCGAAGGCGATACCCAGATCAGCGTGCTCAGCCAATACAGCAGCCTGCAACGGCCCCATATGGGTCGAACCGCAATTTTCATTGATGTTCAGACCATTGGGCTGAGCCGAAAGCACGACCACTTCAGCACCCAACTCACGGAATACACTTGGAGCAACCTTGTAGGTCGCACCATGTGCGCAGTCGATCACGATCTTCAAACCGGAAAAACTGGTACCGCTCGGCACGCTGCTTTTGCAGAATTCGATGTAGCGACCCGAAGCATCGTTGATCCGCGACACCTTGCCAATCTTGCTCGACTCGACCACGGTCATCGGGGTGTCGAGCAGTTCTTCGATCATAAGCTCCAGTTCATCAGGCAGCTTCGTGCCCTTGCCGGAGAAGAACTTGATACCGTTATCGTCATGCGGGTTGTGCGAAGCGCTGATCACGATCCCGGCTTCGGCCTGGAAAGTACGCGACAGGTAGGCGATAGCCGGCGTCGGCATCGGCCCCAGCAGCATCACATCGGCACCCGCCGACGTCAGACCTGCTTCAAGCGCCGACTCGAACATGTAGCCGGAAATTCGCGTGTCCTTGCCGACCAGCACCTTGCAGGTGCCCATCTTGCGAAAGGCCATGCCAGCCGCCCAGCCGAGCTTGAGCATGAAGTCCGGAGTGATCGGATATTCACCGACACGACCACGAATACCGTCAGTACCAAAGTATTTCTTGCTCATAAGTGCTCCATCATTCTTATTCGGCTGATTCCACGGCCGCGAGCATGCGCACCACGTCTACCGTTTCCGCCACATCATGGACGCGCAAGATACGCGCACCCTTCACCGACGCCAGTGCCGCGAGTGCCAGACCACCATGCAGACGCTCGCCCACCGGACGATTCAGCGCCTGACCAATCATGCTTTTGCGTGAGACACCGACCAATAGCGGACGCCCAAGCGCATGCAGGGCTTCCATATGCTTGAACAAGCTTAGATTGTGCTGCAGGGTTTTGGCGAAACCGAAACCGGGATCAAGAATGATCCGCTCGGCAGGAATACCCGCCGCCGCACATTGAGCCATGCGCTCGGTCAGAAACTCACCCACTTCCCGGGTAACGTCCCGATAGTGCGGATTGTCCTGCATGTCACCTGGCTCACCGAGCATGTGCATCAGACATACCGGCAACCCGGTCGCCGCAGCGGCATCCAGCGCACCATCACGGCGCAGCGAGCGCACGTCATTGATCAACCCGGCACCGAGCCGCGCAGTTTCGCGCATCACTGCAGGTGTCGAAGTATCAACCGAGATCACCACATCCAGCTCGCGATTGATCAGCTCCACGATCGGAGCTACGCGCTCCAGCTCTTCCAGCGGCGAAACCGCTCGAGCGCCGGGCCGGGTCGACTCACCGCCGACATCAATCAGCGTCGCGCCAGCAGCCACCATGGCTTCGGCGTGACGCAAGGCCACGTCGAGCTGACTGTAGCGGCCGCCATCGGAAAAGGAATCGGGAGTGACATTGAGAATGCCCATGACATGCGTCCGGGCCAAATCAAGAACCCGGTTGCCGCAAGGCAACCGGGTCAGGGACTGTGCAGAAGTCATTTCAAACCTTAAACGTCAGCAGCCGGACCGCCGATCGGTGTTTCCGGACGCTCATCCTGGATCACTGGAGGCGGAGGCGTACCGGTGCCACCTGTCCAGTCACGCGGTTCACGAGGAGTACGACCCGCCATGATGTCGTCGATCTGCTCGGCATCGATGGTTTCGTATTTCATCAGCGCATCGGCCATGGCATCCAGCTTGTCACGGTTGTCCGTGAGGATCTGCTTGGCCGTGCCGTAGCACTGATCGATGATGCTACGCACTTCGGAGTCGATCAGCTTGGCGGTCTCACCGGAGAAGCTGGCATTCTGACCGCCACCACCGCGACCGAGGAACACTTCGCCCTCTTCTTCGGCGTACATCAGCGGACCGAGTTTTTCCGACAAGCCCCACTTGGTCACCATGTTCCGCGCAATCTGACTGGCACGCATGATGTCGTTGGAAGCGCCGGTGGTCACACCGTCGAAACCAAGAGTCATTTCTTCGGCGATACGGCCGCCGTACAGCGAGCAGATCTGACTGATCAGCGCACGCTTGGACAGACTGTAGCGATCTTCTTCCGGCAGGAACATGGTCACACCCAGCGCACGACCACGCGGAATGATCGAGACCTTGTAGACCGGGTCATGCTCAGGCACGACGCGACCAACAATGGCGTGGCCAGCTTCGTGATAAGCGGTGTTCTGTTTTTCTTTCTCGGACATGACCATCGATTTGCGCTCGGCGCCCATCATGATCTTGTCTTTGGCCAGTTCGAACTCTTTCATTTCAACGATGCGCTTGCCGCTGCGTGCAGCGAACAGCGAAGCCTCGTTGACCAGGTTGGCCAGGTCCGCACCGGAGAAGCCCGGGGTACCGCGTGCGATAACGGCCGGAGCAACGTCGTCGCCCATTGGCACTTTGCGCATGTGAACCTTGAGGATCTGCTCGCGACCACGGATATCCGGCAAACCTACAACCACCTGACGGTCGAAACGGCCCGGACGCAGCAGCGCAGGGTCGAGTACGTCAGGACGGTTGGTCGCCGCAATCACGATGATGCCGTCATTCATTTCGAAGCCATCCATCTCCACCAGTAACTGGTTGAGAGTCTGCTCGCGCTCGTCGTGACCACCGCCCATGCCGGCGCCACGGTGGCGACCGACGGCGTCGATTTCGTCGATGAAGATGATGCACGGTGCGTGCTTCTTGGCCTGCTCGAACATGTCACGAACGCGGCTTGCGCCGACACCCACGAACATTTCAACGAAGTCGGAACCGGAAATAGTGAAGAACGGTACCTTCGCTTCGCCGGCAATCGCCTTGGCCAGCAAGGTTTTACCGGTACCCGGAGGACCGACCATCAGCACACCGCGAGGAATACGACCGCCCAGACGCTGGAACTTGCCCGGATCACGCAGGAACTCAACCAGCTCGCCGACTTCTTCCTTGGCTTCGTCGCAACCCGCAACGTCAGCCAAGGTGGTTTTCACCTGATCTTCGGAGAGCAGGCGCGCCTTGCTCTTGCCGAAGCTCATCGGTCCACCCTTGCCCCCGGCGCCACCCTGCATCTGGCGCATGAAGAACATGAACACCGCAATGATCACCAGGATCGGGAAGCTGGCCACCAGGAGTTGAGTCCAGATGCTTTGCTGTTCAGGCTGCTTGCCTTCAACCACAACGTGATTGTCGACCAGGTCGCCAATCAGACCATTGTCCTGGATCGCCGGACGAATGGTCTTGAAGCTGTCACCATCGTTGCGTTTGCCGGTAATCACATAGCCGTCGACGGCTACGCGCTCGACCTTGCCATCCTTGACCTGCTGGATGAAGTCGGAATAGTTGAGGGTCTGCGGCTCGTTAGGGCTGGAGAAGTTGTTCATCACCGTCACGAGGACTGCCGCGATGATCAACCACAGGATCAGATTCTTTGCCATATCGTTCAATTAACTACCCTCTGAAGCAAGCTCCGCTACTGGCGCGCGCTTCGCATGATATTCACCGGCCTAACTTACTACATTACCTACAACTCTGGCAGGCGCCGTCTGTAACCCTTTGTGAAACACTTTCTACACAATATTCGCTTATGCACGCGGGGCAAAATACGAAAAACCTATCACCCCGGCCAAAAAACTCGTTTTACTCGTTGCCGCCGCGGTAGCCCCAAGCCAGCATATATTGCTCGCGGGAGCTGCCACGGGACGAATCCGGCTTGATCATCTGGATCTTGTCGAATTTCTTGCGAGCATCCTTCAGGTAAACATCGAAACCTTCGCCCTGAAAAATCTTGATCACGAAATTACCGCCCGGCTTGAGTATCCGCTCCGCCAGATCAAGCGCCAGCTCACAAAGGAACATGGCTTTGGGCATGTCTACTTCAGGCGTACCACTCATATTGGGGGCCATATCGGAAATCACAAGGTCCACCTGCGAATTACCCACGGCTTCAAGGATCCGCGCGAGCACTTCGTCCTCGGTGAAGTCACCCTGGATGAAAGTCACGTCCGGGATGCTGTCCATTTCCAGAATGTCCGACGCAATCAGACGGCCCTGACCGCCGATCAACCGGCTGGTGACCTGCGACCAGCCGCCGGGCGCCGCGCCCAGGTCGACAACGCTCATGCCGGAACGGATCAGCTTGTATTTCTCCTGGATCTCCAGAAGCTTGTAACTCGCACGCGAGCGGTAGCCATCCTTCTGCGCCTGCTTCACATAAGGATCGTTGACATGTCGTTTCAGCCAACCAAGGCTTGTCTTGGAACGCGCCATTGGGCACCTCGATAATAAGGGTCGTGATTAATTGGGCGGATCCACGAACCCTCGGGTAAAATGGCCGCCATTTTACAGAATCCAGACGAAAGGGTCAGATTATGCCGCTCACTCCAGAGCAGAAGAAACAGTACAAATCCATTGGCCACCATCTGAAACCAGTTTTGACTGTGGCTGACAACGGTTTGACTGAAGGTGTGTTAGCCGAACTCGAACGCGCATTGGCGGATCATGAGCTGATCAAGATCAAGCTCAACATCCTCGACCGCGAGTCGCGCCTGGCGCACATTGCAGAACTGTGCAAGGTCGGCAAAGCGGACCTGGTTCAGGTCATCGGCAAGATGGCACTGGTTTATCGCAAGAACTTCAGCGTCAACAAGCAGCTGTCGAACGTTCATCGCTTCAAGTGATGACAAGGGTCAAGGGTGTGCTTCGCGCACCCTCCCACTCCATCCCGGAACCGGTTGCAACACCAGCACCAGACCGGAAAAGCCCAACACCAGAAAACTGAACTCCTGCCAGCGCTGCGCTTGCGGCCAGCCGACACGCACGGCGACGAACATCGCACACGCATACAACGCCATCAGCAACACCTGTCCACGAAAGTCCCGCCATAGACTGGCAAGGCCCTCGGCCTGTACCAGCACCAAAGCCTGAAAGATCACGCATGCGGCGGCAAAACTCACCACCGGCACTTCGAACGCATCGGCAATCTCATCGATCAGCAATGGTGCCAGGCCAATCTTGCCCAACACCGCTCGCAAACCGAGATGAATCAGCCAGAAGCCGCCGACCCACAACATCTGGGTCAGCTGCCAGAGCATGGCGCCCGCATGTAGCGGGCGCCTGCTTTCAGATGTGACGGACTTCGACAATCTCGTACTCGATAACGCCGCTTGGCGTTTTCACTGCGACCACATCGCCCTCTTCCTTGCCGATCAAGGCGCGGGCCAGAGGCGAGCCAACCGAAATCTTGCCGAGTTTGAAGTCAGCCTCATCCTCACCGACGATGTGGTAAGTGACACTCTCATCCGTCTCGACGTTGGCGATCTCGACGGTAGTACCGAAGATCACTTTGCCGGTGTGCGGAATGGTCGTGACATCAATGATGACCTGATTCTGGATCCGGCCTTCAATGTCACGGATCCGCGCCTCGACCATGCCTTGCTGTTCGCGGGCGGCATGGTATTCAGCGTTTTCCTTCAGGTCACCCAACTCGCGAGCCGTACCGATGTCCTGGCTGAGTTTCGGACGAACGACCTTGGTCAGATGAGCGTGTTCTTCTTCCAGGGCTTTCGCGCCCTGGACGGTCATTGGGTATTTGATCATGCCTTCAATCCTGCGTGTAAATCCTGCAAGCGGCGCACGGTCTTCTCGGGACCGAACTTCAGCGCTTCACAGATAGCCTCGCCCGCAGCAATGGTGGTGGTGCAGTAAATCTTGTGCTGCAGGGCATTACGACGAATGGAGTAGGAATCAGCGATCGACTGACGGCCTTCGGTGGTGTTGATGATCAGGGTGACTTCGTCATTCTTGATCATGTCGACCACGTGCGGACGACCCTCGGTCACCTTGTTCACACGGCGCACTTTCAGGCCTGCGGCTTCGATCAGCTTGGCAGTACCGGCAGTGGCGACCACTTCGAAGCCCAAGTTGATCAGATCACGGGCCACGCCTGCAACCAGCGGCTTGTCATCGTCACGCACGCTGATGAACGCGGTACCGCCGGTCGGCAGCACTTCGCTCGCGCCCATCTGGGCCTTGGCGAATGCTTCACCGAAGGTGTCGCCGACGCCCATCACTTCACCGGTGGACTTCATCTCCGGGCCGAGGATCGGGTCAACGCCAGGGAATTTGGCGAACGGGAACACCGCCTCTTTCACGCTATAGAAGTTCGGGATGATTTCCTTGGTGAAGCCGATTTCCTTCAGGGTCTTACCGGCCATGACGCGAGCCGCGATCATTGCCAGGGAAACACCGATGCACTTGGACACGAACGGTACGGTACGCGAAGCGCGCGGGTTGACTTCGATGACGTAGATGTCTTCGCCCTGCAGCGCCAGTTGCACGTTCATCAGGCCGACAACGCCCAGTTCCAGGGCCATTTTCTTGACCTGTTCGCGCATCTCGTCCTGGATGTGCGCCGGCAGCGAGTAAGGCGGCAGCGAGCACGCGGAGTCACCGGAGTGAACGCCCGCCTGTTCGATGTGCTGCATGATCGCGCCGATCACCACGTCTTTGCCGTCGCAGACCGCATCCACGTCCATCTCGATGGCGCAGTTGAGGAAGTGGTCGAGCAGCACCGGGCTGTCGTTGGAGACTTGCACCGCATCACGCAGGTAGCGCTTGAGTTCGTCTTCCTTGTAAACGATTTCCATCGCGCGGCCGCCCAGTACGTAGGACGGGCGCACCACCAGCGGATAACCGATTTTCGCGGCAGCACGAACAGCTTCGTCTTCGCTGCGCACGGTGGCGTTTGGCGGCTGACGCAGGTTCAGGCGCTCGACCATTTGCTGGAAGCGCTCACGGTCTTCGGCACGGTCGATGGCGTCAGGGCTGGTGCCGATGATCGGCACGCCAGCGGCTTCCAGGGCACGCGCCAGTTTCAGCGGCGTCTGGCCGCCGTACTGGACGATCACGCCTTTCGGCTTCTCGACGCGGCAGATTTCCAGCACGTCTTCCAGGGTTACCGGCTCGAAATACAGACGGTCGGAAGTATCGTAGTCGGTGGAAACGGTTTCCGGGTTGCAGTTGACCATGATGGTTTCGTAGCCGTCTTCGCGCAGTGCGAGGGCCGCGTGTACGCAGCAGTAGTCGAACTCGATGCCCTGGCCGATACGGTTCGGACCGCCACCCAGAATCATGATCTTGTCGCGACCGGACGGCGCGGCTTCGCACTCTTCCTCGTAAGTCGAGTAGAGGTAAGCGGTGTCGGTGGCGAACTCGGCGGCGCAGGTGTCAACGCGCTTGTAGACCGGGAACACTTCCAGTTTTTGACGGTGAGTACGCAGATTCTTCTCGGTCACACCCAGCAGTTTTGCCAGACGCTGATCGGAGAAGCCTTTGCGCTTGAGCTTGAACATCAGGTCGCGGTCGATGGCGGACAGACCGAGGGTCTTGACCTTCTCTTCGTCCTTGATCAGATCTTCGATCTGCACCAGGAACCACGGGTCGATCATGTTCATGCCGAAGATGTCTTCGACGGTCAGGCCGGCGCGGAATGCGTCCGCCACGTACCAGATACGCTCGGCGCCCGGCACGGTCAGTTCGCGCTTGAGGATGCTCATGCTTTCCGGGTTGCTCAGGTCGAGCTTCTCGTCCAGACCGCAAACACCGACTTCCAGACCGCGCAGGGCTTTCTGCAGGGATTCCTGGAAGGTGCGACCGATGGCCATGACTTCACCGACCGACTTCATTTGAGTGGTCAGGCGTGCGTCAGCGTTGGCGAATTTCTCGAAAGCGAAACGTGGCAGCTTGGTCACGACGTAGTCGATCGACGGCTCGAAGGACGCCGGGGTCTTGCCGCCGGTGATGTCGTTCGACAGTTCGTCGAGGGTGTAGCCCACCGCCAGTTTGGCCGCGACTTTGGCGATCGGGAAACCGGTGGCTTTCGAAGCCAGTGCCGAGGAACGCGATACACGCGGGTTCATCTCGATCACGACCATGCGGCCGGTGTCCGGGCAGATACCGAACTGCACGTTGGAACCGCCGGTCTCGACGCCGATCTCACGCAGTACCGCCAGCGAGGCGTTACGCAGGATCTGGTATTCCTTGTCGGTCAGGGTCTGTGCCGGAGCCACGGTGATCGAGTCACCGGTGTGCACGCCCATCGGGTCGAAGTTTTCGATCGAGCAGACGATGATGCAGTTGTCCTTTTTGTCGCGGACAACTTCCATTTCATATTCTTTCCAGCCGATCAGCGATTCGTCGATCAGCAGCTCTTTGGTCGGCGACAGGTCCAGACCGCGGGCGCAGATTTCTTCGAACTCTTCACGGTTGTACGCGATACCGCCACCGGTGCCACCCATGGTGAAGGACGGACGGATGATGCACGGGAAGCCCAGACGCTCGAGGACGGCGTTGGCTTCTTCCATGCTGTGGGCGATACCGGAACGCGGGCATTCCAGGCCGATCGACTTCATGGCCTTGTCGAAACGCGAACGATCTTCAGCCTTGTCGATGGTGTCGGCGTTGGCGCCGATCATTTCCACGCCGAATTTTTCCAGGACGCCTTCGCGCTCCAGGTCCAGGGCGCAGTTCAGTGCAGTCTGGCCGCCCATGGTTGGCAGCACCGCATCCGGACGCTCTTTTTCGATGATCTTGGCCACGGTCTGCCACTTGATCGGCTCGATGTACGTGGCGTCAGCCATGTCCGGGTCGGTCATGATGGTGGCCGGGTTGGAGTTCACCAGGATGACGCGGTAACCCTCCTCGCGCAGGGCTTTGCAGGCCTGGGCGCCGGAGTAGTCGAATTCGCAGGCCTGGCCGATAACGATCGGGCCAGCGCCGAGAATCAGGATGCTTTTAATGTCTGTACGTTTTGGCATGGGTTTGTCACTCAAATCCGCAGGTCAGTCGGCAAGCCGTCTTGATCGATTTCTGAAGCCCTGAGGGGCGCCACCGGTGTCGGGGCCGCCCTCGAGGGCTTCTCGCTACAGTCTCAAGGCGAACGCTTAGCGTCGCTTGGCCATCTCGTTGATGAAGCGGTCGAACAGGGGCGCCACATCGTTCGGGCCCGGGCTCGCTTCAGGGTGGCCCTGGAAGCTGAACGCGCTCTTGTCGGTGCGCTCGATACCTTGCAGGGTGCCGTCGAACAGCGATTTGTGGATCGCACGCACGTTGGCCGGCAGGGTCGCTTCGTCAACCGCGAAACCGTGGTTCTGGCTGGTGATCATCACGACGCCAGTGTCCAGATCCTGCACCGGGTGGTTGGCACCGTGGTGGCCGTGGCCCATTTTCAGGGTCTTGGCGCCGGAGGCCAGAGCCAGCAGCTGGTGACCGAGGCAGATACCGAAGACCGGAATTTCGGTTTCCAGCACTTCCTTGATCGCCTTGATCGCGTAGTCGCAAGGCTCCGGGTCACCAGGGCCGTTGGACAGGAACACGCCGTCCGGCTTGAGTGCCAGCACATCGGCAGCCGGGGTTTGCGCCGGCACCACGGTCACGCGGCAGCCGCGCTCGACCAGCATGCGCAGGATGTTCAGCTTGACGCCGTAGTCGTAGGCGACCACGTGATATGGCAGCTCGGACGCTTCGATGGTCGCGTGGCTGTCGGTCTTCAAGTCCCAGACAGTCGAGCGCCATTCGTACTTTTCCTTGGTGCTGACGACTTTCGCCAGATCCATGCCCTTCAGGCCCGGGAAGCCTTGCGCGGCGGCAATTGCAGCTTCTTCGGAGATGTTGTCGCCGGCCATGATGCAGCCGTTCTGTGCGCCTTTTTCACGCAGGATGCGGGTCAGGCGACGAGTATCGATACCAGCGATTGCCACAACATTGTTGGCTTTCAGGTAGTCGGACAGGGACATCGTGTTACGCCAGTTGCTCGCTACCAGCGGCAGGTCACGGATCACCAGGCCAGCGGACCATACGCGGTCAGACTCGGCGTCTTCCGGCGTGGTGCCGGTGTTGCCGATGTGCGGGTAAGTCAGGGTAACGATCTGCTGGGCGTAGGAAGGATCGGTAAGGATTTCCTGATAGCCGGTCATTGCGGTGTTGAACACCACCTCACCAACGGTTTGACCGTCGGCTCCAATGGCTTCGCCGCGAAAAATGCTGCCATCAGCAAGGGCGAGTATGGCTGGCTTAGTCAAGAAGACCTCCCGTAAATAACGCATGAAAGGGCAATCGCAGGTTGTAAAAAAGCGGAGTGACGTATGGACACGTCACCCCGCTTCTTCACTGAATTATTCTGCGCGCTTTTAGTGGACACACTAAAGCTGTAGCTTACAGAAAAAGGCTTTTTTGGTCCACCGCTAAAGAGCCTAAAAGGCCGGAGAATGCGACAGGCCGTCGCGCGGTGTAGAAAAACCAGCGCAAACCGGGCGTTTGCGCTGGGTGAAACAGTCAATCAATGCAGATCGAGCACGTCCTGCATGTCGTAAAGACCCGGCTCGCGACCATCCAGCCACAACGCCGCACGCACCGCACCCTTGGCGAATGTCATGCGGCTGGAAGCCTTGTGCGTGATCTCCAGGCGCTCGCCTTCGCAGGCGAACAGCACGGTGTGATCGCCGACCACATCACCACCGCGCACGGTAGCGAAACCGATGGTTTCCCGCTCGCGTGCACCGGTATGGCCTTCACGACCATAGACCGCGACCTTCTGCAGATCACGATCCAGCGCATCGGCAATCACCTCACCCATGCGCAGGGCAGTGCCCGAAGGCGCATCGATCTTGTGCCGGTGATGCGCCTCGATGATCTCGATGTCCGCATCATCGCCCAGCACCCGAGCGGTCATTTCGAGCAGCTTCAGCGACAGGTTGACCCCGACACTGAAGTTGGCCGCGAACACGATCGGAATATCCTTGCCCGCCTCGGCCAGCAATTGCTTCTGCGCAGCGTCGAGCCCAGTGGTGCCGATGACCATGGCCTTGCCAGCCTTGCGACAGAACGCAAGGTTTTTCAGCATGACTTCCGGCAAAGTAAAGTCGATCAGCACATCGAACTCTTCAGCCACCGATTCGAGGTTGCCGGACAACGGCACACCGATGCGACCCAGCGAAGCCAGCTCACCGGCGTCCACTCCGATCAGCGTACTGCCGGGACGAACGATCGCCGCGGTCAGGCCGGTCAGCGGCGCGCGCTGCTGCACGGCCTCGACCAGAATCTTGCCCATGCGCCCGGCGGCGCCCATCACAGCTATACGTCGCATGCCAACTCCTTACAGATCGCCGAAGAAGCGCTTCACACCATCGAACCAACCGGTGGTTTTCGGCGAGTGACTGTTGTCGTCCGCCAGCGAGCTGCGGAACTCTTCGAGCAATTCGCGCTGACGACGATTCAGATTGACTGGCGTCTCGACCGCTACACGGCACATCAGGTCGCCCGCACCACCGCCACGCACTGGCGCCACGCCTTTGCCGCGCACGCGGAACTGCTTGCCGGTCTGGGTACCTTCAGGGATTTTCAGTTTGACGCGACCGTCGAGCGTCGGGATTTCCAGCTCGCCGCCGAGCGCCGCATCAACGAAGCTGATCGGCACTTCGCAGAACAGGTGTTTGCCATCGCGCTGGAAGATGTCGTGCTCGCGTACGTTGATCACAACGTACAGGTCGCCAGTCGGGCCACCTTGAGTACCCGCTTCGCCTTCGCCGGACAGACGAATGCGGTCGCCGGTATCGACGCCAGCCGGCACTTTCACCGACAGTGTCTTGTACTCTTCGACGCGACCATCGCCGTGGCAGGAATCGCACGGATCGGAAATGATCTTGCCCTGGCCATGGCAACGCGGGCAGGTCTGCTGCACCGAGAAGAAGCCCTGTTGCATGCGCACCTGACCGATGCCGCCGCAGGTCGGGCACGTCGATGGCGACGAGCCTTTCTTCGCGCCGGAACCATCGCATGGCTTGCAATTGACCAGTGTCGGAACGCGGATATTCACGGTAGTGCCGCGCACCGCTTCTTCCAGATTCAGCTCCAGGGTGTAACGCAGATCGCTGCCACGCTGGGCGCCGCCACGGGAACCGCCACGACCGCCACCGAAGAAGTCACTGAAGACATCGCCAAAGATGTCGGAGAAGTTCTGCCCACCGAAACCGGCGCCACCGCCACCCATGCTCGGGTCGACACCAGCATGACCGTACTGGTCGTACGCCGCGCGCTTGCTCGAATCGGACAATACTTCGTAGGCCTCGTTGGCCTCTTTGAACAGTTCTTCCGACGCTTTGTCATCGGGATTACGGTCCGGGTGATGCTTCATCGCCAGACGACGATAGGCCTTCTTCAGGTCTGCATCGCTTGAACCACGCTCAACACCCAATACTTCGTAATAGTCACGCTTTGCCATAATTCTTTTGCACTCTTGAGGACGTCCGGCAAACCCCTCCTGAGGATGGCCAAACTCGTTGAGCCCCAATACAGGCCCGGACCCAACTCACGTCAATTCAACGATCCTGGTCTTTGCTTCTTTTGGTACTTGCAGCGCGAAAAGCAGGAGCATTCCCGGCCATACCAGCAGCAAGCGAACCTTGTCGCATGCTGTAAAAATTCGTGTATTCCAGATACGCCAACGCGGGAGCAAGCTCCCGCGCGGCGACATCCTACCAGTCACCGCCGCAAGGCAGTCAACCGGGCGACCAACAACTTACTTGTGGTCTTTGACTTCTTCGAACTCGGCATCAACGACATCGTCAGCCTTTTCAGCTTTCTCGTCGTGCGGCGCCGCGCCTTCAGCAGGCTGAGCCTGTTCGGCGTACATCTTCTGAGCAACCGGAGCCGAGACTTTCGACAGCTCTTCGATCTTCGCTTCGATGGCAGCCTTGTCGTCGCCTTTCACAGCGGCTTCCAGTGCAACCACGGCAGCTTCGATCGCGGTCTTCTCTTCAGCGCTGACCTTGTCGCCCGCCTCGGTAACCATTTTGCGAGTCGAGTGAACCAGTGCGTCACCCTTGTTACGGGATTCAGCCAGTTCAGCGAACTTGCGGTCTTCCTCGGCGTTCAGCTCGGCATCGCGAACCATCTTCTGAATTTCTTCATCCGACAGACCGGAGTTGGCCTTGATGGTGATCTTCTGCTCTTTGCCGGTCGCCTTGTCTTTCGCGCCAACGTGCAGGATGCCGTTAGCGTCGATGTCGAAGGTCACTTCGATCTGCGGCACGCCACGTGGAGCTGGCGGAATGTCGGCCAGGTCGAACTTGCCCAGCGATTTGTTCTGTGCAGCTTGCTTACGCTCACCTTGCAGGACGTGAATGGTCACGGCGCCCTGGTTGTCGTCGGCAGTCGAGAACACTTGCGATTTCTTGGTAGGAATCGTGGTGTTTTTCTCGATCAGCGCGGTCATCACGCCACCCATGGTTTCGATACCCAGGGTCAGCGGGCTGACGTCGAGCAGCAGAACATCTTTCACGTCACCGGCCAGAACGGCGCCCTGAATCGCAGCACCCATGGCAACCGCTTCGTCCGGGTTCACGTCTTTACGTGCTTCTTTACCGAAGAAATCGGTCACCAGCTTCTGTACCAGCGGCATACGGGTCTGACCGCCGACCAGAATCACGTCGTTGATCGCGCCAACGTCGATACCGGCGTCTTTCATGGCGATACGGCAAGGCTCGATGGTGCGCTGAACCAGGTCTTCAACCAGTGCTTCGAGCTTGGCACGCGAAATCTTCACGTTCAGGTGCTTAGGACCGGTAGCGTCTGCAGTGATGTACGGCAGGTTGACGTCGGTCGACTGAGCGGACGACAGCTCGATCTTGGCTTTCTCAGCGGCTTCTTTCAGGCGCTGCATCGCCAGCGGGTCACCTTTGAGGTTCATGCCGCTTTCTTTCTTGAATTCGTCAACGAGGTAGTCGATCAGACGAATGTCGAAGTCTTCACCGCCGAGGAAGGTGTCACCGTTGGTGGCCAACACTTCGAACTGGTGCTCGCCGTCAACTTCAGCGATCTCGATCACGGACACGTCGAAAGTACCGCCACCCAGGTCGTAAACGATCACGGTGTGATCGCCCTTGGCCTTGTCCATGCCGTAAGCCAGAGCCGCTGCGGTTGGTTCGTTGATGATACGTTTAACGTCCAGACCGGCGATGCGGCCGGCGTCTTTGGTCGCCTGACGCTGGCTGTCGTTGAAGTAGGCCGGAACGGTGATCACCGCTTCGGTCACAGGCTCGCCGAGGTAGTCTTCGGCGGTCTTCTTCATCTTCTTCAGGATTTCAGCCGAGATTTGTGGCGGCGCCATTTTCTGGCCGTTCACTTCAACCCAGGCATCGCCGTTGTCAGCCTTGGCGATTTTGTACGGGACCATCTTGATGTCTTTCTGTACGACTTCTTCGTCGAACTTGCGACCGATCAGACGCTTCACCGCGTACAGGGTGTTGTGCGGGTTGGTCACTGCCTGACGCTTGGCCGACTGACCAACGAGGATTTCACCATCGTTGGCGTAAGCGATGATCGACGGCGTGGTACGCGCGCCTTCGGCGTTTTCGATAACTTTGGCTACGCCGTTTTCCAGCACGGAGACGCAGGAGTTGGTAGTCCCCAGGTCGATACCGATAATTTTGCCCATGTTCACTCTCCCGAAACTTTGGATTTTGTTGCCGCAGCAGTGGTGGCTAACTGCGGTAATACTTAAACGCTTGACTTCTAAATGGGGGCCTTGCGGCTAATTTCAAGCCTTCTCGTCAATCGAAGGCGAAATTGGCGCCGGCGCCTTGCTGACCACAACCATGGCCGGACGCAACAGGCGACCATTGAGCTGGTAGCCCTTCTGGAACACCTTCAGAACGCTGTTCGGTTCGACGTCGGCGCTTTCCTGCATGGCCATCGCCTGATGGTGAACAGCGTTGAACGGTTCGCCATGCGGATCGATCGCTTCAAGCTGATAACGCTTGAGGGTGTCGTGGAACATTTTCAGGGTCAGCTCGATGCCTTCGCGCATCGGACGGATGCTTTCGTCGTCCGGGCTCGACAGCTCGAGGCCGCGCTCCAGGCTGTCGACGATCGGCAGCAGGTCACCGGCGAATTTTTCCAGCGCAAACTTGTGCGCCTTCTCGACATCCTGCTCGGCACGACGGCGGACGTTCTGCAGATCGGCAGCTACGCGCAGCGACTGATCCTGCGCGGCGGCCAACTGCTCTTCGAGCACTTGTACACGGGTCGCCAGGTCGTCACCCGAAGTTTCGGGCGCCTGATTGGCTTCTGGATTTTGCGTATCTACTGTCTGTTCGTCAGCCATAGAATTCTCCTTTCAATTACGTCCGCGAGCTGTACTCGCGCTTCTGCCCCGATATATGGGGCCGCAAAATCAGGCTTCAAGGGCCTGCAATGATTAACCCTACAAAAAAGTGCTGCATTGTCATTCCCGCTCGGACTAAGCATTTGATCGGATCAAGCAAATCGAGCTAAGCGAGGGCATTGTCAGCCTGAAACAAAACACTGTATAAATAACCAGACCTAAAGCCTGGGAGCGGCCTTTATGCTGGTGCACCTGTCCGTACACAACTACGCCATCGTTGAACATCTCGATCTCGAACTCGATCGCGGGATGAGCGTGATCACAGGGGAAACCGGCGCCGGCAAGTCGATCATGCTCGACGCCCTGGGCCTGACCCTGGGCGATCGCGCCGACAGCGGCGTGGTTCGCCCGGGCGCCGACAAGGCCGACATTCTGGCTACCTTCGATCTGGTCGACATTCCCGAAGCCCATGCCTGGCTGGCCGAACGCGACCTGGAAAACGACGGCCCGTGCATCCTGCGTCGGGTCATTACCGCCGAAGGCCGTTCGCGTGGCTATATCAATGGCACGCCCTGCCCGCTCGGCGATCTCAAGGCTCTCGGCGAACTGCTGATCGATATCCACAGCCAGCACGAACACCAGTCCCTGCTGAAAACCGATACCCATCGCCGCCTGCTTGATGAATACGCCGGTGCCACCGATCTGGCCCGCCAAGTTCAACTGGCTGCGCAGCGCTGGCGCCAGACTCGCCAGGAGCTGGAGCGTCTCTCCAACTCCGGCGACGAACAACGCGCGCGCCACCAACTGCTCAGCTACCAGCTCGAAGAACTGGAAAACCTCGGCCTCGGCGAAAACGAGCTGGACCAGTTGGAGCAGGAACACAAGAACCTGACCAATGCCGAAACCCTGCTCGGCATTTGCCGACAAGTGGTCGAACAATGCAGCGAAAGCGATTCCGGCAACGTATTGAATGCACTGACCGCCAGCCTCAACCGTCTGTCGAGCGTGAACAACTCGGTGGGCGCACTGGGCGAAGCCAGCAGCCTGCTGACCAGCGCACAGATCCAGGTCGAAGAAGCCGTGGGCGAACTCAATCGCTTCCTCGACAACTTCGATGCCGATCCGGCGCGCCTGCAATATCTGGAAGAACGCCTCGACGCGATTTACACCCTGGCCCGCAAGCACCGGATCCAGCCAACCGAAGTCGCCGAGATGCAGCAAAAGTTGCTGGATGAGATCGAAACCCTCAACGCCAATGACGAATCCATCGAGCGTCTGGGTGAAGAGCTGGCTTCCTACGCACGCCACTATCAAGAGAAAGCCCGCGAGCTGAGCGACTTGCGTCATCAAGCCGCCGGCAGCCTCGCCAGCGCCGTGGAACAGGAAATCCAGCGCCTGGGCATGCCCGGCGGTCGATTCACCATCGAATTGCGCGCCAACAGCAGTGACGAATTGCTACCCAACGGCCTGGAGCAAGTCGAGCTGCTGGTCAGTGCCAACCCCGGTCAGCCGCTGAAAGCGCTGGCCAAAGTGGCCTCCGGTGGCGAGCTGTCGCGGATCAGCCTGGCGATTCAGGTGATCACCGCGCAGACCTCACGGGTACCAACCCTGGTATTCGACGAAGTGGACGTGGGTATCGGCGGGCCGACCGCCGAAATCGTCGGCCAGTTGTTGCGGCGTCTTGGCGATCGTGGGCAGGTACTGACCGTGACGCACTTGCCGCAAGTGGCGGCGCAGGGGCATCAGCATTTATTCGTGCACAAGGTACGGGGCGAACAAGCGACTCACACCGCCGTGTCCAAGCTGAGCAAGAACGACCGTATAGAAGAAGTGGCGCGGATGCTGGGCGGCATCGACCTGACCAAGGAATCTTTGGCTCACGCGAAAAAAATGGTGGTCACCGCAAAAGTTTAAGAGCAGCAGAAAGCACGAAGGCGACCCTTGGGTCGCCTTCGTTCGTTTCGCGAACCTGAAATTCGCGCGACATGCTTACTTTTTCTTGCGTACGTACAGCACCAGATTGTGATCTACCAGATCAACACCGTGCTCCTCGGCAATTGCCTTCTGGAGCTTTTCGATTTCCGGGCTGACGAATTCGACGACTTCACCGGTTTCCACGTTGACCATATGGTCGTGGTGGCCACCGTCGGCCAATTCGAATACCGCGTGGCCACCGTCGAAGTTGTGACGGACCACGAGGCCAGCGGCTTCGAACTGGGTCAGAACACGGTAAACCGTGGCCAGACCGACGTCCTCGCCCGCTTCCATCAACGCCTTGTAGACGTCCTCGGCACTCATGTGACGCTGCTCGGTAGAGTCGAGCATTTGCAGGATCTTGACCCGTGGCAGGGTCACTTTGAGGCCGGCTTTGCGTAGTTCGCTATTTTCAACCATGGTCAGCTTTCTCGCGATGCTGCTTCGCAGCTTCTCTTAATGCGGGTATGATCGGCGTTTACGTTGTCCCAGCCAAGATAGTGGAAGTCGCCCACCGATGCAAAACACCAAGCTCTTGCTAACCAGTTTCACCTTTGTGGGACTGCTCGCACTCGCCGGTTGTTCATTCCCCGGGGTTTACAAAATCGACATCCAGCAGGGCAATGTCGTCACGCAGGACATGATAGACCAGTTACGCCCGGGAATGACCCGTCGGCAAGTACGGTTTATCATGGGTAACCCTCTGCTGACCGACACGTTCCATGCCGATCGCTGGGATTATCTGTACAGCCTGCAACCTGGTGGCGGTGAACGCCAGCAGGAACGCATGAGTGTTATTTTCAACTCTAACGACCAGCTTGTCAGCCTGTCCGGTGACTTCATGCCGGGCGTGAGCCGTGACGAAGCCATTCTCGGCAAGGACAGTGGCACCAGCGTGACCGCCCCTGCTGAAAACGCCGAGAAGCCGAAGCCGGAACAACCAGCCAAACCTGGCTCCTTGCTGGATTCGATCCAGAAGGACGTGGATGGTGTTGAAACCGTTCCGGTTCCGACGCCTGAGCCGCTGGACACCTCGCCGCAGTAATGTGCGAGGCAATAAAAAACCCGGAATTTCCGGGTTTTTTATTGCCTGCGATTTGCTCGTCCTACTGATTTCGCGCCTTGGCTTCGGCAGCCTTGGCCGCCCGCAAGCGCCGAACCTCTTTCGGATCCGCCAGTAACGGCCGGTAGATCTCGATGCGATCCCCCGCCTGAATCAAGCGAACCTGTGGGTCAGCCACCACCTTGCCGAAGATCCCCAGCGGACATTCGTTCAGGTCCAGCTCTGGAAATTCATCGCCGATACCTGACTTGAGCACCGCCTCACGCACTGTCGCCCCTTCAGGGACGCTCAAAGTGCGCAAAACCTGACGATCCACGGCGGCATACACCACTTCAATCTCGATCACCGGCTCAACCATGCATCTGCTTGGCACGCTGGCAGAAAGCATCCACCAGCGTATTGGCCGCCTGATTGAACAGCGGGCCGAGTGTCGCGCGCACCAGCGGCCCGGCATAGTCGAAAGACAGGTCGAGACTGATCTTGCAGGCCTTCTCGTTCAACGCCTTGAAGACCCAGACGCCATGCAGCTGATTGAACGGGCCTTCTTCCAGGTTCATCTCGATCGACTGCCCCGGCACCAGCGTATTGCGCGTCACGAAGTGCTGACTGAGACCGCCCTTGGCCACGCCAACGCTGGCGCGCATGTGCTCGGGCGAGCTTTCCAGCACCTCGGCGGACGAGCACCATGGCAAGAATTCCGGGTAACGCGCGACGTCGTTGACCAGGTCGTAGAGGAATTGCGCCGGGTATGGCAGCAACGCCGAACGTTGAATATGTGTCGTCATGTAAGCGTTACTTCCAGAGCTGAGCGGCAAACACTACAAGAATGCCGATAGGCGCCACGTAGCGCATCAAGAACAAGGACAGGGCAAACAGCGCCGGGTTACGAATCGACAACTCGTCGCGCACCGCATCACGCCCCATCACCCAACCGGCAAACAGCACAAAACACAGGCCACCGAGCGGCAACATGATCCGCGAGGTGAAGAAATCGATCACGCCGAAGAAGTCCAGACCGCCCGCCGCACCCCATTGGTAGAGATGGAACAGCCCGCCATCGTTCACGAAAAATTTGGCTTCCTTCCAGATATTGAAGGAGAAAACCGTACCCAGACCAACGAACCAGCAGATGAAGGCCAGCCAGAAAGTCACCCAGCCACGGCTGATTTTCGTGCGTTCAACCAGATAGGCAACCATCGGTTCGAGCAGGGAAATCGCCGAACTCCAGGCGGCAATTGCCACCAGGACAAAGAACACCACGCCCATCAACTGACCGAAAACCACGTTACCGAAGGCAAATGGCAGACTGACGAACATCAGGCCCGGGCCTTCGCTAGGGTTCAAACCGCCGGCGAACACAATCGGAAACAATGCCAGACCGGCCACCAGCGAAACGAAGGTGTCGAGCAGCGCGACACCGACTACGGTGCCGGACAGCGAGGCTTCCTTGGTCATGTAAGCGCCGTAGATCATGATCGAACCGACGCCCACGCTCAGGGAAAAGAACGCATGCCCCATGGCGGGCAGCAAGCCGTCGAGGACTTTTTCCGGGTGGAAATCGAACATGAAATGCACGCCTTCCATGAAATGCCCGGTGGTCATGCTGTAACCCAGCAGCACCAGCACCATCACGAACAGCAGCGGCATCATGATCCGCAGGCTGCGTTCAAGCCCGGCAACCACGCCTTTGGCGATCACCACGGCCGACAACAGCATGAAAACTGTGTGCCAAAGTGTCAGGCGCCAGGGATCGGAGATGACATTACCGAAATAAGCGCCGACCTGCTCTGCCGTAGCGCCCTGGAAGTCCCCGCGTCCCATGTCGATGATGTAATCCAGCGACCAGCCGCCGACCACACTATAGAAAGACAGGATCAGCAGCGCCGTGATCATCCCGGCAAATGCGCCCCACGACCACTTGCCCGAGTGCCCGGCTTCCAGCGCCAGCACCTTCAGGGCGTTCGCCGGACTCTGCCGCGCGCGGCGGCCGATCAGGGTCTCAGCCAGCATGACCGGGATCCCGATCAACGCGATGCAGGCCAGAAACATCAGCACGAAGGCGCCGCCACCGTAGACCCCGACCATGTAGGGGAATTTCCAGATGCTGCCCAGTCCCACGGCCGAACCGGTCGCGGCGAATATGAAAACCCAGCGGCTAGCCCAACTGCCGTGGACAGAAACCTTGTCTGTCGACATCGAATATCACGCCCAAGCGTTAGAAAAAGAGGCCGCATTGTCCGGGATTCACTCAACCTGCTCAAGCACGCAGCATCACCGTAGCCGAGGACCGTTTATCTCCATATAATGCCGCCCCTATGGCTAAACAGAAGAAACACCCAACAGGGACCATCGCGCAGAACAAAAAGGCGCGACACGATTACTTCATCGAACATCGGTTCGAGGCTGGTCTGGTCCTGGCCGGCTGGGAAGTAAAAAGTCTGCGGGCAAGCAAGCTGCAACTGGTCGACAGTTACGTCCTGCTCAAGGACGGCGAAGCCTGGTTGCTCGGCAGTCACATCACACCGTTGATGACCGCCAGCACCCACGTCATCGCCGATCCGACCCGCACCCGTAAACTGCTGCTCAACAAACGCGAGCTGGAAAAACTCGCCGCTGCCGTGCAACAGAAAGGCTACGCCTGCGTGTGCCTGTCCTTCTACTGGAGCAAGCACATGGTCAAGTGCGAGATCGCTCTGGGCAAGGGCAAGAAGGAATACGACAAGCGTGACACCGAGCGCGAACGCGACGCCGGTCGTGAGCTGCAGCGCGCCGTGCGCAACAAGGGCAAAGAAGAATAATTTTTTCTGCCTGATACTGTGGCGAGGGAGCTTGCTCCCGCTGGGGCGCGTAGCGGCCCCCGCTTTACAGACAATGGCGAGAGCTGTGGGCGCCTGCTGCGCAAGCAAGCGATAGCACGCCCCCTCGCCACAACTGAATTGCCGTCACATCCCCTTGCGCCGCTCCGCCCGGGCCATGCGCTGAACCTCCTGCCGCACCTCTTCCAGCACTTCCTGCACATACAGAATGTGCCGACTGGAAACCTCGCGCGCCTGCTCCGCACGCCCCTCGATAATCGCCAGATACAGTTCCCGGTGCTGAGCGATCAGCATGTCGCGGGTTTCCGTGCGTTGCTTGTACATGCCGCCAATATTGGTCACCACGTTGCGCTTGAGCAGATCGAACAGCCCGCGGATGGTGTGCAGCAGCACCGCGTTGTGGCTGGCTTCGGCGATCGCCAGATGAAACTTCGCATCCGCCGCCCCCTCTTCCGCCCGGCTCACTTCGTCATGTCGCGTGTAGCAATCCTGCAGCTCGTTGAATGCTGCTGTCAGACGCTCACGATCCACATCCGTGGCGCGCAATGCGGCGTAATAGGCACACGATGCCTCCAGAGTGTGCCGAAATTCCAGCAAGTCACGCTGCGCTTCGGGGTTGCTTTCAAGCAGCAATAGCAAGGGATCGCTGAAGGTCGAGCCAAGCGTATCCACCACGTAGTTACCGCCACCCTGGCGACTGACCAGCAAGCCCTTGGCCGCCAGTTTCTGAATCGCTTCGCGCAGCGACGGGCGCGATACGCCGAACTGCTCGGCCAACGTTCGCTCGGCCGGAAGCCGCTCACCGGACTTCAGCGTGCCCTCGAGGATCATCCCCTCGAGTCGCTCGACAATATCGTCAGACAAACGGCGCTGACGAATCTGATCAAACCCCATAACTCAACTCTCCACGATCCCGACCGCACGCCGGGCTCTCTATTCTGGCTGATCGGCGCCGCGCCGACACCTGTCAGTGCGCAATCGTCCGACCGGATCAGATGCCCTCTGCACCGCTTATTCGACAAAAGTTTCAGGGCGACAAATTGACACACCGACATCAAGGCTTTTACCCTAGCCAACAGCGATTGTAAATTGGTATTACCAATTAACCAAGAACGCTGACAGTGCCTGACCAACAACAATTAGGGGCCACCCCATATGCAAACCTGGCAACAGCTCTATACCCCGCTCGGCAGTCTCGGCGTCTCCGCACTCGCGGCCGTCATCCCCATCGTTTTCTTCTTTCTGGCTCTGGCGGTGTTCCGCCTCAAGGGGCATGTGGCCGGCAGCATCACGCTTGCCCTGTCGATCGCCGTGGCGATTTTCGCCTTCCACATGCCGGTCGACATGGCCTTCGCCGCTGCTGGATACGGCTTTGCCTACGGTTTGTGGCCGATTGCCTGGATCATTGTCGCGGCAGTGTTTCTCTACAAACTGACGGTCAAGAGTGGTCAGTTCGAGGTCATTCGCAGTTCGGTACTGTCGATCACTGACGACCAGCGCCTGCAGGTATTGCTGATCGGTTTTTGCTTCGGTGCATTCCTGGAAGGTGCCGCCGGTTTCGGTGCGCCGGTAGCGATTACCGCTGCGCTGCTGGTCGGTCTCGGGTTCAACCCGCTGTACGCCGCCGGCCTGTGCCTGATTGCCAATACCGCGCCGGTAGCATTCGGCGCCTTGGGAATTCCGATCATTGTGGCCGGCCAGGTGACCGGCATCGACGCGTTCAAGATCGGCGCCATGACCGGCCGCCAACTGCCACTGCTGTCGCTGTTCGTGCCGTTCTGGCTGGTGTTCATGATGGACGGCCTGCGCGGCGTGCGCGAAACCTGGCCCGCTGCGCTGGTTGCCGGCCTGAGCTTTGCCGTGACGCAGTACTTCACCTCGAACTTCATCGGCCCGGAACTGCCGGACATCACCTCTGCCCTGGCCAGCCTGATCGCCCTGACCTTGTTCCTCAAAGTCTGGCAACCAAAACGCACCGCCGGTGCACAGATCGCCGGTGCAACCTCGAGCGCAGCGATTACCGCCAGCGTCGGCGGTTTCGGCCAGAAGCGCACCACCGTGGCTTCGCCTTACAGCCTCGGGGAAATTTTCAAGGCGTGGTCGCCGTTCCTGATCCTCACCGTGCTGGTGACCATCTGGACCCTCAAACCCTTCAAAGCCATGTTCGCCGCCGGCGGATCGATGTACGCCTGGGTATTCAACTTCGCCATCCCGCACCTTGATCAATTGGTGATCAAGACCGCGCCGATCGTCGCCACCCCGACCGCGATTCCGGCGGTGTTCAAACTCGATCCGATTTCCGCAACCGGTACAGCAATTTTCTTCTCGGCGCTGGTCTCGATGCTGGTGCTGAAGATCAACTTCAAAACTGGTCTGACCACTTTGAAGGAGACCTTCTACGAACTGCGCTGGCCAATCCTGTCGATCGGTATGGTGCTGGCCTTCGCCTTCGTCACCAACTACTCGGGCATGTCTTCGACCATGGCTCTGGTATTGGCCGCGACCGGCGCAGCCTTCCCGTTCTTCTCACCGTTCCTCGGCTGGCTCGGTGTGTTTCTGACCGGCTCCGATACTTCGTCGAACGCCCTGTTCAGTTCGCTGCAAGCGACCACCGCACACCAGATCGGCGTCAATGACACCTTGTTGGTAGCCGCCAATACCAGCGGCGGCGTGACCGGCAAAATGATCTCGCCACAATCGATCGCCGTGGCCTGCGCCGCGACCGGCCTGGTGGGCAAGGAATCGGATCTGTTCCGCTTCACCCTCAAGCACAGCCTATTCTTTGCGACGATTGTCGGCCTGATTACCCTGGCCCAGGCCTACTGGTTCACCGGCATGCTGGTGCACTAAAGCTGGAAGAAGCCTACAAGCAACACGGAAATAACCGACGCCGACTGGTGATTCCGGCGTCAGCAATTCACAACCCGGTCTGTAAGGCTGCTGAAAGCAATGCTGTCTATATTCAGCAGCCGCCACAGACGGATAACCGGGCCCACCCGGAGACACGCCTGATGAGCGAGCTTTTTTACAACGCTGCGCCCAACGCCACCCGCGTTGCACCGCCACTGCCCGAACCTCGGCAGTACCCCAGCGAGAAACCGTCGCGGGTGTACCTGTTCGGGACCTGCGTGGTCGACCTGTTCTATCCCGAAGCCGGGATGGACGCGATCCACTTGCTGGAGCGCGAAGGCATCCGCGTCGAGTACCCGCTGGGGCAGAGCTGCTGCGGGCAACCGGCCTACACCTCGGGTTACACCGAGCAGGCGCGGACGGTCGCGCGCTCGCAACTGGCGCTGTTTGCCGGGGATTATCCGGTGGTGGTGCCATCGGGTTCCTGCGCGGGCATGCTGCGCGAGCATTACGCCGACTTGTTCAAGGACGAGCCGGAAACCTTGAAACAGGTGCAGGCCCTTGCGGCCCGCACCTATGAGCTGGCCGAGTTCCTGCTGTTCGTCTGCAAGGTGCAGCTCAAGGACAGCGGCGAACCGGTCAAAGTCGCGCTGCACACCTCGTGTTCGGCACGCCGCGAGATGAACACCCACCTGCACGGCCGCGAGTTGTTGGCGCAGTTGAGCAATGTGGAACGGGTCAACCATGACCATGAAAGCGAATGCTGTGGCTTCGGTGGGACATTCAGCGTCCGTATGCCAGACATTTCCGGCGCGATGGTGGCTGACAAGACCCGAGCGTTGAAGGAATCCGGCGCGCATCAGGTCTTGAGTGCCGACTGCGGCTGCTTGATGAACATCAACGGCTCGCTGGAAAAACAGCAGGAAGCACTGCGCGGGCAACACCTGGCGAGCTTCCTCTGGCAACGAACCGGAGGTGCGAAATGAGCACCTCCGCGATTATTCCTACGGTCGCCGTAGAAGAAGACTTCCGCACCCGGGCGCACAACGCCTTGGGCGATCAGCAGCTACGGAACAACTTCCGCACTGCGATGGATTCACTGATGACCAAGCGGGCAGCGGCTTTCAGCGATGCCCACGAAAGAGAACACTTGCGCGCCCTGGGCAACTCGATCAGGGCGCGTGCGCTCTCCAAGTTGCCCGACCTGCTCGAGCAACTGGAACAGAACCTGACCCGCAACGGTGTGACAGTGCACTGGGCGGAAACGGTGGACGAAGCCAATGGCATCGTCCTTTCGATCATCCGCGCTCACGAGGCGCGGCAAGTGATCAAGGGCAAATCGATGGTCAGCGAAGAGATGGAGATGAACCATTTCCTCGAGGCTCAAGGTGTTGAATGCCTGGAGTCCGACATGGGGGAATACATCGTCCAGCTCGACCACGAGAAGCCTTCACACATCATTATGCCGGCGATCCACAAGAATGCCGGTCAGGTCGCGTCCTTGTTCCACGACAAACTTGGCGTGGAGTACACCAAGGACGTTGACCAACTCATTCAGATCGGTCGCAGAGTCCTGCGGCAGAAATTCTTCGAAGCGGACATCGGCGTTTCCGGCGTCAACTTCGCCGTGGCCGAGACCGGCACCCTGCTGCTGGTGGAAAACGAAGGCAACGGGCGCATGACCACCACCGTGCCGCCGGTGCACATCGCCGTCACCGGCATCGAAAAGGTTGTGGAAAACCTGCGCGACGTGGTGCCGCTGCTATCGCTGCTGACCCGCTCGGCGCTGGGCATTCCGATCACCACTTACGTCAACATGATCTCCGGCCCGCGCAAGGAACATGAACTCGACGGCCCACAGGAAGTGCACCTGGTCCTGCTCGACAACGGTCGCAGTCAGGCCTTTGCCGACAGCGAGCTGCGCCAGACCCTGAACTGCATCCGCTGCGGCGCCTGCATGAACCATTGCCCGGTCTACACCCGCGTCGGTGGTCACACCTATGGCGAGGTTTACCCGGGACCGATCGGCAAAATCATCACTCCGCACATGGTCGGTCTGGCGAAAGTCCCGGATCATCCGAGCGCTTCGTCGTTGTGCGGTGCCTGCGGTGAAGTGTGCCCGGTAAAAATTCCGATCCCCGCTCTGCTGCGACGCCTACGCGAAGAGAACGTCAAAGCCCCAGACAGCCCGCATCAAGTGATGCGCGGCCAGGGCAGCAAATATTCGCGCAAGGAACGCTTTATCTGGAACGCCTGGGCGAAACTCAACAGCTCGCCGACGCTGTATCGGTTGTTCGGGTTCTTCGCCACGCGTCTGCGCGCCCTGACCCCGAGCAATATCGGCCCATGGACGCAAAACCACAGCGCACCCAAACCCGCCGCCCGCTCACTGCACGACATGGCCCGCGAACATCTGGCCAAACAGGGAGACCGCTGATGAGCGCCAAGCAAAATATCCTCGCCAAACTGCGGAAAAGTCTGACCGGCGCCACACCAATTCCCGACGACTTCGACGTCGATCTGGTGACGCAGCCTTACACCTACAGCGCCGAGCAACGTATCCCGCAACTGCGCAAACTGATGGAAGCGGTGCACACCGAAATCCATCTGACTACCGGTGCAGAATGGCCGGCGCTGCTCGCGCAATTGCTGCGGGACCGTCAGTTGCCAAGCCTGTTGATCGCACCGACTACACCTCACGGGCAGCGCATCTCACAACACTGGGCGAACAATCCTGATCTGCCGACGCTGAAGTCCTACAACCGGCCGATGGAAGAATGGAAAGCCGAGCTGTTCAACGACACCCCGGCCAGCCTCACCGGCACCCTCGGCGCCATCGCCGCGACCGGTAGCCTGATCCTTTGGCCAACCCGTGAAGAGCCGAGACTGATGAGTCTGGTGCCGCCGGTGCATTTCGCCCTGCTCAAGGCCAGCGAAATCCGCGACAACTTCTATCAAGTGCAACAGGAATTCGAGTGGGCCCAAGGCATGCCGACCAACGCGCTGCTGGTGTCCGGCCCGTCGAAAACTGCCGACATCGAACAAGTGCTGGCCTACGGCGCCCACGGCCCGAAAGACCTTGTGGTGCTGATCCTGGAGGACCAATGACGCTTCCGGTGAATTTCCTGCGCGATGCGCAGCAACTGATTCCAGCGGAGCGCCGCTTCGACGATCCGCTGTCGACATTGGCCTTCGGCACCGACGCCAGTTTTTATCGGCTGATTCCCAAACTGGTGATCCGCGTCGAGTCCGAGGACGAAGTGGTGGCGCTGTTGAAGCTGGCCCAGCGCGATCAGGTCCCGGTGACCTTCCGCGCCGCTGGCACCAGTTTGTCCGGGCAGGCGATCAGCGATTCGGTGTTGATCGTACTGGGGGATAACTGGAACGCTCGCGAGATTCGTGATCATGGCCTGCAAATCCGCCTGCAGCCTGGCGTGATCGGCGCACAGGCCAACGCGTGGCTGGCACCGTTCGGACGCAAGATCGGCCCGGATCCGGCGTCGATCAACGCCTGCAAAATTGGCGGCATTGTCGCCAACAACGCCAGCGGCATGTGCTGCGGCACCGCGCAAAACACCTATCACACCCTGGCCGGGATTCGTCTGGTTCTTGCCGACGGCACGCGTCTCGATACCGAAGACGCCGCCAGTGTCGCCGCGTTTCGCGCCAGCCACGGCGATCTGCTGGAGCGCCTGGCGACATTGGGCCGTGAGACCCGCGCCAATGCCGAACTGGCGGCGAGAATTCGCCACAAATACCGTCTGAAAAATACCACCGGCCTGTCACTCAACGCCCTGGTGGATTTCGACGAACCTGTGGATATCTTGAGCCACCTGCTGGTCGGCTCCGAAGGCACGCTCGGCTTCATCAGTGCGGTGACCTACGACACGGTGATCGACCACCCGAACAAGGCCTCGGCACTGATCGTGTTCCCGGACGTGGAAACCTGCTGCAACGCGGTCACCGTGTTGAAAAGCCAGCCGGTGTCGGCGGTGGAACTGCTGGATCGACGCAGTCTGCGTTCGGTGCAGGACAAACCAGGCATGCCGGATTTCGTACAACACCTGTCGAACAATGCCTGCGCGCTGCTGATCGAATCCCGCGCCGCCTCTTCCACTTTGCTGCAGGAACAGCTGGCGCAGATCACGGCTTCGCTGGCCAGTTTCCCGGTGGAAAAACAGGTCGACTTCACCGAAGACCCGGCCGAGAACGCCAAGCTCTGGGCGATCCGCAAGGACACCTTCCCTGCCGTCGGCGCGGTGCGCAAAACCGGCACCACGGTGATCATCGAAGATGTGACCTTCCCGGTCGAGCAACTGGCCATCGGCGTCAATCGCCTGATCGCGCTGTTCGACAAACATGCCTACGACGAAGCGATCCTTTTCGGACACGCACTGGAAGGCAATCTGCACTTCGTCTTCACCCAAGGCTTCAACAGTCCG
Organism: Pseudomonas sp. TH49; assembly: GCF_016650625.1. Lineage (NCBI taxonomy): Bacteria > Pseudomonadati > Pseudomonadota > Gammaproteobacteria > Pseudomonadales > Pseudomonadaceae > Pseudomonas > Pseudomonas sp. TH49. Next base: position 705,933 of record NZ_JAEKFL010000001.1, read on the forward strand.
GAAGAAGTCGCACGCTATCAGGCGTTCATGGACGACGTGGCGCAACTGGTGGCGGTGGAGTTCGGCGGTTCGCTGAAGGCCGAACACGGCACCGGGCGCAACATGGCGCCGTTCGTTGAGCTGGAATGGGGCAGCGACGCCTATCAACTGATGTGGCAACTCAAACGCCTGCTCGACCCTAATGGCATCCTCAACCCGGACGTGGTGCTCAGCGAAGATCCGCAGATTCACCTCAAACACCTCAAGCCGTTGCCAGCCGCAGACGAGATTGTCGATAAATGCATCGAGTGCGGTTTCTGCGAACCAGTCTGCCCGTCAAAAGGCCTGACCCTCAGCCCGCGTCAGCGCATCGTGATCTGGCGTGACATTCAAGCGAAGAAACGCGCCGGCGTTGACACCACCGAGCTGGAACAAGCCTACGAATACCAAGGCATCGAGACCTGCGCCGCAACCGGGTTGTGCGCACAGCGTTGCCCTGTAGGCATCAATACCGGCGAACTGGTGAAAAAGCTTCGTGCACGTAACGCGACGCATCAGAAAACCGCTGACTGGATCGAAGGACATTTCGCCAAGACCCTGCAAGGCGCACGCTTCACCCTGCACGTGGCCAACGGCGCACGGATGCTGCTCGGCGCACCGCGTCTGGCCAAGCTTTCGGCGACGCTGACGCGCTTGTCCAAAGGCCAGGTGCCGCTGTGGACCAATGCGATGCCGCAACCGGAAAAAGCCATTCGCTTCAGCCCGAGTGTTTCGGACGAGCGCCCGCGCGTGGTGTATCTGGCGGCCTGCGTATCACGGGTGATGGGCCCGGCGGCGGGTGACAAAGAGCAGATGTCGCTGTACGACAAGACCCGTGGCCTGCTGGAAAAGGCCGGTTACCAAGTAGTCTTCCCGGACAACCAGGACAACCTCTGCTGCGGTCAGCCGTTTGCCTCCAAGGGCTACGCCGAACAGGCTGAGCACAAGCGTCAGGAACTGATCAGTGCTCTTCTGCATGCCAGTCGCGGCGGACTTGATCCGATCTATTGCGACACCAGCCCCTGCACCTTGCGTTTGGTGCAGGACGTAGGAGATGTTCGTCTGGATCTGTACGACCCGGTGCGCTTCATCCGTACGCATCTTCTCGATCGTCTGGAGTTCACCCCGCAAGAAGCACCGATTGCGGTTCACGTGACCTGCAGCACACAGCATCTGGGCGAAAGCCAGGCGTTGATCGATCTGGCGCGCAAATGCAGCAAGACCGTAGTGATCCCGGAAGGCATTCATTGTTGCGGGTTTGCCGGCGACAAGGGCTTCACCACACCGGAGCTGAACAGCCATTCGCTGCGCACCCTCAAGGACGCGGTGCAGCATTGCAGCGAGGGGATTTCCACCAGTCGCACCTGCGAGATCGGCCTGACGCAACACGGCGGCATCGATTATCACGGACTGGTCTATCTGGTGGATCGGGTAACCCGGGCCAAGGCCTGCTGAAGAAAAATAGAACCCTTGCGCGGCGCCGTAGTCCACTGAACAAGCCCCATTAAACGGGGCTTTTCCTCCATCCGGTTGCCCGTCCTGACGGCCAGCGAAGTCTGGAACCCTCAGTTCAAGGAGATACAAATGAAACGTTCTGTACTGTTAGGTCTGTTCGTTACTGCCTCGATGCTGGCTTCCACCTCGTTTGCTGCGACTAAAGATGAATGCACGGAGAATATCCACACCATCGAAAACGCCAAGGCACAGTACGCCACGATGGATATCAGATCTCAGGTAGAGGCCAGTCTGGCAAAGGCCAAGGCGTTGAATGCGCAGAATACCGACCAGAGCAGCAAGGAATGTATTGTAGAAACCACCCAAACTATCCAGTTGCTGCGTAATGCGAGTCACGACAGCAAAGGCTGATCAACGCGGAAGGCCAACCTTCGGGTTGGCCTTCCGGGCCGATTGGCGTACACTGCGCAGGCTTGTTGCCTCACCTGATGTACGAGGCAATGAGTTCGGGGCCGATTAGGATTCGACGCCGGTGACGAAACTTTAGGTGCATGCCGACTTGGTAACAGAAGTCGTAAATCCACTGTTGCAACTTCTTATAGTTGCCAATGACGACCAATACGGTGCTGCTCTCGCTGCTTAATTGCAGCTGACATGCACTCCTGGTGCCTTCGGGCCCAGCAATCATCAGGGGATGTCTGTAAACCCGAAATGATTGTCATATAGAACAGAATCGCCGTGCAGTACGTTGTGGACGAAGCGGCTAAAACTTACACAACTCGCCCAAAGCACCCTGCCCGTCGGGTCGCTGAGGGTTAACTTAATAGACACGGCTACGCATGTAGTACCGACAGCGGAGCACTGGCGGACGGGGGTTCAAATCCCCCCGGCTCCACCAACTCTCAACGACAAAGCCCGCCTTGTGCGGGCTTTGTCGCATCTGGCATTCCCCCAACCGGAACACCACCTCCAACGCAAGCCGCACTCCCGCCGGATCCGACTGTCACAGTGACTGGATGCTCCAAGCTAAGGCTTCAATATCACGGAGATTGCCCACCATGAACACCTGGATCGCCGCCGCCCTGGCCTCGTTGATTTCACTGCCCGCCATCGCCGCAGACGCACCTCCCCCACGTGTGCAACAGGTCACGTTCAAAAGCGAAGTCGGCAGCGTGCAGTTCAAACAGAAGATCAAGGGCTATCAAACCGCCGAATACAAACTCGTCGCCAAGGCCGGTCAGACACTGACTGTCGATCTCAAATCATCCAACACGTCCGCCTATTTCAATATCACCGCGCAAGGTGCCGACGAAGCACTGTTCAACGGTTCGCTCATGGGCGATCACTTTGCCGGTGCGGTGCCTGTTGATGGCGAGTACACGGTTCAGGTGTATCTGATGCGCAACGCGGCGCGGCGGCAGGCGGTGGCCAGTTATTCGTTGTCGTTGTGGCTTTCCGACAACGCCCCGGTTGACGCGAAAAAACCGGCAACAAAAAGTCCCTGACAGACATCAACGCCTCGCCAGATAAACCCCAAATCCCCTTCTACACTCACAGCGCCCCTTCCCAGAGCGAGCGCTCATGACCACCCTCCAAACCCGCATGAAGCAAGGCAAGGACGCCCGCAAGAATTGCTCTCGCAGCGCCCACGCCACCACCGGAAAGATGAACCGCGATCCGATCCCCCTGATCAAGGCTTCCAGTCAGGGCCGCGTCGCCTCACTGGTGGAGTTGCGTTACGGACGGATGCTGGTGTCGCCGTTCGCCTTCTTTCGCGGCAACGCATTGGTGCAGGCACACGATCTGTCGAGCACAGAGAACATGGGGCTGGTTGGGCCAATCTGCGGTGACGCGCATTTGATGAATTTCGGCGGTTTTGCCACGCCCGAGCGCAATCTGTTGTTCAGCGTCAACGATTTCGACGAGGCTCACCCAGGGCCGTGGGAGTGGGATCTGAAGCGTCTGGCGGCCAGTTTTGTGATCGCCACCCGTGATTTGCGCCATGGTGATTCGGTTCAGGAAGAGGTGTGCCGGCAGATGGTGGGCGCCTATCAGGCGACGATGCTTGAGTGCGCCGAGCAGAGTGCGCTGGAAACCTGGTACGACTCGATCAAGTACGAAGACTTGCTCGATCAGGCGCGCAAGAGTGCGCTGGAGCATGTACAGCGTGCCGTCGATAAAGCCGAACGGCGCACCCACGCCGAGTTGCTGCCGAAGATCAGCGAGCGCGACGCCAACGGGCGGCTGGTCATTCGCGACGACTTGCCGGAAATCTTTCACCTGCACAACAACACCACGCTGCTCGACGCCGATGATGACTGGCTGCGGCTGTCAGACTGGCGTCCGCTGTCCGAAGCGTTCATGCGCGATTATAGGACCACGCTGCAGGCTGACCGCCGGGAGTTGCTCTCACGGTTTCAGGTGCAGGATCTGGCGTTCAAAGTGGTCGGCGTGGGCAGTGTTGGCACCCGCTGTCTCGTGGCGCTGCTGACTGACGAACGGGAATCGCCGCTGTTCCTGCAATTCAAGGAAGCGCGGCGCTCGGTGCTGGCCGATTACGTGAAAGCCAAATGCCGGACGCGTCATGAAGGTCAGCGAGTGGTCGAGGGTCAGCGCCTGATGCAATCGGCCAGCGACCTGTTTCTTGGCTGGACCACCGGCCCTACCGGGCGGTTTTTCTATGTCCGGCAGTTGCGCGACATGAAGATCTCCGCCGAGCTGGAAAACTTCGACGCCGAAACCTTCGCCGCCTATGCCCGGGTCTGTGGCCGCGCATTGGCCCGGGCGCACGCCAAAGCCTCAGGCAACGCGGCGCTGATCAGTGGTTACATCGGCAAGGGCGATGCCTTGGCTGACGCACTGTTCAAATACGCACGCAGTTACACCGCGCAGAACGAACGCGACTTTGAACGCTTTCAGCAAGCCTGCCGCAAGGGCCGGCTGACGGCGCGTTCGGAAGCCGATTTCGCCGCGGATCATCTGCCCTGAAGCGTTGCAGAGCCGCCGCCACCGAGATGAATTTTTCTTCACTGCTCCGGTGCGATCAACACGGTACAGTCCGCTCGCTCATTCAAGAAACTACGGTTCGCCCGCGCTCTCCCGCGGGCTTTTTTTTGCCTGGCGTTTGCTGCCGGAGCGATACACCCAAGTGTCCTGCACGCCGTGCTGCTGCGATTGCCGCGCCTGCGGGTGAACCCTGATCAGCGCAAACCCCGCCGCTTCAGCCAGACGCTGACTGCGGGTGTTGGCCGACGATGTGGTCAGGTAAAAGGTGAACTCCGGCAGGCGCCTGACCAATTGCTGGAGCACTTCGCGCATGTAGCCCTTGCCGGCAAACGCGCTGTTGGCCCAATAACCGACGACGTAGCGCTTGCGTCGACGCGGCACCAGACCGATGCAGCCAACGATGGCTTGTCCGTCCTCAGTCACGATGAATAAGCGCCGCTCACCGGTCTCGCTGGCGAAGTCATACCGCGCTTGCAGCATGGACGACAGCGCTCGCTCCTCACTGGTATGTTCGATCGCCCACTCGAGAAAAGGCGCATGCTCGCGGTAACTGGCGTTCAGCGCCTCCCGCACCGGAGCGACCAGCGCTGGGTCCGGCGCCCGAACACACAGTGCCAACCCATTTACCGTCAATGCAAATTCCATTGCTTGTTCCTCCAATCCCGGAAATGCCGCAGTCAATAACCCTGTGCACTCAACCAAAGAAATTTACAGGACGCCAGCGCGGTTTGTTTTTTTCCATCCCGTGATCAATCCTGTCCCTCGACCCTGCCAACCGGAGCCGCCGATGTCACTGCTGAGTCTGCCCTGCCAACGCCTGACGCTCGCCATCCTCGCCCCGGAACAGGCCGAGCTGGAAAGTGACTTCTATGCACGCAACCAGCGCCACCTCGCGCCCTGGTCGCCGATTCGCACCACCGAATACTTTTCCACCGAGCAGATTCGCCGACGCCTTGAAGTCCAGGCCAGTGCTTTCGAGGCCAGGCTGGCGATGCATTTCTCCCTGCTGACACCGGACGGCCAGCAGATGATCGGCGCATGCAATTTCAGCGGGATCATTCGCGGGGCGTTTCAGGCCTGTTATCTGGGTTATCACATCGACCACGCGCATCAGGGCCAGGGCTTGATGCAGGAGGGTCTGGAGGCCGGCATCGGCTACATGTTCGACACGCAGAACCTGCATCGGATCATGGCCAACTACATGCCCGGTAACGAGCGCAGTGCGCGGCTGCTGGAGCGCCTGGGTTTCGAGCGCGAGGGCTATGCCAAGGCTTATTTGAATATCGCCGGACGTTGGCAGGATCATGTGCTGACGGCGCTGGTCAATCCGTTGTTCGAAACGCCGGATCAGCGCTGGTCGCGCCAATTAGCGTGAGTTTCACAATTTGTTAAGCATTGGCGAAGTATGCTCAAGGCTCCTGCCCTTTCCGGTTGCCTGAAATCCATGCCGCGTGCCGCCACTTCGCTGTTTCTACTCGCCGCCCTGCTGTTTTTTTTCGCTTTGGGTAACCACCAGTTGCAAGGCTCCACCGAAGCCCGGGTCGCCGGGATCGCCATGGAGATGCATCTGGACGATGACTGGGTGACGCCGCGCCTGTTTGGCGAGCCGTTTCTGGAAAAACCACCGCTGAGCCTGTGGCTGGATGCCGGCGCCATGCGCGTGTTCGGCGTTTCGCCATGGGCGGTACGGCTGGCGTCGGCGGTAGCCGGGTTGCTCAGCGTGATGCTGCTGTACGGCATGTTGCGCCGTTTCGGGCGCCCGAAAGCGGTCGCGTGGACGGCGGGGATTCTGCTGGCGACCATGGCCAGTTACTGGAGCAACGTGCGCGGGGTCGGCGAGGATGCGTTGCTGGCGCTCGGCGTGACCACGGCGTTGCTGGCGTTCTTTCAGGCACAACGCGCACCGAGCGCCGGTAGCTCGCTGCTGTTTATCGTCGGGATCGCTATCGCTACTTTGAGCAAGGGTGTGCTCGGCCTGGCGATGCCGGGGGTGGTGATTTTCGCCTACCTGCTGGCTGATAACCTGATCGACAAACGCTTGAAGCTCGGCGCCTGGCTGCGTCCCGGCCTGCTTACGGCCGTGGGGCTGATTCCGTTGCTGATCTGGCTCGCCGTGCTCTATCAGCGCGGTGGTTCGCACGCCGTCGCTGAAGTGCTGCTGACCAATAGCGTCGGGCGCTTCAGCGGCTCGTTCGTCGAGGCCGGGCATTATGAGCCGTTCTATTACTATCTGGCCAAACTGCCGGAAGCGTTCCTGCCGTGGAACCTTCTGGTGTACCTGGGCCTGTGGCATTTCCGCAAGGAACTGAAGGCCAACCGTTACCTGCTGTTTTTCAGCCTGTGGATCGTTGCGCAGTTCATCATGCTGACCCTGGCCTCGAGCAAGCGCACGGTGTACCTGATGTCGATGACCCCGGCGGCTGCGGTGATCGCCGCAGAGTACGCGCGCGTGTTGTTCGAGCGCTTGCAGGCGCGCGAAACCACCGACCGCTTTATCGGAAGAATCGCCCGTCATCGTCAGGCGCTTGCCGCAGGATTGCTCACAGTGGTGATCGCCAGCTACCTCGGCGCCGCGCAGTGGGCACTGCCCAACGCCGACAAGGAGTTGTCGTTCCTGCCACTGACCGAACACATTCAGAGCCTGCAAGCCCACGGTCATCAGGTCGCGCTGTTCCAGGCCAATGAACGGGTCGGCGGCGCCAGCGTGTTCTACACCCAAAGCGTGCTCAAGGGGCTGGACACCGACGCGCAACTGCATGATTTCCTCAGCGCGTCACCGTCGAACGTTGCGGTGATCTCGGCAGACCGCGAACCCGCCGCACCACTCAAAGTGCTCAAGACCATGATGGTCGGGCGTCAGGCGTACTACTTCGTCGGCTACTGACGCCCCTCGCGCCAGACAATAAAAAACCCGCCGGACTGGCGGGTTTTGTTTGGGCTGACGCTTTGCGCACCTTAGTTCATCGGGTGGTCACTGAGTGCCAGTCGGAGGCCTCGATAAAGCCAAGCATGCGCGGGGCGGCCTTGTTCGCGGCGGAAACGAACAGCGAAGAGCCGTATCCAGGGTCAGACACCGGTACATCCAGATCCTTTTCCAGCTCCGCCATGCATTCACTGTGGGTCACCAGAATCAGATTGCGTCCCGGGATCTTGTGCGCCAGCGCTTCCTGCAAGATGCGACCCTTGCAACTGATCAGCCAGTCTTCGCTGGCCGCGCGGTTGAACATGTAGCCGGCGGTCTGCACGGTGCGCAGCATCGGGCTGTTATAGATATCGACGCGGTTCAGGCCCAGATGCTCGAACTGTGCGCCGACACCCACCGCGACACTGCGCGAGCGGTCGGTGATGCCATCATCGCCGCTCAGGCATGGCGCCGGGGAGTGATCGCAGCGCTCGACGTGACGCACCAGCACGATCATGTCGCCCTTGGCCCACCCGGCCGCTAGCGCGCGGGCGCCGGACACATTGCCATGCGCCAGGTCCGGCACCGCCGCCGGGGCGAGCAGCCACAGGGTCAGTGGAATCACCAGCAGCGACGCGGCGAGCACCACCCAGGTATTGCGATAACGGGCCAGTCCGCTCAGGGAGATCGAGCGTTTGACGCCGAACAGACTCAGTCTCAATTCCACATCGGGCCGCCTCGTCGGCATGCATCACAGTCAATTCGATGCGGTAAGGGTAAAGAGGCGTGCGTAAGTGGCCGGTGAAACGTATGTGAAAAAAGTCTTGAAGTGCCCTTGTTACAAATTCCGTAGGACAAAATCCTTTCAGCTCTCGTGTTTGCGGCCGATACAAACCTGCTAACACCCTTGCTGGCTCAAAAAAACAACAATCTTCCAGCCTGACCGACGATCAAGTAGCTCTACGTTCCTGGAGGAATTGTGATGAATAGCTGGTTCGGCAACATCAGCGTGAACATGAAATTGGGTCTGGGCTTCGGCCTGGTCCTGGCCCTGACCTGCGTCCTCGCCCTGACGGGCTGGACCAGCCTCGGCGGTCTGATTGACCGCAGCAACTGGATGAGCGACATCACCCAGCTCAATGCGGGTCTGACCAAGCTGCGCGTGGTGCGCCTGCAATACATGCTGACCAACGGCGACGAAACTGCCGCGCAGAATGTACAAACCACCCTCGAAAGCTTCGCCGCGCAACAGCAGGCGCTGATCAACAAGTTCAAGAGCCCGGAAAACGTCAAGCTGCTCAAAGAACAGGCCGCGACCATCGCCGAATACCAGACCTCGCTGAACAAGATGCGCAACGCCTACCGCACCGGCAACAGTGCCCGTGACGTGATGGGCACCAACGCTGACACCGCTTACAACCTGATCGAGTCGATCAGCAACCGCGTTCAGCAGTTGCCCCTGAGCGACGAGCGCTTCGCGCAGTTCCAGGCCATCACCGAAGCCAAGGAAGCGTTCATCCTCGCGCGCTATGAAGTGCGCGGCTACACGGCCACCACCAATGCCGAAACCGAGCAGAAAGCCGTCGCCCAACTGAACGTGGCCATCGACAGCCTCAAGCAGTTGAACACGCACTTCTCGGGTACCCAGCAAGACACGCTCCGTCAGTTGGAAACCGCCCTGACCAATTACCGCAGCGCGTTGCAGGCGTATAAAAACGCCAACAGCGAAGCGGTGCAGGCGCGTAAAGAGATGACCGATCAGGGCACCGCGATCGTCAACACCAGCGAGCAGCTGTACCAGATCCAGCTCGACCGTCGCGACATCGAAAGCGCCCAGGCTCGTACTTTCCAGTTGATCAGCACCCTGCTGGCACTGCTGGTCGGTGTGATTGCCGCGGTGATCATCACCCGTCAGATCACCCGTCCGCTGCAAGAGACCCTGGCCGTGGTCGAGCGCATTGCCAGCGGCGACCTGACCCAGAACGTCACGGTCACCCGCCGCGACGAACTCGGCGTACTGCAACAAGGCATCGCACGCATGGGCGTAACCTTGCGCGACCTGATCAGCGGCATCCGCGACGGCGTGACCCAGATCGCCAGCGCCGCCGAAGAACTCTCGGCCGTGACCGAGCAGACCAGCGCCGGCGTGAACAGCCAGAAGGTCGAGACCGATCAGGTGGCCACTGCCATGCACGAGATGACCGCCACCGTGCAGGAAGTCGCGCGCAACGCCGAAGAAGCCTCGCAAGCCGCTGCCGCCGCTGACGGCGAAGCCCGTGAAGGCGACAAAGTGGTGAATGAAGCCATCGCGCAGATCGAACGTCTGGCCAGCGAAGTGGTGCGCTCCACCGAAGCCATGAGCGTGCTGCAACAGGAAAGCGACAAGATCGGCAGCGTCATGGACGTGATCAAGGCCGTGGCCGAACAGACCAACCTGCTCGCGCTCAACGCCGCAATCGAAGCGGCCCGTGCCGGTGAGGCCGGCCGTGGGTTTGCCGTGGTCGCCGACGAAGTCCGTGGCCTCGCCCAGCGCACGCAGAAATCCACCGAAGAGATCGAAGGCCTGGTCGCCGGTCTGCAGAACGGCACCCAGCAAGTCGCTGCCGTGATGAACAACAGCCGCGCCCTGACCGACAGCAGCGTGGCCCTGACCCGCAAGGCTGGCGACTCCCTGGAAAACATCACCCGCACGGTGTCGAACATCCAGTCGATGAACCAGCAGATCGCTGCCGCTGCCGAACAGCAAAGCGCCGTGGCTGAAGAGATCAGCCGCAGCATCATCAACGTACGCGACGTGTCGGAACAGACTGCTGCGGCGAGTGATGAGACGGCTAAATCCAGCGTTGAACTGGCGCGGTTGGGTGGTCAGTTGCAGCAAATGGTGAGCCATTTCCGCGTTTGATGTTCACTTCGCGCGAAGAGGCTGGAGCCTTCGCGATCTGAATGTCTGCATCTGGTAAGAAGCCCGCCGCCACACCCATGTTGGTATGGCGGCGGGCTTTTTTGTGAGCGGTGTTTATCAGCCGCTGAGGTTTTCTGAACGTGATGGAAGATCGAAATCGACGCCACCCATGCCGCCGAATCGATTGCGTATCCGAGTGCTTAGTCCACCGGTTCGATCAACAATAACCAGCGAATCAGCTGCGCCTCGTCCTTCATAGAGTGACTGTTATGGGCGGCAGATATAGACATGACTTTTCGTACGCTACCTAGCGCCTAACTTCGGAGAAAAATTTAGATAACTGATTTTTTCGCCATCCAGTGGGTGGTTTTCAGCAGGCCCGCTAGAAAATTTTGAACCATCTCGTCCTTGCCAATCAATTCCGAAAAAGCGACCTTGTGGCGACGGGCCACTATTAGCTTTTTTCTAAGGAGTGTCGCGTCCTGAATAAGGTTTACACCTTCTGACCAATCTTCAGGAGGATTCAATGGATACCGGAAAAAGGCGGAGCCAGCGCGATTACACGCTAGCTTTTAAATTGTCAGTCGTAGATCAAGTCGAAAAAGGCGAGTTGAGTTATAAAGAGGCTCAACGGCGCTTTGGCATTCAAGGCCGGTCCACGGTACTGGTTTGGTTACGCAAGCATGGCCGACAGGACTGGAGCCAAGGCGCCTCAATCCGAGCGCCGCGGAGCAGGCCGATGACCGACCCCAACCTACCGCTGACACCCGAACAGCGGATCAAAGAGCTTGAAGAACAGTTGGCGCTGAGCAATCAGAAGGCCCAGTTCTTTGAAGCTGTCGTGAACGTCTTGAAAAATGATTACGGTGTGTCCATCGTAAAAAAGCGACCCGGCAAGTCCTCTCGCAAGGGCAAATCCAAGACCTGAGCATTACCAGGGCTTGCCTGTTTATGGGCATTTCGCGCCAAGCGTATTACAAGCGCAACCGAGCCTTTGACGCGAGAGTTTGCCAAGACCAGCAGGTAGTGGAATTCGTTCTGGAAAAGCGTCGGCGCCAGCCGAGGCTTGGGACGCGCAAACTGCACCACCTGATGCTAATTGAAGCTGCAGCGACGCTACGTGTCGGTCGAGACCGCCTGTTTTCTATCTTGCGAGAGGCGCGAGAGCTGGTTCCTCGCAAACGTGCTTATCATAAAACCACGCATAGCCATCATCGCTTCCGCCGTCACCCCAACCTACTCAAAGCTGGCCCGGAACAAGTTGTAGCCAGCAGACCTGAGCAGGTTTGGGTCGCAGACATTACCTATCTCCCAACGCGGGAAAGTGTCGCTTACGTTAGCCTGATAACAGACGCGTACTCACGCAAAATCGTGGGTCATCATGTGCACAGCAGCCTGCATACGGAGTCGGTGGTCAGGGCGCTGCAGAAGGCTGTTAGTCAGCGAAAATCCGATCAACCGCTCATTCATCATTCAGATCGCGGAGCCCAGTATTGCTCCGACTTATACCAACGGATGCATACCCGGCATGGAATCAGGTGCTCAATGACTGACGGTTATGATTGCTATCAGAACGCTATGGCGGAGAGGGTAAATGGGATTTTGAAGACTGAGTTTTTGCTGCATCGCCCCAAAGACCTGGCGGATGCAGTGAAAATGGTGGATGAATCGGTGCAAATCTACAACCGGGAGCGGCCGCACTTAGCCCTGAAATACAAAACGCCCGATGCGGTGCATCGGGCGTTTGAGACTGAAACAGGTGTAAACCTATTTCAGGACTAGACAGAGAGACGATGGATATACAAAGACTGACGAACTCACTCAAGCCATGGCTTGCACTCGAGACATGGCACACCGGTCATTCTTTGGATGATCAACGATTTCATAGGGCGCTCAAGGCCTCATTCGACGAGCAAGGTGTACAAATCAGTTCTGACGACTTCCGTCAGGCTATCGCTCTGGGCTTGAACGACTTTCGTCCTGGTGACGTCAAGGCGTTCGCCGAAGACATTGAGGGATTTGCTCAACGCGCAGAGGATATTGCGAGCTATCTGTTCGACCTCAAGCGTTAGAAATCCCTGGCCTGTTCTCTTGGACGGCAGACCCATTAAGGCATCACCATCTCAAGGTGGGCACCTAAATGACCGAAAGGTCGCAGGATCGTGGACGATTTACCGTAACTAACAGTTAAGGACTCTCTTCATGGACGTTGGCGTTTATAAAATCACTGAAGTCACCAATGATTTCATCATCGAGAAGATCAAGTCACACGAGAGCTTTGTCTTGGAATGCCAAGAATTCGATCGCTACTCGAATACGTTGACGTGGCTTGAACAGGCAATTGAAAAGCAGGGCATGTCCGTTAGGATCTACATGCGCGCTCGCAGGCTTTCGATGGGAAGTTTTGCTGGATTCGCTGGCGCGAGCATTGTTGGCGCTCCAGTGGCACTTGGCGCGCTTGCGATAGGTATGGTAGCCGGGGTTGGCATCGCCGCTCACAACCTTGCGACACTGAACCCTGATTACGAAATTGGAAAACACCCTATCGGTTCGACGCTCTACGTGGATTACAAGAAGTAAAAACTGAGGTCACTAGGCCCATGAGAGCCGAGTGAAATCTAGTAATCCTCCCATGCCCCTAGGTTCAGCATGCAACCAGCCTGGCGGGGGAGATAGTGGTTGCTGTCATCCAAGTATTTGGTACGACGGCTGGTCGCAAATGAATGGCACGCTTACGGGCGAGTTTAACGCTGCGACCAGCCGTCATTGGCTCACGCTAATCTTCGATTAGATCGATGAAATCCTCGCCCAAGCACGCTAGGTTTTGCACAAAATGCCTACTTACGATCATTCCCTCGAATGCTCATTAACAGCCCTTGAGCCGCTTCTGCGTCAGCATTTCATTGCCTTGATTGATCTCCACTCGGGGTCTTTTTCTCAAAGAACCTAACAAATTATGTCGAAGGTATCGCCCCAAAGCATATTTGTCCGACGCAAACAATCGAGATTCATTAATTTATCTAGGAGACTTCGTCAGGTTATTCCTAGCGTGTTGTAAGCAAATAAACAGTTTGTGGAGAGGACGTTTAGTTACACGTCGTGATACGTCCCGCAGCCCACAAAACCTTGCGCCGTTGCCTACAGCTACGCCAGAATCCGCCGGCTTGTGCGCCTTGGGCTGGCTGCGTAATTTGATTGCGTCACTGATTTCCAGTGACCGGGCTTAGCGGCTCGGCAAGCATTTCACGGTTGTACAAGTACGATCCAGTCAGGCACTCGCCTGCACTTGATGGTGGCTGTGCGCATGGCATCTTCGGATGCGCCGGGTTGAGATGCTTACCGGACCGCTAACTTGCGCACAGCTGCCTCCCTTTTGCTTAGCGGTAAAATGGACGCGGCCTCATCCGAGGTAAGCATCAATGTTCAAGGTAACGCCAAACCCACCGCTCACCGAACCCACAATCATCCCGGATCCGGCATCCCCCTACGAATGCCCCGGCTCGAAACGTTTCAACGAAGCCGCCGAACGCGCCCTCGATTATCACCTGGGCCCACTCAGCGCCCACATCATGGCCGCACCCTACAAACCCAATACCCTCTATCAGGCTCACCCCGAAGCCGACACCGAATCCCTGCTGGTGGACGCCAGCGAATCCCTCGGCTCCGCCACCGTCATGCTCAACAATCATGTGGCGCTGGTCGAGGGCAGCCACCGCAAGACCCTGCAAGGCATTGCCCAGATAGTGATGATCGCCGAAATGGCCGTTAACCGTGCGCTGGACAAGGTCGTGCCGACTGATTGATGCGAGAGGTGGCGAGTGCGGTGCACTCGCCATTTTTTTGCACACTGTAAAAAGCCCGCCGCCACACTGGTTTTGGTGTGGAGGTGGGCTTTTTTGTGAGCGGTGTTTATCAACCGCTGAGGTTTTCTGAACGTGATGGCAGATCGAGCTCGACGCCACCCATGGCGCCAAATCGATTGCGTATCTGAGTACCTAACCCGCTGGCTCGATCAACCGTAGCCAACGCGTTCTCCAGAATCTGCCGCGCTTCGTCTTCCATGGAATGGCCGTTTTGGGCAGTAGCGATACGCAGTTGGTCTGTCATCGGCTCATCGAGTCGAATAGTGATGCTAGTCATAAGGCCTCCTTCAGTCCGTGAAATGAGTGATTGCAGACTAACAAACCAACTCGAAAACCTCTGCCTGCTCTTTAGAAGAAACGGATTACAGCTTACCGCGTCCCGCGCTGGCGCAACGCCGACGGCATGAAATACGCGTCTTCCGGCACCGGTTGCGAGAAGTCCACGGTGGAGGCTTCTTCGTTGTCGAGGTTCTGCACGTAGTAACGCCGGGCCTGCAGGTCGTGGAACACGTCCAGTGCGCTCCAGGTGGTCGGCAGGTCGTAGAAGTTTTTCAGGTAGGCCATCGACACCCGCCACAACTCCCCTCGCCCATCGTATTGATCAACCAGCGCCGCGCCCCAGCTGTCCTCGTCGAGAAACAGCACGCGCTTGGAATAGATATGCCGCGCGCCCGGCTTGAGGTTGCCTTCGACCACCCACACACGGTGCAGCTCATAGCGGGTGAATTGCGGGTTGAGGTGGCCCGGGGTCAGCAGTTGTGCGTACTTCACGTCGGGGCTGCCGACCTTGTAGTTGTTGTAGGGAATGTAGATTTCCTGCTTGCCCTTGAGCTTCCAGTCGTAGCGATCCGGCGAGCCGTTGAACAGGTCGGTATCGTCCGCCGTGCGCAGGCCATCGGATGAGGCGATCGGCGTGTCATATGCCAGGTTCGGCGCGCGGCGCACACGGCGTTGGCCGGCGTCGTAGACCCAGGCCTGGCGCGGGTCCTTGAGCTGATCGAGCATCTCGTGCACCAGCGCCGCACCGCCGGCCAGCCGCGCCGGGCTTTTCACGAAGGCGAGGTAGTAGAACAGGATGTTCTTCAGATCGGCGTACTGCCCGCCCGGACGGTAAAAGTTGAACAGCGCTTCCTGCTGCGAAGTCACCAGCGCAAAGCTGCCGTTGCGCTGCACCGGGGCTTCGGACGCGCGGCGCACCACGTAAATCCCGCGATAACGGGTGATGTGGTTCCACAGCACTTCGATGCCGTCCTTGGGCACCGGGAACGGCACGCCACCGTAGGCATCGGCGAATCCGCTACCGCCCTCCAGCAGCTTGGCTGAGGTCGCGTTCTTCAGGGTGTTGTCATACAGCCACTGCGGCGCCGAACCCGAGCGACGCGACGGGTAGACCGGCATCTGGAACGTGTCCGGGTAGTTGTTGAACAGCGCAATCTGACCGGGGCTGAGGTGGGCCTTGTACTGGTCGAGATTGGCCTTGGTAATGGTGAACAACGGCTTGTCCGCCGCATACGGATCCGGGTGATGTTGGCCCGGTTTGTAGCCGGCGGGCGCCTGGGTGATGCCGCCGGTCCAGGCCGGAATGGTGCCGGCGGCGTTGCCCGAGCGCTCGGCGCCCATGGGCGTGAGGGTGGTTTTCAGTTGTTCGGCTTGTTGCGGGGTGATGGCGGCGAGGGCGCTGCCGGCGGTGAGGCCCAGAACCAGCGTCAGCGAAATCCGGGTCATGCTTGAAATGTGAAACATGATCTTCTCCAAAGTACAAAAACCTGTGGGAGCGAGCCTGCTCGCGAAAGCGGTGTATCAGTCGACATCAATGTTGAAGGTGCCTGCCTCTTCGCGAGCAGGCTCGCTCCCACAGGGGGGATAAGGTGTTGCTGAAATCTCGTGTAGTCCTTAAAGGAAATACTTGAGGTTGAACCCGACGTTGTCGCGGTCGCGAATCCCGTTGTTCTGTCCGCCGCCCCAGAAGTTGGTGTATTGCACCTCGGCTTCGAGCTTGTTCTGGTAGTTGGCCTTGATCCCCAGGGTGTAGGCCTTGCGCCCGTCGATGGTGTTGCCGGCCTGATAGCTGTTGCCCTTGAAGTCGTCCTTGTAGACGACGTAAGGCGAGACGTTGACCCCGGCGTACACATCGTTCCAGGTGCCGTTGAACATCACCGTGTAGCTGTAGGAGTTGCGGTTGACCTGATCGTCACGATCACCGCCGGAGACATAAGAGGTGTTGCCGGTACCGGCGTAATAACGCGTGCTGCCGTCGTAGGCGATGTATTGCAGACTGCTGCCGCGCAGGTGCTCGGAGGCCAGTTCGAAGATGCCGAACATCGAGTCGAACGACAGCGTCGGGCCGAAGTTGTAGATGCTGCCCAGCGAGGTATTGAACGCCTCCACGCGCTCGGCGTTGTTGATCTCGCTGTCGAGGGTGACCATCTGCCCGCCGACGTTGATTGCCTTGCCGGTCACCGCCACAGCGGCACCGTTGGCCAGATCGCCGATCAAGTCGTTAGTCGCGGCGATGCCGATCGGCAGGTTCGGCCGGTAGGCAATCTCACCGAACACCGAGGCCTGGCCCAAAGTGGTGTTGAAGCTGAAACCGTACATGCGGATGTCTTCGGCATAGCGCCGATGCGCCTGAATATTGCCCATCACGTCGGCTGTCGCCAGACCATTCGCCAGCGCCCCGGCCTGACTGCCAGCGACGCTGGAGAGCATATTGGTCAGGGCATTCATGTCGATGCCTTTGTAGCCACCGAGGTCAGCGGCAATGGTCGGTTCCTTGGCGTGGTAATTGACCAGGTACAGGCCGAACTCGGTGCTGTTGAGTTCCTCGGCGATGTAGCGGAAGGCGAAGCCGAACTGGCCGTCGTTGCGCGCGTTGTAGTCCTTGCCGATCGACGCCACTTTCAGCGTGTTGCCGTAGGCCGGGGTCACACCGTTGGCGTACAGGCCGGTGCTTTTCAGCGCCGGGCCGAGCAACGGGTTGTTGCCCAGTGCGCTGTACAGACCGATGACGTTGCCGAAGCCCGGCACCGGGGTATCGAGCGCGGTGCCGCTGAAGTTGTTGTAACCGGTGTTGCCGCCATCGGCGAACAGGTCGGTCTGCGAGTAGAAAGTGCCGACCGGATCGATGCGGGTCTCCTTCCAGTTGGTCTGGTAGAAGCTCTCCAGGGTCAGCGAGTCGCTGAGGCCGATGTTGAAGCTCACGGCCTCCACCGGCATCAGCACTTCCTTGACCTCGGCCCCCGGCAAACGGTATTTCGCCGCGTCCACCGGGTTGGTGGTGTTGATCCCGCCGCGATAGAAAATCCCCTCGCCCCAGTTGAACACCTGACGCCCGACCCGCGCGGTGACCGGCGTCTGCGCCACGTCCCAATTGCCGTAGACATAGGCGTCGAGCATTTCGATCCGGCTGCCGGCGATGTCGCGGGTCTGGCTGGTGAAGCGGTCGTCCTGCGGGTAGCTCTGACTCGGCTGCGTCGGGTTGTTGTTGCGGTAGTAATCGTTGCGTTTGTCCATCAACTGGGTGTCGTAGAACGCCGTGCCGCGCAGGAACATCCCGTAGTTCTGGTAGTTGGCCTCCAGCTCCGAAGTGATCTTGTACACCTCGGAAACCAGCCCGGTGTCGAAGTTGCGATTGCCGTCGTTGGTGTTGACGTCATCGTTGTTCTTGTCGCGGCCCTGCACCCGCCACAAACGCCCATAGGACAGGGTCGTGTCGATCGAACCGGTGACTTGATTGTCCAGCACGCTGAACTCGGCAGCCTGCACCGGCTCCACCGCACAGAGTTGCAGCAGCCCTGCGAGGCCGACACCGGGAAGTGCCACGCCAGTGAGGCGCAATCGAGTGTTGATCATGGGTTCCTCCTTCCTTGTTCTTATTGTTTTTTTGCGTGGCCGCGATGGCTACGGTGCCAGTCCCGCACGGACATAAATACGGCTGTGCGCGCCGAAATGCCCGAGCAGTTTGAACAGCTGCTGATTGAGTGCCGGATGCTCGAATGTCTCGCGCTGCAACTGATTGCCGCTGCTGAAATCACTGGTCACCGGCGCCGTTTCCAACCACTGGCCGATGGCTTCATCGAATGCCGCCGAGTCCTCTACCGACTCGGCGCTGACCACTTCGCGCAAGTAGTCCACCGAGTACGGCGGATACTGTTGGTCTTGAGCGACATCGGCGTAGGCCGCGAGCATCGGATGCGCCTGACCGGCACGTAGCACGCGGCGCAACCAGGTCGATTGATATTTCTCGATTTCCATATGGCGGGTGGCGACGCGTTCGATCGAGGCTTTTTTATCATCGGCAAAACCGGCCAGCGCCTTGCCTTCCAGCAGCAACAGACTCGGCAGTTCGACCCCGGGCAATGGCTTGGCGTGATACGGCTGGGTCAGGTCCTGCACGTGGTGCGCGCCCCATCCGAGAAAGCGGTAACCCCAGTAAGAATGGCCACTGGCAAACGCCAGACGCGCCAGGCCCAGGTACTGATAGGCGCGCCAGTCCGGCCAACTGCGCTGAAGAAATCCGGCAGCGGCATACACCACCGGGCTTTCATGAAAAAAGCCCATGTGGAACGGCGCCTGCGAGCTGTACTGAAAACGCGCATCGCCAAACGGCTGCGGCCCGAAGCCATACAGCGCGCCGACCTCGCCGGGGTTATCGCTGAACAGATTGATGTCGTGACCGTAATCCGGCTCATCAGCAGCGGTCGCCAATACCGCCAGCGCCGCGACTTTCTCGCCGTCCGCCACGCGAATGAAACGCTGACGATTCCATGGCGAAAGCGTCTGCTCGACCATCACCTGATCGGCACTGAGGTGTTCGCGTTCGGGCAGGTCTTGGCCCGGCAGCGGCTGAATGACCATCGCCAGATGAATGCGCGGATTGAGCCGCAACGCAGTGAGAAAATCGTGGCGCAGATTGTCGCCCGGCACCGCGGGCAGCTTCAGATTGTCGGGGCGCGGCGGGTATTGGGTGAAGTGTTCACGGGCGAAGTTTTCCTGTTGCTCCAGCAGCGCGACCACGGCCGGATATTGCTCGGCGAGAAAACGCTCCAGCGGCTCGACCTCGACCGACGGCGCATCGCGCAGGGCCGGCAGTTCCTTCAACGCCAGATAGCTGCCCACCGTGTGGTTCGACCAGCCCCACGCCGTCGGGGCCATTGCACAAAGCAGCAACAGGAGAAATGTCAGCTTCATTGCTTTTAATTCTTATTGGAGGTGCCGTGGGGGTTGAGCCTAACAACCGCCCCCGACGCTGACACTGTCCGATCTCACCAGAAAAAGTCTCCGATAGCGCCACATAAGAGGTTCCGATTCCACCGCATAACCTTGTGGGAGCGAGCTTGCTCGCGAAAGCGGTGGGTCAGACAAGACAATAGTGACTGACACTCCGCATTCGCGAGCAAGCTCGCTCCCACAGGGGACGGTGGTGGTCAGCTAAGCGGGGTAACCGGTGATTTTGCGGATGCTCTGGTACAACGGTTTGAGCTGGCGATACATGCGCAGGTACACCTCGTTGTACAAACGCTCATAGACCTGCTGCGCCTCGGGCTGCGGTGTGAACACCGCGCCCACCCGCGTCATCGCGGCGATTGCCGTGGGGAAATCCGCATACAAGCCCAACCCCACCGCACAACAGATCGCCGCGCCCAACCCGGACGCTTCGTACACATGCGGACGCTCCGCCGGCAGACCAAAAATATTCGCCGTCAGCTGCATCGCCGCATCACTCTGCGAACCGCCACCGGCCACTCGCAGGCGCTTGATCGACACCTTCGAGCGCTTCTCGATGTTCTCCAGCCCCTGGCGCAGCGCATACGCCAGCCCTTCCAGAATCGCCCGGTAAATGTGCGCGCGGGTGTGCACGTCGCCGAAGCCGATCATCGCGCCTTTGGCTTCGACACCCGGCTCACGAATCCCCGGCGACCAGTACGGTTGCAGCATCAGCCCCATCGATCCTGGCGGCACCGCATTCACCAGCGCATCGAACAGTTGCTCGGGTTCAATGCCCTGCTCTTTTGCCTGCTGCATCTCGCGCAGGCCGAACTCGTTCTTGAACCAGCTGACCATCCAGTAACCGCGATAAATCATCACCTCGCAGTTGTACTGATCCGGCACCGCCGAGGGGTACGGCGGGATCAGCGGGACGATTTCCAGATAGCGCGAGCGAGTGCTGGTGATCGTCGCCGTGGTGCCGTAGGACAGGCACACCGTGCTCGCATCGACCACGCCGGAACCGACCACTTCGCAGGCCTTGTCAGCGCCCGCAGCAATCAGCGGCAGCCCCTCGGGAATACCCGTGTGGCGGCTCGCTTCGGCGCTGATGTAGCCAAGGGTTTCGCCGGGCTTGTGCAAGGTCGGCAATTGTTCCGGACGCACCGCCAGCGCCTGCCATTTCCAGTCGCTGGGCGCGGCCCATTTCAACCGTTTGAAGTCGAACGGCAGATAGCCGACGCAGCAACCCACCGAGTCGACAAAGCGCCCACACAAACGATGGGTGAGAAACCCCGAGAGCAGCAAAAACTTGTCGGTCGCCGCCCATACTTCAGGCTGGTGTCTGGCAATCCAGTTGGCCTCGGCCTGAGCGCGAAAATAATCCACGGTGGCCTGCGCGCCGACCAGTTTGAACAGCCAGCCCCACGGCCCCTTGATCCCGCCCTCGACTTCGCTCTGGCGCTGATCGAGCCACAGAATGGCCGGGCGCAGCGGCTTGCCCTGACCATCGACATTGATCACCGTGCCGCGCTGAGTGGTCAGCGACACCCCGGCAATCTGCGAGCGATCAATCCCGGTTTGCGCCCATACCTGCTGACAGGCCTCGCCGAGTTTTGCCCAATAATATTCCGGGTCCTGCTCGGCCCAGCCCGGTTGCGTCGAGTAGTACGCCTGCAACTCGACCTTGCCTTTACCGAGCAGATTGCCCTGCAAATCGAAGAGCAATGCGCGCACGCTCTGGGTGCCGTTGTCGATCGCCAGCAGGTAACGCGTGTTCGGGTGGTTATCCATGGCGCTCTCTTCAAGGGGCCTCAAGGCGTGGCATCCGGCAGACCGTGATGGCGTTGCCACAACGCCCGGTAACGTTGCAGCTCTTGCTGCCAGTGTGCATCGTCCCAGCCCAGGCGTGGCTGGCAGCGTTGGCGGATGGCAGCGAAATGTTCTTCGCCACCGCGCGCCAGCAACAGGCCCAGTCGGCTGCGGCGCAGCAACAGATCATCGAGGTGCAGGACCATTTCCGCCTCACAGGCGAAGGCCAGCTCGGCCCACAAGGTGTCGGTGTTGCCGACCGTTTCGTGGCCCAACTCGGTGATCAGTTGCGCCAGTCGCGGCAGGTCACGACCGTGGCGTCCGGCCAGACGTCGCCACTGTTGCGGGCTGAGTCCGGGGATCGGCAGTGGCGCTACAGCGGCAAAAACCGCTGCGCCGTCATCTTCGAAATCGCGGCCAAGCATGTCGGCGCAGGCCTTGAGCACTTCGATGGCTTGCGGGCGAAACGTCGTCAGTTTGCCGCCGGCCAGGGTGACGCAACCCGGCTCCTGCCACAGCACATGTTCCCGGGTTTCATTCGACGGTTTGCCTTGCTGTTCACCCGCCGTGTTGCCCACCACCGGACGTACGCCGGACCAGGTCGACAGCACATCGCTCGCCGTCACTTCGGCACCTGGAAATTGTTGCGTGCAGGCCGCCAGCAGATAGTCGAGCTCTTCAGCGCTGATGCTCGCGCTCTGGTCCAGATTCTCGCGATGATCGAGGTCGGTGGTGCCAACCACCGTCGCCCCTTCCCACGGAAAAACGAACACTGGCCGACGGTCGCGCGCATGCAAAAAAGTGAAGGCCTGCGCCACCGGCAAACGCCAGCCCGGCAGCAGCAGATGGCTGCCGCGCAATGGCCGCAACTGTCTTGGTGACTCGGGTAAACGCAGACGCTCAGCCCACGCGCCGGTCGCCACCGCCAGCACGCCGCAACGCAATTGCAGAGATCCACCCACTTCGCAGTCCTCGATCTGCACCCCACACACCCGACCGTTTTCGCGCAGCAAATGTTCGACGCGCACCCCGTTGAGCACCACTGCGCCATCGGCCCGCGCTTCGCTCAATACGCGCATCACCAGCCGTGCGTCATCGGTCAGCGCATCGACAAAACAGGTACCGCCGAGCAGGTGATTTTCCTTCACCCCCGGCGCCAGAAAACGCAGTTGCTGCGCATCATGAAAACGATGGCTGCGGCGTCCCGCCAACGCGTCGTACACCGACAACAAGCCACCAAACACACGCGGCCCGGGAAAGCCGCCGCGATAGTGCGGCATCATGAAACTCATCGGCTCCACCAGCCCCGGCGCTTCGTCGAGCAGACGCTGACGCTCGCGCACCGAATCGCGGGTCAGGCGCCACTGGCCCTTAGCAATGTAACGCAAACCGCCATGGATCATTTTCGACGATCGGCTGGAGGTGCCCCAGGCGAAATCCCGTTGTTCCAGCAGCAGACAACGCCAGCCACGCCGCGCCGCTTCGCGCAGGATGCCGGCACCGCTGATGCCGCCGCCGATGACGATCAGATCCCAGGTTTCGTCGGCCAATGTCGGCAAGGTTTGCTGGCGCCACGCGGCGTTCCAGTCCGGGTGCATGACCGTCACTCCTGCAACAGTGTGCCGGGGTTGAGGCGCCCGGCCGGATCGAAGTGCTTGCTCAGCGCCTGCAAGGTGTCCATCGCCAGTGCGCCTTTCTCGCGCGGCAGATACGGCGCGTGATCCTTGCCGACGCCGTGCTGGTGGCTGATGGTGCCGTGGTTGTCGACGATGGTCTGGCTGGCCGCGTGCTTGAGTGCCTGCCAGCGCGCCAGCGTCGCCGGATAATCCGCCGCCGGGCGAAACACGTAAGTGGTGTAGATGCTCGAGCCTTCGCCGTAGACGTGGGACAGATGGGTGAACACATGCACCCGCTCGCCTTGCGCTGCCAAGGCATCGCGCAGGCTGTTTTCGATCAGGTTGAGCAGGTGGTCGACGTTGCTCCAGTCGGTGGCGGTTTCCAGGGTGTCGACCACGTAACCGGCGTTCCACAGGTTCTCGCGCAGGTAGGGGAAACGGAAGCGGTTCTGCGCCCATTTCTTGCCAAGCAACGTACCGGTAAACACGCCACCGAAGGATTTCAGATGCCGGCGCGCCTGGCTCAGCGACAGCGCATTTTGCCGGCGGTTGCCGGTCACGCCGAAGGTCAGCAGGCATTTGCCTTCACCGGCACCGCGCAGGTTCAGATACTTCTCCAGCCAGGCGATCTGCTGCGGATGCCCGGCCAGCGCCAGTTGGGTTTCGGTCTCCACCGCGTTCGACAGGCGCAGCATCGACAGCGGCACCCGCGCCTGGGCCAGTTGGCGGATCGCTTGCAGCGCCTTGCTCCAACTGGGCAGGAAAACGCCGTAAAAACGCTCATCGGTGGGCAGCGGACTGACCCGTACCTTGACCTCGGAAATGATCCCGAAGCGGCCCTCGCAACCGAGCACCACTTCGCGCAGATCAGGCCCCGCCGCCGAGGCTGGAAAGGTCGGAATTTCCAAAGGCCCGGCAAAGGTTTCCAGGGTGCCGCCAGCGAACAATTGCTCGATACGCCCATAGCGCAACGACTGCTGACCGCTGGAGCGACTGGCGACCCAACCGCCCAGCGTCGACAACTCCCAGGACTGCGGGAAATGCCCCAGCGTGTAGCCGCGAGCGCGCAGCTGACTTTCCACCTGCGGGCCACTGGCACCGGGGCCGAACGTCGCCAATTGGCTCTGCTCGTCGAGATCGATCAGGCGATTCATCCGCGCCAGCGACACGGTCACCACCGGCCGCGTCGAATCCGGCGGATTGATGTGCCCCGCCACCGAAGTGCCGCCGCCGTAGGGAATCAGGCACAGGTCCTGCTCATGGGCGAGCGCCAGCAATTGACGGATCTGCTCGGCGGTTTCCGGGAACGCCACCGCGTCCGGATAGATGCCCAGCGCACCTTCGCGCAGCGCCAGCCAGTCCGGCAGGCTCTGGCCCCTGGCGTGCAGCAGACGGTCATGGGCATCGACGCTGTACAAGGTGTGCGCCGCCAATCGCGAGAGCGGCACCCGCGCCAATGCCGACTCCAGCGTGGCATCGGGCAAAGCGCGCCCGGCCCCCAGCCGTTCATGGAGAAAACTCGCGCCCTGGGCCGGCAGTTCGACCACCGTTGTTGCCTCTCCCCAGCCGTTCCAGCGTCGCATGCGTGTGTCCTTCTTATGCAGTCTGATCAGTGATGTGGCAGGCCTCCATACTAGTCAGCGGCCCAAAAGTGTCACGGTCGCATCCGGCCAGTTCGAGTAGCCAATTGAGTCAAACGTCGCGCAAGTGCCAGCCATTTACTTTAGTCGGGGTTTCAAATTACCTTTCAGGCATTCATTCGCTCACGCAGGCCTTGATCAAGGAATTCGGATCATGCAATCGCTCGGCTTCACCTCGGTTCCGCCGCTGCTCAAATACGTGCGCCATGCCGAGCAACTGGGCATGGCCATCGAGCCGGCGTTGGCGGCAGCCGGATTGCAGGCGCAGCAACTGAGCGACAACAGCCTGCGCCTGCCGGGCGAAACCCATGAACGCCTGCTCGATTATTTCTGCGAGCACTCGGGCGATCCGCTGTTTGGCCTCAACGCGGCCAATTTCGTCCTGCCCAATTCCTGGAGCGTGCTCGGTTACATCACCATGAACTGCGCGACCCTGGGCGATGCCATGAGCCGGATCATGCCGTTCGAAAAACTGGTGGGCGACATGGGCGTCAGCCGCGCCGAAGTGCAAGACGGCCACGTGCATCTGATCTGGAATTGCCGCTACGAGCGCCCGCGGATTCGCCGGCATCTGGTGGAAAACGTTCTTGGCTCGTGGCTGCAATATGCACGCTGGATCGCCGACACGCAGATGTCGCCCGCTGCCGTGTGGCTGGAACATCCATGCCCGCCAGACGCTACCCAGGCGCAGTACGAAGCATTCTTCGATTGCCCGGTGCTGTTCGAACAGGCGTATTCGGCGCTGATCGTGCCGCTGGCGTATCTGCAATTACCGCTGCGCCAAGCCGATGCGCAATTGCTGCGCACGCTGGAAGAACACGCGATGGGCTTGATGGCGACGCTGGAGGATGCATCGCTGGAGCAGCGGGTCAAAAGCATCCTGCGCCAGTTGCTCAAGGAAGGCTTGCCGCGCAAGGAGCAGGTCGCCGAGCAGCTCGCGGTGTCGGTGCGCACGTTGCAACGGCAGTTGCATCAGGCGGGGACGTCGTATCAGCAGATTCTGGATGATTTGCGTCAGGAGCTGGCGGAGCATTACTTGCTCAACAGCACCTTGCCGATTCAGGACATCGCGCAGTATCTGGGGTTTACCGAGCCGCGGTCGTTTCATCGCACGTTCAAGAGCCGGCGCGGGATGCCGCCGGGGGAGTTTCGGCAGATGCATCGGGGGTGACGGGACTGGCCTCTTCGCGAGCAAGCCCGCTCCCACCGTGGATCTTCAGTGGATGCAGATTTTGTGTACGACATAAATCCCCTGTGGGAGCGGGCTTGCTCGCGAAGGCGCCAGTCGCCATACCAAAAACCCTACTGAGAATTCCTCAGCAACGCCAGTTGCATCAGGCGGGGACGTCGTATCAGCAGATTCTGGATGATTTGCGTCAGGAGCTGGCGGAGCATTACTTGCTCAACAGCACCTTGCCGATTCAGGACATCGCGCAGTATCTGGGGTTTACCGAGCCGAGGTCGTTTCACCGTACGTTCAAGAGCCGGCGCGGGATGCCGCCGGGGGAGTTTCGGCAGATGCATCGGGGGTGACGGGACTGGCGCCATCGCGAGCAAGCCCGCTCCCACCGTGGATCTTCAGTGGATGCAGATTTTGTGTACGACATAAATCCCCTGTGGGAGCGGGCTTGCTCGCGAAGGCGCCAGTCGCCTCACCTCAATCCGACAGACAAATCCTCCGCTTCTATAGCGCAATAAACACCTTCCAGCACACCTGTTTAAAGACACTCAGTGTTACGCCCTACTGCCTACAAATCCTTGCGCCACTGCCTACGGCTACGCCAGAATCCGCCGGCTTGTGCGCTCCGGAGGCCGTCGGTAACTTGAGTCCGTCACTGATTCCCAGTGATCGGGTTTAGTAGCCCGTGGTAATTCTGCTGGTCGTACATTCATCACAGGTGCTCTCGTACCTGAGCTTGATGGTGGCTGTACGTAGGGCGCTTCGGCGCGCCGGCTTAAGCTGAGTTCCCCGGTCTACTAACCTGCGTACAGCTGCCACCCTTTCGTTTAGTAGCAAAGGGGTTGGCGCTCAATGACGGGAACACAGCCTATGTTCAAAGTTACGCCAAACCCACCGGACACCGGTCCGGCCTCCCCCTACGAATCCCCCGAATCAAAGAAATTCCACGAAGCCGCCGAGCGTGCCCTCGACCATTACCTCGGCCCACCGACGCCCGCCATCATGGCCACCCCGTACCAGCCCAATCGTCTCTACATGGCCAACCCGGCCAGCGGCACCGAACCGTTGCTGGCCGACGCCAGCGAAACCCTGGGCTCGGCCACCGTGATGCTCAACGACTTTGCCGGCCTGCTTGAAGGCTCACACCGCAAGACCCTGCAAGGTATCGCGCAGGTGGTGATGGTGGCGGAAATCGCCGTCAATCGGGTGCTGGATCAATTAGTGCCGACCGAGTGACGAAAAAGCCCGCAGCCAGACCTTAATGGTTTGGCTGCGGGCTTTTTTGTATGGCGTGAATCTTTTTCCCTCACCCCAGCCCTCTCCCGGAGGGAGAGGGGGCCGATCGAGGTGTCTGGCGTCGTACATCGACCTGAATGACCGAGTCGATTATGGATTCGGTAAAGGAGGTTCAGGTCGGCGTATTACTCGAATATCCCAGGGTCAGTCCCCTCTCCCTCTGGGAGAGGGTTAGGGTGAGGGGCTCTTCTCAGCTCAAACACTGATCGCGTTGGTAAACACCAACCGATTACCAAACGGATCAGCAATCGTCATGTCCTGACTGCCCCACGGCATCGCCTGAATCTGTGGGTGCGAGAACTTGTAATCCTTGGCCACCAATTGCTGCTGGAACGCCTCCAGCTCATCGGTCTCGATACGCAGCGCCGAACCCGGCGTCGCATCGCCATGATGCTCGGACAGATGCAGCACGCACTCGCCACGGGACACCTGCAGATACAGCGGGAAGTTCGCTTCGAAGCGATGCTGCCAATCGATCTTGAAACCGAGGAAGCTGTGATCTTTCTGACATCCCACATCGATGCCATTCGTCGGCACCTGTCAGATCTGACAGGTGCGCGATACCGGCATACGGTGTCCAATCTCTTTAGCAAGTTCACCCACAATTTTTACTGCCACGCGCGCCAGCATCAGAGAAATGGCCTAGGCACATCTCAATATCGTGACCACGAAACGGCTGACAGTTCTGGCCTTGAAGAAATCAACGAAAAAAACCAACAGACACAGGAGACAGAACCTAAAGCCAACCAATCAATCAGCAATCCCGGCAATGGCAATTTCGGCCAACCTACAGCGAACCGAAATATTTAACAGAACTCTTCAGCGGAGAAATACTGAAAGCTCCCCATTTCAGATTAATAACAAGCACCCCAAGACAACTCTGAAATGGGTGATCAGAATGTATTTAAGATCATGACAAAACCATTAACCACTTCAGAAATCACCACCTATTTCACTGAGAAAAGTAACGACAACCTTCCCGACCCTGCAATTCTAGAGGCGCCGGATGGAATAATTACGTGGCAGACCGTTGAGAAAGGTTTGACATTCAAGATACCTAAATTTGAAGACATGAGCGCCAGCAGAATTCACGTTCAACTTTCTGGTCTGGAGGCACATTTTGCCATCGAATACAATCATGTCGGAGAGGACAGAGATGTCGAGCTGCCAATATCCGCCAACGAACTCATTTACTTTCAAGGTAATGATGTTCGAGCAGTATATTTGCAATTAGATCCACCACGTCGCATCTCAGACTTTATTCCGTATATTGTAACTGCAAGACATGAGGCTCCCGTGATCGACGACATAGACGGAGACGTTCTCCCTTGGAAGGATCTCAGCAAGGGCATCAATATACGAATCAAGGCGTCGCACGGCATATCAACAGGCGATCTGCTCTCGATTTACTGTATCGGTACCGGCTATGAAGGTTCCAGCATCATACGCTTTTGGGTTGAAGCTGAAGATCTGGGGAAGGATATAGTCAGATTTATTGATCCGAAATATCTCTACTCCAGCGCCTATGGCGAGATTGTGGTTTTTTTCTCTGTTGAATCGCCAGACAAAAAAGTTACTTATTCGCCCCTGACAAGACTAAAAATTCAAGATGGTCCTATACCAAAGCCAGAGACCCTTTTCACTAGACCAGAAGGACACTTACCGGCCTCAGCTTTAATTGCCAACCGTATGGCATTTTACCAACCTGCCTACCAGGATATGGCTGTAGGTGATTGGGTGACAATGATCCTGCTGGGTGAACAACGCAACGCGGTCATGACCCTATCCAGGCTCATTACTTCGAGCGATGTGGGCAAAGGCCTGGACTTTTCTTTCCAAAATATAACCGTAAATGGCCTAGGCAGTAATATCGAGCTCCATTTTATTGTAGAAACCCTCGGCCGAATGACGAGAAGAGCTCCCAAATTAATGATTGCACTACACGGTTGAAATAAAAATCCAACTACAAATAGCTCCGACCAGATAAGTCAATGACTCTTAAATGAAAAATCGTTCCAAACAAAAAAACCACTGTTAGCCGCTAGAGCTGCAGTGGTTTTTTTGATTGCGACTGTTCGGCTATCCATGACCTCTCAAGTAGAAGCGACGCCTGTACCGATTTTGAATTTAGACAAAACACCTTCATGTCGGCGCATTTCATAATCCTCGAAGCAGTTCCAGCGTTTTGGGCATTAGAGTAAGGCGTTTCTGGGTTCAAACACTGATCGCGTTGGTAAACACCAACCGATTACCAAACGGATCCGCAATCGTCATGTCCTGGCTGCCCCACGGCATCGCCTGAATCTGTGGGTGCGAGAACTTGTAATCCTTGGCCACCAACTGCTGCTGGAACGCCTCCAGCTCATCGGTCTCGATGCGCAACGCCGAACCCGGCGTCGCATCGCCATGATGCTCGGACAGGTGCAGCACGCACTCGCCACGGGACACCTGCAGATACAGCGGGAAGTTCGCTTCGAAACGATGCTGCCAGTCGATCTTGAAACCGAGGAAGTCGACGTAAAATTCCAACGCCTTGGCTTCATCGAAGATCCGCAGGATCGGAGTGGTTTTGCCGAAGCTCATGGGGTGCTCCCTGACTGGTTGGCCCAAGAGTTTAGCTGGGCTGGATGTCAGCAATTCGGCTTGGTTTCGACATTCTTTAATCTCAGAGTGCCACTATGAGACACAGATCAAAAGATCGCAGCCTTCGGCAGCTCCTACAGGGGCTTGGCAATCAATGAAACCCTTCGCGCAAATCCCCATTCCTCGCCAGAAACCGCCCTTCCCGACGACCATTCGCCTGCCCATCGCGATAACTCAACACCCCATTGACCCACACCCCGTCAATCCCCTCCGCCGCCCGCTGCGGATCAGCGAAGTCCGCCACATCGCGCACGGTCAGTGGATCGAACAACACCAGGTCCGCCCAATAACCTTCACGAATCTCGCCCCTCCCCTGCAAGCCAAACCGCGCCGCCGACAGACCGGTCATCTTGTGCACGGCAGTGTGCAGCGGAAACAGCCCGACATCACGACTGAAATGTCCGAGTACCCGTGGGAAAGCGCCCCACAGGCGTGGATGTGGGAACGGGTCTTCCGGCAGGCCGTCAGAGCCGACCATCGACAATGGATGCGCGAGGATTTTTCGTACATCGGCCTCGTCCATGCCGTAGTACACCGCGCCCGCCGGCTGCAGGCGCTTGGCGGCTTCGAGCAGTGGCACGTTCCATTCGGCGGTGATGTCGATCAGGTCGCGTCCGCTGACTTCAGGATGCGGCGTCGACCAGGTGATGGTGATGCGGTGGGCGTCGGTCACCTGCTTCAGATCCAGCGTCGAAGAGCTCGCCGCGTAGGGATAGCAATCGCATCCTACGTGCTGGGTTTTCGCTGCTTCCTCCAACGCCGCGAGCAACTGCGGACTACGCCCCCAGTTACCGACACCGGCACATTTGAGGTGGGAAATGATCACCGGGGATTGTGAGTGACGGCCAATGCTGAACGCTTCATCCATTGCCTCCAGCACCGGCTCGAATTCACTGCGCAAGTGGGTGGTGTACACCGCGCCGAATGCCGTCAGCTCTTCGGTCAGTTGCTTCACTTCGTCGGTGGAGGCGTTGTAGGCGCTGGCGTACGCCAGGCCTGTGGATAAACCGAGCGCGCCGGCTTCAAGGCTTTCACGCAGTTGCTCGCGCATGGCGACGATTTCGTCCGGCGTGGCGGTGCGGAACAGGTCGTCGAGGTGATTGCTGCGCAGTGCGGTGTGACCGACCAGTGCAGCGACGTTCAGCGTGGTGTTCGCCGCTTCGACGGCGGCGCGGTAATCGCTGAAGCGCGGATAGACGAACGCCGCTGCGCTGCCGAGCAGGTTCATCGGGTCCGGCGGATTGCCTTGCAAACTGACCGGCGAGGCGCTGATCCCGCAGTTGCCGACGATCACCGTGGTCACGCCCTGGCTGAGTTTGGGCAGCATCTGCGGCTGGCGGATGACCACGGTGTCGTCGTGGGTGTGCACGTCGATGAACCCCGGGGCGAGCACGCGGCCGGCGGCGTCGATTTCCTCCGTGGCGCGGGCATCGTGCAGGTCGCCGATACGCTCGATACGCCCGTTGAGAATCGCCACATCGGCGCGGTAGCCGGGCGTGTTGCTGCCATCGATGACGGTGGCGTTGCGGATCAGCGTGTCGTATTGCATGTCTGTCTCCCGGCGGGAGTCAGCGTCAACTCCTGCCCTTGATCAAATGGTGATCGAAGCCTTGCTCCACCAGATACCGCCAGGCTACCTGAACCTCTTCGGGGATGACCTGCTCGACCTGAAAACCCAACGAAGGGTAAACCATGATGCGGTGCACATCGCCGACCATTTCGTCGATCAGGCCCAAGACCCCGATCAGATTGCTGACGTCATCGGGAAATCGGAACGACGGCGCATCCACAAAGGCTTCCAGGCCGGGCGATTGCACGGGCAGAGTCAACGCCACGCGCCGGATCGAATTGGGCTTGGTCAGAAAGGTCGCGCGACGCACGTCGGGAAAAATCGCCCGGGCAAACGCGATGTTTTCGGCAAAATTGGTCGCGCGGGTTTCCAGGGTGAACTGCTCTGCCCTCACCCCTTGCATCAACGCGTGTTGGGCAAAAATATCGGCTTCGGTGCGTTCCCACAAATGTCTGGTCCAGTTGCCGGTATTGCCGGTGAACAACAGGTGGGGGGCCACGCCGTCTTTCAGGAGTTGGCAGGCGTAATCGCAGACCCGTAGGTCGTAGGAGCCGCAGACCACAATCAGTTCACAAGCGCTGTGTTGGCGCCCCGCACCGAGGAATTTCCAGAGCACGCTGGCGTGCTGCAACGTCAATGTCATGAGCGGGCAAACCTCCGGGTCGGGTGCGCGTTGATGGACAGCGCTCCATCGGCATAACCGTGCGCGCCCCTGCCGTTCAGCCTAAGCGCAAGCCGGGTGAAATCGGCATACACGCCTGCAGCGCCATGCGCGGTCAGCGTCGGGTCGTCGCCAATGCCGATACACAGTGCGCCACTGCTGACCGCCGACTGCACACCGCTGACCGAGTCTTCGAAGACCAGGCACTCATCACTTTGCCGGCCCAGTTGTGCTGCGGCCAGGCGATAGGGATCGGGGGCCGGTTTGCCGCTGCGCACGTCGTCGCGGCAGATGATGCTGTCGAATGCCGACATCAGGTTGTGTTGCTGCAGAACGTGGTCGACCCGCGCCCGCCAACTGCTGGTGACCAGCGCCAGGGGCACGGCGTGCTCGCGGAGTCGGGCGATCAACGTCGCGACGCCCGGCACCAGCGCACAGTTCGTCACCTGCTCGATGGCGTCGACTTCACGCTTGATCGCCACCCGCTGTGCTTCGTCGAACTCGGCAAACAAGGTCTTGAGGGTGTAACCACCGGGGCGGCCGTGGATGTGTTCGTCGATGAACGCCTGATCGACGCTGATCCCGTACTCGCGCGCCACGGTGGTCCAGGCGTGTTCAATCACCTCGCGCGACTGAATGAGCACGCCGTCCATATCAAAGCAGACGGCTGTAAACGTTTGTTGAGCCATGAGTTGAACTTCGCATTTTCTGATGAGCAATGAACGCCAGCACCGTTCCGACCAACGCGAACAGCGCCATCACGTAGTAGGACCACTGCGGCCGGGTCTGGTACAGGTAGCCGGCGAAAGGTGTGGCCAGGCCCATGGGCAAGGCCACCGCCATGGAGTAATAAACCCCTTGAGTAAAGACCTGAATATCCTGCGGTGCCTGGTCGCGAATAAAGCGCATGATCGCCGCGTGGTAGGCGGCAAAGCTCAGCGCGTGCAGGCACTGCCCCAGCAGGATCAGCGACACCGCGTCGCTGTTGGAAAACAGCGCCCAGCGCAGCGCCGCACAGACACTGGAAAACATCACCAGGGACAATGGTGCGCAAAACGCCAGGACCTTGTTGGAGAGCGCGAACCAGGTGATTTCCGCAATCACCGCCACCGCCCAGAACATGCCGATCGCCGAGGAAGAGAAGCCCTTCACCCCCCAACCGATCGAAGCCGTTGAAAAGTACAGGGTGTGGCTCAACTGAATGAAGCTGGCGGCGGCAATCGCGATCAGCAGGCTCTTGTGTGCCAACAGCGCTTTCCAGTCCGGCCGTTTGCGCGCCGGGCCGGGCGGCGCCAGATGCGCCCGCGACACCTGGCGCTTCAGGCGCAGACAGGCCACGGCGGTGAGCAACATGCTCGCCGCGATCACCAGCGGCACCCACGACTGGCTGTACTGCGCAAACAGAAAGCCGCCGAGGGTCGAGGTCAGGATAAACGCCGAAGAGCCTACCGCCCGCACCCAGCCGTAATTCTGCAGGGCCAGTTTGTCGCGCTTGAGCAGGTAAGACTCGGACAGCGGCAGTACCACCATCCACAGCCCGCCAAACAGCACACTCAGGCACACGAACATCCATAAGTGCGCCGGGATGAAGTAGAACAGCAACGTACACATCGCGGCGGTAACGCTCAGAACAGCGGCGAGCCGCAACTGATCCACGCGCCAGTCGGCCACATAGGTGATCAGCACCCCGGTCACCACCTGCGGCCAATACGCCGCGGCGATCAGCAAGCCGATTTCACTGGCACTGAAGCCGAGGGAATCCAGCCAGGTCGGCCAGAACGGATAGATGATCCCTTCCGCCGCAAAGAACCCGAAAAAGATTAAATACATTCGTCAACCATACGCCTGACACTCCAGAAACAGGGCTCCCCGAGGAGCCCTGAATACCATCCATTATTCGAAGCGTTGCTGGGTGAAGCTGTTTTTGCCCTTGCGCCAGACGATCAGCGATTCACTCATGACCACCAGATCGACCATGCCTTCCTTCAGCGCATCCAGTGCGTCCTGGGAAGAGCACACGATCGGTTCTTCATGGCGGTTGAACGAGGTGTTGATCAAGGCCGCTTGACCGGTTTTCTGGTGCCAGGCCGTCAGCAGGCGATGCATGAACGGGTCGCTCTGCGGGCGAATGATCTGCGGGCGCGCGGTGCCGTCGATGTGCACCACCGCCGGACTCGCCTCGCTGAATTGCGGATGACAGTCGTAGGTCATGGTCATGGTGTCGGCGGCCACTTGCTCCTCGTCCCAACCGACGTAGCAGGCCGGCGCCTGCTCGATGGCGGTGACCGGGCCGAAGGGCATGAACTCGGTGCGATGCATGCGTTTGTTGAGCCAGTCGTTCACCTCGGCATCCTGGGCGTGATAGACGATGCTGCGATTGCACAGCGAACGCGGGCCGAACTCCATCTTGCCCTTGAACATGCCCAGCACCTGATTTTCCGTCAGGGCCTCGGTCAGCACGTCGATGATGTTCGACGGTGTGTGATAACCGAGCTCAGGGTAGTCGCGATTGATCAGGTTGATGTTCTGCGAAACGCTGCGCGATTCCGGGCCAAGCATCATCGACGGATTCTTGAAGCGGGTGCCGTTTTCCAGGTACGCGACACCGACTGCCGCAGCCAGTGCCAGGCCGCCATCGCCCATGCACGGCAGCACGTAGACGTCTTTCACGCCCGGGATCTCGCGCAGGCGCTGGTTGAGTTTGACGTTGCCGAACACGCCGCCGGCCAGGCACAGGTTGGCGCTACCGCGTTGCGCCAGATGATGGGTGACGGTCGCCACCAGCAGATCTTCGCTGTGGCGCTGCACAGCGGCGGCGATGTCCTCGGGGGTTTCCCGTGCAAACAGGGTTTCCAGCGGCGCGCTGAAGGTGTTGTAGGACGGCAGGAACATATCGCCGCAGCGCGCCTTGATACGGCCGTCTTCGAAACGGATCATCTGCTGCATCACGCCCAGCAGTTTCTGCGGATCGCCGAACGCGGCCAGACCGGTGACCTTGCCTTCGTGGCGGTTGGGTTTGTAACCGAGCAGGTGGGTGATCCGGCCGTAGAAATAACCGAGGCTGTCGATGCTGGTTTCGCGTTGCAGCACCGTGGTTTCTGTCGGGCTGTACCAGGTGACGGTCAGCGACTGAAAGTCGCCGCGTCCGTCGCACGTCAGGGTCAACGCGTCCTCGAACGGCGAGCAGACATAGGCACCGAGCGCATGGCACTCGTGGTGATCGATGTAATACGCCTTGCCTTGCAGACCGTTGTCGACAATGAACTGGTCGAATTCGCCGCGCTTTTCCTTGTCGTTGTTGATTTCATCGGTCACACGCTGACGGAACTGCGCAAGGCCCTGGGGATTATTCCTGACCTCCTCGACAATGCGATCGAAGTACAACTCCAGATGTTTGTCGGCACTGAAACCGGCGTTCCATCCATAGGCGACATGATCGACGTCTTCCAGTGACACGCCGGCCTGGCTCAACACAAACTCGATGGACTTGGTCGGCCAGATTTTATGGTCCTTGATGCGGGTGAAACGCTCTTCACTGACCGCTGAAAGAATCTGACCATCGCGTACCAGGCAAGCACCCGCCAAATCATTGTTCGTAATACCCAAAATGATCATAACTATTCCTTGTTTTCGCCAATTGAGGTGACGGCTTCGCCCACGCGCGTAGCGTGCAATGCAACAACCAGAGTCAATGACAGATGCCGGCCGTCATGGCCGACCATTACTCGTCGGGAGATAGCGGATTGATGTAGGTCCGCCGGGGGGATACACCTTCACCAGAAGGCATCAATGGGTGTCACCATCGCAAATTCCTTTTGCCGGAAAACTCCATGGGCGGTGCCGTGCTGAACGGGCCTCATGCCTGCAACACGTGGAGGGCGACGTGCATCGCAGCCGCCCTCGTTTCACCGGGGTAGCAGCCTAGTCGGTAATTTCCCGAGCACCCGGCGAAGTCCTCGCTAAAAATTAAATTCCACTGGCAGCCGCTGTGTTTTGCGGCGGGTTACCGGGACAAAAAAAAGAACGATGACGGTGTGCCATTCGAATTTTCTGTTGTTTGATCCAGCGCTTTCGCGAGCAGGCTCGCTCCCACAGGTTGATTGCATTACTTCAGCCAGAATGCGTTCTACTTGTGGGAGCGAGCCTGCTCGCGAAGGGTTTGATGCGGTGCAGCGTAAACTCACACCATCTCGTTACGAATCCATTCAACCACCGACGTGCGCTTGGGCACCCAGCCCAGCAGTTCGCGGGCGTGTTTGCCGCGAACGCGGCTGTTGGAGCCGAGGCCGTAGTTGGCCATTTCGTAGCCCCACTCGGCTTCGGCGTCTTGCAGTGGCCAGTCTTGTGGCTCGCCGAGGTTCAGCGCCTGGGCCATGGCGGTGGTCATGTCGATGAATGAGGCTTCGCCGCTTTCGACAAAGTAGAAGGTGCCGGGCACGTTTTTGGTCAGCGCCAGCAGGTACAGGGCGACGACGTCTTCGATGTGCACGTTGGACCAGATGTTCTGGCCAGTGCCGACATGGCGCACCACACCGCTTTTGCGCGCTTGTTTGAGCAGACGCGGCAACTGCACGCTGTCGCGATTGACCCCCAGGCTGTGGCCGTAGATCAAGGTGTTGCAGATCACCGCCGAATTCACGCCGTCCTGCGCGGCGGCGAGGATCAGGTTGTCGATGGCCACGCGGGCAGCCTTGTCGACGGTGGGTTCCGGCAGATTGTCTTCGTAGTAGATGACGTCGCTGGACTTGCCGCCCGAGGCATCGCCGACGATGCTCGAACCGCTGGTGTGCAGGAACACTTTGTTCGAACCGCGCAGGGCATCGAGCAACGCTTCGACCGCGCCGCGATGGTCACTGCTGGCGGCGTTGATCACCGCATCGGCGGCGCGGGCCTGTGCGGCCAGCAGCGTGGCGTCTTCGAGGGTGCCGATCACCGGGGTGATGCCCAATGCCTTGAGTTCTTCGGCCTGTTCGGCGCTACGCACCAGGCCCGTGACGGTGTGGCCGGCCTGGACCAGACCGGTGGCGATGGAACCGCCGATGAATCCGGCAGCGCCGGTGATGAATACGTTCATGGAGAAACTCCCTGCGTGAATAAGTGATGCCGCGAGTATCGACCGCTAACCCCGGTGGAAAAACCCGCGACCAGCCAAATCACTGTTGCGCAGGGATCACGAATCAACCCTTGAAATCGGCGCTGGCGTACGCCGCAAGTTTGCTCTGGATGAAGTCGAGGAAGCACTGAATGCGCAGCGCCAGTTGCGAGTTACGGTAGTACACCGCGTTGATCGGCTGGCGATAACCGCTGTTGAATTCCGCCAGCAACACCTTGAGGCGCCCGGCGCGAATGTCGTCGATGGTCATGAAGTGCGACAGGCAGGCGATGCCCTGGCCTTCCAGCGCCAGATGGCGCACGGTTTCGCCGCTGGAGGCGCTGATTGCCGGGGTGATTGGCCAGCGGTCGCCGTGCACGTAGCGCAGCGGCCACTGGTTGAGGCCTTCGTTGTGGGTGAAACCGAGCAGGGTGTGTTCGCTCAAGTCGGCGACCTGCTGCGGCGCGCCGTGCTGCTCCAGATACGCCGGACTGGCGACGATCAGCAACGGGCTGCAACCCAGCGAGCGCGCATGCAAGGTGGAATCGGCAAGGGTGCCGATGCGGATGGCGACGTCGGTGCTTTGTTCCAGCAGGTCAATGATCAGGTCATTGCTGTTGAGTTCGAGCTGGATGTCCGGGTACAGGCCTCGGAACTCGTCGATGTACGGCACGATGGCGTGCAGCATGAACGGCGACGCGGCGTTGATTCGCAGGCGTCCGGACGGGGTTTGCTGGCGTGAGGACAGACGCTCTTCGAGGGCATCCATCTGATCGAGAATCAGCTTGGCCTGCTCGAAGAAGTACTTGCCCTCCTCGGTCAGGTCCATGCGTCGCGTGGTGCGGTTGATCAGCGTGGTGTCGAGCTTGGCTTCCAGCCGCGACAACGTGCGGCTGACCGCCGAAGGGGTCTGGCCGACCTGCTCGGCAGCAGCGGAAATCGAACCGCATTCGATCACGCAGACGAAAATCTGCAACTCATCGGATCTGGCTTTCACGGAAACTCTCTAATCGAATGCGTATTCATCGTGGCGAGGGAGCTTGCTCCCGCTGGAGTGCGCAGCGCTCCCCTGCGATTCAGGTAGAAGCGAGGGCCGCTGCGCAGCCCAGCGGGAGCAAGCTCCCTCGCCACAGGACTTGGCCAAGCTATTCGATAGTAGCTTGATTCACTCAAGCCTTGAGAGCGAACACCTCTTTCAGATGCTGCTCATACCGCGCCACATCATTCTCGATGTTCGGGCGCTTCATCACGTCCACACAGAGGAACGTCGGCAACCCGGTCATGCCCAAAAACTCGTTGGCCTTGTGGAACGGAAAATAAACCGCGTCGACACCCTTGGCTTCAAAGAAATCTGTCGGGTCATCAAACGCCTGCTGCGGCGCGTTCCAGGTCAGCGACAGCATGTACTGCTTGCCCTGAATCAGACCGCCGCTGCCGTACTTCTGCGACGAGTCGGAACGGGTGCGACCGTCACTGGCATAGAGGCTGCCGTGGCCTTCGGTGAAGACTTCGTCGAGGTACTTTTTCACGGTCCACGGCGCGCCCATCCACCAGCCCGGCATCTGATAAATGATCACGTCGGCCCAGAGGAATTTGGCCACTTCTTCAGCGACGTCGTAACCCTCGTCGATGAACGTGGTTTTGACATCCAGACCACCGCGATCCAGCACGCTCAGCGCGGCTTCGTGCAGGGTGGCGTTGTAACGACCGTCGGAGTGGGCGAATTTCTTGCCGCCATTGAGCAACAACACTTTTTTCATGAGAACGCCTCGGTGCAGCCTTGGGGCTGGAGGAAGATGGGAAAAGGAATGGCGGCAGGTTAACGGCCCATCTCGCGCGGAATAAGCCGCGCTGGCGCAAAATACATTTGATCAAAAAGCACGAATCGAATGCCGATTGTTGCAATAACATTTCCGGCCATCTGCATTTGAGGAGTTGTTTCGATGAGTGAACGCCACGGTTTCATCCTGCACGCCAAGACCCGCCCGGAGAAAGCCGAGGCCTTCGAAGCGCTGTTTCGCGCCTATGTCGAACCGAGCCGCGCCGAGCCCGGCTGCATCGAGTACCACATGCTGCGCGACAAGGAAGATCCGACGCTGTTCATCTTCTACGAGATCTGGGAAAGCCAGGCGCACCTGGACGTGCACTCGAACCTGCCGCACATGCGCGAGTTTTTCGACAACCGCATGACGTACCTGGAGCGCGATTTCGATATCCGCCGGATCGAGATGCTCAGCGCCTCGTCGGCTAGCCGCTGATCAGCAGATGGGCGCCGAGCGCGCCCAGTCCGACGAAAAATACTCGCTTGAACAGCACGGCGCTGATGCGCTGACGCAACCACTGCCCGAACCACATGCCCAGCATCGCGGGGATCAGCACCAGCAGCGAGGCAGTCAGTTCGCCACTGCCCAGCGCACCGCGCCAGAACAAGCCGCCGGCCAGCGCCAGGGTCGAAACCGTGAACGACAGGCCCAGCGCCTGCACCAGTTCATCGCGACTCAAACCCAGCGCCTGCAGGTACGGCACCGCCGGTATCACGAACACACCGGTGGCCGAGGTGATGACGCCAGTGATCATCCCGCACAGCGGGCCGAGCCACGGTTCATGCCGAGGATTGACCTGTAGCGTCGGCAGCAGCAACCCACTCAACGCATATAGCAGCAGCGCCGCGCCCAAGCCGCGCACCACCCAATGCCCGCCTGCCATGCCGATCGACAACGTGCCGGCTGCGGTGCCTAGAAAGATCATCAGCAGCATCGGCCACAGGCGTTTGAT
Organism: Pseudomonas sp. TH49; assembly: GCF_016650625.1. Classification (NCBI taxonomy): domain Bacteria; kingdom Pseudomonadati; phylum Pseudomonadota; class Gammaproteobacteria; order Pseudomonadales; family Pseudomonadaceae; genus Pseudomonas; species Pseudomonas sp. TH49. Next base: position 745,569 of record NZ_JAEKFL010000001.1, read on the forward strand.
CAGCCCTCTCAGATGGCCGCCGAAGGCCAGTTGCCAGACATTGGTCAACGTCGCCGGAATGATCAGCAACGCCGCAGCCTGCGACGGGGCCATAGCCAGACCGAGCAGGCCCATGGCGACGGTGGGCAGGCCGAGGCCGATCACGCCTTTGACCAGGCCGGCCATGATGAAGGTGGCGATGACCAGCAATGACAGGGCAAGGCCGAGGTTCTGGTAGAAATCTGCGAGTGTGTTCATGGCGCTACTGTGCGCTTTCACGGATGCGCTGAAAATCTGCCATATACTGAGGCTGCCTCTGCCAATACAAGAGGCTGAATTATTCATTGGAGCGACCGGCCTCATCGCGAGCAGGCTCACTCCTACAGGTTGGCGTTCACCTCCGATCCAATGTAGGAGTGAGCCTGCTCGCGATAGGGCCAGTGCTGCCCCTACAAAATCTGAGGCTGCCCCATGCACTTCGACCTCACCGACCTGCGCCTCTATCTACACATCCTCGACACCGGCAACATCACCGCCGGCGCCGCCCGCAGCCACCTCTCGCTGGCCGCCGCCAGTGCGCGCATCCGCGCCATGGAAGCCTCGCTGGGCATCGAGTTCCTGCAACGCGGGCGCCGTGGCGTGAGCCCGACACCTGCTGGCAAGGCATTGGCTCACCACGCGCGCATCCTCCTGCAACAGGCCGAACGCATGCAGCAGGATCTGGCCGACTACGCCCAGGGCGTCAAAGGTCAGGTGCGACTGTTGTGCAACACCACGGCGATCACCGAATACCTGCCGGAAGTGCTCGCGGACTTTTTGCGCGAGCATCCCAACCTCGACATCGATCTGCAGGAACTGCCCAGCGCCCGCATCACCCACGCCTTGCGCCAGGGCGCAGCCGATATCGGCATCGTCTCCGATGCGGTGGACACCTCCGATTTACAGACTCAGCCCTTTCGCGATGATCCGTTAGTGCTGATCGTGCCGCGGGAACATCCATTGGCCAACGCCGCCGAAGTCAGCTTCAGCGACGCCCTGCACCACGATTTCGTCGGCCTGAGCACCGACAGCGCGCTGGCGATCTACCTCGAAGAACAGGCGCTGCACAGTGGCTCGCGCATGCAGGTGCGGATCCGCGCCGACGGTTTTGACGGGGTGATGCGCATGGTCGCCCGAGGTGCCGGCCTCGCCATCGTGCCGCTGGCTGCCCTCGAACGCGCGACGCCGCGCACATTCACCAGCATCGCCCTCAATGAGCCATGGGCGCGCCGCACCCTGATGCTCTGTGCCCGGGATTTCAGCGCCCTGCCCGGTTACGCCAAAGCCTTGCTGCAGGCCTTGACCCCTCCCGAGGGCAAAGCGCGTTTCTGAGCAGCTTGATGTCGAGCACAGACAACTGAGCTCTGTCCGGGCGCTATAGGGTGCGACTTGGTTTCTTTGCCATCCGCCCACTGCCCGGAGTTCTCATGAACGCGACCGCCCCCATCACCGTTCTGCGCGATACCCACCCGCTGCCGGTACTCGATGCCTGCAAATGGGAAAAACTCGAAGGTGACCCGCACACCGTCAACCTCAACGCCTACACCAGCGAAGACGGCAGCAAGATCATGGGCACCTGGATCTGCACCCCAGGCAAGTGGCGGGTCGATTATGTGAAGTGGGAGTACTGCCACTTCCAGGAAGGCTATTGCATCATCACCCCGGACGGCATGGCGCCGATCCATCTGCGCGCAGGCGATATCTTCGTGGTTGAACCGGGGATGAAAGGCACGTGGGAAGTGGTCGAGACCGTGCGCAAATATTTCGTCTTCGCCTGACAAGCAAAAGATCGCAGCCTTCGGCAGCTCCTACATGGGCAAGATGTACACCCTGTAGGAGCTGCCGAAGGCTGCGATCTTTTTTGCCTCATATAAAAACCTGTGGCGAGGGAGCTTGCTCCCGCTCGGCTGCGCAGCAGTCGTAAATTCAGTCAATGCGGTTTTTATGAAGAACCGCATTGACCGGGTTTGGGTCTGCTGCGCAGACCAGCGGGAGCAAGCTCCCTCGCCACAAAAGCACTCTTGCCACCAGAGCATCGGTGATCCGAATTTACTGCGGCTTGCGATAACTGTTGATAATCGCCGAGAAGTCCTTGCAGCCTTCCCCGCGCTGGCTCATCGCCTGATACAACTGCTGCGCCACCGCCCCCAGCATCACCGGTTGATGCGCCTGACGCGCCGCTTCGGTCGCCAGTCCCAGATCCTTGAGCATCAGTTCGGCACCAAACCCACCGGTATACCCGCGCGAGGCTGGCGCCGTTTCGACGATGCCCGGCCACGGGTTGTACATTTCCGAACTCCAGCAACGCCCGGTCGAACTGTTGATGATCCCGGCCAGCACCGAAGTGTCGATCCCCAGCGCATCACCCAACGCCATGGCTTCACTGACGCCGACCATCGAGATCGCCAGCAGCAGGTTGTTGCAGATCTTGGCGATCTGTCCGGTGCCGACTTCGCCGCAATGCACGATGTTGCGGCCCATCTGCGCCAGCACCGGTTGCAGGGTGGCGAACAGTTCCGGGGTGGCGCCGACCATGAAGGTCAGCGTGCCAGCGGTCGCGCCACCGGTGCCGCCGGAGACCGGTGCATCGGCCATCGCCACGCCTTGTTTGGCGGCAGCAGCGGCCACATCACGAGCAGTCTGCGGATCGATGGTGCTGCAATCCACCGCCGGCACGCCTTTGCCGATACCGGCCAGCACACCATCCTCACCGAGCCAGACGCTGCGCACATGCACCGCCGCCGGGAGCATGGTGATCACCAGTTCAGCGTCTTCAGCTGCTTCACGGGCCGAGGCGCGGATGCTGCCGCCCAGTTGCGCCAATTCCGCCAGCACGGTCTTGTTCAGATCCACCAGGTTCAGCGAGTGGCCGGCCTTGATCAGGTTGCGCGCCATCGGCGCGCCCATGTTGCCCAGACCGATAAATGCGATTTTCATGGCAGTTCCTCAGCGCAGGTTGATGGTGGTGTTCACGCCGTCGTTGACGCTGTCGTCATCGAACCAGCGCGCCGTGACCGTTTTGGTCTGGGTGTAGAACTGCACCACTTGCTTGCCGTACGGACCGAGGTCGCCGAGTTTCGAACCACGGGACCCGGTGAAGCTGAAGAACGGCACCGGCACTGGAATCGGGATGTTGATGCCGACCTGGCCGACGTCGATTTCCGTCTGGAATTTGCGCGCTGCCGCACCGCTCTGGGTGAACAGGCCCGTGCCGTTGCCGAACGGGTTGGCGTTGACCAGCGCGATGGCCTGGTCGAGGGTGTCGACTTCCAGCACTACCAGCACCGGGCCGAAGATTTCCTGGGTGTAGATCTGCATATCGGTGGTCACGCCCGAGAACAGGGTCGGGCCGACGAAGTTGCCCTGCTCGTAACCCGGCACCTTGATGTCGCGACCATCGAGTTCAAGCTTGGCGCCTTCCTTGATGCCGCTTTCGATCAGATCGAGAATCCGCGCCTTGGCTTTCTTCGAGATCACCGGGCCGACATCGGTGCCTGGCTCACTGCCGGCGTTGACCTTGAGTTTCTGCGCCAGCGCTTTCAGATCCGGCAGCCACTGCTTCGCTGCACCAACCAGCACCACCACCGAGGTGGCCATGCAACGTTGACCGGCCGCACCGAAACCGGCGCCGACCAGGGCATTCAGCGCTTGCTCGCGATTGGCGTCCGGCAGCACCACGGCGTGGTTCTTCGCGCCCATCATCGACTGCACGCGTTTGCCGTGCTTGCCGGCCAAGTCGTAAACGTGGGTACCGACCGCCGTCGAACCGACGAACGACACCGCTTTGATGTCCTTGTGGGTGCACAGGCCATCAACCACGTCCTTGCCACCGTGCACCACGTTGAGCACGCCGGCCGGAACGCCCGCCTCAATCGCCAGCTCAACGAGAAGCATGGTCGACAGCGGATCCTGTTCCGACGGTTTGAGTACGAAGGTGTTGCCGCAGGCAATGGCCATCGGGAACATCCACAGCGGAATCATCGCCGGGAAATTGAACGGGGTGATGCCGGCGCACACGCCGATTGGCTGGCGCAGGGTGTAGGTATCGACGCCGCCCGCCACGTTTTCGGCGAATTCACCCATTTGCAGGGTACCGATGGAGCACGCGTGCTCGACCACTTCCAGGCCACGGAAAATGTCGCCCTCGGCGTCGGCAATGGTCTTGCCCTGCTCGGCGCTCAGCACCACGGCGATGCGTTTGGAGTGCTCGCGGATCAGTGCCTGCAGCTTGAGCATGATGCGCATGCGCGCGCCGATCGGGGTCAGTTTCCAGGTCTGGAATGCGCGGTGCGCGGCACTGATAGCGGCATCGACTTCAGCGGCGGTGGCGAACGGGACTTTGGCCAGCACTTGCTGGGTCGCCGGGTTGACGATGTCGTGCCACTCGGTGGTCTGCGATTCGACCCACTCGCCATCGATCAGCAGCTTGACCTTCTGGACCGTGGTTTCGTTGGGCGTAAGCGATGCGTTCATGCTGGTCTCCGAAACTTGTTTTTATCGTAGGAGCCAAGGCGAAAGGGTTCGCCTTGAGATGAGGCGTGTGTCACGAATTGGTTGTCGGACTGTTTTTGGAGTATAGATGTGCAAACTTCTAATAAGAACGCACATATAAGCCCGTCCATCATGCAAAAAAACATCACCTCCCTGGGGTCGCTGAACTGGGACGACCTGAAGTTTTTCCTCGAAGTCGCCCGCACCCGCAAGGCCAGCACCGCGGCCAAACGGCTCGCCGTCGACTACACCACCGTGTCGCGGCGCATCAGTTCGCTGGAAGCGGCGTTGGGTACATTGCTGTTCGAAAAATCGCGCACCAGCGGCTTTGTCCTGACCACTGAAGGCCAGCGTTTGCTGGGCTATGCCGAGTCGATTGAAAGCACGTTGCACATGGCTTGCGAGCAGGTCTCGGGTTCCGGCGTGGCGCTTTCTGGACATGTGCGCATGGGCTGCACCGAAGGTTTCGGCAGTTTTTTCATCACCCCGCAGCTGAGCCACTTCGTCGACGCCTACCCGGCGATTTCGGTAGACATCCTGCCGCTGCCGCACTTCATCAGCCTGTCCAAGCGCGAGGCCGATATCGTCATCGCTTTGGAACGCCCGGAGCACGGCCCGTACGTGTGCTGCAAACTCTGCGACTACCGCTTGCAGCTGTACGCAACCCAGGACTACCTCGATCAACACCCACCGATCCGCCGCCCGGCCGACTTGGGCAAGCATCAATTCATCAGTTATGTGGATGACCTGGCGTTCAGCTCGGAGCTGCTGTACCTGGCGAACGTGCTGCCCGGCGCCAGCGCAAACCTGCGCAGCACCAGCGTCATCGCGCAATTCGTCGCGGCGCAGCAGGGGCGCTCATTGGCGATTCTGCCGTGCTTCCTCGCCGCGCAGGATCCGCGCCTGCTGCCGGTGCTGCCCGAGGAAATCGACATCACCCGGCAGTTCTGGATGTACTGCCGGGAGGATCTGAGGAAGCTCAAGCGGATCACCCTGTTGTGGGATTACATCCGTGAGGTGACCGAGCGTAATCAGGGCCTGCTGATGGGGCAGACCCGCGAGATGCGGTTTGCCGATTAATCGGCGCTGACCACAATCGACACCCGGCGATTCTCGGTGCGTCCGGCGGACGTGTTGTTGGACGCCACCGGCTCGCTGCTGCCGAGTGCGCGCAGCTGGATGTTCTCTTCCTTCATGCCGACGGTGGTCAGCACTTTGGCCACACTCTTGGCACGGCGCAGTGACAATTGCTGGTTGTAGGCCTCTTTGCCCGAGGCGTCGGTATGACCGTCGACGCGCACTCGCTCAATGCCGACACCCACCAGCGCCTTGCCGATGCGTTCGACGATCTCGGTGCTCTGCGCGTTCAGGCTTTCGATATCGCTGCCAAACAGCACTTTGCCCGACAGGCCGAATGCCCAACCCTCATCGGTCGGCTCAAAGCCCTGTTGTTTGAGTACGGCGATCTGCGCCGGGGTCAGGCCTTTTTGCGGTGCGGTCTGGCACCCGGTCAGCGCCAGTACGGCGATCATCAGCAAGGCGGAAAACAGTCGAGCGGGAAATGTGAACACGGAATCAGCTCCTGGTTTGAAGATTGACGACCGGGCTCTCCGTCCCGGCAGTGGATTGAGCGCCACGCGACAGGCGCTTGGCCTGATACATCGCCGCGTCGGCAGCATTGAGCAAGGCACCTGGCGTGGCACCATGATCGGGGAAAACGGCAATGCCGATACTGAGCGACGTCACCACACTGGTATCACCCGGCAGCGCGATGGGCATGTCCATGCTGGCGAGAATCTTGTCGGCAATGCGTTCGGCGTCTTCGATCTTGTGCAATGGCGCGAGCAGCACGGCGAATTCATCGCCCCCCAGCCGCGCCACCAGATCCTCTTCACGCAGTTGCGCGCGCACCCGATTGGCCACCGCCACCAGCACGGCATCGCCAGCGGCGTGGCCGAAGTTATCGTTGATGCCTTTGAATCGGTCGCTGTCGAGAAACAGCACCGCCGCACGCTCGTTGTGCTTGCCGGCATTGCGCAAGGCGCGAATCAAGCGGCCTTCGAAAAACGCCCGGTTCGGCAGGCCGGTGAGGCTATCGTGGCTGGCCTGGTGGGCGAGGGTTTCGTTCTCGCTTTGCAGGTGGGTTTGCCAGGATTCGAGTTCATCGAGCAGGGCATTGAAGTCGTTGCCGAGGTTATCCAGTTCGGCGATCTGCGCCGGCGGTACCCGTCGATCCAGCGCACGCTCGCTGCGGGCGGCGTGGGCCACCGCCGCGAGGCTGCGAAGAGGACCGGTAATGCTGCGCAGCTGTCGGCGCGCCAGATACAGCGCGACCCAGGCACTGATCGCGGTACAGAGGATGATTCCCGCCAGACCGCTGAGCAAAAAGCGCATGAGGCTGCCGCCGTGACCAACCAGCAGAATGCGCCCGATTTCACGATCCTGATGCACGATCGGCAGGCTGATGGGCTTTTCCAGAATAGTGCGGGCGGCCTGCATTTCCAGTTCGGAGAACAAGCCGTTCTCGGGCCGCTGCCAGCGTGCCAGCAACTGGCCTTGCGCATCGAAAACCTGAGCATCCGCCACTTCCTCGGTGGACGCGATCAACGCCAGCGCTTCGGTAGCGGCAGCCTTGTCGTTGAACACTACCGCCGCCTCCACGGTGTAGCTGATCGAGCGCGCAATCAGGTGCAGGTTGTGATCGGCGTAGACCCGCAGCGCGAGAACGCCCAACAGGGTCAGCGACACACTGGCCATGGTCACGGCCACCAGCGCGACAATCAAATGTCCACGGCCGATGACCGAGCCCAGTGTCGGACGGGTTCTGGAACGGAACAATTTCATGGCGCCGCCGATTTGCGACGCGACAGCTGCAGTACGCTCGGGTGGATGCGTACGCCGCTGCGGGCTACGGAGTCGAGATTGACCTCGAAGGACACCTGCTCATCGCCGACGCGCAGGCAGAACAGGCTGCCAACCGTGCACTGATCGCCACCTTCGCTGATGCTCAGCACCGGATGGCCGATCAATGACGTGAACAGCCGACTGCGTTCATCTGCGGTGAGTTTGCCGATATACACCGCATCGCATTCGCTGACGATGGCCGGGTTGTCGGCCAGCAGTCGACGCACAGTGACCGGCCGGCCAGTGGCTTGTGTGGTGCCCTTGACCAGATCGTCGGTGTACTCGGTAGGCCCAACAATACACAGGCGCAACTGCGCTGGCTCGACCGGCCAACGGGCGTAGCTGAGGATGCCAAGCACGACTTGCGTCACTGACTGGGCGCGTTGTTCGGCCATGCTTGCGGGCGTTAGTGGCTGCGCAACAGCAACGCCCGTCAGCAAACAGAGCAGACCGACAAGCAATGCGTGCTTGCAGCGAACCACGCGCTCTGTCGCCCAGACTGCCACCTTCATGCAGGGATTCTCTTGGATCGTACCGAAATGATGCCGCAACGATAGCACAGCGGAGTAACACCAGCGAGACAGTGCCTTCTGACCGGCTGGTCAGTAACCGCCGCCAATCGCCAGATCTTTCATCCCCGAGCCTCGCTACCCTCCTCCAGTTCCAGCATCAATCCACTGAGGCGTTTGACCTTGCGTTGCACGGCCTCTTCGAACACGCCTGCGCGAGGTTCGATCAGGGTGAACCAGTTTTTCGCGCGAGTGATCCCGGTGTAGATCAGTTCCTTGGTCAGCACCGGATTCAGGGCATCCGGCAGGATCAGTGCGGTGTGCGCGAACTCCGAACCCTGGGATTTGTGCACGGTCATGGCATACACCGTTTCAACGTCGTTAAGCCGACTCGGCAGCACGAAGCGCACGCCGCCCTGGCCGTCGTTACGCGGAAAGGCCACGCGCAATACCGGTTTACCGGCGTCCGGCCCTTCACGCTCGGGCAGCTTGAGCGCAATGCCAATGTCGCCGTTCATCAGGCCCAGGCCATAGTCGTTGCGGGTCATCAACACCGGGCGGCCTTCGTACCATTGCTGGTCATGTTCGATCAGGCGCGCTTTGAGCAAGGCTTCGGTAATCCGCAGATTCAGCCCTTCGACACCCCAAGGGCCCTTGCGCACGGCGCACAACAACTGGAACGCGTCGAACGCCTGCAGTACGTCCTGTGCCCAGTTGATCCAGTCCGGATGCTCCAGCGGTCTGCCCGCAGGAGGGCGTTGATTGCGCAGCACGCTCAGATAGTGGCGGTAACCCTGTGGCCCGTCGCCATGGCCTTCGAGCAACAGCCGCTCCAGCTTGTGATCATGTTCGCCCTTGAGCGGCAGGGAAAACACATCGTCGTAGTGTCCGGCCGCCAGCAACTGACGCGCCTCATCCGGCAACTGCTGATTGACCCGCCGCGCCAGTTGACCGATGCCGCTGCCTTCACCGAAACGCCGGGAGTGGCGCAGCATCACCAGTTGCTGCGCCAGGGGATGCGAACCGTCGTTGTCTTCGTGCAAACCGCTGTTCTGCAATGACTCACCACTGACCGACTCCAGCCATTGCCGGGTCTGCAAGTTGTACCAGCCAGCCTCGGCATCGCGGCACAGATCGCCGAGCACCGCACCCGCCTCCACGGAGGCGAGCTGATCCTTGTCGCCAAGCAACACCAGACGCGCATGCGCCGGCAAGGCATCAAGCAGATTGGCCATCATTTCCAGGTCGATCATCGACGCTTCGTCGACCACCAGCACATCCAGCGGCAAGCGGTTGCCGGCATGATGACGAAAGTGTCGGGTACCGGGACGACTGCCGAGCAGACGGTGCACGGTGGTCACGTCGCAGGGGATTTTCTCGCGAACGGCTTCGGCGACCTTCAGCGACTGCACCTGCTGACTGATGGACTCGGTCAACCGCGCAGCGGCTTTGCCGGTGGGTGCTGCCAAGCGAATCCGCAGCGGCTGACCGGCCTCCACGGCGGGTGCCTGGAGCAACGCCAACAGGCGCACCACCGTGGTGGTCTTGCCGGTACCCGGCCCCCCCGTGATGATGCTGAAGGCTCCACGGGTCGCAAGGGCGCAGGCGAGTTTCTGCCAGTCGACCACCGCATCCGGCCTGACGGGGCCGAACAACTCATCAAGTCGCTGGGGCAGGTCATCGGGCGGCGTTTCACCTTGAGCCAGGCGTGTGCGCAACGCCCGGTCAATACGGCGCTCATAGGCCCAGTAGCGCCGCAGATACAGACGCTTGCCGGACAACACCAAAGGTCGCTGCTGCGCGGCCTCGCTGTTGTCCGCCGCCAGCGCAACCAGAGAACTGCTCGCCAACGCCTTGCACCAATGGCTGCCGTCCAGTGTTTCGAGCAACTGTGAAGGCAGCAGCAATACGCCACTCTGCACATCGCCTTCGGGTGGCAGCGACAGCGCGAAATCCGGGGCCTTGAGGGTTTCGAACAGATCCAGACACACATGCCCGTGCCCCAACTGATGGCTGGTCAGCGCGGCGGCGAGCAACACCAGTGGATCAGTCTCGGGCGCGAGCTCGTGCAGAAAGGCAACGAAGGCCTTGTCCAGCGACCGCAGCCAGCCTCGCTCGACCCAGCGATCCAGCAACAGCAGTAGATCTGCAGCACTCGTCAGCGGCGCCAGGCTCGACGCGTGGTCGATACCCGATGACAGATCGGCGAATGTACGATTCATAGCAGGACTCCCTGTTCCCATGCGGGCTCGGCCTTGGGTTCCGGCTTGCCCTGGAACAGACGATCCAGCCGCTCGATCAGTTCACGCGGCGGGCGCGCGAAATACACGCCGCGACTATCAGCCCGGGTTCCCCGCAGGAACACATACAACGCACCGCCGACATGTCGGTCGTAATCGTAGTCGGGCAGCCGCGCCTTCAATTGCCGATGCAATGCCAACAGGTACAGCACGTATTGCAGGTCGTAACGGTTGTCGAGGATCGACCGTTCCATGGCTTGCTCGGTATAGGCCGCATCGTCGACGCCCAGCCAGTTGGATTTGTAGTCAGCGACGTAATAGCGCCCCTCGTGTTCGAAAGTCAGGTCGATGAAGCCCTTGAACATGCCGTTGAGTTGTACCGGCTCGGCGGCCACCCGGGCCACACCGTTGTGGGTGTACTGGCGCACCCACTCATCGAGCTTGAGAACATCGACCTTGTGGCTGGCGAACCAGAACTCCATCTCGACGCGGTACTGTTTCAGTTGCTCAAGCACGACCGGAGACTGTCCGCTACCAGTCGGCAACGGGGACTTGAGCAGGTGATGCAGCCAGTCACTCAGAGTGGTGATCCAGCCTTCCCAGCCACGCAGGTTGCAGCGTCGGCCAATCGCATCCTTGATCGACTCGTAGGAAACGGCAAAACCTTCATCGCCAGCCCACTCCAGCAAGCCGTGAAGAAAGGTGCCCGGGTTGGGTCCACGGGGGAACCGATGGATATCGGCGCCGCCGGCCACGATATCTCGCGGCGCATCTGGATCGAGACGCTCATCATCAAACAGTTTTTGCGCTTGCGGACTGTCTGGCGCCTCATCACTGCCGACACTCAACACATCACTGATGCGCAAGGCACTGTAGGAGGCAATCCACCAGTTCTCGCTGGCCTTGCGCTTTGGTACCAATGTGGCACTGAGGATCGCTTCATTGCGCTCGGGACGATAAGTCTCCTGCCTGGCCTGCGGCATTTCACCCAGGTTTATTGCCGGACAGTCTTGCTGCAGATCCAGCAACCAACGGCTCAAGCCGGTTGATTCATCCAGCCTTGCACCGCCACCCAGCAGATAGCCAAGCGCCGAAAGATGAAGCACCGAACTGTTGTTATTACCGCGTTTGAGATCCGTTACACCCAGCCAGCATGCATGCTGTGCGCGAGTCAGGGCGACGTAGAGCAGTCGCAGATCTTCGGCCAGACGCTCATCGTCTGCCAGGGCGATCAACTCGGCAGTCGGTTTCAGCGTCACCTGAGCCTTGCCCGAGGCATCGTGGTAATGCAACGGCAAGCGACTGCCATCCACCGGTTTTGCCGAGCAGATGAAGGGCAGGAACACCAATGGATACTCGAGCCCTTTCGACTTGTGGATGGTCACTACCTTGACCAGTTGCTCGTCGCTCTCCAAACGTAATATCTGCTCTTCACCGGCCTGACCGGACAACGCCAGAAGTTCGGCCAGATGCCGAATCAGCGCTTGCTCGCCATCGAGTTCCGCTGCGGCCTGCTGCATCAGCTCCGACAGGTGCAAGAGATTGGTCAGCACCCGCTCGCCATCACTGCGTGCGATCAGGGTCTGCGGCAAGTGAAAGTCGTGCAGCAGACGCCGCAACATCGGCAACACGCCTTGCTTGCGCCACAGCTCGCGATAACCACGGAACTGCATGACCCGGGCTTCCCAGACCAACTCGTCCTGATTCAGTCGCTCCAGTTCAGCCAGAGGCAGATTGAGGGTGATGCAGGCCAGCGCGGCCTTCAGTGAACGCTCGACATCCGGCTCGGCGCAGGCCTTGAGCCAGGACAGCAGATCGTGCGCCTCCTGGGCGGCGAAGACCGAGTCCTTGTCAGACAGATAAACGCTGCGCACCCCACGGGCAGCAAGCTCTGCGCGTACCGCCTGAGCCTCTTTGCCGTCGCGCACCAGAATCGCAATATCGGAAGGCCGCAAGCCCCGGAAGACCTTACCCTCCTGAACGAATCCCGCGGCACCGGTTTGCCCACCATTGAGCAACGCCGTGATTTCACTGGCACAGGCCGCCGCCAACTGCTGGCGATAGACCGCGCCGGACAGGGGCTGATCGGTGGACAACTGCCAGACATTCAGCGCTGCGACATCTAGCCCGGCGATCTGCAATCGCTCTTTGCGTCCCTGAGACTCAACCGGCTGAAAGGGAACCGGGTTTTCCCCGGTTTTTTCACGAAACAAAAACGCACCGCGTCCCAGATCACGGGATTCGGCGCGTTCGAATACATGGTTGACCGCACTCACCATGCCATGGCTGGAACGGAAATTGGTACCCAGCGTATGCAGGCGGCCGGTGGTGGCCTGACGCGCACGCAGGTAGGTGTAGATATCGGCGCCACGGAACGCGTAAATCGCCTGTTTGGGGTCGCCGATCAGGAACAGACCGGTGTCCGGACTGTTGTCTTCGATGCGGTAGATGCTCTCGAAGATCCGATATTGCACCGGGTCGGTGTCCTGAAACTCATCGATCAGGGCAACCGGAAACTGTTCGCGGATTACCGCCGCCAAGCGCTCGCCGCTGTCGGATTGCAGCGCAGCATCGAGGCGCAACAGCATATCGTCGAAGCCCATTTCTGCGCGACGACGCTTCTCTTCCTCAAAGCGTGCACCCACCCATCTCGCCGCATGCTGCAATACAGCAGCATCGGGGGTCGGCAATGCGTCGAGGCTCGCCTTGAGCGCCGGCATCGCGTCCAGAGCAGGATGACTCGGTGCCTGGCCCTTCCAGGCTTCGGCCATCCCGTCTGGAGTCAATCGGGTGAAGCCGGTGCCGATATCCAGTTGCTCCATGGCCTCGTCCTCAGCCCAGGCCTTGAGCTTTTCGAACCAGGGTTCAAAGTAGCGCGCCTGCATCTTGCGCCCGTCGACGGCTTTGCTCGCCACGCCCTCGTGACAGATCATCAGCAGTTCATCTGCCCACTGCCGCCAAGGCATCTTCATCTCGAGCAACGCGGCACGCCGTTCTTGCAGACACTCTTCGATCAACTGCGCAGGTGCCTTGCCTTCGTCGCTGTCGCGCTCACTGCCAAACAGACCTCGCACTCGCGGCAACAGCGCTGCCGGTCCGCCCCAGTTTCCACGAACCCAATTCAGCGCGTCGCCCTGCATCGGGTAACAGAACAGTCGCCAGTAATCGCGCAGCACTTCGCCAAGCAGATCGCTGTGATCGGTTTCCAGGGACTGTGTAAACAGGCTGCCGCTGTCGAACGCATGTTCGCGCAGCATGCGCTGGCACCAACTGTGAATGGTCGAGACGGCCGCTTCATCCATCCATTGCGCGGCGATGTCCAGGCGATTGGCGCAGCCGGGCCATTGTGACGGATCAAACTGTTCACGCAGTTCCGCGATCAGTCCGTCCGGTGCGGGAGTTTCTTCGCGGAAATAGCGCGCTGCCTCGGCCAGTCGCGTACGGATTCGTTCACGCAACTCTTTGGTGGCGGCATCGGTGAATGTCACCACAAGAATCTGCGGTGGCAATAGTTCTCGCCCGAAGCCGTTCAACTCGCCGCCGTGCCCAAGGATGAGACGCAGATAGAGAGCAGAAATGGTGAAGGTCTTGCCGGTGCCGGCACTGGCTTCGATGAGTTGAGTGCCGTGCAGCGGGAATGCCAGGGCCAGCGGTGTCCTGGTACTCATGTGCGTGCTCCATCGCTGTTCAAGGAACGCCACGGCGCTTCATACAAGGGGCGATACAACGCGTCGCACCAACCGGGAAAAGTTTCGTCCGCCATCAACGCATCAAAGTCAGCGAATTGTCGGGAGAGCGCAGGGCTCTCGCGGCGTTCACCTTCGCTGTTCTGGCCGTCACCTTCGTAGGCTTTACGGGCAGCAGCCTCGGCCTTGAGCGGGTCAGTCTGAGTAAGCCAGGCGAAGGCCGTTTTTACCGCAATCGGCAATGGCTGGCGCATGCCGGCCTGCCAGGCGAGCAGCAGATCACCAAGTAAACGAACCGCTCTATCCTGTTCCATAGGCTCAAGCAGAAGGGTATCGTCACTCGCCACTAACGCGGTGGTCAGCAAGATTCCGCTGGCGCAGGCTACCAGGTGATTGACCCAGGGCTTGGTCAAGCGATGCCATTTTCGACTTTTGATCGAGCCGATGCTGTTGGGGATGGTCGTGACTGATAACACTCCACCATCAGCGCGTTGATGCAAACCGGCGAGCCAACCATCAACACGCACGCCCTGTAACTCAAGATTGATCGGAATCGCACTGGTCAATGGCGTCGGCCACAACGCCAGTAGTTGTTGGTAACGCTGCAGCAAATCCGGCAACGGCTCGATCAACTCCCTCTGGAGGCATTCCCCGAAACCGGCCATGGGCAGCAATCCACTGTTCTGCAAACGCCGCGCCTGATCTTCGAGCGCCCGATCAATATTGTCCGGCTGCCGGAGTGCGGCTTCGAGCAGACTGTCGCTCAGCATGTAGCGCTGCAGTGCGTCCAGCACAAAAGGTTCTTCGTCAGCCAGGGGCGCCTCGGCGGCCTCGAAATACACTTTGAGTCGCTGAGTGAAAAAGTGCCGGACCGGGTTACGCAAGAAATCCTGTAGAAGGGGCAGACTCAGTGGCTCTTCCTGAACATGAGGCGCGAGTAACTCGGCCTCATGCAGAGGCTCATGGTTCTGGTGTAAAACCTGCCACTCGCGGGCATAGCTGAATAGCTGATCGCCTTCATGGAAATAGCGCGAGCTGAACGGTTGCAGCGGATGCTCCTCGGTCATGGCACTCAACAGATCCTGATGCTCGTCGATGAGCCGCCAGCCACTGGCGAGGTGGTCACGCAACTGGCCGATCAATACCGAAGCTGGCCGCTCACTGTTGTCACGGATGCTCCGTCCGACCCAACTGATGTACAGCTGACAGCGCGCAGACAGCAGCGCTTCAAGCAACAGATAACGATCATCCTCGCGGCGGGAGCGGTCCCCAGGCCGGTAGTCGCTGCCCATGAGGTCGAAGTCCAGCGGCGGTTGCGCCCGAGGGTAATCGCCATCGTTCATCCCCAGCAAACAGACAAGCTTGAACGGGATCGCGCGCATGGGCATCAGCGTGCAAAAGTTTACTGCGCCGGCAAGAAAACGCTGGGACAGGCGCCCCTGATCCAGTCCCGCGAGCCAGGCTTCTCGAACCACCGTCAACGGCAATTCTTCTACCAATCCCACAGATTCACAGGTCTGCAGCCAGGTCTCGCGCAGCTCCTCAAGTTGCGTGAGCAGATAATCGTCGTGCTCGTTGCTGGCCTTGAAGAACAGCTGCATCAGCACTTGCAGTCGCTGTCCCCACACCTTGGGTTGAGCAGCCTGAGTGAGCTCGTGATGGGCCAGTTCCAAGGCATCCAGCAGCGCAACCAATGGCCCGATCAACGCGGCATCCAGACCACCGATTTCATCGTAGGGTTCTATACCTGCGCAGGCATTGGAGCTGCCGACCGCGTACCCGAGCAACATTCGCCGCAAGCCGAAATGCCAGCTGTTTTGCTCCAGCTCATCCGGCAAGCCCAGACCGGCACGCTGCTCGGCGTTCATTCCCCAGCGCACTCCCGCCCCTTCGATCCAGCGATGCAGAGTCGGCAAGTCGCGCTCCTGCACGCCAAAACGGGCACGTAATGCGGGAACATCGAGCAGGTCGAGGATCTCACTGACCGGAAAACGACTGCCCGGCAACTTGAGCAGATGTTCGACCGCAATCAGCAATGGGTCGCGGCCACGCTGGCCCTGGTCGGCCAGGGTAAATGGAATGAAGCGTGAATCATGCCGATCCAGTTGGCCAAACACCGCCCGGATATGCGGCGCATAGCTGTCGATGTCGGGCACCATCACGATTACATCCCGTGGACGCAGATCCGGATTGGCACTGAAGCGTGCGAGTAACTGGTCGTGGAGAATCTCCACTTCGCGCTGTGCACTGTGGGCTATGTGAAAACGGATCGACTCATCCTGCGTCAGGTCGACGGCGGGCCAGTGCTCACGCGTTTCATTGAGTGGCCGCAACTCGAGGATATCGTCCTGAAGTTGATTGAGCAGGTTTTGCGGCTGCGCTTCGCTGAACAGGTCGATGCGTCCGTCACGGAATGCCGCACGATAGCTGTTGGGGTCATCATAACTGTCGAGCAGATTAATATAGTCGCGACCTTGTTTACCCCAGGCGGCGAGCAGCGGATGAGCGTGTTGGTGCAGCGCTTCAGGATCGAGCGCGGCCGGCATGCCGGTCTTGCGACTCTGACGCTTGTATTGATGGCGCAGCAGATCCTTGTCGGCGACGATATCGGCCCAGTGATGTCGACAAGGGTTGTGCACACACAACAGCACCTGGCTGAAACGTGCAAGCCCGGCCAATGCTTCAAGCACCTGGGCCGGCAATGATGAGATGCCAAACACAATCACTCTCGAGGGTAGCCCTGCAGGTGCATGCTCAAGAGAGTTTATGCGCTCGATAAAGCGCTGGTGAACGCCGGCCCGGCTCTGAGCCATACCCTGCTCACCGACATCCACCAGCAGGGCACGCCACAATTCAGCCTGCCAGCAACTGACCGGGGGCAGTGGCTTTACCTCACCTCTGACATTGCGTAGCTGGTGCCGACCTACGGCCCAATCCTCAAGCCAGTCGGCTCGATACACTTGATACTGGTCAAACAGGTCTGCCAGGCGTTCGGACAACTGGTAGCGTTTACGCAAATCGGTGTCATCGGTGAGGAAGCGTTGTAGCGGCTCGAAATGGGGGCGCTCAATAACTTGCGGCAACAGACGCATCAGTCGCCAGGTCAATGGGGCTTTGTCGAGCAGAGACTTGGCCGGAATTTCTTCTCGGCCCAGCACCATACGGTAGAGCTGCCACATGAAACTGCCGGGGAGCTGCACATCGATCGCAGCGGCTATCCCGCAACCACCGAGGTCATCCCCTTCAGGGTCTTCCGCCAAGGCCAGCTTTAGCCATTGGGCGATACCGTTGCTCTGCACCAGAGCGATTTCGTTCTCCAAGGGCGCCAATGGATAGCGCCGCATAATGCTGACCACCAGGCTGCGCAGTTCGTCCAGACTATTGCTCTGAACCACCATGAATGCAGCATTGAGGGACGAGGCGTCCGGCATAAAAGCTTCCTTGGAAAAGTACAAAAGCTAGGGCAGAACCTTAGCACTGTCGACAGGCTGTGACAGCCGGAAGGATCTACCGCGTGCTGTAGGAACTTTCCTGCGGGCAAAACAAAACCCCAACTGCTTTCGCAATTGGGGTTTCGGAATTTAATCTTGACGATGACCTACTCTCACATGGGGAAACCCCACACTACCATCGGCGATGCATCGTTTCACTTCTGAGTTCGGGATGGGATCAGGTGGTTCCAACGCTCTATGGTCGTCAAGAAATTCGGGTACTGACTCGTGACCTGTTGGCCTCGCTTCAGCAAATCGGGTATGTGATACAGGTGTTTGTGAGCATCGCGAACTTTCGGTTCATTGCGTCTTCACACACCGCAATCTGATGCTCTCTCGAGTAGTCAAATTGCTTGGGTGTTATATGGTCAAGCCTCACGGGCAATTAGTATTGGTTAGCTCAACGCCTCACAGCGCTTACACACCCAACCTATCAACGTCGTAGTCTTCGACGGCCCTTCAGGGAACTCAAGGTTCCAGTGAGATCTCATCTTGAGGCAAGTTTCCCGCTTAGATGCTTTCAGCGGTTATCTTTCCCGAACATAGCTACCCGGCAATGCCACTGGCGTGACAACCGGAACACCAGAGGTTCGTCCACTCCGGTCCTCTCGTACTAGGAGCAGCCCCTCTCAAATCTCAAACGTCCACGGCAGATAGGGACCGAACTGTCTCACGACGTTCTAAACCCAGCTCGCGTACCACTTTAAATGGCGAACAGCCATACCCTTGGGACCGGCTTCAGCCCCAGGATGTGATGAGCCGACATCGAGGTGCCAAACACCGCCGTCGATATGAACTCTTGGGCGGTATCAGCCTGTTATCCCCGGAGTACCTTTTATCCGTTGAGCGATGGCCCTTCCATACAGAACCACCGGATCACTAAGACCTACTTTCGTACCTGCTCGACGTGTCTGTCTCGCAGTCAAGCGCGCTTTTGCCTTTATACTCTACGACCGATTTCCGACCGGTCTGAGCGCACCTTCGTACTCCTCCGTTACTCTTTAGGAGGAGACCGCCCCAGTCAAACTACCCACCATACACTGTCCTCGATCCGGATAACGGACCTGAGTTAGAACCTCAAAGTTGCCAGGGTGGTATTTCAAGGATGGCTCCACGCGAACTGGCGTCCACGCTTCAAAGCCTCCCACCTATCCTACACAAGCAAATTCAAAGTCCAGTGCAAAGCTATAGTAAAGGTTCACGGGGTCTTTCCGTCTAGCCGCGGATACACTGCATCTTCACAGCGATTTCAATTTCACTGAGTCTCGGGTGGAGACAGCGCCGCCATCGTTACGCCATTCGTGCAGGTCGGAACTTACCCGACAAGGAATTTCGCTACCTTAGGACCGTTATAGTTACGGCCGCCGTTTACCGGGGCTTCGATCAAGAGCTTCGCGTTAGCTAACCCCATCAATTAACCTTCCGGCACCGGGCAGGCGTCACACCCTATACGTCCACTTTCGTGTTTGCAGAGTGCTGTGTTTTTAATAAACAGTCGCAGCGGCCTGGTATCTTCGACCGGCATGAGCTTACGGAGCAAGTCCTTCACCCTCACCGGCGCACCTTCTCCCGAAGTTACGGTGCCATTTTGCCTAGTTCCTTCACCCGAGTTCTCTCAAGCGCCTTGGTATTCTCTACCCAACCACCTGTGTCGGTTTGGGGTACGGTTCCTGGTTACCTGAAGCTTAGAAGCTTTTCTTGGAAGCATGGCATCAACCACTTCGTCACCCAAAGGGTAACTCGTCATCAGCTCTCGGCCTTAAGATCCCGGATTTACCTAAGATCTCAGCCTACCACCTTAAACTTGGACAACCAACGCCAAGCTGGCCTAGCCTTCTCCGTCCCTCCATCGCAATAACCAGAAGTACAGGAATATTAACCTGTTTTCCATCGACTACGCTTTTCAGCCTCGCCTTAGGGACCGACTAACCCTGCGTCGATTAACGTTGCGCAGGAAACCTTGGTCTTTCGGCGTGGGTGTTTTTCACACCCATTGTCGTTACTCATGTCAGCATTCGCACTTCTGATACCTCCAGCAAGCTTCTCAACTCACCTTCACAGGCTTACAGAACGCTCCTCTACCGCATCACTTA
>NZ_JAEKFL010000001.1:767500-2617500 GCF_016650625.1 Pseudomonas sp. TH49
TTCGCCACTGGTGTTCCTTCCTATATCTACGCATTTCACCGCTACACAGGAAATTCCACCACCCTCTACCATACTCTAGCTTGCCAGTTTTGGATGCAGTTCCCAGGTTGAGCCCGGGGATTTCACATCCAACTTAACAAACCACCTACGCGCGCTTTACGCCCAGTAATTCCGATTAACGCTTGCACCCTCTGTATTACCGCGGCTGCTGGCACAGAGTTAGCCGGTGCTTATTCTGTCGGTAACGTCAAAACAGCAAAGTATTAATTTACTGCCCTTCCTCCCAACTTAAAGTGCTTTACAATCCGAAGACCTTCTTCACACACGCGGCATGGCTGGATCAGGCTTTCGCCCATTGTCCAATATTCCCCACTGCTGCCTCCCGTAGGAGTCTGGACCGTGTCTCAGTTCCAGTGTGACTGATCATCCTCTCAGACCAGTTACGGATCGTCGCCTTGGTGAGCCATTACCTCACCAACTAGCTAATCCGACCTAGGCTCATCTGATAGCGCAAGGCCCGAAGGTCCCCTGCTTTCTCCCGTAGGACGTATGCGGTATTAGCGTTCCTTTCGAAACGTTGTCCCCCACTACCAGGCAGATTCCTAGGCATTACTCACCCGTCCGCCGCTGAATCCAGGAGCAAGCTCCTTTCATCCGCTCGACTTGCATGTGTTAGGCCTGCCGCCAGCGTTCAATCTGAGCCATGATCAAACTCTTCAGTTCAAACATCTTTGGGTTTTTAAGAAACCCTAAACTTGGCTCAGCAATCGTTGGTTACATCTTTGATTTCTCGCGGAGTAACTTGTGATGCTGATAATCTTGTTGACTATCAGTCTGACTCCACAAGCACCCACACGAATTGCTTGATTCAGTTGTTAAAGAGCGATTGGTTAAGATCTTTCGTCTCAACCGAGGCGCGCATTCTACAGCAGCCTCATTTGCTGTCAAGTGATTATTTTCAGAAGTTTTCGAAGATTTCTTCAACAACTTCAACCACTTGCGCTTCCGATCTCTCGTTAGCGGGAGGCGAATTCTACAGCGTTACACGCTGCTGTCAACACCTCTTTTTCTCCGCTTTCGACCGAGAAGATCGAACCGTCAAAAGAGCCAAACATCACCGCTCTTTCAACTCTTTCCAGGCTTCGATGAACTGAAGCAAGCCGCTGTCGAAAACTGCGTAACTCATTGAATCCCAAGGAGTTTTCCGTTTCGACTGCGCCGGAAGTGGGGCGAATTATAGACCTCCAGAATCTGCCGTCAACAGCTTTTTTCACATTTCTGTCATATCGGTCAAAAAGCCCCGAAAACACGAAGGCCGACCTCTAGAGGTCGGCCTTCGTCGTGCCTTCTACTTACAAGCTAGGGAACGCGAATTGCGAAGCTTCATGGCTCGCACGTTGCGGCCAGCGCTGAGTGATGGCCTTGCGACGCGTGTAAAAGCGCACACCGTCCGGGCCATAGGCATGCAGGTCGCCGAACAGCGAACGCTTCCAGCCGCCGAAGCTGTGGTAGGCAACCGGTACCGGCAGCGGTACGTTAACGCCGACCATGCCGACTTCGATCTCGTCGCAGAACAGACGCGCTGCTTCACCGTCACGGGTAAAGATGCAGGTGCCGTTGCCGTATTCGTGATCGTTGATCAGCTTCATCGCCTCTTCCAGGCTGTTGACCCGGACCACGCACAACACCGGCCCGAAGATCTCTTCCTTATAGATGCGCATTTCAGGGGTGACGTTGTCGAACAGGCAGCCGCCGAGGAAGAAGCCCTCTTCATGACCCGGAATGCTCAAGCCACGACCATCGACCACCAGGGTTGCGCCCGCTGCCACGCCGTCATCGACATAACCGCTGACCTTGTCCCGCGCCTGACCGGTTACCAGTGGGCCCATGTCCAGACCGCACGAAGTGCCGGCACCGATTTTCAGCGCCTTGATCTGAGGGACCAGTTTCGCCACCAGCGCATCCGCCACCTGATCACCGACACACACCGCGACCGAAATCGCCATGCAGCGCTCACCGCAAGAACCATACGCTGCGCCCATCAGCGCGCTGACCGCATTGTCCAGATCCGCATCCGGCATCAGTACCGCATGGTTCTTCGCCCCGCCCAGTGCCTGAACGCGTTTGCCGCGCTTGGTGCCTTCGGCGTAGATGTACTCGGCAATCGGCGTCGAGCCGACGAAGCTCAATGCTTTGACTTCCGGCGCTTCGATCAGCGCGTCCACTGCAGTCTTGTCGCCATGCACCACGCTCAGCACGCCTTTGGGCAGACCGGCCTCAATCAGCAATTGAGCAATCAGCAGCGTCGAGCTTGGGTCACGCTCGGACGGCTTGAGGATGAAGCAGTTCCCGCAGACGATCGCCAGCGGGTACATCCACAGTGGCACCATCGCCGGGAAGTTGAACGGCGTGATACCGGCAACCACGCCCAGTGGCTGGAAGTCCGACCAGGCGTCGATGTTCGGGCCGACGTTGCGGCTGTACTCGCCCTTGAGAATTTCCGGGGCGGCGCAGGCGAACTCGACGTTCTCGATACCGCGCTTCAGTTCACCGGCAGCGTCTTCGAGGGTCTTGCCGTGTTCTTCGCTGATCAATTGCGAGATGCGCGCTTCGTTCTGCTCCAGCAGTTGCTTGAAACGGAACATCACTTGAGCACGTTTGGCCGGAGGGGTGTTGCGCCATGCCGGGAACGCAGCTTTGGCGGCGTCGATTGCATGTTGAATGGTTTCGCGGGTGGCCAGCGGCAGCTTGTGGATCGCCTGACCGGTGGACGGGTTGAACACATCAACCGCGCGACCGTTCTCGGTCACCAGTTCGCCATTGATCAAATGCGGGATAACGCTCATCGAAAACTCCTGAATTCTTGTGTACAGACGCCCGCATGGGGCGCCTGTTATTCGCAGGTATATATAGAGGGAAAAATCAGTCGAGCTTGTTCAGCACTTCGCCAACCGCGTCGAACAGACGATCGAGGTCTTGCGGCTTGCTGTTGAAGGTTGGGCCGAACTGCAGGGTGTCGCCGCCGAAGCGCACATAGAACCCGGCTTTCCACAGGGCCATGCCGGCTTCGAATGGACGCACGATGGCGTCGCCGTCACGGGCCGCGATCTGGATGGCACCGGCCAGGCCGTAGTTACGGATGTCGATGACGTTTTTCGAACCTTTCAGGCCGTGCAGCGCGTTTTCGAAATGCGGGGCAACCTCGGCCACGCTCTGTACCAGGTTTTCCTTTTGCAGCAGGTCGAGTGCCGCCAGGCCAGCGGCGCACGCCACCGGGTGGGCCGAGTAGGTGTAGCCGTGGGGGAATTCCACCGCGTATTCCGGAGTCGGCTGATTCATGAAGGTCTGGTAGATCTCGGAGCTGGCAATCACCGCGCCCATCGGAATCGCGCCGTTGGTCACTTGCTTGGCGATGCACATCAGATCCGGGGTCACGCCAAAGCTTTCGGCGCCGAACATCGAACCGGTGCGGCCGAAGCCGGTAATCACTTCGTCGAATACCAGCAGGATGTTGTGCTGATCACAGATCTCACGCAGGCGCTTCAGGTAACCCTGAGGCGGAACCAGCACACCAGCGGAACCGGCCATCGGCTCAACGAAAACCGCCGCGATGTTCGACGCGTCGTGCAGTTCGATCAACTTCAGCAGTTCATCGGCGAGGGCGATACCGCCCTGCTCCGGCATGCCACGGGAGAATGCGTTGCTGGCCAGCAGCGTGTGCGGCAGGTGATCGACGTCCATCATCGCCTGACCGAACAGCTTGCGGTTGCCGTTGACGCCGCCGAGGCTTGTGCCGGCGATGTTCACGCCGTGATAGCCACGGGCACGGCCGATCATTTTGGTCTTGGTCGACTGACCTTTCAGGCGCCAGTAGGCACGGACCATTTTCACCGCAGTGTCGGCACATTCGGAGCCGGAGTCGGTGAAGAACACATGGTTCAGATTGCCCGGAGTCAGGTCAGTGATTTTCTCGGCCAACTGGAACGACAACGGGTGGCCGTACTGGAAGCCTGGCGAGTAATCGAGGGTGCCCAGTTGCTTGGATACCGCTTCCTGGATTTCCTTGCGGGTGTGCCCGGCGCCGCAGGTCCACAGACCGGACAGCGAATCGTAGATCTTGCGGCCCTTGTCATCGAACAGCCAGCTGCCCTCGGCACCGACGATCAGACGCGGATCGCGCTGGAAGTTGCGGTTGGCGGTGTACGGCATCCAGTGCGCGTCCAGCTTCAGTTGGCTGGCCAGTGGCGACGGCGCGTTTTCAGGCATGTTCATCGGGCAAAACCTCGCAGGGCATAAGCATCAGGGAGATAAAAAGCGTTGTTGCAGCTAAATTGCCACGCGGATAAAGTCGGTGAAATCCAACTTTTCTAACCTTCAGTTAGAAGCCTGCTAAACAATGAGAACAACAGCATGAGCAGTCGCCGCCCCGATCCGCTGGCCCAGGTCAGTGACTTTGATATACGTCTGCTGCGAATTTTTCGTAGCGTGGTGGAATGCGGCGGCTTCTCGGCGGCGGAAACCGTGCTCGGCATCGGTCGCTCGGCAATCAGCCAGCAAATGAGCGATCTCGAACAGCGCCTCGGCCTGCGCTTGTGTCAGCGCGGCCGCGCCGGGTTTTCGCTGACTGAAGAGGGCCGCGAGGTTTACCAATCGGCGCTGCAACTATTGAGTGCGCTGGAAAGTTTCCGCACCGAGGTCAACGGCCTGCACCAGCACCTGCGTGGCGAACTGATCATCGGCCTGACCGACAACCTCGTCACCCTGCCCCACATGCGCATCACCCATGCCCTCGCCCAGCTGAAGGAGCGCGGGCCGGACGTGCAGATCCAGATCCGCATGATCGCGCCCAATGAAGTCGAACAAGGCGTACTCGACGGTCGCCTGCATGTCGGCGTGGTGCCACAGGCCAGCGCACTGTCGGGGCTGGAGTATCAGCCGTTGTACAGCGAACGCTCGCTGCTTTATTGCGCGGTCGGCCACCCGCTGTTCTATGTCGATGACAAGCAACTGGATGACGAACGTCTTAATAGTCAGGACGCAATTGCGCCGACGTTTCGTTTGCCGGCGGAGATTCAGGCGCATTATCAGGCGCTCAATTGCACCGCCAGTGCGTCCGACCGTGAGGGCATGGCGTTTTTGATTCTGACTGGGCGTTACATCGGTTATCTGCCGGATCACTACGCCAGCCTGTGGGTGCAGCAAGGGCGCTTGCGTGCGCTGAAATCGACGACGCGGTTCTACGACCTGAGCCTCGCATCGGTCACGCGCAAGGGGCGGCGCCCTCATTTGGTGCTGGAAAGCTTTCTGGAGAGCCTGGCGGCGACACGTTGAGATTCAGCAGAAGCCCAGCCACGCTGGGCCTGAGCAAGAGAAACAAACAATAACCTGAGCAAGTGGACAGCTTTTTGCAAAGCAGGATCAACCTCGATCCTTCAACAAGAAGCCCAAACCCATGCAGCCAGATTCCGCCCCCTCCAGCGACCTGATCTACGGCCTCGACGATCGTCCCAAACCACCCGCCGCGATCCTCGCCGCCCTGCAACACGTGCTCGCCAGTTTCGTCGGCATCATCACCCCGCCGTTGGTAATCGGCTCGGCCCTCGGCCTGACCGCGCATCTGCCGTACCTGATCAGCATGGCGCTGATGGTGTCCGGGGTCGGTACCTTTATTCAAGCGCGGCGGCCATTCGGCATCGGCGCCGGGATGATCTGCTTGCAGGGCACCAGTTTTGCCTTTCTCGGCGCGGTGCTGTCGGCCGGGTTTCTGGTCAAGCAGCGTGGCGGCAGCCCGGAAGACATTCTGGCGATGATCTTCGGCGTGTGTTTTTTCGGTGCCGTGGTGCAGATCATTCTCAGCCGTTTCATCGGTCAGTTGCGCCGGGTCGTCACGCCGCTGGTGACCGGAATTGTCATCACCCTGATCGGCATCAGTCTGATCAAGGTCGGCATCACCGATCTGGGCGGTGGTTTCAATGCGCCGGACTTCGGCGCGCCGGGCAATCTGGCGCTGGGTGTGTTCGTGTTGCTGACGATCATCCTGCTCAATCGCTCGAACACGCCGTGGGTGCGGCTGTCGGCAATCATCATCGGATTGCTGCTCGGCAGTCTGGCCGCGTGGTTCAGTGGCAAACTGGTTCCGCAGGCATTGCCTGACTTGCCCCTGGTCAGTCTTCCCACACCGTTCAAGTTCGGTTTCAGCTTTGACTGGACGGCTTTCCTGCCGGTCGCACTGATTTATCTGATCAGCACCATCGAAACCGTCGGCGACCTCACGGCCAACTGCATGCTCGCCCGCCAGCCGATCAGCGGCCCCTCTTATATAAGCCGACTGCGCGGCGGCGTGCTCGGTGACGGCGTGAGCTGCATGATCGCCGCCACCTTCAGCGCTTTCCCCAACACCACGTTTGCGCAGAACAACGGCGTGATCCAGTTGACCGGCGTCGCCAGCCGCTATGTCGGGCTGTACATCGGCGCGATTCTGTTTTGTCTTGGCCTGTTCCCCATGATCGGCGCGGTGCTGCAGCAGATCCCGAAACCGGTGCTCGGCGGCGCCACCCTGGTGATGTTCGGCAGCGTAGCGGCGGCTGGGGTGCGGATTCTCGCGCAGTCGCCGCTGGACCGACGCAGCATGCTGATCATTGCCACCTCACTCGGCGTCGGCCTGGGTATTGCCGCGCAACCGAACCTGCTGCACCTGTTGCCGAAACTGGTGCAAAACCTGTTCGATTCGGCGATCACCAGCGGCGGCCTGACCGCGATCCTCCTGTGTCTGTTGCTGCCGGAGGCGAAAACCACCAGCGTCGAATCCGCCGCGCCGCTGAACAAGATCGAACAGGCGTAACGGTTTTATTGCATCAGGACTTGTCGGATGCCTGTGGGTGCGTTATCAACGCAACTGGTTGCACCCACAGACAAACCGGAAGTGCCTATGACCTTTGAAGTCCCCGCTCATGGCGGCAAACCCGCCAGCCGCATTCGTCAGAAGAACGAAGAGACCATCCTCAAAGCCGCCGAAGACGAGTTCGCCCGTCACGGTTTCAAAGGCACCAGCATGAACACCATTGCGCAGAATGCCGGGTTGCCCAAGGCGAACCTGCATTACTACTTCACCAACAAGTTGGGGTTGTACGTGGCAGTGCTGAGCAACATCATCGAACTGTGGGACAGCACCTTCAACACCCTGACGGCCGAGGACGATCCGGCCGAAGCGCTGACCCGCTACATTCGCGCCAAGATGGAATTCTCCCGCCGCCAACCGCAAGCCTCGCGGATCTTCGCGATGGAAGTGATCAGTGGCGGCGAATGCCTGACCGAGTATTTCAACCAGGATTACCGCGCCTGGTTCCAGGGCCGCGCGGCCGTGTTCCAGGCGTGGATCGATGCGGGCAAGATGGACCCGGTGGATCCGGTGCACCTGATCTTCCTGCTGTGGGGCAGCACCCAGCATTACGCCGACTTCGCCACGCAGATCTGCCGCGTCAGCGGTCGCAGCAAGCTGACCAGGCAGGACATGGAAGACGCCGGCAACAACCTGATCCGCATCATTCTCAAAGGCTGCGGCCTCACCCCGACTATTTAAGACGTTTATGCCTTTCACCCTCAGCGGTTTTTGCGAGTACCGCGAAGAGATTCGCAAGAGCCGCTTCATCACCTTCGCGGCGCCGATCGGCAGCCCCGCCGACGCGCAGGCGTTCTTCGAACAACACAGCGACTTGAACGCCTCGCATAACTGCTGGGCGTGGAAGCTCGGTGCGCAATACCGCAGCAACGACGATGGCGAACCCGGCGGCACCGCCGGGCGACCGATTCTGGCGGCCATCGAAGCGCAGGATTGCGATCAGGTCGCAGTGCTGGTGATCCGCTGGTATGGCGGCATCCAACTGGGCACTGGCGGTTTGGCCCGGGCCTATGGCGGCGGCGCGAACAAGTGCCTGCAAGCGGCGGCGAAAGTCGAGTTGATCAGCCGTGTGCCGCTCAGTTGCGCCTGCGGCTTTGCCGAATTGGCATTGGTGAAGCTGCGGGTGGCGGATCTGGGTGGGTTAATCGTCGAAGAAAACTTCACCGCCAATGGCGTGGAGTTGCAGTTGGCGCTGGGCGAGGCGCAGATCGAGTTGCTGCAAACGCAACTGGCGGATTTGAGCCGTGGGCGGATAGTGCTGCAGCGTTAGAAGGCTGCGATCTTTTAGGGCATCGACGGATTCCTTTACTCCAATAACTTGCCCACATCTGCTGTGCACCCGACTGTGGATAACCTGAGTACATTCCGCTGTAACCCTTCTGTCACGTGGCTTTGCGGGATTTGTTCACTTTTCGCGCAATTCACATGAAGAAAGTTTAATTACGCGTAAAAACAATCAGTTAGAGCTGTTTATCGCTATTGGGAGATAGCACTCCCGCGCTTATGCCAAGGTTTTCTGATTGCGCACAAATACTGTGGAGCAACCTGTGGATAACCCGTTCATGACTCGCGCAGTCGCAGGTTCTGCATAGCTCCCGACAGTTTGCTCGTTTTTTAACCAAATATCCGCGAGCAAAACTGGAGCCTGATCAACACCTTTGCTCCCAATTGGTGCCGAAGAATTCACCGACTTTCCGCCGAGGCCCTACTCCAGCCGTTCGCACTCAAGGGATGCGGAGGTTCCTGACTCAATGGCCAGGAAATTGCTTTATCCACAGGCACAACTCCAAGTCAGTCGAGCCTGTCATGCCAAGCCCAGATTCAACGCCGCGCTTGCAACTGCGCCAGATCAGCAAACGCTACCCCGGTTGCCTGGCCAATGACGCCATCGACCTGTGCATCGCGCCCGGGGAAATCCACGCGCTGCTCGGTGAGAACGGCGCGGGCAAAAGTACCTTGATGAAGATCATCTACGGCGTGACCCAGGCCGATACGGGGGAAATGCTCTGGCAGGGTCAGCGAGTAAATATTCGCAACCCGGCGCAGGCCCGACAGTTGGGGGTCGGCATGGTGTTCCAGCATTTCTCGCTGTTCGAAACCCTCAGCGTCGCGCAGAACATTGCTCTGGCAATGGGCGCCAAGGCCGGCACGCCGAAACAGCTTGAGTCGAAGATTCGCGAAGTGTCGCGCCGCTACGGCATGGCGCTGGAGCCGGAGCGACTTGTCCACAGCCTGTCGATCGGCGAACGGCAACGGGTGGAGATCATTCGTTGCCTGATGCAGGACATTCGCCTGCTGATCCTCGACGAGCCGACCTCAGTGCTGACGCCGCAAGAGGCCGACGAACTGTTCATCACCCTGCGCCGCCTCGCCGCCGAGGGCTGCAGCATTCTGTTTATCAGCCACAAACTCGCGGAAGTGCGCGCCCTGTGCCATAGCGCCACGGTTCTACGCGGCGGGCGCGTCGCCGGGCATTGTGTGCCGGCCGAATGCTCGGATCAGCAGTTGGCGCAGATGATGGTTGGCGCAGCGGCGGCATTGATCGGCGAGTACCCGAAGGTCAGCGGCGGCGCGGACTTTCTGCGGGTCAACGGTTTGCGCTGGCACAACCCCGATCCCTTCGGCTGCTCGTTGAGCGACATCAACCTGCAAGTACGCAGCGGCGAAATCGTCGGTATCGCCGGGGTCGCGGGCAACGGACAGGATGAGTTGCTGGCGCTGCTCAGCGGTGAACAAACCCTGCCCCGCGACAGCGCGACAACCATTTGTTTCGCCGGGCAAGCGGTCGCCGATTTGCGCCCGGATGCGCGGCGCCAACTCGGTCTGGCGTTCGTCCCGGCAGAACGCCTGGGCCACGGCGCGGTGCCGGAACTGAGCCTCGCCGACAACGCCTTGCTCACGGCCTTTCAACAGGGGCTGGTGCGCAGCGGCTTGATCGAGCGCGGTAAAGTCGAAGCCCTCGCACAGCAGATCATTCAGCGTTTCGGGGTGAAAACCCCAGGCACGCACGCTGCCGCACGCAGCCTGTCCGGTGGCAATCTGCAGAAATTCATTCTTGGCCGGGAAATCCTTCAGCAACCGAAACTGCTGATCGCCGCGCACCCGACCTGGGGCGTGGACGTCGGCGCAGCGGCGACTATCCATCGCGCACTGATTGCCCTGCGCGATGCCGGCGCGGCGATCCTGGTGATCTCTGAAGACCTCGACGAACTGTTCCAGATCAGCGACCGCCTCGGCGCGCTGTGCGCGGGGCGTCTGTCGCCGCTGCAGAACACCACCGACACCCTGCTGAGCGATGTCGGCGGCTGGATGGCCGGGCACATCAACCACGCGCATTCATCGGCCACGGCCTGACGGAGTTTTCCCAACATGCTGCTTTCCCTCGAACCCCGTGGCCAACAATCGCGCCTGATGTTGTGGTGCTCGCCGCTGCTGGCGGCGCTGCTGACCCTCGGCTGCGGCTCGCTGCTGTTCATCGCCCTGGGGCATGACCCGCTGCAAACTTTGCATACGCTGTTGATCGCACCGGTCATCGATCTGTATGGCGTCTCCGAACTGCTGGTCAAGGCGCTGCCGATTCTGCTTTGCGCACTCGGTCTGGCGGTGGCTTATCAAGCGCGGATCTGGAACATCGGCGCCGAAGGCCAATTGCTCCTCGGCGCACTCGCCGGCAGCGCCTTGGCGGTGAACATCATCGACCTGCAAAGCCGCTGGGCACTGGTGCTGATCCTGCTCACCGGCACTGTCGCCGGCGCCGCTTGGGCCGGGCTGACGGCATGGCTGCGCACGCGCTTCAACGCCAACGAAATCCTCACCAGCATCATGCTCAATTACATTGCGCTGAACCTGTTGCTGTTCTGCGTGCACGGGCCGCTGAAGGATCCGGCCGGCTACAACTTTCCCGAGTCGGCGATGTTCGGCGACGCCAGTCGCCTGCCGCTGCTGATGGAGGATGGCCGGGTGCATGCCGGGGTGTATTTCGCCCTGCTCGCGCTGGTTGCAGTGTGGGTGTTGTTGCAGAAAAGCTTTGTCGGTTTCCAGATCAAGGTGCTCGGTCTGGACAAGCGTGCGGCGGGGTTTGTCGGTTTTCGCGAGAAACGTCTGATCTGGCTCGCGCTGTTGATCAGCGGTGGTTTGGCCGGGCTGGCCGGGGTCTGCGAAGTCACCGGGCCGATCGGGCAATTGGTGCCGCAAGTCTCGCCGGGGTACGGCTATGCGGCGATCACCGTAGCGTTTCTCGGCCGGCTGAATCCGATTGGCATTCTGTTCTCGAGCCTGCTGATGGCGCTGCTGTACATCGGCGGTGAGAGCGCGCAGATGACCCTGAATCTGCCGCAAGCGATCACCCAACTATTCCAGGGAATGATGCTGTTTTTCCTGCTGGCCTGCGACGTGCTGATTCTCTATCGGCCACGCCTGAAACTGCGCTGGGCACGGCGCGCGTCGACCACCGCCGTAACCGCCGGAGCGCTGTGATGGATATCGATCTGCTGAGCAATATTTTCTACGCCATGGTGCGCTGCGGCACGCCGCTGTTGTTGGTGGCGCTGGGTGAGTTGATCTGCGAGAAGAGCGGCGTGCTCAACCTCGGGCAGGAAGGGATGATGCTGTTTGGCGCGGTGATCGGTTTTATCGTCGCCCTCAACAGCGGCAACCTGTGGCTCGGCGTGTTGCTGGCGATGCTCGCGGGGATGCTCTTGTCATCGCTGTTTGCCCTGGTCGCGCTGGTGTTCAACGCCAATCAGGTGGCGACCGGGCTCGCGCTGACGATCTTCGGTGTGGGCCTGTCGACCTTTGTCGGCGCGGCGTGGGTCGGCAAGCCGCTGGCCGGATTCGAGCCGTTGGCGATTCCGTACTTGAGCGAAATTCCGCTGATCGGCCGGATGCTGTTTGCCCAGGATCTGCTGGTGTATCTGTCGTTCGCGCTGTTTGCGCTGGTGGCGTGGGTGATCATCAAGAGTCGTGTCGGCTTGATCGTTCAGGCCGTTGGCGAGAACCCTGACGCGGCCAGTGCCATGGGCTTGCCGGTGCTGACCGTGCGCACACTGGCGGTACTGTTTGGCGGAGCGATGGCCGGGTTGGCGGGGGCGTATCTGTCGCTGGCGTACACGCCGATGTGGGCGGAAAACATGACCGCCGGGCGCGGCTGGATTGCGCTGGCGCTGGTGGTGTTTGCCAGTTGGCGGGTGTGGCGCTTGTTGCTCGGGGCGTACCTGTTCGGCCTCGCCAGCATCCTGCACCTGGTGGCGCAGGGGTTGGGTCTGGCGATTCCGTCGAGTCTGCTGGCGATGCTGCCGTATGTGGCGACGATTTTGGTGTTGGTGCTGTTGTCGCGGGATGCGGTGCGGACTCGGTTGTATGCGCCGGTTTCGCTAGGGCAGCCGTGGCAGGCCGGGCATTAATGGTTGTTTACAAGGGCCTCTTCGCGAGCAAGCCCGCTCCCACAGGTTCTGCGGCGATCACACAGTTCGCGAACGACACTAACCCTGTGGGAGCGGGCTTGCTCGCGAAGGCGTCCGAACGGGCAACACCTGAGCCACGCCCCACGCCAGTTCAAAAGCCAAAAAAACCACCAGCAACGAGCTGGCGCCATGGGCCAAGGCATACCCCTGCCAAGCCGCAAACAGCAACCGCGCCACCGCGTCATAGCGCCCATAAAGCGCCTGCGGATCACGAATCCGCAGCACCGCCCACACGCACACCACCGAACCCAACAGATTCGCCATCAACATATGCGCCGGCGCGAACGCCGGCAGTTCACCGGGCAAATCCAGCGCCTGACTCAGCGCCGTCAACGCCCCATGTAACGCGGCAAAACTCCACGGCGTGGCAAACGCGGCCGTGACGATCAGGTCATACCAGGCGCTGCCGCGCACCACATTCCGATACTGGGTCGAAGTCCACATCGTCCTTGCTCCAAAATTTGAGGAGCAACCACGGTAAAGCCTGGAGTATGCTCCAGGGTCAATACCTCTTTTGAGACCCCGCATGCGCATCGGTGAATTAGCCCAGGCCAGCGCCGTCAGCCGCGATACCTTGCGCTTCTACGAGCAGCGCGGGCTGATCGCGGCGCAACGCAGTGCCAACGGTTACCGCGACTACCCGCCGGAAATGCTGCAACTGGTGCTCTACATCAAAACCGCGCAGCGCCTGGGTTTTACCCTTGGCGAAATCGGCAACAGCGTCGCCGCGTTGTGGAACGCGCCCGACCCGGAAAACGCCGTGGCGCAACTGCTGCGCGACAAACTGCAATTGATCGAAACCCGCATGAGCGAACTCGATGTGTTGCGACGAGAGTTGCAACAACGGCTCGGTCAGGCGTGTCCATTGAATCCATGAACCGTAACTTTCAAGGAATCCCGTCATGTCCCAGGCAAAAAACGCACTGATCATCGGCGCCTCCCGTGGCTTGGGCCTCGGGCTGGTGAAAACCCTGCTGGCCGACGGCTGGCAAGTGACCGCCACCGTGCGCAATCCGCAAAAGGCAGAGGCGCTGCAAGCGCTGGGTAACGTGCGGATCGAGAAACTCGACATGGACGACCAGCAAGCAGTGATCGCCCTGAGCCAACAGCTCAAGGGCGAAACCTTCGACCTGCTGTTCGTCAACGCCGGGGTCAAAGGTCCGGAGGTGCAAACCCCGGGCGGCGCGACACTGGCCGAAGTTGGCCAGCTGTTTTTCACCAACGCCGTGGCGCCGATCAACCTCGCGCAGCGCTTCGTCGGACAGATCCGCGACGGCAGCGGCGTGCTGGCGTTCATGAGTTCCGGCCTGGGCAGCGTCACCGTACCGGACGCGCCGGAGCTGGCGCTGTACAAGGCGAGCAAGGCCGCGCTGAATTCGATGACCAACAGTTTCGTCACCCAGTTGGGCGAACAGAAGCTCACCGTGCTGTCGCTGCATCCGGGCTGGGTGAAGACGGACATGGGCGGCGAAGGCGCTGACCTGGATGTGGAGACCAGCACTCGCGGGCTGATTGATCAGGTGAATGCGTATACCGGCAAGGGCGGCCATCACTTCATCAACTACAAGGGTGAAACCATTCCCTGGTAAGCACCACAGATCTTCCCTGTAGGAGTGAGCCTGCTCGCGATCGCAGTGTGTCCGTCACCGATGATATTGAATGAAAGACCGCTATCGCGAGCAGGCTCACTCCTACAAGGGGATGGTGGTGTCCTGTCGGGTTGGGCTTGCCCGATCCGGCGATTTGTTTGAAACTCCGCACCTCGTCCTTCGCGGCGACCCTGGATCAGCAGACAGGGCAACACTGAGCTGGCAACCCTGAACCCAACTTTCAGAGGAGCCGGCCACAATGCCTG
Organism: Pseudomonas sp. TH49; assembly: GCF_016650625.1. Classification (NCBI taxonomy): domain Bacteria; kingdom Pseudomonadati; phylum Pseudomonadota; class Gammaproteobacteria; order Pseudomonadales; family Pseudomonadaceae; genus Pseudomonas; species Pseudomonas sp. TH49. Next base: position 781,716 of record NZ_JAEKFL010000001.1, read on the forward strand.
CGACCCGTACCTGGTTAAAAAATCCCCTCGCCATTTTCACGGCCAACGCGCTCGATGCCCGTGGCGGTCTGGTGCTGCAAGACGGCGTGATCGTCGAAGTGCTCGCTGCCGGTCAGCAACCGTCCGCGCCATGCAATGAAGTGTTCGATGCCCGCGAGCATGTGATCCTGCCGGGCCTGATCAACACCCATCACCATTTCTATCAAACCCTGACTCGCGCCTGGGCGCCGGTGGTCAATCAGCCGTTGTTCCCGTGGCTGAAAACCCTGTACCCGGTGTGGGCGCGGCTGACCCCGGAAAAACTCGCCCTCGCGACGAAAGTGGCTTTGGCTGAATTGCTGCTGTCGGGTTGCACCACCGCCGCCGACCACCATTACCTGTTCCCGGACGGTCTGGAAAACGCCATCGACGTGCAAGTCGACACCGTGCGGGAACTGGGCATGCGCGCCATGCTCACTCGCGGTTCGATGAGCCTCGGCGAGAAGGACGGCGGTCTGCCGCCGCAACAGACGGTGCAGGAAGGTCAGGTGATTCTCGACGACAGTCAGCGCCTGATTCACGAGTACCACGAGCGCGGTGACGGCGCGCAAATCCAGATCGCCCTGGCACCGTGCTCGCCGTTCTCGGTGACCCCGGAAATCATGTCGGCCAGCGCCGAGCTGGCGAACAGACTCGACGTGCGCCTGCACACCCATCTGGCCGAAACCCTCGACGAAGAAGATTTCTGCCTGCAGCGCTTCGGCCTGCGCACCGTGGATTATCTGGACAGCGTCGGCTGGCTCGGCCCACGCACCTGGCTGGCTCACGGCATCCACTTCAACCCGGACGAAATCGCTCGCCTCGGCCAGGCCGGCACCGGTATCTGCCATTGCCCGAGTTCGAACATGCGCCTGGCCTCCGGCATCTGCCCGAGCATCGATCTGACCGATGCCGGCGCGCTGTTCGGTCTGGGCGTGGACGGCTCGGCCTCAAACGACGCGTCGAACATGATCCTCGAAGCGCGGCAGGCGTTGTACATCCAGCGTCTGCGTTATGGCGCGGAAAAAATCACCCCGGAGCGCGTGCTCGGCTGGGCAACCAAAGGCTCGGCGAGCCTGTTGGGCCGTACCGACATTGGTGAGCTGGCGGTGGGCAAGCAGGCGGATCTGGCGTTGTTCAAGCTGGATGAGCTGCGCTTCTCGGGCAGCCATGATCCGATTTCGGCGCTGTTGTTGTGCGGTGCGGATCGTGCGGATCGGGTGATGATTGGCGGCAAGTGGCGGGTGATTGATGGCCAGGTTGAAGGGCTGGATCTGAAGGGCCTGATCGCTGATCACAGCCAGGCGGCTCGCCAGTTGATCGCCGGGACCTGATCCCAACACTAAACCCTGTGGGAGCGGGCTTGCTCGCGAAAGCGGTGTGTCATTCAGATTTAACCTGCCTGACACACCGCTTTCGCGAGCAAGCCCGCTCCCACATTTGGATTTGTGTATGTCCTTAAAGGCCCAGCAGGGAGAGCATGATAAACGTCGCAAACAGCACAAAGTGAGTCATGCCTTCGATGGCATTGGTCTCGCCGTCATTCAGGTTGATCGCACTGACGATCAGCGTGATGAAGATCATCACCGTCTGCACCGGGGTCATCGCCATTTGAAACGGTTGACCGGTGTAGAGCGCCATCGCTTCCATCACCGGCACGGTGAGGATCACCGTCGACAGTGACGCGCCCATCGCGATGTTGACCACCGACTGCATGCGGTTGGCCAACGCGGCACGCAACGCCGTCAGAATCTCCGGCGCAGCGGAAATCGCCGCCACCAGAATCGCCGTGATCACCGGCGGTGCGCCCGTGCCTTCCAGGCCCAGATCGAGGGTCTTGGACATCACTTCGGCCAGTGCGCCGATCACCACCACCCCGAACACCAGAATGCCGATCGACCACGCCAGGCTCAGCGGTTTCGGCTCATCCTCCACCGGTTCTTTCTTGCGGCGCTTGTCCGGGTAGCTGTAGCTGAAAAAGTAACTGTGCGGCCCGACCTGCATGCGCAGAAACAACGCATAAAGCACCACCATCGCACCGATGGTGAACGCCGAGTAAATCTTCCAGTTGGCCGCCGGAATAAACTCCGGCACCACCATCGATACGCCCATCGCGGTGAGGATCATCACGCTGTAGCTGCGCGCCGAATCATCGTTGTACGACTGCTCGCCATGCTTGAGCCCGCCCATCAACGCGGCGAGGCCGAGGATGCCGTTGATGTCGAGCATCACCGCCGAATAAATCGTGTCACGCACCAGTGTGGCGGACGCCTCGTTGCTCATCATGATCGCCAGGATCACCACTTCCACCAGCACCGCCGCGAGGGTCAGGATCATCGTGCCGTAGGGGTCGCCGACTTTTTCCGCGAGCAGTTCAGCATGATGGGCGACGCGCATCGACGCGGCGACGATGAAGGCGATCAGCACCAGGCCAGAAATCAGCGCGACGATCTGTCCGCTTTGCAGCATCCAGTGTTCCAGCGGATAGGCGATGCACGCGGCAATCACCGCCAGCAGCAGAAAGCTTTCTTGCTTGAGGATCGTGAGCATGGCGGGCCTTTTTTGCCGAGAGGTTCGAATGAGCTACTGACTGCGGCGCGGCGCTAACGTTTCGTTACACCTTAGCGCACCAGCCGATGGCAGCTGGTTTCAGCCATGCACTTTTATCGTTCCTGCCGGCCTCTTCGCGAGCAAGCCCGCTCCCACATTTGGAATGCATTCCCCTGTGGGAGCGGGCTTGCTCGCGAAGGCCGCGCCTCGGTTTCGGATTGTTTGTTGTCCTGTTGGTCAGCAATTTGCATTGCCCCTGTCCACACACAACAAAATGGAGCTCCAATTCATGCAAATACGTCCGCTGCACAAACTGCTGTGCGCCGCCATCGGTCTGGGGATCAGCCTGAGCGCCAGCGCTGCCGATCCGCTGAAGGTCGGTTTCGTCTACATCGGCCCGATCGGCGACCACGGCTGGACGTATCAGCATGAGCAGGGGCGCAAGGCGCTGGCGGAGAAATTCGGCGCGCAGATCACCACCAATTACGTCGAGAACGTGGCCGAGGGCGCTGACGCCGAGCGGGTGATCCGCAACATGGCCAAGGACAACTACGACCTGATCTTCACCACCTCCTTCGGCTACATGAACCCGACGCTGAAAGTCGCCAAACAATTTCCCAAGGTCACCTTCGAACACGCCACCGGCTACAAGCAGGACAAGAACCTCGGCACCTATCTGGCGCGCACCTACGAGGGTCGTTACGTCGGCGGTTTTCTCGCGGCGAAAATGACCAAGAGCAAGAAGATCGGCTACGTCGCTTCGTTCCCGATTCCGGAAGTGATCCGCGACATCAACGCCATCCAGCTGGCGCTGAACAAGTACAACCCTGGCACCGAGATCAAGGTGGTGTGGGTCAACTCGTGGTTCGACCCGGGCAAGGAAGCCGATGCCGCCAACGCGCTGATCGATCAGGGTGTGGACGTGGTGTTCCAGCACACCGACAGCCCGGCGCCGATCCAGGCCGCCGAACGGCGTGGCGTGTACGCCGTGGGTTACGCCTCGGACATGGCGCACTTCGGCCCGAAAGCGGTGCTGACCTCGATCGTCAACGACTGGGCGCCGCACTACATTCAAGCCACGCAAAGCGTGATCGACCACAGCTGGAAATCCCAGGATTACTGGGGCGGGTTGAAGGAAGGCACGGTTGAACTGCCGATCAGCGATCTGGTACCGGCGCCGGTGAAAGCCGAGGCCGAGCAGATCATCGCCGACATCAAGAGCGGCGCGTTGCAACCGTTCACCGGGCCGATCAAGGATCAGGCCGGGGTCGAGAAAATCCCGGCCGGAGTGAGCGCGAGCAATGCGGAGCTGGCGTCGATGAACTATTACGTGGAAGGGATGAAGGCCGAGATGCCGAAGTAATCCCGGCCCCACCACCCTTCCCCTGTGGGAGCGGGCTTGCTCGCGAAAGCGGTGTGTCAGGCACCGATGATGCTGAATGACACACCGCTATCGCGAGCAGGCTCACTCCTACAATGGTTCTTCAGCGTTCTTTAGGATTGTGTATGAACAGTCTTCCGATCATCGACATCTCACCGCTCTATAGCGACGACCAAAACGCCTGGCCCGCCGTCGCCGCGAAGATCGACCACGCCTGCCGCGAATGGGGCTTTTTCTACATCAAGGGCCACCCGATTTCCGCGCAGCGCATCGACTCGCTGCTCGACCACGCCCAGCGCTTTTTTGCGCTACCGGCAGAAGAAAAACTCCAGATCGACATCACCCAGACCCGCCATCATCGCGGCTACGGCGCCATCGCCACCGAACAGCTCGACCCGGACAAACCCAGCGACCTCAAAGAAACCTTCGACATGGGCCTGCACCTGCTGGCGAACCATCCCGAGGTGCTCGCGGAAAAACCCTTGCGCGGGCCCAACCGTCATCCGCCAATCGCCGGTTGGGAAGCGCTGATGGAGCAGCACTACCTCGACATGCAGGCGCTTGCACAAACCCTGTTAAGCGCAATGACCATCGCGCTGGACATCGAGCGCGACTTCTTCGACACCCGCTTCCATCAGCCGGTCAGTGTGCTGCGGATGATCCACTACCCGCCGCGCCACACCGCCAGCAGCGCCGAGCAGCAAGGCGCCGGAGCGCACACCGATTATGGCTGCATCACCCTGCTCTATCAGGACAGCGCTGGCGGCCTGCAGGTCAAGAACGTGCGAGGCGAATGGATCGACGCGCCGCCCATAGACGGCACCTTCGTGGTCAACCTCGGCGACATGATGGCGCGCTGGAGCAATGACCGTTATCGCTCGACGCCGCACCGGGTCATCAGTCCGCTGGGGATGGATCGCTATTCGATGCCGTTCTTCGCCGAGCCGCATCCGGACACCCGTATCGAATGCCTGCCCGGTTGCCAGGACGCACAGCATCCGGCGAAATATCCGACCACCACCTGCGCCGAATTCCTGCTGTCGCGCTTCGCCGATACCTACGCCTATCGTCGCGAGCCGCAAGCAGTGTGATGGATCGCTTGGTCAGGTTTTGCCAATTGTTTCGGCGCGCATCTGTAGAATGGCCGCCATCTGCACCTGATGAGAAAAGAATATGTACGATTGGCTCAACGCCCTGCCCAAGGCCGAACTGCACCTGCATCTGGAAGGCTCGCTGGAGCCTGAGTTGCTGTTCGCCCTGGCCGAACGCAACAAGATCGCCCTGCCGTGGAGCGATGTCGAAACCCTGCGCAAGGCCTACGCCTTCAACAACCTGCAGGAATTTCTCGACCTGTATTACCAGGGCGCCGATGTGCTGCGCACCTCGCAGGACTTCTACGACCTGACCTGGGCCTACCTGCTGCGCTGCAAAGCGCAGAACGTGATTCACACCGAACCGTTCTTCGACCCGCAGACCCACACCGACCGTGGCATCCCGTTCGAAGTGGTGCTCAACGGCATCGCCGCGGCACTCAAGGATGGCGAGCAGCAACTGGGCATCACCAGCGGTTTGATCCTGAGCTTCCTGCGCCACCTGAGCGAAGACGAAGCACAGAAAACCCTCGATCAGGCGCTGCCGTTCCGTGATGCGTTTGTCGCCGTCGGCCTCGACAGTTCCGAGATGGGTCACCCGCCAAGCAAGTTCCAGCGTGTGTTCGACCGCGCCCGTGACGAAGGCTTCCTGACCGTCGCCCATGCCGGTGAAGAAGGCCCGCCGGAGTACATCTGGGAAGCTATCGACCTGCTGAAAATCCAGCGCATCGACCATGGCGTACGCGCCATCGAAGACGAGCGCCTGATGCAGCGGATCATCGACGAGCAGATCCCGCTGACCGTGTGCCCACTGTCGAACACCAAGCTCTGCGTGTTCGATCACATGTCGCAGCACAACATCCTCGACATGCTCGAGCGTGGGGTGAAGGTCACCGTCAACTCGGATGACCCGGCGTACTTCGGCGGTTATGTCACCGAGAACTTCCATGCGCTGCATGAACACCTGGGCATGACCCAGGATCAGGCCAAGCGCCTGGCGCAGAACAGCCTGGATGCGCGTCTGGTAAAACCGTAAAAACGCTGAAGTTCCAATGTGGGAGCGAGCCTGCTCGCGAAGGCTTCGTGTCAGTCACAGTTTGAGTTGTCTGACACACCGCTTTCGCGAGCAGGCTCGCTCCCACATTTATACCGGTGTCGACTCTGCCAGCTCCTCCAGCGTCCTGCCCCGCGTCTCCATCCCGAACAGCCACACCACCCCCGCCGCAATCGCAAAGCACAGCGCCCCCAGCGCAAACACCCCACCCTGCCCGGTAACCGGGAACACCAGCCCGGTCACAAACGGCCCGAGCAACGAGCCGACGCGACCAATCGCCGAGGCAAAGCCCGAGCCGGTCGCACGCGCCGAGGTCGGGTACAACTCCGGCGTGTAGGTGTAGAGCACTGCCCACATGCCGAACAGGAAAAACTGCATCAGTAGCCCGGAGCTGATCAGCAACGCGACGTTGCCGCCGAACACCGCGCTCTGTCCGTAGAGAAACGCCATCACCCCGCCGCCGAGCAACGTCACGATGCACACCGGCTTGCGCCCCCAGCGTTCCACCAGCCACGCCGCCATCAGGAACCCGGGAATTCCGCCCAGCGATATCAGCACGGTGTAATACACCGACTGGGTCACGGCGAAACCCGACTGTTGCAACAACGCACTGAGCCACGATGTCAGCCCGTAAAACCCGAGCAAGGCGAAAAACCACAGGCTCCAGATCATCGTCGTGCGCTGGCGGTATTGTGGCGACCAGATCTGCTTGAGCGCCGAGAAGAAGTTGCCCGGCGGCGTCACTGTCCTTGGCAGACGCACCGGCTCCGGCAGCGTCGCGACACCGAGCGATGTACGCACGCGCGCCTCGATGGCGCTCAGGACCTTATCCGCGGCTTCGTGGCGTCCGGCCTGTTCCAGCCAGCGCGGCGACTCGGGGATAAAGAACCGGATCGCCAGCACGAATACCGCCGGCACCGCCAACACCAGAAAGATGTCGCGCCAGCCAATCAACGGCAGCAAGAAGTACGACAGCACCCCGGCAGCAACGAAACCCAGCGGCCAGAAACCGTCCATCAATGCAATGTAGCGCCCGCGCCGTTGCGCCGGGATCAGCTCCGAAAGCATCGACTGCGCAATCGGAAACTCCATGCCCATGCCGATTCCGAGCAGGATGCGGAACAGCGTCAGGCCCTCCACCGTTTGCGCGGTCGAACACAGGTAACTGGCCACGCCCCACAGCACGATGCTCCACTGGAACACCGGTTTGCGCCCGAAGCGGTCGGCGAGCATGCCCGACAGCGACGCCCCCAGCACCATGCCGAAGAAACTCGAACTGGCGAGCAGGCCCGCTTGCGCACTGCTCAAGCCAAACTCGGTTTTGATCGAGCCGAGCAGGAACGTCATCATGGCCAGGTCCATGGAATCGAAAAAGAACGCCAGGGCGATGATGATGAAAATGCCCCGGTGATAACCGCTGAGCGGTAGCCGTTCCAGGCGTTCTGCCGCGCTGAAGTTTCGCGTATCCATGTCCCATCCCCCCTCCACAATGTGTGCGGATCGAGTGTGCGGGATTACGCCTCAGCGCTTTTTCTGGATACGACCTGTTCGCAGTCACAGGCGACGCCAGCGTCGAAGTGTCGGCCGGCGAACGCTCTACTACGCCAATTCCAGCTCGGTTTCCTTGGCGAAACGGTGGATTTCACGTTGCCCGGCCGGGGTCACCTGCAACGCGCGGGAGTCCTTGGGCAGCGCCAGCCAGCCGGACTGCATGAACAGTTGCAGCACTGCCGCGCCGAGTGAGCCGCCCAGGTGCGGGCGACGTTCGCTCCAGTCCGGACAGGCGCACGCCACCTGGGCCTTGCGATGGGCGAGGGCCTGAATGAACACCCCGCGGTTGGCCAGTTGCGTCGAGCCTTTGAGCGTCACCACGACCCGCTGCTCGATCTGTTCGAGCCAGCCGGCATCGAGCAGACGCTGATACAGATCGGCGGCCAGCGTGCCCCCCAAATGGTCATCGCAAAAGCGCGCACGCAGCAGTGAAGACGGCGCAGTCCGGGGGTTGACGCTCGGCGTCGAGCGTTTGAATACGTGAGGAATTTCTCGTGGTGCGCTGGCGATCGTGGCACTGGCCAGGGCCTCGATGGCCGCCGCGATCTCCGGGGCTGCCAGGCGGAAAAAGCGCTTGCGTCCACGGACCTCGACTTTCAACAGCCCCCCGCCGGACAAACGCCCCAGATGCGCACTGGCCGAGGATGGCGACAACCCTGCCAGCAGCGCCAGCTCTTCGGTCTGGCGGGCCGAGCCATCCATCAACGCCCACATCATCGCACTGCGCTTGGGGTCGGCCAGCAGCGTGGCGATCTGGCTGATGCAAGGTGCATGTTCCATGTATTCACTCCCTGTTGAATCGTATCGTCTACTGCTCGAAGACATCTTGACCACTAATGTGTCGTCGGCCAAGACGGGTAAAACGCCATGAACCGGAGCACGCCAGGCCAGTGCTGCTGCCCCCGTCAATGGCGTGTCCGCGGCGTTTGTACAGCGCTCGCCCGGCCCTGCAAAAACCGGCCGGATTCTGTCCTGGCCGGTTATCGGTGCAGGTTTGAGGCGGTGGCTAGTATAAGCGGGATGCACGCCGCTTCCTGCGCCGTGGCTGACACGAATGGTGATAGTTCCTGAGAGAAATTTCGCTAATTGCCTGCGACTAATGATCAACTTTCGGGAAATGGGGAAATTGACTACTCAATTCGGCGCATCGGCTGGCGAGCATTTCCCTCAAAAGGTTCACCGGCTTACTCAATTGTGCGCGATGGGCGCACAACAGATTCAGCGGAGCACGCTCGCAAAGCAGTTCCGGCAGCAACACTTTGAGGCGTCCGGCGAGGACATCCGCGCCGACATCGAGCCACGACTTGTAGGCGATTCCTGCCCCCGCCACCGCCCACAACCGCACGACGTCGGCATCATCGCTGAAGCGATCGCCACTGACCGTCAGCCCGACTTCACGTTTGCCGTCATGAAAACTCCAATGGTCGTGTACCCGGCTGCCGAGCATGTACAGCAGGCAATTGTGCTGCGCCAGTTGTTCGAGCTGACGCGGCTCACCGTGGCGCGCCAGGTACGCTGGAGATGCGCAAAGCACGCGGCGATTGTCCGGGGCGATGGGTAAGGCGACCAGACTCGAGTCCTCCGGCTCGCCATAGCGCAGGGCGATGTCCACCGGCTGGCGGAACAGGTCGGCGATCCGGTCACCGAGCAGCAGGCGCACGGTCAGTTTCGGATGCTCGCGCTGAAACTCGTCGAGCCATGGCAACAACAGGTTGCGGCCGAAATCCGAAGGCGCCGACAACTGCAGGATGCCGCTGACCTGATCCTGCGCGCTGGAGAGAAAACGCCGGCCTTCGTCCAGCGAACTCAACGCGGCCCGGGCATATTCGAGAAAGCCTTCGCCCTCGGCAGTCAGGCGCAGGCTGCGGGTCGAGCGCGCCAGCAGACGCACACCCAGTTGCTGTTCGATACGTTTGAGCGCGGCGCTGGCCACCGCGGCAGACATGTCCATCACCCGCGCCGCCGCCGACAGGCTGCCCAGATCCGCGGCGCGAACGAACAACTGCAAATCGTCGAAACGCAGCATTCTCAGCCTCGATTATCAAAAAAATATTGAAAGAGACTGCTCTTTTAGCCGGTTTTATCGTGCCGAGAAATAGCCAATGATCTGCTCAAGCGAAATTATCCCGCGACTGGAGCCAAACATGTCCCAAGCATTCACCGCCATCGCCACCCTGATCGCCAAACCCGGCCAGCAGGACACCCTCGAAAACGCCCTGCGCGCACTGGTTGAACCGAGCCGCGCCGAGGAGGGTTGCAGCCAGTACGACCTGCACCGCGACCTGGCCGATCCGCTGACTTTTTATGTGATCGAACATTGGGCCAGCGAGGAAATCCTCCAGGCGCACAACGCCAGCGCGCATTTTCAGAACTTCCAGGCCGCCGCCGGCCACTGCATCGAACACTTCCAATTGAAACGTCTGGGCGCCATCGCCTGAGCCCTTCTTCTATTACCGTTACGGAGCAAGTCATGAAAGCCATCGCCTATTACGCCTCCCTGCCGATCAGCGACGAAAAATCCCTGCAAGACATCGAACTGCCGGAGCCGGTCGCCGGGCCGCGCGACCTGCTGGTGGAAGTCAAAGCCATCTCGGTCAACCCGGTCGACACCAAGGTGCGGCAGAACGTGGCGCCGGAAAACGGCGCAGCAAAAGTGCTGGGCTGGGACGTCGCCGGTGTGGTCAAGGCCGTCGGCAGTGAAGTGACGCTGTTCAAGGCCGGCGACAAAGTGTTTTACGCCGGCTCCATCGCCCGTGCCGGTGGCAACAGCGAGCTGCACGTGGTCGATGAGCGCATTGTTGGCCACATGCCGAAATCCCTCGGCTTCGCCGAAGCTGCTGCACTGCCGCTGACCGCGATCACCGCGTGGGAGCTGCTGTTCGAACGCCTGCAGATCCGTGAGGGCACGACCGATGAAGGTCAAAGCCTGCTGATCGTCGGCGCCGCTGGCGGCGTCGGTTCGATCCTCACCCAACTGGCCCGCCAGTTGACCGGCCTGAAGGTCATTGGCACCGCGTCCCGTGCACAGACTCGCGACTGGGTGACGGAGCTGGGCGCCGACCTGGTGATCGACCACAGCCAGCCGCTGAGCGAAGAACTGAAACGCGCCGGCATCGATCACGTGACCCACGTCGCCAGCCTGACCCAGACCGAGCAGCACCTCGATCAACTGGTCGAGGCGCTGGCACCGCAAGGCAAACTGGCGCTGATCGACGATCCGAAGTCACTGGACGTGAGCAAGCTCAAGCGCAAGAGCCTGTCGCTGCACTGGGAGTTCATGTACACCCGCTCGCTGTTCGAAACACCGGACATGATCGAACAACACAAACTGCTCAACCGCGTGGCCGAGCTGATTGATGCGGGAACGTTGAAGACTACGGTGGGCGAGCATTTCGGCACGATCAACGCGGCGAACCTGCGTCGCGCGCATGAGTTGCTGGAAAGTGGCAAAGCCAAGGGGAAAATTGTTTTAGAAAGTTTCTAAGAATCCGAAGGCCGCAATCAGCGCCAGACCATTCAAGGGCTGGCGCTGATTTTTGCCGTCAGTCAGATGCTTCTCCGTTGTCACAAATGCGATCGTATTCAGGTCTACACTCGAAGCCTCTGCGATACATCTTTTACGCAAGGGAGGTCAGCAATGAAGATCCTGATAAAAGAAGTGGCAAAGTCCCAATGGCAGGTTCGTCTGGACCAGCACGCCGTGACATTTCGCAGTGAAGCCGAGGCCCTCGCCTTCACCCGCACCCTTGAAGCGCGCCTGCACGCGCCCCATCAGATTCCCGACTCCGGACAGCAACGCGCTGCTGGCTGACGTATCAGGCTTCGGCCTGTGCTTGCGCCAACGCCCGGGCATTCTGCAAATGCCGGGTGTACATCGCGACACTCACCACCAGTAATCCACACAGGCTGATGACCATGGCCATCGGTATGGCACTGCCGTCGTGCAGAACGCCCACCAGCGAAGCCGCGCCGGAAGCCACGCTGAACTGCAGGCAACCCATCAGTGCCGAGGCACTGCCGGCGCGCGCGCCCTGACCGTTCATCGCACACGCCGCTGCGTTTGGCAGGATGCAGCCGAGGCTGGCAATACACACGAACAACGGAATCAACAGCGGCCACAAGGCTTCGGTGTGCAACGAGCTGACCGCGAGCAAAGAGACACCGGCCAACAGATACACCCACACCGCCCGCGACAGCAGGAAGGCCGGACCGCGCTTGGCCAACAGCCGCGCGTTGACCTGGGCGACCAGAATGAAACCCGCTGCGTTGGTGCCGAACAGCCAGCCGAAATGCTCGGCCGGTACGCCGTAGAGTTTGATGAAGACGAACGGCGAACCGGCGATGTAGGAAAACATCCCGGCAACCGCGATGCCGCCGGTCAGGGCGTGGCCGAGAAACACCCGGTCGCCGAACAACCGGCCGTATTGGCGCAACGCACCGGACAACGGCTGGCGCGGCACGTAGTCCGGCAGACTTTCCGGCAGACCCAGTGCCACAGCGAGGCCGGCCAGTGCGCTGAAGCCGGTCAGCACGAGGAAGATCGACTGCCAGCCCGTGGTGTTGACCAGCAGACCGCCGAGCAGCGGCGCGAGGATCGGCGCCAGCCCCATCACCAGCATCAACTGCGAAAAGACTTTCGCCGAACCGACCGCATCGCACTTGTCGCTGACCACCGCCCGGGAAATCACCATTCCCGCGCAGCCGCCCAGCGCCTGAACGAAACGCGCGCCGATCAGCCACTCCAGATTTGGTGCATAGGCACAGGCCAGCGATGCCAGGGTGAACAGCCCGACACCGACCAGCAGTGGCAGGCGCCGCCCAAAACGGTCGGCCACCGGGCCGTATAGCAATTGACCGATCGACAGGCCGGCGAAATAGGCCGCCAAGGTCAGTTGCACATGCTTTTCATCAGTGCCAAAGGCCAGCGCCATCGACGGGAACGCCGGCAAATAGAAGTCGATCGCCAGCGGACCGAAGGCGCTCAAGGCACCGAGAATCAGAATGGTACGGAAGTTCATCAGGCATCCAGGTTGGATAGAAGTCGGCAGCCCGACAGTCTAGCCGCGCTGAGACACCTTGAACATTCCGATAGCTCGCTAACTATTAGAAATCAGATGACCTACACCTGAAACCTGTGGCGAGGGAGCTTGCTCCCGCTGGACTGCGCAGCAGGCCCAGTGTTTTTCAATTGGAATAAAGGGCCGCTTCGCGACCCGGCGGGAGCAAGCTCCCTCGCCACAGGGATTTATCGTTATCCGGCGAGTTTTACCGGGTAGCCCTCTTCGCTGATAACCTCGATCACCTGCTCCGCGCTGAGCGAACTCTCGACGCCGACTTCTTTGGCCGCCAGATCGACCCGCACGCTGGCCGCCGGATCTTTCGCCTGCACGGCGTTGGTGATGGCTTTGACGCAGTGACCGCAAGACATGCCTTGAACGCTGAACACTTGCATGGATGGACTCCTTTGAGTGAGGTTGCCGGCAGTGTCGAGCTTGCCACCATGGCAAGGTCAAGTTCTGGAAAAAAATGCCGGGCTGGCAATCGGCGCTGCGCTCAGCCAAGCTGCGCACACCAATGACTCAAACTCAGGAGATTCAGCCATGCGCTGGTCAGCTTTCAGCCTGTTTGGCTTGCTCAGCCTCTTTGCCGCCCTGCCCCAGGCCAACGCGACCGGTGAGGATTACGCCGTTCTGATCATCTCGCGCGAGCGTCTGGAAGTGCCGACTCCCTGCGAGATTGGCGTGTACGTCAATGATGAACTCGCTGGGCGCCTGCTGCAGGAACAGACCACTTCCTTCAACCTGCCCCACGGGACGATTTCCATTCGTCTGAAACAGTTGCCTGGCCAGGTGCCGGGTTGCCAGGCAGGCATGCTCGCACCTCCCGCGCAGGAGATCTCGCTCAAGGCCGGCGATGTGGTGAAGTACCGGATCGCGGCAAATGCCAAAGGCTTGTACCTGCGACCTGCCGCCCTCGAATACTAAGCGAAACGCCAAATGTGGGAGCGGGCTTGCTCGCGAATGCGGTGTGCCTTTCAGCGATGATGTTGACTGACACAGCGCTTTCGCGAGCAAGCCCGCTCCCACATTGGTTTTGTGCTGAGTCAAATATTGGCGCTTGACCTTGCCCGCGTGGCAAGGTTGATCCTTGTAGGCATCTTCTACAGGGAGTAAGACCGATGTCCGATTCCATCACCTTCGACCTGCCGATTGCCGGCATGACCTGCGCCAGTTGCGCCGGGCGTGTCGAGCGGGCGTTGCGCAAAGTCAGCGGCGCCAGTGGCGTCAGCGTCAATCTCGCCACCGAACAGGCCCGCGTCCAGGCGCCGGGTGGCAGCTTGCCGGCGTTGATGGAGGCGGTGCAGCGCGCCGGTTACAGCGTGCCGCAGCAGACCATGGAATTGAGCATCGACGGCATGACCTGTGCCTCGTGCGTCGGTCGCGTCGAACGCGCCCTGAACAAAGTCCCCGGGGTGAAGAGCGTCAGCGTCAACCTCGCCAACGAACACGCACACCTCGAATTGCTCGGTCAGGTCGACCCGCAATCGCTGCTCGACGCGGTGAGCAAGGCCGGCTACTCGGCCAGCGTCTGGCAAGCCGATCACCCCACTACCGATAACCAGCAACAGCGCCTGCAACATGAACGCTGGGCACTGATCTGCGCCATCGCCCTGGCCTTGCCGCTGGTGCTGCCGATGTTGCTACAACCGTTCGGCATCCACTGGATGCTCCCGGCCTGGGCGCAATTCGCCCTCGCCACCCCGGTGCAATTCATTTTCGGTGCGCGGTTTTACGTGGCCGCGTGGAAAGCCGTGCGCGCCGGGGCCGGTAACATGGACTTGCTGGTCGCCCTCGGCACCAGCGCCGGTTATGGCTTGAGCCTGTACGAATGGGCCACCGCCGCCGGGCGCATGCCGCATCTGTATTTCGAAGCCTCGGCGGTGGTGATCGCCCTGGTGCTCCTCGGCAAATACCTGGAAAGCCGCGCCAAACGCCAGACCGCCAGCGCCATCCGCGCCCTCGAAGCCTTGCGTCCGGAACGGGCGATTCAGGTCATTGACGGTCGCGAGCAAGACGTGGCGATCAGCGCTCTGCGCCTGAATGATCAGGTGCTGGTCAAACCCGGCGAACGTTTCCCGGTCGACGGCGAAGTGCTCGAAGGGCAGAGCCACGCTGACGAAGCGCTGATCAGCGGCGAAAGCCTGCCAGTGCCAAAACAACCGGGCGACAAAGTCACCGGCGGTGCGATCAACGGTGAAGGTCGACTGCTGGTGCGCACCACCGCCCTCGGTGCGGAAAGTGTATTAGCGCGGATCATCCGTCTGGTCGAGGACGCTCAGGCGGCGAAAGCGCCGATCCAGAAACTGGTGGATAAAGTCAGCCAGGTGTTCGTGCCCACCGTGTTGCTGATCGCTTTGGCGACACTGATCGGCTGGTGGCTGTACGGCGCGCCCATGGAGACCGCATTGATCAACGCGGTCGCTGTGCTGGTGATTGCCTGTCCGTGCGCCCTCGGCCTCGCCACGCCGACGGCGATCATGGCCGGTACGGGTGTGGCTGCGCGTCACGGCATTCTGATCAAGGACGCCGAAGCGCTGGAACGTGCCCATGAAGTCGACAACGTGGTCTTCGACAAGACCGGCACGCTGACTTCCGGCACCCCGCGCATCGCGCATTTCAGTGCGCTGGATGGCGATGAAAATACCCTGCTGACACTGGCCGGTGCCCTGCAACGCGGCAGTGAGCACCCGCTGGCCAAAGCCGTGCTGGACGCTGCCGCCGAGCGCGGCTTGCAGGTGCCGGATGTCCGCGACAGCCAGTCCCTGACCGGGCGCGGCATCGCCGGCACGCTTGCCGGTCGGCGCCTGGCGCTGGGCAATCGGCGCTTGCTGGAAGAACGCGGTTTGAGCGCCGGCCACTTCGCCGAGTCAGCCAAGGCCTGGGAAAACCAAGGCCGGACCTTGTCGTGGTTGATCGAGCAAAGCCCAGAAGCGCGGGTGCTTGGATTGTTCGCCTTCGGTGACATGCTCAAGCCCGGCGCACTGCAAGCGGTACAGCAATTGGCCGCCCGAGGGATCCACAGTCATCTGCTGACTGGCGACAACCGTGGCAGCGCGCGCGTGGTGGCCGAGGCGCTGGGCATTGAAAATGTTCACGCCGAAGTGCTCCCCGCCGACAAAGCCGCGACCGTCGCCGAACTGAAGAAAACCGGTGTGGTGGCGATGGTCGGCGACGGCATCAACGACGCCCCGGCACTGGCGGCGGCCGACATTGGCATTGCCATGGGTGGCGGCACCGACGTGGCGATGCATGCCGCCGGCATCACCTTGATGCGCGGCGATCCACGGCTGGTGCCGGCGGCGCTGGAGATCAGCCGCAAGACCTACGCGAAGATCCGCCAGAACCTGTTCTGGGCCTTCGTCTACAACCTGATCGGCATTCCGCTGGCGGCGTTCGGCTTCCTCAACCCGGTGCTGGCCGGCGCGGCGATGGCATTGTCGAGCGTCAGCGTGGTGAGCAATGCGCTACTGTTGAAAACCTGGAAACCGAAGGATCTGGAGGAACAGCGATGAACATCGGCCAAGCGGCCCGGCACAGTGGCCTGAGCGCAAAGATGATCCGCTATTACGAGTCGATCGGCCTGCTCAAGGCTGCCCATCGCACCGACAGCGGCTACCGGGTCTACAGCGATGATGACCTGCACACGCTGGCGTTCATCAAGCGCTCGCGGGATCTGGGATTTTCTCTGGAGGAAGTCGGCAAGCTGCTGACCCTGTGGCAGGACCGGCAACGCGCCAGCGCTGATGTGAAAGCCCTGGCGCGTCAGCACATCGACGAGCTGAACCAGAAGATCCGCGAGCTCGGCGAGTTGCGCGACACCCTGCAGGACCTGGTCGAGCACTGCAACGGCGACCATCGCCCCGACTGCCCGATCCTCAAGGAACTGGCGTCGGGCTGCTGCGCGCAACCCGCCCGCGCCTGAGCGCCAGCAGCTTCACGGTCAACAGCGTACCCAGCGGGATGCCGTGGAACAGCATGACCACGGCACCCGGCGTCCACCAGCCGTAAAACGGCGCGGCAACCAGCATGCCGACGCCGAACCCGGTCATTTGCAGCAAGGTCAGGAAACTGAAAATCGGCAGGCGCAAATGCTCCGGTTCACGCTGCAGACGCGACATCAGGCTGACTTCGGAGAAACCGTCCCCCAGCCCCGCCGGCAGCGAAAACAGCAGCAGACCGTAAAGGCTGTGCTGCTGGAACATCAGGATAAAACCGCAGGACATCAACGCCACGCCGAAGAAATACCGTCGCTCCAGATCACGGTTATCCGTGCCTTTGAGGCGACTGGCAATCCGTGCGCCGAGCAGTTTGCCGCTGGCCCATACCGCCAGCATCAGGCCCAGCGTGGTGCTGGCCGAATCAGGGGTCAGCAGTTTGGAGATGATCGGGAATCCGACGTTGTGCGCGGCACTGCCCAAGGTGTCGGCCATGGTCACGGCAAGCATCGCGGCGATCACCGGAGCGCTGCGCAGGCCCTGCTTGAGAGCTGACCATTCGCCGCGTTCGCTGGTTGATTGCTCGCTGACTTCTGCAACGGCGAAGCGCAACGGCGCAATCAACAGCGCCGCCAACACATAGGTCAGTGCGTTGAGCGCAAACACCGTTGCGAAACCGAATGCCGCCACCAGCAAGCCGGAGACCAGACTGCCGCCGACCATCGCTGCGGATGACGCCGAGGTGATCCAGGCATTGGTTTTCAGTAGCTGCGCCGGGTCGATCAGCCTCGGCAACTGGCTGTTGAGGCCGATGGCGAACATCGAATTGCCAAAACCCAGGCCGAACGCGATTACCGGCAACAGCAGCGCCTGCTGGCTCACTGGCAGGATCAACAGCAGGCCAAGCAGCGCCGCGCGCAGCAGATCGAAGGCGATCAGCGGCACCCGGCCACTCCAGCGCCGATAGAAGCGCGTACCGATCAGACTGGCAAAAATCCCCCCGCCAACCCGGCTGGCGAGAAAGATCCCGACGCTCATGGCGCTGTTGCTCAGCAGGTAGACATAGGTAGCCAGCGCGACCATGTTGAGAAAGGCGCCGAAGTCGGAGATCAGCCGGGCGGTGATGATGAGGCGGGCGTTCACATTCAATCCTTGAGTGTGCGAGGGGCGACAAGATTCCCACACACATTCCAGGAACACCACAAATCCCTGTAGGAGTGAGCCTGCTCGCGATGGCTGTGTATCAGACAACACTCTTGCTGAATGACACACCGCCATCGCGAGCAGGCTCACTCCTACAAGGGATCTTCGGTGTTTCGGGCAGCCACAAAAAACCCGGCCGAAGCCGGGTTTCTGTTCAAGCGCTTACTGCATCCACGGTGGCGGCGGTGGTTCGTCGGACTTGCCCTTGGGCTCGTCATCCGCCGCACGGATCGCCTGCTTGCGCTCTTCGTCGAGACGCGCCGCTTCGATCTCGCGCAACACACCGCCAACGTCGGCCAGATCTTCCGGATCATCGAACTCACCGGTCAGCACGCTGTTGGGGTGCAAGGTGCCGGCTTCGTACAACGCCCACATTTCCTTCGCGTAGCGGGTCTGCTTCAGCTCCGGGGCAAAGCGCCCGAAGTACGACGCCATGTTGCCCACATCGCGCTCGAGCATGCTGAACGCGTGGTTGTTACCGGCGGCATCCACCGCCTGCGGCAGGTCGATGATCACCGGGCCGGTCGGGGTCAGCAGCACGTTGAACTCCGAGAGGTCACCGTGCACCAGACCGGTACACAACATCAGCACGATCTGCGAGATCAGGAACGCGTGATACTCGCGGGCCTGATCCGGCTCCAGCACCACGTCGTTCAGACGCGGCGCGGCATCGCCATACTCATCGGCCACCAGTTCCATCAGCAGCACGCCATCCAGAAAGTCGTATGGTTTGGGCACTCGCACACCGGCACCGGCCAGACGGAACAGCGCCGCGACTTCGGCGTTCTGCCAGGCGTCTTCGGTCTCTTTGCGACCGAATTTCGAGCCCTTGGCCATCGCCCGGGCCTGCCGGCTGTTACGCACCTTGCGACCTTCCTGATACTCGGCTGCCTGGCGGAAACTGCGTTTGTTCGCCTCCTTGTAGACCTTCGCGCAACGTAACTGGTTACCGCAGCGCACCACATAAACAGCTGCTTCTTTACCACTCATGAGTGGGCGCAGCACTTCGTCGACCAGACCGTCTTCGATCAGGGGTTCAATGCGTTTTGGAGTCTTCATCAGCTTTTATTGTGGGTCCTTTATTACCAAACACGCGAATGTCACTCGTTATACGGCAATCCTCGCGCTACGGGGAGGGGGTGCCGACCTGTGAACCCTATGGATGCACACACTGTGCCGAAATAATCGAGCTTTGCCGATCATAGCTGAGCCGGTTTGAAATGTTGGTAATCGGCGTCGAGGGCATTTGCGACAGAATCTGACATAGGCATTCATTTCCCCTGTGGGAGCGGGCTTGCTCGCGAAAGCGGTCTGTCAGACACAATGACGGCGCCTGACACGCCCCCTTCGCGAGCAAGCCCGCTCCCAGGGGATTGCGCTCAACGTTCGATAATTGCGGTGACACCTTGGCCGCCAGCAGCACAGATCGAGACCAGCCCCCTGCCCTTGCCTGCCGCATCCAGCAGTTTCGCCAGGTTCGCGACAATTCGCCCACCGGTCGCGGCAAACGGATGCCCCGCCGCCAGCGAGCTGCCTTTCACATTCAATCGACTGCGGTCGATCGAGCCCAGCGGCGCGTCCAGCCCCAGGCGCGTCTTGCAGTATTCGGGATCTTCCCAGGCCTTGAGCGTACACAGCACCTGCGCAGCGAATGCTTCATGAATTTCGTAGTAATCGAAATCCTGCAAGGTCAGCCCATTACGCGCCAGCAAGCGCGGCACGGCATACACCGGCGCCATCAACAGACCTTCGGCGCCGTTGACGAAATCCACCGCCGCCGCTTCGCCATCGCGCAGATACGCGAGGATCGGCAAACCACGTTCTTTCGCCCATTCCTCGCTGCCCAGCAGCACCACTGAGGCGCCGTCGGTGAGTGGCGTGGAGTTGCCTGCCGTCAGCGTGCCCTTGGCGCTTTTTTCGAAAGCGGGTTTGAGCGTGGCGAGTTTTTCCAGGGTCAGGTCGGGGCGCAGATTGTTGTCGCGGGTCAGGCCGAGAAACGGCGTCATCAGATCGTTGTGCCAGCCTTCGCTGTAGGACGCGGCGAGTTTGTGATGGCTTTCGAGGGCCAGTTGATCCTGTTCTTCACGGGGAATGTTCCAGGTCTGCGCCATCAGTTCGCAGTGCTGGCCCATCGACAGGCCGGTACGTGGCTCGCCATTACGCGGGAACTCCGGGATCAAGTGCCGTGGTCGCAGTTGCAGAAAGGTTTTCAGCTTGTCGCCGGTGGTCTTGGCGCGGTTGGCCTGCAGGAGGATTTTGCGCAGGCCTTCGCTGACGCTGATCGGCGCGTCCGAGGTGGTGTCGACGCCACCGGCAATGCCGCAGTCAATCTGGCCGAGGGCGATTTTGTTGGCCACCAGCAGCGCAGCTTCCAACCCGGTGCCGCAGGCTTGCTGGATGTCATAGGCCGGGGTGGCCGGTGACAGCCGCGAGCCGAGCACGCATTCGCGGGTCAGGTTCATATCCCGTGACAATTTAAGCACCGCACCCGCCACCACTTCGCCAATCCGCAGGCCGTGCAGGTTATAGCGTTCGATCAGGCCTTCAAGCGCGGCGGTGAGCATCACCTGATTGCTGGCAGTGGCGTACGGCCCGTTGGAGCGGGCGAAAGGGATACGGTTACCACCGATGATGGCGACGCGGCGCAGCTGACTCATGAAAAGCTCCTTTTCCAAATGGTCGAATTCACCTGAATCCTTGTAGGAGTGAGCCTTGTGGGGAGGGGATTCATCCCCGATGGGTCGCGTAGCGGCCCCACACATTGCAATCGCTATACATTGCGACTGCTTCGCAGCCGATCGGGGATGAATCCCCTCGCCACAGGTCACACCTACAGGGTTCAACGTTGTTTCTGAATTTGTGGTTGGCCACACAACCATCAGCGGCCAACTACTCTGCTGTTCTAGCGTAGGCCTTATTGTGTGGATCGAACGATTGATTGCCGTTGGTAGTCCACACTTTGAACCCCAACATTTGGAGAGCGTTCCATGTCTGACCGCTATATCGACTTCGCCAACTCATCCATCGGCCACCGTCTGGTCGGGGCTTTGGGCCTGCCGTCGCCGGTGCGGCTGGAACGCTGGCAGGCCGGACGCCTGCGGCCGGTGGACGGCGCGCTGCTGATCGGCGGCGGGCCGCTGGCCGAGCGGGTCAATGCGTTTGCCAACCGCCTGACCGATGCGATTTACAGCTACGGCACCGAACCGTCGCTGGCCACCGCGTGGATTCCCGGGCACGGGCCGAAACTCAAGGCCGTGGTATTCGACGCCAGCGATCTGCAGCACACCGACCAGCTCAAACAGCTGCGCGAGTTCTTCCAGCCGCTGATGAAAAATCTCGACAGCAGCGCACATCTGGTGATTCTCGGTCGCGCCCCGGAAACCCTGCGCGAGCCCTTCGCCTCCAGTGCGCAACGGGCGCTCGAAGGTTTTTCACGCTCGCTGGCCAAGGAGCTGCGCAGTGGCGGCACGCTGCAACTGATCTATGTCGGTGAGGGTGCCGAAGATCAACTGGAAGGCCCGCTGCGGTTTTTCCTTTCGCCGAAAAGTGCCTTTGTCTCCGGGCAGGTGATTCGCCTGAGCCCATGCGCCACGCCGGTCACCGATTGGACCCGGCCATTGGCCGGACGCAGGGCGCTGGTCACCGGCGCGGCACGCGGGATCGGCGCATCAATCGCCGAAACCCTCGCCCGCGATGGCGCCGAGGTGATTCTGCTCGACGTCCCCCCGGCCAAGAATGATCTGGAAGCCCTCGCCGCACGTCTTGGCGGCCGGGCGATCACCCTTGATATCTGCGCCGAAGATGCCGCCGCGCAACTGATCGAACAACTGCCGGACGGCCTCGACATTCTGGTGCACAACGCCGGGATCACTCGCGACAAGACCCTGGCCAACATGACCCCGGAATTCTGGGATGCGGTGCTCGCGGTCAACCTCAACGCCCCGCAAGTGCTGACCAAGGCTCTGCTCGACAGCGGCACCCTGCACGACAATGCGCGAGTGATTCTGCTGGCCTCGATCAGCGGCATCGCCGGCAATCGCGGACAGACCAACTACGCCGCGAGCAAGGCCGGCCTCATCGGTCTGGCGCAGGCCTGGGCGCCAACGCTGCACGAACGCGGCATCAGCATCAACGCCGTGGCCCCGGGCTTCATTGAAACCCAGATGACCGCGCACATTCCGTTCGCCTTGCGCGAAGCCGGGCGGCGCATGAGTTCGCTGGGCCAGGGCGGTTTGCCGCAGGACGTCGCCGAAGCCGTCGCGTGGCTGGCCCAACCGGGCACCGGCGCGTTCACCGGGCAGGCGCTGCGGGTCTGTGGACAAAGTGTTCTGGGGGCCTAGGCATGAGCATCGAATGGCACACGCTGGATCGCGAACCGAGTCTGCCCGGCCTGTATGCGCGGGCCGCTACACGACGCAAGATCACCGGCACCACCCTGCCCGACAGCGGTTTGCGCTGTTGGATCGACATCGACGGCAAGCGGCTGGCGGACTATCGCAAGGTCTGTGGATTTACCGATGACGGACTGCTGCCGCCGACTTATCCACACATCCTCGCGTTCGCCCTGCAGATGCAATTGCTCACGGCGAAGGAGTTTCCATTCCCGCTGCTGGGGCTGATTCACCTGAGCAACCGCATTCGCGTGTTGCGGCCGATGGGCGGGATCAGTCGCGCGCAAGTCAGTGTGCGGGTGCACAATCTGCAGCCGCATCCCAAAGGCGCGATCTTCGATGTGCTGACCACTCTCGATGATCAACTCGGGCCGCTGTGGGAAGCGGAAAGCCAGATGCTCTGTCGCGGCGTGAAACTCGACGGCGAACCCGTCGAGCAACGTTGGGAACCCACGCAGATCCTGACGCAGGTTGCGCAGTGGAAAGCACCGGCCGATATCGGTCGGCAATACGCCAAAGTCTCGGGCGACTACAACCCGATTCACCTGAGCGCCGCCAGTGCCAAGCTCTTCGGCTTCCCCACGGCCATCGCTCACGGTTTGTGGAACAAGGCCCGTACGCTCGCAGCGCTGAGTGATCACCTGCCCAAGGCCAACCTTGAGGTCAGCGTGTTTTTTCACAAACCGGTGCGTTTACCCAGTGAGGTGACTTTGCTGGCGAGTGCAGCAGGCTCCAGCGGTGAACTGCGTTTGATCGGTGCAGGCGACCTGGAGCACATGGTCGGTCAGTGGCAGCCGATTGCCTGATCGCTGAAGAGGGGGCTTTGTCTCCCTCTTCAAGGCCGGCCAAGCCTGTAAATTGTGTATATATCACTTAAGTTTTCACCCGCACGAGCCCTTTTCCGGCAACGCACCAAGCCTTGATTCTCAAGGCTTTTTTTTGCCCGTTTATACCTTGGGTATTAGTCCTTAGGTCCTGTACACCGCTATGTATATAAAGGCGTTAATACCAACTTGAGAATGGCGAGGATCCAGTCGCGCGATTGATATGAGCACAACGGACGGAGGCATTGCCGGCGCTAGAACCGGCGGGCCATCGAATACAACGAACGTTGTGACAGGTGCAAGGAACTCAATCATGAAAACTCAATTTGCGTGGTCCAAATCAGCAATCGCTTTGGCATTGATCTTCTCCCTCGGCCTCGCTGGTTGCAGCAGTGGCGGTGGCGGGCATCACAGCAGTTCCGGCAGTTCGTCTCCAGCCAGTGGTACGGCAGGAACGTCCGGGTCTTCGGGCAGCTCCGGTACAGATGGCACGAGCGGTACTGGCGGCACGGGCGGTACTTCCGGAACCGGCGGCACCGGTGGAACTGGCGGCACGACAGTGATTACCGGTCCGGTCGGGCCGACCGGACCTACAGGGCCAACTGGCCCGACAGGCCCCACCGGCCCCACCGGCCCCACGGGTCCAACTGGCCCGACTACCCCAACTACCCCGACCACCACTCCGGTAGTGACCAACTCGCTAGTGCAGGATGTCGGCAAAACCGTCGCCGGCGTCGGCGATGGCGTCGGCCAGATCGGCGACTCCCTGGGCACTGTTCCTGTCGTCGGTGGCGTCGTACAAAGCGCAGCCAACACCGCCGGCAACGTAGTCAGCACGTTGGGTAATGGCTTGACCAACGGCATCGGCAAGCTGGGAACAGTCGACAATGGCCTCGGTGTGACCGCTTCCTCGGTTGGCGGCGTGGTCACCGATGTCGGCAACGGCGTCTCTGATCTGAGCGGGAAACTGGCCACGGCGACCAGCAGCGTTCCGGTGGTGGGTGGCGTGGTCACCAAAGTCGCACCGGTGCTCAACGGCGTTGGCGAAAAAGTCACCATGCTCGGTGACACCCTCAGCACGGCAACAACGACCGGCCCACTCGGTTCAGTGACCAAGAGTGTCGGCAACGGACTGGTGCCGGTGATCGCCATGGTTGAAAGCACCACCGACAAAATCGGTGACACGACCGGGCTGGGCACACCGCTTAACGGTGTCCTGCAACAAGTCGGCGGCGCCGTAAACGGGCTGGGTACACAGGTCACCGGCACTGGCAATGGCAATCCCGTGACCAACACCCTCGGCGGCGCACTGAGCAACGTCGGCACCACGGTCAGCACGGCTGGCGGCCTGGTCAGCAGCGGCACAAGCACCGGTGGAGGCACGGGTGGCGGTCTTGGCGGAGGCCTCGGCGGTACCGGCCTGCTGCAAACCGTTGGCGGTGCAGTGGTCAACGTCGGCACAGGATTGAACGCAGGCAACAACAATGGTCTGGTGAGCGCAGGCGGCGTGGCCGGCGCATCGGCGGGCAACGTAATCGCCTCGCTCAATACCGTTCTGGGTGGTTCCGGTACACCGATAACCAGCACCACAGCGCCACTGGCAGCACTGGGCAGCAACGTCGGCGCCGCACTCAACCCGGTTACCACAGCAGTCTCCGGCCTGACCCAACAAGTCGGCGCCGCGACCGGCCTCGGCAGCCCGGTTGCCGGCCTGACCAATCAGGTAGGTGGCGCGGTCAGTGGTCTGGGCGGTGCAATCGCCGCAACGAATAATCCGGTAGGCACCGCAGTCGGCGGTCTCGTCAGTAACGTCGGCGCTACCGTTGGTGCGGTCGGCGGACTGGTCAGCGGCGGCACCACCACTGGAGGCACCGCAACCGGTGGCCTGGGTGGCGTACTCGGTGGCCTGACCGGCGCTCTTGGAGGTAACAAACGCTAAATTGCACCTGGCCGATTCGACGGCCTCACCTACAGCGCCTACGCTTGGTTGAGGGCGGAAGATTCCCACGAATCTTCCGCTTTTTTCTTAGGAAAAAAACAGCCCTGTGCTGCGACCTGACCACGGAGTGTCCTATGCGCGTAATGGCATCCCTGCTGTTCCTCAGTCTCAGTTCCGCCGCTTTCGCCGACACCCTCCCCAGCTTTCTCAACAGCAACGAAACCATTCGCAATCTGCCCGTGCCGAATCTGCCGGCCGATGCCTATCGCCCGGCCACCACCCCGGTGCAAGTGCCGGAACCCGGCGCGGCCAGTGCCCAGCCGCTGATGATGGAAACCAGAATCACCCTGAAGACGGTGCAGATTGAAGGCGGGACGATCTATCCGCTCGGCGAACTGGCCGAGATCTACAAACCCCTGATCGGTCACCAGACCAGCCTTGCCGACCTGATCGAAGCCACCCGCAACATCACCCGCCGCTACCAACAGGACGGTTATCTGCTGTCCTACGCGTTCTTGCCTCAACAAAAGTTCGACGACGGGGTAGCGCGGGTGGTGTTGGTGGAAGGCTACGTCAGGGATATCCAGATGCAGGGCGACGTCGGCCGGGTCAAAGGCCTGCTCGATAAACTGGCGGCGAAGATCCAGGCCGAACGGCCGCTGACCCGCAAGACCTTCGAGCGCTATACCACACTGATGACCCGCATTCCCGGAGTGACGGTACAGGCCCAGGTGCCTCCGCCCGGCACCACCGACGGTGCCACGACCCTGGTCGCCCAGGCCAGTCGCAAACCGTTCACCAGCACCCTGAGCACCACCGAAGACAATCGTAACGGCACTCAGGCATTGCTCGGCGTGAGCAGCAACTCGCAAACGGCCATGGGCGAACAACTGACCCTCAGCGGCCTGTTTCCGCCAGGGCACGACGCAGAGCATTACTATCGCCTGGACTACAACCAGTTCCTCAATAGCGAAGGCACCCAATTGAGTCTGTTTGCCTCGCGCTACCGTGCCGATCCGGGCACCAACGTGCAACTGGATAACGGTCTGGAACTCAAGCCGCATCAGGAAGACGATCGCTACTCTATCGGTTTCAGTCACCCGATCATCGCTTCGCCCAACGAGTTGCTCAGCGCCGGCGCAAGGCTTTATGCGGTCGACGATACCACCCGCTATAACGTCGTCGGCTACCCCTTGAGTGTCGAAGAACGCACCGACATCCGCGCCGTCGCCATCGAAGGTGACTGGCGCAAGTCAGACGCCCGGCAACTACGGATTCTCAGCGCGGGCCTGTACCAGGGCATCGACGGCATGGGCGCGCACACCAATAACCCGGATCTGGATATCAACTTTTTCCGGATGCGCCTGTCCGGCGTACAGAGCGACAAGTTCTTCGACAACTGGCAGGGCGTGCTGTCGGCGGCGCTGTACTGGAGTGATGACACGCTGCCCGACAGTGAGCGTGCGGTGTTCGGCGGGCAGAATTTCGGCCGTGGCTACCCGGACGATCAGGCGTCGGGGGACAAGGGCTGGGGGGCGGCCTACGAGGTCAACTACAGCTTCAACCGCGACGGCAAATGGGTGCGCATCCTGCAGCCGTACGTGGTGCTGGACCGTTCGAAAACCTGGTTCAACAAACTGGCGGTGCAGAGCAACGACCTGTCATCGGCGGCCGTCGGCCTGCGCTTTGGCGATGCCAAGTACTACAACATTGCGCTGGAAGCGGCCAAGCCGATGGCCGATGAAGCACTGGACACCTACAACCGCCGGATGAGGTACAGCATCAGTTTCAGCTATCAGCTGTAGGAAATCAGATCAATCAACTGAGCGGACAGACCGCTTGCTCTCACATTGCAGCGCACATCCCTGTGGGAGCGGGCTTGCTCGCGAAAGCGGTGGATCAGCCAGCATTTTTGCCGACTGACACTACGCCTTCGCGAGCAGGCTCGCTCCCACAGGTTTTACGCGATGTGGATCAGAACGCGTAACGCACCTTCGCAGTAAAGCTGTCGGAGTCGAAACCGCTCGAAGTCAGATAGTTGTAAGAACCGCCGACGCTCCACGCGCCCATCCGGTAGTTGGCGCCCAGACCCAGTTCATAACTGTCACGCACCGGTGTGGTACCGCGGCTGACGGACGACTCACCACCCAGCACGAAGGCCGAAGTGGTGCTGACCTTGTCACCGATGAAGTCATGCCAGGCCATCAGCTTGGCTTCCGGTTCCAGGCTACCGCTGCCAACGTCGAACGCTGCAGCCAGGCGTGCACCGACGCCCATCTCACCGACTTCGTAACGCTGGCTGCCGACGTTGAGCGACGCCGAGCTGCCCTTCTCGCGATAGGCATCCATGCCCACATTGGCATAGCGTGCGCCGACCTGGGGTTCCAGCACCACATCAGGCATCAGCCGCAGGCTGTAACCGGCCAATGCGCTCATGCCAAATACGTCACTGTCGTAATCCGCCTTGGCCCGAGTGCCGGCGATGTAACGTCTGGATTCATTGTCGTTCCAGCCGTACATCAGCGACGAGTCGACGAACCAGTTGTCATGCACCCAGTTGCTGTACAACGTCAGCGCATGACCAGTGACTTGGGTCTTGTTGCCCAGATCGGACTTCACATCGGTATCGAGGTAGCTGTAGGCCAAACCCAGCGTGGTATCGGCATTCAACTGGCCATCGGCACCGACCGCGATCCCGTGGCTGTCGGCGTCATAACCGGCGACACCGCGACGCTCATCCTGATTGGCATCGCTGCTCAGGGCTTGCAGCCACACGCCTTTTTCCGGGGCTCCGGTGGCTGAACGCGCGCGACTGGAGCGATCATTGATCACGCCCGAGACCAGCGTCTGGCTGTTGGTGGCCGCGTGAAGTACACCGCGGCTGACATCCGGGTTGAGGGATTCACCCAGTCGCGCCAGCTCGACATCGGTGCCGGCATTGGCGAAGGCCTGGAATACCGGATCCTGCTCGTCGAGGCGCGCCAGCAGCGCCGACACATGCCCCACCTTCGTCGCCGCATTACCACTGCCACCGACCGCCAGCGTGTTCTCGGCCAGTTCCTCGCTCGACTTGGTCGTCACCACACTGGTGATGTCGTTGCCGACCACGCCAAAGCTCTTGACGTCCAGCAGCGCGGAGCTCGATGTCACGCTCAGGTTGTTGCCACCCACCAGATTGCCCGAGCTGATCAGGGTGTAGCGGGTACCGCCGGGGGTTACGCGAAAATCACTGGAGCGAGCCAGCAGGCGCAATTGCGCGCCCGGGGCAATATCGGTGGTGCCGGTGACTTTCAGCACCGGCAACGCCGGATTGGTGTCGTTGCCCAGGTACATCTCCAGCACCGAGTTGGACTCTTCCATGTCGAAGTCGCCGATGAAGGTGGTGTGAGGCTTCATCAGGGTCAGCGTGCCCTCTTCGATGGTGACGTAGCCGGAGCGGATGGTTGAGCCGTCGAAAGTCGCATCGCCGTCAACCTTGACCCCGGACAACCCGAGCAGATCACCCTTCACAGCGCCGCCATAAAAATAGAAATAGCTCGCGCCGTCATCGACCTGGATCGCCGCCTTGCCCCCCTCGATCAACCCGTTCATTTGATAGATGCCAAAAGGCAGGGCGCCACTGGTCTGGTCGCTGACATGCACACCGATATCCTCGCCGGAGATGGTTCCGCCGTTCCATAGTGCGGTGGCGTTGGCACCTACTGGACCGCTGAACTTGACCCCCTCGAATACCAATGCCTCGGCATTGGCACCGGTTGCACGGATTGTCCCCGTGTTGTTGACCGACAGGCTCAGCGTCGCGCCGTCGAGCAAAACGCCCAATGCGTCGGTACCGCTTGCGCTGATGGTGCCTCGGTTGCTGAGCCCGGTCATGCTGGTATGTACCAGCGACAGGCCGCTGGCAGTCTGGCCGCTGACGTCGATGCTGCCGCTATTGACCAATGAGTTGCCCAGCGTGCTGCCGAGATCGGAAATACCGGTGGAAGTGCCAGCGTCAGGCAACCCGTGAATCGCAATGGAGCCATTGTTGATCAGTGCGCCGGCGATATGGCTCGCCACCGCACCGGCAGAGTTCAGGCTGATGCCCACGCCGAATTTGGCACCGTCAATCCGGATGTTGCCGTTGTTACGCAACTGGTCTGCATTCAGCCCCGCGAACTGCGCGCCGTAGGTCAGCGTCGCCGGTGAGCCGGGAGCGATCGTCCCGTTGCCGCTCAAGTCGACAAGACCCAGGTTCTGCAGATTGCTGTTCAGCGATCCGCCGCTCAAGTCGTAATTGAGGTTGGCGCCGGCCGCTGCTGCGAGGGAGGCGTGCAACGTGGCGGCGGTGATGGAGAGCGCCAGCAGGGAGCGGCGCAGGCATGCGATATTCAAGTGAGAATCCCTTCCAGAACAAAACAGTTCAGCAGGGTTCACACATTCATGATGGCATCCCTACCGGCCAGCCAGAGAGAACCGGCGAGGCGCGGGGGAATTTACAGGAGCCATCATTTAGACACCATCAAAATGTCATAGGATTGGCGCCAATAATCAAAGAGCTGGTGAAAGGCGCAAGGCGCGTCAGCCGACATTTACCTTGGGAATGGGAAACAGATTGTTCAGCGTCTCAAGCAACCTGACGTGATAGATCGGCTTGCGAAACAGATCCAGCACCTGCAAGCGCAGCATGTCGCTGACATCTTCCATATCCGCATGCCCGGACGTCACGATGACCGGCAAATGCTGACGCGACGTGTGCTCGCGCAAACGCTTGATCAGCGACATGCCGGACTCCTCCGGCATGCGCAGATCCGTAATCACCAGCGCAATATCGGGATGCCGGGTCAGATGGTGCAACGCAAGCTTCACCGATGTCGCGGTAAGGCAGACAAACCCCTCGCCCTCCAGCAACTCCGCCAACTCGAGCAACGCGTCCTCTTCATCGTCAACCAGAAGCAACTGTTGGCGCGGGATCGAGGAAGCAGTCATGGGCAATACCTGAAAACCGAGGGTGGAACAGAGTGTAGTGCGACAGTCGCCAAGTGCGAGTTTTATCCCGCTCAGGGCGTGGGTGCCGTTACCGCCGTACCACCCAATGCCACCAGCAGATTATTGAACATGATCAGCACTCTGGCACCGACGGGCGTGACAAAGACCACCACCACGACCGCTACCATCGCGACCACGATTGCATACTCGATCGCCGAGGCAGCTTCGGTACTGGAGAAAAAGCCCCGGGCACGCATCTTCAAGTACTCAAAGAACATCACCGTTCTCCTCAGGGATTGGCAGCGCGACTATGGTGTTGCACGGGTTTGCGCGGTGCCACCCAGTCCGACCAGAATATCGTTGAAGTACTGCAGGACGCGGTTGCCCAGTGGTGTCACAAACGCCACGACGACAACGGCAACCATGGCCACCACTATCGCGTACTCAATTGCCGACGCCGCTTCTTCGTTCTTCACGAACAGCCGGGTTCTGGCCACCATATAGTCGATGATCATCTGAAACATACGTCCACTCCTTTGCGCCTCTGGCGCCGCTAACGCTACAGCGGCAAAGCCTCCACCGTGCTATCTGAGCATTGTCAACAAACCTCCGGTCAACAACTGTAAGAACGGATTAATCACAAAGAATTAATCAGTTGGTCGTGACGCTTAGTTCAACTGTTAATTGGCGAATGCTCATACTTTAGTGAGTTATTTTCCGGCCAGTAATGGCGTTTTGGCTTGGATCAGCTAGCTTGGAAATAGCGAAATAGTTGCATGTTCATAGCTGCCTGAATGCGAAATTCCCTTGTCAGGAAATACGGGCTTGTAGTGCAGCAGGAAAGGGAGAGCCGTCATGAACAGTCGCATCACCATGGGCCTTGCAGCATTACTTCTGCTGGGAGCAATTTTTGTCGGCTATTGGGGACTGGTGCTCAGTCGTCAACCGGCGCCTGTTGCCGAAGCGCCCGCCGCCCCGGTCGCCACTGTTGAAAAAACCGTTGCCGTCGCCGAAGACCAGACCCGTCAACCCGTGGTGGTGCTGCTGCACGATGTGCCGCCGTTCACCTCACTCACTGCCGCCGACGTGACCGTGGAAAAGCTGCGCAACGCACCGGCCGGCAGCCTTAAAAGTGTCGATCAGGTCGTTGGCCGCAAACCCTGGCGGCCGCTGTCTGCCGGCACCTGGCTGAACGACGAAAGCTTCGACGCCGGCGGTGCTCTGGCCCGCATGATCCACAGCGATGAACGCGCGCTGACCGTGGCAATCGATGAAGTGATCGGCGGCGCCGGGCAACTGATTCCCGGCGACTATGTCGATGTGCTGCTGTACCTGCGTCAGGACAGCAGCAACCTGCAACAGTCGGCGCAGGTTGTCGTGCCCGCCCTGCGCGTGCTCGGCGTCGGTGACCAATACGGCTTGACCAACGACGGTCAACCCGCCACACCGGCCCTGAGCAGCGACGACAAAATCAAACAGGATCAACGCCGGATCGCCGCGCGCACCGTGGTGCTGGCGGTGCCCGAGCAATTGCTGAGCCGGATGATGCTCGCCACCCAGGTCGGCACCTTGCGGCTGGCCGTGCGCAGCAGCGAAGAACAGCGCCTGGCCAAATACTGGGCCGGCGAAACGCAGTCGCCGGCGCACCTGGACAACGCCAACAGCCAACTCTTCCAGTTCACCCAACTGGCGCTGGGCAGCGGCCCGAAAGCGCCATCCAGCGCTGAACACGGCGCTGCGCGCAAAGCGATGGAAGTGATTCGCGGCAATCAGATTTCCCAACAAGCCCCATGACTGAGCAAGGATCCAAGTGCATGCAGAGTCGATTCAGGCCGATATTAAAACCTGTACTCCGGGCCTTGATACTGACGGGACTGTCGATGAACGCGGCCTTCGCGGCCACGGGCAATTGCTCGGCGCTTTCCCGCATGCCCCCGGTGATCGAGATCGGCGAAGGATTCCAACAGGACATCCAGTCGCCAGTGACGATCACCCGCGTGGCAATCGGCGACCCGAAAATCGCTGACGTGCACGACACCGGTCACTCATCTTTTCTGCTGACCGGGGTCGCCCCCGGCGCCACCAGTCTGATGGTCTGGACGTCATGCTCCAGCGAACCCCGCCAGAGCATGGTGTTTGTTCAAGGCAGCGCCACCGCTGCCTTGACCAACGCCAGCCGGATGCCTTCCGATGATCCGACGCTGCCCTCGCAAGTGCAGACCGACATTCGCTTCGTCGAAGTCAGCCGCACCAAACTCAAAGAAGCCACCGCCTCGCTGATCGGCACCCGTGGCAATTTCCTGTTCGGCTCCCCGGGTACGCTGCCGCCCATCGACGGTGTACCGACCCCGAAACTGCCGGTGGACAACACCCTGTTCAACTTCTCGTGGATCGGCGGCAAGACCATGGCGATCATCAACGCCCTGGAAAGCAGTGGCTTCGCCTACACCCTCGCGCGGCCGAGCCTGGTGGCACTGAGCGGGCAGAGCGCGAGCTTTCTGGCCGGGGGTGAAATCCCGATTCCGGTGCCCAGTTCCGGCAGCGACAACGTGTCGATCGAATACAAGGAGTTCGGCATCCGCCTGACCCTCACCCCGACCGTCATCAGTCACGACCGCATCGCGCTGAAGGTCGCACCGGAAGTCAGCGAACTGGATTTGAGCAACGCCGTGCAAATCGCCGGCACCACCGTTCCGGCCCTGACCATTCGCCGCACCGACACCAGCGTCTCGCTGGCCGATGGCGAAAGCTTTGTGATCAGTGGCTTGATCAGCACCACCAACAGCTCGCAGGTGAACAAGTTTCCGGGGCTGGGCGATATCCCGGTGCTCGGTGCCTTTTTCAAAGGCTCGCAGATCAAGCGCGAAGAGCGCGAACTGCTGATGATCGTCACGCCGCATCTGGTACAGCCACTGGCGGCCGATGCGCAACTGCCGTCGCTGCCGGGGGAAAAACTGCGCAACTACGACCCGAATTTCTACCGCATGTTCTTCCTCGAAAACGGCAACTTCGACAAACGCAGCGGGTTGTCGCAATGAGCCAGAGCCTGAGCCAGACCTTCCTTGCGATCACCCGCAACAGCACCGATCTGGAGTGGCTGCAAAGCGCCCTCGCCCCCCTCGGTCAAGTGGTGAGTGCCGGTGGCGGCAGCCTCGACGAACTGCTGGCACTGGTCGACGTGACCTTTGCCAGCCTGGTGTTCGTCGGCCTCGACCGCGAGCACGTGGTGGCGCAGAGCGCACTGATCGAAGGCGCGCTGGAAGCCAAGCCGATGCTGGCGATCGTCGCGCTGGGCGACGGCATGGACAATCAACTGGTGCTCAATGCGATGCGTGCCGGTGCCCGGGACTTCGTCGCCTATGGCTCGCGCTCCAGCGAGGTTGCCGGACTGGTGCGCCGGTTGAGCAAACGCCTGCCACCCGTGGCACCCAACACGCAACTGGGCGGCCTGACCGTGATGTACGGCGTGCAGAGCAGTTCCGACGGCGCGTTGCTGGCCAATCACATGGCGCTGGTGGTGCAAAAGAGCGGGCAGCAAACCTTGCTGCTGGACCTCGGCCTGCCCCGCGGCGACAGCCTTGCCCTGTTGGGGCTGGAGAGTTCGTTTCACTTCGGTGATGCCTTGCGCCACTTGCGCAGACTCGACGCCACACTCATCGACAGCGCCTTCACCAGCGCCGAAGCGGGCCTGCGGATTCTCGCCTACGCCAGCAACGACGAGCCACTGGAAAACACCAGCGCCGCCGAGCTGTATATGTTGCTCAGCGCGCTGCGCCAGCACTTCCAGCACATCGTCGTGAACCTCACCGGGCAAGCCGACAGCGAAGCATTGCGCACCTTCGTCAGCCACTGCGACAAGCTGCTGTGGTACACCGATCAGAACGTGCTCAACTGCCGCCGCAACCTCGCCGTGCTCAACCAGTGGCGCGAAAAAGGCATGAAACTCGATCATGGACGCCTGCTGATCGACCGTTATCTGAGCAACGTGGCGCCGAGCTCGGAAACCCTCGGCAAGACCTTCAATCTGGAAGTCATTGCGGTACTGGCGTTCAACCCTGAAGTGCGGCTCAACGCGAAAAATCAGGGCGTGAGTCTGTTCGAACTGGCGCCCCGGGAAAAACTCACCCAGAGCCTGCGCACCCTCGGTGAACGCCTGGCCAAACGCTCCGAGGGTCTGGCCAAACCGAAAGTCACCTGGTTCGACCGCTTGCGAGGTTCCTCATGAGCGCGGAAAAACTCTTCGGCGCACCGCAACGCGCAGGTCTCGGCAACACCGATCACGAAGGCCTGAAACTGGTGCTGCACCGCTACATCATCGACGCCATCGAAGAGTCGGGGAGAAACCTGCTGGAAGGCTCGCGCCAGCAGCTGGCGCAATTTGTCACCGACAAGGTCGCCGAATACATCGCCCGTTTGCACCTGGCGATTTCCCGCTATGAGATGGAGCGGCTGGCCGAAGAAATCGTCGACGAACTCACCGGCTTCGGCCCACTGGAGGTGTTGCTTCGCGATCCGTCGGTGACCGAAATCCTGGTCAACGGCCCGCATCGGGTATTCATCGAACGCGACGGCGTGCTGCATCAAAGTGACTTGCGCTTCATCGACGCACACCACGTCGAACGGGTCATGCAGCGAATTCTCGCACCGCTGGGGCGACGCCTCGACGAGTCTTCACCGATGGTCGACGCACGCCTCCCGGACGGCAGCCGGGTCAACGCGATCATCCCGCCGATCGCTCTCGACGGCCCGTGTCTGTCGATCCGGAAGTTTCGCAAGGACATGCTCAAAAGCACCGACCTGATGGCCATGCAGACGATCGACATGGCGATCTTCGACTTCTTCCAGGACGCCGTGGGCAAGCGCTGCAACATCCTCATCAGCGGTGGGACCGGCACCGGGAAAACCACGTTGCTGAATATCCTCAGCCAGCTGATCAACCCTCATGAGCGTCTGGTGACCATCGAAGACGTCGCCGAATTGCAACTCGGCCACCCGCACGTCGTGCGCCTCGAAACCCGTCCGCCGAATGCCGAGGGCCACGGCGAAGTGAAGGCCAGCGACCTGATCCGCAACGCCCTGCGGATGCGTCCCGACCGGATCATCCTCGGCGAGATTCGCGGCGTCGAAGTGGTCGACGTGCTCACCGCAATGAACACCGGCCACGACGGTTCGATGAGCACCGTGCACGCCAACAACGCGCAGGATGCCTTGCTGCGACTGGAGACGCTGGTGGGCCTTACCGGCCGCACGATCGCCGAACGCACCTTGCGCCAGATGATCTGCGCGGCGCTCGACGTGGTCATTCAGTTGACCCGCATGCCCGACGGCCGCCGCTGCGTCAGTGAAGTGGTGGAAGTGGTCGGTATCCGCGAGGACGTCTACGTCACCAACACCCTGTTCCGCCTCGACCGTCGCACCGGTTTCGGCTTCCTGCGCGAAGCCGTCAACCCGGCCGGCGACAAGTTGCGCAACGACGCCCATCCGGGCTGACGGCAAGGAGCACCGAGCATGCTTGGACCGGTCATTCTCATCATCATGTGTCTGATTCTGCTCGGGCTGTCGATCCGCCTGTTCCTGCATGGCATCCACAAGACCGCCAACGAAAAGGTACTCAATCGACTCGCCGCCGGCCAACCGCAGATCGCTGTGGAAAAAACCCGATGGGTGGGCCTTGAGCGAATGTTTCTGCGCGCCGGGCTGGGCCGCCCGACCGAGCGTTTCGGCCTGTGGCTGAGCCTGTGGGCCATCGCCATATTGCTCGGTTACCTGCTGGGCCACTGGATCGGATTGCTGGTGGCGCTCCTCGTGCCGCCGGTGATTTTGCGCCTGTACATTTCGTGGCTGTACCGCCGCCGGCTCAAACGCATGATCGAGCAACTGCCGCAGTTGCTTGATCACACCGTGCGCAGCCTCAAGTCCGGCCGCACCCTGAGCGACGCGGTCATGGGCGGAATCGAAGCCAGCGACGATCCGCTGAAAACTGCCATGGGCCGGGTACAACGCAACGTGCAACTGGGGGTCAATCTGCCGGACGCCGTCAGCGACTTCGCCGAGCTCTATGAGCAAGACGAACTGCGCATGTTTGCCCTGGGCCTGAAGGTCAATCACCGCTACGGCGGCAACGCCAGCGAGCTGCTGGAGAACCTGATCAAACTGATCCGCGAACGTGATCAGGGCGCTCGCCAATTGCGCGCGATGACCGGCGAAACCCGAATGACCGCGTGGGTGCTCGGCGCGCTGCCCGTGATACTGGTGAGTTATTTCATGCTGACCAATCCCGGCTACATGCTCGGCATGTGGCACGACTCCGGTGGCCAGACCATGCTGATTGCCGCACTGGTGCTGCAGGTGCTCGGCTGCCTTGCGCTGTGGCGCATGTTGCGGAGCGTCTGACATGATCTTTCTTGTCGCCCTCATGTTGTTGCTCGGTGCGTTTTTGCTGGTGGCCAACCACTTGCTGACCGAACGCCGCCGCGAGCGCCAGGTGACTCAACGCCTGCAAGGCAACCTGGTGCGCGAAAGCCGCCTGGGCAACTGGTTGCGCGCCTTGGGCAACAGCCGGTTTGGCCGACGCTCGGTGAGCATCGACAGCGAAACCCAGACCCTGCTCAGCCGCCTCGGCTGGCGCCGCGCCAGCGAGCGTTCGTTGTACGCGGCGTGTCAGATCGGCACTCCGCTGCTGGCGCTGGGTGTCGGACTGTTTTTGCGAGAAGTGTTCTTCCCCCACGCGCCGAACGGCTGGCTAGTGCCGATGCTCGCCACCGGCGCCGGTTACCTGCTGCCCAAACGGCTGCTGGCGTACGCCGCAGCGCGCCGGCAGAAAATCATCGCCGTAGAAATTTCGACATTCATTCCGCTGCTGCGCATCCTGTTCGAATCCGGCATGGCGGTCGAACAGGCGCTGCGTGTCCTCAGCACCGAAGGGCAAAAACTGCTGCCGGAACTGACCACCGAACTGCGCCTGATCCTCAGCCGCGTCGACTCGGGCCTGGAGCTCGGCCAGGAACTCAACAAGACCGCCGTGATGCTCGCAGTGGACGAATTCACCGACACCTGCGTGATCCTCCAACAACTGATTCAACAGGGCGGCGGCGCGATGAAATCGCTGTTGTCGCTCAAGCAATTGCTCGACGACCGACGCCTGACACGGCTGCAGGAGTACGTGTCGAAAATGTCGGCAAAGATGTCGGTGGTGATGATGCTGTTTCTATTTCCGGCCTTGCTGATCGTTCTGGCCGGTCCCGGTTTCACTGCCATTTCAAGGGCGTTTGCAAACTGACGTGGGCTCATGGAGAGCGTTTGATGAAAGTACTGATTGTCATGGCAAGTCTGTTGATGCTCGGCGGTTGCGCCACCGACGGCCAGGCGCCGTGGACGGCGATGCTGTCACCGTCCAGTTGCAGCAAATTGAGCTCTGAACAGGAGCTGTCCCTGAACCTGGCGGACGATCTGGCCAACGACGGCAAACTGCACGCCAGCCTCGCCAACCTGCAGAGCATGCCCGACAACTTGAGCGAAGTGCGCCTGCGCAAAGCCAAGGTCTACCGCCTGCTCGGCCGCAGCGAAGCCGAGCCGCTGTACCGCGGTTTGCTCGGCGGCTGCCTGACCGCCGAAGCCGAACACGGCCTGGGCCAGCTCTACGCCGCCCGCGGCGACAACGGCCAGGCCCAGGCCCACCTGCAACGCGCCGCACGCCTGGCCCCCACCGACGAAAAAATCCGCAACGACCTCGGCGTGGTCTACCTCAACCAACTACGCCTCGAAGACGCCCGCTTCGAATTCCTCACCGCCATCGAACTCAAGCAGAACAATCAACTGGCAACGATGAACCTGGTGTCGTTGCTGCTGTACCAGAACAACTGGCAACAAGCCGCCGAAATCGTCAGCCGCGCCAAACTGACCCCGGCGCAATTCACCGAAGCCCAGGAACGCGCGGAAAAACTCAAAACGCCGATCCCGGCGAAACCGGCGACCAGCAATCAAGTGGCGGTAGCGGCTGATCCGCAAACGTCGACAATCAAATAAGGAGACAGCCATGAACGCACTCAAAGGCCTGTGCTACCTGAGCTTGTTGAGCTTGCCGCTGAGCGCCTTCGCCATCGACGCCGGCCCGGCCTCCGCGCAGCAACAGGAAACCGAAGGCTGGCTGCTGCTGCAAAGCCGCAACAAAGCCGCCTCGGAAAAATCCCAGACCGCCACCGCCGCTGAACGGGAACTGGCGATGCAGCGCTGGCTGAAAAAGTACAAATACGAAATTCCGGACTTCTACGACCCGGATGCGGGCGGCAAGATCGAGACCAACAAGTGATTTGATGCTGGCCGCCATACCGCCATCGCGAGCAGGCTCACTCCTACAATGGGATGGGGTGTGTCCTGTTGGAGGTTGGGCGGCTGTCAGGCCGCCATCGCGAGCAAGCCCGCTCCCACAATGGGATGGGGTGTGGTCTGTGAAGGCTGGTCGGCTGTCAGGCCGCCTTCGCGAGCAAGCCCGCTCCCACAATGGGATGGGGTGTGGTCTGTGAAGGCTGGTCGGCTGTCAGGCCGCCATCGCGAGCAAGCCCGCTCCCACAATGGGATGGGGTGTGGTCTGTGAAGGTTGGGCGGCTGTCAGGCCGCCTTCGCGAGCAAGCCCGCTCCCACAATGGGATGGGGTGTGGCCTGTGAAGGCTGGTCGGCTGTGAGGCCGCCATCGCCAGCAGGCTGGCTCCTACAATTTAGCAAGCGCACACACCATGCGGCGAAGCCGCCCCACTCAACAGGATGAGCGCAAGCTCGGCTGCAGCTCTTGATCTTGATCTTGATCCACGGGCGACGTCGGAAGGCTGAGTGGAGGGATTGATCCGGGGGTGGGAGCGCAGCGACCGTTTGGCGCAGCCAAACACAGCGAGAGGAGGTGCAGCGAAGCAAACCGGAGGCGCTGCCCCCGGATCGATCCCGCAGCGAAGGGACCCCGAGCCCCAGCGAGCGGGCCGAACGCAGGAGCAAGCCTTTTTGGTTACTTTTTCGGCGTCTGGAAAAAGTGACTCGCCGTCAGGGCGAAACCACCAGCCGCAACACCCGCAGCAACGGATCCCCCCAAAAACCCCCCATGAACATGGCCGGCCCACAGGCCGCCAAGGTCAATGCGCCGTCACCCGCTGCCGCAAAGCCGACCCACCGGGAGACAACGCCAACGCCAACTGCGTCCGGTTATGCATATGCGTCAACCGCAAAACCTGCGACACATAAAGCTTCACTGTGTTCTCGGTAATCCCCAACTCACAGGCAATCTGATAATTGGTCTGCCCCTTGCCCACCAACCGCGCCACATCGAGCTGGCGTGGCGACAGTTGTTGAAAGATCTCCGGCATTTCCTGCTGCTCGCTGTCGGGCGCTTCCCCACCCATCACATCACGAACCACCGCCGCCGGACTGCGCCGAACCTTATCGAGATCCTGATAAAGGTCATCAATCGACTCGGACAAAAATTGCAGCTTCTGATTCAAATGCCCCAACTGCACATTTTTATGCCGTTCGTGCAAAGCCTGCTCCTGACGCTGCAAGCCCTCGAGCAATTCCGTCAAAACAATCGGCTTCTGATAGTAATCGGCAATTCCGGCACGCAACGCCTTGATCACGTCCTGCTTATCGGCGCGCCCGGTGAGCATGATCGCCTCGAACACCCGATGCTTGCCGCAGATCCGCTGCAGCGCCTGCACCAACTCGATGCCATCCATGTCCGGCATGTGCAGGTCGCACAGCACCAGGCCGATATCGGCGTCTTCACTGAAGCGCGCGATCGCCTGCTGACTGGATTCACAGGGTACGCAGCGGTAACCGCTGCTTTCGAGAAACTCGCACAACTCCTCCACGATCAAGGGCTGATCGTCAACCACGAGGACTTTTATCGCAGACGTAAGCTTGTTCACGTGCCACTCCATGCCGTAGGCCAAAGCTGACCATTCCTGTACTGCCAGACTTTGGCTGTATAACCTGCTCATTTGAAAGTAGACGCACTTTCCGACTATGTACATAGGACTAGTGGCATCGGGCGACTAATGGATCCAATGTATCGAAAGCAATACACCGATCAGCACAAACGGTGCAAATGGCAGCTTTTTTGACTTTTCCGGCTCCAGATAACGAAGATGTTCTCTAACTCGTTGACTCATATGCAGCCAGAGTCTTGGCGCTATCAGCAGCCAGATCAAACTCGCAAGGCCGGCGCCGATAAACGCGCCAAGAATGAACAGACCGTCCGTCGCAAGCCCCAGTGCTGTCATTAATTTCACATCGCCGGCCCCCATGCGACCCATGAAATACCCCGGTAGTGTTAGCACCAGCGCAATCAGAAAAGCCCAACCACCCTGCCCCGCATCGGCGCCGAGCCAGGTGTTGCCGGTCCACAGCAAATACCCCAGCGCGAGCGCACTTGCACCGAGTGTCAAAACGTTGGGAATACGCCGCTGGCGGGCGTCGAAGGCGGCACACATGGCCAGCCAGACAAGAAGGGTGAAGCTGAGCATTCGGTAAAAACCGTCCGTTTTGGCTGAATGATTCTATGCTGATACTACGCAGTGACTGTCAGGGTAGACGCACTCATGAAAACCGGCTTTCGCAAGTCGCAAAAAGGCGCGGTGGCGATTGAGTTCGCCTTGGTATTCGTGATCTTTTTTGCGGTGTTTTACGGTCTGGTCAGCTACAGCCTGCCATTCGTGATGATGCAATCGTTCAACGAAGCCACATCCGAGGCGATCCGCCGCAGCGTACAGGTCGATCCGAACACCCCCAACTATTCAACGGTGGTGGTGAACACCGCGAACGCCGCGCTCACCCAGCAATTGTCCTGGGTGCCGCCGGCCTTCAATCTGGTAATCGGGGTCGATACCAATGCGGTCTATAACACCGGCAGTGCCTATGGGCCCAATGGCACGCTGACCGTGTCGGTGAAATACCCGGTCAGCAA
This sequence comes from Pseudomonas sp. TH49, assembly GCF_016650625.1. Classification (NCBI taxonomy): domain Bacteria; kingdom Pseudomonadati; phylum Pseudomonadota; class Gammaproteobacteria; order Pseudomonadales; family Pseudomonadaceae; genus Pseudomonas; species Pseudomonas sp. TH49. The sequence continues at coordinate 822,626 of NZ_JAEKFL010000001.1, forward strand.
GCTGAATCAGGTCATCCCCTTTCTGGTACTGCCGGGGATAGGCACGGTGCCGAACCTGCCGCCCAATCTGACCGCCATTTCGAGCCTGCAATTTTGACGGCCGGCGACAATCTCTTCGGGCGTTTGCTCAAGCGCGCACCGACCGCCGCCCTCGACCTGCCCGACCCGCTCGGGACGCCGCCGGTCGGCCTGCATGTGTATCTGGACGACGACGGCGGCGTGCTGCATATGGCCGGCCCGCTGCGCCACCTGCTCGCGCAACAACCCCCGCATGAGCCGCCGTTACCGTTGCGTGCCTGCCTGCTGCCACACAGCACACTGGCGATCCACGGCCGCCCGGCAGACTGGCAAGGGCAAATGTTCGATCTGGATTTCCCCGGTCTCGGCGATCAGATTCTGCACCTGCGTGGCTGGGTGCAGCCGTCGGGCAACGGATGGCTGATGCAACTGCTGGACATCGCCGACCTGTTGCTCGAACGCCAGCAGTCCCGTCATCGCGAAGCCAGCCAGTTGATCGGCGGACAAATCAGCGAGCAGGTGCGCATCTGCGGCCTGAGTCGCCTGCCGCAGGTCGTCAGCGAACAACTGCAACTGATCGCCCAGCGCTGGCATATCCCCTGCCTGGGTCTGGCGCTGCTCGACGAGCAGACACAAGGCTGGCAAATCTATCGTCAGTTCAGCGCCTACGATGCGCCCACACTCTGGGAGGACGGCCAGCGTCTGGGCACGTCACTGGACAGCCTGAGCGGCAGCGCGCCGCAGCGGATCGGTGCGCAGCATGGCCTTGACGAACATGCGCGGGTGCAAGCCGTGTTCGGCAATGGCGAAGGGTTGGCTGTGCCCTACAGTGATGAACGCGGCGTGGTGGCCTGGCTGCTGTGCGGTTTTTTTGCGCTGGATTCGGCCGCGCCGTACCTCAAGGACCGGGACTGGATGGCCTTGACCAGTGCCCTCGCCGGCCCGTTGCTCGGGCGTTTGCGTGAGCAGCAACATCACCTGCAACTGGAGCGCCTGGAATCCTTGCAGACGCTGCTCGGCACCGGCTGGTGGGAAATTCAGGCTGACGGCAGCGAGATCCAGTTGGCCCCGTCACTGACCAGCGTCCTGCAACTGAGCAACTCGCGGCTGGCAGTCGAAGACTGGCTGGCGCTGCTTCATCCCGCCGACCGCGATGAGGTGCGCAGTCGTCTGCAGGCCTTGCAGCAACAGGGCGAGCCGCTGACGCTGTGTGTTCGCCTCAACCGACCGGAGGCCGGGCAAAACTCGACGTGGTATCGCCTGCAGGGTCAGACCAGCGGTAACGGCGAACAGCGCCGGCTGATCGGTTTCATGCTCGACATCAGCGACATCAAGAACCAGCAGCAACTCGCCGCCGCGGCGCACGCACGGCTGGACAACCTGATCGCCAGTTCTCCGGCGGTGATTTACGTGCAGCACTACCTCGAGGGGGCTTTGGTGCCGGCCTTTTTCAGCGCCAGCCTGCAACCGTTGCTGGGTTGGAGCCTGGCCGATTGCAGCGCCAGCGCACTGGTCGAAATGATTCACCCCGAAGATCGCGACGGGTATTTCCAGCGCACCCGCCAACTGCTGCGCGAGGGCTCGGTGAGTACGCGTTATCGGTTGCGCGACAGTCGCGGGGTTTATCACTGGCTGCTCGATGAGGCCAGACTGCTGCGCAACGATCTCGGCCTGCCGGTCGAAGCCGTCGGCTTGTGGCTGGACGTCACCGAGGCTACGCAAGCCGCCGAACAAGTGAGACAAAGCGAAGAGCGCTATCGGATTCTGGTGGAAGACTCACCGGCAATGATCTGCCGGTATCGACCTGATCTGACCCTGACCTTCGGCAACCGACCACTGGCGAATTACCTGGAATGCACCCCGCAGGATTTGCCGGGGGTCGATCTGGGCGGCTGGATGTCCGACGAGCAACGGAGCGCGTTCAAGCATCGCGTGTCCCTGTTGACCCCGGAACTGCCGGTGAGCACCGCGGAAATCAGCCTGCAACTGCCGGGGCGCGAGCATGCATGGTGGGTGTGGTCGGATCGCGGTGTGTTCGACGAACACGGGCAGTTGATCGAGGTACAGGCAGTGGGCCGCGACAACACCGAAGTGCGTCGCTCGCAGCAGCAACTGACACAAAGCGCAAAAATGGCCACCCTCGGCGAGATGGCCACGGGACTGGCGCACGAAATCAATCAGCCGCTGAACGTGATGCGCATGGCCATCGTCAACGTGCTCAAGCGCCTGGGCAATGGCGATGTGCAGATTGATTACCTGACCGACAAGCTCAATCGTATCGATGCGCAGGTCGAGCGCGCGGCAAAAGTGGTGGATCACATGCGCGTGTTCGGCCGCCGTTCGGAGATCGAACAGCAACTGTTCAACCCGGCCTCGGCCATCGAGGGCACGCTGTCGCTGCTGGCCGAAGGCATGCGCGGCAAAGGCGTGGATCTGCGCATCAGCGAAACCGCGTTTGTGGTGCAGGTGCGCGGGTTTGTCGATCAACTGGAGCAGGTGTTGATCAATCTGATGGTCAATGCCCGCGATGCGCTGCTGAGCAAACGCGAGAAGGATTCGACGTTCAAGCCGTGGATCTCGATCTACGCCGAACGTGATGATCAGAAGGTACGGCTGTGGGTCGAGGACAACGGCGGTGGCATTGATCCACGGCTGCTGGAGCGGATTTTCGAACCGTTCTTCACCACCAAACCGGTGGGCGTCGGCACCGGGCTGGGCCTGTCGGTCAGCTACGGCATCATCGAGAACATGGGCGGCCATTTGAGCGTGCGCAACTCGGTGGAAGGCGCACGCTTCTGCATCGAGCTGCCACTGGCGCCGGACGCCTAGATCACCAGATAGGCTTTGCCGGTCTGGCCGCAGGTCATGTTGGCGCCCACATCGACGTCCATCAGATTGATGCCCAGGCTATTGAGCAGATTGTTCAGCAAGGGGTCGAGCAGAGGGCTGAGCAGGTTGGTAATCAATGGCTGAAGAATGGTGGTAACGCTGCTGATCAGACTGGCCACACCTGTAACGATGGCGCCCAGGGGGTTGCTGCCCAAAGGTTGATAAACAATCAGATTGATCCCCGCCAGCGTGCTGGCCAGGCTGTTGACGATGTTGCTCGATGGCGCAGCGGAAATCACACTGGGGGGCAGCTTCAGGTTGGGCGGCGTCGCGAATGGGGTCGCGCTGGAAAACACCAGGTCCTGAGTATTCTGAGCCACGCTGGTGTTGACCATGATCGCAATCCCGCCGGCCCCGTATTGCACATGCGTGCTCTCGTCGCAGCTGCCGATCCCGAGAATCTTGTGGCAGGTCACGGTGCCCAGATCCACAAGAGGCAGCGGCGTAACGGTGGGTTCCGCGGACGACGAAAAGGCATTGGTCGGGTCGATCTTGCCAACCTTCAGATCGGCAATCGAGGTGATGGTGTGCGCAGTCAGGCTCTTGGTGCCCGTGGTACCCGTCGGGCAGCTGTAATCGGTGACGTAGCTGATGGCACCACCGGCATCCAGGGCGATATCGATTTCCGGGGACGGCAATAGCAGCGGGTCGAGTTGTTGGCAGCCGGCACCTAGCAGACAGCCGACCGAATTGAGGGTCGCTACCAGGTTGAGGCTCAGCAGAGCATTCAGGGTCGGAGTCAAAGTTCCGACCAGCCCCAGTACCGCATTGACCAGACCGGTCACCCCGGACAGCACCGGCAGATTCACCGACAGCATCGTGCGAATCTGCGCCGTGCGCACATAAATCCGGTTCGGTCCCGTCGGGTTGGCCTTGGCCAGCGCCGGATCACCGATCGCGGAAAACTGCGGTGGCTCGATGACTTTGACCCGCACCGTGACGTTCGCCAGCCCCAGTACGCTGATCGGCACCGTGGCGGACACCGCGCTGTTGCTGTTGGCCAGTTGCACCACGGCCTGCACCAGTTGCAGCAACTGCAGGTTGGCATCCAGCCCCGCCGCAGTGGTACCGGTCTGCAGTTGCAGGATGTCGCCGAGCTTGACCGGCGCGGCATTGATCGCGGCGATTTGCAGCTGGCCCAGTGCGGTGATCACGTCGGCGGTCGCGCCGTTGAGTTGCACCACGGTGGCGGCGGCTTGAATCAGCTGCGTGACGGTAGCCTGGGTGTTGAGCAACTGAGTGTAATTGCCGGCGGCCACGTTGAGATTGATCGCCAGTTGATTGAGGTAACTGAGCAGGTTGACGTTGGTATTGAGCAAACCGTTCCAGCCCAGCGCGGTCAAGTTGACGTTACCGCCGAGCAGTGATGAAAACAGCGGATTGAGAATGTTCGACTGAGCCGTGTTGATGCTCGTCAGCGTGCTGCGAATGTTCAATTGCGCGACGGTCGGCTGTGGCCTCGCGGCGACGGCAGAGGCATTGAGCGTTGTGTTGAGGCTCACCGGCGTCCCGCTGAACAACGCCTGCACGCCGCCGGCAATGCTGGTGATGACGGTGCGGCTGGCGGCGACTTTCACGGCGGCGGCTTGAGTGGCGTCTACCGTGAAGGTGCGCAAGCCTGTGGCGGCGGTGACCAGCGTGCCGCAAGTGGTAACAAGGGTGTCGCTGGCATCGACGGTGTAGCCGTTACGCACGGCGCTTTGTCCGGCGTAGGTCGCGGCCGTCAGACCGGGCAGACAGGTGCCACCGCGACTGACCGCTTCCAGCGCGGCGTTATCCACCACCCGCTGCAACTTGCGTTGTTCCATGTACAACCGGCCGGTATCGACCACGAGCAACATCAATACCACTGCCAGGCTGAGGGTGACTGCCGCCATCAGCCCGATAGCCCCGCGTTGCCGCGCCGGGCTGTTGAATTGCGAACGGGGCGACATCGCGCACTCCTTTGCCGGCCCTGTGCCGGGCGCTGCCTCCATGGGTGCAGTTGAGTGTAGACGGCGCTAGTCGCAGCGCGCCATTTCGTGCGCCATAAAACCACTGTGGGAGCTGGTCAGTCTCGACGTCTTAGCGCGGTGGATAGTTGGCCAGGATACGACTGACCGTCTCACGAATCGCTTTGCTGCGATCCTCCGGGTTCGGCGTGCTGCTGAGCATCTGCTCGTCGCTGCCGCGCCACACCAGTTTGCCGTCCTTGCCGTCGAGCAGGTCGATCTGGATCGTCGCCACTTTGTAGGTGATGTTGCGGGTTTCGTTGTACATCGGTGCGCCCCAGTATCCGTTCCACGGGCCGCCCCAACCGCCGCCGTAGTTGGTGGTGACTTGCTGCTGGCGATCCTCGACGATCAGATAGGCTTGCACGTTCAGGTCGCCCTTGGTGCCCGCCGCCGCAGGACGCAAGCCACGCTGGTCGAGCTGATCACTGACGGCCTGGCGAATGCGTTGTTCGGTCAGGTCGCTCTTGATCCGTGGATCATCGGGACGGTATTGCAGCGCGGGTTCTTTCCAGTTCCAGCTGCGATAGGCGGCAAAGTCGCGGCTGGCATCGAAGTCGTGATTGACCTGGTTGGCGGCGCAGGCGCTGAGCAGTGCGGCCATGGCCAGTAAAGCGAGACGGCGGAACATGGGTTTTCTCCGGTTGAAGGCATAAACCTGCGATGCGTTCTCACATACAGACTAGCTCGGAGGATAGGCCGACATGGCTTTTTCCACAGCCTCGCGAATCGCATCGGTGCGTTCGAGCTGGCTGCCCTGATTGGCGGTCTCGCCGCTGGCGCTCCACACCGGTTGACCGGTAACTGCGTCGAACAGATTGACCTGCACCACCACGACCTGCTCCTGATAAGTGCGAACAATCGGCACGCTGTTGTACATGCCGTAACCGCGCCCGTATCGATCATAGCCACTGTATCCGCCGTAACCGTAATCGTCCTGGACCTGACGCAAGCGGGTTTCCAGACGCAGATTGGCGCTGACCAGCAGGTCGGCCGGACGGTTGTCGTGCAACGGCCGCAACCCGCGCTGATCCAGTGCATTGCTCACCGCTTCGGCCACTTGCGCCGAATCGGCCCAGGCCGTGCCCGGCGGCAACTGGCCGTTGAGCCAGGTCCAGTTGCGATAGCGCGCATAGTCGCGCGGCGGCGCCGGATAGGCGCTGCGATCAAAGGTGTTGGCGGCTTGAGGCGGCGCCGGTGGCAAGGGCCGCGATTGCGCTACGTACGGGTTGCTGCCCTGGCAGGCAGCCAACCCCAGACAGATCAGCAATAACCCGGATTGAGCTTTCATGTGGTGCTCCGATCAGATCGGCCGGCAGATCCAGTGCAAGTAACGCCCAAGCCCGGCGAAGCTTGGGTGGCGACGGTGAGCGAGCTCCATCTCCAGCAAATCCACCAGTTCGGCGCGAGCCTGGAATTCCACCGGCATGTAGTCGTGGAAAACCCGAATCCCGCTCTGGCTTTCGACCTGCCACAACCCTTCGAGTTGCGTTGCCAATTCTCGTGGATCGAGCGGCTGTTGCGGCGTCAGACTCTGCTTTTCCCCGGCCAGGGTATTCTTGCGCATTTTCTTGAAATGGCCTTTGAGCAGGTTGCGGTAGATCAGCGCATCGCGGTTATAGAACGCCAGTGACAACCAGCCACCGGGCTTGGTCAGTTGATTCAGCACCGGCAGGATCGCATGCGGTTCGGCCAGCCATTCGAGCACGGCGTGGCAGATCACCAGATCGTAGGGCTCGGTGAGCTGACCGAGCAGCTCCTGCCACGGCGCCTGAATGAACGTTGCGCTCTGCCCGGCTTCGGCGAAGCGCTGACGGGCGCCCTCAAGCATCGGCTCAGCCGGCTCGGTGAAGGTCACTTCATGGCCGCGTTCGGCCAGCCACAGCGACATGTGGCCCAGACCGCCGCCGATGTCCAGCACGCGCAGCGGTCGATCCGGCAACGCTTCGGCAAGATCGGCCTGCAATACTGCGAGGCGAATCGCACCTTTGGCACCGCCATAGATTTTTTCGGCGAAACGGGTCGCCAACTGATCGAAATGCCGGTCGCTCATCAGCTGAACCGCCGTTCGCTGTCGGCGAGCTTGTTGCGCACCACTTCATTCATGTCCAGCCCCAACTCGCTGCACAGCAGCAACAGATACAAGACGATGTCGCCGACTTCCTGCCCGGCATGCGCCAGTTTGTCCGCCGGCAACTGGCGCGACTGGTCTTCAGTCAGCCACTGGAAGATCTCCACCAGCTCGGACATTTCCACGCTGGCAGCCATGGCGAGGTTTTTCGGGCTGTGAAATTGCCGCCAGTCATTGCGGTCGCGAATGGCGTGCAGGCGTTCGGTCAGTTCAACAAGGTTCATCGGGTTCTCCTGAAGGCGTATAGCTTCGGGGGGATGCCAAACGAAGGCAAGGGGCACGCGTCGCTCCCACACAGGATTGAGGCAAACCCTCTATAGTTGCAGGGAACTCGGCCACCTGCGTTGTGGCCCAAGGCTCAGCTCTTTCATCAGGATGCACACATGCAGGTAGAAAGCTTTTTCGAATGGCTCGGCCAGGCGCTCGGTTCGGTCATCCGCTTTATCGTTGATGGCCTCAGTGGCCTGTTCAATGTGCTGAGCCATGCCGGCGGCAACTTTGTCGACGGTCTGGCCAAGACCTTGGGCATGGACACCTCGATCATCAGCATCCTCGCGCTGATCGTTGGCTTGATGCTGTTGTGGTCGGCGATTCGCGCGTTCATGAATGCGTCGATCATTGCCGGGATCATCTGGTTGCTGTTGGGGTTGTGGTTGTTGAGCTGGATCATCCACTGACACCTCTCTTCCCCTGTGGGAGCGGGCTTGCTCGCGAAAGCGTCAGATCAGTAAAAGCTGTTTTGACTGACACACTGCCTTCGCGAGCAAGCCCGCTCCCACAATAGGTCGCATGAATCGCTACAATCCCCGCTCCCCCAAGGAGCCCGCATGTCCAACCTGATCGCCGACTGGCGCGACCGCCCGACTCACCGCAAGGTCTGGGCGCTCGCTGCGCCGATGATTCTTTCGAATATTTCCGTACCGCTGGTGGCGCTGGTCGACAGCACCGTCATCGGCCATCTGCCCCATGCCCATCAGTTGGGCGCGGTGGCGGTCGGCGCCAGCCTCTACACTTTTCTTGCCTGGGCCATGGGTTTTCTGCGCATGGGCACCACCGGGTTTGCCGCTCAGGCGGCCGGGCGCAGCGATGGCGCGGCGTTACGGCAGATTCTGTTGCAGGGTTTGCTGCTGGCGCTGGGACTGGCGATCGTGCTCGGCGCTCTCGGCGTGCCGTTGAGCGGCGTGGCCCTGCATTTCATGCAGCCATCGGCAGAACTCGATCAACTGACCCGCGAGTTCTTCCACACCCGGCTATTCGGCTTGCCGGCAGCGCTGGCCAGTTACGCCCTGGTCGGCTGGTTTCTCGGCACCCAGAATGCACGGGCGCCACTGGCGATTCTGCTGACCACCAACCTGATCAACATCGCTCTCAACCTGTGGTTCGTGATAGGGCTGGAATGGGGGGTGGTCGGCTCGGCCCGGGCCTCGGTGATCGCCGAGTGGAGCGGCGCCCTGCTCGGCCTGTGGCTGACCCGTGGCGCATTGCGCGCCTATCCCGGGCACATCGCCTGGGCAGCGCTGAAGGTGTGGCAGAGCTGGCGCCCGCTGCTGGCGGTCAACCGGGACATCTTCATCCGCAGCCTGGCGCTGCAATCGGTGTTTTTCCTGATCACCGTGCAAGGCGCGCGATTGGGCGATGCCACAGTGGCGGCGAACGCCTTGCTGCTCAATGGCCTGCTGTTGACCGCGCATGCGCTGGACGGCTTGGCCCATGCGGTCGAAGCCTTGTGCGGCCACGCCATCGGCGCCCGCGACCGGCTCGCCCTGCGCCGCTCGCTGGTGGTGGCCGGTGGCTGGTCGCTGCTGGCCAGCCTCGGTTTCGCCGCGCTGTTTCTGTTGGGCGGGCACTTGTTCATCGAGATGCAGACCGACATCCAGAGCGTGCGCGACACCGCGTTCATCTACCTGCCGTATCTGGCGGTGTTGCCGCTGATTGCGGTCTGGAGCTACTTGCTCGACGGTCTGTTCATCGGCGCCACCCGCGCCCGGGAAATGCGCAACGGCATGCTGCTGACCATCGCCCTGCTGCTGCCATTCGCGTGGGCACTGCAAGGGCTGGGCAATCATGGGCTGTGGATAACGTTCCTGCTGTTCATGGTCTTGCGCAGTCTGACTCTCGGCGCCTTCGCCCTGTGGCTGCGGCGTAACGACGGCTGGTTCAGCGGCGCCACTCACTGAGTCGGTGTGTGTTTGACGAACGCCACGACCTGATCGAGTACCGGCGCCAAGCGCCGCAGCGGCCGCGACAGAGTCGCCACCAGCGTCACATGATTGGGGCGCGAGTAATACAGATCCTGCACCGGCACGCCGACCTCACGCAGTTTTTTCGCGAGGCCGGCAGTGTTGCGCGTCGGGTTGACCAGATTGTCCTTGGTCGCAGCGATCAGCAGTGCCGGAGGCTCGCCCGCCCTGACGTGGTTGATCGGCTGCGATTGCGGCGGTGAGTCCGGCCAGAAAAACACCGGGCGCACCTCGGTATTGTTGATCGGCAAAAAGTCATACGGCCCGGCCAGGCCGATCCAGCCGCTGAGGTCTTTCGACGACATGCCCACCGCCCCCAGCAGGCCGGGGTCCAGCGCCAGCATCGCGGCGTTGTAGGCGCCGGAACTGTGGCCCATCAGATACAGGCGTTGCGGGTTGCCGGCGAACTCGCGGATATGCGCGCGAGTCCAGGCCACCGCCCGCGCCGAGTCTTCAAGAAACAGCGGATAGCGCACTTGCGGGTACAGCCGATAATCCGCCAGCACCGCGACAATTCCCCGCGACGCCAGCGCCTCGCCGACAAACGCATAATCGCCGCGCTCACCGCTGTTCCAGCTGCCGCCGTAGAAGAACACCACCACCGGCGCGTCCTCCAGCAGCTGGCGCGGCACGTAGACGTCGAGTTTCTGTCGAGGATCATCGCCATAGGCAATCCCGGCGGTTTTGTGGAACGTGTCGTCGGGGGTCAGTGCATTGAGCACCTTGACCGGGGAACATCCCGTCAGCACCAGCAGCAGAAACCCGCCGAGGACTGCGCCGAACCGCTGCCACAGAGGATTTGTCATGGTGTCGCACCTCAAGATTGATCGTTCTGCCACTGTCGCCGCACATGGTCGAGCCGTTCCTGCTGGGTCAGCCCGTCCGGCACGCCTGGCAATCCCGCTCGGGGATGCTGCAAGCGTAGCCACAACCAGCCATCCAGCACGGTTCGGTCACTGAAACCCAGCGTCAGCCCCTCCTGCACATGGGAGGCCATCCGCGTGTAGTCGGTTCCGAGTGATTGGCACCAGCGCCAGATGTGGTGTTCCAACAGGCAACTTTGCAAACGTTCGCGCTGACGATGGGTAAGGCTTTCGTCGATCCCCAACGGCTCGACCGCCCACTGCGGATTGCGCAGTTGCTGCCAGCCCTGACTGCCGATGGCGAGGTCGGCCCAGGTGCCACCGAACCAGCGCATCAGCCGGATCGGCCCGAGCCAGCGGCTCAAGTCGGCGGCATCACAGGCATCGAAGAAATAACTCGCTGTCTGCCGGTTGTAGTAACCGAGCAAGGCACGGTGGTTGAGCCCGAACGAAACGCTGAGCATCCGGCGCAGGTGGCTCAGAAGTGTCTGCTGCGAAGCATCGCTGGCCAGCAGCAGACCGCGCCAGGTCTGCGGATCGCGGTGGCACAGCGCAGCCAGTGCCGGGCTCTCGTGCAACTCGACCAGCAGCGGCCCGTACTCGCTCACCGCTTGAAACTCGGTGCCCTCGAGCAGCCGCGTGCAACGTACTCCGGCGAACCCCTGACGCAGTGTCGCCAACGCCTGCTGCGCGTCGGTGCCGTCGAGCAACAGCCACTGTGCCTGCTGGGCAAACCCGACGCCGCTCAAGTGGCGCCGCCCTGATCCAGCGACGCGACCAGTCGGCAACTGCAGATCGACGCCGTGCAATGGTTGTAACTGCCGCCGCCGGGCAACAGGCACAACAGCAACAGCGGTTCGGCGGACTGGAGCCATTGCGCCAGACCCGCACTCGCCAGCACGTCCGGCAGCGCCAGTGACTCGTCGACGTCTTCGATCACCGCCGGTTCCTGCAGCACGCCACTGATCACCGGTTGATCCGGATCGCCCTCATGAAAACTCACCACCACTTCGACCCCTTCACGCAACGATGCCAGCGACGTGTCGCTCAACGCCGCCGCCAGCGGCAGCCAACAGTGGCTGGCGGCAGCGCCTTCGCCCTGGTAAAGCCAGTCAAACTGCACGGCCACCGGTCGCAGGTCGTCAGGTTGTGGTTCATCGACCGTCACCACCCAGGCACGTTGCAGGCTGTGCATCCGCGGTCGGGTACAAGTGCTCGCCAGCGGGGGGAGTGGCGCCTGGGCGGCGGCAACGATCCGATTGCTGTATGACGGCTCGCTGGCGGGGTCAGCACGATGCTCGATCCGGCTCAGCAACCAGCGGCGGTTGCACTCGGTAAACGGATGTTCGATCAGCGCCAGCCACTGCGCGCTGCGCAAGGTCGGCAGATCGCTGTGGCCGTAAGCTTTGCCGATCCGGGCGGGATGCGCGCCCGCATCCGGCGCATTCATCTCTATCTGCCAGCGTCTTACCGTCGCCGTACTCGCGCCCGTGTCCACAGACGCCACACCCGCCACGGGCAGGCGCGCAGGATCATCGGCGAAAACCACACAGTGCCCGTCGGGCCGGTGCTCGAAGTAGTAATGAATCCCGGCCTGCGCGCACAGGCGTTGCACAAACTGCAGATCCGATTCGCAGTACTGGGTACAAAAAGTGCGCACCGGGTAATCGCAGTGCAAATCAAAGCGTCGTTGCCCACCGATGATCCCGTGCTCCTTGAGCACCTGAGCGAGGATCTGCGGCACGCACTGGCCGCTGAAAATCCGCTGGCTGAACCGTAGCGCCAGGCAACTCAGCTTCGGCCCCAGCGTCACCCGGCACAGGCGGCAACCCTCAGCGTGCTCGTGCTGGACAAGACTCTGCAATTGTCCGCTCAAGCCATTGTGCAGGGGGCCGAACTGCAGGAACGCCGAGCGGAAAAGCAGACCGGCAAGGTCCAGTTGCGGATCATCGATCAACAGATCGATTGCAAAAACGAAGGGTTCGCTGATGCCCTCACTCCCGGTAAAGGCCAGCACCTCGAAGGGGTCGGGCAGCCCCGCTACATCGAGACGAAACGACGGCTCGTTGACTGATTCGAACATGGGCGGATCTCTACAGGAGGGACGGCCGGGGATTCTCGCCGAGAGCCATGGCCGAGTAGAGAGCTGAAGTACAACTTAGGAAATGACCTACGCGAAAAGCAGACCGGATGACTTCACGGGCGATGTCATGCAGTCTTTTCGCGGGGAATTTGGGAGATGTCCCACCGGGTCATCCGAATTTTCCGCAGCTTGCGGAAAAATTTCAGACAACCCGGTGCAACAGACCTGACTCAGGAAGACAGGTAGGAGGAGCGGGTCAGACCCAGACGCAAGGCATCGAGGAACTGCGTGCGCTCGCTGGCACTGATACGGGCACTGGCGCACTTGTCGCGGTAGTGGGTCATCAGTTCTTCCGGCGACAAGTGCACATAACGCAGCATGTCTTCGATGGTGTCGTGGGTCTCGATGCCAGCGTGGTACACGCTGCCATCGGCGTTCTGGTAGATGTTCACCGAGTCGGTGTCACCGAACAGGTTGTGCATGTCGCCGAGAATTTCCTGATAGGCGCCGACCAGGAACACGCCCAGCAGGTAGTCTTCACCTTCGTTCAGACCGTGCACTGGCAGGCTGGTCTCGATACTCTGCTCGTCGACGTACTGGTTGATCTTGCCGTCGGAATCGCAGGTCAGGTCTTGCAGCACGGCGCGACGCAGCGGCTCTTCGTCCAGACGATGCAGCGGGATGATCGGCAGCACCTGATCGATCGCCCAGGTGTCCGGCAGGCTCTGGAACACCGAGAAATTGCAGATGTACTTGTCGGCCAGCTTGTCGTTGAGTTCGTCGAGCACCTGACGGTGCGAACGCTGACGCGCCTTCAGCGAGTTGTGCAGGCGCCGGCACACAGCGAAGTAGCACTGCTCGGCCAGGGCTTTTTCCGCCAGGGTCAGTTTGCCGTCGGCGTACTGCGAAGCCACGTCGCTCATGTAGTGCGTGGCGCGCCAGTAAGTCTCGGTGACCATCTCGATGTCGGTCGGGCCGAGCAGGTCCACCAGCCACTGCACGGTTTCCGGCAGGTTTTCCTTGTTTTCGATCAGCGGGATTTCGTCGTTGTGTTTCTCGACGTCGGTCACCTGCACCACCAGCATCGCGTGGTGCGCGGTCAGCGAGCGGCCGCTTTCGGAGAAGATGTGCGGATGCGGCAGGCTCTGCGCGTCGCAGAATTCCTTGAGCATGCCGACCACGACACCGGCGTAGTCGTCCATGTCGTAGTTGATCGAACTGGCGTTGCGCGAGTGAGTACCGTCGTAGTCGACACCCAGACCGCCGCCGACGTCGATGTGATCGACCGGCAGGCCAAGGTTGCGCAGCTCGCCGTAGTAACGGATCGCTTCCTTGAAACCGTGCTGGTAGTCAGCCAGGTTGGCGATCTGCGAACCCATGTGGAAGTGCAGCAGGCGAATGCCCTGATCGAGGCCGGCAGCGCGGAAGCGTTCGACCACCGACAGCAGTTGCGCCGCCGACAGGCCGAATTTGGATTTCTCGCCACCGGTGTCCGCCCACTTCGAGGACGCCAGCGACGACAGGCGCACGCGCAGACCGACCTGTGGCTTGACCTTCAGCGAGGCGGCTTCTTCGATCACCAGGCCGACTTCGGATTCTTTCTCGATCACGATGAACACGTTGTGGCCGAGCTTCTGGCCCATCAGCGCCAGACGGATGAACTCGCGATCCTTGTAACCGTTACAGACGATGGTGCCGCCCTTCGGCGCCAGCGCCAGCACCGCCAGCAGCTCAGGCTTGGAGCCGGCTTCCAGACCGATGGAAACGTTCTGGGTGGCGATGATGTTCTCGATCACCGCTTCTTGCTGGTTGACCTTGATCGGGTACAGCGCGGTGTACTTGCTCTGGTATTCCAGGCGCTCGATGTTCGAGTCGAAAGCACCGGTCAGCTGACGGACACGGTCTTGCAGGATGTCGGGGAAACGTACCAGCAACGGCAGGGACAAGCCGCTCTTGCGCAGTTGGTCGACTTGTTCGAACAGGTCGATAGGCGAACTGCTCGGGCCGTTCGGACGAACTTCGACGCGACCGGCGTCATTGATCGCGAAATACCCGGCCCCCCAATGGCGAATCCCGTAAACACTGCGGCTGTCCGCAACTGTCCATTGGCTGCCATCGTCTTTACGTGTGCGTCGTACGGACATCGAAGTCCCCTATAAAGAAGTCATAGTGCGTCGCCTGATCGCAGGCCGGCGCAGTCTAAAGAATGAAAATGACGATTCGTCAGCGCGGCGGTAGACCGCGCTGACCGCGTGTAGTTTAGAAACCGGTATGAACAGGCTCTGTGAAAACCATGGAGACGACGCCGGCGCTGAGCATTTCAGAGCCGGATCAAGCCGCAGGTGGTTTTCACAGAGGCTGCTAGCCGCCGGACTTCTTCGCTTTGAAACCGAGCTTGATCAGTTCAGCCAAGAGTAGCTCGACATGATCGCCCTGGATTTCGATGATCCCGTCCTTCAACGCCCCACCGGTGCCGCAACGTTTCTTCAACGTTGTCGCCAGCTCCTTGAGGGCGTCTTCGGCCAATGGCACGCCGGTAATGGTGGTCACCGTCTTGCCGCCACGGCCCTTGCTCTCGCGACGCACGCGGGCAATGCCGTCCCCGGCCGGGATCACGGTTTGTTTGCAGATACAGGCGTCCACCGGCTTACTGCATTCCGGGCAATGACGACCTGCGTCGGTGGAAAATACCAGGCCACCAAGGGCGGCGAAGGATGCGGCTTTTTTGGCCACCGGCAATCCTCTTGGGAGGACAAAGACTGATCGCAACCTTGGGCAAGGTCATCGACCGCGAAGCCCCACTCAGGCAGGGGCAGCGCTACTGCACCGTGCGCTTCAACAAAAGCAGGTCGGTGCAGCTTGAAAAGGTCGCGCAGTGTAACGGCAAAAAGCGCAATTGCTAAGAGCCAATCGGCGCCAATTTATGAGTTCTTTGCGACGTCGCTTTGCTGAGCCTTCAGATAGCGCTTCAACGCGGCCAGAGAGTCCGGACAGTAAGGCTTTTGCTCGATTTCGCGCATCACCTGTTCGACCGGAATGAAGCGTGCTTCCAGCACTTCTTCAGGCTGCAGTTTCAACGGGCCGTCCCACACCGCGGAAAATGCCGAACACCACAAACGGTTGCCGGTGTCTTCGAAGAAGAAATGATCGTGGGCGGTCAATTCCACCCCGCTCACACCCAACTCCTCTTCCAGCTCCCGGGCTGCGGATTCGGCGTAGGTTTCATCGGCCTGCACCATGCCGCCTGCCGCAACATCCCAGTAACCGGGATAGATCGCCTTGCTCAAGGTGCGCCGATGCACGCAAAGCTCACCGGCACTATTGAACAGCATGATGTAGGTGCCGCGACCGATCAGCCCGCGTTCACGCAAATCGGCCCGCACCAAGGCGCCGAGCAGGTTGTCCTGCTCGTCGACCCAGGCGATCTGTTCGGCATCGGAGGCGGCGCGGTGGGCCGCCTCTTTGGCGCTCTCGACCATGACTCAGCCCTGATTGAGCAGTTGACGCAAATCGATCACCGCTGCGTTAGCCCGGGAAATGTAGTTGGCCATCACCAGCGAGTGGTTGGCCAGAATCCCGAAGCCGCTGCCATTGAGGATCATCGGACTCCAGACTGTCTGCTGCGAGGCCTCCAGTTCACGAATGATCTGACGCACGCTGACCGTGGCGTTCTTCTTGGCCAGTACATCGGCGAAGTCCACCTCGATGGCGCGCAACAGGTGCGACAGGGCCCAGGCCTGACCGCGAGCTTCGTAGAACACGTTGTCGATCTGCATCCAGGGAGTTTCCACGACTTCCTCATCGACCTGTGGCACCTGCCCCGGCGCCACGACTTCAGTCTTCAGCGCAGTGTTGAGCTTGACCCGACCGACACTGGCCGACAGTCGTTGCGACAACGAACCGAGACGTGTACCGACATCGCCCAGCCAGTTGTTCAGGTTGTCGGCGCGAGCATAGAACAGCGCGTTTTTCTGCGAAGGATCGGACAGGCGCGCCTGATAGCGGCTCAGGGAATTGATGCCTTCCTGATATTCCGACTCGCTCGACGGCAGGATCCAGCTCTTGTTGTCGAAGTTGAAACGCGGCTCGGCCTTGGCCAGATCGGCGTCTTCGGCCGACTGCGATTGCGAGCGGGCGAAGTCCTTGCGCAGGGCACGGGTCAAGTCACGTACCTGCACCAGCACGCCGTATTCCCAGCTCGGCATGTTGTCCATCCACAGGCCCGGCGGGAAACGGTCATTGGCGATGTAACCGCCCGGCTTGTTCAGCAAAGTACCGGCAACGGTTTTCAGGGTTTCGACCGTGGTGTAGCCGACGACCATCTGCTTGCCTTCTTTTTCGGCCGCAATCTGAGCGTTCTGCGCCACCGGGAACAGCGCCGGCTCCTCGCTCCAGTAAATGCCCAGGGCGATGGTCACCAACAGGTAAATGCCGACCAGTGTGGCCAGCGCACGGCTGAACAACAGGCCGCCGAAATAGCTGCGGGTGGCCGACTTGGGCTCGGCGGCACGTTCAGGCGCGCTGCCCGCGCGGTTCTTCCAGTCCAGCATGGCGATATCCTTTCAATCACTTGGGTTCAACGGTTCGACCACAACCATACAACAACGTGCCAAGGCCGGCACCCGCCCGTAAAGATAAGCAGCAAATCCGCGGCGCGGACGAAGCATCCGTCAGAGTCTAGGGGAATACCTGATACCGCACCCGGCAAAAATCCTTCGCCGAACGGTTTTTCAGGCACGCAAAAACCATTCAAGAGCTTTATGTCAGCCGCAGCGGAAAGTCATGTGAATGATCCCGCCAGCCACCGCATACCCCCGGCCTTCGGGGACTTGCCCGACGAACAGGTCCGTTTTGAAACCCGCCAGTCAGAAACTGAATTGTGTCGCACCGCAGATTATTGACGCACGACACTGATGTAAGGGAAAAGAGGTGCTAGCATAGAGCCACCAGTCGATCTCAGCATGCACCCTAACTAGTAGTCAGGATATGACCGAGCCAGAAGACCCCAGCCGTGAGCGCCTCAAGCACCACTTTGCCCAGCGGGTAATTCATCAGGCACGTCAGATTCTTGAGATATGGCAGCGCCTGCAACGCAGTGAGTGGTCCACCGCCGACCTCGCCGAACTGAGCGAGGCCAATCTGCGCCTGCTGCGTTTTGCCGAGCGTTTCGAGCAGCCTGAGCACACGCAACTCGCGCGTCATATCGGCCAGTCGCTGGAAGCGGTGGACGCCAATCGTGGACGCCTGAGCAGCGGCCTGATCACCGATCTCAATCGTTTGATGCAGCGCCTGTCGCGCACCGGTCTGCGCCATGGCGATCAACTCGACCAGACCTTCCTGCCGCCGCTGCGCAAACCGATCTACGTGATGTTGCAGGATTACGACCGCGCCGAGCGGCTGGCCAAGCAGCTGGAATTTTTCGGCCTCACCGCGCAGGCGCTGGACAGTGTCGCGGCGTTTCGCTCCTCGATGGTCGAGCGCTTGCCGGCTGCGATCGTCATGGACGTTGACTTCAGCGGGCCCGGCGTCGGCCTGCAACTGGCCGCCGAAGCCCAGGTCGGTCTGGAAGAACCGCTGCCGCTGCTGTTTTTCAGCCTGCACGAAACCGACACCCCGACCCGCCTCGCCGCCGTGCGTGCCGGCGGCCAGGAATTCCTCACCGGCACCCTCGAAGCGTCGAGCCTGCTGGAGAAGATCGAAGTCCTGACCTGCGTCGCCCAGTACGAACCTTATAAAGTGCTGATCATCGACGACTCCCGCGCCCAGGCCTTGCACACCGAGCGCCTGCTCAACAGCGCCGGGATCGTCACTCGCACGCTGATCGAACCGATCCAGGCGATGGCCGAACTGGCGGATTTCCAGCCGGATCTGATCATCCTCGACATGTACATGCCGGCCTGCACCGGCACCGAACTGGCCAAGGTCATTCGCCATAACGACCGCTACGTCAGCGTGCCGATCATCTACTTGTCCGCCGAGGACGATCTGGATAAACAGCTCGATGCGATGAGCGAGGGCGGCGACGATTTCCTGACCAAACCGATCAAGCCGCGACACCTGATCACCACCGTGCGCAACCGCGCTGCCCGTGCGCGCAACCTCAAGGCACGCATGGTCCGCGACAGCCTCACCGGCCTGTACAACCACACGCACATCCTGCAATTGCTCGAAGACTGCTCGTTCCGCGCGCGCCGCGAGAACAAGCCACTGAGCTTTGCCATGCTCGACATCGACCACTTCAAACGGGTCAACGACAGCCACGGCCACCCGATGGGCGACCGCGTGATCAAGAGCCTGGCGCTGTTCCTCAAGCAACGGCTGCGCAAGACCGACTTCATCGGCCGTTACGGTGGCGAAGAATTCGCCATCGTCATGCCCGACACCGATATAGAAGCGGCGCACAAAGTGCTCGACGAGATCCGCCAGCGCTTCGCCGAAATCCACTACCCGGCGCAGCCGCAGGATTTGTGGTGCACCTTCAGCGCCGGCGTGGTGGAAATGCAAGAGGACTCCGACAGCCTGATGATGGCCAGCCAGGCCGACGAGGCGCTGTACCGCGCCAAAGGTGCCGGACGCAATCGTGTACAGACCGCGTACGGATCAAAGCAAAGTGCCACTTTTTCATCGGAATCCACCGATTCGGTCATAACCCTGTAACAGAACCGCAATAAATTCAGGCGCTTACCATTTCTGCCGTTGGTAGCCGTCATGCGCCTGAAGTTGCTCACCAATCTCAACACTCTGCTGCTGGTCGCCGTCTGCGTGGCCCTCGGCGCGACGCTGTGGTGGTCGCAAAAAGCCCTGGAGCGTCCGTACCTGTTGATGGAGCGCTACCTGGGCCTGTCGCAGCAATTTCAGAATGATGTGGCGCGCAATGTCGAGGATTACCTCGCCAGTGGCGACGCCCTGCGCCTGAGCAGCGCCAGCCAGGCCATCGACGGCTTGCAGAAGGAACTCGGCGAACTGCCACCGGCACTGGCCGAGACCCTGCGCCCGAGCCTGTCGAGCCTCGAAGAATTCAGCAAAACCGACCTGCTCGCAGCCGGCAAACTGGCCGGTGATCCGCAGGCACTGCTGTTGCAGGCCGAACGTGAACTGAGCGCCAGCCTCGATCAGCTCAGCACCTACGCCAATGGCAACGCGACGTACCTGACACCCCTGCTCACCGCCTCGCAGCATCTGGGCAAGCTGTCGCTGGCCCGCGACAAACTGGTCAGCAGCGGCCGCAGTGAACTGGCCGCCGACGTCGAGCGCGAGGTCAGCAACATCCGCGCTCAGGCGCAGGTGATCGATGCCCTGCCCCTGCTCGGCGTGGTCGCCAAGAACGAATCCGGCAGCGATGACTTTGCCGCCATGATGGGCATCGAAAGCAACGAAAAAGCCGCCGCCGAAGACGCTGGTGTCAGCCTCAAGCGTGAACTCAACAGCCTGCTGGGGCGCTATCCGGCGGAGCTGGAACGCACCCGCGAGCAGATCCAGAAACGCACCGACCTGAGCACCGCCACCCACCTGAAGATCGCCGCCGTGCAGCAGGCCATCGCCGGCCTCGAACCGGTGGTGCGCGCGCAGCACGGGCAGATCCAGGGCGAAGTGCGCCTGATGCAGGGCGTGATGATCGGCCTGATTCTGCTGATCGCCCTGCTGATCGACACCCTGCAGCGGCGCCTCGCCCGCACCCTGACCAACCTCGCCCCGGCGCTGTCGACCTGGGCCGAGGGCGACTTCAGCAACGACATTCATTTGGGCAAGACCAACCGCGAGCTGCACGACATCGAAGCGTCGCTCAATCGCTTGCGCGCCTATCTGGTGGATCTGGTCGGCACGATTCGCGGCAATGCCGAACAAGTCGCCGGCAGCAGCCGTACCCTCGCCGAACTGAGCAACGAGCTGCACAGCGGCGCCGAACATCAGGCCGGCGATACCGCGTTGATCCGCGACTCCCTCGGCGAACTGGAGGCGACCATTCAGCAAGTGGCCGGTGATGCGCGCCAGGCCGCGGACGCCAGCCGCCATGCTGGGCTGGCGGTCGAACATGGACAGACCGTGATCGGCCAGAGCCTCACCGGGCTGCACGCACTGGTCGGCGAGGTGCAAGGCAACGCGCAGATGATCGAGCACCTGGCCGAAGAGTCGGCGACCATTGGTGGCGTGCTGACGGTGATCCGTTCGATTGCCGACCAGACCAACCTGCTGGCCCTGAACGCAGCGATCGAAGCGGCGCGTGCCGGGGAAATGGGCCGTGGTTTTGCGGTGGTGGCCGAAGAGGTGCGCTCACTGGCGCAACGCACGGCCGGCGCGACGGCGGAAATCCAGACGCTGATCGCCGGCCTGCAAACTGCCGCCCGACAATCGGTCGAAGGCATGCGCGCGCAGGTCGAACACGCCGAAGCCACGGCCAATCAGGCGCAGGCGGCGGACGGCGCGCTGGATAAAATCGTCGGTGCGATCCAGACCATTTCCGATACGGCGATCCGCATCGCCGACATCACCGCCCAGCAAAGCGGCGCGGTCAGCGAGATCCGCGATCACAGCGAGCGGATTCATCAATTGGGCGGGGATAACCTGCTGCGCATCGGCGAAGGCCGCGAACAGGGCGAGAACCTGCTGGTATTGGGCGGACAACTGCATACCGCCGTGCAAGCCTTCCGCGTCTGAAAAATCGCCTTCGCGAGCAAGCCCGCTCCCACATTGGAATGCGTACCCCTGTGGGAGCGGGCTTGCTCGCGAAGGCGGTATTGCCGTCACCACAAATGACCGGATCAAATTACTCAGTCACAAATTTCGCGTAAACATCGGTCATCGTGCTGGCTATTGCAGAGAACTGGACAGTCACAAAGTCTTTGCGGCATAGTCGCCGGGTTCTGACGACTGCTCATTCATAACAAGGAACACGCAGATGGCAACGCTACTGGTGCTGCACGGCCCCAACCTGAACCTGCTCGGCACCCGCGAACCCGGCACCTACGGTTCAACGACCCTGGCGCAGATCAATCAGGATCTGGAGCGCCGCGCCCGTGAAGCCGGCCATCATCTGCTGCACCTGCAAAGCAACGCCGAGTACGAATTGATCGACCGCATCCATGCCGCTCGCGGCGAAGGTGTCGATTTCATTCTGATCAATCCAGCAGCTTTTACGCACACAAGCGTCGCATTACGTGACGCGCTGCTGGGAGTGAGCATCCCATTCATCGAAGTGCATTTGTCCAACGTGCACAAGCGCGAACCTTTCCGCCATCACTCTTACTTCTCCGATGTAGCGGTGGGAGTGATCTGCGGCCTTGGCGCCAGCGGTTACCGACTGGCCCTGGAGGCCGCACTAGAGCAGCTTGAAACACAGGCAACAGCTTGAACCACAAGCGTTAAACGCCCCTGACCGACCCTTGGGAGTTGATGATTCATGGATATCCGTAAAGTTAAGAAACTGATCGAATTGCTGGAAGAGTCCGGCATCGACGAGCTCGAGATCAAGGAAGGCGAAGAGTCCGTACGTATCAGCCGTCACAGCAAGACCCCGGCTCAGCAGTACTACGCTCCGGCGCCGATGCAGGCTCCGGCCGCTGCACCTGCCGCCGCTGCCGCTCCAGTGGCTGCCGCCGCTCCGGCTGCCGCTGCTGCTCCAGCACTGAACGGCACCGTGGCCCGCTCGCCAATGGTAGGCACCTTCTACCGTAAATCTTCGCCAACCTCGCCAGCCTTCGTTGAAGTCGGCCAGACCGTGAAGAAAGGCGACACCCTGTGCATCGTCGAAGCCATGAAGATGATGAACCACATCGAAGCTGAAACCAGCGGTGTGATCGAATCCATCCTCGTCGAAGACGGCCAGCCGGTTGAGTACGACCAACCGCTGTTCACCATCGTTTGAACTGCGGAGAGCCTTTGATGACTGCGAAGTTGGAAAAAGTTCTGATCGCTAACCGCGGTGAGATCGCCCTGCGGATTCTGCGTGCCTGCAAAGAGATGGGCATCAAGACCGTCGCCGTTTACTCCAAGGCCGACAAAGAGCTGATGCACCTGGGTCTGGCAGACGAATCCGTCTGCATCGGCCCGGCTTCTGCCGCTCAGTCCTACCTGCACATCCCGGCCATCATCGCTGCCGCTGAAGTGACTGGCGCCACCGCCATTCACCCAGGCTACGGTTTCCTCGCGGAAAACGCCGATTTCGCCGAGCAGGTCGAGAACTCCGGCTTCGCCTTCATCGGCCCGAAAGCCGACACCATTCGCCTGATGGGCGACAAGGTATCGGCCAAGCACGCGATGATCGAAGCCGGCGTGCCAACCGTTCCAGGTTCCGACGGCCCGCTGCCGGAAGACGAAGAAACGGCACTGCGCATCGGTCGTGAAGTCGGCTATCCGGTGATCATCAAAGCCGCTGGCGGCGGTGGTGGTCGCGGCATGCGCGTGGTGCACAAGGAAGAAGACCTGATCGCCTCGGCAAAACTGACCCGCTCCGAAGCTGGCGCGGCGTTCGGCAACCCGATGGTCTATCTGGAAAAATTCCTGACCAACCCGCGTCACGTCGAAGTTCAGGTGCTGTCCGACGGCCAGGGTCACGCCATCCATCTGGGCGACCGCGATTGCTCGCTGCAACGCCGTCACCAGAAGGTTCTCGAAGAAGCGCCGGCACCGGGCATCGACGAGCAGGCGCGCCAGGAAGTTCTGGCTCGCTGCGTCAAGGCGTGCATCGACATCGGCTACCGTGGCGCCGGCACGTTCGAGTTCCTGTACGAGAACGGTCGTTTCTACTTCATCGAAATGAACACCCGTGTTCAGGTGGAGCACCCGGTTTCGGAAATGGTCACCGGTATCGACATCGTCAAGGAGATGCTCAGCATCGCCGCTGGCAACAAGCTGTCGTTCACTCAGGATGACGTGGTTATCCGCGGTCACTCGCTGGAGTGCCGGATCAACGCTGAAGACCCGAAAACCTTCATGCCGAGCCCGGGCACGGTCAAGCATTTCCACGCCCCAGGCGGTAACGGCGTTCGCGTCGATTCGCACCTGTACAGCGGTTATGCGGTTCCGCCGAACTACGACTCGCTGATCGGCAAGCTGATCACTTACGGCGCCACCCGCGACGAAGCCATGGCCCGCATGCGCAATGCCCTGGACGAAATCGTGGTAGACGGGATCAAGACCAACATCCCGCTGCACCGTGATCTGACCCGCGACGAAGGCTTCTGCAAAGGGGGCGTGAACATTCACTACCTCGAGCACAAGCTGGCTGGCGAGAAGCACTAAGCTTCAGCCCGCACCTGACAAAGCCGCCTTCGGGCGGCTTTGTTGTTTCTGCAGATTACATAAACCCCTGTGGGAGCGGGCTTGCTCGCGAATGCGGTGTATCAGATACATTTATTTGTCTGGCACAGCGCCTTCGCGAGCAAGCCCGCTCCCACAGGGTCAAATGCAGCTCCCACAAAACCTGCGCGCTCGCGTAAACTTGCGCGCTTCTCGCTGGCCGCTAGGCTGCAATCATATTTTTTCAAAGGTGCCCGCCATGCCTTGGCTGCAAGTACGTCTCGCCATCAGCCCGGAACAAGCCGAAACCTACGAAGACGCTTTCCTTGAAGTCGGCGCCGTTTCGGTGACCTTCATGGACGCCGAAGATCAGCCGATCTTCGAGCCGGAACTCAACACCACCCCACTGTGGGCGCACACGCACCTGCTGGCCCTGTTCGAGGGCGGCACCGAGCCTGCGCCGGTACTCGCGCACCTGGAACTGCTGACCGGCAGCCCGCTGCCCGAGCATCACAGCGAAGTCATCGAAGACCAGGACTGGGAACGCAGCTGGATGGACGGTTTCCAGCCAATGCGTTTCGGTCAGCGCCTGTGGATCGTGCCGAGCTGGCACGCCGCGCCCGAGCCTGATGCGGTCAACCTGCTGCTGGACCCGGGCCTGGCGTTCGGCACCGGCACCCACCCGACCACCGCACTGTGCCTGGAATGGCTCGACGGCCAGGACCTGAAGGACTGCAACGTGCTGGACTTCGGCTGCGGCTCGGGGATTCTGGCGATTGCCGCCCTGCTGCTCGGCGCGAAAGAAGCGGTCGGCACCGACATCGACGTGCAGGCGCTGGAAGCCTCGCGCGATAACGCCGGGCGCAACAACATCGCCGATGAGCTGTTCCCGCTGTACCTGCCGGAAGATCTGCCGCAGGTCAAAGCCGACGTTCTGGTCGCCAACATTCTGGCCGGCCCGCTGGTTTCCCTGGCGCCGCAGCTGTCCGGCCTGGTGAAAACCGGCGGTCGTCTGGCACTGTCAGGCATCCTCGCCGAACAAGGTGAAGAAGTCGCTGCAGCCTATGCGCAGGACTTCGATCTCGACCCGATCGCCAATCGCGATGGCTGGGTGCGTATCACCGGCCGCCGGCGCTAGAATGACCGCCTGCATAATCCGGATCGCCGCATGACTGACAGCTTCGTCACCCAGTGCCCGCATTGCCAAACCAGCTTCCGCGTCAGCCATGCTCAATTGAGCGTGGCCCGCGGGGTGGTTCGCTGTGGCGCCTGCCTGCAAGTGTTCAATGCCGCCAAACAGCTGCTGGAACAACACGCCGGCAAGGACGCGGTGACCCCGGTGGCACCGGCCATGGTCGAGCCAGTACCGTCTCAGCCGGTGGTCAGCGAGCCGCCGCCGGTGGTCGAAGCGCCCGTCAACGACGAACCACCCGCGCCGCGCGCCATCAGCCAGAAGCAATGGAGCGCCAACGAGCTGGACCTGGACAGCCTCGATCTGGACGAAGAACTCGCCCGGCTCGAACAACGGGAAATCCAGCCGACCACCGAATTCGGTCGTCAGCGCGAAGAGTCCCTGAGCGCCCGCCGCGACAGCCACGAAAGCGATGAAACGGAGTGGCGCGACAGCCTGTTCAGCGCACGCGACGATGAGCGTCTGCCCGAGCCCGAAGCTGCAGCCGAGCCTGAGATCGTCGAAGCCGAACCACTGAAAACCACGCGCACCGAGCCTTCGTTGTCGCTGGAGCCGGTGGATCTGGACGACGAGCCGCCGATCCCGCAACTGCGCCTGCACGACCCGATCGACCCGAATACCCGCCGCGAACGCCTGTCGGCCAACGTCGAACCGGACGATGACGACTTGCCATCGGTTGCACCGCTGCGCAAAAAACGTCAACGTGCCGAACCCGGCGTACGCGCTGAAGTGCTGCAGGACCTGACCGACGACCCGCTGCAACTGGACTGGCAGAAACGCCGCTCGCCCTGGGGCCGACGCCTGCTCTGGA
Organism: Pseudomonas sp. TH49; assembly: GCF_016650625.1. Classification (NCBI taxonomy): domain Bacteria; kingdom Pseudomonadati; phylum Pseudomonadota; class Gammaproteobacteria; order Pseudomonadales; family Pseudomonadaceae; genus Pseudomonas; species Pseudomonas sp. TH49. Next base: position 848,079 of record NZ_JAEKFL010000001.1, read on the forward strand.
GCTTGCTGGTGCTGTTGGCCGCCGCCGGTCTGGCCGGCCAGTACATCGCCTATCATTTCGATGAATTGGCGCGCCAGGATCAGTACCGCCCATGGTTCCAGCAGTTCTGTCCGCAGATCGGCTGCTCGGTGCCGTCCAAGGTCGACATCGGCAAAATCAAAAGCAGCAATCTGGTGGTGCGCAGCCATCCGGAATTCAGCGGGGCTCTGGTGGTGGATGCGATCATCTACAACCGCGCGACGTTCTCCCAGCCGTTTCCGCTGCTGGAACTGCGCTTCGCCGACCTCAACGGTCATCTGATCGCCAGTCGTCGCTTCAAACCCGGCGAATACCTCAACGGCGACCTGGAGGGCATGGCGGAAATGCCGCCGCAAACGCCAATCCACATCGCGCTGGATATTCTCGATCCAGGCCCCAAAGCGGTGAATTACAGCCTGAGTTTCCACTCGCCCGAGTGAATCGCTTCATCGCTTCAGGTTTGACGGCAGTTTTCTGACTTCGTCCGCGGCAACCAAACCGCTGGCAATAACAGAATAACTGTTCAGATTTTGTTCAATTCAGCCTTTATCCAGTCATCGAGAGCGGGTATCATGCCAACCCTTTTTCGAACTCTCATGATCCGGCCCCACTTCAGGGAAGTCCTATGTCGGCGGTACGCATCGGCCCATATACATTGCAGAACGGTTTGATTCTCGCCCCGATGGCGGGCGTCACCGACCAGCCCTTTCGTCAGCTGTGCAAGCGTCTGGGCGCAGGGCTTGTAGTCTCGGAAATGGTCACCAGTGACATGAGCCTGTGGAACACCCGCAAGTCGCGCATGCGCATGATCCACGAAGGCGATCCCGAGCCACGCTCGGTGCAGATTGCCGGTGGCGATGCGCAGATGCTGGCGGATGCGGCACGGGCCAACGTCGAACTGGGCGCGCAGATTATTGATATCAACATGGGTTGCCCGGCGAAGAAGGTCTGCAACAAGGCCGCCGGCTCCGCGCTATTGAAAGACGAAGCACTGGTTACCGAGATCCTGCAGGCCGTGGTCGCTGCAGTGGATGTGCCGGTGACCCTGAAGATCCGCACCGGATGGGATCGCGACAACAAGAACGGCCTGACCGTGGCGAAGATCGCCGAGCAGGCCGGGATCACCGCGCTGGCAGTGCATGGCCGCACTCGCGCCGATCTGTACACCGGCGAAGCCGAGTACGACACGATTGCCGCGATCAAGCAGGCGGTGTCGATGCCGGTGTTTGCCAATGGCGATATCGATTCGCCGGAAAAGGCCCGTTACGTGCTTGACGCGACCGGTGCCGATGGCCTGCTGATAGGCCGGGCTGCCCAGGGGCGGCCATGGATTTTTCGCGAGATCGAACACTTCCTGCGTACCGGCGAGAAATTGCCGGCGCCGGAGCTGAGCGAAGTGGAACGCATCCTGCTGGAGCATCTGGCCGCACTTCACGCCTTCTATGGGGATGTGATGGGTGTCCGTATTGCCCGCAAGCATGTGGGCTGGTATCTCGCAACCTTGCCGGGCGCCAGGGAGTTTCGCGCCCACTTCAATCGTTTGGATGGTACGGAAACACAATGCGCCAACGTTCGGGAGTTTTTCGCCGAGCGTTACAAGAGCCTGACAGGGGACGAAGAAGGGGTGGCCGCATGACGATGATGACCGAGACTTTAGTGAGTGGAACAGCACCCGTGAGCGACAACGTGAATTTGAAACAGCACCTCAATACCCCGAGCGAAGAAGGTCAGACCCTTCGCGGGAGTGTCGAGAAGGCGCTGCACAATTATTTCGCCCACCTTGAGGGCGCGTCCGTCACGGATGTGTACAACCTGGTGCTCTCCGAAGTCGAGGCTCCCCTGCTCGAAAGCGTGATGAACTACGTCAAGGGCAACCAGACCAAGGCCAGCGAGCTGCTCGGACTCAACCGCGGCACGCTGCGCAAGAAACTCAAGCAGTACGATCTGCTGTAAGCATTCAATCAAACCAGAAAGGCGCCCGCGTAAAACCGGTCGCCTTTTTTGCTGACTTCCTTTGCTTTTGATGGAAATTGAGATGACCGACCAGACTACCCGCCTGCCGATCCGCCGCGCCTTGATCAGCGTTTCCGACAAGACCGGGATCCTCGAATTCGCCAAGGAGCTTGAAGCCCTCGGCGTCGAGATCCTCTCCACCGGCGGAACGTTCAAGCTGCTGCGCGACAACGGTGTTGCCGCAGTGGAAGTCGCGGATTACACCGGTTTCGCGGAAATGATGGACGGTCGGGTGAAAACCCTGCACCCGAAAATCCACGGCGGGATCCTCGGTCGTCGCGGTATCGACGACGCGATCATGAACGAGCACGGCATCAAGCCGATCGACCTGGTTGCAGTCAACCTGTACCCGTTCGAAGCCACCATCAACAAGCCAGGCTGCGACCTGCCGACCGCTATCGAAAACATCGACATCGGCGGCCCGACCATGGTCCGTTCGGCAGCGAAAAACCATAAAGACGTGGCGATCGTGGTGAATGCCAGCGATTACGCCAATGTTCTGCAAAACCTCAAGGCCGGCGGCCTGACCTACGCTCAGCGTTTCGACCTGATGCTCAAGGCCTTCGAACACACCGCTGCCTACGACGGCATGATCGCCAACTATATGGGCACCGTGAATCAGGCTGCCGACGTACTGAGCACCGAAGGCCGCAGCGAATTCCCGCGCACTTTCAACAGCCAGTTCATCAAGGCTCAGGAAATGCGCTACGGCGAGAACCCGCACCAGAGCGCGGCATTCTACGTGGAAGCCAAGCCTGCTGAAGTTGGCATCGCCACCGCGACCCAACTGCAAGGCAAAGAGCTGTCGTACAACAACGTGGCCGACACCGACGCCGCGCTGGAATGCGTGAAGAGCTTCGTCAAGCCGGCCTGCGTGATCGTCAAGCACGCCAACCCGTGCGGCGTGGCCGTGAGCCCGGACGCCGAGGGCGGCATCCGCCAGGCCTACGAACTGGCCTACGCCACCGACACCGAGTCGGCCTTCGGCGGCATCATCGCCTTCAACCGTGAACTGGATGCCGAGACCGCCAAGGCGATCGTCGAGCGTCAGTTCGTGGAAGTGATCATTGCCCCAAGCGTCAGCGCAGAAGCTCGCGCTGTTGTGGCGGCCAAAGCCAACGTGCGCCTGCTGGCCTGCGGCGAGTGGTCGGCGGATCGCGTTCCGGCCTGGGACTACAAGCGCGTCAACGGTGGCCTGCTGGTGCAGAGCCGCGACATCGGCATGATCGGCGCCGACGACCTGAAAGTGGTGACCCAGCGTGCACCGACCGAACAGGAAATCCACGACCTGATCTTTGCCTGGAAAGTGGCCAAGTTCGTCAAATCCAACGCCATCGTCTACGCCAAGAACCGTCAGACCATCGGTGTCGGCGCCGGCCAGATGAGCCGCGTAAACTCCGCACGTATCGCTGCGATCAAGGCTGAACACGCTGGTCTGCAAGTGCAGGGCGCGGTGATGGCTTCGGACGCGTTCTTCCCGTTCCGCGACGGCATCGACAACGCAGCCAAGGTCGGCATCACTGCGGTGATCCAGCCAGGCGGCTCGATGCGTGATGCTGAAGTGATTGCTGCCGCTGACGAGGCTGGCATCGCGATGGTGTTCACCGGCATGCGCCACTTCCGTCACTGATTCAACTCGATACAAATGTGGGAGCGGGCTTGCTCGCGAATGCAATCTGTCAGCGACAACTGTTTCGACTGACACACCGCTTTCGCGAGCAAGCCCGCTCCCACATAAAGCGCTCCAGCAGCGCCTGACAGATTTTTGAGGTTTTTTGAAATGAATGTTTTGATCATTGGCAGCGGTGGCCGTGAACACGCCCTGGCCTGGAAAGTGGCTCAGGATCCGCGCGTGCAGAAGGTTTTCGTCGCGCCGGGCAACGCCGGTACCGCGATTGAAGCCAAGTGCGAGAACGTCGCCATCGACGTGCTGGCCCTTGAGCAACTGGCCGACTTTGCCGAGAAAAACGTTTCCCTGACCATCGTCGGCCCGGAAGTGCCGCTGGTGGCTGGCGTGGTCGATCTGTTCCGCTCCCGTGGCCTGGACTGCTTCGGTCCGACCGCCGGTGCTGCGCAACTGGAAGGCTCGAAAGCCTTCACCAAGGATTTCCTCGCGCGCCACAAGATCCCGACCGCCGACTACCAGAACTTCACCGAGATCGAGCCGGCCCTGGCTTATCTGCGTGAAAAAGGCGCACCGATCGTGATCAAGGCCGATGGCCTGGCCGCCGGTAAAGGCGTGATCGTTGCCATGACCCTGGCCGAAGCCGAAGACGCCGTGCGTGACATGCTCGCCGGCAACGCGTTCGGTGATGCCGGTTCGCGCGTGGTGATCGAAGAATTCCTCGACGGCGAAGAAGCCTCGTTCATCGTCATGGTCGACGGCAAGAACGTGCTGCCGATGGCCACCAGCCAGGACCACAAACGTGTTGGCGACGGCGACAGCGGCCCGAACACTGGCGGCATGGGTGCCTACTCCCCTGCCCCGGTGGTCACCGCCGACGTGCACCAGCGCGTGATGGACCAGGTGATCTGGCCGACCGTGCGTGGCATGGCCGAAGAAGGCAACGTCTACACCGGTTTCCTGTACGCCGGTCTGATGATCGACAAGGCCGGTAACCCGAAAGTCATCGAATTCAACTGCCGCTTCGGTGACCCGGAGACCCAACCGGTGATGCTGCGTCTGCAGTCGAGCCTCGTGCTGCTGGTCGAAGCCGCTCTGGCGCAAGCGCTGGACAAGGTTGAAGCACAGTGGGATCCACGCCCGAGCGTCGGCATCGTGCTGGCCGCCGGCGGCTACCCGGGCGACTACGCCAAGGGTGCAGCGATCAACGGTCTGGACGCAGCCGCAGGCCTGGAAGGCAAAGTCTTCCACGCCGGGACTGCGCTCAAAGATGGCAACGTGGTGACGGCCGGTGGTCGCGTACTCTGCGCCACCGCCATGGGCGCCAGCGTCAGCGAAGCGCAGCAGCAAGCCTACAAGCTGGCCGCCGCCATCGACTGGGCAGGCTGCTTCTACCGCAAGGACATTGGCTACCGCGCCATTGCCCGTGAACGTGGCGAAACCCAGGAATAAGCTGTCCTTCAAGTCCGGCGCGGGATGCAGTCCCTCGCCGGGCTGTTCCGCCGCCGCGCATCGTTATATTCTGGCATCAACCTACGAAGGGATTTCGCCGTGCGCTGGCTCAGGATTGCCATAAGCTTCACCGTCACGCTGCTGACCTTGCTCTGCATGCTTCCGGCCCAGGCCGCGCAAGGCAGTGGCTGGTCGGTATTGCTTGACGATCAGGGCAATCTGCAACTGAGCGACATCCGCTCGGCTCGCTACACCAATCAATTCAGCCCTATCGAACTTGATCGCCTCACGGCGGCCGAGCCCGATGGCGCACTGTGGCTGCGCTTCAAACTGGCGCCGGGCAAGCACGAGCAAGTGCTGCGAATCTTCGCCCCCGACCTGTCCAACCTCAGCCTTTACGTGCTGGACGGCGACAAGCTGATCGAGCAACGCACCTCCGGCACCCATCAGCCACAGGTCGAACGGCCACTGCCGAGCAGCGATTTCCTGCTGCCGCTGCCGCAAAGCGACAAATCCCTCGACGTCTATCTGCGGATGGTTTCCGACCATCAGCTACGCCCGCACATCGCCCTGCAATCGGCGGTGCTGAGTGCTGCCAACCAGAACCAGACGCTGATATTCGGTCTGCTGTTCGGCTGCCTCGGCATGTTGCTGCTGCACAACCTCGTGCGCTACGCCTATTCGCGTTCGCGCAGCAGCCTGTGGCTGGCGGTCTGCGAAGGCCTGCTGGGCCTGAGTCTGTTGCTGTTGCTCAACCTCGCCGGCCCGTGGCTGCCGAACTGGCATGCGATCCAGACCCCGGGCGCGTATCTGGCCCTGCTGCTGACCGCCCCGGCCGGGCTGATGTTCGCCCTGCGTTTCTTCGCCCCGCTCGGCCCGCACCCGCTGAACAAACTGTTGCTGGGCGACATTCTGTTCATCGTGATCTGCAGCCTGCTGCTGTTGTTCGTCAACACCCTGCCGCTGAACATCATCACTTACGCGCTGGTGGCCCTGGCTGGTCTGAGCATGTTGCTGGTCGGCTTCTATCACTGGCAGAAGGGCTACCGTCCGGCGCGGCTGTTCGTTGCCGGGATGGTGGTGTTCAACATCGGCACGCTGATCATTCTGCCGGCGTTGCTGGGGCTGACCCTGGTGTCGCCGCAAGGCCTGATCATGACCCTGATGGCGTTTATCTGCATCAGTGGCCTGCTGATGAGCATCGCCTTGGGTGAACGTCAGCGCAGCATCACCGAAAGCCGTTTCAGCATCAGCCGCGACCTCGCCGCGAGCAACGCCGAGATCAACGCCAAGGCCGAATTCCTCGCCAAGATCAGCCACGAAATTCGCACCCCGATGAATGGCGTACTGGGCATGACCGAGCTGCTGCTGGGCACGCCGCTGTCGGTCAAGCAACGCGACTACGTGCAAACCATCCACAGCGCCGGCAACGAACTGCTGACGTTGATCAACGAGATTCTCGACATCTCCAAACTCGAGTCCGGGCAGATCGAGCTGGACGATGTGCAGTTCGACCTCAACGCGCTGATCGATGATTGCCTGAGCATCTACCGCGCCAAGGCCGAACAGCAGAACGTCGAGCTGATCAGTTTCATCCAGCCGCAGGTGCCGCGGGTGATCAGCGGCGATCCGACCCGCTTGCGCCAGACGTTGCTGAGCCTGCTGGAAAACGCCCTGAAGAAAACCGACGAAGGCGAAGTGCTGATCGTCGTTGCCCTCGACGAGCGCAGTGTCAAACCGCGCCTGCGCATCGCCGTGCAGGACAGCGGCCAGCCGATGGAGCCGGAAGAGCGCGAGGCGCTGCTGCACGCCGAACTGCACAGCAAGCATTTCCTCTCCGCCAACCGTCTGGGCGGCAACCTCGGGCTGGTGATCGCGCGACAGCTGATTCGCCTGATGCACGGCGAGTTCGGCATCAAGAGCGGCGCCAATCAGGGCAGCACGCTGTGGCTGACTCTGCCGCTGGACCCGGATCGCCTCGAACACCCGACCTCCGACCTCGACGGTCCGCTGCAAGGTGCGCGGGTACTGGTGGTGGACGACAACGACACCTGCCGCAAGGTGCTGGTGCAGCAATGCAGCGCCTGGGGCCTGAACGTCAGCGCCGTGCCGTCGGGCAAGGAAGCGCTGGCGTTGCTGCGCACCAAGGCGCACCTGCGTGACTACTTCGATGTGGTGCTGCTGGATCAGAACATGCCCGGCATGACTGGCATGCAACTGGCGGCCAAGATCAAGGAAGACCCGAGCCTCAACCACGACATTCTGTTGATCATGCTCACCGGCATCAGCAATGCGCCGAGCAAGATCATCGCGCGCAACTCGGGGATCAAGCGCATCCTCGCCAAACCGGTGGCCGGCTATACGCTCAAGACCACGCTGGCCGACGAATTGAATCAGCGCAACAAGGGTCAGGTGGTGTTCCAGCCGCAAGTGGTCACCCCCGCCACAGCGGCCAAGGTGCCGAGCGATTTCCGCATTCTGGTCGCCGAAGACAACACCATTTCCACCAAAGTGATTCGCGGCATGCTCGGCAAGCTCAACCTGCAGCCGGACACCGCCAGCAACGGCGAAGAAGCCCTGCAAGCGATGAAGGCCCAGCGTTACGACCTGGTGTTGATGGACTGCGAAATGCCGATCCTCGATGGCTTCTCGGCAACCCAGCAACTGCGTGCATGGGAAGTCAGCAATCAGCGCATCCGCACGCCAATCGTTGCGCTGACCGCGCACATCCTCGCCGAACACAAGGAACGCGCGCGTCAGGCCGGGATGGACGGGCACATGGCCAAACCGGTGGAGCTGTCGCAACTGCGCGAGCTGATCGAACATTGGGTCGCCCAGCGCGATCAGCAGAATCGCACGGCCTCGACCTTCTGAGCAGGCCTGCCCGGGTGCGCCTCAATCGGCTGCGCAAAGCTGTCTGACTGCCCCTTCATCGGGCAACGTCAACCGCACAACGTTGTCCTTCAACCTGTCCCTGATTTTCAGGGCAACGGCGGCGCGTGCCGGAGCATAGAGGGTCTCAGACAAGTAGGCACCGGCGTAACGCATGCACACGTCGCCGCGCACATCCTCGGCCTGAAACAGCTCGGCCAGGGGGTTGCCGCCAAGCACCCGATCAGTCGCAAGCTCAAGATAGACACTGGTCAAGGAGGTCGGCGTGTTCGCGACGACCACCAGCAGGCGCACAGCCGTGGCGGACGCAAGCCCATCTCCGGACTCGGACGCCAGGATGCTCTTCTGGATGTGCCTGCGCAGCAAAACCATGGCCGGCTCGGTGCCGGACAGGCCTGCCAGACGTCGCAGCGCTACAGATGCAGCGCCACTGTTATCCACAGCGTCGCTGAACATCGCGGTGAGGACCCAATCACCAAGCGACTCGACGTTATCCTTTCCGATGGACCATTGCCGTCGAGCTCTGGAGTGGCGCAGCCAATAGTTATCCAGCAACTGCACATACGCGCCATACCAGTCGATCTCCGCCGTCTTTTCGATTTTTTTATTGGCCGCCAATTGCGCCAGCAACAGGCACTCGATCAAATCGTCATAGTGCGCCAGCTCCTCCGTTACCGGAACCAGCACAACGGCGCCGCCAACAATCAATACTGAATATTCGTCATTCATATCATTGCTCCCGATAACAAAAAAGGCAGCCGAAACCGGCTGCCTTTTTTTGATCAATCAAATTTCAATATCGACAATCTTTTCACTGTGAACGATGAGTTTATTTTTAATAGTTTCACGAACCGAGTCCGCTTTTAATGTGTTTTTGACAAATACCGTTTCCCCTCGATACAGATTCACATTACGCACATCGACGTCGACGAACAGCACTTTGGTAGAAGTATTCCTGCGCTGGAAACGCACGGTGCCGAGGGCCATGATCGATTCGCCATCGACTTCAACACATGCACCTGCGGAGATTCCGCCAACACCGTGTTGCAGCAGATTGCGCTCATAAGCCGTCAGTGCGGCAGTATCACGCTTCTGCAGGGCCGAGATCGCATCTCCCGCCACCTTGAGCATCAATGCACTGGCCGGGCCTGGCAGCGCAGCGCCGGCAACCACGGAACCGAGGATTTCCAGTACCAGTTTGTCCATACGCACGCTGGTGCCCTCGACATCCAGGTTGCTGTAATACTTTCTGACAGGTGTCCAGCCTGCCTGGGTCATCACCTCGCGAAAGCGCAGATACCACTCTTTACCCTGCTCTTCGGCCGGGTACTGTTTGTTTGCTGCGAGCGTCGCGAAGAGGAAAGCGTTTGCCGCATCGCGTTGGTTTTGGAGACTCATCTTGCCCACAAAGCCCATCGTGCCTTCACCTACAACAGACCCCTTGGACGGTGCTTCTACGTCGTCCCCTATACCCATCAGGGCGTGAGGACGAATAACCAACTGGTCGTCGATCTCACACTCTTCAATCGCTTTAACACAAGAAGCAATATAACTTTCGCGAACAGCTTGATTATGCACAATAAAATCCTTATTAATTATCAGACAAGTTCCTCTTGAACTTGCGATCAAACAATAACCAAACAAACATACAACCACAAACCCGAATCTGTAACATCATATCCAACAACAAAAACAACTAACAAACAACAACGACACAACGTTCAAAATAAAATTCGGAAAGATGAACTGCCGTGCGCAGCATCTTCTGCGCACACAAGCAACTAAGCGACTGATAGACTCGCTGCCACCCCTCTCCGGATGCGAGCCGCCCTCATGCTCCACGTGTTATTCAGCGTTTACCTGAAGATGCTGGTGCTCTACAGCCCGTTCTTCGTGTTGTCCTGCTTCATCAGCCTGACCCGTGGCTACTCGCGCAAGGAACAGCGGCGCCTGGCCTGGAAAGTGGCGATTGCCACGCTGGTCTCCAGCGTCCTGCTGTATCTGTTCGGACGGGTGATTTTCGACGTGTTCGGGATCACTGCGGACGCGTTCCGCATCGGTGCCGGCAGCGTGCTGTTCATCTCGGCGCTGGGCATGGCCCAGGGCAAACCGGTGGTGCAAAGTGACAACGTGCAGCAGGACGTGACGATCGTCCCGCTGACCATTCCGTTGACGGTCGGCCCCGGCACCATCGGCGCCCTGCTGGTGATGGGCGTCAGTCAGCCGCACTGGGACGACAAACTGACCGCGATCATGAGTATTACCCTGGCCAGCTTCACCGTCGGGGTAGTGCTGTACCTGTCCAATCACATCGAGCGCATCCTCGGCGATCAAGGCTTGCAGATCGTCAGCCGCCTGATGGGACTGTTCGTCTGCGCGCTGGCGGCGCAGATCATCTTCACCGGGGTAAAGGGTTACCTGATTTCCTGAAGATCGGTAAAAAGGCCTGCGCAGTGAGCTGCGCAGGCCTTTTCAGTTACAGCGGTGCGTCACGCCGGCACGGCGTCGAGCAATCGTTCAAGCGTGACACTGCCGTCGGCGTCTGCGTGGTCACGCAGCCACTGCACCAGGCTCGACACCGGATAGGAGCGACCGCCCTCGAATCCGAGGAACACCTCGCCACGCATCGCCGGATCACTCGAACACACATCACGCAGGATCAGGCTGTGCTGGCGGTCCGGGTCGACGATGAGCAAATGCTCCCCGACCTGCGACAGTTGCAGTTGCTGCGGCGCATCCAGCTGCCAGATCAACTTGCCGGGAATCGCCGGCACCTCACCCAGACGGTGGCGGCAATCGACGATCACCGAATCCAGACGCAACCAGCAAGCCTTCGACAGGTGACAGGTCACATCACCCTGCCCCAAGCGCAGAACCAGGCAGCGCACGTCATCGGCAATCAGCGGCAACAGGTCCTCGACCTTGTTCTGCGCCTCGACCACCAGGACCTCGGCGTCACGCTGCACATACTCGAAAGGGCCGATACTCTGGTGGCCGGGGTAGACAACCACCCGCTGCGCCTGGCGCTCGTGCAACAACACATGGCGGTGGCGAGTGCCGAGCAATTCGCAATCCTGTGGCAGATTCTGGTCCGCCACGCGGATCAACCGCGCATTCGCCACGTCGTACCATTGCAGGCTGCCGGAGCCGGATTCCACGGCGATGAACGGCTCATGTTCGGCGGTCTCGAGCAAGGCCTGCAGTGCAGCCAGCCATTGTTCGCCGTGCTCGCGGACCCAGCGCTGTTCGACGCCAATGATTCGCTCCGCTTCCTCAGACCGCAACAGGAGTGACACGCCGTTGACCGTTGTCCCGCGCAGCCCGCCGCCATCACCGGTCACACGGCTGAATCGCCAGTCGTCCCACTCGGCCTGCGGTGCCGGCAGCAGGTCGGCCGACAACAGTTGTGCACCGCTGCCGAAGGCCTGCTCAAGCAGCAGATGGTCAAAGAACACCTGCCTGCAGATCGCGCCGCTGGCAACGTCGAACAGCCACGCTGCCTGATTGTCCGGGGTGATACCGAGCAGGCGTATCTCGCGCTCGTGGCCCGGATCGCACAACAGCAAGCGGTTATCCACAGTCCAGGCACACAGATTGCGCTCACCGCCGGCATTGCGCACACCGAGAATGGCAAAACTGTTGATCGGATACTGCGTCGCCAGCGCTTGCAGTGCCTGCCACCACTGCGCCCGATCCTTGAGCCAACGCTCAGTAGTACCCCCAAGCAACGCTTCACCCTGAGCGCTCAGGTTGAAAAACAGCCCGTCGTCGGTCAGCGCCAGGTACCCACCCTCAACCGCCACTACGTCCTTGAGCCCGGCGGGCTGCACCCACTGATGTGTCCACTGCGCCGGCCAGCGCTCGCTGCCGGCGGACGTGGTCCGTTGCACCCGGCACAACTTCTGCGCCAGCCGGTCGTAAATGCAAAACAGATCGTGTTCATCGCTGAGCGGCAGGAGCACCAGGTCGCCGAGCTGCCTGATCGAATCGGCCCAGCCCCGGGTGTGCGGATACGGGGCATAGGGATGAATGCACAAGCGGTCACGACTGCGGATCCACACCAGGTCACGCTTGTGCGCATCGAACAGCCAGCAGACGGACACGTAATCCGCCGGTTGCCAGTCGACCGTGGTGACCCCGGCACGCTCGGGCACCGGCGATAGCACCCCATACTCGCCAAACACCACCGACCACTGCGCGAGGATCGGCTGGGCAAACACCTGGCGACCCAGCTCCCGGTCCAGCTCGTGGATCACCGCCACCAGCTGCAACCGGCCGTCATGGATCAGGTAGTTGAACTGCGTGACTTTCCCGTCAGCGCCGACCCATTGCTGCTCGACATGGATCACGCCTTGGGCATCGGCATCAATGCGTCGCACGTGGCATTCACCGGCCAGCACCAGCAGGCGGTAACGGTATTTGAGCAATCCGCTGACTGCATCGACCTGCCAGATGTCGTAGTTCTGCGCTTCGTAGAAATAGGCAAAATCATTCACCACCACCGCCAGCAACGCTTCATCCGCGGCCAGCACCTCTGCGCTGCGGATGTACAGAAAACGATTCTCTGCAGCGTCGTACCAGGCCGTGGTGTAGCGCGGCTGGTCCTCGGGCTCAAACGGAATCGGGAAATGCTGAACCGGCGTGTAGGGCAACCCCAGCCGATGCTCCCGGGCCAGCCCCTGGTAATGCAGAAGCAGCGATTGCTCGTTCTCACCGGAAGGTGCGCTCTGCTCGAGAATATCCAGTCGTCCGCCAGCGCGATTGACCTTGAACCGTTGGCGCCCTGTCAGCTGAAGCATGACCTCGTGGCGCCCCCTGCCGGTGAACGTCACCTTGACGCCGCCGACAGAAAGCCCCCCACCGACTTCGACCTGCACATCCGCCTCGGTCGCCCAGGTTGCCACCAGGCTCCACTGGCACAGCTGCAGGCTGGGCGCCTGCAACTCGATACTGACGCCGCGATTGAGGATCAGCGAGCACGCAGCGCCCGCCCCTTCAATCCGGTAAGTCAGGTGATCGTGCCAGGCTGTCGGGACCATCGGCACTGCCAGCGCACGCTCGCGGGCGTCCAGCTGCACCTCGATCACCGTTGGCCGATACGACGGTGCCAGGCGATTCACGATGTAGTGGGTGGGAAAGGAGTAGAACGAAAAGAGGAATTTCCACTGGCCGTCCTTATCCTTTTTTTCCAGCCTGCGAGCGGTATCGAAGCCCGTGTCGTGGCGCAGACTCGAGAACGGCAAGGCCTTGTATTCGTAGCCGTAGAACGTGATCGGCGTACACGGCAGGACGACCAGTTGCCCACTCGGCAGCTCGACATTGAGGTGACCGGGAAGCCCCAGTTCGCGGCGCAGATCGAGCGCCTGTTGCTCATCCGGATTGAAGTCCGGCACCCCGAAATGGTCGCGCAACCGATACACCTTCGGGCTGCCGAGCAGCAGGCTGGCGCGGCTGAAATCGAGACGTTGCACGACCAGCGCAGGGTGCACGACCCAGCCCCCCTGCGCTGCATCATGGCGATAACCGACACCGCGATAGGCCCGCTCCAGATCGTCGAAAAACAGCCCGACGTCCTGCGCCTGTTGCGCAATTCTGGCAAAGCCCTGGGCCAGGGCCGCGACGCCCACGGCCAGTCCACCGAGGATCACCCCGGCGCCGCCGAGCACGGCAGCGGCCGTCGCCGCACCCGCAGTGGCCGCACCCAGAGCACCAGCGGTCAATGCCAGACTGGCGGAGTCGAACGCCAGTTGCGTGCCAAACTGCGCCCGCTCGAGCTCGTTGTCCGCCGCCGCCAATTGATAGATGTCGAAGCCGACATTCGCCAGCCCCAGCACCGCTCCCACCCCTTCGTTGGCGACATGCCCCAGCGCCTCGCCAACCACCGGTGCGCAGGTGCGGGCGATGACCTTCTCCTCCTTGAGCGCGGTTCTGACCAGAGCGATCAGACCCGCGACATCCGCGACATTGCCGTGCGCCAGCTGCGCGTAATTGACGTACGCGTGCAGCCGCACGGCAGTGGTCAATGTGCGGCCGTCGCCCTCGCGACCGCGCAAGGCGTTCATCAATGCCTGGATCGTGAAGCCGCTATTGAGGGTGTGCACGGCGCCGGCCTCGATCAACTCCGGCGCGGGCCGGGTGCCGAGGGTCGCGAACTGCTCGGACAGATAGCGCCTGATCCGCAGCAGACGATGATCAGTGCTGACCACCTGCACCACCTGCTCGCTTTGCACCGGGTCGATCAGGTTGATCCGGTATTTGCCATCCGCAGTTATCTCAAGGGTTTCGAACAGCGGCACCAGCGGTTTTGCCAAGCTGTGCAACGCCTGCAAGGCGTCGATCGTGTGGGCGATCTGCTGTCCCCACCAATGACTGTCCAGATCGCGCAGACTGCGCCCCAGAGGCGGATTGCTGACCAGCGACTGGCCGCGCGCACTGTTCAGGCGCTGGCGAATCCGTCCACCTGAATGCTCCGGCAGCACACTGTCGGACGCCAGCAATTGCCCGACGCGAAAGCCTGCGGACAGCTGCAGAGCCGAGATCTTTTGCCCGTGCAACTCGATCAGATCAAACGTCGGGCGCGCCTCGTCACCATAGGCCGCATAGTATTTCGCCAGGCCTTGCTTCAGAAACAGGTCGGTCAGCGCCCGCCGGAACAAGGCCGGATCACTGAACTCGAACACGCCGAAGTTGGGATCGTAGAAGTGATAAGTGACGCGTTCGCCGTCGAAGGTTTTCGCCAGCAGCATGGCGTGATTGTCCGAGTTGAGCATCAGCGTGCGCGAGCTGCCGTAGGCTTCAAGGGTGCTGCCGAGCTGCTGCAGATCGACACGCCCCAGAGGCTGGCCGATGTCGTGCAATTGCACGCTTTGCAACTCCTCAAGCGCCTCCAGGAACACCTTCGAATCGCTCTGGTGCGGCTCGACAGTCGCCAGGAAAAAACGCTCGCGCAAGCGCCGCGATGCGGCAACACCGTGCTCCAGCGCAGCACTCATGATCAGCGCAAGCGGGTAACAGCGGCCACCGGGATCACCCGGGCCCTTGAGCAACAGATCCTGAGGCACCAGCTTGATGTCGCTGGCCTCGATTTGCCCCAGCACCTGCCCCAATCGCAGGATCACCTGCTCACGATGCTCGCGAGTGGCCACTTCCTGGATATGCCCGACATGCCGCCCCCACTGCAACAGCGTGTGAGCCTGCGACAGCGCCGCGCGCTTCAGCGTCAGCGCACTGTCCGACGACAGCATCGGCTGATCGACATGACTGGCCAGACCGGCCATGAACGCCGTCGCCCGCTGTTGATAAAGATGACGCTCGATGGCCGCATAGCGCACCGACGCCCCCACTTCGGCAACACGGTTGGCCAGGTTGTCGAGTTCGGCAGCGACCGCCATGAAGCTTTGATTATCCAGTGAGCGCGCGCCCAACAGTTGCCCCAACAGCACCCGCTGCAAGGCACTGACCTGGAAAAACTGCAGCGAGCCTTCGGCGATACTGCTCAGCAATTCATCCAGCGCCAGCCCCTGAACCCGCTCGTCGCTCAGCGCCACCGGCGCTTGCAGCATTGCAGGCTGCGCCTTGATGGCCTGGCGGTCAGCGAAATCGAGCCCCGGGCCCGCAGGAAAACCCAGCGCGCCATTATGGCCTCGGCGCATTGCGGCCACGAACGGTTCACCGAGCCTGTCGATCATCCGTTGCAGAACATCCGTCAACAACACCGGCCGGCCTTCGATGACCGGCCATCCCTCTTCAAACAGCACGCTCTGCTGTTTCAGCAGGGCCGCCACATCACCGTTGTAGCGCGCGCTGTATTGCCCTTGCCGCCAGCGTTGCTGCTCGTCGACAACCCATTGTTCATCGTCGTTGGCGTTGTCTTTCCAGGAGTGATCCTGTTCTTCCTCGGTCTTGTCGTTGATTATCCAGAGTGGCTCGATGGCCGCCTCCAGGCGCAGGGTTTCCGCTTCTCGCGGGACAAAGTGCTGCCGTTCGTAATCGGCCATGCCATCGCGCATCGCCGCCGGGCCGGTCAGATAAATCGTCCCCTCGCTCTGCGGGCGGATGCCGTCACTGAAGTAGCCCGCGATGGCCAGCATCAGAAAGCTGGCCGCCACGTCTTCGGTCATCGACAGTTCGGCCAGAGGGCCAAAGGCCTGCTCCAGCACTTCGCGCGCCAGCCCGGTCATGCCGTCAAAATCGCTCAAGGCGACGCCGCGCTTGGCAGCAAGGCGGGCCGTTTCGTCGATCGACTCATAGTTGAACCGAAACCGCTCGATCACACTGTTGAGCATCGGCGCTTGCGCATGGGCCGTCAGGAATGAATTGCTCAACGTGTTCTGTACGGCAACGGCTCGCAAGGCCTGTGGCCGCGCCAGCAGCTGCGCCGGAGCTTGGAACACTTCGTTCAGCGCGGGCTGTTGCCGGGCAAAGGCCTCAAGCGCGGGGCGATGCTCGGCGGGTATGCGGTCCAGGTAGTCGGTGTAGGTGTTACGCCGGGTCTGCCGTCCAGGCATCCAGTGCGGGTTGTGATCAAGCAACAGTTGCAGGACGCCCAGACGCGCATCGCCGCCGAACCCACTGATGTCGACGCCCCCCAGGCGCCGGGCCAGCGGCGGCAGATTGTCGACATCGGCATAGGCGCCGCCCTCGTTATACAAGGCCTCGACCCGCACCACATCAGAGGCGGCGGCCAGATTGCCGCGCAACCGGGTCTCGCGCTCGTAGATCGTCTGCAATTGCAGTGGCGCGTCGAGGTCATGCAGGTCGCGCAACTGCAGATCGCCGCCCGCGAGATCCAGCAGACTGCGACGGTTTTGTTCGATCCGCGTCTCCAGATCTGCGGCGTCCTGGCCGTAGGCCCGGGCCAACAGGTCGACCCGCGCTTCATCCGCTGACAGCCCCTGCTCCAGCGCGGCCTGGATGTGCATGAACATCTGCTGCTTGAGAACGATCACGCGTTCTTCGTACAACGTGCCCAGAGCCGCTGCGGAAATGCTGTGATTGCCACCCTGTTGCATGGCGTCAGCCTTGGCGGCCTCAACGATCAATCTGTCGGTTTGCCAGGCCAGCAACGCGTCACTGTCGTACCACAGATGCAGGCGATAGCCCTGCCCGCTCAAGACCTGTTTCCATACGTTGAGATAATCCCGTTGTATCGGGCCCAGCCCCCCGCCGAGCCAGACAAAGTGCAGATTTTTCGGTACCTCAGTGGCCACGCTCCTGGCATAGGACTGGCTGTTTTGCAGGCGGGTTTCGAAGGCCTCGATGCGGCTGTAGATCCGCGATAAGTCTTGGGGCCGTGCTGGCGCGTCGTCGGCATCGCGGCGCACGCGCGACAGGCCAAGCAACTGCCCCAGCGATTGTTTGAGCAATGCCAGGGGTTCGATCAATCGAGGCGAATCGAGCAGACCAATGCATGCAAAGTAATAACGCCAGACTGACTGCCAGGCGTCACTGTCGCGGTGCGCCAACAGGGCCTGTTCCAGATCCGCCTGTTTGAACAGGTTGATGAAATTCACATAACCACTGGCGTCTTGAAGTCTCTGATCCTGCATGAAAGTTTCTCCTTTGCCCTGAGCCGACATGTGTGCCTGCTGGCACTTTCCATGGCCGCCAAACTAACCACTGGCGAATAAGGGCTCAAACTGCAAAACATTCAATACATGTCAAAACAGACAACTAAAAAACAACTGGCAACACCTGTAACAGCAACAAGTTATTGCTGGCAACCCCGTTATGAATCAACGCAACTTACCAAGTCCCGTCATTACCTCGACTTGAACTTTGGTACAGGTCTTAGAGGATTCAGGATAAGTCGGACAGAATGTAAGCAACAGGAAAGCTCTCACGCAGACGCGGAGCGAATCGTACAAGTCAGGTTGAAAAGTCAGACGCGGAGCATTTCGCAGAATCCACGCGGGACAGCGGCTATGGCGAGGGAGCGCGCTCCCTCGCCAGCACTCACGACTGCGGCTTTTCGCCGTACCAACGCGGCGTGTAGACCCACTCGCCACCGTCCGCTTTGGCAAAGGTGCAAGTGGTCGAGGAACCGATCAACACCATGGTGCGCATGTCCACCTGATCGGGGGTCAGTTGCCCCAGCGTGGTCACGCGCAGGGTTTGCCCCGGCCGGCCAATGTCGCGCCCCAACACCACTGGCGTCGCCGCGCTGCGATGCTGCGCGACGATTTCCAGGGCCCGGCCCAGTTGCCACGGACGCGCCCGGGAGATCGGGTTGTAGAAGGCCAGGGCCAAATCGGCTGCGGACGCCAGATCCAGACGCTTCTCGATGATCGACCACGGCTTGAGGTTGTCCGACAGCGACATCACGCAGAAGTCATGCCCCAGCGGCGCACCCGCTTGCGCAGCTGTGGCGAGCGAGGCGGACACCCCCGGCAGGATTTCCAGTTCGACGCTGTGCCAGGCCGGATCGCTCGACTCGTGCAACGCTTCGAGCACCGCCGCGGCCATGGCGAATACGCCGGGGTCACCGGACGAGACCACAATCACCGAACGGCCCTCGGCTGCCAGCCGGAAGGCGTGGCGGGCGCGCTGCATTTCTTCGCGGTTGTCGGTGCAATGCTGCACCTGATCATCGCGAAACGGGCCGGCCATGCGCACGTAGGTTTCGTATCCGAGCACATCGGTGGCTCGCGCCAGTTCCGCCTTGACCGCAGGCACCATCAATTCGGCAGCGCCGGGGCCGAGGCCGATCACCGCCAGGCGCCCACGCTGACGACCGATCTGCGCGACGTCCAGCGGCTGCTCGGCGAGGGCAATCGTCAGACCGTTGGCACTGCTGATCGTGGCCTGTGGCAGTGCCTGACGGGCGAGCTCGCCGAGGTCTTTTTGCGCGGCGACAAAGCGCAGCGGCACACCCAGTTCGAGGGCCGCTTCACGCAGTCTGGCCGAGGCCATTTCAGTGTCAGCCGCCAGCAGACAGGCCAGCGACTGCTGCGCAACCCCGGCCTGCTGCAACGCGGCACGCACGGCATTCGGCAGATCATCTAGCTGCGCGCTCACGGCCACCGCCACGCTGCGCGGATAGATCAGCAACTCGTTGGCGCTGGCGACACGCTCGGCACTGCCGACATGAATCGAGCGCTGCGCCTGCGGGTCTTGCGGCAGCTGCGCCTGATCCAGCCACGGCGCCGCACCTTCGATACGCACGCTGTGCCCGGCCAGCAGATCGGAAACGAAACGCTTGCCCAGCTCCAGATCCGCCAGCGCATACCCGCTGGGTGGGTTGAGCAGGCAGGTGCCAAAACGCAATTCGCCACTGGTGGTGATCGCCGCTGCGACCTGCAATGCGGCGCCGATTTCACGGGCGATGACATTCACCCCGCCGAGGCCGCCGAGCAGCGGCACCACGGCGCTGCCATCTTCGGCAACGGCGAGTACTGCCGGTTCAGCGCCCTTCTCCAGCAGCAACGGCGCCAGGGTGCGAATGACAATGCCGGCCGCGCACAGGGCGATGATCGGCGTGTCCTGCTGGTACAGCTCACGCAGGGTCGCGCCGAATTCCTGATAGCTGCAGTCGGCACCTTCGACGCGTCCGGCGAGGCCGTGGATCTGCGCCGTCGGATACAACTGCTGGATCCGTCGCGCGGTGGCGAGTGCGCCCTGTCCAAGGATGACAATGGCCGGTGTGGATGGCGTCATCAACCTTGCCACCGTTCGCCCGGGACGATGATCAGCGAGAAGTACGGCGAGGACATCGGCTCGACCTGATCCAGCGGCACGATTTTCTGATTGGCCATGGTCGCGCGTTCGACGTACAGCGCCCGCTCGGCCAGACCGAGTTCTTCGAGTACCGCACGAACTTTGGGAAAGTTGCGCCCCAGCTTCATGATCACCGCCGCATCGGCGTCGGCCAGACGTCGCTTCAGATCCTCATGCGGCAACACGCCGGAGAGCACCGACAGGCTCTGGTTGCGATACACCAGCGGCGCGCCGAGCACCGAGGCGCCGCCGAGCATCGAGCACACGCCCGGCACCACTTCGGCGTCGTAGCGCGTGGACAACCGATCATGCAGATACATGTAGGAACCGTAGAAGAACGGGTCGCCTTCACAGATCACCGCGACGTCACGCCCGGCGTCCAGATGCGCCGCGACTTCTTCAGCGGCGTCATCGTAGAAGTCGCTGATGACTTGTTCATAAGACAGCGGCGCCGGCAGCACTTCGGTGGTCACCGGGTACACCAGCGGCAGCAGATTCTGCGCGTCCTGCAGGTGCGCTTCGATGATGCCGAACGCATTGCCCTTCTTGCCCTTGGCGACGAAGTACGCCACCACCGGCGATTCGCGCAGCAGGCGCAGGGCTTTGACGGTAATCAGTTCCGGATCACCGGGGCCCACGCCGAGGCCAATCAGACGTCCCTTGGCCTGCATCATTCGATCTCCGTGGCGAGGGCGTTCACCGCTGCGGCGGCCATGGCGCTGCCGCCGAGCCGGCCCTGCATGATCACGAACGGTACGCCACGACTGTCCGCCGCCAGGGCCGCTTTCGATTCAGCGGCGCCGACGAAGCCCACCGGGAAGCCAAGGATCAGTGCCGGTTTCGGTGCGCCGGCATCGAGCATTTCCAGCAGATAGAACAGTGCGGTCGGCGCGTTGCCGATCACCACCACGCTGCCTTCCAGGTGCGGACGCCACAGCTCCAGCGCGGCCGCCGAACGGGTGTTGCCCAACTCGCGGGCCAGCTCCGGCACGCTGTCGTCGCGCAGGGTGCAGATCACTTGGTTGTTCGCCGGCAAACGCGCACGGGTCACGCCTTCGGACACCATCCGCGCATCACAGAGAATCGGCGCACCGGCCGCCAGCGCATCGCGTCCGGCCTTGCCGGCGCCCTCGGAGAACTGCAGACCATCGACTGCCTCGACCATGCCGCAGGCGTGGATCACCCGCACCGCGAGTTTTTCCAGATCGGCCGGGATGCGCGCCAGATTGGCCTCGCTGCGAATGATCGCGAAGGAGTTGCGATAGATCTCCTGACCGTCGCGGATGTAATCAAGCATCAAGGGGGCTCCGTGAGCGGGCGTCGAGCAGGATCGCGGCCGCTTCAATAGTAAGGTTGCGTGCGTGCAGCGTGCCGAAACCCGGCAGCGTTGCATCGCGAAAATAGAGGTCATAGTGACCGGGGCTGACCGCCAGCAAAGTTGCCGGTGTGCGATGGGCCGCAGCGCAAGAGCGCGGGCAACCGGACAGGTGCACGCTCTGCGCTTGTGGCAATAGCGTCGCCAGCCGCCGGGCGTCGTGTTTGGTATCGGCCAGGCCTTTGCCGCAGCCGCTGGAGCCGGTGCAGGCGATCAGCCGGGACAACGGCTCGCCAGCATCCGTCAGCCAGTGCAATTGCCTCAGGTGTTGCAGAACTTGCGCAGCGTCGGTGGACTTCACGTTCGGCAACAGCAGACTTTGCCAGGGGGTGAAACGCAGGCTGCCATCACCGAACTCGCGGGCCAGTCGGGCCGCACCACGCAGCATGTCTGGATCGAGACGACCGAGCGCCGGCACCGCACCGACATACACCCGGTCGTCAGCGTTTTGCGCGTGCACACCGATGTGCAGCACATCCGCCAGCGGCGTGCGCTGTCGGGCAATGGCGGCTTTGATCGCCACGCGTTCGCGTAACTGTTCGAGAAAGGCCAGCATCGGCCATTCATCGAGCAAATGGCGCATGCGCGTCTGCTCCGGCCGAGCCAGTTCAAGGAACAATTCCAGCACCGCGACCACCAGCGCATGGCCGTTTTCCACGGTCACGGCGCCGACCGCACGATCCGTCGGGCAGCCAGCCAGACCGAACGCCAAGAGCATTTCACCGTCCCGTTCGAACGCCGACAGCCACAGATCATGCGGATGTTCGAGCATCGCCAATGCCTCTCCGCCGTCCAGTTGCACGGCAAACTTGGCGCTCAACTCGTGAAAACGGGGATGCGTCTGCAGGGTCGCCAGAATCTGCTCCGCCAGTGGCCGAGTGTCGAATTGCAGTTGCCGATCAATGCCGGCACTCGGGCTGAGCATCAGGTTGCGCACATCGTCGCCCGCGGCGGTTTGCGGCCCCAGGCCGGCGGTCAGCAAGCTGTCGATCAAAGCTGCGGACTGCTCGCCAATGCCGCGAATCTGCAGATTGGCGCGGTTGGTCGCTTCGATCGCGCCACTGGCGAAACGCTCGGCGGCATCGGCCACCGCGTCAGCCTGATCGGCAGTGATCGAGCCGCCATTGAGTTTGATCCGGCAGATGCCGCCGTCCAGCGCCTGGACAATACGCAGCAACCCCGGGCAAGCCGAGGGGCGTAAAGCGGTGGACATAGGGCGTTCGTTCAAGGGATGACCGGCTGGCTGGCAGCGCTGTGGTGGGCGAAAGGTCGCCATTATGCCTGCTTTGCCCAAGCGCATGAAAATGCCTGCCGGTCGGAAACTGCAGCCAGGCTGCAAATCTCGCCGCCTGGCGCTGCCTCAGAGCTCGTATTCCTCAAATCTGGACGCACTCTTGCGAATGGCTTGCTCCACGCTTGCCCGTCTGGCATCCATCGCCCGGCGCGTGATCACCAGTTTTCTGGCGCGGATGTCCAGTTGCGACATCGGCTGATGAACCTGCCAGAACAGATAGTTGGTACTCAATACCAACTTGATAAAGCGGATATGGCTGAGCACCACGACCAGTTCGCCGCTGGCGTTCTGGCTGACCGGCAAAATATGCGAGGTGAAGGTTTTGCCACTCAGGGCGGTAAACCTTTGTAGCAGTGTTGCGTCTTTTTCCAGCGCTTTCAGCCCTGCTTCAACCTGCTCTAATTGAGAGCGCGCGAGCAAGGGTGCTGCCAACCGCCGCCATGCCTCCTGCACACTTCCCGAAAACTCCGTCCGGACCAGCACCGCCGGTTGCTCCTCAGGGACCCAGTCGTACGACCAGAGGACCCCGGCAAAATGATCGAACCACTGCGCCGGCTGAGTGTTGCTGTCATAAACACTGTCCGCCTTGATCTGCGCGAGATAAATGCAGTTCTTCACAAAGTTGTTATCGGCCTCGGCCCGACCTTCCAGGCCGGTGAATAACATATTGTTAACGGCCATTGCATTATTCTGATTTGAACGTGTACTGGAACTGATATCCATATCATCTCCTGCCAACTTGGCATTGATTTAAAGTTATAGGTTTTATGGCGCCAGACTTACTCATAAGCACTGACTTGAACCAAACTAACAAAAACACTCGTTGAACAAAGTACTTTTGCTCAACATCAAGTTTCCGTGCCGCTCTCAACACGCCGCGACGACAGACCTGCGTCAGATGCCGGCAGCCGCGTTATCATGCCGCCCTTGAAGATCTACCCTGAATTAAGGAACGGCATGGCACCCTGGCTGACGGTTGTGGGAATCGGTGAAGACGGCTTCAAGGGCCTGGGCAAAAATGCCCGGCGCGCCCTTATGAGCGCCTCGCGGATCATCGGCGGCCAGCGGCAACTGGACTTGCTGCCGGTGTGCATACGCGGCGAACGCGCGTTGTGGCCGAGCCCGTTTTCCCTCGCGCCGGTACTGGAGCAGCGCGGCGAAGCCGTGTGCGTGCTGGCCAGCGGCGATCCGATGTTCTATGGCGTCGGCGCCAGCCTTGCGCGCCACGTGCCGAGCGCCGAGATGCTGATCCTGCCGGCGCCATCGTCCTGTTCGCTGGCCGCCGCCCGGCTCGGCTGGCCGTTGCAGGATGTCGTGACACTGTCGCTGGTCGCGCGGCCGCTGGCGGCACTCAATGCGCAACTGTTCAGCGGGGTGCGCCTGTTGTTGCTGAGCAACGACCGACAAAGTCCGGCGGCAGTCGCGACGCTGCTGCGTGAGCGCGGTTTTGGTGGCAGTCGCCTGAGCGTTCTGGAGCACTTGGGCGGCGACGCCGAGCGGCGCATCGACGGTACTGCCAATGACTGGAATGAACCAACGATTGCCGATCTGAATGTGATCGCCATCGAATGCCTGGCCGATGCGCAGGCACCGCGTCTGTCGCGTCTGGCCGGACTGCCCGACTCGGCATTCCAGCACGACGGCCAACTGACCAAACGCGATGTACGCGCCATCACCCTCGCCCGCCTCGCGCCGATCCCCGGCGAACTGCTGTGGGATGTCGGCGGCGGTTGCGGCTCGATCGGCATCGAATGGATGCGCGCGCATCCCAGCTGTCGCGCCATCGCCATCGAGGCGGACGCAGGCCGACAGGCCTTGATCGAACACAACCGCGACGCGCTGGGCGTACCCGGTCTGCAATTGGTGCGTGGCCGTGCGCCGCAGGCACTTGCCGGGCTGGAGTGCCCCGACGCGATCTTCATCGGCGGCGGCGTGACCCGTGAAGGCGTGTTTGAAACCTGCTGGGATCAACTCAAGCCCGGTGGCCGACTGGTGGCCAACGCCGTGACCCTGCAAAGCGAAGTCACCCTGATGAACTGGCGCGAACGCCATGGCGGCGAACTGACGCGCATCCATGTCGCCCAGGCGCAACCGCTGGGCGAGTTCGACACTTGGCGTCAGGCGCTGCCGATCACCCTGCTGGATCTGGTCAAACCCTTCGATGCGTGACGAAACCGCCGAACAACCCGCGCCCCTGCGCAGCGGCCTGACCACCGGCAGCTGCGCCACCGCCACCAGCCTCGCCGCGGCACGCCTGCTGCTTGGCGGCACGTCGGCGGATGCAGTGCAGATCGTTTTGCCCAAAGGCAAGCAAGTGCAGATGCGTCTGGAGTTCTGCCGCTTGACCGCCGACGGCGCCGAGGCCGGAACGATCAAGGACGCTGGCGACGACCCGGACGTAACGCACGGTGCGCTGCTCTATTCGCACGTGCGGCTGCTGGCCGAGCAGGGGATTCGCTTCATCGCGGGCGCAGGCGTCGGCACCGTGACCCGGCCGGGATTGGTGCTCGGCGTCGGTGAGCCGGCGATCAACCCGGTGCCGCGCAAGATGATCAGCGATCACCTGAGCCTGCTCGCCGCCGAAAGCGGTTATGGCGGCGGTTTCGAGATCACCGTCAATGTCGAAGGCGGCGAAGCGCTGGCGCTGAAAACCATGAACCCGCGCCTGGGCATTCTTGGCGGCCTGTCGATCCTCGGCACCAGCGGCATCGTCCGGCCGTTTTCCTGCGCAGCGTATATCGCCTCGATCCATCAGGGCATCGACGTGGCCAAAACCAACGGCTATCTGCACATCGCCGCGTGCACCGGCAACGCCAGCGAAGACACCATGCGCCGGGTCTACGACCTGCCGGAAATCGCCCTGATCGAAATGGGCGACTTTGTCGGCGCGGTGCTCAAGCATCTGCGCAAAGTGCCGGTGGATAAACTCAGCCTGTGCGGCGGCTTTGGCAAGATCAGCAAACTGGCGGCCGGGCACATGGATCTGCACTCGCGGCATTCGAGTATCGACCTGCCGCAATTGGCTGAATGGGCGGCGGCGATTGGCGCTGATCAGGCGTTGCAGCAGAGCATTCGTGAAGCGAACACCAGCCAGCAGGCCTTGGCGATAGCCAGCGCGACGGGCATTGCCCTCGGCGATGAGGTCTGCCGTCACGCGTTGAATTTCGCCCGCAGTGTGGTCCCGGCGCAGGTGCAGGTCGAGGTGTTTGCGATTGATCGGCAGGGCGGCATCGTCGGCCATGCCGGAGGTTTTGCATGAAACGTATTCTGTTGCTCGGTGGCGTCACCGAAGCGCTGGCCATCGCCCGCACGCTGGGGCCAGAACACATTTACAGCCTGGCGGGCGTGGGCCGGGTGCCGACTGATCTGAGCTGCCAGGTGCGGGTCGGCGGCTACGGCGGCGCCGAAGGTCTGGCGCAGTTCATTGGCGCTGAAGGCATCGACCTGCTGCTCGACGCCACTCACCCCTACGCCGCACAAATCAGCCACAACGCCGCCCGCGCCGCGCAACTGTCCGGCATCCCCTGCTGGGCCCTGCGCCGCCCCGCGTGGCAGGCACAGGCCGGCGACGACTGGCGCGAGGTCAGCGACTGGGCCGAACTGAGCGAAGCCCTCAAACCGTTCCGCCGCCCGCTGTTCACCCTCGGCCGCGAACCGCTGCAACACCTCGACGAAATCCCCGCCAACCAGTTCTGGATCCTGCGCGCCCTCGACGTCTACCCCGGTAACGAACGCTGCGAAGTCATCGGCGCCCGTGGGCCATTTCTGCTTGAGGAAGAACGCGCGCTGTTCGAACGCCGGCAGATCGATGTGCTGATCAGCAAGAACAGCGGCAGCACCGCGACCGAGCCGAAACTGGAAGTGGCGCGGGAGTTGGGCGTGCCGGTGATGGTGTTGAAGCGGCCGGTGTTGCCGGGAGTTGATCGGGAGCTTGTGACGACGGCTGAAGTCATCGCTGCCCTTGCCGCCTTCACCCGACTTTAACCAAGCGCAGATCTCGAGTACGCCTTCGCGGGCAAGCCCGCTCCCACAGTGGTCGGCGGCGACCGCATAGTTTGTGTATGCCAGGGATCCTGTGGGAGCGGGCTTGCTCGCGAAGGCGTGCGACCTGACAGCTCGTATCCTGAACGTTAAAAAGCAGATCAAAAGATCGCAGCCTCGTTCCACTCGTCAGCTCCTACAGGATCGGCGGATGAGTCTGGCGTTGCGAATTTCCACCGCTACACTCTGTTTCAATTGATCTGCGACACCAAACCGCACGACGCCTTTTTACTTATCGGCCCTGATCAGGCTAAATAGCCGCGCCTGATCGCCCACCCAACGGATCTGTCCCATGAACCGACACCGGCTCGCATTTGCCTGGATCGCCTGCTTCGCAGTGCTGTTCAACATGCTCGCCATGCCGATGACCGGGGCGATGGCGCAGGCGGCCAATTCACCGGCCGAACAGTTGCTGTGGAGCAGTTTCTGCACCGGTAGCGGGACGAAGATGGTGGCGATCAACATCGGCACCACGGAGCAGAAAGCCCCGTCCAACGATAGCCATTCCAACATGCAGCATTGCTGGTGCTGCTCGGGTTCCGCGCCGCTGGTGGCGTTGCCGGGCCATACGCCGCAGCTGTATTTCGCCCGCTACGAAAGCAATCGCAGCGTGGCGCCGCCCTCGTTGCAAACACCGACACCGCGCCAGCAATGGCCGAGCCTCAATCCCCGCGCCTCGCCTCTGGTCTGATCTGTCTCGCAATTGACCTGCGTTTCACATCGTTCCGGAGAACTGCCATGTTGAACAAACTCATCGTCATCGCTGCGCTGTTGCTGCCTGCGTGCTTCGCCCATGCCCACGAATACAAGGCCGGCGAGCTGGAAGTCGCTCATCCTTGGTCGCAGGAGCTGCCGCCCAACGCGCCGACCGTCGCCGCTTATTTCGTGATCAGCAATTCCGGCAAGACCGACGACCGCCTGCTCAGCGTCGACTCGCCGATCACCGCCGAAGCGCAACTGCACGAACATGTGATGCAGGGCGACCTGATGAAAATGCAGCAGGTGCCCGACGTGGTGATTCCTGCCGGCGGCACGGTGACGTTCGCACCGATGGCCTATCACGTGATGCTGCTCAACCCGAAAGACCGCAGTCTGCTCACCGTCGGCAAACACTTCCCGCTGACCCTGCACTTCGAGAAGGCCGGTGACGTGACCGTCGAGGTCGCGGTGCAGAAGAAACCTCCGCAAGAAACCCAGGCACACGATCACGCTCAGTAACCGATCCGGCTGACCACGCCCGTGCGCCCGCAACGCGCCGGGGCGTCCCGCCTGCATCGCCAGAGCCAGACTCTGACCCGCGGTAGCTGGATCGCCCTGTTCGCCATGTTGATGATCTTCATCGGCCCGCTGATTTCTCAGTCGATGCCGATGGATCAGCACGCCTCGACTTCCATGGCGATGCCCATGGACATGTCGATGACCATGCCGGGCATGGATCACGCCACGCACGGTGCACAACCGGCTGCCGAACACTGTCCGCCGCAATCCTCGCACCACGCCCTGTGGGAAAAATGCGGTTATTGCAGCCTGCTGTTCAACTGCCCGGCGCTGACCGGTGGCGGCACGTTCGCCACGTTCAGCATCGCCCACGTCAACACCTTCACCCCGCCCTCCCCGCGTCTGGGCCATGCCCGGCAGACCTTCTTCCCCGGCGCCCGCACCCGCGCCCCGCCCATCGCCGCGTAAACACCGCACCTTTGATTGCACACGGTTGAGAAGACAGCTTCAGGCTGCCGGCCGTGTCGTTTACGACTGTTTGATGGAAATTGTCATGTCCAGGTTTTCTGCTGTTCCACGTTTGAGCGCTGCTCAGGCGTCCTTTGCCTTGAACGAATCGCGCATTCGTTTCTCGCACGCCATCGCCGTCCTTTGCGGCGTCCTGCTGTCCCCGCTGGTGTTGGCCGATGACCACGCCGGGCACAACGAAGAACTGAGTCCGACGGTGATCACCGCGATCGCCCCGAGCTCGCCGCTGACCATCGTCACCAACCCCAAGGACCCGCGCCAACCGGTGCCGGCCAGTGACGGCGGCGATTACCTGAAGACCATTCCCGGCTTCGCCCTGGTGCGCAACGGCGGCACCAACGGTGATCCGGTGCTGCGCGGGATGTTCGGTTCGCGGCTGAACATTCTCACCAACGGCAGCATGTTGCTCGGCGCCTGCCCCGGCCGCATGGACGCGCCGACCTCCTACATCTCGCCGGAAACCTACGACAAGCTCACGGTGATCAAAGGCCCGCAAACCGTGCTCTGGGGGCCGGGTGCCTCGGCCGGCACGGTGCTGTTCGACCGTGAACCGGAAAGCTTCGGCGAGCTCGGCACGCGGGTGAATGCCAGCGTGCTGGCCGGCTCCAACGGACGCTTCGACAAGGTTGTCGACGCTGCTGCCGGCGGGCCTTTGGGCTATGTGCGAGTGATCGGCAACACCGCGCACTCCGACGACTATCGCGACGGCAACAACGACACTGTGCCGTCGCGCTACGACAAGTGGAACGGTGACATCGCCGTCGGCTGGACCCCGGACGCCGACACCCTGATCGAACTGACTGCCGGCAAGGGCGACGGCGAAGCACGCTACGCCGGACGCGGCATGGACGGTTCGCAGTTCCTGCGCGAAAGCCTCGGCCTGCGCTTCGAAAAATCCAACATCACTGACGTGTTGGAAAAGCTCGAAGCACAGGTCTACTACAACTACGCCGACCACGTGATGGACAACTACACCCTGCGCACGCCGTCCGGCACCGGGATGATGGCCGGTCCCATGGCCTCCAACGTCGACCGTCGCACCCTCGGCGCGCGGATCAAGGCGACTTGGCGCTGGGCCGACATCCAGCTGATCACCGGCCTCGATGCGCAGACCAACGAGCACCGCCAGCGCAGCGGCATGGGCATCGACACCTACAAGGACCAGCCGTACACCAAGGACGCCGACTTCCATAACTATGGCGTGTTCAGCGAAATGACCTGGTACGCCGCCGACCGTGATCGCCTGATCACTGGCGCTCGGGTCGACCGCGCTTCGGCCAGGGATTACCGGCAGAGCATTGGTTCGGGAATGATGAGCCGCGCCAACCCGACCGCCGACGAGACCCGCGCCGACACCTTGCCAAGCGGCTTCGTGCGTTATGAACATGACTTGGCTGACAGCCCGGCCACGCTGTACGCCGGCCTCGGCCACGCGCAGCGCTTCCCGGATTACTGGGAGCTGTTTTCACCGAAGTCTGGCCCGGTCGGTTCGCTGAATGCGTTCGACTCGATCAAACCGGAGAAGACCACCCAGTTCGACTTCGGTGTGAACTACAAGACCGCTGAACTCGAAGCCTGGGCCTCGGGCTACATCGGTGTGGTGCGCGATTACATCCTGTTCGACTACACGCCGACGATGATGGGCATGAGCAGCTCCCGTGCCGAGAACATCGACGCGCGAATCATGGGTGGTGAACTCGGCGCCGCCTACAAACTCACCGAGCACTGGAAAGCTGATGCGACATTGGCCTACGCCTGGGGCAAGAACAGCAGCGACGGCAAGGCCCTGCCGCAAATGCCGCCGCTGGATGCGCGCTTCGGCCTGACCTACAGCGAAGACAACTGGAGCGCCGGGGCACTGTGGCGTGTGGTCGCGGCGCAAAACCGCATCGACCAGAACAAGGGCAACGTGGTCGGCAAGGACTACGACAAGAGCGGCGGGTTTGGCGTGTTCTCGCTCAACGGCGCCTACCGGATCAACAAAAACTGGAAGGTCAGCACCGGCGTCGACAACCTGTTCGGCAAGGCTTACGCCGAGCACCTGAACCTGGCGGGTAACGCCGGTTTCGGCTACCCGGCCAACGACCCGCAAGCGATCAACGAACCGGGGCGCACGCTCTGGACCAAGGTCGATATGAGTTTCTAACCGAGCGGCACGCCCTGCCCTTGTGGGAGCGGGCTTGCTCGCGAAGACGGCGGTACATCCAGCATGGGTGGCGCCTGACACGACGCTTTCGCGAGCAAGCCCGCTCCCACAGGAGTGCAGTGGTGAAACTCCCCATACAGAACAACGAAAAGATCCAAGCCAAGCGGAGCAAACGTGATGCAAAAGCCCAAAGCGAATTTCTACAACCTGGCCTGGCGCTGGCATTTCTATGCCGGATTGTTCGTCGCGCCCTTCATGGTGATGCTGGCCCTGACCGGCATCATCTACCTGTTCAAACCGCAACTCGACTCACTGATGTACAGCAGCCTGCTCAACGTCCCGGCCGGACATCACACGGTGCCGGCCGATGAGCTGCTGCAACGGGTCAAGAGCGCTTATCCACAGGGTCAGATCACCCAGTACCTGCCGCCGGCCAACGCCGAACGCAGCGCGCAGTTCGTGGTAAAAAACGCCGGCCATGAACTCAACGTATTCATCGATCCGTACCACGGCGACATCCTCGGCGAGCAGGATGCAAAGAAAAATCTGCAAGCCATCGCCCGCGCCATTCACGGCGAATTGATGATCGGCACGGTGGGTGATCGCCTGATCGAACTCGCCGCCGGTTGGGGCGTGGTGCTGGTGGTATCGGGGGTCTTTCTGTGGTGGCCGCGCGGTCAGGCGGCGGGGATTCTGTGGCCTCGCCTGAACAGTCGCGGTCGGGTGTTGTGGCGTGATCTGCACGCGGTCACCGGGTTCTGGGGCGCAGCATTGCTGCTGGTGATGCTGCTCAGCGGCATGACCTGGACCGGCTTCTGGGGCAAGCAGTACGCCCAGGTGTGGAACGTGTTCCCGGCAGCGATGTGGAACAACGTGCCGACCTCCGACGTCGAGGCCGGCAGCCTGAACAACGCCGCGCGTCAGACCGTGCCATGGGCGATGGAAAACACGCCGATGCCGATGTCCGGCGACCACGCCGAACACATGGCCCACGGTGGCATGCAACACGGTCCCGCCGCACCCGCGATCAGCCTGCAAGACGTGCAGAACATTGCCGTTGAACGCAAGGTCGAACCCGGCTACAGCATCACCCTGCCAACCACCGCGATCGGTGTGTTCACCATTGCCGTATTTGCCGACGACCCGCGTAACGATGCGACCCTGCATGTCGATCAGTACACCGGCAAGGTCCTCGCCGATGTGCGTTTCGAGCAGTACGGCGCGGTGGCGCGGGCCACGGAAATCGGCGTGATGCTCCACGAAGGCAAGATGTTCGGCACCTTCAACCAGATCATCGTGCTGCTGATCTGCCTGATGATTCTGCTCAGCGCCGTCAGCGGTGTGGTGATCTGGTGGAAGCGTCGTCCGCAGGGCAAATTCGGCGTGCCGCCGCTGCGCCATGACCTGCCGAAATGGAAAACCGGGGTGGCGATCATGCTGGTGCTGGCGGTGATTTTTCCGCTGGTGGGGGCTTCGCTGGTGCTGGTCTGGTTGCTGGATCGGCTGCTGTTGTCGCGTTTGGGCCGCCAAGCTGAATCTGCCTCAACTTCATCATGAAGCAGGCGAGATGCGCGTTTTAGGCAGATCTTTAAACTGCCGGGGCTTAAACTCCGGCATTTTTTAGTGTTACTGTATAACGCAAATAGGCCACTCTGCCCGCAACCACAAGTTGCGGGCTTTCTTTTGAAGAAGTGATTCACCGCCCCGATGAACAAGTACCTCTTGTCCAGCCTCTGCCTGCTTGCCCTGAACAACGCCAGCGCCGATGGCCAACCGTTGACGCTGCCCACCGGCACCATCTCCGCGCCTGCGGTTGACGAAGAAAGTGTCAGCCTGACCACACCGACCACCGCCGGCTCACGCCTGAACCTGACGGCCATGGAAACCCCGGCCAGTGTCGAAAGCCTCAGCGGCGAGCAGGTGCGCGCCCGTGGTGATCGCAGCGTGCAGGACGCCGTGTCACGCAGCACCGGCATCAGCCGCACCGGCACCCCGGGCGATGGCGGCACCTCGTTGCAGGCACGCGGTTTTACCGGGCAGAGTTCGGTGATGCAGTTGTATGACGGCAACCGCATGTACAGCGGCATGGGCACCGTGACCTTTCCGGTCGATACCTGGTCGGTGCAGCGCGTCGACGTACTGCGCGGCCCGGCCTCGGTGCTGTACGGCGAAGGCGCGACCGGCGCGGTGGTCAACGTGATTCCGAAGAAGCCGTTCGAGGGTGAAATCGAAAACCACCTGCGCCTCGGCTACGGTTCCTACGACAGCCAGCAACAGGCGTTCGACAGCGGCGGTTCGCTGAGCGACACCCTGAGCTATCGGCTCAATCTCAATCGTCTGCGCAGCAACGGCTGGATCGATCGCGGCGACTCCTCCAGCGACTTCATCAGCGCCGCCCTGCGCTGGCAAGCCACCGACGATCTGACCTTCACCCTCGCCCACGACTACGGCGACCAGCGTCCGCAGAACTACTTCGGCACGCCGTTGATCAACGGCCAATTGCAAGACAGCCTGCGCAACAAGAACTACAACGTGCGTGACGACCAGCAGCACTACAACGATCAGTGGACGCGCCTAACCAGCGACTGGCAGATCAACGACGCGGTCAGCGCCAGCAATGAGCTGTATTACCTCAAGGCCCAGCGCCGCTGGCAGAACGCCGAGAACTACAACTTCGACGCCGCCACGCAACAGCTCAGCCGCAGCGGCTACTTCGGCATTGGCCACAAGCAGGAACAGGTCGGCGACCGCCAGACGTTCACCTTCAAACACTCGCTGTTCGGCCTCGACAGCCAGACCGTGAGCGGCGTCGATTACAACCGCATCCGTTTCCAGCTCAACAGCAACTCGCCGTTCAACGATGTGCTGCCGAACGGTCAGGCGCTGGACCTGTATCACCCGCAACCGGGCTATTTCGAAAGCGCCAACCCTTACCGTGACCAGTTCGACAGCACCACCAGACAGATGTCAGTGTTCGCTGAAAACCGCACGCAACTGAGCGAGCGCTGGTCGCTGGTGACCGGCGTGCGCCGTGATTACGTGCATGTGGATCGCAACAACCTGGTCGACGGCAGCCAGAGCGACAAGACCCTGACCGGCAACAACTGGAAGGCCGGACTGGTGTTCGCGCTGACACCACAGACTTCTTTCTACGGTCAGGTCGCGACCAGCACCGACGGCATCGGTGGCTTGATTTCGCTGAGCCCGAGCCAGCAGCAATACGACCTGTCGACCGCGCGGCAGACAGAAATCGGCATGAAGCAGTTGTTCTGGGATCAGCGCGGTGAGTTCACCCTGGCGGCCTATCGCATCGTCAAAAAGAAACTGCTTACCGACGATCCGGGCAACCCGACGCTCAAGCAGCAAGTCGGCCAGCAATCGTCCAACGGCCTGGAAGCCAGCCTCGATCTGCAACTGCCGCACGCCTGGCAACTGCAGGCCAACGCGGCGATTGTGAAAGCCAAGTACGATGACTTCTCCGAAGTGGTCAACGGGCAAACCCTGTCGTACAACGGCAATCGCCCGGTGGATGTGCCGCGTCGAACGGCCAATCTGTGGCTGAACAAAAACCTCAGCGATGACCTGAAGGCCGGCGCCGGCGTGCGTTATGTCGATGCGCGTTACGCCGACATGGCCAATCGCAACGAGCTGCCGAGTTACACCGTGGTCGATGCGACGCTGTCGTGGCAAGCCTTGCGCAACACCACGCTGGGCCTGCAGGTGAACAATCTGTTTGACCGCCAGTACGCACAAAGCCAATACAATGAGGGCCAGCAGTGGATTCTCGGCGAACCGAGATCGTTCTTCGTCACGGCCGATTACACCTTTTGATTCATGGCCCTCTTCGCGAGCAAGCCCGCTCCCACATTGAAACGCGATCAACTGTGGGAGCGGGCTTGCTCGCGAAGACGTCATCAGCAACGCCAGATATTTCAGAGTAGAAGCATGACCTCGCTAAACCTCACCAACATCGCCTGGACACCTCTGGGCCACGGCCACTGCCATCACCAGTTCCAGCTGCGTGACGCCTCGTTGCAGGTGGCCGCCGGTGAGTTCGTCGGGCTGATCGGCCCCAACGGCAGCGGCAAGACCAGCCTGCTGCGGTGCGCCTATCGCTTCAGTCAGCCGGAAAGCGGTGAGGTCAGACTCGATCACCACAACGTGTGGAAGCAGTCCTCGCGCTGGTGCGCAAAACGCATCGCCGTGGTCTTGCAGGAGTTCCCCGATGCCTTTGGCCTGACCGTCGAAGAAGTGGTCGCCATGGGCCACACACCGCATAAAGGCCTGTTCGATGGCGATACGCTGGAAGATCGCAATCTGGCGACGCAAGCGCTCACATCCGTCGGCCTCGACGGCTTCGAAGACCATGCTTTCGCCACGCTGTCCGGCGGTGAAAAACAGCGGGTGATCCTTGCCCGCGCCCTGACCCAGCAACCGCAACTGCTGATCCTCGACGAGCCGACCAACCATCTCGACCCGCGTTATCAGCTTGAGCTGCTGCAACTGGTCAAACGCCTGCAGATCGGTACCCTCGCCAGCATCCACGACCTGAACCTCGCGGCCGCCTTCTGCGACCGACTGTACGTGATCAACCACGGACGGATCGTCGCCAGCGGCACGCCGCAGCAAGTGCTCACCACCGAGCTGCTGCGCGACGTGTTCGGCGTCGAAGCGTTGATCGACTCCCACCCCCTCCACGACTACCCGCGAATCACCTGGATAACCCGACCATGACTGTGCGTTCCCTGCTTTGCGTCGCTCTTTTGTTGTGCAGTGGTCAAGCCCTGGCCGAGGCCACGCAGTACCCGCTGACGATCCATAGCTGCAACCGCGAAGTGACCTTCAAGCAGGCGCCGAAACACGCGGTCAGTCACGACATCAACATGACCCAGATGATGCTCGCCCTCGGCCTCAAATCGCGCATGGCCGGTTACAGCGGCGTCAGTGGCTGGAAGTCGGTGACGCCCGCGATGCAGTCGCTGCTCGACGGCTTGCCGGAACTGGCCGCGAAATATCCGTCGGTGGAAACCCTGCTCAACGCCAACGTCGATTTCTTCTTCGCCGGTTGGGATTACGGCATGCGCGTCGGTGGCGATCTCACTCCGCAGACCCTGCAACCGCTGGGCATCAACGTGTATGAGCTGACCGAGTCCTGCGCCTTCGTGATGAAACGCCCGGCGGCGACGCTGGACGACACCTATAACGACCTGCGCAACCTCGGGAAGATTTTCGACGTGCAGGATCGCGCCAACGCACTGATCGCCGACATGCAGCAACAGGTCGCCGAAATCCGTAAAGATCTGCCCGCCGACCAGCCGCGTGTGTTTCTCTACGACAGCGGCGAAGACCGCGCCATGACGTCCGGCCGCCTCGGCATGCCGCAGGCACTGATCGATGCGGCCGGCGGGCGCAACATTCTCGACGACGTCGAAGCAAGCTGGACCCGGGTCAATTGGGAGACTGTGGTCGAGCGCAATCCACAGGTGATCGTGATCGTCGATTACAGCGAAATCACCGCCGAGCAGAAGATCGAATTCCTGCTGAAGAACCCGGCGCTGCAATCGGTGGATGCGATCAAGAACCAGCGTTTCATCGTCATCCCCTACGTGCAGGCCACGCCGGGGATCGATAACGTGCTGGCGGTGGAAACCCTGGCCAAGGGGTTCCACGGCGAATGATCGACCGGCGCTACGCCCTGTTGTTGACCGCCCTCGGCGCCGTGTTGCTGGTGTCGTGCGTGGTGTCGCTGGGATTCGGCCCGGCGCGGGTGCCGGTGGACGTGGTGTGGCGGATTCTGCTGCACAAGGCCTTCGGTCTCGGCGAGGTGAGCTGGAGCGCCGGGCAGGAACACATCGTCTGGCTGATCCGCGTGCCGCGCATGTTGCTCGGGGCGTTGGTCGGCGCCGGGCTGGCGTTGATCGGCGCGGTGCTGCAAGCGGTGACGCGCAATCCACTGGCCGATCCGCACCTGCTTGGCGTCACCTCCGGCGCGACACTCGGCGCCGTGATCGTGGTGCTGCACATCGGTGAAATCGTCGGCCTGCTGACCTTGCCGATTGCCGCATTCATCGGTGCGTTGCTGAGCATGTTTCTGGTGCTGGGCATTGCCAACCGTCAGGGTCGGCTCGACAGCGACCGGTTGCTGCTGTGCGGCGTGGCGGTGTCGTTCGTGATGATGGCAATCGCCAATCTGCTGCTGTTCATGGGCGACCATCGCGCCAGCTCGGCGGTGATGTTCTGGATGCTCGGCGGCCTCGGCCTGGCGCGTTGGGAGTTGCTGGCGGTGCCGGCGCTGAGCGTGTTGCTCGGCCTCGGTTTGCTGCTGGGCATGGCCCGACCGTTGAACGCCTTGATGGCCGGCGAACAGACCGCCGTCACCCTCGGCCTGAATGCCCGCGCGGTGCGCCTGCGGGTGTTTGTGATCGCCTCCTTGATGACCGGGGTGCTGGTGTCGATCAGCGGCTCGATCGGTTTTGTCGGGCTGATGGTGCCGCACATTGCCCGGCGTCTGGTCGGCGCCGAACACCGGCGACTGCTGCCGGCCTGCGTACTGCTTGGCAGCCTGTTCCTGGTCTGGGTCGATGTTGCCGCGCGCACCCTGATCGCGCCGGAAGACCTGCCCATCGGCGTTGCCACCGCGGCTATCGGCGGCCTGTTCTTCATCGGCCTGATGCGCCGCCGCTGACACAACAAACATAAAAACTGTGGGAGCGAGCCTGCTCGCGAAGAGGCCGTGCCAGCCAACTTCATTTTTGAATGACCCACCGCATTCGCGAGCAAGCCCGCTCCCACAGTGAACGGCATTGTTTGCGAAATCGGCGCCCTAATCTGGCGCATACGAATGCACCGTCACACGCGACTCGTCCCTTCATGGTGCACCCCGCCCGCGCGCAACCGCTCTAAACCGACATTTTCCTGCCCGATCCCGACCGGGCACAGCCCTTGCAAAACAGTCTTCAGTCGTCCGCATCTGCCAACCATAAAAAACTTTAATGTTCATGGAGATCGCACAATGAAGCGTCGCAGTTTGATCAAGGCTTTCACACTCACGGCATCCATTGCCGCGATGGGCATGACCTGGACTGTCCAGGCCGCCGAGACCATCAAGGTCGGTATCCTGCATTCGTTGTCCGGGACCATGGCGATCTCCGAAACATCGCTCAAAGACATGGCGCTGATGACCATTGACGAGATCAACGCCAAGGGCGGCGTGAACGGCAAGATGCTCGAACCGGTGGTGGTCGACCCGGCGTCGAACTGGCCGCTGTTCGCCGAGAAGGGCCGGCAGTTGCTGACGCAGGACAAGGTCGCGGTGGTGTTCGGTTGCTGGACCTCGGTATCACGTAAATCGGTACTGCCGGTGTTCGAAGAACTCAACGGCCTGCTGTTCTACCCGGTGCAGTACGAAGGCGAAGAAATGTCGCCGAACGTGTTCTACACCGGCGCCGCACCGAACCAACAGGCGATTCCGGCGGTGGAATACCTGATGAGCGAAGAAGGCGGCAGCGCCAAGCGTTTCTTCCTGCTCGGCACCGACTACGTCTACCCGCGCACCACCAACAAGATCCTGCGCTCGTTCCTGCATTCCAAAGGCGTGGCCGACAAGGACATCGAAGAGGTCTACACCCCGTTTGGTCACAGCGACTATCAAACCATCGTCGCCAACATCAAGAAGTTCTCCGCCGGTGGCAAAACCGCTGTGATCTCTACGGTCAACGGCGACTCCAACGTGCCGTTCTACAAAGAGCTGGCCAACCAGGGCCTGAAGGCTACCGACGTACCGGTGGTGGCGTTCTCCGTGGGTGAAGAAGAGCTGCGCGGCATCGACACCAAACCGCTGGTGGGCAACCTCGCGGCGTGGAACTACTTCGAGTCCGTGGAGAACCCGGTGAACAAGAAGTTCGTCGCTGACTGGAAGGCCTACGCGAAGAAACACAACCTGCCGGGCGCCGACAAAGCGGTGACCAATGACCCGATGGAGGCCACCTACGTCGGCATCCACATGTGGGCGCAAGCCGTTGAAAAAGCCAAGTCCACCGACGTCGACAAAGTCCGCGAAGCCCTCGCCGGCCAGACCTTTGCCGCGCCGTCCGGTTACACCCTGACCATGGACAAGACCAATCACCACCTGCACAAACCGGTGATGATCGGCGAGATCCAGGCTGACGGTCAGTTCAACGTGGTCTGGCAGACCGAAGGCCCGATCCGTGCCCAGCCGTGGAGCCCGTTTATCGATGGCAACGACAAGAAGCCGGATTATGCGGTGAAGAGCAACTGAGCCATTGGGTGTCGGGCTGTTAAGACTTTCAGTCCGACACACTCCCCCTGTGGGAGCGGGCTTGCTCGCGAAAGCAGTTCGTCATTCAACTTAAATGCAAGCTGACACACCGCTTTCGCGAGCAAGCCCGCTCCCACAATTAGTCCGCGCAAGGCGACTCTTTATGCCGACTACCCTTTACCGCTTCATCCTCGTCATCGCACTTCTGTTGCCGATGACTGCCTTTGCCGGCGACGCCGAAGACTTCGTCGCCGCCAATCCCGTGCAGCAAGCCAAACTGCTGGAAGCCTGGGCCGCGCAGCCCGAGCCGGCGCGTGTCGAGCTGATCAACGCCCTGCAACAAGGCGAATTGACCCTCGACGGCCAGCCGAAAACCCTGCGCCTGAACAACCGCCTGCGGGGTCTGATCGACACCGCTTTGGCCAGCCACCAATTGCTCGCCGCCGACGCCAAAATCCGTCTGACTGCTGCGCAGCAATTGCAGAAAAGCGCGAAACCCGCGCAGCTGAAATTCCTCGACCAGCAACTGGCTGGCGAAAAAGATGAAAGCGTCCACGCCGCCCTGAGCCTGGCCCTGGCCAATCTGCAACTGGTGGACAGCGATCCGGCGGTGCGTCTGGCCGCCGTGCGCCTGCTCGGTGAAACCGGCGATCCCTTGGCCCGCACCCGCCTCGAAGGCCTGCTCGAACCCGGCGTCGAAAGCGATGCCGGCGTGCGCACCGCCGCTGAAACCAGTCTGGCGCAGGTGAAACACAAACTGCTGGTCGGCGAAATCCTCGGTGAAGCCTTCAGTGGCATGTCCCTCGGTTCGATTCTGCTGCTCGCGGCACTCGGTCTGGCGATCACCTTCGGCCTGCTCGGGGTGATCAACATGGCCCACGGCGAGATGCTGATGCTCGGCGCCTACTCGACCTACGTGGTGCAGTTGATGTTCCAGCGTTACGCCCCGCAAGCCATCGAGTTCTACCCGCTGATCGCGCTGCCGGTGGCGTTCTTCGTCACGGCGGCGATCGGCATGGCGCTGGAACGCACGGTGATTCGTCATCTCTACGGCCGGCCGCTGGAAACCCTGCTCGCCACCTGGGGCATCAGCCTGATGCTGATCCAGTTGGTGCGTCTGCTGTTCGGGGCGCAGAACGTCGAGGTGGCTAACCCGGCGTGGCTGTCCGGCGGCATTCAGGTGCTGCCGAATCTGGTGCTGCCGTACAACCGCATCGTGATCATCGCCTTCGCCCTGTTCGTGGTGGTGCTGACCTGGCTGCTGCTGAACAAGACCCGACTCGGCCTCAACGTGCGAGCGGTCACGCAGAACCGCAACATGGCCGCCTGCTGCGGCGTGCCGACCGGGCGCGTCGACATGCTCGCCTTCGGCCTCGGCTCGGGCATCGCCGGCCTCGGTGGCGTGGCGCTGAGCCAGATCGGCAACGTCGGCCCGGACCTGGGCCAGAGCTACATCATCGACTCGTTCCTGGTGGTGGTGCTCGGGGGTGTCGGTCAACTCGCCGGCAGCGTGCTCGCCGCCTTCGGCCTCGGCATCGCCAACAAGATTCTCGAACCGCAGATCGGTGCGGTACTGGGCAAGATCCTGATCCTCGCGCTGATCATTCTGTTCATCCAGAAACGTCCGCAAGGCCTCTTCGCACTGAAAGGACGGGTGATCGACTGATGAACCAGCCTCTACTTGTCACGGCCACGCAAAAGGCCGGACCGAAAGTCACCCTTGCCATCGGCGCGGTGATCCTAGCGCTGCTGATCGCCCTGCCGCTGCTCTCGCTGCTGGCGCCGGACAGTGCGCTGCATGTGTCGGCGTATACGCTGACGCTGGTCGGCAAAATCCTTTGTTACGCCATCGTCGCCCTGGCGCTGGATCTGGTCTGGGGCTACGCCGGGCTGCTGTCGCTGGGGCACGGCCTGTTCTTCGCCCTCGGCGGTTACGCGATGGGCATGTACCTGATGCGTCAGGCGGCCGGTGATGGTTTGCCAGCGTTCATGACCTTTCTGTCGTGGACCGAATTGCCGTGGTACTGGAGCGGCACCAGCAGTTTTATCTGGTCGATGTGTCTGGTGGTGCTGGCACCGGGTCTGCTGGCGCTGGTGTTCGGCTTCTTCGCCTTCCGCTCGCGGATCAAGGGCGTGTATTTCTCGATCATGACCCAGGCCCTGACCTTCGCCGGGATGCTCTTGTTTTTCCGCAACGAGACCGGCTTCGGTGGTAACAACGGCTTCACCAATTTCCGCACGATTCTCGGTTTCGGCATCACTGAGCCGGGCACCCGCGCGGTGCTGTTTCTGGCCACCGTGCTGTTGCTGGTTGCGAGCCTGTTCATCGGTTGGCGGTTGGCGCAGAGCAAGTTCGGCCGGGTGCTGACGGCGCTGCGCGATGCGGAAAACCGCCTGATGTTCTGCGGCTACGACCCGCGCGGCTTCAAGCTGTTCGTCTGGGTCTTGAGCGCGGTGTTGTGTGGTCTCGCCGGGGCGTTGTATGTGCCGCAAGTAGGCATCATCAACCCCAGCGAAATGTCGCCGACCAACTCCATCGAAGCGGCAGTGTGGGTCGCCCTCGGCGGTCGCGGCACGCTGATCGGGCCGTTGCTCGGTGCCGGTGTCGTCAACGGCATGAAGAGCTGGTTCACCGTGGCTTTCCCCGAATACTGGCTGTTCTTCCTCGGTGCGCTGTTCATTGTCGTGACGTTGTATTTGCCCAAAGGCGTGATCGGCCTGCTGAAGAAACGAGGTGAACAATGAGAGTCACTGCGAGTGCTGAATTCATGCTCGAACCGGCGTTTTTCCCCGTGGAGCCGAACAAGGACGAGGGCACCAGCCGCGACTCGATCGGCCTCGGCCAGCGCGTCGGCCCGGGCCTCGACACCCGGCACGGTACGATCCTGACCCTGGAAGACATCAGCGTCAGCTTCGACGGCTTCCGCGCCCTGAACAATCTGAACCTGTACATCGGCGTCGGCGAACTGCGCTGCATCATCGGCCCCAACGGCGCAGGCAAGACCACGCTGATGGACGTGATCACCGGCAAGACCCGCCCCAGTCACGGCAAAGCCTGGTTCGGCGAAACCATGGATCTGACGCAGATGAGCGAAGTGCAGATCGCCCAGGCCGGGATCGGGCGCAAGTTCCAGAAACCGACGGTGTTCGAAGCCCTCAGCGTGTTCGAGAACCTGGAGCTGGCGCAGAAGACCGACAAGTCGGTCTGGGCAAGTTTGCGCGCGCGTCTGAGCGGTGAGCAGAAGGATCGCATCAGCGAAGTGCTGGATACCATTCGCCTGACGGCCTCGGTCAATCGCCCTGCCGGACTGCTGTCCCACGGTCAGAAGCAGTTTCTGGAGATCGGCATGTTGCTGATGCAGGACCCGCAACTGCTGCTGCTCGACGAACCGGTGGCGGGCATGACCGATGCCGAAACCGAATTCACTGCCGAGCTGTTCAAGTCGCTGGCCGGCAAGCATTCGCTGATGGTGGTCGAGCACGACATGGGCTTCGTCGGCTCGATTGCCGACCATGTGACGGTGCTGCATCAGGGCAGCGTGCTGGCGGAAGGATCGCTGG
This sequence comes from Pseudomonas sp. TH49, assembly GCF_016650625.1. Lineage (NCBI taxonomy): Bacteria > Pseudomonadati > Pseudomonadota > Gammaproteobacteria > Pseudomonadales > Pseudomonadaceae > Pseudomonas > Pseudomonas sp. TH49. The sequence goes on from NZ_JAEKFL010000001.1 coordinate 890,234, forward strand.
AGCAGGTGCAGGAAAACGAGCGGGTGATCGAGGTCTATCTCGGCCGCTGAACTGCAAACACCTTTCCAAACTGTAGGAGTGAGCCTGCTCGCGATAGCGGTGTATCAGATAAGCCGGCGTTGACTGACACGCCGCTATCGCGAGCAGGCTCACTCCTACAAGGGATTTGAGGAGATTCTGGACATGCTGCAAGTCGACAAGCTGCACCAGTACTACGGCGGTAGCCACATCCTGCGCGGCCTGAGCTTTGACGTGAACGTCGGCGAAGTCACCTGCCTGCTCGGACGCAACGGCGTGGGCAAGACCACCCTGCTCAAATGCCTGATGGGCCTGTTGCCGGCCAAGGAAGGCGTGGTGAACTGGGAAGGCAAAGCGATCACCACGCTCAAGCCGCACCAGCGGGTACACGCCGGCATCGCCTATGTGCCACAGGGCCGGGAAATCTTCGGCCGGCTCACGGTGGAGGAAAATCTGCTGATGGGCCTGTCACGGTTTCCCGGCAGCGAAGCGAAAGAAGTACCAAGTTTCATCTACGAATTGTTCCCGGTGCTGCTACAAATGAAGCAGCGCCGCGGCGGTGACCTGTCCGGCGGTCAGCAACAGCAGCTGGCTATCGGTCGCGCCCTGGCCAGTCGTCCGCGTTTGCTGATCCTCGACGAGCCCACCGAAGGCATCCAGCCCTCGGTGATCAAGGAGATCGGCGCGGTGATCAAGACCCTCGCGGCGCGGGGCGACATGGCGATTTTGCTGGTGGAACAGTTTTACGACTTCGCCGCCGAACTGGCCGATCAATACCTGGTGATGTCCCGGGGCGAGATCGTGCAACAGGGGCGCGGCGAAAATATGGAGGCCGAGGGTGTACGAGGTCTGGTAACAATTTAATCTGTAGCTTCCTAACGATAATTACAAACCATGAATTTACCGCTTTCCACTGCCCTGTTTACCCCGAGCTGGCACGCCGAGCTGGAGCTGGCCTACGCCCGCTTCGGCGACTGCACGCGCCCGGTTCAGCGCCGACACCTCGGCCCGCTGCGCGTGCAAAAGCACCTGTATGCCGAAGGCCCCGAGGTCTGCCAGCACATCATCGTTCACCCACCGGGCGGGATCGCCGGCGGTGACCGGCTGAACATCAGCGTCCGCGTTGAACAGGACGCCTGGGCGCAGATCACCAGCCCCGGCGCCGCCAAGTGGTATCGCGCAGCGGGGCCGGCGTATCAGCAGCTCGAACTGAAAATCGCGGCCGGTGCGACGCTGGAGTGGCTGCCGCAGGAAACCATCGTCTACAGCGCCGCCCAGGCCGAACTCAGCACCTCGATCGAGCTGGAGGGCGATGCGCGGCTGTTTTACTGGGACGTGGTGGCGCTGGGCCGACCGGCCAGTGGCGAGCGCTTCGACCTCGGACACTTTCAAGCGCATCTGGATATCCGCCGCGACGGGCGATTGCTCTGGCACGAGCGTCAACGGATCACCGGCAATGACGGCTTGCTCGATTCGCCGATCGGCCTGGATGGCCATCCGGTGTTCTCGACGTTGCTGGTGTCCGGTGAAATCGATGCCGAATTGCTGGAGCGCTGTCGTTCGCTGGGGCACGCAGTGCGCGGGGATTTGACCCAGTTGCCCGGCCTGTTGGTGGCTCGGTGTCTGGCGTCAGAAGCACTGCTCGCCCGTGCCTGGCTCATCGATTTATGGCGTTTGTTACGCCCGGTTCTGCTAGGCCGTGAAGCCCAGCCCCCGCGAATCTGGAACACCTGAAATGCAATCCAACTGTGGGAGCGGGCTTGCTCGCGAAGGCGATGTGTCATTCACACAGATGCTGGCTGACCTACCGCTTTCGCGAGCAAGCCCGCTCCCACAGGAGATTTGTGCACATTTTTCAATCTGCCCTGATGGATACCCACAATGGACCTGACCCCACGCGAAAAAGACAAGCTGTTGATCTTCACCGCCGGCCTCGTCGCCGAGCGCCGACTGGCCCGTGGTGTGAAGCTCAACTACCCGGAAGCCATGGCCTACATTTCCGCCGCCCTGCTTGAGGGCGCCCGTGACGGCCAGACCGTGGCTGAGCTGATGCACTACGGCACCACCCTGCTGAGCCGCGAGCAGGTGATGGAAGGTATTCCGGAAATGATCCCGGAGATTCAGGTCGAAGCGACGTTCCCCGACGGCACCAAACTGGTCACCGTCCACCAACCGATCGTCTGAGGCCGCGCCATGACTTACTCCATTCGCGATGCCCTGCATGCCGACTTGCCGGCGATCCGCGACATCTACAACGACGCGGTGCTCAACACCACGGCGATCTGGAACGAGTCGGCGGTCGATCTCGGCAACCGTCAGGCGTGGTTCAGCGCCCGTCAGGCCCAGGCCTATCCGATTCTGGTTATCGTCGACGCCGACAACGTTGTGCTCGGCTACGCTTCCTTTGGTGACTGGCGGCCGTTCGACGGTTTTCGCCATACCGTCGAGCACTCGGTTTACGTGCGCAGCGACCAACGCGGCAATGGTCTTGGCCCGCAACTGATGACGGCACTGATCGAGCGAGCCAAAGCCTGCGCCAAGCATGTGATGGTCGCCGCCATCGAAAGTGGCAACACCGCTTCCATTCGTCTGCATGAACGCGCCGGTTTCAGCATCACCGGGCAGATGCCGCAAGTCGGCACCAAGTTCGGCCGCTGGCTCGACCTGACCTTCATGCAACTGACCCTCAATCCTGGCGCGGAGCCGCCTGACGCCAACAAGGAGTGACACCATGAACGCCGCCCAACTGCGCCGCGTCAATGCGGAAAGTTTTGCGCACTATCGTCAGGGCCTGATTGATCTGCTGCTCGACGCCGTGGGTTATGGCGCCAGCGTCGGCTTCATGGCCGACCTCGACGCCGCACAGGCCCGCGCCTATTTCGATGAAGTACAGCAACAAGTGAACAAGGGCAGCGTGTTGCTCTGGGTGGTGGTCAAGGATGAAGAGGTGCAGGCCAGCGTGCAGTTGGGCCTGTGCCAGAAGGCCAACGGCCTTAATCGCGCCGAAGTGCAGAAACTGCTGGTGCGCGAACAGGCGCGGCGTCGTGGCCTCGGCCAGCAATTGATGAATGCGCTGGAACTTGAAGCGGCCAAGCACAAGCGCGGCATGCTTTACCTCGACACCGAGGCCGGCTCCCCCGCCGAAGATTTCTACAAGGCCCTGGGTTACACCCGAGCCGGTGAAATTCCCGATTACGCCTGCGATCCGCATGGCACGTATCGACCGACCGCCCTTTACTACAAGATTCTGCAAGGAGCCCGGCCATGATTCCCGGCCAGTACCAGATCCAGCCCGGCGACATCGAACTGAATGTCGGCCGCCGCACCCTCAGCCTGAAAGTCGCCAACAGCGGCGACCGGCCGATCCAGGTCGGCTCGCACTATCACTTTTTCGAAACCAACGACGCGCTGACCTTCGACCGCGCCGCCAGCCGTGGCATGCGCCTGAACATCCCGGCCGGCACCGCCGTGCGCTTTGAGCCGGGGCAGAGCCGCGAGGTCGAGCTGGTGGAGTATGCCGGGCATCGGCGGGTGTTCGGCTTTGCCGGGCGGGTGATGGGTGATCTCGACTGACGATGATTTATTTGTGGTGAGGGGATTTATCTGTGGTGAGGGGATTCATCCCCGATCGACCGCGCAGCGGTCGCCAACCGCCACCTGCCCCACCATAAAATCACTTTTGCTGAATGGCGGGTGCTTCGCACCCGATCGGGGATGAATCCCCTCGCCACAATAAATTTGTGCAAGGAATTCGGATGAAAATTTCAAGACAAGCCTACGCCGACATGTTCGGCCCCACCGTCGGCGACAAGGTGCGCCTGGCGGACACCGAGTTGTGGATCGAGGTCGAAAAGGACTTCACCACCTACGGCGAAGAAGTGAAATTCGGCGGCGGCAAAGTGATCCGCGACGGTCAGGGCCAGAGCCAGTTGCTCGCCGCCGAAGTGGTCGACACCCTGATCACCAATGCGCTGATCATCGACCACTGGGGCATCGTCAAAGCCGACGTCGGCCTCAAGGACGGGCGTATCGCCGCGATCGGCAAGGCCGGTAACCCGGACGTGCAACCGAACGTGACCATCGCCATCGGCGCCAGCACCGAAGTGATCGCCGGCGAAGGCATGATCCTCACCGCCGGCGGCATCGACACGCACATTCACTTCATCTGCCCGCAGCAGATCGAAGAAGCGCTGATGAGCGGCGTCACCACCATGATCGGCGGCGGCACGGGGCCGGCGACCGGCACCAACGCCACCACCTGCACCTCCGGGCCGTGGCACCTGGCGCGCATGCTGCAGGCCGCCGACGCGTTCCCGATGAACATCGGCCTCACCGGCAAGGGCAACGCCAGCCTGCCGGAGCCGCTGATCGAGCAGGTCAAGGCCGGCGCCATCGGCCTCAAGTTGCACGAGGACTGGGGTACCACCCCGGCGAGCATCGACAACTGCCTGAGCGTCGCCGACCAGTACGACGTGCAGGTGGCGATCCACACCGATACCCTCAACGAATCGGGTTTCGTCGAAACCACCCTCGGCGCGTTCAAGGGTCGCACCATCCACACCTACCACACCGAAGGTGCCGGCGGCGGCCACGCGCCGGACATCATCAAGGCCTGCGGTTTCCCTAACGTGCTGCCGAGCTCGACCAACCCGACCCGGCCGTTCACCCGCAACACCATCGACGAACACCTCGACATGCTGATGGTCTGCCACCACCTCGACCCGAGCATCGCCGAGGACGTGGCGTTCGCCGAAAGCCGCATCCGCCGTGAAACCATCGCCGCCGAAGACATCCTCCACGACCTCGGCGCGTTCTCGATGATCAGCTCCGACAGCCAGGCCATGGGCCGTGTCGGCGAAGTCATCACGCGCACCTGGCAGACCGCCGACAAGATGAAAAAGCAGCGCGGCCCGCTGCCCCAGGACGGCGAAGGCAACGACAACTTCCGCGCCAAGCGCTACATCGCCAAGTACACGATCAACCCGGCGATCACCCACGGCATCAGCCATGAAGTGGGTTCGATCGAAGTCGGCAAATGGGCCGACCTGGTGCTCTGGCGTCCGGCATTCTTCGGTGTGAAACCGACGCTGATCCTCAAGGGCGGCGCGATCGCCGCCAGTCTGATGGGCGACGCCAACGCCTCGATTCCCACCCCGCAACCGGTGCACTACCGCCCGATGTTCGCCAGCTACGGCGGCTCGCTGCACGCCACCAGCCTGACTTTCATCAGTCAGGCCGCGCAGGAGGCCGGGTTGCCCGAGGCACTGGGCCTGAAGAAGAAAATCGGCGTGGTCAAAGGCTGCCGCGACGTGCAGAAAACCGACCTGATCCACAACGATTACCTGCCGAACATCGACGTCGACCCGCAGACCTATCAGGTCAAGGCCGACGGCGTGCTGCTCTGGTGTGAACCGGCGGAGACTCTGCCGATGGCCCAGCGTTACTTCCTGTTCTGACGCACGGCAAAAGGCCCCGGAGCCGTGTCTTGCACACGGTTCCGGGGCCTTTTTCATGGTGCTGGAAAAGCACTCTGCAAACGGTCGTGTATTTCCCGCCAAAGGGGCTAATATTCGATTCGCTCCGCCTATTTTCAGGAACTGCCCATGCGTCTTTCCGAGTTCATCGTGGCCAATATCGACCCTATCGTCGATGAGTGGGAACAGTTCGCCGCGACCATCACTCCGGCCGCCGACTATCTGGATTCCACTGCGCTGCGCGATCACGCCAGCGAGATTCTGCGGGCCGCCGCCCGCGACATGAACAAGCCGCAAAGCCCCGCCGAACAGGCTGCCAAAGCCAAGGGCGAAGGCCCGGAAAAGACCCCGAGCCTGGACGAAGCCGGCGCCAGCCATGGCGAGCTGCGCCACACCGTCGGTTTCGATCTGGTGCAGATGACCAGCGAATTCCGCCATTTGCGTGCCTGTGTGATCCGCCGCTGGGTGAGCAGCCTGACGTCACCGGACATGACCTATTTTCAGGACATGATCCGCTTCAACGAAGCTATCGACGAAGCCCTCGCCGAATCCACCGCGGCCTATGCCGAGCAGGTCAACCGCTCGCGGGACATTTTCCTCGCCATCCTCGGCCATGACCTGCGTGCGCCGCTGCAAGCGGTGAGCATGTCCACCGAACTGCTGCTGCGCAAATCCAGCCTTGAGGGCGATGCCCTGGCCTGCGCCCAGCACATCAAGCGTGGCGCGCGGCACATGGCGACGATGGTCAGCGATCTGCTGGAACTGGTACGCAGTCGTCTGGGCCGCAGCCTGCCGATCGAGCCGGAGCCGATGGATCTGGCCGTTGCGGCGCGAGCGGCGATTGCCGAAGCCTGCGCCGGTAATCCGCTATCGGATCCCAAGCTCACGGTGCACGGCGACACCAGCGGGGTGTGGGACGCCGGGCGAATCGACCAGTTACTGCAAAACCTGATCGGCAACGCCTTGCAGCACGGCACCAGCCAGCGCGACGTGACCCTCAACCTGCGTGGCGAGGGCGACAACGTGTGCCTGTCGGTGCACAACTACGGCACGCCGATTTCCGAGGAGGCCATTGGCACGATTTTCGACCCGCTGGTGCGCAGCGCCGACGAAGAACTCGGACAGCCGTCGACCAGCCTCGGGTTGGGCTTGTTTATCGTCAAGGAAGTGGTGACCGCCCATGGCGGGACGATCGAAGTCAGCTCGAGCGCGGCTGACGGGACATTGTTCAGTGTGGTGTTGCCAAGAAAGGTTTAAGCAGGCTTACGGCGTAATCGTTCTTCGCGAGCAAGCCCGCTCCCACATTTAGATCGCGATCTCCTGTGGGAGCGGGCTTGCTCGCGAAGGGGCCCGCAAAGACACTAAAAAACTATTCGACCACCAGGCGCCCCAACCGTTGGCGCAGCATCCGGTTCTCCGCCCGCAACTCATGCACCTCCTCCAGCAGATTCAGTGCCAGCGCGACGCCCTCCCACTCCAGCTCCAGCTCGCGCCGCAACTTCGCGGCGCGCTTGGCCAGGCTCAACTCGTAGTCGGTGAACCGCCATTCCCGGGGCTGCGCGCCCTGAGGTTCGAGGATGCCGTGTTCGACGATTTCGATCACGTAGACGTCCGACAGATCGGCCGCCTCACAGAATTCTGCCATGTCCAGTTGAACGATCAGGGGGCTGCTCATGATGGGCTACTCCGTCGTCGGATTCAGAAGTTCTCTCGTGGGTTGAACGCGGCTTTCTTCGCCAGTTCCTGCCACAGCGCCTTGACCTCGTCGTCCGAAGTCTTCGGCATCACGGCCTTGAGCTGCACGAACAGATAACCGCGCTCACCGGCCTTGTTTTTCAAGCCATGACCCTTGGCGCGCATGCGCTGGCCGTTCTGGCTACCGGCCGGAACCTTGAGGTTGATCTTGCCGGTCAGCGTCGGCACCGCCACTTCAGCGCCCAGCGCCAGCTCCCACGGTGCCAATGGCAGGGTGATGATCAGGTTTTCGCCTTCGACATCGAATTTCGGGTGCGGCGCAAAGCGAATGGTCAGGTACAGATCACCATTGGCCCCGCCACCGATGCCCGGTGCGCCCTGCCCCTTGAGGCGGATGCGCTCGCCGTCGGTCACGCCCGCCGGGATCTTCACGTTCAGGCTCTTGCTGGTGTTGCTGACGTGCTGGCCGTTAGCGTTGTATTGCGGCACCTGAAAGGTGACCTTCTTCGATTCATTCGAGAGCGTTTCCTCGAGGAAGATCGGCAGTTCCATTTCCACGTCTTGCCCTCGGCGCCCTGCACTGCGTGATTGCCGACCCTCGCCGCCACCGAAACCGGGGCCGCGATTGCCGAAGATCGAACTGAAGAAGTCCGAGAAGTCGCCGGTGTCGCCACCGCCGCCACCAAAGCCGCCACGGCTCTGCCAGCCCGGTGGGCCCTGGAACGGCTGACCGTGCTGGCCATAACGGCGCAGTTCGTCGTATTCGGCGCGTTTGTCGGCGCTTTTCAGCGCTTCATAGGCTTCCGAGGCGTCCTTGAACTTGGCCTCGGCGTCTTTTTCCTTGCTGACATCGGGGTGGTATTTGCGCGCCAGCTTGCGATAGGCAGCCTTGATTGCCTTGTCGTCCGCTGTCGGCTCCACGCCGAGTATCTTGTAATAGTCTTTGAAGTCCATCGAAGGAATCACCATCCGTTATCGATTTCGCGCCGAGGCCAGCATGCGCTCATTCGCGCGTGCCGGGTTGACCGATCTCAAGTTTGTGACCGGGTGGCGCAGCAGAAGTTTATCGGCAGTGGACGACGGTTCTTGCGACCGCCGGTATGTCTGCCGGCCCATGCCAGCAAGTTTGGGGCGAAGCTGCGACTTTCAAGAAGCTTAGTCGCGAAATAGCAGATGACCGGCCTTCGAATCTGCCGCGCACTGACATACACTGCGCGGCCGTTTTTTGACCGGAACCCGAAAGACATGAACAACGCCTCTCCAGCCCGTGCCTGCGGTATCGACTTCGGCACCTCCAACTCCACCGTCGGCTGGCTGCGCCCCGGCATGGAAACGATGATCGCGCTGGAAGACGACAAGATCACCCTGCCGTCGGTGGTCTTCTTCAACATCGAAGAGCGCCGTCCGGTTTACGGTCGTCTGGCCCTGCACGAGTACCTGGAAGGCTACGAAGGCCGGCTGATGCGCTCGCTCAAGAGCCTGCTCGGTTCCAAACTGATCAAGCATGACACCAGCGTCCTCGGCACGGCGATGCCGTTCAAGGATCTGTTGGGGCTGTTCATCGGCCAGCTCAAGAGCCGCGCCGAAACAGCCGCCGGTCGGGAGTTCGAGCAGGTGGTGCTGGGGCGTCCGGTATTTTTCGTCGATGACGACCCGCTGGCTGACCAGGAAGCCGAAGACACCCTGGTCGAAGTGGCGCGCAAGCTCGGTTTCAAGGACGTGTCGTTCCAGTACGAACCGATCGCTGCGGCATTCGACTACGAGTCGACCATCGAGAAAGAAGAACTGGTGCTGATCGTCGACATCGGCGGTGGTACGTCCGACTTCTCGCTGGTGCGCCTGTCGCCCGAGCGTCGCGGCATGGACAACCGTCACGATGACATCCTCGCCACCGGCGGCGTGCACATCGGCGGTACCGATTTCGACAAACAGCTGAGCCTGCAAGGCCTGATGCCACTGTTCGGCTACGGTAGCCGGATGAAGAGCGGCGCCTACATGCCGACCAGTCACCACATGAACCTGGCGACCTGGCACACCATCAACTCGGTGTACTCGCAGAAATCCACCCTGGCGCTGGGCAGCATGCGTTACGACATCGAAGACACCGGCGGCATCGACCGTCTGTTCAAGCTGATCGAACAGCGCGCCGGGCACTGGCTGGCGATGGAAGTCGAAGAAACCAAGATCCAGCTGACCCACGCCGACAGCCGCCACGTGCCGCTGGACCGGATCGAGCCGGGCCTGAGCGTGGAACTGAGCCGCGCCCTGTTCGAATCGTCGATCGACGCCTTGCTTGAGCGCGTGCGCGGCAGCGTCACGCAGCTGTTGAACGATGCCAACGTGTCGGTCGCTCAGGTCGATACGGTGTTCTTCACCGGCGGTTCAAGCGGCATCCCGGCGCTGCGCAACAGCGTCTCGGCGATGCTGCCTAATGCGCGACATGTTGAAGGCAACATCTTTGGCAGCATTGGCAGCGGTCTGGCGATTGAGGCGATGAAGCGCTACGGCGCGATGGCCTGATCCGTAATCGGCAGTGCGCCATTCGCGAGCAGGCTCGCTCCCACAGTGGATCGCATTTCAACTGAAGGAATGCGCTCAAAATGTGGGAGCGAGCCTGCTCGCGAAGAGGCCAGCTCAAACACTACAAATTCTGAATCAAACCATCCCGCCCAGCTTCAACTCACTCTTCAGATACGCGTAATAAATCGGCCCCGCCACCACCCCCGGCAGGCCGAACGCGGCTTCGAACACCAGCATCGCCAGCAGCAGCTCCCACGACTTGGCACTGATCTGCCCGCCGACGATGCGCGCGTTGAGGAAGTATTCGAGCTTGTGGATAAAAATCAGATAGCCCAGCGCCGCCACCGCCACCCAGATCGACAGCGACAGACCGACGATGGTGATCAGCGTGTTCGACATCAGATTACCGATCACCGGCAGCAGGCCGAGCAGGAACGTCAGGACGATCAGGGTCTTGGTCAGCGGCAGCTTGATGCCGAACAGCGGCAGAATCACCGCGAGGAAGATCGCGGTGAAGAGGGTGTTCAGCAGGGAAATCTTGATCTGCGCGAAGACGATGTTGCGAAAGGCTTGAACCACCAGGTGCAGACGGTCGAACAGGGCGGCGGCCAGCGGTTTGCGCTTGGTCAGGTCCGGCACTCGCTGCAGAGCAATGATCGCGCCGAGGACCATGCCGATCAGCAAGGTGACGAACATGTGCGCCGCGTCCTTGCCCACCAGTTGCAGCTCGGCCAGGTGTTTGCTCGCCCATTCGCCGATGGCCACGCGAAACTCCGCAGCACTGGCCGGCAGGTAAGCATCGAGAAACGGTGGCAATTGCCCGCGCGCGCGGTCGACCACGCCCATGAATTTGTCGAGCGAGGCGCCCGGGTTTTCCGCTTCGTGCAGCAGGAAACTGATGGCGCCGGCAAAGATCAACGCCAGCACGCTGACCACCAAAGTGCCCAGCAGCGCCACCGCCAGCCAGCGCGCGCGCCGCCCTTCGATCAGCCGCTGCAGTTGCGGGGTGAGCATGTTGACCAGCTCGAACACCAGCAAACCGGCCAGCAGGCTGGGCAACAAGCGCAATGGCAACGCCAGCAACAAACCGCCGCAAATGATGATGCAGCTGACCCAAAACACAACATGACGCTCAGAAAACGTTGGCATACAGCCTCAAAACGAACGGCGTAAAAGGATTGGCAGTCTGCCAGCGTTCAGGGGAGAGCACTAGGGATATGCAGGGGCCTTTGTCGCGCTCAATGACCCCTTCGCGAGCAGGCTCGCTCCCACAAGGGCTACGCATTTCAATGTGGGAGCGAGCCTGCTCGCGAAGAGGCCGGCCCGTTCACCGCAAATCCTTGCTGATTACTTTTTCTTCAGGCAATCACTCATGAAGGTCTTGCGCGCATCGCCGGTCAGGGCTTTGGTTTTCGCGTCGGCGTTGCAGGTCTTCATTTTCTCCTGCTGCGGGGTCAGCACCTTGGCGTCATTGGCGGCCGGTGCAGCCTTGAGACAGCTGCTCATGAAGGTTTTGCGCTCGTCGCCCTTGAGGCTCTTGGCGGTAGCGTCAGCATTGCAGGTGGTCATTTTGTTCTGTTGCGCCGTGGCGGCGAAACCCTGGGAACACAGGAGCAGACCGATGATCAACAAAGGGACACGCAACATCTTCATGGAGTTTTCTCCTTGTCGCCGCATCGATGGATGCGGCCTCCGCTGAAGTGTAGCCAAATCTTGTTACACCTTCCTGCCCTCCAGATGGCTGCGTCGGTATTGCTCCGGCGTACACCCGGCTTGACGGGCAAACATGGCGATGAAGGCCGAGCCGCTGCTGTAGCCGAGGTCGAAGGCGATTTCCTGCACGCTGCGGGTACTTTCCAGCGCCTCGATGGCTGCCAGATAGCGCAGACGCTGGCGCCATTCGCCGAAACTCATCCCCAGTTCACGCACGAACTGCCGGGCCAGCGTGCGCTCGCTGACGTGTACCTGAGCCGCCCAGTGCGCCAGTGGCTGGTTATTCCCCGGATCAGCCTGCAATGCATCGAGAATCGCCAGCAACCCGGGGTTGCGCGCATACGGCAGATAACACTCATGCACCGGCGCCTGTTGCAGTTGATCGACCAACACTTGGGCCAGACGCTGGTCAGCGTCGAGTTCGGGAATCTTCACGTCGCGGGCGGCGAAGTCCTTGAGAATCGCCTTGAGGATGTCGCTGATCGCCAGGGTGCAGGCGCGCGGCGGCAGATCGGCACAGACTTTGGGATCGAGGCACACCGCGCGGTAGTTGACCGGTTGGTGGCTGTAGAAACTGTGCTCGACCTGCGGCGGCACCCACACCGCATAGTGCGGCGGCGACATGAAGCGGCTGCCGTCGACGTCCATGTGCAGCACGCCGTGGGCCGCGTACTCCAGCGTGCCCCACGGATGACGGTGCGGCGCCGCGTATTCATGGGCGTTGAAGTCGGCATAGCGAAAGTACACCGCCGACGGCAGTTCGCTGAAATCCAGCAGATCGATGTGTTTGCTGTTCATGCTGTCCGGTTGCAGAGGCAGGTTGTCCGGTTCGCAGTATAGGGCTGCATCCAGACAGGCGATAATCACCGTTCATCAACGTTCTGGTTTTAACCCATGCAATACGCGTTTCCGCTGCTGGCGATTTTCATCTGGGCCGGCAATACCGTGATCAACAAATTGGCGGTCGGGGCAATCTTCCCCGCCGAGATCGGTTTCTATCGCTGGCTGCTCGCCGGGCTGCTGTTCACCCCGTTCATGCTCAAAGCGGTGATCGCGCACTGGCCGCAGATCCGCCCGAATCTGGGCAAGATCTTCATCCTCGGCGTGCTCGGGATGGCGGTCTATCAAAGCCTCGCCTACTTCGCCGCGACACTGACCACGGCGACCAACATGGGCATCATCCTGTCGCTGATGCCGCTGATGTCGCTGGCCATGGCCATCATCAGCCTCGGCCAGCGCCTGACTGCCGGTGCGCTGTTCGGCGCGGTGCTGTCGTTCGCCGGCGTGCTGGTGGTGGTGTCGTCCGGCAGCCTCGGCGCGCTGCTGCAACATGGAGTGAACCTGGGTGACGCGATGATGCTGATCGCTACCCTGGCCTACGCGATCTACAGCACCCTGCTGAAAAAATGGCAGCTGCGCCTGCCGCCGCTGGTGTTGTTGTACCTGCAGGTGCTGGTGGCGATTGTGGTGCTGTTTCCGCTGTACGCCGCCTCGCCGAAAACCGGCTTCACCGCGCAGAACATTCCGCTGGTGCTGTACGCGTGCCTGCTGGCCTCGATGCTCGCGCCACTGGCGTGGATGCAGGCGGTACAGCGCCTGGGGCCGAGCCGCACAACCTTGTTCTTTAACCTGCTGCCGCTGATTACCGCGCTGATTGCGGCGGTGGTGTTGAAGGAGCAGTTGGCGATGTATCACCTGGTGGGTGGGGTGTTGACGTTGGGCGGGGTGATTCTTTCCGAGCGCTGGACCACGGTATTGGGCCGCCGGATCAGCGTTGCCTGATCTGGCCCTGTGGTGAGGGGATTTATCCCCGATGGGCTGCGCAGCAGCCCTTGTTTTGAGATAAAAAGCGGGGCCGCTGCGCGCCCCATCGGGGATAAATCCCCTCGCCACAAATGCGAGTCACACGCCTGCAGCCTTGAGCCGCGCCGCATGCTCGACAAACAACCGCACCGGATCCGCCCCCTTCCCCACCAGCCCCAGCGACTGATTGACGATGTCGAAGTGATCCAGCGGATAGTCATCGCCAATCACCGTGCCGAGGTGCGAGCTGTAGCGTCCGACCATCCCGTCACACTGCCCCGGCTCGCGCACGAAGGTTTTCGCAAACAGGCGACAGCTGCGATTGGTGCCGTCGAACAGGTTGCCGCCACGATCGGTCTTGCCCGGCTGCAACGTCCCCGACCACGAGTAATAACGCACGCCGTTGACCTCTTCCGGCCCGTGACCGCCCCATGTCTCGGGCAGGCCCTGTGGATAACGCTGATTGAACAGCGCCACGCCTTCACGGGTCAGCGATTGGTGCGAGGCGTGGATGTCCACCGGCAGTTTCGGCCCGCGGTAACCGGTTTCCAACAACGCCATCAGCCAGCCGACAACACGCAGCAGCACCTCAAGCACGCGGCCCTTGGCGCTGTCCGCCGGATAGTGTTTCTGCAGATAGTCGGCCAGCTCCGAACCATGATTGGGTCCGGCCACGGACGTCACCGAAGCCACCAGATCCGGCCGTTTGGCGGCGGCATAACGTGCGGTCAGCGAGCCTTGGCTGTGGCCAAACAGATTGACCCTCGCGGCACCGGTCTCGCGCAGAATCTCGTCGATGCGCGCCAGCAGTTGCTCGCCGCGCACCTCGGTGGAGTTGAGCGGCGACACCTGCACCGCAATCACCGTCGCCCCGCCACGGCGCAACGCCTTGATGATCCCGTACCAGTACGGATACAGCACCAGCCGGATAAACCCGAGCATGCCCGGGACCAGCACCAGTGGATAACGTGTCGCCGTAGCGTGTGACATGGGCAAACATCCTTGTGGTCGTAAGTGGATGCCAAACGTGCAAAACGCCCGCCAAGCCTCCTCCTTGATGATGACAACGCCACCTTCAGCCTACTTCAGGCCCACTCCCCCCGCCACAATCAGTCCTACCGACCGCAAGCGATGAAGAGCATTACACCCCGCAAGCGGCGATTGCCACGCAAGGTCTGGGGCTGACGCCAAGGTCGCACGAAATCCCATAAAACTTTTTGCATCGCGCAGGACTCACAACTTGGGTAAACGATCACGCCTGTAGAGCGTGGCGCCATTGGATTAGCCTCCTGGAGATCAATATGAGCGACGACCTGCACTTGTCAGATGTCAAAACCCTGCGCGCACGTGCGCGGCAACACGTCGAGAACGGCGCGGTAACCGAAAGCTACAGCGCTAACCGTGAGGAGGTGCTGCGCTTGCTCAATGAATCGCTGGCCACCGAACTGGTCTGCGTGCTGCGCTACAAGCGTCACTACTTCATGGCCAACGGTCTGAAAGCCAACGTGGCCGCCGACGAATTCCTCGAACACGCAACCCAGGAAGCACAACACGCCGACCGTCTGGCCGAGCGCATCGTGCAACTGGGCGGCGAGCCAGAGTTCAATCCGGACCTGCTGTCGAAAATGTCCCACGCCCAGTACGTGGCCGGGAACACTCTGAAGGAAATGGTCTACGAAGACCTCGTCGCCGAACGGATTGCCATCGACAGCTACCGCGAAATCATCCAGTACATCGGTGAGAAAGACCCGACCACCCGCCGCATCTTCGAAGACATCCTGGCGCAGGAAGAAGAGCATGCGGATGACATGGCCGACATTCTGAAAGACCTGTAAGCCTTCAAAACCGCCTTCGCGAGCAAGCCCGCTCCCACAGTTTTTTCACTAACCTGTGGGAGCGGGCTTGCTCGCGAAGGGGCCCTGTCAGTCACCGATCATTTTGTTGGCTTGACGGTCACTGGCGCCTTGCCCGACTTCATCTGCTCCAGCAACGGCGCGCACTGATTCGGCTCACCACCGCTCGGCGCCACCAGCGCCAGCAGCCCGGCCGCCGGCGCTGCAATCACGCCCAGCGCCACCATCCCCGCCCCGCGCAACATCAACGGCACGGCCTTGACCCCGGCGTCCGGCTTGATGAACTTGCCACGCACGTACAACGGTGAACGCAGCGAAATCAGACGCCAGCCCTTGGATTCCGGCGTTACAGTCAGATCCAGTTGCTCGGTGGCCATGTTCGCGGTGCCGTCGATGTAGATGATCGCGTTTTCGGTATCGAACACAAACAGCCGCGTGCTCGCCAGGCCGGTCTTGATATCGAAGTCCGCCGCCGCGCAGTTGATCTTCACTTCCTTGTCGCCGAAGACTTTGCCGACCACGTAGTTGCCGACGTTGAGCCCCGCCAGTTCCATCAGTTCACGACTGATTGCACCGTCGTTGATCAGCATCTTCAGGTTGCCGTTGGCCCCGCCCAGCAGTTTGGCTACGGAGTTGCCGCGCCCGCTGATGTCGGCATCGCCATTGAGTTCGCCGAAACTGGTTTTCATCGGCTCGAAGGTCGGGAACAACTGCTTGAGCTTGAACCCGCGCGCGGTCAGTTTGGCCCGGCCTTCCAGCGGTTCGGTGCGACCATTGAGGCGGATCTGCGCATCCAGCTTGCCGCCGGCCACGCCGAAGCGCAGCGGTTCGAGGCTGAGCTCGCCGTCGTTGAGTTTCAGGTGGGTATAGAGGTCGGTGAACGGCAGTTTTTCGCTGTGGACGATGCGCTTGCCGGTGAACTCGACGTCGGCATCCATCGCGCGCCAGCGGTCGGTCTTGAACTCTTCCACCGGCAGCACTTTGTCGGTCGGCTGTTTGCTCTCGCCGCCACGGGCCTTTTGCTTGTCATTCGAGTCGGCGCCGATCAGCGGCGCGAGGTCGGCGAACAACAGTTGATTGGACAGCAACGCGCCGCTGAGTTTTGGCCGTGGCTGGCTGGCGATGTAGGTCAGGTCACCGTGAATGTCGCTGCCACCGATCTTGCCGTTGAACTGCTCATAGGTGAATTTGGCGCCAGCGGCGTCATGCAACTTGGCAATCAGATGACCGTCGGTGGAATACGGTGGCGTATCCGGCAGGGTCACGCCGGTCAGTGGATAAAGGTTGCCGAGGCTGGCGCCGGCCAGTTTCAAACGCAGATCGAGGGCGCCGAGGTTCAGCGGGTCGGTCAGGGTGCCGGCCAGTTCGATGCTGGTGGCGCCGATCTTCGCCTGCGCCTGCAGCGGGAACGGCTTGTTCGCATCCTGCAACGCCAGCAGCCCGCCGATCTTGCCCTGGCCGGTGAGATTCTGGCCGTGGTATTGGCCTTTGACCTTCAGCGCAAACGCATAGTCCTGAGGCGCGGCACCCTTGTCCTGGGCGGTCTTCGCGGCTTTGTCACCGACGATCTCGCTGAACGGAATCGGCTTGCCCAGCGGATCGATCACCACGTCGAGATTGGTCTTCAGCGTCTGGTCATCCAGGGTGACGTGGCCCTTGTCGAAACCGATGGCACCAATGTCCACCACCCAGTTCGACGGTTCGGCATTCGGGTCCTTCGGATCAAACTTGAACGTCCAGTTGGCACGACCATCGGCCAGACGCTGCAGTTGCGCGTTGGGTTCGGTCAGGTCGATGCGCGGGATCGTCACCCGTTGCGCCAGCAGGGCCAGCGGCGAGATGCGCAGTTCCACGCGTTTGAGCGTGACCATCTGCGGCTGCTTCGACCAGTCCGGGTTGCCCAGCGTCAGGTCTTCAGCCACCACATGCGGCCACGGCACCCAGGCCCGCCAGCCACCCTCGTCCGGCTCGCGTTGCCAGATCACTGCGAGGTTGCCGTTGATGGCGAACGGTCGATGCAGTTCTTCCGAGACTTTGGCGTTGAGCGGCGGTTTGATCCGGTTCCAATCGAAGAACACGATGATCAGAACCAGTACCGCCAGCAACAGTACGAGGATGGCGAGGGTCCAACTGAAGATTTTTCCGGTGCGCGTCATGCACAAAACTCCTGATGACGACCGCACGCCGACTTCGCGACGCACAGCTGAAACGGCGGGCCAAAGCGGCCCTCATGAAATCTACGACTGGCAAACAGTGCGCAGGTTTAATCGGAATATAGATTCCGCGGCAAAAAATCGCGCGAATGCTGACCGATTGGTCGAACAGCATTACCGCCACCCGCACATTTGCGAGGCGCGAGTGAGTCGAAAATACCCACTGCGGTGCAAAACCAGCGCCCGCAAACGCCCGAGCTAGAGCGCCTCGGCAGAACAATCAATTCTGTTGATTATTACCATTGCGTTTATGAACTTTTATATCGACTTATCGAGAGTAGCATTGGCTTCGTACCCACTTTATCGCCCTCCCAAGGAGCAACCCATCATGAAACGCCAATTACTGCTCAGCCTTACCCTGTCGATGCTAGCCAGCACTGCTTTCGCCCTGCCCGCTGCCGATCAGGCTACCCCACAAGTAAAAACCAGCCACTCGGTGTTCAGCCAGACTGTTGCTGCTGACGGCGGTGACCGCACTCCACAAGGTCAGACCCTGGCTGAAAACGGCCGCAATCGTCTGGAAGAAAAAGGCCTGGTACAAGATGGCTACGACAAGACTCCACAAGGTCAAGCTGTAGCAGAAGGTGGCCGTGACCGTCTCGAAGAGAAAGGTCTGGTTCAGGACGGTTCCGATCGCACTCCACTGGGCCAGGCTCTGGCCTCTGATGGCAGCGACCGCACTCCACAAGGTCAAACCCTCGCTTCCGACGGCAGCGACCGCACCCCACAAGGCCAGACCCTTGCCTCCGACGGCAGCGACCGCACCCCACAAGGCCAGACCCTCGCTTCCGACGGCAGTGACCGCACTCCACAAGGCCAGACCCTCGCTGAAGGTGGTGGTGACCGTGTGATCGAACGCAATAGCGCTTTGAGCTAAGCCCATGGCGGCCTGGAAAAAAAGCCCGATCAGCCGATTGGGCTTTTGACTTTTTCAGCCCCGACCAATCGCAAAACCGCATTTCCCCCCATCGACTCTCCCCCGACGTTCGACGCCAGCAAAGCCGATTTGCTAGAGTGCGGCGCTTGTCCCGCTCAAGAAAACGCCTTTGCGATGCTGCCCCGCGCCGAACAGAAACAACAGACCCGCAACGCCCTGATGGACGCCGCCCGCCATTTGATGGAAAGCGGCCGAGGATTCGGCAGCCTGAGCCTGCGCGAAGTGACCAAGACCGCCGGCATCGTGCCCACCGGTTTCTACCGGCATTTCGCCGACATGGACGAGTTGGGTCTGGTACTGGTCAGTGAAGTCGGCCAGACCTTCCGCGAAACCATCCGCCTGGTGCGCCACAACGAATTCGTCATGGGCGGCATTATCGATGCGTCGGTGCGGATCTTCCTCGACGTGGTCAGCGCCAACCGTTCGCAATTCCTGTTTCTCGCCCGCGAGCAGTACGGCGGCTCGCAGCCGGTGCGTCAGGCGATTGGCCGACTGCGCGAGAACATCAGCGCCGACCTCGCGGCCGACCTGAGGCTGATGCCCAAGCTGCAGCACCTGGACGCGGCCGGCCTGAGCGTGATCGCCGACCTGATCGTCAAATCGGTGTTCGCCACCCTGCCGGACATCATCGACCCGCCCGCCGAAGCCCTGCCGGAACATCTGACGCCACAGGCAAAGATCACCCAGCAACTGCGCTTCATCTTTATCGGTCTCAAGCACTGGCAAGGGCTGGGCAGTACCGAGTAACTCGCCTTTTTTCAAACACAACGCAAATTCCCTGTGGGAGCGGGCTTGCTCGCGAAAGCGGTGTATCAGTCAACAATAAAGTGACTGACCTACCGCTTTCGCGAGCAAGCCCGCTCCCACATTGGTTTTGCGCCGCCCATATTTGGTGCATGTAAAAATCTTCACGCACCAAAACCTTCCAAAATTCTGCAACATCTTGAAACATCCACTACGCTCCGACAGGGATTTCCTACATCTCGGCCGGTTGGCAAGCCCCTTGCTCTAGCCCTCTCTACAAGTCCACTGCTGGAAGCTTTCCGATGCTGGTGATTCATCGCAGAATCGACCCTCAACCTGTCTGGTCCGCCGAGTTGCACCTGACCTTCGAAGCGCGGAGCAAGAGCCGTTTGCGCTGTTTCAGTGCCGAGGGCGAAGACGTCGGGTTGTTTCTGGAGCGCGGTCAGGCACCGTTATATGACGGCGAATGCCTGCAGGCCGAAGACGGCCGCATCGTTCGCGTCTGCGCTCGCCCCGAGCAACTGCTCCACGTCACCTGCGCCAACGCCTTCGAACTGACCCGCGCCGCCTATCACCTCGGTAACCGCCACGTTGCCCTGCAAGTCGGCGACGGCTGGCTGCGCCTGCTTGACGATTACGTGCTCAAGGCGATGCTCGAACAGCTCGGTGCGCAGGTCGAAGCGATTGAAGCGCCGTTCCAGCCGGAACACGGTGCCTACGGCGGCGGCCATCATCATTCGCGGCACGGCGACGAGGACTTCAACTACGCGCCGAAACTGCACCAGTTCGGCGTTCGTTTATGAACCCAGCCTGGGCGCTGTTGCGCCTGGCCAGTCCGCAACTGCCGATTGGCGGCTACAGCTATTCGCAAGGCCTGGAAATGGCGGTGGATAACGGCCGCGTGCACAACCCGGACAGTGCCCGGCGCTGGATCAGCGATCAATTGCTGCTCAACCTCGCCCGTTTCGAAGCGCCGCTGCTGCTCGCCCATTGTCAGGCCGCTGCCGACGAAAACTGGCCCGAGTTGCTGCGCATCTGCGAAACCCACCGGGCCAGCCGCGAGACCCGCGAACTGCATCTGGAGAGCCGGCAGATGGGTTACTCGCTGCAGCAGTTGCTCAACGGTTTGCCGGAACTCGACGCGCCGGCCCGCGGCTTTCTTGAGCAATGCGCGGAACCGCATCTGGCCCTCGGCTGGGCACTGGCTGGCCGCGCCTGGCAGATCAGCCCGCAGGACGCCCTCGCTGCGTGGCTGTGGAGCTGGCTGGAAAACCAGCTCGCGGTGCTGATGAAAACCCTGCCGCTGGGCCAGCAAGCCGCCCAGCGCCTGACCAGCGAATTGCTGCCGCTGCTGCAACAGGCGCAGCAGGACGCCAGCCAAATCAATCCCGAACACATTGGCAGCGCCGCGTTCGGCCTGTCCCTGGCGTGCATGGCGCATGAGCGCCAGTACAGCCGACTTTTCCGTTCCTAGGGCCTGTCATCTTGGAGAAGCACATGAACACACAACCCCTGCGCGTCGGTATCGGCGGCCCGGTCGGTTCCGGCAAAACCGCGTTGACCCTGGCCCTGTGCCTGGCGCTGCGCGACCGCTATAACCTGGCCGTCGTCACCAACGACATCTATACCCGCGAAGACGCCGACTTTCTGGTGCGCAACGAAGCGCTGGCGCCGGAGCGGATCATCGGCGTGGAGACCGGCGGCTGCCCGCACACGGCGATCCGCGAAGACGCCTCGATCAATCTCGAAGCGGTCGATCAACTGAACCGGCGCTTTCCGGGGCTGGACCTGATTCTGGTGGAGTCCGGCGGCGACAACCTGTCGGCGACCTTCAGCCCGGAGCTGTCGGACCTGACCATCTACGTGATCGACGTCTCGGCCGGCGACAAACTGCCGCGCAAGGGCGGGCCGGGGATCTGCAAGTCCGACCTGCTGGTGATCAACAAAATCGACCTGGCGCCGCTGGTTGGTGCCTCGCTGGAAATGATGGATAGCGACACCAAGCGCATGCGCAACGGCAAGCCATTCGTCTTCAGCAACCAGAAAACCGGCCAGGGCCTGGAAGACATCATCGCCTTCATCGAGCGCCAGGGCCTGCTGAGCGCCGCCTGATTCAATGACCAACAAGGAAGCTTATCCATGACACTCAAACGCATTCTCGGCGCCGTGGCGCTGCTGCTGACCCCGGCCCTGGCCTTCGCCCACCCGGGCCACGGCGACAGCGGCTTGATCGCCGGCATCAGCCACCCGATCGGCGGCCTCGACCACTTGCTGGCGATGGTTGCAGTCGGCCTGTGGGCCGCGCAGCAGCAAGGCGCGGCACGCTGGGCGCTGCCCTGCACATTCGTCGGCACCATGCTGATCGGCGGCATGCTCGGTTTTGAAGGGCTGCAACTGCCGGCGCTGGAAAGCGGGATTGCGGCTTCGGTGCTGGCGCTGGGCCTGGCCGTGGCGTTGGCGGTGCGTCCGCCGCTGGTAATGGCGGTGGCGGCGACGGCGTTGTTTGCGCTGTTCCATGGTGTGGCGCATGGCCTGGAACTGCCGGACATGAGCAGCCCTTGGGCGTATGCCGCCGGTTTCGTCGCGGCGACGGCGGCGCTGCATGCGGCGGGTTATGGCCTAGTGCGCGTGTTGCCTCAGGCTGCTGCACCATTGGTGCGAGTGGCGGGGGCTGCTTCGGCGGTGACCGGTGCATGGTTGCTGGCCGGCTGATCTTTATCGCCTGAACCGGCCTCTTCGCGAGCAAGCCCGCTCCCACCCTGGATTTGCGGTGTACACAAAACCTGTGGGAGCGGGCTTGCTCGCGAAGGCGGACTGACAGACACCGCGTCTCATCAGGCCGTCGCTCTGCTACCATGTCGCGCAATCGCCCCAGCCGTGACGACGTCCGCCAATGCCCCATGCTTCCCGCTCCACCTCTCTGCCCGAATTGACCGCCCTGTTCAGTGATGTGCAACAGCACTTTCTGAACGTGATCGTGCCGCTCTGGCAAGGCCCGGGCTGGAACGCCGACATGGCGCTGCCCTACGAAGCACTGGACGCCGCACACCATCCGCTGCCGCCGCAACGCTACCGGGCGATGGCCTGCGCACGGCAGCTGTACCTTTTTTCCAGCCTGATCGGGGTTGTGGATAACGCCGAGGTGCGCGCCGCCGCGCTGTTCCGCTCGCTGCAACGGCATTTCCACGACGCCGAGCACGGCGGCTGGTTCTACAGCATCGACGCGCAAGGCAAGCCGCTGGATCAGCGCAAGGATCTCTACACCCACGCTTTCATCCTGTTCGCCTGCGCCCATTACTGGGCCAAGTCCCGCGAGCCGCTGGTGGAGTCCACACTCAACGCCGCACTGGAAGTCATCGCCCGGCGTTTCGCTACCGGCGATGGCTTGTACGAAGCGTGCCTGGACCGCGACTGGATCACCCTGCAAACCGGCCCGCTGCAAAACCCGCTGATGCACCTGGCCGAAGCGTTCCTCGCCACCCTCGCGGTACGCGAAGACGCAGCTACGCAGCAAGCGCTGGTGGAGTTATGCACAGCCATGCACAAGCAGTTCGTCGACCCGCAGCATGGCGTGCTGATGGAGAAACCGCTGGGGGCTGTGGGTAACTGGTACGAGCCGGGGCATCAGTTCGAATGGTATTTCCTGCTTGAGTCTTCAGCCCTGCTGCGTGGTTCGAAACTGCATGCAGCGCTGGACCGGGCATTCGCTTTCACCGAGCAGTTCGGCGTTGAACAACCTTCAGGTGCAGTGCGGGCGATGCTCGATCTGCAACTGGACGGTCGCCCGAAAGATTCGACTCAGCGGATCTGGGCTCAGGCTGAATACCTGCGCGCGCTGACCTTGCGTGCGGGCAGCGAAGCTACAGTGCTGCGCCAGTTGCAGGCGCTGCAGCAGCGTTTTCTGCATGCGGGCGGGTGGCATGAATGCCGGGATGAGCAGGGAGAGGTCAGCCGCAAGGACATGCCTTCGACGACGCCTTATCACTTGGCGACGTGCTACAGCGGTTTAGCCGAATATCTGCGTTGATTGAAAAATAGCTTTCGCGAGCAAGCCCGCTCCCACATGGGAATTTCGCCGAACACATAATCTGTGAACAGCTCGGATCCCTGTGGGAGCGGGCTTGCTCGCGAATAGCCGTTACACGGTCTCTAGGCAATCCACTTCTTGTCACCGGTAAAGCTGATGGTCAACCAGCGCGCCGCATCCGGCTCGCCGAGCTGCGCCGAAATCTCCTCACGCAACGCATCCAGTTGCCCCACGCTCTGCAGCCGGTAATCCGCCGGCAACACCACATGAATCTCGATGAACCGCGCCCGCCCGTGCTTCTGCACGTAGGTCACGTAATCGTCGAAACCATGCTCGACCTTTGCCGCCTCCATCACTTGGCGCACCTGATCATCCAGGGTGTCCGGGGCAATACCCAGTACATCGCGCAACGCCGGGCCGAGGATCTTGAACGCCGGCGGCAACATGGTCAGCGCCAGGACGATCAGGATCAGCGGGTCGACAAACTTCGCCCACTCGGCAAAGCCTTGGGCCTTGAGCAGCAACGCGGCGAGAAAACTGACCAACAGGCCGACCGAGAGCATCGCATCCACCAGCCAGCTGATGTTGTCGAACTGGATCAGGCTCGACTTGAGCTTGCGATTGCGCCGACGCACGTAGAAGAAGTAGGCGAACTCGACGACGGTGAACACTGCCGCATAAATGATCACCAGCCCCAGTTCGATCTCGCGGCCGCCGTTGATGATGCCGAACACACCGTTGAGAAAGGCATAGATAGCGATCAACAGCAGGAAGCTGCCTTCGATCAGCAGCACCATCGGCTCCAGATGCCAGAAACCGAACTGGAAGCGGTGATTGCTCTCTTTGGCGATCAGCCGGGCGGTGATCAGCATCAGCACTTTGATGAACGTTGCGATCAGCGAGAAAAAACCATCGAAAAGGATGGATTGGGAACCTGAAACAAAACCGGTAGCGATCCCGGCAATCGACACCGCGAACATCAGGATGGTCGATTGTTTGAGCAGTGACTGCTCACCTCGGTTACTCACGTAGCCTCCTCTAAAAACCTTTGAACCGCGGGGTGCGGTGGGGTTTGTCGGAGATGAGTTTACCTTATTGGCGGTTTTGCCCGATTTTGTGGCGAGGGAGCTTGCTCCCGCTGGGGTGCGGAGCGCCCCCCGCTCTTCAGTTCAAAAAAACGGGCCTGCTGCGCAGTCCAGCGGGAGCAAGCTCCCTCGCCACAGGGTCTTACGCCTTGTTACGCTCGATCGCAAACCCGGCCCAGGTCTGGCTCACCGGCATCAGCTCCAGACTGTTGATGTTGATGTGCGCCGGGGCATTCAGTACCCAGAAAATCGTTTCGGCGATGTCCTGCGGCTGGATCGGCTCGGCCCCGGCGTAGGTCGCGTTGTAGCGCTCCTGATCACCGGCAAAACGCACCAGCGAAAATTCGCTTTCGCACAGGCCTGGCTCGATGTTGCTGACGCGCACGCCAGTGCCCTGCAGGTCGCAGCGCAGGTTCAGCGAGAATTGCTTGACGAACGCCTTGGTCGCGCCATACACGTGGCTGCCCGGGTACGGGTAGTTTCCGGCGATGGAGCCGAGGTTGACGATACCGGCGCCACGGCCGTGGGCGATCAACCGTGGCAACAGCAGACGGGTGCTGTACATCAGGCCTTTGACGTTGGTATCGACCATGGTGTCCCAGTCGTCGAGGTCGCATTTGGGCGCCGGATCGACGCCCAGCGCCAGCCCGGCGTTGTTGATCAGGCCACGCAGCTTGGCGAACGACGGCGGCAGATTGGCAATTGCCTCTTCCATCGCCTTGCGGTCACGCACGTCGAGCACCAGGCCATGCACTTCGGTCTGCTTCGACAGTTCTGCGCACAGCGCATTGAGGCGTTCCTCACGACGACCGGTCAGCACCAGTTTCCAGCCTGCCTCGGCAAAACGACGGGCACAGGCTTCACCAAAACCGGACGTCGCGCCGGTAATAAACAGGGTGTTGGACATCGTGTTCTCCTTGCATCGACCGCCGTGCGGTCATTGGAATGGACAATCAGCAGGCAGCATGCCCGGCCCCGCTTTAACCGGCAACCACCGAATCCTGCTCATTAATTGATCAATGGCCGCCACGCCATATGCACCGTGGCCTGTAGCCATGTGCACGCATGTTATCCACAGCCCCTTCCACAGTTTCCGGGGGCAAGTGAAAAAGCGTAAAGCCGCGCCACACAAGGCTTTGCGGGCGAAATAGAAAGTTTTTTGCTTGACCCTGATCTGGCAGTTGTGCCGGTGATGGCATTCTGCACGACTGCACGGTCACAGCAGTGTTTGCGCGAGGCCAGTAATCACGGTGCTCCGCGCGGTCTTTCCAGAGTTTAATCACAGACTTATCCACAAGCTTGAGCACATGGAATTGCCGATTCTGCAGCGGCCATAAAAAGGTTGACAAAGGCGTCTATCGTTATCGCAAAAGCACCTGATCAAAAAACAATCACCACGCTGCAAGCCACGGTTCCAATGGCCTGCAGACAGCTACACCCACGTTATTCACAGCCAGCTCCACAGCAAACGGGGACAAGTCGAAACTGTGGAAAAACAGCCATTTGCAGCGTCTATATGTCGCGCTTTGGCAGGTGTGGGAATTTGTTTTCCACAATTCTGAAATCTGGCGCAGATCAACTGTGGGAGCGGGCTTGCTCGCGAAGAGGGTGTGTCAGATAACGCCGTGTTTGATGACACACCCTCTTCGCGAGCAAGCCCGCTCCCACAGGGGACTTGTGCTGGATTTGAGATGTAAAAAGCCCCGGGACTTTCGTCGCGGGGCTTGTGGACAACTCAAGCAGAATCAGTGCCCGCCCAGATAAGCGTTACGCACCTCCTCATTCACCAACAACTCTTTACCAGTGCCAGTCAGGCGAATCTCACCGTTGACCATCACATATGCCCGATCCGACAGCTTCAACGCATGGTTGGCGTTCTGCTCGACGAGGAAAATGGTCATGCCGGTTTTCGCCAGTTCCCGCAGGGTGGCGAAGATCTGTTTCACCACGATCGGCGCCAGGCCCAGGCTCGGTTCATCGAGCAACAACAGCTTCGGCCGGCTCATCAGCGCACGGGCGATGGCGAGCATTTGCTGCTCGCCGCCGGACATGGTCATCGCCCGCTGAGTGCGGCGTTCTTCGAGCCGTGGGAACAGCTCGAACATGCGCTGCATGTCCTCCTTGGCGTACTTGTCGCCAATCGGGATGGTGCCCATCAGCAGGTTCTCCTCGACGGTCATGTCGGGGAACACCCGCCGCCCTTCCGGCGACTGCGCGATGCCGTTGGAGGCGATGTAGTGCGAGGACTTGTGGGTGATGTCGACGCCCTGATAGAGGATCTGCCCGCCCGCCGCGCGCGGCTGGCCGAAGATCGACATCAGCAGCGTCGATTTACCCGCGCCGTTGGAACCGATCAGGCTGACGGTCTCGCCTTCGTTGATCTGCAGCGACACGCCTTTGAGGGCCTGGATCGGGCCGTAGAACACGTCCAGGTCTTTCAGTTCGAGGATCGGTTTGCTCATACCAGCTCCTCTTCGTCGGCGCCCAGGTAGGCGGCAATCACTTTTGGATCGTGGCGGATATCGTCGGGCCCGCCTTCGGCGATGACCACGCCGTGATCCAGCACCACGATGTGGTCGGAAATGCTCATGACCATGCCCATGTCGTGTTCGATCAGCACCACGGTCAGATCGTGCTCGTCGCGCAGCAGCCGGATCATCGCGCTCAGCGCTTCGGTTTCCTGAGGGTTGAGGCCGGCGGCCGGCTCGTCGAGGCAAATGATCTGCGGCCGCGTGCACATGGCCCGGGCGATCTCCAGACGGCGTTGCTGACCGTAGGACAGTTCACCGGCCAGACGGTTGGCGCAGTCCACCAGATCGACCACTTCCAGCCAGTAGAACGCGCAGTCCAGCGCATCGCTTTCGGCCTTGCGGTAGCCCTTGGTGTTGAGGATGCCGGCGAGCATGTTGCGGTTGACCCACATGTGCTGCGCCACCAACAGGTTTTCCAGCACCGACATTTCCTTGAACAGGCGAATGTTCTGGAACGTCCGGGCCAGGCCGGCGCGGTTCACCAGGTGCGTACCGCCGAACATCTTGTAGTACAGGCGACTGAGGAAGCTTTTCGGCGACACGAAGTCGGTCGGCTTGAACGATTCGCCCAGCAGCTGGATGACGTTGGTCTGCTTGCCGCGCACATTCAGTTCGATCTTGCCGCCGGAGGCTTTGTAGAAACCGGTCAGGCAGTTGAACACCGTGGTCTTGCCGGCGCCGTTGGGGCCGATCAGGGCGAAGATCGAGTTGCGTTTGACCTTGAGACTGACATCGCTCAAGGCCTTGATGCCACCGAAGTGCATCATCAGTTTTTCCACAGAGAGTACGACTTCACTCATGGCGCAGTCCTCTCATAGTGAATGGCACCTTTGCGTGGAGTGACCCCGGTACGGCTGATGCGGATCAGCCCGCGTGGTCGCCAGATCATCATCAACACCATCAGGATGCCGAACAGCAGCACGCGGTATTCGGCGAAGCCGCGCAGCAGTTCCGGGGCAACCGTCAGCACGAACGCTGCAATCACCACGCCGATGGTCGAGCCCATGCCGCCGAGCACGACGATGGCGAGGATCAGTGCCGATTCGAAGAAGGTGAACGAGGTCGGGTTGACGAAGCCCTGGTAGGTGGCGAAAAACACCCCGGCCAGGCCTGCAGTCGATGCACCGATGGTGAACGCCGAGAGCTTGACCAGTACGTGGTTCAGGCCCATCGAGCGGCAGGCGATTTCATCTTCGCGCAGGGCTTCCCAGGCGCGGCCCACCGGCATTTTCACCAGACGATGCTTGATGTACAGCACGGCCAGCACCACCAGGAACAACACCGCGTAGATGAAGTAATACTTCACGTCCGGGTTGTAGGCGATGCCGAAGAACTCATGGAACGGCACCCCGCCATCCTTGGCGCGTTTGCCGAATTCCAGACCGAAGAACGTCGGCAGTGGCGCCGGCATCCCGTTCGGACCGCCGGTCAGTGACAGCCAGTTGTTGAGGATCAGGCGGATGATTTCACCGAAGCCCAGGGTCACGATCGCCAGATAGTCGCCGTGCAGACGCAGCACCGGGAAACCGAGGATGCAGCCGGCCAGGCCTGCGGTGATCGCCGCCAGTGGCAGCACGGTCCAGAAGCCCAGCCCGAGGTATTGATAACCCAGCGCCAGACCGTAGGCGCCGATGGCGTAGAACGCCACGTAACCGAGGTCAAGCAGGCCGGCCAGACCGACCACGATGTTCAGCCCCAGCCCCAGCAGCACGTAGATCAACCCGAGGATGACCACGCCCAGCAGGTACGAGTTGGAGACAAACGGCACGATGACCGCGAGCACAATCAGCAGCGGGATGATCCAGCGCAGCGAGGATTTATGATCGGCAGGCAGTACGTGTACACCGGAACCGGTGCTCTCGAAGCCGTCGAGAATCTTCAGGCCCCTGGGCGTCTGCAGAAACAGACTCAAGGCAAAACGGCCGATCATCACGATGCCGATAAGCCACGCGACGCGGGTCGGCTCAAGATTGAAGCTGTAGCCTTCGAGCACGACGCCGACAATCGGGCCGAACACGATCAGGGCAATAAGGCCGGCAAGAATCGCCTCAACCAGACTTTTTTTGATATCGATGGATTTTTGGGTGGTTGAAGACATCGCTTACACCTTCGACACAAGAGGACGGCCCAACAGACCCTGAGGCCGGAAGACCAGAACAAGTACGAGCAGCGAGAAGCTGAACACGTCTTTGTAGTCGGAGTTGACCAGGCCCGAGAACAGCGACTCGGAGATCCCGAGAATGATCCCGCCGAGCATCGCGCCGGGCAGTGAGCCGATCCCGCCCAGCACGGCGGCGGTGAACGCCTTGATGCCGATGACGAAGCCTGCGTAGAAGTCGAACGTGCCGTAGTTCATGGTGATCAGCACGCCGGCCAGGGCCGCCATCGCTGCACCGATGATGAACACGTAGGAAATCACCCGGTCGGTGTTGATCCCGAGAATCGAAGCCATCTTGCGGTCTTGCTGGGTGGCGCGGCACATGCGGCCGAGCTTGGTGTACTTGATCACGTAGGTCAGCAGGCCCATGCCGACGAACGCGGCGACCAGAATGAACACCTTGGTGTAGGTGAGCTGGACGAAACCTGTGCCGACGTCGATGCGCCAGGCACCGGTGAGCAGCGTCGGAACACCCTGTTGGCGGGCGCCCTGGCTGATCTGGGCATAGTTTTGCAGGATCAGGGAGATGCCGATGGCACTGATCAGTGGTGCCAGTCGGGTGGAGTTGCGCAGAGGTTTGTAGGCGACGCGTTCGATTACCCAGCCATAGACGCCGGTGACGACGATGGTGAAGACCAGCGTGCCGAGCATCAACAGCGGGAAGGATTCGATACCGAAGTAAGCCAGCAGAGCCAGACTGATTGCCGCGAGGTAAGCGGAAATCATGTAAACCTCGCCGTGGGCGAAGTTGATCATGCCGATGATGCCGTAGACCATTGTGTAGCCGATGGCGATCAGGCCATAGACCGACCCGAGGGTCAGGCCGTTGACCAGTTGCTGCAGGAAAATACCATCCATAACGCAATCTCACGCAATGAGAACCTGCCCACCGGAGCGGGCGGTTCTTCTAGGAAAAATACAGATTTACGTCGGAGCAATGCAGACACGTTCCCCCCAACACCATCGCCTCCTGTGGGAGCGGGCTTGCTCGCGAATGCGGTGTATCAGCTACCGTTGATGGCGACTGACACCCCGCATTCGCGAGCAAGCCCGCTCCCACAGGGGTTCATGGTGTTCGGATGATCGCGTCAGCCCTTACTTCTGTTTTTCCAGCTGATGGTATTTGCCGCTCGCGTCCCACTGGTAAACCACGTAGTCGGACACTTTCAGGTCGCCTTTCTTGTCCCAGGACTTCTCGCCCATGACGGTTTTCACCGGGTTGGCCTTCAGCCACTCGGCGGCTTTTTCGCCACTGTTGGACTTGGCGCCATTGAAACCGGCCGCCAGGGCCTGAATCGAAGCGTAGGCGTACAGGGTGTAGCCTTCAGGCTCGGTCCCGGCCTTGCGGAACTGCTCGACCACGGCCTTGCTTTCCGGCAGCAGGCGCGGGTCGGCGCCGAAGGTCATCAGCACGCCGTCAACGTATTGCGGGCCGCCGGCGGTGGTCACCAGTTCGTCGGTAACAATGCCGTCGTCAGACATGAACTTCACGTCTTTCAGGCCTTCGGTGCGCAGTTGCTTGACCAGTGGGCCGGCTTCCGGGTGCAGACCGCCGAAGTACACGACGTCGGCGCCAGCGGCGCGGATCTTGGTGACCAGGGCGCTGAAGTCTTTCTCGCCGCGGGTCAGGCCTTCGTAAATCACCGGGGTCACGCCGCGCTTGATCAACTGAGCCTTGGTCGCATCGGCCAGACCTTGACCGTAGGTGTCCTTGTCGTGGATCACCGCGACTTTCTTGCCCTTGAGCACGTCGACGATGTAGTCGCCAGCGACAATGCCTTGCTGGTCGTCACGCCCGCACATACGGAACATCGCGCTCAAACCGCGCTCGGTCACCTGCGGGTTGGTGGAACCCGGGGTGATCGCGATAACGCCGGCTTCGTCGTAGATTTCCGAGGCTGGAATGGTGGAGGAAGAGCAGAAGTGACCGACCACGCCGGCAACTTTCTGGTTGACCAGGTCCTTGGCGACTGTCACCGCCTGCTTCGGTTCGCAGGCGTCATCGCCCTTGACCAGTACGATTTTCTCGCCGTTGACGCCGCCCGCCGCGTTGACCGCGTCCGCCGCTGCCTGTGCACCCTTCATGTACTGCTCGCCAAATGCCGCGTTGGCGCCAGTCATTGGACCCGCTACACCGATTTTCACATCAGCTTGAGCAAACGCAGAAACACCCAACGCAGTAGCCACTGCGAGGGCCAGAAAGCCTTTCTTGTAAAACGTCTGGGACATGAGGTGGTGCTCCAAGGTTTTTTTTAGTTGGCACTGCGACTTCACTTCACTGAATGCTCTGAGCAAGCGCCGTGCCATCGGTTTTTTATTCTTCAAAAAGTCGCTGCTTTCTTGTTATTTCGACTGTTTCGTTCCCATTTTCATTGGGCGTGCAACCGTCTAAACCGCGGAAGGTGAAACCTTTTTAAATCTGAGGCGCAACCCGCTTGCGCCATCATTGCAACCGCGGCACCAAACGACGTGCAACCAGCCTGTAACAGCTCGCGTCACCGAACTGCACACTGCTGGTGCGGGACTGCTACAACCCGCACCATTACAGGCTAGTCGCTACGCCGAAAAGCGCCGCGTCAAGCAACATATTTCAACACTCAAATCACGATGCGCAGGCACTGGCCCGCGTGATACAGCGAGAACCCGGCCTCGTACAGGCAACTGCGCAGGCCGACACCGGCCAGGGGCTGCATCGGTGCGAAGGGGATCGGCAGGGCTTGAGGATTGCCGTTACACAGGTAGTCGGCGAAGGCTTTGCCGACCACAGTGCCGGTGGTCACGCCACGGCCGTTGTAACCGGTGACGGCCACCAGTCCGGGTGCCGGCTCGAACAGCCGCATCAAATGATCGGGGGTGAAGGCGATGCGCCCGGTCCAGGTGCATTCCCATTCCACCGGTTTCAGGTTGGGGAAGTAGTGTTGCTGCACCCGGTCGGCCCAGGCTTTGAGGAACCACGTCGGTTTCTGATTGCCGTTGCCCAGGCTGCCGAGCAACAACCGGCCATCCTTGTCACGACGGATGCTGCTCAGCACCTGGCGCGTGTCCCACGAGCCCTGCCCGCCGGGGAGGATGTCATGGGCCGCGTCTTCGGTCAGCGGCACCGAAGCGACCTGATAGTAGTAACCGGGGAAGAAATTGCGCTTGAGTTCGGTCCAGTCGCCTTCAGTGTAGGCGTTGGAGGCGATCACCACTTGCTCGGCGAGCACCGATCCGTGCTCGGTCTGCACTGACCATTGCTGGCCCACGCGTTCGAGACGGGTAACCGGCGAGTGATCGAACATCTGTCCGCCCAGCCCCTTCACCGCGTTGGCCAGGCCGGTGACATAGGCCATCGGGTTGAGCGTGCCGGCACGCCGGTCGAGCAGTGCGGCGGCAATCTTCTGCGTACCGGTGGCTTGTTCGCAGGCCTTGCCGGTGAGCAGCTCGACCGGAGCGCCACGGCGCTTCCATTGTTGCTCGCGACTGCGCAGATCCGCTTCGCCCTTGGCGTTGTGCGCCATGTGCAGGGTGCCTTCGCGGCGCAACTGGCAATCGATGTTGTATTTATCCACAAGGCTGAACACCAGCGCCGGCGCCGCCCCGAGCATGCGGTTGAGCTGGCTGCCGACCGCTTCGCCGAATCCGGCTTCGATCTCGTCCGGCGGGATCCACATGCCGGCGTTGACCAGCCCGACGTTGCGTCCGGAGCCGCCATGCCCGGCGCGATGCGCCTCGAGCACACAGACGCTTTTGCCCTTCTCCAACAGATGCAGCGCCGCCGACAACCCGGTAAACCCGGCGCCGATCACGCAGACATCGACTTTGACCTCGCCCCGTAGCGCGGTGTTATCCGGGCGCTGAGGCGTGAGTTTTTCCCACAGACATTCTTCGCGTAACGGCATTGCCAGACTCCAACAGAAACCTGCCAAACACACTGCTGATCCTGTGGGATAAAGCCCTGTGGCGAGGGGATTTATCCCCGATCGGTTGCATAGCAACCGTAAAACCAGTGCATGCGGTGTATCTGAAACTCCGCGATTGCATGTTTTGGGGCCGCTGCGCAGCCCATCGGGGATAAATCCCCTCACCACAAAAGCCCGCTCCCACAGGGGATCTGCTTCATTCCAAACTCAGTCGAAGGTGATGCCCTGCGCCAGCGGCAACTCCAGCGAGTAGTTCACGGTGTTGGTCTGGCGGCGCATGTACGCACGCCAGGCGTCGGAGCCCGACTCACGACCGCCACCGGTCTCCTTCTCGCCACCAAACGCGCCGCCGATTTCCGCGCCGCTCGGGCCGATGTTGACGTTGGCGATGCCGCAGTCGCTGCCGACCGCCGACATGAATTCCTCGGCCTCGCGCACGTCGGTGGTGAAGATGCACGACGACAGGCCTTGCGGCACCGCATTGTTCAGGCGCAGCGCTTCCTGGAAGTCGCTGTAGCCGACCACGTAGAGGATCGGCGCGAAGGTTTCGCTGCAGACCACGTCG
This sequence comes from Pseudomonas sp. TH49, assembly GCF_016650625.1. Lineage (NCBI taxonomy): Bacteria > Pseudomonadati > Pseudomonadota > Gammaproteobacteria > Pseudomonadales > Pseudomonadaceae > Pseudomonas > Pseudomonas sp. TH49. Next base: position 923,472 of record NZ_JAEKFL010000001.1, read on the forward strand.
CTCTGCTCCGGCATTTCGACGATGGCCGGCGACACGTAGTAGGCGTTGGGGAATTGCTCTTCGAGCTGACGCTTGCCGCCGAACACCCGGCCACCCTCGCTCAGCGCCTGCTCCAGCGCGTCCTGCATGTTTTCGAAGCTGTGTTTGTCGATCAGCGGGCCGACCAGATTGCCTTCCAGCGGATGGCCGATGCGCACTTTGGCGTACGCGGCTTTGAGGCGGGTGACGATTTCTTCCTTCACCGACTCATGAGCAATCAGGCGACGCAGGGTGGTGCAACGCTGACCGGCGGTGCCGACCGCACTGAACAGAATGGCGCGCACGGCCATGTCCAGATCGGCGCTCGGGCCGAGGATCATCGCGTTGTTGCCGCCCAGTTCGAGGATGCTGCGGGCGAAACGCGCGGCGACTTTCGGCGCCACTTCGCGGCCCATGCGGGTGCTGCCGGTGGCGCTGATCAGCGCCACACGCGGGTCATCCACCAGCGCTTCGCCGGCATCACGGCCACCGATGATCACCTGGCACAGGTGCGCCGGCGCATCGGTGAAATTCTTCACCACACGCTCGAACAGTGCCTGGCAGGCCAGTGCGGTCAGCGGGGTTTTCTCCGACGGTTTCCACACCACCGGGTTGCCGCAGACCAGCGCCAGCGTGGTGTTCCACGCCCACACCGCGACCGGGAAGTTGAACGCACTGATCACGCCGACCACGCCCAGCGGATGCCAGGTTTCACGCATGTGGTGGCCCGGACGTTCGGAAGCGATGGTCAAGCCATACAACTGACGGGACAGACCGACGGCGAAATCGCAGATGTCGATCATCTCCTGCACTTCACCAAGGCCTTCCTGAGTAATCTTGCCCGCTTCCCACGACACCAGTTCGCCGAGATCAGCCTTGTACTCGCGCAGCACTTCGCCGAACTGACGCACCAGTTCGCCGCGGCGCGGCGCCGGCACCTTGCGCCATTGCTCGAAAGCATGATCTGCGCGACTGATGTGCTGCTCGACTTCGGCCGGGCCTTCCCAGTTCACGGCGGCGATGCGACTGCCGTCGATGGGCGAATGCACCGGCACTTTGCCGTTCTGGTACAGGGTCGGGTTCACACCAAGACGATCAAGCAATGCGGCAACCATGGGTCACTCCTCAAGCGAAAAACTGAATGTGTGCGGACGCATTGTCGCGACCGGGCAGGCCTTTAGTTGTAGCGTCAGTACGGCGAGGCAACAAACGACCTTTACGCGAGATATCATTCCGTTTATTCATGCTGCGCATAGAAAGACAAGAAAAAGGGATCACCCATGCTGAACAAACGCCACTTGCCGTCGATCACCGCGTTGCAGTGCTTCGAGGCCGTGACCCGGCACCTGAGCTTCACCCGTGCCGCTGAAGAGCTGAACCTGACCCAGAGCGCCGTCAGCAAACAGGTCGCGCAGCTTGAGGAATTGTTGCAGCACTTGTTGTTCCGCCGGGTGCGTCGGCGTTTGCAGATGACCCCGGCCGGGGATTTGTACCTGGTGGAAGTCCGAAAAATCCTCACCCAAGTGGAAATGTCCACGCATTACCTGCGTTCCTACGGCGGCGAGACCGAAGTCCTGCGCGTATCTACGCCTTCGACTTTCGGCGCACGCTGGCTGGTACCGCGCCTGAAAGGCTGGCGTCTGCGCCATCCGTCGATCCATCTCGATCTGTGCAACGAGCAGGAGGCCGACGATTTGCTGCAGGGACGCAGCGATCTGGCGTTCTATTTCGGTCAGGGCTCACGCCCCGGCACCGAGTGCCTGAAGCTGTTCGGCGAAGAGCTGGTGCCGGTCTGCGCACCCGGCAGCCTGCCGGATCAGCCCTTCACCGACCCGACGCAACTGACCGATCTGGTGCTGCTGCAAAATGCCTCGCGCCCACAGGCCTGGCATGACTGGTTCGACAGTCAGGGCTACCACACCGAACACAGCTACCACGGGCCGCGCTTCGAAACCTTTTACATGTGCATCCGCGCCGCTCAGGTCGGCTGCGGCGTCGCGCTGTTGCCACGGTTTCTGGTGGAAGAGGAATTGGCCGATGGCAAACTGGTCATTCCCTGGCAGCATGCAATGCCCAGTTCCGACGCTTACTACCTGGCCTACCCGGAACACGCGGCGGAAGTGCCGAAGGTGCGGGATTTTGTGAAGTGGATGCTGGAGCAGATTGATAGCCCGGACCTGACGCCGATATAGAGTTTTCAACAACCCTGTGGGAGCGGGCTTGCTCGCGAATGCGGTGGGCCAGTCAATTCAAATGTGACTGATGCACCGCATTCGCGAGCAAGCCCGCTCCCACAGGTGATCTCGGCGCTCTTAAAAAATGCTGGCAATCCCCACCGCTGATATGCGCCACTAGCGTCATTGATTGATCCCGCGCATCCGCGCGGTGCACCTGGAGACCCCGTTTATGAGCGAGAGTGTGTTTGCCGATCGCATCGTGCAGAACCTGCTCGACACCGACTTCTACAAATTGACGATGATGCAGGCGGTGCTGCACAACTACCCCAACGTCGAAGTCGAATGGGAGTTTCGTTGCCGTAACAGCGAGGATCTGCGCCCGTATCTGGCCGAGATTCGTTACCAGATCGAGCGCCTGGCCGAACTGAGTCTGAGTGCCGACCAGTTGAGCTTTCTCGAGCGCATCACCTTCCTGAAACCGGATTTCCTGCGCTTTCTCGGCCTGTTCCGTTTCAACCTGCGCTACCTGCACACCGGGATCGAGAACGGCGAGTTGTTCATCCGTCTGCGCGGTCCGTGGCTGCACGTGATTCTCTACGAAGTGCCGCTGCTGGCGATCGTCAGCGAAGTGCGCAACCGCTATCGCTACCGGGAAATCGAACTGGTGCAGGCGCGCGAACAGCTGTATCGCAAGTTCGACTGGCTGAGCGCCAACGCCTCGGCCGACGAACTGGCGCAATTGCAGGTCGCCGACTTCGGCACCCGCCGGCGCTTTTCGTACCGTGTGCAGGAAGAAGTGGTCAACGTGCTCAAGCACGATTTCCCCGGGCGCTTTGTCGGCACCAGCAACGTTCACCTGTCTCGCGAGCTGGACATGAAACCGCTGGGCACCATGGCCCATGAATGGATCATGGCCCACCAACAACTCGGCCCACGCTTGATCGACAGCCAGATCGCCGCCCTCGATTGCTGGGTGCGCGAATACCGTGGTTTGCTGGGGATTGCGCTCACCGATTGCATCACCACCGACGCGTTCCTCGGCGACTTCGATCTGTTTTTCGCCAAGCTCTTCGACGGTCTGCGCCACGATTCCGGGGATCCGGTGCAGTGGGGCGAAAAGTGCATCGCCCACTACCACAAGCTCGGCATCGACCCGATGAGCAAGACCCTGGTGTTCTCCGACAGCCTGACCCTGCCCAAGTCGCTGGAGATCTTCCGCGCGCTGCACGGGCGGATCAACGTCAGCTTTGGCATCGGCACCAACCTGACCTGTGACATTCCGGGTGTCGAACCGATGAGCATCGTGCTTAAAATGACCGCCTGCAACGGCCAGCCGGTGGCGAAGATCTCCGACGAGCCCGGCAAGACCCACTGCAAAGACCCGAATTTCGTCGCCTATTTGCGACATGTGTTCCAGGTTCCTGCCGATTCCAGTCTATCTAGCAAGGAGTGAATTCATGCAAGCCGTACAGCGTGAGATTGCTGAACAGCTCAAGGTACAACCGCCATTCGCCGGGCATCAGGCCCTCGAAGCGGAAGTCGCCCGGCGCATCACCTTTATCCAGGATTGCCTGGTCAATTCCGGCCTCAAGACCCTGGTGCTGGGCATCAGCGGCGGCGTCGACTCGCTGACCGCCGGCCTGCTGGCCCAGCGCGCCATGCGTGAGCTGCGCGAACGCACCGGCGACAACGCCTACAAGTTCATCGCCGTGCGCCTGCCGTACGAAACCCAGTTCGATGAGCACGACGCCCAGGCGTCGGTGGACTTCATCGCCCCGGACGAACGCCACACGGTGAACATCGGCCCGGCGGTGAAATCGCTGGCCAGTGAAGTCGCGGCGTTCGAAGGCAAGCACGCGGTGTCGGTGGATTTCGTGCTCGGCAACACCAAGGCGCGGATGCGCATGGTCGCCCAGTACACCATCGCCGGCGCGGCGCACGGTCTGGTGATCGGCACCGATCATGCGGCGGAAGCGGTGATGGGTTTCTTCACCAAGTTCGGTGACGGCGCCTGCGACCTGGCCCCGCTCAGCGGCCTGGTGAAAAACCAGGTTCGGGCGATTGCCCGCAGCTTCGGCGCACCGGAATCGCTGGTGGAAAAAGTGCCGACCGCGGATCTGGAAGACCTGTCGCCGGGCAAACCGGACGAAGCCTCCCACGGCGTGACCTACGCCGAGATCGACGCCTTCCTGCACGGCGAGCCGGTGCGTCAGGAAGCGTTCGACATCATCGTCAGCACCTACAACAAGACCCATCACAAGCGTGTGATGCCGTTCGCGCCTTGATCGGCGACTGAATGAAAAAGCCCGCTGAGGAGCGATCCTCAGCGGGCTTTTCTTTGGCCATTGCATTCATTGATGCGGATGGCCCTTCGCGAGCAGGCTCGCTCCCACATTGACGGCGCGAACCTGTGGGAGCGGGCTTGCTCGCGAAGAACGATAACGCGGTAAGCCTGCTTACTTCACAGCAATGGTGCCTTTCATCATCGAGTTGTGGCCCGGGAACGAGCAGAAGAAAGCATAATCATTGTTGGCTACCAGCTTCGAAACGTCGAAGGTCAGCGAATCTTTCTCGCCTGCACCAATGATCTTTGTGTGAGCGATGACACGCTCGTCGCCGTCTTTCAGGTAGTTCTTGTCGATGCCAGCACTCATGCCGTCAGTAGCGATACCGGCCATATCAGCCGCTTTGCTGATTACAACGTTATGACCCATGACGTTCTTCGGCAGGCTGCCAGAGTGGGTCAGTTCGACGGTGAAAGTCTTGCAGCTCTTGTCGATCACGATCGACTGGGTGTTGAAGGACATCTGGTCGGTGGAATCAACGGTGGTTTTGCACTCGGCAGCCATCAATTGGCTGCTGGCCAGCGCCAGCAGGGATACCGCAACAACTTTGGAAAACATGGTGAATCTCCAAGGCAGGGTTAACAAAAACACTAATGGTGGAAAGACTGCCTGAAATCTTCGCAAGTTCCTATGACTTGAGTCAAAAATTGTATACAACTTTCAGGCTATGACACTCATCGAAACAATCTACCGGCCAGAATCCATGGCCGGGCCTATGATCGGCGCATCTACTGAAACGGAGTGCCTGTCATGTTCTTTAACGGTCTGTTGTGCAGTTTGCTCGCCGCCTACGCCTGTGGCGCCAGCGGTACCTTTGAATCACCAGAACGCGAAGCTTAGTCCTTGGATCAAGGCGTGCCAGCCATTACCCTGTGACGGATTGACCCAGGAGGAAGGCATGTCTCTCAAATCCGTTTGTGTATTTTGCGGTGCCAACGCCGGCACTGATCCGGCTTACACCGAAGCCGCCCAAGCCCTTGGCCGGGCACTCGCCGAGCGCCAGCTGACGCTGGTTTACGGTGGGGGTGCCGTGGGCCTGATGGGCCTGGTGGCGGACGCCGCGCTGGCCGCTGGCGGCGAAGTGATCGGGATCATTCCGCAAAGCCTGATGGACAAGGAGATCGGTCACAAAAGCCTGACGCGCCTCGAAGTGGTCGATGGCATGCACGCGCGCAAGGCCCGCATGGCTGAACTGAGCGATGCGTTCATCGCGTTGCCCGGCGGCCTCGGCACGCTGGAAGAGCTGTTCGAAGTCTGGACCTGGGGCCAGCTCGGTTACCACGGCAAGCCGCTGGGGCTGCTTGAGGTGAACGGTTTTTACAGCAAACTCACCGCTTTTCTTGACCATATCGTCGGCGAAGGCTTCGTTCGCGCCCCACACCGTGACATGCTGCAAGTGAGCGAATCAGCACAAACGCTGCTCGACGCCCTGGATAACTGGAAGCCGACCGTCACGCCCAAGTGGGTCGACCAAAAACCCGGCTAACCGCCGGGCACCGATACAGGGCAGAATACGCGCCGCTCAACCTCACCTTCGACCCCAGAGGATCGCCCATGGCCAAACCCAATTACTCCTTCGCCAAACGTCAACGAGACCTGGAAAAGGAAAAGAAGAAAGAGGAAAAGCTTCAGCGCAAGAAACAGCAGGCTGAAGAAGCGGCACTGAACCCTGACGGTGAAGTGGCGACTGACAACGATGATGATGTTGTTGATGCACCGAAAGACCAGGCGCCTGACGCCTGAGCTGATTGCTGATTCGCTCCCAGAGGGAGCGATCTGTGGCGAGGGAGCTTGCTCCCGCTGGGTTGCGCAGCGACCCCAAATTGTTTTGCGACTGCTTCGCAGTCGAGCGGGAGCAAGCTCCCTCGCCACATTGGCTCCCCCCAGTGAAATTTCCTTACTCCAATGGCATCACCGTGACCCGCACTTCCGGATCATGCGAACCGCCCCCCAGAATCACCCCGCGCAACGGCGACACATCGGAAAAATCCCGGCCCCACGCCAGGGTGATGTGCTCCAGCGCCAGCTGCACGTTGTTGGTCGGATCGAAATCCACCCACCCCAGCACCGGACAAAATACTGACACCCAGGCATGCGACGCGTCGGCGCCGATCAGCCGTGGCTGCCCCGGTGGCGGCTGGGTCAGCAGATAACCACTGATGTAACGCGCCGCCAGCCCCCGTGAACGCACGCAGGCAAGCATCAGGTGGGCGAAGTCCTGACACACGCCGCGTCGGCGCTCCAGCACCTCGACCAGCGGCGTCGCCACTTGCGTCGCCTCGGCGTCGAAGGTGAATTCGCTGAAAATCTTCTGCATCAACGCCTGCACGCCCAGCAACAAGGGCCTGCCCGGTGGAAAACAGCTTTCGGAAAATTCGACGAAACTGCGTTTCAAATGCACGTAGGGTGACTGAAACCGATAGCGACAAGCCTCCAGCATTTCAGCAGACAACGGCAGGCTGCTGTAGGTCAGCGCGTTGCGCGTCTGCTCCCACGCCGGGGACAGATCGAAATCCGCCAGCGGCCGCGCCAGCACCTCAACCGTGAGCCGGGCGTTGACCTGCAATTCATCATGCGGGCGCTCAAAGGCCAGCCGGGTCAGTGGATTGCCGAACACATCCAATTCATCCCGCCGCGTGGTCGGCTCCGGGCTGATCAGCAATTGCTGCTCGGTGCAGCGCTGCCATGTGCACTCGCGCGGCCACAGGTGCGCCAATTGTTGTGCCAGGGAAACCGGGCTGTCGTAGTGGTAACAGGTGTCGTGAAAGATCTGGTAATGCGCGCTCATCAGACGGACACCGTACGCTGGCTGACATCATCGACATGGGCAAAGTGGCGCAGCGCCAGACGATCGGACACCTGACCGCTGGCCTCGGCAATCTCTTGCAGCAGATCCGCCAGACCATCGAGCGCGGCACGCACGCTGTTCTGCCCGAACAGCGGGTTTTCCAGACACCCCAGATCGAACCGCGCCAGACGCTCGACCAATTGCGGCAACCCGGTCTCGCGAGGCACACCGAAATCATCATTCAGGCGCTTGAGCGTGCGGGTCACCAGTTTCAACTGGAACAGCACCGCGTGCGGGTTCTGCTCATCCAGCAGCAACAGGTCGAGCACCGGAATCAACTGCGCCACCGCCAGATACCGCGAACGGTAGGTGATGCTGCTGTTGCCCAGTTCCAGCAGCCATTCCAGCCCCGCCTGATCGAACGCCCCGGCGCCGCGCAGAAATGCGGCCAGACTGCGGCTGAGAAACTGCAACCGTTCGATGCGCCGGCCGATCATCAGAAAGCGCCAGCCTTCGTCGCGGGTCATGTCGTCGAGCGCGAAACCCGAAAGCGCCGCCAGCGACATCACCAGCCGGTTGAGGAAATCCAGCAACTCGCCGAAGTCCGGCTCCTCGGTGTCCAGTTCCAGCGCCTCGCGTTGCAACTCGACCAAGGCCTGCCAGTTCTCCCGCGAGAGCTTGCCGCGCACCTGCGAGGCCGCCCACTGCAAGCGCTGCAGGTTGGAGCGCAGACTGAACGACCAATCCTCACCGAGCAGCGCCGCCAGCAGCCGCTCCGGCAACTCACCCTCCTCCGGCAGCAACATCAGCCGCTCACCCAGCTCCACGGCGGCCTGCAAGGCTTGCGGATCGTCGCCATCGACATAACGCGCGAGCATGATCCGCAGCAATCGCGCACTGTCGTCACAACGCTCGCAGTAACGGCCGAACCAGAACAGGTTCTCCACCACCCGCGAGGGCAGGTAAGGATCACGGCGCACCAGATCGTGCACGCCGACGTTGCGCTGGGTTTTCCATTGTTCGCCACTCGGCGCACGCTCGCCCAACACCCAGGTGTCCTTGCTCGCGCCACCGCGTTGCATCGACACCACCTCGGCATCGGCCTCGGCGGCGACCCGGGTCAGCCCACCGGGCAATACGCGATAGCCGTCACCACTGGCCACCGCGTACACGCGCATGCCGATCGCTCGCGGTTGCAGTTGGCCGTCTTCGGCCTGCCAGATCGGTGCCTGGGACAGCTGCGCCAACTCTTGCGCGACATAGGCGTATGGCCGCGCCTGCATGCGCTCGGCGAGTGCCTGGCGCTGTTGTTCACTCAGATCGCGGCCGAATACCGGCGCGAAGCTTTGCGAGGGGAATGCCGGTTTGATCAGCAGCTCCGGAAGCTTTTCCAACGCTTGCGCCAGCACCGGCGCCTCGCCGCACCACCAGGTGGCGATGGACGGCAGCAGCAGTTCTTCGCCGAACAGGTACTGATTGATCTTCGGTAAAAATCCGAGCAATCCCGGTGATTCCAGCACGCCGCTGCCCAAGGCGTTGGCCACCAGCACCCGGCCCTGACGCACCGCTTCCAGCAGGCCAGGCACACCAAGTGCCGAATCGGTGCGCAGCTCCAGCGGATCGCAGAAGTCATCGTCGAGCCGGCGCATGATCGCGTGCACCCGGCGCAGACCACTGAGGGTTTTCAGGTACACCGTGGCATCGCGCACGGTGAGGTCGCCGCCCTCCACCAACGGATAACCGAGCTGGCGTGCCAGATAAAGGTGTTCGAAGTAACTTTCGTTGAAGCGCCCTGGGGTGAGCAACACCACCAGCGGCGCGTCGTCGGCACACGGCGCCTGACGCGCGAGGGTTTCCTGCAGGGTGCGGAAGAAGCCGGCCAGGTGCTGCACTTTCAGATCGCGGTACAACTCGGGAAACGCCCGCGAAACGATGGTGCGGTTTTCCAGCGCATAACCCGCGCCCGACGGCGCCTGGGTACGATCCGCCGTGACCCACCAGCGTCCGTCCGGCGTGCGCGCCAGGTCCACGGCGAACAGATGCAGAAAGGCCTCTTCAGGCGGAGCAATGCCCTGACAGGGCCAGAGAAAATTGTTGTGGCCGAACACCAGCTCCGCCGGTAACAACCCTTCGCTGATCAGCCGCTGCGACCCGTACAGATCAGCCAGTACCGCGTTGAGCAGGCGTGCTCGCTGGGCAATCCCCGCCGACAGGTGCTGCCACTCATCAGCAGCGATCACGTGCGGCAGCAGGTCCAGCTCCCACGGGCGGTCGGCGCCCTTGGGATCGGCATAGACGTTGTAGGTCACGCCGTTTTCCTGAATCTGCCGGGCCAGCAGCGCCTGCCGCTGCACCAGTTGCGCCGGGGTGCTGCGCTGCAATTGATCGAACAGCCGCCGCCAGTGCGGGCGCACTTCCCCGCTGTCATTCAGCAGTTCGTGATAAGTGCCCGCGGTCAGCGGGTAGCGGTCTAGCAGGTCAGGCATGGAAAGCTCGGCAGACAGCAGGGAACGGTCAGACTAACGCAGGCACATGACGTGCGGATATACGAAAAATCCGCATGTCGTGCAGGACTTAGAAGCGTCGCAAATCGAGTGTCATCGGCAGCTCGTCGGAGATTGTCAGGTTAGGTATCGGAAGTTTCCCCGGCGTGTGTCCGATGCGGAAAAACCGCGCCATGCGCCGGCTCTCCGCTTCGTTGGCATTGACCGGCAAGGTCTCGTAATTGCGCCCGCCCGGGTGTGCAACGTGATACTGGCAACCGCCCAGCGAACGCTGCATCCAGGTATCGAGCAAATCGAACACCAGCGGCGCGTGCACCGGAATGGTCGGTTGCAGACAATTGGCCGGTTGCCAGGCCCGAAAGCGCACACCCGCGACGAACTCACCGATGCGCCCGGTCGGTTGCAGCGGCAGCGGAATACCGTTGCAGGTCAGTAGATAACGCTGCGGCGGCAGACCGCTGAGTTTGATCTGCAAACGCTCCAGCGACGAATCGACATAACGCACCGTACCGCCCGCCGTGCCCTCCTCGCCCAGCACATGCCAAGGCTCCAGCGCCTGACGCAGTTCCATCTCGATGCCACTGACCGCGTAATCGCCGACCTTGGGAAAACGGAACTGCAGATGCGCGGCGAACCACTCGGCGCGCAACGGATAACCGGCGTTGTTCAGTTCGACGATGACGTCGGCAAAATCCTGCTCGATAAAGTGCGGCAGCATGAAGCGGTCGTGCAGCTCGGTGCCCCAACGTGCGAGCTTCGGCGGCGCATACGGCTCGCGCCAGAAGCGTGCCACCAGTGCCCGCAACAGCAACTGCTGGGCAAGGCTCATGCGCGCGTGCGGCGGCATCTCGAAAGCGCGCAGCTCCAGCAGGCCGAGACGCCCGGTGGCGCCGTCCGGCGAATACAGTTTGTCGATGCAGAACTCGGCGCGATGGGTATTGCCGGTGACGTCGATCAGCAGATTGCGCAGCAGGCGATCCACCAGCCACGGTGCGCACGCTTCGCCCGGTTCTGGCATCTGCGCAAAGGCGATTTCCAGTTCGTACAAGGCGTCGTTGCGGGCTTCATCGACCCGCGGCGCCTGCGAGGTCGGGCCGATGAACAAGCCGGAAAACAGGTAGGACAGCGACGGGTGGTTGTGCCAGTAACTGATCAGACTGCGCAGCAGATCCGGGCGGCGCAGGAACGGAGAGTCCGCCGGGGTCGCGCCACCGAGGACGAAATGGTTGCCGCCGCCGGTGCCAGTGTGGCGGCCGTCGATCATGAATTTCTCGGTGGTCAGCCGCGTCTGTCGCGCCTCTTCATAAAGAAACTCGGTGCGCTCGACCAGTTCGTCCCAGGTCGCGGAAGGTTGCACGTTGACCTCGATCACGCCCGGATCCGGGGTGATGCGGAAATTGCTCAGGCGCGGATCGCTCGGCGGCTCGTAACCTTCCAGCAATACCGGGCAATGCAGCTCTTCGGCAGTGGCTTCGATGGCCGCCACCAGCTCCAGATAGTCCTCGACCCGCTCCAGCGGCGGCATGAATAGATACAGACGCCCTTCACGGGCCTCTGCACAGAATGCGGTGCGGGTCAGCCAGTCGGCGGACTCGTCGATCTTCGGCGCACGTTCGGCGGCCGCGGCGGGTTCGGCATGGCTGTTGAGCTGCGCGATATCCGGCAGCTCGGGGAAGTCCTGATTCGGATCGCTGGGATGAATGAACGGGTACTCCGCCGCCTTCACCCACGGCTGCGAGGCGAGCGGCAAGCGGTAACCCAGCGGTGAATCCCCCGGCACCAGTCGGCAATGCTCGTCGCGCAGATACCAGCGCCCGCTCTGCCATTGATCACCCTTGGCGGTACGCGCCAGCGGCAGCACCTGGCCGATCACTTTATCCAGGCCCTGAGCGAAAACCTTGCGCAGTCGCGCACGCTCCAGGGGCTCTTCCAGTCGCGAATCTTCAGCACTGACGTTGCTCGGCAATGCGCCCTCACGCCAGAGGTAATAGAAATGGTCTTCGTAGGCTGGAAACACGAAACGTGCCGGCAGTTTCAGGCGTTCGGCAACACTCGCCAGAAAACGCCCGGCCAGTTCGCCATCAGCGCCGTAATCCTGCTGCTCATCGGCGATCAGCGCGTTGTTGTGCCAAATCGGCACGCCGTCGCGGCGCCAATAGCAGTTGAGCGACCAGCGCGGCAATGGCTCGCCGGGATACCACTTGCCCTGACCGAAATGCACCAGACCTTTCGGCGCATAGTGCTGGCGCATGCGCTGGAACAGTTCGGCGGAGAGTCGGCGCTTGTCCGGGCCCAGTGCGGCGGTGTTCCATTCGGCACCGTCCGGATCGTCGATGGAGACGAAAGTCGGCTCGCCGCCCATGGTCAGGCGCACATCGCCTTCCAGCAGATCGGCATCGATCTGTCGGCCAAGCGCCTGGATCGCCAGCCACTGCTCATCGGTATAGGGCTTGGTCACCCGTGGCGCTTCCCAGATCCGCTCCACCGACATCTCGTGGCTGAACTGGCACTCGCACGGCTCGACCAGGCCACTGATCGGCGACGCCGAGGACGGATCGGGGCTGCAGGCCAGCGGGATATGCCCTTCACCGGCGAACAGCCCGGACGTGGCATCCAGACCAATCCAGCCAGCGCCGGGCAAGTACACCTCGCACCACGCGTGCAGATCAGTGAAGTCCACTTCGGTACCGGACGGGCCGTCGAGGCTCTTCAGGTCAGCGGTCAGTTGAATCAGATAACCGGAGACGAACCGCGCGGCCAGCCCGAGGTTGCGCAGCAACTGCACCAGCAGCCACGCCGAGTCGCGACAGGAGCCGGACGCATGTTCGAGGGTGTGTTCCGGGGTTTGCACGCCCGGTTCCATGCGGATCAGGTAGCGGATGTCTTCGCTGAGACGCTGGTTGAGCATCACCAGGAAATCCACGGCGGGCTGCGGCGTGCGGTCGATCCCGTCCAGATAGGCTTTGAAGGCGGGCGTCAGCGGCAGGGTTTCGAGGTACGGCGCCAGCTCCTTGCGCTCATCGGCCGCGTAGGTGAAGGGGATTTTATCGGCGTAGGGTTCGAGGAAGAAGTCGAACGGGTTGAACACCGCCATCTCGGCCAGCAGGTCGACTTCGATGCGCAACTCGTCGGTTTTCTCGGGGAACACCAGACGCGCGAGGTAGTTGCCCTGCGGGTCTTGCTGCCAGTTGATGAAATGCTGCTCGGGCGAGACCTTCAGCGCATACGAGAGGATTCGCGTGCGGCTGTGGGCGGCCGGGCGCAGGCGTACGATCTGCGGGCCGAGTTCGACAGCGCGGTCGTAGCGGTAATGCGTGACGTGATGCAATGCGACATGAATCGACACGGCGTGCCTCCTGCGAGCCTAAGCGTATTCGAAAGCGCGCAAGACTTATGCCATGCAGAGGCTTGGGCGCTTTCCCGGAATGCTCAGGGCAGTACAGCACCAAAATCGGGCGATGCGGGGAAATGGATTGAGGAAGTTGCGCCGAAATGTGGCGGCAGTGGTAGATGCGGCGCCTGAGATGACGCCTTCGCGAGCAAGCCCGCTCCCACAGGAGACCGCATTCCAACTGTGGGAGCGGGCTTGCTCGCGAAGGGGGCCAGTCGATTCAGCGCACTTCCTGAGCCCTGAAATGCAAAACGCCAACCCGAAGGTTGGCGTTCCGTTGAAACAAAAAGCGACTTAGCGCGGAACGACGGGCTTGCGCGCCGGCTTCGGCCCCTTGCCTTTGGCCGCTTCCTTGCGTTCCTTGGCCGCCTGCTGGTTGCGGGCGAACGCCGCAGCCTTGGCCTGTTCACGCTTGTCCCAAGGATTGCCACCGTCGCTGGCACGCGGCGGCAGGCCGGTGTGCTGGGTGAGAATCTTGGTGGTCTTCTCTTTCGCGACCTTGTGGCTGCCGGCCGGCGTCGAGTTCTTGCGACGGGCGCTCTGGTAGCTGTCGGTAGCCGGTTGATGCAGCGGAATCAACTGATCCTTGCCCGGACCGATCAGATCACCACGGCCCATGCGGATCAGCGCTTCACGCAGCATCGGCCAGCCTTTCGGGTCGTGATAACGCAAGAACGCCTTGTGCAGACGACGCTGCTCTTCGCTCTTGACGATGGTCACACCGTCGCTCTTGTAGGTGACCTTGCGCAGCGGGTTCTTGCCCGAGTGGTACATCGCGGTGGCGGTGGCCATCGGCGACGGGTAGAACGCCTGCACCTGGTCGGCACGGAAGCCGTTGCCCTTGAGCCACAGCGCCAGGTTCATCATGTCTTCGTCGGTAGTGCCCGGGTGCGCGGCGATGAAGTACGGGATCAGGTACTGCTCTTTGCCTGCTTCCTTGGTGTACTTCTCGAACATGCGCTTGAACTTGTCATAGCTGCCAATGCCCGGTTTCATCATCTGGTTGAGCGGACCTTCCTCGGTGTGTTCCGGGGCGATCTTCAGGTAGCCACCGACGTGGTGGGTCACCAGCTCTTTGACGTACTCCGGCGACTCGACCGCGAGGTCGTAACGCAGGCCGGAGGCGATCAGGATCTTCTTCACACCCGGCAAGGCACGGGCACTGCGGTACAGCTGAATCAGCGACGAGTGGTCGGTGTTCAGGTTCGGGCAGATGCCCGGGAACACGCAGGACGGCTTGCGGCACGCGGACTCGATTTCCGGGCTCTTGCAGGCGATGCGGTACATGTTCGCGGTCGGGCCGCCGAGGTCGGAGATGACGCCAGTGAAGCCCGGGACCTTGTCGCGGATCTCTTCGATTTCGCGAATGATCGACTCTTCGGAACGGTTCTGGATGATCCGGCCTTCGTGCTCGGTGATCGAGCAGAAGGTGCAACCGCCGAAGCAGCCGCGCATGATGTTCACCGAGAAACGGATCATGTCGTAGGCCGGGATCTTCTCCTTGCCGTACGCCGGGTGCGGAACCCGGGCGTAAGGCATGCCGAACACGTAGTCCATTTCTTCAGTGGTCATCGGAATCGGTGGCGGGTTGAACCAGACGTCGACCTCGCCATGCTTCTGCACCAGCGCGCGGGCGTTACCCGGGTTGGTTTCCAGGTGCAGCACGCGGTTGGCGTGGGCGTACAGGACCGGGTCGTTACGCACCTTTTCCATCGACGGCAGGCGGATCACGGTCTTGTCGCGGGTCATGCGCGGGCTGGCCAGAATCTGTACGACCTTGGCTTCTTCGGGATCATCCACCGGCCCCTTCTCTTGCTCGATGGCGCAAGCCTGGGTGTCCTGGGTGTTGACGTACGGGTTGATGATCTTGTCGACCTTGCCCGGACGGTCGATGCGCGTGGAGTCGACTTCGTACCAGCCCTGCGGCGTGTCACGACGGATGAACGCGGTGCCGCGCACATCGGTGATGTCTTCGATCTTGTGCCCGTAGGACAGACGCTGGGCCACTTCAACAATGGCGCGCTCGGCGTTGCCGTACAGCAGAATGTCGGCGCTGGCGTCGATCAGGATCGAGTTGCGTACACGATCCTGCCAGTAGTCGTAGTGGGCGATGCGGCGCAGCGAAGCTTCGATGCCGCCGAGGACGATCGGCACGTGCTTGTAGGCTTCCTTGCAGCGCTGGCTGTAGACCAGACTCGCACGATCCGGACGTTTGCCCGCCATGCCACCCGGGGTGTAGGCGTCGTCGGAACGGATTTTCTTGTCCGCGGTGTAGCGGTTGATCATCGAGTCCATGTTGCCGGCCGCGACGCCGAAGAACAGGTTCGGCTCGCCGAGCTTCATGAAGTCGTCTTTGGACTGCCAGTTCGGCTGGGCAATGATCCCGACGCGGAAGCCCTGGGACTCCAGCAGCCGGCCGATGATCGCCATGCCGAAAGACGGGTGGTCGACGTAGGCATCACCGGTGACGATGATGATGTCGCAGGAATCCCAGCCGAGCTGATCCATCTCCTCCCTGCTCATCGGCAGGAATGGCGCTGGCCCGAAACATTCGGCCCAGTACTTCGGATAGTCAAATAACGGCTTGGCTGCTTGCATGTCGATAACCGGTGTTGGCTTTCATTGAATTTCGCGGGCGCGGAATATAGCACAAATTTTGACCAATTCCGACGGCTGTGGTCGGAAATTGTGCTTTACCTGTGGCGAGGGAGCTTGCTCCCGATCGGCTGCGCAGCAGTCGAATTTTGAGGGCTGCTGCGCAACCCGGCGGGAGCAAGCTCCCTCGCCACAAGTGCTCGACGTTACTCGTCGTCGTCGAAGTTGTAACTGCCCGGCGCGAGGTTTTCGAAGCGGGTGTACTTACCGATAAAGGCCAGGCGGATAAAGCCGATCGGGCCGTTCCGCTGCTTGCCGATGATGATTTCGGCGATGCCCTTGTGCTCGGTTTCCGGGTGATACACCTCGTCCCGGTACACGAACATGATGACGTCGGCGTCCTGCTCGATCGCTCCGGATTCCCGCAAGTCGGAGTTCACCGGACGCTTGTTGGGACGTTGTTCCAGGGAACGGTTGAGCTGCGACAGCGCCACCACCGGGCAGTTGAATTCCTTGGCCAGGGCTTTCAGGGATCGCGAGATCTCGGAAATCTCGTTGGTCCGGTTGTCACCGCTGGAACCCGGAATCTGCATCAACTGCAGGTAGTCGATCATGATCAGGCCGACGTCGCCGTGCTCACGCACCAGACGTCGAGTTCGCGCACGCATTTCCGACGGGCTGATGCCGGCGGTGTCATCGATGAACAGCTTGCGGTCGTTGAGCAGGTTGACCGCCGAGGTCAGGCGCGGCCAATCGTCGTCTTCCAGTTGGCCGGAACGCACCTTGGTCTGGTCGATCCGGCCCAGGGACGAGAGCATACGCATGATCAGCGATTCGCCTGGCATCTCGAGGGAGTACACCAGCACCGCCTTGTCGCTGCGCAGTACGGCGTTTTCCACCAGGTTCATGGCGAAGGTGGTTTTACCCATCGACGGACGGCCGGCGACGATGATCAGGTCGGACGGCTGCAGACCGCTGGTCTTCTCGTCGAGGTCGGTATAGCCGGTGGACAGGCCGGTGATCGCGTCGGCGGTGTTGAACAGGGTGTCGATGCGGTCGATGGCTTTGGTCAACAGTTCGTTGACCCCCACCGGGCCGCCGGTCTTCGGCCGCGCCTCGGCAATCTGGAAGATCTGCCGTTCGGCTTCGTCGAGGATCTCTTCGGCGGTACGGCCTTCGGGGTTGAACGCGGCGTCGGCAATTTCGGTGCTGATACCGATCAACTGGCGCAACGTCGCGCGCTGGCGAACGATCTGCGCATAGGCCTTGATGTTGGCGACGGACGGCGTGTTTTTTGCCAGTTCGCCGAGGTAACCGAGGCCGCCGACCTGGGACGTCTGACCTTCCTTGTCCAGTTGCTCGGCAAGGGTCACGACGTCGATCGGCATGTTCTGATCGGCCAGTTTGGCGATCGCACGGAAGATCAGACGGTGGTCATGTCGGTAGAAATCGCCGTCGGAGACTTGATCGAGCACGCGTTCCCAAGCGTTGTTGTCCAGCATCAGACCACCGAGTACGGCCTGTTCGGCCTCGATGGAATGCGGCGGCACTTTCAGCGCGGCGGTTTGCAGATCGTATTGCTCGGGAGCGGTGATTTCGTTCATGGCCACTTGGAGTCAGGTTTGAAAACGGGATTACCAGAAAGACAAAGGGCACGACCTGTAAACAGGATCGTGCCCGATGTTACCGGCAAGCACCCGAGGGTGCCAGCCGACAAGTATTGCTTAAGCTGCTACCACGACAACGCGTACGGTGGCTTCAACTTCGGCGTGCAGGTGCACAGCCACGTCGAATTCACCCACGTTGCGGATGGTGCCGTTCGGCAGACGAACTTCGCTCTTCTGCACTTCAACGCCGGAAGCGGTCAGTGCGTCAGCGATGTCGTGAGTACCGATCGAACCGAACAGCTTGCCTTCGTCGCCAGCGGTGGCAGTGATGGTCACTTCCAGCTCGGCCAGTTGGGCAGCACGGCTTTCAGCCGATGCTTTACGGTCTGCGGCAGCTTTTTCCAGCTCAGCACGACGCTCTTCGAACGCAGCCAGGTTGGCAGCGGTCGCAGCGGTAGCTTTGCCGAAAGGCAGCAGGTAGTTACGGCCGTAACCGGCCTTAACGTTTACTTTGTCGCCCAGGTTGCCCAGGTTGGCGATTTTTTCCAGAAGGATCAGTTGCATGTGGAAATCCTCTTAACTTTTAACCTTCACCGTTCGCGTTATCGGTGTCTTTCGACACGTGACGACCGCGAAAATCAATCAGGCTGTCGACAATGGCCAGAACCACGAGCAACGGATAGAGCAGCTGCATGAACAACAGCAGCGTGACGTACAACCCCACCAGCCAGAAACCGGCCAGTCGCTTCTGCCCGACCAGCCCGTGAATCAGGGCGAGTCCGGCGAACACCAGCGGTACACTGCACAACGGCGTCAACATGGCCATCTGTGCACCGAGATTCGGGCCCAGAAGCATCAACGCCAGCAGCAACATCGCCGGCCCCAGCGGGATCCGGATGGCGCGAAACTCGCGACCAAAACCACCCGGGTTGTACAACAACGCCTGCCAATGCCGCCCGACAATCAGGCTCAGCACGCTGACGATCTGCAACAGAGCCGCAATCAGTCCGGTCAGGACTGGTGCAATCAGGGACGCGAAGCGCGCTTGCTCATCGACCGACAATTGCTTGTAGGTTTCACCAAGAAGCGCCGGCATGACCTTTATCAAGGCCTGCGCGAGCATCTCGATCTGGGCCGCAAATGCTGCCCCGAGCACCACTGAAAACACCACTCCAATCACTACGCTGACCAGCAGCGTGCGGACCCAGGATTCGCTTGCGCGCAACACCAACGCAAGCCCCGAAGACCCCAGCAGCACCAGAAGTGCCCTTGGATCATCGGCATACAGCCACCAGATCAATGCCGGCAGCAGCCCCAGGGACAGAACGCCAATGGCGTCCGTCAGTCCGCGCCGCAGAAGCACCAGGCTCCCGGCGGCAGCACCCAACCAATACAACAACGGCAATGTTGCACACCCGGCCACTACGAGAGTGGCCTGCATGCGGCCGCGCATGATGAACTCAGCTATGGCACGCATGCATTCAATCCTTTGCTACTTGTCGACTGCCCGGTCTCAGCGGCCGTGGCTGTCGGTGTAGGCCAGCAGGGCCAGGAAGCGGGCGCGCTTGATAGCGGTGGCCAGCTGACGCTGATAACGAGCTTTGGTACCGGTGATGCGGCTTGGAACGATTTTGCCGGTCTCGGATACGTAGGCTTTCAGAGTGTTGAGATCTTTGTAATCGATCTCTTTCACGTCTTCAGCGGTGAAGCGGCAGAATTTACGACGACGGAAGAAACGTGCCATTTGATAGGCTCCTTAAAAGGTCCGTGGATTACTCGTCAGCGTTATCGCTGTTGTCGCTGTCATCACCCTCAACGCCATCAGCGTCGGAGTGCTCAGGACGGTCGCGACGCTCACGGCGCTCACTGCGGTTTTCTTCAGCCTTGAGCATCTCGGACTGGCCGGTAACGGCTTCGTCGCGACGGATGACCAGGTTACGGATCACTGCATCGTTGTAGCGGAAGTTGTCTTCCAGCTCGGCCAGGGCCTTGCCAGTGCACTCAACGTTCAGCATCACGTAGTGAGCCTTGTGAACATTGTTGATTGCGTAGGCCAGTTGACGACGGCCCCAGTCTTCCAGACGGTGGATTTTGCCGCCGTCTTCTTCGATCAGCTTGGTGTAACGCTCAACCATGCCGCCGACTTGCTCGCTCTGGTCAGGGTGGA
This sequence comes from Pseudomonas sp. TH49, assembly GCF_016650625.1. Taxonomy (NCBI): domain Bacteria; kingdom Pseudomonadati; phylum Pseudomonadota; class Gammaproteobacteria; order Pseudomonadales; family Pseudomonadaceae; genus Pseudomonas; species Pseudomonas sp. TH49. Next base: position 943,064 of record NZ_JAEKFL010000001.1, read on the forward strand.
CCAGAAAGATGATTTCGTAATGACGCATGAATGCTCCTTACGGGTTGTAGCCTGCCGCTCAAAAACGGTCAGACAAGGAGTGAATGACACTTATGGACTTGCTGGCGCGGGGCACATGCGTGCCTGCCGTCACAGCAAGGGGCGCAATTGTAGAGAAGGGACTGCGGAGGTGCAAGGCAATTGGTGATTATTTGAACAATCACCATTTCTTTGCCTTCGCACAAAACACTGTGGGAGCGGGCTTGCTCGCGAATGCGTTTCATCAGGCAACATTATTGTTGTCTGACACACCGCTTTCGCGAGCAAGCCCGCTCCCACAGTTTGTTTGCGTACAGCCTTATTTCTTGGCCGCAGCCTTGGCCTTGGCACCGCGTTGACGCTGCGCTTCGAACAGGCACACGCCGGTTGCCACGGACACGTTGAGGCTGCTGACGCTACCGGCCATTGGCAGGTTTACCAGATAGTCGCAGTGCTCGCGGGTCAGGCGACGCATACCCTTGCCTTCGGCGCCCATGATCAGGATGGTCGGGCCGGTCAGGTCCTGGTCATAAATGCTGACCTCGGCCTCACCCGCCGTGCCGACCACCCACAGACCGCGTTGCTGAAGCTTTTCCAGGGTGCGCGCGAGGTTGGTCACCGCCACCAGCGGAATCACTTCCGCCGCGCCGCAGGCCACTTTACGCACCACCGGCGTCAGGGTTGCCGACTTGTCCTTGGGCACGATCACCGCCAGCGCGCCGGCAGCATCCGCCGAACGCAGGCAGGCGCCGAGGTTGTGCGGGTCGGTCACGCCGTCGAGCACCAGCAACAGCGGTGCGCCTTCGGTGCGGTCGAGCAGCTCATCGAGCATCGCCTCGCCCCAGACCTGGCTCGGACTGACGTCCGCCACCACGCCCTGGTGCACGCCTTCAACCCAGGCGTCCATTTCGCGGCGCTCGGCCTGACCGATCTGCACACGATTTTCGTTGGCCAGTTCGATCAGGGTCTGCACGCGCGGATCGTTGCGGCTTTCGGCCAGCCAGATCTGCTTGACGCGTTTCGGGTGGTGACGCAGCAACGCTTCTACCGCGTGAACGCCGTAGATTTTTTCCAACTGACTCATGACTTCGCCTTCGGTTTACGCGACCCGCCACTTTTGGCTGGAGCCGAACCCGCTTTCGGCGGGCCTTTACGGTGTTTGCTCGGTTTGGCTGGCTTGCCGCCGGCAGCCTTGTCAGGCGCCGACCGTCCGGTCTTTCCCCCAGACGCCGCTTTACCACCGCTTTTGGCGTCGGCCAGCAAGGCCTTCTTCATTTCACGGCTTTTGCGCAGCTCGGCGTTTTTCGCCACGGCATCGCTCGGGCGATAGGCCTCGACAGCCTTTTCCTTGGCTGGACGACGGCTGGCGGTTTTCGCCGGAGCCTTCTCTTCCACAGCCTTGGTCGCTGCCGGAGCGGTGCTTTCGCTACCGCGCTTCTTGCGGCCAATCGGCGCGCTGATGGTTTTTTCAGCCATCTCGAAGTCGATCTTGCGCTCGTCGAGGTCGACGCGCATCACGCGCACTTCAACGGTATCGCCAAGACGGAAGCTGCGACCGGTGCGCTCGCCCGCCAGGCGATGATGCACAGGATCGAAGTGGTAGTAATCGCCCGGCAGCGCGGTGACGTGCACCAGGCCTTCGACGTAGATATCGGTCAGCTCGACGAACAGGCCAAAACCGGTCACCGCAGTGATTACGCCCGGGAACGACTCGCCGACGCGATCCTTCATGAACTCGCACTTGAGCCAATTCACCACGTCGCGGGTGGCTTCGTCGGCACGGCGCTCGCTCATCGAGCACTGCTCGCCGAGTTGTTCCAGCGCCGCTTCGTCGTACGGATAGATGCGCGCCTTCGGAATGGTCATCGCCCCGGCACGACGAACGTGCGGAGTGTCCTGTTTCGAATGGATCACGCTGCGGATGGCGCGGTGCGTGAGCAGGTCCGGGTAACGGCGGATCGGCGAAGTGAAGTGGGTATAGGCTTCGTAGTTCAGGCCGAAGTGGCCTTCGTTCTGGGCGCTGTACACCGCCTGACTCAGGGAGCGCAGCATCACGGTCTGAATCAGATGGAAATCCGGACGGTCCTTGATGCTCGCCAACAGGGCCTGATAGTCCTTCGGCGACGGGCCATCCTTGCCTTTGTGCAGAGACAGGCCGAGTTCGCCGAGGAACGCGCGCAGTTTTTCCAGACGCTCCGGTGGCGGGCCGTCGTGGACGCGGTACAGCGCAGGGATTTCGTGCTTCTTGAGGAATTCGGCGGTGGCCACGTTGGCCGCCAGCATGCATTCCTCGATCAGCTTGTGCGCATCGTTACGGGTGGTCGGACGGATTTCGGCAATCTTGCGCTCGGAACCGAAGATGATCCGGGTTTCCTGCGTTTCGAAATCGATCGCACCACGCACGTGACGGGCAGCCAACAACACTTTGTACAGCGCATAGAGCTGCTTGAGGTGCGGCACCACGTCGGTGTATTCGCCGCGAAGCTTGCGCGCTTCGGTGGCTTTCGGAGTTTCCAGCATCGCGCTGACCTTGTTGTAGGTCAGGCGGGCGTGGGAGTGAATTACCGCTTCATAGAAGCAGTAGTCGGTCATTTCGCCGGACTTGGAGATGGTCATCTCGCAAACCATGGCCAGACGATCGACGTGCGGGTTCAGCGAGCACAGGCCGTTGGACAGCTGCTCAGGCAGCATCGGCACCACGCGCTCGGGGAAGTACACCGAGTTGCCGCGCACCTGGGCTTCGTTGTCCAGCGCCGAACCGATTTTCACGTAGCTGGAAACGTCGGCAATCGCCACGTACAACTTCCAGCCGCCGGAGAACAGGCGCAGCTTGCCGGGCTTGGCTTCGCAGTAGACCGCGTCGTCGAAGTCGCGGGCATCTTCGCCGTCGATGGTGACGAACGGCAGATGGCGCAGGTCGACACGCTTCTCTTTGTCTTTTTCTTCGACTTCAGGCTTGAGCTTGGCGGCTTCTTTGAGCACGGCTTCAGGCCAGACGTGCGGAATGTCGTAGGTACGCAGCGCGACATCGATTTCCATGCCCGGCGCCATGTAGTTGCCGACCACTTCGACCACATCGCCTTGCGGCTGGAAGCGCGGCGTCGGCCAGTGGGTGATCTTCACCTCGACGAACTGACCGATCTGCGCGTTGGCGTTGCGGCCCGGGGTGACCAGCACTTCCTGCTGGATCTTCGGGTTGTCGGCAACGACGAAACCGATACCGCCCTCTTCGAAGTAGCGACCGACGATCGTTTCGTGGGCACGGGACACCACCTCGACGATCACGCCTTCACGGCGCCCGCGACGATCAAGACCGGAAACACGGGCCAGCGCGCGGTCACCATCAAACACCAGACGCATCTGCGCCGGGCTCATGAACAGGTCATCGCTACCGTCGTCCGGCACCAGGAAGCCGAAACCGTCACGGTGACCGCTGATGCGGCCGAGGATCAGGTCGAGCTTGTCCACTGGCGCATAGGTGCCACGGCGGGTGTAGATCAATTGAGCGTCGCGCTCCATGGCGCGCAGACGGCGGCGCAGGGCTTCGATCTGGTCTTCGGTGGTCAGACCAAACTCTTCGACCAGTTGCTCACGGGCAGCAGGCGAACCCCGATCAGCAAGGTGCTGAAGGATCAGTTCGCGGCTGGGAATAGGGTTTTCATATTTTTCCGCTTCACGAGCGGCCTCGGGATCGAGGGACTGCCAATCGGCCATTAGAGAGTTTTCACCTTGTCTATATGCGGGTTAGTTTGGCATAGGCGCCATCAAACGGGAAATTTCCGACTCTATAAGGCCCTTCTATAGGCTTGTATCGACGCCTGAAAGCCCTTTTGAACACCGCCGGTAAAAAAATTCATTTTTTTTGCTGACAGGGGTTTACAGTTAAAAAGGCGCTCCGTATAGTGCGCGCCATCGACGACGTACACACGTTGACGAGATGCCCAGGTGGTGAAATTGGTAGACACGCCAGCTTCAGGTGCTGGTGACCTTACGGTCGTGGAAGTTCGAGTCTTCTCCTGGGCACCAATTTCGAGTTTGAGACTAGATCAGTTTCAAGGCTCACACAAAAACCCGCGAAAGCGGGTTTTTTGCATTCTAAGCAACCGATTTGTTAAAACCGATTAATTAAAATTAAATCAGGGGTTTACAGATCAAAAAGCGCTCCGTATAGTGCGCCACATCAACAGCGGCAACGCTCGCGATGAATGCCCAGATGGTGAAATTGGTAGACACGCCAGCTTCAGGTGCTGGTGACCTTACGGTCGTGGAAGTTCGAGTCTTCTTCTGGGCACCAATTCAAACTCAAGGTCACGATCTTGAGTTTCCCAAAAACCCGCGAAAGCGGGTTTTTGCGTTTCTGGCGTTTGAAAACCTGCAGCTCCCTCGCCACACATGATCACCAGATCATGCTCTAGCAAACCTCCGCCCTCCCCGCAAGGCGCACTTGAGAAACAATATCGTTTATCATTGTTGCAAGTTTTTGCAATGCGACAGTGAGGAACCCTGCGAATGATGTTTCGAAATACCCTGCGCCGCGGCTTGACCTTCACCCTGCTCGGCCTGGCACTCGCCACTCCCCTCACCCAGGCAGCCGATGCGGTTTCCCTGACGCTCTACAACGGTCAACACAAGGAAGTCGGCGATGCGATCGCCAAGGCTTTCGAGGCCAAGACCGGCATCCACGTCAATGTACGCAAGGGCAGCAGCAACCAGCTCGCCAGCCAGGTCATCGAAGAAGGTGACCGCTCCCCCGCCGACGTGATCTACACCGAAGAATCCCCGCCACTGAACAACCTCGGCGAGCAAGGCCTGCTGGCCAAGACCGACGACGCCACGCTGGCCGTGCTGCCCAAGCAATACGTCGCAGGCAACGGCACCTGGATCGGTGTCACCGCCCGGGTTCGTGTAGTCGCCTACAACCCGAAACTGGTCGATGAGAAAGACCTGCCGAAGTCGGTGATGGAATTCTCCGATCCGAAATGGCAAGGCAAAGTCGGTTTCGTACCAACCAGCGGCGCCTTCCAGGAACAGGCCGTGGCGATCATCAAGATGCACGGTCGCGACGCCGCTGAAGAATGGCTGACCGGCCTGCGCGCTTTCGGTAAGACCTACAGCAACAACATGGTCGCCCTCAAAGCCGTGGAAAACGGCGAAGTCGCCACGGTGCTGGTGAACAACTATTACTGGTTCGCCCTGCAACGCGAGAAAGGCAAACTCGACTCGAAACTGCATTACTTCACCGGCGGCGACGTCGGCGGGCTGATCACTGTTTCCAGCGCTGCCGTCCTCAAATCCAGCAAACATCCAAAAGAAGCTCAGCAATTCCTCGCCTACATGGCCAGCGAGGAAGGCCAGCGCGTGATCACCCAGACCACCGCCGAATACCCACTGCACAAAGGCATGGAATCGGATCGCGGGCTCAAGCCGTTCAGCGAACTGCAAGCGCCAAACGTGACCCCGGCCGATCTGGGCAACGCCGAAGAAGCCTTGGACCTGGAACGTGAAGTTGGCCTGAACTGATGGCCACATCGTTATCCGCCCCCGCCGCGCGCGGGGGTTATGTGCCACGACGCAAGCGGCCGTCGATCTGGCTGGTGCTGCCGGTTTTATTGCTGGTGGTCATGAGCCTGTTGCCTCTGGCCTATGTCGGCCTGAAAGCCTGGCAGGCCGGTTGGGCCGAAGCGCTGCACCTGTTGTGGCGCCCGTACGTATTCGGTCTGCTGCGCAACACCCTGGCGTTGATGGTCGGCGTAACGCTGACTTGCGGCGTGATCGGCCTGTCGCTTGCGTGGCTGCTGGAGCGCAGCAATCTGCCGGGACGACGCCTGTGGGGCGTGATTCTGTGCCTGCCGTTTGCGGTGCCGGCGTTCGTCAGCAGCTTCACCTGGGTGTCGTTGAGCGCGCAGTTCGAAGGCCTCGGCGGGGCGATTCTGGTGATGAGTCTGTCGAAGTACCCGCTGATCTTTCTGCCGGTCGCGGCGACTCTGCGCAACCTTGATCCGTCCCTTGAAGAATCGGCCCGCACCTTGGGACAGAATCGCTGGGGCGTGTTTTTCCGCGTCACCCTGCCGCTGCTCTGGCCGTCGCTGCTGGCCGGCTCGCTGCTGATTGCCCTGCACATGCTGGTCGAGTTCGGCGCGCTGTCGATCATCGGCCTGCAAACCTTCACCACCGCGATCTACCAGCAATTCGAACTGGAGTTCAGCAACGCCAACGCGGCGATGCTTTCGGCGGTGCTGCTCGCGCTGTGCCTGATGCTGTTGTGGTTGGAGCTGCGGGTGCGCGGCAAGGGTCGGCATGTGCGCACAGGCCAAGGCGCGGCGCGTCAGGCCGAACAAGTGCGTCTCGGGCCATGGGCCGTTGTCGGTCAGCTGTATTGTCTGCTGCTGGCGATCGTCGGCAGCGGGATTCCGCTGGGCATGCTCGCGTACTGGCTGGCGGTTGGCTCATCGGCGGCCTTCCCGGTCGCGGCGATCACCGAGGCCCTGCTGTCTTCGCTGGCCTTGTCGCTCGGTGGCGCAGCGCTGTGCTTGCTGCTGGCGGTGCCGGTCGGACTGCTGGTGGTGCGTTACAAGGGACGACTGGCGATCTGGGCCGAGCGCTTGCCGTATCTGCTCCACGCCTTGCCGGGGCTGGTGATTGCGCTGACGCTGGTGTATTTCGCCCTGCATTACGTGCCGGCGCTGTACCAGACCTCGGCATTGCTGCTGATCGCTTATGCGTTGCTGTTTCTGCCGTTGGCGCAGGCACCGATTCGTACGGCACTGAACAAGGCTGCGCCGCAGCTGGAAGAAGCGGCACGCACGCTGGGGGCGTCGTCGTTCACCGCGTTTTGCCGAGTGACCCTGCCGATCATCTTCCCGGCACTGGGCGCGGCGTTTGCACTGGTGTTTCTGGATGCGATGAAGGAATTGACGGCGACGTTGCTACTGAGTCCGACCGGGCTTAACACGCTGGCGACCGAGGTATGGGCGCATACGGCGAATGTTGAGTTTGCGGCGGCAGCGCCTTATGCGGCGCTGTTGATAGTGGTGTCCGGGTTGCCGGTGTATCTGCTGACGACGCGGATGTATCTGAGCCGCTGACACCGCTTTCGCGAGCAAGCTCGCTCCCACAGCTTGACCGAGTCCCACCAGAGGAATGCGATCGAATGTGGGAGCGAGCCTGCTCGCGAAGAGGGCAACATCAGGCCCTGAACTGCCCCAGACTCGCCTTCAACTGCGCCGCCAAACCATCCAGCACCTTGCCACTGGCCGTAGTTTCCACCACCGCCTGCGCCGCCTTCTCGGCCTGGGCATGAATCGTTTCGACCCGCCCACGCACCGCCTGCGCGCCCTGCGCCTGATGCGCCGCGGCTTGCGTCGCCAGACCGATCGCCGCATGCACCTGCTCGACCGAGGCCTGCACCGACTGCTGCAGCCGCGCACTGTCGCGCAACACCAGCAAACCCTCGCTGGCCTGACGCCCGGCCTGGCCGATCGCTTCAACCGCCTCACGCGCGCCCTGCTGCAACGCGACGATGTGCGCCTGAATGTCGCCGGTGGAGCTTTGTGTCTTGCTCGCCAAGGCGCGCACTTCATCCGCGACCACGGCAAAACCGCGCCCGGTCTCGCCGGCCCGCGCCGCCTCGATCGCCGCGTTAAGCGCCAGCAGGTTGGTCTGTTCGGCGATCCCGTGAATCACCGTCAGCACCACTTCGATCTGTTCGCTCTGCTGCGCCAGTCGCTCGATGACTTTCGCCCCGGTGTCGACCTGCCCGGCCAGCGCCTCGATCAGGCTGCCGACTTTCGCCGAGGTCCGAGTGTTTTCGTCGGTGGCCTGGCGAATATCCACCACCTGTTTCAACGCCGCCTGCATGGCATGGCTTTCCGATTGCGCTTCGTCAGCCATTTGCGACAGCGCGCGCAGGCTTTCCGCCACTTCATCACGCTGCATCCCCGCCGCCGCATCGGCACCGGCATTGCGCAGGGTCATGGCGCCGATTTCCACGCCGGTACGCTGGGCCACGTCGCCCGCCTCGCGCACAATCGGCTGCAACTTATCCACAAAGCGATTGACCGCCGACGCCATGTCGCCGATCTCGTCTTTGCTGTTGATCTGCACGCGCTTGGTCAGATCGCCCTCGCCCGCCGCCAGATCATCCATCGCCGCGTTGAGCATCTTCAGGCGGTTGACTACCCGATGACCGAGCACCACCGCCAGCAACAGCAGTACGCCAAATCCAACCAGCGCCAGGCCCATGCCGATCCGCCAGCGTAGCGTCCCCGCGGCATCCTGCACGGTGCTCGCGGTATTAGCCTTCATCTCGGCAGCCGTGGACTGCGCCGACTGCAGGCGTGCACGCATGGCCGTGGCGCTGTCAGCAGCCGCCCCCTTCAGGCTGTCGCCAACCAGTTGATCACTGCTGGCAATCAGCGCCGAGAAGCGTTTGTCGAGCGCCGCCAGATCAGTTTCCACCGACGCCGTCGAGACACCCATCAGCACCTTGCCGATTTCCACACCATTGGGGTTGATCGAGGCCTCGAGGTAGTAGACCGACGGATCGTTCTTCGCCGCATCCAGCACTTTATCGAGCGCACGCTCGCCCTGGCCTTTTTCCAGCAAGGCCTTGTTGATCGGGTTTTCGCGATTGAGATAACGCGTCAGGTGCTGACCGGTGGCGTCGTCGTAGACCACGAACAGCACGTTGGGATTGCGCTGGGCGCGCCGGGCGAACTCGGAGAGGGTCGGTACGTCGTTATCCCACATGGCACGGGGCGCGACCGAGGCGAGCAACTGGGCCATGTCGTTGGCCGAGTCCTTGAGGTCTTTTTCCAGAGTCGTACGCAGCTGCGCCTGCTCTTCCTTCAGACGAGAAGACAGGCCGGCGGTCAGACGCTGCCGGGTACTTGCGGAAAGGTTATCGAGGCTCGAGGTGACTTCACGCCCAGCCTGCTCCAGCTCGCCGGAAAGCTTTTGGCTGTCAGCGCCCAGGCGAGTGCCGAGATCGGCTTCCAGCGCCGTGACGGTGCTTCGTGTCAGGGCGACTGCCACCAGCACTTGCACCAAAAGGGCGATACCAAGGGTAACGAACACGGGCCGCAACAAACGGCTTTGTAACAGTGAGAGAACGGCCGACACTGTGAATCCCTCTACTTCTGACGCCATTAATTTGATGGCACTCTTGTAGGAAGATTTACAGCAAAGGTCATGCCGTCCAACAGGCAGAAACGACAAAGGCCCCGATTAAGGGGCCTTTGTTTTTTACATCAACGACTTATCAAGCGAACGGATGACGCAGAACGATGGTTTCGTTGCGATCCGGGCCCGTCGAAATAATGTCGATCGGCGCGCCGATCAGCTCTTCAACGCGTTTGATGTAGGCACGAGCGTTAGCTGGCAGCTCTTCCAGGGTTTTGGCACCCACGGTCGATTCGGTCCAGCCCGGCACTTCTTCGTACACAGGCTGCAGGCCCACGTAGCTGTCAGCGTCGGTCGGCGCCACGGCGTTGCCTTGCGCGTCCTTGTAGCCGGTGCAGATGTTGATGGTTTCCAGGCCATCGAGGACGTCCAGCTTGGTCAGGCAGATGCCCGAGATGCTGTTCACATCGATAGCGCGACGCAGGATAACGGCGTCGAACCAGCCGCAACGACGGGCACGGCCGGTGGTAGCGCCGAACTCGTGACCTTGCTTGGCCAGGTGCGCACCCACGTCGTCGAACAGCTCAGTCGGGAATGGCCCCGAACCGACGCGAGTGGTGTAAGCCTTGGTGATGCCCAGGATGTAGTCCAGGAACATCGGGCCAACGCCCGAACCGGTGGCCACGCCACCTGCGGTGGTGTTGGAGCTGGTCACGTACGGGTAGGTACCGTGGTCGATGTCGAGCAACGAACCCTGGGCGCCTTCGAACATGATGTCTTTGCCGGCGCGACGCAGGTCGTGCAGCTCGGCAGTCACGTCCAGCATCAGCGGCTTGAGCAGCTCAGCGTATTCCTTGCACTCGGCCAGGGTCTTTTCGAACTCGATGGCAGGCTCTTTGTAGTAACCCACCAGCATGAAGTTGTGGTAATCCACCAGTTCACGCAGCTTGTCTTCGAAGCGCGGCATGTTGAGCAGGTCGCCCACGCGCAGGCCACGACGTGCAACCTTGTCTTCGTAAGCCGGGCCGATGCCGCGACCGGTGGTACCGATCTTCAGCTCGCCACGGGCTTTTTCACGGGCCTGGTCCAGCGCCACGTGGAAGGACAGGATCAGCGGGCAGGACGGGCTGATACGCAGGCGCTCGCGCACCGGTACGCCTTTCTCTTCCAGCTTGGTGATCTCACGCAGCAGGGCGTCAGGTGCAACCACCACGCCGTTGCCGATCAGGCACTGCACGCCTTCGCGCAGCACGCCCGACGGGATCAGGTGCAAGACGGTTTTCTCGCCGTCGATCACCAGGGTGTGGCCAGCGTTGTGGCCACCTTGGTAGCGCACTACGGCGGCAGCATGTTCGGTCAGCAGATCAACGATCTTGCCTTTGCCCTCATCACCCCATTGGGTGCCCAGGACTACGACATTCTTACCCATAACACTTGTCCTCATTCGCGCAAACTTGGTGCCGGCGATGGCCGGCAGGAAAACTCAAGAAGCCAGTGGCGATACTTGCCAAAGCCCGTTCTGCTGAATCAATTGCCGGTCGCAGTCCGCATCACGGGCGGCGGCCAAAGGTTGTCCAGGCAACGCCTGAACGACACGCTGACCCTCACTGCGCAACTGGCAAACCTGCTGCCAGAGTGCCGCATCCGTACTGTCAGGCATCCAGATACCGCCAGACGGTAGCTCGATCTCAGCACGCCCCAGGGTCACCAGGGTTTTCAAATCGGTAGAGAAGCCGGTCGCCGGACGGGCGCGACCGAAGTCGGCGCCGATGTCGTCGTAACGACCGCCCTGAGCGATGGACTGGCCCACGCCCGGGACAAACACCGCGAACACCACACCGGTGTGGTAGTGGTAGCCGCGCAGCTCGCCCAGGTCGAAGTACAGCGGCAACTCCGGGAAACGCGTCGCCAGACGATCGGCGATCTCCAGCAAATCTTCCAGCGCGGCCAGCACCGGCGCCGGCGCATTGGCCAGACGCTCACGGGCCGCAGTCAGCACTTCACGGCCGCCACACAGGTCGACCAGCGCCCGCAACATGCCGGACAGATCGGCCGGCAGGCCTTCGGTCAAGGTAATGACCTCGTCGATGGCCTTGCGTTGCAGCGCATCGAACAACTGCTGCTCGACTTCACCGGACAGACCGGCGGCGCGCGCCAGGCCACGATAGATGCCGACATGACCAAGGTCCATGTGCACATCCGGCACATCGGCCAGTTGCAGCATGGCCAGCATCAGGCTGATCACTTCAACGTCGCTGCTCGGGCTGGCATCGCCGTACAGCTCGGCACCCAGCTGGATCGGGCTGCGCGAGGACGACAGTGCACGCGGCTGGGCATGCAGCACGCTGCCGGCATAGCACAGACGGCTCGGGCCTTCGCGACGCAGGGTGTGCGCATCGATGCGCGCCACCTGCGGCGTGATGTCGGCACGGAAACCCATCTGCCGGCCCGACTGCGGGTCGATGACCTTGAAGGTACGCAGATCCAGATCCTGGCCCGCACCGGTCAGCAGGGATTCCAGGTACTCGATATGGGGAGTCACGACAAACTCGTAACCCCAGCTCTGGAACAGATCCAACACCTGACGACGCGCGACTTCAATGCGCGCAGCTTCCGGTGGCAGTACTTCTTCGATGCCATCTGGCAGCAGCCAGCGGTCTACCGTTGCCATTACGCCATTCCCCTTTGATCCGAGCGGCCAGCCTGCGGGCGAGCCTTGAGTGAAGCAGAAAATGACCGACTCGTTCAAAACGCACGCGCATGAACGACGCGGCGAAAGGCCTGTTACCGGCTTCGCCCATCACTTTCCTCGAAATACTCTCGGGCCATTCAACCCGATGCCTGCAACAAAAAACAGCAATCAAACGTGCAGACGCAAAAAAGCCGGGAATTTCCCGGCTGCCGCATCATACACACGTTTTCCCAAAGGATCACCCCGCCCGAGGTTTTAGCCGCCGGGCGGAGTGATTCAGGTCAACGTCGTATCAAGGCTTGGACTTTTCCAGATAACGGAAGAAGTCGCTGCTTGGGTCGAGAACCATGACGTCGGTTTTGTTCGCGAAGCTTTCACGGTAGGCACGCAGGCTACGGTAGAAACCGTAGAACTCCTGATCCTGACCGTAGGCCTTGGAGTAGATCGCAGCAGCCTGGGCATCGCCATCACCGCGAATCTCTTCGGATTCACGATAGGCTTCAGCCAGCAGCACGCGGCGTTGACGATCGGCGTCGGCACGGATGCCTTCGGCCAGCTCGTTACCCTTGGCGCGGTGCTCGCGAGCTTCACGCTCACGCTCGGTGCTCATACGTTCGAACACGCTGCGGTTCACTTCCTTCGGCAGATCGATGGCCTTGACCCGGACATCGACCACTTCGATACCCAGTTCTTTTTCTGCCATCGAGTTCAGCGACGCGGTGATGTCAGCCATCAACGCATCACGCTCACCCGACACCACTTCGTGCAGGGTACGCTTGCCGAACTGGTCACGCAGGCCCGATTCCAGGCGACGGGACAGACGCTCATCGGCGATTTGCTTGAGGCCGGAAGTCGCGGTGTAGAAGCGCTCGGCATCTTTCACGCGCCACTTGGCGTAGGCATCGACCATCACGGCTTTCTTTTCCAGGGTCAGGAAGCGCTGTGTCGGTGCATCCAGCGTCATCAGACGTGCGTCGAATTTACGCACCTGGTTAACGTAAGGCACTTTCACATGCAGACCTGGCTGAACATCGGCCTGAACCACACGACCAAATTGCAGCAACACCGCACGCTCGGTCTGAGCCACGATGTAGAAGCAGTTCCAGCCCACCAGTACCACAACAACGCCAACGATCAGGGCGATCAGCGATTTATTGCTCATCAGCGGGTCTCCCTTGTGCGTGTCTGCGGCAGATCAGTGACATGCGGCGCGACATCCGTGTTGTTGCTGGCAGCGGCCGAACCGGTCACCGGTGCATTGCTGCCCGAACTGTTCTGAATCATTTTGTCCAGCGGCAGATAAAGCAAGTTGCTCTGGCCGTTCTTGTTGCCGGTCACGAGTACCTTGCTGGTGTTGCTGAAGACTTCCTGCATGGTGTCCAGGTACAGACGCTGGCGGGTGACTTCAGGTGCCTTGCGATACTCGGCCACCAGTTTGGTGAAGCGGTCAGCCTCACCCTTGGCGCGCGAGACCGTTTCGTCGCGGTAACCGTTGGCATCCTCGAGGATACGCTGGGCCTGACCACGGGCTTCCGGCACGACGCCGTTGGCGTAGGTTTCAGCCTGGTTGCGCGAACGCTGCTCGTCTTCACGGGCGCGGATCACGTCGTCGAAGGCTTCCTGCACTTCACGCGGGGCTGCCGCGTTCTGTACGTTGACCTGAGTGACGGTGATACCGGTGCGATAGGTATCGAGGAAGCGTTGCAGACGCTCCTTGATTTCGCTGGCCATCAATTCACGACCTTCGGTGAGCACCTGGTCCATGGCGGTCGAACCCACCACGTGACGCAGGGCGCTGTCGGTCGCATGCTGCAGGCTGATTTCCGGCTGATCGACGTTCAGCACGAAGTCCTGCAGGTTGCTGATCTTGTACTGCACGGTCAGCGGCACTTCGACGATGTTCTCGTCTTCCGTCAGCATCTGGCCCTGCTTGGTGTAGGCACGCTCACGCGTGACGTTCTCCATGTACTTCTTGTCGATCGGCGGGAAGTAGATGTTCAGGCCGGGGCCGACCGTCTCGTAGTACTTGCCGAAGCGCAGCACCACGGCTTGCTCCTGCTCATCGACCACATAGACCGCGCTGTACAGCCAGACAGCCGCCAGCACGACGAGGCCGATGCCGAGCAGACCGCCGAAGCCGCCACCACTCCTGCCCGAACCACCGCCGTCATCACCACCGCGTTTCTTACCACCACCGAACAACCCGTTCAGGCTTTCCTGCAGCTTTCGGAAGGCCTCGTCGAGATCCGGTGGCCCCTTGCGGTCGCCGTTATTGCGGCGCTTGCCACCCCAAGGATCCTGATTATTCGAGTTGCCACCCGGCTCATTCCAAGCCATAGCGCTCTCCATCTGATAAAGCAAAGACGCACCCACGGCGCGCCGACCAATGCTACAGAATGCCTGCCGTCGCGGCACAACCGCTTTGCCAGGCTTTTATTGCAAAGTGTGTTGCTCGATGAATTCCATCGGCTGCAATCCTTCGCGGCTTACCAGTCGATTCAACTCGACCCGGGGCAAACGAACGGCCAGCAGGCAGATGCCTTCTTCGTCATGCTCTTCTTTCTGTACCGCACCGAGTTCGAAGAACTGCGCACGCAGTCGAGCGAACCGTTGTGGCAAGCGCAATGTCCCCACAAACAAATCACTGCCCAGCAACTCGGCAATGGCCTGCTCAAGCAATTCCAGACCCGTGCCATCACGCGCCGACAGCCAGACCCGCTGCGGTTTGCCATCGGCATCGCGCTGGATCTGTGGCTCAACGCCTTCAAGCAAATCGAGTTTGTTGTATACCTCGAGGATCGGCAAGTCCTGGGCTCCGATCTCGCCCAGCACCACCATCACCTGCTCGATTTGCAACATGCGATCCGGTTCGGCCGCATCGATCACGTGCAACAGCAGGTCGGAGTTGCTCGACTCTTCGAGCGTAGACCGAAATGCCTCGACCAGCTTGTGCGGCAAGTGCCGAATGAACCCTACCGTATCCGCCAGAACGATCGGCCCCAGGTCGTCCAGTTCCAGACGGCGCAGGGTCGGGTCCAGCGTGGCGAACAATTGGTCGGCCGCGTACACCTCGGATTTGGTCACGTTATTGAACAGCGTGGATTTGCCGGCGTTGGTATAGCCCACCAGAGAAACGGTAGGGATATCCGCACGGGAGCGGCCGCGTCGCGATTGCTCGCGCTGGCTGCGCACTTTTTCCAGACGACCCTTGATCTGCCGCAGACGAACCCGCAGCAGACGCCGGTCGGTTTCGAGCTGGGTTTCACCCGGGCCACGCATGCCGATACCGCCACCCTGACGCTCAAGGTGAGTCCAGCCGCGAACCAGCCGGGTGCTCATGTGGTCAAGCTGGGCCAGTTCGACCTGGAGCTTGCCTTCATGGGTACGGGCGCGCTGGGCGAAGATATCGAGGATCAGGCCGGTACGGTCGATCACGCGACACTCGAAAACACGTTCGAGGTTACGTTCCTGACTGGGCGTGAGAATGTGATTGAAAATCACCAGATCGGCCTTTTCGGCATGGACCAGGTCGCGTAATTCCTCGACCTTGCCGCTGCCAATCAGGAATTTGGCGGTTGGCCGATGACGCGGTACGTTAAAAAACGCAACGGTCTCGGCGCCCGCCGAATTAGCCAATTCCTGAAACTCCTGCGGATCTTCGCGCGCCTCAGGGTCCTGACCTTCCAAGTGAACGAGAATGACTCGCTCACCACCACCGTGGCGCTCAAAGAACAAAGGAGACTCCTATCAGGCGTTACCTGGCTCAGCGTCACCTGCATCGGATTCGGTTGCGCTAGGCAGACGAATTGGACGTACTGGCACGACTGTAGAGATAGCGTGTTTGTAAACCATCTGGCTCACGGTGTTTTTCAGCAGGATAACGAACTGGTCGAACGACTCGATCGTGCCTTGCAGTTTGATACCGTTGACCAGGTAGATGGAAACCCCAACTTTCTCTTTACGTAAAGTATTCAAGTAAGGGTCTTGTAGCGAATGCCCTTTTGACATGTGCCGCACTCCTTTAAGGATTCAATAATAAAAATAGGTAATTCAGATGGCTTTGGCCGCCACACCCCCAAGGATAGACGGCAATTGCAAGGACTCAGCTCAATATGGAGATGGTCCCAAGGTATTTCAAGGCGCGTGGCAGATTGTCGCAATCAAGACTGTCCAGCCAGTGCAGTTCTTCCCAGCTGCGCAGCCAGGTGAACTGGCGCTTGGCCAATTGACGCGTGGCAATGATGCCGCGTTCCTGCATTTCGGCTAACGACAGCTTGCCATCCAGGTAGTCCCAGACTTGGCGGTAGCCTACCGCACGTATAGACGGCAACCCGGAATGCAGGTCACTTCTTTTACGCAGGGCTACGACCTCGTCGATGAACCCCTGTTCCAGCATATTTGTGAATCTTTGTTTAATGCGCTCGTGCAGTACCTGGCGATTTGCCGGAGCAATGGCCAAGTTCGCGACAGTATAGGGCAATTGTTGCTGTCCCGAAGCGGCTGCTTCAGTACTTTGCGCAGATTGTTGCTGACGCAGGGCGGTCATGCTCTGACCGCTGACCCGATAAACCTCCAGCGCACGACTCAGGCGCTGCGGATCGTTCGGGTGAATGCGTGCCGCCGACACCGGATCGATGAGCGCCAGTTGATCGTGCAGGGCTTGCCAGCCAAGGCGTGCAGCCTCTTCTTCGATCTGCGCACGAACCTCGGGATCCGCCGCCGGCATGTCCGCCAGACCTTCGACCAAAGCCTTGTAATAGAGCATGGTGCCGCCGACCAGCAGCGGAATTTTCCCGCGCGCGGTGATTTCAGCCATGGCTTGCAGGGCATCGCGGCGGAAATCCGCAGCCGAATAGGCTTCGGCTGGATCGAGAATATCGATCAGCCGGTGCGGAAATTCGGCCAGCAGCTCTTTCGAGGGCTTGGCGGTGCCGATGTCCATGCCGCGATAGACCAGCGCCGAATCGACGCTGATCAGCTCGCACGGCAGCACCTTGGTCAGCTCGATGGCCAGGTCGGTCTTGCCCGCAGCGGTCGGGCCCATCAGGAAAATCGCTGGAGGAAGCTGGCTCATCAACGACCGCGCAGGAACAGTTTGTCCAGATCGTCCAGGCCCAGTTGGGTCCAGGTCGGTCGGCCATGGTTGCATTGACCGCTGCGCTCGGTGTTTTCCATGTCGCGCAGCAGACCGTTCATTTCTGGCAGGGCCAGGCGCCGGTTGGCGCGGATCGCGCCGTGGCAGGCCATGGTGCCGAGCAGTTCGTTCAGGTGTGCCTGAATCCGGTCGCTGGTGCCGTACTCCATCAGGTCCGACAACACGTCACCCACCAGGCGATTGGCCTCGGCCTGTTTGAGCAGGGCCGGAATCTGGCGGATCGCCAATGTTTCCGGGCCCAGGCGCTGCAGTTCGAAGCCCAGTTTCTGGAACCATGCGGCATGTTCTTCGGCGCAGTCGGCTTCACGCTGACTGACCGCCAGCGACTCCGGCACCAGCAATGGCTGGCCGCTCAGGCCTTCACTGGCCATGGCGATTTTCAGGCGTTCGTACATGATCCGCTCGTGCGCGGCATGCATGTCCACCAGCACCAGTCCCTGAGCGTTCTCGGACAGGATGTAGATGCCCTTGAGCTGCGCCAGCGCGTAACCCAGCGGCGGAATATCTTCCTGACCGGCC
Organism: Pseudomonas sp. TH49; assembly: GCF_016650625.1. NCBI lineage: Bacteria > Pseudomonadati > Pseudomonadota > Gammaproteobacteria > Pseudomonadales > Pseudomonadaceae > Pseudomonas > Pseudomonas sp. TH49. The sequence goes on from NZ_JAEKFL010000001.1 coordinate 960,568, forward strand.
GGCAGCGCGTTGGCGTTGGCCTCGGGCAGCGGCGCGAAGAACTCGCGGTAAGCAGCTTGCGCCTCGGCGGCCGGCGGCATCGCCGACTGCGGACGTGGCGTGTACTGATACTGGTAAGCGCCGCCAGCGCTTGCAGCGGACGAGGTGTTGAACACCGGTTGCGCCTGCGGCTGCTCCAGCAGCGCGTTGGCCGCCAGACGCATTTCGCCCTGCGGGCCGAATTCGCCCGCCTCGATGCCGGTTGGACGGACGACAGCAGTGGTGACCGAACCGGCCAGTTGATCTTCCGGACGCACATCGCCCAATGCGCGGTGCAACGTGCCGTAAAGGAAGTCATGCACCATGCGCCCGTCACGGAAGCGCACTTCGTGCTTGGTCGGGTGCACGTTGACGTCCACCGCTGCTGGATCGACCTCGAAAAACAGCGCGAAGGTCGGATGACGGCCGTTGAACAACACGTCGCGATAAGCCTGACGCACCGCGTGCGCCACCAGTTTGTCGCGCACCGCCCGGCCGTTCACAAAGAAATATTGCAAGTCCGCCTGGCTGCGGTTGAAGGTCGGCAACCCGACCCAGCCCCACAGGTGCAGACCGTTGCGCTCGATCTCGATCGGCAGCGCCTGCTCAAGGAAGCCCGAACCACAAATCGCCGCCACCCGCCGGGCGCGGGCCGCATCATCGTGGGCCTCGTGCAGACTGAGGATGGTCTTGCCGTTGTGGCGCAGATGGAAGGCCACGTCGAAGCGCGCCAGCGCCAGACGCTTGATCACTTCTTGCAGGTGATCGAATTCGGTTTTTTCGGTCTTGAGAAACTTGCGTCGCGCCGGCGTGTTGAAGAACAGGTCGCGCACTTCCACCGAAGTGCCGACCGGATGCGCTGCCGGCTGAACGCGAGGCGCCATGTCGCGACCTTCGGTCTCGACCTGCCAGGCCTGATCGGCGTCGCGGGTGCGCGAGGTCAGGGTCAGGCGTGCCACGGAGCTGATCGAGGCCAGCGCTTCACCACGGAAGCCCAGGCTCATCACCTGTTCGAGGTCTTCGAGATTGCGGATCTTGCTGGTGGCGTGACGGGCCAGGGCCAGCGGCAGGTCGTCGGCGGAAATGCCACTGCCGTCGTCACGCACCCGCAGCAGCTTGACGCCGCCCTGCTCGACATCGACGTCGATGCGTCTGGCACCGGAGTCGAGGCTGTTTTCCAGCAATTCCTTGATCACCGAAGCCGGGCGCTCGACCACCTCACCGGCGGCGATCTGGTTCGCCAGCCGCGGGCTGAGCAGTTCGATGCGTGCGGCGTTCAACACCTGGTTCATTCTTTGGACGCCAGTTCGGTGCCAGGAATGGTCAGATGCTGACCGACCTTCAGCTCATCGCTGCTGAGATTGTTGGCACTGCGCAGCGTGGCGGGCGACACCTGATAACGCACGGCGATCATTGCCAGCGTCTCACCCGGACTCACGCGGTGATCACGCGGGCCTTGGGCGATCTTGCCGGAGTCACGCAGCCAGGCAATGTAGGTGCCCGGTGGCGGGTTCTGCTGGAAGAACTGCCGCACACCGCTGCTGATCGAACGCGCCAACGCCTGCTGATGGCTTGATGCAGAGAGCTTGTTCGCTTCGTTGGCGTTGGAGATGAAGCCGGTTTCGACCAGAATCGACGGGATGTCCGGCGATTTCAGCACCATGAACCCGGCCTGCTCCACGCGTTGTTTGTGCAACGGGGTCACGCGACCAATGTTGGTCAGGACTTTCTGGCCGACGTTGAGGCTGGAAGTCAGCGACGCGGTCATCGACAGGTCGAGCAACACGCCGGCGAGCATGCGGTCCTTGTCGTCGAGGCTGACGTTGCCGGCACCACCGATCAGGTCGGAACGGTTTTCGCTGTCGGCCAGCCAACGGGCGGTTTCCGACGTTGCGCCGCGATCGGACAGGGCAAACACCGAGGCGCCGAAGGCTGCCGCAGACGGCGCGGCGTCGGCGTGGATCGAAACGAACAGGTCGGCGCCCTTCTTGCGGGCGATTTCGGTACGGCCGCGCAACGGGATGAAGTAGTCGCCGGTCCGGGTCAGCTCGGCACGGAAACCTTTCATGCCGTTGACCTGACGCTGCAGTTCGCGGGCGATCTGCAGTACCACATCTTTCTCACGCTGGCCGCGCGAGCCGGACGCACCCGGGTCTTCGCCGCCGTGGCCGGCGTCGATCACCACAATGATGTCGCGTTTGCCGGCCGGGGCCGGTGGCAGTTTGATCGCCGGTTCCGAAGGCGTCACCGGCACTGCCGGCACGGTCGCAACCGAAGGCGTCGGAGCTGGCGGCGGGGCGGCATCGGCGGCGTTGTCGAACAGGTCGACCACCAGACGGTTGCCATATTGCGCGTTCGGCGCCAGGGAGAAACTTTTCGGGGTGACGGCTTTTTTCAGGTCGATGACCACCCGCAGGTCGGTCGGCGTGCGCTGGGCCGAGCGCATCGCGGTGATCGGCGTGTTGGCGGTCGAAACTTTCAACGGCGCACCCAGAGTGGCGCCATTGATATCGATCACCAGTCGATCCGGTGCGGTCAGGGTGAAGACACTGTGCTGCACCGGGCCGCTCAGGTCGAAGACCAGTCGCGTATTGTCCGGCGCCCGCCACAGGCGCACGCTGTTGACCTTTGTGTCGGCCACAGCGTTGACGGCCACTGCCATCAACATCAGTCCTGCGGCAGCCACCAACGCGCGAAAGCGCATACCTAACCCCATCATTTAATTGGATTCCAATGCCAAAGCGGCACACCAGGACTCACCACGCGCGCCCTGGGACAAAATTTTCAGCGAACGACCGCTGTCTTGCGGGGTAATGGTAATGGTCAGGTCAGGCTTTGGCAAAAAGCCTGCACCTTTATCGGGCCACTCGATCAGGCACAGGGCATCGTCTTCGAAATAATCGCGGATACCGAGAAACTCCAGCTCCTCCGGATCGACCAGACGGTACAGGTCGAAGTGAAAGGCACGGACGTCGCCGATCTCGTAGGGCTCAACCAGAGTGAAGGTCGGACTTTTTACTGCGCCGACATGCCCAAGCCCACGAATGATGCCCCGCGACAGGGTGGTTTTACCCATGCCCAGATTGCCTTCGAGAAAAATCAGGCCATGGCCCTGAGTAACGCGGGCGATCCGTGCGCCAAAGTCGCTCATGGCCTGTTCATCGGCCAGGTACAGGGTTACTTCAGACACGGTGCATGCTCCTCCAACAACTGACGAATGGCTGGAATCAGATCACTGGCCGCCAGCCCACGGCCGAATTTACCTAGTTGCGCGCCGGCATTGGCGTGCAGCCAGACTGCGAGGCAGGCGGCATCGTAGCCGTCCATGCCCTGCGCCAGCAGCGCCCCGGTCAACCCGGCGAGCACATCGCCAAGGCCGGCAGTGGCCATGGCCGGATGGCCCTGATGACACAACGCCAGACGCCCATCGGGATGAGCGATCAGGCTGCCGGCGCCTTTCAGCACGACGACGGCTGAGTATTTTTTGCACAACGCCCGCGCGGCGGCCGGGCGATCTGCCTGCACCTCAGCGGTACTGACGCCCAACAGGCGCGCCGCCTCGCCCGGATGCGGAGTGATCACGCAATTCCCGGGCAGACTGACAAAACCGCTCGCCAGCAGATTCAACGCGTCGGCGTCCCATACCTGCGGCAGCGGCGCATTGGCGGCAGCGGACAACAGCGCCCGGCCCCAACTCGCCTGTCCGAGACCCGGACCAACCACCAGCACCGAGACCTTTTCCAGCAGCCCCATCAACTGATTGGCCGACGATGTGCCGAGCACCATGACTTCCGGCATCCGCGTCAGCGCTGCCGGGACATGTTCCGGACGGATTGCCAGAGACACCATGCCGGCGCCGCTGCGCAAGGCCGCTTCGCTACTGAGCAGAATCGCCCCGCCAAAACCCTGATCGCCGCCGATCAACAGCAAATGCCCGAAGCGCCCTTTGTGCGCAGTGGGCGCACGCGGAGCCAGTCGCGGAAGATTAGCCGTCGTGAGACGCAGGACGCTGACAGGAATGTCACGGTAGATGTCGGCAGCGGCTTGCAGATCGTTAAACACCAGCGCTCCGACCTGATCCGCCGCATCACCGGTGAACAGGCCGAGCTTCAAGCCAATAAAGGTCACGGTAAGGTCGGCGTGAACCGCAACGCCAAGGACATGCCCGGTATCGGCAGACAGCCCCGAAGGAATATCCACCGCCACCACCGGCAGGCCACTGGCATTGATCGCCTTGATCGCAGCGGCATACGGCTCGCGCACATCGCCGGCCAGTCCGGTGCCGAGCAAGGCATCGACGATAATGCCGCGCAGCTCGAATTGCGCGGTCCAGCCCTGCACGGCGACGCCATCGCTCAGTGCCTGCGCATAAGCCTGCGCAGCGTCGCCCTGCAAGCGTTGCGGATCACCGACGGCCAGCACCCGCACCGCCCAACCGGCCCGGTGCGCCAGCGCGGCGATCAGAAAACCATCACCAGCGTTGTTGCCATGCCCGGCCAGCACGGTCATCTCGTTCGCCGACGGCCATTGCCGCACCAATGCTCGCCAGGTCGCGTGCGCGGCGCGCTGCATCAATTCGAAGCCCGGGGTGCCCGCAGCGATCAGCCGCGCGTCGAGTGCTCGCACCTGTGCAGCGCCATACAGCGCGTCGGGTAATTCATCTTTCGTGTGCGGCATGCGTCTTCGGGCTCCGATGTCTGGCAGAATTATACGCACCTCAGCTCCGGTTTCTCTCGCCTCATGTCCGCCATCACCACAGATCTTCCCGCCCTCGCCCAATCGATCAAGGATTGGGGCCGCGAGCTGGGCTTCCAGCAAGTCGGCATCAGCGGTCTGGACCTGGCCGAGCATGAGCAGCACCTGGAGCGCTGGCTCGCCGCCGGCTACCACGGCGAAATGGATTACATGGGCGCCCACGGCAGCAAACGCTCGCATCCGGAGGAACTGGTTCCGGGTACGTTGCGCGTGGTTTCGCTGCGCATGGACTACCTGCCCGGCGACACGCAAATGGCGCAAATGCTCGCGCAACCGGAGAAGGCCTACGTGTCGCGTTATGCCTTGGGCCGCGATTACCACAAATTGATCCGCAAACGCGTGCAGCAATTGGCCGACAGGATTCAGGCCGAGATCGGCCCGTTCGGTTTCCGTGCCTTCGTCGACAGCGCCCCGGTGCTGGAAAAAGCCATCGCAGAGCAGGCCGGACTGGGCTGGATCGGCAAAAACACCCTGGTGCTGAACCGCAAGGCCGGCAGCTATTTCTTCCTGAGCGAACTGTTCGTCGATCTGCCGCTGCCGGTGGACGAACCGCACAGCACCGAACATTGCGGGCGCTGCACCGCGTGCCTGGACATCTGCCCGACCAACGCCTTCGTCGGCCCGTATGTGCTGGACGCGCGACGGTGCATCTCGTACCTGACCATCGAACTGAAAAACGCCATTCCCGAAGACCTCCGCCCGTTGATCGGCAACCGCGTGTTCGGCTGCGACGACTGCCAGATCGTCTGCCCGTGGAACCGCTTCGCCCGGCCATCCGGGGAAAGCGATTTCAAGCCACGGCACAACCTGGACAACGCCGAACTGGCCGAGCTATTCCTGTGGGACGAGGACAAGTTTCTCAGCAGCACCGAAGGCTCGCCGCTGCGCCGCGCCGGTTACGAGCGCTGGCTGCGCAATCTGGCGGTCGGGCTGGGCAACGCGCCTTCGAGCATTCCTGTGCTGGAAGCCTTGAAGGCGCGTCGTGATTACCCGTCCGATCTAGTCCGCGAACACGTCGAGTGGGCGCTGAAACAGCACGCTGAACGCTTTACTTGAGGCTATGCCGGCTTTCTCCACTTGGCTGTGCGCCCCTTACCTGTCGGCTCAATCAGCCCTTCTGCTTTCAGTGATCGTAAAACCAGGCGCACTGTATCGCGACTGACTCCCGGACAGGACTCTTCAATTTCCGAGATGGAAAAAGGGAGGACTCGCTTCAAGGCTTCGTCTCTGATTCGATCGCTTTTACCCCCTCGACGCTTCTCTATCGTACCCACTCGCTCCTCGAACTCTTTGTACGCTTTAAGCAATGCCCCCCAAAAATAATCCATCCATGGCCGAACATCATGCGTGCCCTCGTGCCACCCCTGAGAACTCAGTTCGAGTGTTGCGTAATAGCCCTCCTTTGACTCCTCGAATATCCGTTCAAGACTGATAAATCGCCCGACTCGGTAATCAAATTGATAGAGCAGCAGCAATGTCAGCAGACGAGCGACGCGACCATTACCGTCAGAGAAGGGGTGTATACAAAGGAAGTCGAGGACCGTAAGCGGCACCAAAACCAAAGGGTCAGCGAGATTCAATGCCAGCGCCCGGTGGTAATGCGCCAGGGTTTCAGTCACCGCAATAGGGGTCATATGAGCAGGAACAGGTGGAAGCGAATCCGCGATGAACCATCGGCATGACGCTCGATGATGTCGTTGTTCATTGCCTTCCATTCACCACCATCCTGAGGTAGATAGCGGTAAAGAAGACTGTGTAATTGTCTAAGAACACCTTCGGAAAATGGCATCCCATCGGCTGATTCATGGATAAGTGACAGTGCGTCCCGATAGCCAGCAATTTCCTGTTCGGATCGGCTCTTGGGATCAGTGTTTTTGCTCATCAGTGACTTCAGCCGCGCTGGCGCGACAGTTACACCCTCCAGTCGGTTAGATGACTCCGTGGATTCAATTACGGCTATCTGCGTAAGTCCCTGGAGTACCTGCGGCGATTGAGCAACGAACAGTTGTTGCTTACCCCGAAACTCTCCCAATGCACGAAGCGTCGCAATCTGGAGACCGTCAAAGCGCAAGGCGTCAAGAAATTCCGGAGTGAGTGAGTGCATGATTCAGACAGCCGTCTAAATGAGGTAAAAAGACTTAAACAGGGTATTTCATGAAGAAATACCCCATTAAGGCTTTATTTTTACCCTATTTAGAGACGCGGCATCTATTCAACATTCCCGACAGAATATTTCCACGCGATCGCCAGCGTGACGTCAAGGTGCGTCGTTGTAGACGAACTTGGGCATTTCCCAGTGGAACCGAATCGCCAGCAGCCGCAGCAGAAAGCCGCCGAACAAGGTGATCAGGATCGCCTGCTCGCTCGGCACATTCAGATACAGACAGAGCATGTAGCACCACGCGGCGGCGAACGAGACGCTGGCGTACAGTTCGCGGCGGAAGATCAGCGGGATGTCGTTGCAGAAGATGTCGCGCAGGATGCCGCCGAATACCCCGGTGATCACGCCGCTGACCGAGGCCACCAGCATGCCGTGGCCCATTTCCAGAGCGGTCATGCAGCCGATCAGGGTGAACGCCACCAGACCGACCGCATCGAGCACCAGAAACAGTGAGCGCAGGTGACGCATCCAGCGGGCGGTGAACACGGTGAGCATCGCGGCGGCCGAAGTCAGCACCAGGTATTCCGGGTGTTTGACCCATGTCAGCGGATAGTGCCCGAGCAACACGTCACGCACCGAACCGCCACCCAGCGCGGTGACGCAGGCGATCAGCACCACACCGAACCAGTCCATGCCGCGCCGTCCGGCAGACAACGCGCCAGTCATGGCTTCAGCGGTAATGGCGATCAGATAGAGCATCAGCAACATGGCGGCGGTCCTGGCAGGAAGGCGCGCAGTCTAGCCATTTCAGCGCCGCACCAGAAGGGGGCGCGCTCCGGGATGCATTTCTGACTTGAATCTTACGGGACTCTGACGCCCTCTTCGCGAGCAAGCCCGCTCCCACAGGGGGAACGCATTCCAAATTGTGGGAGCGGGCTTGCTCGCGAAGACGTCAGGGCAGACACCCCTCAATCAGAACTTGATGAAGTGCTTGCGGTAGTGCTGCAGCTCGGCGATCGACTCGCGGATGTCGTCCAGTGCCAAGTGAGTGCTGCCCTTCTTGAAGCTGTCGCGCACGTCCGGTGCCCAGCGTGCGGCCAGCTCTTTGAGCGTCGACACGTCGAGGTTGCGGTAGTGGAAGTAGCTTTCCAGCGCCTTCATGTGGGTATAAAGGAAGCGGCGGTCCTGGCAGATACTGTTGCCGCAGATCGGCGACTTGCCCTTCGGTACCCATTTCTCGAGGAAAGCGATGGTTTCGGCCTCGGCCTCGGCCATGCTGATACGGCTGTCACGCACACGCTGGGTCAGACCCGAGTTGCCGTGGGTGCGGGTGTTCCACTCGTCCATGCGGGCGAGCACTTCGTCACTGTGGTGAATGGCGATCACCGGGCCTTCGGCCAGGGTGTTCAGGTCACTGTCGGTGACGATGGTGGCCATTTCGATGATGACGTCGTTTTCCGGATCCAGACCGGTCATTTCCAGGTCGATCCAGATCAGGTTCTGCGGGTTTTGCATATTCGGGCTCCTAGGCAATGCTGCGCAGTTTAGCCTAGGCCGATGCCCGGGCGTGCTAAACTCGCGGCCGTTTTACCTAATCGCTGCATTCTTCAGACGGAACACCCATGGCCAAACGCCAACTCAATCGTCGTCAAAACTGGCGCATCGAAAAGATTCAAGGCGAGCGCGCCGCGCGCGCCGCCAAACGCGAGTCCTCGGCGGTCGAAGCCCTCGAGGGCGGCGACCTGGGCCCCGAGCAACACGGCCTGGTGATCGCCCACTTCGGTGTGCAGGTCGAAGTCGAGGCCGTGGACGGCGAACAGGCCGGCCAGGTTTTCCGTTGCCACCTGCGCGCCAACCTGCCGGCACTGGTGACAGGTGATCGGGTGGTCTGGCGCGCCGGCAACCAGGGCATCGGGGTGATCGTCGCGCAACTGCCGCGCAGCACCGAACTCTGCCGCCCGGACAGCCGTGGCCAGCTCAAGCCAGTCGCTGCCAACGTCGACATGATCGTCATCGTCTTCGCACCGCTGCCCGAGCCGCATGCCAACCTGATCGACCGCTACCTGGTCGCCGCCGAACACGCCGGCATCCGCCCGTTGCTGCTGCTGAACAAGTTCGACCTGATCGACGAGCAGAACGCCCCGGCGCTCAACGCGCTGCTGGCGGTGTACCGCACGCTGGGTTATCCGGTGCTGGAAGTCTCGGCGCATCACGGCAACGGCATGGAACAGTTGCAGAAGCAGCTCGACGGCCGCATCAGCGTGTTCGTCGGCCAGTCCGGTGTCGGCAAGTCGTCGCTGGTCAACAGCCTGTTGCCGGAAGTCGAAACCCGTGTCGGCCCGCTGTCGGAGTTGTCCGGTCAGGGCACGCACACCACGACCACCGCGCGCCTGTTCCACTTCCCTGGCGGCGGTGAGCTGATCGACTCCCCGGGTATCCGTGAGTTCGGCCTGGGCCACGTCAGCCGCGCCGACGTCGAAGCCGGCTTCATCGAGTTCAACGACCTGCTCGGCACCTGCCGCTTCCGCGACTGCAAGCACGATCGCGAACCGGGTTGCGCCCTGCTCAAGGCCCTGGAAGATGGCCGCGTGCAGCAGCAACGGATGAACAGCTACCGCTCGATCATCGCCAGCCTGCCGGAAAACGGCTACTAAACATCTGCACCGGCAGCCCCTCGTCCGAGGGCTGCCGGATGTCGGACCACGCCTGACACATCCCCCGACCGTTTAAACGTCAGACCTTTCTGACAGGCCTGCTCGCGCCTGTCTGCAGGACATTTCTCTTTCCGCGCGCAGACCTTGCGGGCACTTTAGAGATGCCTAAATTGGGTTGTTCCTTCGCACCTTCGCGACCTTCGAGGAACCCCATGCAGACCTACCATTTGTTCATCAGCCATTCGTGGAACTACGCCCACGCCCACGACAATCTGGTGCGCCTGCTCGGCGCCAAGGCAGATTTCCGCTTCAAGAATTTTTCCGTGCCGCCGCACAACCCGATCATGGGCGCGCAGACCGACAAGCAGCTCGAGGAAGCCATCGAAAACAAGATTCGTCCGTGCTCGGCGGTGCTGATCATGGCCGGGATGTATTCGACCTACAGCAAGTGGATCAACAAGGAAATCGAGATCGCCAAACGCATGGGCAAAGTGATCATCGCAATCAAGCCGTTCGGCGCCGAGCGCATTTCCACGGTGGTACGTGAGGCGGCACACGCCGAGTGCGCGTGGAACACCAACAGCATCATCGGTGCGATCCGTCAGCACACGGCGGTGTAAACATGCGCAAGGGACTGTTTATCGGCATCAACCACTACGCGCACGTTTCGCCCTTGAGCGGTTGCTGCAACGACGCCATGGCCATGGCGTCCGTGCTGAAAACCGACGCCAACGGTGACCCCAACTTCAAGAATGTGGTGCTGACCTCGGCTGAAGACGACCTCGGCCGAGGCAAGCTCGAAGACCAGATTCGCGAGCTGTTCTCCGGCGACTGCAACGTCGCCCTGCTGTACTTCGCCGGGCACGGCGGCTTCGACAGCGACAACGATGAAGGCATGCTCCTGCCGCAGGACTATCGCAACCCCAAGGACGGCATCCGCATCAGCGACATTCTCAACTGGGCCGCCAAAGCCACGAAAATCAAAAACAAAGTGATCATCCTCGACTGCTGCCAGAGCGGCGCGGCCGGCGAAGTGCGCGCCTTGCGCAGCGAAAGCAGCGTGGTCGGCGAAGGCATGACCATCCTGACCGCCTGCAAAAAGGAAGAGCCGGCCCTGGAAGGTGCGCAACACGGCGTGTTCACCGGTTTACTGTTGCAGGCCCTGCACGGCGGTGCGGCGAACATCCTCGGCAAGATCACACCGGGCAGCCTGTATTCCTTCGTCGACAACGCACTCGATGCCTGGGAGCAGCGCCCGGTGTTCAAGACCAACGTCTCGCAGTTCATCTCCCTGCGCGAAGTCTCGCCGCTGATCCCCAAGGAGATCCTGCGCAAACTGCCGGAATGGTTTGCCGAAGCCGAATCGACGTTCCGCCTCGCCCCCAGCTACGAACCCACCGAGGCCACATTCGACCCGGAGCACGGCGAGGTCTTCGCCCAACTGCAAAAGTGCAACCGCCACAGCCTGATCGAACCGGTCGACGCCGAACACATGTATTACGCGGCCATTCACTCCACTGGCTGCCGTCTCACGGCGCTCGGCGCCTATTACCGTGAACTCGCCATAAAAGGACACTTCTGATGCCCGTATTCATCAGCTACCGCCACATGGATCGCCCGCAGGCCATGGCGATCAATGCCCAATTGATGCAGGCCAACATCAAGACCTACCTCGACGTGCTCGACCCGGAATCGCAGACCACCGACGACATCACCGGGGTCATCACGCGCAACATCACCGAATGCACGCACCTGCTGGCAGTGGTGTCGGAGAAAACCGCGTTGTCGTGGTGGGTGCCGTTCGAAATCGGCGAAGCGACGATCAGCAACCGGCGGATCTGCTCGTTCCGCACCGGGCCGGCGCAACTGCCGGAATACCTGGACAAGTGGCCGAAGCTGAGCACGAACAATGACCTGAATTTCTTTATCGATGCGTACCGTGAAGAAGTATCGAGCAAGCGTTCGATGACGCTGGATTCGAGCAATGAATCCTTTAGTGGCACTTACAAGCGTAATGCCGAGTTTTTCCACGAACAACTGAAGAACCGGATTCGACGGGGGTTCTGACAGATGTAAAAAAGCCGCGACACAATCGCGGCTTTTTTACTTTCAAAGTCCGGGTGCGACTCTATCCAGTTTCCAGCCCAACGCATCCAGCGCGTCACAGCCGTCCTGAAGCAGGATATGCGCGGCACTGGCGAAATGCTCAAGATCATGGCCTTCAGAATCTCTGACGCACAGGCAACTCACGCTGTTGAGCAAATTGCGTACGGTGTTTATGCGGTATTTGGCGTTTTCGAGAAGGGCTGAGGCTGTGGCTTCGGTATCGAGGTAAAGCGTGGGGGTGGTGCTGATGTTGCCTTGCAGGGCACGGAAATTTGGCATGGAAAAGTTCTCTTGAGTTAAGAGCCCCCACCCATAGCGGCTAAGCAAATCAGGTGGCAGCCGTACGCGGGTTAGCCGACCGGACAAGAGAATCCGGCACACCCGAAGGTGTCCCACGCACGACCGCCATAATAAAAACACAGGCAGCAAAAAGCGCCTCCATTCCGGGGGCGCCCGTGCACTCTTGTTCGACCGGCTAAAGTCGATCACCGATTCGTCGGTGACGGGCGAACTATAGGCGAGCCGATGGGTGATGTAAAACCCGCCTTATACGTCTCGGAGCCGTCCTACATCGGTCCAAGAAATTGCCTCAGTATGGGTGCCGACGAGTTGGGACTCGCTAGCTACAGCTGAGGCCTACGGTTGGCGTATTCATACCGGGGCCTCAACCGAACCGGCCAGCTCAGCTTCGCGCCGGGCGATGGCGGCTTCCAGCTCCGGGGAGCGTTTGGCCCATTGTTCAGGCGGGATTGGTTTTGACCATTCGATGATGTCGGGATAGGGCAAGTCGGGAGGCGGGTTCAACTTCCAACGCTCCAGCACATCGATCAGCAGCGTGTTGAATATGAATATTCCGCAGAACCCTTCCCAGAGAACGGTTACGAACCAGCCTCTCAACTTCGCGGCTTTGATCAGATCGTCCAGATAAGTCGCCCAGATTCCTTTTGACCTGTCGAACCGCGCGGTTTGATCCTCAACAGCCTCTGGCCCGATTTCCATATAACTGCGCATGCACTCCCACAACGCCATTGCCGTGGTGCCGCCGCCACAGTTGAAGCCTAGCGAAAAATGCTTGTTGTCTTCCGTGGCGTGCGGGTCGGGGTTTTCGAAACCGATGACCAGTAGACCCATTGTGGCTTTGCCGGCCTGACTGACTGATGACTGTTGAGTGGCGGCCGCCGTCACGGTTTCCCAGGGGACAATCCAGCACTCGCCGTTGTCACGGGGGACACAGACTTCACGGCGTTGGCGGTTGAAGCGTATGGGTAAGGGGACTTCGCGGAAGAGGCCCTGAATCACAAATATTGAAGGAATGCCTATGATCAATAACGCCGCAATCCAGATCAGCCCGGGGTCTGGAGTGATGAAGCCCATAAATACAAATACCATCAGCGACGGCCACATCACCATGACCGTTGAACCGATGCTGTAGTTACCAATATCAAGAAAAACCTCGTTCTTGCGCCAGATGATGTTGAGCACATCAGAAGGTTTCCTACCGGTGGGAATAGGTAATGGCGCGAAGTAGTCATTACGCGAGAACATCCTTTTTTGCGTTGTGCCTGCCGGTGGCATACTCATCGCTTTTCCTTGGGTTGCAGGTAAATGGCGCCGGGATGATCTTCACCGAGCGGGTAACTCGGTACACGATCAAGTTCGGGAGTTGGGTCACTTCTCAGCGCTATGACGCCAGTGGAGTTGTTCAAGGTAAAAGCTAGACCTCGCTCCCCGCCGATAAAACTCCGTGCGCCGAGTATCCCGGTCAGTGGCGTGCGATAACGCAACCTTAGCGACAACGTGCCAGGTGGCGTGTGCAGTATGTCTTTCACCTCTTTGAAAGGACCGCTTATACGCAGACCCTGACCTTCCTCGATCGGTATCCACTGGCAACTGCTGTCGGACAACCAGAAGGGCGTCATGTCACGCCACGGACGAGGAGGCCTGAAGTAGTCAGTCGGACTGCTTTTGACCAGGTACCGGTTTTCGAGAGTATCTACCGGATCACCGACCATGCTCAGTTCCAGGTAGACACTGCCTGGCTCGGCACCCGGCAAATCGATGGTCAGAGAATCAATAGCGCTGACGAAAGCCAGGCCGGAACGGCCATTATCAGGCGCCGGCTTGGAACTGCTTTGCATGGTGACCCGAGGCGTATAGAGGATGAGGTACAAACGGTCGAGTTCGTCCTGTTGAGCTTTCGGGGCGATGGGATCAAGGTCAATAGCCCGCGTCTTCGACCAACAGCAGTTGTTCAGGAAGTTTTGCAGCGGTGTTTTCTCGAAAATCCAAGCAGTCAAGTACAGCACACCAAGGCCCAGAATGATCCAGTTCAAAGGCCCCATGTAGAGCGTGTAGCGCAAGATGGCGACTTCCGCAGTTATTGAACCTGCCAAGGCGCGGGCGGTGTAGCCAAGCCCCAATATCGCTTGGGCGCCGAAGGCTGCTACCTGCCCTCCGACCGCGATCTGACGCATCTGCAGCCATGGATCAACTTGGTTTTGGGCGCTTTCCAATCGTGATTGCAGGGATTGGAATTCGTTTATTGCAGCACCCGTAGAAAGCGCACCAATCACCCCACCAAACAACGTAAGCGCCGGCGCCGCAGATGAACGAATAAAGAACCGATCCTTCCCCAACCCCATCCGCACCTGACTATCCACCACCGCCACCAACGCCGCCGCCCCATACAAACTCGCCGACACCGTGTCATTCACCCGCCGGGGATCCATCCCCTCCAGCACCCCGGCCTCGCTCAAATAGTTCTGTACATTCACCACGTTGACCAACAGCGCCGCCAACGGCACCACTCCCCCGCTGTTGACCACCACTGGCGAATTGACAATCCGCTCTACCCGCCCAACCCCAATGGCTTTCCCCGTCTTGTTCACCCATTCACTCAGCGCCTCGGCCCGTTGCCCCAGCAATTTCCACACCGGCCGCCCGGCTTCGATCGCGAACTGCAAGCGGCTCTCACCCCCCAACCTCGCGGCAAGAAAAATACTCATCCACGACGCACTGAAACCCTTGTCCCCCTTGAGCAACAACAACGCCGCGCCCAGCCGATTGACCAACACATTCCATTGGCTGTCGGCCTCGCGGGCCATGGTCGCGATGTCGTCCAGCACCACCACGCTCAGCGGCGCTAGGGCCTGATGGGTGGCGCTGAGGTTGTCGGCGGACAGGGCGGCCATCAACTCGCCAAGGCGCGAGGCGTTGTTGACTGCCGCCTCAATCGACGGTGTCCAGGCGCTGAACAGTTGTCGGAGTGCGCCACCGTCGGCGGCGCGCACGTAGTCGGCGTATTGCTCGGCGCCTTGGGCGCGGAAGCATTGGGCGGTCAGGCAACCGGTGGCGAGTTCGGTCAGCCATTGGCGAGTGTCGAGGTCGTCGTAATCGACAAACCAGGTGCCGCTGACCGAGCGTTTGAGGTACACGCCCCGGTCGGCGAACAACGCAGTGTGGCGTTGTTCGAGTTGTTGGAAGTGGCCGGCGGCAGTGTCGGTGAACCATGTGTCCATGGCATCGAGGTCGATGTACTTGCCGACCTTGGCGCTGAATGCGTGATTGTTGAGGTTGGCGTGTTTTTCCGCGCGGTATTGCCGCACCACTTCCTCCGCTTCGTCGTACAGATCGGCCGGAATAAACGCCCGCACCGGGCCGACAATGGCTGCGATACGTGCATCACGGACGGCAGCTTCGGCCTCGGTCGGCCGACCGCCGAATTGACGATCCCGGGTTTCAACCCTGAGTTCCTCGTTCAGCCGATCCTGAGTGTCGAGCATGATCTGGCCCTGTTCGGGCGTAAGGCTGATGTCGCGATCCTTGTAGCGGTAGCTGAGACTGCCGGCCAGTTCGGCGCCATCCTCGGTGATCAAACTGCGCGCAAAGCCGCCGATGCTCAGGCGCAGATTGTTTTCGCCGAGCCATTTTTCGTGGCCGGCTTCCAGCCATTCCTGTTCATGGTTGATGTCGCGCAACACGCCCAGATCGTCTTCCAGGCAGACGAAGACAGCGAACAGCCCCGTGCTTTGTGTCTTGGCATTGTCCAGCCAGTCCCGCGTGCCCTGCCCGTCCCACGGCTCGGCGCTCCACTCGCCCGGTGGCTCGTCACTGGCGTCGGGATGCCGAGCGAGGACCTTGTCGCGCTCACGGATGCGATGCCTGGCGTCTGTGTAGGCGTTGATGTTGGCAGGAGTCGGGTGCTCTAACAGCGTCGCACCGAGGGCTTCGGTGTCCTCGGCATTTTTTTGCTGGTCAACTTTCATCGACCGGGCATAGGTATCCGGGAGAAGTTCGGCGATTACCTCGTCGGCCTTCTCCAGCGGTGGACAGTGTGGGGCCTGCAGTTCGTCGGCCACCGTGCGCAAGGCAATGTGGCGCATGTGCTGGCTGCGTTTGGCACTGCTCTCGCTAAGGATTCGGCAGTGCTCGGCGTTCAACGGGAATTCGCTGTAAAGCATCCAGGCGTCGTGGATTTTTTGCAGTGACAGCCCTGTGAGTGTTGCGCCGGGCACCGGCGCGGCCGCCGCGTCCAGCGCCTGTTCCTGCAACAGACCCTGCGGCGAAACAGCAAAACGCTTGAGCGGCCCCTGATGCTGCCAGAGGTAAACAAACCCGGCCCGCAAACGCCGCGCCGCCATCGGGCGACTCTGGGGCGTAATACCGGGAACGCAACAAACGTGCTCAGCCTTTTCGTGCGCCAGCGCATAGCGCACCGGCACCACAAACAGTTCGGGCTGACTGGCGGGGCACGGATGCACCGTGCTGTTGATGTCCACATGCGGCTGGGCTTTGGCCTCGCGTTCGGCCTGAGCGGCCTCGTCGACCATGGCCAGTTTTTCGGCGCTCATCAGGCGAAGTCCTTGTCGGTCAGCAATTGGTGCGTCAATGCGCTGTTGAGGTTGTCCAGACGCTGGTGCGGCAACACTCGGGGTTCGTCCAGCAAACGCCGGTAGGCGCCGTGCTCGACACCATCGGGAAAGTCAGTGCCCAGCACTGTGAAGAAACGCGCCCAGCGCAGGACTTCATCGACGGCACTGAAGCCCCGCCGTGCAGCACTGGCCTGACACTCCATGGCCCATTGCTGCAAAGCAGTCGAATCCATTGTGTTGAGGTATTGGGGGAAATAGCGTTGACCGTGTTCGATCAACTGTCTGGCAAAAGACTGGCGCTTGGCCGCGTTCAGATGATCGAGTTGTTCCGCCGTCAGCACCAGCCACGGCTTGTGCGCATACAGGATCGCGGGGCACTCGGTTTGCTGATTGATCTGTGAATCCGGCAGACGAATCAGCCGTACTGGCCCCATCAGTCGATCACGCTCAGGCGAGGGCAAATCCTTCAGCCACAACGCGGTAATACGCGGGTCGTAGAAACGAAAAAAAACCGTCGCAACACCGTCAACCCGCGCGTGGATCAGGCCGCGCAAATGCGCCAGCACTTGATCTTCGTCGGCCTCAGACTCCAGCCAGATACCCGCCGTTGTGCTCCACTCCTGCCAAAAAACCGTTGCCAACGGGCTATCGGGGGTCACACCGATCAGCACGGGGCCGGCCTTGTCCAAAGCGCTGTAGGCGGTACGTTGATAAAGCAAGTGAACAGGCGTGCCGCCCGTCAGCTCAAACAGGCGATCCGCAAGGTTTTCGATCTGGACTCGA
The DNA here is from genome assembly GCF_016650625.1 of Pseudomonas sp. TH49. NCBI lineage: Bacteria > Pseudomonadati > Pseudomonadota > Gammaproteobacteria > Pseudomonadales > Pseudomonadaceae > Pseudomonas > Pseudomonas sp. TH49. The sequence continues at coordinate 977,856 of NZ_JAEKFL010000001.1, forward strand.
TCCAGCAACAGATAAGCCCGGCTCATGCGCTCACCTGTGACAGTTTTTCGCACACGGCACAGACTGAGGAAGCTTGTTCTGCCGCCTGAGTCAGCGCAGCCACTTGTGCGGTGACCGACAGCGCGATCAGTGCCTGTGGATCTTCGGGCACCGCCGCCAACGCCGTCTGCGCCGCGACACCTGCCACTGGCGCGCCACACTCGACGATGGCCACACTGCTGAAAATCCCGGCCGCGCTGATCACGAGGTGATGCCCACCCGCCGTCAGCGTCAGGCTCGTGCCGGCGTCGATCACCACTTGGCTGGCCGTAAAGCGCGCATGCGGGCCGGCCTGAATCACCAACGTGCCTTGCGCCGTGGTGCTGCTGTTGCCGCTGATGCTGAGCAGGTCGTCGCTGCCGATCACCGTGTGGCGCGTACCGTCGGTGGTGTGCCGCTCATCAGCCTTGATCAGGCTGGTGCTGTGATGGTCCACCTGTTCGAAACGATCGTGGCGGATCAGGCTGTGGCTGTCGTTGAGGATCAATTGTTCGAAGTCGCGCTCGGCGCGCAGGTAGATCTTTTCCTGGCCAGCGCGGTCTTCGATCAGCAGTTCGTTGTAACCGCCGGTGTGCGGTGAGCTGTGACTGCGCAGCACGGTTCGGGTCTTGTGCTCGGGCAAGGTGTAAGGCGGGGATTTGACCTTGTTGACCACGCAACCGGTGATCAGCGGCTGGTCCGGGTCGCCCTCAAGAAAGGTCACAACGACTTCCATGCCGATACGCGGGATGGTCACCGAACCGAAATTTTCACCGGCCCAACTCGATGCAACACGAATCCAGCAACTGCTGCGTTCGCTGTCGAGTTCGGCACGGTCCCAGTTCAGCTCGCATTTCACGCGGCCGTATTCGTCACAGTAGATTTCTTCGTTGGCGGGCCCGGTGACGCGAGCGGTCTGGCTGACCAGCGGCCGGCGAGGCGCTGGTAATGGCGGGCGAAATACCACCTCGGCGGGAATCACGCTGAAGCTGTTGCGATAGCCCTGAGTGAAACCGTCGGTGTCTTTCGCGTCGCTGGTAATCGACTCCTCCAGCACCTGGGGCTGTCGACCAGTGTGAGAAACGCTGAGCAACAGCCACAGGTCATTGCCGCTTTTGCGCGGGTGCTCGGTCAGTTCGAACAGGTGGCCGCAGCGCAGGCTCGACTGATCGCTCTGCCCCTCGCCCAGTTCATAGTCGCTGCGATAGCGCTCAAGTGCCTGCCGGGCCAGTTGCTTGCCGCGCTTTTCGTTCCCGATCAACAGCGGGTAGCGGTAATCCTCAAGCGCCGGGGTGAACTCGGCGGTGAAGCGGCTTTCGAGCAGAAGTCTCGGGCGCTGGAGGTCATAGTCACGGCGGGTAACGGTGCTGGTGCGTGTGCTTTTGCGCACGCTGAAGCGGCTGACCACCGGATGCTCCGCAACCATCCCGCTATCTTGCTGATACGGCGTGGCACCGATTGTGGGCAAAAACACCTGATCGTCGGTGAACACCAGCAAATGGCCGTCCGCCGAGTGCTGGTGATGCCAGGCGATGCCGTCTTCGGCGCACAGGCGCTGGATGAATTCCAGATCGGATTCGCCATACTGAGTGCAGTACTCACGCGGCGGGTTCGCCGTGACATGAAAGATAAAGGCATCACCCTGAATGCCATGTCCCTTGAGTACCTGCGCGATGATCTGTGGCACCGTGCGCTGCTGGAAAATCCGCTGATCGTGGCTGAACTGCAAGTAATGCAGCGCTGGCACCAGCGTCAGGTGATAACGGGTCAGGCGCTTGCCGGCCTCACCGACCAGGACGTCTTCGATACGCCCATGAATACCTTCACCGTTGTGGCCAAACTGCAAAAACGCAGGCTGGCTGAGCAGGCGTTCCAGATCGAAATCCGGGTGCTCGCTAACCAGTTCGATGTGGAGGGTATAGAGCGTGCTGATCGCTTCGGTGCCATTGAAAGCCAGCACCTGAAAGTCGTGACGGATAGCAGGAATCTGCAACGCAAAATGCGCGGCATTGGCCGGCCGGAACATACGCTTATCCTTAAGCAAAGAGGAAAAGAGCGCGATGTCCAAACCGTCCTTGGTTCGTGCTCGCGAGAATTGGCGGGCACGCTAACAAGGTAAAAAAATGATTGATGTAGGGTAATTCTTCAAAACTGGAAAGAAACTTCCCTCACGAAGATCTGCCGCTCAGCAGAAACAAAAAAGCCACGGTGACCGTGGCTTTTTTGCGAATCACTGCTTCGATGCGGCGGCTGGCGGAGCCGCCGGCGCGGGCGCCGCAGTCCCCGGCACTGCCGGTTTCGGTGCGGCGTCGTCGAACAGGTTCAGGCGTTCACGCAACTCGTGCGCCGGCACCGGTTGCTGATCTGCCGGCAGCGCGTTCGGATCGACCGGCGTTGCCGGAGCGGCGCCGTTCTGACCTTCGGCAGCGGGCTTGGCCGGTTCGGCACCTTGCGAGCCTTCGATGGCGGCCTGGGCCTTCTTGGTCAGGACCACGATGTCGATGCGGCGGTTGACCGGGTTGAACGGATCTTCCTTGTCGAACAGCGCCGACGAGGCATAACCCACCACCCGCGCCACTTGCCCGTCCGGATAGCTGCCGGCAACCAGTGCACGCCGCGCGGCGTTGGCACGGTTGGCCGAGAGTTCCCAGTTGCCGAAATCGCCGGTGCCGGTATACGGCTTGGCGTCGGTATGGCCACTGATGCTGATCTTGTTCGGCACCGCTTTGATGGTGTCGGCCATGGCCAGCAGGATGTCTTCGAAGTACGGTTTCAGGCGTGCGGAACCTGAGTCGAACATCGGCCGGTTCTCGGCGTCCATGATCTGGATGCGCAAGCCGTTCGGGGTGATCTCGAACAGGATCTGGTCCTTGAACTTCTGCAGTTGCGGGTTCTCGTTGACCTTGTTCTGCAGTTCTTGCAGCAACAGTTCCAGGCGCTCTTTCTCGACCTGCTCGGCCATGCCTTCGACCTGCTCGGTGTCGACCGTGACCTTGTCCGGTTGCGGCTGCGACTTCACTTCAGGGTTGAGGGTGTTTTCCGGCGCCAGGGTCGGCGTGCCGCCCAGATCGATGATGTACGGCGTACCGCTTTCGGAGAAGCCGACCGGATCCTTGAAGTAACCGGCGATGGCGATCTTCTGCTCAGGCGTTGCGGTGGACAGCAGCCACAACACCAGGAAGAACGCCATCATCGCCGTGGCGAAGTCGGCGAAGGCGATTTTCCACGCCCCGCCGTGGTGCCCACCGGCTATGCGCTTGACGCGCTTGATGATTATCGGCTGATTATTTTCCATGGCTTAACGACCGCGAACGGCTTGTTCCAGCTCCGCAAAGCTTGGACGGTGCGCCGGGTACAGAACCTTGCGCCCGAACTCCACGGCCAGCGATGGCGGCATGCCGGAAGCCGACGCCACCAGCGAGGCCTTGATGGCTTCGTAGACGTTCAGTTCTTCCTTGGCATCGTGCGCCAGGGAGTGCGCCAACGGCCCGAAGAAACCGTAGGCCGCGAGAATACCGAAGAAGGTACCGACCAGTGCCGCACCCACGTGCAGGCCGATGGATTTCTGATCGCCTTCACCCAGCGAAGCCATGGTCACCACGATACCCAGTACCGCCGCGACGATACCGAAACCCGGCATGGCGTCAGCGATACCGTTCACCGCATGGGACGGGTGCTCGAGGTCTTCCTTGAGGCTGTAGAGTTCCATGTCGAACAGGCCTTCCAGCTCATGCGGAGCCATGTTGCCGGAGGACATGATGCGCAGGTAATCGCAGATGAACGCGGTCATGCGCTCGTCTTTGAGCACGGCCGGGTACTTGGCGAAGATCGGGCTCGCGGCAGCGTCTTCGATGTCGCCTTCGATGGCCATCATGCCTTCGCGGCGGCTCTTGTTGAGGATCTCGTAGATCAGGCCGAGCACTTCCAGATAGAACGTGTGGCTGAAACGCGAACTGAACATGCTCAGGGATTTCTTGAGCACGTGCATCGTCATGTAACCGGGGTTGGCCTGCAGGAATGCACCGAGGGCCGCACCACCGATGATCATCACCTCGAAAGGCTGGATCAGGGCGGCAATTTTGCCGTGGGAGAGCACGTATCCGCCGAGCACGCTCGCGAATACGACGATGATGCCGATAATTTTAGCCATAGGTAGGAAAGTACTTACTGAGTCGGGTTCAAGGTCATATTCGGAAGTTAAAAAATCTCTTCTTCTACTTATCGGCAAAACTGCGCCAGACTATAGCCAGTTCAGGCGAAAAGCCAATTTAGCCCATGCCGGGCGCGTCTACAGTCAGTGAAGATCTCGTCCAGACATGGCTAATGAAACGAACGTCCCACACGTAAAACCGACCACGCTCGAGGGCTGGGTCAAGCTGCTCGATGGCGTGCGCCTGCCCGTGCCGCAAGAGGCTCACGACAAGGTTTGCCGGGCGATCCGCGACAACCGCAGCTCGCTGCGCGACATCGCCGACCTGATGCAGGACAGCCCCGCACTGGCCTTGAGCATCATCCGTGAGGCCAATCGTCACACCCTCGGCACGATGACCGCACCGGCGGAAAATCTCGAGGTAGCGATCAACCGTCTGGGCCTTGCGCGCACCGAAGAATTGCTCGCGCGTCTGCCCGTCGAACCGCAGATGCAGATTCCCAAGGCGCTGCGCCAACTGCAGATGATCAGCCAGCACGCCACGCAACAGGCCAACGGTTTTTTCGCCAGTCGCCTGGCGCGGCTGTGGCAGGACATTCATTGGGGCAGCCTGTTGTTTCTCTCGCCACTATGGCCGCTGGCGCTGACGTTTCCAGAATTGCTCGAAGAGTGGGAAGTGCGGGTTATCCACAAGGGCGAATCGGCCCCGGTCGTCGAGAAGCAACTGTTTGGCGTGCGCCTGCTGAAGATCGCCGAGGCACTGGTCCAGGTCTGGCACCTGCCGATCTGGGTGCAGCAAGGCTATAAACTGCTGCTCAGCGAACAGCGCGAACTGGTGAAAGTCCTGCGCATCGCCCGCGACAGCGAGCATCCGCTGCGCCAGCAGAATCGCCTCGACGACGATCCGACCCTGCGCCGCTGGCTCAACCAGCCGGCCAACACCGTGTTGCTGGCCAACGGCCTGGCGCTGTCGGCGCAACAGGCCTGGGACAGTCCGCACAGCGAGCGCTGGCAGTACCTGACCAGCCTTTATCTGCAAATCTCGATGGACGAAGTGCAGCAGCAGTTGCACCAGCAAGCGGCCAACAGTGCGCGCCAGCATGCAATGCCCGATCTGTGGCACCCGGCCGTTTCATTATTATGGCCGTGGGGCACCCATCGGTTGCCGGCCGGGATGCTGCCGGCGGCCGCGCCGAGTGCCGAGGATCTGACTCAATGGCGCCGGCAATGCGCCGAACTGCTGGCCGAGCCGAGCCGCTTCACCAATGCCATGAGCCTGACCGTCGCCGCGCGTGATGCGCTGGTGGCCAGTGGCATGCGCCGGGTGATGATTCTGATGGCCGACCGTACGCAATCGAATCTGCGGGTGCACCAGACCTTCGGCTTGCCGAAGGAAGCCGCCGCGCTGAATTTTGTCGTCAGCCAGAGCAAAGTTCTGCAACGGTTGCTCGCGCAGCAGGCACAGGTGCGGATCAACCCCGAGAACAACGCGCAATTCTCCGCGCTGCTGCCGCAAGGCCTGCGCACACTGTTTCGCGGCGAACACCTGTTCCTGCGCTCGCTGGTCAATAACGGCCGGGTGATCATGATCGTGGTCGCCGACCAGGGCGGTGGGCCGTTCGCCGACATCAGCGTGCAGGCTTTCGGCAAAACCGCGCAGTGCATCGAAAAGGCCCTGCACAGCTTTAGCAGCCGTGGCCGATGAGGCTGCGCTACAATCCCCCCCTTTGTGCTCTGGAGACCTCACATGTCTGACTTCTCTGGCTTGCCGCTCGTCATCGAACCGAGCGACCTGCTCCCTCGGCTGGATGCCAGCGAACTGATTCTGGTGGACCTGACCAATGCCGCCCGCTATACCGAGGGCCATCTGCCAGGCGCACGCTTTGTCGATCCGAAGCGCACCCAGCTCGGCCAGCCGCCGGCGCCGGGATTGCTGCCAGCCAAGGCCGATCTGGAAGCCCTGTTCGGTGAACTGGGCCATCGCCAGGACGCGGTCTACGTGGTCTATGACGACGAAGGCGGTGGCTGGGCCGGACGCTTCATCTGGTTGCTCGACGTGATCGGTCACGACAAGTACCACTACCTCGACGGCGGTCTGCCGGCGTGGCTGGAAGCGGGTATGCCGATGTCGATCCAGGTTCCGCCTGCGGTGGGCGGCCCGGTGGCGCTGACCCTGCACGATGAGCCGACGGCCACCCGCGAATACCTGCAAAGCCGTCTCGGCGCCGCCGATCTGGCGATCTGGGATGCGCGCGGACCGCTGGAGTTTTCGGGCGAGAAGGTGCTGGCTGCCAAGGGCGGACACATCCCCGGCGCGGTCAACTTCGAGTGGACCGCCGGCATGGACAAGGCGCGTCAGTTGCGGATTCGCACGGATATGCCGCAGATCCTCGATGACCTCGGGATCACCAAGGACAAAGAAATCATTACCCACTGCCAGACCCATCACCGGTCGGGCTTCACTTATCTGGTGGCCAAATCCCTCGGTTATCCGCGGGTCAAGGGCTACGCCGGTTCCTGGGGCGAATGGGGCAACCACCCTGATACGCCTGTCGAGATTCAAGGTTCTAAGGACAACTAATGAAAGAGCGTCTGTTTATCCTCAGCCAGTACCTGCTGCCTCATCACTTGCTGTCGCGCCTGGCCGGCTGCGTTGCCGAGTGCCGCGTGCGCTGGTTCAAGAATGCCTTCACCCAGTGGTTCGCCAAGCGTTATCAAGTGGACATGTCGCAAGCACTGGTTGAAGACCTGACCGCATACGAGCACTTCAACGCGTTCTTCACCCGCGCCCTGAAAGACGGCGCGCGGCCACTGGACCAGACTCCGGGCGCAATCCTCAGCCCGGCCGACGGTGCAGTCAGCCAGCTCGGCCCGATCGAACACGGTCGCGTGTTCCAGGCCAAGGGCCACAGCTTCAGCGTGCTGGAATTGCTCGGCGGTGACGCCGCCAATGCCGCGCCATTCATGGGCGGCGACTTCGCCACCATTTACCTGTCGCCGAAGGACTACCACCGCGTGCACATGCCGCTGGCCGGCACTCTGCGCGAAATGGTCTACATCCCGGGCCGGATCTTCTCGGTCAACCAGACCACCGCGGAAAACGTCCCGGAGCTGTTCGCCCGCAACGAGCGCGTGGCGTGCATCTTCGACACCGAGCACGGGCCGATGGCCGTGGTACTGGTCGGCGCGATGATCGTCGCGTCGATCGAAACCGTATGGGCCGGTCTGGTCACCCCACCGAAGCGCGAACTGAAAACCTTCCGCTACGACGAAGCTGCCCGTGCGCCGATTCATCTGGAAAAAGGCGCGGAACTGGGGCGTTTCAAACTGGGTTCGACGGCGATCGTGCTGTTCGGCCCGGATCAAGTGAAGTGGGCTGAAGAACTGGTGGCGGGTTCGCCAGTGCAGATGGGCCAGGCCCTGGCCCTGCCGACTGCCTGAGCCGGCTGATCCGCCCTTTCACACGTCTGTGAAGGGGCGGACACGACCTGGGAGGCGCCGTTACTCTATCTGCCCACGGAAGCCGATCGGCCCTTCGTTGGCGTAGGTATTGGTGCCACTGAGGTTTTTCCCTCCATCGCTGGAAGTGACGCTCAACGCGACCACGTCCTGATTGTCCCGACCACCGATCACCCACTTGCCGCCCGGATGCCATGGGGCATCATTGCCACCCCACTGGTTCTCGACGTTGTATTGATTCTGACCGGTGCGCTGCGCCTTGAAGCCAATCGGGCCTTCGCCGGCGTAAGTCATGGTGCCGGTGAAGCTTTTGCCGCCATCGCTCGACTTGATCTCGATGGCGACGACTTTCTGGTTGTCCCGCCCGCCCAACACCCAGGTTCCACCCGGATGCCACGGTGCCGAACTGCCGCCCCATTGATTTGCCACTGCATATTTAGACATGAACCTCATCTCCTTGAAGTTTCGGGAGACCTGCCCGAGGTTGACGGCAGGCCGTGCAACCGTGCGTTTCCGATCGCACGCCTGAGAGCCTAGTAGGGCTTGTCGAATGGCATCCGGCCAGCAGACCAGCGGTCAAAAAGCCTGCCGCCATCCGGCGAAACGGATCACAGCTGCTAGAGTTCTCGGAGTTGCCTATTTCGCCGCTGGAGCCCGTCACGGCATGAGTGAGTCACGCCCCCAACCCTCCCTGCGCGCGCCGATCCCGACGCAAACGCGCCTGTCGTTCTGCGAAGCCACCCCGCGCGACCTCAAGCGCTGGATCGCCGGCCTGCCCAAGGCCAACATCGGCGAAACCGCTCGCCAGTTGTACCAGGGCCTGGGCGAACTCAACCAATTGCTTACCCCCAGCGACAATCGCCTGCACCTCCTGGAGCTGCTGCGCCCCGAGGTGTATTTCGTTTGTCAGCATCTTGAGCGGCACTTCCTGCTTCAGGCGATCATGCTCGATGATCGTTCGCGCAAGATCAGCAATCTGTGCCAGGCGCTGCAAAGTCAGCTGGCCATCGGCTACAAGCAAATCGTTCTGCGCATTGCGCCCAAGTACACCAAGGATCGTGCGGCGCTGGTCAGTCAGGCGCTGCAACGGGCAGCGCATGCACTCAAGGGGCAACTGCTGCGCGCGACGCAGCTGTATAGCCCGCCGCCGGAGCATCTGTGGATCGAGCTGCATCAGCTGTATCGCTGCGCCTGCGCATTGCAGTTGCATCAGCGCCGGGTGCCTGACGATCTGGCGAGCCTGAGCAGCGAACTGAGCCTGGAACAGACCTATATCGCCGCGTTGCTGCTGGGCAGCGCCCGTTGCAATCAATTGCGGCAGAACCAGATCGCCCGACTGGCCGAAGTGCTGGAACCGTGGAGCGCCCTGCTCAAGCTGCATCCCGGCAGGCCGGACGATGGACTGTTCGCCATCAGCGCCGAACTGGACGCCGGTCCGCGTTACCGCAGCATGTTTCGCAAAGAACAACAGGGCGCACTGCAGGGCTTCGATCCACAACCGCTGGTGAACGTGATCGAAGCGCATTTACTGCAGCAAGAGACGTCGACGCCGCTGCCCGTCCCGGCAGGACTAAGCCTCGATACCCTGCAGCATTTGCACGCGAGTTGGGGACATACCGCCGAGCGCAGCTTTCAGCGCACCATCGGTCAGGGCAGCCTGAGCGTGTGCGTCGGCATGAGCGCCCTGCACTTTTATCTGGGCGGCGAGCGCACTTTCAGCGAACTGCTGAAACATCCCGGCGCCCGCGCGGCGAACTTCAGCCGCGCCGTGGTTCAGGGCGAAAAGGACAGCTGGAGCCAGGCCTTCGACGCCGCCCCGCTGAGCGCGGCTGAGGAATTGCTGCCGTACGAGGAAATCCAGTACGAGCACTTGGGCGACGATGAAAGCAACGCCAGCAGCACTCCACACTACCCGACCTACACGTTAGCGGTGATCAACCACAGTCCCGGCGGCTATTGCCTGATGTGGCCGAGTGACGTGCCCGCCGAGTTGCAGGCCGGGGAAATGGTCGGTATTCAGGACAGTTCGAATCAGGGCTGGAGCATTGCGGTGATCCGCTGGATTCGTCAGGTACGCGGCAGCGGGCCGCAAATGGGCATCGAGCTGGTGGCGCCACACGCCGAACCCTGTGGCTTGCAACTGGTGCGTTCGCGAGACGATCACAGCCACTATTTGCGCGGCCTGTTGCTGCCCGAGATCAGCGCCATCGACTTGCCCGCGACCTTGCTCGCCCCGCGCCTGCCGTTTCAGGAAGGCAATAAAGTGCTGATCAACACCCACGGCGAAGAACATCGCGCCGGACTGGATCGACGGGTGGCGAGTACGCACAGTTTCAATCAGTTTGCCTATCGCTCGCTGGAAGCCGCGCAGAATGGCGGGGGCGAGGAGAATTTCGACTCGTTGTGGAAATCGCTTTAGATCGAGTTGAGCCCTTCGCGAGCAAGCCCGCTCCCACAGGAGGCCGAGTTCCAATGTGGGAGCGGGCTTGCTCGCGAAGTGGCCAGCTCAGGCAACAGAGATTTCAGAGTTGCCCGTCGCGATCGCGAAAGCCCAGCAGATACAGCACGCCATCCAGCCCAAGGGTGGAAATCGCCTGCTTGGCCGACTGCTTGACCAGCGGCTTGGCGCGGAACGCTACACCCAGGCCGGCAATCGCCAGCATTGGCAGGTCATTCGCGCCATCGCCGACAGCGATGGTCTGCTCCAGACACAAGCCTTCCTTGTGCGCCAGTTCCTTCAGCAGATCTGCTTTACGCTGCGCATCGACAATCGGCTCTATGGCCACGCCGGTGCACTTGCCATCGACCACTTCCAGTTCGTTGGCGAACACGTAGTCGATGCCGAGTTTGGCCTGCAACTGCTTGGCGAAGTAAGTGAAGCCGCCGGACAGGATCGCGGTCTTGTAGCCCAGGCGCTTGAGTTCGGCGAACAGGGTTTCCGCGCCTTCGGTCAGGCGTAGCGAAGCACCAATCGAGTCCAGCACGCTGACATCCAGGCCCTTGAGCAGCGCCAGGCGCTCCTTGAAGCTGGCGCGGAAATCCAGTTCGCCAGCCATCGCGCGCTCGGTGATGGCCGAGACTTGCTCGCCGACACCGGCGGCCTTGGCCAGCTCGTCGATGACTTCGGCTTCGATCAGGGTCGAGTCCATGTCGAACACCGCCAGACGCCGGTTGCGACGGAACAGCGAATCTTCCTGGAAGGCGATGTCGACATTCAGCTCCTGAGCAACGCTGAGAAATTCGGCACGCAGGGCCTGCGGATCAGCCGCTTCGCCACGCACGGAGAACTCGATGCAGCCCTTGCCCTTGTCGGCCGGCGTGTCCAGTGGCATGCGACCCGACAAACGGTCGATATGATCGATATTCAAACCATATTTGGCAGTGATCGAACTGACAGCCTGCAACTGACCGGCGGTCACTTTGCGGGTCAACAGGGTGACGATGTGGCGTTTTTTGCCCTGATTGCCCACCCACTGCTGGTAATCCTCTTCGGACACCGGGGTGAAGCGCACCTGCTGCTCAAGCTCGTAGCCCTTGAACAGAATGTCCTTGAGCACGGCTTTGCCTTGCTCGGAGTCGGGAATTTCAACCAGGATGCCGAACGACAGGGTGTCGTGGATCACCGCCTGACCGATGTCGAGAATGTTCACACCACCCTGGGCCAGAACGCCGGTAATGGCCGCAGTCAGACCCGGACGGTCGACTCCCGTGATGTTAATCAGGACGATTTCGCGCAACGCGCACCCCCGCAACTGGAAAAAAACCGCATTCTACCCACTTTCAGTGACCATCGGGCACCGCGAGCGCTTTGCCGGTCTAGGGCCTGTCGCTATACTGCGCGTCAACTTCACGGACAAAAGAGCCGAGCTCAGTGAACCGGCCCACGCCAGTTAAAACCGATAACTTCTTCCTGCTGATCTTCCGTGCACTGCGCCACCGCCGTGTGCCGATTGCATTGCGCATTGCCAGCCATAACGTGATCCTGGTCGCTCTGGCCCTGGTGATCTATGCCGGGGTGATGGGCTTGCAGTTCAAGCAGGCCATGCACGAGCAGGCCGATGCGCTGGGCGAAAGCCTGACCACGCAGACCGCCACCTCTGCCACTGAACTGTTGGTGTCCAACGACATCCTCAGCCTCAACGTGCTGCTCAACAACCTGACCAAGAACAAGCTGGTGGCACACGCCGCTATCTATAGCGTGGACAACCGCATCCTCGCCGAATCCGGTCAGCGCCCCAAGCACAGCCTGCTGGGCGAAGCCGAGGGCATGTACGAGAGCAAGATCACCTTCCAGGACGTGACCGCCGGGCAACTGCGCATCAGCCTGGACATGGATCAGTTCCAGCAGCCGATGACCATCAGCCTGCAAAGCATGGGTATTCTCAGCGCGATTCTGCTGGCCCTGTCGCTGGCCCTGAGCCTGCGCATGGGTCGCTACCTGTCGACGCCGCTGCTGCAATTGCGCGTCTGGCTGCGCAACATCGACGAATACACCCCGGCCACCGACCGTCAGGACGAGATCGGCGACTTGGCGCGTCAACTGCACGCCAACTTCGCTCCGGAGCCTGCACCAAAACCCGAGCCCGAGCCGGAACCCGAGTTCGAAGAAGATGAGCCAGAGTTCGAAGTGCGCAATCTGCGTGACCCGAGCTTTGACGAAACCCGCCCAATGGCCGCGCAAAAGCCTGCGCCGCGCCACGTGGTCAGCACCGTTGAAGACGATGATGACGACGAAGACCCGTTTGCCGATCTGCGCGACGAGTCGCTGACCGAAGCCGCTCCAGCGGCCCCGCGTCAGGCGACCCCGAGCGTTCCGCAACACAGCGCGGTGCTGGCGATCCAGTTGGGTTCGCAAGAGCAATTGCGGCGCCTGCCGCGTGCCCGTCTGGAAGAGTTGCTGGAGCGCTATCGCGACTGCCTCGACCAGGCCGCTTCGCTGTATCAGGGCGAAATCGAAACCCTGAACGATGGCAGCACACTGATGCTGTTCCACACCGAAGACAGCGGTGATGACTACCTGACCAACGCCATCTGCTGCGGCGAGTTGCTGCGGGCGCTGGGCCATCAGTTGCAGATCGAAGTCGCCGACAGCGGCATCACCCTGCAATTGCAACTGGGCCTGACCCTGGGCGATGATCTGTTCGGTCTGAGCCAGATCGACCTGCTGCTGACCGATTCGGCTCAGGATGCCCTGGCCCTGTCGCAACACAGCCGCAACCTGCTGCTGGTCGAGCGCAAGATCGGTGATGATGCGCTGATTCGCCAGCGTGCGCGGATCCGCCCGATCGCCAGCCCTGAGGGGGCCTGCTGTGTCGAGCGGTTGATGGAGCCTTATCCGTCGATGCTGGAGCGGCAACTGGCGCGGATGCATGAGCGCCGGGCGTAAGCCTTAGGCCAGATGCACAGAAGCCCGCAGACGAGTGATTGTCTGCGGGCTTTTTTGTCGCCTGTACCGGCCCTTTCGCGAGCAAGCTCGCTCCCACAGTGGACGGTTGCTGCCACAGACCTTGTGAACACCTTCAAGACCTGTGGGAGCGAGCTTGCTCGCGAAGAGGCCCGCACTGACGGCAAAGATTTCCAGCCCCCAGACACAACAAAGCCCGCACAAGGCGGGCTTTGGGTTTGACTCGATCCAGCCTTAGAAGCGGAACACTTCCATATCGGTGCGAATCGGCGAAGCCATCGGAATCTTCGGTTGCTTATCGGCATCCGCCGCCGGCGCTGCCGGTTTTGGCGCCGCTTTACGCGGAGCTTCGGCCACTGGTGGCTGGTTGGCCAATGGCTTGAGCGCCACCGACAACTGCTCGGCCAGACGCTGCAGCAGAATGCCCTGCGCCTGAACCTGCGAAGCCGTAGTCCCGGCGTGCAGCTCTTGCAGATGAACGATGCGGTTATCGCGCACCTGACCACGACGGTCGATCAGACGCCATTGCGCATCGAGGATCGCCGGTTGTTTCTCACCGGAGTCCAGACGCGTGATGGTCAGCAATACCTGCACATCCGGGGTAAAGCCCAACGTGGCCGGTGCCAGCACCACACGCTGGCTGTCGAGATGACCGGCCACCTGACGCATGAGCAATTGATCGATATCCGACGAAAGGCTGCCGGCCCAGCGACCGTCGGTCGAGGCTTGCAGGCTGCCGTCCGGTTGACGTTGCAGCAGGGTTTCACGTTGCAGGTAGTCGGCCACGACTACCGGACCCAACAAAACCGCCATGCCTGCGCTTTGCGCAGGCTGAACCGGACTTCCACTGTCCAGTTGATACAGCGACACCGGCTGGTGAACGCTGCAGCCCGCCAGGCCCAAAACGCCAGCGAGCAGGAAAATAAGGGGGCGCAGAGCAGTCATCATCCCGTCCAGGTGGCCGCCACAAGGCTGACCACAGTGAAAATACTCAATAAATATGAAGAACGCTCGGCCACGCCGGCGTTTGGAAAGGCCATATCATCCGTGAATATGCGTTCCGACTCCAGCGCCAAAGCGTCGATCTACGCGTTAAATCGCAGATCGAGCTCTCTAGGAGGGCGTTCTCGCCTAATTGAGGTTTTCGACGAGCAGCGCATCTACTCGCTGGAAGCCACGTGGCAGCTTATTGCCACGACGTCCGCGTTCACCCTTGTAGTGTTCGAGGTCGTCGGCCTTCAGCGACAGAGTCCGCTTGCCGGCCTGCAGCACCAAGGTGGCGCCTTCCGGAAGCACGGCGATGTCCGTGACATATTCTTCGCGACTGGCCACGCGCTCACCGGAAATCCCGATGATCTTGTTACCTTTGCCCTTGCCCAGCTGTGGCAGATCGCTGATTTTGAAAATCAGCAGGCGCCCCTCGGTCGTGACCGAGGCCAGCCAGTTCTGTTCACGATCGGCGACCGGACGCGGCGCGATGACTTTGGCGTTGTTCGGCAGGCTCAACAAAGCTTTACCAGCCTTGTTCTTGGCTTGCAGGTCTTCGCCTTTGACCACGAAACCGTAACCGGCGTCGGAGGCGATCACGTACAGCGCATCGTCTTCCGGCATCAGCACGCATTCGAAGGTCGCGCCCGGTGGCGGGGTCAGGCGGCCGGTCAACGGCTCGCCCTGGCCCCGAGCCGATGGCAAGGTGTGCGCGGCCACCGAGTAACTGCGGCCGGTGGAGTCGATAAACACCGCAAACTGATTGGAACGCCCCGCCGCCGAGGTCTTGAAGCCGTCGCCAGCCTTGTACGACAGACCGGTGGCGTCGATGTCATGCCCCTTGGCCGAGCGAATCCAGCCTTTTTCCGACAGGACAACGGTGACTTTCTCGTTCGGCAGCAGATCGTGCTCGGTCAGCGCTTTGGCTTCAGCACGCTCGACGATTGGCGAACGACGGTCATCGCCATAGGTTTCCGCATCTTTCAGCAGCTCGGTGCGCACCAGCTTCTTCAGCTTGGCTTCGCTGCCCAGCAGGGCTTGCAGCTTGGCCTGTTCCTTGAGCAGTTCGTCCTGCTCGTCGCGCAGTTTCATCTCTTCCAGTCGCGCCAACTGCCGCAGACGGGTGTCGAGGATGTAGTCGGCCTGAATCTCGCTGAGGGCGAAACGCTCGATCAGCTTGGCTTTCGGGTGTTCCTCGGTGCGGATGATGTGGATCACTTCATCCAGGTTGAGGTAAGCGATCAACAAACCGTCCAACAGGTGCAGACGACGTTCGACCTTGTCGAGGCGGAATTGCAGGCGGCGACGCACAGTCAGCACGCGGAACTCCAGCCATTCGACCAGCAATGCCCGCAGGTTTTTCAGCTGCGGTTTGCCGTCCAGACCGATGATGTTGACGTTGACCCGGTAGGTCGACTCCAGCTCGGTGCTGGCGAACAGGTGCTGCATCAGCGCTTCGTGATCGACGCGGCTGTTGACCGGAATGATCACGATACGGCACGGGTTTTCGTGGTCGGATTCGTCACGCAGGTCGGCGATCTGCGGCGCTTTCGACGGTTTGGCCTGCATCAGCGCGGCGATCTGCTCCAGCACTTTGGCCCCGGAGACCTGGTGCGGCAGCGCGGTGACGATGATGTCGCCGTCCTCGACGTGGTACACGGCGCGCATGCGCACCGAGCCCTTGCCGGTTTCGTACATTTTCAGCAGGTCGGCGCGCGGGGTGATGATTTCCGCTTCGGTCGGATAGTCCGGGCCTTGAATGTGCTCGCAGAGCTGTTCGACCGTGGCCTTCGGCTCATCGAGCAGACGCACGCAAGCGGTGGCGACTTCGCGCAGGTTGTGCGGCGGTACATCGGTGGCCATACCGACAGCGATGCCGGTGGTGCCGTTGAGCAGGATGTTCGGCAAACGTGCTGGCAGAACCAAAGGTTCCTGCAGGGTGCCGTCGAAGTTCGGCCCCCAGTCAGCGGTGCCCTGGCCCAGTTCGCTGAGCAGCACTTCGGAATAACGCGACAGACGGGCTTCGGTGTAACGCATGGCCGCGAAGGACTTCGGATCGTCCGGCGCACCCCAGTTGCCCTGTCCGTCGACCAGCGTGTAGCGATAGCTGAACGGCTGAGCCATCAGCACCATCGCTTCGTAGCACGCCGAATCGCCGTGCGGGTGGAACTTGCCGAGCACGTCACCGACGGTACGCGCCGATTTCTTGTGCTTGGAATCGGCGTCCAGCCCCAGCTCGCTCATGGCATAAACGATACGCCGCTGTACCGGTTTCAGGCCGTCGCCGATATGCGGCAGAGCACGGTCCATGATCACGTACATGGAGTAGTTGAGGTAGGCATTTTCGGTGAAGTCAGCCAGCGAGCGGCGTTCTACACCGTCCAGGCTGAGATCAAGGGAGTCGCTCATGCGGGCCTCATCGGTTCGTTGTCTGGCGCAGCAGCATGGTGCCACCGCGCTGGGTAAATTCAAGTTTGTTCAGGGCGCTCATGCCGAGCAGCACCTGATCGCCATGCAGCCCCGGCGCGACCAGTGCGCGGACATCCCGCAGCACGATGTCGCCCAGTTGCAGGCGGTCGATTTTTGTACGATAGCCCTGGCTCAGGCCGTTGGCCGTGCTCAGGGTCACACCGAAACCTTCTTCCAGTTTCAAGCGTTTGGCCAGATCCGCCGGGATCGCCACATCGGTGGCGCCGGTGTCGAGCATGAACTCCACCGGTTCCCCGTTGATCTGGCCGCTGGCGACAAAATGCCCTTGGGCGTTGCCGGCCAGTTGCACTTCGATCACCCCATCATGCTGCTCGGACGTGACCACGACGTTCGGATTCTGCTGACGTTCTTCCCACTGGCCGAAAAACCGCGTGGCCAGAAACAGCCCCGCGCACCAGGCCAGAATCATCAACACCCGACCGGCGCGCTTGCCCGGCGGTTGCTGACTCACGGCTTGGCGCTCCAGCCACCTTCAGGCGCGGCGAAACGCCAGACGATCGGGCGAACCTCTCCGTCGGCGCGGGGGCCGAAATTATTGTCGACGCCGACCCACGCACCATCAGCATCAACGATCAATGCCTCTTCCAACCCGAAGTTTTGCGAGTAACGGCGGTTGGCCTGCAACAGTTCAGCGGCGTACGACCAGCAGCGCTCGACCTTGGCAGTCTGCGCGTCGCGCCGACAAATCTGGAAGGCGTTGCGTTCAAGGGTAAACAATTTGCCGTTGAACAACGAAAGGTCGGAAAAGTCGCGGTCGACCGCTTTGGCGTGCGGGAACTGCGGCGGCTGCATCTCCTTGCCGCCCTCGCTGAGCAGCACGCAACGACCGTCGCAATCCCACACTGTCTGCTGACGCTTGATCAGCAGCAAGCCGCGGTTTTGCCGTTCGCCGGCCAGCCACATCTGATCGCCCGCCGGGTTGATCGCCAGACCTTCGAAGATCGCATTGAAATGCAGGAGCATGCCACTGGCCCGCGCTTCGCGAACCATCATCGGCGAAATCTTCAGCCAGTTGACCGGGCCGCTGACGGGCACCTGCAAGACCGCCGCGTGGCCCTCGCTGACAATGTAGCGATTGCCGGCGCTGTCGCAGCTGATGCCTTCGAAATCGAGGTCGCCACCGCGCACGAACGACGCGGCCCAATTGCGCGAGCGCAATCCCCACGGCAAACCGGTCTCCGGCACCAGCGGCACGTCGATGTGCAAGGCCTCGGCCTGCCAGACCTGATCGGCGGTATTGAGCCGATAGATCTGATCGTCATCACGGTCCGACACCGCCCACAACTCGCTGCCACACATGGCCAGTCCCGACAGGTTGCCGCCACGCATGCCTTCGACCGGATGCTCCGAGAGCACGCGCAACTCCTGCAGCGGCTCCGCCGACACGCCCATCGCACTCAGCAGCAACGCACCCGCCAAGGCCCAGCCAAACCGCATCAGGCCAGCACCTCGGCGAGGTTGCCCTTGGATTCGAGCCAGGTCTTGCGGTCACCGGCGCGTTTCTTCGCCAGCAGCATGTCCATCATTTCCGAGGTTTCGGCGAAATCGTCGCCCAGCGTCAACTGCACCAGACGCCGGGTGTTCGGGTCCATGGTGGTTTCACGCAGTTGCGGCGGGTTCATTTCACCCAGACCTTTGAATCGGGTGACCTGCGGTTTGCCGCGCTTCTTCTCGGCCACCAGACGGTCGAGAATCCCGTCGCGCTCGGCTTCGTCGAGGGCGTAGTAGATCTCTTTGCCGAGGTCGATGCGGTACAGCGGCGGCATCGCCACGTAGACGTGACCGGCATCCACCAGCGGGCGGAAGTGCTGGACGAACAACGCGCACAGCAGCGTGGCGATGTGCAGACCGTCGGAGTCGGCGTCGGCGAGGATGCAGATCTTGCCGTAGCGCAGCTGGCTCATGTCCGCCGCGCCCGGATCGACCCCGATCGCTACGGCGATGTTGTGCACTTCCTGGCTGGCGAGCACTTCGCTGCCGTCGACTTCCCAGGTGTTGAGGATCTTGCCGCGCAACGGCAGGATCGCCTGGAATTCCTTGTCCCGCGCTTGCTTGGCGGAACCACCGGCGGAATCACCTTCGACCAGGAACAGCTCGGAACGCATCGGATCCTGACCCGCGCAGTCAGCCAGTTTGCCCGGCAGCGCAGGGCCTTGGGTAACGCGCTTACGCTCGACCTTTTTGCTCGCCTTGAGGCGGCGACCGGCGTTGTTGATCGCCAGTTCGGCCAGCGCCAGACCGGTTTCCGGGTTGGCGTTGAGCCACAGACTGAACGCGTCCTTGACCACACCGGAGACAAACGCCGCCGCTTCACGGGACGACAGGCGCTCTTTGGTCTGGCCGGAGAATTGCGGTTCCTGCATCTTCATCGACAGCACGAAAGCGATGCGCTCCCAGACGTCTTCCGGCGCCAGCTTCACGCCGCGCGGCAGCAGGCTGCGGAATTCGCAGAACTCGCGCATCGCATCGAGCAGGCCCTGACGCAAACCGTTGACGTGGGTACCGCCCTGCGCCGTCGGGATCAGGTTGACGTAGCTTTCCTGCACCGCATCGCCACCTTCCGGCAGCCACAACAGCGCCCAATCGACCGCTTCCTTGTTACCGGCGAGGCTGCCGCAGAACGGCTCGTCCGGCAGGCGTTCGAATTCGCTGACCGCGTCCACCAGGTAGGAGCGCAGACCGTCTTCGTAATGCCACTCGACTTTCTCGCCGGTGCCTTTGTCTTCGAAGCTGACCAGCAGCCCCGGGCACAGCACAGCCTTGGCCTTGAGCACGTGCTTGAGGCGGCTGATGGAGAATTTCGGTGAATCGAAGTATTTCGGATCCGGCGCGAAGTACACGCTGGTCCCGGTGTTGCGCTTGCCGACGGTGCCGACGATTTCCAGCTCGGTGGCCTTGAAGCCATCGGCGAAGGTCATCTGGTATTCGTTGCCGTCACGTTTTACCCGTACCCGGACTTCGGTCGACAAGGCGTTGACCACGGAAATACCCACCCCGTGCAGACCGCCGGAGAACTGGTAGTTCTTGTTGGAAAACTTGCCGCCCGCATGCAGCTTGGTGAGGATCAGCTCGACCCCCGACACACCCTCTTCCGGGTGAATGTCGACCGGCATGCCGCGACCGTCGTCGCTGACTTCCAGCGAGTGATCGGCGTGCAGAATGACCTGCACCGATTTGGCGTGGCCGGCCAGGGCTTCGTCGACACTGTTGTCGATGACTTCCTGGGCGAGGTGGTTCGGCCGACTGGTGTCGGTGTACATGCCGGGGCGTTTACGCACCGGGTCGAGGCCCGAGAGGACTTCGATGGCGTCGGCGTTATAAGAGCTAGCGCTGGGAGTGGCCATAGGGTCTCGTCGTCAGTGATTCAATGAAAAAGGGGCAAGACTTCACAGTGCGGTGAAATCGATTGCCTGATACAAATCGGCGCCAATGCCGGCAAAACTCAGCAACGCCGGCAATTGCCCGGCAAAACCCTGGAAACCATGGTCGCCGCCGGCCTGAATGCGCAGAGCACAGGCCCGGTAATACTGCTGGGCGAGGCGATAATCCAGTGTTTCATCGCCGGTCTGCAACCACACCTGATAACGCTGTGCATCCACGGGCGCCGGCACTTCCAGCTCGGCCAGGGCCGTCACATGGTCGCGGGTCAATTCCCAGGTCTCATCGGTATACAGGTTTTTCTGCGTGCCCAGGTATCCGTCGAACATCCGGTGCGGGCTGACCGCCGGGTTGACCAGCAGGGCTTTCAAGCCGTGGCGCTCAGCCAGGTGAGTCGCATAGTAGCCGCCGAGCGAGCTTCCCACCAGCAACGGCCGGCCCAGCTCGGCAATCGCCTGCTGCAACTGACCGATGGCTTCACGCGGGTGGTGATGCAGCGCCGGGACACGCAATTGGTCGCTCAAACCCAGCCGCTCCATTACCTCGACCAGCTGACAGGCCTTTTTCGAAGCCGGGGCGCTGTTGAAACCGTGGATATAGAGGATCGAACCGGACATTTGAGCTCCCTGAGTGTCGGCGAAAGATAGCGGAGTTTACAGGGAGTCAGCAGATTCGGGGGCGTTTGTATGGACGCCATCGCGAGCAGGCTCACTCCTACAGTCGATCGCATTCCCCTGTAGGAGTGAGCCTGCTCGCGATGGCCGCGAAGCGGTCTTCAGTAACCGTTGGAAGCGTAATCGACGGTGAATTCGAAGTCGGTAACCCGTTCGACGCCGGTTTCCAGCCGTCCATCCGGCAACAGCCGCAACCAGCGATATCCCGGCGCCTGCTCGCCCACCTTGAAGTCTTCACTCCCCGGTTCGAACTGAATGCAGGTCGAAGGCGAGGCCATCAACCGAACGCCGTTGCGCTCGCGGTCGAATTCCTGATGCACATGCCCCCAGAGCACTGCGCGGGCCTGCGGAAAACGATCCAGCACCGCGAAAAACGCTTCCGGGTTACGCAAGCCGATCGGCTCTGCCCACGCGCAACCGATCGGCACCGGATGATGGTGGAAACACACCAGATGATGGCGCTGCGGGGCTTCGCTCAGCGAACGTGCGAGCAACTGCAACTGATCGTCCTGCAGATAACCCGGCACAGAACCCGGCACCGCCGAATCGAGCAAGGTCACCCGCCAGTTACCGATGTCCACCACCGATTCCAGCAATGCGCTTTGCTCCGCGGCCTCGGCCATGATTCGCGGCTCATCGTGATTGCCGGGAATCCAGCGCGCCGGCGCATTGATCTGCCGCGTCAGGTCACGAAACTGTCGATACGACTCCAGAGTGCCGTCCTGGGAAATATCCCCCGTGGCCAGCAGCAGATCAATCTGTGGCTGCTGACCCAGCGCCAGCTCGATGACTTTTTGCAGGCTTTCGCGGGTATTCATGCCCAGCAGCGTGCCGTCCGCCTCGGCGAACAGATGACTGTCGGATAACTGCACCAGCAACGCCGGATCGGCGGTGGTCAATGTGGATACGCTCGGCAAGGCGTTCTCCCAGGGCAAAAGCACGGAATCGGTTGAGTGCCGCAATTATGCTGGGGGATGACACAAAGAGGAAACCGACGAACCGGACGCAGTTCACAACTAGCGTACGACTTCGTACTCGTGCCCCAGGGCCAGACAATGGCTCAGCCATTCCCCCAGGAACAGATTGAGCTGGGCCTTTTCATCCGGCTGATGCATCGCGGCGTTCGGGTAAGGATAGATGCCGCGAAAGCGTCGTGCATGTTCGGCGCTGATGACCTCGGCCATGCGTGCGTCGTGGTAGACCTGCACTTCCAGCTGCGGCACCGGCAGCCACGGCAGACTGTGTTCCTGACGCACCTGCAAGGTGGTGGTGTACGGACAGGTCTGCAGCACTTCGAGGGCCAGCACGCCGAGCATCTGCTCGCCCTGGGTCACGGCGATGCGCCGCGCCTCGGGTTCGTTGCGCATGTCCGGCACCAGTCGCATCAGGCGCGCGTAGTTGGCCTCGCAGGCGGCTTGCAGCCCCGCGAGGTCGACTCGATAACGATCGCGCAGCTTGTTTACGACCATAACCCCCTCACTTCGGCGCGGTTCAGCGCCAGCCATTGCAAGGCGATGATGCTCGCCGCGTTGGCAATGCGTCCGTCACGTACGGCCTGCAAGGCATCTTCGAACGCCCAGACCGTGACGCGGATATCTTCTGCTTCTTCCTCCAGCCCATGCAGGCCGCCCACGCCGTCGGTGCTGCAGTGCCCCAGGTACAAATGCACGAATTCATTGCTGCCGCCCGGCGACGGAAAATACTTGGTCATCGGCCACAAGGACTTGATGTCCAGTCCAGCTTCCTCCTGCGCCTCGCGGTGAGCAACTTCTTCCGGCACTTCAGCCTTGTCGATCAGACCGGCGACCAGTTCGACCAGCCACGGGTTGTCGGTCTTGCCCATGGCGCCGACGCGAAACTGCTCGAGCAGCACCACTTCATCGCGCTGCGGATCGTAGGGCAGCAGGCACACGGCATCGTGACGCACGAAGACTTCGCGGTTGATCTCGCGGCTCATGCCGCCGGCGAACAGCTCATGGCGCAGGTGCAAACGGTCGAGCTTGTAGAAGCCCTCGTAGCAGCGCTCGCGCTTTACAACATCGACGGTGGCCGGAGTGGCGTTGGCAAAATCAGTCATGAGCATCCTCTCTACTGCAAATCCGATTCGAGGTTGCTTTGGGTGACCGGCAACCTCGACTTCGCGCCATCCTAACGCGCCCGCGATGATTGATGCAGCCCCTTTACCGTCAGCGGGATGGACGGTGGAGGCGAAACCCACTCTAATTAGCTTAGTGGCGAACTGACTGCCTCGACGAGAGTCGAAGCGGATAACTTTTTGCCTTCCTCTGTTTCACAAAGGACGCCCATGTCGCTCTTCAAAATTGCCTCCGTGGCCGCCATCGCCCTGACTCTTGGCGCATGCTCGAGCCTGTTCCAGCCCAGCTACCGCACGCCGCTGGAAACCACCCGCGATGCGTCGGAAACCCTGAAACCCGGCTGTTCCGGCCCGGACTGCCCACTGGTAAACATCGATACCCTGCGCTTCCCGGCTGAGCCGGCACTGGATGGCATCATTGAAAAGCGTCTGCTGCAAATGACCCGCAGCGAGCCAAATGCGCCGGTGGCACCAACGCTGGCCGCCTATCGTGATCAGTTCCTGCGCACCGCCGACCCACACTACGGCAGCTATTTGCAGGCCAAGGTACGTGAGCAGCATGACGGCTTGGTGATCATCGAGTTGTCGAGCTACCTCGACACCGGTGGCGCTCATGACACACCGGGGCGCGGCTTCATCAACTATTCGCGTCAGCAGCACAAAGTGCTGAGTCTGTCGGACATGTTGCTGCCGGGTCAGGAAGAAATGTTCTGGAAAGCCGCACAGGTAGTGCACAACAGCTGGCTGATCAACACCAGGCTCGATCAGGAACCGGAGTTCGTGAAGAATTGGCCATTCGTGAAAACCCCGAACGTGGCCCTGACAACCGGCGGCGTGGTGCTCAAGTACAACGTGAGCACCATCGCGCCTTACGCGCTGGGCCTGATCGAAATGACGATCCCTTACTCGCGCCTGAACGGCATCCTCAAGCCCGAGCTGTTTCCGGGCCGTAGCTGAAGGCTCGGCCGAGCACCAGCTGTAGCAGCCCTGCCAGCACCAGCGCCGGCAGGGTCGCGCCGACATCCGGATACAGATTCGCCAGCAAGTGGTAGGTGCTGATACCGCCCAGCCACGCCAACAGCGCCGGCCAGCGCAACGCGGCCGCAGCGACCTGGCCCCGGCGCTTGCGCAGGATGAAGTGATCGACCAGCACCACGCCGAACAACGGCGCGAACACCGAGCCGATCAGCAGCAGGAAGTTCTGGTACTGCGCCAGTGGCGCCAGCAGCGCGATCAGGGTGCAGAGCACGCCGATGGCCAAGGCCAGATGCTCGACTTTCAAGCGCAACAGAATCCCGCTCGACACCGCCGCCGAGTGAATGTCGGCGAAGGCGTTTTCCGACTCGTCCAACAGAATCAGCAACAGCGGAATCCCCAGGCCAGCACCGGCCAAAGCCAACAGCAACGCGTTGACTTCACCGCTCGGCGCGAACGCCAGGGTGTAGGCCACGCCGAGGCTCATCAACCAGAAATTGCCGATAAAGAAACCGATGGCGGTGCCACCAAATACGTTCTTCGCGCGCTTGCCGAAACGCGAGTAATCGGCGATCAGCGGCAGCCACGACAGTGGCATCGCGATGGCAATGTCGAAGCCCACGGCGAAGGGCATCGAACCGTCCCCGGTACGCGCCCAAAGCGCAGCCAGATCGGCCTTGGCGAACAGGTTCCAGGTCAGCCAGATGCAGGCCGCGAGGATCAGCCAGATGCCCCATTTACGCAGGATCTTGCGCACGAACGTCAGCGGCCCGCTGACGGCAAGCAGGGTCGCCAGCGCACCAAAGCACAAGGTCCAGAGCATCGGACTGGCCCACAGCGAACCTTCGCTGAACGCACGGGTGCCGAGCAGGCTGGCGGCGTCACGCATGACGATGATTTCGAACGAACCCCAACCGATCAGTTGCAGCAGGTTGAGCAGCGCCGGCAGGCCCGCGCCTTTGCTGCCGAGGCTGAGTTTCAGCGCGGCCATCGACGACAGGCCGGTGTCGCTGCCGATCACGCCGACTGCTGCCAGCAATAGCACGCCGACCAGGGTGCCGAGGAAGATCGCCAGCAGCGAACCGGACAGGCCCAGACCGGGCGCCAGCAAGGCACCGGTCTGCAACACCATCAGGCCGATGCCGAGGGAAAACCACAGGGAAAACAGATCGCGACCGCCGAATACCCGCTTGTCGGCGGGTACGGCGAGGTCGGGGGAATAAGTGCTGGGTTGAATGCTCAAGGGTGTTATCTCGGAGGAGTATTTTTGTCATTGAGATCCTTGACGCCTGTTCTGACGCCTTCGCGAGCAAGCCCGCTCCCACACTGGATCCCCCGTGAACACAAGTTTTGTGAACAACTGGATTCAAATGTGGGAGCGGGCTTGCTCGCGAAGAGGCCAGCACAGACACCGCAGACTTCAGGTCAGATCAAACCTTCTTGTACAGCTGACTGCCTTCCTTCTTGAACCGCTCGGCCTGTTCCGCGAGGCCTTGGGCGACATCCACGTCCACCGCGTCGATCCGCTGGTTGGCCGCGTATTCGCGGACTTCCTGAGTGATCTTCATCGAGCAGAATTTCGGCCCGCACATCGAACAGAAGTGCGCGACCTTGGCCGAGTCCTTCGGCAGGGTTTCATCGTGATACGAACGGGCAGTGTCCGGGTCCAGACCGAGGTTGAACTGGTCTTCCCAACGGAATTCGAAACGCGCCTTGCTCAAGGCGTTGTCACGAATCTGCGCGCCCGGGTGACCCTTGGCAAGGTCGGCGGCATGGGCGGCGATCTTGTAGGTGATGATCCCGGTTTTCACGTCATCCTTGTTCGGCAGGCCGAGGTGTTCCTTCGGCGTCACGTAGCAGAGCATCGCGCAACCGAACCAGCCGATCATCGCCGCACCGATACCCGAGGTGATGTGGTCGTAACCCGGAGCGATGTCGGTGGTCAGCGGGCCGAGGGTGTAGAACGGCGCCTCGTCGCAGCACTCCAGCTGCTTGTCCATGTTCTCTTTGATCAACTGCATCGGCACATGGCCCGGGCCTTCGATCATGCACTGCACGTCGTGTTTCCAGGCGATCTTGGTCAGCTCGCCGAGGGTCTCCAGTTCGCCGAACTGCGCTTCGTCGTTGGCGTCGGCAATCGAGCCCGGACGCAGGCCATCGCCCAGCGAGAAGCTGACGTCGTAGGCCTTCATGATTTCGCAGATTTCGTCGAAGTGGGTGTAGAGGAAGTTCTCTTTGTGGTGCGCCAGGCACCACTTGGCCATGATCGAACCACCACGGGAAACGATGCCGGTCACACGCTTGGCGGTCAGCGGCACGTAGCGCAGCAGCACGCCGGCGTGGATGGTGAAGTAGTCGACGCCCTGCTCGGCCTGTTCGATCAGCGTGTCGCGGAACAGCTCCCAGGTCAGGTCTTCAGCGACGCCGTTGACCTTCTCCAGCGCCTGATAGATCGGCACGGTACCGATCGGCACCGGCGAGTTGCGGATGATCCACTCGCGGGTTTCGTGAATGTGTTTGCCAGTGGACAAGTCCATCACGGTGTCCGAACCCCAGCGAATGCCCCAGGTCAGTTTCGCCACTTCTTCTTCGATGGACGAACCCAGGGCGCTGTTGCCGATGTTGCCGTTGATCTTCACCAGGAAGTTACGGCCGATGATCATCGGTTCCAGTTCGACGTGGTTGATGTTGGCCGGAATGATCGCGCGGCCACGGGCGATTTCTTCACGGACGAATTCAGCGGTGATTTCTTTCGGGATGCTCGCACCGAAGCTGTGACCGGCGTGTTGCTGGGTCAACAGGCCGGCGGCGCGGGCCTCTTGCAGCTTCATGTTTTCGCGGATGGCGACGTATTCCATCTCGGCGGTGATGATGCCTTTGCGCGCGTAGTGCATCTGGCTGACGTTGGCCCCGGCCTTGGCCCGGCGCGGGTTGTTGACGTGAGCGAAACGCAATTTGGTCAGCTCCGGGTCAGCGAGACGTTCCTGACCGAAGTTCGAGCTCAAGCCTGGCAGACGCTCGGTGTCGCCACGGTCGTCGATCCACGCCGAACGCACGTCGCCCAGACCTTTGCGCACATCGATCACCACGTTCGGATCGGTGTACGGACCCGAGGTGTCATACACGGTGACCGGCGCGTTGATTTCGCCGCCGAAGTCAGTCGGTGTCACATCCAGGGTGATTTCGCGCATCGGCACGCGGATGTCCGGGCGCGAGCCCTGAACGTAGACTTTCTGCGAACGAGTGAAGGGTTGAACGGACTGTTCATCGACCTTGGCCGAGTCACTCAGGTTGATCGCGTTTTTTGATTTTGTCGTCATCACGGGCTCTCCAGACAGCATCCAGCAGTGGATTGTCGGAGCAGAACCTGAAAGGCACGGACGCACCAGGACTGGTGCTGTGCATCGTCGTCGAGCGTTCGATTGTCGAACAATTTCCCGGACGAAGCACAAGAGGACTCGCCGGGTGACGAGAAATCTTGTTCCCTACGCAGGCGCTAACCTGATCAGGTTCAACGGGATCCGAAATTATTCGATCTCAGCCTCATAGCAAGGCACCCCGACAAGAACCCGGCCAGTCTAGACACAACCGGCAAAGAACGCCAACACCGCAGCAAACACCTTGATGAATGGCGTAATTAGCGGGACTTGCAGGATTGTTGCCGCACGTTTGCACAACTACACTCGCTGTGCCTTGCGCGCCTTGACGCTGCCGGGGCCGCGCCGTAGCCTTGGCGCGCACATTATTTTCATAATATTTTTTGCTAGGGATCGCCTCATGCTGCGCAAACTTTCACTGGCTCTTGCCGTGTCTTGTGCGTCCAACGCAATGGCCTGGGCAGCAGAAGCGCCCTTGTCGACCAAGACCGATCTGGTCAGCGTCTATCAGGAAGCGGTCGACAACAACGCCGATCTGGCCGCCGCCCGCGCCCAGTACGGTGCACAGAAAGAAGTGGTGCCGCAGGCCCGCGCCGGCTTGCTGCCCAACTTGTCTGGTGGCGCCGAAGTGGCGGACGTGCGCACCTCGATCGACCAGCCTTCGGCCATTGCCAATCGCAGCGCGCATTCCTATCAGGCGACCCTGGCCCAGCCATTGTTCCGCGCTGATCGCTGGTTCCAGTACCAGGCCGCCAAGGACGTCAACGAACAGGCCGCCCTGCAACTCTCGGCCACCGAGCAGAACCTGATCCTGCAATCGGCGGAAAGCTACTTCAACGTGCTGCGCAGTCAGGACAACCTGGCTTCGACCAAGGCTGAAGAAGCCGCGTTCAAGCGTCAGCTTGACCAGTCCAACGAACGCTTCGACGTCGGCCTGTCAGACAAGACCGACGTGCTGCAATCGCAAGCCAGCTACGACACCGCGCGCGCCAACCGCATCGTTGCGCAGCGTCAGGTGGATGATGCGTTCGAAGCGCTGATCACTCTGACCAACCGCCAGTACAACTCGATTCAGGGCATCGTTCACACGCTGCCGATCCTGCCACCGACGCCAAACGACGCCAAGGCCTGGGTCGACACCGCAGGCAAACAGAACCTCAATCTGCTGGCGAGCAACTTTGCGGTCAGCTCCGCCGAACAGACCCTCAAACAGCGCAAGGCCGGTCACCTGCCGACCCTCGATGCCGTGGCCAAATATGAAAAGGGTGACAACGACGCCCTCGGCTTCGCCAACCCGAACGCCTTCGGTACTCCGTACGGTGGCAACGTCGAGCAAAGCACCCTGGCCCTGCAACTGAACATTCCGATCTACAGCGGCGGGCTGACCAGCTCGCAAGTGCGCCAGTCCTATGCGCAGCTGGATCAGAGTGAGCAACAGCGCGAATCCCTGCGCCGGCAAGTGGTGGAAAACACCCGCAACCTGCATCGCGCGGTGAACACCGATGTCGAGCAGGTGCAGGCGCGCCGCCAGTCGATCATCTCCAACCAGAGTGCGGTGGAAGCCACGGAAATCGGTTATCAGGTGGGTACGCGCAACATCGTCGACGTGCTCGATGCGCAGCGTCAGCTGTACACCTCGGTGCGCAACTACAACAACACCCGCTACGACTACATCCTCGACAACCTGCGTTTGAAGCAGGCAGCGGGAACGTTGAATCCGGGTGACTTGCAGGACCTGGCGCGCTATCTGAAGCCCGACTACAACCCGGACAAGGACTTCCTCCCGCCGGATCTGGCCAAGGCAGCGGAAGCACAGCTCAAGGCGCGCCCGTAAACAATCTGGAAAATCCCCTGTGGCGAGGGGATTTATCCCCGATGGGGTGCGTAGCAGCCCCAAAACCATTCACCGCAGCGATTCAGTCAGATATGGCAAGCAGGGTTAACGACTGCTGCGCAGCCGATCGGGGATGAATCCCCTCGCCACAATAAATGTTCCAAGCGACTATTCGATCAACCTGCCCAGCCCATCCAGCAACCGCTGCAACGCCCCCTGATTACGCCGCATCACCGCCAGCCCGGCCTCGGCCATGCGTTGCGCATCGCGGGGTAATTCGAACAGGCGCTGCACTGCCACCGCCAGCCCTTCGGCGTCATCCACTTCGGCCAACGCCCCGGCTTCGCGCAATTGCGCGGCGATGTCGAGGAAGTTGAACAGGTGCGGGCCACTGATCACCGGTTTGGCCAGTGCCGCCGGCTCCAGCAGATTGTGCCCACCGTTCGGCACCAGGCTGCCGCCAACGAAAGCGCTGTCAGCCAACGCGTAGAGAAACAGCAACTCGCCCATGGTGTCGCCGAGCAGCACTGAAGTGTTCGCCTCGACATTGGCACCACTCGAACGGCGCACCGTGGCAAAGCCTTCACGCTGGCACAGCTCGAACACCGAGTTGAAACGCTCGGGATGGCGCGGCACCAGAATCAGCAGCGCATTCGGGTAGTTCGCCAGCAGCCGACGATGGGCGTCGAGCACGACCTCGTCTTCGCCTTCGTGGGTGCTGGCGGCGATCCATACCGGGCGCTCCAGCGCTTGCCACTGTCCGCGCAGCTCAGCGGCACGTTGCAGCAGTTGCGGGTCGATGGTCAGATCGAACTTGATCGAACCGGTGACTTCAACCGTCTGCGGGCGCGCGCCCAGATCCCGGAAGCGCTGGGCTTCGGCCTCGGTCTGCACCGCAAAAAAACTCATTTCAGCGAGCATCGGCGCGGTCAGTTTGCTGAAGCGGCCATAACCTTTGGCCGAGCGCTCGGACAATCGCCCGTTGGCCAATGCCACTGGAATCCCGCGTTTGGCGCACTGATGGATGTGGTTGGGCCACAGTTCGGTTTCCATGATCACCGCGAGTTTCGGTTTGGCGTGATCAAGAAAACGCGCCGCTGCGCACGGCAAGTCATAGGGCAGATAGCAATGCTGGATGCGCGGCTCGTTGGCGAACAGTGCCTGAATCCGTTCCGATCCGGTCGGGGTCATGCAGGTCACGGTGATCGGCAGCTGCGGATAACGTTGCAGCAAGGCGCGAATCATCGGCGCAGCGGCGATGCTTTCGCCCACCGACACCGCGTGCACCCAGATCCCGCCGGGTTGCAGTGGTGGCATCCCGTAGGAGAAGCGCTCGCCAATTCGTTTGGCATACGCCGGGGCCTTGCGCGAGCGCAGCCACAGCCGAATCGCCACCAATGGCAGCCCCAGGTAAAACAGCGCGGTGTAGAGAGTTCTATTCATGGCGGCGGAGTTTATCGACTTTTGTCGCCAATCGCCCGCAAGTGCACGGCAAAACGTTCGGCCAGCCAGCGCGCCGCAGGCCCCAGGGGTTCATCCCGGCGCCAGACCAGTTCCACCACCAAGGCCGGCGGGGTCCATTCGCTGTCCAGTTCAACCATCAAACCCTGATAGGCCGAGTACTGCACCACATGCCGGGGCAGCCACGCCCAACCGAGATCGCGCACCAGCCATTCGGCCATCACGTAGAAACTGTCGGCGCGCCACACTTGCGGGCTGGCCGGTTCGTTGCCGGGGTAGACGCTGGTTTGCGTCGACATCAGCAATTGCCGATGCTGCGCCAGTTGCTGGCAGGTGACGTAGGACTGCGTCGCCAGCGGATGGTTGATCCCGCAGACGGTGACCATTTCCACCCGGCCCAATACCCGTCGTTCCAGCGCTTCGGGGATTTCATCGTGATAGAACAGCAGGCCCAGATCGGCGCGACGCTCGACCAGTTTGCGTGCGACTTCACCCTGGGCGGCGCTGGTCAGTTGCACTTCGAGACTGGGAAATTGCTCGGCCAGCGCATCGAAGCTTTCCACCAGTGCCTGATAGGGCATCGCTTCATCCTGAGCCACGCGCAACTGCGCTTCCTGGCCGCGCATCATTGCCATCGCCCGACCGTTCAGACGCGCGCATTGGCGCAACACTTCGCGCGCCTCTTCGAGCAGTGCTTCCCCCGCTTCGGTGAGCCGGGGCTGGCGACCACTGCTACGCTCGAACAGGCTGACACCCAAATCGTCCTCCAACATGGCGATGGCGCTGCTGATCGCCGACTGCGCCTTGCGCTGCTGGCGCGCCACGGCGGAGAACGAGCGTTGCTCGGCGACGCTGACGAAGGCGCGCAGTTGATCGAGATTCCACTGGGTATTCATGCTGCAGCCCATCTTTAAAACAGATAGGTAATGACTTTACCCCATCTGGCGAGCGACTAGAATGCCGCCTCAGCAAGCAACGTTTTACATGAGGATCTACACATGAACGCCTACGCCTTCCTGGCTATCGCCATCTGCGCCGAAGTGATCGCCACCGTTTCGATGAAAGCGGTCAAAGGCTTGAGCACCCCGCTGCCGCTGATTCTGGTCATCGTCGGCTACGGGATCGCTTTCTGGATGCTGACTCTGGTGGTGCGCACTGTGCCAGTGGGTGTTGCCTACGCCGTGTGGGCCGGTATGGGCATCGTGATGGTCAGCGTCGCGGCGCTGTTCATTTATGGGCAGAAGCTGGATGTGCCGGCGATGCTCGGAATGGCGTTGATCGTGCTCGGTGTGGTGGTCATCCAGCTGTTCTCGAAAACTGCCGGTCATTAATTTGAAGTAACGCAAATTCCTGTGGGAGCGGGCTTGCTCGCGAATGCGGTTTATCAGACAACATTTCTGTTAACTGACATACCGTATTCGCGAGCAAGCCCGCTCCCACATCTGGTTTTGCATCTGCCCTGTTGATCATCGACAAATCCCCCTCTTTCCCGAGTCTGTATACTGCGCCCTCGTCTTGAACACTGAGGTCGCTGCATGCCATCCGTTATTTCCACCGACGTTCTGATTGTCGGCGCTGGTGTCGCCGGCCTCTGGCTGAATGCGCGTCTGCGCCGCCAGGGTTTTTCGACCGTGCTGGTGGAAAGCGCCAGCCTCGGCGGCGGACAGAGTGTGAAGTCCCAGGGCATCATCCACGGCGGCGCCAAGTATGCGTTGCACGGTGCGCTGACCGGTGCCTCGGAAGCCATCGCCGACATGCCGCGCCGCTGGCGTGAAGCGCTGGCCGGCAACGGCGAGCTGGATCTGTCCGGCGTGCGCCTGCTGTCCGAAGCGCATTACCTGTGGTCGCCCGGCACCCTCGCCGGCAATCTCACCAGTTTCTTCGCGAGCAAAGCCGTGCGTGGCCGGGTCGATCAGGTCAAGGGCGAGCAACTGCCGCCGGCGTTGCAAGACAAACGCTTCAAGGGCAAGGTCTACCGCCTCGCCGAGTTGGTGGTCGACGTGCCAAGCCTGATCCAGCGCCTGGCCGATCTGGCCGGTGACGGTCTGCTCGCCGGACAAACCATCGAGCCGCTGCTGGAAGCGGGTTTACTGGTCGGCCTGAAGGTCGACGGCCGCGAGATTCGCGCCCAGCGCATCGTCCTCAGTGCCGGTGCCGGTACCGCCCGATTGCTGGAAGACCTGGGCCTGACCCAACCGGCGATGCAACGTCGGCCGCTGCACATGATCATCGCCAAGGGCCCGAGCCTGAAGCCGTTGTACGCCCATTGTCTGGGCGGTGGCACCAAGCCGCGCATCACCGTCACCACTCACCCGGCCGCTGATGGCAACTGGGTCTGGTATCTGGGCGGCGACATTGCCGAAAGCGATGGCGTGGCCCGCGAGCCGGCCGAGCAAATCGCCACCGCGCAGAAAGAACTCGGCCAGTTGCTGCCATGGATCGACCTGAGCCAGGTGCAATGGGCGACCTTGCGCGTGGATCGCGCCGAGCCGCTGCAAACTGGCTTGAGCCGTCCGGACAACGCCTTCCTCGCCGAGCAGGGTCGCCTGCTGGTGGGCTGGCCGACCAAACTGGCACTGGCGCCAGACTTCGCCGACCGGGTCATCGCCTCTCTGGAACGCGACGGCATCCAGCCGCAACCGACCGAGCCGTTGCCGGCATTGCCAAAACCACCGATGGGCGTACCGGCCTGGGAGCAATTGTTGCCATGAGCGTCCCTACCCTGCACCAACTGCATCGCCCACTGGGCAGCACCGGTCTGATGGTTTCACCGCTGGGCCTGGGCACGGTCAAGCTTGGCCGCGACCAAGGGGTGAAATACCCCAACGGCTTCCAGATCCCCGACGATGACGCGGCACGCATGCTGCTCAATCAGGCCAAAGGGCTGGGGATCAACCTGATCGACACCGCGCCGGCCTACGGGCGCAGCGAAGAACGCCTCGGCCCGCTGTTGCGCGGCCAGCGGCAGGACTGGGTGATCGTCAGCAAGGTCGGCGAAGAGTTTGCCGACGGCCTGTCGCGCCATGACTTCAGCGCCGCACACACGCGGATGTCGGTCGAGCGCAGCCTGCAACGTCTTGAAACCGATTTTATCGACCTGGTGCTGGTGCACTCCGACGGCAACGACATGGCCATCCTTGAGCACGAAGAGGTCTACGCCACCCTCGCCGCACTCAAGGCCGAGGGCAAGATTCGCGGCTTCGGCTTCTCCGGCAAAACGGTCGAGGGCGGACTCAAGGCGCTGGAGCAAGGGGACTGCGCGATGGTCACCTACAATCTGAACGAACAGAACGAGAAGGCAGTCATTGACTATGCTGCTGCCCACGGCAAAGCCATTCTGGTGAAAAAAGCCCTGGCCAGCGGCCATGTGTGCCTGAGTCCGGGCGTGGATCCGGTGCGCGCCAGCTTCGAGTTGTTGTTCCAACAGCCCGGCGTTGCCAGTGCTATTGTCGGCACGATCAATCCGCTGCACCTCGCCCATAACGTTGCGACCGTTGCCCAGGTCCTTCGTGGTCACTGACGCCGCCCCGCGGCCTTAAGCAGGAGCCGACATGCCGCGCACGCTCATCAGAAAGAACCCGAGCAACTTCAAGACACTGCCGCTGTTCGTCGAGGCCACGCCCGAAGGCCTGACGTATCAGAGCGTCGGCATGCCGCTGAATTTCGCCCAGACCCTGCAACGGCGCAAACCGGTGAGCGTGGCGGATGCCGAGCGCTTCGCGGTGGAGCTGGCCAACCTCGGGGTCTCGGTGCGCCTGACCCTGCATTGGCAGAATCGCGATTACTGGGTGCTGGTGCGCCAGCGTCGGCAGGATCGTGGCGATGTGGTGCTCAAGCTGATTTCCGGTTACGTGCCTGCTCAAGAACTGAATATCCCGTTGCACACGGCGATTCAGGAAATCGCCGAAGAGTGTCTGCTGGAAACCCCGGAAGGCTGGCTCGGCGGACGCTTCAACGACACCTGGTTACCCGCACCCTACTCGTCCGCCCTGCATTACCGCGAGGCCCTGCCGTTTCGCCTGACGCCGCAATCCGGTTCCGCGCGGCCGGTGCGCTGCGCCAATCTGCAATTGCTCGAACGGCCACGGGCCTACGTGCATCTGCCGACCGCATCGCTGCAACTGATCTATGACTTGCGCCTGGAGGTGCCCAAGGAAGTCAAATCCTTGAGCCTGTTTCACGTCGATGAGCGACTGGAAGGCGATCAGCTTGTCGCACGACTGGACCGCAAGCGCCCCGATCTGTACCTGATGCCGTTGCAGGACGGCGAACCGCTGGCCGAGCTGTATACCTTGAAGAAAGGTCAGCTGTCTCCGGCAGGTACACGCGGTCTGTATCTGGCCGAAAGCTTCGCCAGACAGGATGGCTGGTTGGTGCGAGACGAGCGGATTCGCTGGAAGGACTGGTTACGCCAACAAGGCCTGACACCGCCGGAGAAACCCACGGGACTGGCGCGGTTGCGCGGCAAGGCCAGGCAATTGCTGAAGAAGATCGTACCGCGCAAGAAAGTCAGTTCCTGAAAAGCAAAAGATCGCCGCCTGCGGCAGCTCCTACAGGGAAACGCATTCCAATGTAGCAGCTGTCGCAGGCGGCGATCTTTTTAGCTTGAATCAGTTACCGCGGATTTTTTCCACGATCGCTGTGGTCGAGCTGTTTTCCACCAGACCCAGCACTTTCACCGTACCGCCGTAAGCCTTGACGATATCGGCGCCGACCACCTGGTCGATACCGTAATCACCGCCCTTGACCAGCACATCCGGCTTGACCTCGCGCAACAGGTTTTCCGGGGTGCCTTCCGGGAAGCTGATCACCCAGTCCACCGCACCGAGGCCGGCGAGTACCGCCATGCGCCGGTCGACACTGTTGATCGGGCGTCCCGGCCCTTTCAGACGGCTGACCGAGGCGTCATCGTTGATCGCCACGATCAGACGGTCGCCCTGAGCGCGCGCCTGTTCGAGGTAGGTCACGTGACCGGCATGCAGAATGTCGAAGCAGCCGTTGGTGAAGACGATGCGCTCGTTATGCGCACGGGCATCGGCCACTGCCAGCACCAGTTGCTCCAGCCCCAGAACACCACGCTCCGAACCTTCTTCACGCTGAATCGCGCGGCGCAGTTCCGGGGCGCTGATCGCTGCAGTACCGAGCTTGCCGACCACGATGCCGGCCGCCAGGTTGGCCAGCGCCACCGCGTGCGGCAGTTCTTCACCGGCAGCAATCGCCGCCGCCAGGGTCGAAATCACTGTGTCCCCAGCACCGGTCACGTCGAACACTTCACGGGCGCGGGCCGGCAAGTGCAGCGCCGGATGCTCCGGACGCAGCAGGGTCATGCCGTGTTCACCACGGGTGACCAGCAGCGCGCCGAGCTCGAGATCGTGCATCAGGGTCGCGCCCTTGCTCACCAGTTCGTGCTCATCGGCGCAACCGCCGACGATGGCTTCGAATTCGCTCAGGTTCGGCGTGATCAGACTGGCGCCACGGTAGATCGAAAAATCCTTGCCCTTGGGATCGGCCAGCACCGGAATGCCTTTGGCACGGGCCGCCTGAATCAAGGCTTGATGATTCTTCAGCGCGCCTTTGCCGTAGTCCGACAGCACCAGCACCTTGATGCCTTCGAGCAGATCATCGACCTGCGAGGCCAAGGCCAGCGCATCGGTGGCAAACGGTTCTTCGAAGTCGATACGCAGCAATTGCTGGTGCCGGCTCATGACCCGCAGCTTGACGATGGTCGGCTGATGCGCAATGCGCTGGAACAGGGCACGCACGCCCGCGCCCTTGAGACTGTTGCTCAGGCTGTCGGCGGCTTCGTCATCACCGGTCACACCGACCAGTGACGCCGGCGCGCCCAGCGCGGCAATGTTCAAGGCAACGTTGGCAGCACCGCCAGGGCGGTCTTCGATTTGCTCGACTTTTACAACCGGAACCGGTGCCTCAGGGGAAATCCGTGAGGTTCCACCATGCCAGTAACGGTCGAGCATGACATCGCCGACCACCAAGACTGGGGCTTGATCGAATCGCGGCATGGACAACTTCATGGAGCAACCCACATACAAAATGAACAGGGGCGCGATATTAACACAGGGTTGGCGCAGGCTTGTGTGCAGCCTGCAACAGGATGAAACAGCTATTTAATTTGCTTGTTTTTTGACCACAAGAGCAGCCAATTGCCGGCAGGCGGCGGATAACTCGATATCTTCGGTGTCGATTCGACACTCGGCGGCATCAGGGGCTTCGTAAGGGCTGTCGATCCCCGTGAAGTTCGAGATTCGCCCTTCGCGCGCGGCCCGGTACAGACCCTTCGGGTCGCGACGGGCACAGACGTCGAACGAAGTACTGACATGCACCTCGATAAAGTCCCCCTCGGCGAACAGTGCGCGTGCCGCTTCTCGCTCCGCGCGAAACGGCGAGATCGCCGCCACGATCACAACCAACCCGGCGTCGACCATCAAGCGCGCCACTTCTGCCATGCGGCGGATATTTTCCCGACGGCACGCATCACCCATCCCCAGATCCCGACACAAGCCGTTGCGCACGTTATCGCCGTCAAGCAAAAAGGTATGCAGCCCGAGCGGGTGCAAGGACAACTCCAGCGCATTGGCCAGCGTCGATTTTCCCGCACCGGACAAACCGGTCAGCCACAGGCAAAGGGGCCTTTGGCCCTTGAGCATGGCGCGAGCCTGGTTGGAGAGCGCCAGGCCATAGGGACTGATGGCCGAAGCCGACAGCGATGCATGCAATGCTTCATTCATAACCGAGCAACTCATAGTCACGCTGATAAGCCCGTCGAACCAGTCGCCGGGTCCGTAGAGAACAGAAGTCCCGGGCAGGCGTCGACTGACGCTGCCGGGAACAGTTGACGCGGGACAGTTGCCCGCCAATCCCCAATCGCTCGCAGACCAGTTGAAAGTCCCGCTCCAGGTGCTCCTGATAACCGACGAAATCCAGTGCCAGACGGCCCAGCGAATCAGTCAGGAAGTCCGTCTGTGCGGCGAAGTGCAATTGGCGGGTGATTGTTTCGGGATGTAGCCAGCGTGCAACAAAATCATCGAAATCCCGGTACTGCCTGACCAGTTGCTGTGCCTGCTGATCACGCCTGCCCAACTCGTTCCCGCGCAAAAAAGCGTAGGCCGAATAGGCGCGCTCCAGCGGATCTCGAACAAACGCGAATTTGAACGCAGCGGCAAACTGCTCGGGGAATTGCTCTTCGTACCAATACAACGGCAGGTGTCCTGGCCGCCAGCCATCGAACATGGCTTCGCAGACACTGCTGCCAGCACATTTGGGGACATGGATAAACAGGCAGGAACGTTGCTCGAAAGCCTTTGGAAAAGTCAGGTTGGCCGACATCGACTTGTTTACCACTTGCCGATCGACCACCGACAAACGCGCGAGCAGAAAGGACCGTTGCGACTTGGGCAGCAGTTTCCACAAAAAGCGTTGGAGCATGAAAGTACCCGCGCGACGGGGATAGCCCCCTCGATGGAAGTCAAAGTTCGTTGAGGAACCTTAACAAGCGCGGTGCCCGGATTTATTCCGGTTTGGTCAAGAAGAGTAAAGTTCTGGATACATATGACTGAGGGAGCGAATCCGCCCCCTCAGGGCAAGGCCAGGAATCAGGCGATGTCTTCGGCCGGGGCATCGAGGCCCATGGCGTTGAGGCGCGCGTAGTAGCCGTTTTGCGCCAGCAACTGTTCATGGGTGCCGCGCTCGACGATGCGGCCCTGATCCATGACCAGAATCAGGTCGGCCTTCTCGATGGTCGACAGACGGTGGGCAATCACCAGTGTGGTGCGCCCCTTCATGACCTGATCCAGCGCAGCCTGAATGTGCCGTTCGGATTCAGTGTCGAGCGCCGAGGTGGCCTCGTCGAGAATCAGCACCGGTGCGTTCTTGAGCAGCGCACGGGCAATCGCCAGACGTTGACGCTGACCGCCGGAGAGCAGCACGCCGTTCTCGCCGACCTGGGTGTCGAGGCCTTCAGGCAACTGCGAGATGAAGTCCATCGCGTAGGCATCACGCGCAGCCTTCTCGATGTCCTCACGCGGCGCACCGGCCAGATCGCCATAGGCAATGTTGTTGGCCACGGTGTCGCTGAACAGGGTCACGTGCTGGGTCACCTGAGCGATATGCCGCCGCAGATTGAGCAACTTGTACTGCTCGATTTCCACACCATCGATCAGGATTTCGCCCTTGTCGTGGTGATAGAAGCGCGGAATCAGGTTGGCCAGCGTCGACTTGCCGCTGCCCGAACGACCGACCAGCGCCACCATCTGCCCTGGCTGGACCGAGAAGCTGATGTCGTCGAGCACCTGACGTTCGGTGCCAGGATAGGTGAAGCTCAGATTGCGCACATCCAGGCGACCGGTGACCGAGTCGCGCTCGACAGTACCGGTATCGACTTCCGGCTCGACATCCAGTTGCTCGAAGATGCTCTCGGCACCGGCCACGCCTTTCTGGATGGTCGAGCTGACTTCGGACAATTGACGAATCGGCTTGGGCAACAGGCCCGCGAGGGTAATGTAGGCAACCATGTCACCGGCCGAAGCATCGCCGCGCAGATACAGCACGAGGAACATCAACACGGCCATCGCGGTGTAGATCACCAGTTGCAGCATCGGCGTGTAGATGGCGCCGGTGCGGGTCATGCGCAATTGCTTGTCGGTGTTGCTCTGGCTGGCCTTGAGGAAGCGTTTTTCCTCGTAGACTTCGCCGCCGAAGCTGCGGACCACACGATAACCCTGGATGGTTTCCGAGGCCACGTGCGTGACGTCACCCATCGCCAGCTGGATTTTCTTGCTCTGCTTGCGGAATTTCTTGCTCGCAGTGCGCACCATCAGGGCGATCAGCGGCAGGATCGCCACCATCACCAGGGTCAGTTTCCAGTTCATGAACAGCAGCGAGGCAAACAGGAAGATCACCGTCATGCCTTCACGGATTACGACCTTGATCGCATCTGTTGCCGCCCCCGTGACCATGGTCACGTTGAAGGTAATGCGCGAAATCAGGTGGCCGGAGTTATGCTTGTCGAAATAGCGGTTCGGCAGCACCAGCAGATTGTTGAACAACTGCACGCGCAGATCGTGAACCAAGCCAAGAGAAACCTTGGCCAGAAAATAGTTGCCCAGATAAGATCCCAGACCCTGCCACGCCGCGATCAGAATGATCAGCAGCGGCACGGCCTGCAGCAGTTGCAGGTCACGCAGGTAAGGCACGCTTGGAAACAGTACCGCTTCAGGATTGGACAGACCGTCAACGAAATACTTGAGGATGTAGCCGAGCATCGGCTGGGTCGAAGCGAAAATCAGAAAACCGACGATGCTGATCAGAAACAGACTGATGTACGGCCGGACGTAGCCGAGCAGGCGGAAGTAGATTTTCAAGCTCGAAGGGCTTGCGGCGGGACTGGAGTCGGTCATATCACGCGAAAGTCGATAAAAAGGACGCTGACTTTAGCACAGCTTCTCAAGGGTTCTGGCAATCGGCGAAAGGCTGCTATTGTTAGTCATCTTTTTCAGCATCAAATAGCCATCACTCGAATGGTCGATCAACTTCAGGATTGAATCTCACAGCATGCAACTTCGCGGCTTCAGCACTACGTCCAATCGAGTTTTCGATTTCATTAGCCTGTGGATACTTCCCGCCGGTTACTTTCTGCTCTTGTGCGCGCTGTTTTTCCTGCCGGGACGAAGTCTGCATCACAAGCTTTTCTACGGGTTGTTCAGCATCCCGACATTAATAGCACTGTGCCTGCGTCCGCGCGAACTCAAGGAGTTGCTGCAAGAACCCATCATTGTTGCGCTTCTGTTGTTCATAGCCTGGGCCTTGTTGAGCCTTTGCTGGGGACCACACAACGAGCCGGTCGGTGGCATGCTCAAACCACCGCTGCATACCTTTTTACTGTTCGCCGGGTGTTACCTGCTGGTGCGTTACCGTGGCGATATACTCGCGCCGCTGATGTTTGCCGCGGCCCTGGTGGCCCTGATCGCCACGACTGGCTTTCTGTTCAAGTTCGCCCGCAGCTATGAACCGGGCATGCGCCTGATTGGCGGTGGCGCGTTCGACAATCCGCTGCTCAGTTCACACCTGTTCGGTTTTTTCAGCGCTTACTGGCTGAGCGTGACCATGACCTGCAAACGCCGCCGGATGATGTGGCTCAGCGTGCCAGCGATGGCGATCATGTTCATGGCGGTCATCGGCACCGGCTCAAGGACTCCGCTGGTGGCACTGACCATGGCGGCTCTGTGGCTGTGCTTCATCTGCTGGAACCGGCGCTCGCTGGGCCTGCTGATTGCTCTGGCACTCAGCGGCGTGGCAGTGGTCAGTCTGTTCTCGAAAATGATCATGGAACGTGGCGATTCGTACCGGCTGGAAATCTGGCAGAAGGTTCTGCACATGATTGCCGAACATCCATGGATCGGCCATAGCTACAGCGCTGACTTCAGTGTCGACCCTGGCATCGGCATCAACTTTCAAGAGCCACACAGTTTCGTCCTGGGTGTTCTTTATTACGTCGGCATTTTCGGCTTGCTGCCCTGGTTGTTCTTCCTCCTCTGGGGACTGGCGAGCAGTTGGCGTCAGCGGGTACAACCGCTGCTGATCGTAGCGTCGACCCTGTTGATATTCGGCATCGGTGCCGGGCTGACGGAAGGCGGCGGGATCATCTCGCGACCGAAGGAGCACTGGTTCCTGCTGTGGATCCCGCTGGCACTGATCGCTGCCCTGAGCATCAATCAGCGCGCACGGCGCCTGCTGACGATGCCCGTGCAAAAAATGTCGATGACTGACCTCCAGCGCCTGAGCGTCGACGCTCTGGTGATCGAGGAGGACGGCCTGGGCCCTAAAGTCCTGCGCCTGAGCGATGGCAGCTTTCTCAAGCTGTTCCGTCGCCGCCGCTGGTACACCTCCGGCAGCTTCAATCCGTACTCCGAACGCTTTGCCGTCAACAGCGAACAGTTGCGTCAGATGGGCATCCCCACTCCGCAGGTACTCAATCTGTATCGCCTCGACGACGGCAGCAGCGCCGTGCATTACGCGCCATTGCCAGGACACACCCTGCGCCAGGTGCTGCAGAGCATCACCGCGCCAGCGGTGCGTCAGGCCCTGGTGGAGCGCTTTGGCAAGTTCATGGCGCAACTGCACGAGAAGGGCGTGTACTTTCGTTCTCTGCACCTGGGCAATGTGCTGGTGCTGGAGGACGGAGAATTCGGCCTGATTGATCTGGCCGATCTGCGGGTCTACCCTACGCCGCTCAGTGTTTCACTGCGTCAGCGCAATTTGCGCCACATGCAGCGCTACACCGTCGACAAGCGCTGGCTGTTCGAAGACCACTTCGATGCGCTGCTTCAGGGGTACGCCACGATGGCGTCCAAATCCGCTGTTGATAATCTGCACAGGCAAGTGCTTGCCGGCAACGCTGATGCTCCGGCCCGGGTTCACTGATGAACGTAACCAATCCACTCATTGCGCTGGCCGCCTATCT
The DNA here is from genome assembly GCF_016650625.1 of Pseudomonas sp. TH49. Lineage (NCBI taxonomy): Bacteria > Pseudomonadati > Pseudomonadota > Gammaproteobacteria > Pseudomonadales > Pseudomonadaceae > Pseudomonas > Pseudomonas sp. TH49. The sequence continues at coordinate 1,019,634 of NZ_JAEKFL010000001.1, forward strand.
GCTGGCCATCGTATCGGCCGCACTGTTGCTGCGCGCCGTTCCGAAGATCAGCCGCCACCTGCAGCACTCGGGCGAAAGCCGCTACGCGAGTATCGATGGACTGCGTGGCTATCTGGCGTTTGGTGTATTCGTGCACCACTCGATCATTACCTGGATTTTCCTGCGCACCGGGGTGTTCGACTTTCCGCCGAGCAACTTCTACTCGATGCTGGGTCAGGGCAGCGTCGCGCTGTTTTTCATGATCACCGGGTTCCTGTTCTGGAGCCGCCTGCTGGCTCAGGGGCGACAGCACGACTGGCAGGCGTTCGCGATCTCGCGGGTGTTCCGCTTGTACCCGCTGTACCTGCCACTGATGCTGATCGTATTCGTCACGGTGTTTTATCTGCAGAACTGGCAACTCAAGGAACCCGTCACCGAACTGCTCCAGCAGACTCTGGGATGGCTGACCTTCGACCGACCGAATATCAACCAGTATCCGCACTCCGGCATGCTGATATCCAATGTCACGTGGACGCTGGCCTACGAAGTGTTCTTCTACCTGGCGTTGCCGCTGGCGGCACTGGTCTTCATCTATCGTGGCAGCTGGCTGCAAGTGCTGCTGTGCCTGATCGGCATTTACGCGCTTTATCAGGTGGTCGGTTGGGAGCACTCGCTGAAGAAGCACTTTCTGGCGAGCTTCCTTGGCGGCATTGCGGCAGCGTATTGGGTGCGCCGACCACAGCTGGTGGCCTGGAGCCGCACCCGTTTGGCGAGCGTCATCGCCCTGCTGGCGCTGGTGATCGCCTTCACCGCGTTCAGCCGTGCGTTCAAGACCGCCCCGTTGTTCTTGCTGTCACTGTTCTTCGTGATCGTGGCGTCCGGCAATAATCTGTTCGGTGCACTGAAACCACGCAGCATCCGCTGGCTGGGTGAAATCAGCTACAGCACCTATCTACTGCACGGCTTCGTGCTTTGGCTGTTGGTGCAACGCCTGCCGCTGATGTTGCATGTGGATGCCCGCGAAGCCTGGGTCTATCTGCCGCTGCTCGCCGTCTGCACCTGCCTGCTGATTCTCATCAGCAGCACCACATTCCTCTACATCGAAATGCCGGGGATGGCCGCCGGCAAGAAACTTGTGCAGTGGTTGCGTCAGCGTCAGAAGGGTGACAAGGCTCTGGCCGAGAAAGCCGCTCGCTGAACACGAACGGCTAGCGGCTCAGTCTTTTTCGAGGGGTGAAAACAGCAATCGCCCCAGCCCCCGCCAGGTCTTCTTGTTCCACGCCTTGAACGGAATCTGCGCCAGCAGCTCGCGCGCCAGCTTGCGGTCGCGGTTGGCGGTCTTGAGGAACATCGAGTTCAGCGACTTGTAGCGCACTTCGTCGTACAGCGGATGATCACTGAACAACGCGTACGTGCGCAGGATGTTCTCGATCATGAAGCGGTGGTTCTTGTACGAGTTGGTGGCGTGCTTGCGGTAGCGCGCCATCACCACGTTCAGGCCGTCGATGAAGTAACCGGCGCGGGTCACCTTCAGCTCGATGTACAGGTCTTCAAGACGAATCGTCGGATCGAACCCACCCACCTTGTCCAGCGCTTCGCGGCGGATCATCAGGGTCGGTGCCGGTGGATACGGCTTGCGCTCAAGAAACATGTCATCGAAATCGAGGCGCCGGAACGGCACATCACGGCGCTGGCGTTTTTCCGGGTAGAGGCTGCCATCGGCATGCATCAGTTCGATGTTGCCGGCGCAGATGCCGACCTCGGGTTTGCCATCCATGTACGCGACCTGGGTGGCGATACGCTCCGGGTACATGATGTCGTCGGAGCCGAATGGCACGATCAGGCTGCCCTTCGAACGGGCGATGGCGCCGTTGAGGGTGTTGGTCAGGCCCTGATTCTGCTGCACGCGAAAATCGAAGCCGTACTGCGCCTGCAACGCGTTGATCCGCTCGACGCTGTCATCCTTCGAGCCGTCATCAACCACCAGCAACTCGATGTTCTTGTAGCTCTGGTTGAGGACGCTGAGGATGCTTTCCTCGATGTACGGACCATGGTTGTACGAGGCGATGATCACGGTGACGAGAGCGTTGGCTTCGCTCATGGCTCTTTCTTCGCTCAAGGCTTTCTCTACGCTCACGGCTGTTCCTTGCGGGCCTGTTCGAGGCCAGAGTCGATCAGGTCCAGGTATTCCTGACGGAACACCTCGATGTCGTGTTGTTCCTGCAGATAGCGGTAGGCCTGCTCGCCCTTGGCCTTGAGTTCGTCGTCCGACAGCGCGAGATAGTTATCCAGCGCGGCGACCAGACTCGGTACGTCCTTGGGCGTGATCGCCAGACCACCGGCACCTTCGATCAGCGGCAACATCGCCGGCACGTTCGAGGCAATCACCGGCAGGTGCCCGCTCATGCCCTCAAGCAACGCCAGGCCCAGACCTTCAGCCAGCGACGGCATGGTCCAGATGTCGAACGCACGCACGTATTGCAGCGCGTTTTCCTTGAAGCCCAGCAGGTGTGCTCGACCGCTCAGACCCAGTTGCTCGATCTCGGCCGCCAGCGGCGCTTGCAGGCGTCCGGCACCGATGATTGCCAGTTGAGTGTTCGGGTATTTGTCCTTCAGTGCGGCAAAGGCCTGCAACAGATAGGTGTGCCCCTTGACCGACACCAGCCGCCCCAATGCGCCGATCAATCGGACATTCGGGTCGAGGCCCAACAACTCGCGAGCTTTTTCGCGGCTGTGTTGCAAGCCCTCGGCCTGCTCGATATCAATCGCGTTGGTAATGGCGTAAGTGTTCTGGTCGGTGAAGCCGCAGTCGCAATCGAGCAGGTACTGTTTGACCGCCGGCGACACACCGACGAAGCGCCAGTGCCGATCGATCAGGCGCTGGGTCTGCCGACGCCGGTAGAAGCGATCGTATTCGCCGAAACCGTGGGAGATGCCAATGCACAGCGGCACCTTCAACCAGCGGTTGAGCGCGAGCATCATGTTCACCGGTTTGAAGCGATTGCAGATCACCACGTCGAACTTTTCCCGGCGACAGAACTTGTACAACTGCCACATCGCCCGCAGGCGCATGCCTTTGAGCGACTTGTCGGAAAACTCGAAGTACACCGAATGGTCGGCGCGGCTCACCGGCTCGCCCGGCCCCGGTTTGCCGCGCAGGAAAGCGGCGGTGATCTCATAGCGCTCGCTCGGCAATGCCTTGACGATCTGCTCGGCAAGGTCGGCAAAGTCATGGGCTTTGACGTTGTAGTCGGGTTGCAGCTGCAACACCTTGAACCGTTGACTCATGACTCTCCCCGCTGGACGCCTGTCTCACCGTGCTTCAGTAGCCAGAACAACTCCTGGCGCCTGACGGCTTTTCGAAAAAATTCGTTTTCGCCGTATACCGACGAGGCCCGACCGGCCAACACGCGCTGGATCACCCGGCGCAGGCGACGCTTGAACGGTGCCGGCGGCTGCAAGTCATGCATCATGCCCAGCGCCATGGCCTTGTCGCGTTGCAACTCGATGGATAGCGGCAGGCACAGCGGTTGCATCGGCACTGCCGAATCGAAGGCCGGCGGCAAAGCGATGCCCTGCCCGGTGCTGCCCATCGGCCAACGGTCGTTGTCATGCAGATGGTTGGCGTAGCCGAGCAACGTCGGCTGCCAGTCGAGACCGTGCAGCGCCTGCAACACCGCTTGCTGGGCGCAGAGGTGATCGGGATGCGGATCGAGGGTCGGATGCGGCAGCACGATCACCTCCGGACGTGCGCGCAGCAACAATTCACGCAGGTCGGCCAGCAGGTTGTTCCAGGTCGGCGCGCCATCGGCATCGCCGGGCAAGGTGAACGGATTCAAATGGCGAAACAGTCGCGTGTCGCTCAAGTCCGCTTCGCGCGAAGCCACCACCTGATTCGGTGCGGCCTGCATCGCTGCCAGTTGCAGACAGAAATAACCGAGCTGCACGCAATGTTCCTGCGGTACCCCGGCCCAACGCGGTACGGCGAGGCTGTCCCAGGCGCGCAACCGGCCCTTGAGCCGTGCCGCCTCGACCTTGCTCATGCCCATCTGTTGATAGTGTTCGGCTTCGATCTCGCCAGCGGTCAGGGTGACGATCCAGGCTTCGTCGGCCTGGCTGTACAAGCCATAAGCCGCCAGTTCGGCATCGTCGGCGTGCGGGGCAATCACCATCACCCGCTGACGGCGGTAATCCGGTTGCTCCAGCGCCCACAGCACCGGCTCGCCATAGACCCGGCAGAAGCGCCCGCGCAAGCGCAACTGACCTTGCGCCAAGGCTTGGGCCTGACCGCTGAGGTTCAGGTAACGCAGGCCATTGACCCCGCGCTCGAAGGTTTGTGCATCAGGATTCGTCCCGCCGAGGAGTTCGACGCGTGGATCGAGAAAACGTCCCAGCCAAGTGCTTTTGACCTTTATCGCGAGGATCAACGTCGCGTCGTCGACCAGCATCACGCCCTCGTCCAGACGCAATTGCTCGCCGCTCAAATGCACCTTCGGCTGCGGTGTGAACGGCGGAAAGCTGTACTGGTAATCGTCTTTCGGCGAATAGAACAGGTGATCGGCAAACCACGCTTCATGGGCGACCCAGCCAACCACTGCAAGCACCAACGGCAACCACCACGCCACCAGCACCCCGAGCACGATCAACACGATCAGCGCGATCAACAGCGTGATGCGTTTATTGCGACGATGACGCTTGAGCAGTTGCTGTTTACGGCTCATGGGCTGACTCATACGGTGAACACCGGCACAGGATTGCACCAGCGATCCTTGTATTCACGGTCGGCGCGACCGAAGGAGAACCGCAGTGGCTTGTCCAGTGCCCGCGCATGCTCCCAGGCGCTTTGCGTATTGAGAAAGCTCAACACGCTGCCGGGGCTGAATTCACGGGTCTCGGGGTCAACGCCGCCGTTGATGTACTCGACGCTGATCCACTCCGGCGCTTCGACGCGGTACACCAGTTGAATGGCGATCGGTGCATCGTTGAGGAAAATCACCGAGCCAATCAGCAGTTCGCGCAGCAACTCGATGACTTCGGCCATGCGCGCCGCGCCGGTGGCCGGGAAGCCCCAGCGACGCTGGAACAGATCACAGTAGATCGCCGCCAGTTCGGCGCTGGAGAACTCGCCGACCGGACGCACCACACCACCCGCCTCTTCCAGCAGGCGCAGTTCGCGGCGCTGGTTGTAGCGAAACTTCTTCGACAGTTCTTCGGGGGTGCGGGCCATGGCCAGTTGCTCGGTCTGCAACTTCATGCCGCTGAAACGGCTTTCGTTGAGCGCCGACAGATAGCGTGCGCGATGGCGCAACGGCGCCTGGGCATCGGCGGCGGCCGGCAGGATCAGCTCGGCATTGCCGAGGTCGAACAGGCCTTTCTTGCCGTTACGCTTGAGCACGTCTTTGGACAGCGCCAGATCGCGGCCCCAGGTCGGGATCGCCGCTTTGACGTCACCGCCCTGCTCCCAGGCCAGATAGCGCACCGGGATGCCGGCCAGATCGGCCAGACGCTCGACCACCATAGGATGCGTCGCTACGCTGCCGCCAAAACGCTGCCAGGCGGTGGCATAGGTGGAGGCGTCAACGGGCGACCAGCCACGTTCGCGCCAGCCTTGAAATCGGTTGAGCATCAGCCCCTCGGTGCCAGATCGGTAACTTGCGGCAGACGCCAGAAGGTGTCGCGCACCGCACGGTCGGAGAAACGCTCACGCAGGCGATCGAGCATCAGCTCGGCACACTGCCGGCGCTGCTGATCATCCATACCGGCCAAATGTTGCAGGCCTTGTGCAAGGTGCTCGGCATCGCCCAGCGGGAACAGAATGCCCACACCTTCGACCACTTCCTTCGCCCCGCCACACGCAGTGGCGAGCAGCGGTACGCCGGCGGCCATGGCCTCCAGCAGCACCATGCCGAACGGTTCGTGATCGGAGCTCAGCGCAAACACATCGAAGGCACGGAAGTAATTGCGCGCGTCCGGCACCTGACCGAGAAACAGCACGCGATCACCGATACCCAGCTCGCGGGCCAGTTCCTTGAGGTCCTGTTCCAGACGACCCTTGCCGAGAATCACCAGTTGACTGTTGCCCGGCAGACCGGGCAACGCCGCGGCAAAACCGTGCAGCAGCGTGGCCTGATCCTTGTCCGGGTGCAGCCGCCCGACGTTGCCGACAATGAACGCATCCGCCGCCAGACCCAGGGTTTCGCGCGCTTCGCGGGCCGACACCTGACTGGCCTGCAAGGCTTGCACATCGATGCGGTTGTACAGGGTCTGAATGCGAGTGGACGGCCATTTCGGCAGGCAACGACGCATGTCGTCGCGCACCGCATCGGACACGCCGAGCAGGCTCAGGCGCTTGCGGAAAATGTGCGCGAACAGCTTGCGCGTGCCGCGTTTGTAATCGTCAAACGCGTGGTGCACGCCAATCACCGGCAGCGAAGTGCCGAGCAAGGCGATATAGATCGGCTTGAAGCGATGGGCGATGCAGAAACTGAAATTGCGTGAAGCGGCGATCTTGCGCAGATCGCCGATGGCGCCCAGCTTCAGGCCACGAATGGCCTTGGAGCTGTATTCCATGAACAACACTTCATCGGAAGCACACGCGGCGGCCACCTCGCTATCGGCGGCCCCGGTCAGAAAGACCGTGGTCACCCGATAACCGGTGCCCGCGAACAGGCTGGCGTACTGCCGTGCGCAGTCGAGGAACGGCCCGTCATAGCCGTGACAGAACTGCAGCACATGGCGTTCAGCCGAGCGTGTCATAAGCGTTTGCGCCCTCTTTGACCACCAGAATATCTTCCATGATCAGATACTGTAGATCCGAACCGAAGAACATGTTCAGGGCGTCGGTCGGCGAGCAGATCATCGGTTCACCGCGACGGTTCAGCGAGGTGTTCAGCGACACGCCGTTGCCGGTGAGGTTTTCCAGCGCCTTCATCATGTCGTAGTAGCGCGGATTGTATTCGCGCTTCAGCACCTGGGCACGGGAAGTGCCGTCTTCGTGAACGACTTCCGGCACGCGGGTCTTCCACTCTTCCGCCACTTCGAAGGTGAAGGTCATGAACGGCGCCGGGTGATCGATCTTGATCATCTGTGGCGCAACGGTGTCGAGCATCGACGGGCAGAAAGGCCTCCAGCGCTCGCGGAACTTGATCTGGTGGTTGATGCGGTCAGCCACACCGGCCACGCTCGGGCAACCGATGATCGAACGACCACCGAGCGCACGCGGGCCGAACTCCATGCGGCCCTGGAACCAGGCCACCGGGTTGCCATCGACCATGATTTTGGCGATCTGCTCCGGCATGTTGTCGAGCTTGCGCCAGGTCGGCTTGTTCTCGTGACGGGCGCACGCGGCGATCACGTCTTCGTTGCTGTACGACGGGCCGAGGTAGACGTGTTCCATCTTCTCGACCGGCACGCCTCGGGCGTGAGACACATAGGCCGCTGCGCCCACCGCGGTGCCGGCATCGCCGGACGCCGGTTGCACGAACAGTTCCTTGATGTCATCGCGGGCGATGATTTTCTGGTTCAGCTTGACGTTCAGCGCACAGCCACCAGCGAAAGCCAGTTTGCCGGTTTCCTTGAGCACGTCGCCCAGGTAGTAGTCGATCATCTGCAACGCCAGTTTCTCGAACAGCGCTTGCATGCTCGCGGCGTAGTGGATGTACGGCTCGTCGGCGATGTCGCCTTCGCGCTTCGGACCCAGCCACTCGATCAGCTTCGGCGAGAAGTAGAAGCCCTTGCCCTTCTCCTTGTAGCGACGCAGGCCGATCACGTTAGCGTAGTCGGTGTTGATCACCAGCTCGCCGTTCTCGAACGAGGCCAGGCGCGAGAAGTCGTATTTGCTGGCGTCGCCGTACGGCGCCATGCCCATGACCTTGAACTCGCCGTCGAGCATCTCGAAACCGAGGAACTCGGTGATCGCGCCGTACAGGCCGCCGAGGGAGTCCGGATCAAAGAATTCCTTGATCTTGTGGATCTTGCCGTTTTCGCCGTAACCGAAGAAGGTCGTGGCGTACTCGCCCTTGCCGTCGATGCCGAGGATCGCGGTTTTCTCTTTGAAACCCGAGCAGTGGTAGGCGCTGGAAGCGTGAGCCAGGTGATGCTCGACCGGCTCGATCTTGATCTTCTTCGGATCAAAACCCAGCTGCTCCAGGCACCAGACGATCTTGTTGCGATAGCGCTTGTAGCGACGGTTGCCCATCAGGATCGCATCGAGGGCGCGATCCGGCGCGTACCAGTAGCGCTTGGCGTAGTGCCAGCGGGCCTTGCCGAACAGGCTGATCGGGGCGAACGGAATTGCCACCACGTCAACGTCGGACGGCTTGATACCGGCCTGTTCCAGGCAGAACTTCGCCGATTCGTAGGGCATGCGGTTCTTTGCATGCTTATCGCGGACGAAGCGCTCTTCTTCAGCCGCCGCCACCAGCTTGCCGTCGATGTACAAGGCGGCTGAAGGGTCATGGCTAAGGGCGCCGGACAGGCCAAGAATCGTCAATGCCACAGGGTCTAGCCTCTTTAGTCTGCATTCAGGCGCGATGCGCCTTGAAAATTGATGTGCCCTCGCACCGGGCGAGAGACAGCTAAAGGGCGGGATTATAGCGTAAAAGCGCCGACAAGCCTCTAGCGGAACTGGCCGGCCTTTGCGTTGACACTCCCGAGCCTCTCAACATAGACTTCCGTGCAAATGGGCTGGGGGATCCCGGTCGGCGCTAATGCCTCGGTGAGATCACCGGGGCTTTTCGCTTTCTGGGGGAGGGAAAACCTTCAACCCCCAGTTCTCGAAACCTTTCCCAACTTTATTCCGCCCACCGCTGCAATAGAACTTGCGCCTGAGCACATCAAACGCGCGATTTTCCTGACCCGCCCTCAAAACACTCATGCCGATGGGCCTTGCAACAAGATCAGCCAGCTGCAATCCGGTGGAATTGACTTGTTTTGTGGCGAAGACGATGTCAAACGGCAGTTGAACCCCCAGTCGGTTAGACCCGCCACAAACCCTGCGAAACTCCAACTCAAGCTCGTTATCCTCCCGCTTGCCTCGCCGCTCGAAAATCACATGCGTTAACACCTTATGTTGATGCTTTTCCTGCAAAAACTCATGCAGCGTTTCCAGACAAAAACCGAGAGCCAAGTGGTAGGGGTTGTCAGCAGATGCCTGCTTTTCACGCAGCAAGACCTTGTCGATGACGCAACTGATAAGGACGAAATTGATGGCCTCGACAATGCCGGTCAATTCGTCGAGAAAGGCATGCTTGTGCACTCTCGAAGTGAACAGGCTGGAGAACGCTCCTTTTTCTTTTCGAATCTCGAGCTCATGCAGCACGATCAGATCGTGCCCCATATGGTTGAACTTGAATTTCTGGACAGCCGGAATGACCTTTTCGCAGTAATGCCTTTTGTGAAAGACGCAAAAAGCAAGCACGAATATCGGGTAATAGGGATCCAGCTTCTGCATGCCTTGATCACCGCTTTCATCAACATAGACGATGTAGTCGCTGTATCTCCCGGACGGATACAAGAGCGCTGCCGCTTCAAGAATCGTTTGCGACTCACGCTGGTTTTCAAAAAGAGAAAACTGCAAAACATTTACCCGCGATCCGATCGCCAATAGATGCCGATATTGCCATCCACGACCTGTTGATAAATCGTATACGGCAACACCACCGTATCCAGCACCCCGGACAACGGTAGGTCCAGCAGCACGAACGGCACCAGGACGCCGGAGGGGTCAGGGGGCGCGTGGAGTACGCAGAAGTCGAACGCCAGACCGCTGTAGATTCGCGGAATCGATTGGCAGTAGGTTTTCTGTTTGCGCATGTCGCGGGCGACGTCGGCGTCCATTTGCATTACCGAGGCGGCGGTACCGCAGCCGGATAAAAGCCATGCGCAGGTGCTCAGTGTTAAGGCGTTTTTGATGGTCAAGGTTTGCCCTCCGAAGTGGTCAGGGCAAGCTAGCATCGGGGCTGGAGCGGGCACAGTTCATGGCTTCCGGAGAAGCTGTAGGACAAGTCAGTGGAGTTTGTCCGTCATTGCTCAAGGGCAGTTTTTTGAGGTTTTAAAGCCTTATCGCGAGCAGGCTCACTCCTACAAGGGAATGCATTTCCATGTGGGAGTGAGCTTGCTGGCGAAGGCGGCTCAGGCCGCGCTGGAGATTTCTTTGGGCAACCGCTGATCGATCACCCGATACAACGCGCTGCTCTCGGGCCAGTTGCGCATGAACCGCGCCCGATCCCGCGCATAGGCCGGCGCGAAACTGCTGGCAGAGGTGTGCTGACACATTGAGTCCAGATCGATCAACGCCCAGCGATCCTCCTGCCAGAACAGGTTATGCCCCTTGAAGTCGCCATGACTGATGCGTTCGGCGATCAACCGTGCGAACAGTTGATCCAGGGCCTGCAACTCGGACTCCGGCGCCGCACCGCTTTCAACATACGGCGCGAAGCGCTCGATGATGTCCGGGCCCGGCAAAAACTCGGTAACCAGATAGGCGCGGCTACGCAGCCACAAAAAGCGCTTTTCCAGCACCGCCAGCGGTTTCGGCGTAGCAATACCAAGGAACGCCAGGCGATTGCCTTCGCGCCATGAATGCCAGGCGCGGCTCGGGCGCCAGAAACGCTTGAGCCAGTGCGCAAAGCCCTTGACGTTGTAGCGCTTGATCACCAGCGTGCGCCCGGCCACTTCGACCTTGCCGACGCTTGCCGCTCCACCGGTCTTGTACAGATGCCCCTGATCGAGCAACGCATCGGCCTGATCCAGCACCGGCAGCATCGCCGCCTCTTCCTCGCGACGGATTGCCCGCAAGCCAAACGCTCCGCGCTGCACACTGAACAGCGTGCACTCGCGGCCGACCTTGATCAGGTAATCCTTCAGGCGCCAGGCGCGCACCTTGGCGATCTGTTTCTGCAGGGCCTCCAGCGGCAACGCATGCTCGCTATTGCTCAGCAGGTAATACACCAGCAATTCTTCGGTGAACGGCTCCAGTGACTTGGGCAACTGGGCGAAAAACACCCCGAGGTTTTCCAGCACTTTCTGCCGCGACAACGGCTGGCCCGCGGTCTCGGCGCAGATCCCGGCGCCATCGATCAGGTACAGCTGACTGCCATGGCGCAGCAGGTTGTCCAGGTGCAGGTCTTCCTGCCACAGGCCTTTGCCATGCAGTTGACCGATAGCGCCCAGCGCTTCGGCCAGAACCGCCGATTGCTCGTCCGCCAGCAGCGGCAGTGATTCGACTTGCTGCCAGGCATCACCGAGGCTTACGGCGCCTTCGAGGAATTCGAACAGCAGCCAGCCGCCCTCGCCGTCCTTCAGCCCATCGGCCAGCAGCAGCGGCGTGGTCAGGCCCTGTTCGGCGAGCAACTTGACGCCCGCCAACTCGCGCTGAAAATGCCGCGCAGCCTTGCTGCCCACCAGCAATTTGGCCAGCACCGGCCGGCCGCGCCACACCCCGGCACCGACATAGCGCTGCCCGGGCAAAACCCGCAGCAGGCTCAGCAACTGCAAATCTGCAGGACCGGCGGCATCGGCCAGCGTGATCGTCAGCGGCAGACTCGGCGTGCGCCCGGCATTTTTCAGTTCGGACAACTGCATCAACGGGCCTCCTTGCGACTGCGCCGCGCGGTCAGTCGCGAAACCCAGCTGTCGACCAGCGAACTGTCCAGCGGCTGATCGAGATACGCCGCGAGCAACTCGCGCAGTTGCGCCTCGCTCCATTCAGGTGCACGACGCAGCAGCGGCTCCAGATCCTTGACCCGATCACGCATGCCGAACAGCAGTGGTCGGGTCTTTTCCAGGTCGATCAACTGCGCCCGGTAGGCGTCGCCATCAGCCTGCAAAAAAATGTGTTTTGGATAAAAGCAGCCGTGCACCTGACGCACGCCGTGCAGGCGGCGCGCCAGTTGTCCGCAAGCCTTGAGAATCGCTGATTGCTGCACGCTGGTCAGTTCCGACCAGCGTTGCAATAACGAGTCGAGATCGTCCCAGCCATCGAGGGCACGGGTCAGCAGGATTGCTTGAACATCGCCCTTGACCTTGCGCTCACCGAAGAACGCCGCTTGCAGCGCCGGAATCCCCAGCTTGTTGTAGCGGCTGATATTGCGGAACTCGCGGGCGAAACTCGGCTCGCCGAACGGCGCGTGCAAGGTGCGGGTCAGGTAGTTGCTCTGGCGCTTGAGGTAGTAAGCCTGCCCTTCCAGCTCCAGACGAAACACGCTGCTCCAGCCACCGCCATCGGTGTTGGGTTCGTCCACGGCTTCGAGCTGTTTGGCCCAGAGCGCGTCGAAAGTGCCGAGGCCATGACGCTCAAGCAGCGCCCGGTCTTCAGCGGCCAGGAAATCAGTCATTCACGTCCCTCGAAAAATCTCACCACGTGGCGAATCCGTTTCTTGTCGGCAGCATTGAGCCGATCACGTCCGCGGTATTGCAGGTAGAAGCGCAGGCGCTGGGTGTTCGACAGGTGATATTTAGCCACCTTGTCGAGACAGGCCAGATCCTTGGTGATCCGGTATTTAAGCCAGAAGCCGCGCCAGAAATCGCCGTTCGGGCAGTCGATCAGAAACACCTGTTCCTGATCGTCAATCAGCAGGTTGCGCCACTTCAGGTCGTTGTGGGTAAAACGGTGATCGTGCATGGTCCGGGTGTAACCGGCCAGTTGCCGGCTGATGCCATCCACCCACAGGCGATCCTTGAGTTTCGGATCGTTGCGCTCGGCCAGCGCCGAGAGGTCTTCGGTGTGCGGCAGCTCGCGGGTGATCATCGCGCCACGGGCATAGGCCGCGCCACGTCGTTCCAGGCCCCAGGCCACCACTTCAGCGGTGGGAATGCCCCACTTGGCGAAACGCTTGAGGTTCTGCCACTCCATCTTCACCCGTGGCTTGCCCAGGTAACGGCGCAAGCCTTTGCCGGCGCCGACGTAGCGTTTGACGTAGTAGTTGACGCCGTTGCGCTGCACGCGAATGACTTCGGACAGCGGATCACGGGTCAGGCGCTCGCCCTGCAGGGCAAACACCGCTTCGAGGCTGCCGAAATCTTCGGCCAGTTCGCTGTATTGCGGCTCAAGCGTCCAACCCGCCATCAGAGCGCATCCCCGTAACGCTGTTTGCGCGCATAGAGCTTGTTGGCCTTGCCTTCGAGCCAGCTCAGCAACGGCGCTTCTTCCGCCAGGATCTGCCGCAGCGGTTGCTGGAAGTAGCCTTTGAGGAAGCGCAGCTTGTCACGACGGGTCAGGCCGATGTCCAGTGCCGAAAAATACAGCGCCGCCAGATCCTTGTTGCGCCAGCGCTGAGTAATTCTGGGGCGGGTCTGGGCGCGGTGCAGGTCGATCACCGAGAGTTTGAAAGCGTCCGGGGTAACCGGTTTATCGGTGTGCAGCAGGAAGTGGCAGATGTAGCAGTCGCGGTGGTTGACCCCGGCGCGGTGCATCATGCCGGTCATGCGCGCGACTTCAGCAATCAGCGCGCGCTTGAGTTTCGGCTGCGGCGGCTGCTTGACCCAATCGATGCTGAAGTCTTCGAGGCTGATGGTCGGCGCCAGTTCTTCGGTGACGATGAACGAATGCTGATCCGCCGGGTTGCTGCCCTTCTCGCCGTAAGCCACAGCGGTCATGGTTGGCACGCCGACTTCCTGCAGACGCTGGATCGCCTGCCACTCCTGACCCGCGCCGAGCACCGGCAGCTTGGCGGTCAGCAGGTTCTTGAAGATCTCGCCCCAGCCGATGCCTCGGTGGATCTTGACGAAAAATCCGTTGCCGTCGACTTCCGTGCGCAGCGTGCGGCGAGCTTCCAGCTCGCGGTAGACCTCGCCCTGCAAGCCTTCGACTTCGGCGAACGGGTCGCGCCCGGCCCAAAGGCTCTTGAACGGTTCAGCCAGCATCAACTTCATTTAAGCGTGCTCCGCCAGAATCACATCGGCCGCGTGCTGCGGCATGCTGTAGAGGTCGGCCGTCTCGGCGAAGGCCAGACCATTGCGGCTCCAGGCCGCGCGTGCAGAGGCGTCACCCAACATCTCAGTCAGGTATTGCGTCAGTTGCGCCTGATCGAACGGCTCGTCCAGTACTCGCCCGGCATCTGCCTCGGCAATGTAATGGGCGTAACCGCAAACCGCGCTGACCAGCACCGGCAAACCGGCGACCAGCGCTTCGAGCAGCACCGTACCGGTGTTTTCGTTGTACGCCGGGTGGATCAACAGGTCGGCGCCGAGCAGGAACCGCGGAATATCGCTGCGGCCCTTGAGGAACGTCACGTTGTCGCCCAGGCCCAAAGTGGCACTCTGCATCTGGAACAATTTGGGGTCATCCTGGCCGATTACAAACAGCCGGGTGCGCTTCTTCAGCTCGGCGGGCAGTGCGGCCAGCGCCTTGAGGCTGCGATCGACACCCTTGGTCTTGAACCCGGAGCCGATCTGCACCAGCAGCAATTCGTCGTCCGTGAGGTTGAATTCGGCGCGGAAACCGGCGCGAATCTCGTCGGCATCCGCCGGCCGACGACGATCCTGGGCGATGCCCGGCGGCAGCAGGTGGAAGCGTTCAAGCGGCGTGCTGTAGTGCTTGATGAACAGCGGCTGCTGCACTTCGGAAATCATCAACACTTCGGTTTTCGCATCTTTGGCGAACACCGCGCGCTCGTACTCGGCGAAGTGCCGGTAGCGGCCCCAACGGCGGTACAGCGAATGGCGCAGGTTCTGCGCCTTGTCTTCGAAGCAGCCGTCGGCGGCGTAGTAGACGTCCAGCCCCGGCATCTTGTTGAAGCCGATCAGGCGGTCCACCGGACGCTTGGCCAGATCCGCCTCCATCCACGCGCTGAGTTTCTCGTTGCGCCGATGGTTGAAGAACGCCTTGACCGGCGCCACCAGCACTTCGAAACCGGGCGGCACGTCGCCTTCCCAGATCAGCGTGTAGACACGAATCTGGTGGCCGCGCTTCTGGCATTCGAGGGCGATGCGCATGAAGTCGCGCTGCAGGCCACCGAACGGGAAATATTTGTACAGGACAAAAGCCAATTGCATCAGCGCAGCTCCTCAGCCATTAACAACGTGCTCAGTCGGCTGGCGACACGCTCGGGATTCAGACGCGTGAAGCACAGGGGCTGCTCGCGTTTCAGGTCAAACTGACGGGCATCCTGCGCGGTCGGTTGATATGTACATTTCTTTTGCAGGCAAGGGGCGCAGGGGAAATCACTGGCCATGTGAATCTGCACCTTGCCGTAAGCGCCGGTCAGGCCCGGATTGGTCGGGCCGAACAGCGAAATCGTTGGCACATCCAGCGCGGCTGCGAGGTGACCGAGACCGGTGTCCACCGCCACGCAGGCCTGGGCGCCGGCCAGCACTTTGCCGACCCCGGCCAGATTCAGCTTCGGCAACACTTCGGCGTGCTTGAAGCCAGCGGCGATGCGCTCGGCGCGGGCCTTCTCCAGCGGGTTGCCCCACGGCAGTTTGACCCCGACGCCCAGATAGCCAACGCGTTCGGTCAGCTCGCGCCAGTAGGCTTCCGGCCAGTGCTTGGTGTCCCACGTGGTGCCGTGGAGGAACACCACGAAGGCGCTCTTGCGCGGCAATTCCACCAGCCGCTCGACGTTGAGGCCGTAATCGCCCAGACCTTTGGGCAGGTCATAACCGAGGGCGATAGCGAACAACTGGCGCACCCGCTCAACGGCATGCTGCCCACGGGCCACCGCCAGTTTGCGGTCGTAGAAACGTGCGGCGATCGGCTCGCGCGCCGAGCCTTTGTCGAGGCCGGCCACCGGGGCTTTGACGTAGCGCGTCAGCCAGGCGCTTTTCAGCAGACCCTGAGCGTCGATCACCAGATCGTATTTATGGGCGCGCACGCTTTGCTTGAAGCGCTTCCACTCGCCGCTCTTGATCGTCTGCCAGAGGTTCTTGCGCCAGCGGCGGATCGCCACCGGAATCACTTTGCCGACGGCCGGGTGCCAGGTAGGGATCTCGGCGAAGCCCTCTTCCACCACCCAGTCGAACTTGATCCCGGGAATGGCCCGGGCTGCGTCGGTCAGCGCCGGCAACGCGTGAATCACGTCGCCCAGCGATGAAGTCTTGATCAGCAATACCCGCAACTTAATGAACCTCGACCACAGTGCCCTGCAATTTCTGCAAGGCATCGTTGACCGCGTCCGGCATCAGCTGGCGCAGGCAGTTGTAATGGCCGAAACGGCAGGTGCGGTCGAAACACGGGCTGCAATCGAGACCCAGCCGAACGATTTCGACGTGCTCGGCCAGCGGAGGGGTGAAACCCGGCGACGTCGAGCCGTAGACCGCCACCAGCGGACGGTTCAGTGCTGCCGCAACGTGCATCAGGCCGGAGTCGTTGGACACCACCGAATCGGCGCAGGACAGCAGGTCAATGGCCTCGGCCAGCGAGGTACCGCCGCTGAGGTTGACCGATTCTTCACGCAGCCCGGGAATCAGCCGTGCGCGGATGTCCTCGCCCACCGCGTGGTCGTTTTTCGAGCCGAACAGCCACACCTGCCAGCCTTCGCGAATCCGCGCTTCGGCGACCTTGGCGTAATGCTCGGACGGCCAGCGCTTGGATTCGCCGAACTCGGCGCCGGGGCACAGGGCCAACACCGGGCGGTCGAGGGTCAGGCCGAATTTGGCCAGCGCCGCTTCGCGGGTCACCGGATCGATTTGCAGGCTCGGACGCGGATAAGGTTTCGGCAGCTCGGCGTTCGGCTCGTAAGCCAGGGCCATGAAGCGCTCGATCATCAGCGGATAACGTTCTTTATCCAGCGTGCGCACGTCATTGAGCAGGCCGTAGCGGAACTCGCCGCGCCAGCCAGTGCGCTGCTTGATGCCGGCGAAAAACGGCACCAGCGCCGATTTGAGCGAGTTCGGCAGCAGGATCGCCTGATCGTACTGACCGGCCAGGGACTTGCCGATCCGCCGACGCGTGGCCAATTCCAGCACGCCATGGCCGAGCGGAAAGCTCAAGGCCTTGCGCACTTCGGGCATGCGCTCAAGGATCGGCCGGCTCCACTCGGGGGCCAGCACGTCGATTTCGCATTGCGGGTGGCGCTGCTTGAGACACTGAAACAGTGTCTGCGCCATCACCATGTCACCGACCCAACTGGGCCCAACGATCAGAATATTCATGTGGTTTCCATAAACGAACCGGGGAGGCATTTACGCCTCCCCGCCTCGAGAATTCTACAAACACTGTAGATCTGCTGTGGGAGCGGGCTTGCTCGCGAAAGGGTCTTCACATCCAACATTATTGTCGTCTGATACTCCGCTATCGCGAGCAGGCTCGCTCCCACAGGGTTTCGCATCCGGCCCTGCATCTGCCATTAAACGCAGATCCACTGTGGGAGCGGGCTTGCTCGCGAAGGGGCCGTCACATCCTGCATCGGTGGTGACTGACACTGCGCTTTCGCGAGCAAGCCCGCTCCCACAGGGGCCATCAGGTGTTTCAAATATCCGGTTTCAGCTTAGCCCCAACTCTTTCCAGATCCGCAATACCTGCCGGCGCTCCTCGACAAACTGGTCGCCTGCAATCACCCCGGCGTCCTTCTGCAAGGCCTGTCGGTGTGCGGCGGAGCGGTAGGCTTTATAGGCCTCACGCAGCAGGCTGGCATCTTCGGCAGGCATCAGCCCTTCGTGTTCCAGCTCTTCCAGAATGCGGATGTTATCGGTCCAGCGCAGCAATGGCGGGTGGCTGTGCGACCACGCCAGGGCCGCGTATTGCACCATAAATTCAATATCGACGATACCTCCGGCGTCCTGCTTGAGGTCGAACGGCGCTGTGGCCTCGAAGGCATTTGCTGCCGTGCCGGCCGCCGTGCTCTTGCTGCCGAGGTTATCGCGCATCTTGGCGCGCATCTCGCTGACTTCCTGCTGCAGCTTCGCCAGATCCCGCGCCTTGCCCAAAACCTGCGCGCGGACTTTCTCGAAGGCCTGACCGACATCCTGACTGCCGACCAGCACCCGCGCCCGCACCAGCGCCTGATGTTCCCAGGTCCAGGCTTCATTTTCCTGATAGCGCGCGAAAGCACCGAGCGAACTGACCAACAGCCCCGACGCGCCGGACGGCCGCAAACGCATGTCCACTTCATACAGCTGACCGGAGTTGGTCTGCGCCGTCAGCAAGTGAATGATCCGCTGCCCCAGCCGGGTGAAGAACTGCGCGCCATCGATGGGCTTCGGCCCATCGGTTTCCGCCTGCGGATCGCCGTCATGGATGAACACCAGATCCAGATCCGAACCATGCCCCAGTTCCAGCCCGCCGACTTTCCCGTAACCGACAATGATGAAGCCGGGATCACACAGGGTGCCATCAGTGCGCAGCGGCGTGCCGTACTTGGCAACCGTCTGACGCCAGGCCAGCGCCAGCACTTGCTCAAGAATCGCCTCGGCCAGCCAGGTCAGGTAATCGCTGACTTTCATCAACGGCAGACTGCCGGCGATTTCCGAGGCAGCGACGCGCAAGCGGTGCGCCAGTTTGAAGTGACGCAGGGCTTCCATCTGCTGTTCGAGGTCGTCTTCGGGAATCCGCGTCAGGCGTTCGCGCAACTCGGCAGCCAGTTCCGGCGCCAGGGGCGGCTTGAACAGCCGGCCTTCGTTGAGCAATTCGTCGAGCAGCAGCGGGAAACGGGTGATCTGTTCGGCGATCCACGGGCTGGCCGCGCACAGCGTCAGCAAGCGTCGCAGGGCACCGGGGTTTTCCGTGAGCAACACCAGATAGGCCGAACGTCGGGCGACCGCTTCGACCAGCGGCAGCACCCGCTCCAGCACCAGATCCGGGTTGTCATGCTCCACCGCCTGGGCCAGCAGGCGCGGGATAAACGCATCAAGACGCTCGCGACCCAGCCGCTGCATCGCGCGCAATTGCGGACTGCCACGCAGGCTCGCCAGCGCTTTCAGGGCCTTGGTCGCATCGGCGAAACCGCCCTCTTCGAGCTGCCGGCAAGCGGCCTCTTCATCCTGCGCCTCTTCCCACAGCGGCAACCACTCACCGCCGACCACCACTTCGCAGTCGGCGCCCTCTTCTTCATCGGGATCGGCGATCACCTGCGCAAAGTGCCAGGCCACGCGACCGCGCCAGAACATCAGTTTTTCGTGGAAAGCTGCCCAATCGGCAAAACCGAGCATGAACGCGATACGCGCCTGATCCTGAGCGCCGTCCGGCAACATCTGGGTCTGGCGGTCGGCAATCGCCTGGATCGCGTGCTCGGTGTAACGCAGGAATTCGTAACCTTCGCGCAGCTCATTGATCACCGCCGGCGGCAGATAGCCCTGCCCTTCCAGCGTGCTCAGCACCTTTAATAGAGGACGCTGTTGCAGGCTCAGGTCGCGCCCGCCGTGGATCAACTGGAAGGCCTGGGCGATGAACTCGACTTCGCGGATACCGCCGGAGCCGAGCTTGATGTTGTCGGCCATGCCCTTGCGCCGCACTTCCTGCTGGATCAGCTGCTTCATGGTGCGCAGCGCTTCGATCGCCGAGAAATCCAGATAACGCCGGTAGACGAACGGCCGCAGCATATCGAGCAACTGCGCGCCGGCCGTCTGATCGCCGGCCACCACCCGCGCCTTGATCATCGCGTAGCGTTCCCAGTCGCGGCCCTGATCCTGGTAATACTGCTCCAGCGCATTGAAGCTCAGCACCAGCGCGCCGGACGAGCCGTAAGGGCGCAGGCGCATGTCGACGCGGAACACGAAACCGTCGACGGTCATCGGGTCGAGGGCCTTGATCAGGCGCTGGCCGAGACGAATGAAGAATTCCTGATTATCCAGCGCGCGTTTCACGCCGACGGTTTCGCCGCCCTCGGGGTAGGCGAAGATCAGGTCGATGTCCGACGACAGGTTCAGCTCGACAGCGCCGAGCTTGCCCATGCCGAGGATGACCATCTGCTGCGGCAGACCGCTGCGCCGACCGGTCGGCGTACCGAACTGCTGGCAATGGCGGCTGTACAGCCATTGGTAGGCTTGATCGATGGTGGCGTCGGCCATGTCCGACAGGTCGCGGCAGGTCTGTACCAGATCAGCCTGGCGGTTCAGGTCACGCCAGATGATCCGCACTTGATGGCGGGCACGCTGGCGACGCAGGACGCGTCCGAGTTCGTCTTCGCTTTGCGCGGTGTTCACAGCGGCAGCAATCTGCGCACACAATTCCCCCGGCGCGAACGGCCGGTCGAGTTCGCCGGACTGCACCAGCGACAGCAACATCAAAGGGTCACGAACGCTCTGTTCAATGACGAAATCACTGGCGGCACTGACGCGGGCGAATTGCGCCCAGCGTTCCGGCGTCCAGTTGGAGAAGCCGTGATCGTCTTCCAGCGCGGCGACGGCCGTACGGAACGACTGCTCGGATCGAGTGACCAACGGCAGGAGAATGGCGGGCAGTTCGGCAAGCACGGGCAGGGTCATGGTCTATCCTTGATCGGCGTGTAAATGGCCGCTTGTAGTGTTTGATGAAAACCCGCTACGCGAAGGACTGTCGAACAAAAGTTAGAAATAGCTGAAATTTCTTCTTCTTTGGCATCCAGCATCAAACTTTCACCTTTTTCGGATGGTAATCGACCAACCTTAACGATTATTCTCACAACGCAGTCGGAGGCCACAAGCCTTTCCTCTGTAGTTTTACTACTCGTCTATACAGGCGAAAGGCTGAAATGCTCAAAGATTTGTAGTAAAACTACACGCCGCCGGAACAACCTGTCGGCAATCCAAGAATTTTAAATCGTCTGCCCACAAGGCCAGTCGCAAACTCAGGCAACCGATTCTGGAAGCCTTTCCGCCCTGGAGCAAGCCATGCAAGACCTCGATCCCGTCGAAACCCAGGAATGGCTGGACGCCCTGGAATCGGTTCTCGACAAAGAAGGCGAAGACCGTGCTCACTATCTGATGACCCGTATGGGTGAACTGGCGACCCGCAGCGGTTCGCAGCTCCCTTACGCCATCACCACGCCTTACCGCAACACCATCCCGGTAACCCACGAAGCACGCATGCCTGGCGACCTGTTCATGGAACGCCGCATTCGCTCGCTGGTGCGCTGGAACGCGATGGCCATGGTAATGCGTACGAACCTGAAAGATTCTGACCTGGGTGGTCACATCTCCAGCTTCGCTTCCAGCGCGACCCTGTATGACATCGGCTTCAACTACTTCTTCCAGGCCCCGACCGACGAACACGGCGGCGACCTGATCTACTTCCAGGGCCACACCTCGCCAGGCGTTTACGCCCGTGCGTTCATGGAAGGCCGCATCACCGAAGACCAGATGAACAACTTCCGCCAGGAAGTCGACGGTCAGGGCCTGTCGTCCTATCCGCACCCTTGGCTGATGCCTGACTTCTGGCAGTTCCCGACCGTATCCATGGGTCTGGGCCCGATCCAGGCGATCTACCAGGCACGCTTCATGAAGTACCTGGAACACCGCGGTTTCATCCAGCCGGGCAAACAGAAAGTCTGGTGCTTCCTGGGCGACGGCGAGTGCGACGAGCCGGAATCCCTGGGCGCAATCTCCCTGGCCGGCCGCGAGAAGCTGGACAACCTGATCTTCGTCATCAACTGCAACCTGCAGCGCCTCGACGGCCCGGTTCGCGGCAACGGCAAGATCATCCAGGAACTCGAAGGCGTGTTCCGCGGTGCTCAGTGGAACGTGACCAAAGTCATCTGGGGCCGTTTCTGGGACCCACTGCTGGCCAAGGACGTCGACGGCATCCTGCAACGTCGCATGGACGAAGTCATCGACGGCGAGTACCAGAACTACAAAGCCAAAGACGGCGCGTTCGTTCGCGAGCACTTCTTCAACACGCCTGAACTCAAGGCGATGGTTGCCGATCTGTCCGACGACGAGATCTGGAAACTCAACCGTGGCGGCCACGACCCGTACAAGGTCTATGCGGCGTACCACGAAGCGGTCAACCACAAAGAACAACCAACCGTCATCCTGGCCAAGACCATCAAAGGTTATGGCACCGGTGCCG
Organism: Pseudomonas sp. TH49; assembly: GCF_016650625.1. Classification (NCBI taxonomy): domain Bacteria; kingdom Pseudomonadati; phylum Pseudomonadota; class Gammaproteobacteria; order Pseudomonadales; family Pseudomonadaceae; genus Pseudomonas; species Pseudomonas sp. TH49. Next base: position 1,041,535 of record NZ_JAEKFL010000001.1, read on the forward strand.
GCGAAGCGAAAAACACTGCGCACAACACCAAGAAAGTCGACGTCGACAGCCTGAAGTTGTTCCGCGACCGCTTCGACATCCCGGTCAAGGATGAAGAGCTGGAGAACCTGCCGTTCTTCAAGCCAGAGCCAAACAGCGCCGAAGCCCGCTACCTGAGCGAGCGCCGTGCTGCACTGGGCGGTTTCGTACCGCAGCGCCGCGCGCAGAGCTTCAGCGTACCGACCCCGGACCTGGACACCCTGAAAGCCATCCTCGATGGTTCGGGCGACCGTGAAATTTCCACCACCATGGCCTTCGTGCGGATCCTCGCGCAACTGGTCAAGGACAAGGAAATCGGCCCGCGCATCGTGCCGATCATCCCGGACGAAGCCCGTACCTTCGGTATGGAAGGCATGTTCCGTCAGCTGGGCATCTACTCCTCCGTCGGCCAGCTCTACGAGCCAGTCGATAAAGACCAGGTGATGTTCTACAAGGAAGACCAGAAAGGTCAGATCCTTGAAGAAGGCATCAACGAAGCGGGCGCCATGAGTTCCTTCATCGCCGCCGGTACTTCGTACTCCAGCCACAACCAGCCGATGCTGCCGTTCTACATCTTCTACTCGATGTTCGGCTTCCAGCGTATCGGTGACCTGGCCTGGGCCGCCGGCGACAGTCGTACCCGTGGCTTCCTGATCGGCGGCACCGCCGGCCGTACCACCCTGAACGGTGAAGGCCTGCAGCACGAAGACGGTCACAGCCACCTGCTGGCCGCGACCATCCCGAACTGCCGCACCTACGATCCGACCTACGGCTACGAGCTGGCGGTGATCATTCAGGACGGCATGAAGAAGATGACCGAAGAACAACAGGACATCTTCTACTACATCACCGTGATGAACGAGTCGTACCAGCAGCCAGCCATGCCGGCCGGTGCCGAAGAAGGCATCAAGAAAGGCATGTACCTGCTCGAAGAAGACACCCGCGATGCAGCGCATCACGTACAGCTGATGGGCTCCGGCACCATCCTGCGTGAAGTGCGTGAAGCGGCGAAGATTCTGCGTGAAGAGTTCAACATCGGCGCTGACGTATGGAGCGTCACCAGCTTCAACGAACTGCGTCGCGACGGCCTGGCCGTAGAGCGCAGCAACCGTCTGAAGCCTGGCCAGAAGCCTAAGCAGAGCTACGTTGAAGAGTGCCTGAGCGGCCGTAAGGGTCCGGTCATCGCTTCTACCGACTACATGAAGCTGTTCGCCGAGCAGATCCGTCAGTGGGTACCGTCCAAGGAATTCAAAGTCCTGGGCACCGACGGTTTCGGCCGCAGCGACAGCCGCAAGAAACTGCGTCATTTCTTCGAAGTCGACCGTCATTTCGTGGTGTTGGCAGCCCTGGAAGCACTGGCTGACCGTGGTGATATCGAACCTAAAGTCGTGGCTGAGGCCATCGTCAAGTTCGGCATCGACCCGGAAAAACGCAACCCACTGGACTGCTGAGGAGACATTTTGTGAGCGAACTCATTCGCGTACCTGACATCGGCAGCGGTGAAGGTGAAGTAATTGAACTGTTTGTGAAGGTCGGCGACCGTATCGAAGCCGACCAGAGCATCCTGACCCTGGAATCGGACAAGGCCAGCATGGAAGTGCCGGCCCCGAAAGCCGGCGTCATCAAAAGCCTGAAAGTGAAGCTGGGCGACCGTCTGAAAGAAGGCGACGAACTGCTCGAGCTGGAAGTCGAGGGCGCCGCTGCTGCGGCCCCTGCTCCTGCTGCTCCGGCCAAAAAAGCCGAAGAAAAACCGGCTGCGGCCCCTGCCGCCGCTGCGCCTGCTGCCGCTTCGGTGCAGCAAGTGCACGTGCCGGACATCGGTTCGTCGGGCAAGGCCCAGATCATCGAGATCCAGGTCAAGGTCGGCGACAAGGTCGAGGCTGATCAATCGTTGATCACCCTCGAATCCGACAAGGCCAGCATGGAAATCCCGTCGCCTGCCGCGGGCGTGGTCAAGGCCATCAGCGTCAAGCTCAACGACGAAGTCGGCACCGGCGACCTGATCCTTGATCTGGAAGTGGCGGGTGCTGCGGCCCCTGCTGCTTCCGCTCCGGCTCAGGCTGCTGCGCCAGCCGCTGCCGCTGCGCCTGCTCCTGCAGCAGCCCCGGCTGCTCCAGTTGCCGACAGCGTTCAGGACATCCACGTTCCGGACATCGGTTCGGCCGGCAAGGCCAAGATCATCGAAGTGTTGGTCAAGGCTGGCGACAGCGTTGAAGCCGACCAGTCGCTGATCACCCTCGAATCCGACAAGGCAAGCATGGAAATCCCATCGCCTGCCGCTGGCGTGGTGGAAAGCGTTTCGATCAAGCTGGACGACGAAGTCGGTACCGGCGACCTGATCCTCAAGCTGAAAGTCAAAGGCGCAGCGCCTGCTGCTGCCCCGGCTCCAGCTGCCGCTGCTGCAAGTGCTCCGGCACCTGCCGCTGCTGCTCCGGCTGCCGCTGCACCTGCGGCTGCCGCTCCGGCCGCTGCTCCGGCCAAGCCTGGTGCCAAAGTTCACGCCGGCCCGGCCGTGCGTCAACTGGCCCGTGAGTTCGGCGTCGAGCTGAGCGCTGTAGGCGCGAGCGGTCCGCACGGTCGCATCCTCAAGGAAGACGTGCAAGTTTACGTCAAGGCGATGATGCAGAAGGCCAAGGAAGCGCCGGCTGCTGGCGGCGCAACCGGTGGCGCGGGCATCCCGCCGATCCCGGTCGTGGACTTCAGCCGCTTCGGTGAAATCGAAGAAGTGCCGATGACCCGCCTGATGCAGGTCGGCGCTGCCAACCTGCACCGCAGCTGGCTGAACGTGCCGCACGTGACGCAATTCGACTCGGCGGATATCACCGAGCTGGAAGCCTTCCGCGTTGCGCAGAAAGCAGTCGCAGAGAAGGCCGGCGTCAAGCTGACCATCCTGCCGCTGCTGCTCAAGACCTGTGCGCACCTGCTCAAGGAACTGCCGGACTTCAACAGTTCGCTGGCGCCAAGCGGCAAGGCGATCATTCGCAAGAAGTACGTCAACATCGGTTTCGCGGTAGACACTCCTGATGGCCTGCTGGTACCGGTCATCAAGAACGTCGACCAGAAGAGCCTGCTGCAACTGGCTGCAGAAGCTGCTTCGCTGGCTGAAAAAGCCCGCACCAAGAAGCTCTCTTCGGACGAGATGCAAGGCGCCTGCTTCACCATTTCCAGCCTCGGCCACATTGGCGGCACCGGCTTCACGCCGATCGTCAACGCGCCGGAAGTGGCGATCCTCGGTGTTTCCAAGGCAACCATCCAGCCAGTCTGGGACGGCAAAGCCTTCCAACCGAAACTGATGCTGCCACTGTCGCTGTCCTACGATCACCGTGTGATCAACGGCGCCGCTGCTGCACGCTTCACCCAGCGTCTGGGCAGCCTGTTGGGCGACATCCGCACCATCCTGCTGTAAAGCGTTCGGCCCTCCGGCAACGGAGGGCCGATTGCGTTTCACGTTTTCGAGCGCCACACGCTCGTACCTCAACCCCGTCAGTTTGACGGGGCTTTTTTTGCCCAGAGAAAAGTACAGCGCCTCTTCCTACAAGTTCGGTTTACTTGAACTACGAACGCAGTCCACTTCGCCTCGATATTTTTCGTCGACCGCCAACTAATCTTTGCCTCCCGATCAAATAAGCAACTTCCTGCGTTATTTATCAAAACCAGACTTACTCGAATGGATTCGAATATGTTCAAACCAACTATCGGCCCGATTATCGGCCACACCACAACTAATCATGCCCGCATTTTCATGCGCGCAGACAATCAAGGCAACGCACCGGTATTTGCCGCCATTCGCCATCGGACTGCAGGAACACAACAGTGGTCAGCAGGCACTTTCGCCGAACCCAGCGCACTGCGCGACATGACCGAAGTGTTCACCCTCAATAACTTGAGCAGCGACACCGAATATGAATACCAGACCGGCTGGTTCAGCCCGATGAATCCGGTACATACCGTGGACAGTGTCGCCGAACTGCCGCTGCAGTGGCCCCGGGAAATCTATCGATTACGCACCCGCTCCAGCAAAGCCCTGCAGCCAAGGGCCTATATCGTCGGCTCCTGCCGTTACTTGCGCATGACCGCCGGCATCCCGTCGCTGCCGCATCTGGGTGACCGGATCTTTGCTTCCATCAACCAGTTGATCGAAGGCGCGCAACCACCGATCAGTGCCACGTTAATGACGGGCGATCAGATTTATGTCGATGACCTCAATCTGTTCGCACCCGATCGTGAATATAAGGAAATCCTCAGCAAGTACCGTGCGGCATTCTCTCAACCCAACATTCAGCGTTTGATGTCCGGCACATCGACTTACATGATCCTGGATGATCACGAAATCGAAGACAATTGGCCGGCGAACGCCAGCAAGTCAGATCAAGCGTTATATCGCAATGCCATGGCCGCCTATGAAATCTATCAAGCCAGCCACGGCCCTGCGCACGAACTTACAACTAACAAAGAGGTGAATCGCGTAAAGCTCGAGCACTACTGGTATCAATTCAGTGACGGTGACATCGAATGGTTCGTGACGGACAGCCGCACTCGACGCAACTTGTCAACCGATGATCGCCGCATACTGGATGAGGCGCAGGAACAGGCGCTGCTCAAGTGGCTGATCAACAGCCCGGCGCGAGTGAAATTCGTAGTGACCAGCGTAATGTTTTACCCGGATCGCAAACTGTATGGTGACGATGCCTGGAAAGCCTTCCCGGAGCAGCGCTTGCGGCTGCTGGAAACCATCCGCACCCGACGCATCAAGAATGTCGTATTTGTCTCGGGCGACGTGCATGGCTCGCTGACCTCGCGCCTGACCCACAGCGAAGACCCGGACTTCGAAGTGCACACCATCGTTTCCTCGCCGTTTTGCAACAGCAAGCTGTTGCCCTATGCCAAGGCGTCGACGTTTATCCTTGATCAACCGCTGGCGCGCACGGCGGCAGGCGATTATCAACATGAATTGACCAGCACAGTGGTCAGCGAAGACAACTTCGCCCATGTGGTGGTTGAGGCCGGAAAAATTCAGGTCAATTACCATGATCGCGACGGCAAACGCCTGCAATCGATCGAAATCAACCTGCGCTGAAGCCCTGAACAAAATGCCGTTTCCGCGCGCCAGGCGCTCTGGAACGGCACTCGCGGCGCACATCCGTATTACTTTTTGCCGCGCGCTGGAGAAATGCCCTGCGCGGCCGACATATTCTTATAGCACTTGGCCTTCATCTCTCTTGTCAGTCGGTGCCGCAATGATGCAACCTTGCCGCAGGCAACAGTAAAGAGGGCGCGAGCCCGGCGCGTTCAGCATATTTCCAAGCGAGTTCCTTCATGAAGAGCCAACCCGATGCCGCCAGCCGTATGGCGGTCGAGGTAGTGACGCAGCTGCCTGTGCCCTCGCGGCTCGGCATGCTGCGTTTCGAGCGCTTGAATGAAGCGAGCTGGGCGATGCTGTTTCTCGACCCCAACTGCGAACGCCAGTTCGGCCAGCCGGCCGTCGAATTGTGTGCCTTGGTCGGCTCGCCTTACGCCAGCCTGATGGAACCCGAAGCGCGCTATCAACTGCACGACACCATTCAGCAACAACTGCGCGACAGCCCGCATTATCTGGTGCGCTACACCCTGCACACCGCCGCTGGTGCGCTGAGCATCCTTGAGCTGGGCGAGGCCTATAAGCAACACAATCGGCACTTGCTGCGCGGCTATCTGCTGGCGGTCGATGATGTGTTCGACGAGGCACCAGCGCTGCCCTCCGTCGACCTCGAAACCCAGAACTCGCGCCTGCAGATCGCCCTCGAACTGAACCAGCGCGCCCAGCAGGAACAACTGCAGCACCTTGAGCGGGTACGCGCCCAGCAGGATCTGATTCTGCTGCTGGCTCGCCAGCGCTACAGCAGCCACAACTCGCTGCAGGAAGCCGCCGAGCTGATCACCCGCAGCGCCTGTGACATTTATGAGATCGACTGTGCCAGCCTGTGGAACCTCGAAGGCAGTCTGCTGGTGCCGATTTCGGCGTATCACCGCGCGACCCAGGAATACATCCTGCCGGAGGTGATCGACATCAGCGGTTTCCCCGATTACATGGAAGCCCTGCACGGCAGCCGCGCCATCGACGCGCACAATGCGATGCGCGACCCGCGCACCCGCGAGATGGCCGAAGCCCTGCGTCCGCGTGACGTTAACGCGATGCTCGACGCCAGCATCCGGGTCGATGGCCAAGTGGTCGGCGTGCTGTGTCTGGAGCAGACTGGCGTCACCCGCGCCTGGCAGTCCGACGAAATCGCCTTTGCCGGTGAACTGGCCGACCAGTTCGCCCAGGTCATCAACAACCACAACCGGCGTACCGCCACCAGCGCTCTGCACCTGTTCCAGCGCGCTGTCGAACAAAGTGCCAACGCCTTTCTGCTGGTCAATTGCGACGGCGTGGTCGAGTACGTCAATCCGAGCTTCACCGCGATCACCCAGTACTCCACCGAGGAAGTCCATGGCCAGCGCCTGTCGGAGCTGCCGGCGCTGGAAAACCTCAGCGAACTGCTGTTCGACGCGCCGTCGGCGCTGGCCAAGAGCAACAGCTGGCAGGGCGAATTCAAGAGCCGGCGCAAGAACCTCGAACCGTACTGGGGCCAGTTGTCGATCTCCAAGGTGTATGGCGACAACCGCGAACTGACGCACTACATCGGCATCTACGAAGACATCACCCAGACCAAACTGGCGCAGCAGCGCATCGAGCGTCTGGCGTACACCGACAACCTGACCAACCTCGGCAACCGCCCGGCGTTTATCCGCAATCTGGATGAACGCTTCGCCCGCGATAGCGATACCCCGATCAGCCTGCTGCTGGTGGACATCGACAACTTCAAGCGGATCAACGACAGCCTCGGTCACCAGACCGGCGACAAGTTGCTGATCAGCCTCGCCCGCCGCTTGCGCAACAGCCTGAGCCCGAGCGGCAGCCTCGCGCGGTTCGCCAGTAACGAATTTGCGGTGCTGCTCGACGACACCGACCTCGCCACCGGCCAACAGATCGCCAACCAGTTGCTGGCGACCCTCGACAAGCCGATGTTCGTCGACAACCAGTTGATCAGCGTCACCGGCTCCGTGGGCCTGGCCTGCGCGCCGCTGCATGGCCGCGATCCGCAAACCCTGATGCGCAACGCCGGCCTCGCCCTGCACAAGGCCAAGGCCAATGGCAAACACCAGGTTCAGGTGTTCACCGAAGCGCTGAACGCCGAAGCCAGTTACAAACTGTTCGTCGAGAACAACCTGCGCCGCGCCCTGACCCAGAACGAGCTGGACGTGTTCTACCAGCCCAAACTGTGCCTGCGCAGCGGTCGCCTGCTGGGCATGGAAGCGCTGCTGCGCTGGAATCACCCGGAGCGCGGCATGATCCGCCCGGACCAGTTCATCAGCGTCGCCGAAGAAACCGGCCTGATCATCCCGATCGGCAAGTGGATCGCCCGCCAGGCCTGCCGCATGAGCAAGGCGCTGACCGCCGCTGGCCTGGGCAATCTGCAAGTGGCGATCAACCTGTCACCGAAGCAATTCTCCGATCCGGATCTGGTCGCGTCCATCGCCAACATCCTCAAGGAAGAAGCGCTGCCGGCCAATCTGCTCGAATTGGAGCTGACCGAAGGCCTATTGCTGGAAGCCACCGAAGACACTCACTTGCAGCTCGATCAGCTCAAGCGTCTGGGCCTGACCCTGGCCATGGACGACTTCGGCACCGGTTACTCGTCGCTCAGCTACCTGAAGAAATTCCCGATCGACATCATCAAGATCGATCGCAGCTTCATCCACGAAATCCCCGACAACCAGGACGACATGGAAATCACCTCCGCGGTGATCGCCATGGCCCACAACCTGAAGCTCAAAGTCGTGGCCGAAGGCATCGAGACCGCCGAACAACTGGCGTTCCTGCGTCGCCACCGCTGCGACGTCGGCCAGGGCTACCTGTTCGACCGGCCGATCCCCGGCGGTGAGCTGATTCAGGCGCTCAAGCGCTACCCGCGCGGCCCGCTCTGCCTCTAGCCCCCACCGATACCCTGTCGATGAATTCCACTTGTGGGAGCGGGCTTGCTCGCGAATGCGGTTTGTCAGGCAATGTTGATGTCGACTGACACACCGCATTCGCGAGCAAGCCCGCTCCCACATTTGAATAGTGCGAAATCCGGCATCATTCGGCACACTGACGGTCTGACTTTTTACATCCCATCCTGACTGAGAGGAACGATCATGGTTCTGCGCTCGGAAATTCTGGTGAACAAAAACGTGCTACCGACCAAAGAACAAGCGCTGCCCGGCCGCGAAACCGCGATGACCCTGCCTGAAAAGCATTTCGTCTTCGAAGAAACCCCCTTGCTCGGCCCATTCTTTCAGGACGTCGACTTTGCGATCTTCGGTCTGGGTTGCTTCTGGGGGGCGGAACGCCGTTTCTGGCAGCGCGAAGGCGTGGTCAGCACCGTGGTTGGCTACGCCGGCGGCTACACGCCGAACCCGACCTACGAAGAAGTCTGCTCGGGCCTGACCGGCCACGCCGAAGTGGTGCTGGTGGTGTATGACAAGGCCAAAGTCAGCTACGAAGAGCTGCTGGCGATGTTCTGGGAACTGCATAACCCGACGCAGGGCATGCGTCAGGGCAACGACATCGGCACCCAGTACCGCTCGGTGATCTACGCCACTTCGCCTGAGCAACTGGATGCGGCGCTGAAGAGCAAAGCGGTGTATCAGGCTGAACTGTCGAAGGCTGGCCTGGGCGAAATCAGCACCGAGATCGAGCAGGCGCCGACCGTGTACTTCGCTGAGGCTTATCATCAGCAGTATCTGGCGAAGAACCCTGAAGGTTATTGCGGGATTGGCGGCACCGGCGTGTGCATGCCACCGAGCCTGGCGGGTAACTAAACCGCCAAAGCATCGCGGGCAAGCCCGCTCCCACAGGTTTAGCGCCGACTTCGAAATGGCGCAGTACTTTGTGGGAGCGGGCTTGCCCGCGAAGGCGTCCGTTCAGACACCGCTAAAACAGTTGATCAGCTTTCAGCAATCAACCAATCCATCTGCCACCCGCCCTGGGTCTGCCCAAGCTTCTTCGACAACCACGGCAGCAGCTCACGCAATTCTTCCTCCAGCCCCCACGGCGGATTGGCAATCGCCATCCCCGAGCCGTTCAGGCTGTTAGGCGTATCCAGCGGATGCACCAGCAGTTCCACACGCAGCAACTTCGGCGCGCCGGTACCGGCCAGATCCTGATAGAAACGGCGCAACGCACGCTGATCCTTCACCGGATACCAGATCGCCGCCACGGTTTGGCGCATCCGGCCAATCGCTTCTTTCAGCGACGCCGCACACTTTTGCATCTCGTCGAGCTGCTCGAACGGCGGATCAATCAACATCACCGCACGCTTCTCCTGCACCGGCAACATCGCCCGCGCCACATGCCAGCCCTCGCCCAGATGCACCTTGACCCGACGGTCGCCGGCCATGTTCTCTTTGAGCTGCACGCCATCTTCCGGGTGCTTCTCGTTGAGCATCACCCGATCCTGCGGCCGGGTCAGACGCCGCGCCAGCTCCGGCGAACCCGGGTAGTAGCGCAACTGGCCATCCGGGTTCATCTCGTGCAGCACCTTCATGTAGTCGGCGGTCAGCGCCGGCAGATCCGGCTGATCCCACAAACGCGCGATGCCTTCCAGGTACTCGCCGGTACGGTTGGCCTGATCACCCTGCAGGTCATACAAACCGATACCGGCGTGCGTATCGAGATAGGCAAACGGCTGCTCCTTGCGCGACATCAGCGCGATGAGGCGGGTCAAGGTCAGGTGTTTGAACACATCGGCGTGATTGCCGGCATGGAAGGCGTGACGATAATTCATGGCTGCTCCTGCGAAGGGCGCAAAGTTTACCTTTTACCGGGCGGCAAGTCAGGGGTTGGCGGCCGAGCGGACAAAAGCCGGCCCTCACCCTAACCCTCTCCCGGAGGGAGAGGGGACTGACGGTGGTGATCTTGCGAGTTACATCGACCTGAATGATCAGCGTGATCTCAGGCTTGGCCAACTGACGTTCACCACCGAAGGCGCAGGTCGGCGTACATCACCCAGACAACTCGGTCAGTCCCCTCTCCCTCTGGGAGAGGGCTAGGGTGAGGGGCTTTGCTTTTATGGCGTTAAACTGGCGAACCATGAACGACAGGAAGTCAAAAACTCATGCAATATCTGATCATCTGCTTATTCAGCCTGCTTAGCCCATACCTCGCCCTTGCCGACGAAACTCACATTGAACAGGCACGCCAGTCACTAAAAAACTACGGACTGAGCCACTGCATTCTGAAGCCATTCAACGAACGCTCCGCGCTGGAAAAAGACATCGCACTGTCCGCCAATGCCTATTCGTTCATGGGCAAAGGCATGCATACCATTTTGCAAAATGAAGACACGCTCCAGGTGCTGCACGATCCCTACAAAGAAACCCGAAACTACGTGTTGGCGGCTTACGAGCAGAAACCTTCAAACAGTAAATACTCGAATGAAAAAGTAGTGTTTTTTGGGTGCATGAAGGTCTACAACTCCGAGGCGTTCGACCGCTTTATCAAAACTCAGGATGCGTATATCGCTGATTGAGCCAAAGTCCAAAGATCGCAGCCTTCGGCAGCTCCTACACAGGATTGGCGTCCCCCCCTGTAGGAGCTGCCGAAGGCTGCGATCTTTTGTTCTTTTTTCAGGCCGGCATCGCGCTCAAGCGTTTGCCGATGACATCCAGCACATCGCAACCGTCACGCAGTGGAATGGCGCAGAGCATGGCGAAGTCGCTGAGGATGATCGAGTCGCACTCGACCGAGCCGCGCATGCACATGTTTTCCAGCACCTGGATCACGGCGCGGATGCGGTAGTTGGCGGCGTCCATAAGGATGTCGAGGGGGACGTGGGTATCGACGAACAGGGTGGGCATGTCGCTGCAGTTGCCGGTCAGGGCCATGAAGCGGTTGTCGGGATGGGGGATGATTTTTTCGTAGGGTGGGTCGGGTTTAAGCATCGTCATATTTTCTACCATGGATGTGAAAATGAACTGCCTCGCTCCTTCCTACGGGATCGGGTGGCAGCTGTGCGCGGGAGTAGGAACCGACCCATGGAATTCGGCCACGCCAAAGCGTGCCCCGCACACAGCCGCCGCTAAAGATATTGCTGGCACAAGTTACATGTCGCAATTAAATCAACAGCGCTGATGCACCATAGGTAACGGGTTCCTACACCCTGTCACCACTCTCGCGGTGACAACGAAAAGACTATCCCCGCAACCCACCGCCCACCAGTTCATGAAATCCGCCGCAACTCGCGGGAAATTTCCGAGGACTTCGCCCGGAAATTTCATTCTGCTTCGTCCTGCAAATACGTCAACAGCACCGATGGCGACGATTCTTCCGACGCTGAAATCTGAAAAAACTGCCGAACCTTGCAGCGCAACACAGCCTCGGGAAACGCCTCATGCAGCGCCGGATGCTCCTCGCTCAGCCACTGCAGCGTATTACCGATCCGGACTGAATTCCCTGCTGAAGCCAGCACTGACTCAGGCACTTTCCACCAGGGAAACACCCGCCCTGAAACCTGCGCCCTGCCCCCGATATCCACGGCCTGTCCATTGATCAAGCCGCGCGAGATCACTGGCATCAACTGCGCCGATTGCACTTCATCGGACTGCAGGATCGGCAACAAAAACCGCCCATCCCAGAAGCGAAAAAACACCGCTTTGCCATCCGGCATCAGCACCTGAGTCAGGCTGCAAAAATGCTCGACCAGCACTTCCAGGCTCGCGGAAGACACCGCCAGCCAACCCCAATCGCGAGACTCGGTAGAGGCTACCCAATCGAGAAACTCACTGTCCGCCGCGACAATTCCCACGAAGGGCATCACCGCGTCCCACTCGGCGTAGATCGTGTCAGCCCAGATCGGGCTCGGTGCAACCAACGGAGGCCTGGCGTCGCTGGCGTTACTCAAGACCGCGAACAGTTGCTCCGAAGATTTCAACGGCTCACGCGCCAGCCACTCTGAAGGCGTGAGGCACTCAGGCTGCACAGACACCGTCCTTGCAGCGTTCGCACTCTTCGCAGAATGGCGCATCACCTTTGAAGCTCATGATTTGTGCGGCGGTGAGCATGGCCGCCGGTGCCGCTGCAAGTTTCGCCGGCAGTCCCGGCACACTCGGTGCCGCGCTCATCGCGGCCATCGGCGCGCCACCGACCTGGATGGGTACGCTACTGAAAATCCCGCCGGGGCCGATGTTGATCCACTGCCCGCCCGCCTGAATCGTCGCGCTCGCGCCGCCGTCGATCACCACTTGCTGGCCGGCGCTGAGGTGGACTTGTCCGCTGGCACTGGTGGCCTGATTGCTCACGCGAATATGCCGATCACCGACCACCGTCAGGTGATCATCCTGTTTCACTTCGGTCTGGCGCTGACCGTGGGTAATGCGCTGCTCGTCAGCCTTGAGTTCATGGCTGGCAAGTCCGGTGACGATAATGCTGCGCTGGTTGTCGACCTGAACCTGTTGGTCGTGCAGTACATGCTGAGTCCAGTTGCGCTGGGCGCGCAGGTAGATTTCTTCGGCGCCCTTTTTGTCCTCGATGCGCAGCTCGTTGTAACCGCCGCCACCGGGACTGCTCTGGCTGCGAAAGATGCTGCGGGTCTGGTCGGCGGGCAGGTCCAGCGGAACCGGAGTTGCGGCGTTTGGCAGGCAACCCATCACCAACGGTTTGTCGGCATCAGCGTCGATGAAACCGACCAGCACTTCCATGCCGACCCTTGGGATCAGCACGCTGCCGTAATGGTCATGCGCCCAACCCGTGGCGACGCGCAGCCAGCAACTGGAATGCTCGTTGAGCTCGCCGTCACGATCCCAAGCCAGTTGCACCTTGACCCGGCCGTACTCGTCGCAGTGGATTTCCGTGTCTTGCGGCCCGGTGACCACGGCCGGTTGATAGCCGGGCATGCGCGGTTTTTCCGGCCCCAACGCCGGGCGAAAGAACACCTCCCACGGCGTGGCAAGAAAGGTATTACGGTAACCCTGGAATTCTTCCCCGTCGCTGGTGACCGATTCCTCCAGCACTTGCGGTTGTCGCCCACGGTGCTCGATGGCGGTGAGCAGCCACAGGTCATTCCAGTCCTGGCGTGGATGCTCGCTCAGTTGCAGGAAATGTCCGCAAACCAGTGCGGATACGTCGCTGATGCCCTCAGCCTGACGGTAGTCGGCAACATGCCTTTCCAGCATGCGTTGCGCCAGTTGCCTGCCGGTTTCTCGATCGTTGAATTGGCCGGGAAAGTGATAGTCCTCGAGCACCGGGCGCTGCTCACTGTCGCTGCGGCTTTGCAGTTGCAGTCGCGGCTTTTCGAAGTTGTAGTCGCGCCGGGTCACCACGCTGGTGCGAGTCTCCACCCGGACGTTGAAGCGCTTGATAGCCGGCGCCGTCGACGCCATGCCGCTGCCCGGCAAATACAGCGTCGGCTCGGCCAGGCGCGGGAACACCGTTTGATCGTCGCCGAACACCAGCACATGTCCATCCGGGCTGTGCTGAAAGTGGTAATGAATACCCACCTCGGCACATAGCCGCTGAATGAACGCCAGATCGCTCTCGGCGTACTGCACACAATATTCACGCACCGGGTAATCGCTGCCGAGGCGGAACTCGAAGGCATCGCGCAGGATTGCGTGATCCTTGAGGATCTGCGCGACGATCTGCGGAACCGTCTGATGCTGAAAAATCCGCTGGTTGATGCGGTGACCGAGGTAGGTCAGACGCGGAACCAGGCTCAGGTGATAGCGCGTCAGACGTTTCCCGGAATCGCCCTGCCCGACCCGATAAATCTGACCGTGAATGCCACTGCCATCGGCATCGAAGCCAAGAAACGCCTGACAGTGCAGCAGACTTTCGAGATCCAGATCGGGGCGCTCACTGACCAGCTCCAGCTCGAAACGAAAGGGTTGGCTGATGGCTTCCTTGCCCGTGAACTCAAGGACTTTGAGGTCATGCTGGGCGCCTTCGAGGGTCAACGTAAAACGCGGTTGATTGGCAGGCGCGAACATCCGATGTCTCTCTGCAGAATGAGGGCGGGCGATTCTGCATGAGGGGCAAGGGGTGTTGGTTGGGTGACGGGAAAATCAGATTTGCCCTACTTTTTCTGGCGAAAAAGCCTTCGCAAATCGGTGTATCCGACTACAGACAACCCTCTCAAAATCACCACCGAACAACTGTGGGAGCGGGCTTGCTCGCGAAAGGGCCGTGTCAGTCGACATTGATTTCATTTGACCCACCGCATTCGCGAGCAAGCCCGCTCCCACAGGGGATCTATGCTGAGTCAGGGATATTGCAGGCATAAAAAAACGGCCCGCCTCCTTGTAGGAAGCGGGCCGTTTTCCTGTGAGCCGCAGCTCAGTGCATCACTTGTTCAGGTGGAAATCCTTTTCCGCTGCCTGGAAGCGCTGCACCATGCCAGCGGTCGGCGCGCCGAGCTTGCTGACGATGTAGATCGCCAGACTGGCGAAGATGAAGCCCGGGATGATTTCGTACAGCCCCATCACCTCGAAATGCTTCCACACCACCACGGTGATGGCGCCGACCAGAATGCCGGCCAGCGCGCCGTTGCGGGTCATGTCTTTCCAGATCACCGAGATCAGCACCACTGGACCGAACGCGGCACCGAAACCGGCCCAGGCGTAGGACACCAGGCCCAACACGCGGTTTTCCGGGTTGGCGGCCATGGCGATAGCAATCAGTGCCACCAGCAACACCATCGCGCGGCCGACCCAGACCAGCTCAACCTGGGAGGCGGATTTGCGCAGGAAGGTTTTGTAGAAGTCTTCGGTGAGGGCGCTCGAGCACACCAGCAACTGGCAGCTCAAGGTGCTCATCACAGCCGCGAGAATCGCCGACAGCAAGACACCGGCAACCCACGGGTTGAAGAGGATTTTCGCCAGTTCGATGAACACCCGCTCGTGGTTCTCGGTCACGGGACCGGCCACTTCCGGGTGCGCCGAGAAGTAGGCGATGCCGAAGAAGCCCACGGCGACGGTGCCGCCCAGGCACAGGATCATCCAGGTCATGGAGATGCGACGGGCGTTGGCAATTGACTTCACCGAGTCAGCCGCCATGAAACGCGCAAGGATGTGCGGCTGACCGAAGTAACCCAGACCCCAGCCCATCAGCGAGATGATGCCGATGAAGGTGGTGCCCTTGAGCATGTCGAAGTTGCTTGGATCCTGGGCTTCGATGGCCAGGAACGTGGTATCGACGCCGCCGGTGGCCAGCAGCACGATGATCGGCGTCAGCAGCAGCGCGAAAATCATCAACGTGGCTTGTACGGTATCGGTCCAGCTCACCGCGAGGAAACCGCCGACGAAGGTGTAGGCAATCGTCGCCGCCGCACCGGCCCACAGCGCCGTCTCGTAGGACATGCCGAAGGTGCTTTCGAACAGACGGGCGCCGGCCACGATGCCGGATGCGCAGTAAATGGTGAAGAACACCAGAATCACGATCGCCGAGATGATGCGCAGCAGACCGCTTTTGTCTTCGAAACGGCTGGAGAAGTAGTCCGGCAGGGTCAGGGCATCGCCGTTGTGCTCGGTCTGCACGCGCAGACGGCCGGCGACAAACAGCCAGTTCAGGTAGGCGCCGACGATCAGGCCGATGGCGATCCAGCTTTCCGACAGACCGGACATGTAGATGGCACCCGGCAGGCCCATCAGCAACCAGCCGCTCATGTCGGAAGCACCGGCGGACAGAGCCGTCACGACGCTGCCCAGGCTGCGGCCGCCAAGAATGTAATCAGAGAGGTTGTTGGTGGAGCGATAGGCCATGAAGCCGATCAGCACCATTGCTGCGATGTAGATCACGAAGGTGATCAGTGTTGGATTGCTTACGCTCATTAAGTTACGCCCTGGCTTTGTTTTTATGTTGCAGCGGTGATTGATCGTCCACAAACGACGACGTTTGGCAGACGAAACGGGATCCCGCGCATTTAGGACTGATGTTTCCCCAGGAAAGCCACCAGCCGATGCTCCGGGTATTCCCGGTTGCACCTTGGGCGCGAATGCTATGCAACAAAGCAAAAAAGGTGCAACCAGTTTCTGGAAATTAAGTTGCACCTAATCGGATATACCGATAAATACGCGGTTTTTGCTCCCTTTTAGCGCAGTGCAGGCGCTTCGCTAGAAGCAAAAGCACCAAGCCAGAGCGGCACTTCAGTACCAGAAAATAATTCCTGACGAAGCGTTTATTTTTCCGACAAAAAAAGGGTTGCACCCGGTTGCACCTCACTCGACGCACGGCTAATCTTGCCGCCAGCTGATGCCACGCAACTGTGGCAACCATGAGGATAAAAATATGGCTACCACCACCCTTGGGGTCAAACTCGATGACCCGACCCGCGAGCGCCTGAAGGCTGCCGCGACCTCGATTGATCGCACACCGCACTGGCTGATCAAGCAGGCAATTTTCAATTACCTGGAAAAACTCGAGGGTGGTGCAACCCTGACCGAGCTGAACGGTTTGACCACCAAGGACGCCGACGACGCCGGTGAAGTCCAGAACGATCACGCCCACCAGTGCTTCCTCGAATTCGCTGAAAGCATCCTGCCGCAATCGGTACTGCGCGCTTCGATCACCGCCGCTTACCGTCGCCCAGAGCCGGAAGTGGTGCCGATGCTGATCGAGCAGGCGCGCCTCCCGGCACCGATGGCCGAAGCCACCAACAAACTCGCCGCGTCCATTGCGGAAAAACTGCGTAACCAGAAAAGTGCCGGGGGTCGTGCAGGCATTGTTCAGGGCCTGCTGCAGGAATTTTCCCTGTCGTCCCAGGAAGGCGTGGCCCTGATGTGCCTGGCCGAAGCGCTGCTGCGCATCCCGGACAAGGGCACTCGCGATGCACTGATCCGCGACAAGATCAGCACCGGCAACTGGCAGCCGCACCTAGGCAACAGCCCGTCGTTGTTCGTCAACGCCGCGACCTGGGGTCTGCTGCTGACCGGCAAACTGGTGTCGACCCACAACGAAGCCGGCCTGACTTCGTCGCTGAGCCGGATCATCGGCAAGAGCGGCGAGCCGATGATCCGCAAGGGCGTCGACATGGCCATGCGCCTGATGGGCGAGCAGTTCGTCACCGGCGAAACCATCGCCGAAGCACTGGCCAACGCGAGCAAGTTCGAAGCCAAGGGCTTCCGTTATTCCTACGACATGCTCGGTGAAGCGGCGCTGACCGAACACGACGCGCAGAAGTACCTGGCGTCGTACGAACAAGCCATCCACTCGATCGGCAAAGCCTCCCACGGTCGTGGGATTTATGAAGGCCCGGGCATTTCCATCAAGCTCTCGGCCCTGCACCCGCGTTACAGCCGTGCGCAGTACGAGCGCGTGATGGATGAGCTGTACCCGCGCCTGCTGTCGCTGACCCTGCTGGCCAAGCAATACGACATCGGTCTGAACATCGACGCCGAAGAAGCCGACCGCCTGGAGCTGTCGCTGGATCTGCTCGAGCGCCTGTGCTTCGAGCCGCAACTGACCGGCTGGAACGGCATCGGTTTCGTGATTCAGGCTTATCAGAAGCGTTGCCCGTACGTGATCGACTACGTGATCGATCTGGCCCGCCGCAGCCGTCATCGCCTGATGATCCGTCTGGTGAAAGGCGCGTACTGGGACAGCGAAATCAAGCGCGCCCAGGTCGAAGGCCTGGAAGGCTATCCGGTCTACACCCGCAAGGTGTACACCGACGTTTCCTACATTGCCTGCGCCCGCAAACTGCTGGCGGTGCCGGAAGTCATCTACCCGCAGTTCGCCACGCACAACGCCCACACCCTGTCGGCGATTTATCACATTGCCGGTCAGAACTATTACCCGGGCCAGTACGAATTCCAGTGCCTGCACGGCATGGGCGAACCGCTTTACGAGCAAGTTGTCGGCAAAGTGTCCGAAGGCAAGCTGAACCGTCCGTGCCGCGTGTACGCACCGGTCGGTACTCACGAAACCCTGTTGGCGTACCTGGTACGTCGTCTGCTGGAAAACGGCGCCAACACTTCGTTCGTCAACCGCATCGCCGACCAGTCGATTTCGATTCAGGAACTGGTGGCCGATCCGGTGGCCCAGATCGAGCAGATGGCGACCGTGGAAGGTGGTTTCGGCCTGCCGCACCCACGCATTCCGCTGCCGCGTGACCTGTATGGCTCCGAGCGCGCCAACTCCAGCGGCATCGACATGGCCAACGAACATCGTCTGGCCTCGCTGTCCTGCGCCCTGCTCGCCACCGCGCACAACGACTGGAAAGCCGCGCCGATGCTCGGTTGCGCTTCCAGCAACGAAGCGCCGGCACCGGTGCTGAACCCGGCGGATCACCGCGATGTGGTCGGTCACGTGCAGGAAGCCACCGTCGAAGATGTCAACAACGCGATCCAGTGCGCCCTTAACGCCGCACCGATCTGGCAGGCCACCCCGCCGGCCGAGCGCGCGGCGATTCTGGAGCGTGCCGCTGACTTGATGGAAGGCGAGATCCAGCCACTGATGGGCCTGCTGGCCCGTGAAGCCGGCAAGACCTTCGCCAACGCCATCGCCGAAGTCCGCGAAGCGGTCGACTTCCTGCGTTACTACGCAGTGCAGGCGCGCAACGATTTCAGCAATGACGCCCACCGCCCACTGGGCCCGGTGGTGTGCATCAGCCCGTGGAACTTCCCGCTGGCCATCTTCAGTGGTCAGGTCGCTGCCGCACTGGCCGCCGGTAACCCGGTGCTGGCCAAACCGGCTGAGCAGACTCCGCTGGTCGCCGCGCAAGCCGTGCGCCTGCTGCTGGAAGCCGGGATTCCCGAAGGCGTGCTGCAACTGCTGCCGGGTCGCGGTGAAACCGTCGGTGCCGGTCTGGTCGGTGATGAGCGCGTCAAAGGCGTGATGTTCACCGGCTCCACCGAAGTTGCGCGCCTGCTGCAACGCAATATCGCGGGGCGCCTCGACAGCCAAGGCCGTCCGATTCCATTGATCGCCGAAACCGGCGGGCAGAACGCGATGATCGTCGATTCTTCGGCACTGACCGAACAAGTGGTGATCGACGTGGTGTCCTCGGCTTTCGACAGCGCCGGTCAGCGTTGCTCGGCACTGCGCGTACTGTGCTTGCAGGAAGATTCCGCAGATCGCGTCATCGAAATGCTCAAAGGCGCGATGGCGGAAAGCCGTCTCGGCAACCCTGAGCGTCTGTCCGTGGACATTGGCCCGGTGATCGACGCCGAAGCCAAGGCCGGTATCGACAAGCACATCCAGGCCATGCGCGATAAAGGTCGCAGCGTGTACCAGGTGGCTATCGCC
Source organism: Pseudomonas sp. TH49 (assembly GCF_016650625.1). Classification (NCBI taxonomy): domain Bacteria; kingdom Pseudomonadati; phylum Pseudomonadota; class Gammaproteobacteria; order Pseudomonadales; family Pseudomonadaceae; genus Pseudomonas; species Pseudomonas sp. TH49. Next base: position 1,060,853 of record NZ_JAEKFL010000001.1, read on the forward strand.
GACAGCGAAGAAGTCAAACGCGGCACCTTCGTCATGCCGACCCTGATCGAGCTGGAAAGCTTCGACGAGTTGCAACGCGAGATCTTCGGTCCAGTGCTGCACGTGGTGCGCTACAAGCGCAAGGACATCGACCAGTTGATCGGCCAGATCAATGCCTCCGGTTATGGCCTGACCCTCGGCGTGCACACCCGCATCGACGAAACCATCGCCAAGGTGATCGACAACGTCAACGCCGGTAACGTCTACGTCAACCGCAACATCGTCGGTGCCGTGGTCGGTGTGCAGCCATTCGGCGGCGAAGGCCTGTCGGGGACTGGCCCGAAAGCCGGTGGTCCGCTGTACCTGTACCGCTTGCTGTCGACCCGTCCTACTGACGCGATCGAACAATCCTTCGCTCGCGGTGATGCAGCCGTCGCCCCGGACGTGCGTCTGCGTGATGCCATGAGCAAACCGCTGAACGCCTTCAAGGCCTGGGCCGAGAGCAACCAGTACGCCGAACTGAGCACACTGTGCGTGCAGTACGCCGCGCAATCGCAAAGCGGCATCACCCGCGTGCTGGCCGGCCCGACCGGCGAGAAGAACAGCTACGCGATCCTGCCGCGTGAACACGTGCTGTGCCTGGCGGACGTCGAAGGCGATCTGCTGACCCAACTGGCGGCGGTATTGGCTGTCGGCGGTTCGGCGGTATGGCCGGAATCCGACATCAGCAAGGCCTTGTTCGCACGCCTGCCGAAGGAAGTTCAGGCGCGGATCAAACGGGTTGCCGACTGGCACAAGGATGAAGTGGTGTTTGATGCCGTACTGCATCACGGTCATTCCGACCAGTTGCGTGGTGTCTGCCAGCAGATTGCCAAACGTGCTGGTGCGATCGTTGGCGTTCAGGGCTTGTCCCAGGGCGAGACCAACATCGCGCTGGAGCGTCTGGTGATTGAGCGGGCGTTGAGCGTCAACACCGCGGCGGCGGGGGGTAATGCGAGCTTGATGACTATCGGTTAAACCCGAGAAGTCAGGCAACCGCGATGGTTGCCTGACAATCAAATCCCAATGTGGGAGCGGGCTTGCTCGCGAAAGCGTTGTGTCAGTCGACATCTCCAGTGACTGATCCACCGCATTCGCGAGCAAGCCCGCTCCCACAGTTGTTTTGGGGTATTTGTTAAGTCGGTGCTCGGCCCTGACATCACCGTTATCAATCATCCTGTTCAGCCTTTATCAGCAAGCCTAGACTCGGCCCAACCCCCATTTTCAGGTAGGCCGCCATGTCCGAGACGCTGCTCAGTTCCCGCAATCTGGCTTTCGAGCTGTACGAAGTCCTCGATGCCGAGGGCCTGACCCGGCGTGAGCGCTTTGCCGAACACAACCGCGAGACCTTTGACGCGGCCATCGGCACCGCGCGCAGCATCGCCGAGAAATACTTCGCGCCGCACAACCGCAAGGGCGACGAGAACGAGCCGCGCTACGAGAACGGCCAGGCGATTCTGATTCCCGAAGTCAAACCGGCGGTGGACGCGTTCCTCGAGGCGGGTTTCCTCAATGCCGCGCGAAGCTTCGAAGCCGGCGGCATGCAACTGCCGACGCTGCTGTCGCAAGCCTGCTTTGCCCACTTTCAATCAGCGAACGCGGCGACCACTTCCTACCCGTTTCTGACCATGGGCGCGGCCAACCTGATCGAAAGTTTTGGCAGCGACGAGCAGAAACAGCGTTTCCTGCAACCGATGATCGACGGTCGCTTCTTCGGCACCATGGCCCTGACTGAACCGCATGCCGGCTCGTCCCTGTCGGATATTCGTACCCGCGCCGAGCCGGCGTCTGACGGCACTTATCGGCTCAAGGGCAACAAGATCTTCATTTCCGGTGGCGATCACCCGCTGTCGGAAAACATAGTGCACATGGTTCTGGCCAAACTGCCGGACGCGCCGCCGGGGGTGAAGGGGATTTCGCTGTTCATCGTGCCGAAGTTTCTGGTCAATGATGACGGCAGCCTCGGCCAGCGCAACGATGTGCTGCTGGCCGGGCTGTTCCACAAGATGGGCTGGCGTGGCACCACTTCCACCGCGCTGAACTTCGGCGATAACGGCGAGTGTGTCGGCTATCTGGTGGGCAAGCCGCACCATGGCTTGAGCTACATGTTCCAGATGATGAACGAGGCGCGGATCGGCGTCGGCATGGGTGCGGTGATGCTCGGCTACGCCGGTTACCTGTACTCGCTGGAATACGCCCGCGAACGCCCGCAGGGTCGGGTGCCGGACAGCAAGGATCCGAGCACCGCACCGGTAGCGATCATTCAGCACGCGGACGTCAGACGCATGCTGCTGACGCAAAAATCCTACGTCGAAGGGGCCTTTGACCTCGGTCTGTACGCGGCGCGGCTGTTCGATGACACCACCACGCTGGAAACCGAAGCAGAGCGCAAACAGGCCCACGAGCTGCTGGACTTGCTGACGCCGATCGTCAAATCCTGGCCGTCGGAGTTCTGCCTGAAGGCCAACGAACTGGCGATCCAGATTCTCGGCGGCCATGGCTACACCCGCGAATACCCGGTCGAGCAGTATTACCGCGACAACCGTCTGAACCCGATCCACGAAGGCACCCACGGGATTCAGTCGCTGGACTTGCTCGGACGCAAACTGGCGCAGAACGGCGGCGCTGGGCTCAAGCAACTGATCCGCCTGATCGCCAACACTGCCGAGCGCGCGACCGCGTACGAATCGTTGACCGCACTGCGTGAGCCACTGGAGCAATTGGTGGCTCGCCTGCAAACGGTGACCATTGGTTTGCTGACTGATCTGGCACAGGGCAAGGTCAACAGCAGCCTGGCAAATTCGGCGCTGTACCTGAAAGTATTCGGGCACACGGTGATTGGCTGGCGCTGGCTGGAGCAGGCGATTCGCGCGGAGGAAGGCTTGGCCAAGGGCAATGCGGCGGATGCCGACTTCTATAAGGGCAAGTTGCAGGCGGCGCGGTACTTCCTGACATGGGAAGTGCCGGGTTGTCAGCATGAGCTGGCGTTGCTGGAGGTGCGGGATGATACGTGTCTGGCGATGCAGGATGCGTGGTTCTGATCCGGATTTTTTGTCGCTGCTGATGCCGTCTTCGCGGGCAAGCCCGCTCCCACAGGGTCCTGTGGTGCTCACATATTAAGTGACCTGTCACAAGACCTGTGGGAGCGGGCTTGCCCGCGAAGAGGCCCGAACTGACAACACATCAGGACAGCTTGAACCCACCCATCTGCCGCGCCAGATCATCCGCCAGCTTCTGCAACATCTGACAATCCTCGCGACAGGCGCGAACCTCCCCCGCCGTGGCCCGGGCCAGATCGGAAATCCCCTGCACATTGCGGTTGATCTCCTCAGTCACTGCCGATTGCTCTTCCGTGGCCGTGGCCACTTGATGGTTCATGTCGCTGATGCGCTCGACCTGCCCGGTAATCGCGGTCAACGACGCGCCGGTACGCTGGCTCGACGCAACCCCGGTGCCGGTCGCCGCCTGCCCGGTGCGCATCGATGACACGGCATTCTCTGCGCCTTGTTTGAGGCTGCCGATCATCTGCTGGATCTCGTCGGTGGACGCCTGCGTCCTGCGCGCCAAGGTGCGCACTTCATCCGCCACCACGGCAAATCCGCGGCCCATGTCTCCAGCCCGCGCCGCTTCAATCGCCGCGTTGAGCGCCAGCAAGTTGGTCTGCTCGGACACCCCGCGAATCACCGCCAGCACCGAATCGATCGACGCCACCTGATGCGCCAGCTCACCCACCGCGCCGGCCGCCAGGCCAATCTCGTCGGACATGCTTTCGATATGGCGGATCGAGCCACCGACCACTTCCCGCGCCTGCATTGCTTCATCACGAGCAGTTTGTGAAGCGAGGGCGGCGTTGCCGGCGTTCTGCGCGATTTCCTGCACGGTCAGGCCCATCTCGTGCACCGCCGTGGCGACCATGTCGGTCATTTCCTGCTGACGGCCGGAGCGTTCGGCGGTGTTCTCGACGACTTTCGCTACTTGGCCGACGGCGGTGCGCAGGCGCTCGCTGGTGGTCAGCACTTCGCCGATCATCCCGCGCTGGCTGTCGAGAAAGCGGTTGAAGCCGCGCGCGAGATCGCCCAGTTCATCGGCGCGGCTGGAATCTAACCGATGGGTCAAATCTCCACCGCCGCTACCGATTGCTACCAGCGCGGCTGTTACCTGACGAATCGGTCGCACCAACCCTTGGGCCAGCCACACCACCAGCGCCAGGCACACCAGTGCCACCGCCAGACCGATGCCGCCGCTCATCCACATCGCCTTGCGGGCTTCGGCGTAGATCTGCGCCTGCGGCACTTCGGCCACCAGCGTCCAGCCCAGATCGCGCAGCGGCAGGCTGAAGGCGAGGAAGTCTTCGCCATCGCGCTGGAAGGAACTGTTAGCGGCAACTTTTTGACCCATGACCGCTTGCGCCGCCGACGCACCGATCTGCTCCGTGAGGGTGCGCTTGCCACTGAACTGCGCCTCGGGATGGACCTGGATCAAACCGTCGGAACGCACGAGATAGACCTTGCCGCGCTCGCCAAAGCTGAAGTTGTGGATCAGCTCCGACAGCTCTTTCATGCTCAGACCCAGCCCCGCGACGCCGACCACTTTGCCGGCCTGCTCGACCTTCAAGTCGATGAACAGCGCCAATTCTCCGGTGGCGCCATCGTTATCGATGTTCAGAGTGCGCGGCTGGTTGCTGTCGAGGAAGGCATAGAACCAGGCATCGGCCGGTTTGGCCCGACTGAGGGTGCGATCCAGGCCTTTTTCGGTGATGTAGTGGTTGGAGTCGGTGCCGATGATCAACGCGGTGAAGGCTTTATGTTCGGCGCGGATGCCTTCCAGATACTGCGCGAAGGCCGCCGTTTTGCTGCTGTCTTCTCCCGAGGCCAGCCAGTCGCGCACCATGCTGTTGCTGGCGATGTCTTTGGCGGCAGTCAGGGGCTGGACGAGGATGCGTTCGATGTCGTTGCGCGTCGCTTCGATGCTCGACGGCAGCGCTTGTTCGACCAGATAGCTCTGGGCGAGGCGGTTGACCACCAGGGTATAAATGCCAACCACGATCAGGATACCGACCAGCAGGGCGGTGCCCATGCTGAGAATCAGCTGCCATTGAATACTGCGTCGCCACAACTGCATGGAGCACCCCCAAAGAATAAGTGGCCGAAACAATGCAACAGCCGTGCCGATTGTATACAACCTGATCGACAATCTATTCTTTGGTTGTGCGCAACCCCATCAGCCCTGATTGATGGTCTTGGCGATGGTTTCGACCGTGGCGCTGACTTGCTCTTGGTAACGGTCGAGTTCTTCCTGGTGCTGCTTCTTCATTTCGATCTGCTGCGAGCACAGGTTCATGGCGGCCAGCACCAGCAAGCGGTCACCGATCAGCGTCGGGTATTTGCGTTTGGTGTCGGCCAGTGCAGCCTTGAGCATCAGTGCGGCATCCAGCAGGGTCTGTTCTTCCCCGGCCGGTGCCTTGATCGAATAGTCCTCCCCAAGAATGGAGATGACTTTTACCCCTGCGGTGCCGTGGTTCATGCGCTGACAGGACCTGCGTTGACGCGATCAACCAAGGCCTGGATACGCGCTGCGGTGGCGCCGTGCTTCTCTTCCTGTTCCATCAGGCTCAGTTGCAGGCTTTCGTTTTCATCCTTGGCCTGGGCCAGTTCCGTGGACAGGGTCTGGTTGGTTTGCGTGAGGGTCTGGTTCTGTTGCACCAGGTCGCTGACGAGCTGTTCCAATTGGCTGAGGGATGCTTCCAACATTTTGATCTTCCAAGCGTTTTTCAAAGGGCGCGTACGATAAAGAAAAGTCACTGCGGATGCCAGGGTTATACCGGCGCAAGGCCTTGATTTTCCTGGTGGCCGACCGTTCTCGCGAGTTTAAAAGACTGTGATCTGCCGATCTGGTTCCTGCACTTCGTCGCTCAGCCCCATATGCGACAAATACGCACAGTGCCTCAAGACTTTAGTCGTATGACCGATAAGTCATCCATACAGCAGTCTCAGCCCGCATGGATGCGGCCCTTTTTGGTATCCGCGCCATGTCCCTTCGCAACATGAATATCGCCCCCCGGGCGTTTACCGGCTTCGCCCTGATCGGCGGCCTGATGCTGATTCTCGGCGTGTTCGCCCTGAACCAGATGAGCAAAATCCGCGGCGCCGCCGAGGACATCACCAACAGCAGTGTGCCGAGCATCAAGAACCTCGACGAGTTCACCCAGCTGACCTTGCGCCTGCGGGTGCTGTCCTACCGCTTGCTGGTCAACCGTGAGCCGGACGTGCAGCAGAAGACCATGGAACTGCTGGACACCCGCAACCAGCAGATCCGCGCCGCCCAATCGGCCTATGAACCGTTGATCAGCGGCCCGCAGGAACGCGCAGCCTACGATCAATATGTGCAACTGCTGGGCCAGTACCGGCAGATCGAAGACCGGATGAAGAGCCTGTCGCGCAACAATCAGGTGGATGAGCTGCGCAACCTGCTCAACACCGAGTTGCTGAACAACTCCGAAGCGATGAACACCGTGCTCAACCGCCTGATGCAGATCAACGGCGAGCAGATCAGCCAGACCAATCAAGAGGCGGTCGACCAGTATTCCTCGGCGTTCAATCTGGTGGTCACCCTGCTTGTCGTGGCGACCGGTCTGACTTTCCTGTTCGCCTGGCTGCTGACCATCAGCATCACCAAGCCGATCTCCAAAGCGCTGGACGCGGCGGAAACCATCGCCGAAGGCAACCTGACCCAGCCGATCCACGTCGACGGCACCGACGAAGCGGGACGCCTGCTGGCGGCCATGGCCAAGATGCAATCGAAGTTGCGCGACACCCTGCAGCGCATCTCCGGCTCTGCCACCCAGCTGGCTTCCGCTGCTGAAGAGTTGAACAGCGTCACCGACGAAAGCGCCCGTGGCCTGACCCAGCAGAACAACGAAATCGAACAGGCCGCCACCGCTGTCAACGAGATGACCAGCGCCGTGGAAGAAGTCGCGCGCAATGCGGTGAGCACTTCGGAAGCCTCGAAGAACGCCACCACTTCGGCCGGCGACGGCCGTGACCTGGTACAGGAAACCGTCAGCGCCATCGAACGCATGAGCGCCGATGTGCAGAGCACCGCGACCCTGATCGGCGAACTGGCGAATGAATCCCGCGACATCGGTAAGGTGCTGGATGTGATTCGTGGTCTGGCGGATCAGACCAACCTGCTGGCCCTGAACGCGGCGATTGAAGCGGCGCGTGCCGGTGAAGCCGGGCGTGGTTTTGCCGTGGTGGCGGACGAGGTTCGTGCCCTGGCGCATCGCACCCAGCAGTCGACCAGCGAAATCGAACGCATGATCGGCAGCATCCAGAGTGGCACCGAACACGCCGTGGACTCGATGCGCAACAGCACCGAACGCGCCGAATCGACCCTGAACATCGCCCGTGGTGCCGGGATGTCGCTGGACACCATCAACACCGCGATCGTCGAAATCAACGAGCGCAACCTGGTGATCGCCAGCGCCGCCGAAGAGCAGGCGCAAGTGGCCCGCGAAGTCGATCGCAACCTGGTGAACATCCGCGACCTCTCGGTGCAATCGGCCACCGGCGCGAATCAGACCAGTGCGGCGAGCAACGAGCTGTCGCGGTTGGCGCTGGATCTGAACAATATGGTTGGGCGGTTCAGCCTGTAAATTTTCAGATCAAGGTCAAAAGCCCCTCACCCCAGCCCTCTCCCAGAGGGAGAGGGGGAAAGGGAGCACATTGGGGGCTTTGCAGATTTTGAGTTCGGCTCGATATTGCAGGTCGGTGTAACTTGAACAAACCCCGCGGTCGGTCCCCTCTCCCTCCGGGAGAGGGCTAGGGTGAGGGTAGCGATCCCCAGCCGAACCCATACCTCAAATCCCATAGCGTAAAAAGCTTTTTGACAGCATCACATTTCAACAGGTTAGAATCGCTGGCACGCAGACTGCATGGTCAGTTTGTGCCCGTCTTTACGCTTCTGGAGTACTGCCTTTGAATGCGACGACCATCAACAGCCTGTTCTTGATCGGCGCGTTGCTGGTAGGTGCGAGCATTCTTGTCAGCTCACTTTCCTCCCGTCTCGGCATCCCCATTCTGGTGATCATTCTCGCGGTCGGCATGACCGCCGGGGTCGATGGCGGCGGGATCATTTTCGATAACTACCCGACGGCCTATCTGGTCGGCAACCTCGCACTGGCGGTGATCCTCCTCGACGGTGGCTTGCGCACCCGGGTTTCGAGTTTCCGTGTGGCCTTGTGGCCGGCGCTATCGCTGGCGACGGTCGGGGTGTTGATCACTACCGGGCTGACCGGCATGGCCGCCGCGTGGCTGTTCGACCTGAACCTGATTCAGGGCCTGCTGATCGGCGCCATCGTTGGCTCTACGGACGCCGCCGCGGTGTTCTCGCTGCTCGGCGGCAAGGGCCTCAACGAACGGGTGACCGCCAGCCTGGAAATCGAATCCGGCAGCAACGACCCGATGGCGGTGTTCCTCACCGTGACCCTGATCGACATGCTCGCCAGCGGCCAGACCGGCCTGCACTGGAGCCTGCTCGGGCATCTGGTGCGCGAGTTCGGCATCGGTGGCGTGATCGGGCTGGGCGGCGGCTGGCTGATGCTGCAACTGGTCAACCGGATCAACCTCGCCACCGGCCTGTACCCGATTCTGGTGATCGCCGGTGGTCTGGTGGTGTTCGCCCTGACCAACGCCCTGCACGGCAGCGGTTTCCTCGCGGTGTATCTGTGCGGTCTGGTGATCGGCAACCGCCCGGTGCGCAGCCGTCACGGCATCCTGCACATGCTCGACGGCATGGCATGGCTGGCGCAGATCGGCATGTTCCTCGTGCTGGGGCTGCTGGTCACCCCGCATGACTTGCTGCCCATCGCCCTGCCCGCGCTGGGTCTGGCGCTGTGGATGATTCTGTTCGCCCGGCCGCTGTCGGTGCTGGTCGGCCTGCTGCCGTTCAAGGCGTTCCACGGTCGCGAGAAAGCATTTATCTCCTGGGTCGGTCTGCGCGGCGCGGTCCCGATCATTCTCGCGGTGTTCCCGTTGATGGCCGGGCTGCCGAATGCTCAGCTGTACTTCAACCTCGCGTTCTTCATCGTGCTGGTGTCGCTGCTGGTGCAGGGCACGAGCCTGCCGTGGGTGGCCAAACTGCTCAAGGTGACGGTACCGCCGGAGCCCGCGCCGATCTCCCGTTCAGCGCTGGAAGTGCACATCACCAGCGAGTGGGAGCTGTTCGTTTACAAGCTCGGCGCCGAGAAATGGTGCATCGGTTCGCCCCTGCGTGAACTGAAAATGCCCGAAGGCACACGCATTGCCGCGCTGTTTCGTGGCCAGCAACTGCTCCATCCGTCGGGTAGTACGGTGCTGGAAGTCGATGATTTGCTGTGTGTGATCGGCCATGAACACAACCTTCCGGCCCTCGGCAAACTGTTCAGCCAGGCGCCGCAACGTGGTCTGGATCTGCGCTTCTTCGGTGACTTCGTACTCGAAGGAGACGCCCAGCTTAAAGCGGTTGCAGCGCTTTACGGGTTGCCGGCCGAGGGCATCGATCCGGACATGACGCTGGGTGCATTCATTGCCCAGAAGGTCGGTGGTGCACCGATCGTTGGCGACCAGGTGGAGTGGAACAACACCCACTGGACGGTTGCGGTCATGGACGGGAACAAGATCGGCAAAGTGGGCGTCAGATTCCCCGAAGGAAGTCGCCCGGGCCCCGGTCTCTTCCTCTAAACTGCGTCCACTATCACTTGCTTGACCGGTCTCTATGCCTACCCTGCGCTCTTTCTTTTTCGCGGCCCTGCTGGGCCTGAGTCTTTCCGTCGGCCCGCTGTATGCCGCCGAACCACCGTCCAGCGAAGCCGTGCAGGCCAGCCTGGACAAACTGGCCGACAGCAAACTGCCGGATGCCGATAAAAAGACCCTGCAGACGGTCCTGCAAAATACCCTCAATCAGCTCAACAACCGGCGTGACTACGACCAGAAGCTGATCGACCTCAAGCAACAACTGGCCTCAGCCCCTCGGCAGACCATCGAGAACACCCGCGAACTGGCACGCCTCAAGGCCACGGCGGTAGTGCCGATGGCGCAGCGTTTCCCCAGGGAGTCGATTCCGCAGTTGGAGCAGATCCTCACGGATCGCTCGACCCAGCAAAGCGATCTGCAAAAAGCGCTGGCCGATGCCAACAGCCTGATCATCACCGCCCAGACCCGTCCCGAGCGCGCCCAGGCGGAAATCTCCGCCAGCCAGACGCGCATCCAGCAGATCAACACCATCCTCAAGTCCGGCAAGGACAGCGGCAAGACCGTCAGCGCCGAACAACGCGACCAGTTGAACGCCGAACTGGCCGCGCTGAACGCGCTGATCCCGCTGCGCCGTCAGGAACTGGCGGGCAACAGCCAGTTGCAGGATCTGGGCAACAGCCAGCACGATTTGCTCTCGGAGAAATCCGACCGTCTCGACCGCGAGATCCAGGAACTGCAGACCCTGATCAACCAGAAACGTCTGGCGCAGTCGCAGGAAACCGTTACCCAGCAATCGATCGAGGCGCAGAAGGCCGGCGGCAGCAGCCTGCTCGCCAGCGAAAGCGCGGCCAACCTCAAGCTTTCGGACTACTTGCTCAAAAGCACTGACCGCCTCAACGAAGTCACCCAGCAAAACCTGCAGACCAAACAGCAACTCGACAGCCTGACCCAGAGCGACTCGGCCCTCGACGAGCAGATCAACGTGCTCAAGGGCAGCCTGTTGCTGTCGAAGATTCTCTATAAGCAGAAACAGGCGTTGCCACGACTCAAGGTCGACCGCGATCTGGCGGACCAGATCGCCGACATTCGCCTGTATCAGTTCGAAGTCAGCCAGCAGCGCGAACTGCTGAGCAACCCGGCGACCTACGTCGACAATCTGCTCTCCACCCAGCCGCCGGAGCAAGTCACCCCGCAGCTGCGCAGGAGCCTGCTGGAGCTGGCCAATACCCGCGCCGATCTGCTGGAGCGCCTGAACCGCGAACTGAGCGCGGTGCTCAACGAATCGATCACCCTGCAGCTCAATCAGAAACAACTACTGAGCACCGCGCAAAGCCTGCGCGCGACCCTTGATGAGCAGATGTTCTGGATTCCCAGCAACAAGCCGCTGGATACCGAATGGCTGCGCGGCGTGCCGGAGCGTCTGCAACGTCAGGTAGACACCCTGCCGTGGGCCTCAAGCCTGAGCGAACTGACCGACGGTCTGACCCAGCGTCCACTGCTGTTCCTGCCGCTGGCCCTTCTGATCGGCGCGCTGCTATGGCGGCGCAAACATCTGTATGCGCGGCTGAACAAGGTTCACCAGGACATCGGTCACTTCAAGCGCGACAGCCAGTGGCACACGCCGCAGGCGATCCTGATCAACATTCTGCTGGCGATGCCGGTAGCCCTGGGTCTGGGCCTGTGCGGTCTGGCCCTGCAAATCGACGCCCGCGGACAAAACGCCAACATGGGCGCGGCGCTGCTGCAAATGGGCCAGGCGTGGCTGGTGTTCTACACCGCCTACCGGATTCTCGCGCCGGGCGGCGTGGCCGAGTTGCATTTTCGCTGGGAAAAACCGCAGGTCGAATTCCTTCAAGGCTGGGTACGTCGCCTGGGCCTGGTGGTCATGGCACTGGTGGCCGTCGTGGCCGTCGCCGAGCTGCAACCGGCGGCGCTGGCAGACGACGTACTGGGCATGCCGGTGGTGCTGACCTGCTATGCGCTGATGGCATGGCTGCTCAGCCGCCTGTTGATCAGCAGTCCGGCCCATGAAAACGCTTCGCTGTTCCGCAAGGCCGTGGGCATCATGTTCACCCTGCTGCCGATCGCCCTGTTCGTCGCGGTGTGCTTCGGCTACTACTACACCGCGCTGAAACTCAGCGACCGGTTGATCAACACCCTGTACCTGCTGATGTTCTGGCTGGTGATCGAAGCCACCTTCGTCCGTGGTCTGGCGGTTGCCGCACGCCGTCTGGCTTACCAGCGCGCCCTGGCCAAACGCCAGGCCGCGAAAGAGGCCGGCGACGGCGAAGCGGTGATCGAAGAGCCGACCCTGGACATCGAAAAGGTCAACGAACAGTCGCTGCGTCTGATCCGTCTGGCGCTGCTCGGCGGCTTCATCGCCGCGCTGTACTGGGTCTGGGCCGACCTGATCTCGGTGTTCTCGTACCTCGACAACATCACCCTCTACGAATACACCAGCGGCACCGGCGCCAATATGAGCATGGTGCCGATCAGCATCGGCGACATGCTCGGTGCGCTGATCATCATCGGCATCACCTTCGCGCTGGCGCGCAACTTGCCGGGTCTGCTCGAAGTATTAGTGCTGTCGAAACTCAATCTGGCGCAGGGCAGCGCCTATGCGACCACGACGCTGCTGTCTTACGTGATCGCCGGCGTCGGCTTTGTCTCCACGCTGTCGACCCTCGGCGTCAGTTGGGACAAGTTGCAGTGGCTGGTGGCGGCGCTGTCAGTCGGCCTCGGTTTCGGTATGCAGGAGATCTTCGCCAACTTCATCTCCGGCATCATGATCCTGTTCGAACGCCCGGTGCGGATCGGCGACACCATCACCATCGGCAACCTGTCCGGCACGGTGAGCAAGATCCGCATCCGCGCCACGACCATCACCGACTTCGACCGCAAGGACATCATTGTCCCGAACAAGACGTTTATCACCGGGCAACTGATCAACTGGTCGCTGACCGACACCATCACCCGCGTCACTCTGAAACTCGGCGTGGATTATGGCTCCGACCTGGATCTGGTCAAGGAACTGCTGCTCAAGGCCGCCCGGGAAAACCCGCGCGTCCTCAAGGAACCCGAGCCGCACGTGTACTTCCTCAACTTCGGCGAAAGCACCCTCGACCACGAATTGCGCATGCACGTGCGCGACCTCGGTGACCGCAACCCGGTGATCGACGAAGTGAACCGCTTCATCAACCGCGAGTTCAAGAAGCAGCACATCAACATCTCGTTCCGCCAGATGGAGGTGTACCTGAAGAACCTTCACGACCAGGAATACAAGTTGGTGCCGGTCGAGGACGACAGCAAAACCATCGTGCCGATCAGCGGCGAGCAAAAGCCGCTGCAAGAGCCGCCGCCGGCCAAACTCGACTAACCGGTCTAATCCCAGCAGAATGCTCGGACATTCTGCTGGAGCCGGCCCTTGAAAGCCCTCGACGAACTGACCTTCGACAATCGCTTCGCTCGCCTGGGCGACGCGTTCTCCGCCCACGTGCTGCCCGAACCGATCGACAACCCGCGTCTGGTCGTCGCCAGCCCGGCGGCCCTGGCCTTGCTCGATCTCGAGCCGACGACGGCTGACACTCAGGAATTCGCCGAACTGTTCGGCGGCCACAAGTTATGGGCGGATGCCGAGCCACGGGCGATGGTCTATTCCGGGCACCAGTTCGGTGGCTACACGCCGCAACTGGGCGATGGTCGCGGCTTACTGCTGGGCGAGGTTTACAACAACGCTGGCGAGCACTGGGACCTGCATTTGAAGGGCGCCGGGCAGACGCCGTTTTCGCGCATGGGCGATGGCCGCGCGGTGTTGCGTTCGTCGATCCGCGAATTCCTTGCCTCCGAGGCGCTGCACGCGCTGAACATCCCGTCTTCGCGCGCGGCCTGCGTGATTGGCTCCGACACTCCGGTGTGGCGCGAGAAGCAGGAGCGCGCGGCGATGGTGCTGCGTCTGGCGCCGAGCCATGTGCGCTTCGGCCACTTCGAATACTTCTACTACACCAAGCGTCCCGAGCAGCAGAAACAGCTCGGTGAGCACGTACTGGCGATGCACTATCCCGAATGCCTGGAGCAGCCTGAGCCGTATCTGGCGATGTTCCGCGAGATCGTCGAGCGCAATGCCGAACTGATCGCCAAGTGGCAGGCCTACGGCTTCTGTCACGGCGTGATGAACACCGACAACATGTCGATCCTCGGCATCACCTTCGACTTCGGCCCATTCGCCTTCCTCGACGATTTCGACGCCAACTTCATCTGCAACCACTCCGATGATCAGGGCCGCTACTCGTTCAGCAACCAAGTGCCGATCGGCCAGTGGAACCTCAGCGCCCTGGCCCAGGCCCTGACGCCGTTCATCAGCGTCGAAGCCCTGCGCGAAACCCTCGGTTTGTACCTGCCGTTGTTCCAGGCGCACTACCTCGACCTGATGCGTCGTCGCCTCGGTTTCACCAGCGCCGAAGACGACGACCAGAAACTGCTCGAAGACCTGCTGCAACTGATGCAAAACAGCGGCGTCGACTACACGTTGTTTTTCCGCCGCCTCGGCGACCAGTCCGCAGAGCAAGCCGTCGCCCGCCTGCGCGATGACTTCGTCGACATCAAAGGCTTCGATGCCTGGGGCGAGCGCTACGTGGCACGGGTTGCCCGCGATGGCGACAGCAATCAGGAACAACGCCGCGCACGGATGCACGCGGTCAATCCGCTGTACATCCTGCGCAACTACCTGGCACAAAAAGCCATCGACGCCGCCGAACAAGGCGACTACTCCGAGGTGCGCCGGCTGCATGCGGTGCTGAGCAAACCGTTTGACGAACAGCCAGGGATGGAGGGTTATGCCGAGCGGCCGCCGGAGTGGGGCAAGCATCTGGAGATCAGTTGTTCGTCTTGAGACAGACTAGATGAATACGTCTACAGGCACCTTGAAGTAGTCGGCCAACCAGCGAACCTGCCGCAGGTTCAATTTGCGCTTGCCGTTCAGAATTTCTGAAACAACGGATTGAGTACCCACACCCGGCAGATCGCTTTGAGTCAGACCATGTTCGCGCATCATGTAGCCGAGGACCTCTTCTCCGCTCGCATCGGCCATCGGATGGTGCGTGCGATCCCACTCGGCAATCCAGTCACTGATGATGTCCAGCAGACTCGCGAGTGGGTGCGAGCCATCATCACCGGTTATCTCAAGGATCTCGTCGACGGCCTGAACCAAGGCATCGTAATCCTCTTCATTTTTCGGTTTTCGCAGCAACGGAGAGACAAACTCCCAGTGCTCGGCAACTGTCTTGATCAAACTACTCATACCTTTCCCTCCTTCCATTTGCCCCGATCGTATTCGCGGTGGTCGAGCACATGCTTGATGTAGAGCCTTTGTGATCGATAACTGACAAAGGCGATCAGCCTCAGTTTGTTGCCACCAATGTCGAAAACGTGGAGATCACCCACCTTGTCGGTGGCAGGAAATATCGACTTCATTGCCGCGAAGTCCTTTGAATAACTCCTGCTTGCCAGACGAAACCATTGCGCTAGCGCGCTTGCTGCCTGTGGCCACTGCTCCTTGGCCTCTCGAATGGGTTTTTCACTGAACACATGCATGCAACATCCTTATCGCATTCTGCTATGGGGAGTTAATCACAAAATAAAATTATCGCAACTTGCGATACATCCAGGCAGACCAACGGTCTGCCTCGGTACGACTCAGCCTAGATCCAACATTGAAATCCGCATGATTGAAAATATGAGCAAACGTCTCCAACTAGGGTTTATCGCCCTTCACTGGACCTCGCTCATGACCCACCCACTGCTCATCCCCTGCCCCGCCTGCAACGGCCTCAACCGCATCCCCGCCGAACGCCTGGGCGATCAGCCGAAGTGCGGGCGCTGCAAATCCGCGGTGCTGCTGAGCAAGCCGTTCGAACTCAAGCAAGGCGACTACGCCAGCCAGATCAAAGGTGATCTGCCGTTGTTGGTGGATGTGTGGGCGGACTGGTGTGGGCCGTGCAAGTCGTTTGCACCAGTGTTCGAGCAGGCGGCGGCGCAGTTGGCGGGCAAGTGCCGGTTGGCCAAGCTCGACAGCGAAGCCAATCAGCAGTTGTCGGCGCAGTTGGGGATTCGTTCGATTCCGAGCCTGATTCTGTTCAAGAACGGTAGGGAAGTGGCGCGCCAGAGCGGGGCATTTCCGTTGCCGCAGCTGCTGGCGTGGCTGCGTAGCCAGGGCATCTGACCCTCCAGAGAACCCAATGTGGGAGCGAGCCTGCTCGCGAAGGCGTCCGTTCAGTCAACAGAGATGTTGAATGTGCTGGCCTCTTCGCGAGCAGGCTCGCTCCCACAGGAAAATCAATGGTCTTCGAGCAGATTGTGCAGTTCAACGAACTGCTGCGTCAGTTTGTGCCGTGGGTCGAGGTGGATCAGCGGGGTGCTGGCCTGGTGCGACTCGCGCATGCGCACCGAGCTGTTCAGGTACACCGGCAGCACCGGCAAGCCCTCGGCAATCAATTCATCAAGAATCTGCTGCGGCAGGCTGGCCCGGGCCTGGAACTGATTGACCACGATGCCTTCGACTTCCAGCCCTTCGTTGTGGTCTTCCTTCAACTCTCCGATTTCCGCTAGCAGGCCGTACAGCGCCTGACGCGAGAAGCTGTCGCAATCGAAGGGAATCAGCACACGATCAGCGGCAATCAGTGCCGATACCGCGTAAAAGTTCAGCGCGGGAGGGGTGTCGAGATAAATCCGGTCGTATTCGCCATCCAGTTCATCCAGCAACTTACGCAGCTTGTTGATCTTGTGCTTGGCCTCAAGCTTGGGCTGCAGATCGGCCAGTTCAGCGGTGGCGGTGATGATGTGCAGGTTGTCGAACGGGGTTTCGTAGATGTCGGCCTGGTTTTTCTTCGAGAACGGACCGGAAGACAGGGTCTGCTTGAAGAAGTCGGCAATGCCCATCGGTATGTCATTCCCGGTGAGCCCCGTCAGATACTGAGTGGAGTTGGCCTGGGCATCGAGGTCGACCAATAGCGTGCGATAGCCCTCGCTGGCACTCACCGCCGCCAGATTGCAGGCAATGCTGGATTTGCCCACGCCACCTTTCTGATTGAACACCACGCGCCGCATGACAAAACCTCCGTGTATCAAAGAATGACCGAGTGTAGTTGCCTGTGCGTGCGCTTCGCTACCTTCAACGACGCGGACTACAGAGTCAGGCGCAAAAATCAGCGGGAACAGAGGGCAAAAACCTCCCGTGTGCGCTGATAGGCCCGACAGACAAATCCCCCACGATCCGGATAATGGCCAAGTGACAGTTTTTCTGCGAACCACTCAGTACATTTCGTTGAGCAAAACGTAACCAACATTTGCTACACACTCGTCGCACCGGGATAATGCGCGCCACCCGGCGCCAAGCGCCACGTCAGGTCAGCCGCGGCTTTGGCGACTCAAAGCGTCATAAAAGCCCGCAGGGGCGGGATGAACTCCGTGATCAACTTCAACATCGCCCAATGGCGCGCGTGGGCCCCGGGGCTCGACAGCGTGGACGCGTGGCAGGCCTGGAGCCGACAACCGGTCGTGCTCCCGGGCAGCGATGTCGCGCCCGATGTGTCGTTTCTGCCGGCCATGCAGCGCCGTCGGCTCAGCCGCCTGGCGCGCATGGCGTTCAGTGTCGGCTGGCCGCTGGCCGACGGACGGGAGAACCTGCCGCTGGTGTTTGTTTCGCGCCACGGCGAAACCCCGCGTACCTTCGAGATCCTCAGTGATCTGGCCAAGGACGAGCCGTTGTCGCCGACCCAGTTCAGCCTGTCGGTGCACAACGCAATCATCGGTCTGTGGTCGATCATGCGCGGCGAAACCAGCGAAATGACCGCCCTCGCGGCGGCGGGCGATGGCCTGGAACACGGCATCCTCGAAGCCGCTGCCCTGCTCGACGAAGGCGCTCCGGCGGTGCTGCTGATCATCACCGAAGAGCAGCCGCCCGAGGCCTATTCGCAGTGGATCGACGACGTCCCGTTCCCCTATGCGCTGGGCCTGCTGCTCACTCCCGGTACCGACTGGCGGCTGACCCTGAACAGCGGCCCGGAGGCACTGTCCAAAACGCAATGGCCACACGCGCTCAATTTGTTGCGCACCCTGCTCGGCCAGCAATCCCATTGCCAACATGCCTGGAAAAATCGTGTATGGACCTGGCAACGCAACCCGTGACCGCGAAGAACCGCGACGCCTATTACTGGCGCTTGCTGGCCACCGCCGCCAGTTTCGCTCTGTTCGGGCTGGGCGGGCTGTGCCTGCGCCTGCTGGTGTTCCCGTTGCTCGGCTATTTGCCGGGAGACGCGCTCAAGCATCGCCAGCGCGCGCGGCAAACCGTCAGTCGGCTGTTCTGGTTTTTCGTGCGGTTCATGGCCCGCACCGGGGTCCTGACCTACGACATTCAAGGGGCGGAACGCCTCGGCCGGCCGGGGCAGATGATCATCGCCAACCACCCGTCGCTGATCGACGTGGTGTTCCTGATCGGCCTGGTGCGCCAGGCCAATTGCGTGGTGAAGAAAAGCCTGTGGGAAAACCCCTTCACCCGCGGCCCGCTGCGCAGCACCGAATACATCAGCAATGACGGCAGCATGGACATGCTCGATGCCGCGGCCGAATCCCTGCAAAACGGCCAGACCCTGATCATTTTCCCCGAGGGCACGCGCACTCAACCTGGTCAGGCGCCAGCCTTTCATCGGGGGGCGGCGGCGATTGCCCTGCGCGGTGCGAAAATCCTTACGCCAGTGGTCATCAAGGTCAATCCGACCACCCTGACCAAGGCCGAACCCTGGTATCGCATCCCTCACCGCCGCGTGCACTTCAGTTTTCGTATCGGGGCCGATATAGATCCACAGACTTTCGCCACGCAAGGCCCTGCACCGCAGGCCTCGCGCAAGCTCAATGATTATTTGCACTCTTACTACATTAAGGAGCTCGCCGAAGATGAGCGATCTGAATAACCCTGGCCTGGTGCGCGACATCAAACTGCTGATCATCGATGCCCTGGGCCTCGAAGACATCAGCGTCGACGACATCGGTGACGAACAGACGCTGTTCGGCGAAGGCTTGGGCCTGGATTCCGTCGACGCACTGGAACTGGGTCTGGCGATCCAGAAAAAGTACGGCATCAAGATCGACGCCGACGCCAAAGACACCCGTAACCACTTCACCAACGTGGCGAGCCTTGCGGCATTCGTCACGGCAAAAAAGGCAGCTTGAGACCGGACCATGCAAACTCGTGACGACATTTTCAACACCCTGCGCGATGCCTTGGTCGAGCTGTTCGAACTGGATCCGGCGCGGATCAGCCTGGAGTCCAACCTGTATCAGGATCTGGAAATCGACAGCATCGACGCGGTCGACCTGATCGATCACATCAAACGCCAGACCGGCAAGAAAATCGCCGCCGAAGAATTCAAATCGGTGCGCACTGTCGGTGACGTGGTCGAGGCGGTCTACCGTCTGGTTCAACCGGCCGCATGAGCCGATTGATCGGCCTCGGCCTGCTGTTGGCGGGGCTGCTGTACCCCTTTGCGGTGTATTTCGGCATGGAGCACTTCGCCCCGTGGCAGTTCGGACTGCTGCTGGGCGGCCTGTGGCTGGCGCGCGCGCTGACCGGCGAGCGCAAACCCGGCAGCCGCTGGATGGCCTGCGTGGCGATCGTGTTCTGCCTGCTGCTGGCGCTGTTCGACAGTCCGCTGTTGCTGCGCTGGTATCCGGTGTTGATCAGCGGCTTCATGCTGGTGCTGTTCAGCCTGAGTCTGAAATACGGGCCGCCGATGGTCGAGCGTCTGGCGCGACTGCGCGAGCCGCACCTGCCGCCCGAGGCGATCCGCTACACCCGCCAGGTCACCGTGGCCTGGAGCGTGTTTTTCTTCTGCAACGGTTTGTGCGCCGCGCTCCTGACCCTGTGGGCGCCGCTGCATTGGTGGATGTTGTACACCGGCCTGATCTCCTACGGATTGATCGGCCTGATGTTTGCCATTGAATGGCTGATACGACAACGGGTAAGAGGCCGTAAATGAACTGGATAAAACTTGAGCAACTGTTGCTCAAGGCCCTGCCGGCGCGCGTGATCAGCGCCGCCCCGGCGCTCGATCACACGCAACTGCGCGAGCAGGCGCTGAGCGTTGCCGCCGGCCTGCAAGCACGCGGCGTGCAGAGCATGGCGGTGCATCTGGAAGATGCCGCCGACCTCGCCATCGCCCTGCTCGGAGCCTGGCGCGCCGGCGTCAGCGTCCTGCTGCCCTCCGATCTGCAAGCGCAGACCCGCCAGCGCTGGTCGAGTGAAGTCGATCTGTGGTTGAGCGATCATGCCGATGACGCTCACTTGAACGATCTGCTGCAGCCTGCCTTGCCCGGCGCCGAACTCGATCTCGAGCAGTGCCGCCTGAGCCTGTGCACCTCCGGCTCCAGCGGTGAACCCAAGCGCATCGACAAGACCCTGCGCCAACTGGCCAACGAGGTCGAGGCACTGGAGCAACTGTGGGGCGCGGATCTCGGTGAAGCCTGGATCATCGGCAGCGTCGCCACCCAGCACATCTACGGTTTGTTGTTCCGGGTGCTGTGGCCGCTGTGCGCCGGACGTCCGTTCGGGCGCAAGCAACTGGCATTCTCGGAAGACCTGCAGCGCGCCAGCCGCGAACACCCGGCCTTCGCCTGGGTCGCCAGCCCGGCGCTGCTCAAACGCATGGGCGACAACCTCGACTGGCCAGCACTGAGTGCCGTGCGCCGGGTGTTTTCCTCCGGCGGTGCGTTACCGGCAGACGCAGCACAGAGCCTGCAGCAACGCCTGCATCAGTGGCCGACGGAAATCCTCGGCAGCTCGGAAACCGGTGGCATCGCCTGGCGTCAGGGCGCCAGCCTGTGGCAGCCCTTCGCCGGGGTTGAACTGAGTCAGGACAGCGACGGCGCCCTGCTGATCGCTTCCCCCTATTTGCCCGCCGGGCATGTCGAACACACCGCCGACGCCGCGCGCATCGCTGCCGACGGGCGTTTCGAACTGCTCGGGCGGCTGGACCGCATCGTCAAACTCGAAGAGAAACGCATCTCCCTGCCGATGCTGGAACAGGCGCTGATCGCCCACGACTGGGTCGCCGAAGCACGCCTGGGCGTGGTTCAGGAAAACCGCGCGGTGCTGGGTGCCTTGCTGGTGCTCAGCGACGCAGGCCTGTTTGCCTTGCGTGAACAGGGCCGTCGCAACCTGACCGAAGCCCTGCGCAAACACCTGAGCCAGCATTGCGAAGCCTTGGCCTTGCCCCGGCGCTGGCGTCTGGTGCGGCAACTGCCGCTGAACAGCCAGGGCAAGCTGCCGCAGGCCGACATCGAAGCGCTGCTGCTGGCACCACGGCCGAAAGCCCCGGAAGTGCTGGAACAGCTCGAAACCGACGGCGAGTGGAGCCTGCAATTGAGTGTTCCGCCGGACCTGGCCTACTTCAGCGGTCACTTCCCCAAGGCCCCGGTGCTGCCCGGCGTGGTGCAAGTCGAATGGGCACTGAACCTCGGCCGACACCTGCTGAACCTGCCCGGCAAATTTGCCGGCATGGAAGTGCTGAAATTCCAGCAACTGGTGCGCCCGGGCGATGAAATCCAGCTACACCTGCGGTTCGATCCCGAACGCGGCAAGCTGTATTTCGCCTACCGAAATGAGACCGCGACCTGCTCCAGCGGGCGAATCCTGCTAGGAGCCGCCGATGCATAACCTGTGGCGAGGGAGCTTGCTCCCACTGGGCTGCGAAGCGGCCCCAAACTCGGATCACGAAAAACTGCGAGCGAGTGCAGCGTACTCGAGCGGGAGCAAGCTCCCTCGCCACAGTGGGGATGTGGTCAATGCATAACCCTTGCGCCGTGATTCCGGTCTACAACCATGAAACCGCGATCGGCACCGTGGTCGACGCCCTGCTCGCCCAAGGCCTGCCGTGCATTCTGGCGGATGACGCCAGCACCCCGTCCTGCGCGCGAGTGCTGGATGCTCTGGCCGAACGCGACCACGTGCATCTGGTGCGCCTGACCCTCAATCAGGGCAAGGGCGGCGCGGTGATGACCGGCCTGCGCGAAGCGGCGCGGCTGGGCTTCACTCATGCCTTGCAGGTTGATGCCGATGGCCAGCACGACCTGCACGACGTCGCCCGTTTCGTCGAGGAATCCCGCGCCCACCCGGACGCGATGATCTGCGGTTATCCGCTGTTTGACGAGAGCGTGCCCAAGGGCCGTTTGTACGCGCGTTATCTGACCCACGTGATGGTCTGGATCAACACGCTGTCGCTGCAGATTCGCGATTCGATGTGCGGCTTTCGCGTCTATCCGCTGGCCCCGACGCTGGCGCTGATCGACTCGGCGCGGGTCGGCAAGCGTATGGATTTCGACTCCGACATCCTCGTGCGCCTGTCGTGGCGCAACCAGCCGATGCGCTGGTTGCAGACCAGCGTGCACTACCCGCTGGACGGCGTCTCACACTTCCGCCTGTTCCACGACAACGCGCTGATTTCCAGCATGCACACCCGGTTGTTCTTCGGCATGCTGCTGCGCCTGCCCGTCATCCTCTGGCGCCGGTGGCGAGCATGAGCGTCGAGACCGACAAGAAGCACTGGGCCGACCGCGAAGAGCGCGGCAGCTTCCTGCTGATGAAATTCACCGCGTTCGCCGCCAAAGTGCTTGGCCGGCGCCTGCTGAGTCCGCTGCTGTACGGGATCGTCCTGTACTTCTTCCTCTTCGGCCGCACCGCGCGCCACAGTGCCTGGCAATACCAGCAACGGCTGGCTGACTGGAGCAACCGCGCCGAATTGCGCCCGAGTTACTGGAGCGTGTTCCGCCAGTTCATGGCGTTCGCCGATTCGCTGCTCGACAAGCTCGACGTGTGGAACGGCAAGCTGCGCATCGAGCAGATCGAAATCATCGACCCGGCACTGCTGCGCAATCAGTTGCGCGGCAGTCGCGGGCAACTGCTGGTCGGCGCGCACTTGGGTAACCTCGAGGTGTGCCGGGCGCTGGCGGAGATCGGCGAAAAGGTCACCATGAACGTGCTGGTGCACACCAAGCACGCCGAGCAGTTCAACCGCTTGCTGGGTGAAGCCGGGGCGACCAATCTGCGCCTGATTCAGGTCAGCGAACTGGACCCGGTGATCATGCTGCAACTGCACGAACGCCTGGAGCGCGGCGAATGGCTGGCGATTGCCGGCGACCGCGTGCCGTTGCACGGCGGGCGCAGCGTCAGCGTGGACTTTCTCGGCCACCCCGCAGCGTTTCCGCAAGGCCCGTGGCTGCTCGCCGGTTTGCTCAAATGCCCGGTCAATCTGCTGATGTGCCTGAAACAAGCGGACGGCCACTATCGCCTGACTCTCGAACCGTTCGCCGACAGCGTGACGTGGACGCGCCGCGAGCGCGAGCAGGTCATTCATCAGTGGGCTACCCGCTACGCGCAGCGCCTGAGTCACTATTGCCTCGAAGCCCCGCACCAATGGTTCAACTTTTACCCTTTCTGGAAGACCGATGACGACGCCAACCCATGAGCCGGTAACCTTCGGCGAACGCCCTTTGCGCATCGAAGACGTGCTGGCCCTGGCCAACCGTAAAGCGCCCGTGCAGTTGCAGAGCGACGCCGCCTACCGCGAGCGCATCGCCAAAGGCGCGCGGTTTCTCGATTCGCTGCTGGACAAGGAAGGCGTGATCTACGGCGTGACCACCGGTTACGGCGACTCCTGCGTGGTCGCGGTGCCGCTGCATCACGTCGAGGCACTGCCGCGTCATCTCTACACCTTCCACGGCTGCGGCCTCGGCAAACTGCTCGACCCGCAAGCCACCCGCGCGGTGCTGGCGGCGCGGTTGCAGTCGCTGTGTCACGGCGTGTCCGGGGTGCGCATCGAACTGCTGGAGCGCCTGCACGCCTTCCTTGAACACGACATCCTGCCGCTGATCCCCGAAGAAGGCTCGGTCGGGGCCAGCGGCGATCTGACGCCGCTGTCCTACGTCGCCGCCACCCTGTCCGGCGAGCGCGAAGTGTTGTTTTGTGGCGAACGCCGGCAGGCTGCCGATGTGCATCGCGAACTCGGCTGGACGCCGCTGGTACTGCGCCCGAAAGAAGCGCTGGCCTTGATGAACGGCACGGCGGTGATGACTGGTCTCGCCTGCCTCGCCTTCGCCCGCGCCGACTATCTGCTGCAACTGGCCACGCGCATCACCGCGCTCAACGTGGTCGCGCTGCAAGGCAATCCGGAACACTTCGACGAGCGTCTGTTCGCCGCCAAGCCGCATCCGGGGCAGATGCAAGTCGCCGCATGGCTGCGCAAGGATCTGGCGATCGACGCGCCGACCGCGCCGCTGCATCGCCTGCAGGATCGCTACTCGCTGCGCTGCGCCCCACACGTGCTCGGGGTGCTCGCCGACAGCCTGAACTGGCTGCGTTCGTTCATCGAGACCGAACTCAACAGCGCCAACGACAACCCGATCATCGACGCCGAAGCCGAGCGCGTGCTGCACGGCGGGCACTTCTACGGTGGGCACATCGCGTTCGCCATGGACAGCCTGAAAAATCTGGTGGCCAACGTCGCCGACCTGCTCGACCGGCAGCTCGCGTTGCTGGTCGACGAGCGCTACAACCACGGTTTGCCGAGCAATCTGTCCGGCGCCCCGGCGGATCGCGCCATGATCAATCACGGTTTCAAGGCCGTGCAGATCGGCACCAGCGCCTGGACCGCCGAAGCCCTGAAAAACACCATGCCGGCCAGCGTGTTCTCACGCTCCACCGAGTGCCATAACCAGGACAAGGTGAGCATGGGCACCATCGCCGCCCGCGACGCGATCCGCGTACTGGAACTGACCGAACAGGTCGCCGCCGCCACGTTGCTCGCGGCCAATCAGGGCGTCTGGTTGCGCGGTCGCGATGCAGGCGCAGGCGCACGCGCGCTGCCACCTTCGCTGGCCGCCATGCACGAAGAGCTGGCCAAGGACTTCCCGCCGGTCATCGAAGACCGCGCGCTGGAAGGCGAACTGCGCCTGTGCCTGCAACGCATCGCCGAGCAACACTGGAGGCTGCATGCGTAGCGCCGGAGTGCTGCACGCCGACACGGAAATCCTCGTGCCGTTCTTTGACGTCGACACCATGCACGTGGTCTGGCACGGGCACTACGTCAAATACCTGGAAGTGGCGCGCTGCGCGCTGCTCGACCAGATCGGCCACAACTACACGCAGATGTCCGAGTCCGGCTACGCGTGGCCGATCATCGACCTGCAACTGCGTTATGTACGTGGCGCGGTGTTCGGTCAGCGCTTGAACGTACGCGCCAGTCTGGTGGAGTGGGAGAACCGCTTGAAGATCAACTATCTGATCACCGACCTGCAGACCGGTGAGCGCCTGACCCGTGCCAGCTCGGTGCAGGTGGCGGTCGAGATCAGCAGCCGCGAGATGCAACTGGCCTCACCCAAAGTGTTCACCGATGCGGTGGAAAGGATGCTGCGATGAACCTGTTCTGCAAATGCCTTGGCGCGATGGCGCTGCTCGCCGTGTCGACGCTGGCCAACGCCTTCGACCTGCAACAGCTCAGCGAGCAACTGGCGAAACCGCAGGTAATCCACGGCCAGTTCATTCAGGAAAAACATCTGCGCGCCCTGCCTCAACCGTTGATCAGCAAGGGCAACTTTGTCCTGGCGAAAAATCACGGCCTGCTCTGGCTGCTCAAGACCCCGCTGCAACAGGATTACCGCATCACCGCCAACGGCATCGCCCGTCGTGACGGCAACGCTTGGCAGTTGCTGCCGAACAAGAGCGCCGGGGCCGAGCAGAACCGCTTGTTCCTCGCCGTGCTGCAAGGTGACAGCAGCGGCCTGCAACGGGATTTCGAGCTGGCCCTGAGCGGCGATGCACAGCAGTGGAAACTCACTCTGACCCCGCGTTCGCTGCTGCTCAAGCAAGTGTTCAAACAGATCAATATCGACGGCGGTGAACTGGTGCAGACCATCGAACTGCTGGAAACCCAGGGCGACAGCACCGTGCTGCGCATGAAAGACAGCAGCGCCGGTCAACCGTTGAGCGACACGGAGCAACATGACTTTGCCGAGTGAACGCAGGCTGCCGTGGCTGTTCCTGATCCTGCTGCTGGCGGTCGTCGCGCTGGCCGGGTGGCAGTGGCGCGACGGTGCGCCGCTGTCGGCCAACCTCATGGAACTGGTGCCCGGAACCAACCCTGACGCCCTCGAACTGCGCGCCGAACAGCGCATGCAGGAACCGCTCAATCGGGAAATGCTGGTGCTGGTCGGCCACGCCGATCACCAGCAAGCGGTGGCCATGGCGCAGACCCTCGGCGAGCAATGGCAGGCCAGCGGTCTGTTCGAAAAGGTCCAGTGGAACCTGCAGGCGGATCTGCCAGCGCTGCGCACACAATTGCTGCAAGGGCGACTGGCGATGCTTTCGGCGGATGATCGGCAACTGCTGACCGAGCATCCCGATGCGTTCATTCAGCAACGGGTGCAGGCACTGTTCGATCCGTTCAACGGTTTTACCCTGGTGCCGAGCCAGGACGACTGGCTGGGTCTCACCGGGCGTATCCAGAACAGCCAGCCGAAGCACGGCGCGGTGCAACTGGACATCGGCAGCGGCGCACTGGTCGCCGATGCCGATGGCAAGAGCTGGGTGCTGCTGCGCGCGCGCACCACCGGCAATGCCTTCGACATGAACCTGCCGCTGAAAGTCGCCGATCTGCTGCAGCACAGTCGCGAGCAGGCGGCGAAATCCGACGTGCAACTGTTGGCCGCCAGTGGTCTGCTGTACGCCGCCAACGGTCAGCAACAAGCCACCCGCGAAATGACCTGGGTCGGCGGCGGCGCCACCCTCGGTATTCTGCTGTTGCTGCTGTTGGTGTTTCGCCGCTGGCGGGTGTTGCTGGCGTTCGTGCCGGTGCTGGTGGGGATGCTGTTCGGCGCGGTGGCTTGCGTGGCGCTGTTCGGCCACATGCATGTGATGACGCTGGTGCTTGGTTCCAGCCTGATCGGCGTGGCCGTGGATTACCCGCTGCACTATCTGTCGAAAAGCTGGAGCCTGAAGCCGTGGCGCAGCTGGCCAGCCCTGCGCCTGACACTCTCCGGGCTGACGCTGAGCCTGATCACCAGCGCCATCGGTTATCTGGCGCTGGCCTGGACGCCCTTCCCGGCGCTGACGCAAATCGCGGTGTTCTCCGCCGCCGGTTTGCTCGGTGCGTACCTGTCGGCAGTGTGCCTGCTGCCGGCCCTGCTGAAAAATGTTGAACTGGTTCCGGCGCAATGGCCGCTGCGTCTGGCCGAGCGTCTGGTGCAACTGCGCGAAACTCTGCTCGAACACGTGCGCACCCCGGTGCTGCTGGCGCTGTTGGTCGCGTTCTGCGTTGGCGGTCTGGTGCAGCTGCAAAGCAAGAACGACATCCGCCAGTGGGTCGGTGCGCCACAACGCCTGACCGATGAAGCGCAGACCATCGCACGCATCACCGGCTATCAGCCGACCAGCCAGTTCTTCCTCGTGCGCGCCGCCAATCAGCAGCAACTGCTGGAGCGTCAGGCCGCGTTAAGCGAACGCCTGCAGCAACTGGTCAACCTCGACAAACTGCAAGGCTATCTGGCCCTCGATCAACTGCTCAGTCCGCCGAGCCAGCAACAGCAGGTTCGCGAAGCACTGAGCAAACTGCCGCAATACTGGCAGCCACTGCTCGACCTCGGCGTACCGCTCGCGGCGTTGCAAACCGAACTGCAACAGTTGCAGAGCCTGCCCGCCGAGGACATCGACGCGGCACTCGCCGGGCCGTTGGGCGAGCCTTACCGCACGCTGTGGCTCGGCCCGACCGCTGACGGCGTGGCGGCGATGACCAGCCTGCAAGGCCTGAACAATCCGTCACTGCTGCGGGTGCAGGCCCTGGACTTGCCGGGCGTGATGCTGGTGGATCGTCTCGGCGAATTGAACAACGTGTTCGCTGCCACTCAGATCAGCGCCGCCGAATTGAAACTCGCCTCCTGCGTGCTGATCGTACTGGTACTGATCGTGCCGTTCGGCTTCGGCGGCGCATTGCGCATCGTCGCCCTGCCGTTGCTGGCGGCGCTGTGCAGCCTCGCCAGCCTCGGTTGGCTCGGTCAACCGCTGACCCTGTTCAGCCTGTTCGGCCTGCTGCTGGTAACGGCGATCAGCGTCGATTACGCGATTCTCATGCGTGAGCAGGTCGGCGGTGCGGCGGTCAGTCTGCTCGGCACCTTGCTGGCGGCGCTGACGACCTGGTTGTCGTTCGGTTTGCTGGCGGTGTCGAGCACGCCGGCGGTGAGCAACTTCGGCCTGGCGGTGAGCCTCGGGCTGGCGTTCAGTTTCATTCTGGCGCCGTGGGCCGGACGTCACGTCCACAGCGCCGGCGTCGCGGAGCCGGCAGCGTGATGGTCGTCGGTTTCTGGCTGCTGGCCCTGGCGCTGTTCGCTGTGGCGACCCGTGTCGGTCGGCATTTCGGCCTGATCCCGATCGTCAGCCAGTTGCTGCTGGCCAGCTTCGGATTGCCGCTGCTGATGTACTTCTGGATCGAGCCGGGCTGGCAACTCAGCGGTGCCGAACTGATTGCGCCGGGGTGGCTGAAAGACCTCTACAGCCTGAGTTTCGCGCTGTTGCTCGGGCACATTCTCAGTGATGTGATCGACCTGCGACTGGACCGCCAGAGCGTGAAAATCGCCGTGCCGAGTTTTGTCGTGCCGTTCGCCTGCGGTCTGGCCGCCGCCTGCTGGCTGCTGCCGGCGCAACCGTGGCTGAACTCGATGGCGATCGGTCTGGTGTTCGCGATTACCGCGATCCCGGTGCTGTACCTGTACCTGCGCCACATCGATTATCCGCCCGCCGCCACCCGGCGTCTGGTGCAGACTGCAATCCTCATCGACCTGACCTGCTGGACGCTGTTCGGCCTCGCTCAGGGCAGCCTGCATCTGAGCAGCCTGTTGCTGCCGCTGGGTCTGGCCTGCGTGCCGCTGCTGTTGCATCTGTTGCGCGTGCGGCGACCGTTGACTTACAGCCTCGGCTTCTTCGCGCTGCTGGTGCTAGCCGAGCACTACAAACTCAACGCGCTGATTTTCGGCATCGGTTATCTGCTGTGCATGGCCTTGCTGAAGGTGCCGTTGGTGCTGCCATTGCCGGCGCGGTGGATGAGCCGTTTGCAGACGTGGATCGCGATCCCGCTGATCCTCACCTTCGGCATCGTGCAGATCGACGTGCACAGCGCCCTCGCCAGCCTCGGCGCGGTGCAATGGGCGGCGCTGCTGCTGTTGCCGATTGCCAGTAAACTGCTCGGCAACTGGCTCGGCCTGGGCTGGGCCGGTGCTTCCTTCCAAGGCGCGAGCCGCTGGCGCGAAAG
Organism: Pseudomonas sp. TH49; assembly: GCF_016650625.1. NCBI lineage: Bacteria > Pseudomonadati > Pseudomonadota > Gammaproteobacteria > Pseudomonadales > Pseudomonadaceae > Pseudomonas > Pseudomonas sp. TH49. Next base: position 1,089,942 of record NZ_JAEKFL010000001.1, read on the forward strand.
CGTGCTGCTGAATATTCGCGGGCTGAGTGAAATCGTCTTTCTCAACCTGCTGCTGCAACAACAGCTCATCAGCCCGGCGCTGTACTTCGCGCTGATGCTGATGGGCCTGATCGCGACGCTGTTGCCGGCCCTGATCGGCCTGCATCGCGCGCCCCTGAATCTGCAACACCCATTGCCCCGGAGCTCACGTGCCAATCGTTGAAATGGAATCCCGTCAGGTCGTGATTATCGGTGCCGGACCGTCCGGCGCCATCGCCGCCGCGCTGCTCAAGCGCAAGGGCCACGATGTGCTGGTGATCGAGCGCCAGCACTTTCCGCGTTTTTCCATCGGCGAGAGCCTGCTCAGCCATTGCCTGGATTTCGTCGAAGAGGCCGGCATGCTCGACGCCGTCAACGCCGCCGGGTTCCAGCGCAAGACCGGTGCTGCCTTCGCCTGGGGCGAGCGCTACAGTGCCTTCGATTTCAGCGACACCTTCACCGCAGGCAAGCCAACCACATTCCAGGTGCAACGTGCCGACTTCGACAAGCTGTTGGCCGATCAGGCTGAATTGCAGGGTGCCGAAATCCGCTACGGCGATGCCATCGTCCGCGTCGATTTCGACCGGGCCCGACCGCAGCTCGACGTGCTGCGCGAGAACGGCAGCGAGTACCGCGTCGAAGCGGATTTTGTGTTGGACGCCAGCGGTTACGGGCGCGTGCTGTCGCGTTTGCTCGATCTGGAAGCACCCTCGAATTTCCCGGTGCGCCAAGCGGTGTTCACCCACGTTGAAGATCACATCGACAACCCGGCCTTCGACCGCGAGAAAATCCTCGTCACCACCCACCCTGAGCACCGCGACATCTGGTTCTGGACGATCCCGTTCAGTAACGGTCGCTGCTCGGTGGGTGTGGTGGCTGCCGCCGAACACTTCCAGGGGCGCGACAGCGATCTGGATGCCTGCCTGCGCGGCTTCATCGCCGAAACCCCGAGCCTCGCCGGTGTATTGAACAACGCGGTGTGGGACACCCCGGCGCGCACCCTCGGCGGTTATGCGGCGAATGTGAAAACCCTGCACGGCCCCGGCTTCGCCCTGCTTGGCAACGCCGCAGAATTTCTCGACCCGGTGTTCTCCTCGGGCGTGACCATCGCCATGCGTTCGGCGAGCATGGCCGCGGCGGTCTTGCACCGGCAGTTGCAGGGCGAAACCGTCGACTGGCAGCGCGAGTTCGCCGAACCGCTCAAGCGCGGAGTCGACACTTTCCGCTGCTACGTCGAGGGCTGGTACGCCGGCACCTTTCAGGACGTGATCTTTTACCAAGACAGTCAGGCGGAGATTCGCCGGATGATCTGCTCGATCCTCGCCGGTTACGCCTGGGATGAACGCAACCCGTTCGTCAGCGAAGCACGCCGCCGGTTGAAGATGATTTCCGAACTCTGTGCAAAGGACGCCCCATGAATTACTTGAGCGACAGCTACGTCGAGGAAACCCGCTTCGGTTTCTGGTTCCTGCGCAGTCACACCTGGCAGCACCATGTGCTGCGCGTGGCGATCAACGATTTGCGCGGATTGTTCAGCGAGTCGCTGCCGGCCCATCCGGTGCTGCTGGATGCCGGCTGCGGTCAGGGCAAATCGTTCCGCCATCTGCGCCAGACCTTCGCCCCACAGCGTCTGATCGGCATCGACGCCGATCCGCACAGCCTGCAACTGAGCGCCGAAGAAGCGGCGCGGCAGGGCTTCGACGTGGAGTTGATCGGTAGCGATTGCGCGACGCTCAACGTCGCCGATGCCAGTGTCGACCTGCTGTTCTGCCACCAGACCTTTCATCATCTGGTCGAACAGGAAAAAGCCCTCGCCGAGTTCTACCGCGTACTGAAGCCGGGCGGTTATCTGCTGTTCGCCGAGTCCACCGAGGCTTACATTGATACTTGGGTGATCCGCTGGCTGTTCCGCCATCCGATGCATGTGCAGAAGAGCGCGGCGCAGTACCTCGAGATGATTCGCCAACAGGGTTTCGAGTTTGGCGAGCGCAATGTCTCGTACCCGTATTTGTGGTGGAGCCGTTCGAAGGATTTCGGCTTGCTGGAGCGGTTCGGATTGCGCCGGCCGAAGCCGTTTGGCGAGCGTGAGGAAACCTTGGTGAATGTCGTCGCCCGCAAGCCGCTTGAAGGTGGTCTCTGATGCGACACATAACCTGTAGGAGTGAGCCTGCTCGCGATAGCGGTAGGTCAGCCAACATGTTTTTCGAATGTGCCACCGTCATCGCGAGCAGGCTCACTCCTACAAGGTTTGCGGTGTGGCTGATGTTGATGATGATTGCCCTGCTAAGTGGATGCGCCAACCAGGCCCCGCTGCCCGCGAGCAACCCGACGCTGCCGTTACCGCTGCAACTGCACATCGAACGCCAGCAAGCCGATCAACGTCAGGACTGGCTATTGGTGATCCAACGCGAAGGCCCCGGCATCCGCTGGTCGATGATGGACCCGCTGGGCATCCCCCAGGCGCGTCAGCAGCTGATCGACGGTCGCTGGCAGGCCGACGGGCTGCTGCCGCCCAATCCGGAAGCCCGGGAGCTGTTTGCCGCGTTGCTGTTCGCCCTGACCCCCTCCGGCGAACTGGCGCGCAATTACCCCGCCGCGCAGCAGCAGGGCGAGCAACGCACGCTGGCGCCGCGCTGGGCGATCCGTTATGCACAACCGTTGAGCTTCGAATTGAATCTGCCCCAAGGCCCGCACTATCGGGTTTCTCCCCTCGGTGAACCGACACCATGACTGCCTACCTCAATGCCCTCGGCGTGATCTGCGCACTGGGCCGCGACAAGCACCAGGTCGCGCACAACCTGTTTGCCGGTGACTGCTCGGGCATGCGCCACGAGTCAGGCTGGGTGGCCGGACGTGAGTTGCCGGTGGCCGCGGTGCACGTTGAGCTGGCGGCGATTCCGGCCGAACTGGCCGACCAGAGCAGCCGCAACAATCAACTGCTGCTGGAAGCCGCGCTGCAGATTCGCGAGGACATCGACCGGGCGATCCAGACCTATGGCCGCGCGCGCATCGGTGTGGTGCTCGGCACCAGTACCTCGGGGATCGACGAGGCCAGCCGCGGTCTGGCGCACTATCTTCGCGAGCAGCAGTTCCCTGCCGAGTACGACTATCGGCAACAGGAACTCGGCGCCCCGGCGAATTTTCTCGCCGACTGGCTGCAACTCAGCGGCCCGGCCTATGTGATTTCCACCGCCTGCACGTCCAGTGCGCGGGCGTTGATGAGCGCGCAGCGTCTGCTCAATCTGGGCCTGTGCGATGCGGTGCTGTGCGGCGGGGTCGACAGCCTGTGCAAACTCACGCTCAACGGTTTCAGCGCGCTGGAAGCGGTGTCCGACGAGCGCTGCAATCCGTTCTCGGCCAACCGCAATGGCATCAACATCGGCGAAGCGGCGGTGCTGTTCCTGATGAGCAAGCAGCGCAGCGACGGCCCGGCCATTGCCCTGCTCGGCAGCGGCGCCAGCTCCGACGCGCACCATATTTCCGCGCCGGAACCGAGCGGTCGCGGCGCCCTGCAAGCGATGCAGAAAGCCTTGAGCCGCGCACAGCTGCAAGCGACGCAAATCAGCTACCTGAACCTGCATGGCACGGCGACCCAGCACAACGATGCGATGGAAAGTCTGGCCGTCGCCACGCTGTTCCCCGACGGCGTGGCCTGCTCGTCGACCAAGCCGATGACCGGCCACACCCTCGGCGCGGCCGGCGCCCTCGAAGCAGCGTTCTGCTGGCTGAGCCTGAGCGCCGACAACCCGCAGCAAGCCTTGCCGCCACACGTCTGGGATGCCCAACCCGACCCCGACTTGCCGGCGCTGAAGTGGGTGACCGCGAGCGAACGCCTGTCGTCCATTGCACCCCGCTACCTGATGAGCAACTCGTTTGCCTTCGGCGGCAACAACGTCAGCCTGATTATCGGAGACGCCCCATGAACGACTGGCCGCTCGCCGAACTGCTGCCCCACGCTGGCGACATGATTCTGATCGACCGCATCCTCAGCTTCGACGAGGAGCAGATCCACACCCGCCTCACGGTCAAGCCCGACGGCCTGTTCAGCCTGCCCGACGGCAGCCTGCCGGCGTGGGTCGGCATCGAGTTGATGGCGCAGAGCGTCGCCGCGTTCGCCGGTTGTCATGCTCGCTTGAAGGGCAAACCGGTGGAATTGGGCTTCCTCCTCGGCACCCGCAAGTTCGAGTGCAACGTCGAGGCGTTTCCGGCCGGCAGCGAACTGACCATCCACGGCATTCGTTCGCTGGAAGACGACAACGGCATGGGTGTTTTCGAATGCCACATCAACGCCCCCGGCATCGAGGCCAGCGCCCGCCTGAACGTGTTCCGCCCGCCGCAGCCCAGCCAATACCTTGAACAAAACAGAGAGTCGAACGATGACTGAATCCGTGCTGGTCACCGGCTCCAGCCGTGGCATCGGCCGCGCCATTGCCTTGCGTCTGGCGCAGGCCGGGCACGACATCGTCCTGCATTGCCGCAGCGGCGTAGCTGAAGCCCAAGCGGTGAAAGCCGAAGTCGAAGCGCTGGGCCGCAACGCGCGCATCCTGCAATTCGACGTCGCCGACCGCGAAACCTGCAAGACCATTCTCGAAGCCGACGTCGAAACCCACGGCGCCTATTACGGCGTGGTGCTCAACGCCGGCCTGACCCGTGATGGCGCTTTTCCGGCGCTGAGCGACGACGATTGGGACGTGGTGCTGCGTACCAACCTCGACGGTTTCTACAACGTCCTGCACCCGGTGATGATGCCGATGATCCGTCGTCGCGCCGCCGGTCGGATCGTCTGCATCACCTCGGTGTCGGGATTGATCGGCAACCGGGGCCAGGTCAACTACAGCGCCTCCAAGGCCGGGGTGATCGGTGCGGCAAAAGCGTTGGCGATCGAACTGGGCAAGCGCAAAATCACCGTTAACTGCGTCGCGCCGGGCCTGATCGACACGGCGATGCTCGACGAAAACGTGCCGGTGGAAGAGCTGATGAAAATGATCCCCGCACAACGCATGGGCACCCCGCAAGAGGTGGCCGCTGCGGTTAATTTCCTGATGTCGGCGGAAGCCTCGTACATCACCCGCCAGGTCCTGGCGGTCAACGGAGGCTTGTGCTGATGAAGCGCGTCGTCGTCACCGGCATGGCCGGCATCACCTCGCTGGGCAGCGACTGGCAGACCATCGCCGGCAACTTCGCGGCCAACCGCAGCGGCATCCGCCGCATGGACGAGTGGGACCGCTTCAGCGAACTCAACACCCGTCTGGCCGGGCCGATCGATGATTTTGTCGTACCGCCGCACTGGACCCGCAAGCAACTGCGCAGCATGGGCCGGGTGTCACGGCTGGCGGTGGGCGCGGCGGAACAGGCGCTGGCCGACGCCGGCCTGCTCGGCGACGAATCGATCAAGGACGGGCGCATGGGTGTGGCCTGCGGTTCGTCCACCGGCAGCACCGACGAGATCAAGGCCTTCGGCAACATGCTGCTGAACTCGGTGGCCGAAGGCCTCAACGCCAACTCCTACGTGCGGATGATGCCGCACACCACCGCGGCCAACATCAGCATCTTCTTCGGCCTCACCGGGCGGCTGATCCCGACGTCCAGCGCCTGCACCAGCGGCAGTCAGGGCATTGGCTACGCGTATGAAGCGATCAAGTTCGGGCGGCTGCCACTGATGCTCGCCGGCGGTGCCGAAGAGCTGTGCCCGACCGAAGCCATGGTCTTCGACGCGCTCTACGCCACCAGCCTGAAAAACGATGCGCCACAGACCAGCCCACGCCCGTATGACAAGGGCCGCGACGGTCTGGTGATCGGCGAAGGCGGCGGCATGCTGGTGCTCGAAGAGCTGGAGCATGCCCTCGCCCGGGGTGCGCGGATCCACGCGGAAATCGTCGGTTTCGGCAGCAACGCCGACGGCCAGCACACCACCCGCCCCGAGCAGATCACCATGCGCCGCGCCATGGAACTGGCACTGGAAGACGCCGGACTGACGCCGGACGCCATCGGTTACGTCAACGGTCACGGTACTGCTACTGAACAGGGCGACATTGCCGAAACACTGGCGACCAGCAGTCTGTTCGGCGAACACATGCCGATCAGCTCGCAGAAGAGTTTCCTCGGCCACACGCTGGGGGCCTGCGGCGCGCTGGAGTCGTGGTTCAGCATCGAAATGCTCAATCGCGACCTGTACGTGCACACGCTCAACCTCGATGAGGTCGACCCGCACTGCGGCAAGCTCGATTACCTGCGCGGCGAATTCCGCCCGATGCACCACGAGTACGTGATGAACAACAATTTCGCTTTTGGTGGCGTCAACACCTCGTTGATTTTCCGTCGCTGGCCTTAACCGAATCAATCCAGGTCAAGGAGACCTCCATGCGTTTCAACAAACTCGCCATCACCGCCCTGCTGCTTTGCGCCCTGCCGGCAGTCAGCCAGGCCCGGGATACACAGGTCATGCTGCCGTTCGACAAAGCGGTTGCCGAAGCCACCCGCAGCGGCAAGATCGACGGCAGCGTAAAGTTCTACCTGGCCGGCACCACACCGCCCGGTAAAGTCACCGTTCTGAGCAGCGGCGCCGTGACCAACAAAAAGACCAACGCCTTCAACAAGACCGATCAGGAAGCCTGCGAATGGGTCGTGCAATCGGCCATCATCAGCCTGCACCAGGCCGCCAAAAGCGCCGGCGCCAACGCCGTGACCAATATCGTCAGCTTCTACAAGAGCAACGAGCACAAAGACGCGAAGAACTACGAATGCCACGCCGGCGCGATCATGGCCGGTGTTGCGTTGAAGGGTGATCTGGCGACGGTTCAATAATTGCCAGAAACGACCAAGGGCGCCTTTCGGCGCCCTTTTCATTTTCAGCATCTACACTCGCTCTGGCAGGTTGCCGCGTCATGCCTGCCGGAACGGCGAGCCCATCGTTCGAACACTCGCGGTTCTCTTTCACCGTCAAGGAGATGACCATGCAAGTGAAAGCCCTGATCGCCGTCGCACTCCTCGGGCTATTGCCCAGCGCCAGCCACGCCACCAACTTGATGTACATGCCGTTCGAAACCGTGCTCTCGGATGCGATTCGCGCCGGGCGGCTGGATGGCAGTGTGAAGTTCTATCTGATCGGCAATGGGCCGCAGGGCACCCAGCAGTTGTTGCGCCGCGATGTGGTCAGCGATTTACGCACCAACGGCTTCAACAAGAGCGATCACGATTCCTGCGAGTGGGTGCTGCAGTCGAACCTGATCAAGTTGCAGGCCGATGCCAAGCGGGTCGGGGCGAATGCGGTGGTCAATATCGTCAGTTATTACGACCAGCATGTGCGCAAGGATTTGAATACCTATGAGTGCCGGGCCGGGGTGTTTGTGACGCGGGTGGCGTTGAAGGGGGATTTGGTGCGGTTGCCCTGAGAAATGTGGTGTTTGGGCGGGCGTCTTCGCGAGCAAGCCCGCTCCCACAGGGGAACGTATTCCAGGGTGGGAGCGGGCTTGCTCGCGAAGAGGCCGGCAGGCATCACACTGATGAAGGCTCAACCTTGCGCGTCAGCAGTTCGACAAACGCCTTGGCCATCGGCGATTTCTGATCCTTGCGCTGCACCAGCCACACCGCCGACACCGCCTCCGGATCGAGCAATGGCCGGTAGACCACGCCGTCGATGCGCATCCGCTGATACGACGCCGGCAACACCGATACCCCCAGCCCCGCGGCGACCAGACCGATGATGGTCATCGCCTCCCCGGCCTCTTGGGCGAAGTGCGGGCTGAACCCGGCATCGCGGGCCAGACTGAGCAGTTGCGCATACAGCCCGCTGCCGTAGCTGCGCGGAAAGAACACGAACGGCTCCAGCGCCAGCGCCGAGAGGAATAGCCCTTCCTCACTGCCCTGCGCCAGCGGATGTTTGGAACCAAGCACCGCCACCAGCGGCTCACGCATCAGCTCCACCACATTCAGCGAATCCGGCAGACCCAGTGGACGCATGATGCCGACCTCGATCGACTCATCCACCAGCCCTTCGGCGACTTGCGTGCTGCTCATCTCCCGCAGATTCAGATGCACCGCCGGGAAACGCTGGCGAAAGGCAAAAATTGCCTGGGGAATGGTCGAGTTGAACGGCGCCGAAGAGGTGAAGCCAATCTTCAATTCGCCGAGTTCACCGAGTTGCGCACGCCGGGCAACGTCCGCCGCTTTGTCGACCTGCGCCAGCACCAGCCGCGCCTCCTCCAGAAACAATCGGCCGGCCTCGCTCAGCTCGACCCGACGATTGGTGCGTTCGAACAACCGCGCGCCGACCTCTTGCTCCAGCGCCTGAATCTGCTGACTCAGCGGCGGCTGGGAGATCCCCAGCACCTGTGCGGCGCGGCCGAAATGCAGTTCTTCGGCGACGGCGATGAAGTAGCGCAGATGACGCAATTCCATGGAAACCCCATTAGGTCGTTAAAGCTATCAAACAGGTCGAACAATATATTGGATAGAAACATTAGCCAGCTATATGATTTTTTCATTGCCTGCCTGGCCGTGCCCTCCGAGGTCTGAAGTGAAAACAGTTGTCGCCCCCCTGGCCCATGAAGTCCCGCCTGCCGCAGCCGACGATGTGATCGCCGAGCTGCAGGAGATCTACATCGAAAAAGGCACGCCGATGTTCATGCGCACGGTGCTGGCGCTGTTCAGCGGCGGCTTCGCGACCTTCGCCCTGTTGTACTGCGTGCAGCCGATGATGCCGCTGCTGTCCCACGAGTATTCGATCAATGCCGCGCAGAGCAGCCTGATTCTGTCGGTGGCGACCGGCATGCTGGCCTTCGGTCTGCTGATCACCGGACCGATTTCCGACCGGATCGGGCGTAAACCGGTGATGGTCGCAGCGCTGTTCGCTGCCGCGCTGTGCACCATCGCCAGCTCGATGATGCCGAGCTGGCACGGCGTGCTGATCATGCGTGCGTTGATCGGGCTGTCGCTGAGCGGTCTGGCGGCCGTGGCGATGACTTACCTGAGCGAGGAAATCCACCCGCAGCACATCGGCCTGGCGATGGGCCTGTACATCGGCGGCAACGCGATTGGCGGGATGAGCGGGCGATTGATCACCGGGGTGCTGATCGACTTTGTCAGCTGGCACACGGCGATGCTGGTGATCGGCGCTCTGGCGCTGATTGCGGCGGCAGTGTTCTGGAAAATCCTTCCCGAGTCGCGCAACTTCCGCTCGCGCTCGCTGCACCCGCGCAGTCTGCTCGACGGCTTCACCATGCACTTTCGCGATGCCGGTCTGCCGCTGCTGTTTCTTGAGGCGTTCGTGCTAATGGGGGCGTTCGTCACCCTGTTCAACTACATCGGCTATCGCCTGCTCGCCGCGCCGTACAACCTTGATCAGGTGTTCGTCGGCTTGCTGTCGGTGGTTTACCTGTCGGGCATCTACAGTTCGGCGAAGATCGGTTCGCTGGCGGACAAACTGGGGCGGCGCAAAGTGCTGTGGGCGACGATTGCCCTGATGTTCGCCGGCCTCGCGCTGACAATGTTCACCCCACTGCTGCTGGTGATCGTGGGTATGCTGATCTTCACCTTCGGCTTCTTCGGCGCGCACTCGGTGGCGAGCAGCTGGATCGGCCGGCGGGCGCTGAAGGCCAAGGGCCAGGCGTCGTCGTTGTACCTGTTCAGTTATTACGCAGGCTCCAGCATTGCCGGCACGGCGGGCGGGGTGTTCTGGCATTTGGGCGGCTGGAACGGGATTGGGTTGTTCATTGGCGCGTTGTTGCTGGTGGCGCTGGGGGTGGCGTTGAAACTGGCGAAGTTGCCGCCGCTCGGCGGAGTCAAAGCCTGACGCAAAACTCTGTAGGAGTGAGCCTGCTCGCGATAGCGGTGTGTCAGCCAACACATCTGGCGACTGACTTACCGCTATCGCGAGCAGGCTCACTCCTACAATTGATCCGCGTCCGACGTTGGATTGTGGAAAAAAAACGCCCGGCATAAGCCGGGCGTTTTCTATTGCGCGTCGATCACTCGTGATACTGCGCCGACAACTCATGCACCGCGCGCAGGAACGCGCCCGCATGTTCCGGATCGACCTCAGGGGTGATGCCGTGGCCGAGGTTGAATACGTGGCCGCTGCCCTTGCCGTAGCTGGCCAGAATGCGCCCGACTTCGGTGCGGATCGCTTCCGGTTTGGCGTAGAGCACGGTCGGGTCCATGTTGCCTTGCAGGGCTACCTTGTCGCCGACGCGGGCGCGGGCGTTGCCGATGTCGCAGGTCCAGTCCAGACCCAATGCGTCGGCGCCGGCCTCGGCGATGCTTTCCAGCCACAGGCCGCCGTTCTTGGTGAAGAGGATCACCGGCACCTTGCGACCGTCGTGCTCGCGAATCAGGCCGCTGACGATTTTCTTCATGTAGGCCAAGGAGAATTCCTGGTACGCCGCCGCCGACAGGTTGCCGCCCCAGGTGTCGAAGATCTGCACCGCTTGCGCGCCAGCCATGATCTGGCCGTTGAGGTACGAGGTCACCGACTGCGCCAGCTTGTCCAGCAGCAGGTGCATGGCTTGCGGGTTGTCGTAGAGCATCGCCTTGGTCTTGCGGAAGTCTTTCGACGAGCCGCCTTCAACCATGTAAGTGGCGAGGGTCCACGGGCTGCCAGAGAAACCGATCAGCGGCACACGGCCATTCAGCTCGCGGCGGATGGTGCTGACCGCGTCCATCACGTAGCCGAGGTCTTTGTGTGGATCAGGGATCGGCAACGCTTCGATGTCCGCCAGGGTGCTGACGACTTTCTTGAAGCGCGGGCCTTCACCGGTCTCGAAGTACAGACCCTGGCCCATGGCATCGGGGATGGTGAGGATGTCGGAAAACAGGATCGCCGCGTCCAGTTGCGGGTAGCGGTCGAGCGGTTGCAACGTGACTTCGCAAGCGAATTCCGGATTCATGCACAGGCTCATGAAATCACCGGCCTGGGCACGGCTGGCGCGGTATTCAGGCAGGTAGCGGCCGGCCTGGCGCATCATCCACACCGGGGTGACGTCTACAGGTTGCTTGAGCAGGGCGCGGAGGAAACGGTCGTTCTTCAGGGCAGTCATGTCGGCATCCGGAAAAAAAGTGCGGGCATTTTCTCAGAGCGCGACGCAAAAGGCACGGATGCAGGTCAGCCTTTTGTCTATCGGGTCAATTTATTGCGCTGTATTGAGCGCACAGAAACCAATGTGGGAGCGGGCTTGCTCGCGAAAGCGGTGTGTCAGGCAACAAATCTGTCGACTGACACTCCCTCTTCGCGAGCAAGCCCGCTCCCACATTTTTGAGCGCATTTCAGGCTGAAATGTAATCAGACGCCCAGGTAATCAAGGATCCCTTCGGCAGCATTGCGGCCTTCGAAGATCGCCGTTACCACCAGGTCGGAACCGCGCACCATGTCGCCGCCGGCGAAGATTTTCGGGTTGCTGGTCTGGTGCTTGTACTGACCCTGCTCAGGCGCGACGACGCGGCCCTGGCTGTCGGTCTGGATTTCGAACTGTTCGAACCACGGCGCCGGGCTTGGACGGAAACCGAACGCGATGACCACGGCGTCGGCCGGGATGATCTCTTCGGAGCCCGGGATCGGCTCGGGGCTGCGGCGGCCACGGGCGTCCGGTTCGCCGAGACGGGTCTCAACCACTTTCACGCCTTCGACCTTGTCTTCACCGACGATCGCGATTGGCTGGCGGTTGTAGAGGAATTTCACGCCTTCTTCCTTGGCGTTCTTCACCTCTTTGCGCGAGCCGGGCATGTTCGCTTCGTCACGACGATAGGCGCAGGTCACCGACTTGGCGCCCTGACGGATCGAGGTGCGGTTGCAGTCCATCGCCGTGTCGCCACCACCGAGTACCACGACCTTCTTGCCTTTCATGTCGACGAAATCTTCCGGCGACTTTTCAAAGCCCAGGTTGCGGTTGACGTTGGCAATCAGGAAGTCCAGCGCGTCGTAGACGCCCGGCAGGTCCTCACCGGCAAAGCCGCCCTTCATGTAGGTGTAGGTGCCCATGCCCATGAACACGGCATCGTATTCGGCGAGCAGTTGTTCCATGGTCACGTCCTTGCCGACCTCGGTGTTGAGGCGGAACTCGATGCCCATGCCGGTGAAGACTTCGCGACGATTGCTCAGCACGCTCTTCTCAAGCTTGAACTCAGGGATACCGAAGGTCAGCAGACCGCCGATTTCCGGGTTCTTGTCGAACACCACCGGGGTCACGCCGCCACGCACCAGCACGTCGGCACAACCCAGCCCCGCCGGGCCGGCACCGATGATCGCGACACGCTTGCCGGTCGGTTTGACCTTGGACATGTCCGGGCGCCAGCCCATGGCGAACGCGGTGTCGGTGATGTACTTCTCGACCGAACCGATGGTCACCGCGCCGAAACCGTCGTTGAGGGTGCAGGCACCCTCGCACAGCCGATCCTGCGGGCACACCCGGCCGCAGACTTCCGGCAGGGTGTTGGTCTGGTGCGACAGCTCGGCGGCCTGGAGGATGTTGCCCTCGGCCACCAGCTTCAGCCAGTTGGGAATGAAGTTGTGCACCGGGCACTTCCATTCGCAATACGGGTTGCCGCAACCCAGGCAGCGGTGGGCCTGGTCGGCCGACTGCTGGGGTTTGAACGGTTCGTAGATCTCGACGAACTCTTTCTTGCGTTGACGCAACAGTTTCTTCTTCGGATCCTTGCGCCCGACATCGATGAACTGGAAGTCGTTATTCAGACGTTCAGCCATTGTTAAAACCTCATCAAACTCTTCAGGCGCATATCACTGCGGGTTGGCACGAGTGCTGGAAAGCAACGATTTCAGGTTGGCAGCCTTAGGCTTCACCAGCCAGAAACGGCGCAGGTAGTCATCAAGGTTTTCGGCGAGTTCACGACCCCACTCGCTCTCGGTTTCCTTGACGTACTCGTTCAGCACGTTCTGCAAGTGGCTGCGGTAGGCTTCCATCGCCTCGCCGCTGATCCGCTGGATTTCCACCAGTTCGTGGTTGACCCGGTCAACGAAGGTGTTGTCCTGGTCGAGCACGTAGGCGAAACCACCGGTCATGCCAGAGCCGAAGTTGTAACCGGTCTTGCCCAAAACGCAGACGAAACCACCGGTCATGTACTCGCAGCAGTGATCGCCAGTGCCTTCCACGACCGTGTGGGCACCGGAGTTACGCACAGCGAAACGCTCGCCCGCGGTGCCGGCGGCGAACAACTTGCCGCCGGTGGCGCCGTACAGGCAGGTGTTGCCGATGATGGCGCTGTTCTGAGTCTGATAGACGCTGCCCTTCGGCGGCACGATGACCAGTTTGCCGCCAGTCATGCCTTTGCCGACGTAGTCGTTGGCGTCGCCTTCCAGATACATGTGCAGACCGCCGGCGTTCCACACGCCGAAGCTCTGACCGGCCGTGCCTTTGAAGCGGAAGGTGATCGGCGCGTTGGCCATGCCCTGATTGCCGTGCTTGCGCGCAATTTCGCCGGAGATCCGCGCGCCGATCGAACGGTCGCAGTTGCAGATGTCCAGTTCGAACTCGGCACCGCTGAGGTCGTTGATCGCCGAGGTCGCCATGTCGACCATTTTCTCGGCCAGCAGGCCCTGGTCGAACGGCGGGTTGCGCTCAACGCCGCAGAATTGCGGTTTGTCCGCCGGGATGTGATCGCTGCCCAGCAGCGGGGTCAGATCCAGATGGTGTTGCTTGGCGGTCTGGCCTTCGAGGATTTCCAGCAGATCGGTACGGCCGATCAGCTCTTCGAGGGAACGCACGCCGAGCTTGGCCAGCCACTCACGGGTTTCTTCGGCGACGTAGGTGAAGAAGTTCACCACCATGTCGACGGTCCCGATGTAGTGATCCTTGCGCAGCTTCTCGTTCTGCGTCGCAACACCGGTGGCGCAGTTGTTCAGGTGACAGATGCGCAGGTATTTGCAACCGAGGGCGATCATCGGCGCCGTACCGAAGCCGAAGCTTTCGGCGCCGAGAATCGCTGCCTTGATCACGTCGAGGCCGGTTTTCAGGCCACCGTCGGTCTGCACCCGGACTTTGCCGCGCAAGTCGTTGCCGCGCAGGGTCTGGTGGGTTTCAGCCAAGCCGAGTTCCCACGGCGCGCCCGCGTATTTGATCGAGGTCAGCGGCGAAGCACCGGTACCACCGTCGTAGCCGGAGATGGTGATCAAGTCCGCATAGGCCTTGGCCACACCGGCGGCGATGGTGCCGACGCCGGCTTCTGCTACCAGCTTCACCGAAACCAGTGCCTTCGGGTTGACCTGTTTCAGGTCGAAGATCAGCTGCGACAAGTCTTCGATCGAGTAGATGTCGTGGTGCGGCGGTGGCGAAATCAGGGTCACGCCCGGCACTGCGTAACGCAGCTTGGCGATCAACCCATTCACTTTACCGCCCGGCAGTTGCCCGCCCTCGCCCGGCTTGGCGCCCTGCGCGACCTTGATCTGCAGCACTTCGGCGTTGACCAGGTATTCCGGGGTTACACCGAAACGGCCGGTTGCGACCTGCTTGATTTTCGAACTCTTGATGGTGCCGTAGCGCGCCGGATCTTCGCCGCCTTCGCCGGAGTTGGAACGCGCACCGAGGCGGTTCATGGCTTCGGCCAGGGCTTCGTGAGCTTCCGGCGACAGTGCGCCCAGCGAGATACCGGCGGAGTCGAAGCGCTTGAGCACCGATTCCAGCGGCTCGATTTCACTGATGTCCAGCGGCTTGTCGAGCGTCTTGACCTTGAACAGGTCGCGAATCATCGACACCGGACGGTTGTCCACCAGCGAGGTGTATTCCTTGAACTTGGCGTAGTCGCCCTGCTGCACGGCGGCTTGCAAGGTGTTGACCACGTCCGGGTTGTACGCGTGATATTCGCCGCCGTGAACGAACTTCAGCAGACCGCCCTGCTGGATCGGCTTGCGCGGACTCCAGGCTTCGGTGGCCAGAGCTTTCTGCTCGGCTTCGATGTCGACGAAACGCGCACCCTTGATGCGGCTCGGCACGCCACGGAAGCTCAGCTCGCACACTTCTTCGGACAGGCCGATGGCTTCGAACAGCTGCGCACCGCGGTACGAGGCGATGGTCGAGATGCCCATCTTCGACAGGATCTTCAGCAGACCTTTGGTGATGCCTTTGCGGTAGTTCTTGAACACCTCATAGAGGTCGCCCAGCACTTCACCGGTACGGATCAGGTCACCCAGCACTTCGTAGGCCAGGAACGGATAGACCGCCGAGGCGCCGAAACCGATCAGCACCGCGAAGTGATGCGGATCGCGTGCGGTCGCGGTTTCCACGAGGATGTTGGAATCGCAGCGCAGGCCTTTTTCGGTCAGGCGGTGGTGCACCGCGCCGGTCGCCAGCGAAGCGTGGATCGGCAGTTTGCCCGGGGCGATATGACGGTCGCTCAGAACGATCTGGGTACGCCCGGCACGCACGGCTTCTTCAGCCTGATCGGCGACGTTGCGGATCGCCGCTTCGAGGCCGACGCTTTCGTCGTAGTTGAGGTCGATGATCTGCCGCTCGAAACCCGGGCGGTCGAGGTTCATCAGCGAGCGCCACTTGGCCGGCGAGATCACTGGCGAGCTGAGGATCACGCGCGAGGCGTGTTCCGGCGATTCCTGGAAGATGTTGCGCTCGGCACCGAGGCAGATTTCCAGCGACATCACGATCGCTTCACGCAGCGGGTCGATCGGCGGGTTGGTGACCTGCGCGAACTGCTGGCGGAAATAGTCGTACGGCGTGCGCACACGCTGCGACAGCACGGCCATCGGCGTGTCGTCGCCCATCGAGCCAACGGCTTCGTAGCCTTGTTCACCAAGCGGACGCAGTACCTGATCGCGCTCTTCGAACGTGACCTGATACATCTTCATGTATTGCTTGAGCTGATCGACGTCGTAGAACGCCGAACCGTGGTCGTTGTCTTCCATGGTCGCCTGGATGCGCAGGGCATTCTTGCGCAACCATTGCTTGTACGGATGACGGGACTTCAGACGGTTGTCGATCGCGTCGGTGTCGAGGATCTGCCCGGTTTCGGTGTCCACGGCGAGGATCTGGCCCGGGCCGACACGGCCCTTGGCGATCACGTCTTCTGGCTGGTAGTTCCAGACGCCGATTTCCGACGCAACGGTAATGAAACCGTTGGTGGTGGTGACCCAGCGCGCCGGACGCAGACCGTTACGGTCGAGCAGGCACACCGCGTAACGACCATCGGTCATCACCACGCCGGCCGGGCCGTCCCACGGTTCCATGTGCATCGAGTTGTACTCGTAGAATGCACGCAGATCCGGGTCCATGGTTTCAACGTTCTGCCACGCTGGCGGAATGATCATCCGCACGCCACGGAACAGGTCGATGCCACCGGTGACCATCAGTTCGAGCATGTTGTCCATGCTCGAGGAGTCGGAACCGACACGGTTGACCAGCGGGCCGAGCTCTTCCAGATCCATCAGATCGTTGGTGAACTTGGTCCGACGGGCCTGCGCCCAGTTACGGTTACCGGTAATGGTGTTGATCTCGCCGTTGTGGGCGAGGAAGCGGAATGGCTGAGCCAGCGGCCATTTCGGCAGGGTGTTGGTGGAAAAGCGCTGGTGGAACACGCAGATCGCGGTTTGCAGGCGCTGGTCACCGAGGTCCGGATAGAACGCGGCCAGGTCGGCCGGCATCATCAGGCCTTTATAGATGATGGTCTTGTGCGAAAAGCTGCAGATGTAGTGGTCGGTGTCGGCGGCGTTGGCCACCGACGAGCGACGACGGGCGCTGAACAGCTTGACCGCCATGTCCTGATCGCTCAGGCCTTCACCGCCGATGTACACCTGCTCGATCTGCGGCAGGCGCTCAAGGGCCAGGCGGCCGAGGACGCTGGTGTCGATCGGCACTTTGCGCCAGCCGATCAGTTGCAGGCCTTCAGCGAGGATCTCGCGGTTCATGTTCTCGCGAGCGGCTTCGGCCTTGGCCGGATCCTGGTTGAAGAAGACCATGCCGACGGCATATTGCTTGGGCAGCTCGACGCTGAAATTTTCCTGGGCAATCGCCCGCAGGAACGCGTCAGGCTTTTGAATCAGCAGACCGCAACCGTCACCGGTCTTGCCGTCGGCATTAATCCCACCGCGGTGGGTCATGCAGGTCAGGGCCTCGATGGCCGTTTGCAAAAGGGTATGACTGGGCTCGCCCTGCATGTGGGCTATCAGGCCGAAACCGCAGTTATCCTTGAATTCATCTGGTTGGTACAGACCTGCTTTCATAGACACTTTCTCACCAGGCTGCCTCTTTTCGAGGCAAATTTCTTTTCAATTCAACCACTTGCTGACCGCGCCGAACGTACGCCGGCTTTGCGGGGGCAAAAGGGTGGTCATTGTACACAGCGACACAGACGCTCACAAATTTGACGACGAAATGTCGCAAATCTATGTCGCATTTGTGAAAGGTTTAAAGCGATCTGCTGTGCTAGTCAAAACTTTTTTAATTCTGACTGCAACGACTCAAAGACTACTGTGACGCAGACACCACAAGGCACGCGGTCTGTAGAGACGGCGCGCACTCGTAGAAATTTTGAGGTGCTTGGAGAGGCGGCCTGGGTAAGGCCGCCGAATCTTCAGCGAGTTGTTGCCAGTTCCTGTTGGACGCTGGCGACAGTGCGAGGCCAAGGTTTACCAGCCTGAACCTTCGCTGGCAAGGCCTTGATGGCAGAAACGGCTGCATCACGATTGGCGAAGTTGCCGTAGGTGATCACGTAGAGAGGCTTGCCGTTGAGGACTTTCTTGAAATAACGGTACTCGCCGCCCTGCTCCTTGACGAAGTTTTGCGCGGTCGCCTCGGAGCTGGTGCCGAGGATCTGCACCACGTAGTTGCTGGTCGGCTGACCGGCGTACCAGCTGCCACCGGCAGCCTTGGCCACGGTAACCGGCTTCTCCGCCGGTTTGGCGGCAGCAACAGGCTTGGCCGGAGCCGGAGTCGGTTTGGCCGCTGGCGCTGCCGGAGCAGGCTTGGCGCTGGCGACCTGAGTCGGTGCCGGGGTCGGCTTGGCGGCTGGCACCGGAACCGGGGTTGGCGCCGGACCGGCCGGAACACCTGCCGGTGGTGCGGAAGTCGTTACGGTCGGCGGCGTCGCGCTGGAACCTTCGACAGGCACGCCATCGTCGCCTTCGGTGATGCCGCCAGCAGCCTCAGCCAACGGGCCGCGCATCACCGGCTGCGAGTTGCCGACCAGCGGCAGCGGCATCGGCTGGGTATTGCCGGCGAACTCGACGTTCGGCGCGCCACCCTTGGCGCCTTGGCCCAACGGCAGTTGTGCCTGTTCGTTGGCGGGTGCGCCAGTGGTTGGCGCCTTGTTGCGACCCGGCATCAGCCAGGCGGCGGCGACCGCGACCACAACGACGGCGGAAATCGCCAATACGTGTTTCTTCGGCATGTTGAACCCCATACTTGGACGCTTGACCGCAGAGCGGCTGGCAATCATGACTTCGATCAGTGCATCGCGAGCGACCTGGTTGATGTTGCCAGGCCAACCCTCGGCGCTTTCGTGAATCTCAGAGATCTGATCCGCGGTGAAAAGTTCGACACCCCGGCCCGCACCTTCGAGCCGTTGGTCGAGATATTCGCGGGTCTCTTCTTCGGTGTACGGCTGCAGTTCGATGACGTGGAAGCGCTCTTCCTCGAGGTGCAAGGCCTCCAGTTGCGCGATCAGCGACGATTCACCGAACAGGAACACGTGTGGACGACCTTCCGGTGCACCGGCACCCAGCGCCATCAGCGCTTCGAGCGCAGATTCGTCAAGCTGCTCGGCATCATCCACCAGCAGATAGACTTCCTGCCCGGTCAGTGCCAACTGCACCACTTGCGCCAGAATCGCGCCGACCTCGGCCTGCGCCACGTCCAGCGCCTGGGCGACCTGACGCAACACGCCTGCGGCATCGCCGGCGCCACGGGCAGAAACGACCACGCTCTGCACCGATTGCTTGTTGGTGCTGGCCACCAGCGCCTGGCGCAGCAGGGTCTTGCCGCTGCCTTGCGGGCCGGTGACCACCAGCAGCAACTGGCTGTAACGCGCCAGGTGGTGCAGTTGCCCCAGCACCGGCTTGCGCTGGGCCGGGAAGAATTTGAAGCCCGGCACCCGCGGCGCGAAAGGGTCGTGACTTAACTGGAAATGGCCGAGGAACGCCTCGTCGGCATGCAAACTAGTCATCGGAATCTTATTAACCTTTAAGCTGAGCCAGAGCGCGGTAATCCGCTCCCAGCGTGGCCTGTAGAACCTCTTTCGGATAATCGGCGGTCACCACCGCTTCGCCCATCCGGCGCAGCAGCACCAGGCGCAGACGACCGTCGATCACTTTTTTATCAATTGCCATATGTTCGAGAAAATCGGTTTCGGTCATTTCTTCCGGCGGGATCACCGGCAGACCGGCACGCTGGAACAGCCGAATGCCGCGATCACGTTCCTGCTCGCTGATCCAGCCCAGACGCGCGGACATTTCCAGCGCCATCACCGTACCTGCGGCGACCGCCTCACCATGCAACCAGACACCATAGCCCATGTGGGTCTCGATGGCGTGGCCGAAGGTGTGGCCGAGATTGAGCGTGGCGCGCACGCCGGTTTCCTTCTCATCGGCACCGACCACTGCAGCCTTGGCCGCGCAGGAGCGCTCGATGGCATAGGTCAGGGCCTTCTGGTCCAGCGCGCGCAAGGCGTCGACGTTGTCTTCGAGCCAGGTCAGGAACGGCTCGTCGCAGATCAGACCGTACTTGATGACTTCGGCCAGACCGGCGGACAGCTCACGCTCTGGCAGGGTTTTCAGGGACGCGGTATCGATCAGCACCACGTTCGGCTGATAGAACGCGCCGACCATGTTCTTGCCCAACGGGTGGTTGATGCCGGTCTTGCCGCCCACCGACGAATCGACCTGGGACAGCAGCGTGGTAGGAATCTGGATGAAATCGACGCCGCGCTGGTAGCAAGCGGCGGCGAAACCGGCCATGTCACCGATGACCCCGCCGCCGAGGGCGATGATCGTGGTGCGGCGGTCATGACGGGCGGTCAGCAGACCGTCGAAGATCAGTTGCAGGGTTTCCCAGTTCTTGAAGGCTTCGCCGTCCGGCAGCACCACCGAGATCACCGAGAACTGCGCCAGGCTGCGGGTCAGACGTTCGAGATAGAGCGGCGCAACGGTCTCGTTGGAGATGATTGCCACCTGCCGCCCGTGGATATGCGGCGCCAGCAACTCAGGCTGATCCAACAAACCTTCGCCAATATGAATCGGGTAGCTGCGCTCGCCTAGATCGACCTTGAGTGTCTGCATGTGTCCCCACAGTGAAGATGGAAGCAGGCGTCCTGCCCTGAATTATTGGTTGTCTGCAGCCTATAGCGGGTATGACGCCGCTCGCACGCCATCCGCCACAACCTCGGCGGCTCTGACAGGACGCCGAGGATAGCGCATTTCGGGCGATGCTTTAACGGGGTGGAAGCTGCGCCAGACGGTCGAGAATGTCGAGCACCACCATACGCGGTGGCCGCTCGTCGGTTTCCACCACCAGATCGGCGATTTCCCGATAGAGCGGATCGCGGATCGCCAGCAGGTCACGCAGGGTTTTCGCCGGATCGGCGGTGCGCAGCAAAGGACGATTGCGGTCGCGCGACGTGCGCCCGACCTGCTGCTCGACGGAGGCGTGCAGATACACCACCCGCCCGCCCTCGTGCAGGGCCTTGCGGTTGGCATCGCGCATCACCGCGCCGCCGCCCGTCGCCAGCACCACGCCGTCGAACGCGCACAGCTCGGCGATCATCGCCTGCTCACGGTCGCGAAAGCCGGGCTCGCCTTCCTTGTCGAAGATCCACGGGATATTGGCGCCCGTGCGCAGTTCAATTTCCTTGTCGGAATCTTTGAACGGCAGGCGCAGCTCTTTGGCCAGCAACCGGCCGATGGTGCTTTTTCCAGCGCCCATCGGTCCTACAAGAATCAAATTTCGCACAGAATCAACGACTCACAGCAATCGCCTGGTTATTCATGATACGCGGAGTGAGAAATACCAGCAGCTCGGATTTTTTCTCCGAAACCACATCACGCCGGAAAAGGCGGCCAAGATACGGCACATCGCCAAGAAATGGCACCTTATCTACGACCTTGCTTTGAGTATTTGAGAAAACACCGCCAATCACGATGGTCTCGCCGTCGTTCACCAGCACCTTGGCGTTGACCTCGTTCTTCTTGATCGGCGGGACATCCTGCACTTTGTTCAGGTAGTCCGGTTCGTCCTTGGTGACCTTGACCTCCATGATGATGCGGTTGTCGGGGGTGATCTGTGGCGTCACTTCCAGCGACAGCGAAGCCTCCTTGAACGACACCGATGTCGCGCCGCTGGAGCTGGCTTCCTGATACGGAATCTCGGTGCCCTTGAGGATCTTTGCGGTCTCCTTGTCGGAGGTGACCACTTTCGGCTGGGAAACGATTTCACCGTTGCCGGTCTTCTCCATGGCGGTCAGCTCAAGATCGAGCAGCACATTGTCGGTGATGAAGGCGATGCCGATCCCCGAGGTGTTACCGATCGTGCCCATGTCGACGAACGGCGAATTGGTGCTGGTGCTGCCCGGTGTGCCGATGGTGGTCGACGTGCCATTGCTGACCCCGGAGGTGTTCCAGTTGCCCTTGTTCTGGATCGAACCGCCCCAGCGCACGCCCAGACTCTTGTCGTAATCGACGTTGGCCTCGACGATCCGCGCCTCGATCATCACCTGGCGCACCGGAATATCCAGTTGCGCCACGATCCGCCGCAGTTCATCGAGGCGATCCTGGGTCTGGTAGGCAATGATGTTGTTGGTGCGCTCGTCGACGGTGATCGAGCCGCGCTCGTCGATTTTCGCCTCGGCGCTGGTCACCGACTGGAACAGCTTGGCGATGTCCGCTGCCTTGGCGTAGTTCACTTGCAGCAGCTCGCGGCGCAGCGGTGCCAGTTCGGCGATCTGTTTCTGCGACTCCAATTCCTGGCGTTCGCGGGCAGCGATTTCGTCGGCCGGCGCCACCAGCAGCACGTTGCCGATCTTGCGTTTATCCAGCCCCTTGGTTTTCAGCACCAGGTCCAGCGCCTGATCCCACGGCACGTTTTGCAGACGCAAGGTGATCCCGCCCTGCACCGTATCGCTGGCCACCAGGTTGAGGTTGGTGAAATCGGCGATCAGTTGCAGCACCGAGCGCACATCGATGTCCTGAAAATTCAGCGAGAGTTTTTCGCCGCTGTAGGCCTGGCGCTCGGCATTGCGTTTTTGCAGGTCATCGACCGTCATCGGGCGAATGCTGACGGTCAGTTTGTTATCGGTCTGGTAGGTGGAATAGTCGAACGTGCCGCTGGGTTCGACGGTAATGACCGCACGATCACCGGTGGCGGCGGCGTTGACGAACTGCACAGGCGTGGCGAAGTCCTTGACGTCGAGGCGCACCCGCAGCCTGTCGGGCAACTGGGTGCGGGCAAAACTGAGGATGATCTTGCCATCATGCTCCTGGATATCCGGGGCGATGGTCGGGTCCGACAGATCAATGACCACGTTGCCCTCGCCCGCAGTGCCACGCTGGAAGTCGACGCCACGAATGGCCTTGGCAGCGGGGGCGTAAGCCTTCGCCGGAGCCGCGACCGGTCGTGGCGCAGCAGCGGCTGGGCGCGGCGCAGCAGGCTTGGCGCCCTGCCCGACCACCACGAACAGATTGTTACCCTCGACCCGCGAGGTGTAGGGCGTCAGTTGCGTCAGGTTGATGATCAGGCGTGTCCGGTCGTTGGCCTCGACCACCGTCGCGGTGCGCGCATTGCCGCTGCCCAGATCGCGGGTCTTGCTCGTCAGCTGGCTGGCGACACCCGGCAGATCCAGCGCGATTCGCGCCGGAGATTCGGTGGTGTAGCCCTTGGGCTGCGGTGGTGGGCCGTCGAACGACAGCTTCAACTCGATGCGGTCACCCGGTAACGCCGCCACATCCAGCGCCTTGAGACTGGCCGCCTGAACCATCGGTGACAGCAGCGCTATCCATAGCGAAAAACCGAGGGTGGAAAAAATCCTGTTCATTGTTCGACTTCCACTATGAGTGCTCTTTCAAAGGAATGGTGCGCGGACGTTCCAGCCAGGCGCCTTCGCCGTCGGGCACGATCTCGACCACATCGACCTGAGTGGCGCTGATCGCCACGATGCGCCCGTCGTTGCGCCCCAGGTAGTCGCCGACCTTCAGCCGATGCACACCGCCGGCCCCACGCAGCAGGGCAAAGGAGCCGGAGGCATTGGAGATGGTGCCGACCATTTCAAACTGCTCGATGTTGAAACCTTCGAGGTATTGCTTGACCCGGTTGGGGTCGGGTTTGACATTGCGCGAGCCGCGCTGCTGCCCGGCCAGATCGACCCGCACCTGACGCGAGAACGGGCTGCGCAGGTTGGCCGCGCTGTAGGTAAACGTGGGGTAGGAATGGAACATCGGCGTAGGCTCGATCTTGCCCGCCGGGCGCAGGCGCACTTCGTTCATGAAGGCGTCGAGGTCGCTGAATTCGTCACTGCTGCCGCAACCACTGAGGCCGAGCACCAGCACTGACAGGGCGAAATAACGGATCGGGGTCATTTTTCCAGCCCCTTGTCGTTATAGCGGTAAGTCTTGGCGAGGATGCTCATGCGCAGCTTCGTCCCGCCTTCGGGGTTGGCCGGCGCCAGTTCGAAATCGTGCAACGTGACGATCCGTGGCAACCCGGCGACGCCACTGACGAAAGTGGCGAGGTCGTGGTAAGCCCCGGTGACGGTGATCTGGATCGGCAACTCGATGTAGAACGGCTGGGTCACTTCCGGCAGCAGCTTGATCTCTTCGAATTCGAGGCCACTGCCCAACCCGGTGCGGGTGATGTCTTCCAGCAGCCCCGGCACTTCGGTGTCGCTGGGCAACTGCCGCAGGAGCACGCCGAAGGAGTTTTCCATCTCCTTCATCTGCTGGGTGTACAGCTCCAGATTGGCGGCCATATGCGCCTTGCTGGTGAACTGCTCCTTCAAGGTGTCTTCTTCCTGATGCTTGGCTTCCAGCTGGTTTTCCATGTCGCTGATGAAAAAGTTATAGCCAAGCGCCAACACCAGCACCGCCAGCAATGCTCCCGCGATGGTTTTCACCGCGGCCGGCCAGGAACCGATGTTGCTGGTATCCAGATCGTTGAAGTCGATATTGCGCAGACTTTGCAGCCATTCGGACGGTTTCATTTGTCGCCCTCCGTCACGGCTGGCTGGGTCTGACGAACGGTCAGTTGAAAGACGTTGGCCTGATCCACCTGACCGGCGGTCGTCGCCTTCACCTCGTTTAGGCTCGGCGCATCAAACCAGTCGGAGGCATCCAGATTGCGCATCAGCTCCGAAACCCGATTATTGGACTCGGCCGCGCCATTGATGGTCAGCGTCTTGCCCACCAGTTTCACGCTGGTGAAATAGACGCCGTCCGGCAGCGTGCGTGCCAGTTGATCGAAGATCCGTCCACTGATCTGCCGGTTGCCCTGCAAGTCCTGGATGATGCGCATGCGCTCGACCAGTTGCTGGCGCCGGGCCTTGAGTTCGCTGATCTGCTTGATCCGTTCGTCGACCACCGCTATCTGCTTGCCGATGTAGGCATTGCGCGCGGCCTGCCGCTCGATGGCGGCATCGAAGATCTGATCGGCAATGAACACCGCACCCACCGAACCGACGAAGACCCCGATCAGGATCAGCAGGAAGCGCTTGCGCCGCTCTTCGCGACGCTCCTCGCGCCAGGGGAGAAGGTTGATCCGCGCCATCAGTCGAAACTCCTGAGCGCGAGCCCGCAGGCAATCATCAGGGCCGGCGCGTCACTGGCCAGGGCCCCGGCGTTGACCTTGCTGCTCAAGGCCATGTCGGCAAACGGGTTGGCGACCTGGGTCGGGGTGCCCAGGCGCTGCTCGATCAGGCGATCCAGCCCTGGCACCGACGCCGTGCCACCGGCCAGCAGAATGTGATCGACTGCGTTGTACTGCCCGGAGGCAAAGAAAAACTGCAACGAGCGCGACACCTGCTGTACCAGCGCATCCCGGAACGGCTGCAAGACCTCGCTGATATAGTCATCCGGCAGACCGCCCTGCTTTTTCGCCAGCCCGGCCTGCTCGACGGTCAGGCCGTAGCGGCGCTGAATCTCCTCGGTCAGTTGGCGGCCACCGAACAGTTGCTCGCGGGTATAGATGATGCGGCCATTGTGCAGGACGCTGAGAGTGGTCATGGTCGCGCCGATGTCCACCACGGCCACCGTCAGGCGTTCCTGCGAGGCGGCCAGTTGAGTGGCGAGCAGGCCGAACGAGCGCTCCAGCGCATAGGCCTCGACATCGACCACTCGCGCCGTCAGCCCGGCCAGCGCCAGCGCGGCCTCGCGCACTTCGACGTTTTCCTTGCGACAGGCGGCCAGCAGCACGTTGACCCGCTCCGGGTTGCGCGGCGAAACGCCCTGGACTTCGAAGTCGATGGCGACTTCGTCCAGTGGATAGGGAATGTATTGGTCGGCTTCGATCTTGAGCTGGTTTTCCAGCTCGTCATCGGTCAGCCCGGCGTCCATCTCGATGATTTTGGTGATCACCGCAGAGCCGGCCACCGCCACCGCCACGCTCTTGAGCCCGGTGCGCGCCTTGACCAGTACCCGAGACAAGGCATTGCCCACGCCTTCGAGCTCGGCGATATTCTTTTCGACCACGGCGTTGGGCGGCAGAGGCTCCACCGCGTAGGCCTCGACCCGGTAGCGGTCGCCCTGGCGGCTAAGCTCCAGCAGCTTCACCGAAGTGGAGCTGATGTCGATCCCCAGTAACGTATTGGTCTTTTTATTGAAGAGTCCCAGCACTACCAATTCCCTATGACTTTCCGTGAGTTACGGACTCTGTAATACACATTGCGTTCCTTCACCGCGCCTTGACAGAAGCGCAAATGACGCCCCCAGCAGAAAAGTGCTTATAATGCCCAGCGTTTTTTTCCGCTTTTTACTGCCGGCGCGGGTTGTTCTGTGTGTTCCCGGAACCCTGTCGCCAAATTCATTCTTTGCCCTGGATGTCCAAAAGCCTTGATTCGTCTGCTGAAATTTTTCGGTTGGTCCATCGTCGCCGTTTTCTGCGGACTGCTTTTAGGTCTCAGCGGCGCGTTTCTTTACCTTAGTCCGGGTTTGCCCTCTGTGGAGGCGCTGCGAAGCATTCAGTTGCAGATTCCATTGCGGGTCTACAGCAGCGATAACAAATTGATCGCAGAATTTGGCGAAATGCGCCGGACTCCGATCCGTTTCGCCGACATTCCCCCCAATTTCATTAATGCGTTACTAAGTGCTGAAGACGACAATTTCGCCAACCACTATGGCGTCGATCCAAGCAGCCTGATGCGTGCCGCGACCCAATTGGTCAAAAGCGGACACATTCAGTCCGGCGGCAGCACCATCACCATGCAGGTGGCGAAGAACTTCTTCCTGACCAGCGAGCGCAGCTTCTCGCGCAAAACCACAGAAATTCTTCTGGCCCTGCAGATCGAGCGACAGTTGACCAAGGACGAGATCCTTGAGCTGTACGTGAACAAGATCTACCTGGGTAACCGCGCCTATGGCATCGAGGCGGCGGCGCAGGTGTATTACGGCAAGTCGATCCGCGACGTCAGCCTGGCGCAGATGGCGATGATCGCCGGCCTGCCAAAAGCCCCGTCGCGCTTCAATCCGCTGGCCAACCCGGCGCGCAGCAAGGAGCGTCGCGACTGGATCCTCGGCCGCATGTACAAGCTCGGGAAGATTTCCGAAGCTGATTACACCGCCGCGATCAACGAGCCACTGAACGCCAGCTATCACGTGCCGACCCCGGAAGTGAACGCGCCATACATCGCCGAAATGGCCCGTGCCGAAATGGTCGGCCGCTACGGCAGCGACGCTTATACCGAAGGTTTCCGCGTCACCACCACGGTGCCGAGCAACCTGCAGGAAATGGCCAACACCGCGCTGCACGAAGGCTTGATGACCTACGACCAGCGTCACGGCTACCGTGGCCCCGAGTCGCGCCTGCCGGGCAAGACCCACGAAGCCTGGGCCACCGAGCTGACCAAGCAGCGCACCATCAGCAGTCTTGAACCGGCGATCGTCACCCAGGTCGACAAGAACGGCCTGCAAGTGCTGACCCGTAGCGGCGAAGAACACGTTGCCTGGGACACCATGAAATGGGCGCGTCCGTTCCTCAATACCAACAGCATGGGCGCCGCACCGCGCCAGCCGTCGGATGTGGCACAGGTCGGCGATCTGATTCGCGTGCAGCGTCAGCCGAACAATTCGCTGAAATTCAGCCAGATTCCGCAGGCGCAAGGCGCGCTGGTGTCGCTGGACCCGCAGAACGGCGCGATCCGCTCGCTGGTCGGCGGCTTCGCTTTCGAGCAGAGCAACTACAACCGCGCCCTGCAGGCCAAGCGTCAGCCGGGTTCGAGCTTCAAGCCGTTCGTCTACAGCGCTGCGCTGGACAGCGGTTACACCGCCGCGACCCTGGTCAACGACGCGCCGATCGTGTTCGTCGACGAGTACCTGGATAAAGTCTGGCGGCCGAAGAACGACACCAACACCTTCCTCGGCCCGATCCGTCTGCGCGAGGCGCTGTACAAGTCGCGTAACCTGGTGTCGATCCGCCTGTTGCAGGCGATGGGCGTCGGCAAGACCATCGACTACATCACCCGCTTCGGCTTCAACAAGCAGGACCTGCCGCCAAACCTGTCGCTGGCGCTGGGCACCGCGACCCTGACGCCGATGGAGATCGCTACCGGCTGGAGCACCTTCGCCAACGGCGGCTACAAGATCACCCCGTACATCATCGACAAGATCGAAAGCCGCAACGGCGACACGCTGTTCGTCGCCAACCCGCCGACCGTGCCACAGGGTGGCTCGGCGACCGATGGCTTTGCCGCGCCGGCGTCTCAACCGATCACCGTCAACGCCGCACCGGTTCCGGGTGAAGCCCCGGGCGCCGCAGCAGCGCCACAAGCACCGGCAGTAGCCGAGCGGATCGTCGATGGTCGCACCACGTACATCCTCAACAGCATGCTGCAGGACGTGATCAAGCTCGGCACCGGGCGCCGTGCACTGGCCATGGGCCGCAGCGACATCGCGGGCAAGACCGGTACCACCAACGACTCCAAGGATGCATGGTTCTCCGGCTACAACGGCGATTACGTGACCACCGTGTGGACCGGTTTCGACCAGCCGGAAAGCCTCGGTCGCCGCGAGTTCGGCGGCACCGTGGCGCTGCCGATCTGGATGAACTACATGTCGGCTGCGCTGAAGGACAAGCCGCCGCACGTGCAGCCTGAGCCGGAAGGCATCCTCAGCCTGCGGGTAGACCCGGTCAGCGGTCGCGCGGCCACACCGAGCACGCCGGGTGCCTACTTCGAGCTGTTCAAGTCGGAAGACACGCCGCCATCCGTGAATGAGTTGGGCAATGGCGCGGCGCCAGGCAGTCCGCTGCCGGCGGATGAGCAAGCACCGATCGACCTGTTCTGATCCAGCATCAACAAAAGTCCCGCCATTGCGAGATGTGCGGGGCTTTTTTATGGCTGTGATTTTATGTTGTCTGGGCCGGCCTCTTCGCGAGCAAGCCCGCTCCCACAGTGCCCGGGTTGTAGCCAGCATTTGCGCACACCACAAAACCTGTGGGAGCGGGCTTGCTCGCGAAGAGGCACTGAAGAACACCACAAATCACACAGGCACAAAAAAGCCCCGACTCTCACGAGCCGGGGCTTCTGGTTGATGCGTTACAACGTCTTAGCCGTTGAACACGTCATCCACGCTTTTCAGCGGGTAGTTCTTCGGATACGGCAGGGTGGCCACACCGGTCTCGATGGCGGCTTTGGCCACAGCGTCGGAGATCAGGGTGATCAGGCGCTTGTCCATTGGCTTCGGAATGATGTACTCACGGCCGAATTCCAGCGGCGCACCACCGTAGGCGTCGCACACGTCCTGTGGCACTGGCAGTTTGGCCAGTTCACGCAGGGCGTTGGCCGCTGCCACTTTCATTTCTTCGTTGATGCGCTTGGCGCGAACGTCCAGGGCACCGCGGAAGATGAACGGGAAGCCCAGCACGTTGTTGACCTGGTTCGGGTAGTCGGAACGACCAGTGGCCATGATCACGTCGCTGCGGGTGGCGTGCGCCAGTTCCGGGGAGATTTCCGGATCCGGGTTCGAGCACGCGAACACGATCGGGTTGGCCGCCATCGACAGCAGGCCTTCAGCGCTCAGCA
This sequence comes from Pseudomonas sp. TH49, assembly GCF_016650625.1. Classification (NCBI taxonomy): domain Bacteria; kingdom Pseudomonadati; phylum Pseudomonadota; class Gammaproteobacteria; order Pseudomonadales; family Pseudomonadaceae; genus Pseudomonas; species Pseudomonas sp. TH49. The sequence goes on from NZ_JAEKFL010000001.1 coordinate 1,119,120, forward strand.
GGTTCGGGCCGGACAGACCGACGAACACGTCAGCGCCTTTCAGAGCGTCAGCCAGGCTGCGCTTGTCGGTGGCGTGAGCGAATACCGCTTTGTACTGGTTCAGGTCGTCACGGCCGGAGTGGATCACACCGGTACGGTCAACCATGAAGATGTTTTCGATTTTCGCGCCCATGCTCACCAGCAACTTCATGCAGGAGATGGCCGCAGCGCCGGCGCCGAGGCAGACGATCTTGGCTTCCGGCAGGGTTTTGCCGGCGATTTCCAGGGCGTTGATCATGCCCGCAGCGGTCACGATCGCGGTGCCGTGCTGGTCATCGTGGAATACCGGAATGTCGCACTGCTCGATCAGAGCACGTTCGATCTCGAAGCACTCAGGTGCCTTGATGTCTTCCAGGTTGATGCCACCAAAGGTGATGGAAATGCGTTTAACGGTGTCGATGAAGGCTTGCGGGCTTTCGGAGTCGACTTCGATGTCGAACACGTCGATACCGGCGAAGCGCTTGAACAGTACGCCTTTACCTTCCATGACCGGCTTGGAAGCCAGTGGGCCGAGGTTACCCAGACCCAGAATCGCGGTGCCATCGGAAATGACTGCAACCAGGTTGCCCTTGCCGGTGTATTTGTAGGCCAGTTCAGGATCGCGGGCGATCTCACGCACTGGTTCAGCTACGCCGGGGCTGTAGGCCAGCGACAGGTCGCGGGCGGTAGCAGTGGCCTTGGTGAGCTCGACACTCAGCTTCCCTGGACGAGGATTGGCATGATATTCGAGAGCGGCAGTTTTCAGATCAGACATTTTGGCATTCCGCTTTTTACTGTTGGACAGACTGGTCAGCGAGGATACGCGCCTCGCAAAGTCCCCACAAGACTGAGCAGTCACCCCTGTCAAGCGCCCTGTCCTACGACTTTGGGCCAAGAGCCACGGCGCACAAGGGCTTGACTGTTCACAATCGACAGAAAAAATGTCTACAATTTTTCTTCAGCGGGCGCCTTGCAGCATCGATGGATCAGTCAGCGGCAGCAGCCAACGCGGTTGACCCGGTTGCAAGCCGCCACGGCGCGAGCGGTCGACGACCCAGCCGCGAGCCTCGACCTGCCTGCCTTTCAGCGCCTGCAATCGGGCACTGTCGAATTGGCCAACCAGATTGGGCGCAACGCGCAGTACAACCGAGTCCTGCAACTCGATCCAGATTCCGCCGCGATTGCGCTGAACCTTGCTCACACGCCCACTGACCATGGCGAAACCCGAGTGCTGAATCTGCTCCGCTTTCAGTACAGGCGACTGGCGCCAGACGCCGCGCCCAGCGGTGCGCGCGCTCTGCTCAGCGGCTTGCTGACAGGCAACAAGATCGACGTTCGGTGCAACGGCCACCTGAAAACCCAGGCCGTCGGCGAGCATTTGCGCTTCAAGATTGCTACCGCTGGCACTGTAAACATGCGCGAGGGTACGGCCGTAATGGTCTTTGGCCTGCTTGCCGGTGAGCAGACCGACCCGACCGCCGCTGTCCGCCACCAGGGTTTCGAGGCGTTTACGCGCCGCCACGGCGAATGGCTCGTCGCTGCGACCGTGCCTGCCCAGTTCGGGCGTGTTGAGACCGATCATCCGCACACTGCGTCCGTCGCTCAGGCGCAGGGTATCGCCATCGACCACGCGTTGGACCGCAACGCTGCTCAGCCCCTTCGGAGCGGGACAGAAGGCCTGGGCGCCGGACAGCCAAATCGCGGACACAAAAAAGGCGCCCGCAAGGGACGCCTTTTTCATCAGCCCGGAAAAGCCATTGAGGTTTTCCAGAATGATTGGCCTTAGGCCTTTTTCGCGCCGAAAGCACCGAAACGGTCGGCAAAGCGCTGAACGCGGCCGCCAGTATCCAGAGTCTTCTGCTTACCGGTGTAGAACGGGTGGCATTCGTTGCAAACGTCGATCGGCAGAGCTTTGCCATGAGTCGAACGAGTTACGAATTTGTTACCGCAGCTGCAGGTAACATCGATTTCTACGTAGTTTGGATGAATATCGGCTTTCATGGTGTATTCCTCAGGCTAGCGTGCCGCCACCCAACACTATTGTTGAATACCGCACGTAATTAGGCCGCGGATTCTACCAGACAATGTCAATCGCGCAAGCTGTCCCTCAGACCGACCGTCTGCTAGGCTCCCGGCCTTGAACACATTCTCCTGTGGGAGCGGGCTTGCTCGCGAATGCGCTGTGTCAGCCAACATCAAGGTGCCTGACACAGCGCATTCGCGAGCAAGCCCGCTCCCACAATTGATCTGCGCTCGCCCTTCTTTCGTGTTGATAGAGACCCCCCGCGTGCCCGACGCCATTCTGCGCCTCGCCCTGCCTTCGCCCCTGCGCCGCCTGTTCGACTATCGGGCACCGGCCGGTGTGCTGCGCGCCCAGTTGCAGCCGGGCATGCGCCTGCGGGTGCCGTTCGGGCGCAGGGAGATGATCGGGATTCTGGTCGAGATCACCGACACCAGCGAAGTGCCGGCAGAAAAGCTCAAACCGGCGCTGGCCCTGCTCGATGCCACCCCGCCGCTGCCTCCCGCATTGTTCAAGCTGTGCCTGTGGACCTCCCAGTATTACCAGCACAGCCTCGGCGATACCTTGAGCTGGGCGCTGCCGGTCCTGCTGCGTCAGGGCGAACTGGCCGAGGCCCGTCAGGAACGCTTCTGGTCGGTCGCCCCCGGCGCCAGCCTCGATGATCCACGCATCGCCCGCGCCCCGCGCCAGCGTGAAGCCCTGGCAACACTGGCCCAGCACCCGCACGGCGTCGCCCATCAGTTGTTGAGCAAACTGATGCTGAGCAAGGACAGCCTCGACCTGCTGCTGGCCAAGGGCCTGGTGCAAGTGGAGATCCGGCGCCACGCCCCCGGCGTGCGCCATGAACACTGGCTGGCCCAGCCGGAGTTGCCGCTGAACACCGAACAACGCGCCGCTTACGAAGCGATCCGCGCCGGGTTCGACAGTTATCACGCCTTTCTGCTGGCCGGGGTCACCGGCAGCGGCAAGACCGAAGTCTATTTACAGCTGATCCGCGAAACCCTCGAAGCCGGCAAGCAGGCACTGGTGCTGATTCCCGAGATCAACCTCGGCCCGCAGACTCTGGCGCGTTTCGAGCAGCGCTTCAACGCACGCATCGCCCTGCTGCACTCGGCGGTCAACGACCGTGAGCGCCTCGACGCCTGGCTCGCCGCCCGCGACGGCGAGGCCGACATTATTATCGGCACCCGCTCGGCGCTGTTCACCCCGATGAAAAATCCGGGACTGATCATCATCGACGAAGAGCACGACGGCTCTTATAAACAGCAGGAAGGTTTGCGCTACCACGCCCGGGATCTGGCGCTGGTGCGCGCGCGGCAGGAAAACATCCCGATCGTCCTCGGTTCGGCCACGCCTTCGCTGGAAAGCCTGCACAACGCTTACACCGGTCGTTATGGCCTGCTGCGCCTCAACGAGCGGGCCGGCGGCGCCAAGCAGCCACGCTTCCTGCGGCTGGACGTAAAAAGCCGTCCGCTGGACAGCGGCATTTCCGGGCCGATGCAGCAAGCTATTGGCCAGACCCTCGCCGCCGGCCAGCAGGTGCTGGTGTTCCTCAACCGCCGCGGCTTTGCGCCGACGCTGCTGTGCCACGATTGCGGCTGGATGTCCGAGTGTTCGCGCTGCGATGCGCGGATGACCGTGCACCAGCGCTATGGCGAGCTGCGCTGCCACCACTGCGGCTATGTCGAACGCACGCCGCGCCAGTGCCCCAAGTGCAACAAGGTCGATCTGCGGCCGGTGGGCGCCGGCACCGAGCGTGCGGAGGAGCGGTTGGCGATTCTGTTCCCGGACTACCCGGTGCTGCGCGTCGACCGCGACAGCACTTCGCGCAAGGACGCGATGAATCAACTGTTCGCGACGATTCAGAAAGGCCAGCCGTGCATTCTGGTCGGCACGCAGATGTTGGCCAAGGGACACCACTTCCCAAGGGTCACGCTGGTGTCGATTCTGGATGCCGACGGCGGACTGTTCTCCGGCGACTTCCGCGCCAGCGAGCGCATGGCGCAATTGATTGTGCAGGTCGCCGGGCGCGCCGGGCGGGCTGAGGAGCCGGGCAAGGTGATCATCCAGACGCACCTGGCCGACCATCCTTTATTGGTGCAACTGACCGAGCAGGGCTACTTCGCCTTTGCCGAGCAAGCCTTGAGCGAGCGCCGCGCCGCCGGACTGCCGCCGTTTGCGCATCTGGCGCTGTTGCGCGCCGAAGCGCACAAGCCGGGGCAGGCCGAGGGCTTTCTCGACGAGGCGTGCAGCGCGGCCGAGCGCTTGCTGGTCGAGCAGAATCTGACCGGCATCGAACTGCTCGGGCCGGTGCCGGCACCGATGGAGCGGCGTGCCGGGCGCTATCGGGCGCAGCTATTGTTGCAGGCTACAGCGCGGGCGCCGCTGCATCGGTTGCTCAGCAGTTGGTTGCTGGAATTAGAGCAGATGCCGAGCGGGCGGGCGGTGCGCTGGTCGCTGGATGTCGATCCTGTAGATCTGTATTGATCTGAAAATCGCCTTCGCGAGCAAGCCCGCTCCCACATTGGATCTGCGGCGTTCACAGATTATGTGTCTGACACCGATCCCCTGTGGGAGCGGGCTTGCTCGCGAATAGGCCCGAATTGTCACCACATATCCATAAGCTGCCTGCTAAGGTTGGCAAGCCCGTCTTCGCAACGGATAATGCCCAGTTTTTCCACCCGCGCATCGATGCGCCGCCGCGCTTGCGGTCGAAAGAGAAGACCATGAAAGACACCATTCGCCAGCTGATCCAACAAGCCCTCACCCAACTCGTCAACGAAGGTGTGTTGCCTGAAGGCCTGTCGCCGGCGATTCAGGTGGAGAACGCCCGTGACAAGACCCACGGCGACTTCGCCAGCAACATCGCCATGATGCTGGCCAAGCCGGCGGGCATGAAGCCGCGCGATCTGGCGGAAAAAATCATCGCCGCGCTGCCGGCCGACGAAAACGTCACCAAGGCCGAAATCGCCGGCCCAGGCTTCATCAATTTCTTCCAGAACACCCAGGCCCTCGCCTCGCGCCTCGACGCCGCGCTGGCTGACGCTCACGTTGGCGTGCGCAAGGCCGGTCCGGCACAGCGCACCGTGGTCGACCTGTCGGCACCGAACCTGGCCAAAGAGATGCACGTCGGCCACTTGCGCTCGACCATCATCGGCGACGGCGTGGCCCGTGTTCTCGAGTTCCTCGGCGACGAAGTGATCCGCCAGAACCACGTTGGCGATTGGGGCACCCAGTTCGGCATGCTGATGGCTTACCTGCAGGAAAACCCGATCACCAGCGATGAACTGTCCGATCTGGAAAACTTCTACCGCGCCGCCAAGCAGCGTTTCGACGAATCCGAAGAATTCGCCGACCGCGCCCGTGGCCTGGTGGTCAAGCTGCAGGCCGGCGATGCCGAATGCCTGGCGCTGTGGACCCGGTTCAAGGACATCTCGCTGTCGCACTGCCAGAAGATCTACGAACTGCTCAACGTCAAACTGACCATGGCCGACGTGATGGGCGAAAGCGCCTACAACGACGACCTGATCAACGTGGTCAACGACCTGAAAGCCGCCGGCATGCTGGTCGAGAGCAACGGCGCCCAGTGCGTGTTCCTCGACGAGTTCAAAAATGCCGACGGCGACCCGCTGCCGGTGATCATCGTCAAGGCTGACGGCGGTTACCTGTACGCCACCACTGACCTGGCAGCCGTGCGCTACCGCAGTGGCAAGCTCAAGGCCGATCGCGCGCTGTACTTCGTCGACCAGCGTCAGGCCCTGCACTTCCAGCAAGTGTTTGCCGTGGCGCGCAAGGCCGGTTTCGTGACCCATCCGATGGAAATGGAACACATGGGCTTCGGCACCATGAACGGCGCCGACGGCCGTCCGTTCAAGACCCGTGATGGCGGCACCGTGAAGCTCATCGACCTGCTGACCGAAGCACAGGAACGCGCCTACAACCTGGTCAAAGAGAAGAACCCGACACTGGCCGAAGACGAACTGCGCAACATCGCCAAGGTTGTCGGCATCGGTGCGGTGAAATACGCCGACCTGTCCAAGCACCGCACCAGCGACTACAGCTTCAACTTCGACCTGATGCTCAACTTCGAAGGCAACACCGCGCCGTACCTGCTGTACGCCTACACCCGTGTGGCCGGTGTGTTCCGCAAACTGGGCAAGGACTTCAGCCAAGTCGATGGCCAGATCGTCCTCGAAGCGGCGCACGAACAAGAGCTGGCGGCGAAACTGGCGCAGTTCGGCGAAGTGCTGAACAACGTCGCGGAAAAAGGCACCCCGCACATCCTCTGCACCTACCTGTATGACGTCGCCGGTCTGTTCTCCAGCTTCTACGAGAACTGCCCGATCCTCGCCGCCGAAACGCCGGCCCGGATGCAGAGTCGTCTGCGTCTGGCCGCGCTGACCGGTCGTACTCTCAAGCAAGGCCTGGAACTGTTGGGCCTGGAAACTCTGGAGCGCATGTAAGTTGGCTGCCAAGAAAAAACCTGCACCCAAGCGTGGCGCCAGCCGTTACCAAGCTCCTGCAAAGCAACCGATTCCGGGCTGGCTGTGGATGGCCATCGGCCTGACGGTCGGTGCGTTCATCGTGTTCCTGATGAAACTGGAGCCGGGCAAGGGCAGCGACACGGTCAAGCGCGAGAAGATCGAGCAAGCGCAACAGCAGAAAGCCACGAAAATCGCCGAGGCCAACAAGACCCCGCCGAGCCCGACACAACCGGTGAAGCCGAAGTACGACTTCTACACCCTGCTGCCGGAATCGGAAGTGATCGTGCCGCCGGATGCCGTGCCGGAGAAAACCCTGCCGACACCACAAGTGCCGACCACGCCGGTTACCCCGGCGGAAGCGGCGAAGATCGATACCGCGCGGGCGCAGGCTGCGCTGTCGGGCATTACCCCGCCGCCAGCGCCACCGGTGGCGAAAGCGGCGCCGGTGACCAAGTTCTTCCTCCAGGCCGGTTCGTTCCGCAAAGAGGCGGACGCGGACAAGGTACGGGCGCAGATCATTCTGCTCGGCCAGGCTGTTTCGGTTGAGTCGGGCACGGTGAAGGATGAGACCTGGTACCGCGTATTGGTCGGCCCGTTCAGCAACCGCGAACAGCTGACGACTGCGCAGAAACAACTGGCGGGCAGCGGCTTCAGCAACCTGTTGTTACAACAACGCCAGAGCCGCTGACCTCTCGCCGAACGTAAATCGTTCGGCGGACTTTGTGGCGAGGGAGCTAGCTCCCGCTGGGGTGCGAAGCGCCCCCAAAGCCTGTAAATCCGGTGCATCAGACAGTCCGGGATTGTAGATTTTGCGACTGCTGCGCAGCCGAGCGGGACGGTGCGACGATTCGACAAGCTCCCTCGCCACAGAGTTTTTCACTCTCCCACGACACCGCTCGTCCCCTCACCCGCGCTATGGTTGAAATCCTCTCCAGCACCCCCATATGAATGGGCATAAGGCATTTTCGCCCCGCTGCGTGGAGACTCTTCCCTTGACCACCATCGTTTCAGTCCGCCGCCACGGCAAAGTCGTCATGGGCGGCGACGGCCAGGTTTCTCTCGGCAACACCGTGATGAAAGGCAACGCGAAAAAAGTTCGCCGCCTGTACCACGGCCAGGTCATCGCCGGTTTCGCCGGTGCCACCGCCGACGCCTTCACCCTGTTCGAACGTTTCGAAGGCCAGCTCGAGAAACATCAGGGCCACCTGATCCGCGCCGCTGTCGAACTCGCCAAAGAATGGCGCACCGACCGCTCCCTGAGCCGCCTCGAAGCCATGCTCGCGGTCGCCAACAAGGACGCGTCCCTGATCATCACCGGCAACGGTGACGTGGTCGAACCCGAGAATGGCCTGATCGCCATGGGTTCCGGCGGTGGCTATGCACAGGCTGCAGCCAGCGCACTGTTGAAAAAGACCGACCTGTCGGCCCGTGAAATCGTCGAAACCGCACTGGGCATCGCTGCCGACATCTGCGTATTCACCAACCACACTCAGACCATTGAGGAGCAGGATCTCGCTGAAGAAGCCTGATACGGCCCCTGTGCCACGGCCTTTTTCTGCTTGAGGACCGCCAATTACTATGTCCATGACTCCCCGCGAAATCGTCCACGAACTCAACCGCCATATCATCGGCCAGGACGATGCCAAGCGCGCCGTCGCGATTGCCCTGCGCAACCGCTGGCGCCGCATGCAGCTGCCTGAAGAGCTGCGCGTTGAAGTGACCCCGAAGAACATTCTGATGATCGGCCCGACCGGTGTCGGTAAAACCGAGATCGCCCGTCGCCTGGCGAAACTGGCCAACGCGCCGTTCATCAAGGTCGAAGCGACCAAATTCACCGAGGTCGGCTACGTCGGCCGTGACGTTGAATCGATCATCCGTGATCTGGCCGACGCTGCGATCAAGATGCTCCGCGAGCAGGAAATGACCCGCGTACGCCACCGCGCCGAAGACGCTGCCGAGGACCGCATCCTCGACGCGCTGCTGCCACCGGCACGCATGGGCTTCAGCAACGAGGAGCCGGCTCAGGATTCCAACACGCGCCAACTGTTCCGCAAGCGCCTGCGCGAAGGGCAGCTGGACGACAAGGAAATCGAAATCGAAGTCGCCGAAATGGCCGGCATCGAGATCGCCACGCCGCCTGGCATGGAAGAAATGACCAACCAGTTGCAGTCCCTGTTCGCCAACATGGGCAAGGGTAAGAAGAAAGCTCGCAAGCTCAAGGTCAAGGAAGCGCTGAAACTGGTGCGCGACGAAGAGGCCGGGCGTCTGGTCAACGAAGAAGAGTTGAAGGCCAAGGCGCTGGAAGCGGTCGAGCAGCACGGCATCGTGTTCATCGACGAAATCGACAAGGTCGCCAAGCGCGGCAATGTCGGCGGCGCCGATGTGTCCCGTGAAGGCGTACAGCGCGACCTGCTGCCGCTGATCGAGGGCTGCACCGTCAACACCAAGCTGGGCATGGTCAAGACCGACCACATCCTGTTCATCGCTTCCGGTGCGTTCCACCTGAGCAAGCCGAGCGATCTGGTGCCCGAGCTGCAAGGCCGTCTGCCGATCCGCGTCGAACTCAAGGCCCTGAGCCCGGAAGACTTCGAACGCATCCTCAGCGAGCCGCACGCTTCGCTCACCGAGCAATACTGCGCACTGCTGAAAACCGAAGGCCTGAACATCCAGTTCCAGCCGGAAGGCATCAAGCGTCTGGCCGAGATCGCCTGGCAGGTCAACGAGAAGACCGAGAACATCGGTGCCCGTCGCCTGCACACGCTGCTCGAGCGTTTGCTGGAGGAGGTGTCGTTCAGCGCCGGCGATCTGGCCAGCGCGCATGACGACAAGCCGATCCTGATCGACGCTGCGTACGTCAACAGCCACCTGGGCGAATTGGCGCAGAACGAAGACCTGTCCCGTTATATCCTGTAAGCCATACTTACAGCGGTAGCGGACCCTGTGGGAGCGGGCTTGCTCGCGAAGAGGCCGTGCCAGTCGACAGCAATGTTGGCTGACACACCGCATTCGCGAGCAAGCCCGCTCCCACATTTGAATCAGGGTCGCCCACACAACGGACGCCAGACCATGACCTCAATCCCCACCGACATCAAACTGCACAAAGCCTCGAAAACCCTGACGCTCAAATACGCGTCCGGCGAGGAGTACACCCTGCCCGCCGAATTCCTGCGCGTGCACTCCCCTTCCGCCGAGGTCCAGGGCCACGGCAAACCGATCCTGCAATTCGGCAAGCTCAATGTCGGCCTCAGCGGCCTGGAACGGGCCGGTCAGTACGCACTGAAACTGACCTTCGACGACGGTCACGACAGCGGCTTGTTCACCTGGGAATACCTGTACCAGTTGGCCGTGCGCCAGGAAGACCTCTGGAACGATTATCTGGCCGAGCTCAAAGCCGCCGGGAAAACCCGCGATCCGGATCAGTCGATCGTCAAGCTGATGCTCTAGTCCGAGGCTCTTGCTGTTTAGAGGGCATTTTCTAAATTCATCTGTTTGAATGCGCTGCTGTGTGGCCGAGGATCGGCCTGCTTGCGAAAAAAATTAAACTCGGGTAACCAATGGAGCTGGCAAGTTCCCTGCAGTGCTCTACGACTGTAAAGCAGCTATGCAGAATTAACGGTCACCCGAGCAGTAGTACCTGGCATTGGCTGTGGAACTGCACAGCAGAAACCGGGTACTCGTCTCAGGACAATGGAGCGTCGTAGATGAGTAACAAGAATAACGATGACCTGAAGTACCAAGCCTCGGAAAACACCCTGGGGCTTAATCCCGTCGTTGGGCTGCGCGGAAAGGATCTGCTGGCCTCTGCTCGAATGGTGCTGACCCAGGCCATCAAACAACCGATCCATAGCGTCAAGCACGTGACCCATTTCGGTCTTGAACTGAAGAACGTGCTGTTCGGCAAATCCGAACTGCAACCGGCCAGCGATGACCGTCGCTTCGCTGATCCGGCGTGGAGTCAGAACCCGCTCTACAAACGTTATCTGCAAACTTACCTGGCGTGGCGCAAGGAGCTCCATTCCTGGATCGACGACAGCAGCCTGTCACCCAAAGACATCGCGCGCGGCCACTTCGTGATCAACCTGATGACCGAAGCCATGGCCCCGACCAACACCGCAGCCAACCCGGCGGCAGTCAAACGCTTCTTCGAGACCGGCGGCAAAAGCCTGCTCGACGGTCTCTCGCATCTGGCCAAGGATCTGGTACACAACGGCGGCATGCCGAGCCAGGTCAACATGGGCGCGTTCGAGGTCGGCAAGAGCCTCGGCGTGACCGAAGGCGCGGTGGTGTTTCGCAACGACGTGCTGGAGCTGATCCAGTACAAGCCGATCACCGAGCAGGTCCACGAGCGGCCGTTGCTCGTGGTGCCGCCACAGATCAACAAGTTCTACGTTTTCGATTTGAGCCCGGACAAGAGTCTGGCGCGCTTCTGCCTGCGCAATAACGTGCAGACCTTCATCGTCAGCTGGCGCAACCCGACCAAGGCCCAGCGCGAGTGGGGCCTGTCGACCTACATCGATGCGCTGAAGGAAGCGGTCGACGTAGTTACGGCGATCACCGGCAGCAAAGACATCAACATGCTCGGCGCCTGCTCCGGCGGCATCACCTGCACTGCCCTGCTCGGCCACTACGCCGCGCTCGGCGAGAAGAAGGTCAACGCCCTGACCCTGCTGGTCAGCGTGCTCGATACCACGCTGGACAGCGACGTCGCCCTGTTCGTCGACGAGCAGACCCTCGAGACCGCCAAGCGTCACTCGTATCAGGCCGGTGTGCTTGAAGGCAAGGACATGGCCAAGGTCTTCGCGTGGATGCGCCCGAACGATCTGATCTGGAACTACTGGGTCAACAATTACCTGCTCGGCAACGAGCCGCCGGTGTTCGACATCCTGTTCTGGAACAACGACACCACCCGGTTGCCGGCGGCGTTCCACGGCGACCTGATCGAGATGTTCAAAAACAACCCACTGATTCGCCCCAATGCACTGGAAGTGTGCGGCACGCCGATCGACCTCAAGCAGGTCACCGCTGACATCTTCTCGCTGGCCGGCACCAACGACCACATCACCCCGTGGAAGTCCTGCTACAAGTCGGCGCAACTGTTTGGCGGCAAGGTCGAGTTCGTGCTGTCGAGCAGCGGGCACATCCAGAGCATCCTGAACCCGCCGGGCAACCCGAAATCGCGCTACATGACCAGCGAAGGCATGGCCGCCAATGCCGATGACTGGCAAGAGAACTCGACCAAGCACACCGATTCCTGGTGGCTGTACTGGCAGGCGTGGCAGGCCGAGCGCTCGGGCAATCTGAAAAAGGCTCCACTGAAACTGGGCAACAAGGCGTATCCGGCAGGCGAGGCTTCGCCGGGCACTTATGTTCATGAGCGGTAACTGACGCACCTCACCCCCCTGTGGGAGCGGGCTTGTGGTGAGGGGATTCATCCCCGATGGGTCGCGCAGCGGCCCCAAAACCTGCAATCGCGGCAACTATGATTCTCCGCGTTTGAGGGTATGCGACTGCTTCGCAGTCGATCGGGGATAAATCCCCTCGCCACAATGCCCGCTCCCACAAGGGATTGGAGGTGATATTGAGATTGACCCACAGGGCCTGAAGCATGCCGCAACCGTTCATTTTCCGTACCGTCGATCTGGATGGGCAGACCCTCCGCACCGCGGTACGCCCCGGCAAGCCTCATTTGACGCCCTTGCTGATTTTCAACGGCATCGGCGCCAACCTGGAGTTGGTGTTTCCGTTTGTCGCGGCGCTGGACCCGGATCTCGAAGTGATCGCCTTCGACGTGCCCGGTGTCGGCGGCTCGTCGACGCCGAACCGGCCGTATCGCTTTCCCGGGTTGGCGAAGCTGACTTCGCGGATGCTCGACTACCTCGACTACGGCCAGGTCAATGTGATCGGCGTGTCCTGGGGTGGTGCACTGGCGCAGCAATTCGCCCACGACTACCCGGAACGCTGCAAGAAACTGGTGCTGGCGGCGACCGCGGCCGGTGCCTTCATGGTGCCGGGCAAACCGAAAGTGCTGTGGATGATGGCCAGCCCGCGACGCTACATCCAGCCGTCCCACGTGATCCGCATTGCGCCGTTGATCTACGGCGGCTCATTCCGTCGCGACCCGACGCTGGCTGCCAGCCATGCGGCGAAAGTACGTTCGGCGGGCAAGCTCGGTTACTACTGGCAACTGTTCGCCGGCCTCGGCTGGACCAGCATTCACTGGCTGCACAAGATCCATCAGCCGACCCTGGTGCTGGCCGGTGACGACGACCCGCTGATCCCGTTGATCAATATGCGCATGCTCGCCTGGCGGATTCCCAACGCCCAGTTGCACATCATCGACGACGGTCATCTGTTCCTGATCACCCGCGCCGAAGCGGTGGCGCCGATCATCATGAAGTTCCTCCAGGAGGAGCGTCAGCGAGCGGTCATGCATCCGCAACCCTCGCCGCTGGGCGGATAAATCACGGCGGCAGGCTTTATGCAGGGTTTTGAACAACGTGCGCGGCAGGACGCCGCGCAGGCAGCAACCCGTAACAGCGACTATGGTGTTCTGGTTCGGTGAGTTTGTTTTTGACCTGAAGACGAAGGAGTGTTGAGTCATGCGCGACAAACCTGCGACGGGCGTAGTGCCCAGTCCCGCCGTGTTCATCAATGCACAAAGTGCAATGACCGGGCTGCGTGGCCGTGACCTGCTCTCGACGCTGCGCAGTGTCGCAGCCCACGGTCTGCGCAACCCGATCCACAGTGCCAGACACGCGCTGAAACTCGGCGGCCAACTCGGTCGCGTGCTGCTCGGTGAAACCCTGCATCCGACCAACCCGCAGGACGCGCGGTTCGCCGACCCGGCGTGGAGCCTCAATCCGTTCTACCGGCGCAGCCTGCAGGCGTATCTGGCCTGGCAGAAACAGGTCAAGAGCTGGATCGATGAAAGCAGCATGAGCGAGGACGACCGCGCCCGCGCGCACTTCGCGTTCACCCTGCTCAACGATGCCGTGGCGCCCTCCAATACCTTGCTCAATCCGCTGGCGGTCAAGGAGCTGTTCAATTCCGGCGGCCAGAGTCTGGTGCGCGGCCTGAGTCATCTGTTCGATGATCTGCTGCACAACGACGGCCTGCCGCGCCAGGTCACCAAACAGGCTTTCGAAGTTGGCAAGACCGTCGCGACCACCCCCGGTGCCGTGGTGTTTCGCAACGAACTGCTGGAGCTGATCCAGTACAAGCCGATGAGCGAAAAACAGTACGCCAAGCCGTTGCTGGTGGTGCCGCCGCAAATCAACAAGTACTACATTTTCGACCTCAGCCCGCAGAACAGCTTTGTCCAGTACGCGCTGAAAAACGGCCTGCAGACCTTCATGATCAGTTGGCGCAACCCGGACGTACGCCACCGGGAATGGGGCCTCTCGACCTACGTCGAAGCGGTGGAAGAAGCGATGAACATCTGCCGGGCGATCACCGGCGCGCGCGAGGTCAACCTGATGGGCGCCTGCGCCGGTGGCCTGACCATTGCCGCGCTGCAGGGGCATCTGCAGGCCAAACGGCAGCTGCGGCGAATCTCCAGTGCAACCTATCTGGTCAGCCTGCTCGACAGCGAGATCGAAACCCCGACCACCCTGTTCGCCGACGAACAGACCATCGAAGCTGCCAAGCGCCGTTCCTATCAGAGAGGCGTGCTCGACGGTCGCGACATGGCCAAGGTGTTCGCCTGGATGCGGCCCAACGATTTGATCTGGAGCTACTTCGTCAACAACTACCTGCTCGGCAAGGAGCCGCCAGCCTTCGACATTCTGTACTGGAACAACGACAACACGCGCCTGCCCGCCGCGTTCCACGGTGACCTGCTGGACTTCTTCAAACACAATCCGCTGACCCACCCGGGCGGCCTGGAAGTCTGCGGCACGCCGATCGACCTGCAGAAAGTCACCGTCGACAGCTTCAGCGTGGCCGGCATGAACGACCACATCACGCCATGGGACGCGGTGTATCGCTCGACGTTGCTGCTCGGTGGCGAACGGCGCTTCGTGCTGTCCAACAGCGGCCACGTGCAAAGCATCCTCAACCCGCCCAGCAACCCGAAAGCCAATTACGTCGAGAACGGCAAGCTCAGCAGCGATCCGCGCGCCTGGTATTACGACGCCAAACGCGTTGACGGCAGTTGGTGGCCGCAGTGGCTGGAATGGATTCAGCAGCGCTCCGGCACGCAGCACGAAACCACGTTTACCCTCGGCAACCCGAACTATCCACCGATGGAGGCAGCACCCGGCACCTACGTGCATGTGCGCTGACGCTTAACCGAACTTTTCTAAGAAGACTGGATGAAAACCCGCGACCGGATTCTCGAATGTGCTCTGCAGTTGTTCAATGAGAAAGGCGAACCGAACGTCTCCACCATGGAAGTTGCCAATGAGATGGGGATCAGCCCCGGCAACCTCTACTACCACTTCCACGGCAAGGAGCCGCTGATTCTCGGCCTGTTCGAACGTTTCCAGAATGAACTGGCGCCGTTGCTCGATCCTCCATCGGATGCCGAGTTGGCGCCGGAGGATTACTGGCTGTTCCTGCACTTGATCGTCGAGCGCCTGGCGCAATACCGGTTTCTGTTCCAGGACCTGTCGAACCTCGCCGGGCGCCTGCCAAAACTGGCCAAGGGCATCCGCAATCTGCTCAACGCCCTCAAGCGCACGCTCGCGTCATTGCTGGCGCGCCTGAAGGCGTCGGGGCAATTGGTCAGTGATACCCAGGCGTTGGGGCAACTGGTGGAGCAGATCACCATGACCCTGCTGTTCTCGCTGGACTATCAGCGGATTCTTGATCGCGAGGGTGAGGTCAAACTGGTGGTGTACCAGATCATGATGCTGGTGGCACCGCATCTGCTGCCGCCGGTGAAAGTGGCGACGGAGCGGATGGCCCTTCAATACCTCGAAGATCACGAATGAAATCAAGAGCCCCTCACCCTAACCCTCTCCCAGAGGGAGAGGGGACTGACCTTATTGTCTTACGCGATACGGCGACCTGAAAAATCCAGTCGATTATGGATTCAATACAACACTTTCAGGTCGGTGTAAGGCTGAAGCATCCCCGAATCGGCCCCCTCTCCCTCGGGGAGAGGGCTGGGGTGAGGGTAAGCTTTTAAAAAGACAAACAAAAACGCCCGACCTTCACAGGCCGGGCGTTTTTTTTGCCCTGAAAAATCAGGACTGACTGTTTGGCGTCGACGGTGTCAATGCAGCAGTCGGGGTCGCTACCGGGGTCGGTGCAGCGGCGGAGTTCGACGCGCTGGCCGGGGTTGCCGGGGTAGCTGGCTTGGCTGCCGGAGCAGCCGGTTTTGGCGCAGCGGCTTTCGGCGCGGCCGGTTTTTTCACTGCCGGTTTTTTCGCCGCAGCCGGTTTGGCCGCTGGCTTGGCAGCAGGTTTGGCCGCTGCGGTTTTCGCCGCTGGCTTGGCTGCGGCTTTGGTGGCAGGTTTCGCAGCAGCTTTGGCAGCAACCGGTTTCGCGGCGGCTTTGGCGGCTGGTTTGGCAGCGGCCGTTTTAGCGGCAGGCTTGGCGGCAGCGGTTTTTGCCGCAGGCTTGGCGGCTGGTTTCGCAGTCGCTTTGGCCAGTGGCTTGGCGGCCGTTTTGGCTGCCGGTTTGGCCGCTGCGGTTTTCGCCGCGACCGGTTGGGTTTTCAGACCGGTGAGTTTCTCGATCTGCTTGGTCAGGGTTTCGACTTTGCTGTGCAGCGCTTTGACTTCATTGCGGCTAGGTACACCCAGGCGCGAAATGGCGCTGTTCAGGCGCTTGTCAAAAGCCCCTTCCAGCTCGTCCCACTTGCCCAGTGCGCGATCTTTCACGCCGCTGATGCGCGATTTGGCCGAAGAAGCGGAATCCTTGGCGGCATCGACTTTCTTGCCGACTGCAGACTTGGTGAGCTTCTCGGCTTTCTCGCCGTCTTTGACCAGTGACTCGAAGAGCTTGCTGCCGTCAGTGTCGATCTTCGAGTACACGCCTAAACCAGCCAGCCAGATTTTGCGGGAGTAGTCTTCGACTTTCCCAATCCACGAGCTGCCTTCTTTATCGGTGTTCTTTTTACCAGCCATCCCGTTCT
Source organism: Pseudomonas sp. TH49 (assembly GCF_016650625.1). Classification (NCBI taxonomy): domain Bacteria; kingdom Pseudomonadati; phylum Pseudomonadota; class Gammaproteobacteria; order Pseudomonadales; family Pseudomonadaceae; genus Pseudomonas; species Pseudomonas sp. TH49. The sequence goes on from NZ_JAEKFL010000001.1 coordinate 1,135,723, forward strand.
CCTTAAGATTTACGCGCGACGCGTTCGAGCAATGCCGTCAGCTCATCGAGCTTAGCAGAGAGTGTCTCAACGTCATGTTTAGACGGAATGCCGATACGATTCAAGGCGCTTGCCACGCGGGAGTCGAACGCCTTCTCGACCTTGTCGAGCTGAACTTCGACGCGACCTTTGAACGAGCTGACTTCACCCTTGGCTTCATCGATCTCGGCATTGGCGGCTTCGAGCTTTTCGGTGACAACCTTTTTGCCTTTCTTTTCAACAGTTTGACCAGCCTTGATCAACTCCTGAAAGTAGTCGCTGCCCTCTTGGCCAACCTTGGCGTAGGCACCCAGGCCTGCCAGCCAGATCTTGCGGGCATAGGATTTGACGTCGCTCAGGGTAGAAGTCGAAGCGTCGATTTTTTTCTTCAGAATTACTTTGGCCATGGTGCACCTCACGCGCAGAAGGTTTGAGGAACTGCCCGCAAAGGTGTCGGGCTCAGGCACAAAGTAGGGAGAAAAATTAGAAACGGCACCCTAACAACTGACATAAACAACAGGGGCACCACAAAACAAATGTGGGAGCGGGCTTGCTCGCGAATGCGGTGCACCAGTCACGAGAAATGTCGACTGGTACACCGCATTCGCGAGCAAGCCCGCTCCCACAGGAGAATTTCATTTCAGGCAGAAATCAGACCAGCGCTTTGTCCAGCGCCTTCTCGATCTCGGCTTTGATCATGCCGCTCATGGCCGACATCATGATGCCCAGCTCCACGTCGACGCGGATCGAATCGTCAGCCACATGCACCGCGCCTTTCACGCCCGAGCGCTTGAGGTTCAGGGTGTCGCCCGACCACTGCGGCTCCAGGCCATATTGATCGGAGAGTTTCTGCGCCAGCTTGTCGGCCTTCTCGCGGGCGGCTTCCTTGCCCAGGCTGTGGGCACGCTCAACACTGATTTTGGCCATTGAATGACTCCTGCTTGATGAATAGGTGACGGTAAATCTTGACCGCGTCTGCGGCAAATCGTCCCGAAGGTTACCCATCTTACCTTTAGCCATTCCAAGACAAAGCATGGCTTGGGGATTAGAATGTCGCGCATTCTCTTTTGGTGACAGCGATATGACTGATCAGCGCAAAGGCAGCGATGCCGAACCCACCACTCACTTCGGCTTCAAAAACGTTCCGGAAAGCCAGAAAGCGGAAAAAGTCGCTGAGGTGTTCCACTCCGTAGCCGCGAAATACGACCTGATGAACGACCTTCTGTCGGGCGGCATGCACCGTCTGTGGAAGCGTTTCGCGATCGAACTTTCCGGTGTGCGCAGCGGTAACCGCGTGCTCGACATCGCCGGCGGCACCGGTGACCTGACCAAGAAATTCTCGCACCTGGTTGGCCCTACCGGTCAGGTGGTATTGGCCGACATCAACGAATCCATGCTCAAGGTCGGCCGTGACCGCCTGCTGGATCTGGGTGTGTCGGGCAACGTCGAATTCGTTCAGGCGGACGCGGAAAAGCTGCCGTTCCCGGACAACCATTTCGACTGCGTGACCATCGCCTTCGGCCTGCGCAACGTGACGCACAAGGAAGACGCCCTGCGCTCGATGCTGCGCGTGCTCAAGCCCGGCGGCCGCCTGCTGGTGCTGGAGTTCTCCAAGCCGACCAACGCGCTGATGTCCAAGGCCTACGACGCTTACTCGTTCGCCTTCATGCCGCTGATGGGCAAGCTGATCACCAATGACTCGGAAAGCTATCGCTACCTGGCCGAATCGATCCGCATGCACCCGAATCAGGAAACCCTGAAGTCGATGATGGTCGACGCCGGTTTCGACCGCGTGACCTATCACAACATGACCGCAGGCATCGTCGCCCTGCACCGCGGCATCAAGCCCTGATGTTGCTCACCGGGCTGCTCGCCAGCGTCGAACTCGGCCTCAACCGGGTGCTGCGTCTCGACAGCACGGCGCTGCCTCGGCTGGCGCATCTGACTGGCAAAGTGATTGCCGTCGATTGCCGCAGCCCGGCGCTGCAACTGTTCATTCTGCCCAGCGATGAGGGGCTGATGCTCGCCTCGCACTGGGAAACCGGCGTCGACTGCACCCTGCGCGCCCCGGCTTCAAGCCTGGTGAAACTGGCCGTGAGCAAAGACAAGACCGCGGTGCTGCACGCCCCGGAAGTCGAGCTCGACGGTGACAGCGGCGTGCTGCTGGAGCTGGCCGGCGTGCTGCAGGACCTCAAGCTGGACTGGGAGTACGAACTCTCGCGCTGGCTCGGCCCGGTCGCCACGCAACTGATAGGTGGCCACCTACGCAGCCGCGCACGCTGGTATCAACAAGGATTTGCCAGCCTCAACCAGAACCTCGCCGAATACCTCGCCGAAGAATCGCGCACCCTGGTCGGGCAGCGCGAAGCCGAAGCGCGGTTCAGCGAACTGGACCGGATCAAACTTGATCTGGAACGTCTCGAGGCGCGTTTCGAGCGCCTTTCCCGATCCCTCGACCCAAGCGATAACGCATGAAGCTGCTTGCCGTCCGCCGTCTGTTGCGCATCCAGCGCGTCGTGATCCGCTACCGCCTCGATGACCTGCTGTTCGAGCTGCCGCTGCCCTGGTTTCTTCTGGCGCTGCGCTACGTGCTGCCGTGGCGCTGGTTGCCGCGCAAGCCGCTGGAGCTGAGCCGTGGCGCGCGTCTGCGTCTGGCGCTGCAGGATCTGGGGCCGATCTTCATCAAGTTCGGGCAGATTCTTTCGACCCGCCGCGATCTGCTGCCGGAAGACATCGCCGATGAGCTGATGCTGCTGCAGGACCGCGTGCCGCCGTTCGATTCGCAGCTGTCGATCAAGCTGATCGAAGAACAGCTGGGCAAGAAAATCAGCGAAGTGTTCAGCCGTTTCGACGTCGAACCGCTGGCCTCGGCCTCGGTGGCGCAAGTGCATGCCGCGCAGCTGAAAACCGGTGAAGAAGTGGTGGTCAAGGTGATCCGCCCGGGCCTGAAACCGGTGATCGCTCAGGATCTGGCGTGGCTGTTCATCCTCGCCCGCGCCGCCGAAAAGGTCTCCGCCGACGCCCGCCTGCTGCACCCGGTGGACGTGGTGCAGGACTACGAAAAAACCATCTACGACGAACTCGACCTGCTGCGCGAGGCGGCCAACGCCAGCCAGCTCAAGCGCAACTTCGAAGGCTCGCCGCTGCTCTACGTGCCGCAAGTCTATTGGGACTGGTGCCGGCCGAAAGTGCTGGTGATGGAGCGCATCTACGGGATTCAGGTGACGGATCTGGCGACCCTCGCCGACCAGCGCACCGACATGAAAATGCTCGCCGAGCGCGGCGTGGAGATCTTCTTCACCCAGGTGTTCCGCGACAGTTTCTTCCACGCCGACATGCACCCGGGCAACATCTTCGTCAGCACCGTCAACCCGTGGAGCCCGCAGTACATCGCGATCGACTGCGGCATCGTCGGCAGCCTGACCCCGGAAGACCAGGACTACCTGGCGCGCAACCTGTTCGCCTTCTTCAAGCGCGACTATCGCCGCGTGGCGCAGTTGCACATCGATTCGGGCTGGGTGCCGGCGGAAACCAAGCTCAACGAATTCGAAGCGGCGATCCGTACCGTGTGCGAGCCGATCTTCGAAAAACCGTTAAAAGATATTTCATTTGGCCAGGTGCTGATGCGCCTGTTCCAGACCGCGCGGCGCTTCAACATGGAAGTGCAGCCGCAACTGGTGTTGCTGCAAAAGACCCTGCTGAACATCGAGGGCCTCGGTCGTCAGCTGTACCCGGATCTGGATCTGTGGAACACCGCTCAGCCGTTCCTCGAGCGCTGGATGCGCGAGCGCGTCAGCCCGAAAGCCTTGATCGGCAACGTGCAGAGCCAGTTCGAACAGCTGCCGCACCTGGCCAACATGGCCCGTGACCTGCTCGAACGCATGTCGCAACCGCACGCCTACGACCCGCCGCCACCGTGGCACAAACGCAAGGACGACTGGTTCCTGCGCCTGCTCGGTTGCGCGCATCTGGCGGGCGGGACGATCCTTGCCGCCGGCGGCCCGTTGCACGAACTGGGGCATTGGCCGGCGGGCATCATGGTGGCAGTCGGCTTGTATCTGGTCGTTCGCCGATAGCCAGTTTGCTGATCGGCTGGCACACTGTTTCAACGCCTGAACCCGACTATCGAAGTGGGGGTTCGCTGTCGGAGTCGAAGATGAAAAACTGGCTGGACGAGATCAAGTGGGACGCAGATGGCCTGGTGCCGGCGATTGCCCAGGATCACAAGACCGGACGCGTGCTGATGATGGCCTGGATGAACCGCGAAGCGCTGGAACTGACCGCTGCGGAAAACCGTGCAATCTACTGGTCACGTTCCCGTGGCAAGCTGTGGCGCAAGGGCGAAGAGTCCGGCCACGTACAGACCCTGCATGAAATGCGCCTGGACTGTGATGCCGACGTGATCATCCTGATGGTCGAACAGATCGGCGACATCGCTTGCCATACCGGCCGTCAAAGCTGCTTTTACCGCGTCTACGAAAACGGTGACTGGAAGACAGTCGACCCGGTTCTGAAAGACCCGCACGCTATCTATTCCGCAGGACATAAACATGAGTGACACCCTGACTCGTCTGGCCGAAGTGCTCGAAGAGCGCAAAGGCGCAGCGGCCGACAGCTCATATGTAGCTAGTCTGTATCACAAGGGCCTGAACAAGATTCTGGAGAAAGTCGGCGAAGAGTCGGTCGAAACCATTATTGCCGCCAAGGACGCCGCCATCAGCGGTGACTGCAGCGATGTGATCTACGAGACTGCCGACCTGTGGTTCCACAGCATGGTCATGCTCGCCCAACTGGGGCAGCATCCGCAGGCCGTGCTGGATGAACTGGATCGTCGCTTCGGTCTGTCCGGACACGTCGAGAAAGCCTCGCGTCCGTCCGCCTGAACAATTTTTAGAGAGGAACAGCAACATGGGCATTTTTGACTGGAAACACTGGATCGTCATTCTGGTAGTCGTGGTGCTGGTGTTCGGCACCAAGAAACTGAAAAACCTCGGCACCGACGTCGGCGAGTCGATCAAAGGCTTTCGCAAAGCCATGAACGATGACGAAAAACCGGCCGCCGATCCGACCGTAACGCCTGCGCAGCCCGTTCCACCGGTGCAGCCGCAGGCCACCGCTCAGGCCAACCCGCCGCACACCATCGACGTGCAGGCGCAGAAAGTCGAAGAGCCGATCCGCAAAGACGTGTGAGACTGACAAATGTTTGGTATCAGCTTCTCTGAACTGCTGCTCGTCGGCCTCGTCGCCCTGCTGGTGCTGGGCCCCGAGCGTCTGCCGGGCGCTGCGCGCACCGCCGGCCTGTGGGTCGGCCGACTGAAGCGCAGCTTCAACGCGATCAAACAGGAAGTTGAACGTGAGATCGGTGCCGACGAGATCCGTCGGCAACTGCACAACGAGCACATCCTGTCGCTGGAGCAGGAGGCGCGGAAGATTTTCACGCCGGTTCAGCAGGAGCCTGCGCCGGTTGAACATGTGAGTGAGCAGACGATTCATGCGCCAGCCGCGCCTACCACTCCTGCTCCGGCACCTGCTGCCAATGTGGCGACAGAATCCCTGCCCGCCGCTGCAGAGAATTCGGTTGAACACGTTGCTCCAGCCGCCGCGCCCGTAGCGCCGGCCCCTCACGACCCTACACTGCCGCCGCGAGCCCCATGAGCGATCTTCCCGAAAACGACCAGCACATGCCGCTGGTATCGCACCTCACCGAGTTGCGCACCCGCCTGCTGCGTTGTGTGGCGGCGGTGTTCATCATCTTCGCCGGGTTGTTCGCGTTCACCCAGCAGATCTACACCTTCGTCTCGACGCCGCTGCGCCAGTACCTGCCGGTCGGCGCGACGATGATCGCCACGGATGTGTCGTCGCCGTTCCTGACGCCGCTGAAGCTGACGATGATGGTCTCGCTGTTCCTCGCGATTCCGGTGATCCTGCACCAGATCTGGGGCTTCATCGCGCCGGGCCTGTACAAGCATGAGAAACGCATCGCGGTGCCGCTGCTGGTGTCCAGCATCCTGCTGTTCTACACCGGCATGGCGTTCGCCTATTACTTCGTGTTCCCGCTGATCTTCAAATTCTTCGCCGCCGCCACCCCGGCCGGCGTGGAAATGATGACCGACATCACCAGTTACCTCGACTTCGTGATGACGCTGTTCTTCGCCTTCGGCGTCGCGTTCGAAATCCCGGTGGCCGTGGTGCTGCTGGTGTGGATCGGCGTGGTCGACGTCAAATACCTGAAGAAGATTCGCCCGTACGTGATCATCGGCTGCTTCGTGGTCGGCATGATCCTTACGCCGCCGGACATCTTCTCGCAGACCCTGCTGGCAGTACCGATGTGGATGCTGTTTGAAATCGGCATTCTGTTCGGCAGCCTGGTCAGCAAGCGCGAACGCCCGGACGAAAATCCGGCCGACGATCACAACGACCAGCCGCCAGCGACCCAGGCATGAACCTGCTGTTGCTCGAAGAGGCCGACTTCATCGCGGCCGACCGCGTCGTGCTGCGTGACCGGCGCCTGACCCACATGCAGGAAGTGCATCGCTCGGAAGTCGGCGACAGCCTGCGGGTCGGGCGCATCAATGGCTTGATGGGCTCGGCCGAACTGCTGCGCCTTGAGGCCGGCGAAGCGGAATTGCGCGTCAGCCTCGATCAGTCACCGCCGGCCAAGCTGCCGCTGACCCTGGTACTGGCCCTGCCGCGTCCGAAGATGCTGCGGCGGGTGTTCCAGACCGTGGCGACCATGGGTGTGTCGAAGGTGATTCTGGTCAACAGCTACCGCGTCGAGAAGAGCTTCTGGCAGACGCCGTTTCTCGAGCCGGAAGCGATTCGCGAGAATCTGATCCTCGGCCTCGAACAGGCCCGCGATACCGTGCTGCCGGAAATCATCATCGAGAAACGCTTCAAGCCGTTCGTCGAAGATCGCCTGCCGGCGATCAGCGAAGGCACCCTCGGTCTGGTCGGCCATCCCGGTAACTTCCCGCCCTGCCCGCGCGCATTGAGCGAACCGGTGACGCTGGCGATCGGCCCCGAGGGTGGCTGGATCCCCTACGAAATCGACCTGCTGGGCAAGTCCGGCCTGCAACCGGTGCAACTGGGCGAACGTATCCTGCGCGTCGAAACCGCCGTCACCGCCCTGCTCGCCCGCCTGTTCTAAAAGGACTGTGGCGAGGGAGCTTGCTCCCGCTTGGGCGCGAAGCGGCCATTGCTCTTCCTTCAGATGAAAATGTGTTTGCCGGTTTTGCGACGGCTGCGCCGCCGGGCGGGAGCAAGCTCCCTCGCCACAATGCCGCTGCGTTCCGGACAAATCGGGTTACAGATTGCCACCCCCCAGCCGATACAGTCCCCATAAGTCCAATTAGTGGTCCGAGGGGAGTCGTCGCATGTACCGTTGGTTAGCCGAGAATCTTGGAAACGTCAGCGTCAAACGCAAGCTGGGGATCGGTTTCGGCCTGGTGCTGTTGCTGACGCTATTGATCACCTTCACCGGCTGGACCGGGATGAACGGCATCATCAGTCGCGGCGACAAGCTCGGGTTTATCTCCAGTCTCAACGAGTTGACCAAGGATCTGCGTCTGGCGCGTCTGGACTACGAAATGCGCCGGGGCGAACAAGGTCCAGGGGCGGTCAACGACTTGCTCGGCAAACTCGAAAGTGGTCTGCAAACTGCGCGTGGCGAGATTGAACAACCGGCTGACGCAGCGAAGGTCGACCAGCAACTGGCCGCCGTCGCCGAATACAAGCGCGCCTTCAACGACTTGATCCAGGCCGGCGCCAACCGCGAAGACGCCCGCAGCAAACTCGGTGCCACCGCCGACAACGCCGTGGCCAAGGTCGCCGAGGTGGAGAAGTCCATGTTGCAGGGCGACAGCGTCGCCCAGTTCAACGCGGTCATCGACCTGAGCAAACTGATCCAGCAGGCGCGCTTCCAGGTGCGCGGCTACACCTACAGCGGCAAGACCGAAGCCGAGCAGCCTGCACTCGACGCCATCGACAATGCCCTGAAAAACCTCGAAACCCTGCCGGCCAAATTGCCTGAGCAGCACATCGCCAACCTGCAACAGGCCACTGACTCGCTCAAGGCTTATCGCGCGGCGGTCAGCCAGTTCCGCGACTCGCAGGTCGCCAGTGCCAAGGCGCTGGCCCGCATGTCGACGCAGGGTGACCTGCTGTCCGACGTCAGCAAACAACTCACCGACTCTCAGACTATCGTGCGCGACACGGATGCCGCAGCAGCCAAAAACCAGTTGATCATCGCCACCTTGCTGGCCGTGGCCTTCGGCCTGCTGGCGGCGTGGGCGATCACTCGGCAGATCATCATTCCACTGAACCAGACCCTGAAAGTCGCCGAACGCGTGGCTGCCGGCGACCTGACCCATAACCTGGTGTCGCAACGCCGCGACGAACTCGGCCAGTTGCAACGTTCGATGCAGAGCATGACCCAAGGCCTGCGCGACCTGATCGGTGGCATCAGCGACGGCGTTACGCAGATCGCCAGCGCCGCCGAAGAGCTGTCGGCGGTGACCGAGCAGACCAGTGCCGGGGTCAACAATCAGAAGATCGAGACCGATCAGGTCGCCACCGCCATGAACGAAATGGCTGCCACCGTGCAGGAAGTCGCGCGCAACGCCGAGGAAGCTTCCGAAGCCGCCGTGGCCGCCGATCAACAGGCCCGCGAAGGCGACAAAGTGGTGGGTGAAGCGATTGCACAGATTGAGCGTTTGGCCGCTGAAGTCGGTCACTCCACCGAAGCCATGGGCGAACTCAAGCGCGAGAGCGACAAGATCGGCAGCGTGCTCGACGTGATCAAATCGGTAGCCCAGCAAACCAACCTGCTGGCGCTCAACGCCGCGATCGAAGCGGCGCGTGCCGGTGAGGCCGGGCGTGGTTTTGCGGTGGTCGCCGACGAAGTCCGCAGCCTCGCCCAGCGCACGCAGAAGTCCACCGAAGAGATCGAGGAACTGATCGTCGGCCTGCAGAACGGCACCCAGCAAGTGGCAACGATCATGGACAACAGCCGCAGCCTGACCGACAGCAGCGTCGAACTGACCCGCCGTGCCGGCGGTTCGCTGGAAAGCATCACCCGCACCGTCTCGGCGATTCAGGCGATGAACCAGCAGATTGCCGCGGCAGCCGAGCAGCAGAGTGCCGTGGCCGAGGAGATCAACCGTAGCGTGCTGAATGTGCGGGATGTGTCGGATCAGACGTCGGCGGCGAGTGAAGAGACCGCGGCGTCGAGTGTTGAGCTGGCGCGGCTGGGGACGCATCTGCAGATGCTGGTGGGGCGGTTCAAGGTTTGAGGTGATGCGAATACCTCGGTTGATAGAAATCCGAGGTGATGCCTTCGCGAGCAAGCCCGCTCCCACATTAGACCGCGTCCGCCTGGACAACTCGGTCAACTGTGGGAGCGGGCTTGCTCGCGAAGGCGCCAGATCAGGCGCTGAAAATTACAGGACCTGCCGCAGGAAAGCCTGCGCCCGCGGATCCTTCGGTGCATCGAAGAACTCGGCTGGGGAAGCATCTTCCAGCAGTTTGCCGTGATCGAAGAACAGCACCCGATCCGCCACTTCCCGGGCGAAACCCATTTCGTGGGTCACGCAAACCATGGTCATGCCTTCAACGGCCAGGTTCTTCATCACGTCCAGCACTTCACCGACCATTTCCGGGTCGAGGGCCGAAGTCGGTTCGTCGAACAGCATCACTTTCGGGTCCATCGCCAGCGCACGGGCAATCGCCACGCGCTGTTGCTGGCCGCCGGACAGGCGTGACGGGTATTCCCGCGCCTTCTGCGCAATACCGACCTTTTCCAGCAACGCCAAGGCCTTGGCCTCGCTTTCCTTGTGCCCGCGCTTGCGCACGACTTTCTGCGCCAGGCAGAGGTTTTCCAGCACGGTCATGTGCGGGAACAGGTTGAAGTGCTGAAAGACCATGCCGACTTCGCGGCGGTAAGCGTTGACGTCGGTTTTCGGGTCGGCCAGTTGCAGGCCATCGATGCTCACCGAGCCCGAGTCAAATTCTTCCAGGCCATTGAGGCAGCGCAGGAAGGTCGACTTGCCGGAACCGGACGGGCCGATCACCACCAGCACTTCGCCCTTGGCCACCGTGGTGCTGACGTTATCCACAGCCCGGACTACCTGGCCACGGGTGTCGAAGACTTTTACCAGATCGCGGACTTCAATCACTTTGCGCGAGCCTCCGCTCAAGCCGGCTGGCGATTTTCGACAGCGGCAGGTTGATCAACAGGTACAGGCCGGCGACGCAGAACAGGATCTCGAACGGCGAAAACGAGGTAGTGATGACTTCGCGACCGCTTTTCAGCAGCTCGGTAATCGCAATCACCGACACCAGCGAGGTGTCTTTCACCAGACTGATGAACTGTCCGGCCAGCGGTGGCAGCACGCGTTTGAACGCTTGCGGCAGTACCACGTGGCGCATCGACTGGCCGGCGCTCAGACCCAGCGAACGCGCTGCTTCATTCTGGCCACGGGCAATCGACTGCACGCCGGAACGGATGATTTCGGCCACGTACGCGCCAGTGAACAGCGACAGCGCGGCGATCCCGGCGAACTCGCGGGACAGGTTCATCACCGTGCCGATGAAGAAGTAGAAAATGAAGATCTGCACCAGCAGCGGCGTGCCGCGCACCAGTTCGACGTAGATGCTCGACAGGTCGCGCAGGGTCGGGTTGTTCGACAGGCGGCACAGCCCGGTGACCAGACCGATCAGCAGACCGAGTACCCCAGACACCACCGACAGCCACAGCGTGGTCCAAAGGCCCCACAACAGCGGCCCTGCCGCCCAGTGCCGGGTCACGCCCACGACGTCACCTTCAGCCACATCGTCGCCCTGAGCGAATTGCAGGCTGTTCTCGTCGACAGTCAGGTGCTGCTCGTCACCGGCGTCGTTGCGCAGGGTGACCTTCGCGCTGCCGCCCTTGCGCACCAGTTCGGTGACGGTGGAGATATCGGTGGCACGCTGGGATTCTTCGGCCTGATAGGCGAAGTACTGCGGCACGCGATTCCAGCGCCATTCGTAGGACATCAGCGACGTGGCGTAATACAACGCGCCCGCTAGGCCGACCAGCACCAGCACGGTCAGGACGTGCCAGGGCCATTGGGCTTTTTTCTGTTTCATTGCAGGTTCCGGATTTTGTGTTGCCTGGCAGGCCCTCTTCGCGAGCAAGCCCGCTCCCACATTTGGACTGCATTTCAAATGTGGGAGCGGGCTTGCTCGCGAATGGGGCGACTCGGTCTGACTGACCCAGTGTTATTCCATGTCCTTGAGCCACTCGGTGCTCTTGAACCACTTGTCATGGATGCGATCGTAGGTGCCGTCTTCGTGGATCTGGTGCAGGAAGTTGTTGATGAAGTTGATGCTGTCGTAATCACCCTTCTTCAGGCCGAAGGCCAGCGGCTCGTAGGTGAACGGCTTGTCGAGGAACACCAGTTTGCCGGCGCCGACCTTGTTCACCGCGACCACGTTGTACGGCGCGTCGTAGATGAACGCGTCCGCCTTGCCGTTGACCACGTCGAGCACGGCTTCCTGCTCGTTGTCGTAGCCGTGGTACTTGGCCTTGGCGATCAGCTTCTTGGCGACCATCTCACCGGTGGTGCCGAGCTTGGAGGTGATGCGGTAGTCGGCGGTGTTCAGATCTTTATAGGACTTGATGGTGCCTTCCAGCTCCTTGCGGATCAGCAGGGTCTGGCCGACGACGATGAACGGTTCGCTGAAGTTCAGGCGCAGGTTGCGTTCCTGGGTCAGGGTCATGCCGCTGCCGATCATGTCGAACTTGTCGGTCATCAAGGCCGGGATGATCCCGTCGTAACCGGTGGACACCAGCTCCAGCTTGACGCCCATGGCCTTGGACATGGCTTTGAGGATGTCGACTTCGAAGCCGATGATCTCGCCGCGCTTGTTGGTCATTTCGAACGGCATGTAAGTCGGATCCATACCGACTTTCAACGTGCCGCGCTTGACCGCGTCATCGATTGCGCCGGCGTGCGCCGCATTGACTGCAACCAGTGCCGTGACGCCGACCAGCAGCATCGACAGATACTTCTTCATCTTCAAGTCCCCAAAACCATTGCATGTGCGGCGCGAAAACCAGCAGTGATGGGCAAAAATGCCCGGGTGCGCCAATTCGGGGACGGATGCTAACGCACTCGTTCTTTTGCACAAGAGTTAATGGACGATTTGTTTAACAATAAAAAAGCCCCGCTGGATGGCGGGGCTTCTTATCAGGCCGGCTGAGCCTGCATGCTCAGCGGTCGCAACGGCAACAGCGGTGCATGCGGATCGGCTTTCACCGAGGCCCGCCAGGCATCCAGCCACTCGTTGTGGCCTTCGGCCCAGACCAGTTCGTGCAGACGCGCCAGCGCCACCGGATCGCTCAGCAATTGCAGGCGATCATGGTTGCTCAGTGCCGCCGGACCCGCCTTCAGGGCGTGACGCACACGCTCCTGACGCAGCAACTCGATCGGCTCGGCCTGACCGTGACGGGCCGTCGCCAGCGAGCACGCCAGGGCGTTCTGCTGCGGATCGACCACGGCGCGGACGAAGCCGTCGTTCAGTGCATGCCAACGGTTCTCGTGGGTGTACTGGTCGGTCGCCAGCAGTGCCTGCGGCGGATTGTATTCCTCGGGGATCAGGAACAGGCTCTCGTCACGGGACTTGAGGCCCAGACCGACACGGCTGGAAATCACCGACACCGGGATCGACAGCATCAGCGAACCGACGATCGGCACCAGCCACCACAGGAAGCTCGGGTTCAGCCAGATCACCAGCAGTGCCCAGCAGAAACCCAGCAGGGTCTGCGGGCCGTGGCGCTTGACCGCTTCGCTCCACGGCGTGGAGTCATCGTCACGTTGCGGCGAGTTCCAGGTCGCGGCCCAGCCGAGGAACGCGGCGAGCACGAAACGGGTGTGGAAAATCATCCGCACCGGCGCCAGCAGCATGGAGAACAGCATCTCCAGCAGCATCGACAGGGTCACCTTGAACTTGCCGCCGAACTCTTTCGCGCCTTTGGCCCAGATCAGGATGATGCTCAGCAGTTTCGGCAGGAACAGCAGCACGATGGTCGTCGAGAACAGCGCGATCGCCTTGTCCGGGTGCCATTGTGGCCACAGCGGATAGAGCTGACGCGGTTCGAGGAAATACTGCGGCTCCATCAGTGTGTTCACCGCCAGCAGCGCGGTCGACAGCACCAGGAAGAAGAACCACAACGGCGCCGACAGGTACGACATCACGCCGGTCAGGAACACCGCGCGGTGCACCGGGTGCATGCCTTTGACCAGGAACAGGCGGAAGTTCATCAGGTTGCCGTGGCACCAGCGACGGTCACGCTTGAGTTCATCGAGCAGGTTTGGCGGCAACTCTTCGTAACTGCCCGGCAGGTCGTAAGCAATCCACACGCCCCAACCGGCACGACGCATCAGCGCGGCTTCGACGAAGTCGTGAGACAGGATCGCCCCGGAGAACGCACCTTTACCCGGCAACGGCGCCAGGGCGCAGTGGTCGATGAACGGCTTCATGCGGATGATCGCGTTGTGACCCCAGTAGTGGGATTCACCCAACTGCCAGAAGTGCAGACCGGCGGTGAACAGCGGACCGTAGACGCGGGTGGCGAACTGCTGCATACGCGCATACAGCGTGTCCATGCCCGACGCACGCGGCGCGGTCTGGATGATCCCGGCGTCCGGCGTGGCTTCCATCAGGCGCACCAGACTGGTCAGGCACTCGCCGCTCATCACCGAGTCGGCGTCGAGCACGACCATGTACTTGTAGTCACCGCCCCAGCGACGGCAGAAGTCGTCGAGGTTGCCGCTCTTGCGTTTCACACGACGGCGACGGCGGCGATAGAAGATCTTGCCGAAGCCTTTGGCTTCACGGCAGACATCCAGCCAGGCCTGTTGCTCGGCAACGCAGATATCGGTGTCGTTACTGTCGCTGAGGACGAAGAAGTCGAAGCGATCCAGATCACCGGTGGCCGCGACCGATTCGAACGTGGCGCGCAGACCGGCGAATACCCGCGGCACGTCTTCGTTGCAGATCGGCATCACCAGCGCAGTACGGGCGTCTTTCGGAATCGGCTCGTTGCCCGCGCTTTTGCCGGAGATACGGTATTTATCGTGACCGGTGAGCAACTCGAGGAAGCCCATCAGCGCGGTCCAGAAACCGGCCGAGACCCAGCAGAACAGAATCCCGAACAGAATCAGGATGCTGGTTTGCAGTGCATACGGCAGCACTTGCGTGGCGGTTTGCAGCAGCGGCTGGTGCAGGACTTCGTCCAGATCGACGAACGACCAGCCCTGGTACGGCATGATGCCTTTCATGTACCAGCCGGCAACGATGGTCTGACCGAGCATCAGCAGCAACAGAATGTAGCGACGGATCGAACCGACGGTGCGCCAGCGCGCAGCCGGCAGAACGCGCTCGTCTTTCGGCGGCTTCGGCGGATTGGTGCGCCCGGTCAGGCGGCGCCAGCCACGCACCAGAATATTGGTGCGCCACGGCTCCGGCACGACCTTCGTGCGGCGAATCGGCGGCGTGGCTTTCAGGCTGACCCGGCCACTGGCGTCCAGCACCAGCATTTCCGCCTCTTCGAGTTCTTCGGCGGTGCTCAGGGTCAGACGCTTGCCCACCGAAGCCTGGGCGGCTTCGGCAGGGGCGTCGAACGTCGACGACGACAGGCGTTGGTGCAGTTCGCTGAAGGACTGGCAGCCCGCGAGTTCCGCGCGCTGCTCGTCGGTCATCGGCAGATGCGCCAGATACTCGGACAGAGTCTCCGGCTGTACTTGAGAATTACTCATCGGCAGGCAACTGATAGCTCCAGGTCTCGGTCAGGACTTCTTCAGTCGGTGCCGATTCCGGTGTGGCTGGGGCCGCGTTTGCAGCGGATGGCTGCTTGGCGTCTTTGTTGGCCTTGTCCTTGGCATCTGCGGTTGGCTTGGCGTCGGCCTGTTTGGCTTCGGCGGCCTTGGCTTCCTTGTCTTCCTTCTCTTGTTGCTTGGCCGCGACCTTGTCAGCCTTGGCCACCGACGAGTTCGACGCCGGTACCGAAGACTTGGCCAGATCAGCGGTCACGACTGGCTGTACCAGTGCGGCGCGCATCTCGGTGGCCTTGCTCGCGTCCTTGATCTTCATCCGCAGAGTCAGGCGCCAGCCTTTGGTTTCCGGGTTGTAGCGCACGCTGTTCTCGACCAGTTCGGCGTTATCGCCAACGCTGACCTGACTGCGCACGTCGGCATCCGGGGCCAGAGCCGCCAGCGATGGACCTTCGAAGTCGACCAGGTAAGCGACGCTGCCGTCCGGCTGACGAATCAGGTTCGACTGTTTGACGTCGCCGGTCGAACGCAGGGTCTGCTTGACCCAGGCGCTGTCGGGGGCGTGAATCGCCGCTTCGTCCATTGTCCAGTGCATGCGGTAGGCGAAGTCCAGCGGCTTGCCTGGCTCCGGCATGGTTTCCGGACTCCAGAAGGCAACGATGTTGTCGTTGGTTTCGTCGGCAGTCGGAATTTCTACCAGATCAACGGTGCCCTTGCCCCACTCGCCCTTCGGCTCGATCCAGGCGCTTGGGCGCTTGTCGTAGCGATCGTCGAGGTCTTCGTAGTGGCTGAAGTCACGGCCGCGCTGCAGCAGGCCGAACCCACGCGGGTTCTCGACACTGAAGTTGCTCACGGACAGGTGTTTCGGGTTGTTCAGCGGACGCCAGATCCACTCGCCGTTGCCGGCATGAATCGACAGACCGCTGGAGTCGTGCAGTTCACGACGGTAGTTGAGGACTTTCGACGGCTGGTTGGCGCCGAACAGGAACATGCTGGTCAACGGCGCGATGCCCAGTTTGCCGACCTTGTCACGCAGGAACATCTGCGCTTTGACGTCGACAATGGTGTCGCTGCCCGGGCGCACGATCAGGCGGTAGGCACCGGTGGCACGCGGCGAATCAAGCAGGGCAAAGATCACCAGGTGCTTGTCGCCCGGCTTCGGCTGTTGAATCCAGAACTCGCGGAAACGCGGGAATTCTTCGCCCGACGGCAGCGCGGTATCGATCGCCAGGCCACGGGCCGACAGACCGTAGGTGTGACCTTTGCCGACGACGCGGAAGTAGCTCGCGCCGAGCATGGTCATGATTTCGTCTTGCTTGTCGGCCTTGTTGATCGGGTACAGCACACGGAAACCGGCGTAGCCCAGTTGCTCAGTGGCCTTCGGATCGAACTTGAGGTCGCCGAAATCGAAGCGGGTCGGATCGTATTTGATCTCTTCGACGGTGTTCGCCGTGATTTCGTTGATTTTCACCGGCGTATCGAAGTGCATGCCCTGGTGGTAGAAGGACAGCTTGAACGGGGTCTTCTGATCGGCCCACTCCGCCTTTTCGGTGAGGAAGCGGATTTTCTGGTAGTCCGCGAACTTCATGTCACGGAATTCGTTCGGCAGGTTGCTGCGCGGGGCTTCGAACTTCTGCCCGGCCAGCTCTTTAGCCTTGGCCGATACATCGTCAAGATTGAACGCCCAAAGCTGGCCGGCGCTGAGCAGGCACAGGAGCGCCGAACCCGCTACCAGGGCACTTCGCATGCGTTTGGCAGACATTTTTGCTGCATTACAGGGACTAACAATCACGAGCAACCCTCGCCGAAAACAGATCAAAAAACCAACGGCCAGCTATCTATATGCCAGGTTGGCGAGCATTGTTCCGACTCCGCTAGGGCAAAATGATTCCCCAATCGGATCCAGACAAGTCTCTACCTAAGTCAAAAATGGAACAGCGAACGCTGATCCCCATAGCGCGCGATTATCTAGTAGCCCGCGTGACAACGCATCAGGGGTAACAAAGTATTTATCGCGAAAAACGCCTGTTTTCAGTCGAAAAGCCCTTGAAAAGATGTTTCAAGCGCTTTCATGTCTGTAACAGGAAGGTTACCGGGCCATCGTTGACCAGGTGCACCTGCATATCCGCGCCGAATCTACCTGATGCCACAGTGCCATGCATCTGTTTCGCTTTGCTTAATAGATAGTCGAACAATTCCTCGCCCAATGCCGGAGGGGCCGCGGTCGAGAAACTCGGGCGCAACCCGCTCTTGGTGTCGGCAGCCAGGGTGAACTGAGAGACCAGCAGCAACCCGCCGCCCACATCCGCCAGGGACAGATTCATCTTGCCCTCGGCGTCACTGAATACCCGATAGTTAAGCAGCTTATGCAGAAGTTTGTCGGCGCTGGTACGGGTATCGTCGGGTTCGACCGCCACCAGCACCAGCAAACCCTGATCCACCGCACCGACTATCTCTCCGGCGACTTCGACTCGCGCACCGCGCACGCGCTGTAAAAGCCCCTTCATGCTTCTTCGGGCGGCAGGTCGAGCAGGCGACGGGCCATGTTGCTCGCGGCACGCACCAGTGCATCGGTGATGCCCGGTTCGGACGCGGCGTGACCGGCGTCGCGAATCACCTGCAGTTCGCTATTCGGCCACGCCTGATGCAGCTCCCAGGCGTTGTCCAGCGGACAGATCACGTCGTAACGACCGTGAATGATCACCCCCGGCAGATGGGCAATCTTGCCCATGTCGCGGATCAGTTGATTCGGCTCGAGGAACGCATTGTTGGTGAAGTAGTGACACTCGATCCGCGCGATCGACAGGGCGCGCTGCGGCTCGGAGAAACGATCGACCACCAGCGGGTTCGGCCGCAGGGTCGCGGTGCGCCCTTCCCACGTCGACCAAGCCTTGGCCGCGTGCATCTGGGCGATCTGATCGTTACCGACCAGACGCTTGTGGAAGGCGCTGAGCAGATCGTCGCGCTCGTCCAGCGGGATCGGCGCGATGTAGTCCTGCCAGTAATCGGGGAACAGACGGCTGGCACCGGCCTGATAGAACCACTCGATTTCCTGCGGGCGGCAGAGGAAGATCCCTCGCAGGATCAGACCGTGTACGCGCTCCGGGTGGGTTTGCGCGTAGGCCAGCGCCAGGGTCGAACCCCACGAACCGCCGAACAGCACCCATTTGTCGATGCCCAGGTGCTTGCGGATACGCTCGAGGTCGGCGACCAGATCCCAGGTGGTGTTGTTTTCCAGGCTGGCGTGCGGGGTGGAGCGTCCGCAGCCGCGCTGGTCGAAGGTAACAATGCGATACAGGTTCGGATCGAAATAGCGACGGCTCTGCGCGTCGCAACCGGCACCCGGGCCGCCGTGGATGAACACTACCGGCAAGCCTTCCGGCGAACCGCTTTCGTCGACGTACAGCGTGTGGGTGTCATCGACAGCCAGATCGTGCCGGGCATGGGGTTTGATCTGCGGAAACAATGTCTGCATTGCGCGCTCCGTAAGGGGTCGAGGTCATCCCTGGGGGGACTTCTATTATTCTGCCGTTGGGCATCATAAACCCGATTTACGTCAATGAGCATGCCCGTACGCAGTCACAATTTTTCTGCTGCATACAAAACCTGTGGGAGCGGGCTTGCTCGCGAAAGCGCTGTGTCATTCAACGCATATGTTGCCTGATGCGCCGCCTTCGCGAGCAAGCCCGCTCCCACAGTGGGTTATGCGGTGTAATGCGACTTTGCCCAGGCCAGATAGCCCTGCATCAACTCCTTCAGCACCACCTGCGTCGGCTCTGCCAGATCGGCGCGGTAGCGGAACGGTTCGAACTCTTCCATGTAGGTGCTCTGGCACAGTTCCAGCTGCACGGCGTGGATGTCCTGGGCAGGGTTGCCGTAATGGCGGGTGATGTGGCCGCCCTTGAAGCGCCCATTGAGCACGTGGCTGTAATTGCCATGCCGGGCGCAGATCGCCTGCAGTTGCTCCGCCAATTGCGGATCGCAGCTCGCGCCGTTGAAGGTGCCGAGGTTGAAGTCCGGCAGTTTGCCGTCGAACAGGTGCGGGATGATCGAACGGATCGAATGCGCGTCGAACAACAGCGCATAGCCGAACTCGGCTTTCAGACGCGCCAGCTCCTGTTGCAGGGTGCGGTGATACGGCGTCCAGATCTGTTCCAGGTAGGTCGCGCGTTCTTCTTTCGAGGGCTCGTGCCCTTCGCGGAACAACGGAATGCCATCGAACAGCGTCGCCGGGTACAGCCCGGTGGTGGCGCCGGCATACAACGGTTTGTCATCGGACGGACGGTTAAGGTCGATGACGAACCGCGAGTACTCGGCGGCCAACGTGCTGGCGCCGAGTTCCTCGGCAAAATCGTAAAGCTGCGGAATGTGCCAGTCGGTATCCGGCAGGCTTTTCGCATCGGCGATCAGCCCGGCCTCGACCGCTGGTGTCAGACGCACGCCGGCATGCGGCATGCTGATCAGCAGCGGTACGCGACCTTGTTTGAAACTCAGAACCTTATCCACAACCGCTCTCCTACAGACTTGATTCGACGCCGTGACGCACGACGCGTTTGTCCAGATCACCGCCGAGCCAATAGGCCAGATCCGCCGGACGATCAATGTGCCAGGCGACGAAATCCGCGACCTTGCCGACTTCCAGCGAACCGTGCGTGTCGGCCATGCCCAGCGCCTGCGCGGCATGAATGGTCGCACCGGCCAGGGCTTCTTCCGGGGTCATGCGGAAACAGGTGCAGGCCATGTTCAGCATCAGGCGCAGCGACAGCGCGGGCGAGGTGCCGGGATTGAGGTCGCTGGCGATGGCGATCTTGACCTTGTGTTTGCGCAGGGCGTCCATCGGCGGCAACTGGGTTTCGCGCAGGAAATAAAACGCGCCCGGCAGCAGCACGGCGACGGTGTCGGACTTGGCCATGGCGATGGCGTCATCCTCATCCATGAACTCCAGATGATCGGCGGACAACGCGTGATACCGCGCGGCCAGACTGGAGCCATGCAGCGACGACAGTTGCTCGGCGTGCAGCTTCACCGGCAGGCCGAGTTTTTGCGCAGTGATGAACACCCGCTCGACCTGCTCCGGCGAGAACGCCAAGTATTCACAGAACGCGTCCACCGCATCGACCAGCCCTTCGGCGACCAGCGCCGGAAGCATCTCGGCGCAGATGTGCTCGATGTAGTCGTCAGCGCGATCCTTGTACTCCGGCGGCAGCGCATGAGCCGCCAGACAGGTGCTGCGCACGCTGATCGGCAGCTCTTTTTCCAGGCGACGAATGACGCGCAGGATCTTGCGTTCGCTGGCCAGATCCAGACCGTAGCCGGACTTCATCTCGACCGTGGTCACGCCATCGCGCATCAGGCTTTTCAGGCGCTTGGCGGCGCTGGCGAACAGCTCGTCTTCAGTCGCTTCACGGGTGGCGCGCACGGTGCTGGCGATGCCGCCGCCCTGCGCGGCGATCTCGGCGTAGCTGACGCCTTGCAGGCGCTTCTCGAATTCGCCGCTGCGGTTGCCGCCGAACACTGTGTGGGTGTGGCAGTCGATCAGCCCCGGGGTGACCCACGCGCCTTGCAGATCGTTGACCGCCGGATATTCGCCGGAAGGCAGCAGATTGCGCGGACCGATCCACTCGATGTGCGCACCGGACGTGACGATGGCTGCGTCCTCGATGATCGAGTAGACGCCCTGCGCCATGGTTGCGACGTGGCAGTGTTGCCAGAGGGTTTTCATCCCAAGTCCTCGTCTTGTTCAAAATCGATTCGCGAGCAAGCCCGCTCCCACAGTTGAAATGCATTCCCCTGTGGGAGCGGGCTTGCTCGCGAAGAGGCCATTACAGGCTAGGCAAAAGCTTCGCAGGAACCAGCTCGGTCAGGCAGCGCGAAGCCAACAACTCGGTCGCCGCATTGATGTCCGGCGCAAAGAAGCGGTCCTTCTCATAGAACGGCACTTCCTTGCGCAGAATCGCCCGCGCCTGCTCCAGCTTGGCCGAGGTCTTCAGACCGTTACGCAGATCCAGCCCCTGCACCGCCGCCAGCCATTCCACCGCGAGAATCCCGCGGGTGTTCTCGGCCATTTCCCACAGGCGCTTGCCGGCGGCCGGAGCCATCGACACGTGGTCTTCCTGGTTGGCCGAGGTCGGCAGGCTGTCCACCGAATGCGGATGGGACAGTGCCTTGTTCTCGCTGGCCAGTGCCGCGGCGGTCACCTGGGCGATCATGAAACCGGAGTTGACGCCGCCATTGGCCACCAGGAACGGCGGCAGCTGCGACATGTGCTTGTCCATCATCAGCGAGATGCGGCGTTCGCTCAGCGAGCCGATTTCGGCGATGGCCAGGGCCATGTTGTCAGCGGCCATGGCCACCGGTTCGGCGTGGAAGTTACCGCCGGAAATCACGTCGCCTTCAGCCGCGAATACCAACGGGTTGTCAGAGACGGCGTTGGCTTCGACCACCAACACGTCGGCCGCTTGACGGAACTGGGTCAGGCAGGCGCCCATGACTTGCGGCTGGCAACGCAGCGAGTAGGGGTCTTGAACCTTCTCGCAGTTCTGGTGCGAATCGGAGACTTCGCTGCGCTCACCCAGCAGGTCACGGTAAGCCGCAGCGGCGTCGATCTGGCCCTTCTGGCCACGGGCAGCGTGGATGCGCGCGTCGAACGGCGAGCGCGAGCCGAGCACCGCTTCAACGGTCAGACCGCCCAAGGCGATGGCACCGGCAAACAGATCCTCACCTTCAAACAGACCGCGCAGGGCAAATGCGGTGGACACTTGAGTGCCGTTGAGCAGTGCCAGACCTTCTTTCGCCGCCAGGGTCAGCGGGGTCAGACCAGCGACTTTCAGCGCTTCGGTGGCTTCCATCCACTCGCCTTTGTAACGCGCCTTGCCCTCGCCCAGCAGCACCAGCGACATGTGCGCCAGCGGTGCGAGGTCACCCGATGCACCGACCGATCCCTTGAGCGGAATGTGCGGATAAACCTCGGCGTTGATCAGCGCGATCAGCGCGTCGATCACCACGCGGCGGATGCCGGAGAAACCACGGCTGAGGCTGTTGACCTTGAGCACCATGATCAAGCGCACCAGCTCATCGCTGATCGGCTGGCCGACACCGGCGGCGTGAGACAACACCAGCGAACGCTGGAGGTTTTCCAGGTCTTCGCTGGCGATGCGGGTCGAAGCCAGCAGGCCGAAACCGGTGTTGATGCCGTAGGCGGTGCGGTTCTCGGCGAGGATCTGCTCGACGCAGGCCACGCTGGCCTCGATCTGCGCCGAGGCGCTGTGGTCGAGGGTCAGTTTGACCGGGTGTTGATAGACGTCACGCAGTTGGGCCAGGCTCAGTTGGCCGGGAATCAGGTTCAGCGCAGTCATTAAAATGCTCCTTTTGAGAGTTTGTTATTGGCTCGCCAGTCGCTCCGGATAATTCCGTTGTCCGTCGCATTTCGCCTTTTGGACGATCCGCGCCTTGGCACGCTGGCGTTTTAAAAATCAGTGCAGATTCGGTAGTACGTTGTGCAGCGAATTCGGGTCTTTCAAAACGTTCGCGGCGGCGGTGATATCCGGCGCCAGCCAGCGATCCTGATCGTAGGCCGGGACTGTTTCGCGCAGCAGTCGCCACGCCCGGTCAGTGCCCACGCCAAAGCGCTGTTCCTTGAGGAATTCGAACGCCTGTGCCGCCAGCAGATACTCGATGGCAAGAATCTGCGTGCAGTTTTCCAGAGCGCGGTGCAGCTTCAGCGCAGCGCTGGTGCCCATGCTCAAGTGGTCTTCCTGCAGGCCCGAGGTGACATAGTTGTCGAGCACGGCCGGTTGCGCCAGTTGGCGGTTCTCGGCACACAGTGAAGCGGCGACGTATTGCACGATCATCATCCCGGAGTTCACCCCCGGGTTGGCCACCAGAAACGCCGGCAGACCACTGACGTGCGGGTTGACCAGACGATCGAGACGGCGCTCGGCAATCGAGCCAATCTCGGCCATGGCAATCGCCAGCAGATCCGCCGCCATCGCTACCGACTGACCGTGCGGGTTGGCCTGCGACATCACCCGGAAGTTGTCCGGCGTGCCCAGCAGCAACGGGTTGTCGGTGCAGCCGTTGAGCTCGGCTTCGACCTGTTTGATCGCGTGCGCCAGTTGATCGCGCGCCGCGCCGTGCACCTGCGGGATCGAACGAATGCTCAGCGCATCCTGAGTACGAATGCCTTGGCTCGCCGCGATCACCTCACTGCCGTCGAGCAAGGCGCGCAGATTGATCCCGACCTGCTGCATGCCCGGGTGTGGCTTGAGCGCGATGATCTCCGCATCGAACGCGGCAATCTGCCCGCGCTGCGCTTCGAAACTCATGGCGCCGATCACGTCGGCCCACTGCGCCAGCCGCATCGCGTCGGCAATCGCCAGGCAGCTGAGGCCGGTCATGCACGGGGTGCCGTTGACCAGGCACAAACCGTCTTTCGCACCGAGCTGTACCGGTTGCAGGCCTTCTTCGGCCAGCGCCTGTTGCGCCGAGGTGATCTGTCCGCGATAGCTGACATTACCGACGCCCAGCAGGGCGATGCCGATGTGCGCCATGTGCGTCAGGTAACCCACCGAGCCTTGCGATGGCACTTGCGGGGTGATGCCGCGATTGAGCAGTGCCAGCAGCGCTTCGACTACCCGCCGATGCAGGCCGGATTTGCCGTGGCTGTAGTTGTGGATCGCCGCGCAGAGGATCGCGCGGGTCTGCTCATCAGGCAGCACCGGGCCGACACCGCAGGCGTGGCTGAGCAAGGTATTGCGCGAGAGCTGGCTGAGCTGTTCGTCCTTCAGCGAGACGTTGGACAGACCACCCAGACCGGTGTTGACGCCGTAAGCGCGTTCGCCGCTTTCGACAATGCGCTGGACGATGCCCTGAGCGTTTTCGATGCGCGCCCAGGTTTCGCCCGACAGCTCCAGTTGCGCGCCGTGACGGGCGACGGCGACCACGTCCTGCCAACGCAAGGGGTTACCGGTGATGATGATTTTTTCAGCCTGGGACATCTAAAACCTCATGCCTATTCTGTTGATACAAAAACCTGTGGTGAGGGGATTTATCCCCGATGGGCTGCGCAGCAGCCCTCAGGATTGCATGCGGTGTACCTGAAGCAGCCAGGCTGCAGATTTTTGGGGCGGCTTCGCCACCCATCGGGGATAAATCCCCTCACCACAAGCTGTCTCACCAAAAAATCTGTCAAACCACCGCCGCCCGCCGCTGCACGAACCGGTCGACATACTCATCCGCCGGCGAATGCAGGATCTCTCTCGGGGTGCCGACCTGAATCAGGCGGCCGTCCTTGAGGATCGCGATGCGGTTGCCGATGCGCACGGCCTCGTCGAGGTCGTGGGTGATGAAGACGATGGTCTTGTGCAGGGTCTTTTGCAGCTCCAGCAACTGGTCCTGCATCTCGGCGCGGATCAACGGATCCAGCGCACTGAACGCTTCGTCCATCAGAATAATGTCGGTGTCCGCCGCCAATGCACGGGCCAGGCCCACGCGCTGACGCATGCCGCCGGAGAGCTGGTGCGGGTATTTGTTTTCGTAGCCCTTGAGGCCGACGGTGTTGATCCAGTGCAAGGCGCGCTCGTTGCACAGTTGCTTGCTCTCGCCGCGCACTTTCAGACCGTAGGCGACGTTTTCGATCACGGTCTTGTGCGGCAGCAGGCCGAAGCTCTGGAACACCATGCTGATCTTGTGCCGGCGAAATTCGCGCAGCGCTTCCATGTCGTATTGCAGGATGTCCACGCCATCGACCAGGATCGCGCCGCTGGTGGGGTCGATCAGGCGATTGAAATGGCGCACCAGAGTGGATTTACCCGAGCCAGACAGGCCCATGATCACGAAGATCTCGCCAGTGCCGATGCTCAGCGACAGGTCGTTGACCCCGACCACGCATCCGGTCTCGTTGAGCACCTGATCCTTGGTCTTGCCCTGGCCGACCATCGCCAGTGCATCCTTGGCGCGGTTGCCGAAAATCTTGAAGACGTTTTTGACTTCGATCTTGCTCACGGTTGCGTTGCTCATTTGCTCACCTCATGCCGTGGCCGACCGTACGCCTGAGTAATGCGGTCGATGACCACCGCGAGAATCACGATCGCCAGACCGGCTTCGAGGCCGCGTCCGACGTTGAGGGTCTGAATCCCCACCAGCACGTCTTCACCCAGACCACGGGCGCCGATCATCGAGGCGATCACCACCATCGACAGGGCCATCATGGTGGTCTGGTTGATCCCGGCCATGATGCTCGGCAGGGCCAGCGGCAGTTGCACGCCGAACAGTTGCTGCCAGCGGTTGGCACCGAAAGCGTTGATCGCTTCCATCACTTCGCCGTCGACCTGGCGGATGCCCAGATCGGTCAGACGGATCAGCGGCGGCGCGGCGTAGATCACCGTGGCGAAAATCGCCGGAACTTTACCCAGACCGAACAGCATCAGCACCGGAATCAGGTACACGAAGCTGGGCATGGTTTGCATGATGTCGAGCAGCGGCATCAGCACCGAACGCAGGCGATTGCTGCGCGCCGAGAGAATCCCCAGCGGAATGCCGATCAGCACCGATATGATCGTCGCGACCATCATCAGCGCCAGGGTCTGCATGAGTTTGTCCCACAG
Organism: Pseudomonas sp. TH49; assembly: GCF_016650625.1. Classification (NCBI taxonomy): domain Bacteria; kingdom Pseudomonadati; phylum Pseudomonadota; class Gammaproteobacteria; order Pseudomonadales; family Pseudomonadaceae; genus Pseudomonas; species Pseudomonas sp. TH49. The sequence goes on from NZ_JAEKFL010000001.1 coordinate 1,161,158, forward strand.
GCCGACAGCGCCCACCAGGAACAACAGACCGACGATGACCGCAGTCGTGACGACTTTACGCGTGGCGTGCCAGGCGACGACGCCGACGATCGCCAGCATCAACCACCACGGCGCCGCACGCAGCAGGCCTTCGAGGTTGACGATGGCCCACAGCAGCGTGTCCGAGATGTGGCGAAACACATCACCGTAGTTGGTGACCAGCGCATCGACCCAACCGTTGACCCAGTCAGCGATGGAAAAGGTAAATCTTTCGGGAAACATAAGCGGCTCTCAATCAGAAATCTCAATCAAGCGATTTACGGCATATCTCCCGGCCAGCCTCACGGTTGACCGGGAGGTATCGACCTACAGCGCCGCGTCGATTTTTTTGGCTGCGTCGTCACTGACCCACGCATGCCAGACTTCAGGATGTTCCTTGAGGAAGATTTTCGCCAGCTTCGGCGACTCGATACGTTCCTTCGCCATGCGTCCCAGGTTCTGGTTCAGCAGGTCGATCGGCAGGTTGACCTTTTCCAGCACGGCCACCAGTTCCGGGGCTTGCTCGTGGAAGGTTTTCGACAGGCCGACCTTGATGCTCACGCTCTTGTCGACGCCCGGTTTTTCTTCGAGTTTGACCGCGTCGATCTGGCCCATCAGCGGGGTTGGCGACCAGTAGTAGAACAGGATCGGCTCGCCACGCTTGTAGCTCGACAGCACCGCCGCATCCAGCGCCGGGCCGGTGCCCGGACGGAAGTTGGTGTAGCTGTTTTCCAGGCCGTAGCTCTTGAGCATTTCGCTGTTGTCCAGCTCGCAGGTCCAGCCGGCCGGGCAGTTGTAGAAACGGCCCTTGGACGGCTCTTCGGCGTCTTTGAAAATGGCCGCGTACTTGCCCAGATCGGCGATGTTTTTCAGGTCCGGGGCTTTCGGCTCAAGCTTGCGCTTGGCGTCGCCTTCGATCACGTAACGCGGCACGTACCAACCTTCGACCGCACCAACGATCGGCGCGCCGACACCGACGACCTTGCCGGCCTTCTCGGCCTTGTTCCAGACCTCGCTGCGGCCGACCCACTCTTCGGCGAACACTTGAATGTCGTTGCTGCTCAGGGCGTTCTCCATGGTGATGGAGTTGCCCGGCAGGCTGTCGGTCTTGCAGTCGTAGCCTTTCTCCAGCACCACTTGCAGGACGTCGGTCAGCAGCATGCCGCTTTCCCAGTTCAGGCCGGCAAACTTCACCGGTTTGCCCGATTCGCACCAGCCAGCTGCCTGAGTCGCACCGGCACTGGCCAACAGGCCCATGGACAGCAATGTGGTCAGCAGGGTCTTGTTCGATTTCATTGTCGCGACGCTCCTAATCATGAATTGGCTTACGGCAGTTCAAGAGGCATCCAGCCCTGTCCACGTCCAGTCAGGCCTGCGCCGCAGCGCGACTGGCCCCACTTTTTTCAGGTTGTACATCGCTGTTCTGCTCGACCGGCAGAATCAGGTGATCGGGCACCGAGCCGTGCCATTTTTTCGCGCACAGGTAATACAGCGCGGCAGGCAGCACCAGGCCGATGATCCAGGAGATATCCACATCACCGAGGGCCGCCACCAGCGGGCCGGTGTAGAACTTGGTGGAGATGAACGGCAACTGCACCAGCACACCGAACACATAGATGCTGATCCCGAGCAGGTTCCAGCGCCCGTAACGACCGTTCGGATCGGCCAGCGCCGGCACGTCGTAGCGCTCGCGGGTGATGCAGTAGTAGTCGACGAGGTTGATCGCGCTCCACGGCGTGAAAAACGCCAGCAGGAACAGAATGAAAGACTTGAACGCACCGAGGAACGAGTGCTGACCGAGCAAGGCGATCAGGGTGGCCGCACTGACGATCACCAGCACGAACACCAGACGCTGCAGGCGCGAGACCGTCAGGTGGCCACGGAAGCCGCTGATGATGGTCGCGATGCACATGAAGCTGCCATAGGAGTTCAGCGTCGAGATGGTCACCTTGCCGAACGCGATGCTGAAGTACAGCAGCGCGGCGGTGGCCCCGGTGCCGCCCAGCCCGACGATGTAGGCCACTTCGTGACCGGCGAACTGGCCGTTGGCCGAAGCTGCCGCGAACACGCCGAGGACCATCGCCACCTGCGCGCCGATGACCGAACCTGCGCCAGCGGCAAAGAAGGTTTTCACCGAGGAAATCTTGCTCGGCAGGTAACGCGAGTAGTCCGCCACATAAGGGCCGAAAGCGATCTGCCAGGACGCCGCGAGCGACACCGCCAGCAGGAAGCTGCTCCAACTGAAGTGGCGAATTTGCAGGAGTGCGCCAACGTCCACCTGGCTCAGCAGACGGCTGAACAGATACACAAAGGCAATCACGCCAATCACACTGGCGACCCGACCGATCCAGTGGATCACCCGATAGCCAAGCACCGTGACCAGCACGATGACACTGGCGAACAGCAGGATGCCGACGGTGTCGCTGACGCCAAACAACTGGCCCAGCGCCTGACCGGAAAGCACCGTACCGGTGGCGGTGAAACCCAGGTACATCAGGCACACCAGCACGATCGGGATCGCTGCACCGTACACGCCAAATTGCACGCGGCTGGAAATCATCTGCGGCAGGCCCAGCTTCGGCCCTTGCGCCGCATGCAGCGCCATCACGCCACCGCCCAGCAGTTGCCCGAGCAACAGACCGATCAACGACCAGAACACATCACCGCCCAGCACCACGGCCAGAGCCCCGGTGACAATCGCAGTGATTTGCAGATTCGCACCCATCCACAGGGTGAACTGGCTAAACAGACGACCGTGTCTTTCCGCTTCCGGGATGTAGTCGATCGAACGCCTTTCGATCAACGGTTTGTTGCTTGCACGATCAGGGGTTACAGCCATGATTCAACCTCTGTGGATTGTTTTAATTGTTCACTGAGCTTCGGTAGGGCTGCTTTTCTGTGGGAGCGAGCTTGCTCGCGAATTGGCCAGCACATTCAACATCTGTGCTGGCTGACAGATTGCTTTCGCGAGCAAGCTCGCTCCCACATAAAGCCAAAGCGTGTTACTTGCCGCCGGTAATCATCGGCAGGTTCAGCCCCTGCTCCTTGGCGCAGTCGATAGCGATCTGGTAACCGGCATCGGCGTGACGCATGACACCGGTGGCCGGGTCGTTGTGCAGGACGCGGGCAATGCGCTCGGCCGCTTCGTCGGTACCGTCGCAGACGATTACCATGCCCGAGTGCTGGGAGAAGCCCATGCCGACACCGCCACCGTGGTGCAGGGAAACCCAAGTCGCGCCGCTCGCGGTGTTGAGCAGAGCGTTAAGCAGCGGCCAGTCGGAGACCGCGTCGGAACCGTCCTGCATCGATTCGGTTTCACGGTTCGGGCTGGCTACCGAGCCGGAGTCGAGGTGGTCGCGACCGATGACGATCGGCGCCGACAGCTCGCCGCTGCGCACCATTTCGTTGAACGCCAGACCGAGCTTGGCGCGCAGGCCCAGACCGACCCAGCAGATACGTGCCGGCAGACCCTGGAAGCTGATGCGCTCGCGGGCCATGTCCAGCCAGTTGTGCAGGTGGGCGTCGTCCGGGATCAGCTCTTTGACTTTGGCGTCGGTCTTGAAGATGTCCTGCGGATCACCCGACAGCGCCGCCCAACGGAACGGGCCGATGCCACGGCAGAACAGCGGACGGATGTAGGCCGGGACGAAGCCCGGGAAGTCGAACGCGTTTTCCACGCCTTCTTCCTGCGCCATCTGACGGATGTTGTTGCCGTAGTCGAAGGTCGGAATACCTTGCTTCTGGAAGTCCAGCATGGCTTTGACGTGGACCGCCATCGATTGCTTGGCGGCTTTGATCACGGCCGCGGGCTCGGTCTTGGCACGAGCGCGGTACTCTTCCCAGGTCCAGCCCGCCGGCAGGTAGCCGTTCAGTGGGTCGTGGGCGCTGGTCTGGTCGGTGACCATGTCCGGGCGCACGCCGCGCTTGACCAGTTCCGGCAGGATTTCTGCCGCGTTGCCCAGCAGGGCGATGGAAATCGCTTTGCCTTCGGCGGTGTATTTGGCGATGCGCGCCAGGGCGTCATCGAGGTCTTTGGCCTGCTCATCGACGTAGCGGCTTTTCAGGCGGAAATCGATGCTCACCTGCTGGCATTCGATGTTCAGCGAGCAGGCACCGGCCAGGGTGGCGGCCAGTGGCTGGGCACCGCCCATGCCGCCGAGACCGGCGGTCAGCACCCACTTGCCCTTGAGGTTGTCGTTGTAGTGCTGGCGACCGGCTTCGACGAAGGTTTCGTAGGTGCCCTGAACGATGCCCTGGCTGCCGATGTAGATCCAGCTGCCGGCGGTCATCTGGCCGTACATGGCCAGGCCTTTGGCGTCGAGTTCGTTGAAGTGTTCCCAGCTCGCCCAGTGCGGCACCAGGTTGGAGTTGGCGATCAGTACGCGCGGGGCGTTGCTGTGAGTCTTGAACACGCCGACCGGCTTGCCGGATTGCACCAGCAGGGTCTCGTCGTCGTTCAGATTGGTCAGGCTCTCGACGATCTTGTCGTAGCACTCCCAGTTACGCGCCGCGCGACCGATGCCACCGTAGACCACCAGCTCTTTCGGGTTCTCGGCCACTTCCGGATCGAGGTTGTTCATCAGCATGCGCAGCGGCGCTTCGGTCAGCCAGCTCTTGGCGGTCAGCTTGTTGCCGCGCGATGCACGGATTTCGACGTCACGTCTCTTTGTATAAACGGCAGTTGTAGGCTTATTGTCAGTCACGAAAAAGACTCCTCAGCGATCAATTCAAACCAACCCTGGCAGTGGGCAAGCAGCCTGTGCGCCTCAATGCGCGACAAGCGAATCAGTGGACGCTGCGGACTTATACGCATACGTCTTTACTTGTACATACAAGCATATGCAATCAAGCGGCCAACTTGCCGGCGGGCAGTTCAGGAAAAATTGCGGACAGCGCTGGAGAGCGCCTGACACAAGGGTTGTGGCGTGGATGAAATTTTTTGCTGGGAGGAAATGAGGTGGCGGCGGATCGTTACGAACCCGTGGTTTTGCGCCACGCTGGGGCGTTCGGTAACAAGTTGGTGCGCTGGGGGAAACAGGAATTGAAATGCAATTGTGGTGAGGGGATTTATCCCCGATGGACTGCGCAGCAGGCCCCTGCTTTTTAATCAAAAGCGGGGCCGCTCCGCGCCCCATCGGGGATAAATCCCCTCACCACAGGATGTGTTACCAGATTTAGATCAGCGCGCTGTCAGCTCGATCACGCAGCACGGAGCATTGACGGCCACTTCAACCAGACCGCTGTTACCGTCCAGTTGCACACAATCATGTCGGCCCAGTTGCGCGACGCTGTCACCGACTTTCGCCTCAAGCAACTCACTGACACTGAAAACCACCACCGTCCCCGCCGAGCTGAAGAACCGCTGCTCGCCGTCCAGCCACTGCAAGCGCGCGCTGTAACGCTGTGGCGCGTAGATCAGGTTGAAGTCGCGGATCGCGCCGCCGAGCAAGGTGCAGGAGACCTGGCTTTCGCCGCTGAACGCAAACGGGTCCAGCGGTAACAGTGGGCGCGTGTCATCACCGTCGACACACAGGGTCATGCCATCGCCCTGCAACACGGTGATCACCCGCTGGTAACCGCTGAAGGTGGAGAACCCCCCGGACTCGGCGATGTCGGCGATCGATAGGCGCCAGCCGAACCCCTCCAGGCCTGCGCCCGCGTCACGGGTGATTTCTTCGGTGCTGCCGCCGCCGTTTTTCCACGGCATGCGCGGGTAACCCTCGGCGCGTAAAACTTTCAGTGCACTCATTTATGAAAGCGTCCTTCCAGACGATGACGGGAACCTGGGTGAATCAGGCGCGCCGCAGTCACCGGCTGCCGCCCTGACCAGGTGCGGCGACGGATCAGCAGGCACGGCTCGCCTTTTTCGATCTGCAGCAACTTGCACTCGGACGGCTCGGCGAGAATCGCTTCAACCACGTGCTCGCCTTCGGTCAACGGCGCGACCTGATTGAGATAGGCGTAAGGGGTCTGCAGGGTGAAGTCCTGCTTGAGGTAGTCCGGGGCGACCAGCGCGTTGACGAAACGGTCTTCGATCTGCACCGGAATATCGTTTTCGTAATGCACGATCAGCGAGTGGAAGACCTTCTGCCCTTCGCGCATGTCCAGCGCCAGCGCGCGCTCGGAACCGGCGGCCTCTTCTTCGAGGGTGATCACCTGGCAGGTGTGGCGATGGCCACGGGAGGCGATTTCGTCGGCGATGTTGTGCACTTCGAACAGCGCGGACTGGCTCTTCGGTTCGGCGACAAACGTACCGACACCTTGCATGCGCACCAGCAGACCGTCGGCGGTCATCTCGCGCAGGGCGCGGTTGATGGTCATGCGGCTGAAACCGAGCTGGCTGACCAGTTCGCTTTCCGATGGCACGCGGTAGTGCGGTGGCCAGTTACCGCTGTCGATCTGCTGGGTGATCATCTGTTTGACGCGGGCGTACAAGGGCGCCGGACTGTCGCCCAGGTTCGCGGCCAACGGAGAGACTGGAGGCGGAGTCGGCACGGTTGATCCCTGTTTATTGGCTGAAAGTTGCTAGCTTGCCGGAGTTTACCGGGCAGGCAAACGTCTGTATATGTATATACAAATAACACACGATGGGGTGCTGAACCATGTCCGCCTTCTTTGCCGAACGCGCGCTGCTGCCTAACGGATGGGCCAACAATGTACGTCTTGAGGTCAGCGCCGATGGCCTGCTGACCCGAATCCTGGCCGATTCCACCGCAGACGGCGCCGAGCGGCTGAGCGGTCCGCTGCTGCCGGGGATGCCCAATCTGCACTCCCACGCCTTCCAGCGCGCGATGGCCGGGCTGGCCGAGGTGGCCGGTAATCCGAACGACAGTTTCTGGACCTGGCGTGACCTGATGTATCGGCTGGTCGGAAAAATCAGCCCGGAGCAACTCGGCGTCATCGCCCGTCAGCTGTACATCGAAATGCTCAAGGCCGGTTACACCTCGGTCGCCGAATTCCACTACGTGCACCACGACAACAACGGTCAGCCATATGCCGATCCGGCCGAGCTGGCGCTGCGCATCAGTCAGGCCGCAAGCGACAGCGGCATCGGCCTGACCCTGCTGCCGGTGCTCTATAGCCACTCGGGTTTCGGCGGTCAGACGCCGAACGATGGCCAGCGCCGCTTCATCAACAGCAGCGAAAACTATCTGAAGCTGCAAGCACGCCTGCAACCCCTGCTGGCGCAGCAAAAAGCCCAATCGTTGGGTCTGTGCTTTCACTCGTTGCGCGCGGTCACCCCGCAGCAGATCAGCGAAGTATTGGCCGCCAGCGACAAGCAATGTCCGGTACATATCCACATCGCCGAACAGCAAAAGGAAGTCGATGACTGCCTGAGCTGGAGCGGCCGCCGTCCATTGCAGTGGCTGTACGAAAACACTGAAGTCGATCAGCGCTGGTGTCTGGTCCACGCGACTCACGCCAACCCGGAAGAAGTCACGCTGATGGCCAAGAGTCGCGCCATCGCCGGCCTGTGCCTGACCACCGAAGCCAACCTCGGCGACGGGGTTTTCCCGGCGGTGGATTTCCTCGCTCAGGGCGGCCGCATGGGCATCGGTTCCGATAGCCATGTGTCGCTCAGCGTGGTCGAAGAGTTGCGCTGGCTGGAATACGGCCAGCGGCTGCGCGACCAGCGGCGTAACCGTTTGTATGGCGCGGATCAGCCGATGGTCGGGCGCACGCTATATGACGCGGCACTGGATGGCGGCGCCCAGGCTTTGGGACAGCCGATCGGTGCGCTGGAAGTCGGCAAGCGTGCGGACTGGATCGTGCTCGACGGCAATGACCCGTATCTGGCCACGGCCAGTGGTGACGGGATCTTGAATCGCTGGTTGTTTGCCGGTGGCGATCGGCAGGTGCGCGACGTGCTGGTCAACGGCCAATGGGTGGTGCGTGACGGACGGCATGCCGGCGAAGAGGAAAGTGCTAGAGCCTTCACCCAGGTTCTGCGTGAACTTTTGGGCTGACACAAAACAAAAATGTGGGAGCGAGCCTGCTCGCGAAAGCGGTGTATCAGTCAACATTTCAATCGACTGACACGCCCTCTTCGCGAGCAAGCCCGCTCCCACATTTGATCTTCGGTGATGCTTAATTCGAGGTCTTGGCCATCTGCCGATCCGACGCCCGCCAAATCAGGCGCGTGGTGTCGTAACCCTGCTGCCGCGCCTTGCTCAGCAACTCTTCACGCACTTCAGCGTTGACGGTTGGCGTGCGCGACAGCAGCCACATGTACTTGCGACTCGGATCGCCAACGATGGCGGTCTTGTAGTCATCGCTGACGTACAGCACCCAGTATTGCCCCTTCGCCACACCCGGAATCAGCCGCGAGAACCAGGTATCGAACTCGACCCACAACTTGTCGGTCTTGCCCGGCACCTGTGGATAAGCCGTGCCCTTGACCTCTTCCCACTGCCAGTCGGCCGTCAGGCAACGGTTGAGCACATCGACGTTGCCGTTGGTCTCGAGCGTGTAATGGGCCTCGGATTGCGCACAGTTGCGCTGAAAGTACATCGGCATCCGCGCCAGTTCGTACCAGGTACCCTGGTAACGCTTGAGGTTGACCTCGTGGGCCGTCTTGGGCGCCAGCGGATCTTCACCGTGCGTGGCGCAGCCGGCCAGTACCAGGCCGGCAAAAAGGACAAGCAATAACCGCTTCATTGTTTTTCTCCCGTGGGCGCACAGCCCCGGTTTACTTCAGGCCTTGGCCGGAAAACATCAGCACTTTGTCACCGGCGTACTGCACGCTGATAAAGCTGTTCTTGTCGCCCCAGGTGCAACTGGACATGCCGAGCGCGCCCGAGCAGTCGGTAGGTTTGCCGAGCAACGTCTCGACTTCGGCCTTGGCCATGCCGGCCGACAGTTTCGAGTAGTTTTCCTGATTGACCTTGCTGCATGCGGCGAGCAGCACGCAAAAGGTCAGAAGGGCGATAGATCGCAGCGACATGAAGTAACTCCTGGAGCGGAAGGGGGATGGCATGGGGCCAACCAGAAGCTTAGAAGAGAAAACCCTCATCTGGTTCCCTTCAGAAATGGCTATTTATTGCTCCGCTCGTCTGGCTTTTGCCGATAAATCAGACACTTTGCAGGGCTTCTGAGCATTTCGTCGCTTTTCACAAAAGCGCCCTAATCTTTGGCGCACCGAGGCCGAAATAAGAGCAGCGCAAAGCCCCCGAGTGTGGCAAATTGCCGCCCTTTCTCGACCAGCCCCTTCGCGGTAGTTCATTCGATGACCAGAAACATGAAATTCAGCCACAAGATCTTGTTGGCTGCCGCCCTTGTGGTGGCCGTTGCATTCGCCTGTTTCATTTTGTTCAACGACTATCGACAACGCGAAGCCCTGAGCAGCAGCACCGAAGCCTCGATGCAGGAACTGGGCAGCCTGACCACCAGCAACATCCAGACCTGGCTGGAAAGCCGTATCCAGTTGCTGCAATCGCTGTCGCAGCAGGTCGCCGCCGACGGCAGCGCCCCGGCCAGCCTCAAGCGCATCATCGACCTGCCCGCCTACACCGGCAATTTCCAGCTCAGCTACTTCGGCGGCGCTGACGGCGTAATGTTCTCGGTGCCCGCCGGCAACCGCGCGCCGGACTACGACCCGCGCGCCCGTGGCTGGTACAAGGCGGCCAACAGCGCGCAGCAGACCATCGTCACCGAACCCTACATCGCCGCTTCGTCGGGCAAACTGGTGATCACCGTCGCCACCCCGGTGCAGCGTCAGGGCCAGATGATCGGCGTGGCCGGCGCGGATATCGACCTGACCAGCGTCAGCGCGATCATCAACTCGCTCAACTTTGGTGGCCACGGCCATGCGTTCATCGTCAGCGCCGATGGCAAGATCCTGATTCACCCGGACAGCAAACTGGTCCTGAAAACCCTCGCCGAGGCTTATCCAAACGGCGCACCGAAAGTCAGTCCGGGCCTGAAAGAAGTCGAATTCGACGGCAAGACCCAACTGATCTCGTTCACCCGCGTCAACGGCGTGCCATCGGCTGACTGGTACGTGGCGCTGGTGCTGGACAAAGACACCGCGTTCTCGATGCTCAGCGAATTCCGCACCTCGGCGCTGATCGCCATGGTGATCGCGGTGGTGATCATCATCGCCCTGCTCGGCATGCTGATTCGCGTGCTGATGCAGCCGCTGCTGACCATGGGTCGCGCCATGCACGACATCGCCGAAGGTGAAGGCGACCTGACCAAACGTTTGGTGATCCACGGCCATGACGAGTTCGGCGCGCTGGGCCTGTCGTTCAACCGCTTCGTCGAGCGTATTCACACCTCGATCCGCGAAGTGTCCTCGGCCACCGGCCAAGTCAACGAAGTCGCCCTGCGCGTGGTCGCTGCGTCGAACTCGTCGATGTACAACTCCGACCAGCAGGCCAGCCGCACCAACAGCGTGGCCGCGGCGATCAACCAGCTCGGCGCCGCCGCTCAGGAAATCGCCCAGAACGCCGCCCTCGCCTCGCAGCATTCGAGCGACGCGCGCAGCCTGGCGGTCGACGGCCAGCAGGTTGTGGATAAAACCATTCAGGCCATGCAGCAGCTGTCGGCAAAAATCAGCGACTCCTGCGGCAACATCGAAACCCTCAACAGCAACACGGTGAACATCGGGCAGATTCTGGAAGTGATCACCAGCATCTCGCAACAGACCAACCTGCTGGCGCTCAACGCCGCGATCGAGGCGGCCCGCGCCGGTGAGGCTGGCCGAGGTTTCGCCGTAGTTGCTGACGAAGTACGCAACCTCGCACACCGTACCCAGGATTCGGCGCAGCAAGTGCAGAAGATGATCGAAGAACTGCAGGTCGGCGCACGCCAGGCAGTCAGCATCATGACCGAGAGCCAGCGCGAGAGCGAAAGCAGCGTCGGCATCGCCAACCAGGCCGGCGAACGTCTGGGCAGCGTGACCCAACGCATCGGCGAGATCGACGGGATGAACCAGTCGGTGGCTACCGCGACCGAAGAGCAGACCGCGGTGGTCGAGTCGATCAACGTCGACATCAACGAGATCAACACGCTGAACCAGGAAGGTGTGGAGAACCTGCAGGCAACCTTGCGTGCGTGCTCGGATCTGGAGCAACAGGCAGCGCGCTTGAAGCAGCTGGTAGGCAGCTTCAGGATCTAAGGCGCGGCCACTGGCGTCTTCGCGAGCAAGCCCGCTCCCACAGGTTTTTGTGAACGACACAGATCCCCTTTGGGAGGCAGCCTGCTGGCGATGACGGCGTTAGCGACGATTGAATTTTGAGTTGAAATACGCTGGTCAGCTCGCAATGACGCAGGACTGAATTAAGACTAAACTCAGTCCTGTTCAATTTGGCGAGACTCAACCATGAAGCTTTCATCGCAAATCAAACCGATCAGCTACCTCAAAAGTCATACAGCGGAGATCGTCAAGTCGATCACTGAAAGCCGTGAGCCATTGGTCATCACCCAAAATGGTGAAGCCAAGCTTGTAGTTATGGACGTGAAAAGCTTTGAGGAGCAGGAAGACACAATGGCTTTGCTGAAGCTATTGGCAATGGGCAATCGGGAGATTGAGGAAGGCAAGTATCGAGACGCTGAGGATGTTTTCGCGGACTTGGACAAGGCCGACCATCAATGAGTTTAAAGGTCGTTATTCTTCAGTCCGCACAGACAGATCTCAAAGAACTCCGGACCTACCTTATCAAACAGTTCTCGAGTCAGACGTGGCAGAGTACCTACGCTGATCTCAAGACCGCCATTCTTGGTCTCGCAGACCTTCCTTATTCCGGTTCAATCCCCGAGGAAATCGAGAAGCTCAACCTTGGTCAATACCGACAAATCATTTCCGGGATGAACCGAGTCATTTATGAAGTCAGAGAAAAAACCGTCTTCGTTCATATCATTGTCGACTCAAGAAAAAGCCTGCCTTCACTTTTGATGAAGAGGCTGTTGAACGGCAATCCTTGAACTCAACAATTCAGAACCGTGACCCAGGCTGACTGAGAAACGCCAACTCCTCAGCCGTAGACTCCCGCCCCAACACCGCATTGCGATGCGGAAACCTTCCAAACCGCGCAATCACTTTCCGATGCCGCTCGGCATAATCCAGATGGTCGGCAAACACCGCCCGCTCGGCTTCCGGCTGTTCGGCCAGCAGAGCGATAAAGCGCGAAACGGCTTCGTTCTGCACCGCGAGGTTTTCGCAGTGTTCGAACACCAGATAAATGAATACCCGCTGGATCGGCTTCAGTTGCCGGTCGAAGTCCGCCGCAATGCCTTGGGCGACAAGTTGCTGCGCACGCAGATCACCCGAGAATGCTTTGGGCGTGTCGCGAAAGATCATGCGCGGCAGTTGATCAAGCAGCAGCACCAGCGCCAGCCAACCTTCGGGACGTTGCGTCCACTCGGTCAATTCGCCAGCGAGGGCCTGATCGACAAAGACCCCGAAACGCTCACGCGCTTCGAGGTCTTGGCTGTCTTTCTTGCCGAACCACAACTTGCCCTTGTCAGCCGCAATCTCGTCCGGTGATTCGGCGTGTCCGAACCACCAATCGAGCAACGGCTGCCAGGGCGCGCTCATGGCTTATTCCTTGTGGTAAGCCGTGGCGCGGGCGACTTCTTCTTTCGAGCCGAGGAACACCGCTACGCGCTGGTGCAGACCTTCCGGCTGGATGTCGAGGATGCGCTGATGGCCGTCGGTGGACGCGCCGCCGGCCTGTTCCACCAGAAACGACATCGGGTTGGCTTCGTACATCAGACGCAGTTTGCCGGGCTTGGATGGCTCACGGCTGTCGCGTGGGTACATGAACAGACCGCCACGGGTCAGGATGCGGTGCACATCGGCCACCATCGCGGCGACCCAGCGCATGTTGTAGTTCTTCTTCAGCGGGCCTTCTTCGCCGGCCAGCAGTTCGCTGACGTAGCGTTGTACCGGGGCTTCCCAGTGGCGCTGGTTGGACATGTTGATCGCGAATTCCTGGGTGGTTTCAGGAATGGTGATGTCTTCGTGGGTCAGCACGAAGCTGCCCATTTCGCGGTCCAGGGTGAAGCCTTTGACGCCGTCGCCCAGGGTCAGTACCAGCATGGTCTGCGGGCCGTAGATCGCGTAACCGGCAGCAACCTGCTGGGTGCCTGGCTGCAGGAAGGCTTTTTCGTTCAGCGCTTCGTTCTGGCTCAGGTATTCGTTCGGGCAACGCAGTACCGAGAAGATGGTGCCGACCGGGGCGTTGATGTCGATGTTCGACGAGCCGTCCAGTGGGTCGAATACCAGCAGGTAGGCGCCTTTCGGGTATTTGCCCGGGATCTGGTAGGCATTGTCCATTTCTTCGGACGCCATGCCGGCCAGGTGACCGCCCCATTCGTTGGCTTCGAGCAGGATTTCGTTCGACAGCACGTCGAGTTTCTTCTGCACTTCGCCTTGGACGTTTTCAGTGCCCATGCTGCCCAGAACACCACCCAGGGCGCCTTTGGACACGGCGTGGCTGATCTCTTTGCAAGCACGCGCCACCACTTCGATCAGGAAGCGCAGATCGGCAGGAGTGTTATTGCTGCGGGTCTGCTCAATCAAATAGCGACTCAGGGTAACGCGGGACATGGACGGCTCCGGTGGAATGGGGGGCTAAAAACCCGCGCAGTTTACAGGGAGTCTGAAAACGTAGCGAGCGATGACGCCCGGTAACGTGCATTGGGGCGCAATTGCTTCCATCAGACGTGAACGGGTCGAGAGAGTTCAGGCACCGCATTCAGCGTAGTTCGAAACGGGACGGGTGGTGCATGCGGATCCGCGACCGATCTGAAATTCTTGTTGGCCGATCGGCCGCCTTCGCGAGCAAGCCCGCTCCCACAGTTGACCGAGTAGCCCTGCTGGACGCGATCAATGTGGGAGCGAGCCTGCTCGCGAATGGCGCGCAGCGCCAGCCATGCTCAGGAATTGGTCGGTGGCTTGCGCAACAGACTCGCCGCCATCGCCCCAAGGAACACCACGCTCACCAGCAACACCGCCCACAGGCCGATCTTCTTCCAGTTGGTCTCGGCCACCGCCGCCGCCTCACTGCTCGCCACCTGCGTGGTGACCACTTCGCCCTGCACCGTTGCCTTGCCCAGCGTCGCGAGTTTTTCCGCTTTGAAATCCGGAATCAGCGTGCTCAGCGGCAGGTTCGCGGTTTTCACCGTCGGATTGCCCAGCGCCAGACTGTAAGGCCCTTCACCACGCGCAAGGAAAATCACCTGCGTCGCCCGCACCGCGTATTTCAGGCTCGGTGCCTGCTCGCCCAGACCACCGCCGCGCTCGTCCACGCTCAGTTTCAATTGCTGCACAGTCTGCCCGTACAACTGCAATTCGTTCTGCACCACGTCCTGACCGTTCTGGGTCAGGCGATAAAGCAAACCGTTGCTCAACGTCTGCCACGGCAGGCTGCTTTCGCGCCGGCCCGCAAGCGTGACCGGAGCCAGACTGTTCGGTTGCTTCAGCTCGACCTGCACCCGCTCGACATTCAGCCCCATCGGCAACTCCCAGGTGTACTCGCCAGACTGGGTGCTGCTGCCCGCCAGCGCTTGCGACCAGACCAACGGCAGCGGCACGTTGCGTGGATCGCTGCTTTTCAATTGTGCCGAAGTCAGGATAGGTGCCGACGTCGGCGCCTCCCACAGCAGGCGCAGATAGCGCGCCGATTGCCCCGGCAGCGCAACCTCATGCTGTTCGATGCGCTCGTCGGAAAAGGTCAGCCGTGCCACCTGCCCCTCACCCCACGCCTGCCAATGCTGCAAGTCATCACTGGCCTCAATGCTGAAGCGCTGGAAGCCGTCACGCTCGCTGGTCCAGTCGAGAATCAGCTGCTGCAGCGGCGCCTTGATCGCACTGGCATCGAGCAGCCAGCCACGCAGCACTTCTTCGCCGGCCTCCAGTTGAGTCGACGGCTGCACTTCAACCAATGTGCCGGTGGTGGTCGATTGCACGCGCACGTTCGGCGCACGCTCACTGGCATCGGCGGCGTTGTACAGCGGGAACCACTTCACCTCATGCAACTGCCCGTCGTCGCGGGTCTGCGCCGATTCGCGGGCCAGGGCGTAGGCTTGCGGTTCACCGGCGGCGTTGAATATGCGCAGGTCGCTGAGATCGGTCTGGCGTGCCTGCAATTGCGCGCTCAGCGGCAGGTCGAGGCGATACCACGGACCGTTGCCACTCACCGCCAGAGGCACCTGCGTGGCGAAGTCCGCCGGTTTTTCCAGGGCGCCGGCAGTCATCACCACACCCAGCGCCAACCACCCCAGATTCAGCATGCGACTCAAGATGAAACTCCTTCGGTGTCCGGGACGGGTTTGTCCGCCGCCGGTTCGGCTTCGGCGCGTTTCGGTGGCAGCGGTGCAAAGTAGCCCACCACCAGCAGCAACACACCGACACCGATAAACGAGACGATCCGGGCGAGGCCGCCACGGTTGCTCAATTCGACAAAAATCAGTTTGGCCACCACCAGCGCAATCAGCGCCGCGCCGATCAGCCACACTTCGCGACGATGGCGCAGATGCCCGCCGATCATCAGACCCAGCGCCATCAGGGTCCAGACGATGGACAACCCGGCCTGCACCAGCATCGATTCGAGCAGCAGATCCAGCTCGAACGGAATCCCCGCCCAATGGTGTGCGGCGCGGGTCACCAGCGCGGTGCAGAAGGCGAACAGCGAAACCCCGGCGACCAGTTGCGTGGCGTACTCGGCGTAATCCTTGCGCAGGGCAAACTGCGTCACCGCATGACGCGACCACACGTAAACCCCGAACAGGGCGAACAGCAGGCCCAGTTCCAGCGGGTTGATCAGCGGCACATACGGCAGCGGCTCGGCGTTGCCGTCGCTGACACCGTTGGCCAGCCAGAACCACGCCAGCATCAGCACTGCCAGTGGCGCGGCAGCGTACAAACGATATTCGCGAGGGAACGCTGCCACCGGCCACGGCCAGTTGCGCGGAGCCGCCGCCAACAGCAGATACAGGCTCGGCAGGATCGCCCAGCCCAGCCAGCGCCAGGCGTTGTATTGCTCGGACAACAGCAGCAGACCGTAGCGCAGCTCCAGCGCCAGTACGCCGATCAGCAGCCAGCAACCCAGCACATGCGCAGTGCTCAAGGCCCGAGCCGGCAGCATCGGCGCCAGACGCCGCAGGCTGAAAAAATGCACGGCGAACACCAATACCCACGCCAGCCAACCGAAATTCGCCGCTGGGTGATAACGCGCATGCCACGCCGCCAGCAACACCAGCCCCGCCGCCGGAATCAGCAAGGTGCAGAGCAGGCCCAACGCCGGCCATTTCAGGCGCAGCGCCAACAGCGTCCACAACGCCACGCTCAGCGCAGCAACCAGCAGCAACAGCGGCGCCTGCAAATTCAGCGGCGCAAAACGCAGCACCTCACTGACCCACGCCAACGCCCACCAACCGGCGCCCCACACCAGCAGCACTTCGGACAGGCGTTGCAAACTCAGCGCATCGAAGGCCGAGGCGTGATTGCCCAATTGCAGGCGCCAGGCACCGACCAGCGCGGCCAACCCCAGCACCAGCGGCGTCCAGAAGCCGCCATGGGCCAACGGCCGCAGACCTTCGCTGGACAGCGGCCCGAGCAACTCGGGGCCGGCGAGCAAAAACGCCGCGCCGCCGATCAACTGCAACAACAGCCCAAAGACAAAACTCACGCGCTGTTTGAGGTACAGGCTGAGCCAGATGATCAACAGACCACTGGCCGCCCAGACCGCACTCGCGGTTTGCCACGGCAGCACGAACAGCACCGCCAGATTGATCAGCACCAACCCCGCCAGCAACACCACCGACAACCCGCGCAGCAGCCGCACATCGCCGCGCACCATCTCGTCGCGCGCCGCCAGCAGCATGCCGGCGATCAACGCCAGACCGATCAGCGATGCGCTGAGCAAACCGCTCCAACCGGCACTGAATACGGCCGCCGAATCCTCGCCCGCGCCTTGCAGGCGCAACAGGAACAGCGCGCCGCCGAGCAACTGCACGGCGAACGCGGTGAACAGGAACGTGCGCGATTGCAGGCGCAGGCCGATAAACAAGGTCACCAGCCCGGCCAAGGCCCAACTGATCGCGGTCGCCTGAACCAAGAAAAACAGCGGGGCCAACAAGTACAGGAACGTCAGGCCCAGTGCCGCCAGCACCGGCAGGCCCTGGCGCTCCCACGGCGAAGCCTGTTCCGGCGCGGCTTTGCGCAACTGATAGAAACTGAACAGCAACGCGATGCCGAGCATCAACGCCCCCAGCGCTGCGCCGTCGAGCAGGCTGCTTGTGCCGACCCGCAACTGGCTGAGGAACGCCAGCGCCGAACCCAGTTGCAGCAGCAGGGCAAACGCCCGGGCGAACGGCCGCTGCTGACGCAGGCCGAGCCAGAAAATCCCAGCGCCCTCCACTGCCCACGCCGCCGAAGTCCAGCGCGCATCGAGGCCCAGCGGGATCGCCAGACTGGCGAAAATCACCCCCAGCGCCAGACAGGTTTCACCGAGCAGCAATGCGCGACCGCCCATCATCACCCGGGCCAGCCCCATGTAGATCACGCCCAGTGCGAGTGCGCTGAACGCGGCGGCGAACTCCAGGTGCTGCACCAGCGCAAACTGCAGACCGAAGCCAACGATCGGCGGGCCGAACAGCATCGTGCCGTCAACGTAGTCGCCCTTGCGCGCCGACCACTGGAGCAGCGCCTCGCGATCGCCGTCCGCTGGCGCATCGGGCATGTCGAGCAACTTGCGCCGGGCGAACAGCAGGCCGATGGCCAGATACATCAGGAAGAACAGGATCAGGAACGGCTCGGTGCTCCACAGCAGCTCCGGGGCGTAGGAACGCAAGCCCCAGGCGAAGCCGATACCGAACGTGCCGACGAACCCGATCAGGTTGAGCAGGCGCCAGGCCTTGAACCACGCAATGGCGAGAATGCCGGCATTGAGCAGCGCGAAATAGCTGAACAGCGCGACATGGTTGCCCTCCCCGGTCGAGGTCAGGATCGGTGCGGCGAAACCGCCAAGCGCAGCGGCGGCGGCCAGTCCAAGAGCATCCTGAGTGATGGCGAGAATCGCCGAGAACAGCGTGACCGCCACCAGCAGACCCAGCGCGGCGGACGGATCGAGCAGCGGATGCAGACGCATCGCCGCAAACACCGTCAGGTACAGCACCGCGATCCCGGTGCCTTGCAGGATCAGCGCATAACTGCTGTTGCGCGTACGCAGCCACCAGCCCAGCGCCAGCAGGGCCAACGCCGCCGCAGCGACGCTGGCGTAACGCAATTCGATCGGCACCACCATGCCTTCGGTGGCGTAGCGCAACAGGAAGGCCAGACCGAAAAACAGCAGCACCACACCGACCCGCAGCACGGTGTTGCCGCCGAACAGCCAGTTGCGCGCAGCGCGGATGCCACGCTCGATCAGGTTGGGGCCACGAGGTTCGTCAGGTTGTGCGGGGGGTGATGGTTCGGCAGTGACGGCGTCCAGATGCCAGACATCGGCCGGCAATGGCTGACTGGTTTCGCTGGCAACGGCAGAGATCGGTTCGAGCTCGGGTGGCAGTTCCCAGACCAGATCCGGCGCGTCGGCGGGTGCTTGTTCGGCGACGATGGCAGGCTCGCTGACCGGTTCCGCACTTGCCGCTGGCACCGCGTGAGAGGGAGAGCCTTCCAGCACATACAGGCGCTGCGCGACGCCTTGCAAGGCCACCTTCGTCTGTTCAAGTTGGCGCTGTTGCTCCGCAGTCTGCCTGCCGAGCTGGGCGATGCGCAGCGTTTGCCCGATCGCCAGTCCCAGCAGCGCACCCAGCAGTGCGGTACTGAACGACTCGTCGAGCAGCCAGCCGAGCAACAGCCCGATCAACATGAACATCCATTGCATGGTCGATATCCCTAAGCAGCCCCAAGGCGGGGCAATCCCGACAGTCGCTTCAGTCTAGGCAAAATCCAATGTGGGAGCGGCGGTGCGACGATTCGACTTGCTCGCGAAGGCGTTGTGTCAGTCGATATCCAATTGACTGATACAACGCCTTCGCGAGCAAGCCCGCTCCCACAAGGGGGTCTTGTGCTAACTGACACATTCGGTAACCGGCGCTCAGTATATCGATCCGGCCCAACAAACGCTGGGCCTTGCGCACATTTGTTGCGAAAGATTACTCCAGCGCTTTCCAGATATCCGTGGCGTACTCACGAATCGTCCGGTCAGAGGAGAACCAGCCCATGCGCGCCGTGTTGAGCACTGCCGAACGCCACCAGTTATTGGAATCGTGCCAGTGCGCATCGACGCGCATCTGCGCTTCCCAGTACGAGTCGAAGTCGGCGCAGACCAGGAAGCGGTCGTAGTCCACCAGCGAATCGATCAGCCCGGTGTAGCGCGACGTGTCGTCCGGTGAGAACACACCACTGCGGATCGCTTGCAGCACATCGCTCAGACGATGGGACGCAGCGATGTCCGGTGCGGCGCTGAACTCGTGGTTCTGTTTACGCGCTTCGACCTGCTGCGCACTGAGGCCGAAGATGAACATGTGCTCGGCGCCGATGCGCTCGCACATTTCCACGTTGGCGCCGTCGAGGGTGCCGATGGTCAGTGCACCGTTGAGGCCGAACTTCATGTTACTGGTGCCCGAGGCTTCGAACCCGGCCGTGGAAATCTGCTCGGACAAGTCCGCCGCCGGAATGATGCTCTCCGCCAGGCTGACGTTGTAGTTGGGCAGGAACACCACTTTCAGCAAGCCGCGTACGGTCGGGTCGTTGTTCACCACCCGGGCGATGTCGTTGGTCAGTTTGATGATCAGTTTGGCCTGGTGATAACTGGCCGCCGCTTTACCGGCGAAGATTTTCACCCGTGGCACCCAGTCGGTTTCCGGCTCGGCACGGATCGCCTGATACAGCGCCACGGTGTGCATCAGGTTGAGCAACTGACGCTTGTATTCGTGGATCCGTTTGACCTGCACGTCGAACATCGCCGCCGGATTGACCGCGATCCCCAGCCGCTCGTGAATCAGGTAGGCCAGGGCCTTTTTGCTGTGCAGGCGTTGTTCGGCGAAGGCTTTGCGGAAGGCGGGTTTCTCGGCGAACGGTTCCAGATCGAGCAAGCGCTCTTCCGGGTTATCCAGCACCTCCGGGCCGAGGGAGTCGACCAGCATTGAGGTCAGCTCGGAGTTGGCCTGGAACAGCCAGCGGCGAAAGGTGATGCCGTTGGTTTTGTTGTTGATCCGCTCCGGGTAGAGCTTGTGCAGTTCGGCGAACACAGTCTTGCGCATCAACTGCGTGTGCAGCCCGGACACGCCGTTGACGCTATGCGAACCGAGGAACGCGAGGTTGCCCATGCGTACCCGGCGACCGTTGTCCTCTTCGATCAGCGATACTGCGCGCAGCACGTCGAAATCGTGAATGCCTTTGGCCCGCAGCGAGTCGATGTGCTGGGCGTTGATCAGATAAATGATCTGCATGTGCCGCGGCAGCATGCGCTCCATCAGGCCCACCGGCCAGGTTTCCAGCGCCTCCGGCAGCAGCGTGTGGTTGGTGTACGACAGGGTGTCGACGGTGACTTGCCACGCCGCATCCCAAGCCACGTCGTAGACGTCGACCAGTTGGCGCATCAATTCGGCGACGGCAATCGAAGGGTGGGTGTCGTTGAGCTGGATCGCCGCGTGATCGCCCAGGGTCAGCACCGAGGTGTGCATGTTGCGATGGCGGCGCAACAAATCCTGCAGCGAAGCGGCGACGAAGAAATACTCCTGACGCAGACGCAGCTCTTGCCCGGCTTCGGTGCTGTCGGCCGGATAGAGAACCCGGGAAATGCTTTCAGCCCGGGCGACTTCGGCGACGGCGCCCAAGTGGTCACCGGCGTTGAAGCGCTCCAGGTGCAAATCTTCCATCGCCCGGGCGCGCCACAGGCGCAGGGTGTTGACGCTCGCCCCGCGCCAGCCGACCACTGGCGTGTCATAGGCAATCGCCCGCACGGTTTCCGCAGGCGACCAGACCTGTTTGGTCTTGCCGCTGGCATCGGTGACGGTTTCGACGCTGCCGCCGAAGCCGATCGAGTACACCACTTCCGGACGCTCGAACTCCCACGGGTTGCCGAAATCCAGCCAGTGCTCGGTCTGTTCCTGCTGCCAGCCATCGACGATGGCCTGACGGAACAGACCGTGTTCGTAGCGAATGCCGTAGCCGTGCCCGGCGATGCCGAGGGTCGACATGCTTTCCATGAAGCACGCCGCCAGACGCCCGAGGCCGCCGTTGCCGAGTGCCGCATCCGGCTCGAGCAGGCGAATCCGTTCCAGATCGACACCGAGTTCAGTCAGCGCCTCACGGGCAACGTCGAGCAGGCCGAGGTTGCTCAGGCTGTCGTAGAGCAAACGACCGATGAGAAATTCCAGCGAGAGGTAATACACCCGCTTCTGGCCTTTGCGGTAGATCTGCCGGGTGTGGTCCATCCAGTGCTCGACCATGTGGTCGCGCGCCGCCAGGGCAATGGCTTCGAACCAGTCATGGTCGAAGGCGTGATCCGGGTCTTTGCCCACTGCATAGGTGAGCTTGGTCAGGACGGCATCGCGGAATGCGGCCACCTCTGCTTCGCGAACTAGTGGTTCTTGAGTCATCGATAGGACCTCGAGCGAGCGGGGAATTGTCTGAGCCTAGACGGTCTGACCGACGCTGGCGGCTCTGGTTCGGCAGTTTTTCTTGAGAGTGTGAGATCGCCCGGCATAACCTTGGCGAGCACGCTGATCGATGCATGGCCCGTGCCGGGTTAAGCGCCAATTTTGGCGGGCGATGAAAAAATCTGGCGAAAGGTTGTTCAAAAATCCACCAGTCCCGGTATGATCGCGCGCCCTGATGCACACGCCTGGTAACTCCCGATGATGAAGCCCAACCTGATTGCCGCCGCCGAGATTGATCGTCTCGATACGTGGGCCAAATATTCGGCCCCAATGTGCGGTTCTTGTATCTCCAGCTGCTGCACGCTGCCGGTCGAGGTCAAGATCAAGGATCTGGTGCGCATCGGCGTGGTCGACGAGTTCGAGCTGGGCGATCCGCCGAAGAACATCGCCAAGCGCCTGCAAAAGGAAGGGCTGGTCGAACGCTTCAACCAGAAGTCGGGGATCTTCACCCTGCAGCGCATGAGCAACAACGATTGCTACTACCTGGATCGTAAATCGCGCCTGTGCACCATTTATGACAAGCGCCCGGACACCTGCCGCAACCACCCGAAAATCGGCCCGCGTCCGGGGTATTGCGCGTACAAGCCCAAAGAAGTGGAGCGAGTGCAGAACTCGCGGTCGATCGAGAAGTTCTGACCTTTCCTGAAATTTTCGGCGCCTGTCAGGCCGCCTTCGCGAGCAAGCCCGCTCCCACAGGGAACTGTGGCGTACACAAGATTCGTGTTCACCGAGATCTACTGTGGGAGCGGGCTTGCTCGCGAAGAGGCCAGCACAAACACCGCACCCGTCTCGGTTAAATCCCGGACAAACAAAAACGCCCCCGGTCTTGCGACCGGGGGCGTTTTTTCAAGCTCGGGCTAAATTACGCCTTGGCTTTCTTGGCAGCGCGGGTACGCTCGCTTTCGTCCAGGATCTTCTTGCGAAGACGGATGGACTTAGGAGTGACTTCGCACAGCTCGTCTTCCTGGATGTATTCCAGAGCCTGTTCCAGAGTGAAGCGAACAGGTGGTACCAGAGCGATGGTTTCGTCTTTACCCGAAGCACGCATGTTGTCGAGCTTCTTGCCTTTGGTTGGGTTCACACCCAGGTCGTTGTCGCGGCTGTTCTGACCAACGATCTGACCGTTGTAGATCTCCTGGCCGTGTTCTACGAACAGCTTGCCACGAGCCTGCAGGGTTTCCAGCGAGTAGGTCAGTGCCTTGCCGGTTTCAACCGAAACCAGAACGCCGTTCTGACGGCCGGACATGTGGCCCGACTTCACTGGCGCGTAACGGTCGAAGATCGAGGTCAGGATGCCAGCACCGTTGGTCAGGGTCAGGAACTGGTTACGGAAACCGATCAGACCGCGAGCAGGGATGTTGTATTCCAGACGAACACGGCCCTTGCCATCCGGCACCATGTTGCTCAGGTCGCCCTTACGCAGACCCATCTCTTCCATGACCTTGCCCTGCGATTCTTCAGGGATGTCGATGGTGACGTTTTCGAACGGTTCCTGCTTCACGCCGTCAACTTCACGGATGATCACTTCAGGACGGCCCAGGGCCAGCTCGAAGCCTTCGCGACGCATGGTTTCGATCAGTACCGAGAGGTGCAGCTCACCACGGCCGGAAACCTTGAACTTGTCAGCCGAGTCGCCTTCTTCAACGCGCAGTGCAACGTTGTACAGCAGCTCTTTGTCCAGACGATCCTTGATGTTACGGGAGGTCACGAACTTGCCTTCTTTACCGCAGAATGGCGAGTCGTTTACCTGGAAGGTCATGGAAACGGTTGGCTCGTCAACGGTCAGCGGCTTCATCGCCTCGACGGTGTTGATATCGCACAGGGTGTCGGAGATGAACAGCTCGTCGAAGCCGCTGATGCAGACGATGTCGCCGGCCGCTGCTTCTTCAACGTCAATGCGGTGCAGACCGTGGTGACCCATCAGCTTCAGGATACGACCGTTGCGGCGCTTGCCGTCGGCGCTGATAGCGACAACCGGGGTGTTCGGCTTGACGCGACCACGAGCGATACGGCCAACACCGATAACACCCAGGAAGCTGTTGTAGTCCAGAGCGGAGATCTGCATCTGGAACGGACCGTCACGGTCAACGGCCGGAGGCGGAACGTGATCGACTACCGCTTGGTACAGCGGGGTCATGTCTTCCGCCATGGCGGTGTGGTCCAGACCGGCGATGCCGTTCAGGGCCGAAGCGTAAACAACCTGGAAGTCCAGTTGTTCTTCGGTAGCACCGAGGTTGTCGAACAGGTCGAAGATCTGGTCCAGAACCCAGTCCGGACGCGCGCCTGGACGGTCAACCTTGTTGATGACCACGATTGGACGCAGGCCGGCTTCGAACGCCTTCTTGGTCACGAAACGGGTTTGCGGCATAGGGCCGTCTTGAGCGTCAACCAGCAGCAGAACGGAGTCAACCATCGACATTACGCGTTCTACTTCGCCGCCGAAGTCGGCGTGGCCCGGGGTGTCCACGATGTTGATGTGGTAGCCGTTCCAGTTGATGGCGGTGTTTTTCGCCAGAATGGTAATACCGCGCTCTTTTTCCTGGTCGTTGGAGTCCATCACGCGCTCGTCGTTGAGCTCGTTGCGCTCCAGGGTGCCGGATTGACGCAGGAGTTTGTCTACCAGGGTGGTCTTACCATGGTCAACGTGGGCAATGATGGCGATGTTACGTAGATTTTCGATCACTTGTGTATCTCGATCAGAGGATTCGGTTTGCTGACAAGTCTTGGCAGCGATTAACAGTAGTGTCCGGCATGGCCGTTACAGCTTGACGGCGGTGTCGGGGGGCCGGTGACGCAGGCCACAGGCAAACAGCCCCGGGCACTTAGCTCGGTCGATAAACGCGCACATTGGCATGCCCCTCACTGAGCAAATGGTGAGCATGCAGGCGACTCATCACGCCTTTGTCGCAATACAGCAGGTACTGGCGAGTCGGATCCAGCTCCTTGAAACGAGCGTTCACTGCATAGAACGGCATCGTCTGTACTTCTATGCCGGCGATTTCCAGCGGGTCATCCTCGGCCGCATCCGGGTGACGGATGTCGATGACGATCTGACCGGCCAGCGCTTCGCCGACTTCTTCGATTTGCAAATCCTGGCCCAATTCGTCGATCACCCGATCGATCGACACCAGTTTGGCGTTTTCGAGCGCACGCTCGAGAACCGCCATGTCGAATTCTTTCTCTTCGTGCTCAACACGGTGGCGCTTGGCGGCGGTCTTCGGATTGACCGAGATGACCCCGCAGTACTCCGGCATGTGCCGGGCGAAATCGGCGGTGCCGATCTCGTTGGCCGTGTCGATGATGTCCTGCTTGTGCGCAACGATCAGTGGGCGCAGGACCAGCTTGTCGGTCACACAGTCGATCACCGACAGGTTCGGCAGCGTCTGGCTCGATACCTGGGAAATCGCTTCGCCGGTGACCAGCGCGTCGATGTGCAGCCGATCGGCAATGGCCGACGATGCGCGCAACATCATACGCTTCAATACGACGCCCATATGACTGTTATCGACTTTGCCGAGAATTTCGCCCAACACTTCTTCGAACGGAACACTGACAAATAGCACGCGTTGCGAGCTGCCGTACTTCTTCCAGATGAAATGCGCGACTTCCATCACGCCCAATTCGTGGGCACGCCCGCCCAGATTGAAGAAGCAGAAATGCGCCATCAGGCCGCGGCGCATGATCTGGTACGCGGCAACCGTCGAGTCAAAGCCGCCGGACATCAATACCAGCGTCTGCTCCAGGGCGCCGAGCGGATATCCGCCGATGCCGTTGTGCTGGCTGTGAATGACAAACAACCGTTGGTCGCGAACTTCGATGCGGACTTCGATTTGCGGGTCTTTAAGGTCGATTCCGGCCGCACCGCACTCACGACGCAGCTTGCTGCCGACGTATTTTTCAACGTCCATCGAGCTGAACGGATGCTTGCCTGCACGCTTGCAGCGCACCGAGAAAATCTTCCCGGCCAACACATCGCCGTAGTGCTGTTTGCACTTCTCGGTGATGTCGTCGAAGTCGCCCAGCGGGTACTCGTCGATCTGCAGAAAGTGCGCGACACCCGGAGTGCAAGTCAGGCGCTCGCCCATCTCTTTCAAGGCTTTGGGGTCGGTAACGCGGGTTTCCAGCTCGAGATTGTCCCACACACCGTTCACCACCACGGCCGGGTCCAGATCGCGGAGCACGGCGCGGATGTTCTTGGCCAGCTGGCGGATGAAACGCATCCGGACAGGGCGGCTCTTGATGGTGATCTCGGGGAAGACTTTTACGATTAGTTTCATGAAAACAGCGCGCGCAGGGCCAGCCGAAAAAGGGGGGCGCGGATTATAGCGGAAATTGCTCAAGGTTTAACCAGTTAATATGCAGAAGGTTTCACTTGCACCAAAACGGGTCATTTTTGATTTAAGACGCTACATTAAAGGGCGAGATTTTCGCCTTTATGGCGCTTTCCTCCTGTGAAAGCGTGAATTTGGGGCAAAAAACCCATGCTGGGGCACTGGCATGCAATTTGCTCCCTTGTGAGGCAGGTTGCCTTGGCAGAGTATCTGCGCCGGCATCACCCATATTAAGGGCATCCACTACCAAGCCCTAAGCCACCCCGGAGGACACTATGTCGAAGTCGGTTCAACTCATCAAAGATCATGACGTCAAGTGGATTGATCTGCGCTTCACGGACACCAAAGGCACTCAGCACCACGTGACCATGCCGGCTCGCGATGCGCTGGAAGACGACTTCTTCGAAGTCGGCAAGATGTTCGACGGTTCCTCCATCGCTGGCTGGAAAGGCATCGAAGCCTCCGACATGATCCTGCTGCCGGACGACGACACTGCCGTTCTGGACCCGTTCACCGAAGACGCGACCCTGATCCTGGTTTGCGACATCATCGAACCTTCGACCATGCAAGGTTACGATCGCGACCCGCGCGCCATCGCTCACCGTGCCGAGGAATACCTGAAGACCACCGGTATCGGTGACACCGTCTTCGCAGGTCCCGAGCCAGAGTTCTTCATCTTCGACGAAGTGAAGTTCAAGTCCGACATCTCCGGTTCGATGTTCAAGATCTACTCCGAACAAGGCTCGTGGATGTCCGACCAGGACATCGAAGGCGGCAACAAAGGCCACCGTCCTGGTATCAAAGGTGGCTACTTCCCGGTTCCGCCGTTCGACCACGACCACGAAATCCGTACTGCCATGTGCAACGCACTGGAAGAGATGGGCCAGACCGTTGAAGTTCACCACCACGAAGTGGCGACTGCCGGTCAGAACGAAATCGGTGTCAAGTTCAACACCCTGGTGAAGAAAGCTGACGAAGTTCAGACGCTGAAATACGTTGTGCACAACGTTGCCGACGCATACGGCCGCACCGCGACCTTCATGCCGAAGCCACTGTACGGCGACAACGGCTCGGGCATGCACGTGCACATGTCCATCGCCAAAGACGGCAAGAACACCTTCGCAGGTGAAGGCTATGCCGGCCTGTCCGAAACCGCCCTGTACTTCATCGGCGGTATCATCAAGCACGGTAAGGCCCTGAACGGCTTCACCAACCCGGCCACCAACTCCTACAAGCGTCTGGTGCCAGGTTTCGAAGCGCCGGTGATGCTGGCCTACTCGGCTCGCAACCGTTCCGCCTCGATCCGTATTCCTTACGTCAACAGCCCACGCGGCCGTCGTATCGAAGCCCGTTTCCCGGATCCGGCTGCCAACCCGTACCTGGCTTTCGCAGCACTGCTGATGGCCGGCCTGGACGGTATCCAGAACAAGATCCACCCAGGCGATGCCGCTGACAAAAACCTGTACGACCTGCCGCCTGAAGAGGCGAAAGAGATCCCACAAGTTTGCGGCAGCCTGAAAGAAGCCTTGGAAGAGCTGGACAAGGGCCGTGCGTTCCTGACCAAGGGCGGCGTGTTCTCCGACGACTTCATCGACGCTTACATCGCGCTGAAATCCGAAGAAGAAATCAAGGTCCGCACCTTCGTACACCCACTGGAATATGAGCTGTACTACAGCTGCTGATCCGGTAGCGCCGCGCTACGCGGCGTAACAAAAAGAGGCCTCCTTCGGGAGGCCTTTTTTATTGCGCGGATTTCGTTGGCGCCGCACGACCCTGTGGGAGCGGGCTTGCTCGCGAAGGCGTCGTGTCAGTCACCATCATCTTCAATGACCGGCCGCATTCGCGAGCAAGCCCGCTCCCACAGGGGCATTGCAGCGCCTGAATGATTTGCGGATATTTCCAGGGTTGGGCCAACCGCTGCACCTGGCCTATGCTGCATCCCATCGTTTTCATTGCCGGTCGATTTCATGGGTCGCACCTTTCTCTACCTCCTGCTGCTGATCGCCCTGCCCGCCGCAGCGCAGATCTACAAGTACACCGACGCCAACGGCAACACGGTCTACAGCGATCACTCGCCGGACGGCGTCAAGGCGCAGCCGCTGGAGTTGCCACCGCTCAACAGCGTCGAGCCGCAAGCACCGAGCACCCCGGCGCCCGCCAGCACGGACACACGCCCCGCGGCGCGCAGTGCTTATGAAGTGCTGGAACTGACCGGCCTGCCCAGCGAAGAAGCCCTGCGCGCCAACAACGGCACCTTCACCGTCAATGTGCTGATCAAGCCGCGCCTGCAGTCGCCGCACCAGCTAAGGCTGGTATTGGACGACGCGCCCTACGGCCAGCCGAGCAACGTGCCGATCCTGCAACTGGTGAATGTTGATCGCGGCGAGCATCGTCTCGCGGTGCAGGTGATCGACGGTGAAACGATCATCCAGCAGAGCCCGGCGGTGGTGTTCACCGTGCAGCGAGTGCACAAGCCGTGAGGATTTTCTGGCTGATCCTGTGCCTGTGCACCCTGCCCGTGCACGCCGAGGTCTTCACCTATGTCGACGCCCAGGGCAATCGCGTCTACACCGACCAGCCGCGCGGCAACGCCAAGCGCGTACCTATCGCGACCAGTAATCGAATGTCGGCCAACCCCACGGCTGCAGCACCGATCAGCGCTGCAAAAAAGGTCGCGGAACAACCGCTGTTCCACTACGACATGCTGCGCATCCTGATTCCCGAGCCGGACGCGACCATTCGCAGCAGCGCGGGCGAGGTGATCGTCAGCGTCACCAGCGAACCCGGTTTGCAACAGGGCCATCGCTATCGCCTGCTGCTCGACGGCCAGGCCACTGGCGAGGCGGGCCTGAGTCCGGTATTCCCATTGAGTAACGTAGACCGTGGCAGCCACAACCTGTCGGTGGAAATCCTCGATGCCGAGGGTCGCATCGTCGAGCGCACCGCCAACCAGCCGTTCCACATGCTGCGCATCTCGCTGGCGCAGAAACGCCAGGTCAAACCCTGCGTCAGCGAGGACTACGGCGTGCGCCCGGAATGTCCACTGAAAGACAAACCCGTCGAAGAAAAAAATCCCTTCCTGCGTTTCTTCTAACGCCGTTCAGCTTTGCGCACTATATTGGTGCATAAGGTTGCACCGTACCCACATCCCAACCCATTTTGGTTCGAAACTTCCCGCTCCGGCGGCAATGGCGCCACGCAAACGAGCGTCAAACGCCTGTTTCACGGGTTGAACGCTTCTTTTCGGAGCCTTGGTTTGGTTTTTGCATTTTCCGTTTAACGACGCCTGCTTCTTGCGCACGCTCCGCCCCCAAAAGAGGCTCCGATGACTATTAGCGACGCAATCCACCGTTTGCTGCTCGACAACCTGACCACCGCCACCATCCTGCTCGACGCCGAATTGCGCCTTGAGTACATGAACCCGGCGGCCGAGATGCTGCTGGCCATCAGCGGCCAGCGCAGTCATGGCCAGTTCATCAGCGAGCTGTTCACCGAGTCCACCGAGGCGCTCAACTCACTGCGACAGGCGGTCGAACAGGCACACCCGTTCACCAAACGCGAAGCAATGCTCACCGCCCTCACCGGCCAGACCCTGACCGTGGACTACGCGGTGACGCCAATCCTCAGCAACGGCGCGACCATGCTCCTGCTGGAAGTGCACCCGCGTGATCGCCTGCTGCGGATCACCAAGGAAGAGGCGCAGCTGTCCAAACAGGAAACCAGCAAGATGCTGGTGCGCGGCCTGGCCCACGAGATCAAGAATCCGCTCGGCGGTATCCGTGGTGCGGCGCAGTTGCTGGCCCGTGAGTTGCCGGAAGACAGTCTGCGCGACTACACCAATGTGATCATCGAAGAGGCCGACCGCCTGCGCAATCTGGTCGACCGCATGCTCGGCTCCAACAAGCTGCCGTCACTGGCGCTGTGCAACGTTCACGAAGTGCTCGAACGCGTCAGCCAACTGGTCGAAGCGGAAAGCCAGGGCTGCATCACCTTGGTGCGTGACTACGACCCGAGCATTCCCGACGTTCTGATCGACCGCGAACAAATGATTCAGGCCGTACTGAACATCGTGCGCAACGCGATGCAGGCGATCAGCAGCCAGAACGAGCTGCGTCTGGGCCGCATCAGCCTGCGCACCCGGACCATGCGCCAGTTCACCATCGGCCACGTCCGTCATCGCCTGGTGACCAAGATCGAGATCATCGACAACGGCCCCGGGATACCGGCGGAACTTCAGGAAACCATTTTCTTTCCCATGGTCAGCGGCCGTCCGGACGGTACCGGGCTGGGCCTGGCCATTACCCAGAACATCATCAGCCAGCACCAGGGCCTGATCGAGTGTGACAGCCACCCCGGCCACACCACGTTCTCGATCTTTCTGCCACTGGAACAAGGAGCCACATCGACATGAGCCGTAGTGAAACCGTGTGGATCGTCGATGACGACCGTTCTATCCGTTGGGTTCTGGAAAAGGCCTTGCAGCAGGAAGGCATGACCACCCAGAGCTTCGACAGCGCCGATGGCGTGATGAGTCGTCTGGCCCGTCAGCAGCCTGATGTGATCATTTCCGATATCCGCATGCCGGGCGCCAGTGGCCTCGACCTGCTGGCGCGCATCCGCGAACAGCATCCACGGTTGCCGGTCATCATCATGACCGCTCACTCCGACCTGGACAGCGCGGTGGCCTCGTATCAGGGCGGCGCGTTCGAATACCTGCCCAAGCCTTTCGACGTGGACGAGGCGGTATCGCTGGTCAAACGCGCGAACCAGCACGCGCAGGAACAGCAAGGCCTGGAAGTGGTGCCAGCGCTGACCCGCACGCCGGAAATCATCGGCGAAGCACCGGCGATGCAGGAAGTGTTTCGCGCCATCGGCCGCTTGAGCCATTCCAACATCACCGTACTGATCAACGGCGAATCCGGTACCGGTAAAGAACTGGTGGCCCACGCCCTGCACCGCCACAGCCCGCGCGCGGCCTCGCCGTTCATCGCGCTGAACATGGCGGCGATCCCGAAAGACCTGATGGAATCCGAGCTGTTCGGCCACGAGAAAGGCGCGTTCACCGGCGCGGCCAACCTGCGGCGCGGGCGCTTCGAACAGGCTGACGGCGGCACGCTGTTCCTCGACGAAATCGGCGACATGCCGGCGGATACTCAGACCCGTTTGCTGCGGGTGCTGGCGGACGGTGAGTTCTATCGCGTCGGCGGCCATGTGCCGGTCAAGGTCGACGTGCGGATCATCGCCGCGACTCACCAGAATCTGGAAACCCTGGTGCATGCCGGGAAATTCCGTGAGGACTTGTTCCACCGCCTCAACGTGATCCGCATCCACATTCCACGCCTGTCGGACCGTCGCGAAGACATCCCGACCCTGGCCAAGCATTTCCTCAGCCGCGCTGCGCAAGAACTGGCGGTGGAGCCGAAGCTGCTGAAGAGCGAGACCGAGGAATACCTGAAAAACCTGCCGTGGGGCGGCAACGTGCGCCAGCTGGAGAACACCTGCCGCTGGATCACCGTGATGGCGTCCGGGCGCGAAGTGCACATCAGTGACCTGCCACCGGAGCTGCTGAGCCTGCCACAGGATTCGGCGCCGGTGACCAACTGGGAACAAGCGCTGCGCCAGTGGGCCGATCAGGCGTTGGCCCGCGGCCAGTCGAGCCTGCTCGACAGCGCAGTGCCGGCGTTCGAGCGGATCATGATCGAGACTGCGCTGAAGCACACCGCCGGTCGGCGGCGCGATGCGGCGGTATTGCTTGGCTGGGGGCGCAACACCCTGACGCGCAAGATCAAGGAATTGGGGATGAAAGTGGATGGCGGGGACGAGGATGAGGGGGATGAGGGCTGATCAACCACGCCCTCTGTGAGAGTGGGCTTGCTCACGAAAGCGCTGTTCATGAAACGTATCAGTGACTGACGCGACGCCTTCGCGAGCAAGCCCGCTCCCACCGTGGCCCCGCCGTGCACCAACCTAATGCACTTTGACCCGTGATCGGGCATCGCAGCCGTTGCTAAAAACATCCAGGCAAGGCTGAAAAAACCAGCCAGTAAAAACACGAAAGCCCCGATTTATGGGGCTTTCGCGCATCTGAAGCTTTTTTCTGTTTCGAAATACTAAAACTGGCACGCGCCCTGCAATAACGCTTACAGGTGATTCGATTCACCACCCGTTTCGGGGACCTTGGTACAGGCAGGCCGGGGAATCCCCTCTTTACACCGGGCTCACAGCGCCAACGCGATGCGCCCACCCTTTTGGGATCCTTGGTACAGGCAGGCCGGGGGTTCCCTCTTTACACCGGACCGACGCTCGCAGCGAAGTCCACCCCGTTTTGGGAACCCTGGTACAGGCAGGCCGGGGATTCCCGCTTTTATTGCTCCCGGAGATGGATCTCCAGCCGCCAGCGGTCATCGACCTTGCCCCCGGCCCACTCCCCTTGCAGCGGCCGCGCCGCCAGCACCGTCAGCAACAACCCACCGTCACTCACCCGCGTTCGCCAGTTCACGTCCTTGCCGTTGAGCTTGAGCTGACCCTTCTGCGCCTTGCCCTCTGCCTGAAACAACAGGGCCACGGTGCCGTCGATGATTTCGCCGTGCAGCTTCGGCTCGCTGTTGAACCATACCACCAGGCCGTCACCGCTCACCTCGACCTGCTGCAGCACAGTCGGATCCGGCGTGGTCAGGCGACCGATCATCAAGCCGACCATCAAGCCGAAAATCGCCAGCGAACCGATCACCCGCGGGAATAGTTTCGAACGCGGGTCGGCTTGCGGCGTAGAATGCGCGTCATCTTTACCTTCGGAGCCGTGCATGTTTCACGTCATCCTTTTTCAACCAGAAATTCCGCCGAACACCGGCAACGTTATCAGGCTGTGCGCCAACAGCGGCTGCCACCTGCATTTGATCGAACCGCTGGGTTTCGAGATGGACGACAAGCGCTTGCGCCGGGCCGGTCTCGACTACCACGAATATGCCACGTTGCAGCGCCACGCCGACCTCGCCAGTTGCCTGGAAAGCCTCGGCAACCCACGGCTGTTCGCCTTTACCACCAAAGGTTCGCGGCCGTTTCACGATGCCGCGTTCGTCCCGGGTGATGCGTTCATCTTCGGCCCGGAAAGCCGCGGCTTGCCGCCAGAGGTACTGGACGCCCTGCCCGCCGAACAGCGCCTGCGCCTGCCGATGCGTGAAGGCTGCCGCAGCCTGAACCTGTCCAACACCGTGGCGGTGGCCGTGTACGAAGCGTGGCGGCAGAACGACTTCAAATAAGTGCACATAACAAATGTGGGAGCGGGCTTGCTCGCGAAGGCGTCGTATCAGATGACATTGATGTCGCCTGACACACCGCTTTCGCGAGCAAGCCCGCTCCCACATTGGACTTGCGTCGTCGCTCAGACTTCTTACTGAACGGTCGGCGTCTCGCCCGCTGCCTGCATGCGCTGCAGCTCTTGCGCGTACAGGGCGTCGAAGTTCACCGGTGCCAGCATCAGGGCCGGGAACGAGCCACGGGTTACCAGGCTGTCCAGGGTTTCGCGAGCGTACGGGAACAGGATGTTCGGGCAGAACGCACCCAGGGTGTGGCTCATCGAACCCGCGTCGAGGTTCTTGATCAGGAAGATACCGGCCTGTTGCACTTCAGCGATGAAGGCCACTTCGTCACCGTTTTTCACGGTAACCGACAAGGTCAGCACGACTTCGTAGAAATCGCCTTCCAGCTCTTTCTGGCGGGTGTTCAGATCCAGACCGACGGTCGGGTCCCACTGCTGGCGGAAGATCGCCGGGCTTTTCGGGGCTTCGAAGGACAGGTCGCGTACGTAGATGCGCTGCAAGGAGAATTGCGGTGCGGTTTCTTCTTCGCTGGCTGCAGTGTTCTGTTGGTCAGTCATCTCAGATCCTTTCTGATCTTGGGTCTTTTAGGGATTGCTGTACGTGGGTCCAGCCGTTCAGGCCTTGAGCAGCGCGTCGAGCTTGCCGGCGCGCTCCAGGGCATACAAATCATCACAACCGCCGATGTGCTTTTCGCCGATCCAGATCTGCGGCACGGACGTGCGTCCGGCCTTCTGGCTCATGGCAGCACGAATCTGCGGCTTGCCATCGACCTTGATCTCTTCGAAGGCCACACCTTTGTTCGCGAGCAATTGCTTGGCTCGCATGCAGTAAGGGCAGTAATCGCTGGAGTAGACGATGACTTCGCTCATATCACTTCACCAGCGGCAGGTTGTCGCCTTTCCAGCTGGAGATCCCGCCGGACAGCTTGGCGGCGGTGAAGCCGGATTTCATCAGCTCGCGAGCGTGGGTGCCAGCGGTCTGGCCCAGAGCGTCGACCAGAATGATGGTCTTGGCCTTGTGCTTTTCCAGCTCGCCGATGCGCGCAGCCAGCTTGTCTTGAGGAATGTTGATCGCGCCAACGATATGGCCGGCGGCGTAATCTTTCGCCGGACGGATGTCCACCACCACGCCTGCGTCCTTGTTGACCAGTGCGGTCAGTTCGCCGGTGCTCAGGCTTTTACCGCCGCCCTGCATCGTGTGCGCCAGCAGCAAAGCCAGCAATACGACGAAGATACCGACAAGAATGTAGTGGTTAGTGGCAAATTCAATCAGGTGAGCAACCATCGAAGGAGGTTCCAGGGCGTTAAAATGTCGGCCAGTATACACAGCCCCTAGGGTGGGCCAAACCCCGTCCGGCGGTGACGTGGTCGGAACTAAGCATTAAACTCGCCACTCCCTTTTTCAACGCCCTCTTCTTTATTAGCCACGAGTGGATTCCATGACTACCACGCCTAAACCTTTGGTCCTGATGATTCTCGACGGCTTCGGTCACAGTGACAGCCACGAATCCAATGCCGTTTATGCGGCGAAGAAGCCTGTGCTCGATCGCCTCTGGGCCACGGTGCCGAACGGCCTGATCTCCGGCAGCGGCATGGACGTCGGCCTGCCGGACGGCCAGATGGGCAACTCCGAAGTCGGTCACATGAATCTCGGCGCCGGGCGCGTGGTGTATCAGGACTTCACCCGCGTGACCAAAGCGATCCGCGACGGCGAGTTCTTCGAGAACCCGACCATCTGCGCCGCTGTGGATAAAGCCGTGGCCGCCGGCAAAGCCGTGCATTTCATGGGCCTGCTGTCCGATGGCGGCGTGCACAGCCATCAGGATCACCTGGTCGCGATGGCCGAACTGGCCTTCAAGCGCGGCGCCGAAAAAATCTACCTGCACGCCTTCCTCGATGGTCGCGACACGCCGCCGAAAAGCGCCACGTCGTCGATCGAACTGCTCGACGCGACCTTCCAGGCGCTTGGCAAGGGCCGTATCGCCAGCCTCGTCGGTCGCTACTTCGCGATGGACCGTGACAACCGCTGGGACCGCGTGTCCCAGGCCTACAACCTGATCGTCGACGGCAACGCCGAGTTCAACGCCGCCACCGCCCAGGAAGGCCTCGAAGCCGCCTACGCCCGTGGCGAGAGCGACGAATTCGTCAAAGCCACCACCATCGGTGAGCCGGTCAAGGTCGAAGACGGCGACGCCGTGGTGTTCATGAACTTCCGCGCCGACCGCGCCCGCGAGCTGACCCGCGTATTCGTCGAAGACGATTTCAAGGAATTCGATCGTGCGCGCCAGCCGAAACTGGCCGGTTTCGTCATGCTGACCCAGTACGCCGCCAGCATCCCTGCGCCGTCGGCCTTCGCCGCCGGCAGCCTGGAAAACGTGCTTGGCGACTATCTGGCGAAGAACGGCAAGACCCAGCTGCGCATCGCCGAAACCGAAAAATATGCACACGTGACCTTCTTCTTCTCCGGTGGCCGTGAAGAGCCGTTCCCGGGTGAAGAGCGCATCCTGATCCCGTCGCCGAAAGTCGCCACCTACGACCTGCAGCCGGAAATGAGCGCGCCGGAAGTCACCGACCGCATCGTCGATGCCATCGAGCATCAGCGTTACGACGTGATCGTGGTCAACTACGCCAACGGCGACATGGTCGGCCACAGCGGCGTGTTCGACGCTGCGGTGAAAGCCGTGGAATGCCTCGACACTTGCGTCGGGCGCATCGTCGAGGCGCTGGAAAAGGTTGGCGGCGAAGCGCTGATCACCGCCGACCACGGCAACGTCGAAAAAATGGCCGATGAAGAAACCCACCAGGCGCACACCGCGCACACCACCGAGCCGGTGCCGTTCATTTATGTCGGCAAGCGTGACCTCAAGGTCCGCGCAGGTGGCGTATTGGCGGACGTGGCCCCAACCATGCTGATGCTGCTGGGTCTGGAGAAACCAGTTGAGATGACTGGTACGTCGATTCTGGTGTAGTTCGCCAGATCAAACACCGCCAAACCCTGTGGGAGCGGGCTTGCTCGCGAATGCGGAGTATCAGCAACGTTGATGTTGACTGACGCCCCGCATTCGCGAGCAAGCCCGCTCCCACATTGGTTTTGCGCTATTTTTATTACCGAATCTGCTCCAGTTATCACACAAGCCCAATTGGGCGTTTTTTTTGCAGCCTCGGGCGGGCATACTAGGCCGTCCATTACCCTGGTGCCGCCCGCCTCTATGCTCCGCGTCCTGATCGCCCTCGCTCTGACATGCCTGCTCCAACCGGCCTTCGCTGACGAGCGCGCGCAAACCCAACAGCAGCTGGATGCCACGCGTCAGGACATTGCCGAGCTGAAAAAGCTGCTGGGCAAGCTGCAGGAAGAAAAATCCGGCGTGCAGAAAGAGCTCAAGGGCACTGAAACCGAGATGGGCAAGCTCGAGAAGCAGGTCGATGCCCTGCAGAAAGAGCTGAAGAAAAGCGAATCCGAGCTGCAGCGGCTCGATGCGGAGAAAAAAAAACTCCAGAGCGCGCGCACTGAACAGCAGCGACTGATCGCCATCCAGGCCCGCGCGGCCTACCAGAACGGCCGTCAGGAATACCTCAAGCTGCTGCTCAACCAGCAGAATCCCGAGAAATTCGCCCGCACCCTCACCTATTACGATTACCTGAGCCAGGCCCGCCTGGAGCAGTTGAAGAACTTCAACGAAACCCTGCGCCAACTGGCCAATGTCGAAAAAGACATCGCCACGCAACAGGCGCAATTGCTGGTACAGAAAAGCAGCCTCGACACCCAGCGCGATGAGCTGGAAAAGGTCCGCAAGGAGCGCCAGCAAGTCCTCGCCAAGCTCAACGATGATGTGAAGGCCCGCGACCAGAAACTCGCCGCCCGCGAGCAGGATCAGGCAGACCTGTCTAAAGTCCTTAAAACCATTGAAGAAACCCTGGCCCGCCAGGCTCGTGAGGCAGAAGAAGCGCGGCAGAAAGCGCTGATCGCCCAGCAGGAAGCGGAAAAAAAGCGTTTGCGTGAGGCGCAGGCTGAAAACAGCGACGCCCCACGAAAACCCGCCAGATCAACCCCCGGCGCACTGGTGTCCAGCAGCGGCGAGACCTTTGGCGGCCCTTTTGCCGCAACCCGGGGAAAACTTCCATGGCCGGTTGATGGTCGATTGCTGGCACGCTTCGGCGAAAGCCGTGGCGACGATGCCCGGACCAAGTGGGATGGCGTGATGATCAGCGCTGCTGCCGGCAGCCAGGTGCATGCCGTGCATGGCGGGCGCGTGGTGTTCGCCGACTGGTTGCGTGGCGCCGGGCTGCTGGTGATCCTTGATCATGGCAATGGTTATCTGAGCCTTTACGGTCACAACCAGACACTGCTCAAGTCGGCCGGTGACGTAGTAAAAGCCGGTGAGTCGATTTCCACTGTCGGTAACAGTGGCGGTCAGGACACACCAGCGCTGTATTTCGCAATTCGTCAGCAGGGTCACCCGAGTGATCCGGCGCAATGGTGTCACGCGCAAGGATAAGCGCGTCGCCTAATTCAGGAGTTCGTTCGACATGCTGCATTTGTCCCGCCTTACCTCGCTGGCCCTGACGATCGCTGTGGTGATCGGCGCGCCTCTGGCGTTCGCTGCTCAACCGGCCCCGGCCGTCGCTCCGGCAGGTACTGCCGCGACCTCCAAGGCACCGCTGCCGCTGGAAGAGTTGCGTACCTTTGCCGAGGTCATGGATCGAATCAAAGCCGCCTATGTCGAGCCGGTGGACGACAAGACCCTGCTGGAAAACGCGATCAAGGGCATGCTCAGCAACCTCGATCCGCACTCCGCCTATCTGGGCCCTGAAGACTTCACCGAGCTGCAGGAAAGCACCAGCGGCGAATTCGGCGGCCTCGGTATCGAAGTCGGCTCGGAAGACGGCTTCATAAAAGTCGTGTCGCCAATCGACGACACGCCTGCGTCCAAGGCTGGCATTCAGGCTGGCGACTTCATCGTCAAGATCAACGGTCAGCCGACTCGCGGCCAGACCATGACCGAAGCCGTGGACAAGATGCGCGGCAAGATCGGCCAGAAGATCACCCTGACCCTGGTGCGCGACGGCGGCACGCCGTTCGACGTGACCCTGGCGCGCGCGGTGATTCAAGTGAAGAGCGTCAAGGCGCAGCTGCTGGAATCGGGCTACGGTTACATCCGCATCACCCAGTTCCAGGTCAAGACCGGCGAGGAGGTCTCCAAGGCCCTGGCCAAGCTGCGCAAAGACAACGGCAAAAAGCTCAACGGCATCATCCTCGACCTGCGCAACAACCCGGGCGGTGTGTTGCAGGCAGCGGTGGAAGTGGTCGACCACTTCATCAAGAAAGGCCTGATCGTCTACACCAAAGGCCGAATCGCCAACTCCGAACTGCGCTTCTCCGCCACCGGCAAAGACGAAAGCGAAGCCGTACCGATGGTGGTGCTGATCAACGGCGGCAGCGCCTCGGCGTCGGAAATCGTTGCCGGTGCCCTGCAGGACCAGAAACGCGCGGTGGTCATGGGCACCACCAGTTTCGGCAAAGGCTCGGTGCAAACCGTGCTGCCGCTGAACAACGACCGCGCGCTGAAGATCACCACGGCGCTGTACTTCACGCCGAACGGCCGCTCGATCCAAGCCCAGGGCATTGTCCCGGACATCGAAGTGCGCAAGGCCAAGATCACCAACGAAGCGGACGGCGACTACTTCAAGGAAGCCGACCTGCAAGGCCACCTGGGCAACGGCAACGGCGGCGCAGACAAGCCGACCGGTTCCGGCGCGAAGGCCAAGGCCATGCCGCAGGATGACGATTACCAGTTGGCCCAGGCCCTGAGCCTGCTCAAAGGGCTGAGCATCACGTCCGGCCGTTGAGGATGTCTTTGCGTTTCCTCTTCGTCCTGCTGTGCTGTCTGGCGGGTGCTGCGCACGCAGAACCCGCCAAGACCACCCCGCCGAAAGCCTACCTGACGCTGATCATCGACGACCTGGGGCAAAACCTGCCCCGGGATCGCCGCGTACTGGCCCTGCCCGGCCCGGTGACCACGGCGATCATGCCCGACACTCCGCACGCCACCGAATTCGCCCGCGAAGCCCATCGCGCCGGCAAGATCGTGATCCTGCACATGCCGATGGACCCGGCCACCGGCCCGTACGCCTGGCACCCCGAACTGCCGCTCGAAGAGCTGCAAAAGCGCCTCGACGCCGCGTTCAAAATGGTCCCTTACA
This sequence comes from Pseudomonas sp. TH49, assembly GCF_016650625.1. NCBI lineage: Bacteria > Pseudomonadati > Pseudomonadota > Gammaproteobacteria > Pseudomonadales > Pseudomonadaceae > Pseudomonas > Pseudomonas sp. TH49. The sequence goes on from NZ_JAEKFL010000001.1 coordinate 1,200,638, forward strand.
CCGCGGGCATCAACAACCACATGGGCAGTCGCATGACCGCGCAACCGGTGGCGATGGCGTGGCTGATGGGTGAGTTGCAACGCCGCCACAAGTTCTTCGTCGACAGCCGCACCAGTGCGCAAACCGTGGCCGCGCAGCAGGCACAGAAGATCGATCTGGCGAGCGTTTCTCGGGATGTATTCCTCGATGACGAGCGCACCGAAGCGGCGATTTTCACCCAACTGCAGACCGCCATCAGCCTGGCGCGCAAACAGGGATCGGCGGTGATGATCGGTCACCCGTACCCGCAGACGCTGGCAGTGTTGGAGCGTGAATTGCCGAAGCTGAAAGCTCAGGGCATCGAGTGGATCGACATCAAGCAGATGATCAGCGTGCGGAGCAATAGGGCGACCGCTGCACACGGGAAAAATGGTATTTATCGCTAACCGGCCAGTTAATTAACTTCTTATTATCCCCGCGCCAAATCCAACAAATAGCAACACCTTGGAAATTCACTAACAACAAAACTCATTTATTCTGCGCCAGTCTTGCACCCCAACACACTCGCCAAGGACTGGCCATGAACTTAAAGAACATCTACACAGGCTTTTTATTACTTCCTGCATTCTCGCTGCCTGCTTATTCCATCCCTGTGGATTATGGCAAAGGCATTGAGAACTTCTCATCCTCTTATTACCTGAAAAACCAGGATGGTGACTATAACTACTGGAGCGGAATAGGCGTATACAAAAGCCCTGGGCAACTTACCTGCACCGCTTTTCTGATCGACACAAACAGCTCTGATGCGTCCGACTCTGCCTATGCACTGACCAGCGCACATTGCGTGGGCAAGGAAAATGGCGTCATGCGAATAGATGACCCCATCGAAGGCACGATCACCTTCAACCATTTCAATGACACACCGGATGCCCGCAAGACCGTCCCTCTGAAAAAAGTAGCCTGGAGCAGTATTCAGGGTGTCGATGTGGCTCTTTTGGAACTAGGGATGTCACAAGGCGAACTTCTGGCACAGGGCATCACGCCCATGAAGCTGGCCGAACAACCACCGGCCGAAGACACCGACATTCTGATTGTGCACGGACCCGGTGGAGCGCCATTACGAATTTCAGCCTGTACCCACGTACCTTCGCCGGCCATTTTCGAAAAGCCCTGGGTCTGGCGGCATAGTCTCAGCAATCAGTGCAAAGACGTTGCCTCCGGAAGCTCCGGGAGCCCTGTCATTGTTCGAGCGACCAACGAAGTCTATGGCGTTCTGGGTACGCTTGCAGCCCATCTGACGCCGCTGCCCGGCTACGGCCAGATGCCGAGCGGCAGTTACGGTAGTTCAACCTCGGTTTTCAACAATTGCTTTATCAATGGCAAACTCAATACCAACCCACAGGTGTGCGAGTTATTTCCGGCAGCTTCCATCAGGCTACCCGCCGAACTGCCAATGCATGCAAAAATCAGCGTAACTACGCAAGGCAGTTATGTGTATCCCGCGTGGAACTTCGAAATAACCGCCAGCACCCGATTTATTCGAACCAAACGTACTGCCGACTCACTCGATTGCGAAAAGCCTGAAGGCTACAGCCAACCGATCAACAGCGACACCCGCACCACTCGGTTGAATGTTCCAATGGGACCTGAAACCGGGACTAATAACCTTTGCATTATCGCTACGGACGATACCAGCGAAGTATTACCCGCCGGAACTTACCGCAACGCCGTGACGGTTCCTACCTATCTGATTGATGCGGGCCCGACACCTGCTCCTGCCCTGGACGCTTTCTATGACAAAGAAACAGACCGAGTAATATTCCTCTGGCCGAAAAGGAACAACGAGGGCATTGATCGTTATGAAGTAAAAGCCGGCCCTGCGGATACAACCCGTTGCGTCGATCCGCAGGGGTATACCGTTCCGAAATACAATTGGGTTCGCCGAGAAAGCAACTTCCCCATGAAATTCTGCATGTATGCCCTCGATACCAACAATCAGCGCTCAGTGCTGAAGGAATACATCCTGCAATGGGAAACGCTCAAAAATCGCGCCCCTTGATCTGAACGGCGCCCCGCAGCCTTGTGCTTCTGCATCAACGGCAACAGAAGAAGCGCAAGGCTGCCAATGGCCAAGATGATGTCTATCGGAAATATCCGGTCACTACGCTGAATACATAGTTACCGCCAAAGGCCTGGCGCGAATACCGATAGTGAGACCTGCAACGGGTCGCGACTCCCTTGAGTCGCCATTCAACTATCAGGAGTGAATATGACCATTCATGAACAGGCCGCAGCGCCATCCAGGCCAATCGAGCCGATCAGACACGACAACCTGCTGATCCAGTTCACCACGGAATACCACCGAATCTGGGACAGCGCCGGCTCGCGGGCAAAACCTGCGGCTTTCTGGCGGCCGACACCAGCGCCGGATGTGTTGCCGGGCTACTTCCCGCTCGGCGATGTGTTCATTGCCGGACACGACAACATTAACGGCAGCACCGTGGTCGCCGTGGTTTGCGAGGCCGATACCCCCAGCGCGGATCCAACCCGGGGCCCGGCATTACGTCGCCCGGACGACTTCGAACTGATCTGGAAAGACTCCGGCTCAAAATCGAAGAAAGACGGGGCCGTATGGCGACCGCTTGCCCCGCAAGGTTATGTGGCCATGGGAGCGGTCTGCTCCAATGATCATGAAAAACCTTCAGTCAATGCGGTTCGCTGTGTGCGTGCCGATCTTGTGATCGCATCGGACGTCGGCGAGCTGATCTGGAATGACAAGGGCAGCGGCGCCAGACAGAGCTTCAGTGCCTGGAGCATTGCGCCGCGCAGTGCACCGCCGGGAGAGATTCACTTCGCGCCAGGCACTTTTGTGGCGGCCAACGGTTTCGGCAAACCCGAGGGCGATGGCGGTGCTTACTCACTGCGGATGCAGATCGCGCCGCAGATCCTGTCGGCGCCCTCGCTGCCGACGCTTTCCGGATCGAACGTTTCACAAATCCACGCGGCGGCCACGCTTGCTCAAGTCGTCGAACTTCCCTGGTTCGTCATCAAGGATGACCTGTCACCCCTGGAACAACTGCGCACCAGCCCCCTCTATCGTCTGGAAAGAACCGATCACTACTATCTGGTCGGGAGCGGACACAACACGAGCGACCAAGCCTGTTCGTTCAAGTGGACGGCGCAGCGACTGCAGAACTCCAAGATGCTGCGCCTGTTCACGCAGCTCACAGCGATCAATTTCGTGGGGCCGTGGGCAACGACGGCAGACGCTCAGCCATCACTGCCGTTCTCGGCGAGATTGAACAGCCAGTTCACCCACAGCGAGACCTCAAGCAGTGGCTGGCAGACGGCGTTTGTCACCCAAGTCCTCGCCATGGCCGGCAAAGGCAAGTTCGTCGCGGTGTATCAACTGGAGAGTTTCTACGAGCTGGTGCGTGGAGACGGTTCACAGGCAGGGATCAACCTCGGCTACACCGAGTGCGAAAACCTGCATCTGCTGCAATATCCGCTGGAAGAATGCAGCCACGATACTGCGGACAAGGCGTTGCCGACCGCTACAGATACCGTCCCATGATCTCGTCCACCACACCGTCCTTGCGCATCTGATCCAGCGCCGCCTGCAACCTGGCGACCGTTGCATCCGACACGTCCTTGTTCAGCGCCAGGTACAACTCGGCGCTGTTGAAGCGCAGCACGGTCTTTAGTCCGGTGACGCCATCCTGCCGCGCCAGATAACGCCCGGCAGGATCACCCGTGGCCCACAGGTCGATCTGGCCATTGACCAGTTTTTTCGCGTTGTCCTGATCACGCAGCACCACGATCGGCTTCAGGCCCTGCTTGGCCAGCGTCTCGGCAATCGCGTCACCCTTGTAGGCGCCGATCTTGTATTTGCGTGCATCGTTGAGGGTGTCGAGGGTGATCTTGCTGTCGGCCCTGGCCAACATGATCCAGTCGTCCGGACCGATCGGGCCGACCCATTTGAACAGGTTCTCGCGATCCGGCAGGCGAGCCATCACGAAGGCGCCATAACCGGGGTTTTCCAGCGCCAGTTTGTAGACCCGCTCCCACGGGAAGCGCAGCGTCAGGCTGTAGGTGAGCCCGGCGCGCTTGAACATTTCGCGCACGATGTCGGCGGCAATGCCGTTGATGTTCTCGCCCTTGGCGAAATTCTTGCCGTCTTTCGCCATGTTGTAGGGCGGGAAGTTTTCGGTGAGGAGCACCAGATCGGTGTCGGGACTGTTTTCGGCCCGCGCCGTGTTGAGCAACAACACAGAGGCACTGGCGAGAACAAGAAGCAGGCGTTTGATCATGTCGGGCTACCGGAATCCATGGCGTGCCCAAGAGTGCCTTGGGTACGCCATGCTGTCCACTGGCCTGTACGGTTTAGCGCATGACAATTCCGCGTTGCGCCATGTAAGCCTTGGCCTCCTGCACGGTGTATTCGCCGAAGTGAAAAATACTCGCCGCCAGTACCGCGCTGGCGTGGCCTTCGAGGATGCCATCGGCCAGATGCTGCAGGTTGCCGACGCCACCGGAAGCGATCACCGGGATGCCCAGTGCATCGCTGATCGCCCGAGTCACGCCGAGGTCGAAGCCGTTTTTCATGCCGTCCTGATCCATGCTCGTCAGCAGGATCTCGCCGGCACCGAGGCCTTCCATTTTTTTCGCCCACTCGACTGCATCGAGACCGGTCGGCTTGCGCCCGCCGTGGGTGAAGATTTCCCAGCGCGGGGTTTCACCCGGGCCGGAGACCTTCTTCGCGTCGATGGCGACGACGATGCACTGCGAGCCGAAATGCTGCGCGGCTTCGCCGACAAACTCCGGATTGAACACCGCTGCGGTGTTGATCGAAACCTTGTCCGCACCGGCATTGAGCAGGTTGCGAATGTCCTGCACGGTGCGCACGCCGCCGCCGACGGTCAGCGGGATGAACACCTGGCTGGCCATGCGCTCGACGGTATGCAGTGTGGTGTCGCGACCATCGACGCTGGCGGTGATGTCGAGAAAAGTAATCTCGTCGGCACCCTGCTCGTCATAACGACGGGCGATTTCCACCGGGTCACCGGCATCGCGGATGTTCTCGAACTTCACACCTTTGACGACCCGGCCGTTGTCCACGTCCAGGCAAGGGATGATGCGTTTGGCCAGCGCCATGGTCAGTCCTCAGCCTTGGTACGAATCGCAGAAAGCTTGCGCTTCAGCGACGTCGAGGGTGCCTTCGTAGATCGCCCGGCCAGTGATTGCACCGATGATGCCCGGCGCCTTGGCGTCGAGCAGCGACTTGATGTCACCCAGATTGTGGATACCGCCGGATGCAATCACCGGTATCTTCGTCGCTGCCGCCAGCGCAGCGGTGAACGGTACGTTGCAGCCCTGCATCATGCCGTCTTTGGCGATGTCGGTATAAACGATCGAGGACACACCGTCGGCTTCAAACTGCTTGGCCAGATCGATGACTTGCACCGTGCTGATTTCAGCCCAGCCATCGGTGGCGACGAACCCGTCTTTGGCATCCAGACCGACGATGATTTTGCCCGGGAACGCGCGGCAGGCCTCAGCGACGAACGCCGGATCCTTCACCGCTTTGGTGCCGATGATCACGTAGCTCACGCCCGCCTTGACGTAGTGCTCGATGGTTTCCAGCGAGCGGATACCGCCGCCGATCTGGATCGGCAGGGTCGGGTAGCGCTTGGCGATCGCGGTCACCACTTCGCCGTTGACCGGCTGGCCTTCGAACGCGCCGTTCAGATCGACCAGATGCAGACGGCGGCAACCGCCCTCCACCCACTTGGCAGCCATGCTCACCGGGTCATCGGAGAACACTGTGGAATCTTCCATGCGGCCCTGGCGCAGACGTACGCAGGCACCGTCTTTAAGATCGATAGCGGGAATAATCAGCATCTGGCAAACCTTCAAAATTGAATGTTCAGCTTGGCTCGGAAATCAGTTTTTCTCGAGCGCCCACAGGTCGCTTTCGATGCTTTCAAACCGCTCTTTGAGGTGGGTCTGCACATCGAAAATCGCCCTGTTGTAATAGTGCGGAGCAATTTCGCGGGTAAACAGCTCAAGAATTTCCGCCGCTTCGAACGAACCCAGGTCGAGTTCGAACCGATCCTCCATGAACCGCTGGATCTTGCGGCTGGCCTCGTTCTCCTGCTCGGGAGTGAGGGTCAGGATCGGCGGTTTGGACTTCTTGGCGGCCATTTACCAGCGACCGTCCCACGCGGCGAAGTTCTGCAGCAATTGCAGGCCATGGGTATGGCTCTTCTCCGGGTGGAACTGCACGGCGAAACGCGAGCCTTCGGCCAGCGCTGCTGCGAAATCGACCCCGTAATGACCGCTGCCGACTACCTGCCGCGCATTGGCCGCAGCGATGTAGTAGCTGTGCACGAAGTAGAAACGCGCCTTGTCCGGAATGTCGTGCCACAACGGGTGACTGACCTTCTGCTGCACTTCGTTCCAGCCCATGTGCGGGACTTTCAGGTGCTCGCCGTCTTCATGCAGGTCTTTGCCGAAGAACTTCACCGCGCCCGGGAACAGGCCGATGCAGTCGACGCCGTCGTTCTCTTCGCTGCTGTCGAGCAGGGCTTGCATGCCGACGCAGATGCCGAGGAACGGACGATCCTGGCTGACTTCACGCACCAGCGCGTCGAAACCGAGACGACGGATCTCCGCCATGCAATCGCGAATCGCACCAACGCCGGGGAACACCACGCGGTCGGCTTCGCGGATCACGTCCGCATCGCTGGTGATCAGCACCTTGCCGGCGCCGACGTGCTCGAGGGCCTTGGCCACCGAGTGCAGGTTGCCCATGCCGTAGTCGATAACTGCAACCGTCTGCATTACAGAACGCCTTTGGTCGATGGCATTTGCCCGGCCATGCGCTCGTCCAGCTCGACGGCCATGCGCAGCGCGCGGCCGAAAGCCTTGAACACGGTTTCGATCTGGTGGTGGGTGTTGGTGCCACGCAGGTTGTCGATGTGCAGGCTGACCAGCGCGTGATTGACGAAGCCCTGGAAGAATTCCTGGAACAGGTCGACGTCGAAGCCGCCCACGGTGGCGCGGGTATACGGCACGTGCATCTGCAGGCCTGGACGGCCGGAGAAATCGATCACCACACGCGACAGCGCTTCATCGAGCGGCACGTAGGCATGGCCGTAGCGACGGATGCCTTTCTTGTCGCCGATGGCTTTGGCGAAGGCCTGGCCGAGGGTGATACCGACGTCTTCCACGGTATGGTGGTCGTCGATATGCAGATCGCCCTTGCATTCAATATCCAGGTCGATCAACCCGTGACGGGCGATCTGATCCAGCATGTGCTCAAGAAAAGGAACACCGATATCGAATCGGGCCTTTCCGGTGCCATCAAGGTTGATCGAGGCTTTGATCTGGGTTTCCAGAGTGTCGCGCTCGACAGACGCCTTACGTTCGGCCATCACCAGCTCCGCAAAATCATTGGGCGAAAAAGGCAGCCATTATAGGCACGCGGGGCCGAAACAGAAACACGAGACGTGATATGGCTGACGGACAGACTCCCGTGTTGTCGGGGATAGACATGTCCATACAAGCCATTTGAAGCAGCACAAAACAAATGTGGGAGCGGGCTTGCTCGCGAAGAGGGAGTGTCAGTCAACATCAATGCTGAATGACCTACCGCCTTCGCGAGCAAGCCCGCTCCCACAGGGGTACTGCGTTTTACCCATTACTTAGTGAAACAGTACCGCCGTCTTCTGCAGGGTCACCCACACGCCCCACGCCAACGGAATACCCACCACCAGCCATGCAGCCACAGCCAGCGGCTTGCTGCCCGGTGCGGCTTTCCACTCCAGCACGGTGCTCGCATCAGCACCCTTGTCGTGGCCCAGCGCCTGTTCGGCAGCCAGTTCGGCGTCGGTCATGAAGTACTTGTCGGCCACCGGACGGACCAGCAGGTTGCACAGGAAACCCAGCACCAGCAGGCCCGCGAGGATGTACAGGGTGATGTCGTAAGCGGCAGCGCGTTCAACGCCGATGCTCAGTTGATACTCACGCAGGTAGTTCACCAGCACCGGACCGAGCACACCGGCCGCAGCCCAGGCAGTCAGCAGGCGACCGTGGATCGCGCCAACCATTTGCGTGCCGAACAGGTCGGCCAGATACGCCGGAACGGTCGCAAAACCACCGCCGTACATCGACAGAATGATGCAGAACGCCGCGACGAACAGCGCAACGTTGCCCAGATGGCCCATGTTCGGGATCAGCGCGTACAGGGCAAAACCGAGGGCGAAGAACACGAAGTAAGTGTTTTTGCGACCCAAGTAGTCCGAGAACGAAGCCCAGAAGAAGCGGCCACCGATGTTGAACAGGCTCAGCAGGCCGGTGAAGCCGGCAGCGATCGCGGCAATCGAAGCCAGTTGCCCGGCATCCAGTTGACCGAACGGCACGTCAACGCCCAGCAACTTGCCGCCGAACACTTCCTGCAGCAGTGGCGAAGCCATGCCGAGGATGCCGATACCGGCCGATACGTTCAGGCACAGCACCAGCCACACCAGACGGAACTGCGGGGTTTTCCACGCCACATTCACGTGCACGTGACGGTGGGTGATCATCGCGTTCGAGGCTTTCTTCGCCGGAGCGGTCCAGCCTTCAGGCTTCCAGCCGGTTGGCGGCACGCGGTAGGCCAAGGCGCCACCGATCATGAACACGAAGTAGATCGCCGCCATGGCCACGAAGCTCTGCCACACGCCGACCCCGGCAGGCGAAGCGAAGTGGCTCATCAGTGCCGTCGCCAACGGTGCACCGACCATCGCGCCGCCACCAAAGCCCATGATCGCCATGCCGGTCGCCATGCCGCGCTTGTCCGGGAACCACTTGATCAGGGTCGAAACCGGCGAGATATAGCCCAGACCCAGACCGATACCGCCGATCACGCCGGAGCCGATCCACATCAGCCAGATCTGGTGGGTATAGATCCCCAGTGCCGAGATCAGCAGACCGCCGCACCAGCACACTGCCGACACCACACCAGCCTTGCGTGGCCCGGCGTGTTCCAGCCAGCCACCCCAGATCGCTGCCGAGCAGCCGAGGAAGATGAAGAACAGGGTGTAGATCCAGCCGAGCATCGAGATCGGCCAGTCGCATTGCGAAGAGAAGACCTGAGCGATGAAGCTCATGTCCGGCGCGCAAGCCACTGGCGCGGTGACGCCCAGTGCCTTGGACAGCGGCAACCAGAACACCGAGAAACCGTAGGCCATGCCGATGCACAGGTGGATGGCCAGCGCGGCCGGTGGAACCAGCCAGCGGTTGAAACCGGGCTTGGCGATGATGCGCTCCTTGGACAGGAACGCAGGCTGGTCGGCGCGAAGGCCGTCCGCCGTGATACTCGTGCTCATTGTGTATCCCCCAATTATTAGTATGGTTCGCCAGCCACTGTTCACCCTCGGCCTTTATGCACGCAGGCATGACCGTTTTTTCAGGTGAAGCTCCTTGAAGGCGCGACGTTAAGTCGCAGAAGGACGGACGAACCGGCGAAGGTTACCATTTGCACGTGACAGAAAAACCAAACTGATATCACCTTTTTCGTGTCATCTGATCTCGCCCCCTCAGGAAAAAGCCATGCCGATCGTTGTCCAAGCGCTGAACGATGCCAGTTATCAGGATCAACAGGATTTGCAGAAGATCTATCGTGACGCTCCGCAGTGGCTGTTCGCGCCGTATTCCGGGGACGCCCAGTTGATCGAAAGCAGCCTGGCGGACGGGTCTTTGATTACAGGACGTTTCAACGACCGACTGCTCGGTGCGGCGCGCCTGACAAGGCACGACGGGATTTGGTACTTGTCGCATTTGTGTGTACGAAAAGTCACCCGGCGCCGTGGCGTGGCTGAGCGATTGGTGAACCAAGCGCAGAAAATGGCGTCGCAAGCGGGTGCCCAACTGCGCCTGCTGGCACCGGCCAGACACCTTGAAACGCAGGCGCTGGCCGCCAAACTGCAAGTGCCGCTGGAAGTCTTCGCGACATGACAGCGCCCCGAACCGGGCGGATGCAGCGCTATACTCCCCGGCTAAATTACGAATTCGACTAACTACAAGGACTCGCCCATGAAAGCGTTCGGCAAAATCCTGGGTCTGGTACTTCTCGGGCTGTTGCTGATCATTGTGGCGGCGGGCTTCGCCCTGACCCACCTGTTTGATCCCAACGACTACAAAGACGAGATCCGCCAGATAGCCCGCGACAAGGCCCACATCGAGCTGACGCTCAATGGCGATATCGGCTGGAGCCTGTTCCCGTGGCTCGGCCTGGAACTGCATGAAGCCAGCATCGCCACCCTGATCAACCCGACCGAACCGTATGCCGACCTGCAGATGCTCGGTCTGTCCGTGCGCGTGCTGCCGCTGTTGCGCCGTGAAGTGCAGATGAGCGATGTGCGTGTCGAAGGCCTGAACCTGCGCCTCAAACGCGACAAGAACGGCCATGGCAACTGGGAAGATATCGGCAAATTGCCGACAGCCGCCGCGCCCGCCGGCAGCCCGGCGCCTGCCAGCGCACCTGCTGCCGAAGCCCCTGCCCAGCCGGAAAAACCGCCGCAGCCGATCCGCCTCGACATCGACAGCCTGACGGTCAACAACGCCCGCGTTGAATACAACGACGAGCAGACCGGCAAGCAGTACAGCGCCGAAAGCATCCAGTTGAGCACCGGTGCGGTACACGACTCGACCAACATTCCGCTGAAGGCCACGGCGTTCCTCAGCACCAATCAGCCTGTGCTGCGGGTGCGCACCGAGCTCAATGGCGAGCTGCGCATCGAACGCGCCCTGCAACGCTACAAGTTCGAAGACATGAAACTGTCCGGCGAACTGACCGGCGATCCACTGCAGGGCAAGGCCATGACCTTCTCCGCCCAAGGCCAGATCTCCCTGGACAAGGCAGCGAATGTCGCCGAATGGACCGGGATCAAGATCTCCGCCAACCAGTTGCGCGCCCTCGGCGAGCTGAAGGCCAACGACCTCGACAAGACCCCGCAGATCACTGGCGGGATCTCGATCGCCCAGTTCGATCTGGCGAAATTCGTCGACAGCATCGGTCAGACGTTGCCCGCCATGGCGCCCGGCAGCCTGAGCAAAGTCGAACTGGTCAGCCGCGTGGCCGCCACGCCAAACAGCGTGGCTTTCGACAACGTCAACCTGAAACTCGACGACAGCAGCTTCAGCGGGCGCATTGCCGTGGAAGACTTCGCCAAGCAGTCGCTGCGCGCGATCCTCAAGGCCGACACCTTTGATGTCGACCGCTACCTGCCGCCGAAATCGGACAAGGCCAAAAACGCCACGCAAGTGCGTCAGGCTGAAGTCGCCAGCACCGAAGCCGATGCCATGGCCGGCGCCGGCAGCACACCGCTGCCGGACAAACCGAGCAAAAGCGCCTGGAGCACCGGGCGTCTGCTGCCGGTCGAGCGTCTTGCCAAACTCGACGTCGATGCCGACCTGACCTTCGGCCAACTGACCCTCGACAAACTGCCGATCCAGAACGCTGCACTCAAGGCCACAGGCCAGAGCGGCCTGCTGACTCTGCAAAACCTGCGCGGCGAGCTATACGGCGGCGACTTCGAAGCCAAAGGCACCCTCGACGTACGCCCGAGCGCCCCCGTGCTCAATCTGCAGACCAAAATCAACCGCGTGCCGGCCGAGAAAATTCTCGAAAGCCAGGGCAAGAATCCGCCGGTCAAAGGTCTGGTCACGCTGACCAGCAACCTCACCGGCAGCGGCAACAGTCAGCAGGCGCTGATCGAAACCCTCAACGGCAACGCCAGTTTCGTGATCAACAACGGCGTGCTGCTCAACGCCAATCTTGAACAGCAACTGTGCAAAGGCATCGCCACCCTCAATCGCAAAACCCTCAGCGGCGAGCCACGAGGCAAGGACACACCGTTCCAGGAACTCAAGGGCAACCTGACCTTGCGCAACGGCGTGGCGAGCAACCCGGACCTGAAAGTGCGCATCCCGGGCATGACCGTCAACGGCAACGGCGACATCGACCTGAAAGTGCTGGGCATGGATTACCGCGTCGGCATCATCGTCGAGGGCGACACCAGCGCCATGCCGGATCCGGCCTGTCAGGTCGGCGAGAAATTCGTCGGTATCGAGTGGCCGCTGCGCTGCCGTGGCCCGCTGGAGCTGGGCGCCAAGGCCTGCCGTGTGGATAACGAACGTCTCGGCCAGGTCGCGACCAAAATCGCCGGTGACAAACTCAGCGAAAAGATCGATGAAAAACTCGGCGACAAGGTCAGCCCGGAATTGAAAAACGCATTGAAGGGGCTGTTCAAGCGATGAGAGCGGAGCAGTTTTCCACGGCGGTGCTGGAATGGTTCGACCGCCACGGCCGCCACGATTTGCCCTGGCAGCAAGACATCAATCCGTATCGGGTATGGGTGTCGGAGATCATGTTGCAGCAGACCCAGGTCAGCACCGTGCTCAATTACTTCGACCGCTTCATGGCCGCGCTGCCAACGGTGCAAGCGCTGGCCGAAGCGCCGGAGGACGAAGTGCTGCACTTGTGGACCGGGTTGGGTTACTACACCCGCGCGCGCAATCTGCAGAAGACCGCGAAGATCGTCGTCAGCCAGTATGGCGGCGAATTTCCGCGGGACGTCGAAAAGCTGACGGATCTGCCGGGGATCGGCCTGTCCACCGCCGGGGCTATCGCCAGCATCAGCATGGGCCTGCGCGCGCCGATCCTCGATGGCAACGTCAAACGCGTTCTGGCGCGTTTTACCGCGCAGGAGGGTTACCCGGGGGAACCGAAGGTCGCCAAACAGCTGTGGGCCAATGCAGAGCGTTTCACGCCGCACGATCGGGTCAACGCCTACACCCAGGCGATGATGGATCTTGGCGCCACGCTGTGTACGCGCAGCAAACCGAGCTGCCTGCTGTGTCCGCTGGAAAAGGGCTGCGAGGCGCACATGCTTGGCCTGGAGACGCGCTATCCGATTCCCAAACCGCGCAAGGCCATCCCGCAGAAACGCACGCTGATGCCATTGCTGGCCAACGGCGAAGGCGCGATTCTGCTTTATCGTCGCCCGTCGACAGGCCTGTGGGGCGGTTTATGGAGCCTGCCGGAACTCGATGACCTCGACGACCTGCAGCATCTGGCCGACCAGCACTCGCTGACCATGGGCGAGCAGCAGGCGCTGCCAAGCCTCGTCCACACCTTCAGCCATTTCCAGCTGTCCATCGAACCCTGGCTGGTTCAGGTGCAGGAGGCCGGTCAGCACGTGGCCGAGGCCGACTGGCTCTGGTATAACCTCGCCACCCCGCCGCGCCTGGGCCTTGCCGCCCCGGTCAAAACCTTGCTCGAACGCGCGGCCGCCGTATTGAACGCAGGAGAGTCGTCATGACCCGCACCATCATGTGCCGCAAGTACAAAGAAGAACTGCCCGCGCTGGAACGCGCTCCTTTCCCGGGCGCCAAAGGTCAGGATATTTTTGACCACGTCTCGGCCAAGGCCTGGGCTGACTGGCAGAAACACCAGACCCTGCTGATCAACGAAAAGCGTCTGAACATGATGAACGCCGAAGACCGCAAATATCTTCAGGGCGAAATGGACAAGTACTTCTCCGGCGAGGATTACGCCAAGGCCGAAGGCTACGTTCCGCCTGCAGAGTAAACCCGCAAAATCGGGGGTCGGATCGTAAGCGACGGAATTAATTTAAGAAATTTTAAAAAAGTCGTTGACGTAAATCCGAAAAACCCTTTTAATGCGCCCCGTTGCCCAGATAGCTCAGTCGGTAGAGCAGGGGATTGAAAATCCCCGTGTCGGCGGTTCGATTCCGTCTCTGGGCACCAAATACCGAAAACCCTGAATCGCAAGATTCAGGGTTTTTTTATGCCTGCGATTTGATCAAGCACGCCGCCCGCCTCTGCGAAGCACCGAACCGTCCCTGCGCTCCATATCAAAAATCTCCCCTTTCCTGAATTCTTTCAAAACTGCCAGAACGCTCCGTAGGCCCTAGCGGAAATGGACGACATACGCTCGCCCATGGATTGGGCAGAATTGGACTCAGAGCTGCCGCGTATCCCGAAGCAGATGCATAACAGGGATGTAACAGATGATTAGCAAGATCAGAGCCCAATCCACTGATTCATGCATTGGGCAAGAATCCAGAACCTTCACCTTCAATTGCCGGCAATCAGCATTGCTTCATCAACTCTCTATGGAAATCGCAGCCATCGGTGGACCGCAGGCTCCTGGTGCCAATTTCCTGACCTCTGCCGCGGCCAATGAATTGAAGCCTTCCTTTTCGCAACACCAATGTGCATTGCTCGAGGCGTATTCCGACAGCCTGTTCTCGGTGTTGATATTCGAAGGCCTCAAGACTATCAACACTTCCAACCCTCCAGATGAACTCCCTGATCTAGCCACTCTGGAAACTCGTCCAGATGTTCTTTGTCTGGCTTCACGCAATCAGATTTTGTTGAAGCTGGTGGACAATAACGCGTTCGCTTACGACCTAGACAACGATGGGAAATTGGTACGGCTGGTGGCCAACTTCAAGGGAGGCAGCCTTACAAAGATCAAGGCGGAGCCAGAATCCAGAGAATTGAGTTCACACTCAGGCCTGGCGCTTGGCCCGCACACTGAAGCACCTTACTGGTGTGCCGTAGATGCAAAGGACGGGCATTCACCCTCCCCGTCTTCGCTAATACTTTCTGCGCTGTGGAACCCCACCCTTGAACCTACACGGGTCATCCCGCTCCCACCTGTCCTCGAAAGAATTGGCATCATCAACTGTCTGGCGCTGACCACTAAAAACTTCCAGTTCACTCGCAGCGACTCCTTTGTCAGTGGCAAAGGTGCAAACGGTCGTGACGTGTCGATTCTGGCTTTCGACGACAAAGTCGGGTTCTCGGCCCGATTCAACTCTTATCGCTTCTCGGTGAACAGTAATGTGTCGAAGTTTGTGAAAACGGCTTACTCCGCTCTTTGCCAAAGCGTAGAGGAATCGACTCCGGCGGAGTACGCGCTGACTCAGGAATCAGCCATGGTCATCAATAACACCCGGGCACTGCACTGTCGCGATGTGATTAAAGACAACAGACGAGTACTGGTGCGTATTTTCGGACTCTCAAAATTCTCCACCCCGATTGTCATTTCAGAAGATCCATTACTAGTGCGGGGCTGATCTCCGCACTTCGGGTACGGAGCTTCTCGCAAGCAGAAAATTGATTGGTAACCATTAAAGAGGTAATGCAATGTCTTGGGACATCATCGGCATGCTGGCGCTCGTCGCATTTTGTGCCGGTTTTTTTGATGCGATTGCCGGTGGTGGTGGACTGATCACCTTGCCTGCATTGTTTCTGGCCGGTGTAGATCCGATCAGCGCGATTGCAACCAACAAGTTTCAGGCAGCATCAGCAACCATTTCGGCGACAGTGACTTTTGCTCGCAAAGGGTTGATCGAATGGCGTGAAGGACGCTTCCTGGTTGTCTGCGGATTTATTGGTGGAGCCAGCGGCGCCTTGCTGGTCAGTTCAATCGATAAACGATATCTGGAAGCTTGCGTGCCTGTAATGCTGATTCTGGTGGCGATCTATTTTGCGCTATCGCCGAAACTGGCCAATGAAGATCGGCGCAAGAGGATCGGAATTCTGCTTTTCTCTTTTACTGTCGCGCCGATCCTCGGTTTTTACGACGGAATATTCGGTCCCGGGGTGGGATCGTTCTTTATCGTTGGGTTTGTACTGCTCTGCGGCCTGGGCATGATGCGGGCCATGAGTTTTACCAAACTTGCCAACGCCTCGTGCAATCTCGGCTCGCTTTCTGTCTTCATCACCAAGGGCGTGATTATCTGGCCAGCAGCTTTAGCGATGGCGCTGGCTGCCTTCATCGGCGCACAGTTGGGCGCTCGTGCCGCTGTTCGGGTCGGGCCGAAGTTGGTCAAACCGATGTTGATCGTGGTTTGCTGCGCCTTGGCCATCAAACTTCTGAGCGTAGAGAACAATCCATTGCGCATTGCCATAGCTCAGACATTCGCTTCACTCTAAACGCTGCTTATCGATGCATTTATTCCTGATGAAAGACCCGCGCTCCTCCATGGGATCGCGGGTTTTATCGTTTCAGTCGATCAATAAGCTATCGACCAACTCAACGTGTACGTCCGCCCACCCCCGGTAATCGTAGAGATGTGCCGGGCCATGAGTCGGCAAGCAGGACAGTGTCGCGCGCTGCCCCCACACTGTGCTGCATTCCTTGTCGAGCAAGTTCTGAATCTCTGCGCTGAAGGTGCCGATGTCGGTGTCGCGGCTGCCGAGCAGGTCGCTGGTGATAGTAAGGGAACGGATAGAAGTTGGTGTCTTCGTTGCGGTAAGGCGCTTGCAGGTAGAAGTCCTGACCGAGTACATCGCTGTGGTGATAGTTGGCGTTGAGCAGCACGCGCTTGGTACGCGGGTCGAGATCGGTGGGATAACCACGCCCAGTTCGGCGTCTTCCAGGTTCGAAGCGAGCCTTCAACGTCGACGGGTTTCGAACAAAGACGATCCGCGCTACTTTGGCTACACCTTATGGAAGAGGGTCATCCGTTCGATGAACCAGAAAAGAACCCGCGTACCCCTGCCCCATCCGCCACCCTATCGCCAGAGTCGGGCTGCATTCTGGGTGACGGTGCTGGTCGGCGTACTGATCGCCTTCCTCATCGGCGCGTCGATTTATCTGATCGTCCACAGCTTGATCAGCGGCTCCATCACCACATGGAACCGCTCCGGTCCACGCCACACCTACACCCTTGCACTGCAACCGCGAATGTTCTGGTTCGAGATCGTGTCGCAATGCATCGGCACCGTATTCCTGATAGCCGTCGGCTGGATCGGACTATGGATTCACCGAATGGCGCAAGAACCCACTGACAAGCAGAAGGGCAAGCGTACGCGGGGGTAAATGACGGTTGGTCCTCAGAGGGTGTTGACGTAGTCGACCGGCAACAAAACCGTGTCGAGCGCGGCGTCTACCGGCAGCGATACCACGGTAATCACCGGGCAAACGATCATCATGTAGCAGATGACCGCGGCGGGCATGCCGTCTCCCCCTCTCACGCCAAGCAAGTGCAAGTTGCCATCGACGCCTTTGTAGTACGGTTCTGCAGAATCACCGTTCAGGCGCCCCATCATCGTTCCACAACCAGCCAACAGCAAAACCAGGCTCACCGCTGAGCCAATACGCAAAATCCCTTTCAAACCAGCACTTCCTTGCATCACAGAAACATAAGGCGCGGGATTGTACCCGCGCCTCGACTTTCAATTGAACCCAACACTATCCAGCGTCATTCCAGTGGAACACCAGATTGCGGGCAGCGCCGCTGCCAACGTCTGTCTCATCGCGCCGTGTTTCGCCATTGCGGGTGGCGACCACCGTGTACTTACCGGGTGGTAGTTGCACGTAAACCAGCGGACCCGTTTGGGTGAGGGTCAGTACGGTTTGCCCTGGTGACTTTTGAATCATCACATCGACATCAGCGGTGTACTGGTCTTGCGCCCCCACCGCGAACGTCATGTGCAGGTTGTAACCGGTAGATTGTTGAATGGCTTTTGCCTCATCAACGCCAATCCCGCCGGACAAGTAGTTGATGCCGTTTTGCTGCTGTTGTTGAGCCTGTACGCCTGCGCTGTCGACGGGCTCAAGGCTGGCCGCCTGCAGCATCGCCGGAAAAGCCAATACAGCGACCGCAGCGACTGGCAGCATGAATGAAAGAATGCGCTTCATAATCTCTACTCCCGGACTCTTTTAGAGCCCAACCGTGACTCCTTATTTGATCCGGCCAGGGAAGCACGCGTTTTAGATTGATTGGAACTTGGCCTGTGTACGAAATGGACTACAGACCATCACTCACTGAAACACCTTTTGCCGGCAACGTCCTGCAATACCCATCCCCTCTTCCTGCCGCCTATACAGGGCTCGCCCGACATCGCCGAGCGGCGAATCCCGGCATGCTTTTGCGTCTGTTTCCACTGATGCGGAAGACTCGATGAGCCAGGTAAAACCTACCGATGCGCAAGACCCGAAAATCGATTCATTGCTGGGAGAGTTGGGCGAACTGATCCGCCAGGCGCGGCAAAAAGTGCTGCGTGCGGTTGATACGATTCAAGTCCAGACCTGTTGGCAGATCGGCCGGCATATTGTCGAGTTTGAACAGCAAGGGGCGCAGCGGGCGGGGTACGGCAAGCGGTTGCTGGCTTTGTTGGCGAAGGATCTGACGGGGCAGTTCGGGAAGGGGTTTGATGAAACCAATCTTCGCAAGATGCGCCTGTTTTATCAGCTGTTCCCAATTCGAGACGCACTGCGTCTCGAATTGAGCTGGACTCACTATCGCAGGCTGCTGCGGGTCGAAAGCGCAAAAGCGCGTCAATGGTACGTGGAAGAAACCGCGAACCTGAACTGGTCCAGCCGCGCCCTTGATCGCCAGATCAATACGCTCTACTACGAACGACGCCTCATGAGTCGAGACAAGGCCGATGTGATTGAGGAAGCCTCCACCAACATTGAGGCGATGAAAGACAATCCGCGCGAATTCATTCGCGACCCAGTCTTGCTAGAGTTTCTCGGGCTGCCTGCGCCCTGCAAGATCAGAGAGGATGCTCTTGAACAGGCTCTCATCGAACACCTGCAGGGCTTTCTTCTTGAGCTGGGCAAGGGCTTTTCCTTCGTCGCTCGCCAACAACGCCTCAGTACTCATGATGTAGATCTGTACATCGATCTGGTGTTCTACAACTATTTGCTCAAATGCTTCGTGATCATTGAGCTCAAAAGCGGAAGGCTCAGTGCCCGCGACGTCGGACAAATGGACATGTACGTGCGCATGTACGACGAACTCAAGCGCAGCGAAGGCGACAAACCGACAGTCGGGATCATTCTGTGTGCTGAGAGCAATGACTCGGTCGCGCGTTACTCGATGCTCAAGGGCAATGAGCAACTGTTCGCCAGCAGTTACAAGACGATACTGCCGAGTGAGGAAGAATTACGCGCAGAACTCAATCGGGAACAGGCCTTGATCGAAGAACGCCTGCTCATTCAATCGACTGAATAAACCTTCTGGATTGTTGCCGGGCGGCGCCGAGACTATCGTTGGCAACTTACCCGCAAAGGTAGAAAGCCATGACCTGTCAGGACACGCCCGCGATGCAGGATATGCAGTCAAGGTTGCCAATTTTGACCGCGGCGCAAGGTGAACCCTTCACGGAAGCCGCCGAGGATGGCTTTGCCCTTGGCGGCTTCACCTGGCGCCATGCCCTGCCCGACATCCAGCGACCGGTAGTCATCATCAACGCCGCCACCTCGGTACGCTGCCGACACTATTCACGCTTCGCCGATTACCTGTTCGCCAACGGCTTCGACGTGATCACCTACGACTATCGAGGCATCGGCGAATCACGCCCGGCAACCCTGAAAGGCCTTGAGGCTTCATGGACCGACTGGGGCGCGCTGGATTTCGAGGCGATGCTCAAACGCGCGCAACGGGAATTCTCCGGCCAGCCAATCGATGTGGTCGGCCACAGTTTCGGCGGTTGCGCGGCCGGACTCGGCGAGTCCGGGCAGGTCATTCGTCGGCTGGTGACGGTCGGCGCGCAGTTCGCTTACTGGCGCGACTATGCCCACGAACAGCGCTGGCGCATGTTCGGTAAGTGGCACCTGCTGATGCCGCTGCTGACGCGGTTCTGTGGCTATTTCCCGGGCAAGCGCCTCGGCTGGCTGGAGGACACGCCCACCGGCGTCGTACGCGACTGGAGCACGCCTGCCGCGCGCTACGAGCAGCGTCCGAGCGGTCGCCGACTGCTGAAGGCAAGCGGTCGCCTACCCTTCGCCAACGTCCGCGCAAACACCCTGGCGATCAGCATCAGCGACGACCCCTACGGCACCATCCCAGCCATCGAACGCCTGCTCGACTACTTCAGCCATGCGCACAAAACCCACCTGCGCATCGAGCCGCAGGACATCGGCGAACAACAAGTCGGACATTTCGCCTTTTTTCGCAGCGCATACCAAGCCACACTATGGCCCATCGCTCTGACCTGGCTGCAAACCGGCGAGCTGGCCCCCGACACACCCGGGCGGCCAGTGCCACGCAGCTGAGCCCTTTCAACGCACGACGGAACACACCATGGCCTCCGCCAACAAGCAGCAAAAACGCGCCGCCCGGGCCAAGACCAAGGCCAAGCAAAACCGCAGCAAACGCGCCGAGACGCCGGTCGAACTGGACCCGAACGATGACCGTATCGACTTCGAGTCAGTGGACCTGACCGAGCTGTTCAAGAAAATGATCGATGCCGAGAAGATCAGCCAGCAAGCCATGTGCACCGCGTTCCTCGAAGACCCGCTGCTAGGACTGGTCTACGAGCAGGAAGGCGAAGAAGGCGCGATGGATTTCATCCTCGCCGCGCTGATCGAGTATCGCCAGTGGTCCCAGGAAACCGACGAAGCCGGCGCCCTGGCGTGGATCGAATCCCCGGCCTTCCAGGCCGACTATGTGGCGGCGTCCGACGCGATCGCCGCACAAACCCAACAGAAGAACTGAGTTCCCATGGCATCCCTGAACAAGCAACAGAAACGCGCCAAACGCGCCAAGGCCAAAGCCAAGCACATCCGCATGGTCGGCCGTAAGCCGCTGGACCAGGACGACAATCTCGGGCATCTGGACGAGCCGATCCCGGAATACACCCTCGCAATGTTCAGCAAAATGCGCGACGCCGAAGCCGTCAGCCGCAACGAAATGCTGCTGACCCTGCTGCGCGAACTGGCGTTCATCATCGTTGACCATCCAGAACTGCTGGACATGGAAAACGCCGAGAACGAAGGCATGGCCGCCACTCACCTGGCCGCCGACATGCTGATCGACTACCGCATGTGGGCCGATGGCATGGATATCGAAACCGCCCAGGCCTGGCTGACCGAGCCACAGTTCATCACCGATTTCGGGATTGCGCTGGATACTTACGGCAAGTCGCTGGAAGACAGCGCCCCCAAAGCCGAGTAACTTTTTGCACCTGACTTTTCACGCACGATCAAAAAAAAGGAGGTCAGGTGAGAAAAGCAGCTTCATACAAGGACGGACAATCGTCGAAATCAGAAGACTCAGCTGCGACCCTCCAAAGCAAAACCGTTAAAACTCCCAAGGAAACAACTTGGGATGAATGGTTCGACGAAGAGAAAGGCAGCTCAGACTTTATGCTCTTGCGAGAACAAAGCTGATTACGGATATGTGGCGACGTTTCGCTACCGGCAGCACAAACAAAAACGGCCGCTCGTCATCACTGACAGCGGCCGTTTTGCATTACGCGTTGCGGATCAGTTCAACACCACCGCACCACGGTTTTCCTGCTTGCGACGACGCGCCACCAGCAGGCCGGCGACGACTACCATGAGGCTCAGCAGGCCGGTTGCGAGGATTTCCACGCGGTGGGCTTCCTGGAACAGCATGATGGTCAGGGCCGCGACGATGAAGATGATCACCGCGTAGGTCAGGCCCGGGAACAGCCACATGCTGAAGACGATTTTCTCGCCGCGGGCCATGCGTTGTTTACGCATGCGCAGTTGCGAGAACGCGATCACCAGGTACACCAGCAGCGCGATGGCGCCGGAACTGGCCAGCAGGAATTCGAACACCGCGGCCGGGGCCACGTAGTTGGCGAAGGTGCAGAGGAACGCCGCGCCGGTCGACAACATCACTGCCCAGTAAGGCGTGCCGCTTTTGTTGACCCGAGTTGACATGGCCGGTGCGTCACCGCGCTTGCCGAGGGAGAACAGCATGCGCGACGAGGTGTACAGCGCCGAGTTCAGGCAGCTGGTTACCGCGACCAGCACTACGATGTCGACGATCATTTTCGCGTTCGGGATGCCCATGCGCTCAAGCACGGTCTGGTAGGAACCGAGGTTGGCCAGGGTCGGATCGTTCCACGGCACCAGGGCCACAACGATGAAGATCGACACGAGGTAGAACAGGCCGATCCGCCAGATCACCGAGTTGGTAGCCTTGGAGATCTGTTTGCCCGGGTTCTTCGATTCCGCAGCCGCAATGGTCACGATTTCGGTACCCATGAACGAGAACATGGTGGTCAGGATTGCACCCAGCACCGCGCCCATGCCGTTTGGCAGGAAGCCGCCGGAGTCGAACAGGTGCGAAACACCGCTGACCTGGCTGTTCGGCAGGAAGCCGAAGATCGCCGCAAGGCCAAGGATGATGAAGCCGATGATCGCCAGCACTTTGATCAGGGCGAACCAGAATTCGAACTCACCGTAGTTCTTCACACTAAACAGGTTGGTGACCGTCAGCAGCAGGGTGATGATCAGTGCGAACGCCCAGATGCCGACACTCGGGAACCAGGCATGGAGGATGGTCGCAGCGGCGTTGGCCTCCAGCGGAATCACCAATACCCAGAACCACCAGTACAACCAGCCGATGGTGAAACCGGCCCAGTGCCCGATGGCACGGTCGGCGTAAGTCGAGAACGAGCCGGTGTCGGGCGAAGCGACAGCCATCTCACCGAGCATGCGCATCACCAGCACCACCAAGGTACCGGCGGCGGCGTAAGCCAGCAGCACAGCAGGGCCGGCGGCAGCGATAGCGTGGCCGGAGCCAACGAACAGACCGGCGCCGATAACACCGGCGATCGACAACATGGTCACATGACGCGGTTTGAGCCCCTGTTCGAGGCCATTGGAGCTTGGGGTACTGCTCATCGGAACTACCTTTGCGAGGAAAGCGATTGCGTCCGTCCCGTCTGGTTTTCCTTCTCGTAAAAAGAAACCAACGGGGCGTTCCAGATTCTGCACGCAATAAGTGCGCCAAAATGTTTCAAACTCTTCTGGCCCGCGGCTTTTAACGCGACCGGACAGTCATCGCAAGTCCTTAAAATTAATGGCAATTCGCCAGAACGTTACCCTGCGACTCACTTTTCAAACGAACGAGCGCACCAGAAACACACTGAAAAAGTGTGGGATGCACAATAAAAGGGCGATTCAGGAACGTTCGGCCGGATAGCGCTTCCAACACCCCGCCAAAGCTGGCAACATCGCGCCTTTTTTTACGCAACACCCACGGGGCTGCACGTTTAAACACCCGTTCGGTTGTTGATGGGGCGACAGTCTGCTGTGCCGATGCGACAACCTGCCACACGCCATCCGCTTACCGCTCGTAGCGCTGTTGGCTGCCATTGAAACGCTATGCTAGCTTGGCCGCCTCGCCAGGAAGGCCCGCCAACAGCAGGAGCGCAACATATATGAGGAACGCACATGGCTGAGGCCACGCCCGCGCTTGAAATCCGCAACTTGCACAAACGCTACGGACAGCTTGAGGTGCTCAAAGGCATCTCGCTGACCGCCCGCGACGGCGATGTGATCTCGATCCTCGGTTCCTCCGGTTCCGGCAAGTCCACGTTCCTGCGTTGCATCAACCTGTTGGAAAACCCGCACCAGGGCCAGATTCTGGTGGCCGGTGAAGAACTCAAGCTCAAGCCGGCCAAGAATGGCGAACTGATTGCTGCCGACGGCAAGCAGATCAATCGCCTGCGTTCCGAGATTGGTTTTGTGTTTCAAAACTTTAATCTGTGGCCGCACATGAGCGTGCTCGACAACATCATCGAAGCCCCGCGCCGCGTGCTCGGCCAGAGCAAGGCCGAGGCGATCGAAGTCGCCGAAGCGCTGCTGGCCAAGGTCGGCATCGCCGACAAGCGCCACGCCTACCCGGCGCAATTGTCCGGTGGTCAGCAACAACGGGCCGCGATCGCCCGCACGCTGGCGATGCAGCCGAAGGTGATTCTGTTCGACGAGCCCACCTCCGCCCTTGACCCGGAAATGGTTCAGGAAGTACTTAGTGTCATCCGCGCACTGGCCGAAGAAGGCCGCACCATGCTGTTGGTGACCCACGAGATGGGCTTTGCCCGTCAGGTCTCCAGCGAAGTGGTGTTCCTCCACCAGGGGTTGGTGGAAGAGCAAGGATCGCCTCAGCAGGTGTTCGACAACCCGCTTTCGGCGCGCTGCAAACAATTCATGTCCAGCAACCGCTAACGGAGCAACATGCATGCAGAATTTTAAAAAGGTCTTCCTGGCCGCCGCCGTCACCCTCGCGTTCAGCGCCGGTGCCATGGCCGAGACCCTGAAGATGGGCATCGAAGCGGCGTACCCGCCGTTCAACAACAAAGACGCCAGCGGCAACGTGGTCGGCTTCGACAAAGACATCGGCGACGCCCTGTGCGCCAAGATGAAAGTCGAGTGCACCGTGGTCACCTCCGACTGGGACGGCATCATCCCTGCGTTGAACGCGAAGAAGTTCGATTTCCTGATCTCCTCGCTGTCGATCACCGAAGAGCGCAAGGGCGCGGTGGACTTCACTGACCCGTACTACTCGAACAAGCTGCAGTTCATCGCACCGAAAAACGTCGACTTCAAAACCGACAAGGATTCACTCAAAGGCAAGATCATCGGCACGCAGCGCGCCACCCTCGCCGGCACCTGGCTCGAGGACACTTACGGTAGCGATATCGAAGTAAAACTCTACGACACCCAGGAAAACGCCTACCTGGACCTGACCTCCGGTCGTGTCGACGCGATCCTCGCCGACAAGTACGCCAACTACGACTGGCTGAAAACCGACGCCGGCAAGGACTACGAGTTCAAGGGCGACCCGGTCGTGGAAAGCGACAAGATCGGCATCGCCGTGCGTAAAGGCGATCCGCTGCGTGAGAAGCTGAACGCCGCGCTGAAGGAAATCGTCGCTGACGGTACCTACAAGAAGATCAACGACAAGTACTTCCCGTTCAGCATCTATTGATCTGACCTGCGGGACCGGCGCCGTGATCCGACGGCGCCGGCTCCCGGCCTTGCCTGCCGCGATTTGAAAAGAAATCCATGATTATCGACCTCTACGGATTCGGCCCGGCCCTCGCCGCCGGTGCGCTGATGACCGTCAAACTGGCGCTGACGGCCCTGTGCCTGGGACTGGTGCTCGGTCTGCTCGGCGCCTTGGCCAAGACTTCCCCGTACAAGCCGCTGCAATGGCTTGGCGGTACTTATTCGACTTTGGTGCGCGGTGTCCCGGAATTGCTCTGGGTGCTGTTGATCTACTTCGGTACGGTCAACCTGATGCGCAGCCTCGGTGAGTTCTTCGGCAACCCCGACCTGCAACTCAGCGCATTCGCCGCTGGCGTGATTGCGTTGGGCCTGTGCTTCGGCGCCTACGCCACGGAAGTGTTCCGCGGCGCGATCCTCGCCATTCCCAAGGGCCACCGTGAGGCCGGCGTGGCGCTGGGCCTGTCGAAATGGCGGATCTTCACCAAGTTGATCATGCCGCAGATGTGGCGCATCGCCCTGCCCGGCCTGGGCAACCTGTTCATGATCCTGATGAAAGACACCGCGCTGGTGTCGGTGATCGGCCTGGAAGAAATCATGCGTCACGCGCAGATCGGCGTGACCGTGTCGAAACAGCCGTTCACCTTCTATCTGGTGGCCGCGGTCATGTATCTGGGCCTGACGGTGCTGGCGATGAGCGGCATGCACTTCCTGGAAAAACGCGCCGCTCGCGGCTTTGCGAGGAGCGCTTCATGAACTGGGAAGTGATCATCAAGTGGCTGCCGAAACTGGCGCAGGGCGCAACCCTGACCCTGGAACTGGTGGCGATTGCCGTGATTGCCGGCCTGCTGCTGGCCATTCCGCTGGGCATCGCCCGCTCCTCGAAGCTGTGGTACGTGCGCGCTTTGCCCTACGCCTACATCTTCTTTTTCCGTGGCACGCCGCTGCTGGTGCAACTGTTCCTCGTCTACTACGGCCTGGCGCAGTTCGATGCGGTGCGTAGCAGCGCACTGTGGCCGTACCTGCGCGATCCGTTCTGGTGTACCACCGCGACCATGACCCTGCACACCGCGGCGTACATCGCCGAGATCCTGCGCGGCGCGATCCAGGCGATTCCGCCGGGCGAAATCGAAGCGGCGCGGGCACTGGGCATGTCCAAGCCCAAGGCAATGTTCTACATCATGCTGCCGCGTGCGGCGCGCATCGGCCTACCGGCCTACAGCAACGAAGTGATCCTGATGCTCAAGGCCAGTGCGCTGGCGAGCACCGTGACCCTGCTGGAACTGACCGGCATGGCCCGCACGATCATTGCCCGCACCTACCTGCCGGTGGAAATCTTCTTCGCCGCTGGCGTGTTCTATCTGCTGATGTCCTACGTGCTGGTGCGCGGCTTCAAGCTGCTGGAGCGCTGGCTGCGCGTCGATGCCTGCCAAGGGCGTTGAAACTTCCCACGTGCTGACGGGCGAGGACCTACTCGCCCGTTTCACTGCGCTGGATGCTTTTTTGATTGAGCATCAGGCGCTGTGGAAACCTCGTCCGTTCACTCATCTTTCGCTTCCATGGGAAACCGCCTACCCCGAATTGGCTTCGTGGCTACGCGGACGATCGCTGGAAGATGCAGAGCTTGTGCATAACCACCCTGCCGATCTCATCGATGCGCCGGAGCCGTTCGCTTCATTGGCGGCGTTGTCGGCTGCGCTGAGCGCAGTCGGAGAGTTGCCGGGACATGCGCTGGAAGCGGCAGGCCATCGATTGAATGTCGATGTGCCGGGGCGCAAGTGGCAGCAAATTGAAGCGTTCGCCAGCCGCTTGTCTTTCGCCTCTGCGCCAACACATTGGCTGGACTGGTGTTCCGGCAAGGGGCATTTGGGCCGACGCCTGCTGGGCGCCGGGCAACAGCTGACCTGTGTTGAATACGATCCGGCGCTGGTCGCCAGCGGTCAGGCATTAAGTCAGCGCCATCATTTGCACGCCCTGCATGTCGAGCAGGATGTGCTGGCAGCAGACGCCACGACTGTTTTGAGCGCTCAACACACCCCGGTCGCCCTGCACGCCTGCGGCGACCTGCATGTGCGCCTGATGCAACTGGCGAGCGCTGCCGGATGTCAGCAGATGGCCATCGCCCCGTGCTGCTACAACCGGATCAATCGCAACGAGTACCAGGCCTTGTCCTGCGCCGGCATGCGATCTGCCCTACAACTCTCGCTCGAAGATCTGGCACTGCCCATGAGCGAAACCGTCACCGCCGGCGCACGCGTCCGACGTCAGCGCGACACCTCGATGGCCCGGCGCCTGGCCTTCGACCTGCTGCAACGGCAACTGCGCGGCGTCGACGAATACCTGCCAACCCCGTCCCTGCCCAGCGTCTGGCTGGACAAACCCTTCGCCGATTACTGCCGCGACCTGGCAGCGCTGAAAGAGTTATCCACAATCGGCACGCCAGACTGGCAGGCACTGGAAGCCGCCGGTTGGCAGCGGTTGGCCGAAGTTCGCAACCTGGAACTACTGCGCGGACTGTTCCGACGACCGTTGGAGCTTTGGTTGAACCTGGATCGAGCCATTTTCCTCAGTGAACAGGGGTATGTCGTACGCCTCGGCACCTTTTGCGACACCCCACTGACACCGCGTAATTTCCTGCTGCTGGCCGAACGCGCTTAAAATCTTTACAGCCTGTGGATAACTCTGTTGATGGTTTTCCAGTGGATCCAATATTCACGGACGTTAGACCGCTTAAACAGCATTGGTCATTTTTTGTTCATATTGATAAACAACCTGTAAAACAGGGATTTGCGCACAAAATGAGAACGTGTCCACAAAATCCCCTGCAACACTGCCGTTGCGTCGATCCGTTGTGCATAAGCTTCCAATCAAAACGACATAAACGGGTGAAATGGGTGCTTGAACGGTGCGGAAATCCTGCCCTCACGCTCAGTCTGGCTTGATCGCGTAGCACCTCGGTTTTGCGGCTAAAAACCCGGCGTCACCGCTCACGCCAAGCCTGATCCAGCGCCTGCGTAAAAATAGTCTGAATTCAGGGGTTTACAGAACCAACCCAATCGCTATAATCGTCGCCCACACGCCGGTATAGCTCAGTTGGTAGAGCAACTGACTTGTAATCAGTAGGTCCCGGGTTCGACTCCTGGTGCCGGCACCATACAAAACGAAGCCCCTGCAGAAATGCAGGGGCTTTGTTGTTTCTGGTACGTCCACATTGCCTGTCACAGCCGTGCACTCAAAATTCGTCGTTAATCTGGATGGCTCGTCGGGGAGGCAACTGCTTCTGCCGGTGCAGAGAGCGGTACCTCGGTGACACGTGCAGCCTTTCCGGCCTTCATTTGACGTACAGATTCCAGCAAGTCTTGCTGGAATTGCTCCAGTTCATTGAGCATCGCTGATTTCCTCCTTCAGTTGCTTATGGAAATAAGGGTCAGACCACGTTTTGAGCTGAGACTGTGGTCTGACTCTATTTTTTCCCACCTTATTTTGCTCGTGTCACCACGGTGCTTAGGTTGGCGAAAACGCTTTGAGAAACCCTGGCCTTCCTTTGCTCTTCATTGGCCGCCGAGAGCGGCAGCAGCGTTGCGCGCGAGGCCTTTCCAGCCTTCATCTGACGTACAGATTCCATCAAGTCCGTCTGAAATCGCCCTAGTTCATTTGCCATGCCTTTTCGTCGACTTCAGCCATTTTCTCCAACGCTCGCTTGCTGAACTTATGCAGCTTGAACCGAAAGCGAAATCCGCCTTCCAAGTTGCTGCAACGCACGCTCAACATTCTCGATTTTGGAGTGATGCAGGAAATCTACCAGGCGATCGACCTGGGGCCGTTGTACGCCGAGACGACGTGCCAACTCGGCCTTGCTTAAACCTGACTCCAAAAGCGTATTCCACAGAGCAACCTTTGCTGCAGTCAGCGCAGGCAGACGCAATACAACGTCACTTGCCTGTTCTCCTGCCTGCCCGGTCGGAATCAACCGGCGATCATCAACGTATATCGAGAATGCCGTCTCGATTGCATCGATGGCGGTGTCCAACGCTTGCTCGAGGGTGTCGCCAACGGCGTGCATCTCAGGAATTTCTGCGCAGGACAACCAGACACTGTCCGGCTCTTCGTGAACTTCCAACGCATATTCGAACATCACGATTCCTCTCATGAGGCCCAGCTGTTTGATTATCGATATTCTCAGCCCTTCGCCCATTTCCTTGGCTCCATGGTCGGGAAACACAGTTGATTTGCCATTCAAGGAAACCTTGAAGTGACTGCCCTTGCCGGTTTGAAACTCAACGCCTTGGGCTTTCAACCATCGCCGAAACTCGCTGTACTTCATGTGCATCACTCGCCGTTTCGGTAAAGCGAATGTGCAACATATTTGCTGCATTCGCAACATAAGTGTTGCACTACACAGAGATGGCAACGGCCACCACCTGGCCACGATTGCGCGTCCGTCCTCCGCAAGCTACCGTCAAACCCGTCGCTGCCAAATCAGCGACCGGGCCTGAGAACCCGCGTAAGATGCAGGCGCACCAGCGCCCCAAACCCATGATTGCCGGCGCTTTTTTGCACCCGCATTCACGTGTAATGGCGGCTGTGCGTGGGAGACCTTCGGGTCTGCCGGATTCCTGTATCTCCGGTTTCTCAGCCTGCGCATAGCTGCCACCCTTTCGCCTGAGAACGAAAATGGCAGCTCTCATTTGATACAGGGAGTTTACAAATGAATGCCATCGATCCATCCGTAATCCGCAGCGCTGCCACATCGGTCAACTCACTCCACGCATTAGATACAGGTGAAGCGAAATGACCAACTACCTCGATTTGAAAACACCAGGCCTTACGCACTTTTCCTTCCAGGCCAATCAAGCGCTGTTCCGCACCAATCGTGGTGTTCCGGTAATAACCGCCCTTTCCCACGCCTCCCACTTGCTTCACATCTCACGATTGCTCACTGCGGACACTTCAGTCGCGCGCGATCCGGATCTTCACGCTTATGCCTCCCAGTATCTGCAGGAGTTAAGCAAGGCGCTGATCGACGACGTGGTGAAAGTGCTGGATGCGCCAACAGCAAGCCATTGACGTAAACCGCCAAAAGAAAGCCCTCGCGGTATCGCGAGGGCTTTTTGCGTTTCAATGTCGCGTCCTGAATAAGGTTTACACCTTCTGACCAATCTTCAGGAGGATTCAATGGATACCGGAAAAAGGCGGAGCCAGCGCGATTACACGCTAGCTTTTAAATTGTCAGTCGTAGATCAAGTCGAAAAAGGCGAGTTGAGTTATAAAGAGGCTCAACGGCGCTTTGGCATTCAAGGCCGGTCCACGGTACTGGTTTGGTTACGCAAGCATGGCCGACAGGACTGGAGCCAAGGCGCCTCAATCCGAGCGCCGCGGAGCAGGCCGATGACCGACCCCAACCTACCGCTGACACCCGAACAGCGGATCAAAGAGCTTGAAGAACAGTTGGCGCTGAGCAATCAGAAGGCCCAGTTCTTTGAAGCTGTCGTGAACGTCTTGAAAAATGATTACGGTGTGTCCATCGTAAAAAAGCGACCCGGCAAGTCCTCTCGCAAGGGCAAATCCAAGACCTGAGCATTACCAGGGCTTGCCTGTTTATGGGCATTTCGCGCCAAGCGTATTACAAGCGCAACCGAGCCTTTGACGCGAGAGTTTGCCAAGACCAGCAGGTAGTGGAATTCGTTCTGGAAAAGCGTCGGCGCCAGCCGAGGCTTGGGACGCGCAAACTGCACCACCTGATGCTAATTGAAGCTGCAGCGACGCTACGTGTCGGTCGAGACCGCCTGTTTTCTATCTTGCGAGAGGCGCGAGAGCTGGTTCCTCGCAAACGTGCTTATCATAAAACCACGCATAGCCATCATCGCTTCCGCCGTCACCCCAACCTACTCAAAGCTGGCCCGGAACAAGTTGTAGCCAGCAGACCTGAGCAGGTTTGGGTCGCAGACATTACCTATCTCCCAACGCGGGAAAGTGTCGCTTACGTTAGCCTGATAACAGACGCGTACTCACGCAAAATCGTGGGTCATCATGTGCACAGCAGCCTGCATACGGAGTCGGTGGTCAGGGCGCTGCAGAAGGCTGTTAGTCAGCGAAAATCCGATCAACCGCTCATTCATCA
Organism: Pseudomonas sp. TH49; assembly: GCF_016650625.1. Lineage (NCBI taxonomy): Bacteria > Pseudomonadati > Pseudomonadota > Gammaproteobacteria > Pseudomonadales > Pseudomonadaceae > Pseudomonas > Pseudomonas sp. TH49. The sequence continues at coordinate 1,231,537 of NZ_JAEKFL010000001.1, forward strand.
TTCAGATCGCGGAGCCCAGTATTGCTCCGACTTATACCAACGGATGCATACCCGGCATGGAATCAGGTGCTCAATGACTGACGGTTATGATTGCTATCAGAACGCTATGGCGGAGAGGGTAAATGGGATTTTGAAGACTGAGTTTTTGCTGCATCGCCCCAAAGACCTGGCGGATGCAGTGAAAATGGTGGATGAATCGGTGCAAATCTACAACCGGGAGCGGCCGCACTTAGCCCTGAAATACAAAACGCCCGATGCGGTGCATCGGGCGTTTGAGACTGAAACAGGTGTAAACCTATTTCAGGACTAGACACAAACCTGACTGATCTCAAACACAAACGAAATCCTGCTCTGACTCGCACTCCACACATAACGCAAATGCTTACCCTGCTTCGGAATCGACACGGCCGGCGGCCGGAACGCGGCAACACATTCGTGGCCCGGCAGGCGAACGCTGTTGTAGAGCATCCCCCACGATTCAGACTCACGCAGTTGTCGGGCAAACGCCTGGGATGGGCCATAGGCGTCTGGATCGGGTTGATGCAAATCTGGAAAGTCGTGACGAACATCATGCAGCGGCTTAACCACGCGATTAACGTAAGTACGCATGGTCAACTCAAGATCCGCTTCGTTGGTGGCCGCAAGAAAACGTTCCTGGTGATAGCAGGTTTCGGCGATGGCCGCGGCCTGGCTGCTGGCGGCGTAGTAGACGCCGAAGGTGCCATCGGTGAAGCGGCTGCTTTTGCCGATGTGGGTAAACGCCGCCATCACCGGGGTTGAACCGGGGCCGGAGAGCCGGTCTTCGGGGCGCACGCGGGCGAGGACGCCGGCCTGCTCGATCAGGCGATCATTGGTCAGCGCTTCCAGCGCGTAGGCGATTTCCAGGTCTTCGGGGTCGAGCACGTCTTCGAACAACGCAATCGGCGGGAAGCTGCTGTTGACGATCCGATAGGCCTTCGGCCATTGCGGATCGGCCAGTGGCGGGGCCTTCAACCGCGCACCCCGTCGAGGTAGCGGCGCACGTCGGCGATATCGACCACCCTCCCCGCCAGCATGTAATCCAGCGCCGTTCGACCATTGAATGGCGCCGCCGTGTTCGGGCTGCTGACCCACGTATAAGCGCGCTCGCGGCTATTGCTGAAGATGATGCTCAGCGCCTTGTGAATACCCATCAGGTAGGAGATCCGCTCAAGGGTGTCGTTAGGCAGACGTATGTTCGGCAGGTGTTTGTATTTGTAGAACGTGGTGTTGCCAACTCCGCCGAGTAATGTGCGTTGCTGCTCGGCGCTGCAGCCCCAGCGCTCCATGAGGGTGAAGAAAAACTTCAGCGCGACGCGCCCGGCTTCGGGGACGTCGAGTTGTTCACGCGGGGTGAGGGCTGGGGATGAGGTAGGCATGGTCGTCCTTCTTCGCTGTTCCGCAAGCTCAGCGTAGTACACATATGAATTTTTTCAATAACTCTATCCGCATACGAATAAAATCCTCAAAACCTCAGGTTGACACCTCAATGTTCCGTGGCAGAGAATCTGGCTCAAGAGCGCGAAACCGACTGCCTTCAGGTGGCAATAGTCGGCGTTAGGAACCCCGTTGATGACCTGAAAATCAGCGCTCGGGTGAGACCTCTTCTCCCCTGCTTGAGGGAGCACAATATCAAGCGACATTCATGTGAAGGGCAGCCTGAGAAGGCTGCCCTTTCTTGTTTGAGCTACCGGTAACGTCGATACAACAGTTCACCATGCCGATGCTTGTTCAGGCCCTTCTTGTCACAGTTCATGAAATTCCAGAGTAGGTTGCCACGCTCAACATGGATGACCACCAGCATCTGGTATCTCGCGTTGTAGGCGCCGATGAAGGAGAGTCGAAACGAGGCGTCATCGTAGGGGACCCGCCATATTTCTAACGGTTTCGTCAGGGTATCTCGCGCAAATTCGGTGAATCGCTCACGGGCATTCGGGCGCTTTTCCACCGTATGAAGCAAATGCTCATGCTTCACCAAAACCGGTCCATATGGCGTTTCGATCAGAACAGCATCAAGACCGTGAACAAGTCCAAAGCCTCTGGCGACTTGCTCCCACGCTGCATTAAGACTCGAGGCACCCGGAAGCTCTCTGACTGCAGAAATCAGGAGGCCGGGGTCGATATCGCGAATATCCGGTAAGCCCAGATCTTTCCAGGTTTTTTGATCGGGTAACGCCCTGCTCCCCTGCAAACTCATGGCATCGACTCGCTAGCTTCGCGGATGCCGGCATTGCCTGGAAATCCATGGCCTCGGACTAAAAGTCCCGAAAATAACTACCTGATATTTCAGCCACTTGTGCATTGGCGGTAAATCAGCCCGTTCGCTCTTTTCTATAGGAGGCTTCCGACAACGGTGCAAAACAGTGACGTTTCGGTGTGGGAAATACTCAAAAATGCAGTAGTCCCGGGGCATAAAAAAGTGCCCGACTCGTCCGAGCCGGGCACTTTTCTTGACCCCAATCACCCCCACGTCATCAAAAATCCCGATCCTGTGTCAGCTTCCAGCCATCGGCGGGGACATCAATTCGCTACTAAACCCGCGACAACTATGCTCAGGTGCTGGAATATAGCCGGCATATGACGCCGGATCGGCAGTCTCGTAAACAACAATACCCAGCCCACTTCAGAGGGCATTACCCATGGATAGCAGAACCTTACGCAACCTCATGCGCATCGTGCAGACCGGCTCGTTGTCGGCCGCAGCCGAGCATTCGTGCCTGACTGTGCAGGCCTTGGCCGCACAGTTGAACAAGGTCGAAGAGCAGTTCGGTTTCCGCTTGTTTCGTCGTTCCAACAAAGGGCTGACGTTGACGCCGCAAGGCACGGAGCTGACGCCCTACATCGACAAAGTGCTGATTGCCACGCGACAGATGGAAGAAAAGGTCGAGGCGCTCAAGGTGCCTGGCCAGCGCACATTGAAGGTTGCGTTGAACAACACGTTGTCGTCTGACTTCAACCGGCGAATGATCGGACGCCTGATCGAGGTGTTTCCCGATTACCAGATGGAATTCAGCTACGCCGAGTCGATGGAGAACCTGAGCAAGCTGAAGAATGAGGACTTTGACCTCGCGGTGCTGATCGGCCCGCAACGTCCGGGTCTGCCGAGCATTGTTTTGCCGGATGTGCAGGTGCAGGTGGTCGGTGCCCATTGCGGGCAGGAAAACGATCCACTGACGTTGCTGGGCAACAAGTTTCAGGTGCGTCCTGCGGAAGATTGTCCGTATTCCCACAGCTTCCTGCGCTTTCTCGACGCTGGTCTGGGCAATCACGAGAACGGTCAGCGCATGGTCTATTCCTGCAGCGAGACCCTGACGCTATCGTTGATCACGCAGATGGACGCGGTCGGCATGGTGTCTCGTGAGGCCGCGCAAAAGAACGGCCTGACGATTTTCCCCGGTTTCGAGGATTTCCTCGAAGTGCGTCTGGCGGTGAACAATCCGAACCTGTCGGGCCAGGCCCTGAATGACGTGGTCGATCTGCCGCTACATGAACGAGCCGAGCGCAATGTACGCAGCCGTCCCAACCGCCACACTGAGAAAGAGGTTTTTGCTGAAATACGCACATAACAGCGTCGGAATGGCTGCATAAAATTCCGGGCGGTCGAGCTGTAGGTGCTGATCCTTGATCAACAAGGGAGTCAGGCTGATCGCAGCGACGATCGCCACCGGCAGGTATTCCAGCGCCCGCGCAACGAATGGCGGCCAGTGCTCGGTGTTGACTTGCAGTGGCAACGCGCGCGGCAGGAAAGTCACGGCCATCATCAGCGCTACCACCAGGATCAGGAACGTTTGGTCAGGCATACACCCACTCCGCAGCCCACAAACGTGGCGATGAATACGTTAAATGGCGAAGTACCGACCAGGCTCAGCGCACCCATGCAGGCGACGGCAGCCGCTGCGGCGATGAGTTTGTTGCGGGTGTTGCACAGCGACACCAGCACGTAGAGCATCATCGCGGTCAGTGCGTAGTCGAGCTGGTATTTGATCAGGTGCGATGCATATTGCGCGCAAACGGCGCCCAGCAATCCGCCCAGCACCCAGGAGGTGTGGCAGAACAGGTTGAAGCCGATCAGGTAACGGATATTGACCGGCGCGCCGGTGCCCAGCTTGACGCTGTGAAACGCAAAAGACTCATCGGTCAGTCCACCCGCGTAAGCCCAGCGCTCCATGCGGCTGAGCCCCAGTGCGCGCAGGGCCTTGGCCATGTACACCGACATCAGCATGTGCCGCGCATTGATCAGGAACGTGGTCAGCACAATGGTAGTCAGCGAAGCACCGCTGGAGATCAGCGCCAGCGCGGCGAATTGCGAAGCGCCGGCGTAGACGAACAAGCACATCGCCACCGGCAGCCACATCGGCAGCCCGGCGTTGACCGCCATCAGCCCGAACACGAACGACACCGTGAAATAACCGGCCACCACCGGGCTGGCTTCGGCAAACGTGCGCGATGGCTGATGGGCAGCCATCAGCGGCGCACTGCCGGACGTTTCATTCATAGATCCCTCTCAAATGTCCGCTCGCCGTGGGGTTCGCAAAAACCCTGGGCAGTCCAGAATCGCTTGCCCGCGAGGTTAGCATCGTCGACGAACAGAAACATCCGTAATACACCGACCCGTTTCATGTCAGACGACGCCGCTTCCACCAGCCGCTGGCCGACGCCCTGGCTGCGATAGCGTGGGCTGACCGCCAGGTGGTTGATGGTGCCGCGGCTGCCGAGCATGCCGCCGAGCACCGCACCGACGATTTCGCCTTCGACGTCGAAGGCCAGATAGGCCGTGGTGGTCTTCTGGATCAATACACCGCGCAGGCATTTGGCGTCCTGCCACTCACAGAACGACACCTCGTCGAACTGGCGGAAGAAACGCTCCATGCGCTGCGCGTCCTTGGCGGTAGCGCGTCGCAGCACCACCGGCGTCGAGCACTCGACGCCATCGATTGGGGTGATCTGATTAGCGAACAATGTCGAAAGCGGTCCCGGGCCGCGAGAAGGAAATCGCCAGAATCTGCCGGTAAGCCATGGCATGCGTGTGGGTGTTGCGCGCCGGAGTCACGTAGTGGCGCATGTCGCGGTCAAGGAAGTACGTGGTGTCGAGGATTTCCTTGTAGGTAGTCGACGCCAGTTGATGCTCGTGCACATCGTACAAACGGCTTTCCGCGCCCTCGACGTTGTTGCGCCCCCAGAAGTGCACACCGCTGAACGGATAGCCGTCGCAGTGAATCCCTTCCGGAGTGATTTCCAGTTGCTTGCCGGGTTTGATCTCGATGCGGATCTGATGGATCTGGCACTGCCAGATTTCATCGTGCAGCTCTTCCGGCAACACGCTTTTGTACACTTCAAAATCGGTGTCGATCAGGCTGCGCATCACCGGCGAAGTAATCACTTCATCGGAGAAGTCCTGAAAGTGCCGCACAACACCACCCACGTAGGCGTTGTTCTCTTTGGACTGCACGTACGCGCGATGCTCGAGTTGCTTCAATTCACGTGTTTTCGGGTTGTACTCAAAGTCGCTGTAACGACGGTAACGCATGCCGGCTTCGGCCTGACCGTAGTAACTGTCTGGCTCCATGTTTTCCCAACTTTTGGTCAGTCTGACGAAGTCGGCAAAATGACCGTAGAGATTGAAGTCACCACCCTGGACGTTGACATATTTGTCGCGCCGTAGCGATTCGCCCACTTCTCTGTTCAAAACGATCATTACCAAATTCTCCGCTGCGTTGAGCGGCCTAATCTATTAGGTGGAGAATTTGCGTCCATGAGAAAGAATTTCAGGCATTTAAAGCCCAGTTTGAAACGGAGTTTGCAGCAGCGTAAAAACAACTTTTACATGACAAAAACACGGGTTTTTTACAGTTTCTATAGAAAAGACCTCGAAAAAAAACCCCGAACCAGTCGGGGTTTTCTCATATTTCTTACACCGGATCGTTCATCAGAAGATGTTGATCGGGTAGTCCACGAATACACGCAGCTCGTTGCCGCTGACGTTGTACTCGCTGGATTTCTGCGACACGCGCAGGATCGAGCTGCGCAATTTCACGCTCAGGTCTTTCGCCGGACCACTTTGTACGACGTATTTGACCTGGTTGAAGATCTCACGCTCGGTACCGCCTTCGCTGGTGGAAGTGGTGATGTTGTCGCCACGCACATAAGCGAAGTTGTAGCTCAGACCCGGTACGCCGAATGCGCCGAAGTCCAAACCGTAACCCAGCTGCCAGCTGCGCTCGTCTTCAGCGTTGAAGTCCGACCAGTAGGAGTTGGCCAGGTAGATGGTGTTGCCACCGTCACCGACACGACCTTGCTCTTTCTGATAGCCGCCGTAGGCGTAGCCCAGGTTGCTGTCGCCGGTGGAACGCTGGTGCGCCACGGTGAACGAGTGCGGGCCGGTGGCGAACGTAGCTGCCAGGCTCCAGATCTTGTTGTCGTCACCGGTAGCACCGCTCTGACGAACATAGGAGTCGTCGAGCTTGGTGCGGTAGCCGTTGAAGTCCAGGGTCAGGGACTGATCCTTGTCGATCGGGAACACGTAGTTGGCGTTCACGTACTGCTTCTTCAGCACGTCTTCAACGTCGGAAGCGTACAGCGCCGCCTTGAATTGTTCGGTGAACTGGTAGCTACCGCCCAATACGTTGATAGCCTTCAGACCACCGCTGTCACGACCTTCAGCGCTTTTGCGCGATTCGGCAGTGAAACGACCGGCGTCCAGTTGCAGGCCTTTGATCTCTTTGGAAGTGATCAAGGTACCGGTGTAGCTTTCCGGCAGCAGACGCGAATTGTCGTAATTCAGCACCGGCAGGGCCGGCATCTGGTCGCCGTAGGTCAGCGTGGTATTGGACAGACGGAATTTGACCGCTGCGCCGCCCTTGGACAGGTCGTTGGCAGGTTTGCCGCTGTCGCCACGTTTGAAGAAGTCGATGCCGCCGGCACCGCTGCGATCTTCGCTACGCTCCAGGTTCAGGGCGTACAGGCCGAAGGCGTCAACACCCACACCGATGGTGCCTTGGGTGAAACCGGACGAGAACGTACCGATGGCCGCTTGGCCCCACTCAGACTTGTCTTTGTTGCCGTCTTTGTAATCACGATTGATGTAGGCATTGCGCAGCAGCACTTTCAGGCTGCTGTCTTCTACAAAACCCTTGGATTCGGCCTGGCCGTCAGCCATTGCCGAAGTGGCACTCAACATCCCCAGTGCGATCAGACTGATTCGCTTGTTCAACATTTTGTTTTCCTTATTACGGGTTGAAACGCGCTGTGTCGAACGGCTGAAACGGCGCTAATGCACTCTTTTTTCACCCCGAAAACAAAAAGGCCCGCCCACGGAAAAACCGTGGCGGGCCTGTTTATTATTTTGAGTCATGGCGGTTGGCCACAGGCGTTGGGCCGAATCGTAGCCGCGCCCTCAATAATGTGTCAATTTCAAGAATCGTCTTTAAATAGGTAAAAATCGTCTAAGAATCGTAAATTTTGCGATAGCGCATTGCTCGGAAATGCGCTCAGCCAGTGAATCCAGCGCGATTACACGCAGCCGTCGAGACCGCATTGCGCGGGGGATTGCCCTGGCTCAACAGCGACAACCGCTTGCCCCAACCACTCGGCGAATGCCTGCGGTTTGCCAAGCCATGGGCTGATGTCGAGCAAGGTAAATTGTCCGTCCTGCTCCAGTGCCAACGTTGGAAATCCCTTGCCGCCCAGTTGCGCCAACAGCGCGCGGCTGGCTTTTACATGCGCTGTCGTATCAACGGACTTAAACGCAGCCACAAAGGTGTCCTCGGCGTAATCCAACTCACTAGCGAGTTCGAACAGCACAGATTCATCGGCAATGCGCCGCCCTTCCACGTAATGCGCCGTTTGCAAACGTCCGAGCAGTTGCAGACCACGGCCGTCGATAGACTCTGCCGCCATCACCGCTGCGATCGGCGGCGTCGAATCGAAAACCGCAGAGTGATCGCGCAGCAGGCGTTCGAAATACGCCTCGCCAAATGGCTGCCCGGTATATTCGGCAATGCGCCGGTCGTGGGGCATGACGTAATCGCGCAGTTGCGGCGAAACGCGCTGGCGATTCGCGCCGCTCATCATTCCACCCGCATGGGCAACGACCGGCAGCACTTTCTGCGCCGCTTGCACCAGCGGTTTGGCGCCGTAGCACCAGCCGCACAATGGGTCGTAGATGTAGTGAAGGATCATGGGAGTACTCCGGCAACCAATCAGGAAAATTCGATGCCGGCAGACTATTCCCTCGTGTGTTGGCGAAAAACGTCGGAATGCCTTTCAGACTGTTTCGGTAATCGGTCAAATTGTTCAAAGGGTCGGTGTGTATCGAGATCGACACAAATTGAAACAATCCAATAGGGGAACTTCTCAGGAATAAATTACGGGAGCAAATGCAAAGCATTACCATTTGCGCGTTTGAATTTCCCTACCCTTTCGGATGCGCTTTTCCATGCCTGCCCCGTTCCGCCTCACGCCCGTCACCCTTGGATTGTCTGCCTTTCTAACCAGCGGTTTTGCTTACTCCGCCACCGAACTGCCTGCCACCGCGATCAGCGCCGAAGAACAAGCCGAGGACCCGCGCGTCAAAATCAGCAGCACTGCGACCCGCACCTCGACCCCGGTGCGTTATGTGCCGCAGGCCATCGACTCGATCAAGACCGCGAACGTCGCCGACTACGGCACCAATGACATCGGCGACGCCCTGAGCGGCATTCCCAACGTCAGCAGCAGCGCCGACACCCGCTTCGACAGCCTGCGCATCCGTGGCTTCGACGCCAGCAACGACTTCTATCTGGACGGTATTCGCGACGACAGCCAGTACAAGCGCGACCTGCACAACATCGAACGGGTCGAAGTGCTCAAAGGCCCGGCGGCGGTACTTTACGGCCGTGGCAGCCAGGGCGGGATCGTCAACCGCGTGAGCAAGCTGCCCGAATTCGGCCGTCGCTCGACCATCGAAGCGCAGGGCGGCAGCGAAGACCTGCGCAGCCTGTACGCCGACCTCAGCACCGACCCCAGCAAAAATCTCAGCCTGCGCCTGAACATGGGCAACATGGATGAAAACAGCTTCCGCGACGGCGTCAGTGGCAACCGCCAGCTGTTCGCGCCATCGATGAGCTGGCAGCTGACCCCGGACCTCAACTGGCTGGTGCAATACGAGTACAGTCGCTACAACCGTACGCCGGATCGCGGTATTCCCGGCGTCAACGGGCGCCCAGCAGATGTCGGTCGCGACACGACCTACGGCAATGATCACGACTTCATCGATGACAAGGCGCAGTCCCTGCGCTCCAAACTCACGTACGAGATCAACGACAACTGGCAGCTGCGCCAGACCTTGGGCGTGTTCAAGCTCGACAGCGATTTCGACAACACCTACCTGACCAACTTCGACCCGAAAACCAACAAGGTCGCGCGCCAGCACTGGCAGCAGGATCTGACCACCCGCAACGTCTACAACAACGTTGAGCTGGAAGGCGGATTCGATACCTTCGGCCTGGAGCATCGCTTGTTGACCGGCGTCGAAATCGGCAGCCAGCGTCGAGATCCAAAGTTGTACAACGCCGCAACCGGCAAAACCCCGGGCGCACAACCGGTGCCATCGCTTGACCTGTTCAATCCCAATCGCGAGCTCCGCCACAGCGGCAGCATGCAGGTGTTTAGCAACAGCCACACCGAAGTCGAAAGCCGCGCGGTCTACGTCCAGGATCAACTGCGCCTGAATGATCAATGGCAACTGCTGGCCGGCTTGCGCTACGACACCTTCGATATCGAGTCGACCAACAAACTCAAGAACATCACTGAGGATCGCGACAGCCACAGCACCAGCCCGCGCGTCGGGATTGTCTGGACGCCGCTGCAGAACCATTCGTTCTACGCCTCGTGGTCGAAGACCTTCTCGCCGGTCGGCGGCGGCCTGATCGGCATCACCCCGGGGGCTGCCGGCAATAGCAACGACTTGAGTCCGGAGCTGACCAAAAAGAAAGAAATCGGGGTGAAAAGCGACTGGCTGGATGATCGCTTGAGCACCACGCTGGCGGTCTACGACCTGGAACTCTACAACCGCCGCACCAGCGATCCGAACGATCCGACCCTGACCGTCATGACCGGTCTTCAGCGTTCCCGCGGTGTCGAGCTGACCGCCACCGGCAAACTGGTCGGCAACTGGTACATGCGCGGCGGCGTCGGCGTGCAGGACACCACCATCGAGAAGGACAACAACGGCCTGGAAGGCAAGCGCGTCAACAACGTGGCCAAACACAACGGCAGCCTGTTCCTGACCTGGAAACCGGAAATGGGCTGGTACGGCGAAACCGGCCTGACCCTGGTCGGCCAGCGTTATGCCGACAACGCCAACACCACCGTGCTGCCGGGGTATGGCCGCTGGGATGCACTGGTCGGTTACCGCTTCAAGGACTGGGACTTGCGTGCGGCACTGAACAACATCACTGACCGCGAGTATTACGCCTCGGCCACCAGCCAATATCAGATCCAGCCTGGCGCACCGCGCAGCGTGGTGATGACCGGTACCTACAGCTTCTGATTTCACACAAATCCTGTGGGAGGGGGGCTTGCTCCCGAAGGCGTCGGATCAGGCAACATCATCGTCACTGACTTACCGCATTCGGGAGCAAGCCCCCTCCCACAGGTCCAATGTTCGCAGTGGGTTTTGTGTCGTGCATAAAAAAGCGCCGCCATCCCGGCAGCGCTTTTACCAATCCTTGTTGTTTTTCTTATCCTTGCATCACAGCCCATAACGCTTCCAGTTCGGCCTCGCTGAACAGGCCAGCGGGATAGCGCTCGATCATCATCCGGCGCGGATCAGGTTCCCTGATCTGACGCGTTCCATTGGATTTCAAAAAGTGCGCGACAATCTGGAGCGATTCGCCGTTTACGACCATGGGATGCAAATTCCGCTCGCTGACTACGTTCACTTCGGCGTTCATTTCAGCGCTCTCTCCCCGTTCGTGAGCGGCCAAGTTATCCAAGGTTTATGACAGAACTATTGAAGTCCCCCCTCTCCCTAGTGCGCTTTGTCCGATACAAGAGCTATGCCAAGGTTTCCGATTTGTCGACAAGCGGATACAAAGAAGCCCGCGGTCCAGTAAGGCCGCGGGCTTCTTTGCATGCACAGCAAGCTAATTGTTGCCTGGCTGATTTATGAATCAACTCAAGCTGTTACGTCTCAACTCACTCTTTGTGCGGCGCTGGCTGCTGTTGGGTAAGGCAGTGAATATTGCCACCGCCCAGTAACAGTTCACGACCCGGCACCATCACCACTTCGTGCTGCGGGAACAGCTTCTGCAGAATTTCTCGTGCAGGGGCATCCATCGGATCGTCGAAGCTCGGCGCGATGATGCCGCCGTTGACGATCAGGAAGTTCACGTAGGAACCGGCCAGACGCACAGAAGGATTGCGCTCCTGGGTACCGTCGACCGGATCGACGCCCGCGCACTCTTCTTCGGTGGCATACAGCGGCCCCGGGATCGGCATCTTGTGCACCTTGAACGGGCGGCCCTTGGCGTCGGTGCTGCTTTGCAGCACGTTCATTGCGGCCTGGCAGCGCGGGTAGTTCGGATCCTGCGGATCGTCGGTCCACGCCAGCAGCACTTCGCCCGGGCGCACGTAGCAGCAGAAGTTATCCACATGACCGTCGGTTTCGTCGTTGAACAGGCCATCCGGCAGCCAGATGATCTTATCCACAGACAGATTGTCGCGAAGCACCGCTTCGATCTCTTCGCGGCTCAGGTGCGGGTTGCGATTGTGGTTGAGCAAGCACTCTTCGGTGGTGATCAGCGTGCCTTCGCCGTCGACGTGAATCGAGCCGCCTTCCAGCACAAAACCTTCGGTGCGATAACGCGGGCTGCGCTCGATTTCGAGGATCTTGCCGCCGACCTGCGAGTCGCGATTCCACGGCGAGTACAGACCGCCTTCAAAGCCGCCCCAGGCGTTGAAGTCCCAGTTCACACCGCGCACTTCACCGCTGTTATTGATGACGAAAGTCGGGCCGCTGTCGCGCACCCAGGCGTCATCGCTGGACATCTCGACCACACGGATATTCGGCACGTCGAGGCGCGCACGGGCGTTTTCGTACTGGCCAGCGGAAACCGCGACGGTCACTGGTTCAAACCGGGCGATGGCCTTGGCCACGGCGGCATGCGCAGCTTGTGCCGGCTTGCCACCCAGGCGCCAGTTGTCCGGGCGCTCGGGCCAGATCATCCAGGTCTGGGTCTGCGGCGCCCACTCGGCCGGCATGTAGAAGCCATCGTCACGCGGGGTACTTTTCAAAGTGGTCATCGGATCAGGACTCCTGGGAACCGTCGAAGGGTTGCAAAGCAATGGCGACTTTATAACCGATAAATATCGTATTTTAAATGCTTTAAAATGACGCTCGTCTAAAAAAAACAGTTAAATACCGATACAAATCGAATTAGCACTAAACCCATGTGGGAGCGGGCTTGCTCGCGAAGGCGGCACATCCGTCGATATCACCTTTGAATGAAAAACCGCATTCGCGAGCAAGCCCGCTCCCACAAAAGCAGCGTTTACAGACCTTCTTCGAGCACCCGATCCAGCATGTCGACAAAGAAGTCCACACTGCGCCGCGAGGTGACCATCGGCGGTTTGATCTTGAGAATATTCAGGTCATCCCCGGTAGGTTGCATGAAGATCCCCAGCTCGCGCAGGCGATCGCACAACAACGTGGTCTCCTCGGTGGCCGGCTCCAGCGTCTCGCGGTTGCGGATCAGTTCCACCCCCAGATAGAAGCCGGAGCCATGTACCGCACCCACCAGCGGATGTTTATCGATCAGCGCTTCCAGCCGCGCCTTGAAGTGACCGCCGACGATCTGCGCGTTTTCCCAGAGCTTTTCTTCTTCCATCACATCCAGGACTGCCATGCCGATCTGACAGCTCACCGGGCTGCCACCGGCCGACGAGAAGAAATAGCCTTCGGCCTCTAGCGCCTCGGCGATTTCCCGACGCGTAATCACCGCGCCGAGCGGCTGGCCGTTGCCCATGCCCTTGGCCATGGTGATGATGTCCGGCACCACGCCCTGCTCTTCGAAGCCCCAGAAAAAGTGGCCCATGCGCCCGTAACCGACCTGCACTTCGTCGGCGATGCACACCCCGCCCTGCGCACGTACCAGCGCATAGACCTGTTTCAGATAACCGGGCGGCAGGGAAATCCCGCCGGCATTGCCGTAAACCGGTTCGCAGATGAACCCGGCCAGTTGGCGCTTCTGCGCGGCGATATGCGCCAGTTGCGCTTCGACGCTGCGCACATAGTCCGGCGCAGAATCGAGACCACGGAATTGGCCACGATAAATATTCGGCGCGGTCACCGGGTGCACCCAGTCCGGACGGCTTTCCAGCGCACGCGGGTTGTCGGCGATGGATGTCGATACCGCATCGGCGCCGACCGTCCAGCCGTGATAGGCCTCGAGCACGCTGAGCATGTCGCGCCCGCCGCTGTAGGCCCACGCCAGACGAATCGCCAGGTCGTTGGCTTCGCTGCCGCTGTTGACCAGAAACACCCGGTCCATGCCGTCCGGCGCCAGTTTCAGCAAGCGTTCGGAAAACTCCGCCACGGCGGCATAGTTGAAGCGCGAGTTGGTGTTGAGCAGCGACCACTGTCGCGCCGCCACCTGAGCCATGCGCGGATGACCATGACCGAGCACCGCGACGTTGTTGAGCATGTCGAGGTAGCAGCGGCCCTGCATGTCGATCAGGTGATTGCGCCAGCCGCGCTCGATGCGCGGCGGGTCGACGTAATAATGTTTTTGCGTGCGGGCGAAACTCGCGTCGCGCCGTTCCAGCAAGGTTTTGCTGTCCAGCTCCGGTTCGGCATCGCAGGCCAGCCCGAGCAGAGTGGCTGGCGAAGGACACAAGGCCTGCCACGCGGCAGCGCGCGAAGGGCTGCAGAACCATGGCGCATCCAGCGATGCCACTCGACCCAACTGCACAAGCAACGGACCGCTGACCGCACCCAGCACCTGCCCTTTGACCAACGCCGCGCCGCTGTGCAGCGAAGCATTCACACCGCGCAAACGCACGCTCAGCTGCGGCCCGTCGAGCTGCAGCACACCGTCCGCCGCGTGGTGCAGCACACCGGCAAACGGCGCTTCCACGGTCGTGCCCTGTGGCACGCGCAGTTCAACGTGCAGCGGGAAGGTCTCCGGCTCTACCGCGCTGTCCACTCGCGTCTGCGACAAACGGTATTGCCCATAACGACTCGCCGCCAGGCCATGCGCGGCAGCGGCTTCAGTCAGCAGCCGTTGATCGATCCCCTCCTGCTCCCAGTTGCCCGCTTCGAAGTGCGGACTGAGGACGCCAAGATCTATCAACGCAAACTCGCGCCCGACCAGCTCTGGCAACAACGGAGCGAAGCCTTCACTGTCAATGGCCGGCAGCGGCTGGCCGACCGCCGTGAGGATCGCCGCTTCCATCAGCGCCAGCGGCACAGACGTGGCCACGTGGAAAATTTCCCATTCGTGGCCAAGGTTATCGCGGCTGTAGGTGTTGCCCGGATCGATGCTGACCTGCTGCTCGCCACTGAGTACCAGCACCGCTGCGCGGGCCACGATCAATGGCCACAACGCCAACAGCTCTGCATGTTGCAACGGATTGACTGCGTGATAGGCCTGCACTGCCGGCAGAATCACCAACGGATCACCGCCAGCATGGTGCAGCAGCGCCGCGCACGTTACCGACAGATCGGTAATGCGCCAGGTGCGCACCAGATCTCCGAAGTCGATCACACCCTGCAATTGCCAATGACGTTTGGCATCGCGTTGCCAGACGACGTTATCGTCGGTGATGTCCATGTGGATCGCCTGCACCGGCAGCTTGTCCAGCAGCGGCTGCAAGCGACGTTCGGCCTGTTCGGCAGCGTCAGCAATCAGTGCGCGCTGGCCTTCATCCTTGATCACCGGCAGCAGATGCTTGATCAGCGCACTGGCGTGACGCGCATCCCACTGCAGCGTGCGCTGAAGGCCTGGGTGATCGAAGCCGGCCAGGGCCAGATCCATCTCGCCACACAGTTGACCGAAACCGGCCACCACGTCGTGGCCCAAGTGATCAAGATGAGTCAGCGACTGACCCTCGATGTAGTCCAGCAAACGCACGTGCACTGGCTCGCCGTCGGCCTCCAGCGATAACAGATCCGCTCCGTTACTGGCCGGGATCACTCTGGGCACGTGCACCGAAGAGTGTTCGGCAAGGTACTCGAGGCCTGCATGCTGAGCCTGCAACTCCACAAGTGCATAGTCGCCGCGGCAGATTTTCAGGACAAACCGCCCACGCTCAGTGTCGACCCGATAATTCAGATCCTGCTGACTGCCCAGTGCCTGTAACGTGCCACTGAGGCCGTAATGCTCCGCCAACCACTGCCGGGCCTGCGCTTCAGAAACCTGTGGGCTGGGCAAACTGGCGCGATGAATCAACGTGGCGAGCGGCATGGAACGACCCCTGAAATTTTATTAGGCGCCTATATCGCCATTGCTACCGTGGATGCGCAACCCCCGATCCGTGTTATTCAAGCGCTCGCATCCGCGGGCACTTTGCGCAAGAATGTCGGCCATTCACATCTATCTGGAAAAACCTCATGAATGTAATCACCACCGATCTGCCCGGTGTTCTGATCATCGAACCCAAGGTATTTGGTGACGAGCGCGGCTTCTTCTACGAGAGTTTCAACGCCAAGGCATTCCAGGATGCAACGGGGCTGGACACCCAATTCGTTCAGGACAACCATTCGCGCTCGCAGAAAGGTGTGCTGCGCGGCCTGCATTACCAACTGCAAAATACCCAAGGCAAACTGGTCCGGGTAACGGCCGGTGAAGTGCTGGATGTGGCCGTGGACATCCGTCGCAGCTCGCCGCACTTCGGCAAATGGGTTGCCGTACGCCTGTCGGCTGAAAACCACCGTCAACTGTGGGTTCCGGAAGGTTTCGCCCATGGTTTCGTGGTGCTGAGCGAGTTCGCCGAGTTCCTCTACAAGACCACCAACTACTACGATCCATCGTCCGAGCGCAGCATTCGCTGGGACGACCCCGCTCTGGGCATCGACTGGCAGCTTGATGAAGCACCGAAGCTGTCGGCCAAGGATCAGTCCGGCGCGCTGCTCAAGGACGCTGACGTCTTCGCCTGAGCCTAGGCATAATGCGCCTGTCACCACAGGCGCATCCGGCTCATGAAACCTACCCTTCCCCGCAGACCTCGCTGGCGCAGCCTCGCCCTGCTGGCGCTGTGTCTGGCGCCGCTTCTATGGCCGCTGGAACATCTGGCCGAGCGCTATTACCGCAGTGAACTGGCCGGGCAAAACCGCCAGACCCTCGACCTCTACGTTGCCAACCTGCTCGGTACCCTGCACCGCTATGAAGTGCTGCCGCAGATCCTCGGCGACCTGCCGGCCCTGCGCGCCGTACTCGGCGCACCGGACGACGGCGTCACCCAGGGCAATGCCAACCGCCTGCTGAAAAACATCGCGGCGCAGACCGGCGCCGAAGTCATGTACCTGATGGACACCAGCGGCCAGACCCTGGCAGCGTCGAACTGGGACAAGCACGACAGTTTCGTCGGGCGCAATTTCGCTTTCCGTCCGTATTTCAGCGAGGCCATGGCCGGACGCCTCGGACGTTTCTTCGGCCTCGGTACCACCTCGGCCAAGCGCGGTTATTTCTTCGCGGCGGCAGTGCGCAACGGAGAGAAAATAATCGGGGTGCTGGTGATCAAGGTTGACCTCGACCACACCGAAAGCCTGTGGGGCAAAACCCCGGAACAACTGCTGGTGACCGACCATAACGGCGTGGTGATTCTCACCTCGCGTCCGGAATGGCGCTTCCGCTCGACCCGCCCCCTGAGCGAGCCCGAGCGTTTGGCGATCACCGCCATCCAGCCCTATCCAACACGTGAGCCGCGCCCGCTGAACCTCAGCCCCAATGCCTGGCTGACGCAAACCGTGAACATCGCCGAAACCGGCTGGAGCGTCAGCATCCTCGCCCCGCGTACGCTGATCGACCGTCCGGTACGCACCGTGGTGGCGATCGGTGGCGCCACACTGTTGGTGGTGATGCTGTTGCTGGGGCTGATGATGCAACGCCGTCGGCATTACCTGGAGCGCATCGCTTTCGAAGCCAAGGCCCGTCGCGAACTGGAAGGCCGGGTGGCTGAACGGACCAGCGATCTCGAAGGCCTCAACCGCCGCCTCAAGCAGGAAGTGCTGGAGCGCGAACAGGCCCAGCAGGAACTGGTGCGCGCCCAGGACGATCTGGTCCAGGCCGGAAAACTATCGGCGCTCGGAACCATGTCGGCGAGCATCAGCCA
Source organism: Pseudomonas sp. TH49 (assembly GCF_016650625.1). NCBI lineage: Bacteria > Pseudomonadati > Pseudomonadota > Gammaproteobacteria > Pseudomonadales > Pseudomonadaceae > Pseudomonas > Pseudomonas sp. TH49. The sequence goes on from NZ_JAEKFL010000001.1 coordinate 1,248,865, forward strand.
TGAACTCAATCAGCCGCTGGCGGCGATTCGCAGCTACGCCGAAAACGCCGAAGTGTTGCTCGATCATCAGCGCACCGACGACGCCCGCGGCAACCTCAAACTGATCAGCGAACTCACCGGGCGCATGGCCTCGATCATCGCCCACCTGCGGGCCTTTGCCCGCCGCGATCGCCATGCCCCGGAAAGCGTGGCCCTGCAACCGGCGCTGGACGATGCGCTGGCGTTGCTGGCCAAACGGCGCCGCAGCATGGAAGTCGAGCTGATTCGCGACCTGCCGGCCGCCACCCTGTGGGTCGAGGCCGGGGAAACCCGGCTGCGCCAGGTGCTCGGCAACTTGTTGGCCAACGCGCTCGATGCGCTGACCGAAAAAGGCCCGCCGCGCAAACTGTGGCTGAGTGCCGAATCCACCGCCGAGGGCGTCAACCTGTACATTCGCGACAACGGTCCGGGGTTCTGCATGGAAGCCCTCGGTCGCGCCAGCGAGCCCTTCTACACCACCAAGACCCGCACCCAGGGCCTTGGCCTGGGGCTGGCCATCTGTGAAACCCTGATGCGCGCCTTCGGTGGTGAACTGTCGTTCGCCAACCACAAGCAAGGTGGCGCCTTGATCACCCTGCGGCTGCGCGCCGGCGCGCCCGGGGTCAGCCTGCAACCGTCCGAGGATCGAAGTGCATGACCATCGACAATCGCATTCAGGTGGTGTTGATCGACGACGATCCGCACTTGCGTCAGGCCCTCGGCCAGACCCTGGACCTGGCCGGGCTGAAAATCCTCCCGCTGTCCGAAGCCAAAGGTCTGGCCGGGCAACTGGAGCGTGACTGGCCCGGCGTGGTGGTCAGCGACATCCGCATGCCGGGCATGGACGGCCTGGAGCTGTTGAGCGAATTGCATGCTCAGGACCCAGAGCTGCCGGTGCTGCTGATCACCGGCCACGGCGATGTGCCGCTGGCGGTGCAGGCGATGCGTGCCGGCGCCTATGACTTTCTGGAAAAACCGTTCGCCAGCGATGCGCTGCTCGACAGCGTGCGCCGTGCCCTGGCCCTGCGCCGGCTGGTACTGGACAACCGCAGCCTGCGCCTGGCCCTGAGCGATCGCAACGAACTGAGCGCGCGACTGGTCGGCCACTCGGCGCCGATGCTGCGCCTGCGCGAGCAGATCGGCGCGCTGGCGGCGACCAAGGCTGACGTGCTGATCCTCGGTGAAACCGGCGCCGGCAAAGAAGTCGTGGCCCGTGCGCTGCACGACTTGTCGAGCCGGCGCAACGGCCCGTTCGTGGCGATCAACGCCGGGGCACTGGCCGAATCGGTGGTCGAAAGCGAACTGTTCGGGCATGAGCCGGGCGCGTTCACCGGCGCGCAGAAACGCCGCATCGGTAAATTCGAATTCGCCAACGGCGGCACGCTGTTCCTCGATGAAATCGAAAGCATGAGCATGGACGTGCAGGTGAAATTGCTGCGCATGCTGCAAGAGCGCGTGGTCGAACGTCTGGGTGGCAATCAGTTGATCCCGTTGGACATCCGGGTCATCGCTGCGACCAAGGAAGACCTGCGTCAGGCCGCCGATCAAGGGCGTTTTCGCGCCGACTTGTACTACCGACTGAACGTCGCCCCCCTACGCATTCCGCCGCTGCGCGAACGCGGCGAGGACGCGCTGGTGCTGTTCCAGCATTACGCCGATGAAGCCAGCGCCCGCCACGGTTTGCCGCCTCATGAACTGCAACCGGCGCAACGCGCCTTGCTGCTGCGCCACACCTGGCCGGGCAACGTGCGCGAACTGCAGAACGCTGCCGAGCGTTTCGCCCTCGGTCTGGAACTGGCGCTGGATAACAGTGGAAGCGAAGGCGGCGGCAGCACGGTGGAAGTCATCAGTGGCGGGCTCAGCGAGCAAGTGGAAAACTTCGAGAAATCGTTGATTGCCGCCGAGCTGGCGCGCTCGCACAGTTCGGTACGCAGCCTCGCCGAAGCCCTGGGCATTCCGCGCAAAACCCTGCACGACAAACTGCGCAAGCACGGCTTGAATTTTGCCGACAGTAGCGCCCATGGAGACGAAGCCGAATGAGTCGCGACAGTCGCTATCTGGAATCGGTGCTGCATCACGACATTCCCCTGACTCGGGAGATGGGCCTCAAGGTTCTCGCCTGGCACGAGCAGCAGTTAAGCCTGCACTTGCCGCTGGAGCCGAACGTCAATCACAAGAGCACCATGTTCGGCGGCAGTCTCTACTGCGGCGCGGTGCTGGCGGGTTGGGGCTGGCTGCATCTGCGCCTGAAGGAAGAAGGCATCGAGGACGGGCACATCGTGATTCAGGAAGGGCAGATCAGCTATCCGCTGCCTGTGACCGGTGATGCCACGGCGATTTGTCCGCCACCGCAAGCGCTGGTCTGGAACAAGTTTCTGGCGATGTATCAGCGTTATGGACGCGCGCGATTGACGCTCAATACGCGGATCGTCAACGCCGGCAGCGACGAGGATGCGGTGACGTTCAGCGGGCAGTACGTTCTGCACCGCTGAACGTCAACAGCCCCTCACCCTAACCCTCTCCCGGAGGGAGAAGGGACTGACCGAGGCGTCTTGCGTCAGGCATCGACCTGAAAGATCGGCAGCGATTATGGATTCAGTAGAACTGGCTCAAGTCGGTGAACCTCACCAGCATCCCCCAATCGGCCCCCTCTCCCTCCGGGAGAGGGCTGGGGTGAGGGGAATCGAGAATCCACCCACTTACCCCCGAGCCAGTTCCAGCAATCTGGACCGCCAAGCCGCCTTTGCCGGCAGCGCCAGAAAGAATTCATTGAGCAGCGATTCCCGCGCCGGATAACAGAACGCTTCGCCCTGCAGATCCACCACCTCACCGCCCGCACCTTCGAGCACGCCCTGTGCTGCCGCGGTATCCCACTGCGAAGTCGGCGCCAGTCGCGGATAGCAATCCGCTGCCCCTTCGGCCAACAGACAGAATTTCAACGAACTGCCGATATTCGTCAGTTGCAGCTCGCCAAGGCTGGCGCTCAGACCAGCGAGCAGGCGCTCCTGCTCCGGACTGGAATGCCGGCGGCTCGCCACCACGGTGAACGTTTCACCAGCGGCGAGTACGTCACGCACCTGAATCGCCACCGGCGAGCCACCTTTATCCCCACGCCACGCGCCGAGACCCGCACCGCCGACATAGAAACGCCCATTGGTTGGCATCGACACCACGCCAAACACCACCCGACCGTTTTCGATCAGCGCGATGTTGACGGTGAACTCTTCACTGCCACTGATGAACTCCTTGGTGCCATCCAGTGGATCCACCAACCACCAGCGCTGCCACCCGGCACGCACGCTCTGCGGGATGTCGGCATCTTCTTCGGACAGAATCGGGATACTGGAGTCCAGCGCGGTCAGCCCAGCAACGATCACATGGTGCGCAGCGATGTCCGCCGCCGTCACCGGTGAGTCATCGGACTTGGCGGTAACCGCCACATCGGCGCGCCAGAACGGCAGGATCGCCTCGCCGGCCTGCAATGCCAACTCAACCACTGGCGCCATCAACGGATGGGGAAAACTCATCGACATCTCACTCATGACTGAAAAAACCCGCGCTGCGTCAGCAGATCACGCGCCAGATACAACGCCGCCAAGGCACGGCCTTCGGTAAATTGCGGGTTCTGCGCCAGCGCCGCCAGTTCACTCAGGTTGACCTTGTCGACACGCATCGGCTCGGGTTCGTCGCCCTCCAGACGCTCCTCGTAGAGGTCGGTGGCCAGCACCACCTGGATCTTCTGGCTCATGTAGCCCGGCGATAGAGAAAGCTCGGTCAGATGTTCCAGCTGGCGCGCGCCGTAACCGGCCTCTTCCTTGAGCTCCCGCTCAGCGGCTGCCAGCACATCCTCGCCCGGCTCGATCAGACCTTTGGGCAGGGACAGTTCGTACTCGTCAGTACCACCGCAGTATTCCTCGACCAGCACCGCGTGTTCGCTATCGAGCATTGCCACAATCATCACCGCGCCATAGCCCGCGCCTTTGCCGACCAGACGCTCGTAGGTGCGTTCCACGCCGTTGGAAAAACGCAGCTTCAGTTCTTCGACGCAGAACAGGCGACTGGTGGCGACGATCTCGCGGGCGAGTACAGTGGGTTTCTGGCGCATGCAAAGCTCCTTGGCGTGAACGCGCTACTATAACGCGGCTTTCCCGATTGTTTGTGTCGGATATCTTTCTACCGCTCGAGACGTTGCCATGCCTTCTTTACCATGGTCTGACATCGATACCGTCCTGCTGGACATGGACGGTACGCTGCTGGACCTGCACTTCGACAACCATTTCTGGCTGGAGCACCTGCCGCAACGCTACGCCGAATTGCACGGTGTGAGCCGGGCCATGGCCGACATGGAATTGCAGCCGCTGTTCGAGCGCCATGCCGGGCAACTGCAGTGGTACTGCCTGGATTTCTGGAGTGCCGAGCTGAAGCTCTCGGTGCGTGAACTGAAACTGGAAACCGCACACCTGATCGCGCTGCGCCCGGATGCCGATACCTTTCTGCACGCGCTAAAACAGGCCGGCAAGCGGGTGATCATGATCACCAACGCCCACCGGGACTCGCTGTCGCTGAAACTGGAACGGATCGAACTGGCGCCGTATTTCGAACGGCTGATCAGCTCCCACGATTACGGTTTCCCCAAGGAGAACCCGCAGTTCTGGGATGCGTTGCAGGCGGATATCGCTTTTGATCCGGCGCGCAGTCTGTTCATCGACGATACGTTGCCGATTCTGCGTAGTGCACGGGAATTTGGTGTGACGCATTTGTTGGCGGTGAAACAGCCGGACAGCCGCAAGGGGCCGAAGGACACCGCCGAGTTTGCGGCGGTTGAAGACTACCGCGACTTGATCCGGGGACTCTGATTTCCTGTAGGAGCTGCCGCAGGCTGCGATCTTTTGACTTTGATTGTTTAAAAAACAAGATCAAAAGATCGCAGCCTTCGGCAGCTCCTACAGGGGTTGTGAGTTACTCAGGGATACGCAGGGTCTGGCCTGGATAGATTTTGTTCACATCCTTGAGCATCGGTTTGTTGGCTTCGAAAATCTTGTTGTACTGATTGGCGTTGCCATACACCGCCAAGGAAATCGCGCTGAGGGTGTCGCCCTTTTTCACCACTACAAAACGCGCGGCGGCCACCACCGGCCCGGTCACGGTGATCTGGTCATCGACACTGCCGACGCCTTCGATATTACCCACCGCCAGCAGAATTTTTTCCTTCTCCTCCTGGCTCGCTACCTCACCGGTAACGGTGACCTTGTCGCCGTCCACGGTTGCCTGAACATTGGGATTGCCCAACCCGACCTTGCTGATATGTTCCTTCAACTGCTCACTCGCATTGGCATTGCCCGGGGTCAGCAGGTCGATCAGCTTTTCACCGGCCTCTTTCACAAAGCTCAACAGACTCATAGCGCACACTCCTTGATTTGGATTCCAGACGTCCAAGCCTAGACCACACCAGACCAGCCCGGTTCCGGGCCGACCAATGACCCGACAGCCGCTTGATCGACGCCATCTATCAATAGATCGACAGTACCGATTAGACGCGACAAGTTGCCGCGCCTAGTCTTAGCGTTGATCAATCCGTCGGTGATGCCATGAACGCCAAGCGCCCAACTTGCGCGGCGCCTGCACTCGAAACGCCCGCGCCCGCCGCCAGCCAGACCTACAGCTACAGCGATCTGCCCCTTGTGGAATCGGCCAGCACCGCGCTCGCCGAGGAAGTTGCGTTGGCGATCGCCTACAACGGCATCAGTCAGGCGGTGATGCTGGTGACGCCGACGGATCTGGAAGATTTCATCGTCGGATTCAGCCTCGGCAGCGGCATCATCGAAGACGCCAGCGACATTTATGACCTGCAACTGACCGGCGCCGGCTCGGCGCAATACGCGCAGGTGACCATCGCCAACCGCGCGTTCTGGAACCTCAAGCAACAGCGCCGACAACTGGCCGGCACCAGCGGCTGCGGCCTGTGTGGCGTTGAAGCCGTCGAGCAAGCCTTGCCCGATCTGCAAGTTCTGCCCGGCGCACCGCTGCCGCCAGCCGTGTGGCTCGACGGTCTGCGCCAGCGCATCGGGGCGTTCCAGCCCCTCGGCCAGCATTGTGGCGCGGTACATGCGGCGGTGTTCATGAACGCCAGTGGTGAACTGTTGCTGGGCCGTGAAGACATCGGCCGGCACAACGCCCTCGACAAACTGATCGGCGGGCTGATCCGCCAGAAGATTTCCACAGAAGGCGGTCTGGCGATTGTCACCAGCCGTTGCAGTCTCGAATTGATCCAGAAAGTTTTACGCGCCGGCATCCAGACTCTGGTCAGCCTGTCCGCGCCCACGGGCCTTGCCGTGCAATGGGCCCGTCGCCACAACCTCAATCTCATCCACCTGCCGCAGAAGAATGCGCCGCGGGTCTACAGCCCAGCGATGGAGAATCAAGCGTGAGCCAACATCATCAAGCCGACCAGAAACCTGTCCCGCGCTACAAACCTTACAAAGGTGCAGCCGGCGGCTGGGGTGCGCTGATCAGCGTGGCCCAAGCCTGGTTGACCAGCGACAACGCGTTGAAAAACCTGCGCATGATGCTCAAGACCAACCAGAACGGCGGCTTCGACTGCCCGGGTTGCGCCTGGGGCGACTCGCCGGAAAGCGGCATGGTCAAGTTCTGCGAGAACGGCGCAAAAGCGGTGAACTGGGAAGCGACCAAGCGTCGGGTGGACAGCAAGTTCTTCGCCAAACACAGCGTGACCTCGTTGCTGGAGCAGAGCGACTACTGGCTCGAATATCAGGGTCGCCTGACCGAGCCGATGGTCTACGACGCCGAAACCGATCGTTACAAACCGATCGCCTGGGACGATGCCTATGCCCTGATCGGCAAACACCTGCAAGCACTGTCGAGCCCCGACCAGGCCGAGTTCTACACTTCGGGCCGCGCCAGCAACGAAGCCGCGTATCTCTATCAGCTGTTCGTGCGCGCCTACGGCACCAACAACTTCCCGGACTGCTCGAACATGTGCCACGAGGCCAGCGGTGTGGCGTTGGCCCAGAGTGTTGGCGTCGGCAAAGGCACCGTGACCTTCGACGACTTCGAACACGCCGACGCGATTTTCGTCTGGGGCCAGAACCCCGGCACCAACCACCCACGGATGCTCGAACCGCTGCGTGAAGCGGTGAAGCGCGGCGCGCAAGTGGTGTGCATCAACCCGCTCAAGGAGCGTGGTCTGGAACGCTTCCAGCACCCGCAGCACCCGATCGAAATGCTCACCAACGGCGACAAGCCGACCAACACCGCGTATTTCCGTCCGGCATTGGGCGGCGACATGGCGGTGCTGCGCGGTATGGCCAAGTTCCTCCTGCAATGGGAGCGCGATGCGCAGAAGGCCGGCACGCCGGCAGTGTTCGATCATGACTTCCTCAATGCGCACAGCGCCAACGTGCTGGAGTATCTGGGCGTGGTCGATGACACGCCATGGGAGCAGATCGTCGCGCAGTCCGGCCTGACTCTGGTGGAGATCGAGCAAGCGGCGCGCATGTACGCCAAAGGCAAGAACGTCATCATGTGCTGGGCGATGGGTATCACTCAGCATCGCCATTCGGTGCCGACCATCCAGGAAATCGCCAACCTGATGTTGCTGCGCGGCAACGTCGGCAAGCCGGGCGCCGGCCTGTGTCCGGTGCGCGGTCACAGTAACGTGCAGGGCGACCGCACCATGGGCATCAACGAGCGTCCGCCGGTGGCGTTCCTCGATTCCCTTGAGCGGCGTTTCCAGTTCAAGGTGCCGCGCGAAAACGGGCACAACGTGGTCGAGGCGATCCATGCGATGGCCGAGGGCCGCGCCAAGGTCTTCATCGGTCTGGGCGGCAACTTTGCCCAGGCCACGCCGGACAGCCCGCGCACCTTCGCGGCGCTGAGCAATTGCGACCTGACCGTGCAGATCAGCACCAAGCTCAACCGCAGCCACCTGGCCCACGGTAAAGATGCACTGATCCTGCCGTGCCTCGGCCGCACCGACATCGATATCCAGAGCGAAGGCCCGCAAGCGGTCACCGTGGAAGACTCGTTCAGCATGGTTCACGCGTCCAACGGCCAGTTGCAGCCGCTGTCGAACCAGATGCGCTCGGAACCGGCGATCATCGCCGGCATCGCCGCCGCCACGCTGGGCAGCAAACCGGTGGACTGGAACTGGCTGGTGGCCGATTACCGGCGCATCCGCGACCTGATCGCCGATACCATTCCGGGCTTCAAGGACTTCAACGAGAAGGTCAAGAACCCGGGCGGCTTCTACCTCGGCAACAGCGCTGGCGCGCGCAAGTGGAACACCCCGTCGGGCCGGGCCAATTTCCGCGCGAACCTGTTGCCGAAAGATCTGGTGCATGAACGCACCCGCGCCACCGGACAACTGCCAGACCTGATCCTGCAATCGATGCGCTCCCACGATCAGTACAACACCACGATCTATGGCCTCGACGACCGTTACCGTGGGGTCAAGGGCCAGCGCGATGTGTTGTTCGCCAACGAGGCCGACATCATTCGTCTGGGCTTCCGCCCGGGACAGAAGGCCGACATCGTGTCGATCTGGGACGATGGCCGTGAGCGTCGGGTGAAGGGTTTTACCTTGCTGGCGTTTGATATTCCGGCGGGTCAGGCAGCGGCTTACTACCCGGAAGTGAATCCGCTGGTGCCGCTGGAAAGCACCGGGGATGGCAGCCATACGCCGACATCGAAGTTCATTGCGATTCGCCTTGAAGCGGCGAGTGAGACGGGGTTGATCATGGCCAAATCTGCGTAATGCGGTGCCTGGACTGACCCCTTCGCGAGCAAGCCCGCTCCCACATTTGAAATGCATTTCAATGTGGGAGCGGGCTTGCTCGCGAAGGCGGTGGCTCATTCAACAAAATCCTTTGTACCCTGCACCTTTCAAACGCCCACAAAAAAGGCCGCTTTTTCACAAAAGCGGCCTGTCCGAAGTAGCTAAAGACCGGCAAAAATCGCTTAAGTTCCGCATAAAAAACAGTAACTTGCAGAATTGTATACAAGTCGTGTTATTCGTCGGAATTCGATTGTCAGCCTTGTTACACCACTTCAGGATCGCGCCGTCATCCCTTTGAGGCTCCTCTATGAAGTTCTCCTCGATTCTCTTGTTGTCCCTTGGCCTGGTCAGTGGTTTTGCATCTGCTGGAGGCACCACCGAAGCAGGTGTGGGCGGCGCATTGGGCGGGGTTCTTGGCTCGGTCGTCGGTCAGTCTTTAGGCGGCAGCACAGGTTCAACCATTGGCGCAGCCCTGGGCGGCGCGGGTGGTAGCGCGGTCGGCGCCAACAAACACAGCCGTGGCGAAGCGGCCATTGGCGGTGCGTTGGGCGCAGCCGGCGGTAACGTGGTTGGCCGCAGCATGGGCGGCACCACCGGCAGCCTGATCGGTGCCGCAGCAGGTGGCGGTGCCGGTGGCGCGCTGGGCAATTACATGGGCAACAAGAGCAATGAAGACGATCGTCGTTATGATCGTGGTCGCGACGACCGTCGCTACTACCGCGACGACCACCGCGGTCGCGGCCATGCTTACGGCCATCGCAAGCATCATCGGTATTACAACCACCGCTGATTGCCAAGCCTTGCGGGCAACGGATCAAAAGATCGCAGCCTGCGGCAGTTCCTACAGTCGAACCCTGTTAGGAGCTGCCGCAGGCTGCGATCTTTTTTGCGTTTAGCAAACCAGCAAACGCTCCAGCGCCTGGCGCAACTGGCCGGGAATCGGCACCGGTTGATTGCTCGCCCGATCCACAAACACATGGACGAAACGTCCCGCCGCACACGCCTCGCTTTCGCCAGCCTTGAACACCGCCAGTTCATATTGCACCGAACTGTTGCCCAGCTTGCCGACCCGCAAACCGACCTCGATCTGATCCGGGAACGCGATCGAGGCGAAGTAATCGCAAGATGAACTCACGACGAACCCCACTACCTCGCCATCGTGGATATCCAGGCCACCGACCTGAATCAAATAAGTGTTCACCGCGGTATCGAAAAAGCTGTAGTAGGTAACGTTGTTGATGTGTCCGTAAGCATCGTTGTCGTGCCAGCGGGTGGTGATCGGCTGGAAATGCGGGTAATCGGTGCGTTGCGGCATGGTGCTGGACATCGGTGTCGATTCCTTGAGTTTCTGCCCAGTCTAAAGGTAAAAACCTTTCCCTCGCGCCGCCAACTCGCCAATCAGTGGCGCCGGCCGCCATTGATCGCCCTGTCGCGTCTCCAGCGCCAGCAAGCGCTTGTGAATGTCTGCCAGCCCCTGATCGTCCGCCCAGGCCATCGGGCCGCCTCTGTCCGCCGGGAAGCCATAGCCATTGAGGTACACCAGATCGATGTCATGCGCCGATCCGGCAATGCCTTCCTGCAGAATTTTCGCGCCCTCGTTGATCAGCGCCAGAAGACACCGCTCGAGGATTTCCTCGGACCCAATCTCCCGGCGCTGAAAGCCGAGGCCTTCGCTGACGCTCAATATCAGCGCATCGACCTCGGGATCATGTTCGGCCTGACGACTGCCCGGCTCATAATGGTAATAACCGTTGCCGGATTTCTGCCCGAAGCGGCCCAACTCGCACAAGCGGTTGTCGACCTGAACCTCCGGCGTATCCTGGCCCTTGCCGGCCAATTCGCGCGCACGCCATTCCAGATCAATGCCGACCACGTCGTACATGCGGAACGGCCCCATCGCGAAACCGAAGCCCTGCAACGCCGCATCGACCTGCTGTGGATAAGCGCCTTCGAGCAGCATCTTGCGCGCCTCCAACACATACGGATGCAACATGCGATTGCCGATAAAACCGTGGCAGTTGCCCGACACCACACTGACCTTGCCCATGCGCTTGCCCAGCGCCAGTGCTGCTTCCAGCACGGCTAGAGAAGTCTGCGCCCCACGAACGATTTCCAGCAGCTTCATGATGTGCGCCGGGCTGAAGAAATGCAGGCCGAGTACTTGCGACGGACGCTTTGTTACAGCGGCAATCGCGTCGATATCCAGCGCCGATGTGTTGCTCGCCAACAACGCCGCAGGCTTGAGCACGCTGTCCAGTTCACGAAAGATCTTCTGTTTGAGCTCAAGATTTTCGTACACCGCTTCAATCACCAGATCGACATTACGGATCGCCGCATAATCCGCCGCTGCACGAACTCGGCCGATCCGCGCATCCGCTTCGGCCTGATCAATCCGGCCCTGGCGCACGTTGTGAGCATAAGTGTCGGCCACCGTGCCCAACGCCTGTTCAAGCATCTGTGGATTGTTATCAACCCACTGCACGGCGATGCCGGCATTCGCCAGGCACATGACGATGCCACGGCCCATGGTGCCCGCGCCGATCACGGCAGCTTGCTGAATATCGAACGATGTCTGGCTCATGTTGTTCTCTTGTTGGCGATCCGAAGACAGCCTTCACCATAGTCAGGCACCGGGCATTTTTGAAGTTTATTACCGTGATGAGCGACATTCAGCGCATGGATGAGGCCGTCAGGGCACCGCACTCCCCCTGTGGGAGCGGGCTTGCTCGCGAAAACGGAGTGTCATGCATGGATATTTCAACTGACATGACGCCTTCGCGAGCAAGCCCGCTCCCACAGGGTTTGTACTTACTCGGGCAGATGATTGTCAGCCCAACCGCGAACCTCGGCGTACGGATACTCCTCCAGCGCCGCATACCCCGAGATCGTTCGCGCCTTTAACCTGGTAAACAACGGCACACTGATCCCGCACAGAAACCGCGTCAGGCGCTCCGCCGTCGGCACACTGCCGGTGTGCTGTTCGTGCCTGTGGATAAAATCACCGCACAGCGCCGCGAAGTTTTTATCCACAAGCGCTGGCAACTCGGGAGGGGCCGGAAGCCGTGCGACATCACCGTGGCACACCGAACAGTGCCCGCAGCGCTCGGGCGCGTTGTGGTCGCCGAAGTATTCGGCCAGGCGATAACCCAGGCAGCGCTCAGTGCCGAACAGTTCGAGCATGGCGTGAATCCGCGCGATTTCAGTCTGCTCATGCCGGGTGAAACAGGCGTGCAACTCAGCGCTCAATACAGCGCTGTCGAAATCACTGTGCAGCACGTTGTAGACCTCGGTCATCTGCTTGCTTTCAAGCTCGACCCAGCCCTTCTCCTGAAAGTAATCCAGCGCCTTCACCACCCGATTGCGCTCAGCTGAATACTGCGTGTACATCGCCTCGAAATTCACCGTCGCCCAGGTGCGTGCACGGCTGGAGGTCTGGATGATGGCCGCGACAAAATCCCTGCGCTCACCGTCGAAACGCTCAAGCAACGCTTCCGGCTCCAGCAGGTATTTGAAACGGTACTCGGCGTAATAGGCATATCGCGGAGCAATCAGGCCGCGCAGCTCCATTTGCACCAACAACGTCTTCAGCGGCAGCGTGCGAATGTTGCTCTGATCCGCCAACGGCCCGAGCAGAAATTCCCACTGCCCTTCAGGTGCGGCAGCCTGCATTTCCTCCAGCACACAACGAATCCCCTCGCGCTCCGGGGTATCGCCGTAGACGAAGTTTTCCAGCACGTTGAGGCTGTCGCGGTTGGCCAGCACCAGACAATCCGATGGCTGCCCGTCCCGCCCGGCGCGACCGATTTCCTGACTGTAGTTCTCGATGGATTTCGGCAGGTCGAAATGCACTACGTTGCGGATGTCGCTCTTGTCGATGCCCATGCCGAACGCAATGGTCGCGACAATGCAATTGGACTGCCCGGCCATGAAGCGCTTCTGAATCGCCTCGCGCTGATCGTTGGGCAACCCGGCGTGATAAGCCTCGGCCTGTATGCCGTTGCGCCCCAGATGTTCAGCGATGTACTCGGCGGTTTTCTGCAACGTGACGTAGACGATGCTCGGCTGGCCCGGACGCTCGCTCATCCACTCCACCAGACGTCGGCGTTTGTCCTGGCCGCGCACCGGCTCCACCAGCAGATTGAGATTGGGTCGGTAGAAACCGGTGGTCACCACATCCGCTTCGGCGATGGCGAATTTGGTCTGCATGTCGGCGATGACCTTCGGCGTCGCCGTAGCGGTCAGCAGCAGCGTTTGCGGGATGTTGAACTGGCGTTGATAGTCCGGCAGTTTCAGGTAGTCGGGGCGGAAGTTGTGGCCCCATTCCGAGATGCAGTGCGCCTCGTCAATCACCAGCAGCGAGATCGGCACCTGCTGCAAAAAGTTGCGAAAACGCTCGTTCTTCAGGCGCTCCACCGAGATCATCAGGATCTTCAATTCACCCGAACGGGCGCGGGCCATCACATCATTGGCGTCATCGCGGCTTTGTGCCGAATCGATGCTGCCGGCACTGATGCCGTGGCGCTTGAGGAATGCCAGTTGATCCTGCATCAACGCCAACAGTGGTGAGACCACCAGGGTCAGATGCGGCAGCAACAGTGCCGGTACTTGATAGCACAGCGACTTGCCGGACCCGGTGGGGAAAATCGCCGCCGCCGAGCGCCCGGCCAGTACCGCGCTGATCGCGGCTTCCTGCCCGGGTCGAAACTGTGGATAACCGAAAACCTGTTCCAGGGTGTTGTGCATGCGCTGTCACTCCGTTGACCGCTGTGATGCCAACAGCCTAGCGGGCGATCGCAACGAGTCGAGAAAAGGCCGGGGGTCAATTCAATACGGGATGATACAGCCAATGGCGCAAACACCTCGGTCCCCTGTGGGAGCGAACCCGTTCGCGAAGAGGCGCTGCCGAACAACACCAAAACAAACCATTCAGGGCCGCAAAACCGCCACTCGCAGTTGCTCGTTCAACATCTGCTCATGCACGCCCTGGCTCTTGCTTGCCCACAACGCATGAGCCGGGCTGATGTCACCCGTGAAGGCCGCCGCCAACTGCCGCAGCTCCGCGACACTGCGCACGCGCGGGCAGAACGGCTGTCCGTCACAGTCCTGACTGGCGTTGCGATAGGTACTCAGCAAACGCTCCCACCACCCATCACGCACCTGTCCGATCGACTTGAGCTGCACATGCGGCACACCCAGCCGCTGCTCCAGCCCTGCCTCGTCCAGCGCTTCGCTGGCGAGCAGGGCTTTACCGAACATCAACACCTCGGCACGCGAGGCGGTATCGATACTGGTCTGGCTGGAGAGCGCATCGGGCCAACCGGTGCGTTCAAGGTCGGCAAACATCCAGCCGTTACCGACGTCCGACGCCAGGGCCAAACGGCAACCACTGGCCCACAGCAATAAAATCGAGGCCAAACGTAGCCACTGCATACCTAATTCCCTTTAAGTGCGTATCGGACGCTTGGAAACGCCCTACAGATTCTGGCGCGCACCATACAGACGTTTGCCAAGAAACGCCTGTGAATCCTGTGGGAAATTTCAGCGCTAGGGGTTTCACCTCGAAAAAGCCGCAAAACCTTGTAGGGCATATGCCCGATCCTCGGAAAAACCCCTACGAACTCTGTCCATCGCGGCGCTCTTGTGAGTGCTCGCCACGCACTTCTATAGTGGCCGGCGCGACTGACCACTGAATCAGCCCCGCCCAAGTGCCTTTGTAAAGGACAAGCCTCACCATGATTACCCGCTATCGCCCCTTGAAGACTTGCTACAACGAAAATCCCGTATTGGTCATCGATACTCAGTCCAGCCATCGCGATCTGCTTGATGCCGCTGACCAGCGACTGCGTGCCGCCAGCGATCTGCTGGAAACCCTTTACTGTTTATGTTTCAAACAGGCCGACGTGAAAGATATACCTAACATCGTCAATGCTCTTTATTTATTAGTGCAGGATGGCTGTGACTTGCTCGAAGTAGCAAAACATAAACCCCAACAACCAGACCCACACTGAAAACAACTAAAATCCAGAAACAACAGAATGCTTTAATAAACAACCAGAATAGAACTAAGTTGTTGACTCTTACTTTCACCGAGAGCAACACAATGACTGTTTTAACTATCTTTTTTTGCGGCACTGGTTCCAATAAATTCGACGTCGCCCACGAAAACTTCTGGAACGGCGAACTGATTTCCACCTTGGCTGCCAATCATACGGGTCACGAGTTTGCCGAGTGGATCGTGGTCGATGGCCCCGGCAGCGGCAACATGCAGGCCGACGATCTATTCACCAAGACCAAGGAATACGGCATGAGCGGCACCTTGTTCGGCAAGGGCTGGGAAGAAAACGTGTTGCACGCGCTCAATATCATCAAGGGCAAGTGCGACTGGCAACGCGAGCAACTGACTGAGGCCGAATACAATCGCCTGAAGGCTGCCGGCATTCCGATTGAAGATGTAAAAGCCGAGGGTTCGTGGTTTTGGCGCAAATATAATTACGGTAATCGCAGCATTACCCAGCAGCAATTACAGGAAGGAATCATCAAAACCCACCGCAAGGATGGTGTTATTCCTACTCAAGTCAATCTCGTCGGTTGGAGCCGAGGCGGTATCAGTTGCCATATGTTGGCCAATGCAATGTTCAAGGACAGTCTGCTGAAAAACATCCCGGTCAATATCTTTGCGCTTGATCCCGTGCCAGGCATTGGTAACTTTCAGGAAGAGCGCGTCAAACTCGCGGGCAATGTCAAAGAGTATGTAGCGTTCTATGCTCGTGACGAACGCTCCAAAGGTTTCAGCTGCGTCATCCCGCAGACCGCTACCGGCACCAAAACCTACATCTACCCTATGGCTGGCCGCCACGCCACCATGGCCGGCAATGCCACCAGCAGCGGCGGCGTCCCGACCGGCGCCAGTGATCTGAAAGCGCTGTCCGAGCCCGGACGCATCGTGCGCCACCTCGCTGAAACCTGCCTAAAACGCTGGGGCGTACGACTGCAAAAAACGTTGAATCTGACCCAGGCCGATCTGGAAAACCTCACCAACGGCATCGCACGCGATGAAGCCAAATACAAATTGATGCACAAACTTTCCTACACCTACTTCACCGAGCTGGATCAAGGCGAACGCTACGTTTCGCTGGGCAGTAAAGGTGTGCCGTTCAGCAGCGTGAAAGGCGAGATCTACAAGCCGGCGACCGGCCTGGCAACCAGCTTGCTGGATATTTCGGCGTATCAGCATTTACGTTGAAAAACGATGAAAGACCGGTAGGAACGTCCGATGAAATCTTCATCCCGTTCCTACACGCCAAGACTCTTTGTCGCCTATCGCGGCTTGAGGGCACAAATCTATAGTCGTGACTGTCGCTGGCAAATCAGCGGCTCGGGCTTGGTCACCCGGAGGGACACATAAATGCGTCCGTTGTATGCTGCCGGCAGTTCAAATGTCTGCACGCTTAATGGTGGCTGTGTTTGGGACGCCTTTGAGCGTGCCGGACTTGTGTGTTCCTTCGGTTGACCAACCCGAACACAGTTCGCCTCCCATCGCTTGGTCACGGTGGGATGAATCCTCACGACATTTGGAATACACACTATGAAAGCATGGACCCCGCTTCCCCTCGATCGCTACCGCTCACTCGAATCCAGCCTCACCGACACCAAGCCCCTGATCATCGACACAGAGGCCAACCCGCAAGACATCCTCGAATGCGCCGTCCAGCGCCTGCGCGCCTCCAGCGACCTGCTGAAAACCCTCTACTGCCTCAGCTTCAAACAAGCCGACGTCGAAGACATCCCCCATATCACCCACGCCCTCTATCTGCTGACGCAGGATGGCTGTGACCTGCTGCAGGTCGCGCAGCAGCAGATGCTCGGCTGGAAAGCACCGGCCTGAGATTGACAATGTTCGGATCGCTCTGCCGCCTCACCTGAGAGCGATCAATAAAAACGTGATCAAACATTGGAGCAACCATGAGCGAGTTTTTTGATGCACTGATGGAAAGCGTTCAGGAAATGGACGAGATCTTGCACGCGCAGCGCTGCAACTCGCCCCTTGCTCCGAAAATATCTGAAAAGAACACGCTGACTTTCCAGCAGAAACAAGCCTATTACGACAAGGTATGCCGCTCGAATTATCTCGCCAGTTTACGCATTGAAGGCTTTGAAACGGTGCCTGCCGATGCGGCTGAATCATTGCCTGTTCGGCAGCAAATCCCTGATCGATACCGTCACAATACTAGCTGACCCCAGAGAGTGATCTGCGGCACTTAAGTGGCATTATTCTGGCTGTTTACATGAAAAAAATCTTGAATAATGGTAGTTAACAGGAGCCGTTATTGCCGACTCCACGCCAAGAGGCAACCTTCTACTTAAGTGCTATTATTCTGGCAGTTAAGGAAAAAAAATGAAGGAATACTGCCACATGGCCAAGAAAACAGCGCCACTTCTGCCCGCCTCCGCTCGACTGCTGTCGGAATTTGGCGAACGGCTGAAGCTGGCTCGTCTGCGCCGCAAGCTGACGGCAAAGCAGGTCGCTGAACGGTCAGGCATGTCGCTGACCACCTTGCGCAATCTGGAGTCAGGCGAATCAGGAGTAACCATCGGCGCTTATCTGTCGGTCATGCAGGTGCTGGGCCTGGAAAAGGATCTGAATCAGCTTGCCGCGACCGATGAAATGGGCCGACAGCTACAGGATGCTCAGTTAATGCCTGCATCAAGATCCCCAATCAAAAAGCCACAGCGAGTACGCGGAGTCAGCGCGTTAAAAAAAGCTGCATCCGATCACAGCGAGACTTCAAGCGTCATCGATGCCGCTACTACAACAAAACTTCCGGACGATTTTCCAATCAACACGCACACTCTCTCCAATCTGTTGAAGAAGAAAAAGCCAGGCTCCACGACAGGTGAAAAATGACGCTGATCGCTGTTTATGCAGATTGGGAATCGTTGAACGGCGCCAGGCGTCTCGGCTTCCTGCATGCCCGTAAGGCACGCAACACCAACGTATTCGAGTTTGAATACGATCCCGTAGCGCTGGCCGACCCCGAGTTAAGCTTCACACAGCTGGACCCACGAATCGGACTTTTTCAAGGACGTCAGTTTCCTGGTCAACATCAGACTCGTTTTGGCGTCTTCGCTGACTCAAGCCCTGATCGTTGGGGCCAACTGCTAATGAAGCGGCGCCTGGAGAGGGATATCCGCGACGGTTTGATTCCCAAGGGCAGCAAGCTATTCGAGTCTGACTATCTCCTTGGCGTGCATGACCAGTTCCGCGTCGGCGCCATCCGCTACAAGCTCAACGACGAGGGTAATTTTCTCGACGATCGCGATGGCGTTGCTGCCCCACCCTTTGTTGAATTGCGTGCGCTGGAACAGGCGAGTCTGGCCTTGGAAAACGACACGGACAACACCGCACTCAATGGCCGCGAATGGCTAAGAATGCTCATCGCGCCGGGCGGCTCACTGGGCGGCGCCAGACCAAAAGCCAGTGTGGTCGACGAGCATGGCCAACTGTGGATCGCCAAGTTTCCGAGTACGCGAGACGACTACGATGTAGGTGGCTGGGAAATGCTGGTGAACGCCTTGGCGGTCAACTGCGGGCTACGTGTCGCAACCGGCATGGCACGACGTTACGCGAGCGACCACCACTGTTTTCTGATCAAACGCTTCGACCGAACCGAACGCGGTGGGCGCCACCACTTCGCCTCAGCCATGACCCTGACCAACCGCACCGACGGCGACGACGCTTCAACAGGCGCCAGCTACCTTGAGTTGGCGGAAGTACTCATGGAACACGGTTCGGAGCCCAATGCAGACCTTCGCGAGTTATGGTCGAGAATCGTCTTCAACATCCTGGTATCCAACACCGACGACCACCTGCGTAATCACGGATTTATTCTGGATCCCGGTCGGGGATGGCGCTTGTCGGCAGCGTATGACATGAATCCCGTAGCGCATGCAGATGGGTTGAAGCTGAACATCACTGATGCTGACAACGCGTTGGATCTGGAGCTGGCGAGGGAAGTGGCGGGGTATTTTCGAGTGAGCTCGATACATGCAGAAGAAATAATTGAGCACTTTAAATCCGAGATCAGCAACTGGCCGGAAGTAGCACGTGTATTGGGACTATCCAAGCGTGAACAGGACCTTATGGCAACAGCGTTTAGTCCCCTTTAATGCCCACAAAAAAGCCGCCCCTGGAGGCGGCTTTTTAGTTCACAACGAACCAATCTTACAAATTGGGACCCGCAGCCTTGATCGCGTCGCTCACTTCGAACTTCTTGAAGTTCTCGATGAACAGACCGGCCAGGGCCTTGGCAGCTTCGTCGTAGGCAGCCTTGTCAGCCCAGGTGTTGCGTGGGTTGAGCAGGTTGGTTTCAACACCCGGTACGGCCAATGGCACGTCGAGGTTGATGGTGTCCAGGTGCTCGGTGGCAGCACCGATGAGCGCGCCGCTCTGGATCGCTGCGATCACCGCACGGGTGGTCGGGATATTGAAGCGTTTGCCGACGCCGTAGCCGCCGCCGGTCCAGCCGGTGTTGACCAGGTAGACCTTGGAGCCGAAGCCGCGGATGCGCTTGATCAGCAGTTCGGCGTATTCGCCAGCCGGACGCGGGAAGAACGGCGCGCCGAAGCAGGTGGAGAAGGTCGACTTGATGCCGCTGCCCGAACCCATTTCAGTCGAGCCCACCAGCGCGGTGTAGCCGGACAGGAAGTGGTAGGCCGCTTGTTCTTCGTTGAGGATCGACACTGGCGGCAGCACGCCGGTCAGGTCGCAAGTCAGGAAGATTACAGCGTTTGGCTCGCCGCCCAGGTTCTTCTCGGAACGCTTGGCAACGTGCTCCAGCGGGTAGGCCGCGCGGCTGTTCTGGGTCAGGCTGACATCGGTGTAGTCGGCGTGTTTGGCGTCGTCGATGACCACGTTTTCCAGCACAGCGCCGTGTTTGATGGCTTTCCAGATGACCGGCTCGTTCTTCTCGGACAAGTCGATGCACTTGGCGTAGCAGCCACCTTCGATATTGAAGACAACGCCTTCGCCCCAGCCGTGTTCGTCGTCACCGATCAGGTAACGGCTTTCGTCGGCCGACAGGGTGGTTTTACCGGTGCCCGACAGACCGAAGAACAGGGTCACGTCGCCTTCTTCGCCGATGTTGGCAGCGCAGTGCATTGGCAGCACGTCAGCGGCCGGCAGCAGGAAGTTCTGCACGGAGAACATGGCTTTCTTCATCTCACCGGCGTAACGCATGCCGGCGATCAGCACTTTTTTCTGCGCGAAGTTGATGATCACGCAACCGTCGGAGTTGGTGCCGTCACGCTCTGGTACGCACTCGAAGTTGGCCACGTTGAGCACTTGCCACTCGTCACGACCGGCCGGGTTGTACTGGGCCGGGTTGATGAACAGGCAACGACCGAACAGGTTCTGCCAGGCAGTCTGGGTGGTCATTTTCACGGCCAGGTAGTGATCTTCAGCCGCACCTACATGCACATGGGAAACAAAGTGCTCTTGCGCGTTGTTGAACGCCTCGACACGAGCCCACAGCGCGTCGAACTTGTCGGCCGGGAACTTGCGGTTGATCGGGCCCCAGGCGATAGCGGCCTGGGTGGAAGGCTCTTCAACGATGAAACGATCGACTGGCGAACGACCGGTACGGTGACCGGTGCGAACGACCAGAGCGCCGGTATCGGCAAGCTCGCCCTCACCGCGTTGCAGGGCTTCTTTTACCAGATCATCAACACTCAGATCGGTGTACACGGCGTTATTGGCTTGCGTCATGAGGTTCCCCGTCGGCCAGTGGCCGAGTGTGCTCCAAACGTTTTGTAGTAGAAAGTCGTGCACTACTACCGCGAAAAAAGTGGGCCGGATTATGCCAGAAAAGCCCAAAAAGAGTAGGGTCCTCCCGTCGTAACGGCGAAATTCCGTCGTTACGCAGTGAATTTACCTGCGCTGAACCGTTTTAGTGCCGGGTATCTGACGGCGTGTCGACGCCTGCGCCAGCGAACAATTGAGCAATATCGGCCGCATCGAACAGGTAACGCTGGTTGCAGAACTGGCAATCGATCTCGATTTCGCCACCGCGTTCGGCCACCAGTGCCTGCGCGTCTTCCAGACCCAGACTGACCAATGCATTGCCCGAGCGTTCCCGCGAGCAGCTGCAACGGAAGCGCAGGTTCTGCACATCGAACAGGCGCACCTGCTCTTCGTGGTAGAGGCGATGCAGCACGGTTTCGTTGTCCAGGCTGAGCAATTCATCGGCGGTCAGGGTGCTGGCCAGCGCGGTGATGTGCTGCCAGCTGGCGGCGCGGTCTTCTTCGTCTTTCAGACGGTCGGCCGGCAGTTGCTGCAGCAGCATGCCACGGGCACGACGGCCGTCGGCGAACAGCTTGAAGCGCGTGCCGACCTGTTGCGACATGACGAAATAATTGGTGAAGCATTCCGACAGGGTTTCACCATCGAGGTCGACGATACCCTGGTAACGCTGGCCGATCGTCGGGTCGACGGTCAGGGTCAGGTCACCACCCGGCATCAGGTCGGCGAGGGTGGCATCCGCAGCGATCTGCTCGGCGTCATATCGCGCCAGACCACGGATCTCGCGCTCGCTGGAGCATTCGATCATCAGCAGCGGAATCGGGCCTTCGGAACGCGCCTGAAGAATCAGCAAGCCGTCGAACTTCAGGGTGCCCACCAGCAACGAAGCGGCCGCCATCAGTTCGCCCAGCAACTGCGCGACCGGCTCCGGGTACGGGTGCTTGGCGAGGACTTCGGCGTAGCTGCGTTCCAGCGCCACCAGTTCGCCGCGAGTGTCGCTGTCATCGAAGATGAAGCGTTGGGTGTAGTCGGTATCCGGTAGGTCGGTCATAGGTCTGGGTATCTGAATTGATGACAAAAAGGTTACAAAAGATGAAAATCCCGCGCTTTCTTCGCACCTGTTTGGTGCAAAACGTTCAGCCACGGGAGGCATTTTATGAACAATCCGGGTTTGTTCCAATCAAGGTGGAACCTCGGCCGGCTGGTTCTGTGTAACGTAGTGCCATTAGCGCTACTGGCTTTCTGGTTATGGCCTACGGGCCAGATGCTGTGTGTGATTTTCGACGAGTGGCTGTTTCGCTCACTCAATGCACCACTGGCCAGCAACCCCATATGGCTCCACATCTGGGCAATTGCAAGTCTGCGCCCGTTCGACATCGTTGTCGGACTGATTCTGCTGACGCTGCTGATCAAGGGCGACTGGGTGTTCAAGGCGATTGATGTGCGTCGCGCCTTCTTCGGTTTTTTCTCCATTCTGCTGTTGATGGTGGTGATCCGCGCGCTGTTTTCCAAATTCGCCGACTACATGGACTGGCAACACAACAGTCCGTCGATGGTGCTGGAAGGCGCGGTGCACCTCAGTGACTACTTCCCGCAACTGGAAAAAGCCTGGGAGCTGAAGGATCGCTCAAGCCAGAGCTTCCCCGGTGACCACGCTTCGGTGTTGCTGATCTGGGCGCTGTTCATGGGTGTGTTCAGCCGTTCGGTCGGGCAGTTCCTGACGGTCTGGGGCCTGGCGCTGCTGTTCATGCTGCCGCGTCTGGTGGCCGGCGCGCATTGGGGGCAGGACGATTACATCGGCGGCCTGCTGCTGGCGGTGTGGGCGTTGGGCTGGGGTTACTACACGCCGTTTGCCTGTCACGCGGCGAATTTCTGGCTGAAGGTAACGGCGCCGATTTTCGCTTTGCTGGGCAAGCTGCCGCTGGTTTCGCGGATGAGTGTGGTGTCTGCCGCCAACTGACAGTTGTGTGAAGACCTGTGGCGAGGGAGCTTGCTCCCGCTCGGCTGCGTAGCAGTCGCTTTACTTGTCGATGCAGTTGTATTTTGAAATACGTGCTCGCCTGTACAGGGCGTCCTTCGGCCGCCAGCGGGAGCAAGCTCCCTCGCCACAAGTGTGTTCGTCGCACACTACTCGTTGCTGCTGCCACGAAATTTAAACAGATCCCGCCGCTGCTTCTTGCTCGGCTTGCCATCGGTGCTCACGCCCAACGCCCCGGCCTTGCGCATCGCCGCTGCCGCTTCACGTTTGGCAATACTCGCCTCGGTCTCGGTATACAGCGTCTGCGCCTCGGGTGCGCCGCGACGCACGATCGATAAGGCTTCGACCCTCACCGTGCGCTCTTCAAAGCCGGTACGAATCTCGAATTCATCACCAATGCGTGGCTCTTTGCCAGGCTTGCAGCGGTCACCTCGGCAATGCACCTTGCCACTCTCGATGGCCGCTTTGGCCAGGGCCCGGGTTTTATAAAAGCGCGCCGCCCACAACCACTTGTCGAGACGGACCTTGTCGTCCTCTTCGCTTTTTTGTGCCATGGAATTTCCTCATTCTGAAATATTGATGAACTGTACTACCGTTTCTGTCGTGCCATGAATTACGCCGTCCCGGATTACAATGCGCACCACCCGACACCCGCTTGAGGGGTCGGCAATCCGGGCCGTAGATATCTGTCGCCTTTTAACCATTATTCTGCGTGAATACCGCGAATTCGGCCGTACGCGGCCCGAGCGGTTTTTGCCGGTTGAGTACCTTTGAAGACATTTGACCATTTGACCGTTGTCGGTCTGCGCGAGTGGGTGGCGCTCCCTGATCTGGGAGTCGCGGGCCTGCGGGCGAAAATCGACACCGGCGCCAGCACCTCCAGCCTGCATGCCACCGACATCGAGCCATTCGAACGCGACGGCGAGAAGTGGGTGCGCTTCACCGCGCACCTGGGCACGGTGGTGCAGTTGCGTCACCGGCGCTGCGAAGCACCGCTGGTGACGCGCAAAACCATCAAAAGCTCCAACGGCCAGGCCCAGGTGCGCTATGTGATCAGCACCACCCTGGCCCTCGGTGATCGGGTCTGGGCAGTCGAGTTCACCCTCGCCTGCCGTAAGTCCATGCGCTATCGCCTGTTGCTCGGTTCCAAAGCCCTGATCGACGGCCAGTTGGTGGTCAACCCAGGCATCAAGTATGTACAAGACAAGCCGGTGTTCCCGGTATCTACCTCCTCCACAGGTGTTGCATGAAGATCGCTGTGCTGTCGCGGAATCCGCGTCTGTATTCCACCCGTCGTCTGGTCGAAGCCGGCACCGAACGCGGGCATGAAATGGTAGTGGTCGACACCCTGCGCGCCTACATGAACATCGCCAGCCACAAGCCGCAAATCCACTATCGCGGCAAGCCGCTGGAAGGCTTCGACGCGGTGATCCCGCGGATCGGTGCGTCGGTGACGTTCTACGGTTGCGCCGTGTTGCGCCAGTTCGAAATGATGGGCGTGTTTCCGCTCAACGAGTCCGTAGCCATCGCCCGTTCGCGGGACAAACTGCGTTCGCTGCAATTGCTGTCGCGCCGCGGCATCGGCCTGCCGGTAACCGGCTTCGCCCACTCGCCGGATGACATTCCCGACCTGATCGACATGGTCAACGGCGCGCCGCTGGTGATCAAAGTGCTGGAAGGCACCCAGGGTATCGGCGTGGTGCTGTGCGAAACCGCGACCGCAGCCGAATCGGTGATCGAGGCGTTCATGGGCCTGAAGCAGAACATCATGGTCCAGGAATACATCAAGGAGGCCGGCGGTGCCGACATTCGCTGCTTCGTGGTCGGCGACAAGGTGATCGCGGCCATGAAACGTCAGGCCAAGCCGGGCGAGTTCCGCTCTAACCTGCACCGCGGCGGCAGCGCCAGCCTGATCAAGATCACCCCGGAAGAACGCATGACCGCGTTGCGTGCGGCCAAGGTCATGGGCCTGGCGGTGGCGGGTGTGGATATCCTGCGTTCGAACCACGGCCCGCTGGTGATGGAAGTGAACTCGTCGCCGGGGCTGGAAGGGATCGAGACCACCACCGGCAAGAACGTGGCGGGGATCATCATCGAGCACCTTGAGAAGAATGGCGGGCCGAATATGACCCGGACCAAAGGCAAGGGTTAACCCGTCAGAAATGTGGTGGCTGGGCGGCTGCGTTCGCGAGCAAGCCCGCTCCCACATTTTGGCATGCGCTCCCCGGTGGGAGCGGGCTTGCTCGCGAAGGGGCCATCAGCCCCGCTGAATATCTCGGCTGTCAGACGGCATCTCGCGGCAACATCAACCCCAACGGCAATCGCACTCGCGCCTCCAGTCCGCCCCCGGAGCGGTTGCGCAACTCGACATTGCCGCCATGCATCGAAGCAATCCGCTTCACGATCGCCAGACCCAACCCCGTACCTTTGCCGCCCCGGGCACGGTCGCCACGGGTGAACGGGTTGAAGATCGCTTCCAGCTCCGACGGATCGATCCCAGCGCCACGGTCCATCACGCTCAGCACCACGTACGGCGCGCTGGTATCGCCGGACACATAAGCCGCAACCTCGACGCCGCTGCCGGCGTGATTCAAGGCGTTGCCGATCAGGTTGTTCAGCAGGCGTTTCATCGACACCCGGCGCAGTGGAAACGGCTGGATCGGCTCCAGACGCAAGCGCACCTTCTCTTCGTTCTGGTTGTACGGTGCGGCCACCTCACGCACCAGATCGCTCAGGTCCACCTCTTCCACCGACTCGTCGCGACCATCGCGAATGAACGCGAGGAACTGGTCGAGAATCGCGTCCATGTCTTCGATGTCGCGCACCATGTCGTCGGTCAAATCGTTGCGGTCGCCCATCAGCTCCAGCGACAGCCGCAAGCGGGTCAGCGGCGTGCGCAAGTCATGCGACACCCCCGCCAGCATCAGCTCACGCTCACGGCCGGCCTGCTCGACGTCTTCGGCCATCTGGTTGAAGGCGCGATACACCTCGGTCATCTCGCTGGGCGTATCGCTGATCGGCAGGCGCACGCTGCGACCCTGACCGAGTTGCCGCGCGGCATATACCAGACGCTTCAACGGCTGGTTGAGCTGGCTGACGAAAATCCAGGCCGAGGCGGTGGACAGCAAACCGATGGCGAGGAACCAGCCGAGCACGTTCCAGATTTTCTGCCCGCGCAGCGGATGCGGGTACAGCGGCACTTTCAGCCAACCGTCGCCGAGGCTTGGCGCACGCACCCACAGCGCCGGCGGCGAGTGCATGCGCAAACGCACTTCGGTGTCGGCGCCCAGCTCCGCCTGCATCTGCCGCTGATAGATTTCACTGTACGGCCAGTGCTGCTCGCCCTCCGGCACCCCGGCGCCGACCACCCGGATCAGGGTCGCGGCATCGGCGATCTTCGCGCGGTTTTCTTCATCGGCCGCCCAATAGGCGCGCAGCGTCAGGGCGACGCCGTGGCTGTACTGACGATCTACCAGCACGTCCTCGTTCATCAACAGATAAACCAGGGTCAGTGCCTTGGAAAACAGCACGACGATGAGCACCAGCCAAAGGGTGCGGGAGAAAAAACTTTGGGGGAACCAGACGGGGGTTTTCATCGATAACCGTTAAACACTTGCAGGAGCGAGCAATGCTCGCATATTGCGGATTGCGAGTCTGCGTAGAGGGTCGATCAACCCGATGCGCAGACCCGCTCCTACAAATCGCCGATCACTTGGTGGCGGCGCCGTCCGGTACGAACACGTAGCCCACACCCCAGACAGTCTGGATATAGCGTGGTTTGGACGGATCCGGCTCGATCATCCGGCGCAGGCGGGAAATCTGCACGTCGATGGAACGCTCCAGGGCATCCCACTCGCGGCCACGGGCCAGGTTCATCAGTTTGTCGCGGGTCAGCGGCTGACGCGCGTTCATCACCAGCGCCTTGAGCACCGCAAACTCACCGGTGGTGAGCATGTGCACTTCTTCGCCACGTTTCAGCTCGCGGGTCGCCAGCGACAGCACGTAATCACCGAAGGTGACATTTTCGTCTTCGCTGCCCGGCGCGCCCGGCACCGGTGCGGCCTGACGACGCAGAACCGCTTTGACCCGAGCCATCAGCTCGTCCGGGTTGAACGGCTTGGCCAGATAGTCATCGGCGCCCAGTTCCAGGCCCTTGATGCGGCTCATCTCATCGCCTTTGGCGGTGAGCATGATGATCGGAATCTGATTGTTCGCCGCCCGCAGGCGACGGCATGCGGTCAGGCCGTCTTCGCCCGGCAGCATCAGGTCGAGGACGACCAGATTGAACACTTCACGCGACAGCAGACGGTCCATTTGCTCGGTGTTCGGTACGGCACGGGCACGGTAGCCCTTGCTGACGAAGAAACGTTCCAGCAGGCTACTCAGCCCCGGATCGTCGTCAACAATAAGAATTTTTTCGCCTTCAGCATTGTTTGCAGTGCTGCTCATTGGATGCTCCTTTTAGCTCGGCGCGCATTATGGCGTAGCTGCCGTTATACGCACCGTGTGCATTGTTAGCAGATTTTTCCTTCACTGCCAGAAAACCGGGGTTTATGCCTACAGACTGCTACACCCCCGAATGACAGAACGCTGGTTATAATGCGCGGCGTTTTGTGCCAGGCAACGTCTGAATCGTTACCGCAGGTGGCCGGGCTTTTTTCCCGGTGGCCGCAGTAATTGTTCGATTTCACGGGTCAATGGGCTGCCTCTTGACCCAGGCAGCGGCAATTTTCTAGCCGCTCAACCAGACTCCGGGCCTTTATTTCCGTGCCTGCGAGCCTGCTTTCACAATATGTCAGGTGGTTTTATGGACAGCATCAACAGCCGCATCGCCGAGGAACTCGGCGTACGCCCGCAACAGGTCGAAGCGGCCGTCGCGCTACTCGATGAAGGCTCTACCGTTCCCTTCATCGCCCGTTACCGGAAAGAAGTCACCGGCAGCCTCGATGACACCCAGTTGCGTCATCTGGAAGAGCGTCTGCGCTACCTGCGAGAACTCGACGAACGGCGCATCAGCATCCTCGCCAGCATCCAGGAGCAGGGCAAACTCACCCCGGCCCTTGAGCGCGACATCAAGCTCGCCGACACCAAGACCCGCCTCGAAGACTTGTACCTGCCGTACAAGCAGAAGCGCCGCACCAAGGGCCAGATTGCCCTCGAAGCCGGCCTCGGCGAGCTGGCCGACGGCCTGTTCAACGACCCGAACCTGACGCCGGAAACCGAAGCCGCCCGCTTCGTCGACGCCGAAAAAGGCGTGGCCGACGTCAAGGCTGCGCTGGAAGGCGCCAAATACATCCTGATGGAGCGCTTCGCCGAAGACGCCAGCCTGCTGGAAAAACTGCGTAACTTCCTCAAGCAGGAAGCGACCATCAGCGCCCGCGTGATCGCCGGCAAGGAAGAAGAAGGCGCGAAGTTCCGCGACTACTTCGAACACGACGAGCCGCTGAAAAGCATGCCGTCGCACCGCGCACTCGCTATTTTCCGTGGCCGCAACGAAGGCATCCTCAGTTCCGCGCTGAAAGTCGGCGACGAACTGCCGGGCACCATGCACCCGTGCGAGGGCATGATCGGCCAGCAATTCGGCATCCAGAACCAGAATCGCCCGGCCGACAAATGGCTCGGCGAAGTGGTGCGCTGGACCTGGAAGGTCAAGCTTTACACCCACCTCGAAACCGACCTGCTCGGCGAACTGCGCGACAGTGCCGAAACCGAGGCGATCAACGTCTTCGCCCATAACCTGCACGACCTGTTGCTGGCCGCGCCGGCCGGCCCGCGCGCCACCCTGGGCCTCGACCCGGGTCTGCGTACCGGCTGCAAGGTCGCGGTGGTCGACTCCACCGGCAAACTGCTCGATCACGCCACGGTTTACCCGCACGTGCCGCACAACAAGTGGGATCAGACCATCGCGATTCTGGCCGCCCTGTGCGCCAAGCACTCGGTTGACCTGATCGCCATCGGCAACGGCACCGCCAGTCGCGAAACCGACAAACTGGCGATCGAGCTGATCAAAAAATACCCAGCGATGAAGATGACCAAGGTCATGGTCTCCGAGGCCGGCGCATCGGTGTACTCGGCATCGGAACTGGCGGCCAAGGAATTCCCGGACCTGGACGTGTCGATCCGTGGTGCGGTGTCCATCGCCCGTCGACTGCAGGATCCGCTCGCCGAACTGGTGAAGATCGATCCGAAATCCATCGGTGTCGGCCAGTACCAGCACGACGTGTCGCAACTGAAACTGGCGCGTGGTCTGGACGCGGTGGTCGAGGACTGTGTGAACGCCGTCGGCGTCGATGTGAACACCGCTTCGGTGGCGCTGCTGGCGCGGATCTCCGGCCTCAACGCGACTCTGGCGCAGAACATCGTCGCTCACCGCGACGAACACGGTGCGTTCAAGACCCGCGCAGCGCTGAAGAAAGTCGCGCGTCTGGGCGAGAAAACCTTCGAACAGGCCGCAGGCTTCCTGCGCGTGATGAACGGCGACAACCCGCTGGATTCCTCGGCCGTTCACCCGGAAGCCTATCCACTGGTACAGCGTATTGCCGCTGAAACCGACCGCGACATTCGCTCGCTGATCGGCGACGCCGCGTTCCTCAAGCGTCTGGATCCGAAGAAATTCACCGACGAAACCTTCGGTCTGCCAACCGTCACCGACATTCTGCAAGAACTGGAAAAACCGGGTCGCGACCCGCGTCCGGAGTTCAAGACTGCCGAGTTCCAGGAAGGCGTCGAAGACCTGAAAGACCTGCAACTGGGGATGATCCTCGAAGGCGTCGTCACCAACGTGACCGCGTTCGGTGCATTCGTCGACATCGGCGTGCATCAGGACGGTCTGGTGCACATCTCGGCGCTGTCGGAGAAGTTCATCAAGGACCCACGCGAAGCGGTGAAGGCCGGTGACGTGGTGAAAGTGAAGGTCATGGAAGTCGATATCCCGCGCAAACGCGTCGGTCTGTCGATGCGCATGAGCGACACTCCTGGCGAGAAAATCGACGGCGCCCGTGGTTCGCGTCCAGGCTCGGCACCGCGCCAGTCTTCGGGCAACGCACCGCGTAAGGAAACGGCCACAGCCGCTCCGGTGAACAACGCCATGGCCTCGCTGTTCGCCAACGCCAAGCAGTTGAAGAAACGCTGATGGAAGTTCCGGCCGGGCTCGTCGAGAGCGCGTTTTTCAAGCTGTTGGGCTGCCGCCTGCACAGCCTGGAGACCGGGGTGGCGCAAGTCGCCCTGGTGCTGGAACCGCAACTGCGCAATCGCGGCGGCAAGTTGCACGGTGGCGCGCTGTTCAGTCTGGTTGATATCGCCATGGGTCTGGCCTGTTCCAGCACCCACGGCTTCGATCAGCAGAGCGCGACCATCGAGTGTAAGATCAACTACATCCGCGCCGTGTCCGACGGTGAGGTGCTGTGCACGGCGCGGGTCATCCACCCGGGCCGCCGCACTTTGGTGGTCGAGGCCGACGTGATGCAGGGCGACAAACTGGTCGCAAAAGCGCAAGGCACGTTCGCTGTCCTGTAGATGTTGTTCATCATTTTGAGTTAATTTCGGCGCTGTGATCGCAGCGTCGAGCTTTTCTGTGGGAGCGGGCTTGCTCGCGAAGGGGGCGTGTCAGTGTGCATGGCAGTGACTGATACACCGCATTCGCGAGCAAGCCCGCTCCCACAGGGACCGCATAATCTTCGCGTGCATCTGCCAGATTCAGGGATTGAAGTCGGCGGTTCGAAAGGGGCTTCGTGAGCCCAAAAAACCAGGCGAAAACGCCAGTTTCAACTTCACCCTTGTAGACCGTCCTGCCCACCCCCATATTGGGGCGACTGACGCGTGAAGGAATCCAAATTGAGCGAACTTCTCAACCGCCGCCTGGCTCTGCTCGGCGAGCGCGCCAACCTCTCTCTGCTCGAACAGTGCCTCCACGGTATCGAACGTGAATGCCTGCGCGTGACCAGTGAAGGTCGTCTGGCGCAAACGCCGCACCCGGAAGCCTTGGGTTCCGCGCTGACCAATGAACAGATCACCACCGACTACTCCGAGTCGCTGCTGGAATTCATCACCCCCGCCCTGCCCGATCCGGCCGATACGCTGGCGAGTCTGGACAAGATTCATCGCTTTGCCTACAGCAAGCTCGGCAACGAGTACCTGTGGAGTCCATCGATGCCGTGCCCGTTGCCGGCCGAGGAAGACATCCCGATCGCCTATTACGGCACGTCCAACATCGGTCAGCTCAAGTACGTCTACCGCAAGGGCCTGGCCCTGCGGTACGGCAAGACCATGCAGTGCATCGCCGGGATTCACTACAACTTTTCCCTGCCGGAAAAGCTCTGGCCACTGCTGCGCGAGGCCGAGGGTTTTGTCGGCACCGACCGCGACTTCCAGTCATCGTCGTACATCGCGCTGATCCGTAACTTCCGCCGCTACAGCTGGCTGCTGATGTACCTGTTCGGGGCTTCGCCGGCGCTGGATGCCGGTTTCCTCCGTGGGCGCTCGCATCAACTGGAACAGCTCGATCCGGATACTTTGTATCTGCCGTACGCCACCAGCCTGCGCATGAGCGACCTTGGGTACCAAAGCAACGCCCAGGCCGGCCTGACGCCTTGCTACAACGATCTGGCGAGCTACACCGACAGCCTGCGCAAGGCCGTCGCCACGCCGTACGCGCCGTACGTTGAGGTCGGCACGCACAAGGATGGCGAGTGGGTGCAGCTCAACACCAACATCCTGCAGATCGAAAACGAGTACTACTCCAACATCCGCCCGAAACGCGTGACCTACACCGGCGAACGGCCGATCCAGGCGCTGATGGCCCGTGGCATTCAGTACGTCGAAGTGCGTTGCCTGGACATCAACCCGTTCCTGCCGATGGGCATCGACCTTACCGAGTCACGCTTCCTCGACGCGTTCCTGCTGTACTGCGCGCTGAACGACAGTCCGCTGCTGACCAGCAATTCCTGCAGCAACGCCACCTCGAACTTCCTCAGCGTGGTCAAGGAAGGCCGCCGTCCGGGCCTGCAATTGCAGCGCGACGGTGAAGCGGTCGAGTTGAAGGTCTGGGCAGCCGATCTTCTGGAAAAAATCGCACCGCTGGCGGCCCTGCTCGATCAGAGCCATGGCGGCGACGCCCATAGCAAAGCGCTGGACGCGCAACTGGCCAAGGTCAAGGATTCGTCCCTGACCCCTTCGGCCCAAGTGCTCGCGGCGATGGCCGAACACAAGGAGAGCTTCGCGCAATTCTCCCTGCGTCAGAGCCAGGCGCATGCCGAGTTCTTCCGCAGCGAACCGTTGGCGGCGGCTGAGCAAGCGAAGTTTGAGGAGTTGGCGCGTTCGTCGCTGGCGGCGCAGGCTGAGCTGGAGCAGAACGAGGTGGGCGATTTCGATGTGTTTGTCGGGTCGTATCAGGCGAGCATTCTGGCCATCAGCAACTAACCACTATTCCCTGTGGCGAGGGAGCTTGCTCCCGCTCGGCTGCGCAGCAGTCGCAATTTCAGTCCCCCGGTGCATAAGAAGCACCGTGATGAATTGATATTGGAGTCCTTCGGCCTCCAGCGGGAGCAAGCTCCCTCGCCACAATGACCTCACCAGCAATCCCTCACGCCTTAGATTTTTCCGCTCATAAGCTAAGT
This sequence comes from Pseudomonas sp. TH49, assembly GCF_016650625.1. NCBI lineage: Bacteria > Pseudomonadati > Pseudomonadota > Gammaproteobacteria > Pseudomonadales > Pseudomonadaceae > Pseudomonas > Pseudomonas sp. TH49. The sequence goes on from NZ_JAEKFL010000001.1 coordinate 1,281,066, forward strand.
CTAAAAAGTTATTTATTTTTAGATTCTTAGATCATTTAGTCTCCTTTCACGCCGATCATCGGTCGCCTGACTTGGAGCACTTCCCATGAAACTGAATTTCCCGCTTCGCCTGCTGGCCGTGGCCTCGTTGGCTGCTGCGAGCTTTCTGGCGCAGGCCGCCGACCTCACCGTCGCCTACCAGACCACCGTTGATCCGGCGAAAGTCGCCCAGGCCGATGGCGCCTACGAGAAAGCCACCAAGGCCGACATCAGCTGGCGCAAGTTCGATAACGGCGCCGACATCATCGCCGCCATCGCTTCCGGTGACGTGCAGATCGGCTACCTCGGTTCCAGCCCGCTGACCGCCGCCATCACCCGCAAAGTCCCGGTGGAAACGTTCCTCATCGCCACCCAGATCGGTGCCGCCGAAGCGCTGGTCGCTCGCGACGGTTCCGGGATCAAGACCCCGCAGGATCTGGTCGGCAAGAAAATCGCCGTGCCGTTCGTGTCCACCGGTCACTACAGCCTGCTCGCGGCGCTGAAACACTGGAACATCGATCCGTCGAAAGTCACCGTGCTCAACCTCGCGCCGCCAGCGATCATCGCCGCATGGAAACGCGGTGACATCGACGCCACTTACGTCTGGGATCCGGCCCTCGGTGTCGCCAAGGAAAACGGCAAAGTGCTGATCACTTCCGGCGAACTGGCCAAGTTCGGCGCGCCGACCTTCGATGCCTGGATCGTGCGCAAGGACTACGCCGAGAAGCACCCGGAAATCGTCACCGCGTTCGCCAAGGTCACCCTCGACGCCTACGCCGATTACCGCAAGGACCCGAAAGCCTGGCTCGCCGACCAGTCCCACGTCGACAAGCTGGTGAAGCTCTCCGGCGCCAAGGCCAGCGACATTCCATTGCTGCTGCAAGGCAACGTCTACCCGCTGGCGGCTGATCAGGTGATCACCCTCGGCGCGCCGACCACCAAAGCCATCACCGACACCGCCGCGTTCCTCAAGGAGCAAGGCAAGGTCGAAGCCGTACTGCCGGACTACGCGCCGTACGTCAGCGCCAAATACATCACCAACTGATCGGGAGTTAACTGCGATGGCCTTGCTACAGCTGGAGCGCATCAGCGCACAGTATCCCGGCAGCCCGGAGCCGGTGCTGGCGGACATTTCCCTGACCCTCGGGCCTCAGCAATTGCTGGTCGCCCTCGGCCCGTCCGGCAGTGGCAAGACTTCGCTGTTGAACCTGATTGCCGGCTTCGTCGAACCCAGCGCCGGGCGCATCACCCTCGACGGCGTGCCGGTCAAAGGCCCGAGCGCCGAACGTGGCGTGGTGTTCCAGGATGACGCCCTGCTGCCGTGGCAGGACGTGCTGGCCAACGTCGCTTTCGGTCTGGAGCTGGCCGGCGTTGCCAAGGACAAACGCGAACAGCGCGCCCGCGAGATGCTTGCGCTGGTCGACCTCACAGGTTTTGAACGCCGCCGTATCTGGCAGCTTTCCGGCGGCCAGAAACAGCGTGTCGGCCTGGCCCGCGCCCTCGCCGCCGACCCGCGCGTGCTGCTGATGGACGAACCCTTCGGCGCCCTCGATGCATTCACCCGCGAGCAGATGCAGGAGCTGTTGCTGCAAGTCTGGCAGCGCACCGCCAAACCGGTGTTCCTGATTACCCACGACATCGAAGAAGCGGTGTTCCTCGCCACTGACCTGATTCTGCTGGCGCCGAATCCGGGGCAGATTGTCGAGCGTCTGCATCTGGACTTCGGTCAGCGCTACGCCGCCGGTGAGTCGGCGCGAGCGATCAAATCCGACCCGCGTTTTATCGAGACCCGCGAGCACGTGCTGAGCAAAGTGTTCTCGCAACGCAGCGCCGTTCAACGGCAGGAGCGCGCATGAGCAGTTACGACGTTTCCGCCCCGGTAGCAAAAGCCCCGTCGGTGGTGATTCCGGTGCGGCGCAGCCTCAGCACCCGCTGGATCAGCCTGCTGACCCTGCTCGCCTTGCTGGTGATCTGGTGGGCCGTGACTGCCAGCGGTTTGATCGAACCGCTGTTCCTGCCACCACCGTCCGCCGTGCTGCAAAAAGGCTGGTTGCTGGCGACCACCGGTTACATGGATTCGACCCTGTGGCAGCACCTAGGCGCGAGCCTGAGCCGCATCGGTCTGGGCCTCGGTTTCGCGATTCTGACCGCGGTGCCGGTGGGCATCGCCATCGGCGCCAACCGTATTGCCCGTGGTGTGCTTGATCCGCTGATCGAGTTCTACCGGCCGATTCCGCCATTGGCTTATCTGCCGCTGATCGTGATCTGGTGCGGCATCGGCGAGTTGTCGAAAGTGCTGCTGATCTACCTGGCGATTTTCGCGCCGATCGCCATCGCGACCGCGACCGGCGTGCGTACCGTTGACCCGGCTAAATTGCGTGCCGCGCAGTCGCTCGGTGCCACTCGCGCGCAACTGATTCGTCATGTGATTTTGCCCAGCGCGTTGCCGGATATTCTCACTGGTGTGCGCATTGGTCTCGGCGTCGGCTGGTCGACCCTGGTCGCTGCCGAGCTGATCGCCGCCACCAGCGGCTTGGGCTTCATGGTGCAATCGGCCGCGCAGTTCCTGGTCACCGATGTGGTGGTGCTGGGGATCCTGGTGATCGCCCTGATCGCCTTCGCCATGGAAATGGGCCTGCGTGCCCTGCAGCGCAAACTGGTGCCGTGGCACGGCCAGGCGCACTGACATATTTGATGTGAATCCCCTGTAGGAGTGAGCCTGCTCGCGATTGCGGTGTGTCATTCACCCCAGCATTGACTGCCAGCCTGCAATCGCGAGCAGGCTCACTCCTACAAAAGCTCTATCCCCCGAATTCGAAGAGTAAGACCATGAGCAGCCTGACCATCACCCCATTAAGCTCGGCCCTCGGCGCGCAGATCAGCGGCGTCGACGTCAGCCAGCCGTTGAACCCGGAACAGCGCGACGCCATCGAGCAGGCGCTGCTCAAGTATCAAGTGCTGTTCTTTCGCGACCAGCCGATCGAACCGTCGCAACAGGCGCGTTTCGCCGCGTACTTCGGCGACCTGCACATTCACCCGATCTACCCGAACGTGCCGGAGCAGCCCGAAGTGCTGATCCTCGACACCGCCGTCACCGACGTGCGCGACAACGCGATCTGGCACACCGACGTGACGTTCCTGCCGACCCCGGCGATGGGCGCGGTGCTCAGCGCCAAGCTGCTGCCCGAGTTTGGCGGCGACACCCTGTGGGCCAGCGGGATTGCCGCGTATGAAGCACTGTCGGCACCGATGAAAAACCTGCTCGAAGGGCTGACCGCGACTCACGATTTCACCCGCTCTTTCCCGTTGGAACGCTACGGCAATACGCCGCAAGCACTGGCCCAGTGGGAAGAGGCGCGACGCAAGAACCCACCGTTGTCACACCCGGTAATCCGCACCCATCCGGTCAGTGGACGGCGCTCGTTGTTCGTCAACGAAGGCTTCACCTCGAAGATCAACGAACTGTCGGACACCGAGAGCGAAGCGATTCTGAAACTCCTGTTCGCTCATGCAACGCGGCCGGAATTCACCATTCGCTGGCGCTGGCAGAAAGACGATATTGCGTTCTGGGACAACCGCGTGACCCAGCATTACGCGGTGGATGATTACCGTCCGGCACGACGGGTGATGCAACGGGCTACGGTGTTGGGGGATGTGCCGTTTTTTAAATAAAGCCTGATTTAGGTGTTGAATTTAAAGGCCCCTTCGCGAGCAAGCCCGCTCCCACAGTTTGATCGTGTTTCTTCAGGAGGAACGCGATTAACTGTGGGAGCGGGCTTGCTCGCGAAGGCGTCAATGCAGGCGCCAGATCAACCGGCGCCTGACAATTATTCAGCCGTCGAAGGCTTCTCCCAAAGATTGATCCCGCCCTCTTGGGCAAACCGGTCGATCTCCGCCAGTTCCTCGGCACTGAAACTCAGGTTTTTCAACGCCCCGACGTTCTCGATGATCTGCTCCGGCCGGCTCGCGCCGATCAGCGCCGAGGTCACGCGTGGATCACGCAGGGTCCAGGCCAGTGCCAGTTGCGCCAGGCTCTGGCCGCGACGCTTGGCGATCTCGTTCAATGCGCGAACATGCGCAATGTTGGCCTCGGACAGGTGCGAAGCCTGCAGCGAACCACCGCCCGGACGATTGACCCGCGCATCCGCCGGCACGCCGTTGAGGTATTTGTCGGTCAGCAGACCTTGCGCCAACGGCGTGAAGGCGATGACGCCAGTACCGAGTTCTTCGGTGGTGTCGAGCAGGTCTTTTTCCACCCAGCGATTGAGCAGGTTGTACGCCGGCTGATGAATCAGCAGCGGTACTTTCCATTCCTTGAGCAGCGCAGCGATCTCGCGGGTTTTCACCCCGGAGTACGACGAGATACCGATGTACAACGCCTTGCCCTGCTGCACGGCGGTGGCGAGGGCGCTGGCGGTTTCTTCCAGCGGGGTGTCCGGGTCGAAGCGGTGCGAATAGAAGATATCCACATAGTCCAGACCGAGGCGCTGCAGACTCTGATCGAGACTGGCCAGCACGTATTTGCGCGAACCGCCGCCCTGACCGTAGGGGCCGGGCCACATGTCCCAACCGGCCTTGCTGGAGATGATCAGCTCGTCGCGGTAGTGCTTGAAGTCTTCGCGCAGCAGGCGACCGAAGTTGATCTCGGCGCTGCCGTACGGCGGGCCGTAGTTGTTGGCCAGGTCGAAGTGGTTGATCCCCAGGTCGAACGCGGTGCGCAGCAAGGCGCGCTGGGTGTCGATCGGCGTGCTGTCGCCGAAGTTGTGCCACAGGCCCAGCGACAGCGCCGGCAGTACCAGACCACTGCGGCCGACGCGGCGGTAAGGGATGGAGTCGTAGCGGTTTTCGGCAGCGGTATAAGTCATCGAATCCTCTCTTGTTTGATTGCCAGCAAATTGAGGGTGAATCCCAACTTTGTGGTGAGGGGATTTATCCCCGATGGACGGCGTAGCCGTCCCAAAAAATCGCGAATTTGAATGCAGATTTGGGGGTGGCTTTCGCCACCATCGGGGATAAATCCTCTCACCACAGGGTGTTTACACAAATCTGTTTTGCGGTCGGGCAAGGCCCAGGTTTTCGCGCAAGGTCCGGCCCTCATACTCGGTTCTGAACAGCCCACGGCGTTGCAGTTCCGGGACCACGCCATTAGCGAAGTCTTCGAGTCCGCCCGGCAGGTGCGGCACCAACACGTTGAAGCCATCCGCCGCGCCCTGTTCGAACCACTCCTGCAAGCGGTCGGCGATCTGCGCCGGCGTGCCCACCAGGCTGTAATGCCCGCGCCCACCGGCAATCCTGCGGCCCAATTCGGCGAGGGTCAGATGCTCCCGCCCTGCCAGTTCAGTCAGCAATTTCTGCCGGCTCTGCTGGCCGCTGTCGGTCAGCGGCAACGCCGGCAGCGGTGCGTCCAGCGGGTACTTCGACAAGTCGAAGTTGCCCAGCATACGCCCAAGCAACGCCACGCCAACCTCCGGTTCGACCAATTGCTGAAACGTTTCACATTTTTCCTGCGCTTCGGCTTCTGTCTGCCCGACGACGACAAACACCCCCGGCATGATTTTCAGCGAATCGGCGCTGCGCCCGTACTTGGCCAAGCGGCCCTTGAGGTCGGCGTAGAACGCCTGCGCGCCGGCCAGCGAAGTCTGCGCGGTGAACACCACCTCAGCGGTCTGTGCCGCCAGTTCACGCCCGGTTTCGGACGAGCCAGCCTGCACGATCACCGGTTGCCCCTGCGGCGAGCGCGCCACGTTCAGCGGGCCTTTCACCCGAAAATGCTCACCGACGTGATCCAGCACATGCAGCTTCGCAGGGTCGTAATACGCGCCACTGGCCTTGTCGCGCACAAAAGCATCGTCCTCCCAACTGTCCCACAGCCCGGTGACCACCTGATGAAACTCGCGGGCGCGGCTGTAGCGTTCGGCGTGGCCGATGTGCTCGTCGCGACCGAAATTCAGCGCCTCGGCGGCGTTGTCCGAGGTCACCAGATTCCACCCGGCGCGGCCACCCGACAGATGATCGAGCGAAGCGAATTTACGCGCCACGTGGTACGGCTCGTTGTAACTGGTGGTCGCCGTGGCGATCAGACCGATGTGCTCGGTCACCGCGCTCAGGGCCGAGAGCAAGGTCAGCGGTTCGAAGTGATCCGAGCGCGCCATGCGGCTGGCGATGTCCTGGGTCGGCGCGGCCACACTGTCGGCGACGAACAGCGTGTCGAACTTCGCCGCCTCGGCAATCTGTGCCAGACGCTTGTAGTGGGCGAAATCCAGCCCGGCATTCGCCGGAACCTGCGGGTGACGCCACGCGGCGACGTGGTGCCCGGTGGCCATGAGAAAGGCGCCGAGTTTCAGCTGTCTGCTCATCTCAGAAATCCTTGCGCAGTTGCACGCCGAAGTAGCGCTCATCATCCCGTGGCACGGCGCGGTAGATGTAGTTGCCGCCGCTGGCCAGCAGCGGTGAGTAGGATTTGTCGGCGAGGTTCTTGCCCAGCAGCGCCACGCGCCAGCCGTTGCTGTAATCGGCCAGCGCCACACTGGCGTTCCAGATGCCGTAGGCGCCCTGCTTGGTATCGGCGTTCTGACTGATGTCGTACTGCACTTCGCTCTGCCAGCTGTAGTCGGTGCCGAGCTCGATATCCAGACCGTTTTCCAGCGGGATGGTGTAGTCGGCACGTACGTAGCTTTTCCAGTCCGGGCTGAACGGCAGCGGCTTGCCATTGACGTTGCACGAGGCCGCCGCGCCCGCCGGGCAGCTGAATTGGTCGATGCGTGCGCGGGTGTAGGCCAGCGCCCCGGAGAATTTCAGTTGCTGGGTCGCCTGCAAGGCGTAATCGAGTTCGACACCTTCGGTGCTGACGCTGCCGGCGTTGATCAGGCGCGTCACCACTTGCCCGGCGACGGTGTCGAAAAAGTTCGCCTGATAGTTGTCGTAATCGCTATGGAACACGGCGAGGTTGGTGGTCAGCCGGTTGTTCCAACTGGTGGCCTTGATCCCCGCCTCCCAGGTGTTCGAGGTTTCCGGTTTCAGCGCCTCGGTGTCACGCGGCTGCATGTTGAAAAACACGTTGTACGCCGGGCCTTTGTAGCCGCGCGAGTAGGTCAGGTACGTGGTGACCGCAGCGCTCAGGTCGTACTGCACGCCGAGGCGGCCGGACCAGCCGTCCTCGTCCACCGAACCGGAACTGCTGGTGGCCGGCTGGATGCCGCTGACCGTGGTCGCCGAGGTCGAGACACGACGGTGATCGTATTCCAGATCATCGTGGGTGTAGCGCAGGCCGGCGATGCCACGGAAAGCCGACGTGAAGTTCAGCGTGGTCTCACCGAACGCGGCATAGCTGTCGCTGGTGGTGCTGTAGTCAGCCACGCCACGGTTGACGCTGGTCGGCGTCGTCAGGGTGCGCTGGTAGGTCTCGTCATCCTTGCCGTGCATGTAGAACAGGCCGCCGACGTATTCAAGGAACTCACCTTTTGGCGAGGCCAGGCGCAGCTCCTGCGAGTACTGATCGAAGGCCAGATCGCCCTTGTCGGCGGTGCCGGGGAACGCGGCGGTGATCGTGCTCAGCCGATCGCCGTCCTGATATTGCGTGTTGTCCCAGCCGCGCCACGCGGTGATCGACGTCAGGGTGTAATCGCCCAACTGCCAGTCGAGCTGACCGGACAGGCCTTTGTTGGTGTCCTCGACGTGGGTGCGGGTATCGGTGTTGATGTCGCGGTTGTGGTTGCTCGCATAGACCGGGCTCAGCGCGTTGGCGAAGGCCGGGGTCAACGACTTGCTGACGACGCCGTTGGGACCGTCGTCGTGGGACTGCATGTAGTCGGCGATCAGGGTGAAGGTGACGTCGTCATTCGGGGTGAATTCGAGCTTGCCGCGCACGCCGCGATGGTTGTAGCCGTTGACCTCCTGGCCGTTGTATTTGTTGTCGACGTTGCCGTCGTAGCTACTGACCAGGGTGCTGATCGAGCCCTTCAACATATCCGGAATCAGGCTGCCGCCAATGCCGAAGCGGGTGCGGCTTTCGTTGCCGCTGTAGTACGACTGGTCGATGTAGCCGTGGGTCTCGTTGGTCGGCGCCTTGCTGGTGATGTTGAGCACACCGGCCGAGGCATTCTTGCCGAACAGCGTGCCCTGCGGGCCGCGCAGTACTTCGACGCGCTCCAGATCCAGCAGGTCGAGAGTCGATTGACCGGGACGCGCATAGACCACGCCGTCGATCACCGTGGCCACCGTTGGCTCGACGCCGGGCGAGGTGGAAATCGTGCCGACGCCACGCACGAACAACGAGGTGTCCTTGTTCGACGCCCCAGTGCGGAAATTCAGCGACGGCACTTGCTGGACGATGCTCGCCACGCCATTGCGGTTGTCGCGCTCCAGTTGTTCACCGTCGATCACCGAGACCGCCACCGGCACCTTCTGCAGCGACTCTTCGCGGCGGGTGGCGGTGACCGTGACGGACTTGAGGGTCGGCTCTTGATCGCTGCTGTCAGCGGCAAAAGCATTGGTCAGCGGCAACGCCGCCAGCCCGGTGAAAATCCAGCCAGCGGCGCGAATCGACTGCGCCAGTTTGTGTGTCGCCCCAGGAATGTTGTGCATGTTTGCCCGCTCGAAATTGGCCCTGAACCGCTGCCGTTCTGCGACGACAGCGCCTGAATCGATGTCTTGGGCATTCGCTCGAGCGAGTAGCAGACAATGCGCTTTGTTAGCGCTAACATCGCCAGTATCGGCAAGCTCGGCATAGAGCGTCCAATACTGAAAAATTACTTTTATATGCGTTTTGGTTTTTAAAAAGGATCGAGCCTTGAGCCAGGAAAAGCCCCGCAAACGCCGTGGCGCCGGACGCGTGACCCTCAATGCGGTAGCGCGCGAGGCCGGGGTGTCGGCGATTACCGTGTCGCGCTATTTCAATCAGCCGGAAACCGTCTCGCCGGAGCGCCGCGAGCGGATTGCGGCGGTGGTCGCCGAGTTGGGTTACGTGCCGAACCTGGTGGCCGGCGGGCTGGCCTCGGCGCGGGGCAAAATCGTCGGCATGGTGATTCCGAACATCTCCGGGCCGATCTTTGCCAACACCATCCAGGGCTTCAGCGACACCCTCAGCCGCCACGGTTATCAACTGCTGCTGGCGTCGAGTTACTTCAGCACCGAGCAGGAAGAAAACGCCGTGCGCGCATTTCTCGGCTGGTCGCCGGCGGCGCTGGTGTTGACCAGCCACTTCCACAGTTCGGGCACGGAAAAGATGATCGCCGAGGCAGACATTCCGGTGATCGAGACCTGGGATTACCAGCCGGATCGCGAGCCGATGCAGATCGGCTTCTCGCACTACGAAGTCGGCGTCACGGCTGCACAATATCTCCACGGCCAAGGCTATCGCCGCATCGCCTTCGTGCAAAACAGTGCCCCCGGCGACCTCAGCGCACTGGAACGCCGCGATGGTTACGCCGCCACCGTGCGCGAGTTCGGACTGCAGCCGTGGGTGTTCGCCCCGGACGCCGACCGCGCGCCGTTCGAAGCCGGCAAGCAAGCGATGGAAGCACTGATGAACGCTTCACCCCGCCCCGACGCCATCATCTTCGCCAACGACAACCTCGCCGCCGGCGGCCTGCTCGCCGGGCAACGCGCCGGCCTGAAGATCCCCGAAGACTGCGCCGTGCTCGGCTTCGGCGATTACCCGTTCGCCGAAATGCTCCTGCCGAGCCTGAGCACGATCAAACCACCGGCACTGGAGATCGGCGTGCTGGCGGCAACGCGGGTATTGGAAAGTCTTGGGGTGTTGCCGAGCGATGAGGTGCAGCGGCTGAATCTGTTGCAGTGCAAGGTGATCGAGCGCGAGAGCACCTGAGACACATGCCTCGGTAGGAGCTGCCGCAGGCTGCGATCTTTCGCATTTCAAAGCCAGAATCAAAAGATCGCAGCCTGCGGCAGCCCCTACAGGTTGTTCGTCATGCCGACAATTCGCGTAACGCAGCTGCGGCCAGAAATCCGGAGCGGGAACTGTAGCGTTGATCACGCCGGACTGTTTGATCAATACGCTCCAGCAGTTGCTCGGGCAGCGTGGCGTTGAAGCGTACCGACTTGCCGAAATAGGGCGTGATATCAAAGTCGACAACACCCCAGATTCCACCCGCGTAATCCGGGTTGTCGAGATGTGCATCAATGTCCTGAACTCGAGGCAACGGTGCACCATCAGCCACCAGTCCCTCATAGTGCAGGGCCAGAGCCTCCTGAGTGTTTTCAAAAGCTTCGGCTACCGTGCTACCTGCGGAGAAGCACCCCGGTACATCCGGGACAATCACTCCGTAGTCCGAGTCGGCATCCTTGTGCAAAACGACCGGGAATTTCATAAACGTGAATCCTTCCTCTGACGTGTCCATAAAAGGACTTTCACTTCCAATAACGGGCTTCATTTCAACCCCGCCTGTTTCAAAATGCTGTTGATCGTCCCTTTGGGAAGGTCTGAATCCGGATGCTTGATCGTCACCCGACCCAGCTTGCGCGGATGCTTGTACTGATGGTGACTACCCTTCACTGCAACCAGATACCAACCATCCTCCTCGATCATCCTGATCATTTCCCGACTACGCATTTCCTTCGCCCTGTTCGACAGCAAGAGCTGGTCACTTTAGGGCGTAAGCAACCGATTTATACACACGATACACACTCTGAGAAATATTAGCTGGGTGAACAAACGCTCGGTAATTGGTTCGACCAACGGCAGGCGCGGGCCAGTGAAAAAGTGCCTTGCCGTCTAGATACATTTGAATGCGTCGCGAAATGTGTCTGATCGAGAATGGTTGGCTTGTATTGATGCGGGCTGACTTGTCTATGCTCTTAATGACACCGAAGTGGCCCTATCGCGAGCAGGCTCACTCCTACAAGGAATGCGGTTGGCCACAGGATTTGTGCACAGATGCGTTCACTGTAGGAGTGAGCCTGCTCGCGATAAAGGTCTATCAGGCGATATTCATCTACTAGGCAGAACCCGCTATGCACACCGCCATCATCATCTTCTTCGGCCTGGTCCTGCTCGCCCTGATGCTCTACATCGGCGAGCGCGTTGGCTTCAGCCGACAAACGTTGGCCTACAGTTTCGCCGCGCTGTGGCTGGCGTTGACGGTGATCAATGGTGCGGTGGGGGTGGTACATGCCGGGCAGCCGCTGGGGTCGGAAATCGCGGTGGGCAGTGCGGTGTTCGGGGTGCCGATGGCGGCGATGGTGTTGTTCATGGTGCTGAGCGCCGAGTCGTGAAACGTCCCGGCGCTCAGTTGCCGATCAACGCACCAGATGCAGGAACTGCATGTGGCGTTCGTACTGATCGAGGATGTCGTTGATGATCTGCTCTTTGGTGTAGCCGACCAGATCGTAGTCCTGACTGCCCTCGCTCAAGTGCACTTCAGCGCGGTAATAGCGGCGGTTGTTGAGCTGCTTGGAGCCCATGCCACCCCGGGCAAACGACGGCGTGAAATAGCCGCGCATCTGCACCTGGTAGATGAACGGATGCTGCTCACCGTGGCCGATTTCCAGGCTGATGTTGTCGTGCGCCGGATCCGGCTGGGTGACCACGTTCAAACCCTTCTCGACGAATACCGCCGTCACCTCTTCAATCGCCGGGCGCACCGTGGTGTCCATGAAGCGGTACACCTCGTCGCGCGACGGGAAGTGCACCGCCTGACTCAGACGCTGGCGCCAGCCGCCCGTGCCACGCCGCGAACCGGAGACCGGTGCCAGCGAATGCAACTGCGCGATCTGCTTCTGCGATTCCAGATAGAACGCCTTGTGCAGCCCCCACATCATCAGCAACAGAATCAGCGAGAACGGCAGCGAGGTCAGCACTACCGCTGACTTCAGCGCATCGATACTGCCGGAGAACAGCAGCGCACTGGTCACCAGCGCAGTCATCGCGCCCCAGAACACCCGCAGCCACTTAGGCCCGTCTTCATCCGGGTTACCGCCCTTGGCCGACAGGGTCGAGAGCACCACGGTGCCGGAATCGGCGGAAGTGACGAAGAACACGAAGCTGATGAACACCGTCACCGCGATGACGGTCTTGCTCCACGGGTAGGTTTCCAGCAGCAGGTAGAGGGTCATCGACGGGTTGTCGATGGCCGACATACCCAGCGCCGACATGCCGTGGTTGAGCACCTGATCGATGGCGCTGTTGCCGAAGATCGACATCCACGCCAGGGTGAAACCGAGCGGAATCAACAGCACGCCGAAGACGAATTCACGGATGGTCCGACCACGGGAAATCCGTGCGATGAACAGGCCCACGAACGGCGACCATGCGATCCACCAGGCCCAGTAGAACACCGTCCAGCCACCGAGCCAGTCGCTTGGTTTGTCGTAGGCGTAGAGGTCGAAACTCTTCATCGGCAACGCGCCGAGGTAATCGCCGAGGTTCTGGATCAGGGTATTGAGCAGGTGCTGGGTAGGGCCGGCGAACAACACGAACAGCAGCAGCGCACAGGCCAGCAGCATGTTGATGTCGGACATCACCCGCACGCCCTTATCCACACCCGACACAGCGACGATGATCGCCGCGCCCATCATCAGCGTGATCAGGCCGACCTGAATCCACTGGGTATGCGCGATGCCAAACAGGTAATCGAGACCGGAGTTGAGGTGCAGCACACCGAAGCCCATGTCGGCACCCAGACCGAACACCGTGGCGATGATGCCGAAGCCATCCACCGCGTACCCGATGGGGCCGTTGATGCGTTTGCCGATCAGCGGATACAGCGCCGAACGCAAAGCCAGCGGCAGGTTATGTCGGTAGGCGAAATAGGCCAGCGCCATGCCGACGAAAGCGAACACGCCCCAGCCGTGCAGGCCCCAGTGCAGAAACAGAATCTGCATCGCCTGCCGCGCCGCGTCCGCCGTGCCGGCCTCGCCTTGTGGCGGCTGGAGCATGTGCGTCAGCGGTTCAGAGACACAAAAGAAAAACAGCGTGATGCTGATCCCGGCGGCAAACAGCATGCCGGCCCAGGACAGGTAACTGAACTCGGGTTCGTCGTGGTCGGCACCGAGTTTGATCTTGCCGTAGCCCGATAACGCGGTGACCACCACGAAGACCAGATACAGCGTCATCGCGAGCATGTAGTACCAGCCGACCGTGTTGGCCGCCCAGTTTTGCGCTTGCAGCAGCCAGGCACCGGCCTGCTCCGGCATGGCGATGACAACCAGACCAAACAGCAGAATGACCGTCGCGGCGAAGTAGAACACCGGCGGATTCATGCGTACCAGACCGCTGGCGGGGGTAGACGATGCACTCATGAAACGTGCACCTCGAGGGGTTGAAACGTGGCTGAAATGATCGGACTCAGCAAAGGCAAGCCTCCTGTTGTGAGCGGGCAGCGAACCACCGGTTTAACTTGAATGAACGTTCAAGTTAAACATGGATAGGGCGCTAAGGACTAATCGCAGGGCCAGGCGGTAGTTTTCCTACAGTAGCCCAAGGAGGGGTATGACGCGGGTTTGAGGGGATTCGTTCAATGGAGAATTGGCTGAATGCCATCAACCTGAATTGATGGGTAAATTGTGGCGAGGGAGCTTGCTCCCGCTGGACTGCGCAGCGGTCCCAATCCGGCGTTAGTCGCAATTGGGAGTCCTGCGGCCTCCAGCGGGAGCAAGCTCCCTCGCCACAAACGAACTGGAATCTTACTTCTGCGTGCCGTCATCATGCTGCAGATTGGCCTGCGTCAGGTTGCTCCCCGCCGGCACGCTGCGCGTCAGCCAGACGTTGCCGCCAATGGTCGAACCCTGGCCGATGGTGATCCGCCCGAGAATCGTCGCCCCGGCATAAATCACCACGTCGTCCTCGACAATCGGGTGCCGTGGATGGCCCTTTTGCAACTGCCCGTCTTCATCCGCCGGGAAGCGCTTGGCCCCGAGGGTCACAGCCTGATAGATCCGCACCCGCTCGCCGATGATCGCGGTCTCGCCGATCACCACACCCGTGCCGTGGTCGATGAAGAAACTGCGGCCGATCTGCGCGCCCGGGTGGATATCGATACCGGTGGCCGAGTGCGCAATCTCCGCGCTGATCCGCGCCAGCAACGGCAACCCGGCGCGATACAAATGGTGTGCCAGACGATGGTGAATCACCGCCAGAATCCCCGGATAGCAGAGCAGCACTTCATCGACACTGCGCGCCGCCGGATCACCGTGATAGGCGGCCAGCACGTCGGTGTCGAGCAGGCTGCGCAGGCCCGGCAAGGCCAGCGCGAAATCCTGAATGATGCGGATCGCCTGAGCTTCGACGTCAGCGTCACCTTGAGCGCTGTGCCGGGCGACATAACGCAACTCCAGCCGCGCTTGCCCCAGCAACGCATTCAGGGCCGCATCGAGGGTATGCCCGACATAGAAGTCCTCACTCTCCTCACGCAGGTCCACCGGCCCCAGACGCATCGGGAACAACGCGCCACACAGCGCCTCGAGAATCTCTGCCATCGCGGCGCGAGACGGTAACTCGCGGCCACCCTGCTCGCCGCTGGCCCGGCCATTCTGGGTACGCCACTGATCCCGCGCGGTACGCAGTTGGCTGACGATGGTCTGCAATTGCCAATGGCTGGAACGCTCGCTCACGGTAAAGACTCCTCACGGGCGGCCGGACGGTCGGGCCGCGTCAACGGCGACTACTTTACGGCATGCCAACGAAGGCGAATTAAGAACCGATAGTGCTGGGCTAAGCACATTTGGCTATAAGCGATTCACGGTTGCCCCGGTAAAACGGCGTGCCTATAGTCCTGTCATCTTTCTCCGCCAGTACGGGCTCATGATCAAACAACAGCTGGATCGCTTTAACCGTCTCGACTTGCTCGGCCAACCCACGCCGCTGGAAAAACTTGAACGCCTGTCCGCCTGGCTGGGCCGCGAGGTGTACATCAAACGCGATGACCTGACGCCGCTGGCCATGGGCGGTAACAAGCTGCGTAAACTCGAATACCTCGCCGCCGATGCCCTCGCCCAGGGCGCCGACACGCTGATCACCGCCGGCGCCCTGCAATCGTACCACGTGCGCCAGACCGCCGCGCTGGCGGCCAAACTCGGCCTGGGGTGCGTGGCGCTGCTGGAAAATCCGCTGGGCACCGACGACAGCAACTACACCGGCAACGGCAACCGCCTGCTGCTGGATCTGTTCGACACCAAGGTCGAGCTGGTGGACAACCTGGATAACGCCGACGAACAACTCGCCGCCCTCGCCGTGCGCCTGCGCAGCAATGGCAAGAAGCCGTATCTGGTGCCGATCGGTGGCTCGAACGCCCTCGGCGCACTGGGTTACGTGCGTGCCGGTCTGGAATTGGCGGAACAGATCAAGGACACCGGCCTCGATTTCGCCGCCGTGGTGCTGGCCTCGGGCAGCGCCGGGACCCACAGCGGTCTGGCATTGGCCTTGAGCGAAGCACTGCCGAAATTGCCAGTGATCGGCGTGACCGTTTCGCGCACTGAGGACGATCAGCGACCAAAAGTGCAGGGACTGGCCGAACGCACGGCAGACCTGCTGGGCGTGAAATTGCCGGAGAGCTTCAAGGTCGAGTTGTGGGACGAATACTTCGGCCCGCGTTACGGCGAGCCGAATGCCGGGACACTGGCGGCGGTGAAACTGTTGGCCAGTCAGGACGCGGTGCTGCTCGACCCGGTGTACACCGGCAAGGCCATGGCCGGGTTGCTCGACGGGATCGGCCGCCAGCGTTTCGACGATGGCCCGATCATCTTCCTGCACACCGGTGGGGCGCCGGCGTTGTTTGCCTACAAGGACGCTTTGAGCGGTTGAAGCGCCTTTGTGGGGAGGGAGCTTGCTCCCGCTGGGGCGCGCAGCGCCCCCAAACTTGCTTCCCCATTTTCAGTTGAACACTGGCGGAAGGTATTGCGACTGCTGCGCAGTCGGGTGGGAGCAAGCTCCCTCGCCACAGGTAAATGCCACATATTCCATATACGAATATCAAATTAGATATTAAGTATTTTCAAGTCTAAAGCAGACATCTTATAGTCTCGCCGCAGGCGAATTTCGGGCAAGACGCATAAGCTGCTTTAGGGCACGATAACGCAGTC
Source organism: Pseudomonas sp. TH49 (assembly GCF_016650625.1). Classification (NCBI taxonomy): domain Bacteria; kingdom Pseudomonadati; phylum Pseudomonadota; class Gammaproteobacteria; order Pseudomonadales; family Pseudomonadaceae; genus Pseudomonas; species Pseudomonas sp. TH49. Next base: position 1,297,119 of record NZ_JAEKFL010000001.1, read on the forward strand.
GTTCAAATCCCGAATTCGCCAACTTTCCTTAAGCGTCTTCCATAAGAAAACACAGGGGCTTGTCATGAATTTTTCCGCACTACGTCGCAATCTGCTGGTAGGTTCGCTGGGCCTTGCACTGAGCGCCGGCCTGATCGGTCAGGCAACCGCCGGTGAGCAACTGCAACAGATCAAGGACAAAGGCGTTATCAACGTCGGCCTGGAAGGCACTTACCCACCGTTCAGTTTTGTTGACGAGAACGGCAAGCTGTCCGGTTTCGAAGTCGAGCTTTCCGAAGCCCTGGCGAAAAAGCTGGGCGTCAAAGCCAAGATTCAGCCGACCAAGTGGGACGGCATTCTCGCGGCGCTGGAATCCAAGCGTCTGGACATCGTGGTCAACCAGGTGACTATCTCCGACGAGCGCAAGAAGAAGTATGACTTCTCCGAGCCGTACACCATTTCCGGGATTCAGGCGCTGGTGCTGAAGAGCAAGGAAGCCGCGCTGAACATCAAGACTGCTGCCGACCTGTCCGGCAAGAAAGTCGGTGTCGGCCTGGGCACCAACTACGAACAATGGGTCCGCGCCAATGTGCCGGGCGCTGACGTGCGTACCTACGATGATGATCCGACCAAGTTCGCCGACCTGAACAACGGCCGCACCGACGCCATCCTGATCGACCGTCTGGCTGCGCTTGAATACGCCAAGAAAGCCCCGAAAACCGTGGCTGCCGGTCAAGCGTTCTCCCGTCAGGAATCCGGTATCGCCCTGCGCAAAGGCGAGCCTGAGCTGCTGGCTGCGGTGAACAAGGCTCTCGATGAGCTGCGTGCCGACGGTACCCTGGCGAAGATCTCGGAAAAATACTTCCAAGCTGACGTCACCAAATAATGGAAGAAGCTTTCCAACTCGCACTGGACTCCGCGCCCTTTCTGCTCAAGGGCGCGTACTACACGGTCATCCTCAGTCTGGGCGGCATGTTCTTCGGCTTGCTGCTGGGCTTCGGCCTGGCCTTGATGCGCCTGTCGCGCTTCAAACTGGTGAGCTGGATTGCCCGCATCTACGTGTCGTTCTTTCGCGGCACGCCGTTGCTGGTGCAACTGTTCGTGATCTATTACGGCTTGCCGCAATTGGGTCTGGAACTGGATCCGCTCCCGGCTGCCCTGATCGGCTTCTCGCTGAACATGGCCGCCTACGCCTGTGAAATCCTGCGGGCCGCGATCGGTTCGATCGAGCGTGGTCAGTGGGAAGCCGCTGCGAGCATCGGCATGACCCGTGCACAAACCCTGCGCCGGGCCATCCTGCCGCAAGCGATGCGCACGGCGCTGCCGCCGCTGGGCAACAGCTTCATTTCGCTGGTCAAGGACACGGCACTGGCCGCCACCATTCAGGTGCCGGAACTGTTCCGCCAGGCGCAACTGATTACCGCCCGGACTTTCGAAGTCTTCACCATGTATCTTGCCGCCGCACTGATCTACTGGATTCTGGCCACGGTGCTGTCGCACCTGCAGAACAAGTTGGAAGAGCGGGCCAATCGGCACGACCAGGAGTCCTGACCCCATGATTGTCGTGGAAAAACTGACAAAGCAGTTCAAGGGTCAAGAGGTGCTCAAAGGCATCGATCTTGAGGTGAAGGAAGGCGAGGTCGTGGCCATCATCGGCCCCAGCGGTTCGGGTAAAACCACGTTCCTGCGCTGCCTGAACTTCCTTGAACAACCCACCAGCGGCCGGATCAAGGTCGGCGATATCGAAATCGATACCAGCCGCCCGCTGAGCCAGCAGCAGAGTCTGGTGCGCAACCTGCGCCAGCACGTGGGTTTCGTGTTCCAGAACTTCAACCTGTTTCCCCACCGCACCGCACTGGAAAACGTCATCGAAGGGCCGATCGTGGTCAAGAAGATGCCGCGCGAGCAAGCCGTTGCCCTGGGCATGAAGCTGCTGGCCAAGGTCGGTCTGGCCGGCAAGGAAGATGCGTATCCGCGTCGTCTGTCCGGCGGTCAGCAACAGCGCGTGGCGATTGCCCGGGCGCTGGCGATGGAGCCGGAAGTGATCCTGTTCGACGAGCCAACCTCGGCCCTCGACCCGGAACTGGTGGGCGAAGTGCTGGCGACCATTCGCGGTCTCGCTGAAGAAAAACGCACCATGGTCATCGTCACCCACGAAATGGGTTTCGCCCGCGACGTGGCCAACCGTGTGGTGTTTTTCGACAAGGGCGTGATCGTCGAGCAAGGCGAAGCCAAGGCGTTGTTTGCCAGCCCGAAAGAAGAGCGCACCCAACAGTTTCTCAGCAAGTTTCTGAATCACGCCTGAGAACATCATTGTTTTGCATCATTAACTTCCATGGATGGAAGTTATACTTCTCCCGATTTGAAAAAACATCTAAACCGCTCCAGCCTTAAACCTATCAAAACAATTCATATATGTTCTGCAACAGATACAACTAATCTGATGCGCGCTTATTTGCCTGTGAAATGAACTGGATGAGCCCGCACAAAAATCGCAAAAACTCGCGAAAAACCGTAGTTCCATTCGCAATCAACGCTAGGCAGCATGCCTCATCAGCGTAGGAAGCTTCTGATTAATCCGTAATTCATGGATTAACTAAGGCGCTCTATTGACACTCTTTCCCGCACGCTCTTATCTAGTCGCCAACCGGCACCCATTAGTTGAATCAATCCGTACTCAGCCCGAACAAAAGTTCATGGCTGCATTACCGATTCATCACGCCTTTTGTTTTTTCAAGAAACGGACTTCGCCGCAAGACTTCAAGGAGAGAACCCGATGACCCGCACTTCGCCTACCCCCGAACTGGCAGCGCCGAACCTCGCATCCGCGCAGAAAAACGCCATCAACCTGGCCGCTGCCGCGCACTTGCTGATTGATGTCATGCCCTACCCCGGCATGGACGTCGGCGATCTGATCGAACTGTTCTGGAACAACTGTTACGTCGCCTCGCGGGTCCTGACCAGTGAGGATCTTGGCGCAACGGTCAGCCTGCGGGTGCCGGAGAGTTTCATCGCCAGTGGCACCGCGCGGATTCATTATCGGGTGATGCAGATCGGCCAGGGACCGGCGCTGTCGGCGGCAACCCGGGTGCAGGTCAAGCTCGACTGCCCCGGCGGCCAGCCTTCGCCGTTGTGCGGTGATGAAAATCAGCAACTCGCACCAGTCACGTTTCCCGACACCATCCGCCGTCAGGGCGTGAACCCCAATCAGATCAAACGCGGTGTGCCCCTGACCATCGAACCCTACCTGAACATGGCCGAGGATGACGCAATCACCTTGCGCTGGGGCGACGTGCGAATGGATCTGGCACCGATCACCGCCGCCGATATCGGCCTGCCTATCCAGGTCTGGGTGCCACCGGCGGTGATCGTCGAGGGCGGTGAGGATCTGCGCCTGGACGTGACCTATTGCGTCCTCGACTGGGTGGGCAACAACTCGCGCTGGGCACCGCCTCGAACGCTGAAGATAGGCTGTGTGAACCCTTATCTGAAGGTGCCGCTGCGCCAGGAGCTGAAGGCCGCTGAATCGCGCCAAGAAGAACGCTGAACCTTGTGGCGAGGGAGCTTGCTCCCGCTGGGGTGCGAAGCGCCCCCAGACCTGCGCACCGCGTTCATTCAAATGAAAGGTGGGATCAGGTTTCGCGACTGCTGCGCAGCCGAACGGGACGTTGCGAGGATTCGACAAGCGTCCTTGCCACAGACTCCAGTCACCGAAACAAAGTTGTTAACCAACCCGACCACCACCCCTTCTATACATATTCCTAAAAGTTAGTTTATTTAATATTTATACACGCTTAGGGTATATGAACCGGACCACCGGACATTCTTTCGTTCGCCGCACTTTTGCGGCGTTTTTCATGAGATGTGAGGTAGGTAGTATGGTCCGGAACACAATCACCCCAGTGCAGATCGCCAGGGCATTGCGTGCAGCCAAGGAGCGGCATTGATGTCCAGTCTGGCCGATGCAAACGTCCAGTCTGATCTGGACATCGCCCCACTGTTGTTGCCCGCGCAGGTCTTGCGCAACGACGCCCAAGCCATCAAGGCTGCCCACGAACTGGCGCAGGTTGCCCGTGTGCAGGCCGCCAAGCGCGACCGCCAGCGCAAGCTGCCATGGTCGGAAATCGAACAGTTCACCCGCAGCGGTCTGGGCAGCATTGCGATCCCGCGCGAATACGGTGGCCCACAAGTTTCATTCGTCACCCTGGCCGAGGTATTCGCGATCATTTCCGCAGCCGACCCGGCGCTGGGACAGATCCCGCAGAACCAGTTCGGCATCATCAACCTGGTACTCGGCAGCGCCACCGAGGCGCAGAAAAAGCAGCTGTTCCAGAGTGTTCTGGAAGGCTGGCGCATCGGCAATGCCGGCCCTGAGCGCGGCACCAAAAATACTCTGGAATTGAAAGCGCGCATCACCGCCGACGGCGATGACTACGTGATCAACGGCCAGAAGTTCTATTCCACCGGCGCGCTGTTCGCGCACTGGGTGGCGGTCAAGGCGCTCAATGACGACGGCAAGCAAGTGCTGGCCTTCGTCCGCCGTGGCACCCCGGGTCTGCGCATCGTTGATGACTGGTCGGGCTTCGGTCAGCGCACCACCGCCAGCGGCACGATTCTGCTGAACAACGTGCGGGTCGAGTCGAGCCTGGTGGTCGACAACTGGAAGATCAACGAGAAGCCGAATACCCAAGGCGCCGTGTCGCAGCTGATTCAGGCGGCCATCGATGCCGGCATCGCCCGTGGCGCCATCGACGACGCCATCGAATTCGTCAAAACCCGCGCGCGGCCATGGATCGACGCCAAGGTCGAACGCGCCAGCGATGACCTCTACGTGATCGCCGACATCGGCAAACTGAAAATCGAACTGCACGCCGCTGAAGCGTTGCTGCGCAAGGCCGGCAAAGTGCTCGACCAAGTCCATGCCGCGCCGCTGACCGCCGAATCAGCCGCCCGCGCTTCGATTGCCGTGGCCGAGGCCAAAGTGCTGACCACCGAGATCTCGCTGCTGGCCAGCGAAAAACTCTTCGAGCTGGCCGGCAGCCGCGCCACCCTCGCCGAATTCAACCTCGACCGTCACTGGCGCAACGCCCGGGTGCACACCCTCCACGACCCGGTGCGCTGGAAGTATCACGCGGTCGGCGCCTATCGCCTCAACGGCACTTTGCCGGCTCGCCATTCCTGGATTTAACGACCGCACACTTTTGACCAGATCTCTGGAGAAACACATGACTTATTCTCATCACGTCGCGGTCATCACCAGCGATGAGCAAGCCCTGATTGTCGCCAGCGACCTGGCCGAAGATTTCAAACGCGACAGTGCCGTGCGCGACCGTGAACGCCGCCTGCCACTGCCGGAACTCGACGTGTTTTCCCGCTCCGGCCTCTGGGGCATCAGCGTGCCCAAGGAATACGGCGGCGCCGGTGTGTCCAACGTGACCCTGGCCAAAGTCATCGCCCTGATCGCTCAGGCCGACGGCTCCCTCGGACAGATTCCGCAGAACCATTTCTACGCCCTCGAAGTGCTGCGCGTTAACGGCAGCCACGAGCAGAAACAACGGCTGTACGCCGAGGTGCTGGCCGGTCAACGTTTCGGCAACGCCCTGGCGGAACTCGGCACCAAAACCGCCCACGACCGCGTCACCAGCCTCAAGCGTGACGGCGACGGCTATCGCATCAACGGGCGCAAGTTTTATGCGACCGGCGCGATCTACGCGCAGCGCATCCCGACTTCCGTCGTCGATGAAAACGGCGTGCAGCAACTGGCCTTCGTCCCGCGTGACAGCCAAGGCCTGACGGTGATCGACGACTGGAGCGGCTTCGGCCAGCGCACCACCGGCAGCGGTTCGGTGGTGTTCGAAGACGTCTATGTCGCTGCCGAAGACGTGATCCCGTTCCAGAGCGCCTTCGAGCGCCCGACCACGGTCGGCCCGCTGGCGCAGATTCTTCACGCCGCCATCGATACCGGCATCGCCCGCGCTGCTTATGAAGATGCCCTGCACTTCGTGCGCAGCAAGACCCGGCCATGGATCGACTCCGGCAACGACAAGGCCACCGAAGACCCGCTGACCCTGAAGAGTTTCGGCCACTTGAGCATTCGTCTGCACGCCACCGAAGCACTGCTTGAGCGCTCTGGCGAGTTCCTCGACAAGGCCCAGGCCGAGACCAACGCCGAAACCGTCGCCGCCGCGTCGATTGCCGTCGCCGAGGCACGGGCGATCAGCACTGAAATCTCGCTCGCCGCCGGCAGCACCCTGTTCGAACTGGCCGGCAGTCAGGCGACCCTGATCGAACACGGCCTCGACCGCCACTGGCGCAACGCCCGGGTGCACACCCTGCACGACCCGGTGCGCTGGAAGTATCACGCGGTGGGCAATTACTACCTCAACGATGAAAACCCTCCGCTGCGAGGGACGATCTGATGAGCACCGCGAAAAAGAAGATCCTGCTCAACGCGTTCAACATGAACTGCATCGGCCACATCAACCACGGGTTGTGGACGCATCCACGCGATACCTCGACGCGCTACAACACGCTCGAATACTGGACCGAACTGGCGCAGTTGCTGGAGCGCGGTTTGTTCGACGGGCTGTTCATCGCCGACATCGTCGGCGTGTACGACGTCTACCAGAACTCGGTGGACGTCACGCTCAAAGAGTCGATCCAGTTGCCGGTCAACGACCCGCTGCTGCTGGTCTCGGCGATGGCCGCCGTGACGAAAAACCTCGGCTTCGGCCTCACCGCCAACCTCACCTACGAACCGCCCTATCTGTTCGCCCGACGCATGTCGTCGCTCGATCACCTGAGCCGCGGTCGGGTCGGCTGGAACATCGTCACCGGTTACCTCGACAGCGCCGCCAAGGCCATGGGCCTGCGCGAACAGGTCGAGCATGACCGTCGTTACGATCAGGCCGACGAATACCTCGAAGTGCTCTACAAACTCTGGGAAGGCAGTTGGGAAAACGGCGCGGTGCTTAATGACCGTGAGCAGCGCATCTATGCGCAGCCGGAGAAGGTGCACAAGGTCGAACACCACGGCGAGTTCTATCAGGTCGAGGGTTATCACCTCTGCGAGCCGTCGCCGCAGCGCACACCCGTGCTGTTCCAGGCTGGCAGTTCCGATCGTGGTTTGCTGTTCGCCGGGCGTCACGCCGAGTGCGTATTCATCAGCGGCCAGAACAAGCCGTCGACCAAAGTGCAGGTGGACAAGGTCCGCGCCAGCGCCGTCGAAGCCGGACGCAATCCCGAGGACATCAAGGTGTTCATGGGCCTCAACGTGATCGTCGGCGCGACCGAAGAAGCCGCGTGGGCCAAGCACGCCGAGTACCTGAGTTATGCCAGCGCCGAGGCTGGCGTCGCGCATTTCTCAGCCTCCACCGGCATCGACTTTTCCCAGTACGAAATCGACGAACCGATCCAGTACGTCAAGAGCAATGCCATCCAGTCCGCGACCAAGAACCTGCAGAACAACGACTGGACCCGGCGCAAATTGCTCGAGCAGCACGCCCTCGGTGGCCGCTACATCACCGTGGTCGGCTCGCCTGAGCAAGTGGCGGATGAACTGGAATCGTGGATCGCCGAAACGGGACTCGACGGCTTCAACCTGACGCGCATCGTGACCCCGGAAAGCTATGTCGATTTCATTGAGCTGGTGATTCCGGAGCTGCAACGGCGCGGGTCGTACAAGACCGCGTATGACAACGGCAGCTTGCGCGAGAAGTTATTCCGCGGTGAAGCGCATTTGCCTGAGCAACACACCGGTTCTTCGTACCGCCGCTAAAAGCATCGCGAGCAGGCTCACTCCTACAGGGGTACGCATTCCAAATGTAGGAGTGAGCCTGCTCGCGATGAGGCCCGACCAGACACCACAAAATTCATGCACTGACTGGAAACCACACCATGACTCAGAAATTCCTGTCCCACCCAGTCAAAGCACTGGCCCTGGCCTTCGGCCTGTTCAGCTCGGCGGTGTTCGCTGCCGACGCTCCACTGAAAATCGGCACCACCGCCGCCTTCGCCATTCCCCTGGAAGCCGCCGTCGAAGAGGCCTCCAAGCAAGGCCTGAAAGTCGAGCTGGTGGAGTTCACCGACTGGATCGCACCGAACGTCAGCCTCGCCGCCGGCGACATCGACGTGAACTACTTTCAGCACATCCCGTTCCTCGAAAATGCCAAGGCCGCCTCCGGTTTTGACCTGGTGCCGTTCGCCCCGGGGATCATCAACAACGTCGGCCTCTATTCGAAAAAATACAAAAGCTTCGACGAGTTGCCTGAAGGCGCCAGCGTCGCCATCGCCAACGACCCGATCAACAGCGGTCGCGGTCTGCAACTGCTGGCCAAGGCCGGTCTGATCACCCTGAAACCGGGGGTCGGCTACAAGGCCACCGAGGACGACATCGTTGCCAACCCGAAGAAGATCAAGATCCTGCAAGTCGAAGCCGTGCAACTGGTGCGCGCCTACGATGACGCCGATCTGGTCCAGGGCTACCCGGCCTACATCCGTCTGGCGAAGACTTTTGACGCCGGCTCCGCGTTGCTGTTCGACGGTCTCGACCACAAGGAATACGTGATCCAGTTCGTGATCCAGCCCAAGAGCAAGAACGACCCGCGCCTGATCAAATTCGTCGACATCTATCAGCACTCGCCGGTTGTTCGCGCCGCGCTGGATAAGGCTCACGGCAAGCTGTATCAGGCCGGTTGGGAAAGCTGAGCATGACGGCCGCGATCCAACGGCGACTGGATATTCCAGAGCCCAAAAATGCTGAAAAAACCGAACTGCATCCCGAGCTGAATCGCGCCCACGTGCGCTTCATCGGCCTGGGTAAAACCTACGAGGGGCGGCAAGGCCCGGTCGCGGCCCTGCAAGGCATCGATCTGGCGATCCAGCACGGCGAGGTGTTCGGCATCATCGGTCGCAGCGGCGCCGGCAAGTCGTCGCTGATCCGCACGATCAATCGTCTGGAACAACCGACCGCGGGGCGGGTGCTGATCGATCAGGTCGACATCGGCGAGTTCGACGAAGACCGTCTGGTCGCCCTGCGCCGGCGCATCGGCATGATCTTCCAGCACTTCAACCTGATGTCGGCCAAGACCGTGTGGCAGAACGTCGAACTGCCGCTGAAAGTCGCTGGCGTGCCGAAGGAACAGCGGGAAAAAAAGGTCCGTGAACTGCTCGAACTGGTCGGCCTGCAAGCCAAGCACAAGGCCTACCCGGCGCAGCTTTCCGGCGGGCAGAAACAGCGCGTCGGTATCGCCCGCGCATTGGTGCATGATCCGGACATTCTGCTCTGCGACGAAGCCACTTCAGCGCTCGATCCGGAGACCACCCAATCGATCCTCGGCCTGCTGCGCGAGATCAATCAGCGCCTGGGCCTGACGATTGTTTTGATCACCCACGAAATGGCGGTGATCCGCGAAATCTGCGACCGCGTGGTGGTACTGGAACACGGACGGATCGTCGAGCAGGGCCCCGTCTGGGAGGTGTTCGGCAATCCGCAGCACGAGGTCAGCCAGACCTTGCTCGCACCGCTGCAACACGCCTTGCCGGCAGAACTGCAAAGCCGTCTGCATGCCCAACCGCCCTCCCCGGGCGCGGCGGTGGTGCTGCGTTTGCAGTTCACTGGCAGTGCCGGCGACGAGCCGGATCTGGCAGCCCTGTTCACCGCCCTCGGTGGTCGGGTGAAGTTGCTGCAGGGCGGCGTCGAACGGATTCAGGGCCACGCGCTGGGACAACTGTTGTTGGCGGTCAGCGGCTCGACCTTGAGCGCCGAACAATTGCGCGAGCGCGCCGCGCAGTGGGCACAACGGGTGGAGGTATCGGGTTATGTGGTTTGATCGTTTGCTCCAGGGTTTCATCGACACCTTCCTGATGGTCGGCGTGTCGTCGCTGATCGCCTTGCTGGTGGGGATCCCGATGGCGGTGATTCTGGTCACCAGCGACAAGGGCGGAATCTACGAAGCGCCCGTACTCAACAAAGCGTTGGGCGCGTTCGTGAACCTGTTCCGCTCGATCCCGTTTCTGATTCTGATGGTCGCGCTGATTCCGTTCACCCGGCTGATTGTCGGCACCACGTACGGTGTGTGGGCAGCGGTGGTGCCGCTGACGATTGCCGCGACGCCGTTCTTTGCGCGGATTGCCGAAGTGAGTTTGCGTGAGGTCGATCACGGTTTGATCGAGGCGGCGCAGGCCATGGGCTGCCGACGCTGGCACATCGTCTGGCATGTGCTGTTGCCTGAAGCGCTGCCGGGGATTGTTGGCGGGTTCACGATTACGCTGGTGACGATGATCAACTCGTCGGCCATGGCCGGGGCGATTGGTGCCGGCGGCCTCGGCGACATCGCCTACCGCTATGGCTATCAGCGCTTTGACAGCCAGATCATGTTGACGGTGATTGTGTTGCTGGTGGCGTTGGTGGCGGTGATTCAGTTGGGTGGGGATCGTCTGGCGCGGGGGCTGAACAAGCGTTAAGTCATGCCGCACCTCTGAAACCGCTATCGCGAGCAGGCTCACTCCTACAGGGGAACGCATTTCAAATGTAGGAGTGAGCCTGCTCGCGATGAGCTGCGCAGCGGCCCCGCTGGTTGGCGTATATTCGGCAAATCCTCATTGCCCGCGCAGCCCTCGACCATGAAGCAAACGCCCACCGATCTGGAACAGATCACCGCCACCACCCTCGGCCACTACAACTCGGTGGCCGAAGACTTTCGCGAAGGCACCCGCGATCACGATGTCAGCCAGAACATCGACGCCTTGCTTCGCCATATCCAGGGCACGGCGCCGTTCTCCATTCTCGATTTCGGCTGTGGGCCAGGGCGTGACTTGCTGACGTTCACTCGCCTGGGCCATGTTGCGGTCGGCCTCGATGGCGCGGAAAAATTTGCGCAGATGGCCCGCGAAGACAGTGGCTGCGAGGTTTGGTGTCAGGACTTTCTGAAACTCGATCTGCCGGCTGAGCGCTTCGACGGGATCTTCGCCAATGCGGTGCTGTTTCATGTGCCGTTGCAGGAGTTGCCGCGAGTGCTCAAGCAGTTGCATGGCACGTTGAAACCGGGCGGGGTGTTGTTCAGTTCCAATCCGCGTGGGGATAACCGTGAGGGCTGGAACGGGCCGCGCTATGGTTCGTACCACGATCTGGAAGCGTGGCGCGGGTTGCTGACGGCAGCGGGGTTTGTCGAGCTTGAGCATTACTACCGGCCCGCGGGGTTGCCGCGCGAGCAGCAGCCTTGGCTGGCCAGTGTCTGGCGTAAATCTGCGTAGTCAGTTCTGACGCCTTCGCGAGCAAGCCCGCTCCCACAGTTGGAATGCGTCCCCCCTGTGGGAGCGGGCTTGCTCGCGAATAGAGTGCGCAGCACTCGCTTTCAAGCGGCCTCTTTCTTCGGCTCGCGAATCCTGTACCAGGCCACATACAGCGCCGGCAAAAACAGCAGCGTCAGCAACGTCGCGACCACGATCCCGCCAATCATCGCGTAAGCCATCGGCCCCCAGAACACTTCGCGGGCAATCGGGATCATGCCCATGCTCGCCGCCGCGGCGGTCAGCAGGATCGGTCGACGGCGGTGTTCGGTCGCTTCCACCACCGCATCCCACGGCGCATAGCCCTTCTTCTCGTACTCATCGATCTGCGTCACCAGAATCACCGAGTTGCGAATGATGATGCCGATCAGCGCCAGAATCCCGAGGATCGCCACGAAGCCCATCGGCGTGCCGGTCGGCACCAGCGCCAGCACCACGCCGATCAGACCCAGCGGCGCGACACTCGCCACCAGGAACATCTTCTGTACGCTGTGCAGCTGGATCATCAGGAAGGTCGCCATCAAAAACAGCATCAACGGCAGCACCTTGGCGATCGGCCCCTGGGCCTTGCCGCTTTCCTCGACCGTACCGCCGGTGGCGACTTTGTAGCCGACCGGCAGCTTTTCAGCAAAGGCGTCGATTGACGGCTTGAGCAGTTTCACCAGGTCGGTCGGCTGGATCTCGTCGCGCACCGAGGCCTTGATGGTGATGGTCGGCAGACGGTCGCGACGCCACACCAGCGGCTGCTCCAGCTCATACCGCACGGTGGCGAAGGCCAGCAGCGGAATCGAGGTGCCGTTGGGCGTGACGATCTGCAGGTTCTGCAGGGTTTCCGGGGTGCCGCGCTCGGAATCCACCGCGCGCCCGACGACGTTGATCAGGTAGATATCGTCATCGACCTGGGTCAGTGGCGAACCGCTGACGATGCTGTTCATCAACTTCGCCACGTCTTCCGACGACAGCCCGAGCTGACGCGCCTTGTCCTGGGCGATGTCGATACGCAGGACTTTGCCCGGTTCGTTCCAGTCGTAAATGATCTCGCCGATGTGTTCGTTCTTGTCCAGCTCGGTCGCCAGGTCGATGGCGTGCTTGCGCACCTGATCGATGTCCTTGCCGCTGACCCGGTACTGGATCGGCCGGCCCACCGGCGGGCCCATTTCCAGCGCCTGCACGTAACTGCCGATGCCGACGAAGTCCTTGTGCAGACGCTCACGCAGGCGCTGGCTCAGGGCCTCGCGGGCTTTGAAGTCTTTGCTGACGATCACCAGTTGCGCGTAGTACGGGTTCTGCAATTGCTGGTCGAGCGGCAGGTAGAAACGGATCGCTCCCTGACCGATGTAAGTGCTCCAGCGCACGATGTCCGGGTCGCCCTTGAGCGTGGCTTCGAGCTTGTCCACGGCCTTGCGGGTTTCGTCGATCGAGGCGTTTTGCGGCAGGTTCAGATCGACGAGGATTTCCGGGCGATCAGAGGACGGGAAAAACTGGTTCTGCACAAAGCGCATGCAGAACACCGCCAGCACGAAGCACAACACGGTGATGCCGATCGCCCACCAGCGGTTACGCATCGACCACAACAAGCCGTGATTGAATGCCCGGCCAATGCGCCCCGGCTCGGCTGCGTGGGGTTTCACGTTGGTGCTGAGAATGTGCACGCCGATCACCGGTGCGAACAGCACCGCGACGATCCACGACACCAACATCGCCACCGCGATTACCGCAAACAGGGTGAAGGTGTACTCACCGGCGGAGCTGGCGTTGAGGCCGATCGGCACGAAACCGGCGACCGTCACCAGCGTACCGGTGAGCATCGGGAACGCTGTGGAGGTGTAGGCGAACGTGGCCGCCTGCTCCTTGGTCTCGCCCATTTCCAGGCGCGTGACCATCATCTCCACGGTGATCATCGCATCGTCGACCAGCAGGCCGAGGGCGATGATCAGCGCACCGAGGGAAATCCGCTGCATGGTGATGCCGCTGTACTCCATGAACACGAAGACCATCGCCAGCACCAGCGGAATCGAGCACGCCACCACCAGCCCGGCGCGCACGCCAAGGCTGATGAAGCTGACCACCAGGACGATGATCACCGCTTCGAACAGCGCGCTGGTGAAGCCGCCGACGGCCTCTTCCACCACCACCGCCTGATCGGACACGGTGTGCACGCCGACGCCCACCGGCAGGTCGGCCGTCAGTTGATCAATGCGTGCGTGCAGCGCCTTACCGAACGCCTGCACGTTACCGCCCTTCTGCATGGCAATCGCCAGGCCGATGGCCGGTTTGCCGTCGAAGCGAAATTCCGGGGTGGCCGGGTCGACGTAACCACGGCTGATGTCGGCGACATCGGCCAGACGATAGAAGCGGTCATTGAGCTTGAGATTGACCTCGGCCAGATCCTTCTCCGAAGCGAACTGCCCCGAGGTGCGCACGGAAATCCGCTCCGGACCGGCCTCGATCACACCCGCCGGGGTCACCGCGTTCTGCGATTGCAGGCTCTGCACCACCTGGCGCTGATCGATGCCCAGCGCGGCGAGTTTGCGCGTGGAGAAGTTCAGGTAGATCACTTCGTCCTGCTGGCCGACCATCTCGATCTTGCCCAGCCCCGGCACGTTGCGGATCTCGGCGCGGGCCTGTTCCACGTAGTCGCGCAACTGGCGCATGGTCAGGCCATCGGCAGTAAAGGCGTAGACCGAGCCGTAGACGTCACCGAACTCATCGTTGAATCCGGGTCCCTGAATCCCTTGGGGAAACTGCCCGCGAATGTCATCGATCTTCTTGCGCACCTGGTACCAGATTTCCGGAATGTCCTTGGCGCTGGTGGTGTCGCGCAGGTACACGTAGACCGTCGATTCACCGGGCCGCGTGTAGCTTTTCACGTAATCGAGGGAGTCGAGTTCCTCAAGTTTTTTCTCGATGCGGTCGGTGACCTGCTTGAGGGTTTCTTCCTGGGTTGCGCCCGGCCACTTGGTCTGGATCACCATGGTCTTGATGGTGAACGACGGGTCTTCTTCGCGCCCCAGATTGAAGTAGGAAAACACCCCCATCAGCAGCGCGACGAACATCAGGTACCAGACGAACGACTGATGCTTGAGGGCCCATTCGGAGAGATTGAAAGAGCCTTTCATTGACTGTCCTCGTCGAGTTTCACGGCTTGTCCGGGTTTGAGGCTGTTGACGCCTGCGCTGACCACCTGCTCACCACTCTTGACCCCGCCGGCCAGCACCACGGTGCTGTCAGTGCGGCTGGTCACGCTGACGTCACGGGGGGAGACGGTTTTGCTCTGGGGGTCGATGACCCAGATGCGGGTCTTGCCGTCGACTTCCTGCAACGCCGTCGCGGGCAATTCGATCCGCGACTTGATGGCCGAGCTGAGGGTCACGCTGATCGCCGTGCCGAGACGAAACCCGGGCGGGGTTTCGCTCAGGGTCAGGCGTGCACGACGGGTACGCGTGGCGCTCTGTGCCTGGGGTTCGATTTCGCGAATGATCGCCGTGGTGCTGATGCTCGGGTCGAGCTGCGCGGCCACCAGAAACACCACGTCGGCGGGGATCTGATCGACCAGCGTATCCGGCAGGTCGATCACCGCTTCCTTGATGTCCGGTTGCGCCAGGGTCACCACTTGCTGGCCGGCAGTTACCACTTGGCCGGCCTCGGCATTCCATGCCGTGACCACGGCTTTGTGGTCGGCGCGCAGTTCGGTGTAGCCGAGCTGATCCTTGCTCTGGTTGACCGCCGCCCGCGCCTGATCGAGCGAAGCCTGGGTGGTTTTCAGGTCGGTGGTGGCGATGTCCAGTTGTGCCTGGGCGCCCACGCCGCGATCGAACAGCGCTTGCTGACGCCGGGCATTGGCCTGAGCGTTGATCAGTTGCGCCTGCACCTTGGCCAGATCGCCCTGGGCCGAGCGCAACTGGTTCTGTTGATCGGTCGGGTCGAGGGTGGCAAGCAGCGTGCCCTTATCCACTTCGGCGCCGACATCGACGTTGCGACTGGCGATGCGCCCGCCAACGCGAAACCCGGTATTGCTCTCGTAGCGCGCCTGAATGCTGCCGGCAAAACGCCCGAGGGTTTCTTCGTTCAGCGCCTGCACCTTGATCGACAGCACCGGCCGCACCGGCTCCGGCGGTGGCTCGCTTTTCGAGCAGGCAGCCAGCAGCACGCCAATGGACAACAGCCCCAAACGCTTCATGGCTGTGCTCCCGGTTGCAGATCCTTGTAGGTGTTTTCGGCGATTTCGACTTTCATGCCCGGGTGCAGCAGTTGTCCACCGGCAACGATGACTTTTTCACCGCCGTTGAGGCCGCCGCTGATAATGACCTTACCGGTCAGGTAGCGGCCGACGGTGACGTTATGCAATTGCGCTTGACCCTTGTCATCGACCATCCACACCGCCGGGTCGCTGATGTTTTTGGTCAGCGCCGACCACGGCAATTCCACTGCCGTTTTGCCAGTGCCCTTGGCGGTGGCACTGACCACCGAGCCGAGCTGCATGCCTTGCGGGAGGCTGTCGAGGGTGACCTTGACCTGCACCGTGCCCGATTGCGCCGACACCGCCGGGGTGATTTCACGTACGGTGCCGGTGGTCTTGATGTTGGGGTTGTCGAGCAGACTGACGACGATCGAGCGATCGGCAGGCCGTTCCGAGAGCAGCGATTCGTAGACGTTGAACACCGCATCGCGGTCGCCATCGCGAGCCAGTTTGAAAATCGGCGCGGTCGCCTGGACCACCTGGCCGACTTCAGCCTGGCGCTCGGTGATGATGCCGGGGGCATCGGCGATCAGCGAGGTGTAGCTCAACTGATCCTTGGCATTGGCCAGTTGCGCCTGGGCCGCGCTCAGAGCGCTCTGGCTGCTGCGCAACGCGGCTTGGGCGGAGTCGAATTCGCTCTGGCTGGTGTAGCCCTTGGGCAACAGTTTTTGCTGCCGCACGAACGCCGCAGCGCTTTGTTTGACCCGCGCCTGCTCGGCGACAACCTGCGCCTGGGCGGAATCGACGTTGGTCTGCAAATCCTTGGGATCGAGTTTGGCCAGCACCTGTTTGGCGCTCACCCGGTCGCCGACATCGACCATGCGCTGGATGATCTTGCCGCCGACCCGGAACGACAGTTCGGTCTGCACCCGCGCCTGCACGTCACCGGTGAGGGTCACGGCAGCGGCATAGTCAGCCGGTTTCACCACTTGCACAAAGACCCGGGGGAAGTACTCCGCCGGGGCCTCTTTCTTGCCGCAAGCGGTCAGCGCCGTGAGCAGGCTCAGCACGACCACTGTTTTCAATCCGGGACTCGCCATGCAGACTCCTTCCTGTGTACGAACGTGCAAGTGACGATACGACTGTGAGCTTAGAACAGGGTTCAACCTTCGCTCGCGGGAATAACGCATTTTCCACATTGATTTCTGTGGCGAGGGAGCTTGCTCCCGCTCGACTGCGAAGCAGGCGCAAACCTCTCGAATCGGGGGTTGGGGCCGCTTCGCAGCCCGGCGGGAGCAAGCTCCCTCGCCACAGGGGTACCGGCACGGCACACTATCGGTTCCGGCAGAAGGAAACGCCCATGCTCAAGACCCTCGCGGTGGCCAATTACCGCTCGATCAATAAATTGGTGATTCCGCTGGGCCGCTTGAATCTGATCACCGGCCCCAACGGCAGTGGCAAGTCCAACCTGTACCGCGCGCTGCGCCTGTTGGCGGAAACCGCGCAGGGTGGCGTGGTCAATGCGCTGGCCCGCGAGGGTGGGCTGGATTCGACGTTCTGGGCCGGGCCGGAAACCATCAGCCGGCGCATGCGCAACGGCGAAGTGGCGATCGAGCCGACCGTGCGTCAGGGCGTCAAACGCCTGCGTCTGGGGTTTGCCGGGGAAGACTTCAGCTACGCGATCGCTCTCGGCTTGCCGGAGCCGAGCCTCTCGTTCTTCTCCCTCGATCCGGAGATCAAGAAGGAATGCATCTGGGCCGGGCCGCTCTATCGTCCGGCGAGCCTGCTGGTGGATCGCCACGGCCCGATGATTCGCGCCCGCGAAGGGCGCGGCTGGGACGTGCTGGCCCAGCACACGCCGAACTTCGACAGCCTGTTCGATCAGGTCGGCAGCCTGCGCAGTTCACCGGAGGTGTTCCAGATGCGCGAATTCATCCGCCGCTGGCGCTTCTACGATCACTTCCGCAGCGACGCCGACGCCCCGGTGCGCCAGCCGCAACTGGGCACGCGCACGCCAGTGCTGCATCACGACGGCCGGGATCTGGCCGCAGCGTTGCAGACCATTCGCGAAATCGGCGACCCCGAGGCGTTGCAGGCAGCGATCAGCGATGCCTTCCCCGGCGCACGACTGAACATCGCACCGCTGGCCGGCGGCCGCTTTGCCATCGAGTTCTTTCAGGAGGGGTTGCTGCGACCGCTGTCGGCGGCGGAGCTGTCGGACGGCACGTTGCGTTATCTGCTACTGATCGCCGCGCTGCTGACGCCACGCCCACCGTCGTTGATGGTGCTCAACGAACCGGAAACAAGTCTGCATCCGGATCTGCTGCCGGCGCTGGCACGCTTGATCATTCGCGCTTCGCAGGAGTGTCAGGTGTGGGTGGTGTCCCACGCACGACGGTTGATTTCGGCGTTGCAGGAAGATCCCGAGTGCAACTGCATCGTGCTGGAGAAGACGCTGGGGCAGACCGGGATTGTCGGCCAGCGGGTGCTGGATGAGCCGGCGTGGAACTGGCCGGATTGAGCGGCGCCTGAACCACCGCTTTCGCGAGCAAGCCCGCTCCCAAAGTTGGAATGCGTACCCCTGTGGGAGCGAGCCTGCTCGCGAAGAGGACCTTCAGGTCAGCGCAGATTTAACGGCCAATCACCCCTGCCACTTGCCACCCTCGACAATCACGCTCTCAGGCTTGGTGTCATCGCTCAGCTCTTTACGCACGTATTGGTCATACAGCTTGAGCAGGTACTTCTCTTCACCCAACTTGGCCAGCTCGGTATTCACCCAGTCACGCAGCTCGACGTTGCCCTTCTTCACTGCCGGCGCGATCGGCGCCTCAGCCCCGAGTTTTTCGTCCAGCACGCGGTAGCCCGGGTTCTGCTTGGCCCAGCTGAACAGCACCAGATTGTCCTGCGCGTAGGCATCGCCGCGACCGTTGGCCAGAGCTTGCAGCGACTCGGAGTTTTTCTCGAACTTCAGCAGTTTCCAGTCCGGGTGATTCTTGGTCAGCCAGATGTCGGCGGTGGTGCCGGTGGTGACGATAGTGGTGCGAGTCGCCAAGTCATCGAGGTTCTTCACGGAACTGCCCTGCGGTACCAGCGCCTGGACTGCGACCTTGAGGTTCGGGTTAGTGAATTCCACCGCTTCCTTGCGCTCAGGGGTCACGGTCATGTTGGCGAGGATCAGGTCGACCTTGTCGCTCTGCAGGAACGGAATGCGGCTCGCCGGCTCCACGGCCACGAACTCGACCTTGTTCTCGTCGCCCAGCAGATCCTTGGCGAAACGCCGACCGATATCGGTGTCGAAGCCGACGTAGCGCCCGGCTTCATCGACGAAACCGAACGGTGGCTTGTCGGTGAATACGCCGACGATCAGTTTGTCGCGGGCCTTGATCTTGTCCAGATAGCTGGCCGGCGCGGTGCTTTCGCTGGCGACTTTCGGCTTGGCCGGTTCTTCGGATTTGTTGCAGCCGGCGAGCAGCGCGAGCCCCAGCAGCGGCAGTAAAAACAGGGATGACTTGGCAGTTTTCATAGCGGTTCCAGTTCCTTTGTCGGATTCGTTTCAGGCAGTGTTGCAACGAAGGAGAACTTCTCCAGAAACTGCTGCGCGCGTGCGGTTTGCGGGTTCGTAAAGAAAATCTCGGGCGGGTTCTGTTCAAGGATGCGTCCGGCATCCATGAACACGATACGGTCGGCCACCGCGCGGGCGAAGGCCATTTCATGGGTGACGATCAGCAGGGTCATGCCCTCGCGAGCCAGACCCTGAATCACTTGCAGCACTTCCTTGACCATCTCCGGATCGAGGGCGGCGGTGACTTCATCGAAGAGCATGACCCGCGGGTTCATGCACAACGAACGGACGATGGCGATGCGTTGCTGCTGGCCGCCGGAGAGCTGGCGCGGGAACGCATCGCGCTTGTCCGCCAGGCCCACCCGTTCGAGCAAGGCTTCGGCTTGCTGCTGCGCTTCACGGCGCTGGCGCTTTTGCACCTTGAGCGGGCCGAGCAGCAAATTGTCGAGCACGCTCATGTGCGGGAACAGGTGATAACTCTGGAACACCATGCCGATCTGCTGGCGGATCTCGCGCCAGTCGGTGGCCTTGTCCAGCAGCTCGCGGCCGACAAATTTCAGGCTGCCGCTGTGGGCCTCCTCCAGACCATTGAGGCAACGCAGCAAGGTGCTTTTGCCACAACCGCTCGGGCCGAGGATGACGATCACTTCGCCGCTGCGCACTTGCAGGTCGATGCCCTTGAGCACCTGCTGTTCGCCGTAGAATTTGTTGAAACCGTGAAACTCGATCAATGCGCTCATGCTTGCGTCCAGCGCCGCTCCAGCACGCGCGAGGCGGCCGACAGCGGGTAGCAGATGAAAAAGAAAAACAGAAACAGCGCGCCGTAGATCAGCACCGATTCGTAGGTGCGCTCGATGATCTGCTGGCCGACCTTGATCACATCGACCACGCCGATCAGCACCGCCAGCGAGCTGGTCTTGATGATCCGCGTGTAGACGTTGATGGTCGGCGGCGTCATGCGTTTCAGCGCTTGCGGCAACAACACGTAGCCATACAGTTGCGCCGCATTGAGGCCGATCGACAATCCCGCCTCACGCTGCCCGCGCGGCAACGAATGCAGCGCGCCACGGGCCACTTCGCCGACCTCGCTGGCGCCCCACAGCGACAGCACCAGCACCGCGCACCAGAAGCTCGGCAAGCTCAGACCGAAGAAAATTGGCAGGCCGAAAAACAGCAGGTACAGCCAGACCAGCACCGGGATCGCCCGGAACAGTTCCAGATAAACCCGCAGGATCAGGTTCAGCCACGTCACGTTGAGCGTGCGCAATACGCCGTAGAGCACACCGCCAATGGTGCTGATCGCAATGCTCAGGAACGAGATCGACAAGGTTTGCCCGGCGCCTTTTGCCAGTTGCGGCAACGACACCCAGAGCAGTTCAAGACCCGAACTGGCCATGCTGGAGCCTCCTTTCCAGACGGCTGAGCAGCAGCGACAACGGCAAGAACAACAGCACGCAAATCAGCGTCAGCACGGCGAGCATTTCGTAGGTTTTGTAGTAGAGCGCGATGTAGCTCTTGGTGGTGTAGAGGATTTCCGGCACGGCCACCGCCGAGACCACGGTGGTTTCCTTGAGCAGGAAAATGAAATTGGCGAACAGCGACGGCAGGCTGAGAATCCCCGCTTGCGGCAGGATCACGTAGCGCAGCAACTGGCCGTGGGACAGGCCGATGGAACACCCCGATTCCAGTTGCGCCTGCGGCACCGCGTCGACACCGGCACGCAGCACCTCAGTGAGGTAAGCACCGCCGAGGAAGGTCATGGTGATGATTGCCGCGGTGAACCCGGAAACCTTGATCCCCAGCGCCGGCAGGGCGAAGTAGACGAAGAACAGTTGAATCAGCAGCGGCGTGTTGCGCGCCAGTTCTACATACAGGCCGACGGCGCGCTGCAGGTAAGGCGTGCGAAACACCAGAATCGTCGCGTTGAGCAGCGCCACCAGCAGCGACGTGCCGATGGCGATGAACCCGACTTGCAGCGTCACGCCCACGGCTTTGAGAAAGGCCGGCAGGGTGCTGAGGATAAATGCGTAATCGAATGTCATGAAACGTCCTGACGCCACTCGGTAAGTGGCGGTGGTGCAGTCCATGGACAGCGGGTGGCTGTCCGGCAGGCACTGACTTTATAGGTATAAAAACAAGAATTTAAATACCGTTAAAGCATATTGATATCACCCAAAAAACTATCCTGTGGGTTTGCCGGGAAGGAATAAGAAGGCTATTTTCCCTTGCGCTGTAGGAAGGATCTTTTTTGCATGAAAGCCCTCCAAGGACGAACAGCTTTTGGCCAGACTCCTCCGGCCAAACCATTACAAGGAAGACAACATGGACGTAAAAGTGCCGCAGCGACTGGACCCGCAGGACATCGTGAAATTGCTCGTGGCGTTGCGCCGGGCGTTGAAGGCTCAGGTAACCTGAGGTCAGGATCAACAGCACCCTCACCCCAGCCCTCTCCCCGAGGGAGAGGGGGCCGACCGCAGTGTCTGGCGATTAACATCGACCTGAAAGATCGAGTCGATTATGGATTCGGCAGAAAACTTTCACGTCGGTGTACTTCTACAGCATCCCCCAATCAGTCCCCTCTCCCTTTGGGAGAGGGCTAGGGTGAGGGGCTTTTCAACGCACACACAAAAACGCCGATGACCATCACTGGCCATCGGCGTTTTCATACCTTGAAGGGGTGGTTCACGCGTCGGATCAGAACGCCGGCAGTACCGCGCCGTTGTACTTCTTCTCGATGAACGCTTTGACTTCCGGGCTGGTCAGGGCAGCGGCCAGTTTCTGGATCGCGTCGCTGTTCTTGTTGTCCTCACGGGCCACCAGGAAGTTCACGTACGGCGAGTCAGCGCCTTCGATCACCAGCGCATCCTTCGTCGGGTTCAGCTTGGCTTCCAGCGCGTAGTTGGTGTTGATCATGTCCAGATCAACTTCCTTCAGGACGCGTGGCAGCAGGGCCGATTCCAGTTCCTTGAACTTGAAGTTGTGCGGGTTCTTGGCGATGTCTTTCGGGGTCGCCAAGGCGTTTTTCGGATCTTTCAGTTCGATCAGGCCAGCCTTCTGCAGCAGGATCAGCGCACGTCCGCTGTTGCTGCCTTCGTTCGGGATGGCGATGGTCGCGCCGTCCGGCAGTTCAGCCAGAGTCTTGTACTTGCTCGAGTAGCCACCGAACGGTTCAATGTGCACGCCCTTCACGGTCACCAGGTACTTGGCTTTGTCGTCCTTGTACTTACCGGCGTTGAAGCTGTTCAGGTACGGTTCGGTCTGGAAGTAGTTGGCATCCAGACGCTTCTCACCCACCTGCACGTTCGGCTGCACGTAGTCGGTGAAGACCTTGATTTCCAGATCCACGCCTTCTTTGGCCAGGGTCGGTTTGATCAGCTCGAGAATTTCCGCGTGCGGCACCGGAGTCGCCGCCACCACCAGTTTCTCGCCAGCCTGGGCCAGGGAAGCAGTCAGAGCAGCCGCCAATGCGGTAAACAACAGAACCTTTTTCATGCAGTGTCCTTATCGAGAATCACGGTCGCGAATGGCGACGGCTATTAATACGAGTGCCAGTGAAGTGCTATCTCTGGCGTGAAGCGGACAATACCGGGATTTTTTATTCCCGGACAATAACGTTTATTCACTTTGATATTCCATTTCGTTCATACAGAACTGAACGGCTACAACTGCTGGCTCAAACCAATCAGCAGATCTTTCAAAGCCTTACGTTCGTCAACGCTACCGCCGATATTGATTTGTGCTACCAGTCGTTCGATCTGAAGCTGCGGCCCAGACACTTCGGGCAGGTTCAGGTGCTCCGGGAGGATTTCGTCACCGGTACTGACCAACAGCGCAAAGTGAATGACGTTTTCCAGCTCGCGGGTGTTGCCCGGCCAGCTGTGGCGCTCCAACAGGTGCTGCGCCGCTTCGCTGATCAACGGCACCGGCAGATCCAGGCGCTGGCTGTAGATGCCGAGGAAATACTCTGCCAGCGACAGGATGTCGCCAATCCGCTCGCGCAGGGCCGGCAATTCCAGTTGACCGTCGCTGAGGTAGTGATAGAGCCGTTCGTGGAATTTTCCGGCGTCCACCGCTTGCGCCAGATCGATGCTGGTGGCTGCGACCAACCGCACATCCACCGGGCTTGGCTGATGTGCGCCGACGCGGGTGACTTCATGATTTTCCAGGGCGGCGAGCAGTTTGATCTGGATCGGCAACGGCAGATCGCCGATCTCATCGAGGTACAAGGTGCCGCCGTTGGCCGAACCGAACCAGCCGGCCCGACTGCTCGCCGAACCTGTATAGCTGCCGGCGGCATAGCCGAACAGCTCGGCATCGGCGTAGGTCGGACTGATCGCGCCGCAATTGACCGAGACGAACAGACCGCTGCGATCACTGGCACGGTGGATGTGGCGCGCGAGCAATTCTTTGCCGGTGCCGGTCTCGCCGCGGATCAATACCGAGATGGCACGCGGCGCCAGATGCTCAAGTTCTTCGCGCAACTGGCGGGACCGGGGATCGACGAACACCAGCGCCTTGGCGCGGATGCTCAGGGGACTTTTTTCCGCATCGGGAAAGGTCAGCAACGGCTGACCGAACGTTTCGAAACTCATGGCAGACTCCCGCCCAGAACCGCCGGCAGACGGGGGCGTTCAGAAAAGAAAAAGGTTCAAGCGCGACGCCGGGCGTGGTGTTCCATGCGGTTTTGCAGGCGATACAGATAAGCGAAACCCTGCTCCCAGCGCTGATGCCCGGACTTGACGTTAATGTGCCCCGCCCCGGCAAGAATTCCCGCCTCGGCGCCCCAGTTGCGCGCCAGCTCAAGAGCGCGCGGAGCGCTGACGGCGGCGTCGTTGTCGGAACTGACCACCTGGCTCGGGAACGGCAACAGATCGGTCGGGATCGGCGCGAAATTGCGCAACGCAGGCGCGCAGGCCGGACGCTCGACATCGGCAGGTGCGACCAGCAACGCACCGCGCACCTGACGCAGGTATTGCACAGGCGCGGTAGCCGCCCAATGTGCAACGGTGATGCAACCCAGGCTGTGAGCAATCAGGATCACCGGCGTGCTGTCGGCAGCAATCGCTTCGGCCAGCGCCGCGACCCAGTCTTCACGGCGCGGCGTCAGCCAGTCGGCCTGCTCCACGCGTGCGCTGTTGGGCAGACTGTTCTGCCAGTGGGTTTGCCAATGATCTTCTGGCGATCCTTGCCAGCCCGGCACAATCAAATAGCGGATTGATTCGTTGCGCATGGGGAGCCCTCCTGCGTCGTGTCTGTTCCTGATCGAGTATAGGGACGGGATTTATATTCGTTAAGGAATAAGAAGCTATTTATTAAGACCCGAAAAGAATATTGGATGCAACCCTGTGGGAGCGGGCTTGCTCGCGAATGCATTCTTTCAGTCACAGATAAATTGACTGACCCAGCGCCTTCGCGAGCAAGCCCGCTCCCACAATGAATCGCTGGCGAGGCTTGTTTTGCGGGATAAAAAAAGGGCCGCACCCTGCCAAGGAGACGGCCCCGGAAAAACGTAAATCCTGTTACCGCGCGGTAATCACCGACAACTTGGTAATCCCTGCCCGCTCGATCGAGGCCATGGCCCGCGCCACTTCGCCGTAGTTCACCCCGTCGTCGGCCTGCAATTGCACGCGTACTTCCGGGTCCTTGGCCTTGGCCGACTTGAGGTTGAATTCCAGCAAGTCCGGCTGGATTTCATCCTTGTTGATAAACAGTTTGCCGGCGCCGTCGATGCTCACCACCAGCGGATCTTTCTGCTCGACCGGTGCTACCGCTTCGGTCTTCGGCAAGTTGATCGGGATCGCGTTGGTCAGCAGTGGCGCGGTGACGATAAACACCACCAGCAGCACCAGCATCACGTCCACCAGCGGCGTCACGTTGATCTCGCTCAGCACCTCGTCGCTGTCTTGCGTGGAGAAGGCCATATCAGGACGCCTCCTTCACTTTTGTTGCGTTGCCCGGTGCCGCTACCTTGTTTGCAGTCGGGTGGATCAGCACACGGAACGCACTCTTCTGCGCCAGGCTGTAGAAGTCGTGGGCGAAGTCATCCAGATCCGCCGCCGTCAATTTCAGACGCCGCAAAAAGTAGTTGTAAACCAGCACCGCCGGCACTGCGACCGCGATCCCCACTCCGGTGGCAACCAGTGCCGCACCGATCGGACCGGCAACTGTTTCCAGGCTCGCCGAGCCTGCCGCGCTGATGCCTTTGAGCGCTTCCATGATTCCCCACACCGTACCGAACAGACCAATGAACGGCGAGGTGCTGCCAATACTCGCGACCACTGCCAGACCGGTTTCCAGCGAACGCCGTTCGCGGACGATCTGCTGGCGCAAGGCACGCTCAAGGCGATCCTGATGGTTGATCGCCTGACTCAGGTCATTGGCCTGTGGCGCTTCGCCGACCTGGATCGCCGCATAACCGGCCTGTGCCACCCGAGCGGCAGCGCCGGGTTGGGTTTCGCTCAACTCGGCGGCGGAGTCGAGACTCGACGCCGCCCAGAAACGTTTATGAAACCTGCGATCCTGCGCCTTCAGACGACCGAACTGCACAGCCTTGAGCAGCGCCAGTCCCCAGGTGGCAACGGAAAAAACCACCAGCAGCCAGATCACCGCGCTTTCGATGGATTCCAGTGGAGAGGCCAGTAACGTCATGATGTATTCCCTCGTGTGTGGGAGCCGAGCTTGCTCGCGATGGCGGTTCCAGACACACCGCGAGAATAAAGTCAGCTGATTACCAATTAATGAATCTTGAAATCGATGGGCACGCTGACCCAGCCGTCCTGGGCGACATCACCCTGCTTGGCCGGCACAAAGCTCCACTGCTTGACCGCGCTTAGCGCCGCATCGTCGAGTTGCTGCCGACCGCTGCTTTTCTGAATCTGGATCTCACCGGGCTTGCCGTTGGCCAATACGTGCACCCTCAGCATCACCGTGCCTTCCCAGCCGCGACGCTGGGCCAGCGATGGATATTCCGGCGCCGGGTTCTTCAGGTACGCCGCGTTGGCCGAGGCCGGTGTCACTGGCGCGGGAGCCGGTGGCGCGGGCGGTGCCGGGGCCGCGACCGGAGCGGCCGGTTGTGGCGGCGCCGGAGGCTGCTCGAGCGCTTTGGGTGCCGGTTTCGGCACCGGTTTGGCCACGGGTTTCGGCTTGGGCTTGGGAATCGGTTTGGGTGGCGGCGGCTTCACCGCCAACTCGTCTTCAACCGGCGGCGGTGGCTCAACCACCGGTGCCGGTGGCGGCGGTTCGACCACCGGCGGCGCGGGTGGCGCCGGCCGCGAAAACTCGATGGTCATCGGCGGAATTTCCGGCGGCACGATCGGCAACGCCGGCGTCGGATGCTGGTTGATCCAGTAGATCACCGCGCCGTGCACCAGCAGCGCCAGCACGCCGAGCAGAATGGTTTCACGGCGGCTCAGAATGCCCTTCGGCGCACGCTGCAAACGCAGTTGCCCCAGCGGCACACGATGAGGCCGGCCGAGATCGACCAATTCGCCACTCGGTGCCTGGCGCCACGGCACCTCCTGTGCACTGGCGGCGGTCTGGACATTGCCCATTGATTCACTCCCTGCGGTCTCTTTGCGAAGTACCCGACGGGTCGCCGCAAACATCCCCCGGGCGACCGGTCGTTGGGTGAATCATTGGAGCAATTGCTTATCTCCGAAAGTAACTTTTCTTGATGTGCTTAGTCTTTTTAAGAATATAAATTTCTGCCGAATGTCGCGAAGCCGCGGCCGGCAAGGGCTAGCGTCCGGGCGCAGATTTACAATGCTTTTCAAGCATGAAAAATATTCGGCGAAGGCATGCGAAAACCGTTCAATCCAGGCTTTTTCACGGCTCTTGTCGGACAAATTCCAGGCCGGTCAGCGCGACATCCCCTGACAGGTCGGCCGCACTACCCATTGCACGCAGGCGTGCATAGGTCTGATCGGCGGAGAACATTACCCACGCTTGTCGCCTGCCATCGGTCATCTGCGTGCTGAAGGTGATCGCAATCGTGCCTGTTGAAAAGCCGTGCTTGAAATGAAAATTGCCAAACGCGAGCGGGTGGTCGATCCCGGACAGCGACAATGTGCCGGTGAAACTGCCGGTGCGGTCATCGCCCTCGGTCAGGGTCAACGTTGTCGCGGAAGGCTCGTGGCGATAAACGCCGTTGATCGTGGACATGTGCAGCATCCTTGCTTGGTTTATTTGAAGAGAGACAGCGGGCGCCGGCGGCGCCTCAGGCATTGCGCAGCAAGTCACCGGGCAACGTGCTGACCGCACCGTCGTAGGTGACGCGCACGCAGTGGCCGCGCAGCTCGTGGGTGCCACGGCTTGGCGAAAACAGGGTCAAGGCGAAGTAACCGTGATCCTGGTTAGCCGCCAGGAGCGAAACCACGGTGGGAGGCTGATAGCCGTTGAGGCTGGAATAACGACCGTTGACGATGCTGTAGTTGATGCCTTCGTGATGCAACGTGCCACCGAAGACGCCAGTGCGATCATCGGAATCGACAATGGTCAGAGAGGGACCATCAAGGGTATTGGAATAAAGCCCGTTTTGCATGTAAGCATCCTGATCGAGTGATGAAGTTCGCAGCGAGCTTAGAATCAAGCACAAGCAAACTCTGTCATCCAAAGGAAGTACGATAGACATGAAAACGACTTATTGAGTGTAAGAAAAAGCCGCCGAGCTTAAATAGCACGGCGGCTTTTTTGTGTCTCCAGATTACTGTTTGATAAATTCTCCAGCCAGCCCCACAACATCACCATCAAAGTTGGTACGCGAACCCACCGCACGAACTTTCGAATAGTTGTGATCCGGCGAGAACAGCGTCCAGGATTGATAACCGGTGCCGTCATTCAGAGCCGCGAAGGTGATGATCGTAGGCTGCCCGGTGCTGTTCTGGAAATGGTAATGCCCGTAAGCGATGTCGTAGTTCACGCCGTTCTGGCTGAACTTGCCGCTGAAGGTGCCGTTGGAGTCGTTGCCATCGGTAATCGTCAGTTTGGCGCCAGCGTTAGCGTTTACATAATTGCCATTAATGCTCGACATAACGAGATTTCCTTTATCGTTGGATAAGTGTCTTCCGATGAGAGCAAGTTTCCTCCTGGAAACTCACGACACTCAGGATGGTTGGCCATTCACTTATTGTCCACGCGACTTTTCAACGAAAT
This sequence comes from Pseudomonas sp. TH49, assembly GCF_016650625.1. Classification (NCBI taxonomy): domain Bacteria; kingdom Pseudomonadati; phylum Pseudomonadota; class Gammaproteobacteria; order Pseudomonadales; family Pseudomonadaceae; genus Pseudomonas; species Pseudomonas sp. TH49. The sequence continues at coordinate 1,325,279 of NZ_JAEKFL010000001.1, forward strand.
TGCAATAAGCACTATTCATCTCCCACATAACTTATCGCCATTCATTCGAGCATTAATTCCATTTCAACTAACGACTGGCGCTGACTTGTTGCGCGGACGGTGTCGGGGCGACAACCGCAGTCTCGGAACGCGGGGTTCCGGCCGGCACCCAGTCATAACTCACCGGCAACGCCCGATAGACCCAGTTGCTGATCGCGTCACTACCCGGCGCTTTGCCCAGATACGGGCTGACGTATTCCCAGACGTTTTCACCGCTGGCCGTGATCTGGAAAAACCGTCCGTTCATACCTTCGTCGATCAGCGTATTACCGTTGGGCAAACGCCGCGCGCTGCTGATGAACGAACTGTAGAAGGCCCACCCCGGCTGCTTCGAATTCGCCGCGCTGTACTGCCAGACAATTTCATTTTTCAGCGGATCGATTTCCAGCACCCGCGAGCCGGAAATCAGCCCGAGGGTGACGTTCGGATACCCCGCCGAACCCTGGTTGTCGAACACCAGCAGGTTGCCCGCGCCGGGCAGCCCGGCCGGGATGATGTGCGCGTCGTGCTGGCCAACGAATTGATCGACCGGACGCGGCAGTTTCTGCGCGGTTTTCGGGTTGATCAGCGGCAGGTTCGGACCGAGGCGCCAGACCACTTTGCCGCTGTGCTTGTCGATGATCGCGATGAAGTTGGCGTTGCGCGAATCAAGCAACAGGTTGTCCGGGTTAAAGCGTTTGTCACCGGCATCGAACCACTTGTTCGGCCCGACCACGCTGAGGTTGTTGATGTGCAGGTAATCCGGGTTGTCGCTGGCGCGTACCAGCTTCAATTGCTCCGGGGTGAAACCGAATTCGTTCAGGTGTTCCGAGGCCAGCCACTGCCATTTCACCTGCCCGTCGGGGCTGACTTCATAGATCGCATCGTCGATCACCTCGGGTACTTTGAAGCCTTTGACCTGATGCACCTTGTTCGCCAGCACCACGGTGTTGCCGTTGCTCAGGCGCCGCTGGTCATGGTGTTGCTGCGCCGCGCCACCGGGCGCCTTGTCGCCCCATTGCCAGACGACTTTGCCGTTCCAGTCCAGCTCGCCGACGCTCTGATTGCCCAGGCCATTACCGGCGGAGCCGAGCTTGCCCGGATCCTTGTCGCTCAGTTGCAGCAGCACATGCCCGCGCTCGCCGCCGACCAGTTGCGGGTCGATGATCGCCGATGGGAAACCCGCCTGCGGCCAGGTTTTCACCTCGTTGCCGTTCATGTCGATCAGGTGCGTCTGCTTGTCGGCGCCACTGAAGATCACGTACTGGTTGAACGCCTTGTCCGGGTCATAACGGGTGACGCCGGTCGGGTACACGCTGGGGGCGGCGAGCGCCCCGGTGCCTGACACTGCGCCGGATAACAACAGCGCTAAAGCGGTTTTGCCTGGCAACATGATGCAGCTCCTTGAATGACAGATCAGAAGTCGTAGCGACCGGTAACGCCGAGGGTGCGCGGCGTACCGAGCAGGCCTTCATAACCGCCGTTGCCGCCGGTCCACAGGGTCGTGTAGTAGGTCTTGTCGAAGGCGTTTTTCAGCCACAGCGAAACGTCCCACTGGCCCTGATTGAAATCACCGCGCAGACCGGTGGACAGGTTGACCACCGCGTAGCTCGGGATCTGCCCGTAGTCGGAATCTTCGACCGTGCCCACCGCTTTCGAGCGGAACGCGTAGCTGGCGGTGACGTAGGGTTCGAAGCCGTTGGCCAGATTCCATTTGTATTCGCCGTTGGCGTTGCCGATCCATTTGGAAGCGCCGACCACCTGGTGCCCACTGAGATCGCAGGACGCCGGTGCGCCCGGGGCCTGGCTGATTTCCGGCGGGCATGGCGCATCTTTGTACGAGAGGTAGCTGACGTCGTTGTACGAGCCATTGAAGTTCAGCGTCAGGCCGCGCAACGGAATCACCGTGCTTTCGAATTCAACCCCGCGCGAGCGTACCGAGCCGGCGTTGGTCAGGTATTGCACGCGGTTGACGTCGTCGTAGGCGTTGGTCTGATAGGCGTTGACCTGGGTCCAGAACACGTTGGCGTTAAGCTGCAGACGCCGATCCCACAGGGTGCTCTTGAAGCCGAGTTCGGCGTTGTTGGCACGCTCGGTGCCGATCAACAACGAGTCGGCGCCAGCGGTTGGCGCCGAACCCACCGCGAGGTTCACGCCACCGGATTTTTCGCCGTGGGACAGCGTGGCGTAGCCGAGCAGATCATCGGTGATGCGGTAGCTGAGGTTGAGCAACCCGGAGGGGCTTGAGCTGTACTGGTTGAGATCGCCGGAATCGTAGGCGCCAGTGCGTCCGCGTCGTGCAGTGGCCGCGGCACCGGTCACCGCAGCGCCACCGACTGGTGCATCGCGAGTGACCCAGGCGGTTTTTTCTTCATAGGTGCCGCGCACTCCGGCGGTGAAATCCAGGCGCTCGGTCAGGTGCCAGGTGCCTTGAGCGAACAGGGCGAAACTGTCGGTCTTGATGTGGCCGTTACCGACACTGCCGACGTTGGCCAGTGCACCGCGTGGCGTGCCGTTCCAGATGTCGGCCTGCGGGCCGTAATAGGCGAAGGATTTGTTGTCCAGATCCGAGCCGAAGTAGTACGCGCCCACCACGTAATCGAAGAACTCGCCCTTGGGCGAGGCCAGGCGAAATTCCTGCGAGTACTGTTTGTCTTCGACCGAAACGCCAGCGTTGTAGGTCGCCGCGACGTTGAGACCGTCGTCGTTGGCCGGGGTGAAATTCCAGAAGCGGTAGGAGCTGATCGAGGTCAGGGTAAAATCGCTCGGCAGCGTCCAGTTGGCCTCCACCGACGTGCCGCCCTGATGCACGGTGACGTGCTGATCGTTGTCCAGATTGACCTTGCGGTGCGAGCCGTTGACCAACGTCGCACCGGCCGCATCGGCCCGCGACTGGTACAGGTTGACGCCATTGATGGTCGGCCCGGTGCTGTACAGCACGCGGGTGCCGGCGCTGGAGTCCTCTTCGTTGTAGTCGCCGATCCAGCGCAGGTTGAAGTCTTCGTTGGGCTTGAACAGCAACTGCGCGCGGAAGCCATCGCGCGAGCCACCGTTCAAATCATGGCCGTTGTATTCGTTCTTGATGTCGCCGTCGCTGCGGGTGCGATAGGCCGAAAAACGTCCGGCCAGCTCATCGTTGATCGGCCCGGAAATCGTGCCCTTGGTCTGGAAATAACCGTCCTCGCCGAACGAGGTTTCGATGCTGCGCTCAGGGGTGAATGTCGGCGCGCGGGTGCTGATGTTGATCACCCCGGCGGTGGTGTTCTTGCCGAACAGCGTGCCCTGCGGCCCACGCAGGACTTCGAGCTGTTCGATGTCCATCAGGTCGAACACCGCCATCCCCGGACGGCCCAGATACACGTTGTCGATGTACAGACCGACACTGCCCTCCAGACCGTCGCTGGCCGGGTTGTTGCCGAGGCCACGAATCGACACGCTGGACTGGCGCGCATGCATGTAGGCAACGTTGACGCTCGGCACCAGTTGCTGCAAATCCTGAATCCGGTAAACGCGCTGCGTCTCCAGAGTCTGGCCGCTGACCACGCTCATCGGTGTCGGCACGTCTTGCGAGCTTTCTTCGCGACGGCGGGTGGTGACGGTCACGGTCTCCAGCTGCGAGCTGTTGGCCGCAGGCTTGCCGGCGGTAGCTGGTGGCGGGGTGTCGGCGTCGGCGGCGTAGCTGTGAGTCCAGCTGGCACTCCCCGCCAGCAACAGGGCCAGAGGCAGGCGTTTGAGCCGTCGTGGCGTTAAGGGTGACGCAAGGTTCAACGGACTCATGGCGCGGCTCCTGGTCAAAAAACACACAGTCAACTTTTGCGCTGTATATTCTTTAAAGTTATTTATTTATGTTTTTACAAAGATTTACTGCATAAGAGATTGCCTTTATAAGGATTCGACCTAATGCATATCCAATGCATTTCCCGGATATTTTTTATGTGAAAAATGCATATCGACTTGCGCCAACTTCGACACTTCATCGCCCTCGCCGAACAACGCAGCTTCGTCGCGGGCGCGCAGGCGGTGAACCTGTCGCAGTCGGCCTTCAGCCGCAGCATTCAGGCGCTGGAACACAGCGTTGGCTGCCAGTTGGTCGATCGCGGACGCAAGGATCTGCCGCCGACCAAGCAGGGTCAGGTGTTGCTCGAACATGCGCGGCGACTGGTCAGCGGTGCGCAGCAGATGGCCAACGAGATCAGTCAGTTCAATGGTCTGGAAGCGGGCGAACTGCGCTTCGGTTGCGGCCCGGCGCCGGCAGCCGGATTGATTCCGCGCGCGATCGGCGCGTTCATCGGGCGCTACCCGAAAGCGCGGGTGCAATTTCAGGTCGATGACTGGCAGAGCCTGAGCAAACGCCTGCTCAGCGAAGAGTTCGAATTCTTCGTCGCCGACACCCGACACTTCGAAGCCGATCCGGATTACCTGACTTACCGCCTGCGGCCACGCAAATGGCATTTCTGCTGCCGTGCCGGGCATCCGTTGGCGGCGTTTGAACGGGTCTCGGCCGAGCAGCTGATGAGTTATCCACTGGCGGTGAGCATTCGTCCGCCGAACCTGCGCAAGGTCATCGTCGACCTCAGCGGCCGCCCGGACTTCACCCCCAATGTCGAATGCGAAAACAGCTCAAGCCTGCTCAGCGTGGTGCTGCGCTCGGATGCGATCGGGATTGTCGGGGCGTATTCCGATGCGCTGCATCAGGCCAAGGGTGAGCTGGTGTGTTTGCGGATCGACGGCCTGGCGGATGATCTGGAGGAGTTGTACACGCGCTACGGGATTGTCAGCCGTGCGGGGTATCGGTTGTCGCCGCTGGCCGAGGCGATGATTGAGCAGATCAAGGCGATTGATGCGGTGGATGATGAGGTGTGTTCGCTGGAGAATTTTGCCGTCTGAGCCACCCTCTTCGCGAGCAAGCCCGCTCCCACATTTGGAATACGTACTCCTGTGGGAGCGGGCTTGCTCGCGAAGGCGTCGCCACTCACACCGATGCATCCACTGCATAAAACCCATTCCCCAAATGCACTTGCCGAACACCCCCGCCGAAAGCGACAACCCTCGCCTGTCTTTCTGACCGGTGAACCCCATGTCCAACCCGCAAAACCCTGTGCGCAACGTGCTGTACATCATGTGCGATCAACTGCGCCGCGATTACCTGTCCTGCTATGGCCACCCGCATCTGCACACGCCGAACATCGATCGCCTGGCCGCCGCCGGCGTACGCTTCAGCCGTGCCTACACCCAGGGCACGATCTGCGGCCCGTCGCGGATGTCGGCCTACACCGGACGCTACGTCAGCAGCCATCAGGTCGCATGGAACGCCGTGCCGTTGCCGCTGGAAGAACTGACGATCGGTGATTACCTGCGCCCCCATGGCATTCGCACCGCGCTGGTCGGCAAGACCCACGCCACGGCCAATGTCGATGCCTTGCAGCGTCTGGCGATCAACCCGGACAGCGCGCAGGCCGAGGTGCTCAACGAGGTCGGTTTCGAACCGTACTTTCGCCACGACGGAATCTTCCCCGACGACCCGCTGTTCGACGACAAACGCGAGTCCGCGCCCTACACCCATTACCTGCGCGAGCAGGGTTTCGACGGGCGCAATCCCTGGCACGACTGGGCCAACGCCGCCGAAGGCGAGAACGGCGAAATCCTCAGCGGCTGGCAGATGCGTCATGCGCATTTGCCAGCGCGAATTCCCGAGCAGTTCTCAGAGACTGTCTACACTACTAATCGAGCCATCGACTTCATCACCGAGCAAGGTGATAAATCCTGGTGTTTACACCTCTCCTACATCAAACCGCACTGGCCCTACATCGTACCGGCGCCATACCACGCCTTGTACAGTACGAAATCGATTCTCGAAGCGGTCCGCGCGACGCCCTCCGAAGCCAGCAAACACCCCGTATACACGGCGTTTCGTCAACATGAGGAAAGCCTAAACTTCTCCCGTGATTCAGTACGATTGAATGTAATCCCTACCTACATGGGCCTGATCAAGCAGGTGGATGATCAACTCGGGCGGCTGTTCGATTTTCTGCAGAGCAACGGCAGGTGGGATGACACGCTGATCGTGTTCACCAGCGATCACGGCGACTTTCTCGGCGACCACTGGCTGGGCGAGAAGGAGTTTTTGCTGGAGCAAGCGGTGGGCGTGCCATTGATCGTGCGCGACCCGCGCGCGGCGGCGGATATCACCCGGGGTACGGTGGATGAGCGGCTGGCGGAAACCATTGATGCGTTGCCGACGTTTCTCCAGGCCCTGGGCCTGCCGGGGGCCGAGCATCGCCTGGAAGGACGCTCGCTGATCCCGCTGCTGCACGGCGAAAATCCCGACTGGCGCCGCTACGCGATCAGCGAATACGACTACGCCTTTCAGGCCCCGGCGCGCGAGCGACTTGGCCAGCCGATCGACCGCTGTCGCATGACCATGGTGCGCAGCGAGCGCTGGAAATACCTGGCGTACGACGGGTTCCGGCCGCAGTTGTTTGATCTGCTGAATGATCCGCAGGAGTTGCGCGATCTGGGTGAGGACCCGGCATACGCGGCGGTGCGCGAAGAGCATGCGGGGTATCTGTTCGAATGGGTGCGCGGCTTGAAGCGGCGGACGACCATCAGCCATCAGGAGATCGATCTGCGCGGGCAGCGGTTTCGCTATGGCGAGCCTGAGACCGAGAAAGTCGTGCAGATTGGCGTTTGGTGAAAGAGCTTCGCGAGCAAGCCCGCTCCCACAGGGTTCTGTGTCGTTCACATCCACTGTGTTCAACACATTTCCACTGTGGGAGCGGGCTTGCTCGCGAAGAGGCCCGATCAGACGCCGACGAGCTCGGCACCTTTGATGGTTTGACTACGCTGCCCTGAAACCCCAACCGGAACTTCCCCCTTGAGCGTCACCCGCCGCACGATGCGATCCTGGGTGCCGTAATCATCAATCGCATAATGCTGGGTCGAACGGTTATCCCAGATCGCCACGTCACCGGCCTTCCAGCGCCAGCGCACGGTGTTTTCCTGACGAATCACATGGCTCTGCAACAGGCCAAACAAGTGCGCCGAATCGGCCTGCGAATACCCCTTGATGCGTTTGACGAAGTGCCCCAGCAGCAAGCTTTTCTCGCCGCTGATCGGGTGTACGCGCACCACCGGGTGTTCGGTCTCGTAGACGGTCGAGGTGAAGATCTTGCGATAGCGCTCAAGCTTCTCCGGCGACACGTCCGGCTTGGCCCCGGCGTAGTCGTATTCGTTGCTGTGTACGGCGACCAGCTTGTCCGCAAGCTCGCGCAGTTCGCTCGGCAGTTCGTTGTAGGCGGTCGCGGTGTTGGCCCACAGGGTGTCGCCACCGAAGGCCGGCGCCACCACCGAGCGCAGGATCGAGGCTTTCGGGTAGACGTCGACGAAAGTCACGTCGGTGTGCCAGGAGTTGGCGCGCTGGCCTTCGGCCCCGTCAAGCTCCAGCAGATAACGCGTGCCCTCACGCACCGGTACGGTCGGATGCGCCACGGGCTCACCGAGCAGATGGGCGAAGGCTTCCTGGCGCTGATCGTCGAGCTGGGTCTGCTCGCGGAAGAACACCACCTTGTACTGGATCAGCGCCTGCTGAATGGCTTCGACCGTGACGGCGTCCAGTTCACCGGACAGGTGCACGCCACGAATCTCGGCGCCGATACGGCCGGCCACCGGGTGGATTTCCAGCGCGTGGACAGCGGGTTTTACAGCGAGTGCGGCATTGCTCATGGGTAGACCCTCATCGACTGCTTGCGGTTGGCGGCAGCGAAACATCGCTCTATCTATATTCCATTTACATCTAATAGATATTCACATGCTTCGTTGACGGAATAAGAGCTTGCATTTAAAACCTCAAGCAACCCTCGTCGCAAATGCCTTCGAGCTATTTTTAGGATGCCGGAAAAGCATATGGATCTTCGCCAGTTGCGCTACTTCATCGCCCTCAACGAACACCGCAGTTTTGTCCGCGCGGCAGACGCGATGGGCATCACTCAACCGGCGTTCAGCCGCAGCATTCAAGGGCTGGAGCAAGAGTTCGGCTGTGTGCTGGTGGATCGCGGCAACAAGGATCTGCGCCCGACGCCCGAAGGCCAGGTAGTGCTGCAACACGCCCTGACCCTGGTGCAAGGCGCGGCGCTGCTCAGCGCCGAAGTGACGCAGATGACCAAGCTCGATGCCGGTGAACTGCACTTCGGCTGCGGCCCGGCCCCGGCGGTGAAACTGGTGCCGGATGCGGTGGCGCAATTCATCAACGCGCACCCGAAAGTGCGCACCTGTTTTCAGGTGGATAACTGGGAAAAACTCAGCCGTGCGCTGAGCCGTGAAGAGATCGAATTCTTCATCGCCGACATCCGCCACTTCGAAGCCGATCCGAACTTCCAGACTCAGGCCCTGACGCCCAAGCGCGGGGTGTTTTTCTGCCGGCCCGGACATCCGCTGCTGGCCAAGGAAAGCCTGTCGACCAACGACATGTTCGACTACCCGCTGGCGACCACGCTGATTCCGCCGGGAATTCGCAAACTGCTGGCGAACCTCAGCGGCCGGATCGATTTTTCCCCGACCATCGAGACCGAGCACTTCCCGGCGCTGGTGAAAGTGGTGCTGCAATCGAATGCCATCGGCATCGGTACGGAAGAAGCGTTTTACGAGGACATTGCCCAGGGTTCACTGGCGCTGCTGCACTGGCGCAACCTGCCGCAGAATCTGGAGAGCATGAACGCGCGCTGCGGGATTGTCAGCCGTACCGGGTTTCGCTTGTCGCCGGCAGCGCGGGCGATGATCGAGACGCTGGTGGCGGTGGACAAGCAGGAAGTCAGCGTCGCGGTTTGAGCACGCCTTCGCGAGCAAGCCCGCTCCCACAGGGGACCGTTGTGAATACACAATCTGTGTTCACTGAAGATCCCTGTGGGAGCGGGCTTGCTCGCGAAGAGGCCCGTCCAGACGCCGCAAATTCAGAGCTTGGCCGCCGCCAGTTCAGGCGCCACCCAATCGCTGACCTTGAACGGCTTGCGAATCAGCTTCTGCTGCGCCGCCAGATCCACCGAGTCCTGCAATTTTCCGAGGAATACCGGGTCCAGCGTCGACGGAAACACTTCGCTGAGTTTCTGATCCTGCAGGTCCTGGGTCAGGATCACCGGTGGATAACTTGCCAGCCCCGACACCAGCTGCACGTAGGCATCCTTGTTGCTGTCCTCGGTCAGCCAATCCACCGCCTGCTGCTGCGCCTTGAGCAGTTTCGCCACGACCTCCGGATGCCCGTCGACAAACTTGCCGGCCCCCACCAGCACCGATTGCACGCTACCGGCACCCCCCAGGTCCTTGGTGTTGAGCGGCAATTCGGCCAGCCCCTTGCTCTGCAAAGCGGCCAGACCGGAGCTGCCCCACGACGCATCAATCTGCTTGGCCGCCAGCGCGGCGGTAGCCCCGCTGAAGTCGAGATTGATCACCTTCAGATCCTTCTCGCTCAAGCCTTGACTGGCCAGCGCCGCATCAAACGACAACTGGGTGGCGGTGCCACGGAAGATCGCCACGCGCTTGCCTTTCAGATCCTGCAGGGTCTTGATCCCGGAACCCGGCACCACGCCCAGATATTGCTTCACCCCACGCGCACTGGCGCTGAGCAAACGTGTGTCGAGGCCATTGGATTTGCCGATGATCGCCGCGAGATCGCCCAGATACGCCAGATCGACCTGACCGTTGGCAAACGCCTCGTTGATCACCGGCCCGGCGCCCTTGAAGAAGCTCCATTGAATCTTGATGCCCTGATCGGCGAAGGCTTTTTCGAAGATCTGCCGATCACGCAGCACGTCCACCACACCGCCGCCGCTGTGCTGGGTGCCGGCGCTCAGGTCGGGCACGGCGATCCTGATTTCCTTGAGCTCGTCGGCCTGCGCGGTAAACGCCAGCAGGCCCGCCAGTGCCGGGATGGCAAACAGACTGAAGACTCGTTTGAAGGGAAGGTTCATGGGTGCGGCTCCTTGATCACGACGGGCGTTGAGGAGCCGAAAGTAGGCCGAAGCATGACCTTCGCTTAAATACTAAAAATGCACATTTCTATAGCTTTTGACGCTAAGCAAGCAATGACGCGGATTGCAGCGGCGTATGCATTAACAGCATCGAAAATATTCTTCGAATGCATTGGATGCGCGTCGGGCTGCAGGCCTTAAATGATCTGGCTTATCTCTCAATAGAATTGATTTGAATTTTTATAGATCGAATTTGCATACACCGCTAGCCAATTGTGGGAGCGGGCTTGCTCGCGAAGGGGGCGCGTCATTCGCCATCACCGGCGCCTGACACTGCGCCTTCGTGAGCAAGCCCACTCCCACAAAGCCAAGCGGTTCGCCATGCAACCCGACAACGGAGGTCACCCATGGCCCGTGATTCCTTGCTCAGTCTGCCACTGCCGGCGCCGCCACTGAAAAGTCGGCGCGCGTGGCCGAGCCTCAACCAACGTCTGTTGCCATGGCTGCTGCCGATCAGCCTGTTCGCGCTGTGGTGGCTGGCCGCGCGCAATCAATGGATGAGCGAGCAGATCCTGCCGGCGCCATCGCTGGTGTGGAACAGCGCCATCGAGCTGTCCCAGGGCGAGCTGTGGAGTCATTTGTGGATCAGCCTGCAACGCCTGCTCTGGGGCTTGCTGGCAGGGATCTCTGCGGGCGCAGTGCTGGGTGCTGCTCTGGGCTTCAGCCGGCGTCTCGAACGCCTGGTTTTCCCCACGTTCGCCGGTCTGGCACAAGTGCCGACGCTGGCTTGGATTCCGCTGTTCATGGTGTTTTTCGGCATCGGCGAAGTGCTGAAACTGGTGGTGCTGATCAAGGCCATCGTGGTTCCGGTGACCCTGCACACCTTGGTCGGCGTTCGTGATGCGCAACCGAAACTACGCGAAGCCGCGGCCGTATTACGCCTGCCGTCTTACCTGCTGATCCGGCGCCTGGTGCTGCCCGCTGCACTGCCGGCGTTCATGGCCGGCGTGCGTCTGGCCCTGGCTGCTGGCTGGACTTCATTGCTGGCGGTGGAGCTATTGGCATCCAGCGAAGGTATCGGCTACCTGATGGTCTGGGCACGGCAACTGTTCATGCTTGACATCGTGTTCGTGTGCATCGTGGTCATCGGTGTGCTCGGTGTAGCGATGGATCGCGGCATCGGTTTTCTCGACCGCAAACTGGTGCACTGGCCGCACCCGGCGACTGCGGAAATCCGCCGTGGCCCGCGCTATGAAGGCTGGCAGCGGCTGCAACCGTGGCTGTTGCCACTGGGCCTGATTGGCGTCTGGCAAGTGGCGAGCGATCAGCAGTGGGTCGATGCGAACATCCTGGTCAGCCCGCTGGCGGTGCTGGACACGACCAGGAACGGTCTGCTCGACGGCACGCTGATCAGCGGCATGGCCTTGAGCCTCGGTCGTACCCTTGGCGGGTTGCTGCTGGGCGGCGGACTTGGTTTCGCCCTCGGCTTGCTGTTGGGGCTTTCACGTACCAGCGAACGGCTGCTCGGCCCGACCCTCGCCGCCATCCGCCAGATCGCGATTTTTGCCTGGGTGCCGCTGCTCACCGCGTGGTTCGGCTTGGGTGAATTGGCGAAGTGGGTGTTCGTCGCCCTCGCCGCGTTTTTCCCGCTGTTCATCGCCACCCAGCGCAGCGTCGCCAACCTCTCGCCACAACTCAACGAGGCCGCGCAGGTGTTGCGTTTGAGCCTCGGTCAGCGCCTGCGCCGACTGGTGCTGCCGGGTGCGGCGCCGGGGATTTTCGCAGGGCTGCGCCTGAGCCTGATCTACGCCTGGCTCGGCACCATCGGCGCCGAATATTTCATGCCATCCAACGGCGGCATCGGCAGCCAGATGATCGGCGCTCAACAACTGCTGCGCATGGACCTGATCATGGCCGGGATGCTGCTGGTCGGCCTCACCGGCGCCCTGCTCAACCTCATCGGCCAACGCCTGGAAATTCGCGCCACTCGCTGGAGACACGCATGAACGCACCGATTGTCAGCTTCACCCACGTAGGCAAATCCTTCGATGTCGACGGTTTCGAACTGGAGGCGATTCGCGAATTCAACCTCGACATCGCCGAGGGCGAGTTCGTCGCCATCGTCGGCTCCAGCGGCTGCGGCAAATCCACCTTGCTGCGCTTGCTGGTGGGTCTGGATACGCAGTTTCGCGGGCAGATCAGCGTCGATGGCAAAGCCGTCAGCGGCATCGGCGGCGAGCGTGGCATCGTGTTTCAGGAGCACCGTTTGTTCCCGTGGCTGACGGTGGCCGACAACATCGGCCTCGGCTTGGTCAACGAGCCGCTGAGCACCGCCGAAAAGCAGCAGCGCATCAACGATTTCATCGATCTGGTCGGCCTGCGCGATTTCACCCGCGCCTATCCGCACCAGCTCTCCGGCGGCATGGCCCAGCGCGTGGCGATTGCTCGCGGGCTGGTCGCCAGCCCACGGATCCTGTTGCTCGACGAACCGTTCGGCGCCCTTGATGCACTGACCCGTCAGCAAATGCAGGACGAGCTGCTGGCGATCCGTGACCGGGCAAAAATCACCACGATCCTCGTCACCCACGACGTCGAAGAAGCGATCTTTCTTGCCGACCGCGTGGTGGTGATGGAGCCGCGTCCGGGGCGGATCAAGCAAGTGGTCGATATCGCCCTGCCGCACCCGCGTCAGCGCAGCAGTTTCGACTTCCATCAGTTGCGTGAAGAGCTGCTGCACGAACTGACCAGTGACGACCATTACCAACCGAGCCTGCCGGTACAGATCCGCGATCTGCCGCTGTCGTTCATTGCCTGCTGAGAGGAGCTTTTCGATGCCGCAACGCCCCAACTTTCTGGTGATTCTGGCCGACGATCTCGGCTTCTCCGACATCGGCGCGTTCGGTGGCGAAATCGCCACGCCGAACCTCGATGCCCTGGCCAATAACGGCCTGCGCCTGACCGATTTCCACACCGCACCGACCTGCTCGCCAACCCGTTCGATGTTGCTGACCGGCACCGACCACCACATCGCCGGCATCGGCACCATGGCCGAAGCGCTGACCCCGGAGCTGATCGGCAAACCGGGTTACGAAGGCTATCTCAACGACCGCGTTGTGGCCCTGCCCGAGCTGCTGCGCGAGGCCGGTTACCAGACGTTGATGAGCGGCAAATGGCACCTCGGCCTGACCGCTGAACTGGCGCCGCAGGCCCGCGGTTTCGAGCGTTCGTTCTCGCTGCTGCCGGGTGCGGCCAACCACTATGGTTTCGAGCCGACTTACGACGAACACACACCCGGACTGCTGAAATCGACGCCAGCGCTGTATATCGAAGACGACACCTTTGTCGACGCATTGCCCAAGGATTTCTACTCGTCGGATGCCTTCGGCGACAAGCTGCTGCAGTACCTCAAGGAGCGCGATCAGAGCCGGCCATTCTTCGCCTACCTGCCCTTCTCCGCACCGCACTGGCCGTTGCAGGCACCGGCCGAGGTGGTCGAAAAATACCGTGGCCGCTACGACGCCGGTCCTGAAGTCTTGCGCCTCGAACGCCTGGAAAAACTCAAGGCGCTGGGGCTGATCGAGCCGGATGTCGAGCCACATCCGCTGATTCAACTGAATGCGCAATGGGACGCGCTGAGTGATGAGCAACGGCAGATTTCCGCGCGGGCCATGGAGGTCTACGCGGCCATGGTCGAGCGCATGGACTGGAACATCGGTCGGGTGGTCGATTACCTGCGCCAGCAGGGCCAACTCGATAACACCTTCATCCTGTTCATGTCCGACAACGGTGCCGAGGGCGCACTGCTGGAGGCGTTTCCCAAGTTCGGCCCGGAACTGCTGACCTACCTCAATCAGCATTACGACAACAGCCTCGACAACATCGGCCGCGCCAATTCCTACGTCTGGTACGGGCCGAGCTGGGCGCAGGTGGCGACCGCACCGTCTCGGTTGTTCAAGGCGTTCACCACCGAGGGTGGGATTCGCGTACCGGCGCTGCTGCACTATCCGCAATTGCCGATCAAAGGGCAGATCAGCCACGGTTTCGGCACGGTGATGGACGTCACCCCGACCATTCTCGATCTGGCCGGCGTGCGCCATCCGGGCAAGCAATGGCACGGCAAACCGGTGGCGCCGCTGCGCGGTAAATCGTGGCTGGGCTTTTTGTCCGGCGAGACGGCGCAAGTGCACGACGAGCACACCGTCACCGGTTGGGAATTGTTTGGCCGCCGGGCGATTCGCCAAGGGTCGTGGAAAGCGGTGTGGATCCCCGGGCCGGTGGGGCCGGCGACCTGGCAGCTTTATGATCTGAGCAGCGATCCGGGAGAGATTCATGATCTGGCGGCGCATCAGCCGGACAAGCTCAACAGCTTGATCGGGCACTGGCAGCAGTATGTGGAGGAGACGGGTGTGATTCTCAGTGCTTCGCCGTTTCAGCCGGATTGAGGTTGCCTGATCCGGTGCCTTCGCGAGCAAGCCCGTTCCCACAGTTGAAATGCGTTCCCCTGTGGGAGCGGGCTTGCTCGCGAAGAGGCCCGCAAATTCACCATCAAGCCTGAGCCGTACGCGCCTCCTCCGCTACCACTTCATCCCGACGAACAAACCGGTTCGCCCGCCAAAACGTGCCGAAATCATTGAACCGAACGCCCATCTCACGCATCACCTTGTGCGCCACCGGCACGGTCATCTGCCGGATGTAAAACGGTTCCTTCACCACAAAATGGTGAATCCCGTGGCTGCTGCCAAAGTTGAAGCAGAACGCCTGCAACGGCCACAACCACCACGGATTCAACACCTGGCATTGCTGCAGCACATTGCCCGCCTCGATGTCGCCGTAGTAATGCATGTTCGAGCTGATGAAGTGCAGGCAAAAGGTGCGCAGCACGTTGGGGCCGATGATCACCACCGCCGCGATGTCGATCACCTGCATCACCGACAGCGTGGTTACCGACCATTCAATCGGCGAGCCCATAAGGTAGGCGATGCCATTCGCCGCATGAAAACCGAGGAACACGTACCACGCGCCCCAATGCACCAGCGCCAGCGGCGCGTAGACCTTCAGGCTGCGTTTGATGATGCTGAATTTGTGCGCCCAGGTCTTGGCTCGCAGCATGCGGATGAACGCCGACATCACGTTATCGCCGACCATCAGCAAGCGCGCAAAACCCCATGGCTCGCCGTTGGTGATCGCCCGCTCCTCCATGTCGGTTTCGGTGCCGGAGACCTTGTGGTGATTGAGGTGCAGATGGCGGCGGATCCACGGGTTGATCGTGCTCGGCCGCGCCAGCCACACCAGGCCCATCATCAGGTTGTGCGGCACCCGTTGTTTGCGGAAATACATGCTGTGGATCAGGTCGTGTTCCAGCTCATGGGTCAAGGAGGCGAAAAACGCATTCAGCAGCAGGCACACCCACCACGCCATGTGGCCGGTGATGTACAGCACTGCCGAACCGATCATCCCGGCCAGGGCGAAGGCCAGAATGCCGGCGCCGAGGGCATCCTGATGCTGCAGAATCGGGTAGCGCTCACGCAGTTCGACACCCTTGGCCAGCACCACTTCGCGAATATGCGCTGATCGCTGGGCAGCATTGTGTCGCGGGGGACTTGCAGAAGTACGGTCCATGCTTCCATCCTCTGGTTATTGATGTTCGCATCCTGCCTTGCGAAAGCTTTATTGATGATAGCCGTGAACGCCAACCTGTTGACCGGAAGCGCCAATCAGCATGAAGGAACCGACCTCTCTCGCCAGCTGGACCCGTGCCTTGCGCAAGCAACTCGATGCGCTGGGGCTGGACAGTCTCGGCCTGTGCCAGCAGGCCGGGCTCGACCCGCAGTTGATGGACGACCCGAACGCACGTTATCCGTTGTCCGGCACCACACGCCTTTGGCAACTGGCGGTGCAGTTCAGCGGGGATCCGGCGATCGGCCTGCGGGTGTCGCGCTTCGTCAGCCCGACCACGTTCCATGCGCTCGGTTACGCGCTGGTGGCCAGCGGCAGCCTGCGTGAGGTATTCGAGCGCATCGTGCGTTATCACCCGGTGGTCAGCGATGCGCTGGAACTGGAACTGAGCCGCAGCGATGACCGTTACCTGTTCCGTCTGAAAATTCCGTCAGGCAATCCGGCGCCGGCCTTCGAAGCCATCGACGCGTTTGCCGCGATCTACGTGCGCACCTGCCGCAATCGCCTGGGGCGCGATTACGCGCCGCTGGCGGTGTACCTGCGCCGCCCGGAACCGTCCGATGCACATCAGTGGCACAAGGTGTTCCGCGCCCCGGTGCATTTCTCCTGCGCCGAAGATCGCCTGGAATTCGCCCTCGCTGACTTCGACAGCCACCTCGACGACGCCAACCCGGAACTGGCCGAACACAACGAAGCGGTGCTCAAGCGCACCCTGGCCCAGCTCAAACCGCTGACCTGGGAGCGTAAGGTGCGCGATGCCATCGAGGAACAACTGCCCGAAGGCGAACCCAGCGCCGAACGCATTGCACAGGCCTTGCACCTGAGCCTGCGCAGCCTGCAACGGCACTTGGCGGATGAAGGCTGTCGCTTCGACACGCTGCTCAACGAGAGCCGCGAAAACCTCGCGCTGCTGCACCTGCGCGATCCGCATTGTTCGTTGAGTGAAGTCAGCTACCTGCTGGGGTTTGCCGACACCAGCAGCTTCAGCCGCGCGTTCAAGCGCTGGACCGGGATGACGCCGGGGCAGTTTCGCGATCAGCTGCGCTGAGCGTCAGCCCTTGATCAAGCTGCGTTGCAGGCCGGATGTCCACTGTTCGATCATCGCCTCGCCTACTTCGGCAAACTCGGGATGCTGGCGGCTGTGTCTGGCCATTTCCTCGATTGCCATCTGCATGCCATGAGCCACTTGTTGCAATAATTCGTTGCAACGCGCCTCGGTCAGGTTGCATGCCGTGCGACCGAACCGCACCAACATCTTGTACTTGGGCCAGGCTTTCGAACCGCCCAGCAGCAGCGCCATGCTGTCGCTCTTGATATAAACCGACGTTGTGATGATGTCGTAAGCCGGCGCGAGCCTGACGGATAACTGCTCTGCACAATCTTCGTAAAGCACGCCAAAATTCTTCAGATGCGCATCACCGTTTTTCAGCCCCGCAGACAACGCGACAATCTTGAAAAACGCTTCCAGGGCAGAGCCCAGCAACTGCGGCGAAACGAATGCCTTGATCTGCCGCGCGGCACCTTCATAGGAACCGTCGTATTTGGCCTTCGACGGCCACCCGTTCAGTACACAGAAGTCTTCGAAACCGAGGTACCCCGAGTCGCTCAGGTCAAAACGCTCGACCACCAGAAATTTGCCGCGCTCGCTGAGCTCGAATTTTGGCACTTCGAGACCGCAGTGCTGCGCCGCCCGCATACAGAAATATTCATTGGTTGCCAGCTGCGGATACTCTTCGGCGCGAAAGGCCTTGACCAGATGAGTCGCCCCCCGATGAGTCAGGCGATCAATCGCGGCGGCGCTGTCGCGCACCAGCACTTTGGGCTGCACGCCTGACACTCCGGAATACTGACCGTAGGTCTGTAACAGATCTTCGAACAAGCCTTGAGCACCATCGTGCACCAGCAGATCGCGAAGGGATGTTGCGGGAGGCTGCTCGGTCGCCGGTGCGCAGGCAATTGCCAGACGGCCGAGCTGATGGGGCCCGACGATAGCCAACAAAGCAAAATCATCGAAGCCACGCACTGCTTTACTGAAGCGCCGCATCAACTCCTCACGCAGCGCGCCTTCGGGCAAGTTCATCTCGAAGACGGGGTGGATGCCATGTTCCCAGCCATAGCTGTCCAGGCGAGTGGGCATCGTCAGCGATACAGCATTGTCTGCGCTGGCATCTTCACGGTAACTGAACACACTGTCGTCGCGAACCTGCCCGCGCCCCAGCGTCCCGACCACCTGTTCACCCACACGGATTTGCAACCTGTCCGGCGTTTCAGTCATGGAAATTCACTTTTTGCAGAGCGTCGAGGGTTGGGCGATTTGACTTCCGGGGAACGGCAATCAGCTCGTAACCGAAGCCATTAAGAATTGCTTCAACCTTGCGCAGCCCGATTTCGGAGACCGTATTGTTTTCGATCCCCGAGATAGTGGCGCGGCTCATGCCATATTGTTGAGCCAGTGCCTGCTGTGAAAGTTTGCGCGCCTTGCGCAAGCTTCTGATCAGTTCGCCGATCTGTTCCATTTACGCATAACCTGCACTATTTACGATGCATTCATAAAAAAAAAAGCAATATGCATCGTATGCGATACACAGATAGACAAACTCTAGCGGAGTTTCAGAAGACTTGCACGGCGCATCATGGGCTCAGAACAAAACCCAGCTCAAACACAGTCCCAGTGACATCACTGCTCACCCGCACCCGCCCGCCATGCAGTTGCATGATCGACTGCACAATCGCCAGCCCCAGCCCACCCGAATCCCCAGGCTGCGCCCGTGAAGGGTCGACGCGATAGAAGCGGTCGAACAGTTTGCCCAGATGTTCTGGCGCGATCACCGGACCGTGGTTGTGTACCTGCAACCAGCACACGCCCGGTTCATCGCGGCGGCGCAGGCTGATCAGCGTGCCTTCATCGGCGTGGCGCACCGCGTTGGCCAGCAGATTACCGAGGGCGCGCTGCAGCAGTTGCTGGTCGGCCAACAGTTCGCCGTGCAGCTGGTTTTCCAGGTGCAACTGGCGATCATCGGCCAGGGCTTCGAAGTAATCGCACAGCTCGCTGCCGACGCTGTGCAGATCCAGCACTTGCAAGTCGAGCGCGCGCTCTGCCTGTTCGGCGCGAGCAAGGAACATCAGGTTCTCGGCCATGCGCTTGAGGCGTTCGAACTCTTCCATGTTCGAGGCCAGCAGCTCCTGATACTCCGCCGTGCTGCGCGGGTGGTTCAGCGCCTGGCCGTTGCTGGCGAGCAAGGTGTGCAACGGGGTGCGGATCTCGTGGGCCAGATCGGCGGAAAACTGCGACAGCCGCTGCACGCTGTCGTCCAGCCGCGCGAGCATGCCGTTGAGCGCCTGCACCGGTTCGAGCAGTTCGGCGGGGGTGCCGCTGGCGGGCAGACGTTGGTCGAGGCTGCGCAGATCAATCCCGCGCACCGCCGCGCTCAACTGGCGCAACGGTTGCAGACCACGGCGCAGCAGCACCAGGCCCAGCGCGAACGCCAGCAACGCGCCCAGCCCGACGGCCAGATACAAGCGCAAGCGATAACTGGCGAGCATCTGTTCACGTTCAGTGAGCACCTTGCCGGCGATCACCGTCAGCGGTTCGCCGTTCGGCCCTTGGGCGTCACCGGACAACAGCGCCAACTCGGCGCCGTCCGGCGCTTGCCAGGTCAGCACATCGCGACGCTGCGGCGTTTGCTCGCGCGCGATTGCGTTCAATGGCGGTAGCTCGCGCTGGCGCGGGTTGATCGCGATCACGTTCGAGCCATCGGCCCGCCGCACCAGCAACAGGCTGTCGAGGTTACCGAGCATGTTCTGGTACAGCCGTGGCCGCGCCTGCAAGGCACCGAGGCTGTCGCTGTCGGCGAGCAAGGCGCGCACCTGCTCCAGTCGACCGAGCAACGCGAGGTCGTCGCGGTAGGCGATTTCCGAGGCCAGCGAGCGGTAGAGAAACACGCCAATCACGCTCAACACCAAAGCGCAAACAATCGCGAACGCCAGCGCCAGGCGCCAGGCGATCGACTTAGAGCGCATCGTCCGGCGCTTCCAGTTGATAGCCGACGCCGCGCACGGTGTGGATCAGTTTCGGCATGTACGGGTCATCGACCTTGGCCCGCAAACGCCGCACCGCGACTTCGACCATGTTGGTGTCGCTGTCGAAATTCAGGTTCCACACCTGCGAGGCGATCAGCGTGCGCGACAACACTTCGCCCTGGCGGCTGGCGAGCAGTTGCAGCAGGGCGAACTCCTTGTTGGTCAGGGCAATGCGCTGACCGCCGCGACTGACCCGACGCCGTAGCACGTCGATTTCCAGATCGGCGATGCTGTAGGACTCGGCCTCGCGCAGCGGCCCGCGCCGCAATAACGTGCGCACCCGCGCGAGCAATTCGGCGAAGGCGAAGGGTTTGAGCAGGTAATCGTCGGCGCCCAATTCGAGGCCGCGCACGCGGTCTTCGATGGCGTCCTTGGCGGTCAGGAACAACACCGGGGTGGCGCCGCGCTGGCGGATCAGTTGCAGCAGCTGCCAGCCATTGAGGCCCGGCAGCATCACGTCGAGGATGATCAGGTCATATTCCTGCTGCTCGATGAAATAGCGCCCATCGAGACCATTGAGCGCCACGTCCACGGCAAAACCCGACTCGCCCAGGCCCTTGGCCAGGAAATTCGCGGTTTTGGCTTCATCTTCTACAACCAGCAAACGCATGGCACACCTCAATTGATCAGGCACACAGGCTAGGCGCCTTCGGCCCGATTGCCCATTACAAACTTGTAATCCGACTGACGGGGTTCTGACGAAGAGCGGCGGCTAAGGTGATGTCCTTCGCTTTTGGAGCCTGTCCATGACCGTCAAATACCTCGCAGCGAGCCTCGCCCTCGGCCTCAGCGCCAGTGTTTTCGCCGCCCCTGAACTGCCGCGCCACGCTGACCTCGATCTGAAAACCGCACGCTTGCTGGCCGACACGGCGCTGAGCAATTGCACCGCCACGGTATCGGTGCTCGACCGTGGCGGCAACTTGCTGGTGACCCTGCGCGGCGATGGCATCGGTCCGCACAACACCGCTGCCAGCCAGCGCAAGGCCTACACCGCGCTGTCGACGAAAACCCCGACCCGGCTGTTCGCCGAGCGCGCCCGCAGCAATCCGGAAACCGCCAACCTCAACACCCTTGATGAGCTGCTGTTGCTCGGCGGCGGGATCCCGTTATTCGCCGCTGATGAACTGGTCGGCGCCATGGGCGTGGCCGGCTCCGGCGGCGGCGAGCAAGACGAAAGCTGTGCCATCAAGGCCGCCGAAAAGGCCGGCCTGACCCTGACCCGTTCCCAATAAGGAGACTGACCATGACCACCCTGCGCATGACCTTCGCCGCACTCGGCCTGAGTGCCTTCTCCAGCCTGGCGCTGGCCGCCGGCAACCCGCTGAGCGTGCACGTGCTCAACCTGGAAAACGGCCTGCCCTCGCCGGGCGTCAACGTGACCCTGGAAAAACACGTCGGCCAGAACTGGCAGCCACTGGCCCAGGGCACCACCAATGAACAGGGGCGCATCGCCGAACTGTTCCCGGCCAAACAGCCTTTCGAGGCGGGCGAATACCGGGTGGTGTTCAAGACCGGCGAGTATTTCGCGAAGAACAAGCGCGAGACGTTTTTCCCGGAGATTCCGGTGATTTTCCAAGTGAAGCAGACTGACCAGCACTACCACATCCCGCTGCTGCTCAGCCCTTATGGGTTCTCGACCTATCGCGGCTCGTAAGCCACGCACGTTTCCCCTGTAGGAGTGAGCCTGCTCGCGATAGCGGTGTATCCGTTCATGATGTGTCGGCTGACACACCGCTATCGCGAGCAGGCTCACTCCTACAATGGATCGGTGTGAAATTTTAAAGTGTGGCGAGGGCGCGCAATCGCTCGGCATCGAGAATCTCGATCTCGCCATACCCCAGCCCGATAATCCCCTGCCCCTGCAGATCCTTGAGGATCTGGTTGGTGGTCTGGCGTGACAACGACAACATCGACGCCAGCTGCTCCTGCGGCAGTTGCAGGACCCGGCGTGGCGCATCGATTTCGCCGTAGCCCTCGGCGATCATCAGCAAGCGATGGGCCAGGCGCGCCGGAGCCGGCAGCAGGCTCAACTGCTCGAGATTGATAAAGGTCAGGCGCAGCTTGTGGCTCATCAGCAATGCCAGATGCCGCCAGTACAGCGGCTGTTCGTCGAGGATTTTCAGCAGCGTGGCCTGCGGGATATTCAGCAGGGTGCACGGCCCGACCGCGTAAGCATCGTGAGTGCGTGGCTGGCCATCGAACAGGCAGATTTCGCCGAACCAGTGCGGTGCCTCAACCAGGCTCAGCAACGCCTCCTTGCCCTGCTCGCTCACCGCCCCGATCCGGATCGCGCCGTCGAGCACCGCGTACAACCCGCAAGGCGGATCACCGCGCTGGAACAAGCGCTGCCCCGCCGTCAGCCGCCGCTCCCGAGCCGCCGCCAGCAGACTATCCTGAAAGGATGCCGGCAGATGACTGAACCATTGCCCGCTCAGCAGCCGTGAACGCTTATCCATGAACACTCCCAATTGTCGCCTGCCTGACAGAGCGAACGCCGAACCCGAGGCATGCTGCACGCACCCTACAGGAGGAACAACAATGAAAAGCCTCGTCGACCATCTCAGTCAATACGCCGCCTACCACCGCGACCCGCGCAACATCGCCAGCCACTTTATCGGTATTCCGCTGATCGTGGTGGCGGTGGCGGTGTTGTTGTCGCGACCAGAGTGGTCGCTGGGCGGTTTGTGGCTATCGCCGGCGGTGCTGCTGGCACTGGCGTCGGCGTGGTTCTACCTGCGCCTGGAAGTGAAACTCGGCGTGTTGATGACGGTGCTGATGGGCCTGTCGGTCTGGGCCGGACATGCGCTGGCGCAGCAGAGCACGATGGTCTGGCTGAGCAGTGGGTTGGCGATGTTTGTGATTGGCTGGGTAATCCAGTTTGTCGGGCACCACTACGAGGGGCGCAAACCGGCGTTTGTCGATGACGTGAGCGGATTGATCGTCGGACCGCTGTTTGTGGTGGCGGAAGTGGCCTTCCTGCTCGGCATGCGCCATGAGTTGAAAGAGCAGATCGAGGCGCGGGCGGGGGTGGTGCGGGTCAATCCGAATCGCGCGGCTGTATAGGCCGCTTTCGCGAGCAAGCCCGCTCCCACAATGGAATGCATTCCAAAGGTGGGAGCGAGCCTGCTCCGGGCGGCGATCCGACGAAGCTTTTGACTTTAGAGGCTGGCGACTTTCTGCCAGACCTTCGGCTTGAAGAACAGCGTTTCACCCTTGGCCAGTCCGATCAGGCTGTCGTGATCCTTCACCACTTCGGCCTCGATCAGATCGGTCTGCCCTTCGACCTTCAACGTCACTCGCGTGGTCGCACCCAACGGGCGAATATCACGCACTTCAGCGGCGTGGTGATCTTCCAGCTCGTGCTTGGACAACGACACTTCGTGCGGACGGAACAGCACGTGGTTGTCGTCGCTGAGCAACAAGCGGTTCGAATCACCGAGGAAGTGATAAACGAAATCGCTGGCCGGGTTTTCGTAGACGTCGCCCGGTGAGCCGATCTGCTCGATCACGCCCTTGTTCATCACCACGATGCGGTCGGCGACTTCCATCGCTTCTTCCTGGTCGTGGGTCACGAACACCGAGGTCAGGTTGATGTCTTCGTGCAGGCGTGCGAGCCAGCGGCGCAGCTCTTTACGCACCTTGGCGTCGAGGGCGCCAAACGGTTCGTCGAGCAGCAGCACTTTCGGTTCCACCGCCAAGGCACGGGCCAGGGCGATACGCTGACGCTGACCGCCGGACAGTTGCTCCGGGTAGCGATCCGCCAGCCAGTCCAGTTGCACCATGTTCAGCAGTTCGTGAACCTTGGTCGCGATCTGGCTTTCGCTTGGGCGCTGGTTTTTCGGTTTCATGCGCAGGCCGAACGCGACGTTGTCGAACACCGTCATATGGCGGAACAAGGCGTAGTGCTGGAACACGAAACCGACGTTGCGATCACGTACGTCGTGGCCGGAGACGTCTTCGCCGTGAAACACGATGTTGCCCTGATCCGGGGTTTCCAGGCCGGCGATGATCCGTAGCAGCGTGGTCTTGCCGCAGCCGGACGGGCCGAGCAACGCCACCAGTTCACCGCTGTGGATGTCCAGGCTGATGTTGTCCAGCGCCTTGAACGCATTGAAATTCTTGCTGACGTTACGCACTTCGATCGACATGAATTATTCCTCCGCGGCGCTGGCGCGCAGGCGGTTGATACGGTTTTCGCTCCACTGCTTGAGCAGCAGGATGAAGAGCGCCAGGATCAGCAACAGGCTCGCCACGGCGAACGCGGCCACGTGGTTGTATTCGTTGTAGAGGATCTCGACGTGCAGCGGCAAGGTGTTGGTCACCCCGCGAATGTGCCCGGAGACCACCGACACCGCACCGAACTCACCCATGGCCCGCGCGGTACACAGCACCACGCCATAGATCAGGCCCCACTTGATGTTGGGGACGGTGACATGCCAGAACATCTGCCAGCCATTGGCGCCGAGCAGCCGCGCGGCTTCTTCTTCCTGCGTGCCTTGTTCCTGCATCAGCGGAATCAGCTCGCGGGCCACGAACGGCACGGTAACGAAGATCGTCGCCAGCACGATGCCCGGCAGGGCGAAGACGATCTGGATGTCGTGATCCTGCAGCCACGGCCCGAACAGGCCCTGAGCGCCGAACATCAACACGTAGACCAGACCGGCGATCACCGGCGACACCGAGAACGGCAGGTCGATCAGCGTCACCAGCATGCTCTTGCCACGGAACGAATACTTGCTCACGCACCATGCGGCGCTGACCCCGAACACCAGATTCAGCGGCACCGAGATCAGCACGGCGATCACCGTGAGTTTCAGCGCCGACAAGGCGTCCGGTTCAAAGATCGCGGTGAAGAACGCGCCGAGGCCGTTCTTCAAACCCTGCGACACCACGATGAACAGCGGCAGCACCAGAAACAGGAAAAAGATCAGCCAGCCGAGACCGATCAGCACGCGCCGTGAAGTAGCACTGCCACGGCGTGCAGCGTTGGCCGAGGACGCGGCCGCAATAGACGATTGGGACATGATTCGCGCCTCCTTATGGGGTTTCGATGCGCCGCTGCAACAGGTTGATCAGCAGCAACAGGACAAAGGAAACCACCAGCATCAGCACGCCGATGGAAGTGGCGCCGGTGTAATCGTATTGGTCGAGTTTGACCATGATCAGCAGCGGCAGGATCTCGGTTTTCATCGGCATGTTGCCGGCAATGAAAATCACCGAACCGTACTCGCCGACACCCCGAGCGAACGCCAGGGCAAAACCGGTCAACCACGCGGGCAACAGCGCCGGCACCAGAATGTGACGGAACACCTGCAGCGGTTTGGCACCGAGGCAGGCAGCGGCTTCTTCGACTTCACGGGGAATGTCAGCCAGTACCGGCTGCACCGTGCGCACCACGAACGGCAGGGTGACGAAAGTCAGCGCGAGGGTGATGCCCAGCGGGGTGTAGGCGATCTTGAAACCGAGGTCGGCGGCGAACTGGCCGACCAGACCGGTCGGGGTGTACAGCGCGGTCAGGGCGATACCGGCCACCGCCGTCGGCAAGGCGAACGGCAGGTCGATCATCGCGTCGATCACCTTGCGCCCCGGGAACGTGTAGCGCACCAGTACCCAGGCCAGCAGCGTACCGATGATGCCGTTGATGATCGCGGCACACAGCGCCGTGCCAAAGCTCAGCTTCAAGGCGGCGAGCACGCGCGGCGCGGTGATGATCGTCCAGAACTGATCCCAGGTGAGTTGAGCGGCGTGGACGAACATCGCCGCCAGCGGGATAAGCACAATCAGGCTGAGGTACACCAAGGTGTAGCCCAGCGTCAGCCCGAAGCCGGGTATGACGGGGGAGATACGACGCGACATAAAAGTCCTTGGTTAAAAACGCATCAATGTGGGAGCGAGCCCTGTGGTGAGGGGATTTATCCCCGACCGACTGCGAAGCAGTCGCAAAACCAGAGTTCGCGGTAGATTTGATTCACCGCAAAGGTCGGCATTGGGGCTGCTGCGCAACCCATCGGGGATGAATCCCCTCACCACAAAAGCTCGCTCCCACATGTCATGTGCCCAAACATCAGGCTGGTTAAGGGTCAGATTACTGCGCCTGATAGATCTGGTCGAACACGCCACCGTCGTTGAAGAATTTCGGCTGCGCGGATTTCCAGCCGCCGAAGTCCTTGTCGATGGTCACCAGTTCCAGTTTCGGGAACTGCTGGGCGTACTTCGCCGCCACGTCCTTGTCACGCGGACGGTAGAAGTTCTTCGCCGCGATCTCCTGACCGGCCGGGCTGTACAGGTGCTTCAAGTAGGCTTCGGCGATCTGCTCGTTGCCCTTCTTCTCGGCGTTCTTGTCGACCACGGCCACCGGTGGCTCGGCAAGGATCGACAGCGAAGGCACAACGATGTCGAACTTGTCGGCGCCGCCGTCTTCTTTCAGCGCCAGGAACGCTTCGTTTTCCCAGGCCAGCAACACGTCACCCTGACCGTTGTTGACGAAGGTGATGGTCGAGCCGCGAGCACCGGTGTCCAATACCGGCACGTGCTTGAACAGGGTCTGTACGTATTCTTTGGCTTTTTCTTCGCTGCCGCCGTTGGCTTTCAGGCCATAGGCCCACGCGGCGAGGAAGTTCCAGCGTGCACCACCGGAGGTTTTCGGGTTCGGGGTGATCACCGAGACGTCGTTCTTGACCAGGTCGCCCCAGTCCTTGATGCCTTTCGGGTTGCCCTTGCGCACCAGGAACACGATGGTCGAGGTGTACGGGGTGCTGGCATCCGGCAGACGCTTCTGCCAGTCGGCCGGCAGGGTCTTGCCGAGCTTGGCGATTTCGTCGATGTCGCCGGCCAGGGCCAGGGTCACGACGTCGGCGCGCAGACCGTCAATCACCGCCCGGCCCTGCTTGCCCGAACCACCGTGGGATTGCTGGATTTTCACGGTGTCGCCGGCATGATCCTTCTGCCAGAACTTGATGAATTCGGCGTTGTAGTCCTGATACAGCTCGCGCGTCGGGTCGTACGACACATTGAGCAGTTCGTAATCCTTGGCAACCGCGGAACCGGCAAACACAGCACTGGCCAGCGCGGCCAAAGCGTAACGGCGAATCGACGACATGGTGAAAGCTCCTGGAATTCTTGGTGGTGGCTTTTTCTTATGTGTTGCTGGAATCGGGTGCTCATTCAAAGATCGCCGCCTGCGCCAGCGCTTGCGCACAGCCCCCTGCAAAAGCTGGCGCAGGCTGCGATCTTTTTCAGCTCGGCTTGTTACCCGGCTGCTGCAAACGGAATTTCTCTTTGCGTTCGATCTGCACGACTTGAGCGTTGTGCACAGTGATCTCCACCGCGCCAAATCGCAGATCGCGCAGGGCGCTCTGGATCTCACGCAAAATGGTGGTTTCGTCCTGACCGTCAACGCTGCGAAGGGATGCGCTCATGGTGCTGCTCCTTTGAATGGGAAATGCCTGGCAGTGGGCGGCACTGCGTTCGGCGTGGGAGCAATATAAGAGAGGCGCAGATATTCTTAAAAAGACTATTTAAGAATGTTTATATAACTGGAAAACATTATCTGACAGAGCAAGGGTTTGCGCGGTGTTCACCGAGTTTGAAGCTTGTATGAAACCTTGTGGTGAGGGGATTCATCCCCGATGGACTGCGTAGCAGTCCCTGTTTTTTAGGGCCGCTGCGCGACCCATCGGGGATAAATCCCCTCACCACAGGTTTTGTGTCAGCCACAACAGGACTGCTAACCGATAACAGGTGCCCGCGCCCAATCAATCTCCCCCGCCGGCACCGGCCGCCCAAACCAGTAACCCTGCCCCAGATCACATTCCTGCTCCAGCAGAAACGCCGCCTGCTCGGCCTGCTCGATGCCTTCGGCATGCACCTGCATGCCCATGCTGCGAGCCAGGGCGATGATCACCCGGACGATCGCCGCATCATCCTCGTCCCACGGCAGACCGGCGACGAAACCCTGATCGATCTTCAACTTCTGCACCGGCAGGCGCTTGAGCCGCAGCAGCGACGAGTACCCGGTGCCAAAGTCATCAATCGCCAGGCGAATACCCAACTCACGCAGACGATGCATCTGCTCCAGCGCCACTTCCGGGTCATCCATTACCGCGCTTTCGGTGACTTCCAGTTCCAGATACGCCGGATCCAGCCCGGTCTCGTGCAGCACCTGCGCCACCTGCTGGTACAGCTCACGCCGGGCAAACAGGCGCGACGACACATTCACCGCCACGAACGACAACACCACCCCGGCCTGCTGCCATTGGCACATCTGCGAACACGCCTGACGCATCACCCAGGCGTCGATTTCGGCAATCAGCCCGGTGCGTTCGGCAATCGGGATGAATTCCGCCGGCGACACCAGACCGCGCTGCGGATGCTCCCAGCGCACCAGCGCTTCGACGCCGATCAGCCGACTGCTGTGCAAATCGTGAACCGGTTGGTAATAGACGCGCAGCTCCTGCTGCTCCAGCGCGCGACGCAGCTCGAAGGCAATCTCGACCCGTTGCTGCGCATGCGCGGTCAACTCTTCGGTGTACAGCGCGTAGCCGTTACGCCCGCTGCTCTTGGCCTTGAACAGCGCGGCGTCGGCATTGCGCAGCAATTGATCGGCACTCAATGCATCGCTGGGGAACAGGCTGATACCGATACTGGCGTTGATGAACAGCTCATGCCGATCGATGCAGAAGCGCTCCTTGAGCGCATCGAGAATGCGTTGGGCCAGCGCCGCCGCCTGAACCAGCTGTGGACAACTCTCCGCCAGCACCGCGAACTCGTCACCGCCGAGCCGTGCCAGGGTGATCCCGGGGCCGAACAGTTCCTGCAGGCGCGCCGCCACCGCTTTGAGCAGGCGATCGCCGACGTTGTGCCCGAGGCTGTCGTTGATCATCTTGAAGTGATCCAGATCGATCATCAGCAGGGCGCAGCCGCGCTTGTGGATCTGCGCCGACGCCAGCGCCTGCTCGGCGCGGTCGCTGAACAACAGGCGATTGGGCAGGTCGGTCAGCGGGTCGTGGTGGGCAAGGTGCTTGAGTTCGTGTTCGGAGTCCTTGATCGCACTGATGTCGGAAAACACTGCCACATAGTGACTGAGCCGGCCCTGATCATCGTGAATCACGCGGATGGTCTGCCACTGTGGATAAATCTCGCCGCTTTTACGCCGGTTCCAGATTTCTCCGCTCCATTCACCCTCCGCTTCCAACGTGGCAAACATCGCCTGATAGAAGCCCGGCGGATGGTGGCCGGACTTGAACAGGCTCGGTTGATGCCCGAGGACTTCTTCGCGCTGATAGCCGGTGATCTCCATGAACGCGCGGTTGACGTGCACGATCAGGCCCTGACGGTTGGTGACCAGCACGCCTTCTCGGGTGCAATCGAACACCGCTGCCGCCTGGCGCAGGCGCTCGCGATCAGCCTGCCGCTCACGCAACCGCGCGCCGATGCCGAGAAACTCGCACAAGCGCACGCGGGCCAGAAAAATCAGCCCGGCACTGAGCGCCGCCCAGACGTAACCGTTGATCAGTTGCCAGCGCAGTTGATCGACGGACTCATCGAAGAAATTGTTTAATAAATAACCAGTACCTTGCAGCCAGACGGCGGCAAGCACGAGATAGAGCAGCGCTGCACGCAAGGCATCGCGATAAGTGGCAGACATTCGGCTGTCCATGTCCCTACAAAAAGGTTGGAATTATAGGTCAAGAAACATCCAGCGACTCTTATCTGAAAGGGCGACTGGTTTTATCTGTGTGCTTGGTGATAATGCAACGGCTGTTTTTATCTTTATCGAGGGCCCTATAGCCTATGTGGTACGAAGGTTTTCTTGGCTTGTCGGCCTGGTCACTGGTCGCGGTCACCCTGCTGATGACCCACGTGACAATTGTCGCCGTCACGGTCTATCTGCACCGTTACTCGGCCCACCGTTCGCTTGAGCTGAACGCCGGTCTGAAACACTTTTTCCGCTTCTGGCTGTGGCTGACCACGGCGCAGAACACCCGCGAGTGGACCGCCATCCACCGCAAACACCACGCCAAATGCGAAACCGAAGATGACCCGCACAGTCCGGTCATCAAGGGCCTGTCCACCGTGCTGCGCAAAGGCGCCGAGCTGTATCGCGCCGAAGCCGAGAACCCGGAGACCCTGCGCATCTACGGCAAGAACTGCCCCGAAGACTGGATCGAACGCAACGTCTACAGCCGCTATCCGCTGCTCGGCGTCGCCATCATGGGCGTGATCGACCTGCTGCTGTTCGGCACCATCGGCATCACCATCTGGGCGATCCAGATGATGTGGATCCCGGTCTGGGCGGCCGGCGTGGTCAACGGTCTCGGCCATGCCATTGGCTATCGCAACTTCGAATGCCGCGATGCGGCAACCAATCTGGTGCCATGGGGCATCCTGATCGGTGGCGAAGAACTGCACAACAACCATCACACCTACCCCAACTCGGCCAAGCTGTCGGTGAAGAAGTGGGAGTTCGACCTCGGCTGGGCATGGATCAAGGTCTTCAGCTTCTTCGGTCTGGCCAAGGTGCAGCGCGTGGCACCGATTGCCCACCGTGTCGAAGGCAAGGGCAATCTGGACATGGACACCGCCATGGCGATCCTCAACAACCGGTTCCAGATCATGGCCCAGTACCGCAAATTGGTGATCGGGCCGCTGGTCAAGCAGGAGCTGGACAAGGTCGATCATTCGGTACGCCATCAATTCCATCGGGCCAAACGCCTGCTGTCGCGGGAAACCAGCCTGCTGGAAGACCGTCATCACTTGCGCATCCAGAACATGCTCGAGCACAGCCAGGCGCTGAAGGTCATTTATGAAAAACGCCTGGCCTTGCAGCAGATCTGGGTCAAGACCAGCGCCAATGGCCACGACATGCTCGCCGCCATCAAGGAATGGGTGCACGAGGCCGAGGCCAGCGGCATCCAGTCCCTGCGTGAATTCGCCGACCAGTTGAAAACCTACTCGTTACGCCCCGCCGCAGTCTGACTGCGGTGAATGAGTCCCCTGTGGTGAGGGGATTCATTCCCGATCGACTGCGCAGCAGTGGTAGATCAGGCGACGCGTTTTGACAGACAAAACGCGTCGTTCCTACCGCCCGGCGGGAGCAAGCTCCCTCGCCACAAAAGCGCGGAACTAAGCCAACAATCCCCTATCTCAAAGACACTTCGCCACCCCGGCGGGCAGTACTGTGGCCGTTGTCGATATTGCGGCACGCCCTTTGAGATAAGTGCCGATGGTCAACAACAATCAAAAAGACTCATCCATCCCGCAGTGGCCCGAAGCCGCGCAAACCCTGATGGCATTGATGCACGCCCAAGGTGAAGTGGCGCGCCTGAGCGAACGCGAGCAGCTGTTCAGCTCGCTGCTGGTGAGCGTCAACGCGGTACTCTGGGCCTTCAATTGGGAAACCCGTCAGGTGCTGTATGTCAGCCCGGCCTACGAGCGGATTTTCGGTCGCTCCGCAGGCCTGTTGCTGGCCGACTACAACCAGTGGCGCGACAGCATCTACCCCGACGATCTGGACTACGCCGAACGCAGCCTTGCCGAAGTGCTGCACAAAGGCGCAGTGGAAGACC
The DNA here is from genome assembly GCF_016650625.1 of Pseudomonas sp. TH49. Lineage (NCBI taxonomy): Bacteria > Pseudomonadati > Pseudomonadota > Gammaproteobacteria > Pseudomonadales > Pseudomonadaceae > Pseudomonas > Pseudomonas sp. TH49. Next base: position 1,356,579 of record NZ_JAEKFL010000001.1, read on the forward strand.
GAGAATACCGGATCATCGCCGCCGACGGCCAGGTCCGTTGGCTCAGCGACAAGTGCTTCATCAACCGTCAGGATGAGCCTGGACAACCGGTGATTATCGTCGGCATCGCCGAGGACATCACTGACAAAAAGCACATGGAAACCGAGCTGCAACGGCTGGCCACCACTGACGTGCTGACCCAGAGCAGCAACCGCCGCCATTTCTTCGAATGCGCCAACCGCGAGTTCGAAGAGGCGCGCCTGCAAGGTGCGCCTCTAGCCTTTCTGCTGCTGGATATCGATGACTTCAAACTGATCAACGACAGCTACGGCCATCCGGAAGGTGACAATGTGCTGCAGCGCATCGCCGAGTGCGGGCGCGCGTCGTTACGCCGCGGCGATCTGTTCGGACGTATCGGCGGCGAGGAGTTCGCCGCCGTGTTCCCCGCTTGCGCACCGGACATGGCGATGCAGGTGGCCGAGCGGCTGCAGCAGGAGATTCAACGGTTGAGCTTCAATATTGAAGGCCAGACCTTCAGCATCAACGTCAGCCAGGGATTGACCAGCCTGAAGGACGAAGACCAAAGCCTCGACAGCCTGTTCGCCCGGGCGGATGCGGCAATGTATGAGGCCAAGCGTCAGGGCAAGAACCGGATCATCTCTGCCTGATCCAGAATTTCAGCCACTCAGAGATCCAATGTGGGAGCGGGCTTGCTCGCGAAGGCGTTGGGTCATTCAGCATTTGTGGTGCTGATAGACCGCCTTCGCGAGCAAGCCCGCTCCCACAGGGGTTTATGCAAATCCGGTTACTTACGCATCCGCATCAATTCCGGCAGCCCGATCTTCAGCAACCGCGCCGTACGACTCTTCGCCAGCTCTTCAACGCCCTCATGCTCGGTCAGACGGGCCATTTGCGCTGCCATGTTCATCACCAGCGCCTCACGGGAATACACCCCGCCACCGAGCTGGTAAACCGAAGCAATCAGCTCCCGCAGCTCCAGCGGCAGGCGCCAGCGCGTGCGCAGCGCCGAACCGTAGGCCGCGCCGAATTCCGCCAGCGCCTCGCCGACTTCCTCCAGTTCATCCAGTGCGCCACCGGCCTGCTGCCACTCCTGCAAACAGCGTAGCAACGCCAGGTCACCGAGACGATGCAACATACCGGCGCAGTAGCAGCGCTCCTGATCCAGATCGAGCAGGCGCGCCAGTGTGCGCGCGTATTCCGCAGTGTGCAGCGACAGCCCCCAGTAGCGCTCGGCGTAGTCCGCCAGGCACGGGTCACTGAGCTTGGCGCTGCGTTTGAGCGCCAGGCCGAGGATCAGGTTCATGCTCTGCCCGGTGCCGAGCCGATGCAGCGCCTGCCCCAGGGTCTGTACCGCTGCGCCATGATGCTGCGCCGCGCTGTTGGCGGCGGCGATCAGCACGGCGGTGATCTGCGGATCAGTGCGGATCTCTTCTTCCAGCAGCTTCAGGTCGAGGCCATTGGGATTGAGGCTGCGTTTGACCGCCACCTGCACATCGGTCATCAACGGCGCGCCATCGGCCTGCTCGCGGCGTCGCTCGAGGAACACCGACAAGGTCATGCCCGGCGCCAGCGTCGGCACTTCGCAGAACACCTCTTCACCCGCGTTCAGCAGCAAACCCTGCAGTCGCTCGGTCAGGCTTTCCATGTTCAACGGTTTGGTCAGGTAGGCCGTCGGGGCCAGCGGTATGGCTTCGCGCACGCTGGCGCTGTCGTTACGACTGCTCATCAGAATGAACGGCAGCGGCGGATTGCGTTTGCGCTGGCGTACGCTGCGCAGCACGCTCAGACCGTCGATGCCCGGCAACTCCCAATCGACGATGGCCAGGTCATACGGCACTTCGCTAAGCAACGACAGCGCTTGCTGGCCGTCGGCACACAGATCCAGTCGCGCATCGCAGCGCACATTGAGCAGCACTTGTTTGAGCAGGTCACGAGACCATGGGTCAGCCTCGGCAATCAGCACTCGGGGTACGGCGGGTAAATCAACGGCAGTCATGCGCGCTCTCCCTTGCAATGCCTGAACCTTAGCCAATGCTGGCCTTTCGATACAGCGCAAAAGCGCCTGATGTGTTTCAAGGGGCGTAAAAAAACCCGCCGAAGCGGGTTTTTTGTCGAGCCGATCACACAGTGCCGGGCTTACAGCTCCGAGAAGCACTCTTCGATGATCGCCAGACCTTTGTCCAGTTGCTCATCCGGCGAGGTCAGCGGTACGAGTACGCGCAGCACGTTGCCGTAGGTGCCGCAGGACAGCAGGATCAGGCCCTTGTCACGCGCCTTGGCCACGACTGCCGCAACGGCGGTCGGGTTTGGCTTGTGGCTGTCGCCGTTTTCGAACAGCTCGACCGCAATCATCGCGCCCAGGGCACGCACTTCGCCGATCACCGGGTACTTGGCCTGAATGGCCTTCAGGCCAGTCACCAGACGCTCGCCGACAGCCTTGCAGCGGTCCAGCAGTTGTTCTTCTTCGAACACTTCCATCACGGCCAAGGCCGCAGCGCAAGCGATCGGGCTACCGGCGTAGGTGCCGCCGAGGCCGCCTGGAGCGATGGCGTCCATGTATTCGGCCTTGCCGCAGACACCGGCCAGCGGGAAGCCGCCAGCGATGGATTTGGCGAAGGTGGTCAGATCGGCAGCAACGCCCATCTGTTCCATGGCGAAGAAGGTGCCGGTACGGCCAGCGCCGGTCTGCACTTCGTCAGCGATCAGCAGGATACCGTGCTGGTCGCACAGGGCACGCAGACGCTTCATGAATTCTTTCGGCGCGACGTAGAAACCACCTTCACCCTGCACAGGCTCGATGATGATCGCGGCGATGTCTTTCGGCTCGGCGTCGTTCTTGAAGATGCGTTCGATGGACGCGATCGAATCGTCGATGCTCACACCGTGCAGTTCGTTCGGGTACAGCGCGCGGAAGATGCCGCCTGGCATCAGGCCCATGCCGGCCGAGTAAGGCACGACTTTACCGGTCAGGCCCAGGGTCATCATGGTGCGACCGTGGTAAGCGCCGGTGAAGGCGATCACACCGGCACGGCCAGTGGCGGCACGGGCGATTTTCACGGCGTTTTCCACGGCTTCGGAACCGGTGGTCACCAGCAGGGTTTTCTTGGCGAAATCACCTGGCACCTTGGCGTTGATCTTTTCGCACAGCTCAACGTACGGCTCGTAGGCCAGTACCTGGAAGCAGGTGTGGGTCAGCTTGTTCAGCTGTTCGGTCACGGCGGCGATGATTTTCGGGTGCACGTGGCCGGTGTTCAGCACAGCGATACCGCCGGCGAAGTCGATGAATTCACGACCTTCAACGTCAGTCACAGTAGCGTTCTTCGCCGACTCAGCGAAGATCGGGTGAATCTGGCCAACACCACGCGGAACAGCTGCGGTACGACGGGCCATCAGTTCAGCATTAGTCTTGCTCATTACAGTCCTCATTCACCGCTCATCGGGCGGCGTGGTTCAAGGATTAAGCGGGAGGAATCGGCGGTGGCAGCATGCGATGATCGACTGCCACGGCGTTCCCGGCCGCAGAGAAAATTCCGGTTTGAAACGACGCAAAGGGACAGCGCTCTCGTGCCCTTTGCGTTTGCAGCGATCCCTTTCCCGGCTTAGATGCCCAGGCAGAGGTATTTGATTTCCAGGTAATCCTCGATGCCGTACTTGGAGCCTTCACGGCCCAGGCCCGACGCCTTGATGCCGCCGAACGGCGCGACTTCGTTGGAGATCAACCCGGTGTTGACGCCGACCATGCCGTATTCCAGGGCTTCAGCCACACGGAACACCCGGCCCAGGTCGCGAGCGTAGAAGTAGGAAGCCAGACCGAACTCGGTGTCGTTGGACATCGCGATCACTTCGGCCTCGTCTTTGAAGCGGAACAGCGGTGCCAGCGGGCCGAAGGTTTCTTCCTTGGCGACAGCGGCATCTTTCGGCACGTTGGTCAGGATGGTCGGCTCGAAGAAGTTGCCTTCCATCGGCTTGCCACCGGCCAGCACGGTGGCGCCTTTGGCCACGGCGTCAGCGATGTGCTCTTGCACCTTGGCCACGGCTTTCTCGTCGATCAGCGGGCCAGTGGTGGTGCCTTCTTCCAGACCGTTGCCGATCTTCAGCTTGGCCACCGCCACTTTCAGCTTCTCGGCGAACGCGTCGTAGACCGAATCCTGAATGTACAGACGGTTGGCGCAGACGCAGGTCTGGCCGTTGTTGCGGTACTTGGAGATGATCGCGCCTTCGACGGCCTTATCCAGGTCTGCGTCGTCGAACACGATGAACGGCGCGTTGCCGCCCAGCTCCAGCGAGACTTTCTTGATGTCCTTGGCGCATTCCGCCATCAGCTGACGACCGATTTCGGTCGAGCCGGTGAAGGACAGCTTGCGCACGATCGGGTTGCTGGTCAGCTCGCTGCCGATGTCGCCGGCGCTGCCGGAGACCACGCTGAACACGCCTTTAGGGATGCCGGCGCGCTGGGCCAGTTCGGCCAGGGCGAAGGCGGAGAATGGGGTTTGCGACGCGGGCTTAAGCACCATGGTGCAACCGGCGGCCAGCGCCGGGCCGGCTTTACGGGTGATCATCGCCGCCGGGAAGTTCCAAGGGGTGATTGCGGCGGTCACGCCGATCGGCTGCTTGATCACGATCAGGCGCTTGTCTGGCTGGTGGCCCGGGATCACGTCGCCGTAGATGCGCTTGGCTTCTTCGGCGAACCACTCGATGAACGAAGCGGCGTAAACGATTTCGCCCTTGGCTTCAGCCAGCGGCTTGCCCTGCTCGAGGGTCATCAGGCGCGCGAGGTCGTCCTGGTTCTCGATCATCAGTTCGAACCAGCGACGCAGCTTGCCTGCACGCTCCTTGGCGGTCAGTGCACGCCAGGCCGGCAGCGCTTTGTCAGCGGCTTCGATGGCACGGCGGGTTTCGGCGGCGCCCATTTTCGGCACGGTGCCGAGGATTTCGCCGGTGGCCGGGTTGTTGACCTTGATCGTCTGACCGTTGTCCGCATCGACCCAAGCGCCATCAATGAAGGCTTGCTGGCGGAACAACAGGGAGTCTTTAAGCTGCATGTCGGCTTTCCTTAACAGCACCGCGGCCTGCGCGGAGCAAAATTATGATTGTAGAAAGGCGCCTCGCAAGGCTGCCGTCAGGGAAATCATGGACCGGGCTGAAACCTCTAAATAGCGCACGGTTGCAAACACGTGCGGCTCAACACCCGATCAAAGAGCGTTTGAAATCTCAAACGGATCGTAGGAGCAAAGGGGTTAAAGGACAATAGGCCGTTCGAAAAAAAGAACAAAAACCCAGCGTTTGCTGGTTTTTTCAGATCAACGAGCAAAAACCCCCGGCCGCAGCCAAACCATAGATCAGCCGGGAAAAAGCGCCAAGCGAGGGTTTTGCAGGACGTTACAGCTTTAAGGAATGCAGCGTCCGCGCACCGACACGCGCACTGACAAAACCCGCCCAAACCCGGCATGGACGCCCCGAGCCGACCTAGGTATGATGTCGCCCGCTGCACCAGTAGCTCAGCTGGATAGAGTACTGCCCTCCGAAGGCAGGGGTCGTGGGTTCGAATCCCGCCTGGTGCACCATGAATTGAAACGAGAAAGCCCCGGACTGTGATGGTCCGGGGCTTTTTTGTGGGCGCAACGCAGTCCTCTGGCGGCGGTCACTCCGTCGTCCAGTCAAACTCGTCGTAATCGTCGTCTTCGTCTTCCTGATCTTCCCCAACCTCCTCAAAAACCTCGTCCTCTTCCACGACGTCTTCTTCCGACTGGTTCAGCAGAAACTCCTTGCGAGCCTCGGTAATCGCTCGCCGCATCTCCTCGCCCTTCTGCGGGCAGTTGAGGAGTTGGGCGATGCGGTCGATTTTTGGTGCCACTTTGTTCTCCAGCGCTTCAGCCATGGCCGATAGTGCGCGTTTTTGCCGGGCAATGCCAAATGGCTGGAGATTCATCCGCTCGCTGGCAGCGGATTTGTTCGCGGCACAGGCGTCGCGGTAAAGGCAGGCAACGAAACATGGGCTGCCCGCCTCAGTGAATGAACGTGATCATTCATCCACTGAGGCAGGCAGCCCCTTCAGATCGGGTTAAACGCCGCCGAAATTAGCTTCAGCGGTGATAACGCCGCACCACGCTGCTGTTACGCAGTACGTGGCCTTTGATTTTGTCCATCAGCTCGGCGCGGGTCAGGCCGGCGGGCAAGGCGTCCGGGGCCAGATCGAGGGCGTAGATCTGAATGATGTAGTGGTGGGCGCTGTCGCCGACCGGAGGGCAAGGCCCGATGTAGTGGGTGGTGCCTTTGGTGTTGGTACCGCCCACGCCTTCCAGGTTGGATTTGGCGCCGACACCGGCCGGGATCTGCCGGGTGGTGGCCTTGATCCCGTAGTGAATCCAGTGATCGACGCCCAGGCCTTTCTGGCCGTCCGGATCGTGCATGACGATCGCGTAGCTCAGGGTACCGGCAGGGCCCGCATTCCAGGCCAGCGCTGGCGACTGGTTCTTGCCGCCACAGCCTGCCGCATCGCTCGCGGCAGCCGAGGTGAACAGGCGGTTGTCCGAGACACCGGGGATGTCGAGGGTAAAGCGCTCGGCCGCCTGCGCCGGAAACTGCACGCAAAGGGCGACGGCGACGGCCGCCAGCCAAGGGTTTAGAGAGGTCAATCGGGTCATTCCGGGAGCACCTTGTGCAGTTGGGCCTTCGTCGGCTTGCAAACTATAGCCGTACCGTTCGTGCCGTGGCAGTAGCAATTGGCTGAACCTCGCACTGCGCCGCAAACTCGTAAGAGAAATACCTGCCAGGAGCACGAACATGAGCCTGCACCGTGTCGCCCGTTTCGCCGATGTCCCTGAAGACCGTGGCCTGCCGGTGCAGATCGGTGACTGCAAGCTGGTTTTGTTGCGTGTCGCCGGCCAATTACGTGCATTTCAGGGCGAATGCCCACACGCCGGCGCGCCATTGGCTGACGGAGCGCTGTGCCATGGTCGTCTGATCTGCCCGTGGCACAAAGCCGCGTTCCGCGCCGAGGACGGTGCACTGTGCGAACCGCCGGCGCTGGACAGCCTCAAGCGTTATCCGCTGGAAATGCGTGGTGATGAAGTCTGGGTGGATGATCAGCCGATATTCGATCCGCATGTTCCACCGGCCGATGATGCGCGCACCTTTGTGATCGTCGGCGCCGGAGCGGCAGGCACGGCGTGTGCGGCGGCGCTGCGGGAAAAGGGCTTTGGTGGCCGCGTCGTGATGATCGACCATGAACCCGAGGCCGGCTATGACCGTACGGTGCTGAGCAAATTCGTCCTCGCCGCAGAGATGCAAGTCAGCGAAACCCCGCCGCTGCGTGATGACGATTTTTACCGCGAACAACGCATCGAACGCCTTCAGGACGAAGTCCGGTCAATCGATGTCGACGGCAAAATCCTGCACCTGCGCGAGGGCCAATCCCTGCGTTACGACGCGGCCGTGCTGGCCACCGGTGCTGTGCCCAATTCACTGGAGCTGCCCGGCGCCGATCTGCCGCAAGTCTTTGTCCTGCGCTCGAAGGCGCAAGCCGGGCAGATCATGAGCGCAGCCAAGGCGGAGCAACGCGCGGTAATCATCGGCGACAGCTTTATCGCCCTCGAATGCGCTTCGGCGTTGCGCCAGCACGGCCTCGAAGTGACCGTGCTGGCGCGGCACCAGGTACCGTTCGCCGCGCAGTTCGGCGAAGCCGTGGGCAAAGCGATCCGTGCACTTCACGAAAAAAACGGGGTGAAGTTCATCGCTGAGCATCAAGCGCGGGAAATCGTTGGTGAAGGCAAGGTGGAGGCAGTGCTGCTGGATAATGGCCTGCGGGTGAAGGCGGATCTGGTGCTGGCAGGGATCGGCGTACATCCGGCCACCGAGGCCTTCGCTTCGCTCCCCAGGGAAAAGGATCAGTCATTGCGGGTCGATGCCGGCATGCGCGTCGCTGAAGGCCTGTGGGCGATTGGCGACATCGCGACCTTTCCCTTGAACGGCCAGCCACAACGCATCGAACACTGGCGCCTGGCCCAGCAACACGCGCGCATTGCCGCCGCCAACATGCTCGGCGCTGACGAACATTATCTGGACGTACCGTTTTTCTGGACCTGGCACTTCGGCAAGAACTACGACTACCTGGGCCACGCCGAACATTGGGATGAAGTGGAGTTCATCGGCGAGCCGGAACAGCCACCGTTCCTTGGCCTGTTCGGCAGAAACGGCGTCGTCGTTGCCGCCGTGGCGTGCGAGAAAGAGCGGGAGATGGCCATGCTCGCCGAACGCATGAAGCAACCGCTGGAGATGGAAGAAGCGTGGGAGCTGATTCGCGGGTGAATACAGCTCCTGCCGAGGTTGCGTGAGCCGGTCAGTGAGCCGTCGGCCCGCGATTGTCATCGTCTTCCGAGTGCAGGAAGATCACCCGTGGATGCTCCAACGGCGCCAGCGGCGGTGGCAGTTCCGTGGCCTCGACTGGCCTGAAGTTCAGCACGACACGGCTGACATCGCCCTCCTGGTCGTTATGAATGGTGATCACCCCGGGGGTGCGCAGTTGCTGCAAGCGGTCATCGCAGATCTTGAAGCTCTTGCTCAGGCCTTCGTCATCGACAACCGGTGCCGGTAATCGACGCTGCGCGAAGCTTCGGCTTTTGCGCTGCTGATAACGCGCCCAGCCAATCAGAATGACCGCATTGACCAGCGCCACCCACAGGTAAATCTCCAACGTACCAAGGGCCTCGAACGCCGAACTGTCGATCCGCGGCCCGCCGGCGTGCGTCTCGATCAATGGCCACAACCCGCGAATCAGCAGGTACAGCAGGCCAACCCAGGCCAGCACAGTGAGGATCACATCGACGACCACCAGAAATGGCCGCTGGCGGGTCCGGATGATTTTCATTTGATGACCTCCTCTTCGTCGTCTCCGGCCGGTTTGATACCCCGGTCAGGACTGACCCAACGCGCACGCTTCTGATGTTGGCCGAACAGCACTTTGGGAAAACTGACGAGCGTGGTCAGCAGGCTGATGAACCAGAACACCAGCGGATACCACACCACCCAGAACATGGTTCGGCCCAGCCCCGGTTCGTAGCGCCGGTCGATAACGATACTGACCGCGAACTGCACCAGACAGACGAACGCCAGCAACAGTCCGGTGAACGCCGGCGGCATCAGGTGGTGTACGGCGATGGCGTCGGGCATGACCACGAACTTGCCGATCGCCCAGAAAATCACCGACAGCAGGAAGGTGAACGCCCAACCGGTCGACAGGCAGTATTCGAACAGCAGTGGCCACAGATAACGATGGCGGTACTGCCAGATGCCGCGGATGTTCTTGAACAGCACTTCGGCACCACCCTGCGCCCAGCGCAGGCGCTGCTTCCACAGGCCGCCGAGGGTCTCCGGCATGAGGATCCAGCACAGCGCACGCGGTTCGTAGAAGATGCTCCAGTGATCGAGTTGCAGCTTCCAGCTGATGTCGATGTCTTCGGTGATCATGTCCGGGCTCCAGTAGCCGACCCGGTTCAGCGCCGTACGGCGGAACGCGACGATCACGCCGGACACGGTGAAGATCCGCCCGAACACCCGTTGCGTGCGCTTGATCAGCCCGATGATCGATGAGAACTCGCCAACCTGCACTCGCCCGACCAGCGTCGAACGCGTGCGAATCCGCGGGTTGCCGGTCACCGCGCCGAGGCGCGCGTTGTCGAGCATCGGCGCCACCAGATAGGCCGCGGTGTTCGGCGCCAGCAGTGCGTCACCGTCGATGCACACCAGATATTCGCTGCGCGCAGCGATGGCGCCCATGCGCAGGGCCACGGCCTTGCCCTGGTTTTCCGCCAGATGCAGGACCCGCAGCCGCGGGTCTTCCTGAGCGAGCCGGTCGAGCACTTCGGCGGTGTTGTCCTTGGAGCCGTCGTTGATCGCGATGACTTCGATGTTCGGGTAATGCTGGGCCAACGCCGCATGAATGGTGTCGGCGGCGTTTTCACCTTCGTTGTAGCAAGGAATCAGGATCGAGATCAGCGGCTCGCCTTCCAGTGGCGGCGGCAGGGTGTCGTCCTTCCACGGCCAGTGGCGCTCCCAGTGCAGCCAGAAATACAGGCCGCCGGCAATCCACAGGCCGGACATGAACAACGGGTAGAAGAACACGAAGTCCATCAGGAACTGCCCGGTGACCAGGAAGATCAACCCCAGCGGCACGCCGAGGACGAGCGCCAGAACAAGCAGGGCTAACAGTCTATCCAGCATGTCATGGGTTCCATTTGTTGGAGAGCGCAGGCCTTACGGTTTTCAGGTCCGGCAGGTTGTCGAGGAAGTTGTCCGGGTAGTAACCGAAACTGGTCGCACCCTGACGCTTGAGCCGGCCCATCCAGTCGGCCAGTTGCGCACCGTCGATGTCGGCCTGATCCTTTTTCGTCCAGTCGCGGGCCTGCAATTCGAAAACTGTGCGGTCCAGGGCGCCGGGGCGCTGTTTGATCTTTGCCACCAGCGCTTCGAGCCACGGGCCGGATTGCGCCTGGGTCTGTTTTTCCATCAGCGGCATGGCCATCGGCGCCGTCCAGTCGTAGGCCACGAGGAAGTCGTCGAGGTTCTGCGCGAACCAGGCTTCGCTGTCGGGATTGAGCACCGGTTCGGCGAAGATGTTGCGTGCGGTCAGCACTTGCGGGCCACGGATCGCACGTACCTTGGCGGTCAGCTCATTGGTGAAGTCGATCAGGTATTGGCTCTTGAAGCGCGTCCAGCGCTGCATGGCTGCCGGATCATCGCGAAGCGCAGCAATGGACCCCGGCAGGCCATGCGCGGCATAAGCCTTCAGGGCCTCGGGGCTGGCATCTTCGAAATCCGAGAGCACCGCGTCGTCGTGGTAAAGGATGCCGTCGACCGAAGTCAGGCGCGCCACGTCTTCGTAGATTTCGCCAATGATCCGCCGCACTTGCGGATCGAACGGCGACAGACGCTGGTACTGGTCCGGATCCACCGCAGTGGTGCCGGTCTTCGGATCCCAGCGAGTTACGCGCGGAAGCTTCGCATCGAGGCCGAAACTCAGCACCGGCATCCACGCGAACACTTTCACGTGGGCCCGTGTCCGCAGTTGCCAGGCTACACGGTCGAAGATATCGGCGCGCACCGGCAAGTGACGGTTGGGGAAATACAGCGAGTGCACCAGACCATCGCCTTTCGGATCGGCGAAAGCTTGCAGGAACACGGTGTTGGCGCCCATGTCGGCCATGCGCTGGATCAGTTTGCCGAGGTTGATTTCCTGCTGCGCCGGATCAGGGTCGTAGACATTGTCCAGATCCACATGCACCACGCGCATGGTGAAATCCGACTGCACCGCGACGATGCTGTTGGCGAAGTGTTCGCCGTCAGGATCGGAGGCAACGAGGAAGCGCGGGCTGCTCATCAGGTTGTCGAGAGCGTCGAGGCCGTCGTCGAGCGTCAGAGCCAATTCATAGCCTTCTTCGCCAATCACCGTCAGCGAAGTGCCATCCGCCGTCCCGTACGGCCAGACCCAGACGCGCGGCTTCTTGCCGGTGACCTTGCGGATTTTTTCCGAAATGGTCACCACGTCGTTGCGAATCCGTGCGCGGAAATCATCTTCCGATTCATAGCGTTTGGTCACCGGATCATAACGCCGGGTCGCGGCCGCCGGCTGCAGGTTGCCCTGGGGGTTGGCGAGGATGCCCTTGTGGCTCGCGTCGGTGTGAGCGGCGATTTCCACCAGCCCCGATTGCGAGATTTCCCGCACCTGGTCCCAGGTCAGAAACTCGGAACGCGGACGCATATCGCCAGCGAAATCCACCCGTTGGTTGGAGGGTGTATCGATCCAGGTGCCGACCGGCGCGAGCAGTGCGTGCCAGTTGTAGGCGCGCAGCACCGGCAGCACGCGGGTATAGAAGCTCGAATAACCATCGTCGAAACTGAGCAGAATCGCCTTCGGCGGCAGCTCCGGTCCCCCCTTGCGGGCGGCCATGATCTGGTCGACCGTCACCGGCTTGTAGCCGTTCTCGCGCAGCCAGGCCAGTTGTTCGATCATGCGTTCGGTACGTACTGCCACCACCGCCTGATCGGGATCGCGGTCTTCGATGTCGTGATAAGCAATGCCCAGCACGTGATTTTTCGGCCACGGTTTTTCGCTGGCCGCCAGCGGTCGTTCCGACGGCGGCGCGAAAGCCGGGGCTTGCTGGGCACAGGCGCTGACCAGCAGCACTCCCAGCAGAAGGATGAAACGCGAAATCAAAGGCATCTTCAAACTCTTCTAGAAGCGGAAAGTGAGGTCGACGAGCAGACGCAGATCGGTTTCCCGATCGCCGTCGTAGGGCCGGTTGATCACACTGAACAAGCCGCCCACCTCGAACACGTCGTTCCAGGCATAACGCTGGCCATAACCGAGCATCGCCATGCCGCCAGTACCGTAATCACGCTGGCTGTAGGTGCCCGCACCGGCCTGGAACTGCTGGCTCCAGGAGGTTTCGTAGCGGTGGTAGAGCACGTGATTGACGTTGACCGTCGGCATGACGCTGAAGTCCGACTTCGGGTTGAAGTACGGCACATCCTCGGAATTGGAGTTGTGGCTGGTGCCGACCTCCAGACCGGCATCGACCTGTATGTTCGGCGCGCTGTAGACGCCCTCGCGCCCGGTGAGCAGGGCCTCGACGCGGTTGTTGCCGTCGCTGAAGTGCGACGGGCTGACCGACAGTTTCCACTCGCGGCTTTCGTTGGCGCGCCAGCGGATGAACGCGTTGCCGCCGTTGGCCTTGATATCGCTGTTCAACGCACGCAACGGCGTCTCGGCCGACAGATAGGAGAAGCTGCCGCCGTACTGCCAGTTGTCGTTGATGTCACGGGCAATCGCCACGCGCGCGCCTTGCTTGTCGCCATAGCCGTAGTCGTGGTTGGAGACTTCGGCTTCCAGGGTCATGTCGCGGGTACGCCGCTCCAGACCCACGCGCTGGAAGCGGTCGGTGCCGGTGCCTTCGGCAAAATCACCAGTGGCATAACCGGCACCCACGAACACGCGCCAGTCTTCATCGATCGGCGGGCTGTACAGCGTGCTCTGGATACCGAAATCACGACTGCCGCTGACCGCCCCGGCGCCGCTGCTGCCGCCGCCATTGGCCTTGCCGCCGTAGGCTTCGACGCGCAGTTCGGACATGTCATGCACTTCACGCTCACGCTCGGCGCGCTGCACCTGGCGATTGTCAGGGAAACGCTCGACGAGGTCGTCGGTCAGCGCATCCATTTGCCGCCATTCCTGCAGGGTCATCGCGGTGCGCGCCTGAGCGAGTTCCAGGCTCATGTCGCGCGGCACCATGCTCTCGACTTCCTTGAGCTGACTCTCGGCGCGGCGCGGCCAGTCACGGGCCAGATACAGATCCGCCTGGGCCACGCGCAAGCCGACGTTGCCCGGCGCCTGGTCGACCAGGGTCTGCAGGCCTTCCTCGCCGTGAGGCAGGTCGGCGCCGTACGTCCCGGCCTGCGCGGCCAGTTGCTGAGCATCCATCCACTCGTCGTTGGGGTTGCCGATTGGCAGACCCTTGAGTTCGACCCGTGGCTTCTCTGACTTGGCCAGATCATCCGCAACCTTGCGGGCCTCCTCGGGGTGATCACTTTCCAGCAGCGAGTAATACAGGGCGGTGGTGTCTTCCAGACGATCCCCCGGATCGGCGTCAGGTGCCGCCAGCACCTGACGGTACAGATCGGTGGAGATTTCCGGCTGGCGCTGATCCAGATACGACGCCGCGACCCAACGCAAGGCGTAGGTCGGAACCTTCACGCCTTCGGCTTGCAGCTTCTGGTATTCGCTGATGACTTCAGCGGTTCGCGTCCGCGCCTTGAGGGCGCCCATGCGGTCGATGCGCCAGCGAACCACGTCGTCGTGGGAACTGGCGTCGGGGGTCCAAGTGGCGAGCAGCTTGTCGTAGTCGGCCAGCGCGCGGTCGGCGATGACATAGCGCTCTTTTTCGCTGCGGGTGGCGAACTCGGCGAGGCGCACACGCTCGGCGGCCAGGTCGCCTTCGAGGCGGCGCAGGGTTACCGGGTCGATCAGGCCCGGACGCTGGTTGGCCAGACGCAGTGCCGGCTCCGGCAGACGCGCCTTTTGCAGGGCGACCACATACTCACGGGCAACGTCCGGTTTGCTGCCGGCGCGGATGAACGCCTGATCATATTCAAACAGGGCATCGTATTGCTTGCCGGCGCGGGTCAGGGCATAGCCCAGCGCCAGGCGACGAGTCGGATCATCGGGTTTGGCGGCGACCAGCGCTTTGGCGCGGGCGACGGCTTCGTCGGGTTTGCCCGAGTCGGCCTGGGTCAGCGCCAGCCCCAGTTGCAGATCAGCGTTGCTCGGCTCCAGCGCCAGGGCTTTGTTGTAGACCTGGATTGCCTGATCCCAACGCTTGAGGTTGCGATAGGCACGGGCCGTGGCGGTCAGTGCCTGCACCGGCAGCGCACGGTCGCGACCCTGGGTCTCATAGACCTGCACCACTTCGGCATCAAGGCCCGCCCAACTGGCGATCTGCAGGTGATCGCTGATCTGGCCGGTGGTCGATTGCCCGGGTGGCACCTGACGCAGCACATTCAGCGCAGGCGTGGTCTGCCCGGCACGGGCATCACGCACCATCTGATCATAGGGCGTATCGGCAAACGCCAGTGCCGGCCAGAGCAACTGGCTGCACAGCGCGACACGAAACAACGGGCGTAAACCACGATGTAGAACAGGCACATCAATACGCGGCATTCGTCAGCATCCTTACATGGCCAGCCGGGTCGCAATGCCCCCTTGCCCATTAGTAACGGCGGCCGAGTCGAGAGCACTCGGCCAAGCTTAGTCAGGCAGTCTTGCATGCAAGCGTAGACCAATATTCAGAACACAATAATTGTTCAGATTCGTGACGCAGCGTCTGCCCCCAACCTGAGCAAAGCCTGATGCCAGACAGCAAAACGCCCGGCGTCTGCATTGCGCAGAGGCCGGGCGTCGCTTTTGGAACGCGCGGGTGTTACTGGATCTGAACCCCGGCGAATTTGCTCATCAGGAAGCCGACGAACTGTTCCACGGTCATCTTCTGGCCGTTGAACTCCACCTGGTTGGCGGCGTAGTGCAGTTTGGTCACCACATTGGTGCCGTCGAGAGTCGCCAACTGCGAACCGACTGCCATGCCGGCAAACATGTCGGCGCCGGCGCTGGCCTGATCGACAATGGCTTTGGCATCGGTCTGGCCATCGACTTGCGCCTGCACGCTGAGCAGATCGACCAGCATCGGCTTGGACACCTGCACATTGAGGTCGAGCAGTGCGATCAACTGTTTGACCAGTTGGTCCGGCGGCATGTCCATCGAGGCCGGTTTGGTCAGGTCGATCACCAGATTGGCGCGGCTTTCACCGTTGGCGGTTTTCAGCGACAGGTTTTCCAGGGCCAGTTGCGGGCCGGCGGCCAGCAGTTTTTGCAGATCGGATTTGACTTGCGCGTTTTCCGCCTCGGTCAGATTCAGCTCCGGAGCTGGCAGGCCAGCGGCAGCGGCATCAGCAGCAGCCTTCTCGTAAGGCTGCAGTTTGGTCTGATAGATCTGCATCAACGACAGGGTCGACGGGATGTCGAGGTTCTTCAGGCTCATGGCCAGTTGCGCCGAACCGATCTTTTTGTCGTTCAGCGACACTTCACCGATCTGGTAATCCGCACGGCCGGAGGCGTTGCTGCCGTTCTCTTCGGTGAGGTTCTTCATTTCGAAGTTCTTCACGCCAAGCACCGACTGTTTGGCACCGAAAGTGGTTTTGCTGCTGGTCAGCTCCAGGGTGTTTTCCCCGGTGTAGTAGCCGTAGCTGCTCTTGGTCAGGTTGCTGGCCAGGGTCAGACCGTTGAGTTCGACCTGCACCGGCGCCTGATCCTGGGCCACGGTGACCAGTTTCAGATTGTCCATGTAGCCGTCAGCCTTGACCTTCTGCGCCTGGGCACTGGCGGAGATGTTCATGGTCAGGCCGGAGAATTTCAGGCTCGATTGCTCGTCCAGCGCGGTTTCCAGTGGCAGCAACTCAAGGCTGCTGGTAGTGGATTCGTCGTAGCCGATGTTGGTCACGCCCTTGAGCGGCGCGGCGCCTTTGGTGGCGGCAAACCATTTTTCGGTGGCCGGGCTCTTTTCCAGCTCGTAATTGCTGGTGGCCATGACCGGCAGCCACTTCAGCGATACCAGACGCGAGAACGGCAGCGGGCCGTGTTCGATATGGTCGACGAACAGCAGCTCGACCGGCTTGTCACCGAACATCTCGCCCTCGCCCTTGAGGCGGTAGTGCGCGGTGCTGGTGAAGGTGTGACGCTCCAGCGACACCAGCTCCAGCGATGCAGTGCCATTGGAGCCGGCCATCGCGGTCTGCAGCTCTTTATTGGCGTTGGTGACGGCGTTGTTCAGCACGCCTTCGATCTTGGTTCCGGTGTACCAGGCCCCGCCGGCGCTGATGGCACCGATGGCTACAACAATCCCGAGAAGCACGCCTGCTGATTTATTCATGAATGACCTGATCAATGTCCGTGGCTGAAAGTGTGGTCGTCTTCCCTGAACCCGTGACCGGGTCGCGGCTCGACTCCGCTGAAATTAGCGGTGGAGATTAGCACTGGCAGCGCGAGGCGGCCCAATGTTTAAAGGTTAAAGAGTGTCTATGGGGAGTGTGGACAGCTGACAGGCGGGGAGAGTTGCAGTGTTTTTGAGGACGCTATCGCGAGCAGGCTCACTCCTACAATTGAAATGCGTTCCCCTGTAGGAGTGAGCCTGCTCGCGATAGGGCCACCGGATTCGCAGAAAATCAGGAATACTGGACCTCAATCTCATCGAGTTGATGATCAAAGCTCTTCAATCGCGCCGTCCACGTATACACCAGCACTTCGAAATCCCGATCGATCACCGCTGCGCCCGGTCCCTCGGCGCGCGGGTCGCAGAAATCCAGTTGATAACGCTCCCGGGCCATGGCCGTGGCGACATCCGACAGTTCGCGGGCATTGTTGAGCCAGTGCCAGCCTTCATCGGCAATCTGCTTGTCGAGTTCAAGGCACTGTTTTTTCAAGGCTTCGAGGCTTTTTTCCAGCGGGGTGCCGGTGAGCTCGCCCATGACTTCGGCGAAAGTACGTCCAGGTTGCCAGTAACTGCCCCAGAAGTAGCGATCGAATACGGTTTCGACCCGACGCAGAGCGACTTTGGTGTCCCAGATCAGCACCAGGGTCTTGCCTTGTTCAAGCTGTCTTTTCTTGACTCGCTGCACCTGGACCGAGGCCCACGCCACGACGACGATTGCCATCACCGCGATCAACGCCGTGGCGCTGTCGAGGAAGACCATGGCCTTATCGATCTGATGGGCCAGCATGATGCCGTAGAAATAGGTGGCCGACAGCAGCACCAGCGCTACCAGGGCGCACCAGAAGCCGAGAGCGTAAGGGTTTTTCATTATTGGTTTCCCCTAGACCAGCGCTAGCAATGTGCGCTGGAAGGGCGCCGTGCTCAGGGCACCCTTCCAACACTTCAAAGCATAGCAACGGCTTCAGGGTTTGCTGGCGCTTGAGGCTTGCGTTCGTCCGCTTTCCCAACCGCCGCCCAGCGCGAGGAACAAATCGATCTGGCTCATGGCAACCTGGGTGTTGGCGGCGGCCAGTTGCGCAGTAACGTCGGTGTAGGTGCGGGTCGCTTGCAGGTCGGCGAGGAACGACTCGCGCCCGGCCTGGAAGAAGCGGTGCGTCTGGTCGGCGGCGAGTTTCGCCGACTGTTCCGCATCGGCCAGCGCATCGCGGCGTTGCAGCAGCGCGGTGTACTGCGCCAGGCCGGTCTGGGTTTCGCGGATGGCGTTGAGCACCACGCCATCGAAGTGCGCCAGCGCACCCTGGGTATTGGCTTCCGCCTCGCGAATACGGGCGCGGGCGCCGTTGGTCGGGACCTTCCAGCTCAACGACGGGCCGAAGCCCCAGCGGTTGGTCGACGGATCGCCAAGGTCGGAAATAATACCGACAGTGCCGATGGTCGCGCCGATGCTGATGTCCGGGTACAGCTCGCCAGTGGCGATGCCGATCCCGGCGGTCGCGGCGGCGAGGCGACGTTCGGCCTGACGCACATCAGGCCGACGCTTGAGCAGCGCCGCACCGTCGCCGACCGGCACCAGTTGGGCGATTTTCGGCAGTTCGGCGCAGGTGGCGGTGCCGGCAGGCAACTGATCGACCGGTTTCGCCAGCAACATCGACAGGCGGAACAGCCCGGCCTGACGCGCCGCTTCATAGCGCGGCATGTCGGCGCGCAACGACTTGAATTGGGTTTGCGAACGGGTGACCTGGGTTTCATCGCCACGCCCGGCATCGCGCAGGCGCTGGATCAGGGTCGTGCCTTGCGACTGCAGGTCGAGAGAGTGTTGAGCGATCTCCCGCTCTTCATTGGCGGCACACACCTGGGTGTAGGCGCGAACCACGTCCGCTACCAGAGTGATGCGCGCGGTGTCGGCGGCGGCCTGGGTCGCATCGGCGTTGGCCTTGGCGGCTTCGATCCCGCGCTGCAACGTGCCCCACAGGTCGAACTGGTAAGAGGCGCTGATGCCGATATCGCCGACGTTGGCCACCGGCACCTTTTCCGTCAGCAGGTAGGCCTGACCGGACTCCTGCAAGCGCTGCGCGCCCATCTTCACCCCGGCACTCCAGCCGCCCGCCGCTTCGGCCTCATCGACCTGGGCCCGCGCCCGCGACAGGTTCGCCGCCGCCACGCGCAAGTCGGTATTCGACGCCATGGCCTGCTGCACCAGTTGGTCCAGACGCGGGTCCTGATACAGCCGCCACCAGTCGGCGGGCACCGGCGCTGACACCACCGGTTTGCCCTCCACCGCCAGTTCGCCCTGAAAATCCTTGCGCTGCACCGCCGCGTCAGCGGGCAGGTGATAGTCCGGCCCGACCATCTGACAGGCCGAGAGCATCACGCCCAACCCGG
The DNA here is from genome assembly GCF_016650625.1 of Pseudomonas sp. TH49. Taxonomy (NCBI): domain Bacteria; kingdom Pseudomonadati; phylum Pseudomonadota; class Gammaproteobacteria; order Pseudomonadales; family Pseudomonadaceae; genus Pseudomonas; species Pseudomonas sp. TH49. Next base: position 1,375,493 of record NZ_JAEKFL010000001.1, read on the forward strand.
CGATCATCAGGGCCTTGTTCATTGCGCGGGCTCCTGTTTGTGGTCGTCGCGTGGCTGATCGTCGATGATCGACACGGTAGCGGTCCGCCCGGCGATCATGCGGAAATCTTCCGGCACTTCGTCAAAGGCGATGCGCACCGGAATCCGCTGCGCCAGCCGTACCCAGCTGAACGCCGGGTTGACGTTGGGCAGCAGGTTGTTGCCGCTGGTGCGGTCGCGGTCTTCGATACCGGCGACGATGCTTTCGACATGCCCGCGCAGCTTGGCCTTGTCACCGATCACACGGATGTCCACCGACTGCCCGACATGAATGCCGTCGAGTTTGGTTTCCTCGAAATAGCCGTCGATGTGGAACGAATTGCTGTCGACCACCGACAGTACCGGGCGCCCGGCGGTGACGAACTCCTGCACACGCGGCGCGCGGTCGTTGACGTAGCCGTCCACCGGGCTGCGGATCACCGAACGGTCGAGGTTGAGTTGGGCGCTGTCCACCGTCACCAGCGCTTCGGCCAGCGCCGATTGCGCACGGGCAACTTTTGACAGGCTTTCTTCCAGCTGTTCGGCCGGCACCAGATTGCCCAGCCCACGGTTACGCTTGGCTTCACGCTGCGCCTGGGCCAGGGTTTCTTCGCGATCGGCAACCGCCGCCTTCGCCTGACGCAAGGCCAGTTTGAAGCGGTCCTGATCGATGCTGAACAGCACCTGGCCGCGTTTGATCAACTGGTTGTCCTTGACCTCGACCTGCTGGATCAGCCCGGACACGTCCGGGGCGATCTGGATGATGTCGGCGCGGATGTGGCCGTCACGGGTCCACGGCGCGAACATGTAATACATCACCATGCGCCAGACGAGGACAACGGCAAAAGTCACGATCAGCAGGGTCAGTACCACGCGACCGATAGTCAGAAACGGTTTTTTCATGTCATCAGGTATCGACTGAGTGAGTCCACGCCGTACAGCATCACGGCGTAGAGGGCCACGTTGAACAATGCCCGGTGCCAGACCAGACGGTAAAAGTGCAGGCGCGTGAGCACGCCATGCACCAGCAAAAACAACACATAGGTGATGCCCATCAACACCAGCAGGGTCGGCAGGAAAATCCCGCTGATATCCAGATCACCGATCATAGGGGCGCTCCATCGGGCAGCGGTTCTTCGGCATCGCTCGTGCTGACGAATTCCACGCCGGGCAGCAGCGCCAGGCGCAAACCGCTCAGGGCATGCAACAGGTTTAGTCGGGTTTCTTCGTCGCCGTGGCCTTTGAGGGCGCGACGCGCACGGTCCATGGTCATCAGTAGCGGGCTCGGTGCCGGCAAGCGTTCACCGGCCTTGAGGCAGGCGCGGAAATATTCGCCGACCTCAGCCACCACTTGTTGCAGCAGGGCATTCGGCGCGCCTTCCACCCGTGGGGTGTAGGCCAGCAGATCGAGCAGGTTGAGGCCGACGCGCACTTCACGCATGGCGATGCCGGTGTCCTGACCGGTCATGGCCAGACGCGGCAGGTGCTGCATCAAACGGTCGAGCAACTGCACGCCCAGTTGCCGGTGCTCGGCGAGGTTCGCCGGCTCGGTCATGCGCACGATGTCCTTCCAGCTGAAACGGGTCAGACGTTTGGCCGCCAGTTCGACACCGAACGGGCGGGTGACCAACGTCCAGATGAACGCGAACAACAGGCCCATCGGCCCGGCCAGATTGGAATTCACGAAGGCAAAAAAGTCCGCGTCGTACGCGCCCTGAATGCTGATGAACGACGAGGTGTTGACCAGTGTCAGGAGCATGCCGAGATAGAACCGTGGCTGCACCGTCAGGGTGCCGACACAGATGAACGGAATCGCAAACGCCAGCACCAGCATCGGAAAATCGTGCAGGTTCGGCAGAATCAGAAACAGGTAGAGACTGGCGAACAGTACCGACATCCCGGTCCAGAAAAAGAACCGGTAGATCTGCGGCGCCGGGTCGTCCATCGAGGCAAAGAAACTGCACGCTACCGCCGCCAGAATCACCGCGCTGCCACCGTCCGGCCAGCCGAGCAGAATCCACAGCACCGAAGCGACGATGATCGCCAGAATGGTCGAGGCCACCGAATACAGCATCATCCCGCGGTCAAGAAACGGCGTCAGCCGCCCGAGGCGCCAGTGCCGGTACACCGCACGCCAGCTGTCCTGGCGCTCGCAGAGAATCGCGTCCTGCAGACTGCGGCAGTCCTGCCACAGATCGATGAATTCGCCGAGGCGATAAATCGCGTTGGAGAACAGCAATTGCTTGCGATCGTCCAGCGCCTCGCAGCTTGGTTGCAGGGCCTGGAGTTGATCCTTGAGCGCCTGCCAGCGGTCCAGATCGGCGTCTTTGTGACCGAGCCATTCCTGGGTCGCGGTCAGCAGTGGGGCAAACTTTTCCACCAGTTCCGGCGTGCGCCGTTCAAGCGCGTAGAGCGAATCTTCCAGAGCGTCGATCACCGGCAACAGGTGGATCATCCGCCCGCGCAGCTCCTTGGTGTTGCGCACGGTTTGCGGCCGGGCGCCTTCATGCGGCAACTGGCCGATCATCAATTCGAGGCTGTTGAAATTGGCGACCATGGCCATGCGCAGCGCGGCGATCTGCTCAGGCTGCACGTCGCGGCTGAGAAACTTCAGGCTGTAGGTGGTGGCGTCAGCGAACCACTTGCCCACCGCGTCGTTGAACACCGGCGCCAGACGCCGTGGCCAGAACATCGCACCGATCACCGCCGCCACGGCGATACCGAGAAAAATCTCTTCGGTCCGCGCTTCCGCCACGTCCCACACCGCCAACGGGTTATCCACAGTCGGCAAGGCAATCAGCGGCAGGGTGTAACCGGCGAGCATCAATGCGTAGTTATTGGCCGTGCGCAGGTGCAGCGACAGGAACAACAGGATCCCCGTCCACAGCGCGATGACCACCACCAGCACGTACGGACTCTGCACGAACATCGGCACGAACAGCACCGCCGCCGCCGCTCCGAGAAAGGTGCCGATGGCGCGGTACAGCGCCTTGGAACTGGTCGGGCCGAGGAACGGGCTGGAGACGATATACACCGTGGCCATCGCCCAATACGGACGCGGCATTTGCATGAGCAAGGCGATGTACAGCGCAATCATCGACGCTGCAAAGGTGCGGACCCCGTAGAACCAGTCCCGGGCCGGAGGAATGCCGGAGAAAAAACCGTTCAAGAATTGATCACCACAGGCGGATGGGCCGCCTCAAAAGCTCGCAGTACCCGAAGCGTAGCCTCCAGATCGCTCTGGTCGATGCCTTCGAGCACTTCATGACGCAGACGTACCAGTTCACTTTCCACCGCTTGCACCAGCTCACGGCCGGTGTCGGTCAGGCTCAGGCACTTGGCCCGACGATCCTGTGCATCTTCGGTGCGGCAGACATAGCCGGCGTGGCACAACTGATCGAGCAGGCGCACCAGCGACGGACTCTCCATCCCGGCCGCCTGCGCCACCTGCACCTGACGCACGCCCTCGCCCAACCGCCCGATCATCAGCAACGGCACGGCGCAGGCTTCGGAGATGCCATAGTTGACCAGCGTGGTCTGGCAGATCTTCCGCCAATGCCTGGCGGCCACCACCATGGCACTGCTGATGTTCATCTGGAGAGCGTCGAGGGAATTCGGCACGGGAAAATGCACACTGTTAGTTTGCTAACTATCAATATCGCATTGGCGGGGAATTTCAGTCAAGTTTTGAAACAAATCTTCTCGGCAGAGAATTTCTATAGTTCATCCAGCTCGATGGCTACCCCTACTTCGTTCCTGCGCGAATATGTGATTGACACCAAATCGAAATCATCCAGCTTATTCAGGATCGCTTCATAAATTTCTGGCGAAATCAGCACAGCCACTGTTGTGTCGTGCTTCCGAAACTCGACAGGCCCGTTGGAGATGCTTTCGATCACTGCCTCAATACAGTCCCCAAGCGCGTCAACATCAATTGTTCTGACTGGCAAAAATGATTGCATCGACGGCTCCGGATTGTTGAATTGGCAAGCTACTCCAACATCGATAGGGATCCTGCGGACATTCTGTAATAAGGTTTTACTTCAGTCCTACAAAACCCGCCCCTTGCGCAACAACACATTCAACTGATCCACCACCTCCGCCCAATCCGCATCATCAAGAATCTCGCCGCGCAAAAAATCCGCCTGGCTCTCGCTCCAGAAAAACGCGTCTGCGAGGTGCAACTCGGGTTTGAGTGGTGAATGGGTGGCGATGAATTGGTCGATGCTGGTCGGGTCGCTGCTCAGGCCGAGTTGGTCGAACAGGGATGGGAGGCTGTGGGTGGGCTGTTCCATGGAGGACTCCTTCAAGAATGCGGTGGATGGGCGATTATTCGCGAGCAAGCCCGCTCCCACAGGGGATTGCGGTCAACCTGTGGGAGCGGGCTTGCTCGCGAAGGCGTCAGTGGCCGCACCACAAAACCTAATGACTCAACTCCCGCACCTGCGCATGTGGCACCATTTTCAAAAACTCGGGCATGCTCATGTGCAGCAGGTAGTTGTGGTTGCCGGCTTCCAGGTAGATGTCTTTCTGCCGAGTCAGCAGCGGGTCGATGACCATGTCCAGGCCGTAGGAATCACCCAATGGCGGCACCGCGCCGCGTTCGCAGTCATCGAAAATATGCGCCAGATTGCTCTCGCGGGTGATCTGCCATTCACCGCTGCTGCGCACTTTGCTCAAATCCAGATGCCGGCTGGCGGGCAGCACGGCCATCAGGTAATGCCCGTGGTGGTCGTCGAGAATCACCGATTTGGCCACGCGCTCGGCGGGCACCCCGGAAACCCGCGCGGTTTCCAGGCTGCTGGCCGAGTGTCGGTGGGCCACGACGTCATATTCGCAGTGCGCCCGACTCAGGCTGCTCTGCACTTTTTTTGCCATACGCATGATGCACCTCGGTGTCACGCTGAACGTTGTACCTGTTCTGCTGAGTCTAGTTCGGCAAGCCACTGGCGAAGGGAAATCCGCTCACTGGACACATCTGCTCATTGATCAGAATTCATCCAGCGCCAGGCTCAACTAGACTCAAGGAACCAACCCATGACTCTCCCGGAGGGTCACGTGACCAGTCGATGTTGTACGTTTTTCCTGATGCTGCTGCTCAGCGGCTCGGCCCTCGCGGCTGACGTCCCGCTGACGGCGGTCAATCCGGTCGGCCTGTGGCTGATCACCCTCGGGATTGCCTTTCTGATTGCCGAAGCCGCGCTGCCCAACTACGGGGTAATCGGCCTGGGCGGGATCATCATGTTCGTCATCGGCGCGCTGATTCTGAGCAATGCCGATTTGCCGGTACCCATGATGATCGGGCTGGGCCTGATCAGCGCCTTGCTGTTGATCGCGCTGATCATCCGCGCCTTGAAAACCCGTCCGCGTCACGCCGTCAGCGGCGATGCCGGGCTGGTCGGCAGCGTGACGGCGGTGACCACCGTGCAAGCGGAAAACACGCACAACGGCTGGGTGCAATTGCAGGGTGAGCATTGGCAAGTGCAAAGCACAACACCGCTGCACACCGGGCAATCGGTGCGTGTGGTCGGGCGTAAGGGCTTATTGCTGAAAGTCGCCGCGACTGACGCGGCAGGACACGGAGAGTGATCATGGGTCTGCAAATCGGTTTCGTTGCACTGTTGCTGCTGGTCATTGCCCTCGCCGGGTCGACCTTTCGCATCCTGCGTGAGTACGAGCGCGGCGTGGTGTTCCAGCTCGGACGCTTCTGGCAGGTCAAGGGTCCGGGGCTGATCCTGCTGATTCCAGTGGTGCAGCAAATGGTCCGGGTCGACCTGCGCACCGTGGTGCTCGACGTGCCACCACAGGATGTGATCACCCGCGACAACGTCTCGGTGAAGGTCAATGCGGTGCTGTACTTCCGGGTGCTCGATCCGCAGAAGGCGATCATTCAGGTCGAAGATTTTCTTTCGGCCACCAGCCAACTGGCGCAGACCACCCTGCGCGCGGTGCTCGGCAAACATGAACTGGATGAGTTGCTGGCCGAGCGCGAGCAGTTGAACATCGACATCCAGCAGGTGCTCGACGCCCAGACTGACGCATGGGGCATCAAGGTTGCCAACGTCGAGATCAAGCACGTTGATCTGAATGAGTCGATGGTGCGCGCGATTGCCAAACAGGCCGAAGCCGAACGCGAACGCCGGGCCAAGGTGATTCACGCCGAAGGCGAACTGCAAGCCTCGGAAAAACTCATGCAGGCCGCCGAAATGCTTGGTCGTCAGCCCGGCGCCATGCAGCTGCGTTACATGCAGACCTTGAGTTCGATTGCCGGCGACAAGAGTTCGACCATTGTTTTTCCGCTGCCGATCGAGCTGCTCAAAGGGATGGCGGATCTGTCAGGCAAGTCCTGAGCATGCGCACACCAGCGATTATCCCCCCGGTTTATCGGCGCTTGGCGCCATCACGTACAAGCGTGCAAAAGCGCCGCCCGCATGCACATCGCTTTGCCGCTGCCAGCCTTCGGGCAACGCCGCAAAGTCAGTGGGTTCGTCCAGGGTGCCGATCAACCATACCCGAGCGCCAACCTTGGACAAATCGCCGAGTTGGTCGAGATAAACATCCTCGCTGACCAGCGTGCCGAACCCGTAGGCATTGGGCCGCGTGGAGCGTCCGTCCGCCGCCGGTGGCGTGTACAGGCGAACCTGCGCATCGGTGCGGTTGTAATAGATGTAACTGAGGTACCACATCATGTCGCTGGTAACGATCCGGTCACCCTCAACGAAGTGCCGGTTGACGTAGTCGACCACCACGCTGAACTGATCGTTGCTGTCGACCGTGGCGTTGTTCTTCACACCCACCAGTTCGACCCCAACGAACAACACCAGAATCGCCAGCGCCAGCACGCGAGAACCTGTGTACAGCCGATCGACCGCCAGCGCGACCAGCATCGGCAGCCCCAGCGCATAGGCCGTCACATAACGTTCGATGAACACCGGTGAGATGAACGACACGCCAAACACCAGCAGAATCGGCAACACGCTGTAGAACAGCAGCAGCAAGCTGCCGCGAAATACGCTGCGATCACGTAGCAGGGCAACCCCGATCACCGCCACCAGCGCCGATGGCAAGAGCAAAAACAGCCAACCCGGCAGGGTCATGCCATCGTCTTGAATCAGCAGCGACCAGACCATCGACGGCAGTGAGCTGAGGGTGACCGGATCTTCCCAGCCAATGTCATTACTGGCCTTGAGTTCCGGGATGTGTTGCAGCAGATCCAGCAGATTGGGCACCCACGGCAGGTACAGCAACGCAATGACCAGATTCGCCAGCCACCACGCCGGTCGCTGGATATGCCGCAGCCGATACCCCGGCTGCACGCGCACTGCCGCCAGGTACAGCCAGTGGCTGATCACGCAGAGCACGGTGAAGTAATGGGTATAAAACGCCGCCGTCATCAGCAGCGCGTACGCCACCAGGTAGCGATGCCGCCGAGGCTGCCGAACCCAATAGACCAACGCAATGGTCGCCGCGATCAGCCACATGCCGAGCAGCGAATACATGCGCACTTCCTGGCTGTAGCGCACGGCCGTGGGCAACAGCGCCAGCAGCAGCCCGGCCAGCAGCGCGGCGCGGCGGGTGGCGAGCAGATCCACCAGCCACACACCGAGACCGACGGTAATGATCCCCGGCAGCGCACTCATCAGGCGAATGGACAGGATGCCGTCGCCGAACAGCCCGATCCAGCCGTGCAGCAACAGGAAATACAACGGCGGGTGCACGTCGTGGGCTGCACGCCCCCAGATTTCAGTCAGCGAAAACTGGCTCAGCAGGACGCTGGAGCCCTCATCGAACCAGATCGCTGCCGCCGTCAGGTCGTAAAAACGCACCACCGCCGCCAGCAGCATGATCGGTAACAGCCAGTGTTCTCTGGCCCAACGAATCAAGCGCAAGGCAACCAGCCATGCCCCCGGGACCGCACGCGGATCCTGCGTGTCGCCAACCGGCGTTTCTCTGTGTGCCGCCATTGCATCCTCTTGCTGTGCCGGAATATCGCGAACGGAAGGCTCCGAACCTGACCGTCACTTTAGGTCAGCCACGGGAGGGCCGTCGATGGCGGTGTGCGGTTTCACGACATCCGGCACCCTGGACAATCCCAAACAGCCCTCGGCATTTTCAGTTCACGCCATCAGCGTTGCGCCATCTCCCCCGCCGGATAGACCGACTCCCAACCCCCGCCCAACGCCCGGTACAACCCGACCATCGCCAGCGAAACGCCGGTCGAACTCTCCACCCACTGCTCCTGCGTCGCCAGCAACGCACTTTGCACGGTGAGGACGTTGACGAAATCCACCGCGCCCTCGACGTATTGCTGCTGCGCGGTGCGCAGGGCGATCTGGTTCTGGCGTACAGCTTCGGCGAGGCTGTCGCGGCGACGCTGGCTGGCGTTGTAGGCGGTCAATTGATCGTCGATTTCATGCCAGGCGCGCAGCACGGTCTGCTGATAGGCGATGCCCGCTTCCTGTTGCTGGGCTTCGCGCAGTTGCAGCATGCCGCGCAGGCGTCCGCCGTCGAACAACGGCAGGCTGAATTGCGGGCCGATGCCGAATGCACGTGAACCCCAGGAACCGAAGTCGCTCAGTTGCATCGCTTGCGATTCGAGGTTGCCGGACAGGGTGATGCGCGGATAGAAGTCGCCCTTGGCCACGCCGATGTTGGCGGTGGCGGCGTGCAGGCGCGCTTCGGCCTGACGGATATCCGGACGGCGTTCGGCCAGCTGCGACGGCAGGCCGATGGCGACTTGCAGCGGTGACTGCGGCACCGCGCCGTCTGTGGATAACTCTTTGGCCAGGGCTTGCGGCGGCTCGCCCATCAGCAGGCTGATCGCGTTGATCAGTTGCGACTGACGCTGCTCAAGCGCCGGCAGGCGCGATTCGATGGCGGAGACCTGCGCGGCGGCTTCGGCGACGTCGAGATCGGTCGCCACACCATCGTTCAGGCGCAATTGCGAGAGCTTGAGGCTGTGCCGGGCAACATCGAGGTTCTGCTCGGTGACCGCGCGAGTGTTCTGCACGCCACGCAGCTGGATGTAGTTCTGCGCAGTGTCGGCGAGCACTGCCAGAAGCACACCGCGCCGGTCGTTTTCAGCGACTTCTAGGTTGGCATCGGCGGCTTCGGTTTCGCGGCGCACACGGCCCCAGAAATCCAGTTCCCAGGAAGCGGAGAAACCGGCGTCCCACAGGTTGAAGGCGGAATCGCCGTTGTGCCCGGACGGGTCGCTCAAGCCTTTGCCGCTATTGCGTTCGCGTGCGTAGCTGCCGGTGGCTGCCGTCGACGGATAGCGATCAGCGGTGATTACCTGACGCGCGGCGCGGCTCTGTTGCAGACGGCTGCTGGCCAGTTGCAGGTCGAGGTTGCTCTTGATTGCACGCTGGGTGAGGGCCGAGAGCTGCGGGTCGTGGAAAACCTCCCACCAGCGTTCGTTCAGGGGTTCGCTGACGGCTTGACTGGGGGCGGACTTGGCGGGTTTGGCCCAGTCGGTGATCTGTGCGGCTTCGGGCTTGTGGAAGTCGGGGCCGACGGTGCAGGCGCTGAGGCCAATAGCGAGCAATGCACCGAGGGTGAGTTGCTGCCACTGGCCTCTTCGCGAGCAAGCCCGCTCCCACATTGGGTAATGCGTTCCCCCGGTGGGAGCGGGCTTGCTCGCGAAGGCGTCAGTTCTATCAAAACTGTTCATCGCTGAGTCACCTCACGTTCCGCTGACGCCGAACGGCGAGTATCGATACTCGCCTCCACCGACATGCCCACACGCAAACGCTCGGCCAACGGCTGACCCGGTTCAAGCACGATCTTCACCGGAATCCGCTGCACGACCTTGGTGAAGTTACCCGTGGCGTTGTCCGGTTTCACCGCGGCGAATGTCACGCCAGTTGCCGGGGCGATGCTTTCGACGCGACCGCTCAAGGCCTCGCCACCAAGGCTGTCGACGCGCACCTGCACGTGCTGGCCCTGCTGCACGTCCGTCAGTTGGGTTTCTTGAAAATTGGCGACCACATACGCCTGCTTCAACGGCACCACCGCCAGCAGCTTGCTGCCCGGCGTGACATAAGCGCCGACGCGCACAGCACGCTCGCCGATCATGCCGTCCTGCGGCGCGGTGATCCGGGTGTAGGACAGCTCGAAACTGGCGATTTCCAGCGCCGCTTGCGCGTGCTTCAGATTGCCTTCGGCGGCATCGCGCTGCGCCGTGAGAATCTCGACCTGCTTGCGTTCAGCCGCGAGCTTCGCGCTGGCGGTATCGAGCCGAGCGCTCGCCTGATCTATACGCGTGCGGGCCTGTTGCGCGTTCTGCACCGTGCCGGCACCCACGCCAGCGAGGTGGTTGTAACGATTGAGCTCCTGCTGGGCGAACGCCATTTCTGCCTTGGCCGAGACCACCGAGGCCTGCGCCTGAGCAATCACCGACGTCTGCCGCTCCAGCGTGGCCTTGGCGTTTTGCAGTTGAGCGCGGGCGACCAGGGTTTGCGCATCGGCCGCTTCAGCGGCGGCGCGCAAATCGCGATCATCGATCAGCGCCAGCAACTGCCCGGCCTTGACCTGCTGGTTGTCTTCCACCAGCACTTCCTTGATGAATCCGGCCACACGCGGCACCACCAGGGTGAAGTCGGCGGAAACGAACGCATCGTTAGTGTTTTGCTGGGTCCGCTTGCCGAACAGTCCCGGCACCGCCAGGTACAGCAACACGCCGACAGCCAGTGCGGCCGCCACGGCCACCGCGAGTTTTTGCTTTGCTTGAGTCGTCATAAAAACCTTCGGTATCAGTGAAGCAGTCAGGTCGGCGCACGGGGCGGAAAGATCCGCGTCGGCAGCCAGAAAATCAGCAGGATCAGCGCCGCCGCGACGCCGGCCATGCACACATAGAGATCAGAGGAAGTCAGCACCACGGCCTGTTCGTGCAGGCGATGGGCGAGGCCCGGATCGCTGCGATCGGCCAACGGTGAATTGCCGAGGTTGTCGATCAACATGGTCGAGTGGAAATGCAGGCGCGCGGTGGTCAGCGCCTCAATGACTCCGGTGGCGATCACCGCCGCCAGACCTTTCACCGTGTTGAACCACGCCGAGGCAAACGGCCCGTCCTGCGGCTGGATGCTGCCGGTCGACAACATCAACAACGGCAGCACCGACATCGGCTGACCGAAAATCTGCAGCCATTGCAGGACGTAGAAATTGTCGCGGATCCACTCCGAGGTCAGCAGCGAGCCGCCCAGGCAAGACAGGGTCAACATGCTCAAACCGATGCCGAGCACCCAGCGGCAATCGACCCAGCGCAGGTTGCACAGCGCCGCCACCAGCGGCAGCGCGATCAGTTGCGGCAACGCGGCGATCAGCATGATCGGCGCGGTCTGCACCGGGCGATAACCCTGGACCTGCGCCAGATAGCTCGATGGAATCAGCACCACTGCCTGCAACACCACCAGCACCCCGGCCAGGGTCATCAGGGCGAACGCCAGGTTGCGGATGCCGAGCATCTGCAACTTGAAGAACGGAATCGGCTGCGACCACTCATTGATCAGAAACGCCACCAGCAACAGCGAGCCGGCGCCGAGCAAACCGCAGATCAGGCTCGACTCGAACCAGTCCAGCCGATTGCCTTGCAGCAAGCCGATCACCAACATGCAGATCGCCGGAAAACCCAGCAGCAGGCCTTTCCAGTTGAACGTCTTGAGGCGTTCCAGACGCAGCGGATCCTGCGGAATCCCCCAAGCGACCATCGCCATGGCGATCAGGCACGGCACGATGATTTGCCAGAACGTCCATTGCCAGCCGACGTACTCGCTCCACAGCCCGGCCAGCGGCGTGCCGAGGCCCGGGCCGAAAGTCGCCGTCAACGCATAACCGGCCAAACCATAGAGCTTGAAGTTGGCCGGCAGAAAACGCAGGGCGACGGTCATCAGCATCGGCGGCAACGCGCCGCCGGCCAGACCTTGCAGGGTGCGCATCAGCAGCAGGCTTTCGTAATTGGGGGCGAATGGGCACAGCACGCCGAGCAGGGTAAAGACGCTGATCATGCAGAGGGTGAAACGGCGCAGCGAAAAGGTCACCGAGCACCAAGGGGCGAATGCCATCGCGGCAACCGAGGTCGCGGTGTAGCAGGCAACCAGCCACGTGCCTTCGTCGTAACCGATGTGCAGCGCGCCACGGATGTCGGCCAGCGCGACCTTGGTCACCATCTCGTTGAGGCCCGAGACCAGCACCGCCAGCAGCACGCCGACCAGGCCCGTGATGATCCGCGCCCCGAATACCGGTGGCGCGGCCGCCGTCGCCGGACTGGCCGCAGCGAGGGGCGCCGGGACCGACAGGGATGTCATGGATTCAAACTCCGGAGAAAAAATACCGGAGCATTTTAGTAAGGCTTACTGCTGACGAAAATTGACTTATTGGCAGGTTATAAGTGCGCTCAGTGCAGCAATGAATATCCAATGTGGGAGCGGGCTTGCTCGCGAAAGCGGTGGGTCATTCACCCTATGCATTGCCTGGCACGACGCCTTCGGGAGCAAGCCCCCTCCTACATTGATTCGGTGTCAGGGCTGTGCGGCCAGCCAGGTTTCGTCGCAACACGCCTTGAGCGTTTCACGCAGCCAGCGGTGCGCCGGGTCCTTGTCGAAGCGCGGATGCCAGGCCTGGGTCAGCATCAGCGTCGGCAACGGAATCGGCAGATTGAACGAGCGCAGCTTCAGGCCTAATCGGCGCACGCTGAGCAACGCTTCCTTGGGCACCGGCAGGATCAGGTCGGAATCCGGCAAGGCAAACATCGCCGCGTGGAAACTCGGCGCGATCACCGCCACCCGCCGCTCCAGGCCCAGTGCATTCAGCGCGGTGTCGATGGGGCCGCGAGCAATGCCACGGCGCGACATGCTGATATGCGAGTAACCGGCATAACGCTCGGCGGTGATCTCGCCGTCGAGCAACGGATGATCTTCCCGCACCAGACCGACGAAATGCGTGGAAAACAGGTTCTGCACTTTGACCTCCGGGGACACCGGACGGGTGTTGCTGACACTCAGATCAATCCGTCCTTCGCGCAGCGCTTCGTCGTCACCATCGCCCTCGGGGACGAAGCGCAACTCGCAGTGCGGCGCCTGCTGGTCGAGGGTATCGAACAGCTTGCCGCCATACACACCGATGAAAAAGTCGTTGGCGCGGATGCTGAAGCGCCGGCGCAACGTGCCCAGATCCACGCTGTCGGCGGAGCGAAACAGCAGCGCCGCCTGCTCGACCACATCGCGCACTTGCTCGCGCAGTTCCAGCGCCTTGGGGGTTGGCACCAGGCCGCGACCGGCGCGCACCAGGATCGGATCGCCGATCGCCTCGCGGATTCGCGTCAGGGTGCGGCTCATGGCAGCGGGACTGAGGTTCATCCGCCGCGCGGCGCCAACCACACTGCCCTCGTCGAGCAAGGCGTCGAGGGCGACCAGAAGGTTCATGTCCGGGAGTTGCATGCAGAGCACTCGTGGCTGATCTGGATTGATCTGGGTGCAATGCTAGCAAACATCCTTGAAACCGGTGGCGCATGCACCGACGCCTTCGCGAGCAAGCCCGCTCCCACAGGGGAAACGCATTCCAAAATGTGGGAGCGGGCTTGCTCGCGAAGGGGCCAGCGGGAACAACACAAATTACCGCTGCATGCCCCAGCGCTTCACCGTCACCCGCTCCAGCGTATCGAACACCAGATTCTCCACCAGCAACCCGATCAGGATCACCACCGCCAACCCGGCGAACACCTTGTCGGTGTACAGCTCGTTGCGGTTCTGGAAGATGTACCAGCCCAACCCGCCCTTGCCGCTGGTGGCGCCGAACACCAGTTCGGCGGCGATCAGCGTGCGCCAGGCAAACGCCCAGCCGATTTTCAGCCCGGCGAGGATCGACGGCAGCGCTGCCGGAATCAGGATGAACAACACAAAACGCATGCCCTTCAGCCCGTAATTGCGCCCGGCCATGCGCAGGGTTTCCGAGACGCCGAGAAAGCCGGCGTAAGTGTTCAGCGCCAGCGCCCACAACACCGAATGCACCAGCACGAAAATCAGGCTGTTCTGCCCCAGCCCGAACCAGAGCAAAGCCAGCGGCAGCAAGGCAATCGCCGGCAGCGGGTTGAACATCGAGGTCAGGGTGCTCAGCAGGTCGCGACCAAACTGCGTCGACACCGCCAGCGTGGTCAGGGCAAACGCCAGCACGATGCCGATCAGGTAACCCTTGATCAGCACCACCAGCGATATCCACACCTTGCCCAGCAACTCACCACTGAGCAGGCCGTCGTACAGCGCATGACTGGTCTGCAGAAAGCTCGGCAGCAGCAGGTCGTTGTTCTGCACCCGGGCGATCACTTCCCAGAGAATCGCCAGCAGAATCAGGATCACACTCTTACGCAACCAGCCCTGTTGCCACAGGCGTTGGCCCAGCGGCAGTTCGCGCTCAAGCGGCACGCTGGTCAGTGGTTCAAGGACGGTTTCAAACTCTTGTCGTACAGACGATGGTTGGCTCATCGGGCAATCCTCCAGAACGCTCAATAAGCGATACGAATGTCGTTGAAATCGTGCTCGCGCTCTGTTTCCGGCGACTGGCCTTCATCGAACAGCAAACGGTGAATGCGCCGTGCCGACTCCTGAAACGCCACGCCGCCGAGGCTTTGCAGATCGTATTGATGGCTGTGCACTTCAGCGCGCACCCGCCCCGGATGTGGCGACAGCAGCAGGATGCGATTGCCGACCACCAGCGCCTCTTCGATCGAGTGGGTGACGAACAGCAAAGTGAAGCGCACCTCCTCCCAGAGCAGCAGCAATTCTTCCTGCATCTTGCGCCGGGTCAACGCGTCCAGCGCGGCGAACGGCTCGTCCATCAAGAGGATTTTCGGCTGCATCGCCAGCGCCCGGGCGATCGCCACCCGCGCCTTCATGCCGCCGGACAGGGTGTGCGGATAGGCATCGGCAAACGCTGCCAGTCCGACTTTTTCCAGATAGTGCAGCGCGCGTTCTTCGGCCTCCTTTTTCTTCAGTGTGCGCGAGGCCAGCAGCGGAAACATCACGTTCTGTTTCACGGTTTTCCACGGCGGCAGTTGATCGAATTCCTGAAACACCACGATCCGGTCCGGCCCCGGCGCATCGACGCGCTGGCCTTGCAGGCGGATCTCGCCTTCGCACGGCGCAATGAATCCGGCGACCGCTTTGAGCAAGGTGGATTTGCCGCAGCCGGACGGGCCGAGCAGGACGAAGCGGTCCGCCGGATCGACCTCGAAACTGACTTGATGCGTGGCCCGTACCACCCGTTGCGGGGTGCGGTATTCAAGGCTGACTTGGTCAACCGCCAGCAGCGCCTGGCTGCTGGCGATCGGGTTGCTGGCCGCGTGGCCTTGCAAGGGGGCGTTCATCTCGATCAGCTCCCTTGCAGCGGTTTGGCGTCCTGGAAGAAGTAGTCCTTCCACGATTCCGGTTTGTTCTTGATCGCCCCGACGCGGTAGAGGAATTCGGCCAGCGGATAGGTGTTTTTCGGCGTGACGCTGAATTCGAACTGCGGGTTGTCGATGATTTTCAGCAACTCGGCGCGGTCGATCTTGGCCTTGGTCACGCGGATGTACGTGTCCGCCGCCGCGCCCTTATCGTTCTGCGCAAATTGTGCGGCTTCGGTCAGCGCCTCGACGAAGGCTTTGTAGGTTTTCGGATTGTCGTTGCGGAATTTCTCGGTGGCGAACAGCACCGTCGGCGAGTTCGGGCCGAGGATGTCGTAGGAGTTGAGCACCACGTGCACATTCGGGTTCTGCAGCGCCTGATCCTGGAACGGCGGGTTGGAGAAATGCCCGGTCAGTTCGGTGCCGCCGGCGATCAACGCAGCGGTCGCGTCCGGATGCGGAACGGCGATGGTGTATTTGTCGAGGCGATTGAATTCCTTGTCGCCCCACTGCTTGGCCGCGGCGTATTGCAGGAAACGCGACTGCACCGAAACGCCCACCGCCGGCACCGCAATGCGGTCCTTCTCGGTGAAATCGGCAATGGTTTTGACCTTGGGATTGTTGCTGACCAGGTAGTACGGAAAGTTGCCGAGCGAGGCTACAGCCTTGACGTTCTGCTTGCCGTGGGTGCGATCCCAGATGGTCAGCAGCGGGCCGACGCCGGCACCGGCAATGTCGATAGAGCCGGACAGCAGCGCATCGTTGACCGCCGCGCCGCCCGAGAGCTGCGTCCAGTCGACCTTGATGTCGAGGCCTTCCTGCTTGCCGTACTTCTCGATCAGGCCCTGATCGCGCACCACGTTGAGCAATAAATAGACAATCCCGAACTGTTCGGCGATGCGGATTTCACCTTCGGCGTGGGCCACGGTCGGCGCCACCAGGCTGCCGGCGATCAGGCTGAAACCGAGGCCAATGGCCGCCGCCAGCGGTGCAAATGGAAGACGTTTGGACATGATCGAATCTCCGGCAAATCAGAAAGGCGCGTCGCCCTGAATGGTCGTGCGATACAGCTTGCGGCGCAGGTGCGCGGGGCAGCCGGCGGCGAGGTGGATCAGCGAACGGTTGTCCCAGAACACCATGTCGTGGGGCTGCCACTGATGGCGGTAGATGTTTTGCGGCAGCACGCTGTGGGCGTAGAGCTCGGCCAGCAGTTGTTGGCTCTCGTCCTCCGGCAGACCGACGATACGGGTGGTGAAGCCTTCGCTGACGAACAACGCCTTGCGGCCGTTTTCCGGATGGGTGCGAACGATCGGGTGCACCACTTCGGCGACCTGCGCCAGTTGCTCCGGGGTCAGGGTCGGGCGCCAGTTGCCTTCGAATTTGGTCTCGCTGTAGCGCGCCGTATAGGAGTGCGCAGCCGAGCGCCCTTCCACGGCTTTGCGCAGCGCTTGCGGCAGGTTGTCCCAGGCTTTGTGCATGTCGGCGAACAGCGTGTCGCCGCCCTCGGAGGGCAGCTCCTGCGCGTGCAGCATCGAGCCGAGGCTCGGCAGTTCTTTATAGGACAGGTCGGAGTGCCAGAACTTGCCGGCATCGCCCAGGCCGATGTTCTGGCCGTTCTCGACGATGTTGGAAACGATGAGTATTTCCGGATGATTGGCCAACAGGAACTGCTTGAGTACGTGAATCTGCAACACGCCGAAGCGGCGGCTGAAATCGATCTGCTGTTGCGGGGTGATGCGCTGGTCGCGGAACACCACAACGTGGTGATCCAAATGCGCACGATGAATGCGGGCGAAGTCCTGATCGTTGACCGGCCGGGTCAGGTCCAGGCCGATGATCTCGGCACCGACGGCACCGCTGAACGGGCGAATTTCAAAGCTTTGCGGCGCGGCAGTCGCGGCGCTTGGGGTGGCAGTAGCTGCGGACATCTTTCAATCTCCCACGCACGGCGCGCTCACAGGCGCGCACGTCGATCAGAAACTCACGCTGGATTGCGTGTTGGTTCAGGTCGTGCGGCGCGCCGATTGGTCGGCAGGTACGCAGGTGGCTGACTTTAAAGCTATAAGAACGGGAAATTAAATACCGTTAATGAATAACGATATGGCGGATGGTGAGGAATGGACTGGATGGTGAATGACGATTTGTGTCCCTTACTGACAGGGCATGGTGATTTTGCTGGCCCCTTCGCGAGCAAGCCCGCTCCCACAGTGGATCTCGGTCGAACACAGAACTTGTGTCCACTGAAGATCAAATGTGGGAGCGGGCTTGCTCGCGAAGGGGCCATGTGCCGCGCTGAAGACCTACCGCTCGTGCAACGCCTCAGCCCGCGCCCGAATGATCGGCTTGAGCAAATAACTCAGCACCGACTTCTTGCCGGTGATGATATCCACCGACGCCACCATCCCCGGAATGATCAGCAGCGGTTTTTCATCAGTACCCAAGTGGCTGCGCTCGGTGCGGACCTTGATGATGTAGTAGGTGGTTTTCTTGTCTTCGTCGGTGATGGTGTCGGCACCGATCTGCTCCAGTTTGGCTTTCAGCCCGCCATAAATGGTGTAGTCGTACGCGGTGAATTTGACGATCGCTTCCTGGCCCGGATGCAGGAAAGCAATGTCCTGCGGACGGATCTTGGCTTCGACCAGCAAGGTGTCATCCAGCGGCACGATTTCCACCATGTCGCTGCCCGGCTGGATCACGCCGCCGATGGTGTTGACCAGCAACTTGTTGACGATCCCGCGTACCGGCGAGGTGACCAGCGTCCGGCTGACCCGGTCTTCCAGGGCTTTGCCGGTGGCCTGGGCCTTGTTCAGGTCGGTGCGGGCTTCGTTGAGCTGGGTCAGCGCATCGCTGCGGAATTTGCCGCGCGTCTCGTCAATCTTGCGTTGTACTTCCTTGATGGCCGATTCGGCGCGCGGAATCGCCAGCGTGGTGGCATCGAGCTGACCGCGGGTCTCGACTTCGGCACGCTTGAGTCGCAGCACTTCTACCGGCGACACCGCGCCCTGCGCCACCAGCGGCTCGGACATGTTGATTTCCTGGCGTTGCAGGCCCAGTTGCTGGCGATATTGCGCCTGCTTGGAGGTGAATTCGCGCAGCTCTTGCTGACGCTGAATCAGCTGTTCCTGTAAACCGCCAATCTCGTCGTGCAATTGCTGGCGACGGCTGATGTACAACGATTCTTCGCTTTTCGCCTGACCCGGCACGGCTTTGAGCACGTCGTCCGGGAAATTCAGCGGACGGTCATCGACCTCGGCGCTCAGGCGTTCGACGCGCAGCAGCATCGACAGGCGATCGGCTTCGGTTTCGCCGACGTTGGAAGCAAATCGCGTGTCGTCGAGGCGAATCAGCGGAGCGCCGGCCTCGACGATCTGACCTTCCTTGACGAACATTTCCGAGACAATCCCGCCCTCAAGGTTCTGGATTTTCTGGATCTTCGACGATGGAATCGCTTTGCCGTCGCCCTTGGTCACTTCGTCGATCACGGCGAAGTTGGCCCACAGCAGCAGGAACAGGAAGAAGCCGATGATTGCCCAGATAGTCAGGCGCACGACGCGCGGGGCGTCCTCGATCAGCGCCTTGTTGACCTCGGGCAGCGGCTGGCCCTGCAGCGAGGCAGAACCCTTGAAGTAGCGACGGATCGACTCTTTGACACCCGACTTAAGCAACACTGATCTGCCCCTTCTTCAACGCTTCCATCACGGCGGCTTTCGGGCCATCGGCGAGAATCTGTCCACGGTCGACCACCAGCAGGCGGTCGACCAGCGACAGCAGCGAGGCCCGGTGCGTCACCAGTACCACGGTCTTGTTTTCAACCACGGCAGCCAGACGTTGCTTGAGGCGTTCTTCGCCGGTGTTGTCCATGGCGCTGGTCGGTTCGTCGAGCAGCAGGATCGGCGGGTTGAGCAGCAGCGCCCGGGCCAGTGCGACGTTCTGCCGTTGGCCGCCGGACAGGTTCTGCCCGCGCTCGCCGACTTGCAGCTCGTAGCCTTGCGGATGCAGGCGGGCGAATTCGTGGACGCCGGCCAGTTCAGCGGCTTGCAGCACCAGTTCGTCCTCTACATAGCGCGCGCCGGAGACCAGGTTGTCACGCAGGGTGCCGGCCAGCAGTTGGATGTCCTGCGGCACGTAGCCGATGTTGTAGCGCAGCTCGCTGACGTCGATCTGGCGGATGTCCACGCCGTCCACCAGCAACGCGCCGTCGTCCGGCTGATACAGGCCCACCAGCAGTTTCGCCAGCGAACTCTTGCCCGAACCGCTGCGGCCGATGATGCCGATCTTCTCGCCGGGACGAATCACCAGGTTGATGTTCTTCAACGCCGGGTTCTGTTGTTCCGGATAGGTGAAGTTCAACTGACGGCACTCGATCGCGCCTTGCAGCACCTTGCGGCTCAGCGGACGTTCTTCGAAATTGCGCTCCTGCGGCAGCTCCATCATCTGGTCGACGGAAGTCATGGTCACCCGCGCCTGCTGGTAGCGGGTCAACAGACCGGACAGCGACGCCAGCGGGCTCAGCGCGCGGCCACTGAGCATGTAGCAGGCAATCAGACCGCCCATGCTCAGGTTGCCGGCAATGATCTGGTACACGCCGAAGACGATCATGATCACCCCGGCCAGTTGCTGGATCAGCAGGGTGATGTTCATCGCCAGACCAGAGAGCATTTTCACTCGCAGCTCGAGACGGCTGAGGGTGCCAATGGTCTGTTCCCACTGGTACTGACGTTCGCTTTCGGCGTTGTTGACCTTGACCGCATCGAGGCCGGCGAGGGTTTCGATCAGACTCGACTGACGCTCGGCGCCGAGGGCCATGGTGCGTTCCATGGTCGCGACCAGCGGCTTCTGCAACGCGTAGCCGATCAACAGGGCAATCGGGAACGCCAGCACCGGAATCCACACCAGATGGCCGCCGAGAATGGCGATGACGATGAAGATCAGAATGGTGAACGGCAGATCGATCAGACTGGTCAGCGTCAGCGAGGCGAGGAAGTCGCGCAGGCTCTGAAATTCATGGATGTTCTGGGCGAAGCTGCCGACCCGTGCCGGGCGGTACTTCATGGCCATGCCGACGATACGCTCGAACAGCGTCGCGGAGATGATCAGGTCGGTTTTCTTGCCGGCCAGATCCAGGCACAGGCTGCGCAGGCTTTTGAGGATCAGGTCGAAAATGTAGGCACCGGTGATGCCCAGCGCCAGCACCCAGAGGGTCGCTTCGGCCTGGTTCGGCACCACGCGGTCGTAGACGTTCATCACGAACAGCGGCGCGGCCATGGCGATGATGTTGATCAGGAAACTCGCGGCGATCGCATCCGCATACAACCAGCGCGAACGCTTGAGGGTGTCGCGAAACCACGAGCGCGCACGCGGGATCAGCGTGCCGTGGTTGACGTCGAATTTGTGCTGCGGCTGGGCGAAAAACACTTTGCCGGTGTAGTCGTCGGCCAGCAGTTCGTGGCTGACCACCGATTCGCCGCCATCACTTTCGCTGAGCAGCACCCGTGCTTCGTTTTCACCTTGCCAGCCGACCAGGACGGCGCTGCGGCCATCCTTGAGCAGCAACAACGCCGGCATGGCAATCGCCGGAATCTCTTCCAGCTTGCGTTGCAGCACCCGGCCTTGCAGCCCGGCGCGAGCCGCCGCACGCGGCAGCAACTCGACACTCAGGCGTTGTTTGGGCAGCGGCAGGCCGGTGGTCAGCATCGCCGCGCTGGCGGGCTTCTGGTGCAGCATGCAAAGGGCGAGCAGACCATCCAGCAACGGATCGTCGTGCAACGCGCGTGGATCATGACTGAGATGAACTCGACTGACTTCTGATTCCACGCTCGACACTCTTTAACAGTTGAAAAGGGATAACTCAGTTCATCCCGGGCAGCTGAACCTTGGGCTTCACGTCGTTCTGCACAACGGATGCCAATGGTGCGACCACTCCCTGGCTTTTGAGCAATTCGCCCATGGTCGCCTTGATTCGGTATTGAGTAAATAACTGAATGTTTTTGATTTCAGCCAGACGCCGCGAAGCGGTGAACAACTCGTTTTCGCTGTCGAGCAAATCGAGCAGGGTCCGCTCACCGAGGCTGAACTGACGCTGGTAGGCAGTGCGCACGGCGGTGCTGTGATCAACGTACTGCTGAGCAATCGGCACCTGCGCATTGGCGTTGTTCAGGGCGTTCCAGGCCAGGCCCAGTTCTTCGTTCAACTGACGCAGGGCGTTGTTGCGGATGTCCAGCGCCTGGTTCGACAGGTACGACTTGGATTCCAGATCGGCCTTGTTGCTGCCACCGGAGTACAGGTTGAAGCGCATGCGCAGCATGGCCTGCCACTCGTTGTTGTGGCCGTTCTGACCGTCGAGATCGTTGTCGGCAGTGCGACCCAGCTCGGCGTCGAAACGAGGGTAGAAGGTCGACTTGGCGGTTTCGTACTGCTTCTCGGCAGCGGCGATATCGGACTCGGCCGAACGCAGGATCGGGCTGTTTTCCAGCATTTGCTGGCGTGCTTCATTGAGGTTGACCGGCATCATCGCCATGAACGGCGCCGGACGCTCCAGCTGGTCAGGCATCTGGCCGACAGCGCTGAGGAAGTTGGTCTCGGAGTCGGCGAGGTTGGTCTGTTCGGTGATCAGGTTGTTGCGCGCCTGGGCCATCCGCGCTTCGGCTTGATCAAGGTCGGCGCCGCTGCCAACGCCGCGCTGGGTACGCAACTGGATCTGGTCGTAGATACGCTGGTGGCTCTTGAGGTTTTCCTCGGCCAGACGCACGAATTCGCGGCGGGTCAGCACGTCCAGGTACACCTGGGCGACGGTCAGCGCGGTGCGCTCGGAAGTGCCCAGCAGGGAGTAGGCGCGGGAGTTGACGGTGGCTTGTTGACGCCCGACTTCGCTGGACGTTGCAAAACCGTCAAAAACCATTTGCGAGAGACGTAAACTTGACTCGCCGCGGTTCAGGGTTTCCCAGTGATTGCCACCACCGTTGGCCCGCGTGGTCACGCTGTCGGTGCCCTCACGGCCATACCCGCCCAGCAGATCAACTTTGGGCAGGTATCCACCTTTGGCTGCCTTTAATTGATAATCCGCGGCCAAACGACTGTTGACCCCTGCCTGGATTTCCGGGTGGACATCCAATGCCTGTTGCATGGCTTCCGGTAAGGATTGTGCCTGGACGAAAGAGGCGGCGAGAGCGAACGGTAGAGCCTTGAACAAGTGCAAACGCATGGTAAAGATTTCCCAGGACTTCTTGTCTTGAATCACAGCAAAACGTGCTGCTGCGTCGAATAATTGGCAACCGGAATGACCGTATGTCGGAAAGTTCAAAATAGGAACTGGATCACACGCTGAGGGACAGGTCGCCGCGGAAATATCAATGTGACATTAGTGGGGCGATTGTTTAGGATGGCACCCAGAAGGTCAATAGTTTGGCATAAAGTTAATAGCGAAAGAATCTAGCCAAATTTTTGACACAGAACAGCGTCAAACTTGATTAGCAAATTTTAAAAGTACGTCCAGACTGATTCGGCGCCGAAGCCATCAGGTCTATGGAAGTCAACTGAACGTGACACCCCGGAGAGTCTTCAATGAGCAGTGTTGTTGCCATCGTCAAAAGCATTGTCGGTCAGGTATTCGCGGTGTCCCCGGAGGGCGTCCGTCGCGTACTCGTTGAAGGCGACCGCCTGTTCGTCGGCGACCAGATCGATACCGGCCTCTCCGGCGCGGTGTCGCTGGAACTGGCCGATGGCCGCACTCTGGACCTGGGCCGCGAGACTCAGTGGAGCGCCAACGCGCCCGACTCCAGCACTGATCTGGCCGAAGCCACCGCGCAGGCCGCGCCGTCTGTAGCAGAACTGCAGCAGGCTATCGCTGCCGGCGCCGACCCGACCACCGATCTGGAAGCCACCGCTGCCGGCCCGAGCGCTGCGGGGACAGGTGGTGCTGCCGGTGGTGGCCATAGCTTCGTGATGCTCGACGCCACCGCTGGCCGCGTCGACCCGACCATCGGATTCCCGACTGCGGGCATCAACTCCGGCGCGCAAGCCGCGCAGAACATCACCGGTGGGCAGACCACCGACAGCACCGCCAACGCTCTGCGTGAGTCGACTCTGAGCCTCAGCGCCACGCCGACCATCACCGAAGCCGGCGGCGTGCTGGTGTACACCGCGACCCTGACCCAGGCGCCGCTGACCGACCTGACCATCACCCTGTCCAACGGCTCGGTGATCGTGATTCCGGCCGGTTCCACCACCGGTACCGTCAACGTGCCGCTGGCACCGAACGACACCGTCTACAACGACCCGACCCAGATCAACGTGACCGTCACCGGCACCACCGGTGGCAACGGCATTACCGTCACCGTGCCGACTACTCCGGCCGTGACCCAGGTCACCGACACCATCGACACCACCACCGTTACTCTGACGGCGGGCAACAGCGTCACCGAAGGTGGCCAGATCACCTACACCGCGACCCTGACCAATCCAGCGCAGA
The DNA here is from genome assembly GCF_016650625.1 of Pseudomonas sp. TH49. Taxonomy (NCBI): domain Bacteria; kingdom Pseudomonadati; phylum Pseudomonadota; class Gammaproteobacteria; order Pseudomonadales; family Pseudomonadaceae; genus Pseudomonas; species Pseudomonas sp. TH49. The sequence continues at coordinate 1,399,354 of NZ_JAEKFL010000001.1, forward strand.
CGCCGGTTACCGTGACGCTGTCCAACGGTTCGACCATCACCATCGAAGCCGGCAAGACCACGGGCACCGTCAACGTGCCGACACCGCCGAACGACGTCTATAACAATGGCAGCACCGTCACCACCACCATCACCGGTGCTACCGGCGGCAACTTCGAAAACCTGGTGCCGAATCCGACGCCGGCGGTGACCACCATCACCGACTCGATCGACACCACCAACCTGACCCTGACCGCCACCGGCAGCGTGGTTGAAGGCGGCCAGATCACCTACACCGCGACCCTGACCAACCCGGCGCAGACACCGGTTACCGTGACGCTGTCCAACGGTTCGACCATCACCATCGAAGCCGGCAAGACCACGGGCACCGTCAACGTGCCGACACCGCCGAACGACGTCTACAACAACGGCGGCACCATCAGCACCACCATCACCGGTGCTACCGGCGGCAACTTCGAAAACCTGGTGCCGAGCACGACGCCAGCGACCACAACCGTTACCGATTCCATCGACACCACCAATCTGTCGCTGAGCGCTACCGGTAGCGTGGCTGAAGGCGGCTCGATCGTTTACACCGCGACCCTGACCAACCCGGCCGGCACCCCGGTGACCGTGACGTTGAGCAACGGCTCCGTCATCACCATCGAGGCTGGCAAAACCACCGGCACTGTGACCGTTCCGGCGCCTGCGGACGACGTCTACAAAGATGCCGGCAAAGTCGAAGTCAGCATTACCGGTACAACCGGCGGTAACTTCGAGAACCTCGTTCCGAGCACTGTTCCGGCTGTCACCGAAGTCACCGACACCATCGATACCTCGACCGTCAAACTGACTGCCGATACCTCGGTCGCTGAGGGCGGCACCGTCACCTACACCGCCACCGTCGGCGCTCCGGTCACCGGTTCGCCGGTTGTTGTGACCTTGGCGAACGGCCAGACCATCACCATTGAGGTCGGCAAGACCACCGGCACCGTGACCACCACCGCGCCGAACGATGCGCTGACCGGCAACCCACCGTTGACCAACGCCATCACCAATGTCAGTGGCGGTAACTACGAGAACCTCGTCGCCGACAAAACTCCGGTTTCGACCACCGTTACCGATACCGTCGACACCACCAACCTGTCGCTGAGCGCGACCGGTACCGTGGCTGAGGGCGGTTCGATCGTTTACACCGCGACGTTGACCAATGCTGCCGGCTCCCCGGTCACCGTGACTCTGAGCAACGGCGCCGTGATCACCATCGAAGCCGGCAAAACGACCGGTACCGTGACGGTCCCAGCGCCTGCCGATGACGTCTACAAAGATGCCGGCAAAGTCGAAGTCAGCATTACCGGTACAACCGGCGGCAATTTCGAGAACCTGGTGCCGAGCACCGTTCCAGCCGTGACCGAAGTCACCGACACCATCGATACGTCGACCGTCAAACTGACCGCCGATACCTCGGTCGCCGAGGGCGGCACCGTCACTTATACCGCCACCGTCGGTGCGCCCGTGACCGGTTCGCCGGTGCTGGTGACCCTGGCCAATGGTCAGACCATCACCATCGAAGTGGGCAAGACCACCGGCACCGTCACCACCACCGCACCGAACGACGTGCTGAACGGCCAGGCACCGCTGAGCAACTCGATCACCGGCGTGACCGGTGGCAACTACGAAAACCTCGTAGCGGACAAAACCCCGGTCAGCACCACCGTCACTGACACCGTCGACACCACCAACCTGACGTTGAGCGCCACTGGCTCCGTCACTGAAGGCGGTTCGATCGTCTACACCGCGACCCTGACCAATCCGGCTGGCACTCCGGTAACCGTGACGTTGAGCAACGGCTCCGTCATCACCATCGAAGCCGGCAAAACCACTGGCACCGTGACTGTTCCGGCGCCTGCCGATGACGTCTATAAAGACGCCGGCAAAGTCGAAGTCAGCATCACCGGTACCACCGGCGGTAACTTCGAAAACCTCGTTCCGAGCACTGTTCCGGCTGTCACCGAAGTCACTGACACCATCGACACTTCGACCGTCAAATTGACCGCCGATACCTCGGTGGCCGAGGGCGGGACCGTCACTTATACCGCCACAGTGGGCGCGCCTGTCACCGGTTCGCCAGTGACCGTGACTCTGGCGAACGGCCAGACCATCACCATCGAAGTCGGCAAAACCACCGGCACCGTCACCACCACCGCGCCGAACGATGCGTTGAACGGTCATGAACCACTGACCAACGCGATCACGGATGTAAGCGGCGGCAATTACGAAAATCTGGTTGCGGACAAAACACCGGTCAGCACCACCGTCACCGACACCGTCGACACCACCAACCTGACGTTGAGCGCGACCGGCACCGTGGCCGAAGGCGGTTCGATCGTCTACACCGCGACCCTGAGCAATCCGGCCGGTACTCCGGTGACCGTGACCCTGTCGAACGGTTCGGTGATCACTATCGAAGCCGGTAAAACTACCGGCACCGTGACTGTTCCCGCCCCAGCCGATGACGTTTACAAAGACGCTGGCAAGGTTGAAGTTACGATCAAAGACGCCGCAGGCGGCAATTTCGAGAACCTGGTGCCGAGCACGGTTCCAGCCGTCACCGAAGTCACCGACACCATCGACACCTCGACAGTGAAACTCACGGCCGATACCTCTGTGGCCGAGGGCGGCACCGTCACTTACACCGCCACCGTCGGCGCGCCTGTCACCGGCTCGCCAGTGGTCGTGACTCTGGCGAACGGTCAGAGCATCACCATCGAAGTCGGCAAAACCACCGGCACCGTGACCACCACCGCGCCGAACGATGCGTTGAATGGTCACGAGCCGCTGACCAACGCGATCACCGACGTCAGCGGCGGCAACTACGAAAACCTCGTCGCCGACAAGACCCCGGTTTCGACCACCGTCACCGACACCATCGACACCACTAACCTGACGTTGAGCGCAACAGGTTCCGTCGCTGAAGGCGGTTCGATCGTTTATACCGCAACCCTGACCAATCCGGCGGGCACTCCGGTAACCGTGACCCTGAGCAACGGCTCCGTCATCACCATCGAAGCCGGCAAAACCATCGGCACCGTAACCGTTCCAGCCCCTGCCGATGACGTCTACAAAGACGCCGGCAAAGTCGAAGTCACGATCAAGGATGCTGCGGGCGGCAATTTCGAGAATCTGGTGCCGAGCACTGTTCCAGCCGTAACCGAAGTCACCGACACTATCGATACCACCTCGGTCAAACTGACCGCGACCGAGTCCGCTGCTGAAGGCGGCACGGTCACCTACACCGCTACCGTTGGTGCACCAGTGACCGGTTCGCCAGTCGTGGTGACCCTGGCCAATGGTCAGAACATCACCATCGAAGTGGGTAAAACCACTGGCACCGTGACCACCACCGCGCCGAACGACGCGCTGACCGGTCACGAACCGCTGACCAACTCGATCACCGGCGTAACCGGCGGCAACTACGAAAACCTCGTCGCCGACAAGACGCCGGTCAGCACCACCGTCACCGACACCGTCGACACGACCAATCTGTCCCTGAGCGCCACCAACTCGGTCGCCGAGGGCGGTTCGATCACCTACACCGCGACCCTGACCAATGCGGCCGGCACCCCGGTGACCGTGACCCTGTCCAACGGTTCGGTGATCACCATCGAAGCGGGCAAGACCACTGGCACCGTAACCGTTCCAGCGCCTGCCGATGACGTCTACAAAGACGCCGGCAAAGTCGAAGTCACAATCAAGGATGCTGCGGGCGGCAATTTCGAGAATCTGGTGCCGAGCACCGTTCCAGCCGTAACCGAAGTCACCGACACTATCGATACCACCTCGGTCAAACTGACCGCGACCGAGTCCGCTGCTGAAGGCGGCACGGTCACCTACACCGCTACCGTTGGTGCACCAGTGACCGGTTCGCCAGTCGTGGTGACCCTGGCCAATGGTCAGAACATCACCATCGAAGTCGGCAAGACCACCGGCACCGTAACCACCACCGCGCCAAACGACGCGCTGACCGGTCACGAACCGCTGACCAACTCGATCACCGGCGTAACCGGCGGCAACTACGAAAACCTCGTGGCCGACAAAACCCCGGTCAGCACCACCGTCACCGACACCGTCGACACGACCAATCTGTCCCTGAGCGCCACCAACTCGGTCGCCGAGGGCGGTTCGATCACCTACACCGCGACCCTGACCAATGCGGCCGGCACCCCGGTGACCGTGACCCTGTCCAACGGTTCGGTGATCACCATCGAAGCGGGCAAGACCACTGGCACCGTAACCGTTCCAGCGCCTGCCGATGACGTCTACAAGGACGCGGGCAAGGTTGAAGTGACCATCAAGGATGCGTCCGGTGGCAACTTCGAAAACCTCGTCCCGAGCACTGTTCCGGCGGTGACTGAAGTCACTGACACCATCGATACGTCGACCGTCAAACTGACCGCGACCGAGTCGGCCGCTGAAGGTGGCACCGTCACCTACACCGCTACCGTTGGCGCGCCGGTCACCGGTTCGCCAGTCGTGGTGACCCTGGCCAATGGTCAGAACATCACCATCGAAGTCGGCAAGACCACCGGCATCGTGACCACCACCGCACCGAACGACGCGCTGAACGGTCATGCACCGCTGACCAACTCGATCACCGGCGTAACCGGCGGCAATTACGAGAATCTGGTCGCCGATAAAACCCCGGTTTCGACCACCGTCACCGACACCATCGACACCACCAACCTGTCGCTGACTGCGACCGGCACCGTGGCTGAGGGCGGTTCGATCGTCTACACCGCGACCCTGACCAACCCGGCCGGTACTCCGGTGACCGTGACCCTGAGCAACGGCTCCGTCATCACCATCGAAGCCGGCAAAACCATCGGCACCGTGACCGTTCCAGCCCCTGCCGATGACGTCTACAAAGACGCCGGCAAAGTCGAAGTCACGATCAAGGATGCTGCGGGCGGCAACTTCGAGAACCTGGTGCCAAGCACCGTTCCGGCCGTGACCGAGGTCACCGACACCATCGATACTTCTACCGTCAAACTGACGGCCGATACGTCGGTCGCAGAGGGCGGCACGGTTACCTACACCGCCACGGTCGGTGCGCCAGTGACCGGCTCACCTGTGGTCGTGACCCTGGCGAACGGCCAGAGCATCACCATCGAAGTCGGCAAAACCACCGGCACCGTCACCACCACCGCGCCGAACGATGCGTTGAACGGTCACGAGCCGCTAAACAACTCGATCACCAACGTCAGCGGCGGCAACTACGAAAACCTCGTAGCGGACAAAACGCCGGTCAGCACCACCGTCACCGACACCGTCGACACCACCAACCTGTCGCTGAGCGCGACCCCGGCGGTGAACGAAGGCGGCCAGATCACCTACACCGCCACCCTGACCAACGCCGCCGGCACCCCGGTGACCGTGACGTTGAGCAATGGCGCGGTCATCACCATCGAGGCCGGCAAAACTTCCGGCACCGTGACCGTCGATGCACCGAAGGATGACGTCTACAAGGACGCCGGCACCGTTGAGGCGACCATCAAGGGCGCGACCGGTGGCGACTTCGAAAATCTGGTGACCAGCAACACTCCGGCGGTGACCACCGTCAACGACACCATCGACACCTCCACCGTGTCGCTGACCGCCACCGCCAACGTCGCCGAAGGCGAGACCGTGGTTTACACCGCGAGCGTGACCGCACCAGTAACCGGCTCGCCAGTCGTGGTCACCCTGTCCAACGGCCAGACCATCACCATCGCCGTCGGTGAGACCACCGGCAGCGTGAATTTCGTTGCGCCGAACAGCCCATTGGCGGGCGGCAGCTCGCTGAGCGTCGCCATCGACAAGGTTGCCGGCGGCAACTATGAAAACCTGGTGGCCGACAAGACACCGGCTAACACCTCGGTGTCGGACACTGTCGACACCACCAACCTGAACCTGACCGCCAGCGACTCGGTGGCTGAAGGTGGTTCAATTGTTTACACCGCGACACTGACCAACCCTGCCGGCACTCCGGTGACCGTGACCCTGTCCAACGGCGCGGTGATCACCATCGAAGCCGGTAAAACGTCGGGCACCGTGACCGTTCCAGCTCCAGCTGACGACGTGTACAAAGACGCGGGTAAAGTCGAAGCAACCATTTCCAGCGCTACCGGTGGCAACTTCGAGAATCTGGTACCGAGCACCGTTCCTGCGGTCACCAACGTTACCGACACCATCGACACCACTACGGTCAAACTGACCGCGACCGAATCGGCTGCGGAAGGTGGCACCGTCACTTACACCGCGACTGTCGGCGCGCCAGTGACTGGCTCGCCGGTCGTGGTGACCTTGGCCAATGGTCAGAACATCACCATCGAAGTGGGTAAAACCACTGGCACCGTGACTACCACTGCGCCGAACGATGCGTTGACCGGCCACGCGCCGCTGACCAACGCCATCACCGACGTGAGCGGCGGTAACTACGAAAACCTCGTGGCGGATAAAACGCCGGTGTCGACCAATGTTACCGACACCGTCGACACCACTAACCTGTCGCTGTCAGCGACCGGCACCGTGGCCGAAGGTGGCTCGATCGTTTACACCGCGACTCTGACCAACGCCGCTGGTTCGCCAGTCACCGTGACGTTGAGCAACGGCGCTGTGATCACCATCGAGGCCGGCAAAACCACCGGCACCGTGACCGTTCCTGCTCCGGCGGACGACGTTTACAAAGATGCCGGTAAAGTCGAAGCGACCATTTCCACCGCTACCGGTGGCAACTTCGAAAACCTGGTGCCGAGCACCGTGCCGGCAGTGACCGAAGTCACCGACACCATCGATACTTCTACCGTCAAACTGTCCGCTGATACCTCGGTCGCCGAGGGCGGCACCGTGACCTACACCGCAACCGTCGGCGCACCAGTGACCGGTTCGCCGGTTGTGGTGACCCTGGCCAACGGTCAGAACATCACCATCGAAGTGGGTAAAACCACCGGCACCGTGACCACCACCGCGCCGAACGACGCGTTGACCGGTCATGCGCCGCTGACCAACGCCATCACCGAAGTCAGCGGCGGCAACTACGAAAACCTCGTGGCTGACAAAACTCCGGTTTCGACCAATGTCACCGACACCGTCGACACCACTAACCTGTCGCTGTCCGCGACCGGTACCGTGGCCGAAGGTGGCTCGATTGTTTACACCGCGACCCTGACCAACGCCGCTGGTTCGCCGGTGACTGTGACCCTGAGCAACGGCGCCGTGATCACCATCGAGGCCGGCAAAACCACCGGCACCGTGACTGTTCCAGCTCCGGCGGACGACGTTTACAAAGATGCCGGTAAAGTCGAAGCGACCATTTCCACCGCTACCGGTGGCAACTTCGAAAACCTGGTGCCGAGCACCGTGCCGGCCGTGACCGAAGTCACCGACACCATCGATACTTCTACCGTCAAACTGTCCGCTGATACCTCGGTCGCCGAGGGCGGCACCGTGACCTACACCGCTACCGTCGGCGCGCCGGTCACCGGTTCGCCGGTTGTGGTGACCCTGGCCAATGGTCAGAACATCACTATCGAAGTGGGTAAAACCACCGGCACCGTGACCACCACCGCACCGAACGACGCGTTGACCGGTCATGCGCCGCTGACTAACTCGATCACCGGTGTGACCGGTGGCAATTACGAAAACCTCGTGGCTGACAAAACCCCGGTCAGCACTAACGTCACCGACACCGTCGACACCACCAATCTGTCGCTGAGCGCGACCGGTACCGTGGCTGAAGGCGGTTCGATCGTTTACACCGCAACCCTGACCAACGCCGCTGGTTCGCCAGTCACCGTGACCCTGTCCAACGGCGCCGTGATCACCATCGAGGCCGGCAAAACCACCGGCACTGTGACTGTTCCAGCTCCGGCGGACGACGTGTACAAAGACGCCGGTAAAGTCGAAGCAACCATTTCGACAGCCACCGGTGGCAACTTCGAGAACCTGGTGCCAAGCACCGTTCCGGCCGTGACTCAGGTCACCGACACCATCGACACCACCACGGTCAAACTTTCCGCGACCGAGTCCGCGGCTGAAGGTGGCACCGTCACCTACACCGCGACCGTTGGTGCGCCAGTGACTGGCTCGCCAGTTGTGGTAACTCTGGCTAATGGTCAAAACATCACCATCGAAGTGGGCAAAACCACTGGCACCGTGACCACCACCGCGCCGAACGACGCGCTGACCGGCCATGCCCCGCTGACCAACGCCATCACCGGTGTGACTGGCGGTAACTACGAAAATCTGGTCGCTGACAAGACGCCGGTTTCGACCACGGTTACTGATACCGTCGACACTACCAATCTGTCGCTGAGCGCTACCAACTCGGTCGCCGAGGGTGGTTCGATCATCTACACCGCGACCCTGACCAACGCCGCTGGCTCGCCAGTCACCGTGACGTTGAGCAACGGCGCCGTGATCACCATCGACGCCGGAAAAACCACCGGCACCGTGACCGTTCCGGCACCGGCCGATGACGTGTACAAAGACGCGGGCAAAGTCGAAGCGACCATTTCCACCGCTACCGGTGGCAACTTCGAAAATCTGGTGCCGAGCACCGTTCCAGCCGTGACCACCGTCACTGACACCATCGACACCACCACGGTCAAACTGACCGCGACCGAGTCTGCGGCTGAAGGTGGTACTGTCACTTACACCGCTACCGTGGGTGCGCCAGTCACCGGTTCGCCTGTGGTCGTGACGCTGGCCAACGGTCAGAACATCACCATCGAAGTGGGTAAAACCACCGGTACCGTGACCACCACTGCGCCGAACGATGCGCTGACCGGTCATGCGCCGTTGACCAACGCCATCACCAATGTGACCGGCGGCAACTACGAAAATCTGGTAGCCGACAAAACTCCGGTTTCGACCACCGTTACCGACACTGTCGACACCACCAACCTGTCCCTGAGCGCTACCAACTCGGTCGCCGAGGGCGGTTCGATCATCTACACCGCGACCCTGACCAACGCCGCTGGTTCGCCAGTCACCGTGACGTTGAGCAACGGCGCCGTGATCACCATCGACGCCGGAAAAACCACCGGCACCGTGACCGTTCCGGCACCAGCCGATGACGTGTACAAAGACGCGGGAAAAGTCGAAGCGACCATTTCCACCGCTACCGGTGGCAACTTCGAAAATCTGGTACCGAGCACTGTGCCGGCTGTGACTCAGGTCACCGACACCATCGATACCACCACGGTCAAGCTGACCGCGACCGAGTCTGCGGCTGAGGGTGGTACTGTCACTTACACCGCTACCGTGGGTGCGCCAGTCACCGGTTCGCCTGTGGTCGTGACGCTGGCCAACGGTCAGAACATCACCATCGAAGTGGGTAAAACCACCGGCACCGTGACCACCACCGCGCCGAACGATGCGCTGACCGGCCATGCGCCGCTGACCAACGCGATCACCGGTGTGACTGGCGGTAACTACGAAAGCCTCGTTGCCGACAAGACGCCTGTTTCGACAAACGTCACCGACACCATCGACACCACCAACCTGTCGCTGTCCGCGACCGGTACCGTGGCCGAAGGTGGTTCGATCGTTTACACCGCAACGCTGACCAACGCGGCTGGTTCGCCAGTGACCGTAACGCTGTCGAACGGTGCTGTGATCACCATCGACGCGGGCAAAACCACTGGCACCGTGACCGTTCCGGCCCCTGCCGATGACGTGTACAAAGACGCGGGCAAAGTCGAAGCAACCATTTCCACCGCTACCGGTGGCAACTTCGAGAACCTGGTGCCGAGCACTGTGCCGGCTGTGACTCAGGTCACCGACACCATCGACACCACCACGGTGAAACTCACCGCGACCGAGTCTGCGGCTGAAGGTGGTACCGTCACCTACACCGCGACCGTTGGTGCACCGGTAACTGGTTCGCCAGTGACCGTGACTCTTGCCAATGGTCAGAACATCACCATCGAAGTGGGCAAAACCACTGGCACCGTGACCACCACCGCGCCGAACGATGCGCTGACCGGCCATGCCCCGCTGACCAACGCCATCACCAACGTCAGCGGCGGTAACTACGAAAACCTCGTTGCCGACAAGACGCCTGTTTCGACAAACGTCACCGACACCATCGACACCACCAACCTGTCGCTGTCCGCGACCGGTACCGTGGCCGAAGGTGGTTCGATCGTTTACACCGCAACGCTGACCAACGCGGCTGGCTCGCCAGTGACCGTAACACTGTCGAACGGTGCTGTTATCACCATCGACGCGGGCAAAACCACTGGCACCGTGACCGTTCCGGCCCCTGCCGATGACGTGTACAAAGACGCGGGCAAAGTCGAAGCAACCATTTCCACCGCTACCGGTGGCAACTTCGAAAATCTGGTGCCGAGCACTGTGCCGGCTGTGACTCAGGTCACCGACACCATCGATACCACCACGGTCAAGCTGACCGCGACCGAGTCTGCGGCTGAGGGTGGCACCGTCACCTACACCGCCACCGTCGGTGCGCCGGTAACTGGTTCGCCAGTGACCGTCACTCTGGCCAATGGTCAGAACATCACCATCGAAGTGGGCAAAACCACTGGCACCGTGACCACCACCGCGCCGAACGATGCGCTGACCGGCCATGCCCCGCTGACCAACGCCATCACCGGTGTGACTGGCGGTAACTACGAAAACCTCGTGGCTGACAAAACCCCGGTCAGCACTAACGTCACCGACACCGTCGACACCACCAACCTTTCGCTGACCGCGACCGGTACCGTGGCCGAAGGTGGTTCGATCGTTTACACCGCAACGCTGACCAACGCGGCTGGTTCGCCAGTGACCGTAACGCTGTCGAACGGTGCTGTGATCACCATCGACGCGGGCAAAACCACTGGCACCGTGACCGTTCCGGCCCCTGCCGATGACGTGTACAAAGACGCGGGCAAAGTCGAAGCAACCATTTCCACCGCTACCGGTGGCAACTTCGAGAACCTGGTGCCGAGCACTGTGCCGGCTGTGACTCAGGTCACCGACACCATCGACACCACCACGGTGAAACTCACCGCGACCGAGTCTGCGGCTGAAGGTGGTACCGTCACCTACACCGCGACCGTTGGTGCACCGGTAACTGGTTCGCCAGTGACCGTGACTCTTGCCAACGGTCAGAACATCACCATCGAAGTGGGCAAAACCACTGGCACCGTGACCACCACCGCGCCGAACGACGCGCTGACCGGCCATGCCCCGCTGACCAACGCGATCACCAACGTCAGCGGCGGTAACTACGAAAACCTCGTTGCCGACAAGACGCCTGTTTCGACAAACGTCACTGACACCATCGACACCACCAACCTGTCGCTGACCTCGACCGGTACCGTGGCCGAAGGTGGTTCGATCGTTTACACCGCAACGCTGACCAACGCCGCTGGTTCGCCAGTGACCGTAACGCTGTCGAACGGCGCTGTGATCACCATCGACGCCGGTAAAACCACCGGCACCGTGACTGTTCCTGCGCCTGCCGATGACGTCTACAAAGACGCCGGCACCGTGCAGGCAACGATCAAGTCGGCGACCGGTGGCAGCTTCGAGAACCTGGTCCCAAGCACCACGCCAGCCGTGACCACCGTCACTGACACCATCGACACCACCACGGTGAAACTCACCGCCACTGGCACCGTGGCCGAGGGTGGTACCGTCACCTACACCGCGACCGTTGGTGCGCCAGTGACTGGCTCGCCAGTTGTGGTAACTCTGGCTAACGGTCAGAACATCACCATCGAAGTGGGTAAAACCACCGGCACCGTGACCAGCATCGCCCCGAACGATGCGCTGACCGGCCACGCTCCGCTGACCAACTCGATCAGCAACGTGACCGGCGGCAACTACGAAAACCTCGTCGCCGACAAAACCCCGGTCAGCACCACCGTGACCGACACCATCGACACCACCAACCTGTCGCTGACCGCGACCGGTACCGTGGCCGAAGGTGGCTCGATCGTTTACACCGCAACGCTGACCAACGCCGCTGGCTCGCCAGTGACCGTGACCCTGAGCAACGGCGCCGTGATCACCATCGACGCGGGTAAAACTACCGGCACCGTCACTGTTCCTGCGCCGGCCGATGACGTCTACAAAGACGCCGGCACCGTGCAGGCAACGATCAAGTCCGCCACTGGTGGCAGCTTCGAGAACCTGGTCCCAAGCACCACACCAGCCGTGACCAATGTCACCGACACCATCGACACCACTGGAGTGAAACTCACCGCCACTGGCACCGTGGCTGAGGGTGGCACCGTCACCTACACCGCCACCGTGGGTGCACCAGTCACCGGTTCGCCTGTGGTCGTGACCCTGGCCAACGGCCAGAGCATCACCATCGACATCGGCAAAACCACCGGCACCGTGACCAGCATTGCCCCGAACGACGCGCTGACCGGCCACGCGCCGTTGACCAACGCGATCACTAACGTGAGCGGCGGCAACTACGAAAATCTGGTGGCCGACAAGACCCCGGTCAGCACCACCGTGACCGACACCATCGACACCACCAACCTGTCGCTGTCCGCGACCGGTACTGTGGCCGAAGGCGGCTCGATCGTTTACACCGCAACCCTGACCAACGCGGCTGGCTCGCCAGTCACTGTGACCCTGAGCAACGGCGCAGTAATCACCATCGACGCGGGCAAAACTACCGGCACCGTCACCGTTCCTGCTCCAGCCGACGACGTCTACAAAGACGCCGGCACCGTGCAGGCAACGATCAAGACCGCGACCGGTGGCAACTTCGAAAACCTGGTACCAAGCACCACACCAGCCGTGACCAGTGTCACCGACACCATCGACACCACTGGCGTGAAACTCACCGCCACTGGCACCGTGGCCGAGGGTGGCACCGTCACCTACACCGCCACCGTCGGTGCACCTGTCACCGGTTCGCCAGTGACCGTGACCCTGGCCAACGGCCAGAGCATCACCATCGACATCGGCAAGACCACCGGCACCGTCACCAGCATCGCGCCGAACGACGCGCTGACCGGCCACGCGCCGTTGACCAACTCGATCAGCAATGTGACCGGCGGCAATTACGAAAACCTCGTCGCCGACAAAACCCCGGTCAGCACCACCGTGACCGACACCATCGACACCACCAACCTGTCGCTCAGCGCGACCGGCACTGTGGCCGAGGGTGGCCAGATTACCTACACCGCGACCCTGACCAATGCCGCCGGCTCGCCGGTCACCGTGACCCTGAGCAACGGTTCGGTGATTACCATCGATGCCGGCAAAACCACTGGCACCGTGACCGTTCCGGCTCCGGCTGACGACGTCTATAAAGACGCCGGCAGCGTGCAGGCAACCATCACCAACGCCAGCGGTGGCAATTTCGAAAATCTGGTGACCAACACCACGCCAGCCGTGACCAACGTCACCGACACCATCGACACCACCACCGTCAGCATCACCGGCAGCACCTCGGTGACCGAAGGCCAGACCGCCAGCTACACCGTCAGCCTGACCCACCCGGCGCAGACCGACGTGACCCTGAAAATCGTCTACAGCGGCACCGCCGCCGACGGTTCGGACTTCACCGGTGTGTACACCGTGAAGATCCCGGCGGGCGCCAGCAGCGCGCAGTTCAACGTCGCGACCATCGATGACAAGATCACCGAAGGCACCGAGAACTTCGTAGTCAAGATCGACTCGGCGACCGGCGGCAACTTCGAGAACCTGGCCGTCAGCAGCACCAACGGCAGCGTCAGCACCTCGATCATCGACAACGATGCGCCACCGGTCATCGACCTCGACGCCAACAACTCCAGCGGCGCCACCGGTGCCGACTACAAGGTGACCTTCACCGAAAACACTCCGGGCGCCGGCGTGTCGATTGCCGACACTGACCTGACGATCACCGACCCGGACAGCACCATGCTGACCGGCGCGACTATCGTGCTGACCAACCGTCAGGACGGCGATGCGCTGAACCTCGGCAACAGCGTCAACGGCATCACCATCAACGCCAACAGCACCAACGGCACCGTGACCCTGACCCTGTCGGGTAACGCGACGCTGGCCGACTACATGCAGGCGATCAAGAACATCACCTTCACCAACAGCAGTGAAGACCCGAGCACCGTGCCGCGGATCATCACCGTGACCGTGACCGATGGCGGCAACCACTCCAACACCGCGACCACCACGGTCAACGTGGTGGCGGTCAACGATGCGCCGGTTGCAGCGCCGGTCAATGTCACCGGCACCGAAGACACGCCGCTGATCCTCGGCTGGTCGACCTTCGGTGTGACTGACGTCGACAGCCCGGCCAGCAGCCTGGGCATCAAAATCACCCAGCTGCCGGGCGAAGGCAAACTGCAGTATCTGGACGGCTCGACCTGGAAAGATGTCGCCAACAACCAGACCTTCAGCAAGGCTGACATTGACGCCGGCAAGCTGCGCTTCATGCCGGATGCCAACGAGTCGGGCGTCAACGGTTACGGCGGCACCGGCCTGGGCAACAACCAGGCTGACTATGCACAGATCAAGTTCCAGCCTACCGACGGCCAACTGCTGGGCAACACCGGCACCGTGAAGATCGACATCACGCCGGTGGCGGATGCACCGACCGTGAGCGTGGCCGACAACAGCGTGAAGTCCACCGGGCTGGTCAAGGAAGTCTGGACCGGCCTGCCGGGTCTTGGCACCGACGGCAGCGGCGCGAACTCGACCACCCTGAAAAACGTGATCGACGGCGCCGGCACCCCGAACTCCAGCACCAACGTGAATAACGTGCAGTCGGACGGCAGTGTGACCGCCGGCACCGCGTCGAAAACTTCGGGCCTGATCTACCTGGAAGCCGGCAAGACCTACAGCTTCAGCGGTGTGGCTGACGACAGCCTGCTGATCACCATTGGCGGCAAGAGCGTGGCGTCGGGTACCTGGGGCGCGGGCGGTGCGATCAGCGGTTCGTTCACCCCGACCACCAGCGGCTACTACACCCTGGACATCTACCACCACAACCAGAGCGGCCCGGGTAGCTATGACGTGAACCTGTCGGTCAACGGCAGCACGCCGATCGACCTGAGCAGCGCCGGCGTGCCGATCTACACCGGCGTGCAGGATCTGGTGAACGCCGGCGTGACCGTCTCCGACCTGCACGGTACCAACGGCGAAGGCTATTACGACGGCTACAAGCTCAACACTGGCGCCGAAGGCACCACGGTGAAACTGTCGGCGATCAACACTGCGCTGACCGACACCGACGGTTCGGAAACCCTGAGCGTGAAGATCAGCGGTGCGCCAGTGGGTTCGGTCCTCTCCGACGGCCATGGCCACAGCTTCACCGTCACCGCGAGCAATGGCGAAGCCAACGTCACCGGCTGGAGCCTCGGCAGCCTGACCGTGACCCCGCCGACCTACTACAACGGCCAGTTCAACCTGACCGTGACGTCGACCTCCACCGAGATGGTCGGCGGCTCGGCCAGCAGCACCGCGACCATTCCGGTCACCGTGGTGCCGGCGGTGTACAACGCCGTAGTCGGGACCTCTGGCGACGACACCTTCAACGGCACCGATGGCAACGACATCATGGTCGCCGACATCGGCGGTCTGACCGTGGTGCCGGGCACCAACTACAACATCGCGTTCATGGTCGACAGCTCGGGCAGCATGAGCACCTCGTCGATCAACGCGGCCAAGGACTCGCTGACCTCGGTGTTCAACACCCTCAAGCAGAGCCTGAGCGGCAGCAACTCGGGCACGGTGAACATCTTCCTGGTGGACTTCGATACCCAGGTCAACAAGTCGGTGTCGGTGAACCTCAACGACCCGAACGCGCTGACCAAGCTCAAAGCCGTGCTCGACTCGATGACCTCCGGCGGCGGCACCAACTACGAAGACGTGTTCAAGACCACGGCCAACTTCTTCCAGAGCACCGAAGCGCTGGCCAACACCGGGGCGAAGAACCTCACGTACTTCATCACCGACGGCCAGCCGACCTACTACCAGAGCGGCGAGCAGACCAACCCGACGCTGTACGGCAGCGTGAAGTTCGACAGTGTGGTGACGACCAGCAACTACAAGCTGGGCGATACCTTCAGCACTTACATCGACAGCACGCATTACCTGAGCATCAGTGCCGCCGGTGCTGCTGTTCTGCAAACGTATAAAAACGGCAGCTGGAACTGGAGCAGCCTGGGTACCGTTCACGCTCAGGGTGATGGCACCTATGAGCTGTCGAGCCTGGCGGGCAGCGGCAGCAGCACCAGCTCGGCCACCACCGATAACGCCAACAGCAGTTTTGCCTTGCTCAGCGGCCTGTCGAACGTCGAAGCCATCGGTATCAACAGCGGTGTCAGCCTCAACGATCTGAAACCGTACGACTCGGATCACTCGCCGCAGACCAACATCGATCCGAAGGACCTGGCCAACTCGATCATCGGCCACACCGAAGCGACGATGCCGGGCAACGACACTGTCAGCGGTGGCGACGGCAACGACATCCTGTTCGGCGACCTGGTGAGCTTCAACGGCATTGCCGGCGAGGGTTATCAGGCAATGCAGGCGTACGTCGCACAGCAAACCGGTGTGGATGTCAGCAAAGTCACCACCAGCAACGTGCACCAGTACATCACCGAGCACTATCAGGCGTTCGATGTGTCCGGTGCGCATGACGGCAACGACACGCTGCTGGGCGGCGCGGGCAATGACATCCTGTTCGGCTCGGGCGGCAATGACCTGCTCGATGGCGGCAAGGGCAATGACATCCTGCTCGGCGGCACCGGCAATGACACGCTCATCGGCGGCCAGGGCAACGATATCCTGATCGGTGGTTCCGGTGCCGACACCTTCGTCTGGAAAGCAGGCGACACCGGCAACGACGTAATCAAGGACTTCAACGCCAACGAAGGCGACCGCATCGATCTGCGTGACCTGTTGCAGGGCGAGACCGGCAGCACCATCGACAACTTCCTGAAGATCACCACGGTCGACGGCGTGTCGTCGCTGCAAGTCAGCTCCGGCGGCAAGTTCAACTCCGGCGATGCCGCTGCGGCCACTCCGGACGTGACGATCAAACTGGAAGGCAACAACTGGTCAACCGCCAACATTCATAACCTGATTGCCGGCAGCGATCCGACCATCAAAGTCGACCACAGCAACAGCTGATGCGTGAACAAAACGGCCGCCCCTTGGGGCGGCCGTCACGTTTGCGCCTATCGCACCGGTGACGATTTCGTCGCCGCACCGCATACTCGCGCGCAGTTGGCCTATGCTGCTGACAGCATGACGCTGGTTCTTTCTGAGGGATGCTCAATGTTTTACGTGCAACGCGATGCGCAGGGTCAGCTGATCCGCGTGGAAGCTGCGGCCTACGCCGAAGCCTCGGAAACGCTGCCCGCCGACAGCCATGAAATCCAGGCCTGGTTCGCCAACGAGGTCGTGGAAACCAGCCTGAAACAGCTCAAACAGAGCGATCTGGAGATGATTCGGGTACTCGACGACCTGATTCAGGTGCTGACCCAGAAGGGCGTGATCCGCGTTACCGATCTGCCGCCGGCGGCGCAGGCCAAGCTGATGGATCGGACCCAGGCGCGGGAAGCGCTGGGCGGGTTGAGCCACTTGATCGACGACGAAGAGACCGGGCTGATCTGATCCGCGATCTTCAGTGACCGGACTGACCCCTTCGCGAGCAAGCTCGCTCCCACATTTGAAATGCATTCCAATGTGGGAGCGAGCCTGCTCGCGAAGACGGCATCAATGACGCCGCCGTACTAAAAGTTTACTTCCAGGGCTTGGGCTCACCAAACAACTGCCCCTGCACCCCATACAAGCCCATCTCGCGAATCACTGACAACTCCCCTTCGGTCTCGACCCGCTCGGCAATCAGCGGCAGATCGATGCTGTGCGCCGCACGCTGGATCGCCTCGATGAACAGGCGCTTGTCGCTCTCCTGATCGATCGCGCGAATGTAGCTGCCATCGATCTTCAGGTACGCCAGCCCCAGCCGCGCCAGGTTGCCGATCATGCTGAAGCGTCCACCAAAGCGCTGCAGGCTCAGGGAAAAACCGAGTTCACGCAGACGTCGGGTCAACTGCTCCAGCACCGCTTGCTCCGGCAATTGTTCCTCGCCGATCTCCAGCGTCAGGCGCTCGCCGAGGTCGGAGTGCGCACGCAGAATCTCGAACACTTTGTTCAGCGCTTGCGAATCGGCCAGGGTTGCCGAAGACAGGTTCAGCGCCAGCGAATCCTCGTGCCCTTTCATCTGTTCCAGCACCCGCTCGAGCATCAGGCGGTCGAGTCGCGCGGTCCAGCCAAAACGCTCGAGCCACGGCAGGAAACGTCCGGCCGGAATGGTCTCGCCCTGCTCATCCAGCAGTCGCGACAGCACTTTGTAATGCAACACCAGTTGCGTGTCCTGGGCGGCCACCACCGGTTGGAAGTACAGCTCGAAACGCTGCTGGTTCAGCGCCTGATCAAGCAACCGATGCCAGGCGTGGTGATCGTCACCGACATCGGCCACCAGGCTCTGATCGATACAGGCCCAGTTCCGCTCGCCCTGCCCCTCGGCCTGCGCCAGCGCCTGATCACCCAGTGTCAGCACAGCTTGCGGTGAATCGCCGTGAGCAAACGGTGCGAGGCCGATCGAGGCCACGGCCGGTACATCCGTGGCGCCGGTGGCGTGCAGGCTGCTCAACGCACTGTCGAGGTTCTGCGCCAGTTGCAGCGCTTCTTCGCGCACCAGCCCCGGTGCCAGCACGGCGAACTCGCCGCCGCGAATGCGCGTCACGAGGTTCTGGGTTTCCGGGTAGCGGGCGCACTCGCGGGACAATTGCTCGCCGACCGCTTTCAACAATTCATCGGTGCGCTGACCGCCCAGGCGCTGGTTGAGCCCGGCCAGATCCTTGACCCGCAACAGCAGCAAATAACCGGAGCTGGCCTGTTCGGCATTGCTCACCCGGTTGTTCAACTGCATTTCGAAATAACGTCGGTTGGCCAGGCCGGTCAAGTTGTCCTGATAGGACTCGACACGCAGTTTTTCACTGCGCTCGGCCTGCTCCTGGAACAGCGCCTTGAGCTTCTCGACCATCTGGTTCATCGCCTGCACCACGCGGCGCAGTTCCGGAGTACGCGGCAGCTCCGGCAGGCTGAGGAATTCGCGGCGGGCGATGGCGTGGGACTGTTTGACCATGTAGTCGAGCGGGCGCAATTGCCGGCGCAGCAGCAGCGCGCCCAGCGCCGCACTGACCGCGCCGCACAGCAGCAGCCAGCCGAGGCTGCCCAACGCGCTCTGCCACAGCTTGGCCACGGCGAACATCGGATGGCTGACCACTTCAACCCGCGCCGCCTGTTCCCACCCACGGCTGACCAACGCATCGCCGCCGGCCGGCTCCAGCCCAATCAGTTTGACGAACCAGTCCGGCACATTGCTGACCGCCGGAATCCCGCTGCGCTCGACGATGGTCTTGTCGGTCTTGAGATCGACCACGCGGATGCTCGCGTAATAGCCGCTGTCGAAAATCGAGCTGACCAGCAGCTCGACCATCGCCGGATCGTCGATATTCGGCGTCAGCGACAACGCCAGCGCCGTGGCCGCGTCCTGGGCGTGGGAGCGCAGCTGGTTGACGTACTGGGTGCGCGAGCTCTCCAGACTGACCATGAAGCTGCCGGTGAAGGCGACCACCAGGAACAGACAGATAGCGATCAACAGCTGTTTGAACAAAGACATCTGAGCGCGTGCTCCTAGTTAGTCGTTTCGACCGGGAAACCTTCGGCCTGCATTTTTCTCAACACATCCTGCCAGCGCGACAGGCGTTTGGTGTCACCGACCCTTTTGTTGCCCTTGGCCCCCGGCAGGTACAGACCTTCGGCATTGAAAGAGTAGACCGGCAGCAAATCGGTTCGCCGCGACGCCGGCTGGATCTGATCGATCAGGCTGTCGAGCACCAGTGGCATGGCATCGGGGGTGGCGTAGTAAGTCAGCACCATGTGCGCGCGGTTCTGGCGCAGTGCCTTGACGTAGGTGATGCGCAGCTTGTCACTGGATACCCCGAGATGGCGCAGGCTGAAATACTTGGCGATCGCATAGTCTTCGCAATCGCCGGCGCCTTTCCACAACGCCTCGATGGGCGTCTCCCAATAATCGACCTGCCCCCACAGATCGATGTCCTCTACATAGCGCATCTGCTTGTTGAAAAACAGGTTCACCACCTTGAGCTTTTCCATCTCGCTGACCTGTTTCTGCGTCGCCAGCAGATTCTGCCAGGCATCGATCCGCTGCTGCCCGGCACCCAGCGGGCCGTACAGCGCCGTGGCCTTGCGGCTGATCGCGGAAAAATCCCAATCGGCATGCAGACCGCCCAGCATGACGCCGGCCAGCAACAGTGCACAGCCTAGCCAGCGCAAAGTCCGGGGGATCGCGAAACGTACCGCCACAGCAGGTTTCCAGGAGGCAGGAAGGAAAGCGTTTGATGGTGAAGCTTAGCCGGACAAAAAACAATGGCACACTGAGATCATCGCCAGCGCGCTAAACTTCGCACAGGATCGCCGCTTCACACGGTTTGACAACCTGTGGAGCAATCACTAGTGTCCTTGGATCCAAATTCCGTCTTCATTCAGGGTGAGTAGTTGTGACACAGAAGCCCAAACCGCTGCACAGCATCAAAGTCGACGGGCCGATTCCCGCACACCTCGCCCGTTCGATCATCGAAGAGACCTTGCGCTCGGCGATCCTTGACGGTCGTTTGCCATGCGGCACCGCCCTGCGTCAGCAGGACCTGGCCGACCTGTTCGGGGTCAGCCGCATGCCGGTGCGCGAGGCTCTGCGTCAGCTGGAGGCCCAGGAGCTGCTGAGTGTCACCACCCACAAGGGCGCTGTGGTTGCCCCGCTGATTCAAGGCGACGCCACCGAAACCTACGAGTTGCGGATCCTGCTCGAATCCGAAGCCATGCGCCAATCGATCCCGCTGCTGACCAGCGCCGATCACGCACGCGCCGCCAGCTATATCGAAGAGCTCGAGACCCAGCACGACTACGGCGAAATCGGTCGGCTCAATCGCCTGTTCCACATGGCCTTGTACAGCAAGGCCCCGAATCAGCGGCTGCTGCGACTGGTCGAAGACGGCCTCAACGAGGAGGAGCGCTTTCTGCGTTTCAACCTTGAAGCCATGGGCCTGGGCAAGTTGTCCCAGGAAGATCACCGCGCCATGCTCCACGCGGTGATCGAGCGCGATGTCGAGCTATCGGTGAAGCTGCTCACGCAACACCTCAACCGTGGCGTCGACGTGATCACCCGTTACCTCGCCAGCTCTGCCGGACAAAACCGCAAGGCCGTACGCTGATTCCCTTTCTGCCGGTCTCTGCTCTTCACGCCTGACCGGCGAATAACCCGCTTACAAATCCTCTCTGCGCTCCGCCGCAAATCTGCTGGCGGATCGGCCTGTTCGCTCTAACCTCCCAGCGCCCATATGCCCGGCATTGCAGCTCGCTGCGGACGAATCGGTCATAGCCGTCCTGCCAATTTACCCGCACTCTTTAACGGCCAACCCATGAAGAACGGGCGACGCTCCGCACCGCCGGCGCAGTCCCCGCACCAGGAACCTACGGAAGGAGCCTTGCCACGGGATAAAAGGAAGTTACGGCGCCGTTTCCGGCCAACTTTCATTCCTATACATCACTTCAATCTTTGCATCGGAAAGTTGCTTTGAGTGAGGCATTCACTCTTGTCTTCAATTTTGGCCATTATTTGCCGAAAGGAGCAACTACGCCCAAGTAAAACTGAAATCAAAAGTTTTACCGGGCCAACTCATACTTGAAAAACACACAACTAAAAATAATTAAAAATAAACTTGTTAAGTTATTTGACGATGTATTAGCTTTTCCTCGCCGAGCGGGTTCAACCCGCAAACACGGCACGGCTCCGCAGTCAGCCAATAGCTTTGGCAAATAGTCGCCAACGCATGGCCGAGAGCCTTTCATGCACTTTGCAAACTTTCATTAATCCGAATGAGGCCCGCACTCGCCAATAGAAAACATTTCAAATTTATCAAGTCCGCGTTGATGCACTGAACGAGCAACTCCCTCTATTCCAATAACACCGAGGTTCGCCATGATGCCAACTAAAGAACAACTCGCCCTGAAAAAAGCTCAATTGAGCGTTCACCCGATCTTTACCGAAATCGATTCGTTATCGGTACTGCGCCGGTTCATGGAGTCTCACGTCTTCGCCGTGTGGGATTTCATGTCGCTGACCAAACGCCTGCAACAGGAACTGACCTGCACCCGCCTGCCATGGCTGCCGCCACGCGATCCGCATGCTGCGCGGCTGATCAACGAGATCGTGCTTGGCGAAGAGTCGGATGATCGTCCCGCCCACGGCCATTACAGCCATTTCGAGCTGTACCTGGACGCCATGCGCGAAGTCGGTGCGAGCACCACGGCGGTCGAGCGGTTTGTCGCGCTGCAACAGGAAGGCGTGAGTTACGACGTCGCTCTGCAGAGTGTCGAGGTCGATCCGGCAGCAGCGAAATTTGTCCGCGAGACGCTAAACACCGCGCTGCATGCGCCAGGCCACAGCGTGGCCGCCGCGTTCCTGCATGGCCGCGAGAGCGTGATCCCGCCAATGTTCCAGCGCATCCTCGATGACTGGGGGATCGGCATCGAACAGGCACCAACCTTTCGCTATTACCTGGAACGCCACATCGAGGTCGACTCCGAGGATCACGGCCCGGCCGCCGAGCAATTGCTTGAGCGCCTGGTCGATGGCGATCCGCAGCGTGAAGCCGAGGTCTACGCCAGCGCCATCGCGGCCGTGGAAAGCCGCATCGCCCTGTGGGACGGCCTGCGTCTGAGCATGCGTGAACCCTTGGCGGAGGTGGCCCAATGAACGCCGCCGACTATCAATCCTTCGCCGACGCCTGGGAAACCCGCGCCACCATCCGCACCCGGCCACGGCGTGTTCTGGAAGACGATGAACGCCTGATCTATCCGTTGAGCCGCCAGCCCCTGGTGCTCAGCGAAACCTTCCTGCGCGAGTGCCCGCAGCAGCGTGATTTTGCGTTGGTGCAGACGCTGTACAAGTTCATCAACGACGTGGTGATTTTCGAGACCGAAATCGTCGACCAGACCGCCCGCGCCATCGCCAAGAATCGCTTCGCCGTACCCTTCCCGTTCGCCTGTCGCTACGACGCGATGACCGTGGTGGTGGACGAGGATTATCACGCACTGGTGGCGATGGATTTCATGCAGCAGACCGTGGCCATGACCGGCATCGAGCCGATCGAACTGCCTGCTGAAATCGAACTGAGCCGGGCGATTCCCGCCGCTGTGGCTCTGGCGCCCGAGCACCTGCGCAGCGCGGTAGAACTGATCTGCGTGGCCATCGCCGAAAACACCGTGACCGGCGATGTCGCGGCGTTCGCTCGCGACGACACGGTCAAGCCGTCGATCAAAGGCCTGATGGCCGATCACTTGCTCGACGAGGGTCGGCACTCCAGCTTCTGGGCGCGCATGGTGCGCATCTATTGGCATACCGCCAATGACGCGGACCGGGAAACCATTGCGCAGATCCTGCCGGTGTTCATCGGCCATTACCTGACCAATGACATCCAGAAGTCCTTCGATCTGCGCCTGATCGACGCCTTGCCGGTCAGTGATGCGATCCGCCGCTCGCTCAAGGACGAAATGGCCGGGCTGGCCTTCCCGATCAATCGCCACCATCCGCTGGTGGGCAACATCGTGCGTTTTTTCCACAACAGCTCGCTGCTCGACACGCCCTGCGTGCAGCACGCCCTGCGTGACTATCTGGTGTGATGAGGAGGCCGACATGAGACGTCTCGACATTTTGCTGATTGGCGCCAGCCAGGCCATGACCGACCTGGCACAGGAACTCGAACAACACGGTCACTCATTGATGCGCAGCGGCGCCGCGCAATCGACAGTGGATCTGATCATCGACGATGGCTTCATCGGCGCCGGCGATCGCTGTGCAATCCCCCATCTGCATCTGCGCCTGGGTATCGGAAGGCAAAGCATTGGTGGTTTGCCGACACTCGACCTGCTGTGTTTCATCGGCTCGTCACTGATCAGCCGCGTGCCGATTGGCGAGGAGCCGTCCGGCAACGGTCAGGCACTGCGCCAGCGAGTGCTGACACAGTTGGTTGACGAAGTCGCGCTGCTGGTCAGCCGCTTCTCCCGCGATGCCGGGTACTTCCAGCAGGCATCGCCGGCCACGGCGCCGGACTTCGAGCAGGTGGAAGACCTGTCGTTTCTCGACAGTCTGGCCTACGTCCATCGCCTCAACGCCACGGCGCATCCGGCATTGTTGCAACAGGCGCAGACACCGCTGATCGAGCGACTGCAACAGAGCCTGATCGAACACGCCGAGCGACCGGCGCTGCATCTGGCCGAGCAGTCGCTCAGCTACCGCCAGTTGCACGCCCACAGCCGTGCGATCCAGCAACGCCTGCAACCGCTGCTCGAGCAGCATCCGCAGCCGTGGATCGTGGGTATCTGCCAGCCGAAAAGTCCGGCGCTGTTCGCCTCGATTCTGGCGGTGCTCGGCAGTGGCGCGGTGTATCTGCCGCTGGAGCCGAGCCATCCGTTGCAGCGCCAGCAATACATCCTGCAAAACGCCGGCGCGGTGTTGTTGCTGCACGACGGCGAGCACCCGCTCAGCGAGTCAATGCCCGGGCTGGATGTCAGTCGTATCGACAGTGCCGACGCCGATCTCGACCTGCCGTTGATGCGTCAGCGACTGACGCTTGAAGCGCCATGCATGGCGCTCTACACCTCGGGCACCACCGGCCATCCGAAGGGCGTGCTGCTGAGCCAGGCGAACCTCGCCCACTTCACGGCGTGGTACGCCGATTACGTGCAGTTGCGCGCCGAGAGTCGGGTCTTGCAGTTCTCTTCGCTGAGCTTCGACTCATCGCTGATCGATATCTTCCCGAGTCTGCTGCAGGGCGCCGAACTGGTGGTGCCCGACGACACCCAACGCCGCGATCCACTGCAACTGGTGGCGCTGATCCGCCGCCGACAACTGACCCACGCGTTCCTGCCGCCGGCGCTGCTGAGCATCCTGCCGCTGGAGCAACTGCAAGGCGTGGAGGTGATGACCGGTGGCGACGTCTGCGAGCCTTTCGTCATCGAGCAACTGACCCGGCAGGGCAAGCTGCACAACCTCTACGGCCCCACCGAGGCGACGGTGCTGATCACGGCTCGCCAGCTCCAACCGGGTGACAGCAACCGCACCCTCGGCGCACCGATTGCCAACAGTCAGGTGCTGATTCTCGATGACGACTTGCAACCGGTGCCGGAGAACACCGTCGGCGAATTGTTCATCGTCGGTCCCGGCGTCTGCCTCGGTTATCTGAACAACCCGCAGCAGACCGCCGAGCGCTATCTCACCTTGCAACTGCCAAACGGCCAAGCGTTGCGCGCGTACCGCAGCGGCGACATGGCCAAGTGGGGCGAGCACGGTATCGAGCTGTGCGGACGGCGCGACAATCAGGTAAAGATCCGCGGTTTCCGGGTCGAGCCGGAAGAGATCGAGCGCTGCCTGCGCGAGAGCCAGTTGTACCGTCAGGTGGCGGTGGTGATCGACAGTCAGCGGCGGATTCTGGCGTTCCTTGCGCAGCCGCAATCGGACGCTGCCCGCGATCTGTTGAAGGCGCATGCCCAGCAGTTTTTGCCGGACTACATGCAACCGGTGGCCTGGACTGAACTGGCGCAGATGCCGTTCGCCAGCAACGGCAAGGTCGACCGCAAGGCATTGCTGGAGCTGCCGGTGAGTGTGCAGGACAGCGGCCCGAAATGCCTGCCGGCAAACGCCGACGAAGCGCTGCTGCTGGAGATCTGGGCGGAACTGCTGGAGCTGCCGAGCAGCGATATTTCCACCGACGAAAGCTTCTTCAATCTCGGTGGACATTCGATTCTGCTGTCGCGGATGTTGCTGCGCTTGCGTGAGGAGTTCGGGCGCAGCATCTCGATCAACCGCTTCATCGAACTGCCGACCATAATCAAACTCGCGACGCTGGTGCGCGGCACCGATGACAGCGCGGTGCTCAGCGCCCAGGCCATGGCCGACGCCGAGCGCCCGCTGAACATCGAGCCGCTGCCGATCAGTCGTCTGGGCGATGTGCACAAGGTGATCGTCACCGGCGCCAACAGTTTCGTCGGCGTGCACATCGTCGAAGCGCTGCTCGGTTGGGGCGCCAGCGAGGTGGCGTGTCTGGTGCGTGATGGTGGCGGGCAAACGGCGGCGCAGCGTTTTGCTCAGGCATTGCGCGAGAACCGTCTCGAGCACCTGGATCTGAGTCGGGTGCGGATCTATTCGGCAGACCTCACCCGCCCGCAACTGGGCCTGGCCGACGACGATTATCAGCGCCTCGATCGCGAGTTCGGCGCACTGGTGCACAACGCCGCCAACGTCAACCACGTGCTCGATTACGAGTCGCTGGCAGCGGATAACGTCGAGCCGATTTTCGAGCTGCTGCGCCTGTGTGAAGGACGCAGCAAAAAGGTCTTCAACTTTGTCTCGACGCTGTCCGCTTCAAGCACCGTCGATGGCGAAGGCCGAGTGCTCGAATTGCCTGCCGCGCCGACCCCGCCGATCTACATCCGCAACGGCTACAACCTGTCGAAGTGGGTCGGCGAGCGCGTCCTCGAACGGGCGCGCGAGCGGGGGGTGTGGGTCAACCTGTATCGCCCCGGCAACATCAGTTTCAACAGCCTGAGCGGCGTCTGCCAGCCGCACAAAAACCGTTTGATGCTGATGCTCAAAGGCTCGATCCAGCTCGGTCAGGTGCCGGCCTTCGCGCTGAATTTCGACCTGATGCCGGTGGACTTTCTAGCGCGTTTCATCGCCTTCCACGCCAGCCGTTATTCGACCGAGCGCGCGGTGTTCAACCTGCACAACCCCGAACCGCTGAGTTGGGATGCCTACGTCGCCTCGTTCCGCGAAACCGGCAGTGAATTCTCGCTGGTAAGCGTCGCCGACTGGCAGCAGCAACTGGGCCGGGTCGACACCGACAACGCGCTGTTTGGCGTGCTCGGTTTCTACCTCAACGGCTTCGAGGAGGACATTGGCGACATCTCCCTGATCGGCCACGCCAACGCCGAAGCCGGCGTGCAACAGATGGGCGCGCACTACCCGGAAAAATCCCCGGCGTTGCTGCGTCGCGGCTGCGATTACCTGAAAGAAATCAACTTCATCTGATTCATCCAAAAAAGGAGCAACACCATGAGCACTCTGCAACCGGACACCCTGATCAAAAACCCTCACGGCTGCCATGTCATCTCTTCGGTGGAAGTGCCGGCGGACGCCGCGCAGGTCTGGGCGGTGGTCGGCAATTTCGCTGGCTTCGACCGCTTCATCCCGGCGCTGTCGCACATCGAAATGACCGGCGAAGGCGTGTCCTCGCTGCGCAAGAAATTCTTCAAGGACGGCAACGTGGTGGTCGAGCAACTCAACTCCCGCGATGAGCAGGCACGGGCCATGACCTGGACCACGATCTACAACACCTTGGGTGTGGCCAATCTGTGGGCGGCGATGAATGTGGAATCGTTGGGCGCAGGGAAGTCGCGGGCGACCTGGACGATCATTGCCGAGCCGGCTTCAGGTGGGGAGGAAGCACTGCCGGGGTTCAAGGATTTCGTGCAGGGGTTTGCCGATGATGCGATGGGGAATGTGTTGAAGCTGTTTGTTTAAGGCTTCAGTTCTGCGGTGATTGAGCTACCGCCTTCGCGAGCAAGCCCGCTCCCACATTTTGATTGCATTCCTTCAAGAGGAACACGGTCAACCTGTGGGAGCGGGCTTGCTCGCGAAGAACGATAACGCGGTCTTCAATCTGCGGATCAGATCTTGAAGCTGTCCACCAGTTGCTTCAGGCGGTTGGCCTGCTGCGACAACGCATCACAGTCCTTCAATGTTTCATTGAGGTTGGCCACGCTCTGCTGGTTCAGCAGGTTGATCTGGTTGACGTCGACGTTGAGGGTTTCCACCACGGCGGTCTGCTCCTCGGTTGCAGCGGCCACCGACTGGTTCATGCCATCGATTTCGCCGATGCGCTGGGTCACGCTGACCAGGCGCAGACCGGCCTGGTTCGCCACTTCCACGCTCTCTTCGCTGGACGCCTGACTGGCGTTCATGGTGGTCACCGCTTCACGGGAACCGACCTGCAAGGAGGTGATCATCTTGTGGATCTCTTCCGCCGATTCCTGGGTGCGATGGGCGAGGTTGCGCACTTCGTCCGCCACCACCGCAAAACCGCGTCCGGCTTCACCGGCACGTGCCGCTTCGATGGCCGCGTTGAGCGCCAGCAGGTTGGTCTGCTGCGAGATGCCTTTGATCACATCGAGGATGTGGCCGATGTTGTCGGTACTGGCGTTGAGTGTTTCGATCTGCGTGCACGACAGGCTGATCTTCTGCGACAGCTCGGTCATCGCCTGAATGGTCTGCTCGACCACCTGACGACCGTCATCGGCCTGCTCGCTGGCGCCGCTGGCGTGCTGCGAAGCATCGGCGGCGTTGCGGGCGATTTCCTGAGTGGCGGCGCCCAACTGGTTGATCGCGGCGGCCACGCTGTTGGTGCGCGCGCTTTGTTCGTCGGAACCGATGATCGAGGCGTTGGACGAGGCCATCACGCGTTGCGACAGGTCGTGCACGTGACGCGTGGCCGAGGACACTTCGGAAATCGACGCGTGAATACGCTCGACGAACTGGTTGAACGAGCTGCCCAGTTCAGCGAACTCATCCTTGCCTTCCACGACCAGACGCCGGGTCAAGTCACCTTCGCCCTGGGCGATGTCCCGCATCGCGCGGCCCATGGTGGTCAGTGGACGCATCAGGACGTTGATCAGCAGACTCAGCAGCAGCGCAATCGCAGCGACCGCGACGAACATCGCGATCAGCGCCGAAGTACGGAACTGGCTGAGGGCGGCGTAGGCCTTGTCGCGATCGATCGACAGACCGATGTACCAATCGGCATTCGGCAAGTCGCTGACCGGAGTGAACGACAGAATGCGTTCCTGACCGTTGAGCACCACGTTCTGGTTGCCCTTCTCGATGCGCACACCGGAATTCGGGTAGATGTCCTTGAGGTTCTTCATCACCTGGTCTTTGTCCGGGCTGACGATCACTTGACCGTCACCGCTGACCAGGAATGCGTGGCCGAGGCCACCGAAGTCCACCGAGTTGATGATCTTTACCAGGGTTTCCAGGCTCAGGTCACCGCCGACCACCCCCAGCAGCTCGCCACTCTTTTTCACCGGCATGGCGATGGTCACCACCAGACCACCGACCGCGGCCATGTACGGCGGGGTCAGCATGGTTTTGTCGGCAGCAACGGCTTGCTTGTACCAAGGACGCTGACGCGGGTCGTAGCCGTCGGGCATCTTCGCGTCAGGGCGCTGGGTGAACACACCGTTGGCCTGACCGACGTAGGTGAACTGGAAGTTCGAGGTGAAGGCCGGTTGATCGACCAGCCCAGGGAAGTCGGCGTCCTTGCCTTGATGGGCAACGTTCTGCGCGAGGTTTTCCAGCACCAGAATTCGCCCGCTCATCCAGTTCTGCACGCTGCTGGCGGTCAGATCGCCGGCCTGCTGCACAGACGACTGGAGGTTCTGGCGAATGGTGTTGCGCTGCAGATAGTCGTTGTAGAGGGTGAACAAAGCGAAAGCCAGGACCACGACGCCCGAGGCGGCCAACAGGATTTTATGGCTGAACTTGAGATTCATTTCATGGGACTTCTTATGCAAAAGTGGGGATGCGTTCCGGGATGCAACATTCCATGTACAGCGCAGGCAGCGTTCTGATGGCCGCTCTACTTTGGTGCACGCATGTCTCACCAGTCTGTCGGCACGGTTCGCAGAAATCTTAGGGTTGTGTGGGAAATGCACGGCATTTCTGACAGATTCCCGCCGAACGGCGTGCCAGAGCGTTCGCTATAAAGTTTTTTATGCTGGTTATCCGAGCGGAGGTTGCAAAATTCACCGCCCTTGATAAAAATGCGACTAATTATCATTTGTGACGTTCGGGCTGTCGCGTTCATGTCCTCACCTGAGTTTGCAGTGCAGGCGCTTTACAGTAGTCATCACGGCTGGCTCAACGCCTGGCTGCGAGCACGGCTGGGCAATGCCGCAGATGCGGCGGATCTGGCTCAGGACACCTTCGTACGCCTGCTACAACGTACCGAAAGCCTGGAGCTCAAGGCGCCCCGCGCATTTTTACGCACTATCGCTCGCGGCCTGGTGATCGACCATTGGCGTCGTGAAGAAATCGAACGCGCCTATCTCGAAACCATCGCCCACTTGCCCGAAGCCGAAACCCCGAGCGCCGAAGCCCGCGCGTTGGTGATCGAGCTGCTCGAAAGCATCGCGCGCATGCTCGAAGGATTGCGGCCGAAAGTCCGTCAGGCATTTCTGCTGGCGCAGTGCGAAGGTTTGACGCACAAGCAGATCGCCGAACAGCTGGGCTTGTCTCTGCGCTCGGTGGAGCGTTACGTCGCCGATGCGCTGTATCACTGCTACGTGTTGCGGTACGACAGCTGATGCCTGTGGATAACCTCTCGACCGGGCGACGCGCCGAACCGCCGCAACAGGTGGTCAAACAAGCCATTCACTGGCTGCTGCGGCTGCGCAACAACCATGGCAATGCGCGCCTGAGTCGCCAATGCGAAGCGTGGCGCGCCGAACATCACGAGCATGAACTGGCGTGGCAGCGCGTGCAGTCGCTGCAGGCCGAACTGAGCCACAACCTGCGCGCCGTGCCCGGCGCACAGGTGGCGTTCAATACCCTGGAAAACAGTGCGCAGGGGCTGGGGCGGCGGCAGGCCTTGAAGCTGCTGTCCGGCGCGGTGCTGATGGGTTCCGCCGCATGGCTGGCCAAGGACACCGCCGTCTGGCAGCAGTGGCGCGCCGACTACGCTACGGCGACCGGCGAGCGTCGCGGCTTCCAGTTGCCCGACGGCACGCGGATCGAGCTGAACACGGCCAGCGCCGTGGATCTGGATTACACCGCGCAGCAGCGGCTGATCAAACTCACCCGTGGCGAAATCATCGTCACTTGCGGGAGTAATGATGAAGGCGCGGCATTCAACCGGCCGCTTCGCGTGCAAAGTCGCCATGGCACTTATGAGCCGGCCAATGCCCGCTTCATCCTGCGCCAGGAAAACGATTGCACGCGACTGAGCGTCAGCTCCGGGCGCGTCGCCATCCACAACGGCGGAGCTTCGGTTGAGGCTCTCGCCGGACAGACCTTTCTGATCGATCACCATCAGGTGCGCCCTGCACCTCCACTGGATATGGACGTGGGCGCCTGGGTCGATGGTTTGATCGTGACCCGCAACATGCGCCTGGGCGATTTCCTCAATGAAGTCGGACGTTATCGTCAGGGCTTCGTGACGTGCACGCCGCAGGTGGCTGATCTGCGCCTGTCCGGTGTGTTCCGCCTGGAGGACACCGACAAGCTGCTGGCAATCCTGCCGCAGACTTTGCCGGTGCAATTGCGCTATCGCACCCGTTGGTGGGTAACGCTTGAGGCTGTGGCCTGAAATTATTTTGGCGGGTTTTCGCGACAAGTCCGGCTTGGTCAGTAAGCACTTCAACTCAGCCTTTGCGACTGCCTACGGAAACCTACAATGACTGTCCGCCTCACCTGTAAGAACTCGCTGAACTTCACTGCCGAATCGGGCCTGCTGGGGCACGCCATTCGCGCTGCCCTGCTGTCCACCGTTCTGGGCGCCGGTGTGCTGCCAGGCCTGAGCCTCGCCGCCAATGCCAGTGAAGCGAGCAGTCATCGCTACAACATCACCGCCGGCCCGCTGGGCGAAGCGCTGAACCAGTTCGCGCGTCAGGCGGGCATCACCTTGTCGATGACCCCGCAGCAAACGCAGGGGCGGCAGTCTCCGGGCGTACAGGGCGAATATTCCACCGATCAGGCGTTGAGCCATTTGCTGGGCGGCTCGGGTCTGGAAGCGGTCAGCCAAGACGGAAACAGCTACATCCTGCGTTCAATCAGCGAACCCGAGGCGCTGGCACTGCCAACCACCGACATCAAAGGTTTCGCCCTCGGTAACGCGCTGGGCAGCATGGAAGGCTACAACGCCACACACAGCCAGATCGCTACCAAAACCAGTACCGCGCTGCTGGAAACCTCGCAAAGCGTATCGGTGGTGACCCGCGAGCAAATGGACGATCAAGGCTCACAGACCGTCTCCCAGGCGATGCGCTATACCCCCGGCGTGCTGACCAACCCTTACGGCGCGACTCATCGCTACGACTACGTGGCGATGCGCGGTTTCAACGATGGCTCGGTGGACAACATCTACCTCGACGGCCTCAAGTCGATGGGCGACAGCGGCACCTACAGCACCATGCAGGTCGATCCGTATTTCCTTGAGCGTGTGGATATTCTCAAAGGCCCGTCGTCGGTCTTGTATGGCCGCAGCTCGCCCGGTGGCCTGGTGGCGCTGACCAGCAAAAAGCCGTTGTACGAGGCCTATCATCAGGTTCAGGCCACGGTTGGCACCCAAGGTCAGCGCGGTGTCGGTTTTGACTTCAGCGGTCCGGTCGATGACGACAAACGCATTGCCTATCGTCTGACCGGTTTGACGGATCAGTCCGACACGCAGTTCGACCACAACAAGGAAAAACGCTTCGCCCTCGCACCGACCCTGAGCATCGACTTCAGCGAAGACACTTCGCTGACGCTGCAGGCGTATCTGCAGCACGATCCGGATGGCGGCTACCACGGTGGCGTGCCGGCGGATGGCACGATTCATCAGCGCAACGGCAACCGCATCTCGCCGCACTTCTTCGAGGGGGAGCCGGGGATTGACGGTTACTCGCGGGATCAGCAGTCGTTCGGCTATCAGTTCGAACATCGCTTCAACGATGTCTTCACGGCGCGGCAGAATTTCCGTTACCTCGACTCCAAGGTCAACATGGATCAGGTCTACGCCTACGGCTGGACGACGCCAACCAGCAACGAACTGAACCGCTACTACACCGGCGGCGATGAACGCCTGCATGCGTTCATCGTCGACAACATGCTGCAGGCCGAATTCTTCACCGGTGCCACCAAGCACACCGTATTGATGGGCGCCGATTATCAACGGCGCAAAACCGTGGTCGACTGGACCAGTGGCGGCTTGGCCCCGATCAACGCGTTCAACCCGGTCTACGGCAATTCGGCGATCGATATGTACGGCGACACCAGTTACCTGCGGCGCCTGGAGCAGACCGGCGTGTACCTGCAAGACCTGATCGAGATGGACCAGTGGCGCTTCTCGCTGGGTCTGCGCCAGGACTGGGTCGAGACTTCGGATGAGAACCGTATCGCCGAAGCAGGCCGTCCGGTCGGTACTGAAATCAATGACCGGCGCACCAAACTGACCGGCCGTGCAGGCGCGTTGTATCTGTTCGAGAACGGCCTGGCGCCGTACATCAGCTACTCCGAGTCGTTTAACCCGAACTCGTATGCCGACAGCGCTGGCAATCCTCTGCCTCCGACCGATGGCACACAGTGGGAAGTCGGCCTGAAGTATCAACCGCCGGGCACCGACAACCTGTTCACCGCCTCGCTGTTCCGGATCGATCAGGAAAATCTGGCGACCAAGCTGCCTCAGGAAAATTTCTACCGCGCGGTGGGCGCTGTCCGCTCGCAAGGCCTGGAGCTGGAAGCGCACATGCAGTTGACCGACAACCTGAAAGTGCTCGGCAGCTATACCTTCACCGATATCGAGTACTCGAAGTCGATGGTCAGCACTCTGAGCACGCCGACCGCCGTGATCGAGAACAAAGGCAACTCGCCGACCCAGGCGCCGCGGCATATGGCGTCGTTGTGGGCTGACTACAAGTTCGACAGCGCGGCGCTCGATGGCCTGCGTCTGGGCGGTGGTGTGCGTTATGTCGGTTACAGCTGGGCGGATGCGGAGAACACCCTGAAGGTGCCGTCCTACACACTGTTCGACGCATCGATCGGCTATGACCTGGGCAAGGTCGGTTTGAAAGGTGTCGACGTGCGTCTGAACGCGAACAACCTGACCAACGAATCCTACGTGGCCTCCTGCGCGAGTCTGAACTTCTGCTACATGGGCGAAGAGCGCAACGTCGCTGCCACGGTCAGCTACCAGTTCTAAACCTTTGCCTTGTGCATAAAAAAGCCAGCCTCTGTTTTCAGGGGCTGGCTTTGTCGTCTCTGTGGGGAACATTTCATGCGCGCATTGTTGGTGTTGTTGCATCGCTATATCGGGTTGGCGACGGCGGTGTTTTTGCTGCTGGCCGGGATCACCGGAAGCATTCTTGCGTTCAATCATGAGTTGGATGAGTGGCTGAATCCGCAGTTCTACGCGGCGTCATCTGAGGGGCAACGATTGCCTCCCGGGACCTTGGTCGACGCGGTGCAAACCTCGCATCCGAAGTTGCAGGTCTGGTACATGGAGTATCCGCAGGAGGCGGGACATACCGCCATGTTGGCGGCGGTGCCGCGCAATGATCCGGCGACCGGCAAACCGTTTGATGAGCGCAATCAGGTGTTCTATCTGGACCCGGTAAATGCCGAGCAGAAGGGCCAACGTTACTGGGGTGAATGCTGCTTTGCGCGGGAGAACTTCATTCCGTTCATTTTTGAGTTTCATTACAACCTGACGTTGCCCGGCAACTGGGGCCTGTGGTTGATGGGCCTGGTTGCCATCGCCTGGGTAATCGATTGCTTCATTGCGCTGTGGCTGACGCTTCCCCGTGGCAAACCGTTCTGGAAAAAGTGGTCGTTGGCCTGGAAGATCAAGGGCGGGCACGCTTATCGGCTCAACTTCGATCTGCATCGCGCGGGGGGATTGTGGCTGTGGTTGTTGTTGCTACCGATCGCGGTCAGCAGTGTCGCGATGAACTTGCCCAGTCAGGTCTTCAAACCGGCGGTGTCGCTGTTTTCACCGATCGAGCCGAGCGTTTATGAGGCCCGAGGGCGAATGCCTCCGTCGGCGTTGGGGGTGACGCAGTTGAGTTATCAACAGGCGTACGAAAGGGCATTGCTGGAGGGGAAGAGGTTAGGACTGACAGCGGCGATCGGGGAGTTGTATTACAGCTTTGAGTACAACTTCTACGGCGCAGGATTCGGGCATCACGACACTGAAGCGCATGGCAAATCCTGGTTGTTCTTCCACGGTACTGACGGGCGATTATTAGGTCAGGAAATTGCCGGACAAGGGACGCTGGGGGAACGATTTTACCGCTTGCAACTACCGATACATGGCGGACGGATCATCGGCTTCACCGGGCAAGTAATCATCGCAGTATTGGGGGTTCTGATCGCGGGGCTATCGGGGACTGGCGTCTACATCTGGTGGCGCAAGTGGCAGGCCCGGCGCATCAGCAAGGCTCGCAAAGCGGCCTGAGTTTTGGGAGCCCTGAAACGACAAAACCCCTGTCTGCGTTAGCAGACAGGGGTTCTGGAATTTAATCTTGACGATGACCTACTCTCACATGGGGAAACCCCACACTACCATCGGCGATGCATCGTTTCACTTCTGAGTTCGGGATGGGATCAGGTGGTTCCAACGCTCTATGGTCGTCAAGAAATTCTGTATCTGGCCCGTCAACACGGTAACGTGCCAGCAAAATCGGTGACTTCTACTAAAACAAAACCCCAACTGCTTTCGCAATTGGGGTTTCGGAATTTAATCTTGACGATGACCTACTCTCACATGGGGAAACCCCACACTACCATCGGCGATGCATCGTTTCACTTCTGAGTTCGGGATGGGATCAGGTGGTTCCAACGCTCTATGGTCGTCAAGAAATTCGGGTACTGACTCGTGACCTGTTGGCCTCGCTTCAGCAAATCGGGTATGTGATACAGGTGTCTTGTGAGCATCGCGAACTTTCGGTTCATTGCGTCTTCACACACCGCAATCTGATGCTCTCTCGAGTAGTCAAATTGCTTGGGTGTTATATGGTCAAGCCTCACGGGCAATTAGTATTGGTTAGCTCAACGCCTCACAGCGCTTACACACCCAACCTATCAACGTCGTAGTCTTCGACGGCCCTTCAGGGAACTCAAGGTTCCAGTGAGATCTCATCTTGAGGCAAGTTTCCCGCTTAGATGCTTTCAGCGGTTATCTTTCCCGAACATAGCTACCCGGCAATGCCACTGGCGTGACAACCGGAACACCAGAGGTTCGTCCACTCCGGTCCTCTCGTACTAGGAGCAGCCCCTCTCAAATCTCAAACGTCCACGGCAGATAGGGACCGAACTGTCTCACGACGTTCTAAACCCAGCTCGCGTACCACTTTAAATGGCGAACAGCCATACCCTTGGGACCGGCTTCAGCCCCAGGATGTGATGAGCCGACATCGAGGTGCCAAACACCGCCGTCGATATGAACTCTTGGGCGGTATCAGCCTGTTATCCCCGGAGTACCTTTTATCCGTTGAGCGATGGCCCTTCCATACAGAACCACCGGATCACTAAGACCTACTTTCGTACCTGCTCGACGTGTCTGTCTCGCAGTCAAGCGCGCTTTTGCCTTTATACTCTACGACCGATTTCCGACCGGTCTGAGCGCACCTTCGTACTCCTCCGTTACTCTTTAGGAGGAGACCGCCCCAGTCAAACTACCCACCATACACTGTCCTCGATCCGGATAACGGACCTGAGTTAGAACCTCAAAGTTGCCAGGGTGGTATTTCAAGGATGGCTCCACGCGAACTGGCGTCCACGCTTCAAAGCCTCCCACCTATCCTACACAAGCAAATTCAAAGTCCAGTGCAAAGCTATAGTAAAGGTTCACGGGGTCTTTCCGTCTAGCCGCGGATACACTGCATCTTCACAGCGATTTCAATTTCACTGAGTCTCGGGTGGAGACAGCGCCGCCATCGTTACGCCATTCGTGCAGGTCGGAACTTACCCGACAAGGAATTTCGCTACCTTAGGACCGTTATAGTTACGGCCGCCGTTTACCGGGGCTTCGATCAAGAGCTTCGCGTTAGCTAACCCCATCAATTAACCTTCCGGCACCGGGCAGGCGTCACACCCTATACGTCCACTTTCGTGTTTGCAGAGTGCTGTGTTTTTAATAAACAGTCGCAGCGGCCTGGTATCTTCGACCGGCATGAGCTTACGGAGCAAGTCCTTCACCCTCACCGGCGCACCTTCTCCCGAAGTTACGGTGCCATTTTGCCTAGTTCCTTCACCCGAGTTCTCTCAAGCGCCTTGGTATTCTCTACCCAACCACCTGTGTCGGTTTGGGGTACGGTTCCTGGTTACCTGAAGCTTAGAAGCTTTTCTTGGAAGCATGGCATCAACCACTTCGTCACCCAAAGGGTAACTCGTCATCAGCTCTCGGCCTTAAGATCCCGGATTTACCTAAGATCTCAGCCTACCACCTTAAACTTGGACAACCAACGCCAAGCTGGCCTAGCCTTCTCCGTCCCTCCATCGCAATAACCAGAAGTACAGGAATATTAACCTGTTTTCCATCGACTACGCTTTTCAGCCTCGCCTTAGGGACCGACTAACCCTGCGTCGATTAACGTTGCGCAGGAAACCTTGGTCTTTCGGCGTGGGTGTTTTTCACACCCATTGTCGTTACTCATGTCAGCATTCGCACTTCTGATACCTCCAGCAAGCTTCTCAACTCACCTTCACAGGCTTACAGAACGCTCCTCTACCGCATCACTTACGTGATACCCGTAGCTTCGGTGTATGGTTTGAGCCCCGTTACATCTTCCGCGCAGGCCGACTCGACTAGTGAGCTATTACGCTTTCTTTAAAGGGTGGCTGCTTCTAAGCCAACCTCCTAGCTGTCTAAGCCTTCCCACATCGTTTCCCACTTAACCATAACTTTGGGACCTTAGCTGACGGTCTGGGTTGTTTCCCTTTTCACGACGGACGTTAGCACCCGCCGTGTGTCTCCCATGCTCGGCACTTGTAGGTATTCGGAGTTTGCATCGGTTTGGTAAGTCGGGATGACCCCCTAGCCGAAACAGTGCTCTACCCCCTACAGTGATACATGAGGCGCTACCTAAATAGCTTTCGAGGAGAACCAGCTATCTCCGAGCTTGATTAGCCTTTCACTCCGATCCACAGGTCATCCGCTAACTTTTCAACGGTAGTCGGTTCGGTCCTCCAGTCAGTGTTACCTAACCTTCAACCTGCCCATGGATAGATCGCCCGGTTTCGGGTCTATTCCCAGCGACTAGACGCCCTATTAAGACTCGCTTTCGCTACGCCTCCCCTATTCGGTTAAGCTCGCCACTGAAAATAAGTCGCTGACCCATTATACAAAAGGTACGCAGTCACCCAACAAAGTGGGCTCCCACTGCTTGTACGCATACGGTTTCAGGATCTATTTCACTCCCCTCTCCGGGGTTCTTTTCGCCTTTCCCTCACGGTACTAGTTCACTATCGGTCAGTCAGTAGTATTTAGCCTTGGAGGATGGTCCCCCCATATTCAGACAAAGTTTCTCGTGCTCCGTCCTACTCGATTTCATGACCAAGAGATTTTCGCGTACAGGGCTATCACCCACTATGGCCGCACTTTCCAGAGCGTTCCGCTAATCTCAAAGCCACTTAAGGGCTAGTCCCCGTTCGCTCGCCACTACTAAGGGAATCTCGGTTGATTTCTTTTCCTCAGGGTACTTAGATGTTTCAGTTCCCCTGGTTCGCCTCTTGCACCTATGTATTCAGTACAAGATAACCATCTTATGATGGCTGGGTTCCCCCATTCAGACATCTCCGGATCAAAGTCTGTTTGCCGACTCCCCGAAGCTTTTCGCAGGCTACCACGTCTTTCATCGCCTCTGACTGCCAAGGCATCCACCGTATGCGCTTCTTCACTTGACCATATAACCCCAAGCAATCTGGTTATACTGTGAAGACGACATTCGCCGAAAATTCGCAAAACTCTTAAGAGTCACTCACAAATTTTACCTTAGCCTGATCCGTTACCAGTGAAAGTAACGTTCAGTCTATCTTTCTATCACATACCCAAATTTTTAAAGAACGATCTAATCAAAGACTAGAAATCAATATTCACACCGGAATATTCATTTCTAAACTCTAACAAGCAGAAGCAGTTAATGGTGGAGCCAAGCGGGATCGAACCGCTGACCTCCTGCGTGCAAGGCAGGCGCTCTCCCAGCTGAGCTATGGCCCCATACAAAATTGGTGGGTCTGGGCAGATTCGAACTGCCGACCTCACCCTTATCAGGGGTGCGCTCTAACCAACTGAGCTACAGACCCAATTTCGAGCGCGTAACTGATTAGCTAAGAGCTATCAGCTTGGAGCTTAAAGCTGCTTCTATCGTCTTCTTCAATGAATCAAGCAATTCGTGTGGGAACTTATGGAGCAGCTGATGTCGTCGATTAAGGAGGTGATCCAGCCGCAGGTTCCCCTACGGCTACCTTGTTACGACTTCACCCCAGTCATGAATCACACCGTGGTAACCGTCCTCCCGAAGGTTAGACTAGCTACTTCTGGTGCAACCCACTCCCATGGTGTGACGGGCGGTGTGTACAAGGCCCGGGAACGTATTCACCGCGACATTCTGATTCGCGATTACTAGCGATTCCGACTTCACGCAGTCGAGTTGCAGACTGCGATCCGGACTACGATCGGTTTTGTGGGATTAGCTCCACCTCGCGGCTTGGCAACCCTCTGTACCGACCATTGTAGCACGTGTGTAGCCCAGGCCGTAAGGGCCATGATGACTTGACGTCATCCCCACCTTCCTCCGGTTTGTCACCGGCAGTCTCCTTAGAGTGCCCACCATAACGTGCTGGTAACTAAGGACAAGGGTTGCGCTCGTTACGGGACTTAACCCAACATCTCACGACACGAGCTGACGACAGCCATGCAGCACCTGTCTCAATGTTCCCGAAGGCACCAATCCATCTCTGGAAAGTTCATTGGATGTCAAGGCCTGGTAAGGTTCTTCGCGTTGCTTCGAATTAAACCACATGCTCCACCGCTTGTGCGGGCCCCCGTCAATTCATTTGAGTTTTAACCTTGCGGCCGTACTCCCCAGGCGGTCAACTTAATGCGTTAGCTGCGCCACTAAGAGCTCAAGGCTCCCAACGGCTAGTTGACATCGTTTACGGCGTGGACTACCAGGGTATCTAATCCTGTTTGCTCCCCACGCTTTCGCACCTCAGTGTCAGTATCAGTCCAGGTGGTCGCCTTCGCCACTGGTGTTCCTTCCTATATCTACGCATTTCACCGCTACACAGGAAATTCCACCACCCTCTACCATACTCTAGCTTGCCAGTTTTGGATGCAGTTCCCAGGTTGAGCCCGGGGATTTCACATCCAACTTAACAAACCACCTACGCGCGCTTTACGCCCAGTAATTCCGATTAACGCTTGCACCCTCTGTATTACCGCGGCTGCTGGCACAGAGTTAGCCGGTGCTTATTCTGTCGGTAACGTCAAAACAGCAAAGTATTAATTTACTGCCCTTCCTCCCAACTTAAAGTGCTTTACAATCCGAAGACCTTCTTCACACACGCGGCATGGCTGGATCAGGCTTTCGCCCATTGTCCAATATTCCCCACTGCTGCCTCCCGTAGGAGTCTGGACCGTGTCTCAGTTCCAGTGTGACTGATCATCCTCTCAGACCAGTTACGGATCGTCGCCTTGGTGAGCCATTACCTCACCAACTAGCTAATCCGACCTAGGCTCATCTGATAGCGCAAGGCCCGAAGGTCCCCTGCTTTCTCCCGTAGGACGTATGCGGTATTAGCGTTCCTTTCGAAACGTTGTCCCCCACTACCAGGCAGATTCCTAGGCATTACTCACCCGTCCGCCGCTGAATCCAGGAGCAAGCTCCTTTCATCCGCTCGACTTGCATGTGTTAGGCCTGCCGCCAGCGTTCAATCTGAGCCATGATCAAACTCTTCAGTTCAAACATCTTTGGGTTTTTAAGAAACCCTAAACTTGGCTCAGCAATCGTTGGTTACATCTTTGATTTCTCGCGGAGTAACTTGTGATGCTGATAATCTTGTTGACTATCAGTCTGACTCCACAAGCACCCACACGAATTGCTTGATTCAGTTGTTAAAGAGCGGTTGGTTAAGATCTTTTGTCTCAACCGAGGCGCGCATTCTACAGCAGCCTCATTTGCTGTCAAGTGATTATTTTCAGAAGTTTTCGAAGATTTCTTCAACAACTTCAACCACTTGCGCTTCCGATCTCTCGTTAGCGGGAGGCGAATTCTACAGCGTTACACGCTGCTGTCAACACCTCTTTTTCTCCGCTTTCGACCGAGAAGATCGAACCGTCAAAAGAGCCAAACATCACCGCTCTTTCAACTCCTTCCAGGCTTCGATGAACTGAAGCAAGCCGCTGTCGAAAACTGCTTAACTCATTGAATCTCAAGGAGTTTTCCGTTTCGACTGCGCCGGAAGTGGGGCGAATTATAGACCTCCAGAATCTGCCGTCAACCGTTAATTTCAGTTTTCTTTCAACAACTTACGGATCGGTTAAAAAACATACAAACCCCTCTATATATAAGAAGGAAAACCACTCCTTCTATATAGAAGGAACGCTCAAAGCACTCCATCCGCCCTGAGCGCATCCACTGTACCTGCGCCCAGACCCAGCACCCGCTGCAAAACTTCCAGCGTATGCTCGCCCAACAACGGAGGCGCGCGACGGTACTCGACAGGCGTCTGCGACAACCGGATCGGACTCGCCACCTGCGGTACCATCCCCGCCAGCGCATGCGGGAGTTCTATTGCCAGCCCACGCGCCTTCACCTGCGGATCCTCAAACACTTGGGACAGATCATTGATCGGCCCACACGGCACACCCGCCTGCTCCAACTGAGCCACCCATTCGGCGGTGGTCTTGAACACTGTCGCCTGACGGATCAGCGGAATCAACACTGCACGGTTAGCCACCCGCAGTTTGTTAGTCGCGAATCGCGGATCGTCCGCCCACTGCGGCTGGCCCGCCACCTCGGCAAACTTGCGAAACTGGCCGTCATTGCCAACGGTAAGAATGAAATCACCGTCGGCCGTCGGGAAGTCCTGATAAGGCACGATGTTCGGGTGTGCATTGCCCAGACGTTTC
The DNA here is from genome assembly GCF_016650625.1 of Pseudomonas sp. TH49. Taxonomy (NCBI): domain Bacteria; kingdom Pseudomonadati; phylum Pseudomonadota; class Gammaproteobacteria; order Pseudomonadales; family Pseudomonadaceae; genus Pseudomonas; species Pseudomonas sp. TH49. Next base: position 1,441,385 of record NZ_JAEKFL010000001.1, read on the forward strand.
GGCGCATTGCCGGTAGTCAGGTAGTTCATTGCCTGGTTCGCCAGGCATGCGACCTGTACATCCAGCAAAGCCATATCGATGTGTTGCCCGCCACCGTCGTGATCACGATGCGCCAGCGCCGCCAGTATCGCCACGGTCGAATACAGCCCCGTAAGAATGTCCGTCAGCGCCACTCCCACCTTCACCGGCCCGGCGCCTTCATCACCTTCAGGGCGACCGGTCAGGCTCATCAGCCCGCCCAGCCCCTGAATCATGAAGTCATAACCCGCACGCTTGGCATACGGCCCGGTTTGACCGAAGCCAGTGATCGAGCAATAGATCAGATCCGGATTGATCGCCTTCAGCGACTCATAGTCCAGCCCATAGGCAGCCAGCCCACCGACCTTGAAGTTCTCGATCAGAATGTCCGACTTCGCCGCCAGCTCCCGTACCAGGTTCTGCCCTTCAGGCCGAGTGAAGTCGATCGTCACTGATTGCTTGTTGCGGTTGGCCGACAGGTAATAGGCCGCCTCGCTGGTGTTCTCCCCATAAGCGTCTTTAAGGAAGGGCGGCCCCCAGGCACGCGTGTCATCGCCATTGCCCGGGCGCTCGACCTTGATCACCTCGGCGCCAAGGTCGGCGAGAATCTGCCCGGCCCACGGCCCGGCCAGCACACGCGATAAATCCAGTACCCGCAGATGCGACAGCGCGCCCATGGTCGCTCTCCTGTTAATAGAACGCCTGCAGACCGGTTTGCGCGCGACCGAGGATCAGCGCGTGAACGTCGTGGGTACCCTCATAGGTATTCACCACTTCCAGGTTGACCAGGTGACGGGCCACGCCGAACTCATCGGAGATGCCGTTGCCGCCCAACATGTCACGGGCCATGCGGGCGATATCCAGCGACTTGCCACAGGAGTTGCGCTTCATGATCGAGGTGATCTCGACCGCTGCGGTTCCTTCGTCCTTCATGCGCCCCAGACGCAGACAGCCTTGCAGGGCCAGAGTGATCTCGGTCTGCATGTCGGCCAGCTTCTTCTGGATCAGTTGAGTGGCAGCCAGTGGACGCCCGAACTGCTGACGATCGAGGGTGTACTGACGAGCGGTGTGCCAGCAGAACTCGGCAGCGCCCAAGGCACCCCAGGAAATACCATAGCGTGCGGAATTGAGGCAGGTGAACGGGCCTTTCAGACCGCGCACGTCCGGGAAGATGTTCTCTTCCGGCACAAACACGTTGTCCATGACGATTTCGCCAGTGATCGATGCGCGCAGACCGACCTTGCCGTGAATCGCTGGAGCGCTCAGGCCTTTCCAGCCTTTCTCCAGTACGAAGCCACGGATGTCGCCGGCATCGTCCTTGGCCCAGACCACGAACACATCGGCGATCGGGCTGTTGGTGATCCACATCTTGGCGCCGGTCAGGCTGTAGCCGCCGTCGACCTTGCGCGCACGGGTGATCATTGCGCCCGGGTCGGAACCGTGGTTTGGCTCAGTCAGACCGAAGCAGCCGATCCATTCGCCAGACGCCAGTTTCGGCAGGTATTTCTGTTTCTGTGCTTCTGTACCGAATTCGTTGATCGGCACCATCACCAGCGAGGACTGCACACTCATCATCGAACGGTAGCCGGAGTCGACGCGCTCTACTTCACGGGCGATCAGACCGTAGCTGACGTAGTTCAAGCCGCTACCACCGTACTGCTCAGGAATGGTCGCCCCCAACAGGCCGACTTCGCCCATTTCGCGGAAGATTGCCGGGTCGGTTTTCTCATGGCGGAAAGCTTCAAGCACGCGTGGCGCCAGGCTCTGCTGAGCGAATTGGGCGGCGGTGTCGCGGATCATGCGCTCCTCTTCGGTGAGCTGTTGATCCAGCAGCAGGGGATCGATCCAGTTGAAGCTAGCTTTACCGCCCATGAGTGCGTCCTCGCAAATCGGTGAATTAACGTGGCATTGATCCTAGGCCCGGTTCGCCAGCGCGGCAAACGAGGATTTCGCATCCTGTTGTGCTAATTTCTCACTCCGAAACGTCGCTGAATGCCTTTTATGCGGCGCATTAGTGAGGTTGCAGTACATGCGCAGGAAGATCCCCAGTACCACGGCCCTGATCAGCTTCGAAGCCGCCGCCCGGCACGAAAGCTTTACCAAGGCTGCCGAAGAACTTTCCCTCACCCAGGGCGCCATTTGCCGACAGATCTCCAGCCTTGAGGAGTTCCTCAGTGTGGAACTGTTCCGACGCTCGCGACGCGGAGTGAAGCTGACGGAAGCAGGCCTTTCCTACAGTCGTCGGGTGGCCACGCAACTCGACGCCGTCGAGCGCGACACGCTTTCGGTGATGGGCCAGCAGGGCACAAATGTGATCGAACTGGCGGTGGTGCCCACCTTCGGCACGCAATGGCTGCTGCCACGGCTCAAGGACTTCCAGCTCAAACACCCGGAAGTAACGGTCAACCTGACCAACCGTACCCGCCCGTTCCTGTTTGCCGACACTGATTTCGATGCGGCGATCTACTTTGGCGACGCCGATTGGTCGGGTACCGAATCCCACAGGCTGATGGGCGAAAATCCGATGCCGGTGTGCAGCCCCGCTCTCCTCGGCAGCAAGAAACATCTGACGCCCAACGAGATTGCCGAGCTGCCTCTGCTGCAACAAACCACCCGTCCCTACGCCTGGCGGCAGTGGTTCAACTCCCTGAACCTGAACATCCCACGCGACATGACAGGCCTGCGCTACGAGCTATTCTCCATGCTGGCCCAAGCGGCCATGCACGACATGGGCATCGCGCTGATTCCACCGTTCCTGATTCAGCGCGAACTGGCCGAGAAACGCTTGGTGATCGCCAACCCGAGTGCGCTCTCCAGCATCAAGGCGTATTACCTGATGATTCCGGAGCGAAAGGTCGAATCGGCATCACTCAAGGCTTTTCGCGATTGGCTGGTCAACCAGGCAAACAGCTACAGCCTAGAAGGATAAGGCCTTACAGCGATTACTAACCCGGTAGTCAGGAAAATCAAAGCCCTACAGATATAAGTATTTGTCGCAAAATCGCAGACTGTATCCGAAAGTCGTACAGACGTCCCACAAGCGCCTGCGGACGTGGCTTTGAGCCTCTATTCACGACTCATTACGGCCTATTCACGCCGCCGATGAGAAATTTTTTCAAATTCAGCCAGAATCCTTACAAGGCACGGCCTGCAAGGGATTCAGCTGGCCATCTGCGACATTCGGTCACGGGATGACTTGTAGTTAATTTTCCGTCACCCGTCATAATCCCTTGAAGGGCATAAAGTTCGCCTGCAAAATGCCGCGCCCCGCCCTGATTTGGCGGGATCGTGCTGATCGGCCGCCCCAGTCGCACCATCCGCAGTGCCTGGGTTTACTCAATAAGATCACGCAGGAGATTTGACGTGCACATTGGTGTCCCTCTCGAAACCCAGACCGGTGAAACACGGGTTGCTGCAACCCCGGAAACCATTAAAAAGCTGATCAGCCAAGGTCATAAGGTCACTGTGCAAACCGGCGCCGGCGTCAAAGCCAGCGTTGTCGACAGTGCCTATGAAGCGGCGGGCGCAACCATTGGCAGTGCCAACGATGCGTTCGCTGCCGAGCTGATTCTCAAAGTGGTCGCCCCCAGCGACGCCGAACTGGCGCTGATCAAGCGCGGCACGGTGCTGGTGGGCATGCTCAACCCCTTCAATAACGACACCATCGCCAAAATGGCCGAGTGCGGGATTACTGCGTTCGCCCTGGAGGCGGCGCCGCGTACCTCTCGGGCGCAGAGTCTCGATGTGCTGTCGTCGCAGGCGAACATTGCCGGCTACAAGGCTGTGTTGCTGGCCGCGCACTACTATCCGCGCTTCATGCCGATGCTGATGACCGCTGCGGGCACCGTGAAAGCGGCGCGCGTGCTGATTCTCGGCGCGGGCGTGGCCGGGTTGCAGGCGATTGCCACGGCGAAACGTCTGGGTGCGGTGATCGAAGCGTCTGACGTGCGTCCGGCAGTGAAGGAACAGATCGAATCCCTCGGTGCGAAGTTCGTCGATGTGCCTTACGAGACTGACGAAGAACGTGAATGCGCGGTCGGTGTCGGCGGTTACGCGCGACCAATGCCGGCGAGCTGGATGCAACGTCAGGCCCAGGCTGTGCACGAACGCGCCAAGCAGGCCGACATCGTCATCACCACCGCACTGATCCCGGGCCGCAAGGCACCCGTATTGCTGAGCGCGGAAACCGTGGCGCAGATGAAGCCAGGCTCGGTGGTCATCGACCTCGCAGCAGCTCAGGGCGGCAACTGCCCGCTGACCGTGGCTGATCAGGTCGTGGTGGAGAACGGCGTGACCATCGTCGGCCCGACCAACCTGGCGGGTGAAGTCGCTGCAGACGCCTCGGCGCTGTACGCACGCAATCTGCTGGACTTCCTCAAGCTGGTGTTCACCAAAGAAGGCCAGTTCGACGTCAACCTCGAAGACGACATCGTCGCCGCGTGCCTGATGTGCCGCGACGGCCAAGTCATCCGCAAAAACGCCTAAGCAGGGATTCAGACGATGGAAGAGCTTATCTCCCCCGGTATCTACAACCTGATCATCTTCGTGCTGGCGATTTATGTCGGTTACCACGTGGTCTGGAACGTTACACCTGCGCTGCACACGCCGCTGATGGCAGTGACCAACGCCATTTCGGCGATCGTGATCGTCGGCGCCATGCTGGCCGCCGCGCTCACCGTCACGCCGCTGGGCAAGACCATGGGCACCCTCGCCGTAGCGCTGGCTGCGGTCAATGTGTTCGGTGGCTTCCTGGTCACCCGCCGCATGCTTGAGATGTTCAAGAAGAAAGCCCCGAAAGCAAAAGAAGAGGCGCCGAAGTAATGAGCATGAATCTCGTCACGACGCTCTACCTGATCGCGTCGATCTGTTTCATCCAGGCCCTCAAAGGCCTGTCGCACCCGACCACCTCGCGGCGCGGCAATCTGTTCGGCATGCTCGGCATGGCCCTGGCCATCCTCACCACCATCGGCCTCATCTATAAGCTCGGTGCTGAACTGGCGACTGCCGGCATCGGTTACGTGATCGTCGGCCTGCTGATCGGCGGCACTGCCGGTTCGATCATGGCCAAGCGCGTTGAAATGACCAAGATGCCGGAACTGGTCGCGTTCATGCACAGCATGATCGGTCTGGCGGCGGTGTTCATCGCCATTGCCGCCGTCGTCGAGCCGCAGTCACTGGGTATCGTCAAACAACTGGGCGACTCGATCCCGGCGGGCAACCGTCTGGAGCTGTTCCTCGGCGCGGCGATTGGTGCAATCACCTTCTCCGGTTCGGTGATCGCCTTCGGCAAGCTCTCGGGCAAGTACAAGTTCCGCCTGTTCCAAGGTGCGCCGGTACAGTTTGCCGGTCAGCACAAGCTGAACGCGGTACTCGGTCTGGCGACACTGGTGCTCGGCGTGACCTTCATGCTCACAGGCAACCTCGCAGCGTTCGCACTGATGCTGGCCTTGGCGTTCGTGATGGGCGTGCTGATCATCATCCCGATCGGCGGCGCCGACATGCCGGTGGTGGTGTCGATGCTCAACAGCTATTCGGGCTGGGCGGCAGCGGGCATTGGCTTCTCGCTGAACAACTCGATGCTGATCATTGCCGGTTCGCTGGTGGGGTCGAGCGGCGCGATCCTCTCGTACATCATGTGCAAGGCGATGAACCGTTCTTTCTTTAATGTACTGCTCGGCGGTTTCGGCAACACGGCTGATGCTGGCCCGGCCGGTGCGAAAGAAGCCCGTCCGGTGAAGTCCGGTTCGGCCGACGACGCAACGTTCCTGCTGACCAACGCCGACACCGTGATCATCGTCCCGGGTTACGGCTTGGCGGTGGCCCGCGCGCAGCATGCCCTGAAAGAGCTGACCGAGAAGCTGACCCACCGTGGCGTGACCGTGAAGTACGCGATCCACCCGGTGGCCGGTCGCATGCCGGGGCACATGAACGTGCTGCTCGCCGAGGCCGAAGTGCCTTACGACCAGGTGTTCGAGATGGAAGACATCAACTCCGAGTTCGGCCAGGCCGACGTGGTGCTGGTGCTCGGTGCCAACGACGTGGTCAACCCGGCTGCCAAGAACGATCCGAAATCGCCGATTGCCGGCATGCCGATTCTCGAAGCGTTCAAGGCCAAGACCATCATCGTCAACAAGCGCTCGATGGCCAGCGGCTATGCCGGTCTGGACAACGAACTGTTCTACCTGGACAAGACCATGATGGTCTTCGGCGACGCGAAGAAAGTCATCGAAGACATGGTCAAAGCGGTCGAGTAATCCTCCGTGGCGGCACCCAACGCCCCGACTTGTCGGGGCGTTTTTGTTTGCGCAAAACGTCGGACAATTTGCCACGTTGTTGCAGATCCAGTAACGGTGTTTTACTTCAAACCCGCTAAATAGACGCCTCGTTTGCGACCTTGGTAGCGGGACAGGCGCCCGCGAAATTCACTAGACTGCGCATCCTGCTACTCGCTTCCCGAGAAAATAATCCATGTACCGTGACCGTATTCGCCTGCCTTCGTTGTTGGATAAAGTGATGAGCGCCGCCGACGCCGCCGCGCTGATTGAAGACGGCATGACCGTCGGCATGAGCGGCTTCACCCGCGCTGGCGAAGCCAAAGCCGTCCCTCACGCACTGGCCGAGCGAGCCAAGGTCACGCCGCTGAAGATCAGCCTGATGACCGGCGCCAGCCTGGGCAACGACCTCGACAAGCAACTGACCGAGGCCGGCGTGTTGTCGCGGCGCATGCCGTTCCAGGTCGACAGCACCTTGCGCAAGGCGATCAACGCCGGCGAAGTGATGTTCATCGACCAGCACTTGTCGGAAACCGTCGAGCAACTGCGCAACCAGCAACTGAAGCTGCCGGACATCGCAGTGATCGAAGCCGTGGCCATCACCGAGCAAGGCCACATCGTGCCGACCACCTCGGTGGGCAACTCGGCGAGCTTCGCGATTTTCGCCAAGCAGGTGATTGTCGAGATCAACCTGGCGCACAACGCCAACCTCGAAGGCCTGCATGACATCTATATCCCCACCTATCGCCCGACGCGCACGCCGATCCCGCTGGTGAAAGTCAACGATCGCATCGGCAGCACCGCGATCCCGATCCCGCCGGAGAAAATTGTCGCCATCGTCATCACCCAGCAGGCGGACTCGCCGTCCACGGTGTCGACACCGGATGTCGACACCAACGCCATCGCCGAGCACCTGATCACCTTCTTCAAGCAGGAAGTCGACGCCGGGCGCATGACCAACAAGCTCGGCCCGTTGCAGGCCGGGATCGGCAACATCGCCAACGCGGTGATGTGCGGCCTGATCGACTCGCCGTTCGAAGACCTGACCATGTACTCCGAAGTGCTGCAGGACTCGACCTTCGACCTGATCGACGCCGGCAAGCTGAGCTTTGCGTCGGGCAGCTCGATCACATTGTCGGAGCGGCGCAACAGCGACGTGTTCGGCAACCTGGAGAAGTACAAGGACAAACTGGTGCTGCGGCCGCAGGAGATCTCCAACCACCCGGAAGTCGTACGTCGCCTGGGTATCATCGGCATCAACACCGCGCTGGAGTTCGACATCTACGGCAACGTCAACTCCACCCACGTCTGCGGCACGCGGATGATGAACGGTATCGGCGGTTCGGGGGATTTTGCGCGCAACGCGCACCTGGCGGTGTTCGTGACCAAATCGATCGCCAAGGGCGGCGCGATTTCCAGCGTGGTGCCGATGGTCAGCCACGTTGACCACACGGAGCATGACGTCGACATTCTGGTGACCGAAGTCGGTCTGGCTGACCTGCGTGGCCTGGCCCCACGCGAACGCGCTCGGGTGATCATCGACAACTGTGTGCACCCGGACTATCGCCAGGCGCTGAACGACTACTTCACCGCAGCGTGCGCCATCGGTGGCCACACCCCGCACATTCTGCGTGATGCCTTGAGCTGGCATATAAACCTGGAAGAAACCGGGCACATGCTGGCGGTGTAATTCACACAGTCAAACCGCCGATGCAAACACAGTTTGTTTCGGCGGTTTTTTCATCAGCCTCTTCTGGAAAAAACTGTACTACTGTACCGGTGTTTTCCTACAGCTTTTTCCTACCTCCTCCCCCAAATCGAGCAAAAATGCACCAGTTAAGTGCAGACAGGTACAGTTTGCTCAATTTTGACCCGTACACCCCCTATAAACAGTTAACTGGTCACTCACAATACAGTTGAACTGTATCTAGAGAGACTAGGCAAACGAGAGGATCATGGGCACCAGTCAAACCACTACCTGATCCCGCCACAAGCGGAAGGATGTCAACCATGGAACGTACACTCAGTTCCGAACTGTTCTTCGAAGACAAAGCTGCAAAAACCCAGGCTTCCCTGCCTCTGCGCGTTATCGCCAACCTGATGTTGTGGCAGCGTCGCATCTCCAGCCGCCACCAACTGGCTCGTCTGGATTCGCGTCTGCTGGCTGACGCCGGTATCAGCGAAGCACAACGCTACGAAGAGCTGAGCAAGCCGTTCTGGCGCTAAGTAGCGTCGCTGGCTCTGGTCGTTAGACCCACCGCCAGCAACCCGAATCGAACACACAAGACCCGTCGCGGGAAACCGCGACGGGTCTTGTCGTTTCAGGGTCCGAAAACGCCCGTACAGCTTGGTTTTGGAAGTACAAGTACAGTTTCTAACAATCAACATCTGAACCAGTACAATTTTCCATTGGTGTATCTGCCTGCCAAACTGCATCGGGCGCAGCATGTCCTTAACCCATCTCGGCTTAAGGGAAACGCCATGAAAGACTTACAGGATGTTTCGGGAATTTCGGCTCAACCTCTCCGTAACCCGCACCCGCTGCGGCGCCTGTTTCGAAGCCTGTTTCGAAGCCTGTGGCAAAGGCTGGAGCGCGCCAGGACGCGGCGCTTGCTGGCTCAACTGGATAACCGCGATTTGGCGGATCTGGGCTTAAGCCACGCCGATCGACTGAATGAACTGGAGAAACCCTTCTGGCGCTAGCATTTTGCCCACTGTGCGAACCCGGCGCGCAGGCCTAATATCGCCGCCAGAACGTGGCGAATCTTCTGTAACCCGCGTCTGACTCATCAGACACAAGCCACCTCTCTATACGGTTTACTTTCAGGAGATCCACCATGTCCCGTCTTCGCCTGCTCAGCGCTGCCGCCTTGCTGGCCGTGGCTGCCAATGCCAGCGCATCCAGCTTCATCGTGACCACCGACGCAGTGGTTGGCGCATTGAAGTCCTCTTCCGACGCCACCTCCGATGCCACCTCGTCCCTGCGCGACAACAAGGTTGTAATCGCCGCTCGGGACGACGCTGCCAGCTTCGTCGCCAGCGAAGGCCAGATCCGCGGCGTGAAACTGGAAAGCGCTCTGGACCTTATTCGTCATCAGGCACCGCAATTGAATGCGACTGACGCTCAACTGGCGCAAGCCATCCTGGCGATCTGATCCTGCATTGCTTGAAGGGACACGCAAGACGTGTCCCGATGTTTCGCCGCTGGCTCTGGCCCGGGCGTTTGCGCTAGCCTTGGGGCTCGTTAACAGTTATCGAGCCCCATGCGTTTACTCAAACTGCTTTTCCCTTCTGTCCTGATCAGCGCCTGCTGGGCGACGTCGGTCGATGCCTTTGATGTCTCCACGCAAAACACCGTGGTCAGCCTTTGGGCGACCGGCATGGTGTCTTCCGCGCCGTTCGACCGTAAACTGATCATCGCTGCTCACGATGATGCGGCTGCGTTTGTTGCCAGTGACGGTGAATTGCGAGGCGCGCAGCTCGAATCCGCACTGCATTACCTACGCAAGAGCCGACCAAAACTTCATGCTGGCGACCTTGAACTGGCGCAGGCAATTCTCGTCCAATAGCTATCCTGATCCCTCGTTAACATTGCCCCTCCGGAGTCGTTCCATGCGTAGCCCGCTGATTGCTGCCGCCCTTGGCCTGTTGTTGTTGGCCGATGTGGCCCAGGCGCACACCCTGGTAGCCACCAGTAACATCATCGTTCGCGCCTCCCAGCGCACCGTTGATTTCACCTCAGACACCACCACCTCGATTCGCGACTCGAAAATCATCCGTGAAGCCCACGACGATGCTGCCAGCTTCGTCGCCAGCAATGGCGACATTCGTGGCGCCAACCTCGAAGCGGCCTTCAATACCTTGCGCAGCCGAGTGCCGGAAGCCCGCGACGCCAGCGACCAGGTATTGGCCGAAGCCATTCTCGCCCTGTGAAGTCACTCAGCGCCTGGCTGCTGGCCAGCGCGTTGTTGCTCTTGGGCAACAGCGCCCACGCCAGCCTGCAATTGCGGCTCAAGACCGACGGCCTGAGCCCTGCCGAACAACAGGCCAGCCAGGCGCTGCTCGATGAAGCGATGCAGAAATTGCCGCCGCGCTTCATCGAGCAACTGGACCGGCGCATCGATGTCGGCTGGACCGACGAAATGCCCGACAACGCCTATGGCGAAGCGGCGCTGGTCTCCGAACTCGATCTGAACCGCAAACTGCTCGCCGGCCTCACCGACGGTAGCGCGGCCAAAGAGAAAACCAACCGCCCCCACGGCACGGTGCGCCAGGAACTGCTGGCAACCGTGCTGCACGAACTCACCCACATTTATGACCGCGCCCGCCTGTGGCCCGCCGCCGAACGCACGCTGATCCAGCGCTGCACTCGGCGCAGCAACAGCGCGGGCCTGATCGGCATTCCCGATGAATGTCGCGGCCAGAACGGTCGCCGCTTCACCCTCAGCGATGACCCACGCCTGCTCGACCTCGCCGGCTGGCAGCAATACGTCGGGCGCCGTGGCGAGCGCGAACAGCACAACCGGCAGATCGCCCGCAGCCCGGACCTTTACGAGATCTCCAGCCCCAAGGAGTTCGTCGCGGTCAACATGGAGTATTTCCTCCTCGACCCGAGCTACGCCTGTCGACGTCCGGCGCTCTATCGCTACTACCAGGAACGCTTTGGCTGGACCCCGCCCGCCAAGGACACCTGCAGCAAGACCTTTGCGTTTCTCAACGCCGGTAACGACTTTGCCAAACAGCCGCTGGGCCAGGTCGATCCGGAACGGGTTTACGCCGTCGACTACCTGCTGGCGGAGGCCAACCAGAACTGGGTCAGCCGCTGGGGTCACAGCATGTTGCGCCTGGTGATCTGTGCACCCGGCCGACCACGGGGTCCGGATTGCCGGCTCGATCTGGATCAACATCTGGTGCTGTCCTACCGCGCTTTCGTCGGTGATGTGCAGCTGTCGAGCTGGGATGGACTGGTCGGCAAGTACCCGTCGCGGCTGTTCGTACTGCCACTGGCGCAAGTGATCGACGAGTACACCAAAACCGAAATGCGCAGTCTCGCTTCGGTACCCCTGAACCTGTCGCGTACCGAGATTGAAGAGGTGGTCGAACACGCCGCCGAGATGCATTGGAGCTACGACGGCAACTACTTCTTCCTGTCCAACAACTGCGCCGTGGAAAGCCTGAAACTGCTGCGCAGCGGCAGCAACAACAAGCAACTCGTCGGTCTGGACAGCATCATGCCCAACGGTTTGCTCGAAGTGCTCAAAGGCCGTGGCCTGGCCGACACCAGCGTGCTGGACGATCCGAAAGAGGCCTTGCGGCTGGGCTACCGATTCGACTCGTTCCGTGATCGCTATCAGGCGATGTTCGATGTGTTGAAGAAGCAATTGCCGATCAAGCAGACCAGCGTCGAAGAGTGGCTCTCACTTTCCGCCGAAGAACGTCGTCAGTGGTTCGAGCGTGCAGACCTGCGCACCAGTGCTGCGTTGTTGCTGCTGGAACAGGCGAGCTACCGTCGCCAGTTATTACTGGCCCAGGATGAGGTCAAGCAGCGCTACCTTGGCGCTCGGGAGCTGGAAAACGGTGGCATGGACAAAGCCAACGCGACCTTGCAGGAGATTCTTGCCAACAGCGGCTTCCTCAGCCGTCCGGCGGAGTTGCTCGACTCCCATGGCTACGGCCTGCCGCAGCCAAGCGAATTCGGTCGTCTGGAAGCTGAAAGCAGCCAGCGCCAGAAACAACTGCTGGCGCTGAGCGGCGACCTGGACAAAGAAGTACGGGCACTGCTGGAGCCCAAGCGCGCTGCGGAAATTGCGGCCTGCGAGGCCAACGTGAAGCAGGTTGGCGAGCATTTGCGCAAATTGCACAAGGCATCCGGCGGACTTGAGCTGCCCTGAAAAAAAGATCGCAGCCATAGGGCTGCGATTTTTTTTTTAGGGTCTGTCGATCAGTTCAAAACACCGTCCAGAATTTCGTAGACGATCCCGGTACCTACCGCGATCAGCACAATGTCACCGCCGGCACGGCGCCATTCATACCCCGGGTACACCGGCAAGCGGCTCAAAGCCCGACCGTCCAGCCGTTCCCCATAGTAGCCATGAGGAAGCGGCCGGCCTCGTTCCAGACGAATGCCTGGAGGTGGTGGGGCACCGCGAACGAAGTAGCCGTGATTATCACGAATGGTCTGACGGATCGGGCCGAAGTCGTGCGGTGGACCACCTCGGTGGTCGTTCTGTGGGCCGCGATTATCGTAATGGCCCTGTGGCGGGCCGCCGTGGCCATAATCGTCACGCTGATCGGCGCTGGCGAGCAGCGGTGTCGCGCTGATCATCAGCACGCCCAGACTGGCAATCAGACGTTTCGGCATTTTCATGGGGGTTTTTCCTCACTGCACTAACAGCAAAAAGGGATTCAGAACGTGGTTCTGAATCCCTCGGTCTTGCTCATTAGGTTGCGCAGCGAGACGCTAATTCCTCTGTATCAGGAACTTTACTTTCAGCTGACGCGGGCCTGACGAACGCCTTCGGACAGCGCCTTGCATAGACCCAGCACACCATCGACGGCCTGGGCCGGCGTGGTCGCATTGGCGATATGATCGATCAGTGCCGAACCCACCACCACACCGTCGGCCAAACGAGCGATGGACGCCGCCTGCTCCGGAGTCCGAATACCGAAACCGATGCTGATCGGCAGGTCAGTGTGTCGACGCAGACGAGTCACCGCTTCCTCGACGTGTTCCAGGGTTGCCGCACCGGCACCGGTCACACCGGCCACCGACACGTAGTAAACGAAGCCCGAGCTGCCATTGAGCACCTTCGGCAGACGCGCATCGTCGGTGGTCGGGGTGGTCAGGCGGATGAAGTCCAGGCCCGCAGCTTGCGCCGGATCGCACAGTTCATTGTTGTGCTCCGGCGGCATGTCGACCACGATCAGACCATCGACGCCAGCGTCTTTGGCGTCAGCGATGAAACGTTCAACGCCATACATGTGGATCGGGTTGAAGTAGCCCATCAGCACCAGCGGTGTGTCGCTGTTGCCTTCGCGAAACTCGCGAACCATTTGCAGGGTTTTCGCCAGATTCTGCTTGGCGCCCAACGCACGGATGTTGGCCAGTTGAATCGCCGGGCCGTCGGCCATCGGATCGGTGAACGGCATGCCCAGCTCGATCACGTCGGCGCCAGCGCCCGGCAGACCTTTGAGGATCGCCAGCGAAGTGTCGTAGTCCGGATCACCGGCGGTGACGAAGGTCACCAGCGCGGCGCGATTCTGTTCTTTGAGATCGGCAAAACGGGTTTGCAGGCGGCTCATCAGTGTTTCTCCTGCTTCGACTGTTCCATGTGATGCATGACGGTCTGCATGTCTTTGTCGCCACGGCCGGACAGGTTGACCACCATCAAGTGATCCTTCGGCAGTTTTGGCGCGCGTTTGAATACTTCAGCCAACGCGTGCGCGCTTTCCAGCGCCGGGATGATGCCTTCGAGGCGGCAGCACTGGTGGAACGCGGCGAGGGCTTCGTCGTCGGTCACCGAGGTGTACTGGACGCGGCCGATATCATGCAACCAGGCGTGCTCGGGGCCGATGCCCGGGTAGTCGAGGCCGGCGGAAATCGAGTGGGCGTCGATGATCTGGCCATCGTCGTCTTGCAGCAGGAACGTGCGGTTGCCGTGCAGCACACCCGGTACGCCGCCGTTGAGGCTGGCCGCGTGCTTGCCGGTTTCGATGCCGTAACCGGCCGCTTCGACGCCGATGATTTCGACGCTCTGATCATCGAGGAACGGGTGGAACAGGCCCATGGCGTTGGAACCGCCGCCGATGCACGCCACCAGGCTGTCCGGCAGACGACCTTCCTGAGCTTGCAGCTGCTCGCGGGTTTCCTTGCCGATCACCGCCTGGAAGTCGCGCACCATGGCGGGATACGGATGCGGGCCGGCCACGGTGCCGATCAGGTAGAAGGTGCTGTCGACGTTGGTCACCCAGTCACGCAGCGCTTCGTTCATCGCGTCTTTCAGGGTGCCGGTGCCGGCCACTACCGGGATCACTTCGGCGCCCAGCAGCTTCATGCGGAACACGTTGGCCTGCTGACGCTCGATGTCAGTGGTGCCCATGTAGATCACGCAGTCCAGACCGAAACGTGCGGCCACGGTGGCCGTCGCCACGCCGTGCATGCCAGCGCCGGTCTCGGCGATGATGCGTTTCTTGCCCATGCGCCGCGCCAGCAGGATCTGGCCGATGCAGTTGTTGATCTTGTGCGCGCCGGTGTGGTTCAGCTCTTCGCGCTTGAGGTAGATCTTCGCGCCGCCGCAGAACTCGGTCAGACGCTCGGCGAAGTACAGCGGGCTCGGACGTCCGACGTAGTCACGCTGGAAATAGGCCAGTTCTTCTTTGAACGCCGGATCGTCCTTGGCCGTTTCGTATTCACGGGCCAGATCGAGGATCAACGGCATCAGGGTTTCCGCCACGTAGCGGCCGCCGAACGCGCCGAACAGGCCGTTATCGTCCGGGCCGCTACGCAGGTTGGAGGTGTTCGAAGTCTGGGTCATGATGTGCTCCAGGTGAATTCGGGTTAGAAGACAATGGCGTCCACTCTACCCCTGACCTTCCAGGCTGAAAACCGATAAGATCGCCACAACCTGTCAGGAAAACTCACAGATCACATGAGCCATGACCTTCCCCCGCTGAACGCATTGCGCGCGTTCGAAGCCACCGCCCGACTGAACAGCGTCAGTCAGGCGGCCGAACAGCTGCACGTCACCCACGGCGCGGTTAGCCGTCAGCTCAAGGTGCTCGAAGAGCACCTCGGCGTCAGCTTGTTCGTCAAGGACGGCCGTGGCCTTAAACTCACAGATGCCGGAGTTCGTCTGCGGGACGCCAGCGGTGAGGCCTTTGATCGCTTGCGCAGCGTCTGCGCCGAGCTGACGCAGAGCACCGCTGATGCGCCGTTCGTACTCGGCTGCTCCGGCAGTCTGTTGGCGCGCTGGTTTATTCCACGCCTGGGACGACTCAACGCGGACTTGCCGGACTTGCGTCTGCATCTGTCGGCTGGTGAAGGCGATCTCGACCCGCGGCGCCCCGGACTCGATGCCTTGCTGCTGTTCGCCGAGCCGCCATGGCCGGCCGACATGCAGGTGTACGAGTTGGCGGCGGAACGCATCGGGCCGGTGATGAGCCCGCTGTTCAGCGGTTATCAGCGCCTGCAAACCGCGCCGGCATCAGCCTTGCTCAGCGAACCGCTGCTGCACACCACATCGCGCCCGCAAGCCTGGCCGAGCTGGGCACAGCAAAATCACCTCGACGCCAAGGCGTTGAAGTGGGGGCAAGGTTTTGAGCATTTGTATTATCTGCTGGAAGCCGCAGTGGCCGGACTCGGCGTGGCAATCGCGCCAGAGCCGCTGGTGGCCGAGGACTTGAAGGCCGGTCGCCTGGTTGCGCCGTGGGGCTTTTGCGAAACCCCGGCGCAACTGGCGTTGTGGCTACCCAAGCGCGCCGCAGACGGGCGCGCCCGGCAACTGGCGCAGTGGCTCAAGAATGAGTTGCGCCAGACGGATCACTCGCCGCGCTTGAACAGCAAGTAGGCGGCCAGCAGACCGATTGCACCGACTGCCACACCGGCGGTGGTCCAAGGATGTTCCTGAGCGTAATCGCGGGTGGCGATGCCGGTCTCGCGAGTTTTTACTTTGACTTCTTCATAGGCATCGCTGAGCAGGCTGCGCGAATGTTTCAGCGCGCTTTCAGCGTTGCTCTTGAGCGCCTTGAGGGTCTTGCGCGACTCGTCCGAAGCGTCGTCTTTCAAGCTTTCCAACGATTTGAGCAGACTCTCGATCTCGGCTTCCATGCTTTGCAACGAGGCTTTACGTAAAGAGGTGTTGGCCATGGTGGCTCTCCTGCATTGGTGATGAGTGGCGTGTGTTGGTTGGGACTTCAGCGGTTTGAGAAAGTGCAGAAAATCTGAACTTCACTTGCATCGGGCCGCCGAAATCATCAGTGCAGATTCACTGCTAGTCTCAAATCCACACATCCAGGAGATCGCCATGAGTGACCATCACACGTACAAGAAAGTCGAGCTGGTCGGCTCGTCCACCAGCAGCATCGAAGACGCCATCAACAACGCGCTGGCCGAAGCCAACAAGAGCATCAAGCATCTGGAATGGTTTGAAGTGGTCGATACCCGTGGCCACATCAAGGACGGCAAGGCGGCGCATTTCCAGGTAACACTCAAAGTCGGCTTCCGCATTGCCAGCAGCTGAGTTTGGGCTACGCTTCTGAACTTGCGCGCTGGCCGAGTGCCATAGGAATGGCAAAGCGCTACAAGGTGAGCGCATCGGCACCGCCGGTGCCCGCCTCTTTTAATCCGACCAGGGAGTGCGACCGATGAAGAAGTTCATATTGGCAGTAGGTTTGTTGAGCCTTGCGGGTGGCGCGTTTGCTGCTGGCAAGCCTTGTGAAGAGTTGAAAAGCGAGATTGCGGCGAAGATTGATACCAAAGGTGCCTCCAGTTATTCGCTGGAGATTGTCGACAAGGGTGCTGCCGCTGGCGGCAAAGTCGTTGGCAGTTGCGAAGGCGGCACCAAGGAAATCGTCTACAAACGCGGTTGATCGCACTTGAAATGCAAAAGCCGACGCGAAGGCGTCGGCTTTTTTGTGGGCAACACATTCCCAATGTGGGAGCGGGCTTGCTCGCGAAAGCGTTATGTCAGCCGACATCCAAGGTGTCTGACACTCCGTCTTCGCGAGCAAGCCCGCTCCCACAAGGGCGGTATTCCAGAGTCAACCCTTCATGACTTGAGCCAGCAGTTCGTAGGAATGCAGGCGATCGGCATGCTCATACAGATCGCAGGTGAAAATCAGCTCATCAGCCTGCGTCTGCTCGACCAGTACCTCCAGCTTCGCGCGGATTTTCTGCGGGCTGCCGACCATCGCCAGGCCAAGGAAATCGCCCACTGCTTCACGCTCATGGGGCAGCCACAGGCCATCCATGCTCTTCACCGGCGGGCGCTGCACCAGACTTTGCCCACGCATCAACGCGAGAATGCGCTGGTACACCGAGGTCGCCAGGTAGTCGGCCTGCTCATCGGTATCCGCCGCCACCAGCGGCACACCGAGCATCACATAAGGCTTGTCGAGTACCGCCGACGGCTTGAAGTGGTTGCGATAGACGCGAATCGCCTCGTGCATGAAACGCGGGGCGAAGTGCGAGGCGAAGGCGTAGGGCAAACCGCGCTCACCGGCCAGTTGCGCGCTGAACAGGCTGGAACCGAGCAACCAGATCGGCACGTTGGTGCCGGTGCCGGGCATGGCGATCACCCGTTGATCCGGGGTGCGCGGGCCGAGGAAGCGCGCCAGCTCGGCGACGTCTTCCGGGAAATCATCGGCGCTGCCGGAGCGCTCACGACGCAGGGCGCGGGCAGTCATCTGGTCGGAGCCCGGCGCGCGGCCCAGACCCAGATCGATGCGTCCCGGATACAGGCTTTCGAGGGTGCCGAACTGCTCGGCGATCACCAGCGGCGCGTGGTTGGGCAGCATCACCCCGCCGGAGCCGACACGAATTGTCGAGGTGCCGCCGGCCAGATACCCCAGCAGCACCGAGGTGGCGGAGCTGGCGATACCGTCCATGTTGTGGTGTTCGGCGACCCAGAAGCGCGTATAGCCGAATTTCTCGACATGCTGCGCCAGATCCAGCGAATTGCGCAGCGATTGCGCCGGGCTGCCGTTCTCGCGCACGGGCACCAGATCGAGGGTGGAAAACTTTACATCGGACAGTTGCTTCATAAACCTGCGTCTCCGAGTGGTCTGCAGGTTTTTTCTTGCGAACGAAAACCTGCCGAATTCATAAGCGTGTTCTGTGCAATGAGGGCATATACCCGAGTTTCAATAGCTGAGGGAAAAATCCTACTAAAAAAGTCAACGATTCACTCGGGCTGAACTTTGTCCCGGCGTCTATCCTCAGAAGCCTTGCAAGCAAAAACCACGACGGCGCGGCGTTCCGCGCCAGATCTTGAGGAGGCAGACATGGCTATCGTGAAGAAAGCATCCGCACATTGGGCAGGCGATCTGAAAACCGGCATCGGCTCGATCTCTACCGAGACTGGCGTCCTCAGAGAAGCGCCGTACGGCTTCAAGGCCCGCTTCGAAGGCGGCAAGGGCACCAACCCGGAAGAACTGATCGGCGCGGCGCATGCCGGCTGTTTTTCCATGGCGTTCTCGATGATTCTCGGTGATGCGGGCCTGAAGGCCGAGAGCATCGACACCCAGGCTGAAGTCACCTTGGATCAGGTCGAAGGTGGCTTTGCCATCACCGCGATCAAACTGATCCTCAAGGCGAAAATCCCGGGCGCTACTCAGGCGCAGTTTGAAGAGCTGAGCAACAAGGCCAAGGAAGGATGCCCGGTGTCCAAGGTGTTGAATGCGAAGATTACCCTTGAGCCTTCTCTGGTCAGCTGAGTCAGCGCTGACTGACCTATTCGCGAGCAAGCCCGCTCCCACCTTTGAAATGCATTCCAATGTGGGAGCGGGCTTGCTCGCGAAGGCGATCTGAATAGCAACACAGTCTCTGAAGATGTGAGCGAAGTCAGAACGCGCGCTGCAAAAATATGGTCGAATAAGTGACAGCAGGTTCAGCGCACGCCCGTGCGCGCTGCCCCAGGGAGCTTCAAAATGAAACGTATTGGCTTGGCGATCCTCTGCAGTGCACTGGCCACCTCGGTTCTCGCCGCACCCAAAGACTGCGAAGAACTCAAGAAAGAAATCGAAATCAAGATCCAGGCGAATGCCGTGCCCTCCTACACACTGGAAATTGTGAGCAAGGAAGAGGCCGACAAACATGACGCGGCGATGGTCGTTGGCAAATGCGATTACGGCAGAAAAGCAATCATCTATCAGAAAAACAGCAACTGACTCATCTCAGCTGAGGCAGTCCATGTCGTGATCCTCGGCAACGATCTCACGCTTGGCGTTGTACAACCGTGCGCTTGGTGTGAAGCCGAGTGAACGGCCCTCCAGCATGTAACGCTGCCCGGCCTCGAAATGGTCGTAGCGGATGTACAGATAGCACAGTCGCTCGACAGGGCCGGTCATCAGACTGCCGCCGCCGCCAAACACTTCGAAGTCGTAACGCACCCGCAGCTCATGGCTGCCGGGGGTGACCTGGAAGAAACGCCCGTCGCTCAGGCGTTGATTGTCCAGGCGCTCGGCCATGAGCAATTTGCCGCCCGGGGTCGGCGTCGAGAAATCGACCCAGGCCATTTGTGGATCGACCGGTGGTAATGGGGTCTGGCAGCCGGCGATGACGCCAAACGCGAGCAACAGCATCAACTTGCGCATGATGGATGTCTCAGGATTCAGACCTTAAGCATAGCCCCGATCAAGTGCGCTGACAGCCTGCCGGTGTGCCCTGGCCGACCACATTGTGTTGCTCGTCATAGAGCTTGGCCCATGGCCGGAAACCGATGCTGCCAGCTTGCAGCTGATAACGCTGACCGGCGTTGAAGTCCTTGAATTTCACATTCAACTGGCAGTCGCGCCACAGCGGTTCGGCATCGGGGCCGATGTTGGTGGCTTCGACCGGGAATTGATAGCGCACCTGCAATTGGTGGCTGCCGGGCTCAACTTCAAAATAACGTTTGTCGACGGTCACCTTGTCATCGACTTTCAGCGCCTGCAGCGCGGTGTCCTGTTGCCGGGCATCGAGATCGATCCAGGCTTGCGAGGGGTCAGGATCGGGCATTCCGAATCCGGCACAACCGGCCAGCGTCAGCAGGCCTCCTGTCAGCATCAACATGCGCATAGCGAAGCTCCAAATGGCGGGATAGTCTTGCGGGCAGACTTTCCAAAGGATTTTTATTTTGAGCAGGCCGCTTCCAAGCCATGGGTTACTTGATCGCGTTTTTCGGATTTTGTTTCCGGGTGTGATGCTTTTGTTGCTCAACGGTTGCTCCAGCGTCGGCTATTACAGCCAATTGGCTGGCGGCCAGTTGCAGTTGCTGCGGGCGCGTGAGCCGGTGGCGAAGGTGATTGCCGACCCGAGCCGCGACGCAACATTGCGCGCGCACCTGGTCCAGTCGCAAAAGGCCCGAGTCTTCGCCAGTGAGCACTTGCACCTGCCGGACAACCAGAGCTATCGGCTGTACGCCGACATCGGCCGGCCCTATGTGGTGTGGAACGTGTTCGCCACTCCGGAGTTTTCCCTGACGCCCCAGAGCCATTGCTTCCCGATTGCCGGGTGCGTGGCCTACCGCGGCTATTACAGTCAGAGCGCGGCCCGTGGCGAGGCGGCGCTCCAGCGCCTGCAGGGCATGGACGTGTCGATTGGCGGCGTCGAGGCCTACTCGACGCTCGGCTGGTTCAATGACCCGATTCTCAATTCGATGATGGGCTGGGGCGACGAACGCGTGGCCACGCTGATCTTTCACGAACTGGCGCATCAGCGCTTCTACGTGAAAGACGACACCGAGTTCAACGAGTCTTACGCCACCTTCGTCGAACAGGAAGGCACCCGCCAGTGGCGCGCGTTTCGCGGCTTGCCGCCGGAGAACAGCTCGTTGATCACCCAGCGCGACCAGTTCACCGTACTGGTGCTCGAGACCCGTTCACGTCTGGAGAAGCTCTATACGCAGCCGCTGCCAGCCGAACAGATGCGCGCACGCAAAGCGGCGGAGTTCGAGCGGTTTCGCCAGAATTACCGGGTGATGCGCGACAGCCAGTGGGGCGGCGACAAGCGTTATGACACTTGGGTCAATGCGCCATTGAATAATGCGCGGTTGTTGCCGTTCGGGCTGTATGACCAGTGGGTGCCGGCGTTTGCGGCGTTGTTCAGGCAGGTCGGGGGGGATTGGCCGCGGTTTTATGCTGAGGTCGAGAGGCTGGGTGAGCTGCCGGTGGCTGAGCGTAAGGCGGCACTTAGAGCGCTGGCCGAATCCTGATTGCGCATTGGCTGAACCGGCCCCTTCGCGAGCAAGCCCGCTCCCACAGTTGAAATGCATTCACTCTGTGGGAGCGGGCTTGCTCGCGAAGACTGACTGATCAGCGCCGCAAAAACGCCTGGTGCAACTCCGCCAGCGTTTCAAAGTGATAAGCCGGCGCCTCGGCACTCAACTCTTCAAAGCTGCCAAACCCATACCCCACCGCCGCCGCATCCACGCCATTGCTGCGCGCACCGATCAGGTCATGCTTGCGGTCACCGATCATCAGCGTATTGACCGGATCCAGCCCTTCTTCGGCGATCAGGTGCGCAATCAGCTCGACCTTGTTGGTCCGCGTGCCATCCAGCTCACTGCCGTAGATCACCTTGAAGTGTTTAGCGAAGTCGAAGTGCCGGGCGATTTCCCGGGCGAACTCCCAAGGTTTGGAGGTCGCGATATACAGCTGTCGCCCTTGCCCGCTCAGGGTTTTCAGCAGCGGCGTGACGCCATCGAACACACGGTTTTCGTACAGGCCGGTGACCTTGAAGCGCTCGCGGTAGAAATTCACCGCTTGCCAGGCCTTGGCCTCGTCGAAGCCATAGAACTGCATGAACGCCTGCAACAGCGGCGGGCCGATGAAGTGTTCGAGTTTGGTCAGGTCCGGCTCGTCGATGCCGAGTTTGCTTAAGGCAAACTGGATGGAACGGGTGATGCCTTCACGCGGGTCGGTCAGGGTGCCATCGAGGTCGAACAGTACGGTCTGGTAATGCATGAGAAATCCTGAGCAGGTGTAAGTCGTTTCAGAGCTGGTCGTAGCCTTCGGCCAGATGCAGGTCCTTGAGCTTCACGTAGTTCGCCGCGCTGTAGGTGAAGAAGGCTTGTTCCTTGTCGGTCAGCGGGCGGATCTGCTTCACCGGGCTGCCCACGTAGAGGAAGCCACTTTGCAGGCGCTTGCCCGGCGGCACCAGGCTGCCGGCGCCGATGATCACATCATCCTCGACCACCGCGCCGTCCATGACGATGCTGCCCATGCCGATCAATACGCGGCTGCCGACGCTGCAGCCATGCAGCATGACCTTGTGGGCGATGGTCACGTCATCGCCGATCAGCAACGGGAAACCATCCGGGTTGAACGGGCCGGCGTGGGTGATGTGCAGCACGCAACCGTCCTGCACACTGGTGCGCGCACCGATGCGGATGCGGTGCATGTCGCCACGGATCACGGTCAGCGGCCACACGGAGCTGTCTTCGCCGATTTCGACGTCGCCGATCACCACCGCCGAGGCGTCGACAAACGCGCCTTTGCCGAGTTGCGGGGTGTGATTCTGGTACTTGCGAACGGGCACGATAAGTTCTCTCTCTGTCGCCGATAGCTGCGGTGAGTGTCGATTGTAATTAAGATGGGCGCATGTTTCTTCCAGCCAAGGTGCCAACCGTGAGCGTGAACAACCCTCTTCTGCAGTCCTACGACCTGCCGCCGTTCTCCACGATCCGTGCCGAACACGTGCTGCCAGCCATCGAAACGATCCTGGCCGACAACCGCGCCGCCATTGCCGAAATCCTCAAGACCCAGGGCCAGAATCCGACGTGGGCCGGCCTGGTGCTGGCGATGGACGAACTCAACGATCGCCTCGGCGCTGCCTGGAGTCCGGTCAGCCACCTCAACGCCGTGTGCAACAGCGCTGAACTGCGCGAAGCCTACGAGTCGTGCCTGCCAGCCCTGAGCGCCTACTCCACTGAGATGGGCCAGAACCGCGAACTGTTCCAGGCTTATGAAGCGTTGGCCAACAGCCCGGAAGCCGCCGGTTTCGATGTGGCGCAAAAAACCATTCTGGAACACGCCCTGCGCGATTTCCGTCTGTCGGGTATCGACCTGCCGGAAGCCGAACAGAAGCGTTACGCCGAAGTGCAGAGCAAACTGTCCGAGCTGGGCAGCCGCTTCTCCAACCAGTTGCTCGACGCCACGCAAGCCTGGACCAAGCACGTCACCGACGAAGCCGCCCTCGCCGGCCTGACCGATTCGGCCAAGGCGCAAATGGCTGCCGCCGCGCAGGCCAAAGGCCTCGACGGCTGGCTGATCACCCTGGAATTCCCGAGCTACTACGCGGTGATGACCTACGCCCAGGACCGTGCGCTGCGTGAAGAAGTCTACGCCGCCTACTGCACCCGTGCGTCGGATCAAGGCCCGAACGCCGGTCAGAACGACAACGGCCCGGTGATGGAAGAGATCCTCGACCTGCGTCAGGAGCTGGCCAAGCTGTTGGGCTTCGCCAGTTTCGCCGAGCTGAGCCTGGCGACCAAAATGGCCGAGTCCAGCGATCAGGTGCTGAGCTTCCTGCGCGACCTGGCCAAGCGCAGCAAACCGTTCGCCGCGCAGGATCTGCAGCAGCTGCGCGCCTACGCCGCGGAACAGGGCTGCGCTGATCTGCAAAGCTGGGACAGCGGTTTCTACGGGGAAAAGCTGCGTGAACAACGCTACAGCGTCGCTCAGGAAACCCTGCGCGCCTACTTCCCGATCGATAAAGTCCTCGGCGGTCTGTTTGCCATCGTCCAGCGCCTGTACGGCATCGAAATCGCCGAACTGAAAGGCTTCGATACCTGGCACCCGGACGTGCGCCTGTTCGAAATCAAGGAAAACGGCCAGCACGTCGGCCGCTTCTTCTTTGACCTGTATGCCCGCGCCAACAAGCGCGGCGGTGCGTGGATGGACGGCGCCCGCGACCGTCGCCGCACCGTCGACGGCGTGCTGCAAAGCCCGGTGGCCAACCTGGTGTGCAACTTCACCCCAGCCGACAGCGGCAAGCCTGCGCTGCTGACCCACGATGAAGTGACCACCCTGTTCCATGAATTCGGCCATGGCCTGCATCACCTGCTGACCCGTGTCGATCACGCCGGTGTCTCCGGGATCAACGGCGTGGCGTGGGATGCGGTCGAGCTGCCAAGCCAGTTCATGGAAAACTGGTGCTGGGAGCCGGAAGGCCTGGCGCTGATCTCCGGTCACTACGAAACCGGCGAACCACTGCCGCAAGACCTGCTGGAAAAAATGCTCGCGGCGAAGAACTTCCAGTCCGGGTTGATGATGGTGCGTCAGCTGGAATTCTCGCTGTTCGACTTCGAACTGCACGCCACCCACGGTGACGGCCGCAGCGTGGCGCAAGTGCTGGAGGGCGTGCGCGACGAGGTGTCGGTGATGCGTCCACCGGCGTACAACCGCTTCCCCAACAGCTTCGCGCACATCTTCGCCGGCGGTTACGCGGCGGGTTACTACAGCTACAAGTGGGCAGAAGTGCTGTCAGCCGATGCCTTCTCCAGGTTCGAAGAAGACGGCGTGCTCAACGCCGAGACCGGTCGCGCCTTCCGCGAAGCGATTCTGGCGCGCGGCGGTTCGCAGGCGCCGATGGTGCTGTTCGTCGACTTCCGTGGCCGTGAGCCATCGATTGACGCACTCTTGCGCCATAGCGGCCTGAGTGAGGACGCAGCAGCATGAGTGAGGCACCTGTGATTACCAAGAAGCGCTTTATCGCCGGGGCGGTCTGCCCGGCGTGCAGCGAGCCAGACAAACTGATGATGTGGAACGAAGACAGCGTGCCGCACCGCGAGTGCGTGGCCTGCGGTTACTCGGATACGCTGAACGAGCAGGGGTTGTCGGTTCCCAAGGAGTTGGGCACGCGGGTCAATACCAGCGCGCTCAAGCCGGCGGCGGACAAGACGGTCCAGGCCGTGCAGTTTTTCCCGAATCCGAAACTGAAGAAAAAGTCCGAAGACTGAGCCGGCGATTGACCCTCCACGGTGCAATGCCGTGGAGGGTGCGGCTTACTTGAGGTTGACCGACTGGAACCAGCTCTTCATCGAGCAGGTGGCAAAGGCACTGGTGCTGCAATCGCCGTTGGCCAGCGCGGTGCGCAGTTTGTCGACATCAGCCTGCATCACGTAGCGCACGCTATCTTTGAAGTGACCGCTTTCGCCAAAACCACCTTCGGTCATTTCGCGCAACGCGTCTTCCTTGCTCCAGCCCTGCACCACAATCCGGTACATCGCCGCCATCAGGCCGGTGCGGTCGGAACCATGCTTGCAATGCATCAGCACCGGGCCGTTGGTTTCGGCAGCCTGAATCGCGCGAAGGGTCTTGAGCACATCGCTGTCATCAAATTGGTTGGTGCGATATGGCAACTGCACCTGATTGATACCCGGCTCGGACAACCAATTGCTGTCAGCTTCCGGCAGGAAGTTGATCACCGTCACCACTTTCAGATTTTTCAACAACGGCACCACGCCGCCATCCGGCAAGGCACTGCGGTAGAGCGTGGGCGACATCTGGAACAGGTTGTATTGCACTTCCACCGGCTGCGCCCACTCCGGCGGACGCGACGGCGCAGAGGCGTCAGCCTGGGCCGGCATCAAATGCAGCAGGGCAACAAGCGACAAACACAAAGCAGGAAAAAGGCGCACTCGAGACATGCTGGGCTGACCGTATCGGGATTCATCAATGAAAGGTCCCGTAGTTTCCAGGGATGAGGGTCAAAGCCCTGTGAGGCACTTGTCAAAGAATCGTGAATCCGCACGATTTCATTGAGCACTTCAGTAAAAAACTGTGGGTTTTTCCGCTGAATCGGTTCATCCCGATGTGTAGCCTGCTACCATTTGTCACACGATGTTGCAGGCGTCCCCCTTTTCCCGGTCAACCACCGGGCCACGCCGCGACGAAAAAATGCTCAAGCCGTTCGCAGAAACGGACAACCATCAATGCCTGATGAGGTGCACCCCCATGTCTGATGCAGATCGAGACAACCCCCGGCGTGAGTTCCTGCGCAAATCCCTGACCCTGATTCCCGTGGTCACCCTCGCCGGTACCGGTCTGGGCAGCAGCGTGTTGCAAGCTGCGCCTGAGGCTACCCCGGCGGCGCCAGCAGCCACACCGGCCAAGGCGGACGCCAGTGCTTATCAGCCGAGCTATTTCACCGCCGAGGAATGGGCCTTCATCAACGCCGCCGTGGCGCAATTGATCCCCAACGACGAGCAAGGCCCGGGCGCCCTGGAAGCCGGCGTGCCGGAATACATCGACCGCCAGATGAACACCCCTTACGCCGCCGGTGCCCTGTGGTACATGCAAGGCCCGTTCAACGCCGACGCCGCGCCGGAGATGGGCTGGCAGAGCAAACTGGTGCCAAAAGAGATCTATCGCCTGGGCATCGCCGCGACGGATCAGTGGGCAAAATCGCTCAACGGTAAAACATTTGCCGAGCAAGACAGCGCTACCCGAGACGATCTGCTCAAGCAACTTGAAGCCGGAAAACCGCAGTTCGATGCGGTTCCCGCGAAGATTTTCTTCAGCCTGCTGCTGCAAAACACCAAGGAAGGGTTCTTCTGCGACCCGATCCACGGTGGCAATAAAGGCATGGTCGGCTGGACCATGATCGGCTTCCCCGGCGCCCGCGCCGATTTCATGGATTGGGTGGAACGCAACGAGCAATACCCCTTCCCGGCAGTTTCGATTCGCGGCGAGAGGGCTTGAGCATGGCAACGGTAATGAAGAAGGTCGACGCAGTGATCGTCGGTTTCGGCTGGACTGGCGCGATCATGGCCAAGGAGCTGACCGAAGCCGGGCTCAACGTGCTGGCGCTGGAGCGCGGGCCGATGCAGGACACCTATCCCGACGGCAACTATCCGCAGGTGATCGACGAACTCACCTACAGCGTGCGCAAAAAACTCTTTCAGGACATCTCGAAAGAAACCGTCACCATCCGCCACAGCGTCAACGACATCGCCCTGCCGAACCGCCAGTTGGGTGCGTTCCTGCCGGGCAATGGTGTCGGCGGTGCCGGTCTGCACTGGTCGGGCGTGCACTTTCGCGTCGATCCGATCGAACTGCGCATGCGCAGCCATTACGAAGAACGCTACGGCAAGAGTTTCATCCCCAAGGACATGACCATCCAGGACTTCGGCGTCAGCTATGAAGAGCTGGAGCCGTTCTTCGATTTCGCCGAAAAAGTCTTCGGCACCTCCGGCCAGGCCTGGACCGTAAAAGGCCAACTGGTCGGTCAGGGCAAGGGCGGTAACCCGTACGCACCGGATCGCTCCAATCCGTTCCCGCTGGAAGCGCAGAAGAACACCGTTTCCGCACAACTGTTCGGCAAAGCGGCGACAGAAGTCGGTTACAAACCCTACAACCTGCCTTCGGCGAATACTTCAGGCCCTTACACCAATCCCTACGGCGCGCAGATGGGCCCGTGCAACTTCTGCGGATTCTGCAGCGGTTACGTTTGCTACATGTATTCCAAGGCTTCGCCGAACGTGAACATTCTGCCGGCGCTGCGTCCGCTGCCGAATTTCGAGCTGCGCGCCAACGCCCATGTGCTGCGGGTCAACCTCGACAGCACCAAGTCCAAAGCCACCGGCGTGACTTACATCGACGGCCAGGGCCGCGAGATCGAGCAACCGGCGGATCTGGTGATCCTCGGCGCCTTCCAGCTGCACAACGTGCGCCTGATGTTGCTCTCGGGCATCGGCAAACCGTACGACCCGATCAGCGGCGAAGGCGTGGTCGGGCGTAACTTCGCCTACCAGAACATGGCGACCATCAAGGCGTTCTTCGACAAGGACACCCACACCAACAACTTCATCGGCGCCGGCGGCAACGGCGTGGCGCTGGACGATTTCAACGCCGACAACTTCGACCACGGTCCGCATGGCTTCGTCGGCGGCTCGCCAATGTGGGTCAACCAGGCGGGCAGCCGTCCGATTGCCGGCACCTCGAACCCGCCCGGCACCCCGGCCTGGGGCAGCCAGTGGAAGCGCGCGACCGCCGATTACTACACCCACCAGGTGTCGATGGACGCCCACGGCGCGCATCAGTCCTACCGTGGCAACTACCTCGATCTGGACCCGGTGTACCGCGATGCCTACGGTTTGCCGCTGCTGCGCATGACCTTCGACTGGCAGGAAAACGACATCAAGATGAACCGCTTCATGGTCGAGAAAATGGGCAAGGTCGCCCAAGCCATGGGCCCGAAAGCCATCGCGGTGATCGGCAAGCAGGTCGGTGATCACTTCAACACCGCGGCCTACCAGACCACCCACCTCAACGGTGGCGCGATCATGGGCACCGATCCGAAGAAGAGTGCTCTGAACCGTTACTTGCAGAGCTGGGACGTGCACAACGTGTTCGTGCCGGGTGCTTCGGCATTCCCGCAGGGCCTGGGTTACAACCCGACCGGGCTGGTGGCGGCGTTGACCTACTGGTCGGCCAAGGCGATTCGCGAGCAATACCTGAAAAACCCCGGCCCGCTGGTTCAGGCTTAAGGAGCGATGACCATGAAAAATCTCGTTATCGCTACCCTGGCCCTGCTCGGCAGTGCTGCCGTGCACGCCGCCGACGTCGATCAAGCGTTGATCAAACAAGGCGAATACCTCGCCCGCGCGGGTGACTGCGTGGCCTGCCACACCGCCAAGGGCGGCAAACCTTTCGCCGGCGGCCTGCCGATGGAAACGCCGATCGGCACGATCTACTCGACCAACATCACCCCGGACAAAACCGGTCTGGGTGACTACAGCTTCGAGGATTTCGATAAAGCGGTGCGCCACGGCGTCGCCAAAAACGGCAGCACGTTGTACCCGGCAATGCCGTATCCGTCCTACGCCCGGGTCAGCGAAACCGACATGCAAGCGCTTTACGCTTACTTCATGCACGGCGTCGAACCGGTGGCCCAGGAGAACAAGGCCAGCGACATTCCATGGCCGCTGAGCATGCGCTGGCCGCTGATGGGCTGGCGCTGGCTGTTCGCGCCGAAGGTCGAGGACTACAAGGCCACCTCGGATGATCCGGTGATCGACCGCGGCGCCTATCTGGTCGAAGGCCTCGGCCATTGCGGCGCCTGCCATACCCCGCGTGCCCTGACCATGCAGGAAAAATCCCTGAGCGCCACCGACGGCAAAAACTTCCTCGCCGGCAGTGCGCCGCTGGAAGGCTGGATCGCCAAGAGTTTGCGCGGTGATCACAAGGATGGCCTGGGCAACTGGAGCGAAGCGCAACTGGTGCAATTCCTCAAGACCGGGCGCAGCGACCGCAGTGCAGTGTTCGGCGGCATGAGCGATGTGGTCACCCACAGCATGCAGTACATGACCGATGCCGACCTGACCGCAATTGCTCGTTACCTCAAGTCGCTGCCGGCAGTTGATCCAAACGATCAGCCGCACCAGTACGACGAGAAAGCGGCCAAAGCCCTGTGGAACGGCGACGACAGCCAGCGCGGCGCGGCGGTGTACATCGACAACTGCGCGGCCTGCCACCGTACCGACGGCCATGGTTACACCCGAGTGTTCCCGGCGCTGGCGGGCAATCCGGTGCTGCAATCGGAAGACCCGACCTCACTGATCCACATCGTGCTCAAGGGCGGCACCCTGCCGGCCACACACACCGCGCCATCGACCTTCACCATGCCGGCGTACGCCTGGCGGTTGTCGGATCAGGAAGTGGCGGATGTGGTGAGTTTCATTCGTGGCAGCTGGGGCAACAAAGGGGCACCGGTCAAGGCCAGTGATGTGGCCGCGCTGCGCAAGGATGATATGCAGACCACGTCCGGTGATGACCTCGGTCAGGTGACGCAACACAACAACTGAGCAATCGCCCGACGGCACTAGTCAGATGTGCTACGCCCCGATACTGTGTGCATATACAGTATCGGGGCGTTTTCATGTCTACTCCATTGCCACCTCGCGGTCGCGGCACCGCGACCAACCCGCACAACCGCTTTGCGCCGAATCGCTCGGTGGTCGAGGACGACGGCTGGCACCAGGAAGTGCCCGAGACGCAGAACACCGAGGTGATGATCGAGACCGCGAAAACCATCATCACCCGCAACACCTCGCCTGACCTGCCGTTCGACCGCTCGATCAATCCCTACCGCGGCTGCGAGCACGGTTGCATCTATTGCTATGCACGACCGAGCCACGCCTATTGGGACATGTCGCCGGGGCTGGATTTCGAAACCCGGCTGATCGCCAAGACCAACGCCGCCCAGGTGCTGGAGGAACAGCTTGGGAAAAAAGGCTATCAATGCGCGCCGATCAACCTCGGGTCCAACACCGATCCGTATCAGCCCATCGAACGCGAGCACAAGATCACCCGCCAGACCCTCGAAGTGCTGCTGCGTTACCGGCATCCGGTGACCATTGTCACCAAGGGTTCGCTGATCCTGCGCGACCTCGACCTGCTCACCGAACTGGCGCAGCAACGACTGGTGGCGGTGATGATCAGCCTGACCACGCTGGACGACGAACTCAAACGCATCCTCGAACCCCGTGCCGCCGCGCCCAAAGCCCGATTACGAGCGATCCGGGTGATGCGCGAGGCGGGGATTCCCGTGGGGGTGCTGTGTTCGCCAATGATTCCGATGATCAACGACAGCGAAATCGAAAGCCTGCTGGCCGAAGCCCACGCCGCTGGCGCGCAAAGCGCCGCGTACATGATGTTGCGCCTGCCGCTGGAGGTGGCGCCGCTGTTCGAGGAATGGCTGCAGGCGCACTATCCGCAGCGGGCCGCCCATGTGCTGAGCCTGATCCGCCAGAGCCGTGGCGGCGAGCTCTACGACAGCCGTTTCGGCGCGAGGATGCGCGGCGAGGGGCCGTTTGCCGACCTGCTCGCGCAGCGTTTCGCCAAAGCCATTAAACGTCTCGGTTTGAACCACCGTGAAGGCTACAACCTCGATTGCACTGCCTTCTGTCCGCCGGGTCGCCAGATGTCATTGATTTAGCGACAATTAGCCTACGGTTGATGGGTTGGAATCCTTCCGTCGAAACACGCCAGTCACGTTTTTTGTGATCTGGAACACACGTTCTAGAGCGCTTGATTCAGTTTGAGTTAAGTTTCGGCGGCTACCTTGTTCATCGAGTGACTGACGGGTCGGGATGGCCCGGATGTTTTAAACAGCCACTGGCTTCATACCGGAATACACGGGAACGACTCCCCGAATCCGCCAAAGAGGATGAATCATGAGTGACAAGGATAAACAGCCGTTGGCTGCCTCGGCGCAAGCCGTCCCTGGGGCGGAATCCGCCGATGCAGCGCTGCGAACGATCGTTGACGGCTTTTTGCATTTTCATCATGAGGTCTTCCCCCAACAGGAAGAACTCTTCAAGAAACTCGCCACGGCGCAATCGCCACGGGCAATGTTCATCACCTGTGCCGACTCGCGCATCGTGCCCGAGCTGATCACCCAGAGCTCCCCCGGGGATCTGTTCGTGACCCGTAACGTCGGCAACGTCGTGCCGCCTTACGGCCAGATGAACGGCGGCGTTTCCACCGCCATCGAATACGCGGTACTGGCACTGGGCGTGCAGCACATCATCATCTGCGGCCATTCCGATTGCGGCGCCATGCGTGCGGTACTCAACCCGGACAGCCTGGAAAAAATGCCGACGGTCAAAGCCTGGTTGCGCCACGCCGAAGTGGCAAAAACCATGGTGCACGAAAACTGTAATTGCGCCGACGAAAAAGAAAGCATGCCGATCCTCACCGAGGAGAACGTCATCGCCCAACTGCAGCACTTGCGTACCCATCCTTCGGTAGCCTCACGCATGGCGAACGGTCAACTGTTCATCCATGGCTGGGTCTACAACATCGAAACCAGCGAAATCAAAGCTTACGACGCGGATCAGGGACGCTTCCTGCCGCTCGACGGCAGCCATCCGATTCCGGTGGCGACGCCCAAAGCGCGCTTCTAAATCTTCCTAAAAATCTGTGTGGTTTGACGCCGGCCGCTGTTTCAGCGGTTCGGCGAAGCCATGCCTGAAGAAAACTTCGGGAGAGTCACCATGCGTGCTGCTCAATTGAAAGCGGTTCTGCCACGGGAGCTGCTGGCTTCGGTGGTGGTGTTTCTGGTCGCGCTGCCGCTGTGCATGGGCATTGCGATTGCGTCAGGGTTGCCGCCAGCCAAAGGCCTGATCACCGGGATCATCGGTGGCCTGGTGGTCGGTTGGCTGGCGGGTTCGCCGTTACAGGTCAGCGGGCCGGCGGCGGGTCTGGCAGTGCTGGTATTCGAGCTGGTGCGCCAGCACGGGATCGAGATGCTCGGGCCGATTCTGTTGCTCGCCGGGTTCCTGCAACTGGTGGCCGGGCGTTTGAAGCTCGGGTGCTGGTTTCGGGTCACGGCACCAGCGGTGGTCTACGGCATGCTCGCCGGGATCGGCGTGCTGATCGTTCTGTCGCAGGTGCATGTGATGCTCGATGCCAAGCCGCAACCCTCCGGGCTGGATAACCTCACGGCCTTCCCCGGCGCGGTGGCGCAGGCCTTGCCGTCGTTCGGCTGGCAGGCCGGGTTGCTCGGGCTGGCGACCATTGCGGTGATGTGGCTGTGGGAGAAGTTTCGCCCGCATTCGCTGCGCTTCATTCCCGGTGCGCTGCTCGGTGTCGGTCTGGCCACGGGTGCCAGCCTGCTGCTGGCGCTGCAGGTCAAACGCGTCGAGGTGCCGGAGAATCTGGCCGAAGCCATCGACTGGCTGAAACCGGCGGACCTGCTCAGCCTCGCCGACCCGACCCTGCTGATCGCCGCATTCGCGGTGGCGTTTATCGCCAGCGCCGAAACGCTGTTGTCCGCCGCTGCGGTGGATCGCATGCACAACGGCGTGCGCTCGGACTTCGACCGTGAACTGTCAGCGCAAGGCGTCGGCAACATGCTCTGCGGTCTGGTCGGTGCGCTGCCGATGACCGGGGTGATCGTGCGCAGTTCGGCCAACGTGCAGGCCGGCGCGACCACCCGTTACTCGACGATCTTCCATGGTCTGTGGCTGCTGGCGTTCGTGCTGTTGTTGTCGAGCGTGCTGCAGAGCATTCCGGTGGCGAGTCTGGCGGGGGTGCTGGTGTACACCGGTTTCAAACTGGTGGACTTGAAAGCGTTTCGCGGCCTGGGCCGTTACGGGCGGATGCCGATGTTCACCTACGCCGCCACGGCGCTGGCGATCATCTTCACCGACCTGCTGACCGGTGTGTTGATCGGTTTCGGTTTGACGATGTTGAAACTGGCCTTCAAGGCCTCGCGCCTGAAGATCAGCCTGATCGACCTGCCGCAGGACGGCGAGATGGAATTGCGTCTGGTCGGTGCGGCGACCTTTCTCAAGGTGCCGGCGCTGACTCAGGTGCTGGGGAGCATTCCGGCGGGCACGACGGTGCACGTGCCGCTCAATAACCTGAGCTACATCGACCATTCGTGTCTGGAGTTGCTGGAAGAGTGGGGCCGGGCGAATGCGGCGAAGGGGTCGAAGCTGTTGATCGAGTCGCGCGGGTTGAAGCGACGGTTGGAGGGGCGGGTTCGGACTAACACCGGGATCGGTGCGGCCAGCTAAAATCACCCGCTTGCAAAGAAACCCTGTGGGAGGGGGCTTGCTCCCGAAGGCGGTGGATCAGTCGATATTGATATTGACTGACCCACCGCCTTCGGGAGCAAGCCCCCTCCCACAATTGGGATTTGTACCGGGCTTTGAATCAGGCAGCTGGCTGATCCAGCTCCAGACCCACACCCAGGCGACGGCCCATGCACGGCCAGCGCTTCCACGCGGCACCGGTATCCGGGCTGCTCAGTTTGTCGCGGTAGGCCTCTACCGATTCCAGCGCAAAACTATCGTCGTCGAGCATCTCGTCGATGGCGTGATGCACCACTTCGTCCAGTTGATTGGCAAATTCCTCACCGAGCAATTGGTGAGCAATCAGATTGGCGACCGTCATGTCCAAGGGGATCAGTGGCTGGCCGAGGTGCTTGATGTACAGGTCGTTGACCTCTTCGACAAAGCGGTGCGCCAGATAGGCTTCGTCCAGCAGGCTGTCCAGACCGACCGGCGGCTGAAGGAAGTACTGCTCGGCGATTTTCAGCACCGGTTTGATCTGCGACTCGATTCCCGCTTCCCTGGCAACTTCATTGGCTGCGTCCAGCATGTCTGGTACTTCGTCGATATAGGCGGTGACAAAGCTCGTCAACGCTTCTTCGCGGTTAGCGTCCGGCAACTGGATGGCCGAATGCAGATGAGGCAGTTTGGCTTCCAACTGACGCTTGAGGCGTCCGGTTTCATTTTCGGTTTGTCGGGCTTTTTGGATCTGCTCGCGCAATGCGGCGGTGTTCATGAAAACTCCAGGAAACAAGGCAATGAAATAGGGAAGACATAACTTAGCTGGCTTACGAAAAATGCTAAGACGCATTTGTCATAATTATTTCATCCTTGATACA
This sequence comes from Pseudomonas sp. TH49, assembly GCF_016650625.1. Classification (NCBI taxonomy): domain Bacteria; kingdom Pseudomonadati; phylum Pseudomonadota; class Gammaproteobacteria; order Pseudomonadales; family Pseudomonadaceae; genus Pseudomonas; species Pseudomonas sp. TH49. The sequence goes on from NZ_JAEKFL010000001.1 coordinate 1,475,774, forward strand.
CCTGCGTTATATCGGTTTGCCACCACTCGTCTGCATCCTTCTCCATTCGTGCCCTTGAGCGCAAGTCCCGGCTGTTTCAGATCATTTACGCGATCGCGTTGCAATTCTCCGCCGCTGTCTATACTCGCCATTGAATGGAGTTAGCTGATGACGCCCGACTGCACCCGCAGCAAGGCCCGGCGATTCAAGTTCGTAGTCTGATGCAGCCGCTCCCTTGCCGCAGGCGAAAGCCGGCGGGATAACAAGAACGATAAGGGGAACCCGCAATGATGCGACATCCACACGTCTGGATGGGCCTCCTGTTGTGGTCGATTTTCAGCCCGGCCAATGCGGCCTGGACTGTGAATATGGCGCCTGGAGCGACTGAAATCAGTCACGCAGTATTCGACCTGCACATGACCATTTTCTGGATCTGTGTGGTGATCGGGATCATCGTCTTCGGCGCCATGTTCTGGTCGATGATCGTGCATCGCCGCTCGACCGGGCAGGTCGCCGCAAAATTCCACGAAAGTACCACCGTCGAGATCCTCTGGACCGTCGTGCCGTTCCTGATCCTGGTGGCGATGGCCGTGCCGGCGACCGCTACTTTGATCCGCATGTACGACACCAGTGAACCGGATATCGATATCCAGATCACCGGTTACCAGTGGAAGTGGCACTACAAATACCTCGGTCAGGATGTCGAGTTCTTCAGCAACCTGGCCACCCCCGCCGAACAGATCCACAACAAGGAAGCCAAGGGCGAGCACTACCTGCTCGAAGTCGACAAGCCGCTGGTGCTGCCGGTCGGCGCCAAGGTGCGCTTCCTCGTGACTTCCGCCGACGTCATCCACTCGTGGTGGGTGCCGGCCTTCGCGGTCAAGCGCGATGCGATCCCCGGGTTCGTCAACGAAGCCTGGACCCGCATCGACAAGCCCGGCATCTACCGCGGGCAGTGCGCTGAATTGTGCGGCAAGGATCACGGCTTCATGCCGATCGTGGTCGACGTCAAAGAGAAGCCCGATTACGACAAATGGCTGGCCGACCGCAAAGCCGAAGCCGCGCAGCTCAAAGAGCTGACCAGCAAGGAATGGACCCTCGACGAACTCAAAGAGCGCGGCGACAAGATCTATCACACCACCTGCGTGGCCTGTCACCAGGCCGAGGGCCAGGGTCTGCCGCCGATGTTCCCGGCGCTCAAGGGCTCGCCGATTGCCACCGGGCCGAAAGCCGACCACCTGCACCGCGTGTACTTTGGCAAGCCCGGCACCGCCATGGCCGCGTTCGGCAAGCAATTGTCGGAAGTCGATATCGCAGCGGTCGTGACCTACGAACGTAACGCCTGGGGCAACAACAAGGGCGACATGGTCACGCCAAAAGAAGTGCTGGAGCTCAAACAGGCGGAAAGCAAATGAGCCGGTCTATCGCGTACTTCGTGAACCGGCCGGGGCAACGCGCCCCGGCCAGCCCCGTCCACTCACGTAAAGGAGACCGGCCATGAGCGCTGTAATCGATGACCACGGTCATGCCGACCACGCCCACGGCCCCGCCAAAGGCCTGATGCGCTGGGTGCTGACCACCAACCACAAGGACATCGGCACGCTGTACCTGTGGTTTGCGTTCTGCATGTTCCTGCTCGGCGGCTCGTTCGCAATGGTGATCCGCGCCGAGCTGTTCCAGCCCGGGCTGCAGATCGTCGAACCGGCGTTCTTCAACCAGATGACCACCATGCACGGCCTGGTGATGGTCTTCGGGGCGGTGATGCCGGCGTTCGTCGGCCTCGCCAACTGGATGATCCCGTTGATGATCGGCGCGCCGGACATGGCCCTGCCTCGGATGAACAACTTCAGCTTCTGGCTGCTGCCGGCGGCGTTTCTGCTGCTGGTCTCGACCCTGTTCATGCCCGGTGGCGGGCCGAACTTCGGCTGGACGTTCTACGCGCCGCTGTCCACCACCTACGCGCCGGAAAGCGTCACCTACTTCATCTTCGCCATCCACCTGATGGGGATCAGTTCGATCATGGGCGCGATCAACGTGATCGCCACCATCCTCAACCTGCGCGCCCCCGGCATGACCCTGATGAAAATGCCGCTGTTCGTCTGGACCTGGCTGATCACCGCGTTCCTGCTGATCGCGGTGATGCCGGTGCTGGCCGGTTGCGTGACGATGATGCTGATGGACATCCACTTCGGCACCAGTTTCTTCAGCGCCGCCGGTGGCGGTGACCCGGTGCTGTTCCAGCACGTGTTCTGGTTCTTCGGCCATCCCGAGGTGTACATCATGATCCTGCCGGCCTTCGGCGCCGTCAGCCAGATCATCCCGACCTTCTCGCGCAAGCCGCTGTTCGGCTACACCTCGATGGTCTACGCCACGGCGAGCATCGCGTTCCTGTCATTCATCGTCTGGGCGCACCACATGTTCGTGGTCGGCATCCCGCTAGTGGGCGAGTTGTTCTTCATGTACGCGACCATGCTCATCGCCGTGCCGACCGGGGTAAAGGTGTTCAACTGGGCCAGCACCATGTGGCAAGGCTCGCTGACCTTCGAGACACCGATGCTGTTCGCCGTGGCGTTCGTGATCCTGTTCTCGATCGGCGGTTTCTCCGGGCTGATGCTGGCCATTGCTCCGGCGGACTTCCAGTATCAGGACACCTACTTCGTGGTCGCGCACTTCCACTACGTGCTGGTGCCGGGGGCGATCTTCGGGATCTTTGCCTCAGCCTATTACTGGCTGCCGAAGTGGACCGGGCACATGTACGACGAAACCCTCGGCAAGCTGCACTTCTGGCTGTCGTTCGTCGGCATGAACCTGACTTTCTTCCCGATGCACTTTGTCGGGTTGGCGGGGATGCCGCGACGGATTCCGGACTACAACCTGCAGTTCGCCGACTTCAACATGGTCTCGTCGATCGGCGCTTTCATGTTCGGAACCACGCAGATCTTCTTCCTGTTCATCGTGATCAAGACCATCCGTGGCGGCGAACCGGCACCGGCCAAACCGTGGGATGGCGCCGAAGGCCTGGAGTGGAGCGTGCCGTCACCAGCGCCGTATCACACCTTTACTACGCCGCCGGAAGTGAAATGAAACGCCTTGCCTTTGTGGGAGGGGGCTTGCTCCCGAATGCGTCAGATCATTCCACTCATGTGTTGAATGATGAACTGCATTCGCGAGCAAGCCCGCTCCCACAGGGGATCTCGGCTGAGGCTGAAAATCATGGCTGACTCGATCTCGCTGAAAAAACTGGTCACCCGCCTGCTCGGCGTGGTGGTGGCAATGTTTGTCTTCGGTTTTGCCCTGGTGCCGATCTACGACGTGATGTGCAAGGCCTTCGGCATCAACGGCAAGACCGCCGGGCAGTACGAGGGTGAGCAGGTGGTGGATAACTCCCGGCAGGTGCGCGTGCAGTTTCTGTCGATGAACAACGCCGACATGCCGTGGGAGTTCTACCCCAAGGGTGAGGAACTGGTGACCCATCCCGGCGGCGTAAACGAGATGATCTTCGTCGCCCGCAACCCCACCGACAAACCGATGAGCGCCCAGGCCGTGCCGAGTATCGCACCCAGCGAAGCGGCGGCGTATTTCCACAAGACCGAATGCTTTTGCTTTACCCAGCAGGTGCTGCAGCCCGGTCAGCAGATCGAGATGCCGATGCGTTTCATCATTGACCGCGACATGCCCAAGGACGTGAAGCACCTGACGCTTTCCTACACGCTGTTCGATATCACCGCCCGTCATCCACCGGTGGCTGCAAACACTGGCGGTTAAGCGTGCCCGATAAGGAGAACAATAAATGGCAACTCATGAGCACTATTACGTTCCGGCCCAGAGCAAATGGCCGATCGTCGCCACCATCGGCATGGTCACCACCGTGTACGGCCTGGCGACCTGGTTCAACGATCTGAAGGCAGCGCGCCCGGAATCCCACGGCCCATACATCTTTTTCGTCGGCGGGCTGCTGCTGGCGTACATGCTGTTCGGCTGGTTCGGGGCGGTGATCAAGGAAAGTCGCGCCGGGCTGTACAGCCCGCAGCTCGACCGCTCGTTCCGCTGGGGCATGAGTTGGTTCATCTTCTCCGAGGTGATGTTCTTCGTCGCCTTCTTCGGCGCACTGTTCTACGTGCGGCACATTTCCGGCCCGGCGCTGGGTGGCGAAGGCCCGAAAGGCATCGCGCACATGCTCTGGCCGAACTTCCAGTTCACCTGGCCGCTGCTGCACACCCCGGACCCGAAACTGTTCCCGCCGCCCAAGGAAGTCATCAGCCCGTGGGGCCTGCCGCTGATCAACACGATTCTGCTGGTCAGCTCCAGCGTGACCATCACCATCGCCCACCACGCCTTGAAAAAAGGCCATCGCGGTGCGCTGAAAATCTGGCTGGCGATCACCGTGCTGCTGGGCTGCGGCTTCCTCGCGTTGCAGGCCGAGGAGTACATGCACGCCTATCACGAACTGGGTTTGACGCTGGGTTCGGGCATTTACGGCGCGACGTTCTTCATGCTCACCGGTTTCCACGGCGCCCACGTGACCATCGGCACGATCATTCTGTTCGTGATGCTGATGCGCATCATGAAGGGCCATTTCGATGCCGAGCATCAGTTCGGCTTCGAGGCGGCGAGCTGGTACTGGCACTTCGTCGATGTGGTGTGGATCGGCTTGTTCGTCTTCGTTTACGTACTCTGAGCGCTGCTCACCAAGGCGCGTGCGACACCAGTTGGCCGCTGTAGAAGCCCCAGGCGATCAGGCCGACGGTGGCCGCGGCCAATGCCACCCGAACACTCAAGGCGATCACCAGGCGATTGGAACTGCTGTCGTCCTTGACCAGGAAAAACAGGCCGCTGAACAGGCTGATCACCGTGGCAATCAGCAGCAGGACGATGGCTGCTTTGAGCATGGGAAGACTCCGGGGGACAGGCGATGCAGTTGAGTATAGCGATCGCGACGACTGACTTTGTGGCACGGCCATGAAGCGCTTCCGGCCGGGCGTGATACCGACCGTGGTGGTGGCGTTGCTGTTGCCGCTGCTGGTGTCGCTGGGCTTCTGGCAACTGGGCCGGGGGGCGGAGAAAACCGCCCTGCTCGCCACTTACGCCGAGCGCCGCGCGGCTGATCCGATGGCCAGCAGCGAATTGCTGCACAGCGCCGACCCGGCCTTTCGCCGCGTGCATCTGTACGGCCAGTTCGATGGCGCCCACAGCCTGCTGCTCGACAACCGCCAGCGCAACGGCAAGGTCGGTATCGAGCTGCTGCAACCGTTTCAGGATCGGGCCACCGGCCAGTGGCTGCTGGTCAATCGCGGCTGGCTGCCATGGCCGGATCGCCGGGTGACGCCGCAATTCGCAACCCCCACCGACGCGGTCAACCTGGATGCCTGGGTCTACGTCGCCCCCGGCGCGACCTTCCAGTTGCACGCCGACCCGGTCAGCAGCAACTGGCCGCAAACGATCACCGCCGTCAAGCCGGCCAAGCTGTGGAAAACCCTCGAACGCGACGGCTTCGCCTATGAACTTCGTGCCGAACCCGGCCCCGCCAGCTATGAGGCCGACTGGCCGGTTGTCGCCATGGGCCCGGAAAAACACCTTGGATACGCCGTGCAGTGGTTCGCCATGGCCACCGCCCTGCTCGGCCTCTACCTCTACCTTGGATTGCACAACGCAAAGGAGAAACACCATGGGAACGGCCATGAATCCACCCAGCATGTCTGAGGCGAAAACCCCGGCCACCCGCCGCCGCGGGCGGATTCAGCTGCTGCTGATTCTGCTCGGCGTGGTCGGCCCGATGGTGCTGGCGACCGGCATGTACAAACTGCAGTTCTGGGTACCGGAAGGTCGCAGCTACCACGGCGAACTGATCGGCAACGGCCAGACCCGCGCCGACCTCGGCGTACAAGCCGATGAACAGCGCTGGCAGATGCTGGTGACCGCGCCGAAGGATTGCGCGGTGGACTGTCAGCAACTGGTGTACCTCGCCCGGCAGATCCAGATCGGCCTCGGTCGCGACGCCGGTCGCGCCAGCCACGCCCTCGCCGCCGCGCAACCGTTGAGCGCCGACTACGAGGCCAAGCTGACCCGCGAATATCCGCAGCTGCAACGTTATCCACTGGACAGCGCTGCGTTCAGCAAGACCACCGGCGACAAGGCCACGCCGCAACTGTGGATCATCGACCCCCACGGCAACCTGGTGCTGCGCTACGACCCGAGTGTCAAAGGCAAGGATCTGCTCAACGACCTGCGCCACCTGCTGAAACTGTCGAACATCGGATAAGGGCATCGTCATGGCCAAACCTGGATTTCGCCTCGCGTTGTTTGCCACCCTGCTGGCACTGATCGTCGTGCTGCTCGGCGCCTACACCCGCCTGACCCACGCAGGCTTGGGCTGTCCGGACTGGCCGGGCTGTTACGGTTTTATCAGCGTGCCGAAAAGCGAAGCCCAACTGGCGCATGCCGAGCTGCATTACCCCGACTCGCCGGTGGTGGCGCACAAGGGCTGGAACGAGATGATCCACCGCTACTTCGCCGGCACTCTCGGCCTGCTGATTTCGATTCTGGCTGGACGCGCCTGGGTCAATCGTCGTCATCCGGGGCAGCCGCTGAAGCTGCCACTGTTTCTGCTGGCCGTGGTGTTCGCCCAAGCGGCGTTCGGCATGTGGACGGTGACGCTCAAGCTCTGGCCGCAAGTGGTCACCGGGCATCTGCTCGGCGGTTTTGCGACATTGAGTCTGTTGTTCCTGCTGACCTTGCGCCTGTCCGGCGTGCTGCCGGCGCTGACCGTGCCCAAGCGCTTGCAGTATTGGGCGACGGCTGGGCTGTTGCTGGTGATCGGCCAGATTGCCCTCGGCGGCTGGGTCAGCTCCAACTACGCGGCGGTGGCCTGCATCGACTTCCCGACCTGCCACGGCCAGTGGCTGCCGCCAGCGGACTTTGCCAACGGCTTTCACCTGACCCAGCACATCGGCCCCAATTATCTCGGCGGCCAACTCGACAGCGATGCGCGCACGGCGATTCACCTGACCCACCGCATCGGCGCGCTGCTGGTGACGATCATCCTGCTCGGTCTGGCCTGGCAACTGAAAGCCGTCGGCATGACCCGACTCGCCGGGCTGGTGCTGGTCGCCCTCGGCGCACAGATCACCCTCGGTATCAGCAACGTATTGTTCCATCTGCCGCTGCCGGTGGCCGTGGCCCACAACGCCGGTGGCGCCGCGCTGCTGCTGACCATGGTGCTGGTGAATTATCACGCGCGCACCAGTCTGGTTCGGGTCAAACAGCCGGTGCTCGCCCGCTGGCGCCTCAGCCCGCGCAAACACGTGGCGGCGCCCATCACTATTAAAGGAGAAACGCCATGGCGCTTCTGATCAGCGAACGTCCCGCGCAAGCGCTGTGGCGTGACTATCTGGAGCTGACCAAGCCGAAAGTGGTGGTGCTGATGCTGATCACCTCGCTGGTCGGCATGTTCCTCGCGACCCGCGCCGGGGTGCCGTGGACGGTGCTGGTGTTCGGCAATCTGGGGATTGCGTTGTGTGCCGGCGGCGCGGCGGCGGTCAACCATGTGGTGGATCGGCGTATCGACGCGGTAATGGCGCGCACGCACAAACGGCCATTGGCCGAGGGCCGGGTTTCGCCGGCAGCGGCGCTGACCTTTGCGCTGGTGCTGGCGCTGCTCGGGCAGGCGATGCTGCTGACGTTCACCAATGCGCTGACCGCGTGGCTGACCCTCGCTTCGTTACTCGGCTACGCGGTGATCTACACCGGTTTCCTCAAACGCGCGACGCCACAGAACATCGTCATTGGCGGTCTTGCCGGCGCCGCTCCTCCGCTGCTCGGCTGGACCGCCGCCACCGGCCATGTCAGCGCCGAACCGTTGCTGCTGGTGCTGATCATCTTCGCCTGGACCCCGCCGCACTTCTGGGCGCTGGCGATTCATCGTAAAGAGGAATACGCCAAGGCCGACATCCCGATGCTGCCGGTGACCCACGGCGAGCACTACACCAAGGTGCATATTCTGCTGTACACCTTCGCCCTGCTCGCGGTGAGCCTGCTGCCGTACGTGATTCACATGAGCGGCGTGCTCTACCTGATCTGCGCCCTCGCGCTGGGCGCAAGGTTTCTGCAATGGGCCGTGGTGCTGTACCGTGGCACTCGGCCGCACGCGGCGATCAACACCTTCAAGTACTCTATTTATTACTTGTTCCTGTTGTTCATCGCCCTGCTCGTAGACCACTACTTACTGTTGAACCTATGACTCGAACCCAGAAAACCGTCTTCATCCTCGTCGCCGTGATCGCGCTGATCCTGGGACTTACCGTCAACAAAGTGCTGAGTGGCAAGGGTCAGGGCGACCCCACCGCGCTGATCGACGCCGGCATCATCCTGCTGCCGCAGAGCCGTACGTTGCCGGGCGTGACCATGACCAATCAGGACGGCCAGCCGGTCGCCATCGACGAGTTGAAAGGCAAGTGGAGCCTGCTGTTTTTCGGCTACACCTTCTGCCCGGACATCTGCCCGACCACCCTCGCCCAACTGCGCCAGATCAAGAGCGAGTTGCCCAAGGATGCTGTGGATAAACTGCAGATCGTGCTGGTCAGCGTCGACCCGAACCGCGACACCCCACAGCAGTTGAAGCAGTACCTGGGTTACTTCGATCCACAGTTCATCGGCCTGACGCCGAAGTCGATCGACGAACTGCAGAAGGTCGCCAATGCGGTGAGTATTCCGTTCATTCCGGCGGACACCAGCAAGCCGAATTACACCGTGGATCACAGCGGCAATCTGGCGGTGATCGGCCCGGACGGCACGCAGCGCGGCTTCATCCGTGCGCCGCTGAACAACGCCAAACTGGTGGCGCAACTGCCAGTAATGCTCAACCGTAAATAGCCAAGATCAAAAGCCACCCCTCACCCTAACCCTCTCCCGGAGGGAGAGGGGACTGACCGAGGGATGCTGACGAAATACGCCGACCTGTAAGTCCTTTGCCGAATCCATAATCGACCCAATCTTTCAGGTCGATGTACAACGCAAGACACCTCGGTCGGCTCCCTCTCCCTCCGGGAGAGGGCTGGGGTGAGGGGCGAATACACAGCAGGTCCAAAACCGAACACTCGGCCACAAAAAAAGGGGACGCCATTGGCGTCCCCTTTTCATTGCAGCTGTCTGTATCAGAACGCCGGCAACACCGCGCCTTTGTACTTCTCGGTGATGAATTTCTTCACTTCCGGGCTGTGCAGGGCAGCAGCCAGTTTCTGCATCGCGTCGCTGTCCTTGTTGTCGGCACGGGACACCAGGATGTTGACGTACGGCGAGTCGTTGCCTTCGATCACCAGCGCGTCCTTGGACGGATCGAGCTTGGCTTCCAGCGCGTAGTTGGTGTTGATCAGCGCCAGATCGACCTGGGTCAGCACGCGCGGGATGGTCGCGGCTTCCAGCTCACGGATTTTCAGGTCTTTCGGGTTCTGCGCGATGTCTTTCGGGGTCGACAGAATGTTGGTCGGATCCTTCAGGGTGATCAGGCCGGCCTTGGCCAGCAGCAGCAGCGCACGGCCGCCGTTGGTGGCGTCGTTCGGGATCACCACGTTGGCGCCGCTTGGCAGGTCTTTCAGATCCTTGATCTTGCTCGAGTAGGCGCCCAGCGGCTCCAGGTGCACGCCGGTCACAGCCACCAGGTTGGTGCCCTTGGCCTTGTTGAACTCATCGAGGTACGGCTGGTGCTGGAAGAAGTTGGCGTCCAGGTGCTTCTCGGCAACCTGTACGTTCGGCTGGATGTAGTCGGTGAAGACCTTGACCTTCAGCTCCACGCCTTCTTTTGCCAGGGCCGGCTTCACGAATTCGAGGATTTCCGCGTGCGGCACCGGGGTGGCGGCAACGGTCAGGGTTTCAGCGTGGGCCGAAAAAGCGGCTACGGCAGCGAAAGCAGCGATCAGTTTTTTCATTCAGCTAACTCCTTATAAGGCGCCCGTGTGGCGCCTGCCAGCGAATGGCCGGCTCATCTCTTGATTACAAAAACCGGTTATTTGCGCGAGAAATGCACGACCAGTCGGTCGCCGACCATTTGCAGCACTTGTACCAGAATCAGCAGCAACACCACGGTAACGATCATCACGTCAGTCTGGAAACGCTGGTAGCCGAAACGGATCGCCAGGTCACCCAGACCACCGGCGCCGACCACACCGGCCATCGCCGTGTAGGACACCAGAGTAATCGCGGTCACCGTAATCGCTGCGAAGATGCCTGGACGGGCTTCCGGCAGCAAGGCGTTCATGATGATTTGCCGAGTGGTCGCGCCCATCGACTGGGTCGCTTCGATGATGCCGCGATCGACTTCACGCAGCGCGGTTTCCACCAGACGCGCGAAGAACGGGGTCGCACCTACCACCAGCGGCGGAATCGCACCGGCCACGCCCAGCGAAGTGCCGGTGATCAGCACGGTGAACGGAATCATCACGATCAGCAGAATGATGAACGGCAGCGAGCGCAGAATGTTCACCGCCAGCGACATGAAGGCGTAGAGGCCACGACTTTCCAGCAACTGACGCGGGCTGCAGAGGAACAGCAACACGCCCAACGGCAAGCCGAGCAACACGGTGAACAGCAGCGATCCGCCAAGCATCAGCATCGTGTCGCCGGTGGCCAGCCAGATTTCGTACCAGTCGATATTGGTGAAGAAACTCATCAGGGCTTCCATTAACGCAGCACCTCCATGTGAACGTCAGCGGCGGTGAAGCGGGCGAATGCCGCTTCCATGTCGCCACCGGTGACGGCGAGGGTCAATTGCCCGTAAGGAATGTCTTTGATGCGGTCGATGCGACCGGCGAGGATGCTGTAGTCGACCCCGGTTTCCCGGGCAACGGTACCGAGCAACGGCGCGTAGGTTGCTTCGCCCTGGAAGGTCAGACGCACGATGCGACCCGGCACGTGAGCGAAGTCATCGCGCTGTTCACTTTCGTCGATCTGCTCGCTTTCCTGGACGAAACGCTTGGTGGTCGGGTGCTGCGGATGCAGGAACACATCGGCCACCGAGCCTTGCTCGACGATCACCCCGGCGTCCATCACTGCCACCTGATCGCAGACGCGACGGATCACGTCCATCTCGTGGGTGATCAGGACGATGGTCAGCTTCAGTTCGCGGTTGATCTCGGCCAGCAGTTGCAGGACCGACGCGGTGGTCTGCGGATCGAGGGCACTGGTGGCCTCGTCGCACAGCAGGATCTTCGGCTTGGTCGCCAGGGCGCGGGCGATGCCGACGCGTTGTTTCTGACCGCCGGACAATTGTGCCGGGTACTTCTTGGCGTGATCGGACAGACCGACCCGCGCCAGCAACTCGGCGACACGCTGATTGATTTCGCTGCTCGACAGTTCGCCGGCCAGGGTCAGGGGCAGCGCGACGTTGTCGGCCACGGTCTTGGAGGCGAGCAGGTTGAAGTGCTGGAAGATCATCCCGACTTGCTGACGGAAGCGGCGCAGGCCGTTGGCGTCCAGCGCGGTGACTTCTTCGCCGTCGACGATGATCTTGCCGCCGCTGGAGTCTTCCAGGCGATTGATCAGACGCAGCAGGGTACTTTTTCCCGCACCGGAATGGCCAATCAGGCCGAAGACCTGACCGTTTTCAATCGAAAGACTGGTCGGGTGCAGGGCGGGGATGTCCTTACCGGCGACGCGGTAAGTTTTGTGGACGTTTTGAAACTCGATCACGTAGCGAACCTTGTGGGGCGCGTTAGAAAAGGATCAGCGGTTAGCCGGGCGCGCATTTTAGCCTGTCCGTATAGAGGTTCTTAGCATTTATTTCGCAATTAACCTTCGATTTGGCAATAACAAGATCAAAGGTCATAAAAAAGGAACGCCCATTCCTGCTCATTGGTCACTAGTTAAGCGACTTGAAACCCTGGGTAACCGTGCCCGGAAACGCTCAAGAGTCCCCGTTGAAACGGGGTCAACCGAGGAGTTTACGTCTGATGAGCAGCAAGAAACCTACGACCGACAAAAGCCAACTGGCCGGAACCGATACCAAGGATCGCGCCAACACCAACGCCAAACTCGACAGTCTGGAGAAGTTTCGCTCCGACGCGACCGGCCAGGCCCTGCGCACCAATCAGGGAGTGAAGGTCGCCGATAACCAGAACACCCTCAAGGCCGGCCCGCGCGGGCCGTCGTTGCTGGAAGACTTCATCATGCGGGAAAAGATCACGCATTTTGACCATGAGCGAATTCCGGAGCGCATCGTTCACGCGCGCGGTACTGGCGCGCATGGTTTCTTTCAGGCCTACGAGAACCATTCGACGCTGACCAAGGCCGGCTTCCTGCAGGATCCGGGGAAAAAGACCCCGGTGTTCGTGCGTTTTTCCACGGTGCAGGGGCCGCGCGGTTCCGGCGATACCGTGCGTGACGTTCGCGGTTTTGCCGTGAAGTTCTTCACCGACGAGGGCAACTTCGATCTGGTCGGCAACAACATGCCGGTGTTTTTCATTCAGGACGCGATCAAGTTTCCCGACTTCGTCCATGCGGTAAAACCCGAACCGCACAATGAAATCCCGACCGGCGGCTCGGCCCACGACACGTTCTGGGACTTCGTTTCGCTGGTGCCGGAATCGGCGCACATGGTGATCTGGGCGATGTCCGACCGGGCGATCCCGAAAAGCCTGCGCAGCATGCAGGGCTTTGGCGTGCACACCTTCCGCCTGGTCAACGCCGAGGGCAAATCGCGCTTCGTCAAATTCCACTGGCGCCCGACCGCCGGCACCTGCTCGCTGGTGTGGGACGAGGCGCAGAAGCTCGCCGGCAAAGACACCGACTACCACCGTCGCGATCTCTGGGAAGCCATCGAGATGGGCGACTACCCGGAATGGGAGCTGGGTGTGCAGATCATCGAAGAGGAAAACGAGCACGACTTCGATTTCGACATCCTCGACCCGACCAAGCTGATCCCCGAAGAAATTGTGCCGATCACCCCGCTGGGCAAGATGACCCTGAACCGTAACCCGGACAATTTCTTTGCCGAGACCGAACAGGTCGCGTTCTGCCCGGGCCACATCGTGCCGGGGATCGACTTCTCCAACGATCCGCTACTGCAAGGCCGGCTGTTTTCCTACACCGACACGCAAATCAGCCGACTCGGTGGGCCGAACTTTCATGAGCTGCCGATCAACCGCCCGGTCGCGCCGTTCCACAACGGCCAGCGCGATGCCCAACACCGCACGGTGATCGACAAGGGGCGCGCGTCCTACGAGCCGAACTCGATTGATGGCGGCTGGCCGAAAGAGACCCCGCCAGCCGCGCAGGACGGTGGTTTCGAGACTTATCCGGAACGCATCGACGCCGCCAAGATCCGCCAGCGCAGCGAATCGTTCAGCGATCACTTCTCGCAGGCGCGACTGTTCTTCAACAGCATGAGTGACCATGAGAAGGAACACACCATTGCCGCCTACAGCTTCGAGCTGGGCAAGGTTGAGCGCGAGTTCATCCGTGCGCGGCAGGTGAATGAGATTCTCGCCAATATCGACATGGAACTGGCCAAACGTGTCGCGGCCAACCTCGGGCTGCCGGCGCCAAGCAAAGGTACGGTCGAGGTGCGCAAGACTTCGTTCGATCATTCGCCAGCGCTGAGTCAGGCCAATCTGCTGCCAGAGAACATCAAAACCCGAAAAGTGGCGATTCTTGCGGCGAACGGTGTCGATGGTGCGGCAATTGATGCCATGAAGAAGGCATTGGCAGCGGAAGGTGCCCACGCCAAGCTGCTCGGCCCGACTTCGGCACCGGTGAAGACGGCCGACGGCAAAGCCCTGCCGGTGGACGCTTCCATGGAAGGCATGCCTTCGGTGATCTTCGATGCGGTGTTCGTGCCCGGTGGCGCGGCGTCGATCAAGGCGTTGAGCGCTGACGGTGTGGCGTTGCACTACCTGCTGGAGGCGTACAAGCACCTGAAGGCGATTGCGCTGCACGGCGAGGCCAAGCAATTGCAGGATCTGCTGAAGCTTGAGGCGGATGCGGGGTTGCTGCAGGGCAAGGATGTGCCGGGGTTGACCAAGCCGTTCTTCGCGGCGATCGGGCAGCATCGGGTTTGGGATCGCGAGCCTAAGGCCAAAGCTGTTCCAGCTTAAGTTCTTGGCTGGCTGAGAGGACGCTTTCGCGAGCAAGCCCACTCCCACAGGGTTCACGCTGAACCTGTGGGAGCGGGCTTGCTCGCGAAGCTTTTCAGGGTTTAGCTGGAATCAGAACCATCTGCGCCGGCACCGTGCGCAGAATCTGCTTCTCGATGCGCAACTCGAAATCCGGATTCAGTTTCTTCACCCGCTTGCTCAGCAGAGTCGCCAGCCAAGGGTAATCCTGAGTGCGCGGTGCCTGAATGCTCACGGCACATTCGTAATTCACCACATCGGCGGCGATCGCGTCGAGTTGCCGGCGAAGTTTGCGGCTATCGTTGATGTTCAGCGCCACCGTGGTGCTTTCGGCGGTCGGATCGATGACCTTGGCTTTCGGTTTGGCTTCGGCTGCAAGCAGCGCCGCTTCGGCTTTCTCCAGCTCGGCTTTACGAGCTTCGGTGATCGCGCCGTTGACGCCACCGGTCAGCGCCGGGGCCTTGGGCATCAGCGCGCGAGCACGGCTCAGTGCGGTCGCTGCCGCGTTCACATCACCTTTCTGTAACACGATCTGACTGCGGCGCAGGTAGGCTTCGGCCAACTGGCGCTGGTATTGCTCGAGCGACTGATCGTTGGGGTTCTGTGCCTGCAAGGCGGCCAATTGGTCTTCGGCGGTGGCCAATTCGCTGCTGGCCAGGCTTTGCTCCAGCTGTGCGATGGCCGTGGCCCGCGCGTCGGGGGCTTCGGCCACCGGCGGCGTGCTTTGGCAGGCGCCCAGCAGCACGGAAAATGCGACAAGGAGCAGATAACGGGAGGCGAACGGCTTCATTCCTGCGACTCTCTATTTGCGCAAAAAGCGAGCAAGTCTACACCCCTCGACGGGGCAGAACAAAACTCAGCAGAAACAGTGCGGCTGCCGTCACAACGATTGACGGCCCCGCCGGGGTGTCCTTGAACCATGACAGCGCCAGCCCGCCACACACGGCGAGCATGCCCAGCAGGCTCGCGCCCAGCGCCATCTGCTCCGGCGAACGGGCGTGACGTTGTGCCGCAGCCGCCGGGATGATCAACAGCGAAGTAATCAGCAACACACCGACGATTTTCATCGCCACCGCGATCACCACCGCGATCAACAGCATCAGCGCCATGCGCAGACCCGCCACCGGCAGGCCTTCGACCCTGGCCAATTCCTCATGCACGGTAATCGCCAGCAGCGGCCGCCACAGCGTCACCAGCAGCACCAGCACTGCCGCGCTGCCACCGAGGATCCACGCCAGATCGGTCGGGCTGATCGCCAGCAGGTCGCCGAACAGATAGGCCATCAGGTCGATCCGCACTTCATGCATGAAGCTTAGTACCACCAGGCCAAGAGAGAGCGTACTCGGCGCGAGAATCCCCAACAGCGTGTCCGACGCCAGCGGCTGACGCTGTTGCAACGTCACCAGCAGCACCGCCAGCAGCAGGCAGCCGACGGTCACCGCCACCGTCGGACTGACATCCAGCAGAAAGCCCAAGGCCACGCCAAGCAGCGCGGCGTGGGACAGGGTGTCGCCGAAATAGGCCATGCGCCGCCAGACCACGAACGAACCCAACGGCCCGGCAACCAGCGCCAGCGCCAGACCTGCAAGCAGGGCATACAACAGAAAATCAGCCATGCTTGCAGTGGTCTCCGTGAACGTGGGTGTGGCCCGCAGCGGGCGCCTTGACCACCGAACCGTGCAGGTCGTGGGCGTGGTCGTGATGGTGGTGATAGATCGCCAGGCTCGGTGCGTTCTTGCCGAACAGCTCGACGAACGCCGGATCGCCGCTGACCTGCTCGGGGTGCCCGGAACAGCAGACGTGTCGGTTGAGGCAGACCACCTGATCGGTGGTGCTCATCACCAGATGCAAATCGTGCGAGACCATCAGCACCCCGCAACCATGCCGGTCGCGCAGGCGGGTGATCAGGCTGTACAGCTCGGCCTGGCCGGCGACATCCACGCCCTGCACCGGCTCGTCGAGCACCAACAATTCCGGCTCGCGCAACAGCGCCCGGGCCAGCAGCACGCGCTGCATTTCGCCGCCGGAAACGGTCTGCACCGGGCTGTCGATAACGTGCTCGGCGCCGACTTCCTTCAGCGCAGCCAGCGCACGCGGGCGATCAACACCCGGCACCAGACGCAGGAAACGCAGCACCGACAGCGGCAAGGTCGGGTCGACGTGAAGTTTTTGCGGCATGTAGCCGACGCGCAGTTTCGGCTTGCGCCAGACACTGCCGCTGTCAGGCTTCAGCAGGCCAAGCACGGCGCGCACCAGTGTGGTCTTGCCAGCGCCGTTGGGGCCGATCAGGGTGACGATCTGCCCCGGCTCGACGCTCAGCTCGATGTTGTCCAGCACGGTCTGCCCGGCAAACGTGACGGCGACGTGCTCCAGACGGATCAACGGGTTGCTCATCAGGCCCCCTGGCAACCGGAGCACAGGCCGACCACTTCGACGGTCTGTGCTTCGACGATGAAACCGACATCCTTGGCGCTATTGATGATCGCGTCGCTGATAGCTTTCTGTTCCAGCTCAATGGCGGCGTGGCAGTCGCGGCAGATCAGGAACTGGCCCTGATGCGCATGTTCCGGATGCACGCAACCGACAAAGGCGTTGAGCGAAGAAATGCGGTGCACCAGGCCATTTTCCAGGAGGAAATCCAGCGCGCGGTACACGGTCGGCGGCGCGGCGCGGCGGCCGTCCTGCTCGCTGAGCACCGCCAGAATGTCGTAGGCGCCCAGCGGCTTGTGGCTCTGCCACACCAGCTCCAGCACCCGCCGGCGCAACGCAGTCAGGCGCAGGCCTTTCTGGGCGCACAAGGTGTCGGCCTCGGTCAGTGCGCTGTGCACGCAATGAGAGTGGTCGTGTGGACGGCTGGCAATCGGTGTAATAGGCATGGGCGGCGACGAGTTTTGATAGAGACGTTATTATGTTACCCGTTCTCGCCTCCTTGAGTGGTCATCGTGTCCCGACTTTTTTCTGTTTTTGTGGCGTTTATCGCCAGTTTTCTGCTGATCGGTTCGGCTCAGGCCGAGGTCAAGGTCCTCACCAGCATCAAACCGTTGCAGCTGATTGCCGCGGCCGTGCAGGACGGCGTGGCGATTCCCGAAGTACTGCTGCCGCCGGGCGCTTCGCCGCATAACTACGCGCTGCGCCCGTCCGACGTGCGCAAGGTGCAATCGGTGGATCTGCTGTACTGGATCGGCCCGGACATGGAAGGTTTCCTGCCACGGGTGCTCAACGGTCGTACGCTGCCAAGCGTGGCCGTGCAGGATCTGCCGGGCATGAAGCTGCGCCGCTTCGCCGAAGACAGCCACTCCCACGCCGAAGACGCCGACGAGCATGATCACGATCATCGCCCGGGCACACTGGACGCGCATTTGTGGCTATCGCCGGTCAACGCGCGGGTCATTGCCGAGAAAATGGCTGCCGACCTCAGCGCAGCCGATCCGGCCAACGCCGAACGCTATCAGAGCAATGCCAAGGCTTTCGATGAGCGCCTCGACGCACTGGATGCACGCTTGAAGAAGCGCATGGCTGATGTCGAGGGCAAACCGTACTTCGTGTTCCACGAAGCGTTCGATTACTTCGAAGACGCTTACGGCCTGAAGCACACTGGCGTGTTCAGCGTGGCCGCCGAAGTCCAGCCGGGCGCGCAGCATGTCGCCGCGATGCGCAAGCGCCTGCAGGAAGTGGGCAAGACCTGTGTGTTCAGTGAACCGCCGCTGCGTCCGCGCCTGGCGGAAACCCTGGTGGCAGGCCTGCCGGTGAAGCTGGCGGAGCTGGATGCACTGGGCGGCTATACGCCGGCGACAGCTCAGGGGTATGAGCAGGTGCTGGAGAAGCTGGGCAACGATTTGGCCGGGTGCCTGGAATCACTGTAATCCCCGGCATAGGTGTTGCCCCCATTCGCGAGCAGGCTCGCTCCCACAGGATCGCCGAGACCCTGTGGGAGCGAGCCTGCTCGCGAAGCTTTTAAAGGGCGAAAGGTAGCGGTGTATGCACCTGCTGCCGCTGCGCCAAACGCTGCTCGAACTCCTGCGGATCGTGAATCAGCACGTCCTGCCCGGCAAACTGCTCGGCGGCGATCAACCGCGACAACCAGAACCGCACACACGCCACGCGCAACATGGTCGGCCACAGCTCCGCTTCAGCGGCCGTGAACGGACGCAGCGCCGCATAGGCACCGAGGAATGCGCGGGCACGCGGCCCGTCAATCAGGCCTTCCTCGTCCGAACACCAGTCATTCAAGGCAATCGCCACGTCGTAGAGCATCGGCCCCGAGCAGGCGTTGTAGAAGTCGATCAACCCGGTCAGGTGCGTGCCTTCGAACATCGCGTTGTCGCGGAACAGGTCGGCGTGAATGTTGGCCCGTGGCAGCGCGAGAATTTTGTCTTTCTGTTGGGTGATTTCATCCAGTGCCTTGTGCAGCAACGCACGCGGCTCGTCACTCAGGTGCGAGAGAAATTCGGTGCCCTCCTCCAGCATCCAGTCCAGGCCACGATCGGTCTTGCGTTTGATCATGCGCTCGCCTTGGGTCGCCAGGTGCAGATGCGCCTGCAACTCGCCGACCTGCGCGCAATGCTGGGCGTTGGCGACTTTGATGTGCTTGCCGGACAGGCGCGGCTGGAGCAATGCCGGTTTACCCTTCAGTTCACGCAGCGCCACGCCGTCAGTGGTGCGCAGCGCGTAGGGCACCGGCAGATCAGCCTCGTGCAGCACGTCGAGCAGGTCGATGAAGAACGGCATTTCCTGCACCGGGCCGCGTTCGACCAGGGTCAGGACGAACTCGCCCTGCTCCAGGCTGATAAAGAAATTGGTGTTTTCGCTGCCGGCGGCGATCCCCTGGAAATCAAGCAGACGGCCGAGCCCGTAAGGGGCGAGAAAGGTTTCCAGCTCGGGCCGAGCCAGGGGGGTGAACACAGACATGGTTAAAAACTGCTCAGTTCGGGCGCCGCGATCAAGCGGCGCCGATTAAAAGTCGGGAATATTACTTCCAGGTAAAGATTTCCCACGACGGAATCAGCATATCCGGCTGGTCGGAACGGATGTAGTTCGCGTCCGAACCATCGGCGCGCACCAGGAAATACGGTTTACCGCCCTTCGGCGTGACCTTGATCGCATAGACGAAGCCACTGCGGCTGTATTCCTGAATGACCTTGTCGCCTTCGGTGTGCGTGTTAATGGTAACTTCCGGCTCCTTTGACGGCGCATCATCCGCCGCGATCGCGGCCAGCGGTGAGACAGCAATCAAACTGACCAGCAGCAAGCGATTTAACGTACGCATGATAACCTTGTCCCTTTGTCGTCAACGGTCCCGCTATTCTAGCGCCGGGCCCGCCGAAAAGGTTGATTCTGCTCATGAGCCAAGCCCCCCTCGTCCTGGTGGACGGTTCGTCTTACCTGTACCGCGCGTTCCATGCACTGCCACCACTGACCACCTCCAAAGGCCTGCCGACCGGCGCGGTCAAAGGTGTGCTGAACATGCTCAAGAGTCTGCGCAAGCAGTACCCGGACAGCCCGTTCGCCGTGGTCTTCGACGCCAAGGGCGGGACGTTTCGCGATGAGATGTACGCCGAATACAAGGCCAACCGTCCGAGCATGCCCGACGACATGCGCGTGCAGATCGAGCCGCTGCACCAGAGCGTGATCGCCCTCGGCTTCCCGCTGCTGTGCGTGGAAGGCGTCGAGGCTGACGACGTGATCGGCACCCTGGCCCGCAGCAGCGCGGCGGCGGACCGCCCGGTGATCATCTCCACCGGCGACAAGGACATGGCGCAACTGGTCGACGGTCACATTACCTTGGTCAACACCATGTCCGGTAGCTCGATGGACGTGGAGGGCGTGAAGGAGAAATTCGGCGTCGCTCCCGAGCAGATCATCGATTATCTGGCGCTGATGGGCGACTCTTCCGACAACATCCCGGGCGTTCCGGGCATCGGCCCGAAGACCGCTTCCGGCCTGCTGGTCGGGGTCAACGGCGGCCTCACCGAGCTTTACGCGAATCTCGACATTGTGCCGACCCTGCCGATCCGTGGGGCCAAGACCCTGCCGGCCAAGCTCGAAGAGCACAAGGAGATGGCCTTCCTCTCCTACCAACTGGCGACCATCAAGGTCGATGTGCCGCTGGACATCGGCCTCGACGACCTGCAAATGGGCGCGGAAGACCCGGCCAAGCTCTACGAGCTCTACACCCTGCTGGAATTCAAGAGCTGGCTGAATGATCTGGATCGCGACGCCAAGCGCCAGGAACTGAACGCGGCCGCCGAGCCTGCGCCGGCTGGCGATCTGTTCGGCGCGCCTGAAGCCGAAGCGCCAGCCGCTCCCGCTGAAGCCGCTTACGAAACCATTCTCGATCAGGCGCGTTTCGACGTCTGGCTGGAGAAACTGAACAACGCCAAGCTGTTCGCCTTCGACACCGAAACCACCGGCATCGACGCGCAACAGGCGCAACTGGTCGGCCTGTCGTTCGCGGTGCAGGCCAACGAAGCGGCGTACATCCCGCTGACCCACTCCTACATCGGCGTGCCCGAGCAACTGGATCGCGACACCGTGCTGCGCGCGCTGAAGCCGATCCTGGAAGACCCGAACAAGCTTAAGGTCGGTCAGCACGCCAAGTTCGACATGAACATCCTGGCCAACTGCGCCATCGGCGGCGATCAGAGCCAGGGCATCAATGTGCGCGGGATCGCCTTCGATACCATGCTTGAGTCCTACGTGCTCAACTCCACCGCGACCCGCCACGACATGGACAGCCTCGCGCAAAAGTACCTGGATCACACCACCGTGAGCTTCCAGGACATCGCCGGCAAAGGCGCCAAGCAGCTGACCTTCGACCAGATCGCCCTGGAACAGGCCGGCCCGTACGCCGCCGAAGACGCCGACATCACCTTGCGCCTGCACCAGACCCTGTTCGACAAACTCAGCGCGATTCCGAGCCTGGCCAGTGTGCTGACCGACATCGAGATCCCGCTGGTGCCGGTGCTGGCGCGCATCGAGCGGCAGGGCGCGTTCGTCGACGCCGAACTGCTCGGCATCCAGAGTATCGAGCTGGGCAACAAGATGGTCGCGCTGGAGCGCGAAGCATTCGAGATCGCCGGGGAAGAATTCAACCTCGGCTCGCCGAAGCAGTTGGGCGTGATCCTCTACGAAAAGCTCGGCCTGCCGGTGCTGAAGAAAACCGCCAAGGGCCAGCCATCGACCGCCGAGGAAGTGCTGGCCAAGCTCGCCGAGGACGATCACCGTCTGCCGAAAGTGCTGATGGAACACCGTTCCATGAGCAAACTGAAAAGCACCTACACCGATCGGCTGCCGGAGCAGATCAACCCGCGCACCGGGCGTATCCACACCTCGTACCACCAGGCCGTGGCTTCTACCGGGCGCCTGTCCTCCAGCGATCCGAACCTGCAGAACATTCCGGTGCGTACCGCTGAAGGCCGGCGTATCCGCCAGGCGTTCGTCGCGCCAAAGGGCTACAAACTGCTGGCGGCGGACTATTCGCAGATCGAGCTGCGGATCATGGCCCACCTGTCCAAAGACGAAGGCCTGATGAACGCCTTCCGCAACAACCTGGACGTACACACCGCGACCGCCGCTGAAGTGTTCAAGGTTGAGCTGAACGAAGTGACCTCCGACCAGCGCCGTGGCGCCAAGGCGATCAACTTCGGCCTGATCTACGGCATGGGCGCGCAGAAGCTCGGCAAGGACATCGGCGTCGACACCAAGACCGCCAAGGCCTACATCGACACCTACTTCGCCCGCTACCCGGGTGTGCGCGAATACATGGAGCGCACCCGCAAGCAGGCCGCTGATCAGGGCTATGTCGAGACCTTCTTCGGTCGTCGCCTGTACCTGCCGGAGATCAACTCGAACAAGCCGCAGGAGCGCGCTGCCGCCGAGCGCACGGCGATCAACGCGCCGATGCAGGGCACCGCCGCCGACATTATCAAGAAAGCCATGGTGGCGGTGGATAACTGGCTGGCGGCTTCGGGGCTGGACGCCAAAGTCATCCTGCAGGTGCACGATGAACTGGTGCTGGAGGTTCGCGAGGATCTGGTCGATCAGGTCAGCCAGGAAATCCGCCTGCACATGAGCGAAGCGGCGAAGCTGGACGTGCCGTTGCTGGTGGAAGTCGGCGTCGGCAACAACTGGGATGAAGCGCACTAAGGCATCTGGCCCGGGCGTTTGCCGCGACACACCGTCGCGGCAAACGCCCGAAGCGCGCTTATTTCGAAACGCGCTTGGGGTTATTCCAAAGCTTTTTGAAAAAAATCTGAACTAATCTGACAACTCACTACTCAGAGATACTGAATGGCTGGTGAAGCCCTTCAATGCTCCTATGTTGTGTTAAGTGTTGGCAGATATCTGAACCCCGCCCTAGCGGTTCGGAGCTTAAACCCCGGAACTTCTCCCTCCCCAAATGAAGTCCGGGGCTTTTTTTGCCTGCGATTTACTCAGCAGGCAATTCGGCACCTTTATCGGCCAGTTCCATCCAGCCCGCCAACACAGTGTAGGCCTCTTCCAGGCCCATGCGTTTTGGCGCGGAGAACAGCTGGATCGTCACCAGATCACCCCAGCCCTTTCGGATTTCCGACTGCACTTTCAGCAGGGTGTTCTTGGCGGCGCCATAGGTCAGCTTGTCGGCCTTGGTCAGCAGAATGTGCATCGGCATGCCGGCGGCAACGGCCCAGTCGAGCATCAGCAGGTCGAA
Organism: Pseudomonas sp. TH49; assembly: GCF_016650625.1. Lineage (NCBI taxonomy): Bacteria > Pseudomonadati > Pseudomonadota > Gammaproteobacteria > Pseudomonadales > Pseudomonadaceae > Pseudomonas > Pseudomonas sp. TH49. The sequence continues at coordinate 1,498,541 of NZ_JAEKFL010000001.1, forward strand.
ATCGGTCATTGGATGACGGATGTCCATCATCAGAATCAAACCCTTCAAACTCTCGCGGCCACCGAGGTAAGCCTCGAGGTGACGCTGCCAGTGTTGCTTGAGCGGGATCGGTACTTTTGCATAACCGTAGCCCGGCAGGTCGACCAGACGCCGTTCATCGTCTAGCTTGAAGAAGTTCAACAGCTGTGTGCGACCCGGAGTTTTCGAGGTGCGCGCCAGGCTGGCGTGAGTCAGGGTGTTCAGTGCGCTGGATTTACCGGCGTTGGAACGACCGGCGAACGCCACTTCGAAGCCTTCGTCGTCAGGGCATTGATCGACTTTGGCGGCACTGAGCATGAACGTGGACTGTTGGCACAGGCCGAGGATGGGATTCTTGAGTTGCATGGGATTTCCGATGTGGGCGGCGCCGGGATTGGGCGCGGAACGCGGTGTCGCTTCCGTTTCAGTGACGCCAGTATATAATGCCGCAGATTTTGTGTGTGCTTTGTCCCAGCGAAGGATGAAGTTCACGAGAGCCAAAGACCTTGATTGCGCATCAGAACGCAGAACGCTCTCAACCCTGAAAAGGTCGTTTTATGACGAAATGGCTGCTGGCTGCCGGAGTCCTGATACCGCTTTGCGGCGCACAGGCTACACAGGAACCGGAAGCCGTGTACAACCGTGTTTGTGGTGCCTGTCATTCCGGCCAACTACCCATGGCGCCCGAAAGAGGCGATCAGGCAGCTTGGACGCCGAGGTTGGCGAAAGGTATGGGGACGCTGGTGCAACACGTGACCCAGGGTTTCAAGGCGATGCCGCCGCGTGGTTTGTGCATGGACTGCAGTGCCGAGGATTACCAGGCCATCATCCTTTGGATGAGCGAGAGTAAACCCGGTCCATAACTCTTAACCCTTAGCCGTAGTTGGATTAGCTGATGAACAAATTGATCGTGAGTCTGCTGTTGACCGTGGGAATTTCAGGCTTCGCCCATGCTGCCGGTGATGCCGCCGCCGGCCAGGCGAAAGCTGCCGTATGCGGAGCCTGCCATGGCCCGGATGGCAACAGCATGGCGCCAAACTTCCCGAAACTGGCCGGTCAGGGTGAACGCTATCTCGACAAGCAGTTGCACGACATCAAATCGGGCAAGCGCGTCGTTCTGGAAATGACCGGCCTGCTGACCAACTTGAGCGATCAGGATCTGGCTGACATCGCCGCCTACTTCGCCAGCCAGAAAGGCAGCGTCGGCGCCGCCGATCCAAAGATCGTCGCGCGTGGTGAAGCCCTGTTCCGTGGCGGCAACCTGGAAAAAGGCCTGCCGGCCTGCACCGGCTGCCACTCGCCGAACGGTGCCGGCAACGCCGCCGCAGGCTTCCCGCACCTGGGTGGCCAACACGCTCAATACATCGCCAAACAACTGACAGAATTCCGCAAGGAAGAAGGCGGTCGCGCCAACGACGGCGACTCCATGCCAATGCGCACCATCGCACGCAAACTGAGCGACGAAGACATCGCCGCGGTCGCCAGCTACATCCAGGGCCTGCACTAACCGCCCTGAATCGAGCGTTAACGCTGATGGACATCTCCTGCAACGTTAACGCTCGATTAATCCGTCGCAGCAAGTATAAAAAGGGTGGCTTTGGCTGCCCTTTTTTGTGGCCGCTGCCGTTACACTACAGAACTCATGCCCGCCAGGATCTGTCTGAAAACAGGTCGCGCGAGGCGACCAAAATTGTCCAGGAGTAAAGCATGCGTAATCTGATCATCAGCGCCGCTCTCGTCGCTGCCAGCCTGTTCGGCTTCACCGCCCAGGCTGCCGAAGCACCGGCCGCCCCTTATGTCGAGCTGGCCAACCCGGTGCCGGTGGCAGTACCTGGCAAGATCGAAGTGGTGGAGCTGTTCTGGTACGGCTGCCCGCACTGCTACTCCTTCGAGCCAGTGATCAATCCCTGGGTTGAAAAACTGCCATCCGACGTCAACTTCGTGCGTATTCCGGCCATGTTCGGCGGCCCGTGGGATGCTCACGGTCAGATGTTCCTGACCCTTGAAGCGATGGGCGTCGAACACAAGGTTCACGCTGCGGTATTCAACGCGATTCAGAAAGATCGCAAACCTCTGACCAAGCCGGAAGACATGGCCGACTTCCTTGCCACTCAGGGCGTGGACAAGGACAAGTTCCTGGCCACCTTCAACTCGTTCGCCATCAAGGGTCAGATCGTAAAAGCCAAAGATTTGGCCAAGAAGTATGAAATCTCCGGCGTTCCAACCATGATCGTCAACGGCAAATACCGCTTTGACGTCGGCTCTGCCGGTGGCGAGAAAGAAGCGCTGCAACTGGCTGATCAACTGATCGCCAAAGAGCGAGCGGCCAACAAGGCAGCTGCCAACTAAGCGCGGTAATCGCCATGCGCCGCTGGGGCACCGAACGCATCGTTGGCCTGCATGATCCGCAGGTCAACGAGCATCACCTGGAGTCCACGGGCCTGCCCGCAGACCATCGTCTGCGCTTGCTCAGCTTCAACATCCAGGTCGGCATCAGCACCGAGCGCTATCGGCACTACCTGACCCGCAGCTGGCAGCATCTGCTGCCGCACACCGGGCGCTCAGGCAATCTGCAAAAAATCGGCGACCTGCTTGGCGACTTCGATCTGGTCGCCCTGCAGGAAGCCGATGGCGGCAGCCTGCGCTCAGGCTACGTCAATCAAGTCGAACACCTGGCCCACCTCGGCGCCTTCCCCTACTGGTATCAACAACTCAATCGCAACCTCGGCCGACTGGCCCAGCACAGCAATGGCGTGCTCAGTCGCCTGAAGCCGTGGGCGATCGAAGATCATCCGCTACCCGGCCCGAAAGGTCGCGGCGCGATCCTGCTGCGCTTCGGCGAAGGTCCGGAGGCGCTGGTAGTGGTGATGATGCACCTGGCCCTCGGCGCCCGGGTGCGCAGCTTGCAACTGGCCTACATTCGCGATCTGATCGGTGGCTACAAGCACCAGATATTGATGGGCGACATGAACACCCATGCCAGTGATCTGCTACAACAGTCACCGTTACGCGATCTCGGCCTGCTGGCCCCGCAGATGGAAGCGACGTTCCCCAGTTGGCGGCCGCAGCGTTGCCTGGATCATATTTTGCTCAGCCCGACCCTGACCCTGGAAAAGGTCGAAGTGCTGGCTCAACCCATTTCCGATCACCTGCCGGTCGCGGTAGAGATCCGTCTGCCGGGTTCGCTCACGGCCGATGCATTGCCCGCGATGAGTCCTGCCCCTCGCGGAACCCCTGAATGAGCGACGACGCCCAGCGCTGGAAAGAGAAGTACCTTAAAAGCATCGAACAACAGGACAAGCTCGAACGTCGCTGGGCCGCCCGGCTCGACTTGCTGCGTCGCGGTCTGGTGCGCAGCACGCTGGCCGCTGAAGGCACCGACAAAGTCGTTGATCAGTGCATGAAAGAGATGCGCGACGTGGTGCGCACCGACGACATGGACGCTGGCCTCGCTGCCCTGCTGCCGCGCCTGGAAAAAGCCGTGCTCGACTCCGAGCAGCGTCGCGAGACCCGAATCGATCAGGTCAGCACCGCGCTGACCGCACTGGTCACCCAACTGCAAGCCTTGCCACTGCCTCGGGAAGTCGCTCAGCCGCTGAAGAAATTCGCCAAGCAACTCGACAGCCGGGTCGGTCAGGCGCGGGAAATGCCGCTGCTGCTGAGCGAACTCAGCGGTTTGCAGGGCAAGGCGTTGAGCCAGCTGGAAACTCCGGCCGAGCCGGACCGTCCGGGCTTTCTGCAGCGGTTGTTTGGCAGCCGCGACAGTGAAGAGGCAACAGCCGCGCCGCCGGCCCCGGATCAGCCTCAAGCGCCTGCGCCATCCAGCGCGGGACCTGCGCCAGAGCCAGAGCCAGAGCCCGTGCCGACAAAAGCAATCGAACCGGTGCCGGTAGCGCCGCTCACCGCAGAGGCCATTGCGCAAACTCCGGAGGTTGAGCTTCAGCAAACGCCAGCCGTGCAACCCCAGGCCGAATCGCCCGTGGTTTCATTTGTGCCACCCGTGGTTGCGGTCGAGCCGATCAGCGAACCCGCTGCCGCGCCCGCACTGCCGGCAACCGAACCGGAAGTCGCGCGGCCGGCCACCCCGATCACATCACCAGCGCTGGTTGCCGCGATCAACCCCGATGAGTTGATCCACCCCGGTGACAGCCCGACACCGTTGCTGCTCGACAGCCTGCCCCTGCCCGAACCGATCGCCCAGGCCCTGGCCGCTATCGATCCGGAGCAACCCGAGCAGGACATTCTGTACGCCCTGCCCGACTCGCCGGAGCCGTCCTACAGCTCGGTGGCCAAACACATTGAAGACACGCTGATCGGGCTGCTCGACGACCTGACCTTGCCCGAGCGCCATCGTCCGCAGGCCGAGGCGATGCGCGACCGCTTGAAAAATGGCCTGAACTGGTACGAACTGCTGCCGATTCTCGACGATCTTGCGACCTTGATGCTGGCCATCACCGACAGCGGCCAGCACGAGTTCGAAGCCTATCTGCAACAACTCAACGAACGCCTCGAAGCGTTCCAGAGCAACTTGCAGGCCGCCAGCGAGGGCCACGCCGACAACAGCTCGGCGACGCGGGCAATGGACACGCAGATCCGCGAGCAAGTCGACGGCTTGCAGACCAGCATGCAGGAAGCGGCCGATCTGGATGACCTCAAGCAGGTGCTGGAGAACCATCTCGAAGGCCTGCTCGGCACCATGGATCAGCACCAGAAACAACGCGATGCCCGCGAGCAGGAAGTGGCGGCACGTCTCAAGGGGCTGGCCGAGCGCGTGGCGCACATGGAGCAGGAAGCCCTGGGTTTCCGCGAACACCTGGAAGAACAACGGCAGAAAGCCCTGATCGATCCGTTGACCGGCCTGCCCAACCGCGCCGCCTGGAGCGAACGGCTGGAACACGAGATCAAGCAGTGGCAGCAACACGGCAACACCTTGAGCCTGGCGATGCTCGACCTCGATCATTTCAAACGCATCAATGACAACTACGGCCATCTGGCCGGCGACAAGGTACTGAAGATCATCGCCACCGTACTGCGCAAACGCCTGCGCGGTGCAGATTTCATTGCCCGCTTTGGTGGCGAAGAATTCGTTCTGCTGCTGCCAGCGACCACGCCGGCCGTGGGCGCCAAACTGCTGGAAAGCCTGCGCGCGGCGATCGAAGCCTGCCCGTTTCACTTCAAGGGTGAACGGGTGACGATCACCATTTCCATGGGCCTGGCGTCGTTCAGGACGGGAGAACACAGCGATCTGGTGCTCAAAAGAGCCGATCAGGCGCTGTACCGCGCGAAAAACGGCGGGCGCAATCGGGTCGAACTGGGCTGAGCAATTGTTCCATTTTGTTTAAATCAGCTCGTCGGCCGTCGAGACGCAAGGCAGTACGTTACACTGTTGCATTACTGTCTTGCGTGTACTGTCTTCTGCCATGAAATTTTTTGCCCTCCTCGCGTCGCTGCTCATTCTGGCCGGTTGTGCCAGCGCCCCGCGTTACGACACCAGCCATCCTTCGGCCAATCACGACAGCCGCGTGCAGTTCGTGATCGTGCATTACACCTCTGCATCGCTCGCACGTTCGCTGCAGCTGTTGACCCACGGCGAAGTCAGCAGTCACTACCTGATCGGCGACGACAAAAGCGCCACCATCTACAAACTGATGGATGAAAACCAGCGTGCATGGCATGCCGGGGAAAGTCAGTGGCAGGGCCGCACCTGGCTCAACTCCAGCTCGATCGGCATCGAAATCGTCAATCCGGGCTTCAAGGACACGCCGACCGGGCGCCGCTGGTTCCCGTACAGCGAAGCGCAGATCCAGTCACTGATCGTTCTGCTCAAGGACATCAGCCAACGCCAAGGCATCAGCCCGCGCCATATCATCGGCCACAGCGACATCGCCCCCCTGCGCAAACTCGACCCCGGCCCACTGTTCCCGTGGAAACGTCTGGCTGCCGAAGGCCTGGGCGTATGGCCCAATGAACAAGCGGTGGCCCGCCAGCAGGCGCAGTTCAGCGCCGAACTGCCGAGCATCAGCTGGTTTCAGGAACAGCTGGCGCGCGTCGGTTACGACACTCCGCAAACCGGCGAGCTGGATGTCGCGACCCGTCATGTACTCGCCGCCTTCCAGATGCATTTCCGCCCTTCACGTTTCGACGGTATGCCGGACGCGCAAACAGCCGCGTTGTTGCTGGTACTCAATCAGACAAAATAATGACGCCCGCCCGACGGTCAGGGCGAAACCTTAATCAGCAGCTATAACTCATTGGTAATTCTTCGGATATTCCATGATGGTTGCTACCCGAGCGACGCTGCGTAGCTGGTTCTATCGCCCGTGGTTTTTGGCGATGATCGCGGCTGTCCTCAGCGCTGCGCTGCTGATCGCCGGTGGGATGTTCTTCGCCATGCACCAGATCGAACAAAACGAGAGCCAGGAGATGAACGCTCAGGGCGAGCGTTTTCTGGCTCGTCTGGAGCAACTGTTCGGGCAATTGCGCGAAAGTCTCGACGACCTCGAAGCGCAGCCGTTACGCAGTTGCGATGACGAAATGATCGCCACCCTGCAACAGGTCACCTTCAACTATCGCTTCGTCTATGAAGCGGCCTACATGGACGGCAAGCGAATCTGCTCCAACCGGCCCCGGCAAGAAGGGTTGTCGGTCGTCCGTGCGCCGGACATCAAAGGCCCGACTTACAGCTACTGGCTCAACACAACCACCGAACCCGATGAAAACCGCGCAGCCCTGATGCTCGGGCGCGGCAATTTCCGCGTGGCCACATCCCGAGGGCATTTGACTGACATGGTCGACCTGCCACCGGACAGCAGCCTGCTGGTGGTGCTCGATCACGGCAAGCGAGCTATTCCGGTACTCGGCAAAGCCCAGGCATGGCCACCGACCGAGGCCTGGCCACCAAAAAGCCGCGAAGCGCTGCAAGTCACCCAGTCACGGCTGATCTACCGCATGCCAACTAAAAATCCGGAATACCAGTTGGTGCTGATCACGCCACGAACCGGCATGCACATTCCCACCGTCTGGTGGTGGATGGTGCCGGTCTGCCTGCTGCTTGGAGCGTTGTCGGGGTTCCTGGTGTTTCTGCTGGTGCGCCAGCGACAGTCGCTGGACGCCGAGCTTCAGGGCGCGATTCGTCGCGGCGAACTGCAAGTGCTGTATCAGCCGATCTTCGACCTCGACAGCCGCAACTGCGTGGGCGCCGAAGCCCTGCTGCGCTGGCGCCGGCCGGACGGTACGTTGACCAGTCCCGACCTGTTCATCCCCATGGCGGAAAACACCGGGCAGATTCGCCAGATGACCGATTTCGTCCTGCAACGGCTGCTTGAACAACTGGGGCCGGTGCTGCGCGCCAACCCGCAGCTGTACATCTCGGTCAATCTCGCCGCGTGCGACGTGATGGTGCCGCGCATCGGTCAGGTCATGGCCAAGCTGTTGACCCTGCACCGGGTCGCGGCGCGGCAGATTGCCTTTGAGGTCACCGAACGTGGGCTGATCGACGTGGTGGTCGCGCGGGAGAACCTGCAAGCCTTGCGTGATGTCGGCCACCAGGTGTTGATCGATGATTTCGGCACTGGCTACTGCAGCCTCGCCTATTTGCAGACGCTGCCGGTGGATTGCCTGAAAATCGACAAGGCCTTCATCGATGCCCTCGGCCATGACGCCGCCAGCAGCGGCGTTGCTCCGCACATCATTCACATGGCGCAGGCACTGGATCTGAAGGTGATCGCCGAGGGCATCGAGCACGAAGCACAAGCGGTGTTTCTCAGCAGTGAGGGGGTCAAGTTCGGTCAGGGTTGGCTGTTCGCCCAGGCACTGAGCGCGGTGCAGTTTATCGAACTGATCACCCGTGGACGGCGCCTCGCCGGGCGCCGGCTGGACGACGAAGCCTAGACCGCCAACGCCATGTAGAACTGCGTGCCCTGCCCCGGCCGCGAATAGACGCCCATCCGCCCGCCATGCAACTGCACAATTTCCTTGCACAGGGCCAAGCCAAGGCCGGCGCCGCCCTTCTTGCGCCCGACCTGCACGAACGGTTCGAAAATCCGTCCCTGCTGACCGTAGGCAATGCCTTCGCCGTTGTCTTCGACGCTGATGATCACCCGCTCGCCATGCCGGCGCGCTTGCAGACGGATCTGGCCGTCGCGGGCGGTATGACGCAGGGCGTTGTCTATCAGGTTGTCGAGCACCCGTTCAAGTTGCGCCTGGTCGGCCTGCAGGCGCGGCAACGGCCCCTGCACTTCGACGTTCAAGGCAATGCCATTGGCCGCCGCCGAATCGGCGAAACGCGACTGCGCCTGCTCCAGCAAATCTTCGATGGAACACGGCGCCAGGGTGAGTTTCTGCAAACCGTTCTGATAGCGCGAGAAGTTGAGCAAGTCGTTGATCAACTGCATCAGGCGCTGCATCTCTTCGTTGACCGTGTCGAGCAGGTCCGCCTCGCGTGACTCCGGGGGAAACTTCGCCCGCTCGCGAAACAGCCCGAACGCCATGTGCATGCCGGTGACCGGCGTGCGCAGCTCATGGGAGGCGCGCAGCACGAACTCGCTGCGTACCCGTTCGAAGGCGCGCTGCTCGGTGACGTCGTGCAGCACCATCACCGCGCCAAGAATATGTCCCTGGGTGTGGCTGACCGGGGTCAGGCTATAGGTCAACAAGCGTGATTCGCCATCGACCTCGATGCTCAAATCCTCCGGGGCGCGCTCAAGGGTGCCGCCGCGCAGCACCAGTTGCAGTTGCGCATCAAGCTCCGGGCGCTCAAGCGCAGTGCCCAGGCCCTGCCCCAAGCGGTCACTGTCCCAGCCCAGCTGGCGCTGGGCCACCGGATTGAGGTGCTCCAGATGCCCTTCGCGGTCGATCATCAGCAAGCCGTCGTCGATGCTGTCGAGCACCGCCTGCAAGCGCTGCTGACCGGCCAGCAGCTCGTCGATGTTGGTCGCCTGATGCTCGCGCAGCGCCTCGGCCATAAGGCCGAAGCGCTTGGTCAGCTGGTTCATTTCCATCGCCGAGGAAATCGGCAGCGTGACTTCGAAATTGCCCTGGCCGATGTTGTCCGCCGCTTGCGCCAGTGCCTCGATTGGCGCGCCGAAGCGCCGTGCAATCGCATGGGCCGTGACAAACCCGATGATCAACACCGCCAGCCCTACCAGTCCGAGCAAGCCAGAGACCAGCAGCGCCCGCTCCCGGGCGTCATGCTGTACCGCGTTGATGTTGTCCAGCGCATGCTTGTGTTCGGCGATCAGACCGTTGCGCAAGGTGTTGAAGCGCTCTCTGAGTTCGCTGTTGCCACTGAGCACGTTGCCGGGGTCACGCGACTGCTCGAACGCCTGGAGAAAACTCAGGTAATCGGCTTTGGCCTGGGTAAACCCGTACTGTCGGCCATCGCCGTCTGCCTCCTGCGAAATGCCTTCATCGAGTAATTGCAGGTAATGCTGCTTTGACGCCTCGAACGCCGCGGGATCGGGCTTTTCAGCCAGCATCAGCACCAATTGGTCGCCGAGGGTCTGGCGCAATTTGAGCCCCAGATCCAGGGTCACGAAGTTGCTGCGGATCGTTGCTTCCTGAGTACCGGCCATCTGCATCACGCTCACCAGCCCAAGCAACAGCCCGAGCAAGGCAACCGTGATCAGCGCAGAAATACTCAGGAACAAGCGAGTGCGCAACTTCATCGCCAGCTTCATCGTCGGGCGCTCACAGGTTGTACTGCTTGCGTTTGCGATACAGGGTCGACGCATCGATGCCCAGGGTTTTCGCCGCCTGATCGAGGGTGCCTGCCGTCGCCAGCACCGCGCCGATGTGGGCTTTTTCCAGCTCATCGAGACTCAGCGCCGCGCCGACCCGTGGTGCGTTGTTCGCCGGTTGCTCGGCCATGCCCAGGTGGCTGATTTCCACGCGTTCCTGCGGGCAGATGATGCTCGCCCGCTCCACCACGTTGCGCAGCTCCCGGATGTTGCCCGGCCAGCGATAACCCAGCAGCGCCTCCCGCGCCTCGTCACTGAAGCCCCGGGCCGGACGCGCGTACTCTTTGACGAAGCGCGCGAGGAAACGGTCAGCCAGGGTCAGAATGTCTTCGGCACGCTCGCGCAGTGGCGGCAGATGCAGGGTGATCACGTTGAGGCGATAGAGCAGGTCTTCACGGAAGCGCCCGTCGCGCACCATGTCCTCGAGGTTGAGGTTGGTCGCGGCGAGAATCCGCACATCGGCGCGGCGGGTCACCGGATCCCCTACCCGCTCGTATTCCTTGTCCTGAATAAAACGCAGCAACTTGGGTTGCAATGTCAGCGGAAAATCGCCGATCTCGTCGAGAAACAGCGTACCGCCGTCAGCCTGATTGACTCGACCAAGCGTGCTTTCGCTGGCGCCGGTAAACGCACCGCGACTATGACCGAACAGCTCGCTTTCCATCAGCTCGGCGGTCAACGAAGGGCAGTTGATGGTCACGCAGGATTTCTTCTCGCGCTTGCTCCAGCCGTGAATGGCCCGAGCCAGCTCACCCTTACCCGTACCGGATTCGCCGAGGATAAGGATGTTGGCGTCGGTACCAGCGACCTGACGTGCTGTTTCCAGTACGACTTTCATCGCCGGGCTGTGGGAGTCGAGGCCATCCTTGGGTTTGCGGATCTCGCCTTCGAGCGCTTCCAGGCGCGCCGAGAGCTGGCGCACTTCCAGTTGCTTGGCGGTGGCCAGACGCAACTGGTCGGGGCTGCACGGTTTGACCAGATAGTCGGCGGCGCCCGCCTGGATCGCGTCCACGGCGGTATCGACTGCCGAGTGCGCGGTGACGATCACCACGCGCATCCATGGCGCCTGAACGCGCATCTGCGCCAGTACATCGAGACCGTTGTCTTCACCCAGACGCAAATCAAGGAAGCACAGGTCGAACACCTGGCGTTGCAACAATGCCTCAGCCTGGGCCGCGCTGTTGGCGGTGGCCACCGTATAACCTTCGTCTTCGAGGCAGTAACGAAAGGTTCGCAGGATGGCGGACTCGTCGTCCACCAGCAGAATGCGGCCTTGATGCTCAGTGGCAGATTCCATTTTTCCTACGCTCCATAGTGATTGATCTTGGGTTAGTCCCGGAAAAATCGGGCAAGTTGCATGGTTGATTCTGAACGATGCGAGCCATAGGAGGGTAGCTCTCTCCTGCCTTAACGGCCAATCCATTGATTTTGTTGAGTTTTTAAACAATCACCGATTTACAGGGGGTTCCCTGCGTACTTTTCTGACATCCGGGACGTGCTCTCAATTCAATAAGAATGAAATCTCCTACGAAATAATCGTGCATTCCGCACGACCGTAGACGACCCATCGTGCAGGATGCGTCCGTCGCTGAATTTTCATCACTTGTAACTTATTGATTTTATTGAATATTTTTCAAATAAAAAACTGGCATGCAGCCTGCAATAACTCATTCAGCCCGGGCAGATTCCACTGCCCCCACCGAATAAGAGTGAGGAACCCAGGATGACTCGCCAACGTGCCGCCCAAGTGCGTATCTCGCCACTGCATATTCAGCAAGGCCTGTTTGGCGTACTTGCGCTGTTGATCACCCTGATCGCTTGCCAGCAATACCTGAGCTGGGAAAACAGCCAGAAGCCTGAGCCACTGATCTCGATTCAACACAGCACGCAGACGCACTTCAGCGCCGTCAGCAGCAGTCAGGCCGAAAGCGCCTCGATGCGCATGATGGATGTCGATCAGCCACAGCCGCTGGATCAACTGCCACGTGAAGAGCGCTGGGTTTTCTGACGAACCGAAGAATTCGGGCGCATCGCGCCGGAACACGCAATATCCCTAAATAGAGAAGTAAGGAGAATCACCATGTTGAGCTGGGCAATTACATTCTTGATCATTGCCATCATCGCCGCCGTACTGGGCTTCGGTGGTATCGCGGGCACCGCCACGGGTATCGCCAAGATTCTCTTTGTCGTGTTCCTGGTGATGTTCATCGCTTCCTTCTTCTTTGGCCGTCGCGGCCGAGGTTAACGATGATTGCTTTAAAGACACTGGCAGCCGCCCTGCTTCTGGGCGGTAGTGCCATGGCGATGGCGGCCAATGATGGCCAGGCGCGGGTCAACGAGCTGCTCAGCTCCGACCCGCAATACCGGGAAACCTGGCAAGGCGTTGTGAAGCACGAAGAACGCCTGCCGGAATGGGTGATGAACCTGTCCGGCACGCCAGACCAGCAGATGAATGCCGTGACTGAAGATGGCGACAAGTATCTGGTCGGGCCGCTCTGCGAATCCGCAGACAAGTGCCTAAACCACCGCTTGATCGTAGCTTTCAGCTTCGACAAGAAAGATGCGTACGCCATGCTCGTCGATGTGCCCGAAGGATTGCCGGCCGACAAGTCGCCCACGCGACATGCGACCTACCGCTTCCTTGGCAAACCAGATCAGGGCATGCAGAACCTGTTGATGGAAACGCTGAAGAAAGATCCAAACTGGTACTGATTCGAACATGAGGGCAGCGCCCCGCTGCCCTTTATTGCGCCTGCCCGAGGAAGGCCGGCGCATGACCAGGGGGCCGGGACGTTCTGACTGTTACAGGGTCGGAGTGACCTACGGGTACAGGGAGTGCCTGCGCGAGGGCCGGGTCAGGGTAAAAGCTGCGACGCAGGTTCGCCGACCCACAGCGGTTCGACGGACTTGCGCTGAGCTTTGTCCGATGCAAAAACATTGATCTAGAGCGTCCTGCTCGTCTTTTAATGCCTCACACTGCGCGCGAAAACATTTCGCGGTGTTTCCTGGCGACCGTATATCGAGAAAGAGTCCCTTTAAACAGTGGGAGATCTAGTCTGCAAATGTAGGCTTTTTCCTAAATTTTCCGACGAATTCACTCGTTCAAAAAATAACCAACCTCGGCTGTAATGGCCGGTTCACGGCACTTATGCCGGCTGAAATGTCGTAATCGAACCGGTTGGGACGCCAGTTTCATTTAAAAAAGCTCATGCCGATTCGGCATAGGGTAGGCGTTTACGGCATTAGACGGCGCAACCTTGCATCGGAATAGTTGCGCCTTTTTTCGCCTGCCGAAGAGCCGTAAACACGCGCTTCGGGGCACCTTATACGGAGGCAGATGCACAGACTTTTCCGCTGAAAGAGCGTTCCAGTTCCTGCATGTGCCTGAGTCAAACGCAAGTAAGGGTAAAGATAATGAAGAAGGCAAAACTCAGCCTCGCCTGGCAGATCCTCATCGGTCTGGTATTAGGTATTGCAATCGGAGCGTTGCTCAACCACTTCAGTGCCGAGAAAGCCTGGTGGATCAGCAACGTCCTGCAACCGGCAGGCGATATCTTTATCCGTCTGATCAAGATGATCGTGATCCCGATCGTCATCTCTTCCCTGATCGTCGGCATTGCTGGCGTGGGCGACGCCAAGAAGCTCGGGCGTATCGGCCTGAAGACCATCATCTACTTCGAAGTCGTCACCACCATCGCGATCCTCGTCGGTCTGGTGCTGGCCAACGTGTTCCACCCGGGCGCCGGCATCGACATGAGCACCCTGGGCACAGTGGATATCTCCAAGTACCAGGCGACCGCCGCCGAAGTGCAGCATGAACACGCGTTCATCGAGACCATCCTCAACCTGATCCCGTCGAACATCTTCGCGGCCATGGCCCGCGGCGAGATGCTGCCGATCATCTTCTTCTCCGTGCTGTTCGGTCTCGGTCTGTCGAGCCTGCAGTCGGACCTGCGCGAGCCGCTGGTGAAGATGTTCCAGGGCGTCTCGGAAAGCATGTTCAAAGTCACCCACATGATCATGAACTACGCCCCGATCGGCGTGTTCGCCCTGATCGCAGTGACCGTGGCCAACTTCGGCTTCGCCTCGCTGCTGCCGCTGGCCAAACTGGTGATCCTGGTTTACGTCGCCATCGCTTTCTTCGCCTTCGTGGTGCTGGGCCTGATCGCCAAGCTGTTCGGCTTCTCGGTGATCAAGCTGATGCGCATCTTCAAGGATGAGCTGGTCCTGGCTTACTCCACCGCCTCCTCGGAAACCGTGCTGCCACGCGTCATCGAGAAGATGGAAGCCTACGGCGCACCGAAAGCCATCTGCTCCTTCGTGGTACCGACCGGCTACTCGTTCAACCTCGACGGTTCGACCCTGTACCAGTCGATCGCCGCGATCTTCATTGCCCAGCTGTACGGCATCGACCTGTCGATCAGCCAGCAACTGCTGCTGGTGCTGACCCTGATGGTCACCTCCAAAGGCATCGCCGGCGTACCGGGCGTGTCCTTCGTGGTGCTGCTGGCGACTCTGGGCAGCGTGGGTATCCCACTGGAAGGTCTGGCGTTCATCGCCGGTGTCGACCGCATCATGGACATGGCGCGTACCGCACTGAACGTGATCGGCAACGCCCTGGCAGTCCTGGTTATCGCACGTTGGGAAGGCATGTACGACGACGCCAAGGGCGAGCGCTACTGGAACTCCCTGCCACACTGGCGCAGCAAGGAAAAGCTGCCGGCTGGCGAGATCTCGAAGAACTGACACAAATCCTGTAGGAGTGAGCCTGCTCGCGATGAGGGCTGTACATTCAACATCTCTGTTGTTTGATACACCGCAATCGCGAGCAGGCTCACTCCTACATTGGACCGAGCAGGCCAGACAAACCCCGGAGCAATCCGGGGTTTGTCGTTTCTGGCGACCCCGCTATCATTCGCCGCATCTTCCGGGGGATTTGACTGATGCTTAATGGCCTGTGGCTTGGCTTCTTCGTCGTGGCAGCAATATCTGCGCTGGTGCAGTGGCTGGTCGGTGGCAACGCCGGAATTTTCGCGGCGATGGTGGAAAGCATTTTCGCCATGGCCAAACTCTCGGTCGAGGTCATGGTGTTGCTGTTCGGCACGCTGACGCTGTGGCTGGGCTTTCTGCGCATCGCCGAAAAGGCCGGGATCGTCGAATGGCTGGCCAAGGTGCTCGGCCCGCTGTTTCTGCGGCTGATGCCGGAAGTCCCGGCCGGTCATCCGGCACTCGGCCTGATCACCCTGAACTTCGCCGCCAATGGCCTGGGCCTGGACAACGCCGCCACGCCGATCGGCCTCAAGGCGATGAAAGCGTTGCAAGAGCTCAACCCCAGCACGACCATCGCCAGCAACGCGCAGATCCTGTTCCTGGTGCTCAACGCCTCGTCGCTGACCCTGCTGCCGGTGACGATCTTCATGTACCGCGCCCAGCAAGGCGCGCCGGACCCGACCCTGGTGTTTCTGCCGATCCTGCTGGCGACCAGTTGCTCGACCATCGTCGGCTTCCTCTCGGTGGCGTTCATGCAGCGCCTGCGTATCTGGGATCCGGTGGTGCTGGCCTATCTGATTCCCGGCGCACTGATCCTCGGCGGCTTCATGGCGCTGCTGGCGACGATGTCGGCCACAGCGCTGGCCGGACTGTCGTCGATCCTCGGCAACCTGACGCTGTTCGGCCTGATCATGCTGTTCCTGGTGATCGGCGCGTTACGCAAGGTCAAGGTTTACGAGGCGTTCGTCGAGGGCGCGAAGGAGGGCTTCGACGTCGCCAAGAACCTGCTGCCGTATCTGGTGGCGATGCTCTGCGCGATTGGCGTGCTGCGTGCTTCCGGAGCGCTGGACTTCGGCCTCGATGGCATTCGGCATCTGGTGCAGTGGGCCGGTTGGGACACACGTTTCGTCGATGCGTTGCCGACCGCGATGGTCAAACCGTTTTCCGGCAGCGCCGCACGGGCGATGCTGATCGAGACCATGAAGACCTCCGGCGTCGACAGCTTCCCGGCACTGGTCGCGGCGACGATTCAGGGCAGCACCGAGACCACGTTCTATGTGCTGGCGGTGTATTTCGGTGCGGTGGGGATTCAGCGGGCGCGGCATGCGGTAGGTTGCGCGCTGCTGGCGGAACTGGCTGGCGTAATCGGCGCGATTGGCGTCTGCTACTGGTTCTTCGGTTAACCAGAAATCCCCATTGTGGGAGCGGGCTTGCTCGCGAAAGCGGTGGGTCAGTCGACCTGTATATTGACTGACACACCGCCTTCGCGAGCAAGCCCGCTCCCACAGGGGTTATGCACAAGGTTTAAGGTCTGGGTTGTTGGGTGAATTGCTGGCCTTGCTGAACGGCCCACGCGACAACCTTGGCCGTCAGCCGATCACTGGCCTGCCCAAACCCCGCCACCACCGCCGGCACCTGCACATCGTTCAACGGCTGACGCTCTTCAAAGCGGCGGCTGGCGAGGATCTTCTGGTCATAGCCGCGCACCAGTAGCGCATCGACGCGCACCACGACGCTGGCCTGATTGCCCTGATACTCGGTCTGAAACGCCTGCAAATTGCCGCCCAGTTCCAGATCCGCGGCGAAGTTGCTGTCATCGGTACTGAGCAGCGTCACCCGACCATCCCGGGCAAAGCCATCCAGCAGCCGATTACGCACCAGCACCGGCGCCGGATCGCTCCAGCGCGAAGCCTTGTAGCTGCTGATCACGTCGCCCTGTGGAATCACCGCAATGTTGGGCCGGTTCAGCGCTTCGCTGGCCTGCAACTTGTTCAGGCGCAGCGACCAGTGCTGGGTCGCTGCTGAGCTGGCCGAGGCGGGCGCTTGCGCGGCGGGCAGGCGATAGACGTCCGAAGGCTCGGCCTTGGGCAGGATCGAGCACGCCGAGAGCAGGGAGAAACTGGCGAGGAGAGCGAAGTGAGTCAGCTTCATGGGGTGAATTCCTTGTTCTTGTCACTGCCCAGCAGGTAGCCGCTGGGGTTGGCCTCAAGGCGTTGCGAAATGCCGCGCAGCGAAGTCAGGGTTTCGCGCAGTTCGCGGATCGCCGGGGCCAGGCCATTGAGGCCCTGCAGACCGTTGTCGAGGGAGTTCTGGTTCTTGCTGAGCAAGCCGTTGATGGTGGCGCTGCTCTGTTCCAGTGACTTCATCGCCTGCTCGGCACTGCCCAGCGCCTGCTTGCCCTGATCATTGAGCAGGCCGTTGGCGTTGCGCATCAACGCCGAGGTTTGCTCGAGCATGCTGCCGGCCTGCTTGCCGACGCTCGCCAGTTGCTGCATGGCCTGGCGCAGGTCGCCACGCTGATCGTTGATCGAACCGGTGGTTTGCTCCAGGTGCGCCAGGGTGTTGCTGACGCGCTCGACGTTCTCCGGGGAAAACATCTGGTTGGCATTGTTCAGCAGGGCGGTGATGCCGGTCATCAGGTCGTTGCTGTCGTTGAGCAGCCGGGAAATGGGCGAGGGTGCCGCGACGATGGTCGGCAATTCGCCGTCATGTCCGCGCAGTTTCGGGCTCTCCGGGGTGCCGCCGCTGAGCTGGATGATCGAAGTGCCGGTGATCCCGGCCAGCGCCAGTTTGGCCTGGGTGTCTTCCTTGACCGGGGTGTCACCGCCCAGACGAATCCGTGCCAGCACCCGGCGGGGGTCTTTCGGGTCGAGACGCAGGCTGACCACGTCACCGACCTTGATCCCGCTGTACTGCACCGGGCTGCCCTTGGACAGGCCGCTGACCGCCTCGTTGAAGACCACTTCGTAATCCTTGAACTCGCTGTCGACGCTGGACTTGGCCAGCCACAGGCCGAAGAGCAGGGCGCCTGCCACGACAATCACTGAGAACAGGCCGATCAACACATGATGGGCTCGGGTTTCCATGTCAGACCTCGTTGAGCAATTTGGCGGCGTCCAGCGCCGAGCGGCCGCGCGGGCCGTGGAAGTATTCGTGAATCCACGCGTCGTTGGTTTCCGAGACCACATCGATCGGGCCGGCCACCAGCACTTTCTTCTGCGCCAGCACTGCCACGCGGTCGGTGATGGTGTAGAGCGTGTCGAGGTCGTGGGTCACCAGAAACACGCTCAGACCCAGCGCATCACGCAGGGTGAGGATCAGTTGATCGAACGCTGCCGCGCCAATCGGGTCGAGGCCGGCGGTGGGTTCGTCGAGAAACAGGATGTCCGGATCCAGTGCCAGCGCTCGGGCCAGCGCAGCGCGCTTGATCATCCCGCCGGACAGCGACGCCGGGTATTTGTCCGCCGCCGACAACGGCAGCCCGGCCAGCGCCAGCTTCACCGCCGCCAGGTGCTCGGCGTCGTTGCGGCTCAGGCCGGCGTGTTCGATCAGCGGCAGGGCGACGTTTTCGGTGACGGTCAGCGAGGAGAACAGCGCGCCTTTCTGGAACAGCACGCCGAAACGTCGCTCAACCAGCGAACGCTCATGCTCGGACAGGCTCGGCAGGTTCTGGCCGAACACCTTCACGTTGCCTTCGCTGGGCTGACGCAAACCGACAATGCTGCGCAGCAGCACCGATTTACCGCTGCCGGAACCGCCAACCACGGCGAGGATTTCGCCTTTGTACAAATCCAGATCAAGGTTCTCGTGCACGCTCTGGCTGCCAAAGCGATTGCACAGGCCACGGACTTCGATCACCGCCTCCGAGGGCGCGCGGGGTAGACGACTCACCAGCCCATCTCCATGAAGAACAGCGCAGCCACCGCATCGAGCACGATCACCACGAAAATCGACTGCACCACGGCAGACGTGGTGTGCGCGCCGACCGATTCGGCGCTGCCGCTGACCTTGAAGCCTTCCAGGCAACCGATCGTGGCGATCAGGAAAGCAAAGATCGGCGCTTTCACCAAGCCGACCAGAAAGTGCTGAATGCCGATGTCGCTTTGCAGCAGCGAGAGGAACATCGCCGGCGAAATCCCCAGCGACACCGCACACACCACGCCACCGCCGATGATCCCGCAGAGCATCGCCAGAAACGTCAGCATCGGCAGCGCCACCAGCATCGCCAGCACGCGCGGCACCACCAGCAGTTCCATCGGATCGAGGCCGAGGGTGCGGATCGCGTCGATCTCCTCGTTGGCCTTCATCGAACCGATCTGCGCGGTGAACGCACTGGCGGTGCGGCCGGCCATCAGGATCGCCGTGAGCAGCACACCGAACTCGCGCAGAAAGGAAAAACCCACCAGATCCACGGTGAATATCGTCGCACCGAAACTGGCGAGCACCGTGGCGCCGAGAAACGCCACCACCGCACCGACCAGAAAGGTCAGCAGCGCCACGATCGGCGCGGCGTCGAGACCGGTCTGTTCGATGTGGGCAACGACGGGGGTGATGCGCCAACGCTTGGGGCGCAGCAGATTGCGGGCGATGGTTTCGAGGATCAGGCCGATGAAGCCCAGCACTTGCAGGGTGTCCTGCCAGACCGTTTCCACCGCGCGCCCGATGCGGGTCAGCAGTTGCACGCTGACGCTGACTTCCGGCTCCTTGATCGGCACGCAGAAATCGGTCAGCGAGCGATACACCGTTTGCAGCAGTGCGCGGTCAGCCTGGGAAATCGTGCAGTCAGGGTGTTCGGCGGATCTGCCGAGGCGCTCGGAACCGAGCAGTTCCACCAGCAACGAAGCGCCAGCGGTGTCGAGGGCGCCGAGGCTGTTGAGGTCGACCACGGTATTGGCGTCGTACTGGCCGCGGAGTTTTTCGGTCAGGTGCTTGAGGTCGGCGTAATGGGCAAGCGTCCAGTCCCCGGAAACCCGCAGGCGGGCAGGGCTGATCGAAGTGTCCAGCTGGGCATTACCGCTCATTGAGCTGCTGATCATAAGCTCCGTGCTTGTTCGGCTAAATACGCTGGCATACGTAATAGCACGAACCGGATTACTTTTCTTTGATCGCTGTGCTGTCGGTCACTTCG
Organism: Pseudomonas sp. TH49; assembly: GCF_016650625.1. NCBI lineage: Bacteria > Pseudomonadati > Pseudomonadota > Gammaproteobacteria > Pseudomonadales > Pseudomonadaceae > Pseudomonas > Pseudomonas sp. TH49. Next base: position 1,518,194 of record NZ_JAEKFL010000001.1, read on the forward strand.
AAACGCAGCACGCCGATCACCTGACCGTCCTCGGTCAGCACCCGCACCTGCCACTTGCCCGCCGGGTTGCCGGGGAAGTTCTGCTTGTGCGTCCACGCCCGATAGCCTTCCTTGCGCCCGCCGTGGATGTCGAGGGCGATGCGGTCGACTTCCTGACCGTTGAACTGCCACACATGGTAGATCCGCTCATCCAGCCCGCGCGGCGCATTGATCGCGGTGTAGGCGTAGAGACCGCCGTTGCGGATCTGCTCGGCACTGACCTGTTCGAGACTGTCGCCCGGGGTGCGATCCTGGAGCTGGGTGCTGATCGCTACGTCGGTCATCCACAGCGTTGCCGGCGGCACCCACGAGCGCAGGGTCCAGCCGACCGCGCCGATGCCGACGGTAATGCACAGAATGGCCAGCGCGTTGCGCACCGTGCGGATCGGGAAGATCGACGCCAGGCTCGGGAATGACAGCACCACCGCCGTACCCAGCGCCCATTTGAAACTCTGCGCGGTGGTCAGGTGCATGATCACCGGCAGCGCGGTGAGCAGGGCGGCGAACAGGGTCAGGGTGTGCAGCGCGAGAAACGCCCAGCGCCGTGGCGCCAGCCATTTGTAATAGAGCGGATCGACAATCGAGATCAGCGCGGCGATGCACAACAGCCCGGTGAAGATCAGTTGGCCGCTGTTCCAGGTGGTGGTGATGAAGAAGAACGGCAGGACGAAAAACAGGCTTTCCTGATGGATCATCTGCGTTGCGTAACGCAGCAGCGGCTGGGGGATTTCCCGCTTGAAGATGCGCGTGAACAGGCCGGTCAGGGTGTTTTCCAGCATCAGCCAGATCCAGCTGAGCAGCATGATGATGGTGATCCAGCTCGCCAGCCCCTGCTGGCGGTCGACCAGAATGAAACTGCCGACCCCGGAGATGAAACCGCCAAGCGCAATCACCCCGGGATAGCGCTTCATCAGCTCGAGAATGCGCTGGATCAGGAGGGGGATTTTCGGCATGTGGGCGGTTCACGACTGAATAGGAAAAAACCTCGACAGAGTACCGTCCGCCGGGCGACGTGGCGAGGCTCCCGGTCAGTAAAATCACCACAGTTCCCTGTGGGAGCGGGCTTGCTCGCGAAGGCGTGGTATCAGTCAGTGCATGTATTGCATGACACACCGCATTCGCGAGCAAGCCCGCTCCCACAGGTTCAGTGTTTGACTGGCTTACGACGGTGCAAGCGCCAGCCAATCAGCCCCAGCAACACCAAGCCCAGACCGCCGGCAATCAGCCACAACACCTCATCATCACTGAGCAACGGTTTCTCGACCCGCAGATACCCCGGTTGCAGCAGCAACTCGCGCATGGCCTTGTTCGCCGTTTCCAGCGTCACGCCTTGCAGCTCGCGGGCGGGGTTGGCGAAGCGGCCGTCTTCGTAGTCGCCCAGCGCGCTCCAGTAGTAATCGGCCATCGCGCTGTTGCCTTGGACCGCCCAGGCCTGATGGGCGATGGCGGCTTGTTTGATCCGGGCGAAGGTGTCCGGGTCGAGGCCGTTTTTCAGCAGATCGGCCTTGAGGTCTTCCAGCACCTGTTGGGCTTCGGCGAGGTCATCGCGATCCACATCGGCGTTGAGGCTCATGAAGCCGACCCCGCCAAACACTTCACGCTCGGCCCACGGCCCGTAGGACAAGCCATGGTTCAGGCGGATCTGCCGGTACAGCGCCCAGTCGAGGTAGTCCTTGAGGATGTCGAAGGTCTCGTCGTATTGATCGTCGAGCATCGGCTCCGGCACCAGCCAGTGCAACTTGGCGCCGTCGCCGATGAAGCCGCGGGTGAGGGTGCGTTCATGGGCGGCGCTGGTGCGGATGTCCGGCAGCTCACGGTGCTCCGCCGGGTCCACCGCTTCGAGCGCGCCCCAGGTGCGTTCCAGATAGGATGGCAGCAGTTTGTCGAGCTCGCCGACGACGATCAGGGTCATGTTGTTCGGCGCGTACCAGGTCTTGCGCACCTTCTCCAGTTGCTCCTGGGTCAGATGGCCGACTTCGGCGCGTTGCGGGCATTTCAGGCCCAGTTCCACTGCCAGTTGATTGCTCGCGGTGTGGCCCAGATCCTGGCGGTCGAGGAAGCGCTGCAGGCGCGTGTAGTGCCCGCCGTCCTCACGCTCGACCACACGTTTGGCGGCGTTGATCGCGTTGTCGTCGATGCGGGTCTGGGTCAAAAGGTCGAGCAGCAGGTCGAGCACCTTGCGCTGATTCTTTGCCGGGGCTTCGATGACGAACGTGGTGTCGGCGTTGCTGGTGAATGCGTTCCACTCGCCGCCCAGCGCCTGCAAGCGCTCCTCGAGGCCGCCTTCGCCGGTGGCGTCGACGCCGCTGAACAGCAGATGCTCAAGCAGATGCGGCAGCTCTTTTTCATCGCAATCGAAATCGTCGAGACCAACGCCCACCACCAGACGAATCGCCACATGCCCGCGTTCGGTGCCAGGCTTGAGCAACAGCTGCAAACCGTTGGGCAGCGCATAGCCTTCGACCTGAAATCGATCAACAGCGAAGGCGGGCAGTGAACCGAGCAACAGACAGGCGAACAACAGGCAACGCATAACAGGCTTCCATACGGCTGATTTGGAGATCCGTGTCGTCAGTCAGGCCCTCATCGCGAGCAGGCTCACTCCTACATTTGAAACGCGTTCCCCCTGTAGGAGTGAGCCTGCTCGCGATAGCGCCCTGAAGGCTGAATCAATGTTACTGACTGAGCCCAGCCCCAGACGTTCAAGGCGAATGCGTAATGTCTACCATATCGTCCGACTCCAGCGCCCCGGTGTCCGAGGTTTCCAGCACCACATAAGCACTGCTGCAAAACAGCGAATTCAAGCGTTTCATATCCGCAATCAACTCCAGATGCAGGGAACTGGTTTCCAGACTCTGCACGATCTTGCGTTGCAAACGGCTGACATGCGCATGGGCCAAACGGCGTTCCTGTGCGCGGAAACGACGTTTCTCGCGTAACAGTTGCCGAGCACTTTCCTTGTCGCCGCTGAGGAACACCGACAGGCCCAAGCGCAGGTTGGCGATCAGTTGCTGATGCAACCCGGCCAGCTCTTCCAGACCGTCCTCGGAGAACGAGCGACGCTGCGAAGTCTTCTGCTGCTGCACCTTGCGCAGCATGCGTTCGATCAGGTCGCTGGCCAGTTTCAGATTGATCGCCAGCTCGATGGTCTCCGCCCAGCGCCGACTGTCCTGCTCGCCAAGGTCCTCGCGGGGCATTTGCGCCAGATACAGCTTGATCGCGCTGTACAGCGCTTCGACGTCATCGGTCAGACGGCGCATTTCCTGGGTGATGGCGGTCTGCTTGCCGCGCAGCACATCGAGCATCGCGTCGAGCATGTTGTCGATCAGGTCGCCCATGCGCAGGGTCTCGCGGGCGGCATTGGCCAGCGCCAGGCTCGGAGTGACCAGCGCCGTTGCATCGAGATGACGCGGCTTGGCGGTGCCGTTGACCTCCGCACGCTCCGGCAGCAGCCAGGCACACAGGCGTGCCATCGGCGAAACGCTGGGCAGCAGGATCAGGCAGCGCGCAGTGTTGTAGAGCAGGTGGAAGCCGATGACCATTTCCTGCGGGCTGAAATCCAGGCCGTCCATCCAGTGCACCAGCGGATCGAGCACCGGGATGATCAGCAGCAGGCCGATCAGCTTGTACAACAGACTGCCCAGCGCCACTTGCCGGCCCGCCGAGTTCTGCATGCTGGTGCTCATGAACGCCAGCACGCCGCTGCCGATGTTGGCGCCGATCACCAGACCGATCGCCACCGGCAGGCTGATCACGCTGGCGCCAGCGAGCGTTGCGGTCAGCAGCACGGCAGCGAGGCTGGAATAGGAAATCATCGCGAACAACGCGCCGACCAGGGCGTCGAGCAGAATGTCGCCGGTCAGCGAGGCAAAAATCACCTTCACCCCTTGGGCATGGGTGATCGGCGCGGCGGCCTCGACGATCAATTGCAGCGCGAGAATGATCAGCCCCAGGCCAATCGCCACCCGGCCCATCTGCCCGAGCCGCGTCTGTTTGCGCGACAGAAAGAAAATCACCCCGAGGAAAATCAGCAGCGGCGACAGCCACGACAGATCGAACGTCAGCACCCGCGCCATCAGCGCGGTACCGACGTCGGCGCCGAGCATGGTCGCCAGCGCCGGGGTCAGCGCCATCAGGCCCTGGCCGACGAAGGAGGTCACGAGCATGGCGGTGGCGTTGCTGCTCTGCACCATCGCGGTCACGACGATGCCGGCGACGAACGCGAGCCAGCGTTTGGACATGTTCTGGCCAATCACATGGCGCAGATTGGTGCCGTACACCCGCAGGATGCCGGTTCGGACGATATGCGTGCCCCAGATCAGCAGGGCCACGGCAGAAAGCAAATTGAGCAGGGTGAGCATGCAGACCCCCTGTAATGGCAGCGCCCCAGAGGGGCAAGTTGACGGTAGCGCGCGGTTTCTACGTTTTTGATACTTAAGCTGTAGTTGGCTAACGGACTGGGCGCCAGCATTGCACAGCTAAAGTGCGGATTGAAACAAAAGTGTCATGAAAATGGGTTTATTCACCTCATCTGAAATCAACGCGGTCCCCTGTAGGAGTGAGCCTGCTCGCGATAGGGCCATCAACTTCAACATCGTTGTTTACTGACGGACCGGCGATCGCGAGCAGGCTCACTCCTACAGGTATTACGGCTGCCCCAGATTCTTCAGTACCCCTGAACAACTGTGGGAGCGAGCTTGCTCGCGAAAGCGGTGGGTCAGCCAACATTGTTGTCGACTGACACTCCGTCTTTGCGAGCAGGCTCGCTCCCACAGCGGTGTTGCGTGATTCAGGACTACCGGGTTATTGCCCCGGAACGTCCTTGCGCAGTTTCACCGGATCTTGCTGCTGTTTCTTCCTGGCCATCGCGCCGCGCAGTTTGATGTTGATCGCTTCCACCGCCAGCGAGAACGCCATGGCGAAGTAGACGTAGCCTTTCGGTACGTGCACGTCGAACGATTCGGCGATCAGCACTGTACCGACCACCAGCAGGAACGACAGCGCCAGCATCTTCAGCGACGGATGCTTGTCGATGAACTCGCTGATCTTGCCCGAGGCCGCCATCATCACCAGCACGGCGACGACGATTGCCGCGACCATCACCGGCACATGGGAAACCATGCCGACAGCGGTGATCACCGAGTCCAGCGAGAACACGATGTCGATGATCGCGATCTGGATGATCGTGTAGAGGAAGTTGCCGCCCTTGCCCGAAGGCTCGTCGCCGCTTTCGTCTTCGCCTTCCAGCGCGTGGTACATCTCTTGCGAGCTCTTCCACAGCAGGAACAGGCCACCGAAGAACAGGATCAGGTCACGCCCGGAAATGCCTTGGCCGAACACCACGAACAGGTCGGCGGTGAGGCGCATGACCCAGGTGATCGACAGCAGCAACAGGATCCGCGTGATCATCGCCAGGCCCAGGCCGAAGATGCGCGTGCGCTGCTGCATGTGCTTGGGCATGCGGCTGACCAGGATCGAAATCATGATGATGTTATCGATGCCCAGAACGATTTCCAGGGCGGTCAGGGTAAAGAAGGCAACCCAGATTTCGGGGTTGGTCAGCCAATCCATGTGTATTCCTTTGAGCGAGTGTTAAACCAGAACGCCAGCAAGCAGCTGGCGTCATGGTGAGTGAATGCCGTTACAACGTGCTGAACAGCGGGAAAGTCCCCAGCAGCAAGGCGGCCACCAGTATGCACAGGCACACCAGCACTGCCCACTTCAGGGTGAAACGTTGGTGATCACCGAACTCGATACCGGCCAGCGCCACCAGCAGGTAGGTCGACGGCACCAGCGGGCTGAGCAAGTGGACGGGCTGACCGACGATCGAGGCACGGGCCATTTCCACTGCGGTGATGCCGTAATGGCTGGCCGCTTCGGAGAGCACCGGCAACACGCCGTAGTAGAACGCGTCGTTCGACATGAAGAACGTGAACGGCATGCTCACCAGCGCCGTGATCACCGCCAGGTACGGGCCGAGGAAGTCCGGAATCACTGCCAGCAGACTTTTCGACATGGCGTCGACCATGCCGGTTCCGGACAGGATACCGGTGAAGATACCCGCAGCGAAAATCAGACTGACCACCGACAGCACGCTGCCGGCGTGGGCCGCAACGCGGTCCTTCTGCATTTGCAGGCACGGGTAATTGACGATCATCGCGATGCTGAACGCCACCATGAACAACACCGGCAGCGGCAGCAGGCCGGCGATCAGGGTGCACATCAGCGCCAGGGTCAGCAGGCCGTTGAACCAGATCAGCTTCGGACGGCGGGCATCGGGGAATTGCGACACGCTGATTTCACTGTGATCGATTTCGTCGCCGATCAGGTGCAGCTCGCCCAGACGCGCACGCTCACGTTTGCCGTAGAAGTAGGCAATGATCAGGATCGCCACCACACCGGCGGCCATGGCCGGGATCATCGGCACGAAGATGTCCGACGGGTCGACATGCAGCGCACTGGCGGCACGCGCGGTCGGGCCGCCCCACGGGGTCATGTTCATCACGCCACCGGCGAGGATGATCAGACCGGCCATGATCCGCGGGCTCATGCCGATGCGGCTGTACAGCGGCAGCATGGCGGCCACGCAGATCATGTAAGTGGTCGCGCCGTCACCATCAAGGGAAACGACGAGCGCCAGCACGGCGGTACCGACCGAAACTTTCAGCGGGTCGCCCTTGACCAGTTTGAGGATCTTGCGCACGGCCGGGTCGAACAGGCCGGAGTCGATCATCAGGGCGAAGTACAGAATGGCGAACATCAGCATCACGCCAGTCGGCGCAAGCTTGGTAATACCTTCGAGCATCATCGGGCCAATCTTCGGCGCGAAACCACCGAACAGGGCGAACAGGATCGGGATGATGATCAGGGCGATCAGCGCAGACAGGCGCTTGGTCATGATCAGGAACATGAACGTGATGACCATGGCAAAGCCAAGGAAAGTCAGCATGGGAATACTCCAGGCGTAGCGCGGCGAGTGAAGTGAGCGGATCGGAAAGGGATCAGCGCAGAACGGGAAGCACGAGACGTACGGGCGGAGTGACAGCGAAGAGGCGGGTTACAGAGGACATCAGATCACCATTGTTGTTGTTAATTGGGCCTGACGTGCGAGCGATCACACGCGCTGGCCAACCGGTCTGTTGCCGGTAGTGGCGGCGATCCTAATCGGGCAACCTTTCAGCTACCTTTCGCGGATGAAAGGTCTGACGAGAGGCGCGGCCACTTTCATGCAACTGGAAGCAGATACAACGATGAACGTCGTAAGACCTTTCTGTAGTTTCTGAGGGAGCGTCTTCACCCGCTGTATGGAAGGGAAACGCAATGCTAGGCTTGCGCCACTGCAATGTTTGAGAGGAGCTCCAACCAATGCTTAATAGCGTTGAATTAGATAATTTCGGCCCGCTACAAAAAATCCGCTGGGGCAAGCTCTCAAACTTGAATCTGATTATCGGAGCAAACAGCAGCGGCAAGACGTTTTTGCTCAAAGCGCTTTACTGCACGATGCGCACGCTCGAAGAGTACCAGCGTGGAAATGAACAACGTTCCGCCGCGGAGATACTGGCAGACAAACTTTACTGGACGTTTCAGGCAGACAAGATTGGCGACCTGGTAACAAAAAGTGCAGACGGTCCGTTGATGTGCAAGGTCAACGTTGACTCTCGAGCGTTTCGGTACGGATTCGGCAAAGACACGACAAAGAACATTGCCACGTTAGAAAATCACGTCCCTCCACGAGGCAGCAACTCAATATTTCTTCCTCCCAAGGAAGTACTTTCCCTGCAACACATTATTCTGAAAAGCCGTGACATCGATAAAGACTTCGGTTTCGACGACACCTATTACGATCTGGCGAAAGCACTCCGCCTCCTACCGACGAAAGGAAAAAATCACGCTCATTTCGCAAAGGCCAGGGAGAATCTGGAGGAGATGTTCGGCGGCAAGGTGGAATTCGACAGCAGTACAAATCGCTGGCAATTCAAAAAAGGCAATCAGAAGTTCCAGATTGGCTCTACTGCTGAGGGCATCAAGAAAATTGCCATTCTCGACACCTTGCTGGGCAATCGATTCCTGACCAAAGATTCCATGGTATTCATCGACGAACCCGAGTCGGCCTTGCATCCGGTAGCCATCACCAGGCTCGTCGATATCATTGTGTCTCTGGCCGCAAGCGGGATTCAGTTTTTCATTGCCAGCCACTCGTATTTCGTCATTAAAGCGCTGTATCTCGCGGCGCAAAAACAGAACATGTCTATCCCTGTTCTCTCGTCAATTGACGGCGAATGGCTCGGTGATGATCTTCTCAAAGGTATGCCGGACAACCCCATCGTCGATGAGTCCATTCGTCTTTATGAAGAGGAAGTGGAGCTGGCTCTGGGATGACTATTTCAATCGAAGAATCAGGGATGATTTTCGGGCCGTTTTCAGAGGATCAGCTTTTTCCGATCGAAAACAGTCCACTGTCCAAAAAAATAGGAAACGGCATCAAGGTCACTGAGTTTGTTCTACTTCGCGATCTTCAGGACAAACCTCAGGAAGTCTGGTTTGTAGAGGCAAAATCAAGTGCTCCTCGGCAGACCGAAGTATTCGTAGAAGAGATCAGGCAAAAATTCACCAACTCAGTGCAATTGACGCTTGCGGCCTGCCTTAGGCGGCACCCTCACAGTGATGAACACCTTCCAGCAGGTTTCTTGAATCTTGATCTCTCAAACTGCGCCATAAAATGCATTCTGGTCATAAACCAATTTCCAAAGGAATGGATGATCGGACTACGTGACGCGCTGAATAAGGCAATGAGCTCTTTAGCGAAGACTCTCGGGCTAAAACCGGGCTCAGTCGTCGTCATTAATGACGAAATGGCACGGGCCAGGAATCTGATAAGTTAACTAAGAGGGCAGGCGATGACTTTATCGCACAGCGGCGGCTGCCATTGCGGACATATCCGCTATCGGTTCAGCGGGCCATTGCAGGACATTGCCCACTGCCACTGCTCGATCTGCCGCAAGGTCAGCGGTGGAATCGTCACCACCTGGATCACGGTTCCGGCAGCCAGCTTTCATTGGCTGGCGGGGACGCCTTCGCGCTATGACTCGTCGGGCAGTTGCGCGCGGTATTTCTGTCCGCGTTGTGGCGCGCAGCTGGCGCTGGTGACATTGCTCAGTCCCGAGAGCATCGATGTGACCATCGCCACGCTGGATCACCCGGAGCGGGCGCCGGCCGAGCGGCACATCTGGACCGACAGCCAATTGCCTTGGCTGCATCTGGACGAGCATCTGCCGGGCGAGCCTGAAGAAACCCTTTGATCAGAAAATAGACAGATCCAGCGGACGCATCGCCCCCATCCAGATCGCATGCTCGGTGTGATCGAGCAAGTCATCGCCGGTATCCGGGTGCAAAAACACCACCAGCCCCTTGCGATTGAGCGCCAGCCACGGCAACAGATCGCCGATCAGCTGCGGGCCAAAAGCCAACTGGCAGCTCCAGTCCGGGTGTGGGCCGACCGGACGTTCGTGCATCCGGCCCATCTGCACTGGAAACAACTGCGCGGCCTGTTCGCACAAGGCCCGGGCCTGAGCAATCGTGCTGGCGTCGTAATAAATATGGGCGTGGTAGCCCTTGATCGTGTGCATTTGAAAGCCTCTGAATCGAATTCGAACCCTCGCCGTTTCCTGTAGGTCACACGCCATATGACAGGAACAGGAGCTCAGCCATGAAAAATGCCGAAACCCCGACGGTGAAAGTGGTGCTCTATGGTGCCATGGCCAGCCTCGGCGGTGCGTTGATGGCTGAATTGCTGCGACGGCAGCACGAAGTCATCGCGATTCTCGACGATTTGAACGTACTCGCGCCACGTCCCGGCCTGCGCACCAAAAGCGGCGATCTGTTCGATGCCGAGCGGGTCAAGCAAAGCGTAGCGGGCAGTTCGGCGGTGATCTGTCTGCTGGATGCTCCGGGGTTGCCGTTCAGCAGCGACCATGTGGAAAGGTCCGTGGTACTCGGCCCGGTGGAACAGGTGCTGGCGGTCGATGCATTGGTCGACGGCTTGCAGGCGGCCAACGTGCCACGGCTGTTCCTGGTGGGGAATTTTGCCGTGCTCGACGAGCCGGAGCTGGACGACGGGCTGCAACGCCACGCCGCCGAAGAAATCCGCGAAGCCCTGCAAAGCAGCCCGCTGCAGTGGACACTGGTGAATGCGCCCCACGGGGTGGCGGGGCTGACCATTGAGCATTTCAGTCAGGTGGGCGGCAATCTGGAGCCGGGGCTGGCGGAGCCGCTGGAACGGCTGAACCGGGTCGCGGTGGGGATTGCCGATGAGCTGCGATTGAACCTGCATGTGGGGCAACATGTGAATTTTGTCGCCGCAACTGGCTGAGCGTTCAAACCGCAATCGACGGTAACGCTAACCCGGCGAGAGATTCGGCGCTGCTGGCCTGTTCCGCCATCAACCAATCGACAAACTGCTGAATCAACGCGCCCCGGCGTTTGCGTTGCGGCAGCACCACGTAATACCCCAGACGCGACAACGTGGTCTCGGCGATTGGCCGACAGAGCAAGCCTTGGCTCAGCAAGTTATCCACAAGGTGGCGCCAGCCGATGGCCACACCCTGACCGCCAATCGCCGCTTGAATCAACAAGGTGTAATTGTCGAAACGCAATTGGCCCGGTGCTGGCGGGGTACTGATGCCCAGTTCGCGAAACAACCCGCTCCAGTCAAACCAGTTGCTGCTGTTCTCCCCGCGCAGGTGCAGCAGCGGCAACTCCAGCAATGCCTGAGCAGGCAAGGGCAGGGCACGCTCCTTGAGCAATTGCGGACTGCATACGGGAAACACTTCTTCGCTGAACAGCCAATGGCTTTCGCCCTGCTTGAAGCGCCCGTCTCCAAACAGCACCGCAACATCAATGTCGGTGCGCAGCATGTTGTGGTTGCGCTCGCTGGTGACCAGGCTGACGTCGACATTCGGATTGGCTTCGTGGAAGCGATGCAGGCGCGGCATCAGCCAGTAGGCGGCGAAGGCGAAGTCGGTGGCGACCTGCAACACCTCATGTTGCTGTTGCGCGCTGATCGCACTCAATCCTGCGTCGATGTTCTGCAAACCGAGCTGAACCTGCTCGAACAGAATCGTCCCGCCCTCGGTCAGTTCGATGCCGCGGTAGATCCGGTCAAACAGTCGTGCGCCCAGTTGTTCTTCCAGACGCTTGATCTGCTGGCTGATCGCTGGCTGCGTGGTGCCCAGCTCCACCGCCGCCGCGGTAAAGCTGCGGTGACGGGCCGCCGCCTCGAAGGCGCGCAACAGGTCGAGGGACAGATTGCCGAGGGCTTCATACATAAGCTGTGCTTATCCTAGTCATTGTCCGGCGCGGGCTTTACCTGACAGGGCATGGACTCCATGCTCGATCGCAGCAATGTCGCATAAATATTCACTATGGAATGCCGCGATCACATGAAGCGCAAGAACATTCTTTTCATCATGGCCGATCAAATGGCCGCGCCAATGTTGCCGATCTACGGCCCGTCGCCGATCAAACTGCCGAATCTTTCGCGCCTCGCCGCTCAGGGCGTGGTGTTCGACGCCGCTTATTGCAACAGTCCGCTGTGCGCGCCGTCGCGCTTTACCCTGGTCAGCGGTCAGTTGCCGAGCAAGATCGGCGCCTACGACAACGCCGCCGATTTCCCCGCCGACATTCCGACCTACGCCCATTACCTGCGCCGCCTCGGCTACCGCACCGCGCTGTCGGGCAAGATGCATTTCTGCGGCCCGGATCAATTGCACGGCTACGAAGAGCGCCTGACCAGCGACATCTACCCGGCCGATTACGGCTGGGCGGTGAACTGGGACGAGCCGGACGTGCGCCCGAGCTGGTATCACAACATGTCGTCGGTGCTGCAGGCGGGGCCGTGCGTACGCACCAACCAGCTCGACTTCGACGAAGAGGTGGTGTTCAAGGCCCAGCAATACCTGTTCGATCACATTCGCGAGGACGGTGATCAGCCGTTCTGCCTGACCGTTTCGATGACTCACCCACACGACCCGTACACGATTCCCAAGGCGTTCTGGGATTTGTACGACGACGGTGACATCCCGTTGCCGAGCACTCCGGAGCAACATTCCCTCGATCCACACTCGCAACGCCTGCTCAAGGTCTACGACCTGTGGGACAAACCGCTGCCTGTGGATAAAATTCGCGACGCGCGCCGCGCCTATTTCGGCGCGTGCAGCTATATCGACGCCAACGTCGGCAAACTCCTGCAAACCCTCGAGGATACCGGGCTGATCGACGACACCATCATCGTGTTCTCCGGCGACCACGGCGACATGCTTGGCGAGAAAGGCCTCTGGTACAAAATGCACTGGTTCGAGATGGCTGCGCGGGTGCCGCTGTTGATCAGCGCTCCGGGGCAGTTCGCTGCCGGCCGGGTCAGCGCTGCGGTGTCCACCGCTGATCTGTTGCCGACCTTCGTCGAACTGGCCGGCGGCAGCCTGGAGCCGAACTTGCCGCTGGACGGCCGCTCGCTGCTGACGCACCTGCAAGGGCAGGGCGGGCATGACGAGGTGTTCGGCGAGTACATGGCGGAGGGCACGGTCAGCCCGCTGATGATGATCCGTCGCGGCGCCTACAAATTTATCTACAGTGAAAGCGATCCGTGCCTACTCTTCGATGTGCACAATGATCCGCGTGAACTCGAAGAACTCAGCCATTCGCCGCAACATCGCCAGCTGTTCGACGATTTTCTCGCCGAAGCGCGGGCCAAGTGGGACATCCCGGCGATTCACCGCGAGGTGCTCGCCAGCCAGCGACGCCGGCGTTTTGTTGCCGATGCCCTGACCATCGGCAAGCTGAAGAGCTGGGATCACCAGCCGCTGGTGGACGCCAGTCAGCAGTACATGCGCAACCACATCGACCTCGACGATCTGGAACGCAAGGCCCGTTATCCACAACCCTGCCAAAACCAATAATGTAAGGGGAAGTCCATGCGCAAGTTATCCACAGCACTGACGATTGGCCTGCTGGCTCTGGCCAGCGCCTCGGCATTCGCCGAACAAAGCTGCGAAACAGTGAAAATGGCCGACCCGGGCTGGAGCGACATCGCCGCGACCAACGCCATCGCCGGGTTTCTGCTGGACGGCATGGGCTACAAGGCCAAGGTTGACACCCTCGCGGTGCCGATCACCTTCGGTGGTTTGAAGGACGGTCAGGTGGATGTGTTCCTCGGCAACTGGATGCCGGCGCAGCAGGGCTTCTACGACAAGTTCGTCGCCACCGGTGACGTCACGCAACTGGCGAAGAACCTCGATGGCACCGAGTTCACCCTGGCCGTCCCGGATTATGTGTGGGACGCCGGTGTGCATAACTTTGCCGACCTGAACAAATACGCCGACAAGTTCGACAAGAAGATCTACGGCATCGGTTCCGGTGCGCCAGCGAACATTTCGCTGCAGGAAATCATCAAGAAGAACGACTTCGACCTCGGCCAGTGGAAGCTGATCGAATCCAGCGAACAGGCGATGCTCGCCGAAGTCTCGCGGGCGGTGAAGAAACAGAAATTCGTCACCTTCCTCGGCTGGACCCCGCACCCGATGAACGTGCAGCTGAAGATGCATTACCTCAAGGGCGGCGAGAAGTATTTCGGCGACACCGGCAGCGTCTATACCCTCACGCGCAAGGGCTACGCCGAGGCCTGTCCGAATGTGGGCAAGTTGCTGACCAACCTGGCGTTCACCCAGGACATGGAGAACAGCATCATGGCTGAGGTGGTGAACAAGAAAGTCAGCAATGCCGATGCGGTGAAGGCATGGATCAAAGCCAATCCGGCGGTGCTGGACAAGTGGCTGGATGGGGTGAAGACCGTGGATGGCAAGGATGCGTTGCCTGCGGTGAAGGCCAAGCTCTAACGCTTTCTACTTGACGACAACTTACCCGTGGCGAGGGGATTTATCCCCGATCGGCTGCGCAGCAGTCGCAAAATCTATGCACTCGGTATACCTGACTCACCGAGACCGTCGGTTTTGGGGCCGCTTCGCAGCCCATCGGGGATAAATCCCCTCGCCACAGTGATTGGCGCGTCCTGATAACCTTGCATAAACCCACACACCACGAGAACCCATGGCCCTGCCCAGTCGCCACTCACTCTTCCCCTTCCTGACATGGCTGCCCCGGCAAACCTGCGCCAGCGTCGGCCGGGATCTGGTCGTTGGCCTGAGCGGTGCCATTCTCGCGCTGCCACAGTCGATCGCCTACGCGCTGATCGCCGGCCTGCCACCGGAATACGGCCTCTATGCCGCGATCATCCCGGTGCTGATCGCCTGCCTGTGGGGTTCCTCGTGGCATCTGATCTGCGGCCCGACCGCAGCGATTTCGATTGTGCTGTATGCCAGCGTCAGCCCCTTGGCCGTGCCCGCGTCCCAGGACTACATCACCCTGATCCTGCTGTTGAGCTTTCTGGCGGGGATTTTTCAGTGGCTGCTCGGCCTGCTGCGCTTCGGTGCGCTGGTGAATTTCGTCTCGCATTCGGTGGTGCTCGGCTTCACCCTCGGCGCAGCGGTGGTGATTGCCATCGGCCAGTTGCCGAATCTGCTGGGGCTGGATCTGCCGGCCAAAGCCACGGCGCTGGACAGCCTGATGGATCTGCTGCAGCACCTGCAGGCTGTGGATAAACCTTCATTGGTATTGGGCGTGGCCACGGTGGTGGTCGGTTTCGTGCTCAGACAATTGCTGCCGCGCTGGCCGACCCTGTTGATCACCCTGGTGCTCGGCAGCCTGCTGGTGTGGCTGTGGCCGACGATGTTCGGCCACGTGCATCGGGTCAGCGCCTTTGTCGGGCGCTTGCCGCCGTTCAGCGCGTTGCCGCTGGATCTGGATCTGGTGCTGCGCTTGCTGCCGAGCGCCGTGGCGGTGGGCATGCTCGGGCTGGTGACGAGTCTGTCGATTGCCCGTTCGATTGCCGCGCGCTCCCAGCAGTTGCTCGATGCCAATCAGGAAGTCCGTGCGCAGGGTCTATCGAACATCGTCGGGGCGTTCTTTTCCGGTTCGTTGTCCGCCGGCTCGTTCACCCGCTCAGGTCTGAGCTACGAGGCCGGTGCCTGTTCGCCGCTGGCCGGGGTGTTTTCGGCGATCTGGGTCGCGCTGTTCGCGATTTTCGGCGCCGGGCTGATTTCACACATTCCCATTCCGGCGATGGCCGGAAGCATTCTGCTGATCGCCTGGGGGCTGGTGGATCATCGCGGGATTCGTTCGCTGCTGCGGGTCAGCCGCGCCGAGTTCGTGGTCATGGCCCTGACCTGCCTCGCCACGCTATTGCTGGAATTGCAGACGGCAATCTACGCCGGGGTGCTGGCGTCGCTGTTCTTCTACCTCAAGCGCACCTCGCAACCACGGGTACAGCACTGGCGCGAGGGTGAGGAGGATGTGTTGCGGGTTGGCGGCTCGATCTTCTTCGGCGCCAGCCATTACCTGCAAGTGCGCCTGCAACGGCTGCACGGCACGCGGGTGGTGATCGAGGCGCAGCAGATCAACTTCATCGATTATTCGGGGGTGGAAATGCTGCATCAGGAGGCGCGGCGCCTGCTGCGTCAGGATCGCAGCCTGACCCTGCGCCGGGCGCGGCCGCAGGTGGTGGAGGAGTTGAGAAAGCTGGAAGGGCCGGAGAAATGCCCGATCCGGTTTGAGGATTGATCCAGAATCGGCGGTGCGGCCATTCGCGAGCAAGCCCGCTCCCACATTTGATCGCATTCCAATGTGGGAGCGGGCTTGCTCGCGAAGCTTTTAAAGGGCCAACTGGCGGCGTAGTTCGGCGAGCACCGGCGCCGTATCCGGACGCACCCCGCGCCACAGGAAAAATGCCTCGGCAGCCTGTTCAGCCAGCATCCCCAGACCATCCATCGACACCGCCGCGCCATGCTCGCTGGCCCAGCGGCAGAACGCGGTCGGTTCCTTGCCGTACATCATGTCGTAGCACAGGGTCTGGCCCGGTTCGATCAGGCTCGGCGCAATCGGCGGTACATCGCCGGTCAGACTGGCGGAGGTGGCGTTGATGATCACGTCCACCGGCTCCTGCAACCAGTCGAAACCACTGGCCGACACCGGCCCCAGATCACCGAACAACTCCGCCAGCAGCTCGGCCTTGTCCACCGTGCGATTGGCGATGATCACCGATGCCGGCTTCTCGGCCAGCAACGGCTCCAGCGCGCCACGCACCGCGCCGCCAGCGCCGAGCAGCAGGATGCGCTTGCCGGTCAGGCTGAACCCGGCATTCACCGACAGGTCGCGCACCAGTCCGGCGCCATCGGTGTTGTCACCGAGCAACGAGCCGTCGGCCAGTTTGCTCAGGGTGTTCACCGCACCAGCGCGTTGCGCACGGGCGGTCAGGCTGTTCGCCAGGCGGAAGGCTTCTTCCTTGAACGGCACAGTGACGTTGGCGCCGCGACCGTCCTGGAAGAACGCCATGGCGCAGTGAGTAAAGTCGTCGAGTGGCGCCAGCAGGGTGCTGTAGTCGAGGCGCTGGCCGGTCTGCTCGGCGAACAGTTTGTGAATCATCGGCGACTTGCTGTGGCCGATCGGGTTACCGAAAACGACGTAACGATCCATCAGCAGTCCTCAGGCCTCGGCCAGCCAGTCGCGGTCTTGCAGGAAGTAGTCGGTCAGGCGCGCTTCTTCACTGCCGGGCTCGGCCTTGAAGTCATAGGCCCAGCGCACTTGCGGCGGCAGCGACATGAGGATCGACTCGGTACGCCCGCCCGATTGCAGGCCGAACAGCGTGCCACGGTCGTAGACCAGGTTGAACTCGACGTAGCGGCCACGGCGGAATTCCTGGAATTCACGCTGTTTCGCGGTGAACGCATCGTTCTTGCGGCGCTGCACGATGGGCAGGTACGCATCGATGTAAGCGTCACCGATAGCGCGCATGAAGGCGAAACTGGTGTCGAAGTCCCACTCGTTCAGGTCATCGAAAAACAGGCCGCCGATGCCGCGCGGTTCGTGGCGATGCTTGATGTGGAAGTAGATGTCGCACCACGCCTTGTAGCGCGGGTAGACGTCCGCACCAAACGGCGCGCAGGCCTGTTCGGCGACGCGGTGCCAGTGGATGCAGTCTTCTTCGTTGCCGTAATACGGAGTCAGGTCGAAGCCGCCGCCGAACCACCAGACCGGCTCTTCACCTTCCTTCTCGGCGATGAAAAAGCGCACGTTGGCGTGGGACGTCGGCACATGCGGGTTGTGCGGATGGATCACCAGCGACACGCCGAGGGCTTCGAAACCGCGACCGGCCAGTTCCGGACGGTGGGCGCTGGCCGACGGTGGCAGGCCGCTGCCGAACACGTGGGAAAAGTTGACGCCGCCCTTTTCGATCACCGTACCGTTCTCGATCACGCGAGTACGACCGCCACCGCCGGCAGGCCGGGTCCAGGCGTCTTCGACGAAGCGCGTGCCGCCGTCTTCGGTTTCCAGCGCGGCGCAGATGCGGTCTTGCAGGTCGAGCAGATAGGCCTTTACGGCGTCGGTGCGGGTCGTCATGGCTTCACCTTGAATCAGGGGCATCACTACGCGGGCGCCCCGCAGGCAGGGGGCGGCGCAAATGGGCGCGTAGCATAACACCGCAGACCCGAGCGCCGCAGTTGACGAAGATCAAGCAGGGGAGTTGGATAGGGGCCTCGCAAAACGACCCAAGGAGTAGGCAGATGGCAAAGCGTATCCAGTTCCGCGCCCACGGCGGACCCGAAGTACTCGAGTATGTCGATTACCAGCCCGCCGCCCCCGGCCCGCAACAGGTGCGAGTGGCCAACAAAGCCATCGGCCTGAACTTCATCGACACCTATTTCCGCAGCGGTCTCTATGCGCCACCGGCGCTACCATCGGGTCTGGGCGCTGAAGGCGCGGGTATCGTCGATGCCGTGGGCAGTGAAGTCACCCGGTTCAAGGTCGGTGATCGCGTGGCGTATGGCAGCGGCCCATTGGGTGCCTACAGCGAGTTGCACGTGCTGCCCGAGGCCAACCTGGTGAAACTGCCGGACGAGATCAGCTTCGAAACCGCCGCCGGGGTCATGCTCAAGGGCCTGACCGTGCAGTACCTGCTGCGCCAGACCTATGAACTCAAGGGTGGCGAAACCATTCTGTTCCATGCCGCCGCCGGGGGCGTCGGTTCGCTGGCCTGCCAATGGGCCAAGGCCCTGGGCGTGAAACTGATCGGCACCGTCAGCTCCAAGGAAAAAGCCGAACTGGCCAAAGCCAACGGCGCCTGGGCAACCATCGATTACAGTCACGAAAACGTGGCACAGCGGGTGCTGGAGCTGACCGACGGCAAGAAAGTCCCGGTGGTGTACGACGGCGTCGGCAAGGACACCTGGCTGACCTCGCTCGACAGCGTCTCGCCGCGCGGGCTGGTGGTGAGTTTCGGCAATGCCTCCGGTGCGGTGGACGGGGTGAACCTGGGGATTCTTTCGGCCAAGGGCTCGCTGTACGTGACCCGCCCGACCCTGGCGACCTACGCCAACAACGCCGAAAACCTGCAGCGCATGGCCGACGAGCTGTTCGAGATGATCATCAGCGGCAAGATCAAGGTGGACATCAGCCAGCGTTATCCACTGGCTGACGCGGCAAAGGCGCAGACCGAACTGTCGGCGCGGCGCACCACCGGCTCGACCATCCTGCTGCCCTGATCAACCTTCGGCATCTTGCCAGTCAGGGTTGCGAACCCACGGCTGGCAAGACAGTTCGAACGCGTTCAGCACCTCGGCAGAGGAGACTCCAACGGTTTTTGCACCATGTGGCCAACCGTCGCGTGATCGGGCTGTTGAACCGCCGCGAGGATTTGCCGCCACTCGGCTGACAACACCCAATAATCGCCGCGTGCGCGCTGGTCGATATGCAGCGCATTGGAGGCGATCGGCATCAGGCCGAAACGCTGATAAAAGCGCAGTTGTTGCGATCTGCACAACGCGGTCACCCCCTGATAGCCGCGTTTTATCGCCCACTCGGTAGCGGCCGCCAACAGACCGTTGATCGCGATGGGCAGTTGATTGGGCGTGTACGAAATCAAGCGACTGAATTCGACATGGCGCGACAGCGCCACCGTGGGCGAAACGTGTTGCTGCGCCAGCGATACCCATTCGAACGGCGCCGGAGTCGCCCTCAATACTGCCAACAGTTGATCGTGCCGATACAGCAGAAAGTGGGTACTTCGCGACTTTATCGCCAGTCTGGTTTCGAGCATCCGCGCCCGTGAAGTCAGCATGTAATGCTGCAGCCGGAGTCGAAATTGCCGATCGACAAACCGGTCGAACTCCTGAGTATCCGCCCCCGCTTCAAGCATCACGATACGGCAACCCTCATGGTGACTCTTTAACGTCACCTGAAGCGCCTGCAGATAATCCGTGAGTTGCAAATTCGTAGTGTCCATTCTTTCTCCGCAGACCTTAACTTATCGAAGTATTTCGAGTGCAGGGAAAGGATGGTTGCTTTTGGCGATTCCGCCACGCCAGAAAGTCTGATAATCCGGTGGGAAAACTCAATGAATCCGGGTACTTGGCGACTTTTCCGACATAGAAACGGGCGTCATTGCAGGACAAATCGCAGGTACGCGTAGTCCTCCTCGCCATCAAGGCGAAGAGGACTCACGTAAAGGTTTTCGAGCCAGGATCAGTCGGGACGAATGACCTTGCCGGTCGCCAGATCACGGATCACGCTGGGGTTCTTGCGCCCGCCCAGTTGCCCGCCGAGGATCAGGTCGATCTGCCCACGGAAATACTGCTCGACGCGCAACCGCGTGCGCGCCGCCGGCCGTCCTTGCGGGTTCGCCGAGGTGGAGATCAGCGGCCCGACCATCGAGCACAGATCCCGCACCTGCGGATGATCGCTGACCCGCAGCGCCACCGTGTCATGCACGCCCGTCACCCACTCCGGCAGCAGGTTTTGATGCGGCACCAGCCAGGTGTTCGGCCCCGGCCAGGTACTGGCCATGCGGTCGAGCCACTCTTGCGGGAAGTCTTCGAACAGGAAGTCGAACTGGCGAATGTTGTCGGCGACCAGGATCAGGCCCTTGTCCACCGAACGGTTCTTGATCGCCAGCAGACGATCCACTGCCTCTTCGTTCCACGGGTCGCAACCCAGCCCCCAGACGGCTTCGGTTGGATAGGCAATCACCGCCCCGGCGCGAATCTCTCGTGCGGCTTGCTGCACACGCCAACTGTTGACCATGAAAAAACTCTCCGCAAACAGGTTTTGCGCAGTTTACCGATCTTCCCTGTAAAACCTAGCGTGTCCTGGCCTGCCAGCGACCGTTTTCACACACTGCCCGGCCTTCCATTTCCAGCTCGGTGAGTGCCGCGAGAACTTTGGGCAACGCCCAGCCGCTGCTGTCGACCAAGGCTTCGCTGGTGTGCGGCGCCGCGTGCAGCAGGCGCAGCAAGGGGTGCCCGGCATCCGGCGTCTCTGTGGATAACGGCACATGCTGCCAGCCGCGCAGGGCTTCGAGGATGTGTTCGATGGTTTCGACCAGCACCGCACCGTCGCGGATCAACTGGTGACAGCCGCGTGCGCCAGGGTGATGGATCGAGCCTGGAATCGCGTACACCTCGCGGCCCTGCTCTGCCGCCAGCCTGGCAGTGATCAGCGAACCGCTGGCAACACTCGCTTCGACCACCAGCACACCGAGGGACAAACCGCTGATGATCCGATTGCGTCTGGGGAAGTTGCTCGCCGTCGGACCGGCGTCCAGTGGAAACTCCGAAAGCACCGCGCTGCCCGAGGCAATCATCGCGTCGGCCAGTCGGCGATTGCGCTGTGGATAAAACTTTTCCAGGCCGGTGCCGAGCACGCCGACGGTTTGCCCGCCGACGTCCAGCGCCGCCTGATGGGCAGCTGCATCGATGCCCAGCGCCAAGCCACTGGTGATGACAAAACCGGCCCCGGCGAGGCTGCGGGAAAATGCTGCAGCGGTGTCCATTCCCGGGCGTGAAGCACTGCGACTGCCGACCATCGCCAGTTGCGGTTTTTCCAGAATCAGCGGGTCGCCCGCAACAAACAACAGCGGTGGTGGGTCAGGGATCTGCGCCAGCAGCGCCGGATAATCCGCCTGATCCAACAGCAATAGGTGCTGGCCGGGCCGCTCTAGCCAGCGCAATGCATGGCTGGCGCCGTCGCGCACTTCGGGGCTGCGCCGGGCCTCGGCCGACGCCGCCGGCAATCCCAGCGCACGCCAGGCATTGGCCGGCGCGCTCAGGGCTTTTGAAGCCGAGCCGAAGGCTTCAAGCAGTTTGGCAAAACGTTTCGGACCGATTTCCGGCAAGCGGTGCAGGCGCAAACGCGCTTCCAGTTCCGCAGGGGAAACCGGCGTACAGGCAGACAGCATCGTGGATCATCCTTGATCGTTATAAGTCCCGAACCATTCGGAACAAGCTGTGGATAACTCTGTTGGTAACTTGTGAAGCCAGCTAAGGATTTCGTACCTTGTCGAGCACCGCCAGCGAGCGCGATGCGTTGAGTACCAGGCCATAGCTGATTTTTTCGTAGGTGCGGAACACCATCAGCAAACCGGCACGTTCGTCGGGGATTTTCAACGGCTGGCCGGTTACCCGGTCACGTACGGTTTCCCCGGTTTTCATCACTGCCAGAACGTTGCCTTCGACCAGGCCGTCGCGCTGGCCCTTGTTCAGGGTGACCACGTCCATCACGCCGATCTGCGTGACGCCGCGCGGCACGTCGATGATCACGCCGTTGATGTTGGTGCTCGGGGCGCTGGGCATGAAGGTCGAATTGATCGAGCGCTCTTCGCCGCTGAACAAACGGTCGCCGAGGCGCACTTCCTGCGTGGTGCGTTGCAGGGCGAGGGTGGCGACATCGCCTTCGGTGGCAACGATTTCGCCGCCGCCAACGTCATCGGCATTGATCCCCAGGAACTCCTTGGTCTGCGGGTCGGTGTAGACCTTGCCCTGGCGGAAGATGCCGTACACCGGCTGACTGGGGTCGAAATGGCCACGGGCATAAATCCGGTCGCCGGTGCCGGAAAGCACCCGCTCCGCATCGCCGGCGACGATATAGGGTGCCTTGTCGAAGTCCTCGACCTTGTCGACGATGCGGTTGCTCAGCAGAAAGGCGTTGATCGATTTCAGCGGAATGCTCGGGATCGCCTCGGCCACCGGGCTGGTGCGGATGCGTGGCGACAGTTTGATGGTGCCGCGCGACTCGCCGCGATTGACGGTCAGTCGAGGCTGACCGTCGACATAACTCAGCGTCAGCGTGTCGCCGGGATAGATCAGGTTGGGGTTTTCAATTTGCGGGTTGGCCCGCCACAGCTGTGGCCATTGCCAGGGCTCGCGCAGGTATTTGCCGGAAATGTCCCAGAGTGTGTCTCCCGAAACCACCGTGTATTGCTGTGGAAAACCATCCCTGAGTTGCACTTGCCCTTGCGCCACGCCGGCCGAGACCAGAAGCAGCAGGGCGAGTAGTGTTTTCCTCATGCAGCGAATCCCTTTATCATGTGCGTTCGCGTGAACCGTCAGAGCCCCCGTGGCTCGCTACTGCAAATTGCATTAGCTACGCTTCACAACGGTAGCCTGCATCTTCGGACCTGCCAGGCCATCGACCCGACTTTACTCAATACGTGCAGCAATCAGCCTATGGCCATTTTAAACATCCTCGAATTCCCGGACCCGCGTCTGCGTACTATCGCCAAGCCTGTGGCTGTAGTGGACGACGAAGTGCGTCAGTTGGTCGATGACATGTTTGAAACAATGTATGAAGCGCCGGGCATCGGCCTCGCCGCGACCCAGGTCAACGTGCACAAACGTATCGTCGTGATGGACCTTTCCGAAGACCGCACCGAACCCCGGGTGTTCATCAACCCCGAGTTCGAATCGCTGACCGACGAGATGGATCAGTACCAGGAAGGCTGCCTCTCGGTGCCGGGTTTCTACGAAAACGTCGACCGCCCGCAGAAGGTCAAGATCAAGGCGCTGGACCGCGACGGCCAGCCTTACGAACTGATCGCCGAAGGCCTGCTCGCGGTGTGCATCCAGCACGAATGCGACCACCTCAACGGCAAGTTGTTCGTCGATTACCTGTCCACGCTCAAACGCGACCGGATCAAGAAGAAACTGGAAAAGCTGCATCGCCAGAACGCTTGATGCCCTCCTTCAAAGGCTTGCTGCGGCAAGCCTTTTTCTTTTTATGAGACGCCCTTCATGACTGAGCCACTGCGCATCGTTTTTGCCGGTACCCCGGAATTTGCCGCCGAACACCTCAAGGCCCTGCTGAACAGCCCTTACGAGATCGTTGCGGTCTACACCCAACCGGATCGTCCGGCCGGTCGCGGGCAAAAACTGATGCCGAGCCCGGTCAAACAGTTGGCCCTGGAAAATAATATCCAGGTGTTGCAGCCGCCGACCCTGCGCAACGCTGACGCTCAAGCCGAGCTGGCCGCGCTGAAACCGGACTTGATGGTGGTGGTTGCCTACGGCCTGATCCTGCCGCAAGCGGTGCTGGATATTCCGCGTCTGGGCTGCATCAACAGCCACGCCTCCCTGCTGCCACGCTGGCGCGGTGCGGCGCCGATCCAGCGCGCCGTGGAACACGGTGATGCCGAAAGCGGCGTGACCGTGATGCGCATGGAAGCCGGCCTCGACACCGGGCCGATGCTGCTCAAGGTCGTGACCCCGATCAGCGCCGACGACACGGGCGGCACGCTGCACGACCGTCTCGCCGAAATGGGCCCGCCCGCCGTGGTCCAGGCGATTGCCGGCCTGGCCGCCGGAACCCTCGAAGGCGAAGTACAGAACGACGAGTTCGCCACCTACGCCCACAAACTGAACAAGGACGAAGCGCGCCTCGACTGGAGCCGTCCGGCGGTTGAGCTGGAGCGTCTGGTACGCGCCTTCAATCCATGGCCGATTACCCACAGCACCCTCAACGGTGAAGCGCTGAAAGTACTGGCCGCGACCCTGGCTGACGGCAAAGGCGCACCGGGTGCAATCCTCAGCGCCAGCAAGGACGGCCTGATCGTCGCGTGCGGTGAGCAGGCGTTGTGCCTGACCCGTCTGCAACTGCCCGGCGGCAAGGCGCTGAACTTCAGCGACCTGTTCAACAGCCGTCGCGAGAAATTCGCCGTCGGTACCGTGCTCGGCGCCGTGGTGGACGCGCAATGAACCCGCGTCTGGCTGCCGCCAAGGCACTCGCTGCCGTCCTCAGCGGCAAGGCTTCGTTGAACAGCTCCCTGCCGACGCAACTGGACAAGGTCGAAGACCGTGATCGCGGCTTCACCCAGGATCTGGCGTTCGGCACCGCGCGCTGGCAGCCACGGCTGTCGGCGCTGGCGGAAAAGCTTCTGCAGAAGCCGTTCAAGGCTGCCGACGCCGATGTCGAGGCGCTGCTGCTGGTCGGTCTCTATCAACTGCTCTACACCCGCGTGCCGCCGCACGCGGCCATCGGCGAAACCGTCGGTTGCGCCGACAAGCTGAAAAAGCCCTGGGCCAAGGGTCTGCTCAACGCCGTGCTGCGTAATGCCCAGCGCGAAAGCGAGACGATTTTTGCCGAGCTGGAGCGCGATCCGGTGGTGCGCACCGCCCACCCGCGGTGGCTGCAAAAATCCCTGAAAGCCTTCTGGCCGGAGCAATGGGAAGCGATCTGCGCCGCAAACAACGCGCACCCGCCGATGATCCTGCGCGTCAACCGCCGGCATCACAGCCGCGACGCCTACCTCGGCTTGCTCAGCGACGCCGGCATCGTTGCCACGCCCTGCGTCTATAGCCGCGACGGCATCGTCCTTGAAACCGCCGCCGATGTACGCAGCCTGCCGGGGTTTGCCGAAGGCTGGATCAGTGTGCAGGACGAAGCCGCGCAACTGGCCGCCGATCTGCTCGATCTGGCCCCGGGCCAGCGAGTGCTCGACGCCTGCTGCGCCCCCGGTGGCAAGACCTGCCACATCCTTGAAGCCGAACCGGCGCTGGCCGGCGTGGTGGCGGTGGATCTGGAAGCCAAACGTCTGGTGCGCGTAAAGGAGAACCTTGAGCGGCTGGGCCTGAGCGCCGAACTGATCGCTGCCGACGGTCGCGATACCGCCGCGTGGTGGGACGGCAAACCGTTCCAGCGCATCCTGCTCGACGCGCCATGCTCGGCCACCGGCGTGATCCGCCGCCATCCGGACATCAAACTGACCCGTCAGGCCGACGACATCGCCGCCCTCGCGCTGCTGCAAGACGAGCTCCTCGACGCCCTGTGGAAAACCCTCGAAGTCGGCGGCATCCTGCTCTACGCCACTTGCTCGACCTTGCCCACCGAGAACACCGAAGTCATTGCCGCGTTCCTCGAGCGCACGCCCGGTGCCCGCGAGCTGGATCTGGCCACCACGGCCGGGATCAAACAGCCCCATGGTCGCCAATTGCTGGCCCAGCAGGGCGGGCATGACGGGTTCTACTACGCCAAGCTGATCAAGATCGCTGCCGCGCGCGGCTAAACGGATTCAATGGAGTGACTGGATGAAAATCATCATCCTCGGTGCGGGGCAGGTCGGCGGTTCGCTGGCTGAACACCTGGCGAGCGAAGCCAACGACATCACCGTGGTCGACACCGACGGCGAGCGCCTGCGCGACCTCGGCGACCGCCTCGACATCCGCACCATTCAGGGCCGCGGCTCGCTGCCGTCGGTGCTGCGCCAGGCCGGCGCCGACGATGCCGACATGCTGGTGGCGGTGACCAACAGCGACGAGACCAACATGGTCGCCTGCCAGGTCGCGCACACGCTGTTCCACACCCCGACCAAAATCGCCCGGGTGCGCGAAGCGTCCTACCTCAATCGCGAAGAACAGCTGTTCCAGAACGAAGCGATTCCGGTCGACGTGCTGATCAGCCCCGAGCAGGTGGTGACCAACTACATCAAACGCCTGATCCAGCATCCGGGCGCGCTGCAAGTGATCGACTTCGCCGAAGGCCAGGCGCAACTGGTGGCGGTGCGCGCCTATTACGGCGGGCCGCTGGTGGGCCAACAGCTGCGCCAGCTGCGCGAACACATGCCGAATGTCGAGACGCGTGTCGCGGCGATTTTTCGCCGCGACCGGCCGATCCTGCCGCAAGGCGACACGGTGATCGAGGCCGATGACGAAGTCTTCTTCATCGCCGCCCGTGAGAATATTCGCGCGGTGATGAGCGAAATGCGCCGCCTCGACGAAACCTACAAGCGCATCGTGATTGCCGGCGGCGGGCAGATCGGCGAGCGTCTGGCCGAGGCCATCGAGAGCCGTTATCAGGTGAAGATCATCGAGATGAACCCGGCACGCTGCCGCTACCTCTCGGATACCCTCGACAGCACCGTGGTGCTGCAGGGCAGCGCGTCGGACCGTGATCTGCTGCTGGAAGAGAACATCGCCGACGCCGACATCTTCCTTGCGCTGACCAACGATGACGAAGCCAACATCATGTCGTCGTTGCTGGCCAAACGCCTGGGCGCGAAGAAGGTGATGACGATCATCAACAACCCGGCGTACGTCGACCTGATCCAGGGCGGCGACATCGACATCGCCATCAGCCCGCAACTGGCGACCATCGGTACCTTGCTGGCCCACGTACGGCGTGGCGATATCGTCAGCGTGCACTCACTGCGCCGGGGCGCGGCGGAAGCCATCGAGGCAATTGCCCACGGTGATGCGAAGTCGAGCAAGGTCATCGGCCGACCGATCGAGAAAATCGGCCTGCCACCGGGCAGCACGATTGGCGCGATCATCCGCAACGAAGAAGTGATCATCGCCCACGACGATACGGTGATCGAAACCGGTGACCATGTGATTCTGTTCCTTGTGGATAAAAAGCATATCCGCGATGTGGAGAAGTTGTTTCATGTGGGTCTCAGCTTCTTCTGATCTGGATTACTGCGTGATCAGACTGGCCTCATCGCGAGCAGGCTCACTCCTACAGGGGAACGCATTCCAAATGTGGGAGCGGGCTTGCTCGCGAAAGCGGTGTAACTGACACCGATCAACACCTGACACTCCACAGAAAAGGACTCCGCCCATGCTCGAATCCCTGGAAAAAATGCTCGCCAAGGGTGTGGATAACTCATTGCTGCGCTTCGGCCTCGGCAAGGGTTATCTGGATTTGGGCGAGAACGCCAAAGCCGCCGAGCATTTCCAGCGCTGTGTCGGCTTCGACCCGAAGTACTCGGCGGCGTGGAAGCTATTGGGCAAGGCGCAACTCGCACTCGGCGATCACGCCGCCGCAAGGCAGGCATGGGAACAAGGTCTGGAAGCCGCCCGCGCCCATGGCGACAAGCAGGCCGAGAAGGAGATGGCGGTGTTTCTGAAGAAGCTCGATCGTCAGGC
This sequence comes from Pseudomonas sp. TH49, assembly GCF_016650625.1. NCBI lineage: Bacteria > Pseudomonadati > Pseudomonadota > Gammaproteobacteria > Pseudomonadales > Pseudomonadaceae > Pseudomonas > Pseudomonas sp. TH49. The sequence continues at coordinate 1,545,526 of NZ_JAEKFL010000001.1, forward strand.
GCAATAAGCTAGAGATAGCGCAGGCCGATGCCCTCGGCATCCACCGTCACCACTTCCATTCGCACCCGTGGCGCGCCCGTTGGCAAGCCCTGTACTTGCCCGTAAACCACAGCGCCCTTGGGCAGCGAAGCCAGGCGCGGATGCTGGACGTAGACCCCCGTAGTGGACAGATTGCGCGTTTGCCCGAGGCATTCGCCGAAGCTGTCGTGGGTGATCTTGATGCGGAAAGATTTGCAGTGTTCGGACATCTTTATGCGCCCTTGAATGAACGAGGCTGTGGATAAGCCGCAGAAGCAGGATCAACAGATCGCCGCCTGCGGCAGCTTCTACAGGTTATCCACAGAGTGTGCCAACTTGCTCAGTACCAGCGCGCTTCGCCCGGCGGCCGCTTTTTGAAACGCTTCATGCTCCACATATACTGGCTCGGATACGCCGCGACATACCGCTCGACCACCTTGCTCATGGCCGCGCAGGATTCCTCGGTATCGGTGCTGTACATGGCTTCCGGCGCCGCTTCGAGGATCACTTTGTAGCCGGAACCGTCCGGCAGGCGCAGCGCGTGCAGGAACACGCCGACCGCTTTGCCGCCGGCGAGCATGTTCGGCACGAATTTGCTGGTCAGCGCCTGGGTGGCGAAGAACGGCACGAAGATCCCGGCGGATTCGGCCGGTTCCGGGTCAGCCGGAATGCCCACTGCACCACCTTTGCGCACTTCCTTGATGACGCTGAGGATGCCTTCCTTGGTGGAAGCGGCGACTTTGTTGCCCAGTTGCACGCGTTGTTTGCGCAGCAATTCATCCACCGCCTTGAGCTTCGGCGGGCGGTAGAAAATGATCGGTTTACACTGGCTGCAATAGAAGTGGTTGAGCACTTCCCAGTTGCCCAAATGGCTGGTGATGCCGACCACGCCTTTACCCGAGGCCAGCGCCTCCTTGAGGATGTCGAGGCCTTCGACTTCGCGCACCAGATCGATGGAGCGTTGGGCCGGCCAGATCCACGCGCAGGCGCTTTCGGTCAGGGACTTGCCGATGTCTTTGAGGCTCTGGCCGACCAGGCGCTCGCGCTCGGCCGGGTCCATCTGTGGAAAACATTTGGCGAGGTTGATCCGCACCACGTCGCGGGAGCGGTTGGGGGTTTTCCACATGATCCAGCCAATCGCCGAACCCACGGCCTGCACGGCCCGCCATGGCAGCAGGGCAAACAGCCGCAGAGCGCCTACCAGCAAGGCGCCTTTAAACTTTTCCACAGGTCACTCCTGAATTTGTGCTGTGCGCGAGGCGGCCATTCTAACCGCCGTTGACCAGCTGCGCGTAGCGATCGCAGTCCTGGGTGTGATCCATGACCATGCCCGAGGCCTGCATCAGCGCGTAGCAAATGGTCGGGCCGACGAAGGTGAATCCGGCCTTTTTCAGGGCTTTGCTCATCGCCACGGCTTCGGGGGTGATGGCCGGGACTTCGCTGCGATCCTTGAAATGATTGATGACCGGTTTGTCACCGACAAACGACCAGAGGAAGGCCACCGGGTCTTCCAGCGCCAGCCAGGCCTGGGCGTTGCGCCGGGCGGCATTGAGTTTGAGGCGGTTGCGGATGATCCCCGGATCGAGCATCAACTCAGCGATTTCCGCGTCGCTCATCTGCGCCACGCGCTGCACGTCGAAGCCGTACAACACCTCGCGGTAGCGCTTGCGTTTGCGCAGCACGGTGATCCAGGAAAGGCCGGCCTGGAACCCTTCGAGCAAAAGCAACTCGAACAAACCCTGCGCATCGCGTAGCGGCGTGCCCCACTCCTGATCGTGATAAGCCATGTACAGCGGATCTTCGGTACACCAAAAGCAGCGTGGCATAAGGCTCCAGGGGGTGGAGGTGCGACTGAATCGGGTATACTCCCGCTCTTTAAATCGCAGCCCAAGAAACAGGTGAATTTCGTGAGCCAGCCTACGCCAGCCGTGCGTACCTTCCAAGACTTGATCCTCGCGCTCCAGCAATACTGGGCCGAGCAAGGTTGTGTGGTACTTCAGCCCTACGATATGGAAGTAGGCGCCGGCACTTTCCACACCGCGACCTTCCTGCGCGCCATCGGCCCGGAAACCTGGAACGCCGCGTACGTGCAGCCAAGCCGCCGTCCGACTGACGGCCGCTACGGGGAAAACCCGAACCGTCTGCAGCACTACTACCAGTTCCAGGTCGTCCTGAAGCCGAACCCGGACAACTTCCAGGAACTGTACCTGGGCTCGCTCAAGCATGTCGGCCTGGACCCGTTGGTCCACGACATCCGCTTCGTCGAAGACAACTGGGAATCGCCGACCCTCGGCGCCTGGGGTCTGGGCTGGGAAGTCTGGCTCAACGGCATGGAAGTGACCCAGTTCACTTACTTCCAGCAGGCCGGCGGCATCGAATGCTACCCGGTCACCGGTGAAATCACCTACGGTCTAGAGCGTCTGGCCATGTACCTGCAGGGCGTGGATTCGGTCTACGACCTGGTCTGGGCCGACGGTCCGTTCGGCAAGGTGACCTACGGCGACGTGTTCCACCAGAACGAAGTGGAGCAGTCCACCTACAACTTCGAACACGCCAACGTCGACAAACTGTTCGAACTGTTCGACTTCTATGAAAGCGAAGCCAAGCGCCTGATCGAACTCGACCAGCCGCTGCCGTTGCCGAGCTACGAAATGGTCCTGAAGGCCTCGCACACCTTCAACCTGCTGGATGCGCGCCGGGCGATCTCGGTGACCGCGCGTCAGCAATACATCCTGCGCGTGCGCACCCTGGCGCGTTCCGTTGCGCAAGCCTACCTGCTGGCCCGCGCCAAGCTGGGCTTCCCGATGGCGACCCCGGACCTGCGTGACGAAGTACTGGCCAAGCTGGAGGCTGCACAATGAGTGCTCAAGATTTTCTGGTTGAACTGGGCACCGAAGAACTGCCACCCAAAGCCCTGAACACCCTGGCTGAAGCGTTCCTCGCCGGTATCGACAAGGGCCTGCAAGCTGCCGGCCTGAGCTACGAAAGCAAAACCGTCTACGCCGCACCGCGTCGTCTGGCCGTGCTGATCACGGCGCTGGCCACCCAGCAGCCGGATCGCAGCATCAACCTCGACGGCCCGCCGCGTCAGGCTGCGTTCGACGCTGAGGGCAACCCGACTCAGGCAGCCCTGGGCTTTGCCAAGAAGTGCGGCGTCGAGCTGAGCGAAATCGACCAGAGCGGTCCGAAACTGCGCTACAGCCAGAACATCGCCGGCAAGCCGACCGCGAGCCTGCTGCCGACCATCGTCGAAGATTCGCTGAACGACCTGCCGATCCCGAAACGCATGCGTTGGGGTGCGCGCAAGGAAGAGTTCGTGCGTCCGACCCAGTGGCTGGTGATGCTGCTCGGTGACCAGGTCATCGACTGCACCATCCTCGCGCAAAAGGCTGGCCGTGATTCCCGCGGTCACCGTTTCCATCACCCGGAAAGCGTGCGCATCGGTTCGCCGTCAAGCTATCTGGCCGACCTGCGTGCCGCTTATGTCCTGGCCGATGCCAACGAGCGTCGCGAGATCATCAGCAAGCGCACCGAAGAGCTGGCGACCCGTCAGGAAGGCACCGCGATCGTGCCGCCGGCGCTGCTCGATGAAGTGACCGCACTGGTTGAATGGCCGGTGCCGCTGGTGTGCTCGTTCGAAGAACGCTTCCTCGACGTGCCGCAGGAAGCACTGATCACCACCATGCAGGACAACCAGAAGTATTTCTGCCTGCTGGATGCCGACGGCAAGTTGCTGCCACGGTTCATCACCGTCGCCAACATCGAAAGCAAGGATCCGCAGCAGATCGTCGCCGGTAACGAGAAAGTAGTTCGCCCACGCCTGACCGACGCCGAGTTCTTCTTCAAGCAAGACAAGAAGCAGAAACTCGAAGACTTCAACCTGCGCCTGCAGAACGTGGTGTTCCAGGAAAAACTCGGCAGCGTCTACGACAAGGCCGAGCGTGTTTCGAAACTGGCGGCGTACATCGCCGCACGTATCGGCGGCAACGCTTCGTGGGCGGCCCGTGCCGGCTTGCTGTCGAAGTGCGACCTGGCCACCGAAATGGTCGGCGAGTTCCCGGAGATGCAAGGTGTCGCCGGTTACTACTACGCGCTCAATGACGGCGAGCCGGAAGACGTCGCGCTGGCGCTGAACGAGCAGTACATGCCACGCGGTGCCGGTGCTGAACTGCCGGCGACCCTGACCGGTGCGGCCGTCGCAATCGCCGACAAGCTCGACACCCTGGTCGGCATCTTCGGTATCGGCATGCTGCCAACCGGCAGCAAAGACCCGTATGCCCTGCGCCGTGCGGCCCTCGGCGTACTGCGCATCCTGATCGAGAAACAACTGGATCTGGACCTGAACGACGCCGTGGCCTTCGCCGTGAATGCGTTCGGTGCCAAGGTCAAGGCTGCCGGCCTGGCCGACTCGGTACAGGAATTCATCTTCGACCGTCTGCGTGCGCGTTACGAAGACGAAGGCGTCGATGTCGCCACCTACCTGTCGGTCCGTGCGCTGAAGCCGGGTTCGGCGCTGGACTTCGACCAGCGTGTACAAGCGGTACAAGCCTTCCGCAAACTGCCGGAAGCGGCAGCGCTGGCAGCGGTCAACAAGCGTGTGTCGAACCTGTTAAGCAAAGTCGAAGGCTCGGTGCCGACCGTGGTCGAGGCCAAGTACTTCGACAACGCCAACGAGTTCTCGCTGTACTCGGCGATCCAGCAAGCGGATCAGGCGGTGCAGCCAATGGCCGCAGCGCGTCAGTACAACGAATCGCTGGCACGTCTGGCTGCATTGCGTGAGCCGGTAGACGCGTTCTTCGACGCCGTCATGGTCAATGCCGAAGACGCCAAGGTCCGGGCCAACCGCTACGCGCTGCTGGCGCGCCTGCGTGGTCTGTTCCTCGGGGTTGCCGACATTTCGCTGCTGGGTTGAGGGACTGCTGTTGAAACTGCTGATTCTCGATCGGGACGGAGTGATCAATTACGACTCCGACGCTTATATCAAGTCGGTGGAGGAGTGGATTCCTTTGCCCGGCTCGATCGCAGCGATTGCGCAGTTGAGCAAGGCCGGCTGGACGGTGGCGGTGGCCACCAACCAGTCGGGCATTGCTCGCGGCTATTACGACCTCGCCACCCTCGATGCCATGCACGCGCGCCTGCGCGAGCTGGTGGCGGAGCAGGGCGGTGAAGTCGGGCTGATCGTGTACTGCCCGCATGGCCCGGATGAGGGTTGCGATTGCCGCAAACCGAAACCGGGGATGTTGAAAACCATCGCCGAGCATTACAACGTGGCGCTGACGAATGTCTGGTTCGTCGGCGACAGCCTTGGTGACCTGGAGGCCGCCAAAGCCGTCGATTCACAGCCCGTTTTGGTAAAGACCGGGAAAGGCGAAAAAACTCTGGGCAAGACCCTTCCGGTCGGCACCCTGATTTTTGACGATCTGGCGGCGATTGCCGCAGAACTTATCCACAACTAGAGTGCTTCTGAAGTTCCTGACCAGGGATTGATCGGGAGTGCGCTTGAACAGTCGGGCATCGCCCGTAACGGTAAACGTCGCCATGTCGATACTGCAGGCCATCAGAATCTTCCTCTTTTACCTGCTGCTGGGCACCACTGCCTTGCTGTGGTGCAGCCTGAGCTTTTTTATCGCGCCCTTTTTGCCGTTCAAGGCGCGCTATCGTTTCATCAACGTGTACTGGTGCCGCTGCGCCTTGTGGTTGACCAAGGTGTTTCTCGGCATTCGTTACGAGATCAAAGGCGCGGAAAACGTGCCGGACCGGCCCTGCGTGATTCAGTCGAACCACCAGAGCACCTGGGAGACGTTCTTTCTCTCCGCTTATTTCTCGCCCTTGAGCCAGGTGCTCAAGCGTGAATTGCTGTACGTGCCGTTCTTCGGCTGGGCCATGGCCATGCTGCGGCCGATCGCGATTGACCGCGACAACCCGAAAGCGGCACTCAAGCAAGTGGCCGCCAAAGGCGATGAACTGCTCAAGGATAACGTCTGGGTATTGATCTTCCCTGAAGGCACCCGCGTTCCTTACGGCACCGTCGGCAAGTTCTCCCGCAGTGGCAGCGCGTTGGCGGTGAATGCGGCGCTTCCGGTACTGCCGATTGCACACAATGCCGGCAAATTCTGGCCGAAAATCGGCTGGGGCAAGCAGCCGGGCGTGATCACCGTGGTCATCGGCGAGCCGATGTATGCCGAAGGCACTGGCCCGCGTGCCATCGCCGATCTGAATGACCGGGTACAAGCCTGGAACGAACGGACTCAGCGCGAAATGGGTTCGCTTCCGCCGGCACCGCAGGCGCCCGCAGCCAGTGATCAGATGGCTGTCTGAGATTTTGTGGATAACCTGTGTACGGTTTTGTTGAAAAGGCCTGAATCTTTAATTTAAGTGACTGATTTACCTATATATTTCTCAAGCTCATAAAGCACCGTAAAAGGTGCATAAGTTTTTTTCGGAAGTAAAAAAACCGGCTGATATAGCCGGTTTTTTTGTGCCTGTTCACTCCGCGATCAGCGGTAACTGCAGCCTGAACGTGGTGCCTTGATCGACGATGCTGTGGCACTCGATGCTGCCGCCATGATGATCGACCACTGCCTTGACCATCGACAGCCCCAAACCCACACCATCGATACCTTGCGCCGATGAAAAGCGTCGGTACTGCATAAACAGATCCGGCAATTCCTCGGCGGCGATGCCTTTGCCCTGATCGCTCAGTTCACAGCGCAACCAGTCGCCCTGGCAACTGACACTCAACTCGATCGTTGTGTCGGCCGGGCTGTACTTGATGGCGTTTTCCAACAGGTTGAACAAGGCGCGGGTCAGCAGGCCTTGATCTGCGTTGATCAGACGCTCCTGAGATTGTTCGTCCATCGTGTGCAGCAGTTTGATGCTTTTCTGCTGGGCGATGGGCAACGCCTGATCCAGCACGTCCAGCACCAGCATCGCGAACAGGCTGGGCTGAAACTGGTAAGCCTCGGATTCCGCCCGCGCCAGCAACACGAAGCCATCGGTCAATTCCAGCGCGCGGCGGACCTGGCGCTCGATCTGCTCGAACAGCGGTGAATCCGCTCCGGCCTGATGGCGATGCACATCGAGCAGAGCAAGGATCGCCGAATGCGGGGCCCGCAGGTCGTGGGACAGAAAACGCAGCAGTACGCTGCGCTGTTCTTCAGCGGCGCGTTCGGCACTCAGGTCGGTGAGGCTGAGCAGCCAGCCAATGGGAGTATCGCCGTCCACCGGCAGCAATGCCGCCCGCTCCAGACGCAGGCTGCGTTCCTTGTGATCGCGAAACTCCAGCAGTGCCAGGGTGGACAATGCCGGGCGCGGTTCTGTGGACAACTCCGGGTAACCGAGACGGGCCAGTTGCTCGAGAACGTCGCCGCCCACCAGCGGGTGATCGAACAATACCCGAGCCTTGCGATTACCCAAGAGAATCTGCCCCTTGGGATCGCTGATCAGCGTCGCCACCGGCAGGTACTCCAGACCGTCGGCAATGAAGCGCCGGGTATCGCGGGTGCGGCTCATGGCTTGCTCCAGCGCCATGATCTGGCCCTGCAGCTGGTCGGCGCTGGTGAATTGCGCGCGGCGCCGTTCCGGAAATACTTTCGGCTCGCGGTCCAGCCGCGCCAGCTCCCAGCCAAAGTACGTCAGCACCACGCTCAGGCGCCGCCAGTTCCAGATCAGGTAACCGAACAACATGCCGAGCGCCGATGGGGTCGGTGACCACCAGTGCCGGACTTCCGCCAGGCCAACGCTGGCCAGCAACACGCACGCCACCCCGCCCAATGTTACCCAGATCGCCCAGCGCGGGCGCCACAGCAGCAAGCCGAGGACACACGCCACCAGCCCCACCGAGAGCAATGCGCTCAGGCCTGGCGACGTGTCGTGCAGATTGATCTGGGCGCGATACGACAACAACGCAGTCAGCGGCAACAACACTAGACTTATCCACAACCACTCACGGACCAGCCGCCGAAACAGGCGCTGGACCTGACTCGGCTCGCGGCTTTCACGCCGACGCGGGCTATTCATGACAAACAGGGCAGGTGACAGTGAATGGTTTCATGGGTCACAGGTCTGAGGATGTAGATCCGAAGAATCATAGCGGACGACGACCGATGGTGGATTGCTTACTTTCCCCGCACAGGCCAAGCCGTTATGGTGGCCGGCCACTGCCCAAGCAACAAGGAACCCACGCGTATGCGCGTTGCGATACTGGACGATGAACCCGCCGAACTGCGTCGGGTCGAGCAAACCCTGCAGCAGATGGCTGCGGCGGGAGACCAGCCCTGGTCGCTGCACAGCTTTGAGCGGGGCGAGGACCTGCTGCGCCAGTTGCGCCGGGACACCTTCGACCTGCTGATCCTCGACTGGCAACTGCCCGACCTGACGGGCCTGGCGCTGCTGCGCTGGACCCGTGAGCACATGGAGTCGCCACCCGCCGCGATCATGCTGACCAGCCGCGACGGCGAAAGCGATATCGTCCAGGCGCTGAACGCCGGTGCCGACGATTACGTGAGCAAACCGTTCCGTCCCAACGAGTTGAAAGCCCGAGTCGCCGCCGTACTGCGCCGGCATAGTCAGCAGCGCAGTACCGCTGCCGAAGTCCTGACCTTCAATGACCTGACATTCGACGATGCCGAACTGAGCGTCACCCGCGAGGGCAAGGCAGTCATCATGACCGAGCGTGAATACCGCCTGGCGCGCTGCCTGTTCAGTAACCTGGGTCGACCGTTGTCGCGCGAATATCTATACGAACGCTTCTGGCCCCATGAAGAAGTGGCGTCGTCACGGCCACTGGATACGCACATCTATCGCCTGCGCAACAAACTGGGGCTGACGGCGGATCGGGGTTGGCAGTTGCTGACCATTTATGGTTATGGCTATCGATTGGAAAGCGTAACGCCAGCTCAGGAATAAAGCCCACCGCATCGTAGCCTTCGGCAGAGATCAATGAAGCGTCAGCCCTAAAAGCCCGATTGCCAGTTCACGCTCATCATCGCCCATACCCAATTCACGAGGGCTGATGGCGAGGGGAAGATTGAACTTGAGACGCATGAAACCTTCGCGCGCTATCGACGCTCGTACTTCGGCCGGGAGCGTAATGTCGAATGTGTTGGAAGCGGTGGTCAGGCTGGCGCCAAGGACCTGGATATCATTAATACGGATCTCCATTGCCTGGCGTGGGTGGGCCTGGGTCAGGAAGGTATTGGTTTCGAGCGACACAGCGCTCACATCAGCGCTGGGTCTGAGTATCACTTCAGCCTCTTTGCCGACTGAACCGGTGCCCCATGCTTCGGAGTCCCACCAGCCTTTGGCAAGCGCGGTACTCCCCGAACCTCCTTCCGTGAACTGGATTCTCTCGCCGAGCCTGACCGCGGGGATCAGCTCGTGCAAATCGGCTTCAGGAAATTGTGGGCACTCGGAACAGCGTTTCCAACCCGGTGCGAGCACCTGAAAACCGTCGACTTTTATCAGCGAATCGGTACTTCGATCGATGGTGAATGCCGCTTGAAGCGTTGAACGCTGATCGAGAACGTAGAGGGAATCAGCCTCGAAACGTCCTGATGCAATGACCTTGGCTGCCGCGCTCTGCGCGGACTGCAGAGACGCATAATTCACTCTTCCCAGATAAACCGCGTCCGTTGCGAGATGGTATTTACCCGCGAAATCGGCAAGTTCTATCCAATGGGTCGAATAGCTTTGCGGCTTGATCCATCGCACCTTTTGATAGTGCGACGCTGCGATGCTCCAGAAAGGATCAACCAATGGGGTTTTCCATTGCGCGCTGGGGGAGGCCATCAGTTTGCTGCGAATGGTTCCCCAGCCCGCACGGGTATCGACCACCTGCAGCACGAGTGCTGTCGCGAATAACAGAACCGCAGTGCGAGAGCTGTAACCACGCACAATCACAAACAGCACCGCAAAGATCGTTGCGTACATGACGGGCCAGATCATCCGGCCAGCTGCGCGGAAAACGCCGGCTTTCGCGATGATGAATTCCGGTAGCCAATAGTGGAGTTCGAAGGGACCAATGCCGACATTATTGGAAAACGCATAGATCATCAGTCCGGACAGGGCGAGCACTAACACCCAACGCGGACGTACAACAGAAAGGAGCTGACTGCGACCCGACACCAGCAACGGCAGCGCGCAAACGGTTAGAAAAAGCACCCCCAGCCCTGGAAAAGCCAGCCCATCGATATCGCCCGGTACGCCGGGCAAATCACCCAGTACATAGGACCATCCGGCAGAGTCGAAGAAGGTCAGCACATTGGCGCGCAACAATCCAAACCCGATTAAACCGAGTCCAGCACTGTCGACACTGAAATAGCCTGCCTGCCAGCAGCAGAAACCCGTCAGCACCAGGATGCCGGCCAGTTCGGCAAAGGCTTTCCCCGGCGTCAGCTGGCGTTTGATGGTTCTCGCCAGCAGATCCGCCAGCCAGATCAACGCGACCATAGCCAGCAGATAGGCATGCACCAGCGCCGATGCAACCAACAAAGCTGCCCAGGCAAAGGATTGTTTACGGGTAGAAGGGCGCAGGGCCAGATACAAAGCGGCCAGGACCAGAAAATGCCCCGCGAGGGACAAGTGCTCGCCCATCCGAAGAATCATCGCGGGAGCGAAGAGAAAGAGCGCCGAACCGAGCAAGCGCACGATCAGATGGTCGCTGGCCAAACCCATCAGCTTCCACGCAAACCAACTCTGGAGCATGAAACACATCAGGAACCAGAGACCGAAATATTGGAACGGTTCGGGCAATAACGCTGCGAACGGCTTGAAGAGCAACGCAAAGAGCGGGTTTGAATCCGAAAATACGATGGCATTGCTCAGTTCCAGCCCGTACGACGGATTGAGTCCGACAGGAAATGACCAAGGCGCACTCCTGAAAAACACCCACCCCAAATAATGCGTAGCCGGATCGCCACTGCTCAGCCATGCGATGTTTTGCGGATTCAGCGCCCTGGGGCCAACGACAATCAGAAAGGCCAGCACGCCCATCAATAGAGGTAAAAGATTGACCGGCAAGCGTTTGACCAGATCCTTCATCGATAAAAGTCCATTTGTCATGCGCCCGTCAATGTACAGGCAGAAATCGAGCTGTATCGTACGTAAAAAAAAGCCCGCTTGCGCGGGCTTTCTCTTGCTTTGGCAGGCCGCCCTGAAGGGTGCCCGAGCGGTCACTGATCTGGATCAGAAGTCCAGGTTGGAAACCGCCAGCGCATTGCTCTCGATGAAGTCACGGCGAGGTTCGACCGCATCACCCATCAGGGTGTTGAAGATCTGGTCTGCGCCAATGGCGTCTTCGATGGTGACTTTCAGCATGCGGCGCACGCTTGGGTCCATGGTGGTTTCCCACAGCTGATCAGGGTTCATTTCGCCCAGACCTTTGTAGCGCTGGATGGTGTGGCGCTTGGTGCTTTCGGCCATCAGCCAGTCGAGGGCTTCCTTGAACTCGGTGACCGCTTTCTTGCGCTCGCCACGCTGGATGTACGCGCCGTCGTCGAGCAGGGTGCTCAGTTGAGCGCCGAGGGTGACGACGGTCTTGTAGTCGTTGCTGCCGAAGAAGTCGCGGTTGAAGGTGACGTAGTTCGACAGGCCGTGGGAGATCAGCTCGACCTCTGGCAGCCACACGCCACGTTCACGATCTTCACGCAGGCTGGCCTTGTAGACCAGACCCGACTTCTCGACGGTGCGCAGACGTACTTCGTACTGAGCCAGCCAGTCTTGCATCTTCGCGTGGTCGCCGAGCATTTCCAGGCTCACGGCCGGCAGATAGATGAAGTGCTCGGTCAGTTCCTGCGGGTACAGGCGCGACAGACGCTTGAGGGTCTTCATCACCATGCGGAAGTCGTTGACCAGACGCTCGAGCGCTTCACCGGAAATGCCCGGGGCCTCTTCGTTCAGGTGCAGGCTCGCATCTTCCAGGGCCGACTGCGTCATGTACTCTTCCATGGCGTCGTCGTCTTTGATGTATTGCTCTTGCTTGCCTTTCTTGACCTTGTACAGCGGCGGCTGGGCGATGTAGATGTAGCCGCGCTCGATCAGCTCCGGCAACTGACGGAAGAAGAAGGTCAGCAGCAGGGTACGGATGTGCGAACCGTCGACGTCAGCATCGGTCATGATGATGATGTTGTGATAGCGCAGCTTGTCGATGTTGTACTCTTCGCGCCCGATACCACAGCCCAGTGCGGTGATCAGCGTGCCCACTTCCTGGGACGAGATCATCTTGTCGAAGCGTGCTTTCTCGACGTTGAGGATCTTGCCCTTCAGCGGCAGGATCGCCTGGGTCTTGCGGTTACGTCCCTGCTTGGCAGAGCCGCCCGCGGAGTCACCTTCCACGAGGTACAGTTCAGACAGCGCAGGATCTTTTTCCTGGCAGTCAGCGAGCTTGCCCGGCAGACCGGCGATGTCCAGCGCGCCTTTGCGGCGGGTCATCTCACGGGCCTTGCGCGCCGCTTCACGGGCACGGGCCGCGTCGATCATCTTGCCGACGACCAGCTTGGCTTCGTTCGGGTTTTCCAGCAGGAAGTCGGAGAAGTACTTGCCCATCTCCTGCTCGACCGCGGTCTTCACTTCGGAAGACACCAGCTTGTCTTTGGTCTGCGAGCTGAACTTCGGATCCGGCACCTTCACCGAGATGATCGCGGTCAGGCCTTCACGGGCATCGTCACCGGTGGTGGCGACTTTGTGCTTCTTCGCCAGACCTTCCTGCTCGATGTAGTTGTTCAGGTTACGCGTCAGTGCGGAACGGAAACCCACCAGGTGAGTACCGCCGTCGCGCTGTGGAATGTTGTTGGTGAAGCACAACAGGTTCTCGTTGAAGCTGTCGTTCCACTGCAGGGCGATTTCCACGCCGATGCCGTCTTCACGCTGGATGTTGAAGTGGAACACCTGGTTGACCGCAGTCTTGTTGGTGTTCAGGTATTCAACGAACGCACGCAGGCCGCCTTCGTACTTGAACAGTTCTTCCTTGCCGCTGCGCTCGTCCTTGAGGACGATGCCGACACCGGAGTTGAGGAAGGACAGTTCACGAATGCGCTTGGCCAGGATGTCCCAACTGAAGTGAATGTTCTTGAAGGTTTCGCTGGAAGCCTTGAAGTGGATCTGGGTACCAGTGGTTTCGCTGTCGCCAACGATCGCCATCGGCGCCTGAGGTACACCGTGGACGTAGGTCTGTTCCCAGATCTTGCCGCTGCGGCGTACGGTCAGTACCAGCTCTTCGGACAGGGCGTTCACTACCGAAACACCTACACCGTGCAGACCGCCGGATACCTTGTAGGAGTTGTCGTCGAACTTACCGCCAGCGTGGAGGACGGTCATGATGACCTCGGCGGCGGAAACGCCTTCCTCTTTGTGCACGTCTACCGGGATGCCACGGCCGTTGTCTTTAACGGTGATGGACTCATCCGGGTGGATGATGATGCTGATGTCGTCGCAGTGGCCAGCGAGGGCTTCGTCGATCGAGTTGTCGACCACCTCGAACACCATGTGGTGCAGACCGCTGCCATCGTCGGTGTCACCAATGTACATACCGGGACGTTTGCGTACGGCATCCAGGCCTTTCAGCACTTTAATGCTCGTTGAGTCGTACGTATTTTCTTCGCTCAATGCCTTCACTCCCGATGGTCGTGGGTCTGGGTGATACGGCCCTGTTCCACGTGGAACAGAGCGACTGGCGTTTCCGTCTGCCAGCCTTCCCTCAATAATTCGTGATCTACACAGGTGATGAACACCTGGCAGCGTAAGTCTTCCAGCAAGCGGCACAGCGCGCGACGGTGGCTCTCGTCCAGCTCGGACGGCAAGTCATCCACCAGATAAATACACTGGCCGCGTCGGGCCTGGCTCACCAGATGCCCCTGGGCAATTCGCAAGGCACAGACCACCAGTTTCTGCTGACCCCGGGACAAGATGTCCGCGGCATTGTGTGCGCCCAATCTAAGACGCAAATCAGCCCGTTGCGGTCCGGCCTGGGTATGACCCATTTGCTGGTCCCGTTGCACGGATCCAGCCAATACGGCACTCAATTCCCGGTCCTTGTCCCAGCCTCGGTAATAGCTGAGCGTCAAACCTTCAAGCTCAACCAGTTCGCTCAAGGTTTGTTCAAAGACTGGTTTCAAGGCTTTGATGTAAGCGCGGCGGTATTCATCGATTTCAGCGCTGGCCTGGCACAGTTCCCTGTCCCAAACCGCTTGCGAAACGGCGTCAAGTGTACCATGCCGCAGCCAGGAGTTTCTCTGGCGCAAGGCCTTCTGCAAACGCTGCCAGGTCGCCATGAAACGCGGTTCGACGTGGAACACACCCCAATCGAGAAACTGCCGGCGAATCTTCGGCGCACCTTCGAGCAGGCGAAAGCTGTCGGGGTTGATCAGCTGCAACGGCAGGATTTCTGCCAGTTGCGCGGCGCTGCGGGCATTCTGCCCGTCGATGCGGATCTGGAACTCTCCCTGACGGTCGCGAGATATCCCCAACGCACTGTGGCCACCCTCGGCCAATTCGACCTGACCGAACACGGTGCAGGCGAGTTGTTCGTACTGGATGACCGGCAACAGCCGCGTGCTACGAAACGAACGGGCAAGCCCCAGCAGATGAATGGCTTCCAGAACACTGGTTTTGCCGCTGCCGTTGGCGCCGTAAAGAATGTTGATGCGGGGGGAGGGGGAGAAGGTCACCGGGTGCAGATTGCGCACCGCGGTGACCGAAACACGACTTAAGGACATCCAGGATCAGCTGATTACAGACGCATCGGCATGACAACATAAGCCGAGTCGTCATTGTCGGACTCTTGCACCAGCGCACTGCTGTTGGAGTCGGACAGGATCAGGCGAACCTGCTCGGTGGTCATCACGCCCAGCACGTCGAGCAGGTAGCTCACGTTGAAGCCGATTTCCAGCGAGCCGCCGTTGTATTCAACGCCCACTTCTTCTTCCGCTTCTTCCTGCTCCGGGTTGTTGGCCTGGATCTTCAACTGACCGTTGGCCAGTTGCAGACGGATGCCGCGGTACTTCTCGTTGGAAAGAATCGCGGTACGGCTGAACGCTTCACGCAGGGCCTGACGATCGCCCAGTACCAGCTTGTCGCCGCCCTTCGGCAGAACGCGCTCGTAGTCCGGGAATTTGCCGTCGACCAGCTTCGAGGTGAAGGTGAATTCGCCGGTGGTGGCGCGGATGTGGTGCTGACCCAGAACGATGCTGACGTTGCCATCCGGCTCGGTGAGCAGACGCGCCAGTTCCAGAATACCCTTGCGCGGCACGATCACCTGATGGCGATCCGGCTGACCGATATCGGCCTGCATCGAGCACATCGCCAGACGGTGACCGTCGGTGGCCACGGCGCGGATCACACCGGCCGAAACTTCCAGCAGCATACCGTTGAGATAGTAGCGCACGTCCTGCTGGGCCATGGCGAAGCTGGTGCGTTCGATCAGACGACGCAGTTTGCTCTGCTCCAGGCTGCAGGTCAGCGAACCCGGCCCTTCTTCAACCGTCGGGAAATCGTTGGCCGGCAGGGTCGACAGGGTGAAACGGCTACGGCCGGCCTTCACGACCAGCTTCTGCTCGTCGACCTTGATGTCGATCAGCGCGTCGTTGGGCAGGCTCTTGCAGATGTCCATCAGCTTGCGCGCAGGCACGGTGATGGAACCGGTTTCGGCCGGCTCTTCGAGTTGCACGCGCCCCACCAGCTCGACTTCCAGATCGGTACCGGTCAGCGACAGTTGCTGGCCATCGACGACCAACAGCACGTTGGACAGTACCGGCAAGGTCTGTCGGCGCTCGACGACGCCTGCGACCAGTTGCAGGGGTTTCAACAGGGCTTCGCGTTGAATGGTGAAATGCATGGTCTAGTCCCTTGCCTTAATAAGCTGCGCTGGTGTTCATCAAGTGGTCAGTGTACGCAGCAGGTTCTTGTAGTCCTCGCGGATGTCCGCGTCGGATTCCTTAAGTTCGTTGATCTTGCGGCAGGCGTGCAACACCGTCGTGTGGTCGCGACCACCAAACACATCGCCGATTTCCGGCAGGCTGTGGTTGGTCAGTTCCTTGGACAATGCCATGGCCACCTGACGCGGACGAGCCACCGAGCGCGAACGGCGCTTGGACAGCAGGTCGGAAATCTTGATCTTGTAGTACTCGGCGACAGTGCGCTGAATGTTATCCACAGAGACCAGTTTGTCCTGCAGTGCCAACAAATCCTTCAGGGATTCGCGAATCAACTCGATGGTGATATCGCGGCCCATGAAGTGCGAGTGGGCGATCACGCGTTTCAGCGCGCCTTCCAGCTCGCGGACGTTGGAACGAATTCGCTGGGCAATGAAGAACGCCGCGTCGTGCGGCAACTCGACTTTGGCCTGGTCGGCCTTCTTCATCAAGATCGCCACGCGGGTTTCCAGTTCCGGCGGCTCGACGGCAACCGTCAGGCCCCAGCCGAAACGCGATTTGAGGCGCTCTTCAAGGCCTTCGATTTCTTTCGGGTAGCGGTCACTGGTGAGAATGACCTGCTGGCCACCTTCAAGCAGCGCGTTGAAGGTGTGGAAAAACTCTTCCTGGGAACGCTCTTTACGGGCGAAGAACTGAATATCGTCGATCAGCAACGCGTCCACCGAACGGTAGAAACGCTTGAACTCGTTGATCGCGTTCAGTTGCAGCGCCTTGACCATGTCGGCCACGAAGCGCTCGGAATGCAGGTACACGACCTTGGCATTCGGGTTCTTCTTTAATAGATGGTTACCCACCGCGTGCATCAAGTGGGTTTTACCCAAGCCGACGCCGCCATAAAGGAACAGCGGGTTGTAGCCGTGCTTCGGGTTATCCGCTACTTGCCAGGCCGCCGCACGGGCGAGCTGGTTGGACTTGCCTTCGACGAAATTCTCGAAGGTAAAGGTGCGGTTCAGGTAGCTGGTGTGTTTGAGCGCGCCTTCGACCTGCACAGTGCGCTGTTCGGCGCGAACCGGGGCCTGTTGCGATGCCGCACCGGCCATCGGATCAAAGCTGTCGCGGGACGGCTCTTCACTGACTTCCTCGGTTTTCTGCGTCGAGCGCTTGGCCGGGGCTGCGCTCGGCGCTGGCGTTGGCGGGCTGGCCGGCGCGGCATTGGCCTGAGCTTGCGCCGCAGCCAACGGTGCATTCGGCGCGGCGCGCGGTGCCGAGCTGCGTTTACTGCCTATTAATAAGGAAAGCGCTGGCGCCATGCCGTTGCCGTGCTCATCCAGCAGTTCAAGGACGCGACCGAGGTACTTTTCGTTGACCCAGTCCAGCACAAAACGGTTCGGTGCGTAGACGCGCAACTCGTCGCCTTCGGCTTCGACCTGTAGTGGACGGATCCAGGTGTTGAATTGTTGGGCAGGCAGCTCCTCGCGCAAAAGCTCCACGCACTGCTGCCAAAGTTCCACTGACACGGATATCCCCTAAGTTGAAAGCCGGTGAGGCAAAAACAAGCGGCCATTGTAACGGCGAGCCGTCCACTTATCCACATGCAGGTTGTGTGGTGACCATGATTAATCAATGCGTTAACCGATAAAAAGGCGACCAACGGTGTGTGAATAAGCTCTGTGGATAACCATCTCTGAGGGCACTGGACAACTGGGGGTGGAACTCGGTGGATAACCTGCCTGTGGATAACTAACGGTTCCACACACAGGTTATCCGATAGCGCAGCACAGGCTGACCACGGTTTTCCACTGTAGTTGTCATTCTCTGTACATCAAGCCAGACAAGGCCTGAACGTGGTTATCCACAGAAGACTGTCGCCCTAGCTTTTATAAGCTTTACAGAAAAGCTTTAAATAATTCCCTTCTTTATTTTTATGTTTGGCAGACAAGGTCTTGGTTCTGGATGCTCCAGATATCTATTTATAAGGAAACGTTGGTTGGAAATTGACCTGAAGGCTTGCTTTCTCTAGAATCCCCGGTCTCTTAAAACGGGGGCCATTCCGGCCCGTTGTGGACGAACCAGGTAACACGACATGAAACGTACTTTCCAACCAAGCACTATCAAACGCGCTCGTACCCACGGTTTCCGTGCTCGCATGGCTACCAAGAACGGTCGTGCCGTCCTGTCGCGTCGCCGCGCCAAAGGTCGTGCGCGTCTGGCAGTTTGATAATCCGGCACTGGAGGTGAGTCAGGACTTCAGTCGGGAAAAGCGTCTGCTTACCCCCCGGCATTTCAAGGCAGTCTTTGACTCCCCTACCGGCAAGGTTCCGGGGAAAAATCTCCTGCTCCTTGCGCGCAACAACGATCTCGATCACCCCCGTCTCGGGCTGGTTATCGGGAAAAAGAGCGTAAAGCTCTCCGTTGAGCGCAATCGCCTCAAACGTCTGATGCGCGAATCGTTCCGTCTGCACCAGGACTCACTGGTCGGCTGGGACATCGTTATCGTCGCGCGTAAAGGTTTGGGCGATGTAGAAAACCCCGAATTGATTCAGCATTTCGGCAAACTCTGGAAACGCCTGGCCCGTAACAAGCCAGTTCCAGCAGTCAACACCGAAACTGTAGGGGTAGACAGTCCAGATGCGTAAACTGGCCCTCGTTCCGATCCAGTTTTATCGCTATGCCATTAGTCCCCTGATGGCTGATCACTGTCGTTTCTACCCCAGTTGTTCCTGCTACGCGTTAGAAGCCATCGAAAATCATGGCCTTCTGCGCGGTGGCTGGCTGACCTTTCGTCGTTTAGGTCGCTGTCATCCGTGGAATCCCGGTGGTTATGACCCGGTTCCACCTATCCCTACCTCCCGTTCTTCTTCGATGGCCGAGTAATCATGGATATCAAACGCACGATCCTGATCGTCGCCCTGGCAATCGTGTCCTACGTTATGGTTCTTAAATGGAACCAGGACTATGGCCAGGCTGCCCTGCCGACTCAGAATGTTGCTTCCAGTACGACTGCATCCGGTTTGCCGGACACCGTTCCTGGCAATAACGCTTCCGCCAGTGACGATATTCCGCGTGCCGCAAGCGATACCAGCGCGCCTGTGGAAACTCCGGTCGCTGCCAGCAAGGATCTGATCCAGGTCAAAACCGACGTGCTCGATCTGGCGATCGATCCACAGGGCGGTGACGTTGCTCAACTGACTTTGCCACTGTATCCACGTCGTCAGGACCGTCCTGATGTGCCGTTTCAGCTGTTCGACAACGGCGGCGAGCGTACTTATCTGGCACAAAGCGGCCTGATCGGCACCAACGGTCCGGACGCAAGCCCGGCCGGTCGTCCGGTTTACTCCTCGGAGAAGAAAAGTTATCAACTGGCTGACGGTCAGGACCAACTGGTCGTCGACCTGAAGTTCAGCAAGGACGGCGTCAACTACATCAAGCGTTTCACTCTGAAACGCGGCCTGTATGACGTGACCGTCAGCTACATTGTGGATAACCAGAGCGCTCAGCCTTGGTCCGGTTCGATGTTCGCCCAGCTGAAGCGCGACGCCAGTGCCGACCCTTCGTCGACCACTGCCACCGGTACCGCGACTTACCTGGGCGCCGCCCTGTGGACAAGTTCCGAGCCGTACAAGAAAGTGTCCATGAAAGACATGGACAAAGGTCAGCTCAAGGAAACCGTCACCGGTGGCTGGGTAGCCTGGCTGCAACACTACTTCGTGACTGCATGGGTTGCGCCGAAGGGCGAAAACAACATCGTTCAGACGCGTAAAGACAGCAAGGGCAACTACATCATCGGTTACACCGGTCCTTCGCTGACCGCTGCACCGGGTGCCAAAGTTGAAACCAGCGCCATTCTGTACGCCGGTCCGAAAAGCCAGGCCGTGCTGAAAGAGTTGTCCCCAGGTCTCGAACTGACTGTCGACTACGGCATTCTGTGGTTCATCGCTCAGCCGATCTTCTGGTTGCTGCAACACATCCACGCGATCGTGGGTAACTGGGGCTGGTCGATCATCTTCCTGACCATGCTGATCAAAGGGATATTCTTCCCGCTGTCGGCTGCCAGCTACAAATCCATGGCGCGCATGCGTGCCGTGGCGCCGAAACTGGCTGCACTGAAAGAGCAACATGGCGATGACCGGCAGAAAATGTCGCAAGCCATGATGGAGCTGTACAAGAAAGAGAAGATCAATCCGCTGGGTGGCTGCTTGCCGATCCTCGTGCAGATGCCGGTTTTCCTTTCGCTGTACTGGGTTCTGCTGGAAAGCGTTGAAATGCGCCAGGCGCCGTTCATGCTGTGGATCACCGACCTGTCGATCAAGGATCCGTTCTTCATCCTGCCGATCATCATGGGCGCGACCATGTTCATCCAGCAGCGTCTGAACCCGACTCCGCCGGATCCGATGCAGGCGAAGGTCATGAAAATGATGCCAATCATCTTCACCTTCTTCTTCCTGTGGTTCCCTGCTGGTCTGGTGCTGTACTGGGTTGTGAACAACTGCCTGTCGATTGCCCAACAGTGGTACATCACGCGTAAGATCGAAGCGGCGACGAAAAAAGCCGAGGCGTAACTTACTCTGTGGATAACACCACTCAAAACGCCCCCTAGTGGGGCGTTTTGCTATCTGCCACTTTTGTCTGGATTCCGGTTTATGAGCGCACCTCGTGAAACCATCGCCGCCGTCGCCACCGCTCAAGGTCGTGGCGGTGTCGGCATCGTCCGTATTTCCGGGCCGTTGGCCAGTGTTGCGGCCAAAGCCATCAGCGGCCGCGAACTGAAACCGCGTTACGCGCATTACGGGCCATTTTTCAGTGATGACCGGCAGGTGCTGGACGAAGGTCTGGCGCTGTATTTCCCGGGACCCAACTCGTTCACCGGCGAAGACGTGCTGGAGTTGCAGGGGCACGGTGGCCCGATCGTTCTCGACATGTTGCTCAAGCGTTGCCTGGAACTGGGTTGCCGTTTGGCCCGTCCGGGTGAATTCAGCGAGCGCGCGTTCCTCAACGACAAACTCGACCTGGCTCAGGCCGAGGCCATTGCCGACCTGATCGAAGCCAGTTCTGCACAGGCTGCACGCAATGCCTTGCGCTCCCTGCAGGGGGCGTTTTCCCAGCGTGTGCATAACCTCACCGAACAACTGATCGGCCTGCGCATCTACGTCGAAGCCGCCATCGACTTCCCGGAAGAGGAAATCGACTTCCTCGCCGATGGCCACGTGCTGAGCATGCTCGACAAGGTGCGTGAAGAGTTATCCACTGTGCTGCGTGAAGCCGGGCAGGGCGCATTGTTGCGTGATGGCATGACCGTGGTGATCGCCGGTCGTCCGAATGCCGGCAAGTCCAGTCTGTTGAATGCCCTGGCCGGCCGCGAAGCCGCGATCGTGACGGAGATTGCCGGCACCACCCGCGATATCCTGCGCGAACATATCCACATCGACGGCATGCCGTTGCACGTGGTGGACACCGCCGGTCTGCGCGATACCGATGATCAGGTGGAAAAGATCGGCGTCGAGCGTGCGTTGAAGGCGATCACTGAAGCGGATCGGGTGCTGCTGGTAGTCGATGCCACCGCGCCGGAAGCTGCAGATCCGTTTGCCCTGTGGCCGGAATTCCTCGAAACCCGGCCGGATCCGGCCAAGGTCACCTTGATCCGCAACAAGGCTGACCTGACGGGTGAAGCAATCGCTCTGGAAGTCAGCGACGATGGCCATGTGACCCTCAGCCTGAGCGCCAAATCCGCCGGCGAAGGTCTGGAATTGCTGCGCGAACACCTCAAGGCCTGCATGGGCTACGAGCAAACCTCGGAAAGCAGCTTCAGTGCCCGTCGACGGCATCTGGAAGCTCTGCGCCACGCCAGTGCAGCGCTGGAACATGGTCGTGCACAGCTGACCTTGGCGGGTGCCGGTGAGCTACTGGCCGAAGATTTGCGCCAGGCGCAGCACTCTCTGGGCGAAATCACCGGGGCATTCAGCTCCGATGATCTGCTTGGCCGGATCTTCTCCAGCTTCTGCATCGGCAAATAACCCTTCCGCTGTTCACAGACAGGCCCGATCGCGGCCTGTCTGCACTCCTCATTTCTCAATTCCATTCTTCAGCGCCGGGCAGATTCTCTCGCCCTGAGCGGATTTCCGTTGCCCGCCAATCACTCATTCAGCTGATTTCTGTGGATTAAGCCCTGTGAATAACTGCCAATGAGGTCAGTTGATAACAGGGCCTCAAAACTGGATATAACTGCCTCTGTGGATAACCATCCCATTCATCCACAGGCTTAAACCGGTTATCCAAGGGCCTCATTGGCACCTGATAACAGGGTTTTGAAACTCTGTACACATTGAATAATAAGGCCTGTAGCAATCTATCCACAGAAAGGTCGGTCAGTAAGAATAAACATAAAAACAAAGGTTTTATAAATTTCTCTCTTTTTTATTCTTTTAACTTCGAGTTCTCCACAGCTGGTTAAATTTTGTGCAAAGGGTTCTTTAGGAAGGGCGAAGTCCCTATACTTGTCGACCAGGTCCAGAAACCTGATCTCAAACTATTCCTGAATTACCTACTTAAGCAGGCACGAGGTGCGTGGTGGATTTCCCTTCCCGTTTTGAAGTGATCGTCATCGGCGGCGGTCATGCCGGTACCGAGGCAGCACTGGCCTCAGCACGTATGGGGGCAAAAACCCTGTTGCTGACGCATAACGTGGAAACCCTCGGTGCCATGAGCTGCAACCCGGCCATCGGCGGCATTGGCAAAAGCCATCTGGTCAAGGAAATCGACGCCCTCGGCGGCGCGATGGCCATGGCTACCGATCTGGGTGGCATCCAGTTTCGCGTGTTGAACAGCCGTAAAGGTCCGGCCGTACGGGCGACCCGTGCGCAAGCCGACCGGATTCTGTACAAGGCCGCTGTCCGCGAAATCCTCGAAAACCAGCCGAACCTGTGGATATTTCAACAGGCCGCTGACGACCTGATCGTCGAGCAAGAGCAGGTACGCGGTGTTGTCACCCAAATGGGTCTGCGTTTCTTCGCCGATTCCGTGGTGTTGACCACCGGTACCTTCCTCGGTGGACTTATCCACATCGGCTTGCAGAATTTCTCCGGCGGTCGCGCCGGTGATCCGCCGTCGATTGCCCTCGCGCATCGTCTGCGTGAACTGCCGCTGCGTGTCGGTCGCCTGAAAACCGGTACCCCACCACGCATTGATGGCAAGTCTGTGGATTTCTCGGTCATGACCGAGCAACCGGGCGATACGCCGATCCCGGTCATGTCGTTCATGGGCAACAAGGAACAACATCCGCGCCAGGTCAGTTGCTGGATTACCCACACCAACGCCCGTACCCACGAAATTATCGCGGCGAACCTCGATCGTTCGCCGATGTATTCCGCTGCCGGCGAAATCGAGGGCATCGGTCCACGGTATTGCCCGTCGATCGAAGACAAGATCCATCGCTTTGCCGACAAGGAAAGCCATCAGGTGTTCATCGAGCCGGAAGGCCTGACCACCCATGAGCTGTACCCGAACGGGATATCCACAAGCTTGCCGTTCGACGTGCAATTGCAGATCGTGCAATCGATCCGCGGTATGGAAAACGCGCACATCGTGCGTCCGGGTTATGCGATCGAGTACGACTACTTCGATCCGCGCGACCTGAAGTACAGCCTGGAAACCAAAGTCATCGGCGGTCTGTTCTTCGCTGGCCAGATCAACGGCACCACCGGTTACGAAGAAGCCGGTGCGCAAGGTTTGCTCGCCGGGGCCAACGCCGCGTTGCGTGCCAAGGGCAAAGAAGCCTGGTGTCCGCGTCGCGATGAGGCGTACATCGGCGTGCTGGTCGACGACCTGATCACCCTCGGTACCCAAGAGCCGTACCGCATGTTCACTTCCCGTGCCGAGTACCGCCTGATCCTGCGCGAGGACAACGCCGACCTGCGTCTGACCGAAAAAGGTCGCGAGCTGGGTCTGGTCGATGACGCGCGCTGGGCGGCTTTCTGCAAGAAACGCGAAAGCATCGAACTCGAAGAGCAGCGCCTGAAAAGCACCTGGGTTCGCCCTGGCACCCAGCAGGGCGATGCCATTGCGGAAAAATTCGGTACGCCGCTGACTCACGAATACAACTTGCTCAATCTCTTGAGTCGTCCGGAAATCGACTACGCTGGTCTGGTCGAAGTGACCGGGCAGGGCGCCGAAGATCCACAGGTTGCCGAACAGGTCGAGATCAAGACCAAGTACGCCGGTTACATCGACCGTCAACAGGACGAAATCGCCCGTCTGCGCGCCAGTGAAGACACGAAACTGCCTGTGGATATCGATTACACCAACATTTCCGGTCTCTCCAAGGAGATCCAGAGCAAGCTCGGTGCGACGCGTCCGGAGACGCTCGGCCAGGCTTCGCGGATCCCGGGTGTGACCCCGGCAGCGATTTCGCTGTTGATGATTCATTTGAAAAAACGCGGCGCGGGCCGTCAGTTGGAGCAAAGCGCTTGAGTTCTAAGGTCACTTCGCAACACGCCGAAGAGTTATCCACAGGAGCCCGCGAGCTCGGTGTCAATCTCAGCGCAGCCCAGCACGAATTGCTGCTGGGTTACCTGGCCCTGTTGATCAAATGGAACCAGGCCTACAACCTGACCGCCGTACGCGATCCCGACGAAATGGTTTCGCGGCACCTGCTCGACAGTCTCAGCGTGATGTCGTTTATCGAAAACGGTCGCTGGCTCGACGTCGGCAGCGGCGGCGGGATGCCGGGGATCCCGTTGGCGATCCTGTATCCGGACTCGCAAGTGACCTGTCTGGACAGCAACGGCAAGAAAACCCGCTTCCTGACTCAGGTCAAACTCGAACTCAAACTGGATAACCTGCAAGTTATCCACAGTCGCGTCGAAGCCTTCCAGCCTGCCCAGCCATTCAACGGGATCATTTCCCGGGCGTTCAGCAGCATGGAGAACTTCACCAACTGGACTCGCCACCTCGGCGATGCCGACACGCGCTGGCTGGCAATGAAGGGCGTCCATCCGGCCGATGAGCTGGTAGCATTGCCGGCAGACTTCAAACTCGATAGCGAACACGCCTTGGCCGTACCCGGTTGCCAAGGCCAACGCCATCTGCTGATACTGCGCCGCACGGCATGATTGGGAACACAAGCAAGAATGGCTAAGGTATTCGCGATAGCGAACCAGAAGGGTGGTGTGGGCAAGACCACCACCTGCATCAACCTCGCAGCATCCCTGGTCGCGACCAAGCGCCGGGTGCTGTTGATCGATCTCGATCCACAGGGCAACGCCACCATGGGTAGCGGTGTGGATAAACATGGCCTGGAAAACTCGGTCTACGACCTGCTGATCGGCGAATGCGATCTGGCCCAGGCCATGCACTACTCCGAGCACGGCGGTTATCAACTGCTGCCGGCCAACCGCGACCTGACCGCGGCTGAAGTGGTTCTGCTGGAAATGCAGATGAAGGAAAGCCGTCTGCGCAGTGCGCTGGCGCCGATCCGTGAAAACTACGATTACATTTTGATCGACTGCCCGCCGTCGCTGTCGATGCTCACCCTGAACGCACTGGTTGCCGCCGATGGGGTGATTATCCCCATGCAGTGCGAATACTTTGCGCTTGAGGGTTTGAGCGACCTTGTGGATAACATCAAGCGCATCGCCGAACTGCTGAACCCGAACCTGAAAGTCGAGGGTTTGCTGCGCACCATGTACGACCCGCGCCTGAGCCTGATGAACGACGTCTCGGCGCAGCTCAAGGAACACTTTGGCGAACAGCTGTACGACACGGTGATCCCGCGCAACATCCGGCTGGCCGAAGCACCGAGCTACGGTATGCCCGCACTGGCCTACGACAAGCAATCGCGCGGCGCTCTGGCCTACCTGGCCCTGGCGGGCGAGATGGTTCGCCGTCAGCGCAAAAATTCACGCATCGCCGCTGCCCAGCCAACTTAAGGAATCCCCATGGCCGTCAAGAAACGAGGTCTCGGACGTGGACTGGATGCACTGCTGAGTGGTCCGACCGTCAGCGCGCTGGAAGAACAGGCGGCGCAGGCCGATACCCGTGAACTGCAACACCTGCCGCTGGATCTGCTGCAGCGTGGCAAATACCAGCCGCGCCGCGACATGGATCCACAGGCGCTGGAAGAGCTGGCCCAGTCGATCAAGTCACAAGGCGTGATGCAGCCGATCGTGGTTCGCCCGATTGGCGGTGGCCGTTTTGAGATCATCGCCGGTGAACGCCGCTGGCGCGCCAGCCAGCAGGCCGGCCAGGAAACCATCCCGGCAATGGTCCGTGATGTGCCGGATGAAACCGCGATCGCCATTGCGCTGATCGAGAACATCCAGCGTGAAGACCTGAACCCGATCGAGGAAGCAGTCGCCTTGCAGCGCCTGCAGCAGGAATTCCAGCTCACTCAACAACAGGTTGCCGAGGCTGTGGGTAAGTCTCGCGTGACTGTGGCTAACCTGTTGCGACTTATTGCACTGCCGGAAGTCATCAAGACCATGCTGTCCCACGGTGACCTGGAAATGGGTCATGCCCGGGCTTTGCTCGGTCTGCCGGACAATCAGCAGGTGGAAGGGGCGCGACATGTTGTCGCACGCGGCCTGACTGTGCGCCAGACTGAAGCACTGGTTCGCCAGTGGTTGAGTGGTAAACCGGAGCCTGTGGAAGCGGCCAAACCCGACCCGGATATCGCCCGGCTCGAACAGCGTCTGGCCGAGCGCCTAGGCTCTGCGGTGCAGATTCGCCACGGGAAGAAGGGAAAAGGTCAGTTGGTGATCGGTTACAACTCCCTCGATGAGCTTCAAGGTGTGCTCGCACACATCCGCTGAAACATTTCCTCATGTAGCGCGCAGTCGGAAATCACTACCTGACAGTTGAATAGGGGCAGAACCGCCCCTATACTCTGCGCGCATTTTGTCGGCACAAATTATGCCAAGTTATTGAATTTCGGCAGCCGACCATTGGAGAGCAATCGTGATGGAAACCCGCAAGCCAAACCGCCTGCCGTTCCATCGCCTGGCGGTTTTTCCGGTGTTGATGGCTCAATTTGTCATTTTGCTCATTGCCGCTTTGGCGCTCTGGCAATGGCACGGAGTCGTTGCCGGATACTCGGGACTTTGCGGAGGCCTGATAGCCTTGCTGCCCAATGTTTATTTCGCTCACAAGGCATTTCGGTTTTCCGGCGCCCGAGCAGCCCAGTCCATCGTCCGGTCATTTTATGCCGGCGAGGCAGGCAAACTGATTTTGACGGCAGTGCTGTTTGCACTGGTGTTTGCAGGTGTGAAGCCATTGGCGCCGATCGCAGTATTCGGCGCTTTCGTGCTGACTCAGTCGGTCAGCTGGTTCGCTCCCCTGCTGATGAGAACAAGACTTTCGAGACCTTAGGGCGTTTGAGGCAACCATGGCAGAAACAACCGCTTCGGGCTATATCCAGCACCACTTGCAGAACCTGACCTTCGGTCAGCTACCTAACGGCGGCTGGGGCTTTGCCCACACCGCAGCAGAAGCCAAGGAAATGGGCTTCTGGGCTTTCCACGTCGATACCCTCGGCTGGTCGGTCGCGCTGGGTCTGATCTTCGTTCTTCTTTTCCGCATGGCGGCAAAGAAAGCGACTTCGGGTCAGCCAGGTGCTTTGCAGAACTTCGTTGAAGTATTGGTCGAATTCGTCGATGGCAGCGTGAAAGACAGCTTCCATGGCCGTAGCCCGGTGATCGCACCGCTGGCACTGACCATCTTCGTCTGGGTGTTCCTGATGAACGCCGTCGACCTGGTACCGGTCGACTGGATTCCTCAGCTGGCCATCCTGATCACCGGCGACCACCACATCCCGTTCCGCGCCGTGTCGACTACCGACCCGAACGCGACCCTGGGCATGGCGTTCTCGGTTTTCGCACTGATCATTTTCTATAGCATCAAGGTCAAGGGCATCGGCGGCTTCATCGGCGAACTGACCCTGCACCCGTTCGGCAGCAAGAACATCTTCGTTCAGGCCCTGCTGATCCCGGTGAACTTCCTGCTGGAATTCGTGACCCTGATCGCCAAACCGATCTCTCTGGCTCTGCGTCTGTTCGGCAACATGTATGCCGGCGAGCTGGTGTTCATTCTGATCGCTGTGATGTTCGGCAGCGGCCTGCTCTGGCTGAGCGGCCTGGGCGTTGTTCTGCAGTGGGCGTGGGCGGTGTTCCACATCCTGATCATCACCCTGCAGGCGTTCATCTTCATGATGCTGACCATCGTCTACCTGTCGATGGCGCACGAAGAAAACCATTAAGAGCAGCCTCGGCTGATCTGATGTCCCTCCCGGTCAAACGGGAGGGGGCTCTTAAACGGGCCTCTGAAACGATTTGTTTTACCGCTTTAATCTAAAAAACCTAAACCATACGACGTAAAAGTCGGGAGGAAAGATGGAAACTGTAGTTGGTCTAACCGCTATCGCTGTTGCACTGTTGATCGGCCTGGGCGCACTGGGTACCGCAATTGGTTTCGGCCTGCTGGGCGGCAAGTTCCTGGAAGGCGCAGCGCGTCAGCCAGAAATGGTTCCAATGCTGCAAGTTAAAATGTTCATCGTTGCCGGTCTGCTCGACGCCGTAACCATGATCGGTGTTGGTATCGCTCTGTTCTTCACCTTTGCGAACCCGTTCGTTGGTCAGATCGCTGGCTAATTACCCGGATTCTTCCGAGTAATTTGGTGTGATGGACAACGTAACTGCGAGGTGTTGGCGTGAACATTAATGCGACCCTGATTGGCCAGTCCGTTGCGTTCCTGATTTTTGTACTGTTCTGCATGAAGTATGTATGGCCTCCGGTCATCGCTGCTCTGCACGAACGTCAAAAGAAGATCGCTGATGGTCTGGACGCTGCCAGCCGAGCAGCTCGCGACCTGGAGTTGGCCCAAGAGAAAGCGGGTCAGCAACTGCGCGAAGCGAAAGCTCAGGCAGCTGAAATCATCGAGCAAGCCAAGAAACGCGGTAACCAGATTGTCGAAGAGGCTGTTGAAAAAGCCCGTGTCGACGCTGACCGTGTGAAGGTTCAGGCTCAAGCCGAGATCGAACAGGAACTGAACAGTGTCAAAGACAAGCTGCGCGCCCAAGTGGGCTTGCTGGCTGTCGGCGGCGCCGAGAAGATCCTGGGTGCCACAATCGATCAAAACGCGCACGCAGAGCTGGTTAACCAACTGGCTGCTGAAATCTAAGCGAGGGCGATCATGGCAGAACTGACCACGTTGGCCCGACCTTACGCTAAGGCGGCCTTCGAGCACGCTCAGGCCCACCAGCAACTGGCCAATTGGTCAGCCATGCTCGGCCTGGCAGCAGCGGTGTCGCAAGACGACACCATGCAGCGCGTGCTCAAGGCCCCGCGACTGACGAGCGCAGAAAAGGCCGCCACGTTCATTGACGTGTGCGGCGACAAGTTCGATGCCAAGGCACAGAATTTCATCAATGTCGTTGCCGAAAACGACCGTCTCCCGCTTCTGCCGGAGATCGCCGCTCTGTTCGACCTGTACAAGGCCGAACAAGAGAAATCGGTAGACGTTGAAGTGACCAGTGCTTTTGCATTGAACCAAGAACAGCAAGACAAACTCGCCAAGGTTCTCAGTGCACGACTCAACCGGGAAGTGCGCCTGCAAGTCGAGGAAGACAAATCCCTTATTGGGGGTGTTGTCATCCGCGCCGGCGACCTGGTTATCGATGGCTCGATTCGCGGCAAAATCGCGAAACTTGCCGAAGCATTGAAATCTTGAGTTTGAAGGGGCAGCAGAGCAATGCAGCAACTCAATCCTTCCGAAATAAGTGAAATTATCAAGGGCCGCATCGAAAAACTCGATGTGACCTCCCAAGCCCGTAACGAAGGCACTGTCGTCAGCGTATCTGACGGCATCGTGCGGATTCACGGTCTGGCCGACGTCATGTACGGCGAGATGATCGAGTTTCCGGGCGGCGTCTACGGTATGGCCCTCAACCTGGAGCAAGACTCCGTAGGTGCCGTTGTACTGGGCGCATACACCAGTCTGGCTGAAGGCATGAGCGCCAAGTGCACTGGCCGCATCCTCGAAGTTCCGGTTGGTAAGGAACTGCTGGGTCGCGTAGTCGACGCACTGGGTAACCCTGTTGACGGCAAAGGTCCACTGGGCAACACCGAGACCGACGCGGTCGAGAAAGTTGCACCGGGCGTGATCTGGCGTAAGTCGGTAGACCAGCCTGTACAGACTGGCTACAAGGCTGTCGATGCCATGATCCCTGTCGGCCGTGGCCAGCGTGAGCTGATCATCGGTGACCGTCAGATCGGTAAAACCGCTCTGGCGATCGACGCGATCATCAACCAGAAAGACAGCGGCATTTTCTGCGTCTACGTGGCAATCGGTCAGAAGCAATCGACCATCGCCAACGTGGTTCGCAAGCTGGAAGAAAACGGTGCACTGGCTAACACCATCATCGTTGCAGCGAGCGCTTCGGAATCTGCAGCACTGCAATTCCTGGCTCCGTACTCCGGTTGCACCATGGGTGAATTCTTCCGCGACCGCGGTGAAGACGCGCTGATCGTTTATGACGATCTGTCCAAGCAGGCAGTGGCTTACCGCCAGATTTCCCTGCTGCTGCGCCGTCCACCAGGCCGTGAAGCTTACCCAGGCGACGTGTTCTATCTCCACTCCCGTCTGCTGGAGCGCGCATCCCGCGTTTCGGAAGAGTACGTAGAGAAGTTCACCAACGGCGCAGTGACCGGCAAAACCGGTTCCCTGACCGCACTGCCGATCATCGAAACCCAGGCTGGCGACGTTTCCGCGTTCGTTCCGACCAACGTGATTTCCATCACCGACGGTCAGATCTTCCTGGAATCGGCCATGTTCAACTCGGGCATCCGCCCTGCAGTGAACGCCGGTGTTTCGGTATCCCGTGTGGGTGGTGCCGCTCAGACCAAGATCATCAAGAAGCTGTCCGGTGGTATCCGTACCGCTCTGGCTCAGTACCGTGAACTGGCGGCATTCGCCCAGTTCGCTTCTGACCTGGACGAAGCGACCCGTAAGCAACTTGAGCATGGTCAGCGCGTTACCGAGCTGATGAAGCAGAAGCAATACGCGCCAATGTCGATCGCCGACATGTCGCTGTCGCTGTATGCCGCTGAGCGTGGGTTCCTGACTGACATTGAAATCGCCAAGATCGGCAGCTTCGAGCAAGCGCTGATTGCTTACTTCAACCGCGATCACGCCGATTTGATGGCCAAGATCAACGTTAAAGGTGACTTCAATGACGAAATCGACGCTGGCCTCAAAGCCGGTATCGAGAAGTTCAAGGCCACCCAAACCTGGTAAGCCGCAGCGGGAGCCGCAAGGCTCCCGCTTGCTAACCTGATAGGTGTTACATGGCAGGCGCAAAAGAGATTCGCAGTAAGATTGCGAGCATCAAAAGCACGCAAAAAATTACCAGCGCCATGGAAAAAGTGGCGGTCAGCAAAATGCGCAAGGCACAAATGCGCATGGCTGCTAGCCGTCCTTATGCGGAGCGTATCCGCCAGGTAATTGGGCATCTGGCCAACGCCAACCCGGAATACCGCCACCCGTTCATGATCGACCGCGAAGTAAAGCGTGCCGGTTATGTCGTAGTGAGCAGTGACCGTGGTCTGTGCGGTGGCTTGAACACCAACCTGTTCAAGGCCCTGGTCAAGGACATGGCGGTAAACCGCGAAAACGGCGTCGAGATTGATCTGTGTGTAGTGGGTAGCAAGGGTGCGGCCTTTTTCCGCAACTTCGGCGGTAACGTCGTTGCAGCTATCAGCCACCTGGGTGAAGAGCCGTCGATCAATGATCTGATCGGCAGCGTCAAGGTGATGCTGGATGCCTACCTGGACGGCCGTATTGACCGCCTGTCCGTGGTATCCAACAAGTTCATCAACACCATGACGCAACAGCCTACCGTGGAGCAGTTGATTCCACTGGTGGCGACCCCGGATCAAGAACTCAAGCACCACTGGGACTACCTCTACGAACCAGACGCCAAAGAGCTGCTTGACGGCTTGATGGTGCGCTACGTGGAGTCGCAGGTGTACCAGGCGGTGGTCGAGAACAACGCGGCCGAACAAGCTGCGCGGATGATCGCGATGAAGAACGCTACCGACAACGCCGGTGATTTGATCAGCGATTTGCAGCTGATCTACAACAAGGCGCGTCAGGCTGCGATCACCCAAGAGATCTCGGAAATCGTCGGCGGCGCTGCCGCGGTTTAACGGTTCAAATATTCAGAGGATCCAGCTATGAGTAGCGGACGTATCGTTCAAATCATCGGCGCCGTTATCGACGTGGAATTTCCACGCGACAGCGTACCGAGCATCTACGACGCCTTGAAGGTTCAAGGCGCCGAAACCACTCTGGAAGTTCAGCAGCAGCTGGGCGACGGCGTGGTACGTACCATTGCGATGGGCTCGACCGAAGGCTTGAAGCGCGGTCTGGGCGTCAACAACACTGGCGCAGCCATCTCCGTACCGGTCGGTAAAGCGACTCTGGGCCGGATCATGGACGTACTGGGCAACCCGATCGACGAAGCTGGCCCGATCGGCGAAGAAGAGCGCTGGGGTATCCACCGCGCCGCTCCTTCCTTCGCTGAACAAGCTGGTGGCAACGAGCTGCTGGAAACCGGCATCAAGGTTATCGACCTGGTTTGCCCGTTCGCCAAGGGCGGTAAAGTCGGTCTGTTCGGTGGTGCCGGTGTAGGCAAAACCGTAAACATGATGGAACTGATCCGTAACATCGCCATCGAGCACAGCGGTTATTCCGTGTTCGCCGGTGTGGGTGAGCGTACTCGTGAGGGTAACGACTTCTACCACGAGATGAAGGA
This sequence comes from Pseudomonas sp. TH49, assembly GCF_016650625.1. Taxonomy (NCBI): domain Bacteria; kingdom Pseudomonadati; phylum Pseudomonadota; class Gammaproteobacteria; order Pseudomonadales; family Pseudomonadaceae; genus Pseudomonas; species Pseudomonas sp. TH49. Next base: position 1,578,209 of record NZ_JAEKFL010000001.1, read on the forward strand.
CTCCAACGTTCTGGACAAAGTGGCACTGGTTTACGGTCAGATGAACGAGCCGCCGGGAAACCGTCTGCGCGTAGCTCTGACCGGCCTGACCATGGCCGAGAAGTTCCGTGACGAAGGTAACGACGTTCTGTTGTTCGTCGACAACATCTACCGTTACACCCTGGCCGGTACTGAAGTATCCGCACTGCTGGGCCGTATGCCTTCGGCAGTAGGTTATCAGCCGACTCTGGCTGAAGAGATGGGCGTGCTGCAAGAGCGCATCACTTCGACCAAGCAAGGTTCGATTACTTCGATCCAGGCGGTATACGTACCTGCGGACGACTTGACTGACCCGTCGCCAGCTACCACCTTCGCCCACTTGGACGCCACCGTCGTTCTGTCCCGTGACATCGCTTCCCTGGGTATCTACCCAGCGGTAGACCCACTGGACTCGACTTCGCGTCAGCTGGATCCGAACGTGATCGGCAACGAGCACTACGAAACCGCTCGCGGTGTTCAGTACGTGCTGCAGCGCTACAAAGAGCTGAAGGACATCATTGCGATCCTGGGTATGGACGAGCTGTCGGAAGCCGACAAGCAGTTGGTAAACCGTGCTCGTAAGATCCAGCGCTTCTTGTCGCAGCCGTTCTTCGTGGCTGAAGTCTTCACCGGTGCTTCGGGTAAATACGTTTCCCTGAAAGACACCATTGCTGGCTTCAAAGGCATCCTCAACGGTGACTACGACCACCTGCCAGAACAAGCGTTCTACATGGTTGGCGGCATCGAAGAAGCGATCGAGAAAGCCAAGAAACTGTAATCCCGGCGCCCGGCAACGGGCGCTAATTTAGGTTGAGGCAATCAGATGGCTATGACAGTCCATTGCGATATCGTCAGCGCGGAAGGGGAAATCTTTTCCGGCCTGGTCGAGATGGTGATTGCGCACGGTGCACTGGGTGATCTTGGTATCGCTCTGGGTCACGCGCCGCTGATCACTAATCTGAAGCCAGGTCCGATCCGCCTGATCAAGCAAGGCGGGGAAACCGAGGTGTTCTACATCTCCGGTGGTTTCCTCGAGGTTCAGCCGAACATGGTCAAGGTTCTTGCCGACACTGTGCAACGTGCCGCCGACCTGGATGAAGCTCAGGCTCAAGCAGCCCTCAAGGCTGCCGAAGCTGCTCTGCACGAGAAGAGCGCAGATTTCGATTACGGAGCTGCGTCCGCACGTCTGGCCGAGGCTGCAGCTCAGCTGCGCACCGTCCAGCAGATCCGCAAGAAGTTTGGCGGTTAATCCGTCAGCCACTTGTTGTGTGATTGATAAAAAAGGGTAGCCTCGGCTACCCTTTTTTCTTTTCCGATTTTTACAACCCGGTCGCAGTTGCTGACCACCCAGGATTGGTAGCCAGTCATGTCTCTCGAAATCGTTATCCTCGCGGCCGGTCAAGGCACCCGTATGCGTTCGGCGTTGCCGAAAGTGCTGCACCCGGTTGCCGGCAACTCCATGCTTGGCCATGTTATCCACAGCGCGCGACAACTTGATCCGCAGCGCATTCACGTGGTTATCGGTCACGGTGCCGATGTGGTGCGCGAGCGCCTGGCGGCTGACGATCTGAATTTCGTGCTGCAGGACAAGCAATTGGGCACCGGTCATGCAACGGCTCAGGCTGTGCCGTTCATCACCGCCGATACCGTGCTGATTCTCTACGGTGACGTGCCGCTGATTGAAGTCGAAACCCTGCAGCGTCTGCTCAAGCACGTCGTACCGGGCCAGATGGGCCTGTTGACCGTTGAGCTCGAAGATCCGACCGGTTACGGCCGTATCGTGCGCGACGCGAACGGCAAGGTTGCCGCCATCGTTGAGCATAAAGATGCCAGCGAAGCTCAGCGCGCAATCACCGAAGGCAACACCGGCATCCTCGCCGTTCCGGCCAATCGTCTGGCTGACTGGATGAGCCGTCTGTCGAACAACAACGCACAGGGCGAGTACTACCTGACCGACGTGATCGAAATGGCGGTCAACGATGGCCTCGTGGTCGCCACTGAACAACCGCACGACCCGATGGAAGTGCAGGGCGCCAACGATCGCAAGCAACTCTCCGAGCTGGAGCGTCATTACCAGTTGCGCGCCGGCCGCCGGCTGATGGCGCAAGGCGTGACCCTGCGTGACCCGGCGCGTTTCGATGTGCGCGGTGAAGTGACCGTTGGTCGCGATGTGCTGATTGACGTCAACGTGATTCTCGAAGGCAACGTTGTTATTGAAGACGACGTGGTGATCGGCCCGAACTGTGTAATCAAGGACAGCACCTTGCGCAAAGGCGTGGTGATCAAGGCCAACAGCCACATCGAAGGTGCGGTTCTCGGTGAAGGCAGCGATGCCGGTCCGTTCGCCCGTCTGCGCCCAGGCACCGTGCTCGAAGCACGCGCACATGTGGGTAACTTCGTCGAACTGAAAAACGCCCGCATGGGCGAGGGCGCCAAGGCCGGGCATCTGACCTACCTGGGCGATGCCGAAATTGGCGCACGCACCAACATTGGCGCGGGCACCATCACCTGCAACTACGATGGCGCCAACAAGTGGAAAACCGTGTTGGGCGAGGACGTGTTCATCGGCTCCAACAACTCGCTGGTGGCGCCTGTGGATATCTCGTCCGGTGCAACCACGGCGGCCGGTTCGACCATCACGCAGAATGTGGATAACGCCCAGTTGGCCGTTGGTCGCGCGCGGCAAAAGAATATCGATGGCTGGAAGCGGCCGGAGAAGATCAAGAAGAACTGAGTTATCCACAGCTGCACTTAATGCTTGAATCCAAATGTGGGAGCGGGCTTGCTCGCGAATGCGGTGTTTCAGTTTCACATTTCAGTGACTGACCCTCCGCATTCGCGAGCAAGCCCGCTCCCACATTCGTCTGGGTCGTTTCTAAAATTTTCGATCTGTCGCTTGACGATTTATGACCGATAGGTTTTGATTGCTTCCGTTATCTTTCGAATCGAAACTTAAGCCACCATGTCGAAACGCAACACGCCCCAACGCCGGCACAACATCCTCGCCTTGCTCAATGAGCAGGGCGAAGTCAGTGTGGATGAACTGGCCAAGCGCTTCGAAACATCGGAAGTTACGATCCGCAAGGATCTGGCCGCGCTGGAAAGCCATGGACTGTTGCTGCGCCGTTACGGCGGGGCGATCACCATGCCGCAGGAACTGGTGGCAGAACCCGGCCAGAGCGTTTCGAAATACAAACAGGCAATTGCCCGCGCTGCCGTCAAACGCATTCGCGAGCACGCCCGCATTATCATCGACAGCGGCAGCACCACCGCCGCGATGATTCCCGAGCTTGGCCTGCAGCCGGGCCTGGTGGTCATGACCAACTCGCTGCACGTTGCCAACGCCTTGAGCGGACTCGAACACGAACCGGTGCTGCTGATGACCGGTGGCACCTGGGATCCGCATTCGGAATCCTTTCAGGGCCAGGTGGCCGAGCAGGTACTACGCTCTTACGACTTCGACCAATTGTTTATCGGCGCCGATGGCATCGATCTGGTGCGCGGTACCACTACGTTCAATGAACTGCTCGGTTTGAGCCGGGTGATGGCCGACGTGGCGCGGGAAGTGATCGTGATGGTCGAGGCCGACAAGATCGGCCGCAAGATTCCCAACCTGGAGCTGCCGTGGAGCAGCGTCCATACCCTCATTACCGATGATCGCCTGCCTATCGATGCACGCGATCAGATTCAGGCCCGCGGTATCACCGTGATTTGCGCGGCTGTCAGTCAGGAGAAATAAGCATGTGTGGAATTGTCGGCGCAGTTGCTGAACGTAATATCACCGCCATCCTGCTCGAAGGCCTCAAGCGCCTTGAATACCGCGGCTATGACAGCGCCGGCGTGGCGGTTTTCACCAACGATGAAAAGCTTGAGCGCATGCGTCGTCCGGGCAAGGTCAGCGAACTCGAAGCAGCGCTGGCCGCACAGCCGCTGGTTGGCCGTCTCGGTATCGCCCACACCCGTTGGGCCACCCACGGTGCACCGTGCGAGCGTAACGCGCACCCGCATTTTTCCGGCGATATCGCCGTGGTGCACAACGGCATCATCGAAAACCATGAAGCCCTGCGTGAGCAACTGAAAGCGCTGGGTTACGTGTTCACTTCGGACACCGACACCGAAGTCATCGCTCACCTGCTGAACCACAAACTCAAGGATCAACCTGACCTGACCGTCGCGCTCAAAGCAACGGTCAAGGAACTGCACGGTGCCTACGGTCTGGCCGTGATCAATGCACAGCAACCGGATCGCCTGGTTGCCGCACGCAGTGGCAGCCCGTTGGTGATCGGCCTGGGCCTGGGCGAGAACTTCCTCGCGTCCGACCAGTTGGCCCTGCGCCAGGTCACTGACCGCTTCATGTACCTGGAAGAAGGTGATATCGCCGAAATTCGCCGCGATAGCGTGCAGATCTGGGACGTTGATGGCAAAACCGTCGAGCGCCAGACCGTGCAATACAGCGATGGCGCCGAAGCCGCCGACAAGGGCGAATTCCGTCACTACATGCTCAAGGAAATCCATGAGCAACCGTCTGTGGTACAGCGCACCCTGGAAGGTCGTTTGAGCCCGAACCAAGTGCTGGTTCAGGCTTTCGGTCCACAGGCTGCCGAGCTGTTCGCCAAAGTGCGCAACGTGCAGATCGTCGCCTGCGGTACCAGCTATCACGCCGGCATGGTTGCGCGTTACTGGCTCGAAGAACTGGCCGGTATTCCGTGCCAGGTCGAAGTCGCCAGCGAATTCCGCTACCGCAAGGTGGTGGTGCAGCCAGACACCCTGTTCGTGACCATCTCGCAGTCCGGCGAAACCGCCGACACCCTGGCCGCGCTGCGCAATGCCAAAGAGCTAGGCTTCCTCGCCAGCCTGGCAATCTGCAACGTCGGCATCAGCTCGCTGGTGCGTGAGTCCGACCTGACTCTGCTGACCCAGGCCGGTCGCGAAATCGGCGTGGCCTCGACCAAGGCGTTCACCACGCAACTGGTCGGCCTGTTATTGCTGACCCTGTCTCTGGGTCAGGTGCGCGGAACCTTGGGCAAAGACGTCGAAGCCACGTTGGTGGAAGAGCTGCGTCGCTTGCCGACTCGTCTGGGCGAAGCGCTGGCGATGGACAGCACGGTGGAAAAGATCGCCGAACTGTTCGCCGAAAAGAAACACACCCTGTTCCTCGGCCGTGGCGCGCAATTCCCGGTGGCGATGGAGGGCGCCTTGAAGCTCAAGGAAATCTCCTACATCCACGCCGAAGCCTACCCGGCCGGTGAACTGAAGCACGGTCCGTTGGCGCTTGTGGATAACGACATGCCGGTGGTCACCGTGGCGCCGAACAACGAACTGCTGGAGAAGCTCAAGTCCAACCTGCAGGAAGTCCGTGCCCGTGGCGGTGAACTGATCGTGTTCGCCGACGAGAAAGCCGGGATGACCAACGGCGAAGGCACCCACGTGGTGCAGATGCCGCATATCCACGACATCCTCTCGCCGATCCTCTACACCATCCCGCTGCAGTTGTTGTCCTACTACGTCGCCGTGCTCAAGGGCACCGACGTCGACCAGCCGCGCAACCTGGCCAAGTCGGTGACGGTGGAATAAGTTATCCACAGCTGACATTGACCCGCAAAAATCGCAGCCTCGGCTGCGATTTTTGTATCTGATTCGAGGACATCCATGGACCGCTTCCAGGAAATGCAGATCTTCGCCACGGTGGCCCAGGAGCAGGGCTTCTCGGCAGCGGCGCGACGTCTGGGTTTGTCCGCCGCCAGTGTCACCCGGGCGGTGGCGGCGCTGGAGCAGCGCATCGGTACGCAGTTGTTGATTCGTACCACGCGCAATGTGCACCTCAGCGAGGCCGGTCAGCGTTATCTGGAAGACTGTCGGAGAATTCTCGTCGAGGTGCAGGAAGCCGAGGATTCGGCGGCCGGCAGTCACGCCCAGCCCCGTGGGCAATTGACGGTGACCGCGCCGGTGTTGTTCGGCGAGTTGTTCGTCACGCCGCTGATGGCCGGCTATCTGACGCAGTACCCGGACGTTTCGATCAATGCGCTGTTGGTCGATCGGGTGGTGAGCATGGTCGAGGAGGGCATTGATGTCGCGGTGCGCATCGGTGAGTTGCCGGACAGCAATCAGCACGCGATCCGTGTCGGCGAGGTGCGGCGGGTGATCTGTGCTTCGCCGGTCTATCTGGCCCAGCACGGTCGTCCCGAGCATCCGCAGGCGCTGGCCGGCGCGCCGGTGGTGGCGACTTCGTCCATCGGCCAGTTACGCAGTTGGCCGTTTGTGGACCAGGGCGAAGCGATCAGCGTGCGGCCCGAGCCGAGGCTGGTGGTCACCGCCAATCAGGCGGCGATTGCCGCGGCCTGCCTGGGGTTGGGGCTGACCCGGGTGTTGTCCTATCAAGTCGCCGGCAAGGTGGCGTCAGGTGAGCTGGAAATCGTCCTCGCCGACTTCGAACTGCCGCCGCTGCCGATCCACGTGGTGTATCAGGGCGGCCGCAAGGCGCCGGCGCGGGTGCGCAGTTTTGTCGACTATGCGGTGAAGGCCCTGCGTGAGCATCCGGCGCTGCAGAACGCGGCGTTATTTCATCAGGTGAAATAATCGATTGCGATTGCTGGTGATTCTATTGCTTTGAGGATGGGTGGAAGATGGCCTCCATCGGCGCTGCCATCCCGAACGGCGCCACCTCCAGCGGAGTCGACCATGCAAGCGATCAAACTCTACAACTTCCCGCGTTCCGGCCACGCCCATCGGGTGGAGCTGATGCTGTCCCTGCTGCAACTGCCGACTGAACTGATCCTGGTCGATCTGGCCAAGGGTGAGCACAAGCAGGCGCCGTATCTGGCGATCAACAGTTTCGGTCAGGTGCCGGCGATCGACGATGGCGGCGTGGTGCTGGCCGATTCCAACGCGATTCTGGTGTATCTGGCGCTCAAGTACGGCAATGGCCGTTGGCTGCCCACCGATCCGCTGGGCGCTGCGCGGGTCCAGCGCTGGTTGTCGGTGGCGGCGGGGCCGATTGCCTTTGGTCCGGCGGCAGCACGCCTGGTCACGGTGTTTGGCGCGCAACTGAATGCCGAGGAACTGATTACCCGCGCGCACAACCTGCTCAAGGTGATGGAGCTGGAACTGGGCAAGACCCCGTACCTGGCCGGCAGCGAGCCGACCATCGCTGACGTGTCCGCCTACAGCTACATCGCCCATGCGCCGGAAGGCAACGTGTCGCTGGATGACTACGCCAACGTGCGTGCCTGGCTGGCGCGTGTCGAAGCCTTGCCCGGTTTTGTCGGCATGCCGCGTACCGTCGCCGGTCTGCAGAAGACTGCTTGAGGGTTGGGCCCGATCTGATCGAGTTATCCACAGTGCGCCAGCGGCGCGGGGAGATGCGTGATGGAACGTTCACCGTGGCACGCTGGCGAGCAACAACTGCAGGCCCATGTCGGCGTTGCCGAACGCATGGAAACCTTCGGCCGCAAGGTGATTCGCGACTGGATGCCGGACCAACACCGCGCGTTCTATGCGCAATTACCGTTCATGCTGTACGGCGCGGTCGATGCCGAGGGGCGTCCATGGGCCAGCGTGCTCGAAGGCGCGCCGGGGTTTGCCGGTTCGCCCGATCCGCAGCACCTGCAATTGTCCAGCCTGCCGGCGGCCGATGATCCGGCGCAGTTGCACGACGGCGCCGCCATCGGTTTGCTCGGCATCGAGTTGCACACCCGGCGGCGCAATCGTCTCAACGGTCGCGTCGGCAACTTCGACGCCAGCGGTTTCGCGGTGACGGTGGATCAGTCGTTCGGCAACTGTCCGCAATACATTCAACTGCGCCAGTTCCAGCGCGTGCCGCTGAGTGATCCGCAGACGCGGCCAGCGCAGCAGGGCAATGGTCTTGATGACGCGGCCAGGGCCATGATCGAAGGCGCCGACACCTTCTTTGTCGCCAGTTACGTCGAGGTCGACGGGCAGCGTGCGGTGGATGTTTCCCATCGCGGCGGTCAGCCGGGCTTCGTCCGGGTCGAGGGGAACCGCCTGACCATCCCGGATTTTGCCGGCAATCTGCACTTCAACACCCTCGGTAATCTGTTGCTCAACCCCCGTGCGGGACTGCTGTTCATCGACTTTTCCACAGGTGATCTGCTGCACCTGAGCGGGCGTACCGAGATCATTCTGGAAGGGCCGCAGATCGAAGCCTTTCAAGGCGCTGAACGCCTGTGGACATTCGAGGTGGAGCAACGGGTGTGGCGTCCGGCGGCACTGGCCTTGCGCTGGCGCTTCGACGGCATGTCGCCCACCAGCCTGCTGACCGGCACCTGGGCCCAGGCCGATGCACGCTTGCAGGCCAAAGCACTGGGTGACCGCTGGCGGCCGCTGCGGGTGACCCGCATCGAAAGGGAGAGCCAGCACATCCGCTCGATTTATCTGCAACCGGACGATGGCGCGGGGATGCCGGTGTTTCAGGCCGGCCAGCATCTGCCGCTGCGCTTCAAGCTGGGTGATGAAACGCCTATCCGCACTTACAGCCTGTCGAGTGCGCCATCGGATGATTTCCTGCGTATCAGCGTGAAACGCGAGGGCCTGGTCTCAGGCCATTTGCACCAGCAGATCCGGGTCGGCGATATCCTCGAGGCGCGGGCGCCACAGGGGCACTTCACGGTGGCGCCGCTGGAGCAGCGACCGCTGGTGTTGCTGGCAGCGGGGGTTGGTATCACGCCATTGCTGTCGATGCTGCGCGAGGTGATTTATCAAGGCCTGCGCACCCGCAGGATCCGGCCGACGTGGCTGCTGCAGAGTTCGCGCAGCCTGGCCGATCAGCCGTTTCGCCAGGAACTCGATCGCTTGCTGGAAAAAGCTGGCGATGCAGTGCGGGTGGTGCGCCTGCTCAGTCAGCCGGAGGCCGATCTGCAGGAGGGCGAAGATTTCGATCTGCGCGGGCGCATCGACGCTACGGTGCTGCGCGATCTGCTGGACATCGAGGATTACGACCAGATCGATTTTGCGGTCTGTGGCCCCGGCGCTTTTACCCAAAGCGTCTACGACAGCCTGCGCGACCTCGATATTCGCGATGCGCGGATCCATGCCGAAACCTTCGGCCCTTCGACGCTCAAGCGCCAACCGGACCCGGATGCCGTGGTCATCGAGCAGCCGCCGGCCGCCATCACTTCGGTACCGGTAGTGTTCGAACGCTCGGCCAAAGAGGCGCGCTGGCAGCCGGACGGCGGCAGTCTGCTGGAGCTGGCGGAAAGCCGTGGCCTGCGCCCCGAGTTCAGTTGCCGTGGAGGTTCGTGCGGCACCTGCAAGACGCGGTTGGTTAGTGGCGCGGTGAATTATCCACAGCCCCCGGCAGACATGCCGGAAGCGGGGCAGGTGCTGATTTGCTGCGCGGTGCCGGCGCTGAGTGAACAGCCGCTGGTGCTGGATCTCTGACGGCTCATTTGAAATCACGACAACCCCCCTGTGGGAGCGGGCTTGCTCGCGAAGGCGTCAGGTCAGTCGACATGATTGTTTACTGAAAGATCGCCTTCGCGAGCAAGCCCGCTCCCACTGGGGATGTGTTTCAGCAACGGGTCAGGCGTAGGACAGGTCTTTCTCTTCCAGCAGCTCCTGATACAGCTCGGTCCACTTGCGGGCCATCTCGTCGGCGGTGAACAGCTGCCGGTAACGCGCCTCGGCCTTGATGCCCATGGCTGCCGCGCGCTCCGGGTTTTCCCACAAGGTGCGCATCGCCTCGCGAAACGCCAGTGGATTGCTCGGAGGCACCACCAGGCCGGTTTCGTTGTGGATATTGATGTAACTGGTACCGGTACCGATTTCACTTGAGATCATCGGTTTGCCATACATCGCGCCCTCAAGCAGTGAAATGCCGAACGCTTCGGAGCGCAGGTGCGACGGGAACACGATGGCGTAGCTCAATTGCAGCAGGGCGACCTTGTCTTCATCGCCCAGGCGTCCGAGGAAGTGGATATTGCGCAGGCCCAGCGCAGCGGCCTGGGCATGCAGCTCCAGTTCCAGCGGCCCGGCGCCGACGATTACCACCGGATAGTCCACGTCCTTCAAGGCATCGAGCAGGATGTGCAGGCCCTTGTAATAACGCATGACCCCGACGAACAGGAAAAACTTATCCCCAAGCTGCTGGCGCCAGCGATTCATGCGTTCGCTGTCCGCCTGTGGATAACCGGCCTTGTTCAAGCCGTACGGAATCACCCGGGTCTTGTCCTGGAACTGCTGCAACACGTCGCTGGTGTGCAGGTAGTTCGGCGAGGCCGCGACAATCCGGTCGGCGCTGGCGAGAAAGCGGTTCATCAGCGGTCGGTAGAGTTTGAGCAGATGCTTCTGGCGGATGATGTCCGAGTGGTAGGTCACCACGCTCGGCTTATTCATGCCGCTGGCGAAGTGCACCAGGTCCATGAACGGCCAGGGGAAGTGGTAGTTGACCACATCGGCTTCGGCGGCCAGCTCGCGAAACTGTTTGAACACGCTCCAGGAAAAACCGGTGGAGGCGAACTGGATGTCGAGTCTGGCGCGATGCACTTCATGTTGACCGAGTTGCACCACGGGCGGGGTCGGATCGGCGCTGAGGGTCAGCACCTGACCGTCGATGCCATGATGCGCGCCGCTTTCGCACAGCTGGAAGATCACCTGTTCGATGCCGCCGACCGAGTCAGGCAAGTAGGTTTTGAAAAAGTGAAGAACTCGCATTCAGCCTCCCATGGCCTGGCGGTAGGCACCGGCGGTGGCCTGTGCGCAACGTACCCAGGAAAAAAGCCGCGTCCGGTGCAGTCCGGCTTCTCGGCAGGCCTGCCAATGCGCTTGATCGTCGATCAGGCGATTCAGCGCATCGCGCAAGCCGTGTGCATCGTCAGGTTCAATGTAGTTGCCTGCCGCGCCGGCAACTTCCGGCATGGCTGAAGATCGGGTGAGGATCACCGGGGTGCCGCTGGCCATGGCTTCCAGGACCGGCAGACCGAAACCTTCATACAGTGATGGAAACACCAGCGCCCGGGCGCCGGCCAGCAGTTGGGCGACGTGTTCATCCGGCAGATAGCCGAGCAGGCAAACGTGCCCTGAGGCCAGGGCCTGGCGCAGTTCGTCGCTGAACTGGGCCTGTTGCCAGCCGGCCATGCCGACGATCAGCAGCGGAAAGCGCTGGCGTACGGCATCCGGCAGCAAGGCGTGGGCACGCAGGGCCAGGCTCAGGTTCTTGCGCGGTTCCAGGGTGCCGACACACAAAAAATATTCTCGCGCGGCAACGGCATGCGCCTTGAGCAGCGCTTCGATGGCGTGTGGTTCCCGTGGGTGGAAGCGCTCGGCCACACCCAGTGGCGCCACCACGAAACGCTCGGCCGGCAGGCCGAAGTAGGCTTGGGCCTCGTCGGCGATCGCCTGTGAGTCGGTCACGATCCGTTGCGCCTGTTGCACGCCAGCAGCCAGGCGCCGTTCGATTTCCTTGAGACGCGCCGCCGGTTGCGAATCAGGAAAGTGCAGGTGGGTCAGGTCGTGCAGGGTGATCACGGTCGGGCCATCGAAGGCCAGCGGCCACAGGCTCGGCTCGTGATACAGGTCGATGCCTTGCGTGCGGCCCTGATCGAAGCGTTTCTGCTCCAGCCAGCGCCGCGCCTGATAGGCGCCGGGGATCTGCCGCAGCAGCGGCGTCAGGCGCGAATAGCCGGGCATCGCCGCTTCCGGCAGCGCCGAACTCCAGCCCCAGCCGTGGAACAGCGCCACTTCGACATCGGTGGTGCTGCGCAAGGCACGAACCAGTTCGGCGACGTAATGGCCGATGCCGGTGCGCGGTGCCTGCAAAATCCGGGCGTTAAGGGCAATGCGCATACGGCCTCGCTGGCGCCGATGGCGCTTTCAGGACGTTGTGTGCGGTGCGTTCGATCAATTGGGCGCTGGCCTCGCGCCAGCCGATCCAGCGCCAGTCAGCCACATTGCGGGCAGCGGGGAACTGACCGCTTTGCTGGAACCGGATGATCAAGTCGGCGAGGCTTTGCGGGTCCTGCAAATCGAAGTAGGCCATGAACTCGCCGCCGATTTCGCGGAACACCGCGATGTCGCTGCCCATCGCCGGCAAGCCGCGCTGCATGGCTTCTACCAGTGGCAGGCCAAAGCCTTCGACAAACGAAGGGAATACCAGCGCACTGGCGTGGGCGTAGGCATGTTCGAGGCTGGTGTCGCTCAACTCGTTGAACATGAACAGGCGGCGATTCAGTTCGGGATGATTGTGCACCCGGGCGAGCAGAGCGTCGCACTTCCAGCCGATGCGTCCGGCGATGCACAGCCGCGCCGTGCAGCCGGCGGCCCAGGCCCGCTCGAAGGCATCGAGCAGGTACGTGTGGTTTTTGCGCGGTTCGATGGTGCTGACCATCAGGAACACGGGCTCCGGTGTACTGAACAGTTGTTGCAGGCGCGGTTCGACGGTAGCCCTGGCGCTGTGCAGATCCAGTTCGGAACCGAGATGGAAATAATCGAACCAGAGTCTGTCGGTGTGTGCCGGGCCGACCCGTCGCTGCAGTTCGGCGCGCAGCTGATCGCGCACCGTTGCGGAAATCGCCATGTAGCCATCGGCGGTGCGGGTGATCCAGTCGAACCATGCGCTGAAGACCTGCACCAGCCGCGTGTCGTAGAACTGCGGGTGGGTCAGCGGGATCAGGTCGTAGATCACGGCGACGATACCCACCCCGTCACGCTTGAGTTGTTCGGCGTGGGGAAAAAAGTCCGAATGCCAGGACGAATCCAGTAGCACCAGTTGGTCGCCAGGCTGATGTTGCAGTGGCGTGCAGCGCTTGAGCAGTTGCTTGCGGTTCATCAGCCTGATCAGGCGCAGCGGACAACCAAACAAGCCGAAGGAGGTCAGTCGGTAAGCGACGTACAGAACGCGTCGGGTGAGTTTCGACGGACAGCGTGGATCAAGGCGCTGGTGCCACTGCCAGAATCGGTGGGCGAGGCGTTCCAGCCGCTCGCCAAAGGTCGCAACGGCGTTGAGCAATGGCGAGTCCAGCGGGGCCAGGCGTGTGACCCGATAGAGCTGGCCCCTGAGCGAAATCACCGGCAGGCACTCGACATCACCCACCCGCTCGGGCAGTTGCTTGATGACGTTACGCACCACTCGTTGAATACCGGAGTTGATCGTCGGGTGCTTGAAGACGTGGGTGCACTCCACCAGCAGCCGGGTCATGGTGCACGCTCGGTCAGCTCTGCCTCGCTATGGCGGGTGATCGAGGTCTTGGCGTTGAGCCAGGAACAGCCGACGAAATCTTCCTGGCGGTTGTTGATCACATGAAACACCAGACCGTAATCGCGCCATTCGAAGTTGCGGTCCAGGTGCGAGTCCAGGCGTGACAGGCTCAGCGATACGGAATAGTTGCCCTTGCCCAGGCCCATGACGAAGGCAAAGCGGTAAGTGAAGCGTTCGCCGGCGTGCAGGTCAGTCAGAGCCTTGTTCAGACGATGGGTGTTGATGCCATACATCATCTGGCCCAGACGATCCTTGAGGATGAAGCCGAGCACCAGTCGTTCAATGTCGCGCCGAACCTCCACCTGAACTTCCAGTACCACTGGCTGGCCGACCTCGGCAGCGTCGATGGCGCGATCGTGTTCGTCCAGCAGGCGCACACTCAGAATGCCTGCCTCGCCGGTGCCGGACACGGTTTGCACTTCGCCGCCGGCGAGCATTTCCTGACGCACGATCTGCCCTTCGCGTTCGGCCATCAGGGCGTTGTAATAGTCGAGCACCACTTCCGGCTTGTCGTACAGGGCCATGCGCCCATCCTTGAGCAGGATGGCCGAATCGCAGATTGACTGGATGGCCGAGCGATCATGGGAGACGATCAGCAAAGTGGTACCGGCCTTGCGGAAGCTGCGGATGCGTTCGAAGCTCTTGTGCTGGAAGTAGGCGTCACCCACCGACAGGGCCTCGTCGACGATCAGAATGTCCGGGCGCCGCGCGGTGGCGACGCTGAACGCCAGGCGCATTTGCATGCCGCTGGAGTAGGTGCGGACCGGCTGGTCGATGGCTTCGCCGATTTCCGCGAAGTGTTCGATGTCCGGCATCAGCGCTTCGATCTCGCTGACCTGCAGGCCCAGCAACTGCCCGGCCATGAACGCGTTCTGGCGACCGGTAAAGTCCGGGTGAAAGCCCATGCCCAGCTCCAGCAGTGCGGCCACGCGACCTTCGATTTCGATCTTGCCGCACGTGGGCTGAGTGGTGCCGGTGATCATCTTCAGCAACGTGCTCTTGCCCGCACCGTTGGCGCCGACGATCCCCACCGCCTCGCCGGGCGCGATCTCGAACGCGACGTCCTGCAGTACCCAGTGCTGATGGTGACGAACGGGTGAAAAAGGTATCAGCCATTCCGCCAGGCGACTCCAGCGCGTCGGGTACTGTTTATAGGCCTTGCCCAGGCCTGTAACGCGAATATGCCCCATCAGAGTTCATCCACCATTTCGCCGACGCGCTGGCGAAACAGGCGCAGGCCGATCAGACACATCAGCACGGCGGCGATGAACGCCGGTAGCAGCGAACTCCAGACCGGCCATTGCCCATACAGGAACAGGTTCTGATAGCTGCCGATCAGGCTGGTCAGCGGGTTGAGCTGCAACAGACGCTGGACCCACTCCGGCAGGATCGTGATCGGGTAAACAATCGGCGTCAGCCAGAACCAGAACTGCAGGCAGATGGCGAAGAGCTGGCCGACATCACGGAAGAACACGTTCAACACGCCAAGAATCATTCCCAGCCCGGCGCAGAACATCATTTGCAGCGCGATCAGCGGAATCAGCGCCAGCAGCGCCATGCCCGGCCAGCGCCCGGTGACCAGCAGGAAACCCAGAAACAGGGCGATGATGATCGCGAAATTGATCCCGGCGTTGATCAGCACGATCACCGGCAGGCAGATACGCGGGAAGCTGATTTTCTTCAGCAGGTTGGCGTTGTCCAGAAACATGGTCTGGCTGCGCAGGGTGATTTCCGAAAACATTCCCCAGGCCAGCAACCCGGCGCAGAGATAGACGCTGTAGGCCATGCTGTCGTCCACACCCGGCAGGCGCGCGCGCATGATGTGCGAGAAGATCACGGTGTAGACGATGATCATCGACAGCGGATTGAAGATCGGCCACAGAGCGCCGAACAGTGAGTTGCGGTACCGCGCTTGAAACTCCCGCTGCACGCTGCCGAGGATGAAACCCCGGTAGCTGTGCAGCGAGCGGTAAAGGGAAAGCAGCATTCAATCCGTCCTGCCGTATTGGTCTTCGAAGCGCACGATATCGTCTTCACCCAGGTATTCGCCGCTTTGCACTTCGATGATCACCAGGTCGATCACGCCAGGGTTTTCCAGGCGATGCCGGTGTCCGGCGGCGATGAACGTCGATTCGTTCTTGGCCACCAGATGGGTGCCCGTGCCGTTGTTGGTGACCTTGGCCATGCCTTCGACCACGACCCAGTGTTCGTTGCGGTGATGGTGCATTTGCAGCGACAGCTTGCCGCCGGGCTTGACCACGATGCGCTTGATCTTGAAGCGCGGACCTTCCTCGAGCACGGTGTAGGTGCCCCATGGCCGGCTGACGGTGCGGTGCAGGCGATAGGCTTCGTGGGATTTGTCCTTGAGCTGCTTGGCGACACGCCGCACATCCTGGGCGCGGTCGGCGTGGGCCACCAGCACGGCGTCGGCGGTGTCGACGATGATCAGGTTATCCACACCGACGGCGGCCACCAGCCGGCCTTCGCTCTGCACGAAGTTGTTGTGGCTGTCGATGAAGACCGCTTCGCCACTGGCGCGATTGTTGTCGGCATCGGCCGGCACCAGTGCGGCCACGGCGCCCCAGGAACCGATGTCGCTCCAGTCGAAACCGGCGGGCACCACCACGACTTTTTCCGAGCGCTCCATCAAGGCGTAGTCGATGGAGATGTCGGTGA
Source organism: Pseudomonas sp. TH49 (assembly GCF_016650625.1). Lineage (NCBI taxonomy): Bacteria > Pseudomonadati > Pseudomonadota > Gammaproteobacteria > Pseudomonadales > Pseudomonadaceae > Pseudomonas > Pseudomonas sp. TH49. The sequence goes on from NZ_JAEKFL010000001.1 coordinate 1,594,113, forward strand.
TTTCGGCGAACAACGCCGGTGACAGTTCCTGTTGCAGGCAGCCGACGGTTTCCACCGGGGCGCTGGCGTCCATGCACGCGCGGGTCTGTTCCAGCAGCTCCGGGGCATGCCGTTGCAGCTCGTTGATCACGGTCGCGGTGGTGAAACAGAACATGCCCGAGTTCCACAGGAAGTTGCCGCTTTCCAGGTAATGCGTGGCGGTCTGCAGATCGGGTTTTTCCACGAAACGCTGCACTTTTGCCGCGCCTTTGGCGTCCAGTGGCGCGCCGGTCTCGATGTAGCCGAAGCCGGTTTCCGGGGCAGTCGGCAGCACACCGAAGGTCACCAGATAACCGTCCTTCGCCAGGTTGACCGCGTGCTCGACGGCACTCTTGAGTGCGTCCTGGTTGACGATCAAATGGTCGGCGGGCATCACCACCATGATTGCGTTGTCGCCGTGCAGCGCCTGCAGTGACAGGGCCGCTGCGGCAATCGCCGGGGCGGTGTTGCGCCCGGTCGGCTCCAGCAGGAAGTGCCCGCGATGGCGCGACACGTGGGCGGCACAATAGTGATCCTTGCTCTGGAAGTAGTACTCGCGGTTGGTCACCGTGACGATGTCGCCCCAGCCGTCGAGCAATGCTGCCGCCCGCTGGTAGGTCTTGCCGAGCAGCGACTGGCCGTCGGGCAGGGTCATGAACGGCTTGGGATGGCCCTCGCGGGACACCGGCCACAAACGAGTACCGGCACCGCCGGACAGAATCACGGGGATCAGCATGACCTACTCCTTGGCGACGCGTTTCATGTCCGCATCCATCATCATGCGGATCAAGGTGTCCAGATCGGTTTTCGGCTTCCAGCCCAATACGCGCTGAGCCTTGGCCGGGTTGCCGAGCAGCACTTCGACTTCGGCCGGGCGGAAGAACGCCGGGTCGATCTTCACGTAGTCGCGGTAGTTCAGGCCGACGTGATCGAAGGCGATGCGGCACATCTCGCGCACGGTGGTGGTGACGCCCGTGGCGACCACGAAATCGTCAGGTTTGTCCTGTTGCAGCATCAGCCACATGGCTTCGACGTAGTCACCGGCAAAACCCCAGTCGCGTTTAGCGTCGATGTTGCCCAGGGCCAGTTCCTGCTGCTTGCCCTGCTTGATGCGGGCCGCGGCGTCGGTGACCTTGCGGGTGACGAACTCGATGCCGCGCAGCGGCGACTCGTGGTTGAAGAGGATGCCGCTGCTGGCGTGCAGGTCGAAGCTTTCGCGGTAGTTGACGGTGATCCAGTGACCATAGAGCTTGGCCACGCCGTAGGGGCTGCGCGGGTAGAACGGGGTGTTCTCGTCCTGTTGCTCGGCCTGGATCAGGCCGAACATTTCGCTGGTGGAGGCCTGATAGAAACGCGTGTGCGGGCTGAACTGGCGGATCGCTTCGAGCAGGTGGGTCACGCCCAGGCCATCGACGATGCCGGTGGTCACCGGTTGATTCCAGGACGCGGCGACAAAGCTTTGCGCGGCAAGGTTGTAGACCTCGTCCGGGGCTGACTTGATGACTGCGCGCTGCACCGAGCAGGCGTCAGCCATGTCGCCATCGAGGTACTCGATGTCGGCTTCGACGCCCATCTCGCGCAGGCGCCAGCGCGAATCGCTGCTGCGCCGAGCAACCAGGCCGTGAACCTTGTAACCCTTGTCGAGCAACAGTCTGGCCAGATAGGCGCCGTCCTGACCGGTGATCCCTGTGATCAATGCACTTTTCATTCTTGTTGTACTCGCTGCTCCCAGTCGGACAGGATCGCCCGCAGGGATTGTTGTGTTGTGATTTCAGGCGTCCATCCTGTGGTTTGGGTCAGTCGTGCGTGACTGCCGCAAACGCGACGCTGATCGGCACGACGCATGCGTGCCGGATCCTGAACCAGTTGCACCTGGACCTGCGCCAGATCGCTCAGCTGTTCGATCAGACTGCGGATGCTCTGCTCGCGGCCCGAGCAGATGTTGTACACCTGCCCCGGCGTGCCTTTTTCCAGCAGTGCGAAATAAGCCGAGAGCACATCGCCGACATCGAGGAAGTCCCGCGTGACGTCAATGTCGCCGACCTCCAGTTGCGGGGCTTGCAGGCCCTGTTTGATGCGGTTGATCTGGCGCGCAGCGCTGGCGATGACAAAGCTGTCTTTCTGCCCGCTGCCGATGTGGTTGAACGGCCGCGCCACCAGCACCGGCCAGCTTTCGCTCAAGCCCCATTGCAGGCTGAGAAATTCTGCCGACAGTTTGCTCACCGCGTAGGGATTGCGCGGGCAGGGCGGTTGTTGTTCGGTGATCGGCAGGGCGGACTCGGCGACCTGGCCGTAGACATCGCCGGAGCTGACGTACAGGAACGTGCCGGCAAAACCGCGAGCCTTGAGGGCCTGTAACAGATTGAGGGTGCCGAGCAGATTGATCTCGAGGGTGCGGGCCGGATCGCGGAAGGCTTCGGGAACAAACGTCTGGCCGGCCAGATGAATCACCGCGTCGGGCAATTGCGGCCACAGGTCGACGAGACTGTCCGGCACCGTGAGGTCGTAGGGCGATGCGCCAGGCAGCAGCTGCCATGTCGAATCAGGCGACGCCAGACGCGACTGGATATGTTGCCCCACGAATCCACCCAGCCCCGTGACGAACAGACGCTTTTTCAAACCGCGACCCCTTGGTCTTGAATCTTCGCCATTTCCCACAGCCTCTATGGGCGTGTCTGTCAGAACGCTGGTAAATACCGGTCGGACATCGGGCGAAGTCATTGTTGTAGTTGTTTGGTTGCCAATCTGTGCCAATTACGCAGCAATTTCAACAGGCCAAACCGTGACTGGTCAGTTCTCGTCAGAGTAGCCTGATTTATTCTCGCCGGGTGGTTCGCGAATCCCCGACGGATGTGTTTAGAATGCCCCTCGTCGCGTTCTCCCGGTGTTGTTCAGAGTGACTGCAATCCCGGCTGCAACCGACCACTAAAACAAGAACAAAGACGGGCCCGAAGACGCAGGACGAGTGCCGGCATGCCGACCACGATCCAGCGCTTGGCCGTCATGGATTGAAGCGGCCGGGATGGCGACTTCATCGTGGGATGCCATGAATTTCATTCTTTACTCGGACGTCAACGACAGCTCCATCAGCCAGAGTCTCGGGCGTCCCGAATACAGTTATTACTTCGTGCTCAAGGCCTATCGTCCGGTGCTGGAAAGCCTTGGGCGGGTGCATGTGGTGTCCTCCAGCGCCGACGTCGATCCGCTGTACCGCCAATTGCGCGCGGCCGGCGAAGACAGCCTGTTTCTCTCCTTCACCCCGCCGCAGAAAACCCCGACCGACCTTGAATGCCCGACCGTCTGCGTGGTGGCCTGGGAGTTCGACTCGATCCCCGATGAGCAATGGGACAATGACCCGCGTCAGGACTGGACGCAGATGCTCGCACGTCAGGGTCGGGTCATCACGTTGTCGAGCCATACTGCGCGGGCGATCCGCCGGGCCATGGGGGATGACTTCCCGGTGCTGGTACTGCCGACGCCACTGTGGGAAAACTTCGCTGCCATCCGCGCACGTCACGTCAGTGAGCCGTTCAATCCCGGCACAACGCTGGCGATCAAGGGCTGCGTGTTCGATAGCCGCACGCTGGGCTTGTCTGCCGATGCGCTGATTCCGATACCGCCGACTGCCGAGGAAGAGGCAGCGCTGGCCGCTGAAATCGAGGCTGCGCGTCCGCCACCGCTTACCCTCAAGCGGCGCTTTGTGATTGCCCGCCACTACCTGCGTCTGTGGGTTCTGGATTCAGGCCGCGAGCAAGTACCGGCGGTGCCACGCGTGAAGTTTTTGCATCACTGGTACTGGGAAGGTGTGCGCGATCTGCTGTCAGACGAGGCGCATGCCTGGCTCGAACAGCGTTTGCCGAACGTCGCCGGCGCCCCCGCCGTGCCGGTCATCGAACCTGCGCCTCTGGATTTGCCGGACACCTCAGCGGTTGTCGAAACCTGTGTCGATGGCGTGGTCTACGTCAGCGTGTTCAACCCCAGGGACGGCCGCAAGAACTGGCACCACATTGTCACCGCGTTCTGCTGGGCCTTTCGCGACAAGCCCGACGCTACGCTGGTGCTCAAGATTACCCATAACGATCTGACGTCCTACTACAGCGAATTGATGACCCTGCTTGCGCAGTTGTCGCCGTTCGCCTGCCGGGTGCTGGTGCTGCACGGTTACCTCGACGACGGGCAATATGCGCGGCTTTACGAAGCCGCCAGTTTTTACGTCAACGCCTCGCGCTGTGAAGGCCTGTGCCTGCCGTTGATGGAGTTCATGTCCAGCGGTAAGCCGGTGATCGCGCCGGATCACACTGCGATGGAAGACTATATCGACGATTCGGTGGCGTTCGTGGTCGAGTCCAGCGAGGAACTGACCATCTGGCCGCAGGACAGCCGCCTTATTTATCGCACGCTGCGCCACCGGCCGGACTGGGGTTCACTGAAAAACGCCTACGAAAGCAGTTATCGGATGGCCAAGGCTCAGCCGCAGGATTATCGGCGCATGTCCACGGCCGCGGTCGAGCGCATGCACCAATACTGCGCTTTCGCGCCCGTGCAGCAACGTATGGCGGACTTCTTCGGGCTGGTTGCACACACGCCGCAGGCTGTGTCAGTGACGGATAACGCCTCATGCTGATCATCATTTATTCGGAAACCAACCAGCACACCATCGCGCAGAACCTGGGACGCTCGGAATACAGCTATTACTTCGTGCTCAAGGAATACCGGCCGGTACTCGAGCGGCTCGGGCGGGTGGTGGAAGTGCTCGATCCGCAGACCGAAGTCGACGCGCTCTATCGGGAGTGCGCCGCCCGGGGCGAGCCGTGCGTGTTCCTGTCGTTCTCGCCGCCGCACCGCACGCCGCTGAACCTGGCGTGCCCGACGCTGCCGGTGTTCGCCTGGGAATTCAGCACCATCCCCAACGAGCCGTTTGCCGGGGAGCCGCGCAACGATTGGCGCACCGTGCTGCGCGTCTGCGGTGCGGCGATCACTCATTCCAGCTACACGGTCAATGCCGTGCGCGAGGCGATGGGGGCTGATTACCCGATTGTCGCGGTGCCGGCGCCGGTGTGGGATCGCTTTGCCGCACGCGGTGCGCAGTTGCCACGTGAGCCGCAGGCGGGCCCGCTGCGCCTGAAGATCAAGGGCCTGGTGGCCGACAGTCGCCAGCTCGACCTGAACGCGTTCGCTCCGCTGCAACTGCGCAGCGGCGTCGGTATTGATTTTGCGGCCCCGGTGACCGAGCAGGAGTTGCTGCTCGACGGCGTGGTCTACACCTCGGTGTTCAACCCCGGCGACGGGCGCAAGAACTGGCAAGACATGCTCAGCGCATTTTGCGTGACGTTCCGCGACAACGATGACGCGACGCTGGTGCTCAAGCTCACCCACCATGATGCCGAACTGGCGATGAGCGACATCCTCCATCACCTGTACAAGAACCAGTCCTATCGCTGTCGCATCGTGCTGATCTATGGCTATCTGGCGGATGCCGATTACGAACGACTGGTGCAGGCGACCCGCTACGTGGTCAACACCTCTTACGGCGAGGGCCAGTGCCTGCCGCTGATGGAGTTCATGTCCTGCGGCAAACCGGCGGTCGCCCCGCGCACCACGGCGATGATCGATTACCTGAGCGCCGACAATGCGTTCCTGATCGACTCCACCGATGAGCTCACTGCCTGGCCGCACGACCCGCGCAGTGCTTTCCGCACCTTGCGCTACGTGACCAACTGGGCGTCGTTGTGCGTGGCCTATCGCGCCAGCTACGAAGTGGCCAGACACGATCCGCAACGGTATGCGCAGATGGCAGCGCAAGCGATTAACAGCCTGCAGGGTTTCTGCAGTCAGTCAGTGGCCGAGCAGCGTTTGCAAATGTTTCTGACGCAGTTGTTCGACCGCCTGCCTGCCGCCCATGTAGAGATTTCCGGCGCATGAGCAGCAAACGGATCATGGACATCGAAGTGCTGCGGGCAATCGCGGTGCTTGGTGTGCTGTTTCATCATTTGCAGGGCAGCCTGTTCACCGATCCGGTGCCTCTGTTGGGAAACATTCACGCCTGGGCGCAGTCGTGGTGGGGCGTCGATCTGTTTTTCGCGATCTCCGGATTCGTTATCGCCCGCAGCCTGATCCCGGCGCTGCGAGCTTGTACGACCCGGCAGGAATACTGGACGCAGACGCGTAACTTCTGGTTGCGACGGGTATTTCGTCTGTTGCCGTCGGCGTGGTTGTGGCTGGCGTTGATACTGCTGGCGTGCGTGTTTCTCAACCGTTCCGAGGCGTTCGGCACCCTGCACGCCAACTTGCAAGCGACGCTGGCGGGAGTGTTGCAGTACGCGAACTTCCGCTTTGCCGACAGTTTCTTTAACTACGAATACGGCAGCAGTTTCGTCTACTGGAGCCTGGCGCTGGAGGAGCAGTTCTACCTGTTGTTCCCGCTGCTGATTCTGGTGTGCCGCAAACACCTGGTCTGGGTATTGCTGGCGCTGGTGGCGGTGCAATTGTTCACCCTGCGCACGCCAATGCTGATGGTGGTGCGTACCGATGCGCTGGCCCTCGGCGTGTTGCTGGCGATGTGGAGCGTGCAGCCGGGTTATCAGCGCTGGCAGCCGACGTTCCTGCAGCGGCCATGGGCCGGCGTATCGACGCTGATTTTGCTGGCACTGATGCTGAGCTACATGGCCACCGACCGTTTCACCTTCGCCTCTTACCGCATCGGCTCGATTGCCGTGCTCAGCGCGCTGCTGGTGTGGATCGCCTCGTACAACCGCGATTACCTGCTGCCGGCCGGTGGTCTGCAACGGTTGATGGCGTGGATCGGCAGTCGGTCCTACGGCATCTACCTGATCCATATTCCGGCCTATCTGCTGGTCCGCGAGCTGATCTTCCGCTTGCAAAGCGCCGGTCTGCCGAACCCGGCCGGGCACCCTGTACTGACCATCCTGCTGGCGTTCGGCCTGATCGTGCTGCTCAGTGAACTCAATTACCGCTTTATCGAAATGCCGATGCGCAATCGCGGCGCTGCGCTGGTGCGTCGCCTCGATACTTCGCGAACCGCCGTCCCATCCTCTGGAGCCACCTCATGCTGAGCCTTTTGAAGAAACTCAGGGCAGCGTCGCCTGCGCCGGTCCCCGCGCCGTCTGCTGCGGACAAAGTCGACCCGTACATGCTCGGCCTTTACGACGCGAAGCTCAGCGGCTGGTTCAACCAGGAGACCGACGAGTTGTTCACCGGGTTCCGGGTGAGTGCTGACGACATCCTGCTTGATGTGGGGTGCGGGGACGGCGGCAACGTGTACTTTTGCGGCATGCGTGGGGCGAAGATCATCATTGCCGACATCGACGGTGCCAAGGTCGAGGCTACTCGCCAGCGCCTGAGCGATACGCCGGCGCGTGAAATCGAATGCCATGTCACCGACTGCAACCCGCTACCGATCGCCGATGCCACCGCCACTCGGGTGGTGTCCACCGAAGTGATTGAACACGTCGACGATCCGGCGCAATTTCTCGCCGAGCTGGTGCGCGTCGGCAAGCCGGGCGCGCTGTACCTGCTGAGTGTGCCGCACCCCAGTTCCGAAGAACTGCAGAAGGACATTGCCTCGCCGGAGTATTTCCAGAAGCCCAATCACATTCGCATCATCAGTGAAGAACAGTTCAAGGCAATGGTCAGCGATGCCGGGCTGGAGATTATCAGCCATAGCCAGTACGGCTTTTACTGGTCGATGTGGATGCTGCTGTTCTGGGAGGCCAAGGTCGATTTCAGTAACCCGGATCACCCGTTGCTCGAGCATTGGGCCAACACCTGGCAAACCGTGCTCGACTCGCCACGCGGCGCGCAGATCAAGCAGGCGCTGGATGCGGTAGTGGCGAAAAGTCAGGTGATCATTGCCCGCAAGCCTTGAGCGGTTTGTGTAACCTTGCAGCCTGATGTCTCAGGGATCTGCAAGGTATGCGCGTTATCGTCGGCTTGTCGGCCATGCTGGCTGTGTTGTTGCTCTGCGCCTGTGAACGACAGGATGCAGCGCCGCTCGATCAGCAGCTCTACGTCTGGCAGCGGCATTGGACGCCGGCTCATGAGCTTGCACTGAAAGACAGTCGCGGCGACTTTTCGACGCTGCGGGTGCTGGCGTTGCAGGCCTTTCCGAATGCCGGATGGAGCCGCGCGCGCATCGATCCGGCGTTGCTCAAACAGGATGCTCGGCCGTTGATTGCGGTGATCCGGCTTGACGGCCAGCTCAAGGCGCTCGACGAGCAACAAGTCACGGCACAGATCCTTCAGGTGCTGGCGGACTGGCAAGGGCAGGGGCTGACCCTGAGCGGCATCGAGATCGATCACGACGCCGGGAATGCGCGTCTGCCGGCCTATACCGAATTCCTTCTCCATCTGCGCGGCGCATTGCCGGCCAGCCTGCCGCTGAGCATCACTGCGTTGCCGGCCTGGCTCGACAGTCCGCAACTGCCGGCGCTGCTGGCAAGTGTCGACAGCAGTGTGCTGCAGGTGCATGCGGTCAGCGATCCGCGTCGCGGTCTGTTCGACCCCGAGCAGGCGCGGCGCTGGGCCGAGGCTTGGGGGCGGGTAACCGACAAACCGTTTTATCTGGCAATGCCGGCCTACGGGGTGGCGCTGTTGCCGGATGCTGACGGCGCCCCGTTGGTGGAAAGTGAAGTGCCACTTGAGCGCGGCGGACAACGGCGCGAATTGCTCGCCGATCCGCAGCAATTGAGCCGACTGGCCAAGGAGTTGCGTGAAGATCGCCCGGCGCATCTGGCCGGTCTGATCTGGTTTCGCCTGCCGCTGGTCAACGATCGTCGCGCCTGGAGCCTGAGCACGCTGCGTGCCGTCGCCCGTGGCGAAGCATTGAGCAGTCAACTGAGCCTGACGCTCAGCGAGAGTAATGGCCTCTATGACATCGCCCTCAACAACCGCGGTAACCTCGACAACGCCTGGCCCGCACGCATCAGCGTGAAGGCGCGCGATTGCGAAGGCGCCGACGCGCTCGCCGGTTATGCGTTGCAACAAGGCCCGGATCTGCTTACCTTCACCCGCCAGCGCGACGGTCGTCTGCCGGCGGGCGGACAACGCGCCATCGGTTGGGCGCGCTGTGCATTTATTGATCAAGGAGGTTCGCATGTTGACCCGTAACTGGCCCCGCCATCTGCTCTGCCTGAGCCTCAGCCTGCCGCTGGGTTCGGCGCTGGCCTGCGGCCCGGACTTCCCGATGCGCCTGCTCGACAATCGCGGGCAGACCCTGGCCGAGCTGCCGGAGGGCAACTTCAACTTTGAGCTCAGCCGCCTGGGCAAAGCCATCCCCGGGCTGAAGAACGTCACCGCGGCGACCTACAACCCCAACGATTTTTACGCTGAACCGACCGAGCCTGCCAATCAGCGTGACAAGGCCGAGCAGGCCGGTCTCACAGCCGAACAGCAAGCGCTGGTCAAACAGCTGCGCAGCCTGACTGACGCGCATCAGGTCGATGTGCAGGGCGCCAGCCTGCCGGCGGAGATTCGCCTGTACCTGGCCGGTGCCGTGGCGTTCGGCGCGGGCGACTATCAACTGGCGGTCGAGTATTTCCGCCAGTTGCTGGCGTTGCCGGCCGAGCAACGGCCGTTGCGCAGCACTTGGGCGGCGTACTCGTTGGGCCGTGCGTGGGTGGCCAGAAGTACCGAGGCCAACAACGCCATCGATGCACTGGAACAGGCGCGGGATGCCTTCCGCCAGGCTCGACAGTTGAGCATCGACGGTTTCAGTGACCCGTTGGAACTGGGCGTCGCCAGCCTCGGTGAAGAGGCGCGGGTACTGCGCACTTCGGGCGATTGGGCCGGCGCCATCGAATTGTACGAAGCGCAGAACCTGCACGGTTCGGCGGTGGGCAATACCTCGCTCAAGCTGCTGATGAATGATCTGGCGCAGTTGCCCGAGGAGCCACTGGCGAAGTTGCTCGAACACCCTTCGGTGCAACAACTGGTCACCGCCTCGTTGATCAGTCGTCAGGGCTGGTCATTCGGCGATGAGCCGCCAAACCAGAAGAAACTGGTCAAGCTCCTGCAGAACAGCACCCGCGGCAGCTTCGACAACGCCGACCGGCTGGCGGCGGTCAATTATCAACAGGGCGATTACACCAACGCCAAGGCCTTTCTCGAACACGCCGGTGACGGCGGCCTTGCGTGGTGGTTGCGGGCCAAACTGGCGGTGCGTGACGGCGATAAAAATGCCGCGGCTGCTGCCTATTCCAAAGCCGCGCAGGCCTTTCCGCAGACCGAGGATTGGGGCTATCGGCGCACGCAGGACTGGGACTTTGAAACCGTTCAGCCCAAATGCCGGGTCGAAGGCGAGAGCGCGATCCTGGCGCTGCAACGCGGTGAATACCTGCAAGCCTTTGTTCAGTTGTACCGCAGCAACAACATCTATTGGTTCGACGCCGCGACAGTGGCCGAGCGAGTGCTGACGGTCGATGAACTGAAACGCTACGTCGATGACAACGTGCCGGCGCCACCGCCGCTGACCCAGCAGGAGCGCGACAACTATGTGCAGTTGCCGGTTGCCGCCAGCCTGCGCAATCTGCTGGGCCGACGTCTGTTGCGTGAGGGGCGGTATGAAGAAGCGGTCGGCTACTTCGACAATCCCGACCTGCAAAACAAAGCGAAACTCTACGGCCAGCAGCGTCTGAAAGCCGACAGCGCCTGGTGGCCGACCAAACGCGCCAGTGCGTTGTACAACGCTGCGTGGACGGCCCGCGAGTGGGGTATGGATATTCTCGGTTACGAGATGGCACCGGATTACGCCACGTTCGGCGGCAACTACAGCCTGGAAAACGCCGCGCTGAAAGTCGGGCCGCTGGTCGCTGAAGACGAAGTCAAACGTCAACAAGCCAGCGAAGCCAAGCCGGACGAGCGTTATCACTATCGCTTCGTTGCCACCGCGCTGGCCAGTCGTGCCGCCGACAACCTGCCGCACACCAGTCAGGCGTTTGCTGCCGTGTTGTGCAACGCCGCCGGTTGGAACAGCAGCCTGCAGGAACAGAGCGATCTCTATGAACGCTATGTGAAGGAAGGTGCTTACGTGCCGTGGGCGGTGGATTTCGGTCATCAGTGCCCGTACCCGGACTTTGAAAACGCCGACAAGCGCTACGTCACCCAGGTTACCGATGCTGCGCGCTCGGCACTGCGCCCTTACAAATGGCCGGTGCAGATCGGTGGGGCGGTGCTGGTGGTCGGCGTTGCGTTGTTCCTGATCACTCGTCGGCAACGCCGGGCGGCGCGCAAAGACTAGGCCTGTTGCACGAACGTCAGGCGCAGGGCGAAGCCGATCAACAGGCTGCCGAACAGCCACTGTTGCAAGCGTTGGGCCGAGGGACTGCGTTGCAGCCAGCGGCCCAATGCGGCGCCGATCAGCGCGTAGGTCGAGTCAAACAGCAGCCCGGCAGCCACCAGCAGCATGCCGAGGATGGCGAACTGCGTCAGCACCGGGGCACCGTCGGCGACGATAAATTGCGGAAGCAGCACCGAGCAGAACAGCAGCGCCTTGGGGTTGAGCAGATTGGTCAGCAAGCCACGGCGGATCGCTTCACGCCATTGTCCGTGGACGTCGGTCACACCGGCGGCATTCAGGTCCGGCAGCAAGGTGCTGCGCAGGCATTGAATGCCGATCCACAGCAGATAGGCCGCCCCGGCCAGACGCACCACGTCGAACGTCCACGGCGCGGCTTTGAACAGCGCCGCCAGTCCCAACGCCGCCAATGCGACATGACATCCCCGAGCAATCGCCAGGCCCACCGCGGTGGCCAGCGCGGCGCCGCGGCCCTGCCGGGCGCCGGTTTGCAAGAGCAAGATCATGTCCGGCCCAGGCAACAGATACACCACCGCCAGCGCCAGAAAAAACATCCACATACCCGCCATGCTGCCGCCCTTTCGTTGTCGATTCGGTCGGCTCAGTCTATGGCCGAAGGGTGGGGCAGGTGCTTGCGTAGTCGGCTTCAAAATGGGTCAGTATTGGCATAACCTGCTTTCTTTTTTCGATCTGACCATCAGGATCTGCCAAACATGAAACTCGACGCCTTCGACCGCAAGATTCTCGCCGCCCTGCAACGGGACGGACGCCTGAGCAACGTCGAGCTGGCGGACGAGATCGGCCTGTCGGCGTCACCGTGCCTGCGCCGGGTGCGGATGCTGGAGGAGGCCGGGGTGATTCGCGGGTATCAGGCCAACCTCGATCGCGATGAAGTGGGACTGGGGCTGACGGTATTTGTCGGGGTCAAGGTCGAGCGCCACAACGATGAACAGGCCGAAGCCTTTTATGCGGCGGTGACGGCACTGCCGGAGGTGATCTCGGCGTTTCTGGTGTCGGGGGAGTCGGATTTTCTGTTGCAGGTGGTGGTGCCGGACTTGCGCGCGTATGACCGGTTTCTCAGCGGCTGCCTGCTGAAGCTGCCGGGGGTGAGTGACATTCGCAGCAACTTTGCGATTCACACGGTGAAGACGCCGGGGGCGTTGCCATTGGGGCATCTTCCGGATTGAAACCGGGTGGCCTTCATCGCGAGCAGGCTCACTCCTACAATTGATCGCGCTCCCCTGTAGGAGTGAGCCTGCTCGCGAAAGCGGTCGTCCGGTCACCCAAACTTTTGCTGACTACATCTGTGTCGCCATTCCTTCGACATTCATTGCCGCCTGACGCAGCGCCTCGGAGCGGGTCGGGTGCGGATGGCAGGTCAGCGCGATGTCTTCGGCCGAGGCACTGAATTCCATGGCCACGCAGTACTCACCGATCATTTCGCTGACGCTCGGGCCGACCAGGTGCACGCCGAGGATTTCGTCCGTGCGTTCGTCGGCAAGGACCTTGGCGAAGCCTTCGGTCTCGTGGTTGATCTTCGCCCGGCTGTTGGCGGTGAACGGGAACTTGCCGACCTTGTAGGCGCGTCCTTCGGCCTTGAGCTGCTCTTCGGTCTTGCCGACGCTGGCCAGTTCCGGGCGGGTGTAGATGACGTTGGGAATCAGGTCGTAGTTGACCTCGCCGGCCTTGCCGACAATTTGTTCCACGCAGGCCATCGCTTCGTCTTCGGCCTTGTGTGCGAGCATCGGGCCGGACGTTACGTCACCAATCACCCAAATGCCGGAGGCTTCGGTGCGGTGCTGGCGGTTGGCGAGCATGCCGCGCTTGTCGGTGCTCAGGCCAACGTTCTCCAGGCCCAGACCCTTGGTGTACGGGCGCCGGCCGATGGCGACCAGCACGTAGTCGGCTTCCAGTAACTCGGCGCTGCCACCCGCTGCAGGTTCGACGCTGAGCTGTACGCCGCTGGCCGAAGTCGTGGCGCTGGTGACCTTCGAACTCAACTTGAAGCTGATGCCTTGCTTGCTCAGCGAGCGCTGCAGGGTTTTGCCGGCCTCGCCATCGACGCCGGGGCAGATGCGGTCGAGGTATTCGACCACGGTCACCTGGGCGCCGAGACGGCGCCAGACCGAGCCCAGCTCCAGGCCGATCACCCCGGCGCCAATCACCACCAGATGCTTGGGTACTTCGCTCAGTGACAGCGCGCCGGTGGAGTCGAGGATGCGCTGATTGTCGATCTCGACGCCGGGCAGGGGCGTGGGTTCGGAGCCGGTGGCGATGATGATGTCCTTGGCGATCAGCTCGGTCTTGTTGCCTTGATCGTCGCTCACCGTCACTTTGCCCGGGCCATCGATGTGGCCCCAGCCCTTGATCCAGTCGACCTTGTTTTTGCGAAACAGAAACTCGATGCCTTTGGTCAGGCCGCTCACGCTCTCGTCTTTCTGTTTCATCATTTGCGCGAGGTTGAGCGTGGGTTTGACCTCGATCCCGAGGTTGGCGAATTCCGCACCCATGGCCGCGTCGTACAGTTCCGAAGCATGCAGCAAGGCCTTGGATGGCATGCAACCGACGTTCAGGCAGGTGCCGCCGAGGGTGGCGCGGCCTTCCACGCAAGCCGCCTTCAGGCCTAACTGGCCGGCGCGGATCGCCGCGTTATAACCACCGGGGCCGCCGCCCAGAATCACCACGTCATAGTTGCTCATGCTGTTACTCCTGGTTGGGAATGCGGATCGCTAAAAGTAGTAGTCGAATAAAATTACGAACGTAATATGTGCATTTCCGGACATTTCGGTCAAGGCTTCAGGCAAGCGACAGGTTGGACATCTTTAGATAAGTGCATTTGTGTACGAATATTTCACGCTTTTCGTTATATCGTAACGAATGGGCGAATGACAATGGCTTTGGGGTGATATGCAAGTCGATCTGGATGTCGATGGCACGCAAGTGACCGGGTTGCCGCGCTTTCAACAAGCGGCCACGCAGGGGCGGCGATTGCGTCGTCTGGCCATCGGTCTCGGCGCGTTGGCCGGGGCAGGGTGGGTGCTGGCGCTGTTTGTCGAGCTGTTTGCCGCGCAATCAATATGGCCGGCGTTGCTGATGAATCTGGGCGCGGCGTTGCTGGTGCTGGTCGCTGGCCTGCAGTCGGCGTGGTGGGTGACGCAATGGCGTGCGCGGGTCATGCACCCGGTGGCGCAGGAACCGCTGAACGAGGTCGAGCAAACGGCCCCTGATGGCTGGTACGAACGGCTGCTGGAGCGTTTGGGTCAGCGCGGCCTGCACCTGCTCGGTCAGATCGGCGCGGCCGCGTTGTGGCTGGGTGGCTGGTCAGTGCTGATAGTGCTCAGCATCGAACAGGTGTGGAATCTCGCGGTGCCGGCCGCGACCGTCGGTTTGTCGGCCACGGTGGGTGCAGCGCTGATGTTGCTGTTGGGTTTCGGCTTGCTGGTGCTGGAGCGGCAACTGGCTCAGGAAAACCCGGCGCAATGGCCGGAAGCCGGAAACCTCGCACAATTGGCGCGGGTGGCGATCATCAGTCTGGTGTTGGGCGCGTTGTGTCTGCTGTTCGCCAGCGACGCTTCGGTGTGGCCCGTGCGCCTTGCGGTATTGATCGGGATCTTGCCGGGACTGGTCGCGATCGAGTTGCTATTGCGCGCAGTCCTGTCGGTGTTCAGTCCCCGTCGCGAGCAGCTCGAACCGACCCTGCTGGCACGCAGTTTTGTCGCTGACATGCTGCGCTGGCCGCCGCAGCCGCTGCTGGCCTTGCAGCACGAATTGCACAATCGTTTCGGCATCGATCTGCGCCAGATCTGGGCGTTCAGCTACATGCGCCGCGCCTTTCTGCCGGTGCTGGCGCTGGTCGCTGCCGTCGGCTGGATGCTGACCGGGATCCACGAAATCCCGCTGCAGGGGCGCGGTATCTACGAGCGTTTCGGCAAACCGGTGCAAGTGTTCGGCCCCGGATTGCATGCTGGGTTGCCGTGGCCGTTGGGCCGTGTATTGAGCGTCGAGAACGGCGTGGTGCACGAGTTGGCAACCAGCGTCGGCGATGCGCCTGCGCCGACCCAGGCCGAGCCAGCCGAAGGCCCGGCGCCGATGACCGCCAACCGTTTGTGGGATGCCAGCCACGTCAACGACAAATCCCAGGTGATCGCCAGCAGCCGTGGCGATCAGCAGAGCTTTCAGATCGTCAACATGGACGTGCGCTTCGTCTATCGCATCGGCCTGCGGGATCAGGATGCCTTGGCGGCTACCTACAACAATGCCGATGTACCGACGCTGATCCGCAGCACCGCGAGCCGGATTCTGGTTCACGATTTTGCCTCGCGCACCCTCGACGGTTTGCTCGGTGCCGACCGGGTAGGGCTGGGCGAGGAAATCGGCCACGCGGTGCAAAACGATCTGCAGCAACTCAACAGCGGCGTGGAAATTCTCGCCACGATGGTGGAAGCGATTCACCCGCCCGCCGGTGCTGCCAACGCTTACCACAGCGTGCAAGCGGCGCAGATCGGCGCCCAGGCGTTGATCTCCCGTGAGCGCGGTGCGGCGGCCGAAGCCAGTAATCAGGCGCAATTGCAGGCCAGTCTCGCCCGCGATCAGGCCAGTGCCAGCGCCCGTGAAATCAACGCCACAGCGCAGGCGGCGGATCTTAAGTTCAGCGCTGAACAGAAAGCCTACGCCAGCGCCGGCCAGGCATTCGTGCTGGAACAATATCTGAGTCAGCTCAGCCTCGGCCTGAGCAAGGCCAAACTGCTGGTACTCGACCACCGTTTAGGCGGCAGCAGCAATGCGCCGACCATCGACCTGCGTACGTTCACGCTGCCGGCTGATCCGACGCCCGCGCGCACCCCCGCTCAACCAGGAGTTGCCCCTTGAGCCAGTTGCACACTCACGATTCCCATGACCACAGCGGCCACCATCATCATGGGCATCATCACCATCACCACGGTGCGCCGGAAGAGGCCGGGCCGTTCCCGTGGCGGCGGATGGGCTGGGCGCTGTTGCTGGTGGCGTTTGCCATCGCTGCGGCAAGCCTGGTGCAGGTGCGCTCGGGCGAGGCGACCGTTATCACCCGTTTCGGCAATCCGTCGCGAGTGTTGCTTGATCCCGGTTTGAGCTGGCGCTGGCCCGCACCGTTCGAAGCGGCGATCCCGGTGGACCTGCGCCTGCGTACCACCTCCAGTGGTTTGCAGGATGTCGGCACCCGCGATGGTTTGCGCATCATCATTCAGGCCTACGTGGCGTGGCAGGTGCAAGGCGACCCGGACAATGTGCAGCGTTTCATGCGCGCGGTGCAGAACCAGCCGGACGAAGCGGCACGGCAGATTCGCACCTTTGTCGGCTCGGCGCTGGAGACCACCGCCAGCAGTTTCGACCTGGCGGATCTGGTGAACACCGATGCCAGCAAAGTGCGTATTGCCGATTTCGAAGCGCAACTGCGTCAGCAAATCGACCAACAGTTGCTCGCGACTTACGGTGTGCGCGTGGTGCAGGTGGGCATCGAACGCCTGACCTTGCCTTCGGTGACTCTCACGGCCACGGTTGATCGGATGCGCGCCGAGCGTGAAACAATTGCCACTGAGCGCACCGCCATCGGCAAGCGTGAAGCCGCGCAGATTCGTTCTGCTGCCGAGCGCGATGCGCGAATTGTGCAGGCCGATGCCACGGTGAAAGCGGCAGAAATCGAAGCGCAGTCGCGAGTCGAAGCCGCGCAAATCTATGGCCGTGCCTACGCCGGCTCGCCGCAGCTGTACAACCTGCTGCGCTCGCTCGATACCTTGGGCACCATCGTGACGCCGGACACCAAACTGATCCTGCGCACCGACGCTGCACCATTCCGTGTGCTGGTGGACGGTCCGCCGAATGTTGAAAACAAATCCGGATCGCAGCCATGAGTGATGAAGTTCCACGTGGAACACATTCGTTGAGCAGTCCGTGGATTCAGGCCGGACGCCTGGCGTTTTTCGCCTTGTACGCAGTGACCGTATTGGCCGCGTTGGCGTGGGCGTTTTCCAATGTTCGGCAGATTGATCCGCAGAATCGCGCGGTGGTTCTGCACTTTGGCGCACTGCAGCGCATCCAGAATGCCGGCCTGTTGTTGGCCTGGCCGCAGCCGTTCGAGCAGGTGGTTTTGCTGCCAGCAGCGGATCGGGTGATTGAGCGCCGAGTGGAGAATCTGCTGCGCAGCAGTGAGGCGATCAAGGCTGATCGCGTTGCGACTTTCGCCACACCCTTGAGTGATGCGTTGGCCGGCTCCGGCTATTTGCTGACCGGCGACGCCGGCGTGGTGCAACTGGATGTGCGGGTGTTTTACAAAGTCACCGATCCCTATGACTTCGTGCTGCAGGGTGATCATGTGCTGCCGGCACTGGATCGGCTGGTCACGCGCAGCGCTGTGGCCCTGACCGCCGCACGGGATCTGGATACGATTCTGGTCGCTCGACCGGAATTGATCGGTGCCGACAATCAGGCCGCCGAGCGCCGCGAACGCTTGCGCGGTGATCTGGTGCAAGGCATCAACAAGCGTCTGGCTGAATTGAAGGCGAGCGGGCAGGGCATTGGCATCGAAGTGGCGCGGGTTGATGTTCAATCGAGTCTGCCCGACCCGGCTGTCAGCGCGTTCAATGCCGTTTTGACCGCCAGCCAACAAGCCGACAAAGCCGTCGCCAATGCACGCACCGAGGCGGAAAAGCTCACCCAGACCGCCAACGAACAAGCCGACCGCATCCTGCAAGTGGCCCATGCGCAGGCCGGTGAGCGGCTGGCGAAGGCGTCGGCCGACACCGCCACGGTACTGAGCCTGGCCAAGGCGCAGCAGCAGGGGATCGACCCGCAGATGCTGCTGCGGCTGTACCGCGAACGCATGCCGAAGATTCTCGGGCAGGCCGGTTCCGTGACCACGGTCGATCCGAAAGACGATTCCCGCCTGATCATTCAGGGAGCCAGTAAATGACCGCGACCACTGCCGCACCGAGCTTGTTGTCCTCGGCCGAACAGCGCCGCGCTGCACGGCAATTGACCCTGGCGATGCTCGCCCTTGGCTTGCTCGGCCTCGGTCTGATCTGGCGTTGGCTGGTGCCGGAGCAAACCGGTGTCAGTCAGTTGCTGCTGGGTTTCGCCTCCTTATTAGTGGCGGTGCCGGTGATGCGCTCGGCGTGGTACAGCCTGCGTTATCCAAGCCTGCACGGCATCACCGATCAACTGATTGCCCTGGCGATGCTCGGTGCGTGGGCGACCGGCGATCTGCTGACGGCGGCGTTGCTGCCAATCATCATGATCTTCGGCCATGTGCTGGAAGAGCGCAGCGTGATCGGCTCGCAGGAAGCGATTCATGCTCTCGGCCAATTGACCCGCAGCCACGCGCGCAAGATTCAGGCGGACGGCTCGATCATCGAAGTCGATAACGGCACGCTCAAACCCGGCGATACGGTCGAGGTGCGTGCAGGAGATCGGGTGCCGGCGGATGGCCGAGTGCTGTTCGGTCAGGCCAGCCTCGACACGGCGTCGATCACCGGCGAATCGGTCCCGGTAGAAACGGCGGTGGGCATGACGGTGTTTGGCGGGGCAATCAACCTCGACGGCTTGCTGCGCATTGAGGTGACCCGTACCGGCGATCAATCGACGTTGGGCAAAGTCATCGCACTGATGCAGAACGCCGAACGCTCGAAGCCACCGATCACCCGCCTGCTTGAACGTTATGCCGGCAGCTACATGGTGCTGGTGTTGCTGTTGGCGGCGGTGACCTGGTTTGTCACTAATGACGCGCAAGCGATGCTCGCGGTGCTGGTGGCGGCCTGTCCCTGTGCCTTGGTGCTATCGGCACCGGCCACGGCGATTGCCGGAGTGGCAGTGGCGGCGCGCCACGGCATTCTGATCCGCAGCTCGGCGTTTCTCGAAGAACTGGCGGACCTCACCTCGTTGGTGGTCGACAAGACCGGCACCCTGACTTACGGCACCTTGCGTCTGCAATCGATCAACAGCCCGCGTCTGCAACAGTCCGCGGTCATGGCGTTGGCGGCCAGTCTTGGCGCGGCCAGCAGTCACCCGGTCAGCCGGGCACTGGCGGGGCTGGTCAGTCAGGAGCAGAGCCTGCCGCTGACGGACATTCACGAGCGTCAGGGCCTCGGCGTCGTGGCCATGACCGCGCAAGGCGAGGCGGCGCTGGGGCGTCCCGAACTGTTCGCGCAACTGGGCATCGTCACGACGACCGTTCCCGAGCACGATGGGCCGATCGCCGGGTTGGCGCTGAATGGCGAGTTTGTTGCCTGGTTGTTGTTGGCCGATAGCGTCAAACCGGAAGCGCGCTTTGCCCTCAATGAATTGCGTGAACTGGGTCTGGGTCGCCAGTTGCTGCTGACCGGCGATCGCCAGAGTGTCGCCCAGACACTGGCCCGCGAAGTCGGCCTGCAAGAGGTGGAAGCCCAAGCGCTGCCTGAGGACAAACTCAACCGCGTGCTCAAGGAAATCGACAACGGTTTCCGGCCGATGGTGGTGGGTGACGGCATCAATGATTCGCTGGCGCTCAAGGCCGGCGTGGTCGGCGTGGCGATGGGTGCCGGCGGGGCCGACATTGCGCTGGCCTCGGCAGATATCGTGTTGATCGGCAGCGACCTGCGCCGCCTCGGCACCTGTGTGCGGCTCAGTCGCCAGTGCCGGCGAACCTTGCAGGTCAATGTGATCATCGGTCTGGGCTGGACCCTGGCGATCGTGGTGTTTGCGGCATTCGGCTGGCTCGGCGCGGCGGGGGCAATGATTGCCGCGCTATTGCACAATCTCAGTACGCTACTGGTGTTGGGCAATGCCGGGCGTTTGCTGCGGTTTCAGGAGCCATTGCTCAAACTCAAGGATGATCACTGAAGCGGGTTTCATCGAACTGTGCGCCGGATAGACAGTCATCTATGGAAGAGGGCGCACACTTCTTTGCCGTTATCTGGGCTGAAACAGTGAGTGCATGACGGCATGTTGGAGCGTCTGGAACGATAGTGTCGGCTAATTAAATCGATAGCCTGCTATTTTTCAAGGATGGTCTACCCTCAGATCTGACGTCTGAAACAAGGGGGATTTTCCATGCTCGCGCAACTTCCACCAGCCTTACAGAATCTGCAGCTTCCGCTTCGCCTGCGGCTCTGGGACGGCCATGAATTCAATCTGGGTCCGGCGCCCAGCGTTACCATCGTGGTCAAGGACCCGCAGATGGTCAGCCAGCTCACGCATCCAAGTCTCGACGCGCTGGGGGCGGCGTTTGTCGAAGGCAAGCTTGAGCTGGAAGGCTCGATCAGCGAGGTCATCCGGGTCTGCGACGAATTGAGCAGCGCCTTGCTCAATGAGGACGACGATGCACAGCCTGTGCGTTCGGTGCACGACAAGGAAACCGACGCCAAGGCCATTTCCTATCACTACGACCTGTCCAACGCGTTCTACCAGTTGTGGCTGGACAGCGACATGGCGTATTCCTGCGCGTATTTCGAAACCGGCAGTGAAACCCTCGAACAGGCACAACAAGCCAAGTTCCGGCATCTGTGTCGCAAGCTGCGTTTGCAGCCGGGCGATTACCTGCTGGATGTCGGTTGTGGCTGGGGCGGTCTGGCCCGTTACGCGGCGCGTGAATTCGGCGCCAAGGTGTTCGGCATCACCCTGAGCAAGGAACAGCTGGAACTGGCCCGCGAGCGCGTCAAGGCCGAGGGCCTGGAAGACCAGGTTGAACTGCAATTGCTCGACTATCGCGATCTGCCGCAGGACGGGCGTTTCGACAAGGTGGTCAGCGTCGGCATGTTCGAACACGTCGGCCACGCCAACCTCGCTGAATACTGCAAGGTCCTGTTCGGCGCGGTGAAGGAGGGCGGTCTGGTGATGAACCACGGCATCACCGCCAAACACACCGATGGCCGTCCGGTAGGCCGCGGCGCCGGCGACTTCATCGAGAAATACGTGTTCCCCAACGGCGAGCTGCCGCACCTGGCGATGATTTCGGCCGAGATCAGTGAAGCCGGGCTGGAGATCGTCGACGTCGAAAGCCTGCGTTTGCACTACGCGCGCACACTCGACCATTGGAGCGAGCGCCTGGAGGACAACCTCGAAGCCGCCGGGAAACTGGTGCCGGATCAGGCGCTGCGCATCTGGCGGCTGTATCTGGCCGGGTGTGCCTACGCGTTCGCGCGTGGCTGGATCAACCTGCACCAGATTCTCGCGGTGAAGGCGCATCCGGATGGCAGCCATGAACTGCCTTGGACTCGCGACGACATCTACCACCCTTGATGCCTGAACCATGCCCTCTCGCTCGGAGAGGGTGATGGGGCTTGCTAGAGAATCGGTGAAATGAGCCGGGCGATCCGCATGCCGAGCTGTTGCAGGCGGTGGACTTCCCGGCTCTCTTCTTTGGCGACTTCGTAAGCCTGCTCGAAGTCATCGTTGAGCATCTGCTCTACGCTGGCAGCGAACTCGCAGTCGACGGTCAGCAGCATCACTTCGAAATTCAGCCGGAATGAGCGGTTGTCCAGATTGGCGCTGCCGATGGCGCTGATCTCGCTGTCGATCAACACCACTTTCTGATGCAGGAACCCCGGCTCGTAGCGGAACACCCGCACGCCGGCGCGCACCGCTTCGAACGCATAGAGGCTGGAAGCGGCGTAGACGATGCGGTGATCGGGGCGCGATGGCAGCAGCAGGCGCACATCGACGCCGCGCAGTACCGCCAGGCGCAACGCGGCGAAGACGGCCTCATCGGGAATGAAGTAAGGACTGGTGATCCACACCCGCTCGGTCGCGGCGTGGATTGCTTCGACGAAGAACAGCGAACAGGTTTCGTAGGCGTCGGCCGGGCCGCTTGCCAGCAACTGGCAGAGCACGCCGTCCTCCGGGTAAACGTCCGGCAGGATCAGCGGCGGCAACGTGCGCGCGGCCCAGAACCAATCCTCGGCAAACGACTCCTGCATGCAGGCCACCACCGGCCCACGCACTTGCACGTGGGTGTCGCGCCATGGCGCCAGTGGCGGCTTCTCGCCCATGTATTCATCGCCGACGTTATGCCCGCCGACAAAGCCGAGTACGCCATCGACCACGACGATTTTGCGGTGGTTACGGAAGTTTACCTGGAAGCGATTGAGCCAGCCGCTGCGCGTGGCGAAGGCTTTGACCTCGATACCGCCATCGCGCAACGCCTGCACATAACTGTGGGGCAGGGCGTGGCTGCCGATGCGGTCGTAGAGCAGATGAATCGCCACGCCCTCAGCCGCTTTCTTCAGCAACAGGTCGCGCAGGCGCTGTCCGAGGCGGTCGTCATGGATGATGAAAAACTGGATCAGTACGGCTTCGCGCGCTTGATCGATTGCCTGGAAAATCGCCTCGAAGGTGGCGTGTCCATTCACCAGCAGCTGCACTTCGTTGTTTGCCAGGCACGGCATGCGCCCCAGCTTGGGCATGGCGCGTAGCGAGGCATAGGCTTTCGACGCGCGGGCGGTGAGCGCTTCTTCCACCCACGGGCGCCAGTTCAGCTCGGATATCGCCTGGCGCATCTGTTCGTTGGCCTGACGGCGCGCCTTGATGTAACCGTCGAAAGTGCTGCGGCCGAACACTAGGTAGGGGATGAGGGTCAGATAAGGAATGAAAATAAGCGACAATGCCCAGGCGATCGAGCCTTGGGCGGTGCGTACCGTCAGCACCGCGTGGATTGCGGCGATCAAGCCGAGGCTATGTATAAGAGCGATCAGATAACCGAAAATGTGCGGTCCAAAATAATCCATGGGGCGACCTTGCTCCTGAAGATTCAATGCGTAACAGACCATGTTCCGAGGCGATTGTCGCTATTTAATTGGCGCATGAACCGAAGCAATCGGCCGGCGTCTAACGGCCACTACTGATCAGGAGTTTTTCGATGAACGTTCGTCTGCTGGGTTTGGCACTGGGCCTGGGTTTGGCAATGCCAGTGATTGCGCAGGCACAAATGCTGCAACCGGGGCTATGGGAAATGACCTCGAGCAACGTCAAGGTCGATGACCAGCCAATGGATGTGCAGTCGATCCTCGGTCAGTTGCAAGGCCAGATGACGCCGCAACAGCGCGCGGCGCTGGAAAAGAACGGAATCAACATCGGTGGCAAGGGCATCCGTGCCTGCCTGACACCGCAGCAAGTGGCGACCAACGATATTCCGCTGGCCGATCCGCAGTCGGGCTGCAAACAGCAGATCACCGAGCGCACCGGTAACCAGTGGAAATTCCGCTTCAGTTGCCCGAAAGCGCAAGGCACCGGTGTCGCGACGTTTGTCAGTGATCGTGAGTTCACCACCGTGGCCAACGGTACGTTCAACGCTATCGGGATCAACCAGAAGGGCAGCCTGGAAACCCGCGCGGTGTGGTTGGGTCAGGATTGCGGCACGGTGAAGCCAAGAGCTTAAAAGCTTCGCGAGCAAGCCCGCTCCCACAGGGGACAGCACAATCCTTGTGGGAGCGGGCTTGCTCGCGAAGGCGTCTTGGTTGTCACCGCATGAATCGCAGCGCCAGCCCCTGACATCCTTCGTTGATACGCTGCTCGCGCCAGGCAATCTGCCCCGACACCAACGTCGTATTCACCCGATAGCGGAAAGTCTTGTCAGCAAACGGCGTCCACCCGCACTGCGACAGGATCGGTTGCCGCGACACTTCCAGAGCCGCTGGCTCAACCAGCACCAGATCCGCCCAATACCCCTCCCGCAAATAACCTCGATCCGGAATCGCAAACAGATCCGCCACCCGATGGCTGGTCTTCGCCACCAGCGTGGTGATCGGCAGCACGCCATCGGCCACCAGCTCCAGTAGCGCCGGCAAAGCGTGTTGCACCAGCGGCAAACCGGACGGCGCCTCGGCATATGGGCGCTGTTTTTCCGCCCAGGTATGTGGCGCGTGATCGCTGCCGATCACGTCCAGTCGATTGCTCAGCAGCGCCGCGCGCAAAGCATCGCGGTCGGCTCGGGTCTTGATCGCCGGGTTGCATTTGATCAGGTTGCCGAGGGCTGGATAGTCGCTTTCATCGAACAGCAGGTGATGCAGGCAGACTTCAGCAGTGATGTGTTTTTGCGCGAGTGGTTTGTCTTCGAACAACGCCAGCTCGCGGGCGGTGGTCAGGTGCAAAACGTGCAGGCGAGTGCCGTGACGTCTGGCCAGTTCCACCGCCAGCGAAGAAGAGCGGTAGCAAGCCTCGGCATCGCGAATCAAGGCATGGATATTGGCGGGCAGGTGCTCACCCAGGCGCGCACGCAGTCGGGCTGCGTTGGCCTCGATGCTCGGCGTGTGTTCACAGTGGGCCAGCAGAATCGTCGGCACTTCGGCAAATAAACGCTCGAGAGTCCTCGGATCGTCCACCAACATGTTTCCGGTGGACGCGCCCATGAACACTTTGACCCCGGCCACTTCGCAGGGGTTGAGCGCGGCGACGGTGTCGATGTTGTCCCGGCTCACACCGAAATGAAAGCCGTAGTTGGCCACAGAGTTGATCGCCGCCCGACGCTTTTTATCCGCCAGTGCTTCGAGGGTGAGGGTGGCCGGTCGGGTGTTGGGCATGTCCATGAAACTGGTGATGCCGCCCGCCACCGCCGCTCGAGACTCGGTGTGAATGCAGCCCTTGTCCGGCGCCCCCGGTTCGCGAAAATGCACTTGGTCATCGATCATCCCCGGCAACAGCCATTGGCCGTTGGCGTCGATTTCCACCCGCGCAGTTTCACCGTCGATGCTGCGCGCAATCTTGACGATGCGGCCATGGCTGACCAACAGATCGCCGTCGAACTCGCGTCCTTCGTTGACCAGTCTGGCGTTGCGAATCAGCACGCTGCTCATGGTTCAGAACTCGTTCTGCAAGGCTTTGTAAGCGCGCACCAGATCGACGTTGGTGCGTGCCACGTCTTCGGAAAACTCCGAGGCGCTGACACTCACCGGCGGGAACTGCGAGAGGTCGGTGTTGGGGCCGATGCGGGTGGTGGAGGGCAGGTAGAACGCGTCCGGCAAATCGCGGCCATCGACCACCGAGTTGTGCCGCACCACGCAGCCATTACCGACCACGCAATTGAACAACACACTGTTGAAGCCGATGAACACGCGGTCGCCAACCACGCACGGACCGTGCACGATCGAGCGGTGAGCGATCGAGCTGAACTCGCCGATGGTCACTGCCGCGCCGGATTTGGAGTGGATCACCACGCCGTCCTGAATATTCGAATTGGCACCGATGGTGATCGGCTCCATCGCTCCCGAAGCATCCACTTCGTCGGCGCGGATCACCGCGTAGGGGCCGACGAAAACGTTCTCGCCGATGATCACCTTGCCGCAGATGATCGCGGTTTTGTCGACGTAGGCCGACTCGGCAATTTGCGGCAGATCGCCTGAAGGATTCTTGCGGATCATGGCTGGCT
Source organism: Pseudomonas sp. TH49 (assembly GCF_016650625.1). NCBI lineage: Bacteria > Pseudomonadati > Pseudomonadota > Gammaproteobacteria > Pseudomonadales > Pseudomonadaceae > Pseudomonas > Pseudomonas sp. TH49. Next base: position 1,619,810 of record NZ_JAEKFL010000001.1, read on the forward strand.
CAGTGCGTCGTAAAGGGTGTTGAGGTTGTATTCGAACAGCCCGGTAAAGTTGCTGGCCGGGCCGCTGGCGGCGAGGGCATCGGAGTACAACGTACCGCCGATATGCGCGCCGCTTTCATCGGCGATCTGCTTGAGCAGGCGCGCGTCCTTGATGTTTTCCATGAACACCGCTTTGACCTTGGCCTGACGAATCTGGGTGATCAGTGCGGCGACTTCGGCGGCCGATGGCTCGCGCTTGGTGGACAGACCTTGCGGCGCCATGAAGTCGATGCCGTAGGCCTGACCGAGATAACCGAAGGCATCGTGGCTGGTGACGATCTTGCGGTTGCCCGGCGGCAGTGAACCGAGCTTGGCCTTGGCTTCGGCGAGCAGGGCGTAGATCTGTTTCAGATAGGCCTGGCTGTTGCGTTGGTAGTCGGCCTTGTTCGCCGGATCGGCGGCGATCAGCGCCTTGGTGATGTTGGCGATGTACAACTCGGTATTCGCCAGATTGTGCCAGGCGTGCGGGTCGGGAACGCTCTCGCCGTCTTCATCCAGCGAGCGTGGAATCACGCCGTGACTGGCACTGATGACAGGGGCTTTGGTCTCGGTGCTGGTGACCAGGCGATCGAGCCATGGTTCGAAACCGAGGCCGTTCTTGATGATCAGCCTGGCCTTGAGCAGCGCTTTGGCGTCATCGGGGGTCGGTTCATACGTGTGGGCATCGGCGTCCGGGCCGACCATGTTGGTGATCTGAATATGCTCGCCCCCCACCTGATGAACCATGTCGGCAAGGATGCTGAAGCTGGTGACCACCGGCAATTTTTCCGCCGCCGACAACGACATCGACAGCATCAGGCTGAACAACACGAGTAGAGCACGCATCGGGAAACACCTCATGGGGATGTGAGCAAAGGCGGGCGGCGCAGCAAACCGTGCACCGGTCCGAACACCACGGACAGCAGATAACCGATGCCGGCGACCAGCACGATCGCCGGACCGCTCGGCAGCGAGTAGTAGAACGAGATCAACAATCCGCACCCCACCGAGAGGCAGCCGATCAGCGCGGAGATGGCAATCAGGCTCGGCAGGCGCCGACTCCAGAATCGTGAAGCGGCGGCGGGCAGCATCATCAGACCCACCACCATCAAGGCGCCGATGGCCTGGAAACCGATCACCAGATTGAGCACCACCAAGGTCAGGAACACGCCGTGGGCGAGTGGACCGAGACGGCTGACGGTTTGCAGGAATAGCGGATCGAGGGTGTCCAGCAGCAGCGGTTTGTAGATCAGAGTCATGGCGATCAGGCTCAGCCCCGACACCCACAACATGCCGTTGAGGGTCGGGCCGTCGACGGCGAGTGCCGAGCCGAACAGCAAGTGCAACAGGTCGAGACGCTTGCCGGCGATGCCGAGAATCAACACGCCGCTGGCGAGCGAGATCGGATAGATCGCGGCGAGGCTGGCGTCTTCACGCAGACCGGTGCGACGGGTGATCCAGGCGGCGAGACCGGCCATGCCCAGGCCGGCGCCGAGGCCACCGAGTGTCAGCGCCGGCAGACTCAGACCGGCGAACCAGAAGCCCAGCGCCGCTCCGGGGAGGATGCCGTGGGCGACGGCGTCACCGATCAGGCTCATGCGCCGCAGGATCAGAAACACGCCAAGCGGAGCCGTGCTGCAGGCCAGTACCAGACCGCCGAGCAGTGCGCGGCGCATGAACACGAACTCGTTGAACGGTTGCCAGAGATGGCTGACGGTGAGCATCAGGCCACCTGCGTGTTGGGTGTTTGCCGGATCAGTTCGACACTGGGGCCGAACACGCACTGACGATTTTTGATCAGCAACGTCTGCGGGATGTGTTGGCGCACCGCGGCGAGGTCGTGGCAGACCACCAGCAGTGTTCGCCCTTCGGCATGCCAGGCGTGGAGGTGTTGCCAGAGTAACTGCTGGCCCAGCTCATCGAGGGCAGCGTGGGGTTCGTCGAGGAGTAGTAACGGGGCGTCGGTCAGACTCAAACGGGCGAGCAGGGCGCGTTGCAATTCACCGCCGGAAAGGGCCATCAGCGGACGTTTTTCCAATCCGCTCAAGTGCCAGTTTTCCAGTGCGCTGGCAAGTCTTTGCGCGCGCAGTTGCGTCGACAATCGGCGGCCCCAGAAACCCGCGGCCACTAGTTCTTCGAGGCTGATGGGGAACTGTCGGTCGAGGTGTTGCTGTTGCGGCAGGAACGCCAAGCCGCCCTGACGTGGAACACCCAGTGCGACTTTTCCCGATAAAGGCTTCTGCAATCCGGCGATGACTTTCAGCAGGCTGCTTTTACCGCAGCCGTTGGCGCCGATGATGGCGCTGAGGCTGCCGTGTTCCAGCGAGAGCGTCAGTGGCGAAGTCAGTGGTTGGCCGAGTGCGCCCCAAGTCACGGTTTGGCAACGGATCATGCGAGTTCTCGGTGCCAGTGGCTTTCGGCGACAGCGTCGTGGGCGTGCAGGCTTTCGGCGTGGATCACCCGCAGGTGGAAACCACTGACGCCGGGGGAGCGGCGCAGGGCCAGATTGAGTCGTCGCGCGGCGTCTTCGCAGAACATCAGGTTTTGCCCATTGGCCAGAGCGAAGGCTTGTTCGTCGGCGCGTTTCACGGCGGTTTGTACGGCGGTGCCGAGTGCCGCTTCGGCATCATTGATGATGACGCTCAGAGGTAGCTCGTCGATGAACTCGTCGAGATGCATATGCAGTTGCGCGGTGCTGCGTTGGCTGTGCGGGGTGGCGACAATGCCTTGGCTCGATCCAAGCCAGGCCAACACTTCGGCATGTTGCAGTGGCTTGTTGGCGAAATCATCGATGAATTGCTGCTGGATCAACTGCCGCGCCAACGCTGCTGAGCAGGGGCAAGTTGAGGAGTAAGGCACTTCGATTTTCAGTTCCACGTGGAACACTTTGCTTTTCAGGCTCGCACAAATGCTCACTGGATAGCTCTTCCAACCGGCCAGAGGGCTGACTAACGCAGGCCTTTTCAGCAGTACTCCGCAATGGATGTTCAGGTAGGCGCTGTTGGATAAACCTTCGTGGCTGACCAGAAAATCATCGAGTACCTCGCGCAATAAGGCGGGAGAGAGGTTGTGCCGTTCAAGCGCCGCCAGCGCCAGATACAGCCGCGACATGTGAATACCGCGCGCCTCGCCATCATCGAGACTGACGCCTGCATCTGCTTTTGCGCTCAGACGTTGGCCTTCCAACAGAACAGGCAGAGCGATACCGCACATGCCCACCCAATCAAGCGGTAACGCCTGGCGAGCGACTTGAGTCGCTATATCCGGAAGTGTCAGCGAATTCATGTTCGGAACCATCGTGTTGATTGAATCGGATGTTACATTATAACAATTCAAATCACGTTAGCTTTTTCATGAACGGGCTTTCATATGCACAGACGTCATCTGCTCAATCTGCTGCTGGCCAGTACGGCCCTGGCTTTCCCCTTCAGTGTCTCGGCTACACAGATTCGCAATGCGCGGCTCTGGCGTTCGGATGAAAAGCTGCGATTGGTGTTCGACTTGAGCGGTCCGGTGCGCTACAAAACTTTCTCCCTGAGCGCTCCAGAACGCCTGATCATTGACCTTTCAGGAGCGAGTTTGAGCGGTGATTTCAGCCAGTTGGTGCTTGCCGATACCGCCATTCGCTCCATTCGATCAGGTCACTTTGGTCAGGGTGATACACGGATTGTTCTCGACCTGAACCATCCAGCGCTGTTGAACAGCTTCCTTTTGGCGCCCGAAGATGGCCAAGGACACCGCTTGGTGCTTGATCTGGTGAACGCCAAACAGGCATCAAGTGCGGCAATGGTTCCACGTGAAACACCCTTGAATAAAACTCACCCCAAGCGCGACATCATCGTCGTCGTCGACCCCGGGCACGGCGGAAAAGACCCGGGCGCGGTTGGTGCCAAAGGTGAACGGGAAAAAGATGTGGTGCTGTCCATCGCCCAGTTGCTCGCCAAACGGTTGAAGAGGGAGAAAGGCTTCGACGTGAAACTGGTGCGCAATGATGATTTCTTCGTACCACTTCGCAAGCGTGTGGATATAGCGCGCCAGCACAAGGCAGACATGTTTATCTCAGTGCATGCCGATGCGGCGCCACGTCTGACGGCGTCGGGAGCGTCTGTGTATTGCCTGTCCGAGGGTGGCGCGACGTCTGCGACTGCGCGCTTCATGGCGCAACGAGAGAATGGCGCGGATCTGCTCGGTGCGACCAGTCTGCTCAACCTCAAGGACAAGGATCCGATGCTCGCCGGAGTGATCCTCGATATGTCGATGAACGCCACTATCGCCGCCAGTCTGCAACTCGGCAGCACCGTTCTCGGCAGTCTGGCAGGTATTACCACGCTGCATCAGAAGCGCGTAGAACAGGCCGGATTTGCCGTGTTGAAGTCGCCGGACGTGCCGTCGATTCTGGTGGAAACCGGCTTCATTTCCAACGCCCGAGACAGTCAGCGACTGATCACGCCTCGGCATCAGCAAGCCGTGGCGAATGGCTTGTTCGAAGGGCTACAGCGTTACTTTCAGAAGAATCCACCCGTCGACAGCTATATCGCCTGGCAGCAGGAGCAGCAAAACGCGCAGGTTTAGCAGCCAGTGATCCGGCTGCAGGTGAACTTCGCGCTACTGCCGCCAGAGCTGGAAAAACGATTGATCGTCGTCCAGCCGACGCGACGGGTGTAGCCCACCCAGGCTTCCCCGTCAGAGGCGATCCCAGTAAAGAAAGTCAGTTGGCCGAAACGGCTGTTGGTCTGCGCCCAGTAGCGGTTGCCGTCCTTTTCAAAGCCCCGCAGATAAATTGTGCTGCCCACCGTGTTCACGCTGTAGGCATTGCCTTGCGCGTCGATGCAGGCCAGCAGATTGGCGCTGCGTGTGCAGTTGGCGAGTGCGGGAATTTGCCCCCAGGCGTCGGCCCCCGACAGCAACGCGAGACTCAGCAGCGAGTATTTCAAAGCAGTTTTCATCTCGGTTCCCAATGGGCAGATTGCGTGCAGCTTCCTGCGCTTTATCGGTTTGGGCAAGCGCGGGGCTGGCTTATTCATATTGTTATACTATAACATTAATTTGTATTGAGTCTGAGTTCGCCGATTTCAAGCGTCTGCTTCTACCAGATCGCTGTTTTGAAGCCATAGAACGCGGTGCGCTACGCCAAACCAGGCCAAAGTGCACATCGGCCGCCATCTGATGAGGATTATCCAATGTCATCTCCGCTTCCCGTGACCGTTCTTTCGGGCTTTCTCGGTGCCGGAAAAAGTACACTTTTAAATTACGTACTACGTAATCGAGAAGGCTTGCGCGTTGCTGTTATCGTTAACGATATGAGCGAGATCAACATTGATGGTAGCGAAGTTCAGCGCGATGTCAGCTTGAACCGTGCTGAAGAAAAACTGGTGGAGATGAGTAACGGTTGTATCTGCTGTACGTTACGCGAGGACCTGCTCGAAGAAGTCAGCAAGCTCGCCCGCGAAGGACGATTCGATTACCTGCTCATCGAATCCACCGGTATTTCCGAGCCGCTACCGGTCGCCGAAACGTTCACCTTCCGTGACGAGCAGGGCCAGAGCCTCGCCGACGTCGCACGCCTCGACACCATGGTGACTGTAGTCGACGGCGTGAATTTCCTCCTCGACTATCAGGCCGCCGAGAGTCTGGCTTCCCGAGGCGAGACCCTGGGCAATGAAGACGAACGCTCGATCACCGATCTGCTGATCGAACAAATCGAGTTCGCCGACGTACTGCTGATCAGCAAAATCGACCTCATCAGCCGCCAGGAGCGCGAAGAGCTGATGGCAATCCTCAAGCGCCTCAATGCCCAGGCGGAGATCATTGCAATGGTGATGGGCGAGGTGCCGCTGGAGAAAATCCTCAACACGGGCCGATTCGACTTCGAGAAAGCCGCTCAGGCCCCGGGCTGGTTGCAGGAATTGCGCGGTGAGCATGTGCCGGAAACCACGGAATACGGCATCGCCTCGACGGCCTACCGCGCACGCCGCCCGTTCCATCCGCAGCGTTTCTTCAACTTCATCGATCGCCCATGGCCGAACGGCAAACTGCTGCGCTCCAAAGGCTTCTTCTGGCTCGCCAGCAAACCCTCCGACGCAGGCAGTTGGTCGCAGGCCGGCGGTTTGATGCGCCATGGTTTCGCAGGCCGCTGGTGGCGTTTCGTGCCGAAAAACCAATGGCCGCAGGATCAGGAAAGTACCGCAGCGATCATGGAAAACTGGACGCCGGGCGTCGGAGATTGTCGTCAGGAGCTGGTATTCATCGGCCAGAACATCGACTTCGTACAGCTCAAGTCGGAGCTCGATGCCTGCCTGCTGACTGACGAAGAAATGGCCATTGGCGTAGACGGTTGGCGCCGGCTGGCGGATCCGTTCGGCCCTTGGCACGAAGAGGCCGCCTGATGCTCGCGCTCAAGTTGCAGCAAAACCGGGCGCGCCATCAGCATCAGGGAGCGACGCCGAAAACGCTGACGCGAATCCTCGAAGACGACGTCAATCTTGCGGTCTGGCAGCGTCAACTGCCGCTGCACATCGCCGATTTTGCAGAATTGCTGCTGTCGCTCAACGAGCCTCTGGCGGAATCGCTGTGCATCGAACTGCCGGATGAAGACGCCGATCCTGATCTAAAAGGATTGGCCGCCGGATTCCGTGATCTGCAAGGCTACGAAGCCTTCATCGCTGACCTGCAATGGCTGGTGAGTGCCTTTGCCTGTCTGCTGGGGGCACGGCGTATCGGTTTGCGCCTGCGGGTGTTGGATAAAGCCATGTGCCCACGTTTCCATGTCGATCATGTGCCGGTGCGCTTGATCACAACCTTTGCGGGGATTGGCAGCCAGTGGCTCAAGGAGGGCGTGATGGATCGCGAGCAACTGGGCCAGGCCAACGCCGAGCCACACGGCATGAGCCAAATCCAGCAACTCAAACGGGGTGATGTGGCGCTATTGAAGGGCGAGAAGTGGCTCGGCAATGAAGGCTTTGGCCTGATTCATCGCTCCCCGCAACCGGCGCCGGGTGAGCGACGGCTGCTGCTGACCCTCGACTGGCTCGGCTGACAGCTCAAGGCTTGAGCCACTGGCCCTGGCTTTGGCCTTCGCAGTACGGCTGCAAATACGCCGCGTCGGAGGCGACACCGTAATAGTGGATATCCTGGCGATAGGGCATATTGGCGACTTGCGCGTTGCTGCACACGCCGAACGCGCCGCTCGGGCATTGATCGACGTACTGCACCTCGACTTTCTGCCCGGCCAGCGTCGGTTGGCAGAAGCCGTCGCTGAACAGTTTCTCGGGAATACTGCGGTTTTGCTGGCAGACTTTGACGTCAAGTCGCTCACCCTGGCTGTGCACCACGCAGGCCTGGGCCCAGGCTTCGCTCGACAGCAGCATCAACAGCAACGACCATCCCATCCAACGCATGCCCAATCCCCTCAGAAAACTCCCAGTCATGTTGCAGAACATTCCTACCCATGTCATCGCCGGCCCTTTGGGCGCCGGCAAGACCAGTCTGATTCGCCAGCTCATGGCCCAGCGGCCGGAAGGCGAGCGCTGGGCGGTGCTGATCAATGAGTTCGGCCAGATCGGCCTCGATGCCGCGTTGCTGACCCGCGACGCCGATGGTATCGCACTGGGCGAAGTCGCCGGAGGGTGTCTGTGTTGCGTGAATGGTGCGCCGTTTCAAATCGGCCTCGGCCGTTTGCTGCGCAAGGCCCGGCCGGATCGGCTGTTCATTGAGCCGTCCGGGCTGGGCCATCCGGCGCAGTTGCTCAAGCAGTTAAGCGAAGCGCCGTGGCGTGGTGTACTGGCGGTACAGCCCTGTGTGTCAGTGCTGGATGCCCAGGCGCTGGCATCCGGGAAAGCGCTGCCGCCCGCACAGCAGGAGGCTTTGGCCAACGCCGGTCTGCTGTTACTGAACAAGGCAGAAAGTCTGAATGAGGCTGTTCGGCATACCATCGCCGAGCGTCTGCCGGCAGTCAAACTGATCTGGACGCAGCAGGCGCAATTGCCCTTGCATGAGTTGCCGGGTGTGGCGGCGCAAGCAATTGCAGGTGTGGATAACCTCATCGTGCCGCAGGGATTGGCGTCGATTCCGGCGATCTGGAGCGATCCGCAATCGCCGATCTGCCTGAGTCAGGCACAGCAGGGCGGTTGGAGCATCGGCTGGCGCTGGCACCCGGGACAAACGTTCGATACGCAACGCTTGAGCCAATGGCTGCAAAGCCTGGACTGGCGACGGGCGAAACTGGTTATCCACAGCGCACAGGGTTGGGTTTCAGCCAATGCCCTGGATAACGCTGAACTGAATTGGCAACCCAGTGAGTGGCGCCGGGATTCACGTATCGAGCTGATCTTTGCCGATGCGCAAAATGTCGATAATTTGCAGGCAGGCCTGGCGCAATGCCGGGTTCAGGCGGATTAGCTCAAGGCTTCCACTTGTTGTGATCCTGACGCCACTGGCTCAGCTCGATCACTTCGGCCCGTGGGCGGGTGACCTCGACCACGGGTGGCGTGTCGTCGAACGGTGCAGGGTAGGGCGCCAGTTCGATCTGCGCGCTGTGTGCGCCAAACTGGGTGATGGTGCCGTTGTGCCGGGTTTCGCCGGTCACGGTGAACTCGAAGTTGTAGACCCGGGCCAGGCGCCGCCGGCCGCTGCCATCCTTGATCAAACCGATTTTTTTCAACGCGACGTTGCCGTCCAGCAGTTCGACACCAACGTTGATGCAATGCTGCTTGACCCGCTCCAGCGCCCGCTCGCGCAAGCCGTGGTTGTGCCAAAGCCATGCGCCGGCAGCGGCGAACAGCATCAGCACGAAGATGTTTTCGAGGGTCAGCATCAACAGGAAACTCCAAAAGATAAGCTCAGCTTAACTGCGTCGCCGGTCTGTCGTACAGGCTGTGTTTCGTCGCATACTGCGCGGCTTGAATTTCAATCGTTTTACGGAATAACCCGAATGAAACGTACGCCTCATCTGCTCGCCATTCAGTCCCATGTGGTCTTCGGCCATGCCGGCAACAGCGCCGCGGTTTTTCCGATGCAGCGGGTCGGGGTGAACGTCTGGCCGCTCAACACCGTGCAGTTTTCCAACCACACCCAGTATGGGCAGTGGGCCGGTGAAGTGCTGTCGCCGCACCAGATCCCCGAACTGGTCGAAGGCATTGCCGCCATTGGCGAGCTGGGCAACTGCGACGCCGTGCTCTCCGGTTATCTGGGCAGCGCGGCGCAGGGCCGGGCGATTCTCAGTGGTGTCGAGCGCATAAAATCGGTCAATCCGAAGGCGTTGTACCTGTGCGACCCGGTAATGGGTCATCCGGAGAAAGGCTGCAGTGTGCCGACCGAAGTCAGCGATTTTCTGCTGGAAGAAGCGGCCGCGGTGGCGGACATCATGTGCCCGAACCAACTGGAGCTGGACAGCTTCTCCGGGCGCAAGCCGCAGTCCTTGTTCGATTGCCTGGGGATGGCCCGGGCACTGCTGGCACGCGGCCCGAAAGCGGTGCTGGTCAAACACCTGGATTATCCGGGCAAACCGGCGGACGGTTTCGAGATGTTGCTGGTGACCGCCGACGAAAGCTGGCACCTGCGCCGTCCGCTGCTGGCGTTTCCGCGTCAACCGGTGGGTGTGGGTGATCTGACGTCCGGTTTGTTCCTGGCACGGGTACTGCTTGGTGACAGTCTGGTGGCGGCGTTTGAATTCACTGCAGCGGCGGTGCATGAAGTGCTGCTGGAAACCCAGGCGTGTGCCAGTTACGAGCTGCAACTGGTGCGGGCGCAGGACCGGATCGCGCATCCGCGGGTGAAGTTCGAGGCTACCGCGATCAGTCTGTAAGACCGCGTTACACCCATTCGCGAGCAAGCCCGCTCCCACCTTCGATCGCGTTCTCATGGGAGGACTGCGATTGAAGGTGGGAGCGGGCTTGCTCGCAACGGCTATTTATAAAGCAACATCATTCCAAAGGATCGATCAGGCGTCGCCCTTGATCTCCTGATAGCGCTTCTCCAGCTCCTGACGAATCTGCCGGCGCTGCTGGGCCTGCATGTAGCGACGCTTGTCTTCGCTGTTCTGCGGTTGCAGTGGCGGTACAGCGGCAGGTTTGCGCTGGTCATCCACCGCGACCATGGTGAAGAAGCAGCTATTGGTGTGGCGTACCGAGCGCTCGCGGATGTTCTCGGTCACCACTTTGATGCCGACCTCCATCGAGGTGTTGCCGGTGTAGTTGACCGACGCAAGGAAGGTCACCAGTTCGCCGACATGGATCGGCTCGCGGAAAATTACCTGATCCACCGACAGCGTTACCACGTAGCGGCCGGCATAGCGGCTCGCGCAGGCGTAGGCCACTTCGTCGAGGTATTTGAGCAGGGTACCGCCGTGGACATTGCCAGAGAAGTTGGCCATGTCGGGGGTCATCAATACCGTCATCGACAGTTGGGCGTTTCCGGGTTCCATAACGTTCTCACGGATCAAGGCTGGATGGCTGGACGCACCTCTGCGGGTGCCTGGTGGCTTTTTCAAAAGCACCGTTATCGGGACGCCAGACGACTGGCTGCCGTCACGCCGCGACCGATCTGTTTCCTTATATTGCACCGCCTTCCAGCCGGAAGTCGCGGTGTTAACCTGCAAAAGGCCCTGCCCAAGGGCAATTCCCACACGAAAAGCGGATTTTTACCCAGCTCGCTCAGACCTTTCTGATGTCTGACGGCGGGTCACGTCATACAAGGAGCCCACACCATGCATGCCATCAGCTTTATTCAGGACCTGGCAGTGATCATGTTGGTCGCAGGTGTGGTCACCGTGCTGTTTCACCGCTTCAAGCAACCAGTGGTGCTCGGCTACATCGTCGCCGGTTTCATCATCGGCCCGCACACGCCGCCGTTTGGCCTGATCCACGACGAAGAAACCATCAAGACCCTCGCCGAGCTGGGGGTGATTTTCCTGATGTTCTGCCTCGGGCTGGAATTCAGCCTGCGCAAGTTGTTCAAGGTTGGCGCCACGGCGTTTATCGCGGCGTTTCTCGAAATCGTCCTGATGATCTGGATCGGCTACGAGATCGGTCGCTGGTTCGACTGGAACACCATGGACTCGCTGTTCCTCGGCGCGATCCTCGCCATCTCCTCGACCACCATCATCGTCAAGGCGCTGAACGACCTGAAGATGAAGAACGAGCGCTTTGCGCAGCTGATCTTCGGCGTACTGATCGTCGAGGACATCCTCGGCATCGGCATCATCGCCTTGCTGTCGAGTATCGCGGTCAGCGGCACGGTCAGCTCCGGCGAAGTGTTCTCCACGGTCGGCAAGCTGTCGCTGTTCATGATCGTTGCACTGGTGGTGGGCATTCTGCTGGTGCCGCGTCTGTTGGCTTATGTCGCCAAATTCGAAAGCAACGAGATGCTGCTGATCACCGTGCTTGGTCTGTGTTTCGGTTTCTGCCTGCTGGTGGTCAAGCTCGAATACAGCATGGTGCTCGGCGCCTTCCTGATCGGCGCGATCATGGCCGAGTCGCGGCAGCTGCTGAAGATCGAACGGCTGATCGAGCCGGTTCGCGACCTGTTCAGTGCAATCTTCTTCGTCGCCATCGGCCTGATGCTCGATCCTATGATCCTGCTGCAATACGCGTGGCCGATTGCAGTCATTACCGTGGCGGTGGTGCTCGGCAAGATGTTGTCCTGCGGCCTCGGGGCGTTTATCGCCGGCAATGACGGACGAACCTCACTGCGTGTGGGGATGGGGCTCTCACAGATTGGCGAATTTTCCTTCATCATCGCCGCGCTCGGGATGACGCTGCAGGTCACCAGCAACTTTCTGTATCCCGTCGCGGTGGCGGTGTCGGTGATCACCACGCTGCTGACGCCGTACCTGATTCGCGCGGCCGACCCGTTGTCGATCAAGCTCTCGGCGGCGGTGCCCAAGCGGTTGGGCCGGGTGTTCGGCATGTATGGCGAATGGCTGCGCAGCATTCAGCCGCAAGGCGAGGGCGCGATGCTGGCGGCGATGATCCGGCGGATCCTGTTGCAGGTCGGGGTCAATCTGGCGCTGGTGATCGCGATCTTCTTCAGCGGCGCGTTCTTTGCCGGACGGCTGTCGGTGTGGATGCAGGACTGGATCGGTGATCCGAGCTGGCAGAAGGCGTTGATCTGGGGCGGGGCGCTGCTGCTGTCACTGCCATTCCTGATCGCGGCGTATCGCAAACTCAAGGCGCTGTCGATGCTGCTGGCGGAAATGGGCGTGAAGCCGGAGATGGCCGGGCGTCACACGCAGCGAGTGCGTCGGGTGATCTCCGAAGTGATCCCGATCCTCTCGCTGCTGGTGATTTTCCTGCTGTTGGCAGCCTTGTCGGCCAGTATCCTGCCGACCAACAAGTTGCTGGTGCTGGTCGCCGTGGTCGCGGCCGCCGTGGCGGCGCTGCTCTGGCGCTGGTTCATCCGCGTGCACACGCGGATGCAGGTGGCCCTGCTGGAAACCCTCGACAACCACAAGGAGTCGTCGGGGCACTGACCGGCCCGGGCATCCGGCTAATCAGCTCTCCAGCCAGACGTCCCGCGCCCAGTGCCACACCGATTCCCAGGATTCTTCGGTGATCAGCTCTTCTTCGCCGGACCACAGCACCACGGTGCCGTCTTCTTCGACGCAGTAGTAGTTGTCGCCGTCCTGGCAGATCGGGATCAGGTCGCGCGGTACGCCGATGTCCCAGGCGTTGGCCGCCACGTCCGGCAGATAGGTGTGCGATTGCGGGTCGGTGACGGTCACCGGCTCGAGGCTGCCGTACACCACGTCACTGACGGTCAGCAGAAACTCTTTGAAGACGAATGGGATGTTGATGAAGAGTTCTTCTTCGATTTCTACCAATTGGTCTTCGTCGGGCAATTCCAGGGGAACCGGTACGGGTTCGTTGGCTTCGCGCAGTTGTTCGATGATTTCTTCCACGTCCGGGATCCTCTTGCTTGAATGGCGCGGTTTATATGGGCCGGTTTATACAGTAGCTCGCTATAGATGCAACCGTGAAATAGAAAACCCCGGCCGAGGCCGGGGTTTTTATTACCACATGCGTAACGCGATGGGGATCAGCCGTTCTGGCGGATACCGGCCACCAGCCAAGGCTGGTTTTCGCCCTGTGGACGTTCCATGTTCCAGCTTTCGCTGAACACTTCGCCCTGGTCGAAACGCGAGGTCTTCGACACACCGCTGAAGGTCAGGGTGGCGATGGTCTTGTCGGCGCGATCATCCACGCCGTCCAGTTGAACCTGCAGGTTTTCGATGTAAGTCGACTGGAAGCCGTCGCCCAGATCCGCACGCTCACGCTTGAGGAAGTCGAGCATTTGCGGGGTCACGAACTCAGCAATCTTGTCCATTTCGTTGGCGTCCCAGTGCTGCTGCAGCGCCTGGAAGTGGCTGCGCGCGGCGGCAAGGAAGTTCTGCTCGTTGAACCAGGCCGGTGCGTTGATCACCGGACGAGCGGCAACCGGCGCGGCCGAACCACCGAAGATCGAACCCATGGCAGCAGGCTTCTGCTCGAATACTTCACGCTGCATCGGCGCGCCGGCCGGAGCCAGGTGCTCCTGCTGCTTGCGTCGACGAGCGGCGATGAAGCGGAAGATCACGAACGCGATCACGGCCATGATCAGGATGTCGAAGATCTGCATGCCCTGGAAGCCGCCGCCCATGAACATGGAAGCGAGCAGGCCACCGGCGGCGATACCGGCCAGAGGGCCGAGCCATTTCGAAGCGCCGCCAGCCTTGGCAGCGGCACCGGCAGCGCCGGCAGCACCAGCGGTCGCTGCTGCGCCGCCCATGCCTGGGGAAGAAGGAGCCATCTGGCTGGTCTGGTGCGTCGGCGCAGCGCCGGCGCTTTTGCCACCACCAAAGCGCTTGGCGTTGGCGTCGAGGCTCATCGTCAGGCCGATGCACAACGCCATGGCGATGCTAAGAAAACGTTTCATAAAGGGAATTCCCGTTTGTGGAGACACGCGCGCCATGTTGCACAGCTGAAGTGTTACTGGCTAGCGAGAGAGTGTTTCGGGCTTTTGCCTGACAGGTTATGTTCAGCTCCGTCGAAGCAATAAGGCCATGTACTTTTGTCTGTAGGAAAATGGGATAGGTTCAGCGGGAAACTTGCTTATCGACGCAACGCCAGCAGCACCACACCGGCGGTGATCAGGCCGATGCCGCCCCATTGGCGCAAGTCGAGTTTCTCGCCCAGCAGGATCACGCCGAGCACCGCCACCAGTACCACGCTGAGTTTGTCCACTGGTGCAACCAGCGAGGCCGGGCCGACTTTCAGCGCGCGGAAGTAGCACAGCCACGACGCGCCGGTACCCAGACCGGACAACAGCAGGAACAGATAGCTCTTGGCGGAAATCGATCCCAATGACTGATATTGGCCCGTCGCGTACAAAATCAAGGCCAGACTGACCAGGACCACGATGGTGCGCAGCAGGGTGGCGAAGTCGGAATTGACGTTTTCGATGCCGATCTTGGCGAAGATCGCCGTCAGCGCGGCGAAAGTCGCCGAGAGCAGGGCCCAGAATGTCCAGGAAGAAAAGAAGCCTGAGCCCATGGAAATGTCCTTTGATCAACCAGCCGACACAAAGCCTTGTAGGAGTGAGCCTGCTCGCGATGAGGGCGTGTCAGACAACAAAGATATTGAATGACAAATCGCTATCGCGAGCAGGCTCACTCCTACAGAAGCAATCGAGCGAGGCGTTAAATGGCTTCCAGCTTGGCGTACCCCAGCATCAGCCACTTGCTGCCTTCGCTGAAGTTCACCTGCACCCGCGCCTGCGCGCCGGCGCCTTCGAAGTTGAGGATCACGCCGTCGCCGAAGATCGAGTGACGCACCGCCTGACCCAGGCTGAAGCCGGTTTCCGGAATCTCGCTGCCGCTGAACAGGTTGCTGCCGCTCATCGACTGGTTGCCGCCGAACGGTCGGCTGACGCTGTTCGACAGGCGTACTTCCTGAATCAGACCCTTCGGCACTTCACGGACGAAACGCGAGACCTTGTTGTAGGTTTCGCTGCCGTACAGGCGTCGGGTTTCAGCATAGGTCATCACCAGGTTCTGCATGGCCCGGGTGATGCCGACGTAGGCCAGACGACGTTCTTCTTCAAGGCGACCCGGTTCTTCCAGGCTCATCTTGTGCGGGAACAGACCTTCTTCCATGCCCACCAGGAACACGTAAGGGAATTCCAGGCCCTTGGCGCTGTGCAGGGTCATCAATTGAATGCTGTCTTCGTGTTCGTCGGCCTGAGTGTCGCCGGCTTCCAGCGAAGCGTGGCCGAGGAACGCCGCCAGCGGCGTCAGCTCTTCGTCTTCTTCGGTGTTCTCGAAGTTGCGCGCGGCGCTGACCAGCTCCTCAAGGTTTTCTACCCGGGCCTGGCCTTTCTCGCCTTTTTCCGCTTCGTGATAGGCGATCAGCCCCGATTGCTCGATGACGGTCTGGGTCATCAGATGCAGCGGCATCTCCATGCACTTGGCGGCAAGGTTCTCGATCAGCTCGATAAACGCACCCAAGGCGCCGGCAGCACGACCGGTCAGGCCTTTATTGGCGACCAGTTGGCGCATCGCTTCCCACATCGACACATCGCTGTGGCGTGCATGGTCGCGGATCGCTTCGACGGTTTTCTCGCCAATACCACGGGCCGGGACGTTGATCACCCGCTCCAGTGCGGCATCGTTGCCACGGCCTTCGAGCAAACGCAGGTAGGCCATGGCGTTTTTGATTTCCGCGCGTTCGAAGAAGCGCTGGCCGCCATAGATGCGGTACGGAATGCGCTCGCGCAGCAAGGCTTCTTCCAAAACGCGCGATTGGGCGTTGGAGCGGTAGAGAATTGCGATATCGCTGCGGGCCAGGCCGGTTTTCAGCGCGCTTTCGATGGTTTCGACAACGTAGCGCGCTTCGTCGTGTTCGTTGAACGCGGCGTACAGGTTGATCGCTTCGCCGTCGCCGCCGTCGGTCCACAGCTCTTTGCCGAGACGCCCGGTGTTGTTGGCGATCAGGGCGTTGGCGGCCTTGAGGATGCCGGCGGTGGAGCGGTAGTTCTGCTCCAGACGAATGGTCACCGAGTCCGGGAAGTCTGAGGAGTACTGATGGATGTTCTCGATTTTCGCCCCACGCCAGCCGTAGATCGACTGGTCGTCGTCGCCGACCACCATCAGGCTGTCGCCGCCCTTGCCGAGCAGACGCAACCAGGCGTACTGCACGGCGTTGGTGTCCTGGAATTCGTCGACGAGGATATGGCGGAAGCGCTTCTGATAGTGCGCCAGCAGGCCCGGATGGTCGCGCCACAGGTCGAGCGCGCGCAGCAGCAGTTCGGAGAAGTCGATCACGCCGGCGCGCTGGCAGGCAGCCTCGTAGGCCTCATAGATGCCGCGCATGGTCGCCAGGTACAAGTCGCCGCTGGCCTGAATGTGTTGCGGACGCAGACCTTCGTCTTTCTGCCCGTTGATGAACCACTGGGCCTGACGGGCCGGCCAGCGCTGTTCGTCCAGCCCCAGCTCGCGGATCACCCGCTTGACCAGCCGCTGCTGGTCGTCGCTGTCGAGAATCTGGAAAGTCTGGCTCAAGCCCGCTTCCTGCCAGTGCGCCCGCAGCAAGCGGTGCGCCAGGCCGTGGAAGGTGCCGACCCACATGCCGGCCGGGTTGATACCCAGCAACTGCTCGATGCGATGACGCATCTCGGCAGCGGCCTTGTTGGTGAAGGTCACCGACAGAATGGAGTGGGGCGAGGCGTTTTCGACCTGGATCAACCAGGCGATACGGTGCACCAGCACTCGGGTTTTACCGGAGCCGGCACCGGCCAGGACCAACTGACGGCCAACGGGGGCTGCTACGGCCTGGCGTTGGGCATCGTTGAGGGAGTTCAGCAGAAGGGAGAGATCATCGCGCATCGGGGCATTCTAGGGTGCGCCGCAGGCCCGGGCAAACCGAGCTTTGCATTAGCCGATGAAAGTGCCGCCAATGACGACCGGTCGGTCACTGGCTACAGGCTTCGGCCCGCCTCGCTCTGCGGGTTTTGTCGGCGCTGCGGGGGCGAAAAGTTTCGCTGAAATTATGATCTGGAGCAGTTTGGCAACTGGATCGGCTTGTGTATGCTCCGTGCACATTTCGGGCGCATGCCCGTCCTAATAAGAACAAGAACGTTGCCCATGACCCTCAGCTCCGAACTGTCGGGCCCCTCTGTGGAACCCCGGGTTATCCGCAAACACTACGCCACCGAGATGGCGGTCGAACGCACGCGTCTGCTTTATCAGGGCTCATTGCTGCCCACACTCTTCATGTTGATCAATGGTCTGGTCTGCGCCGGTTTGCTCTGGAGCCCACAGCGCTATTTCGTGGTCAGCATCTGGCTGGTCTGGCTGCTGTCGCTGGTGGCGCTGCGGGTGATTCAGGTCGCGGCCTTCGATTCGGCGATTCCCGATCGTCAGGCTCAGCCGATCTGGTTCCGCATGTTCCTGCTCGGTTCGACCATGACCGGCCTGACGCTCGCCGGGGCCGGTATTGCATTGGTGCCCGCCGACAATTTCATGCAACAGGCCTGGGTCTTCGGCCTGATCGGTGCTGCGACATTGTCGGCCAGTGTTGCCTACGCGGTCAGTCTGCCGGCGTTTCTTTCCTTCGCCTTGCCGTGCCTGCTGCCGGCGATCGGTTACCTGTTCTGGGGTGGTGATGAACTGGCGCGCGGTTGGGGCTGGCTCGGGCTGATCCTGCTGGGCTCGCTCAGCGTAGTGGCGTGGCAAGTCAATCGGCTGATTGATCGCGGCCTGCTGCGGCGCTTTCAGAACCAACACCTCATCGAACACTTGCAGCGGGCACAGAGTCGCAGCGAACAGCTCAATCAGGAACTGGGCAAAGAGATCGAACAGCGGCGCTGCGCCGAGGGCCAGTTGCGCGAGGCTCAGGTCGAACTGGAAGATCGCGTGGCCCTGCGCAGCCGTGAACTGGATGTGGCCAGCCAGGCACTCATCAAAAGCGAAGCCCGTCTGGCCTTGGCGTTAAAGGCCAGTGAGCTGGGGTTGTGGGACTGGAACCTGCAAACCGACGAAGTCCATCACACGCAGATCCAGGAACTGTTCGGCCTCGCGCCGGAGTACGTCACGGCGCTCCTGCGCGACCTCAAGCCCCGTCTGCACCCCGAGGACGTGCCGTCGCTCAAGCAGGCGCTGATCGAACACCTGAAAGGGCGCACCGAGGACTATCAGATCGAATACCGCGTGCGCCACGGCGACGGCCATTGGGTGTGGATCGAGGACCGCGGTCGCGCCGTGGAGCGCAGTGACAGTGGGCGGGTGATCCGCATGGTCGGTACCCGGCGCGACATCAGCGCGAGCAAAAGTCTTGAAGAACAGCAGCGACTGGCGGCCACGGTGTTCGAAGCGGCCAGCGAAGGCATCGTCATTCTCGATCCGAACTACGCGCTGATCGCGATCAATCAGGCGTTCAGTCGTGTCACCGGTTATGACATCGACGACATGCTCGGGCGCAATGTCGTCGAGCTGCCGTGCAGTCGTGATGCGCGGCGGCATTACGTCTCGATCCGTCACGCACTGGAGCAGCACGGCAGCTGGCAGGGCGAACTGGTGGAAACCCGCAAGAACGGCGAGCTGTATCCGCAGTGGCTGCAACTCAACGCGGTGCGCGACAGTCGGGGAAACGTCAGCCATATCGTCGGCTTCTTCGCCGATCTTTCGGCGCGGCGCGAATCCGAAGAGCGCATGCGCTTCCTGACGCACTACGATGAACTGACCGGGCTGGCCAACCGCTCGCTGTTCCGCGAACGCCTGCACGAAGCCCATCAGCGCGTGCGTCAGGGCGGGCGCCGCAGTCTGGCGCTGCTGCACATCAATCTGGATCGCTTCAAGCTGCTCAACGACAGCCTCGGTCACGAGGTGGCGGATCAGCTATTGCAGAAAATGGCTCGACGGCTGGTCAATGCGTTGCCGGAGGCCGACACCATCGCGCGGCTCTCCGGCGACGAATTTGCCGTGCTGTTCGATGCCTACGGCAACCTGTCGAGCCTGGCGCGGGTCGCCACGCGTCTGTCGAGCAAGCTGCGTCTGCCGTTGACGATCGAAGGGCATGAGCTGGTGGTCAGTGCCTCGATGGGCATCAGCATGCTGCCGGACAACGCCCGGGAGATTTCCGCGCTGGTCAGTCAATCGAACATGGCCATGCAACACGCCAAGCATCTGGGCGGCAACAATTTCCAGTTCTACACCGACAGCCTGCAGGCCAGCACCCTTGAGCGTCTGCAACTGGAGAACCAGTTGCGCAAAGCCATCGAAGACAAGCAGCTCAAGGTGTTCTACCAGCCGAAGCTGTGCCTGCAGACCGGGCGCCTGAATGCGGCGGAAGCGCTGGTGCGCTGGGATCACCCAAGCATGGGCCGGGTGCCGCCGGGGGACTTCATCGGTCTGGCCGAGGAAACCGGACTGATCGGCCCGATCGGCGAATTTGTGCTGCGCCAGGCCTGCTGGCAGGCGTGCGAATGGCAGCGCCAGGGGCTGGAGCCGATTCGGGTATCGGTGAACCTGTCGGTGCATCAACTGCGTCAGGGCAAACTGGTCAGTCTGGTGCGCCAGGTGCTGGAGGAAACCGGGCTGGCGCCGCACTACCTCGAACTGGAACTCACCGAGAGCCAGTTGCTCGACAGTGTCGAACACATCATCGCGACCTTCCAGCAGTTGCGCGATCTGGGGGTGAAGCTGGCAATCGATGACTTCGGCACCGGCTATTCGTCGCTGAGTTATCTCAAGCGGATTCCGGTGGATTACGTGAAGATCGATCAGGCATTCATTCGCGGACTGGGGCAGGGCAGCGAGGATGCGGCGATCACTCGGGCGATCATCGCCATGGCCCATGGGCTGTCGTTGAAAGTGGTCGCCGAAGGTGTCGAGCGGCAGGAGCAGCTGGAGTTTTTACGTGCTGAACGCTGCGACGAGGTGCAGGGGTATCTGATCAGTCGTCCAGTGGAGGCCGACCGTCTGGCCGGGCTTTTGCGCGAACAGGGAAATTCGTTTTAAGGGCTACATGCAGTCCATCGCGCCTGATACGGGGACATGGAGTTACGCATTGAGCAGGCAAAAAGCCAATTCATGTAGTATAACTACAAGCGTGCTACATCCTTGCCCATAAGAAGAGTCCAGCCCCTTGAATCTGCTGCAACACATCGCCCAGTCACGTCACCTGTTACGCAAGTCGGAGCTCAAGGTCGCCGACCACGTGCTGCTTGACCCTGCGGCCGTGATGCACAGTTCCATGGCCGACCTGGCTCACAGCGTCGGCATCAGCGAGCCGACCATCGTGCGTTTCTGCCGGGCCATCGGCTGCTCCGGGTTTCAGGATCTCAAGCTCAAACTGGCGCAAAGCCTGGCCGCCGGTGCCAGTTTCGGTCAGTTCGCGATCCATGAAGACGACTCGGTCGCCGACTACAGTCTGAAAATTTTCGACACCACGTTGCACACCTTGATGGAGGTTCGCGAGAAGCTCGATCCGGTGGAATTGCAGCGCGCGGTGACGCTGATGTCTCAGGCGCAGCGTGTCGAGTTCTACGGCTTTGGTGCGTCGGGCGCGGTGGCGGCGGATGCGCAGCACAAGTTCTTCCGTTTGCTGCTGACGGCGGCGGCGTATTCCGACCCGCACATGCAGGCGATGTCGGCGGTGACGCTGAAGCCGACTGACGTGGCGATCTGCATTTCCCAGTCCGGGCGCTCCAAGGATCTGCTGATCACCGCCAACCTGGTTCGCGAGAGCGGCGCATCGTTGATCACCCTGTGCCCGAGCCAGACACCGCTGGCTGAGCTGTCGACCGTCAACCTGGCGATCGATGTGCATGAAGACACCGAAATCTATACGCCGCTGACCTCGCGCATCGCCCATCTGGTGGTGATCGACGTGCTGGCCATGGGCGTGGCCATGGCGCGCGGGCCGAGCCTGGTCAATCACCTGAAGAGCGTGAAGCGCAGTCTGCGCAGCTTGCGGCTGTCCCCGAAAGCTGCAAAAGCGCTGGATGACTGAAGCCTGCTTTTGTGGCGAGGGAGCTTGCTCCCGATGGGGCGCGCAGCGGCCCTGAAAGGCCGGGCCTGCTTCGCAGTCCAGCGGGAGCAAGCTCCCTCGCCACAATGAAACGCAATCGGCAAACTTTCATCGCACTGTCATCCCCGCGCAGCCAAACCGTCATCCCCCACGCCTATCGTGAAACTCCCGTACTCGCCTTGGGAGACTCGAAATGGCTCAGCCCTACGAAGAACGCAACAGCGCCGCGAAAACCCGCCGTCAACAGGAAGACCAACGTCGCATGGAATTCCGTCGCGCCATCGAAGATCGTTTCGAACTCCGTCAGCTTCAGAGCGAAATCAACGATTTTCCCGAGGACATCGAACTCAACTACTGGCAGGCAGCACCGGCAGCTTCCCGTCGAAGCGCTCAACCAGCGCGCTGATCTGCACGCGTTCGCTGCGGATAAACGCCAGGAAGGCGTGCGCCACCGGTGACAGCCGTTTGGCCTTGGCTTGCACCAGGCACCAGCTGCGAAACAGCGGCAACTCTTCGACCGGCAGCTCGACCAGGCCGCCGGTTGCCAGCTCCAGGTTCAGGGCGTGGCGCGTCAACAGCGCCAGGCCCAGACCCGCCACCACGCATTCGCGCTGGGCTTCGGCCGAGGCCACTTCCTGAGTCTGGGTGAAGTGCACGCGTTTCTCTTTGAAGTATTCCTCGCAGGCCAGTCGCGTCCCGGAGCCGGGTTCACGGATCAGCAACGTGTAAGGCTCGAGATCCTGCAAACGCAGCGGCCCCATGTGCGCCAACGGATGATCCGGGCGCGCCACAGCGACGATCGGGTTGTTGAGAAACGGCAGAAATTCCAGGCCCATGTCCTGCGGCACCATCGACATGATCACCAGGTCGTCGCGGTTGTCCGAAAGACGACGAATCACCTGGCCGCGGTTGACCACGGTCAGTTGCAGGTTCACTTCCGGGTGCTGGCGCTTGAAGGCGGCGAACAGGTGCGGCACGAAGTATTTGGCGCTGGATTCCACTGCCAGTTTCAGCTGGCCCTGCAGCGAGCCCTGCATGTCCGAGAGCTGCATATCGAGGTTTTCCAGGCGCCCGAAGATGTCCCTGCTGGCACGCTGCAGGGCCTCGGCAGCCTCGGTCATGTAGAGTTTTTTGCCGACATAATCGAATAATGGCTGGCCGATCAGCTCTTCAAGCTGACGAATCTGTAGGCTGACGGCCGGTTGTGTGAGAGACATTTCATCGGCGGCGCGGCTGTAGGAACGTAAATCACACACTTCGTTGAAGATTTGCAATTGGCGTAATGTCATACGCATCAAGGACTTACGCATTTTTTATGGGCTCTGACGGCAGGCTGGTGGTTTAACTATAAGTCTTTGCTTATGCCTGACCCAATTTTTATTCATTTTTGTTAATCCCTTGCGAGGGCTAGTGTGGGGTCGCGACCAGATTGAAACATTTGGTCACGCGTCGACCTGGGTCTAGCAGGTCGTGGTGCCACCGGCTCAAGGGAATTTCCAAGTGATAAAAAAGATCCTGATCGCCAACCGTGGTGAGATTGCCGTACGAATCGTGCGGGCCTGCGCCGAGATGGGCATTCGCTCGGTAGCGATTTTTTCCGACGCCGACCGCCATGCCTTGCATGTGAAGCGTGCGGACGAAGCCCACAGCATCGGTGCCGAGCCACTGGCCGGTTACCTCAACCCGCGCAAGCTGGTGAATCTGGCGGTGGAAACCGGTTGCGATGCATTGCACCCCGGTTACGGCTTTCTCTCGGAAAATGCCGAGTTGGCAGACATCTGCGCCGAACGCGGAATCAAATTCATCGGCCCGTCGGCAGAAGTCATTCGCCGCATGGGCGACAAGACCGAAGCCCGCCGCAGCATGATCAAGGCCGGTGTGCCGGTCACCCCGGGCACTGAAGGCAACGTGTCGGGTATCGAAGAAGCCCTGACCGAGGGTGACCGCATCGGTTATCCGGTGATGCTCAAGGCCACCTCCGGTGGTGGCGGGCGCGGCATTCGTCGCTGCAACAGCCGCGAAGAACTCGAACAGAACTTCCCTCGGGTGATTTCCGAAGCGACCAAGGCGTTCGGTTCGGCGGAAGTGTTCCTGGAAAAATGTATCGTCAATCCCAAGCACATCGAAGCGCAGATCCTCGGCGACAGCTTCGGCAACGTGGTGCACCTGTTCGAGCGTGACTGCTCGATCCAGCGCCGCAACCAGAAGCTGATCGAGATCGCCCCTAGCCCGCAACTGACCCCGGAACAGCGCGCCTACATCGGCGACCTGTCGGTGCGCGCAGCCAAGGCCGTGGGTTACGAGAACGCCGGCACCGTGGAGTTCCTGCTCGCCGAGGGCGAGGTGTATTTCATGGAGATGAACACCCGAGTGCAGGTGGAGCACACCATCACCGAAGAAATCACCGGGATCGACATCGTTCGTGAGCAGATCCGCATCGCCTCCGGCCTGCCGCTGTCGGTTAAGCAGGAAGACATCCAGCACCGTGGTTTCGCGTTGCAGTTCCGCATCAACGCCGAAGACCCGAAAAACAACTTCCTGCCAAGCTTCGGCAAGATCACCCGCTACTACGCCCCCGGCGGTCCGGGCGTGCGCACCGACACGGCGATCTACACCGGGTACACCATTCCGCCGTTCTACGATTCGATGTGCCTGAAACTGGTGGTCTGGGCGTTGACCTGGGAAGAGGCGATGGACCGGGGCCTGCGCGCCCTCGACGACATGCGTCTGCAAGGCGTGAAAACCACCGCCGCGTACTACCAGGAAATCCTGCGCAATCCGGAATTCCGTAGCGGCCAGTTCAATACCAGCTTCGTTGAAAGCCACCCGGAACTGACCAACTACTCGATCAAGCGCAAACCCGAAGAGCTGGCCCTGGCCATCGCCGCCGCCATCGCCGCCCACGCAGGCCTGTGAGGAATACAACAATGACCAAGAAAATTTTCGTAACCGACACCATCCTGCGCGACGCCCACCAATCGCTGCTCGCCACCCGCATGCGCACTGAAGACATGCTGCCGATCTGCGACAAGCTCGACAAAGTCGGCTACTGGTCGCTGGAGTGCTGGGGCGGCGCGACGTTCGACGCCTGCGTACGTTTCCTCAAAGAAGACCCGTGGGAACGCCTGCGCCAACTGCGCGCCGCGCTGCCTAACACCCGTCTGCAAATGCTCCTGCGCGGGCAGAACCTGCTGGGCTACCGCCACTACAGCGATGACGTGGTCAAAGCCTTCGTTGCCAAGGCCGCGGTCAACGGCATCGATGTGTTCCGCATCTTCGACGCGATGAACGACGTGCGTAACCTGCGCGTAGCCATCGAAGCGGTGAAGGCTGCGGGCAAACACGCCCAGGGCACCATCGCCTACACCACCAGCCCGGTGCACACCATCGACGCGTTTGTGGCGCAAGCCAAGCAGATGGAAGCCATGGGCTGCGACTCGGTCGCGATCAAGGACATGGCCGGTCTGCTGACCCCATACGCCACCGGTGAACTGGTCCGTGCGTTGAAAGCCGAGCAGTCGCTGCCGGTGTTCATCCACTCGCACGACACGGCGGGTCTGGCGGCGATGTGCCAATTGAAAGCCATTGAAAACGGTGCCGACCACATCGACACCGCGATCTCCAGCTTCGCCTCGGGCACCAGCCATCCGGGCACCGAGTCGATGGTTGCAGCGCTTAAAGGCACCGAATACGACACCGGTCTGAACCTGGAACTGCTGCAGGAAATCGGTCTGTACTTCTACGCCGTGCGCAAGAAGTACCACCAGTTCGAAAGCGAGTTCACCGCCGTCGATACCCGCGTGCAAGTCAACCAGGTGCCGGGCGGGATGATCTCCAACCTCGCCAACCAGTTGAAAGAGCAGGGCGCGCTGAACCGCATGGGCGAAGTCCTGGCGGAAATCCCGCGGGTGCGTGAAGACCTTGGTTTCCCGCCACTGGTGACCCCGACTTCGCAGATCGTCGGCACCCAGGCGTTCTTCAACGTGCTGGCCGGCGAGCGCTACAAGACCATCACCAACGAAGTGAAGCTGTACCTGCAAGGCGGCTACGGCAAGGCGCCGGGCGTGGTCAACGAGAAGTTGCGTCGTCAGGCCATCGGCAGCGAAGAGGTGATCGACGTACGTCCGGCCGATCTGCTCAAGCCGGAAATGACCAAGCTGCGTGCCGACATCGGCGCACTGGCCAAGTCCGAAGAAGACGTGCTGACTTTCGCCATGTTCCCGGACATCGGGCGCAAGTTCCTCGAAGAGCGTGCCGCCGGCACCCTGACCCCGGAAGTGCTGTTGCCGATTCCTGAAGCCGGCAAGGTCGCCTCAGCGGGTGGCGAAGGCGTACCGACCGAGTTCGTCATCGACGTCCACGGCGAAACCTACCGCGTCGACATCACCGGGGTTGGCGTGAAGGCCGAAGGCAAGCGTCACTTCTACCTGTCCATCGACGGCATGCCGGAAGAAGTGGTGTTCGAACCGCTCAACGAGTTCGTTAGCGGTGGCAGCAGCAAGCGTAAACAGGCGTCTGCGCCGGGCCACGTCAGCACCACCATGCCGGGCAACATCGTCGATGTGCTGGTCAAGGAGGGCGACACCGTCAAGGCCGGCCAGGCGGTGCTGATCACCGAAGCGATGAAGATGGAAACCGAAGTCCAGGCGGCGATTGCCGGCAAGGTCACGGCCATTCACGTTGCCAAGGGTGACCGAGTGAATCCTGGCGAAATCCTGATCGAGATCGAAGGCTGAGATAACTGCCGCGATCCAACGCTTTAAACCTCGGGGGGGCATGTGCTCCCCTTTTTTTTGCCTGCAATTTACCGTCCTCTGTAGGAGCTGCCGCAGGCTGCGATCTTTTGATCTTCAAGAGCAAAGTCAAAAGATCGCAGCCTGCGGCAGCTCCTACACAAGCGCGTTGTGTCAGAACGCCATTCGCCACTGGCCTGTCACGCCGTAACTGCGGCTGTCGTTGCCGGCCTCGCCAGTGAGGCCAATGCCCAAGGTGTTGCGGGCGGACAGAGTCAGATCCACACCCGCATCCAGCGTAAAGCTGTTGCGATCCATCTCGGCTCCGGTGACTTCAAAGCTTTTGCCACCCCTGACCAGTTGCTGGCGCGTTTCGTTGTCGAGCTCACCGTAGGTGTGTTTTACGCTCGCGCTCAGGCGCGGCGTCAGCTGCATGCCATTGGACAGGTGGCTGGTGTTCGCCATGCGCAGGCCGAGGGTGCTGCTCGGATTCGCCCGCGTTTGCCCGTGAACCTTGAGTGCCGCATCGCCACCTTTTTCGATGTAGCCGTCACGCTGGTAGCGTTGATAACCCACGCTGGCGAACGGTTCGATGCTGACGTTGCCACGACCGAGGTCGTAGCCGACTTCGGCAAAGACCTGCTGGGTACTGGCGTCATAGCTGCTCTTGAGCCGATCACTGAAACCATTGAAGTCGACGCGACGTTTGCCGTTGCCGTCATGATGGCCGTACGAGGCACCCAGGCGCAGGGCGAACGGGCCTTCCTGCCGCAGCGCGTAGGCGCCGAGGTGCCAACTGTCGAGATCGCCGTCGAAGTGTCGGGCGTCGAAGTGGGTCTGCGCTTTTGCGCCCATCAGGCCGACATGCCATTGCTCGTCGAGTCGCCAGTCGGCGCCCATTATCAGACCTTGGGTGGAATGCTTCAGGACACTGTCGGCGTCACGATCGACCTTGCCGCCGTGCCCCAGCGCTTGCAGCCAGACCCGCCCGTTGCCTTCGCCGCCAGCCGCCAGACGCGGCGCATTCCCCGATCCTTGCGCAGCATTACGGTTGTCCAGTTGATGCATCGCCGAGAGCATGCTGGCGCTGACCGGATTGACGCTGCTCAATGTGGCTTTGGCGAGATTGGCGTTGCTGCCGGCGGCGAGTTGGTCGAGGGCGATGACGGTGGCGGTCTGATCGGCGGTCTGCAGGGCCTCGACCGCCGCATTGTCCGGGGCAGCTATTTGCCGGGCGGGCTCAGGTGCCGGGGCTGGCAGAGTCTCTGGCTTTTTCGCCTGAACCGGATCGGGCGAGGAGGCTGGTTTTTGAATGCTTTTTTTGATCGCACTGCCGTTTTCTGTCGGGACGATTTTCTTCGGCGGAGCCTCACCCGGCGGATGGCCTGGCGCCACAGGCGTCTGCGCTCGGTCGGCGGCTTTTTCTGGAAGCGGATCGCTCTTTTCTGCCGTTTCCCCAGCGTCCATCGGCTTCGGCGTAACGGGCTTTTCCGTCTTCTTGCGCGGCTTCTTGGGCTTCACCTCGGCGTTGACCTGAGGTTCCGTTTGCTCGGCCAATGAAAACTCTACGCACCCGACAGCCAATGCAACGGCCAGGACCAGATGTTGAAGCTTGTAGGTGTGAATGGGCATGCAGTTGGTCTCTCGAAGAATGAGACCAAACTCTAAAAGTCGATGCCGGTGCGCCGATGCCGGGCGATTCCGAGCAGAGTGCAGGTTTTGCGGGCTGGTTGTGTAGCCGGGTCACTGGCAAGTTTCGAATCTGCCTCGTTTACCCGACTGTCCAGACGCCTTTGCCTACAACACCTGCTGAAGTATCGATTGGCGAAATCTCAGAAACTCATCTGCCACTGCCCGATCAACCCATGGTTGCGACTGTTGTTGCCGATCTCGCCGCTGTAGCCGACGCCCAATGTTTGCCGGGCGGAAATCCCCAGATCCAGTCCGGCTTCGAGCACCAGACTGTCGCGATCCAGCGAACTGCCATCGACGTTGAATGCGCTGCCGCCGACCACGAATGCCTGACGCGTCGAGCTGCTGACATCGCCGTAGGTGTGTTTCCAGCCAGCGGCCATGCGCGGGGTCAGGCTCATGCCGTTGTCGAGGCTGTTCAGGTGCGCCAGGCGCAGGCCGAAGGTGCTGCTGAAGTTGTCCTGGGTCTGGCTGTCGACGTCGAGTGCGGCGGCGCCACCCTTTTCCTGGTAACGGTCGCGGTGGTAGCGCTGGTAGCCGAGGCTGGCGAACGGCTCGGCGCTGAGGCGGCCGCTGCCCATGGCGTAGCCGAGTTCGGCGAAGGCTTGCTGGCTGTCGGCGTCGTAATCGCCTTTGGGCCGATCACTGAAACCATTGAACGCCACCGTGCGTTTGCTTTCGCCCTGATGGCCACTGTAGGCGGCGCCGAGGCGCAGGGAGTACGGGCCGCTCTGGCGCAGTGCGTAGACGCCGGCGTGCCAGCTCTCGACGTTGCCATCGACGCCGGTCGCGTCCAGATCAGTCTTCGAATAACCGCCGAGTACGCCGAGGCGCCACTGCGGATTCAGTGCCCAGTCGGCACCCAGTACGCTGCCCTTGGTGCGTTGCTCCAGGCCGCTGTTGCCGTGCTCGCCGTCGAGCTTGCCGTAGCCGCCGATGGCTTGCAGCCACAGGCGTCCGCGCGCGTTCGGATCATTCAGATTGCGCGCTTCCGAGGGTACGCCGTTGGCCGCCAGCACCGGGGTGTCGCGTTGATCAAGGCCAACCATCAACCCCGGGCTGCCGCCCATTTGCTGCATCGCCGACAGCATGCTGTTGCCCACCTGGCTGCTGGCGCCGAGCGTGGCGCTGGTCAGATTGGCGTTGCTGGCGCCGGCCAGTTGTTCGATCGCCGCGCCGGCCGTGCTTTGGGTGGTGTTGAGCAAGGCGTTGTACAGCGCGTTGTTTTTGCCCATCGTGGCCAGGCTGTTGGCCGCGTGGCTGCCGTTGCCGGTCGCCGCGAACTGATTGAAGGCCACGTCATTGCGGGTGTAGGTCAGGTCGACTTGTGTCGGTGTATAGGCCAGTGTCGGCGTGAGGAACGCGTAGTGGCTGGTGACGTTGCCGAAGGTGCCGTTGACGTTGGCGGCTTGCAGCACGGTGTAATGGCTCTGCCACGGATAAGTGCCGCTGCCGGGGTTCACCGCCAGGGTCGCACCATTGAGGCTGGCGGTGCCGCCGACCTGAACCGGGGCGCTGCTGCCATCGGCGTTGACGCCGTAGACGAGGGTCGAGCCGCTGCCCATGTTCAAGTCATGGACGATGGTTGCGCGACCCAGGCCGGTGTCGGTACGCAGCGTGCCGTTGACGTTGAGATTGCCCACCGAGCCGCCACCGGCATACACACCGCCGGCGTCTACGGTCAGGCTGCCGGCAATGCCGCCCTGGTTGATCAGGGTCGCGCCATTGCGCACCGCGCCGCCATCGCTGAAATCGCCGCTGCCGGTGAGTGTCCACGCACCTTGCCTGACCTCCAGCCATTCGAAATTGCGGCTGGCGCCGAAGCTGCCGCCCGCCGCATCGTCCATCACCACCCGGTCGTACCCGCTGCCGCCATCGACCACGCCGACGAAGCGACTGCCGTTACGCAGGGTCAGGCTGTCGTTGCCGCCACCGAGGTCGAGTGCCAGGCCGTTGCTGCCGCTGATGGTGCCGCCGTTGATCACGTTGTCGGCGAATTCGCCGACGAACTTCACGCCGAAGCCGTCGAGGCCTTGAATGGTGCCGTAGTTCTCCAGGGTGGTGGCTCCCAGCCCCGAACCACCGCTGCCGTCGTCCACCAGAATCGCGCTGTTGGCGCCGCTGATCAGTGCGTTGCTCGCGTTGAGAATGTAGCCGCCGCCGAGGGCGATGCCTTCACTGCCGTTGGCGAATCCGCCCTTGTCCACGCCACCCGCACCGACGCCCTGAATGGTGCCGTAGTTTTCGATGTGGGCGATCTTGTCGATGTCCACGCCATCACCGTCACCGTTCGCCTGCAAGCCTGAGTAAGTACCGGTGATGGTGCCGTGGTTGATCACCGTGCCATCGCCGTCGGAACCGAATCCGGAACCATTGCGACCGGTGATCTGCCCATAGTTGACCAGCGTCGCACCGAGGTCGGTGGTGATGCCATGGCGGCCGCCGGAAATCACCCCGTAGTTGGTCACGCTGACACCGCTGGCCGAGTCGATGTCGATGCCATCAAACTTCTCATCGGCGTTGTGCGAGTCGCCGGTGGAGATCTCGCCGTAGTTGGTAATCGTCGCGTTGGCGCCGGTCTTCATGCCGTCGCTGGCATCGCCACGAATCAGTCCGCCAGCGCGGTTGATGAGGGTGGTTTTGACGCCGTCGCTGCGCAGCGCATCGAGGTCCAGGCCCTGGCCGGTGGTCGAGCGAATCACGCCGCTGTTGTCGATCAACAGACTGCCACTGACGAAGTTGCTGTCGATACGCAAAGCGTCATTGGCGCCGAGAATCTGCCCGCCGCTGCGGTTGAAGATCTGGTAATTGCGCGCCTGGGTCAGGTCACCACTGCTGTCGATGGCCCGGCCACCGCTGGAAACGATTTTGCCCGCGTTATCGATCACCACACCGGCGCCGCTGGTGCCGTCCTTCAGGCTCACCGCCTTGCCGCTGTTGGTGATGCTGCCCGGTGCCGAGATCGTCAGCGTGTCACTGCCGCCAAGGGTTTGCGCGGCAGTAGTGGCAGTGTCGATCTGTACGGTCTTGCCGTGGGCGGTGCCGGCGGTGATCAGCAGAACGGCAGCAAGGGACAAGCGCTGAGGCGGGAAGGTCATGGACGGACGGCCTTTTGTTATAAGCGGGCCGTTCTGTATAGCGATGGGTTTTTACAAAATGATGTCTGTTGTCGGATCAGCTCAGCTACGCCGCACATAAGCCTTGCCGTAATGCCGCTCCATTCGCGCCTGAATCAACTCCAGCCCAATCGACATCAGCCAGTAAATGATCGCCGCCGTGGTCAGCATCTCGATGTAGCGGTAGCTCGAGCGGCCGTAGGACTGCGCCAGAAACATCACTTCCCAGACGCCCATCACCGAGATCAGTGACGAGTCCTTGAGCATCGAGATGAACTGGTTGGTGGTCGGCGGGATGATCGTGCGCATCGCCTGGGGCAGGGTGATGCGCCAGAAGATCACGCTCTCGCGCATGCCCAGCGCCAGTGAAGCTTCGCGTTGGCCGTAGGGCACGCCGAGGATGCCGGCGCGGAAAATCTCGCTGAGGTAGGCGCCATAGTTGAGTGACAGGGCAATGATCCCCGCCACCACCGCGCCGGGTACGACACCCAGTTGCGGCAGGCCGAGGTAGATCAGCAGGATCTGGATCAGCAGCGGCGTGCCGCGAAAGAACGAGGTGTAGAAACTGGCGATACCGAACGCCACGGCGCTTTTCGACAGGCGCGCGAGGGCGGTGACGAAGCCCAGCAAGGACGAGGCGACGATGGCGCACGCGCAGAGAAACAGGGTCAGTGCCGCACCCTGCAGAAAGCCGTTGGGCGCCAGGTGCACGCCGAGCAGATTCGGCAGCTTGTCGAGGATGATCGAGAGCTTCAAATCGAAGCTCAGGAAAAACCCGGCGAACAGGCTGAACATCGCCGCCCATGTCAGGTACAGGCGCGTGCGGAAACCGAACAGCCGTTGCAGGCGCGATTCAGCCACCGGTTGTGGCGGCTGTGGAGGTGTCGGGAAGGCAGTCATTGGCTGATGTCGGCGCCGATCCATTTCTGCGACAGCTTGCTCAGCGTGCCGTCCTGCTTGAGTTGCGCAAACACCTCGCGCACTTTGGCGTCCCACTGGGCGTCACCCTTTTCGATGGCCACCGAGTTCGGCTCCGAGTACAGCGGCGCGCCAGCCAGTTTGAAGCGCTGGTCCTGATTCAGGCGCGGCTGCGCGGTCACCAGGTTGGTGAGGATGGCGTCCAGGCGCACACCGGCGCCCAGGCCCAGGTCCTGGAAGGCAACGTTGTCGGTATCGTACGGAGCGATCTGCACATCTTCGAACGGGTATTCCAAGTGCGTGTCTTCGGCGCCTTCGATGACCAGATTCTTGTTCAGATAACTTTCGTAGCTGCTGGCGCTGGTCAGGCCGACTTTCTTGCCGCTCAGGTCCTTGGCGCCGTGGATGCGATCGTCCTTGGCGTTGACCACGATCACGGCAGGCGAGGCGTAGTACTCGACCGGGAAATCGAACACTTCGGCGCGGGCCTTGCTCGGCGTCATGGAGCAGATGCAGATGTCATAGCGCCCGCTCCAGCGGCCGGCCGCAATGACGTCCCAGGACGGCGTTTCGAGGCGCAGCTTGACCCCCAGCTTGTCCGCGACGGCTTTGGCGACGTCCACGTCGAAGCCGTCGAGCTGGTTTTGCTCATTGAGAAACGAGAAGGGTGGGTAGCTTTCCATCAGCACGCCGACCAGTTCTTTTTTCTGTTCGACGCGATCGAGTGTGGCGCCGCCGAAGGCTTGAGTGGACGCGGCCAGAATCGTCAGGCCCAGGGCCAGTAGCGGTTGAAATTTCACAGTCGACACCTGAAAAAAAGGGGTTGTTATTAACCGGATGGTGCGTATTAAATAGTTATAAGAACTACTCTGGTAGTGAGTAATTTTCATAAGCATATGAGCGAAAAGCATATGGGCACAGCAAGCACGGTAATTCTCGATGGCGGCATGGGCCGTGAGTTGCAGCGCGCCGGGGCGCCGTTTCGGCAGCCCGAGTGGTCGGCGCTGGCCCTGATCGAAGCGCCGCAAGCGGTCGAAGCGGTGCACGCCGCCTACATCGCCAGCGGGGCCGATGTAATCACCAGCAACAGCTATGCGGTTGTGCCGTTTCACATCGGCGAGGCGCGGTTTGCTGCTGAAGGGCAGGCACTCGCGGCGTTGGCCGGAGAACTGGCGCAGCGTGCGGTGCAGGCGTCGGGCAAAGCGGTGCGGGTGGCCGGTTCGTTGCCGCCGCTGTTCGGCTCCTATCGCCCGGACCTGTTCGAAGCAGCGCGGGTGAACGAGTTGCTGGCGCCACTGGTGACCGGCCTGGCGCCGCATGTCGACCTGTGGCTGGCGGAGACCCAGAGCTCGATCATCGAGGCGCGTTCCATCCGCGCCGGTCTGCCGCAGGACGGCAAGCCGTTCTGGCTGTCGTTTACTTTGAAGGATGAAGACACCGATGAGGTGCCGCGCCTGCGTTCCGGTGAATCAGTGGCAGAAGCGGCAGCCGTGGCGGCCGAGTTGGGCGTCGAGACGCTGCTGTTCAACTGCAGCCAGCCGGAGGTGATCGGGGCGGCGATTGATGCGGCGCGCGCCACCTTCGAACGCCTGGGCGTGCAGATTCACATCGGCGCGTATGCCAATGCGTTCCCACCGCAACCCAAAGAGGCGACCGCCAACGACGGCCTCGACCCGTTGCGCGACGATCTGGATCCGCCGGGGTATCTGCACTGGGCGCAGGATTGGCAGCAGCGCGGTGCCAGCCATTTGGGCGGCTGCTGCGGGATCGGCCCGGAACACATTGCGGTGCTGGCGCAAAAGCTGGGGTAAAAAGCAGATCAAAAGATCGCAGCCTGCGGCAGCTCCTACATGGGATTGACGTTCACCTCTGCAGGAGCTGCCGAAGGTTCGGGCCGCGATCGGACGATCTTTTGCTTTGACGATTTAACTACGGCACTCGACCAAACCTTTGAGTTGCCCGGTCGGCGTCTGGTTGGCATCGCTCAACCACTGCTCGAAACCTGCTGCAATCGCCGGCCACTCCGAATCCACAATCGAATACCACGCGGTATCGCGGTTCTGTCC
This sequence comes from Pseudomonas sp. TH49, assembly GCF_016650625.1. Lineage (NCBI taxonomy): Bacteria > Pseudomonadati > Pseudomonadota > Gammaproteobacteria > Pseudomonadales > Pseudomonadaceae > Pseudomonas > Pseudomonas sp. TH49. Next base: position 1,653,352 of record NZ_JAEKFL010000001.1, read on the forward strand.
CTTGACCACCATGTGCTGGCGGAACACGCCTTCGAAGCTGAAGCCCAAGCGTTCGGCGGCGTATTTGGAGCGGGCGTTGCCGTTGTTGCACTTCCATTCCAGGCGCCGGTAGCCCTGTTCGAAGGCATATTTGGCCAGCAGGTAAACCGCTTCGGTGCTCTTCGGCGAGCGTTGCATCGGCGCGCCGAAGGTCACGTGGCCGATCTCGATACGCCCCTGCGCCGGGACGATCGACATCAGGCTGAGGATGCCCTGCACCTGACCTGTGACGCGGTCGATGACGCTGAAGAAATACGGGTCGCTGCTGGCCGCATGGTTGTTCAGCCAGTCATTGAAAACGCTGCGCTGCGGGAACGGCCCATAGGGCAAATAATCCCAGAGCTTCGGGTCGGCGCCGGGGCCTTCGAGGGCGTTGAACAGATCATCGGCATGGCGCGCCGGGTCGAGGCGTTCCAGACGGATGAAGCGGCCTTCGAGCAAGGTCGCAGTGGGGGCGGGAACGCCTTTCCAGTCGGCAAGTGCAGTGGTCATGTACGCGGCTCCTTAAATGGCTTTGCGAAACTGGATGAATCCGGGGCGTTCGGCGATGCGCTCGTAGAGCTGGATCGCGGTGGCATTGGTTTCGTGAGTCAGCCAATGCACCTTGCAGCAACCGTCGGCCTTGGCGGTGGCGTAAACGTGTTCGATCAGCAAGCGACCGACGCCGGTGCCACGGGTCTCTGGCGCCACCAGCAGGTCCTGCAGGTAGCAGGAGTTTTCGATGCTCCAGTTCGAACGGTGGTAGATGAAATGCACCATGCCCACCGCTTTGCCATTGGCCCAGGCGAGGGCGGCGTGGGTCGGCTCGCTCGGGTCGAGGAAACGCTGCCAGGTGCTGTGGCTGACGGCGTCCGGCAATTCGCTGTTGTAGAAGCGCAGGTAGGCTTGCCACAGAGGCAGCCAGGCGGCGTGGTCGCCGGCAGTCACCGGGCGGATGTCGATCTGACTCATGCTGATTTCCTTAACGCATCAAGTGGGCGAGGGTTCGGTCGGCGATGTCGGGGCTGGCAGCCAGGCCTTCACGCACGCCGGCAATGTCTTCGGCGCTGCGGTTCTGGCTGAGCTTGCGCTTGCCTTCGAGACGGTCGATGGGAATGGCGAATCCGACGATGGCCTTGAGCATGCCGTCGATATAGTCGGCCGGCGCATCGTCGACCTTCCACGGTTGCGCGCGGCCGGCTTCATGGCGATCCGTCAGCGTGCTGACGATGTCGAGCAGGCGCCCGCCGTCGCTGAAGGTTTCGGCGTGACCGTAGGCGTGCACCGCGACATAGTTCCAGGTCGGCACGACTTTGCCGTGCTCGGCCTTGCTCGGGTAAAACCCCGGGCTGACGTAGGCGTCAGGGCCCGCGAATATCAGCATCGCTTCAGCGCCGTCGCGCAGGTCTTTCCACTGCGGATTGGCTTTGGCCAGGTGCCCGTACAGCGTGCCGTTCGGGCCTTGTTCGCGGTGCAGCAGTACCGGCACGTGGCTGGCTTGCAGGCCGTTTTCACCGTGGCTCACCAGAATCGCGAGACGGCTGGCGAGGATCAGTTCGTGCAGTTGCGACAGTTCGTCGATGGCAAAGGCGCGGGGCGTGTACATGGAGAGATTTTCCTTGGCGAATGCCTGCATCCTAGGCAGGCTATTGGTCTGTTGTAAGAGCCATTGATGAGCAATTTCATAGGTCCATTGTCATGCCCGAATCGCCCACGCTGTCCATGCCGTTCAATCCGGCCGGTATCGAGCTCGACCGCCGTCAGGGTTTGAGCCGCCAGCTCTATCAGGCGCTGCGTCTGCGGGTGCTGGACGGGCGTCTGGCCAGTGGCACGCGGCTGCCGGCCAGCCGTGATCTGGCGACGGCGTTGGCGATTTCCCGCAACAGCGTGGTGCGCGCCTACGATCAGTTGTACGCCGAAGGCTTCATTGAAGGCCGGGTCGGGGACGGCACGTACGTCGCCCAATTGCCGCAAAGCGTATTGCCCAATAAAAAACTATCCACAAAAGTATCCATAGGGTTTTCAACAGGCTTACCCACAGCCTTATCCACAAATTGGCTGGATTTACCTGTGATTCCATCCAGTAAAGTTATCCACAGCGGTGCTGCGCAGCGTCTGGAAAACAACCATTTATCGTTACCGCCAAGTGGCCCGCCGAAGGCTTTTCGGGTCGGTGTGCCGGCCTTCGATCTGTTCCCGTTCGAGGTCTGGGCCAAGCTCAACGCGGCTTTCTGGCGCAAACCCGATCTGCAGCAACTGTGTTACGGCGATCCGGCCGGGGATCAGCGTCTGCGCGGATTGATCGCCGCGTATTTGCGCAGTTCGCGCGGCATGCAATGCACCGCTGAGCAAATAGTGATCACCAGTGGCGCGCAGCAGGGCATCAGCCTTTGTGCACAGCTGCTGGTGGAGCCGGGCGATGCGGTGGGCATCGAGAATCCCGGCTACCGCGCAGCCGGCCATGCCTTTGCGGTAGCCGGGGGCCGGTTGCACGGGGTGCCTGTGGATCAGGACGGCATTGATTGCACAGCGCTGGGGCAAATTGCCGATTGCCGGCTGGCCTATGTCACACCTTCCCACCAGTACCCGACCGGTGTGGTCATGAGCCTCGCCCGTCGGCTTGAACTGCTGGCCTGGGCCGAGCGCAGCCAGGGCTGGATCATCGAGGACGATTACGACGGCGAGTACCGTTACAGCGGCGCACCGCTGGCTCCGTTGGCGGCACTGGATCGTCAGGGCCGGGTGCTCTACGTCGGCACCTTCGGCAAAGTCGCCTTTCCGGCGCTGCGTCTGGGCTATCTGGTGTTGCCGCAGGGGCTGGTACAGGCCTTCGCCCGACGCCGCGCGGTGGACGTGCGGCATTCGGAAGTCAGCACCCAGGCGGTGATGGCCGAATTCATGGCCGCCGGACATTTTCAACGGCATATCCGCCGGATGCGGCGCGCCGCCCTGAGTCGGCGCAACTGTCTGCTGGCGCACTGGCCGGAGTCCATCGAAGGCGTTGGCGGGCTGCCCGCCGTGGCCGCCGGTTTGCACCTGACGGTCGCCGTGGACAGCATTGCCCGTGAGCATGAGCTGATTGCCCAGGCCGAGAGCGTCGGTGTCGAGGTCAACGGCCTGAGCAGCTACTGGTTGCCTGACTCACGCACCCCGATGGATCGGCGCGCGGGTCTGGTGCTGGGTTTCGCCGCCGTGCCGGAGGCCGATATTCAAGCGGCTCTGGCACGGCTGCGCAGGGTCTGGTGCGCCTGATCGCGTCGACGCTTTTCAGCCAGCGGCCGGGTCCTGCTGGCGGGGGTGGATAAACAGGTCCCTGATGGTCGGGCTGACGATCCGCCGCAGCGCGTTATCCACGGCATCGAAGCGCTCCAGCTCCAGCCGGGTTTTAGCCGGCAGTTCCTGCAGATAGCCATCGGCGATTTTCAGGTGTGCGGCGGTGAAGCGGTCGCTCGGATCGGTCAGCGAGTTGTAGTGGAAATGGGCGACCCACAAGGGTTTGTTCTGGCGACGCTGGTCGAGAATCTGATACTCCTGAAAGTAGTCCTTGCGCTTTTTGGTGCGGATCCGCCCGTGGTCGTTTTTGACGATCTGTACCAGACCGTGTTGATGCAGCCATTGCAGATAACTCTCCCGGGGTCTGCGTCCGGTGAGCATGCTGCCGTAGACGCTGATACCTTCGCGACGCAGGCGCGCCGCCGCCTCGCGCAGTTCCGTAGGGAGACTGCCCACCGGCAGTTCGGCGCGCCGCCGGGCGAGTATCGCGTCGATATCTGCCGCCCGCTGATCGAGGCGGGTGGCCTGCTGGTCGAAGAGATCCTGCATGTCGGCGGGAATGCGCGACGGGCGCTGGGCATCGGTGCGCCAGCGCCGGATCAGCGGCTCAAGTTCCTGGAGCATCTGCATGGCACTGCCGACCATTTGCTCGTCGCTGAGGTTTGGGGTCGTAGCCGGTTGTTTGTGAATGGTCCTGATCAGCGGCAGTTCTTCCTGTGCATGCGCCGTGGAGGTTGCGCTGGACGCGGGCCTGGGGGTTTCGATGACCCGCGGCCGGGACTTGTTGACCTTGCCGGTGGCGCGGGAAGTGGAGGGCGTGGGTTCGGCTCTGGCGGTGACGGTCGCCGGCAACTCTTGCGGTTCCGGCAGGAGCTTGAGCAAGTGCTCGCGCGCGATCTGGTGAAAATCGCTGACCAGATACTGAATGCGCTGGAAGCGAACCGGCTCCAGCTGTGCGGACGAGCTAGCAAATACATCCTCCAGGCGGCGCTCTGCATCGGCGAGCCGGTCGACCACGCTGCTCAATTTCTCGACGTTCGGCGTGAGCTGGTGACGCCGCTCGACCAGTTGATGGCCGGCGTCCGCCGCGCTCTCGAAAATCGGTCCGATCAGCTCCCGTAACGGCTCCAGCACGCTGTCCGGCGCCTCCAGCATCGACAGCTCGATGGACATGCCGATCTCATTGGCGTGCAGGTCGCGGCGGCTGAACGAAGGCATCAGCCGCTTGAGATCAGCGGCCACCTTGCGCGTGGCTGAGGTGTGCTTTTGCAAGGTGTTCAGCGAGCTGTACAGATGCTCGAGACGCTCGACCATTTCGTCGCTGACGGCGATGGCCTTGCTCGCGGCTTGCATCTGCACTGACCGCGAACGGGTCTGTGCCGGCTCCAGCGGGCTGATTTGCGGCGCGACAATGTGCGCGTATTCGCGCAATTTCATGCGCATCCAGCCGCTGAGGAAGCGGTGCTGTTCGACGGTCATGCGCATTAATTCAGCTTGATAAACACCTCCGGTGCCGCCCGCCTCGCGCCACTTTTCCAGCTCTGCCAGGGCCTGACGGTAGCCTGTGGACAAATCGTCGGCCTTGGCGATGTAGGTGCTGATCGCCTCTTCAGACAACGGCGTGTTCTGGTCGCCAGTGTCCAGGGGCAACAGGGCCTCGTCCAGACCGGCCTTGCGGGGGGCCTCCTGTGCGAAGAAACGACGCAGTGCCGCCCAGGCTTCGTCCTTGCGCGCCTCCCGTTCCCGGACAAAGGCGTCGATACGCCGCGTGGGGCCACCGCCACGCAGGCGCAGGCGCAAATCCCAGTGCCAGCGCAGGGTCTTGGGGTCGAGCCGGATGCACAGGCCGGGGCGCGCCGGATGCTCCGGGTCGAGGATCTGCACCGGCTCGTCCGCCTCGGCGCGGACCTGGAACCAGCGTTCGCCGACCTGGGCGTACAGCTTTCCGGCGAACTCGTAGAGATGACGGGCGTTGGCCTGAGCGTTGGCGGCAAGGGCCGGCCTCGGCACTTTCAAGCGCTCGATCGTCAGCAGGAACGAGGGCTGCGTGTTGCGCGTGAGCGGGGTGGATACCAGCAGCGACGGCTGTGGCGCGGGATCAACGGACGTCAGTTCCACGGGGTCGTGAACGACGCGGGGTGGTGCCTCGTGGGGTATCGCGATCGCCGGCAATCGGTCGGAGCGCAGGCGGTATCCCGCGGTGTTTTCGCTGCGCGGGCCGGAGGGCTGGATGCGCCGAATCGCCACCTTCTGCACCAGCAGAATGCTCAGTGTCAGCAGCACGTCGCCGATCGACGACCATTCAACCGAGGTTGCGCCTTGTTCATGGGCATCCAGCGCCTGCTGGATCTGGCTGATGGTTTGCCAGACCCAGACCGCCGCGCCCGCCGGGCCGCTGAGGAAGTTGGCGGCAACGCCGAACAGCGCCCAGCCGCTGTCCACCAGCAGGGCCCAGCGGCGCTCGGCGTTGGAGGTCGACTGGCGATCGGCAAGGTCGGCCATCGCCTGACTGTTGCTGGCAAACAGCGTGGCGAAAATATCGCCGCTCAGGGGAGTGTTGGCCAAGTCGACGGCGGCGGTCAGGTCGAGGTGAATGAACGGCTCGAAGGCCAGTTCGGTCACGGTCCATGGCGAGGGCAGGCCGCTGGAAAACACGTACTGAGCGTACTCGAAGCTCAGTGCCCGGGTCGGCAGCCAGGCCAGTATCGAATCCTGCAGTTCGCCGGGCTGGTAAAACGCGTACAGCAGGTTCTGCGCGGAGGGGAACTGGCGCAGCGGTTGCTCGAGCAGCGGTCGATACAGCAGACACGGACCGCTGCTGCCGTCTCGTGGGCCGATGATGTACATGTTCGCCACGGTGTCGGACGTTTGGCTCAGACGAAAGCGCGGGACGAACGCCAGCGGACGGATCTGCACCGGCCACTGCGCGACGGGCGTCTGCGCGGTGATCGAATCGAGCAACTGGCGAACCAGACGATAACCCTGCTCGTCGACATCGCCCTGATGCTTGAGTTTGCACTCCAGCGCCAGGATCGACAGCAGCCATGGCAACTGGCGGCAGTAGCGGGTCTTGTGGCGCCGGGCTTGAACCGAGTCATCAATCAGGGTGCGCTTGATCAACTGCGGGTAGTGTTCACCGATGTTCACCTCACCGGCGATGCGTTGCAGCAGTTTGACGGTCAGCCAGGCTGGTGCGGACGTGCCGTCGGCGTAGTCGAGAGTCGTGAGGTAGGCAGGCGTGTTGCGCAGGGCAAATTCGCCGAGGCTCAACTCGCGGATGCTGTGCGGATCGGGCAGAACGAATCCGCCGGCTTCGAAGCTGTCAGTGAGGGTGATCCGCAGGTCATCCAGGCGCAGCAGTGAAGCCTGTTCAGGAGGCTGCTCGGCGAGGATGGCGGCGCGCATCTGCTGCTCGGCATAGTCGAGGATCAGCGGGACTTCCCGGACATCGAACGCGTCGCTGTCGGGGCCGCCCCGCAGGTTGCCCAAGGCGCTCAGGTCACTGCTGTAGCGCTGGATATCTTCAAGCGATGCGTTCTTGAGCCATTCGGGGATGGCCTGCTCCAGTTGTTCGAAGCGTGCGTTGTCCTGCGACTCGATGACCTCGCCATAGGGCTGACGTGCGCCGAACCGGGCCAGCGGCGAACGGCTGGCGGGATCCAGAGACTCGATCGCGTCGAGTTGGCAACCCACCAGCGCCTGGACCATGGCATCGAAAATATTGCCGTCGGGTTCATACAACCGCCACTTCAGACCCCGGCCGCTCAAATCCATGTCGAGGCGTTCAGGCAATGTGGCGGCCAGTTGCGCCAGTGAACTGAACGATTCGTAGCCATCTTCGATGGTGTACAGCGCGATCAGCTCTCGATCGCCGGCTGTTGCGGTCAGTACCAGCGCACCGGCGAGCATCAGGTGCCGGGTGCGGCTGCTCTCCGCGAGGTCGAAGACCAGATCGAGGTCAACCAGACGCGCGCGTATGTTGGTCAAACCGCCACTGGCCGTCGCGCGCAGCGTCTTCTCCGGCTGTTGTGCGACGTGCCGGGCGAGGCTGCACTCATCGACCGTCCAGCCGTTGGCGGTGCGTACGTTCAGGGCATTTCTCAGGTTGTCGGACAGCTGTTGCCAGCGCGGCTGGCGGTCAACGGTTTCATTCCAGTAGTGCAACTGGCTTTTGGCAAAACCGAGGAACAGTGCAGGGGCCGTTTCGTTGAGGATTGTGGTGATCGCGTCCATGCCGACCGGCAGGTGCACCGGCTCGGCGTCGTTCGGGGACAGGGTGAGAAAATGCTCGCCTTCGATGTAATTGGCGCTGTCCTGGGTGAACGCCTGCCGCGCCAGCGCATGGGTCAGCGATTCGAAGTGGCTGCTGTGGCTCACCAGACGTTCTCCCTGCGCCTGCCAGAGCGGGGTGATCAGCATGGCTTTGTCCGGGTCGATCGGCAGTTGCGGAATATGCTGCTTCAGGCTGATGCGCAACAGGTGTGCGGCGGCGTCGTGGAGGATCGGTCCGCCGCTGGTCTGCTCGATCAGGCGACTTTTGTTCTGCAGTTGGGGGACAACGTTGGTTCGGGTTGTGTCACTCATGGAATCTGCACCGGTAGGAGGGTGGATGGCGCGGCACCTGCCGCATGCAACCGACAGTAGCGAGGCCTCCACCGGCCCGGGTGGTAGATATGTATAGGGTGCATCCAGACCCGCGCGCGGTGTGCGCGGGCCTGGATGCCGGTCAGGCGAAGAACACCGCAGCGGCTTGCGTATGGCTGATGCTGCTGCGGTGAATCGCGATCAGCTCCTGGTTGCTGCGGTTGTCGCGTTCGACGTAAGCGCCGCCCAGGAGCCGTTGCTCAACGGTTTTCAGGTGCGCGGCGGTGAAGGCGGTCAGCGGGTCCGTCGGCGCAGCGTAGTGAAAGTGCGCGTACCACAGGACTCGGCCGCTCGGTCGGTCGAGAATCGAGTATTCCAGCAGGTAATCCTTGCGCGGCCCTTTGAGGCGCCGGCGCTCGGTGGTTTTGCCGATGCTCACTTCGCCCTTGCCGAGCAGCCACTCGACGCGCGCGGCCGTGGGCGGTTGTTGTTTGGTCAGGCTGATTCGGGCGCTGCGCCCCGTGGCATACAGTGCCTTGGCCTCGGTATCGAGTTGCTGGCGCAGCGCCGAAGCGGAGACCGTGCGGCTCTCGGTGTGGTTGCCGGCGACCAGGGCCTGATCGACTTTTTCCATGGCCTCGTGCAATCGCGTGGCGTGCAGATAGTAGGTTTCCTCGATCTCCGTCGGATTGCGTTGCGCCCGATCAATGTGCGCCTGGGTACGCCGGCGAAACACCGGCAAGCCGTCGATCAGGGCTTGTCCGTCCTGCAGGCTTTTCGCCAGATCGGGGCTTGGGCGAGGCGACGTACCTGGCCTGGCCGGTACCCGTTCGACCCAGTTGCCCGGGGTCTTCTCGTGGAACGTGGCGATCACGCGGCCGGTCAGCGGCGCGCGCACGTCGACCAGATCGCTGTCCTTGCCGTCGGCACTGCGCCGGGGCTGGCCGACCAGCGTGCCCTTGTAACGGGTCTTGATGATTTTGCGCGCCGGGGGTGTCGGCGATTTCGAGGGGCCGGCCACCGGTTCCACCAGGCGTTGTTCGCGCAGCATATTGGACAGCTGCTGCACGGCGTCCTGCTGGAATCCGCCCACGCGTTTTTTGATGTCCTCCAGCCGTTCGGTCATCAGCTCCTGCGGATACTCGGTGACGAGATCAGTGAAGCGCTGTTCGATGACGTCGAACTGTTCCACCAGATTGTTCATCGCCTCGATACGTTCGCCGAGCTGTTCCAGGCTCTCTTCAGCGCTCAGGTCCAGCGCGCTCTGAATATTCAGCGAGGCATCTTCGATCAGGCTTTCCAGATCGACACGCGCTTGTGCGCGAAACTCACCCGGCTCGGCCGTCAGGCACAGCTCTTGCCCCAGCGTGATCTGCAGCAGCTTCAGGTCGTCGAGGGAAAATTGCGGCAGCCGTGGCTTGTACTGCCGGATGGTATCCACCCCCTCTTTGCCCAGCAGGCTCAGTTCGGCGAAGCGCTCGTGGGCGAACTCGATTTTATCGATGATGCCTTTGGTCAGTTCGGCCATTTTCTCGAAGGGATCGCTGCGATCGCTGGCCGCGTTGTCAGCGGTTTCATCGAGCAATCCAAGGGTGACTTCCATGCTCTGGCGAAAGGCCGGGTAGGTTTCTTCGATCCATGACTGCATCAGAAACAGTTGCAGGGAGATGCGGTCGACCATCGCGGTACGGTAGTTGGGCACCGCTTCAAGAATGTTCAGCTCTTTGAGGCCGTCGATGTGCACGCTGTAGGCCTGCATCTGGCTCTCGAGGGTATCGAGAAACTGCTGGCGCGCGGCTTCGGCAGTCTGCGGCGTGGACTCGAGCATGGCGCGGCGCACCGTGACAAGTTGGCTGCGCTGGTCTTCCAGGCTTGCTTCGAAGTCGCGGATGGCCTGTTTTTTCTGGCGTAAATTTTCCGCGTTCGCCTCCTGCAGCTGCTTGCGCCGGCTCTTCAGGCCGCCGGCGCGCAGGCGCAGGCGCAGGTCGATGAACCATTCACCGCGGGCATTGCCGATCAGCAGGGGGCCGCTGCGGGGCGATTGCTGACGGCTGTCGATGATCTGCACGTCATCGTTGTCGTTGAGTGCGACCTCGAACCAGCGGCTGCCGACCTCGGCGTACCATTTTTGTCCGGCACTGCGCAGATGGCGATGCGCGCCCTCGCTGGCGGGAGCGGACAGGGCTTCGGGCCGGCTGATTTTCAGGCTGTCGAGGAAGGTGCCGAGGTCCGCGGGTGCAGGGTGCAAGGCCCCGAGAATGTGCAATGACAGTTGATGGTCGTCCGGCAGTTGCGCACCGCCGATGTCCGGCAGGCGGGAGACGCGGATCAGCGGGCGGGTGGTGGGGCTGCTGATCGGGCGAGTCTGTTCATGGGGGCTTTCCACAGCCTTGTGCGGTACCGGTTTGCGGGTGGCGGCGCGATGGGCCAGAACCATGCCCAGCGACAGCAGCAGGTCGGTCAGCGCTGTCCAGTCCAGCGTCTGCTGTTGGTCCTCGGTGTCGGCGAGGCTTTGCAGGTCATCGAGGATTTGCCACACCCATGCAGCAGTGCCGACGCCGCGTCCCAGAAATGGCAGCGCCGCATTGAACAGCGCCCAGCCGCCCTGCTTGAGGCTGGCCCAACGCGCCTCGGCATTCGAGGTGCTGCTGCGGTCGGCCTGGGTCACCAGTGCCTCGGCGTTGCGCTGGAACAGGGTCGCCAGCAGGTCGCCTTCAAGCACGCGGGTGCCCAGGGTCACATTGGCATCCGGGTCGGGCGCCGCCGTCGGGTCGATCAACAGCTGCGGGATCGTCCATACCGAGGGCAACGCCCCGGGGAACACATACTGTGAATAGTTGAAGCGCACGCGGTCCGGCAACCAGGCCAGCACCGACTGGCGCAACGTTCGCGAATGCTTGATGGCGTACAGCAGGTTGGCGGTTGACGGGTACTGCAACAGCGGTGCTTCGAGCAGCGGGCGATACAGCAGGCACGGGCCGGAGTCCGTCGCGCGCGGACCGATCACGAACATGTTGAGCACTTCGTCGCTGTTGCCGCCCATGACGAAGGCGAGCGGGCGAATCACGATGTCCTGGCCGTCGACCTGGCGGTCCGCCGGCTCGGCGGCCAACGCGGCGGCCACATAGCGATAACCCAGCTCATCCACACCGGCTTCGCCGCGGATCTTGTGTTGCAGCGCCAGCAGCGGCAGTTCGATCGGCAACTGACGGCTATAGAGCTGGCGCAGGCGGGCAGCCTGGGTCGCGTCTGTGATCAGCCGGTTTTGCAGAAACTGGGGGTAGGCCTTGCCGATGTTCACCTTGCTCACCAGGGTTGTCAGATACACCGGGGTCATCCAGGACGGAACTGCGGTGACGCCATCGCGGTAGCGCACGCTGAAATTTCCCAGCGGCAAGCCCGACAGATTCTGCAACGCCAGTTCAACCAGGGACAGGGTCAGGGTCTGTTCATGCTCCGGTGCCACGAACGTGCCCCAGACCACCACGCTGGTGTCGGTGAGTTCCACATCCTGCAATGCGAACTTCTTGTCCGGTGCCAGATGGATGGCGTCGTTCAACTTTTCCAGGGTGAATGCCTGAATGCCCGGCACCTCGGTCTGGAAGGTCTTCCCGGCGTTCTGTTGCTGCACGGCGACCAGATCCAGCAGATGCCGGCTGTAGCGAGCCTGATCGGCGGGCGCAGCGCTGGCCAGCCATGCCGGCAACGATTGCTCGACGCGGACGATGGCGGGCGAAGGGTGGGGGGCGACGCTGTCGTCATCGCGACGGGAGCGCGATATCCCGCGCCCGGTACGCTGGAAGAAGTCGATGTCACCAATCGCCTGGGCTTCCAGCGCAATCAGCGCGCAGGCCTGGTGAGCGAAAAAATTGCCCTGGGGTTCGAACAGTCGCCACTTCACATGGATGTCGCCAACGCCGCCTGCCACGGGCCAGTGCAGTGATTGTTGCAGCTCGGCGAAGCTGTCGAAACGCTGGAAACCTCGGGGTAGCGAATGGCTGATGATCAGGGTGCGCGGGCCGACGGTTCCGACCAGCACGACCGTGTCGAGAATGTTGAGGTGGCGGCGGGTGGATGCTTCATCCAGGTCCAGATCAATCAGGCAGGCGCGGGTCTGATAGGGGTCAGTGGGAGCGCGCAGGCGTTTGTCCGGTTGATTGAACACGGCACGCGCCATGGCACGCTGATCGGCGTCCCAGCCGTTGTCGTCGCTGACGTTCCACAGCTGCTGCAACGACTGCGAGAGCTGATGCCAGCGCGGCATGGAGGGGCTGACGATATCGTTCCAGTACTCGATCTGTTGCTCCTCATAGGCCTTGAACAACAGCGGGGCGAGTTCGTTGAGCAGGGCGCCGATGGCCTCGATCTTCACGGGCAACTGGATACCCGATTCCTGGGTCAGAAAGTGTTCGCCGCCGATGAAGGTGACCGCTGTGCCCGACAGGCTCAGGCGGACCAGCGCATCGGTCAGCGATTCGATCTGGTAAGGCCCGACCTCGATCCCGTCGTCATCGACCAGCCAGGTCGGGGTGGCAATCAGCGCCAGCGCCGGGTCGATGGTCACCGGCGGATCCATCCCGGCGAGAGCGGGGCGCAGGGCCCCTGAGGCGACTTCGGTGAGCGAGGGGCCGCTGACCAATTGTGTGAGTACATCGACAGCGCTGGGGGCGGTGCTTTCGGGCATGACCAAATCCTTGTCTGACGTTGGCGGCCTGCGGTGTGCAGTGCCGGACAAGGGCGAAGGTAGGGCGCTGGTCAGGACGTCGGGTGGTACATAGATATCGCCGGCAAAAAAAGACCCGCAACGGTGCGGGTCTTGGGTTCAGTGACGGCTCAGGTGCCGGACTTGATCTTGGTCCAGGCCCGGGTGCGTGCCCGCTCGGCATCCCGCGGCAGCGGTTGCAGGGTGTAGAGCGTGCCCATTGCCGCATCGGTCGGGTACAGATTGGGGTTGTTGCGGATCGCCGGATCGACCCGTTGCGTGGCGTCCTTGTTCGGGTTCGGGTAACCGACAAAATCGCTGACTGGCGCAATCACCGCCGGTTGCAGCAGGTAGTTGATGAAGGTGTAGGCGTCCTCGGGGTTCTTCGCGCCCTTGGGAATGGCGAGCATGTCGAACCAGATCGGTGCGCCTTCCTTGGGCAGGCGCATGTCGACCACGACACCGTTCTTCGCTTCCTTGGCGCGGTTGGCTGCCTGCGAGAAACTGCCGGAGTAACCGACCGCGACGCAGATGTCACCGTTGGCGATATCGGCCATGTATTTGGAGGAGTGGAAGTAGGTGATGTACGGCCGGATCTTCATCAGCAGCGCTTCAGCTTTCGCATAGTCCGCCGGGTTTTTGCTGTTGGGGTCCAGACCCAGGTGTTGCAGGGCCAGTGGCAGGATCTCCGACGGCGAGTCGAGCAGGGCGACGCCGCACTGCTTGAGCTTGCTGATGTTGTCTTCGTTGAAGATCAGGTCCCAGCTGTCCACCGGCGCGTTGTCGCCCAGCGCGGCCTTGACCTTGGCCGGGTTGAAACCGATCAGGATCGTGCCGTACATGTACGGCACGGCGAACTGGTTGCCCGGGTCGTTGGCCTCGATCAGCTTCATCAGTTTCGGATCGAGGTGATTCCAGTTCGGCAGCTTGCTGCGATCCAGCGGCTGAAATACGCCGGCCTCGATCTGCTTGGCGAGGAACACGTTGGACGGCACCACTACGTCATAGCCGGAGTTGCCGGTCAGCAGCTTGGCTTCCAGTGCTTCGTTGGTGTCGAAGATGTCGTAGACCAGTTTGGTCTGGGTGTTCTGAGCCTTGAAGTCTTCCAGCGCCTTGGGCGTGATGTAGTCGAACCAGTTGTAGACGCGCAGGGTGCGTTCTTCGGCGTGGGCGCCAACGCTGAGCAGCGCCGCGCACAGGGCTGGCGCAATGCAGTGCTTGAGTCGGCTCATTGTGCAAAACCTTCCAGCACATTTACTGCGTTGATGCCGATTTCTTCCACCGCGTAGCCACCTTCCATGACGAACAGCGTCGGTTTGCCGAGGGCGGCGATGCGCTTGCCCATGGCCAGGTAATCCGGGCTGTCGAGTTTGAACTGCGAGATCGGATCGTCCTTGAACGTGTCGACGCCCAGCGACACGACAATGATGTCGGCGCCGTAGCTGTCGATCTCGTTGCAGGCCTGTTCCAGCGCCGCGCTCCAGGTGTCCCAGCCGGAACCGGCCGGCAGCGGATAGTTGAAGTTGAAGCCTTCACCGGCACCTTCACCGCGTTCATCTTCGTAGCCGAGGAAGAACGGAAACTCGGCTTCCGGGTGGCCGTGGATCGAGGTGAACAGCACGTCGCTGCGCTCGTAGAAAATCGACTGAGTGCCGTTGCCGTGGTGATAGTCGACGTCGAGGATCGCGACTTTCCTGTGGCCGGCATCGAGAAATGCCTGGGCGGCGATGGCGGCATTGTTGAGGTAGCAATAACCGCCCATCAAGTCGCCGGCGGCGTGGTGTCCCGGTGGCCGGCACAGGGCGAAGGCGCTGTGCGCGCCGCGCTGGATTTCGGCCTGGGCGGTGAGGGCGACTTGTGCTGCGCTGTAGGCTGCTTGCCAGGTACCGGCGGTGATTGGCGCGCCGCCGTCGAAGCTGTAGTAACCGAGCTGGCCGTGCAGGCTGGTCGGTTTGATCTGCCGCAAGGTGCGCGCTGGCCAGGTGTAGGGCAGCAGGTCACCGTCGGTGTTGAATTCGGTCCAGCGCGCCCATGCGCCTTTGAAGAAGTCGAGGTAGTCGCGGCTGTGGATGCGTGCGATCGGCTCCAGGCCAAAATCCTTCGGCGCTTCCACCGGGCCGAGGTTCTGGTGTTGTACCCGTTGCAGCACGTGGTCGGCGCGCGACGGCATTTCGAAGCACGGCTTGAGCTGGCCGTCGATGAGTTCGCAGCGGCCGTGGTGCAGGTGGTGATCGTCCGAGTAGATCGTCAGCATTTGTTGTTCTCCGCAGGGGGCTGATTCGGTTGCCCCCAGTGTTGCGGCGCGCGGCGAATCGGAGAACGGCAGGAAAGGCCAAAAGGGGATCGATATGGCCAAAAACTCTGACCGCAATTCGCCCCTCTTTTCAGTACAGCCTTGCTTCGATTCAGGCATGAAATGCATCCCGGTGGGAGCGGGCTTGCTCGCGAATACGGTATGTCAGATAAATTGATCGCGACTGACACTGCGCATTCGCGAGCAAGCCCGCTCCCACATTGGAACATCAATGAGGGCGAAACTGGCTCGGCGCAACACCGCTCCAGCGCACGAACGCATGGCGGAAACTCGCGGTCTCGCTGAAACCCAGGGTCTCGGCGATGCGGTAGATCGGCAGTTGATCCTCACACAGCATCTGCTTGGCCCGCTCGAAGCGCAGTTCGTCGAGCAGTTCCTGATAGCTGCTGCCCATGTCCTTCAAATGGCGGCGCAAGGTGCGCGGCGAACATTTCATCTGCTGGGCCAGTCCCTCAAGCCCCGGTGCTGCATTGAGCTGGGCGCTGAGCAACTGGCGGATCCGCCCGAGCCACGCTTGCCGTCCGGTGAACTCGATGTTCTGTTTGCGGCAGCGTTCGGCCATGGCCTGGTGGGTGATGCTGTCGGCCAGCGGCAACGGTTGATCGAGCCAGCGCCGGTCGAAGGCGAAGGCGTTGTCCTTGGCGGCGAAATGCAGTGGACTGTTGAAGTGCTCGGCATAGCTGTCGCGATAATCCGGCGCGGCATGTTCAAAACGTGTCGCCCGCAACGGTAGCGGATGTCCGAGCAAGTCGTCGCAGATGACCTTCAACGACACCAGGCAGAATTCCGCGTTGAACACCGCCATCGACGGACTCTCGCGGTAATCGGCGGCGACGAACCAGACCTGCTCGCCATCGTCCTCCAGGCTCAGTTCGAAAAGTGTTCCCAGCAGCGCCGGATAGCGAATCGCCAGGCGCAAAGCGTCACCTAAGGTGGCACTGGTGAGCAGCGCGTAACCGAGGATGCCGTAGCAGGAAACGTGCATCCGCCGCCCCAGTTCCAGGCCAATGTCATGCTTGAGCGCGACGGCGTTGGCGCAGACCTGCATTTCCTGATTGGTGGTGATGCGCGTGTCGGCACGGGCCAGATCTGCCGTGCTGATGCCGCTGCCGGCCAGCAGCGCGTCGCTCGACAAACCTTCAGCCTTGAAGGTGTTGAGCACCAGCGAGACGGCGTTGAGCGTGGTGAGGTGGGAGTGCAGCATAAGATCTTCCAGCCTGGGGATGCTGGAAACGGCAGCAAGTTATATGCCGTACGCGGATCAAACAGTGTGAGGGCTGCTGTGGCGAGGGAGCTTGCTCCCGCTGGGGCGCGCAGCGGCCCCAAAACACTGCGACGGCTGCGCAGTCGAGCGGGAGCAAGCTCCCTCGCCACAGGGGCTCACTCCTGCAAGGTATTGCGTTGCGTCAGATCAGTTCGCCACACAGGTCGAGCTCGATCAGGCGCCGCACTTCGGCCGATTCCAGGCCTGCACCCAGCAGTGCCTGCAATTTGCCGAACGCCGCTTCGCGGGTCATGCCGCCACCGGACAACACGCCAACGCCGCGCAAACGGCTGCCGGCTTCATACACATCCAGCTCGACACCGCCTTCATGGCACTGCGTGACCGCGACCACCACTACACCGTTGTCCCGCGCGCGGCCGAGGCTGGCGAGGAATTCTGGATTGTCGCTCGGCCCGGTACCGCTGCCGTAGCACTCCAGCACCAGACCCTGGATGCCGCTGGCCAGCAGGCCATCAACCACCTCGGCGCCGATGCCGGGGAACAGTGGCAGCACAGCAACCTTGGCCAGTTGTTTCGGCTGGTTGTAGTTCAGTGCGGCCGGAATCGACGGCGCTTTCACCCCGCCGCCCTGACGCTCCAGGCGCTTGAACGGATGACGACCGAAGCTGCGCACTTTCGCGCAGCGGGTCGGCGCCAGCAGCTCGCCATGGAAGTACAGGTGCACGCCCGGCGCCAGACCCTGGCCCAGAGCAACCAGCGCGCCGCCGAGGTTTTTCCAGGCATCGCTGTCGGTGACGCCGGCCGGCAGCATCGAGCCGGTGAAACACACGCGGGCATGCAGGCCGAGCAACTGGAAACTCATCGCCGCAGCGCTGTAGGCCAGGGTGTCGGTGCCGTGCAGGATCAGCACGCTGTCGCAGCCTTGCACGTCCACCGCATCGACCACTGCTTCACGCAGTTGCTGCCAATAGGCCGGGGTCATGTTGGCGCTGTCGATCAGCGGCGCCATTTCCCGGAAGCGCCACTGCGGCACCACCAGCTCAGGCTGGCTGTGCAGGTAGTCGCGCATGCGGGCTTCGAAACCGGACGCCGGGGCCAGACCGTTGGCGCTGGCCTGCATGCCGATGGTGCCACCGGTGTAGAGCACCATGACGTGTTGGGCGGCGGGATAAGTCGAAGGGTTCATAGGATTCTCCGAAACGATGAGTTCCTGTGGGAGCGGGCTTGCTCGCGAATGCGGTGGGTCAGATACAAAAATGTCGACTGATTCACCGCATTCGCGAGCAAGCCCGCTCCCACAGGTAATGCATTGCACTGTAACTGACGGGCGCAGGGGATGCGCCCGTCATTCACCTGTCAGCGTTGCGCTGCAGGCACGCCTTGCGGCTCGGCTGCGGTCTTGCCGGCGGCTGGCGCCTCGGCCGGCCAGGCCTTCAGGTCCAGGTCCAGATCGGTAAATTTGCTGGAGTCGAACACCGGCTGCTTGATGCCGGCGCGGCGCTGCTCGTCGTAGTCGCGCATCACGCGCATGCCGACCTTGAACAGCATGGCCAGGGCCATCAGGTTGACGAAGGCCAGGCAGGTCATGGTGATGTCGGCGAAGGCGAACACGGTCGACAGATCCTGCATCGAACCCCATACCACCAGCGCCAGGACCAGACCGCGGAACACCATCAGCAAGGCGCGGTTGCGGCTGAGGAACTGCAGGCTGTTTTCGCCCAGGTAGTAGTTGTAGAGGATGCAGGTGAAGACGAACAGCGACAGCGCGACGCTGACGAAGATGCGGCCCCAGTCACCGACCACGGCGGCCAGCGAGTTCTGGGTGAGGACGATGCCGTCACCTTCGAAGCCCGGGGTGTAGAAGCCCGACAACAGGATCAGCAGCGCGGTGCAGGTGCAGATCACGAAGGTGTCGAGGAACACGCTGAAAGCCTGAACCACGCCCTGAGCGCCCGGGTGTTTCACCGAGGCCACGGCGGCGACGTTCGGCGCACTGCCCAGGCCCGCTTCGTTGGCGAACACGCCACGCTTCACGCCCATGACGATGGCGCTGCCGAGCAGGCCGCCGAAGGCCGGGTCGAGACCGAAGGCGCTCTTGAAGATGGTTTCCAGCATGGCTGGCACGTGTTCGATCTGGGTGCCGATCACGTACAGGGTCACGCCGATGTAGGCCAGGGTCTTGACCGGTACCAGCAGGTCGGACACCGCGGCGATGCGCTTGATGCCGCCGATGAAGGTGATGGCCAGCAGCACCGCCAGGACGATCCCGGTGTGGCGTGGGTCGAAGGCAAAGGCGTTCTGCAGCGAGTGGGTCACGGTGTAGGACTGCAGGCCGATGAAGGCGAAGCCGTAGGTGACCAGCAGCAGGATCGAGAACACCACCGCCATGCCTTTGAGTTTCAGGCCGTGCTGGATGTAGTAGGCCGGGCCGCCACGGTACAGACCGTCGCCATCGGCGCGCTTGTAGACCTGAGCCAGGGTGCATTCGAAGAAGCTGCTGGACATGCCGACCAGTGCGGTCACCCACATCCAGAACACCGCACCTGGCCCGCCGAGGGTTACGGCGATGCCGACACC
This sequence comes from Pseudomonas sp. TH49, assembly GCF_016650625.1. Lineage (NCBI taxonomy): Bacteria > Pseudomonadati > Pseudomonadota > Gammaproteobacteria > Pseudomonadales > Pseudomonadaceae > Pseudomonas > Pseudomonas sp. TH49. Next base: position 1,672,045 of record NZ_JAEKFL010000001.1, read on the forward strand.
GGCGATGTTGCCTGCACCGACACGGCCGGCAAGGCTGAGCATCAGGGCCTGGAACGAGCTGAGTTGCCCGCCGCTGCTTTTGAGGCTGTCGCGGAACACCGCGAACATGTGGAAGAAGTGCCGCAATTGAACGAAACGCGAGCGAATCGTGAAGTAGCTACCGAGCCCGACAATGAGCACGATCAGTACTTTCCCTGAGAGGAAGTCGTTGATGACTTCGAGCATGGATTTTTCCTCGCTGTTTTTTGTGTAAGCAAATACTGGACGGTGGAAACATCGTGTTACACCGGTGTGCACGCGGCACGACAGGTGAGGCGATGGTTTCGTCCCGGATCCATTTCGCGGGTTTGTTATTAGTTCGGGTTTCGCATGGGTTATGGCCTCGTTACCGACGACCGCTCACGCGAAGAGGGGCGGCACTATACCGATCAGTGCGGCGCCCGTCTGCACGCTCGTGGTGCAAGCGACGAAACGAAGCTTTGAAACACCCGGCGTTACCGGCGCCGGGCTTGTGCGGGAATTGCTCTTTTGTGGGAGCGGGCTTGCTCGCGAATGCGGTGTGTCAGGTTCATTCTGGTCGACTGACACGACGCCTTCGCGAGCAAGCCCGCTCCCACATGAAGCAGTCCCCAGACATACGGGTCTCAGGGTCAGAAAGTTAAAAAAAAGGGCTTGGGGACAAATCCCCAAGCCCTCAAAAGGTGAGAGGTGTCTAGTCCCTCGACCTGGTGAGCGGTGCTACAAATAACGCGTCGGCTTAGGCTTTGAGCGGAACCAGACGCGGGGCAATCATGTTTTCCGGGCGCAGGATGTCGGCGAGCATCGCTTCGTCGAGCAGGCCTTCTTCGCGCACCAGTTCCAGCACGCCGCGGCCGCTTTCAAGGGCGATACGGGCGATGCGGGTGGCGTTTTTGTAGCCGATGTACGGGTTCAGCGCGGTGACCAGACCGATCGAGTGCTCGACCAGTTCGCGGCAGCGCGCTTCGTTGGCGGTGATGCCGACGATGCAGTGCTCGCGCAGCATGTCCATGGCGCGTTGCAGCAGGCGGATCGAGTCGAGGATCTTGAACGCGATCAGCGGCTCCATCACGTTCAGTTGCAGTTGGCCGCCTTCGGCTGCCATGGTCAGCGCCAGATCGTTACCGATGACCTGGAAGGCCACCTGGTTAACGGCTTCCGGAATCACCGGGTTGACCTTGCCGGGCATGATCGAGCTGCCTGGCTGACGCGCTGGCAGGTTGATTTCGTTGATGCCGGTACGTGGGCCGCTGGACAGCAGGCGCAGGTCATTGCAGATCTTCGACAGCTTGACCGCGGTGCGCTTGAGCATGCCGGAGAACAGCACGAAGGCGCCCATGTCGGAGGTGGCTTCGATCAGGTCGGCGGCGGGCACCAGCGGCTGACCGCTGATCAGTGCCAGGCGTTGTACGGCCAGAGCCTGATAACGCGGGTCGGCATTGATGCCGGTGCCGATCGCGGTGCCGCCCAGGTTCACTTCAGTCAGCAGTTCCGGGGCCAGCGTCTTCAGACGGGCCAGGTCTTCGCCCATGGTGGTGGCGAAAGCACGGAACTCTTGACCCAAAGTCATCGGCACGGCGTCTTGCAGCTGGGTACGACCCATCTTCAGGACGTGGTTGAATTCTTCACCCTTGGCCGCGAATGCCTGAATCAGGCTGTCGAGGCTGGCCAGCAGCGCGTCGTGACCCAGCAGCAGACCCAGGCGGATCGCGGTCGGGTAGGCGTCGTTGGTCGACTGCGCCATGTTGACGTCGTCGTTCGGGTGCAGGTACTGGTACTCGCCTTTCTGATGACCCATTGCTTCGAGCGCAATGTTGGCGATCACTTCGTTGGCGTTCATGTTGGTGGAGGTACCGGCGCCACCTTGAATCATGTCGACCACGAACTCTTCGTGGAAATCACCGCGGATCAATCGAGCACAGGCTTCGCTGATGGCAGCGTGCTTGGCTTCGCTCAGATGACCCAACTCACGGTTGGCGTCAGCGGCGGCCTGTTTGACCATCGCCAGACCGACAACCAGTTTCGGGTAATGCGAAATCGGAACGCCGGAGAGACGGAAGTTGTTCACCGCTCGCAGGGTCTGGATGCCGTAATACGCTTGAGCCGGTACTTCGAGGGCGCCAAGCAGGTCGTTTTCTGTGCGGAATGATGCAGCGGAGGACATGATAGAAATCATCTCGATATGGACCCGGTCTATGCCGGAACGCTGCGAATGCTAGGCTTCTGGGATTTTTTGGGCCAATGCTGTTAAACACTGCCCTATGCACATTCGGCATAATGCCCGTGTGACGCCGCGTGCGCGGCAGACGTGTGACCTGTTTTGGTGCGTGTCCGGGAGGACGTGATGAATCTGGAAAGCAAATGGCTCGAGGACTTCAGTGCCCTGGCCGCCACCCGCAGCTTCTCGCAGGCGGCCGAACGGCGCTTCGTGACCCAGCCGGCCTTCAGTCGGCGAATCCGCAGCCTCGAGGCCGCACTGGGGCTGACGCTGGTCAACCGCTCGCGCACGCCGATCGAGCTGACGGCGGCCGGGCAACTGTTTCTGGTGACTGCGCGCACCGTGGTCGAACAGCTCGGCGAAGTGCTGCGTCATCTGCATCATCTGGAAGGCGGGCAGGGCGAGGTGATTCAGGTCGCGGCGGCGCACTCGCTGGCGCTGGGCTTCTTCCCGCGCTGGATCGCGCAACTGCGCAACGAAGGCTTGAACATCGCCACGCGGCTGGTGGCGACCAACGTTGGCGACGCGGTGCACGCGCTGCGCGAGGGTGGCTGCGACCTGATGCTGGCGTTCTACGACCCGGACGCGGCAATGCAGATGGACCCGGAAATCTTCCCGTCGCTGCACCTGGGCCAGACCGAAATGCTGCCGGTGTGTGCAGCGGACGCCGATGGCAAACCGCTGTTCGATCTGGAAGGCGAAGCCAGTGTGCCGCTGCTGGCCTATAGCGCCGGGGCGTTTCTCGGGCGTTCGGTGAATGGTCTGCTGCGCCAGCGTCAGTTGCGCTTTACCACCATTTACGAAACCGCCATGGCCGACAGCCTCAAGAGCATGGCGCTGGAAGGCCTCGGCATTGCCTGGGTGCCGCAATTGAGCGTGCGCGCCGAACTTGGCCGAGGTGAACTCGTTGTTTGCGGCGGCCCGCAATGGCATGTGCCGCTGGAGATTCGTCTGTATCGCTGCGCACTGGTGCGCAAGGCCAACGTGCGCTTGTTGTGGCGCAAGCTTGAGGGCGGGGCAGCCGGCCCGGCGACTTGAGGGGCCCAGGCGTGAAAGTCCCAATGGGCTTTCACGCTGTTGTTCATGACTTAAAGCGTTTCAAGCATTTTCTTCGAGATACTTGCGGATTCTTTCCCGGTTTTTATCACTGAAGCGTTTGGCATTGCCTCTGAGAGAGGATTCAAGCGATCCGGAGGCCATGATGGTTTCATCCCACCAACCGTTGTAATAAACCTCGAAGTCTTCATGGCGTGCGCCGAACATATGCCCCACTTCATGCGCGGGCGTCTGGTCACCGTTAATGGATGCAATGGCAACAAAGCCCGTTTGACTTGCAATCCCTGCCACCGTGCTGCTGAGATTGTCGCGTGTCAGCAGAAGATACTTGCGCGTGTGGTTGGTATAAGTGTCGGCGGGCTGGGTCTGTTTATGCTGTTCGACTTTTTTAGACCAGGAAAGAAGTGTCTGTTCCGGGCTGTCAATCTTGTAGCTCAGGTCTGTGAGGGCCGGTGCGTCTGAGGGTGACTTGAAAAGGATTGCGAGCGGCCGTCCGGAAAGTGTTTCGAATTCCTTGGCCAACCATTTGAATTGTTTTTCGTAAATATCATCAGCGTCATGATCTGCCAGATCCTTATGAACAAACACTAATAACAGCAATGGGTGTGGCATTTAAATGCTCCAATGGTTTCTGGGTTCGGTGGTGGGTGCCGAAAATATTGATAATTGAATAAGGGCGAAATATTTATTAAGTTGAAGTTCGCAAGTTGCCGGAACTTCACGCTGTTTATATAACATTGGTAGCGTGTGACGCGGCTGGTTAGTGTTTTAGCGTTTATTTCCTGATGCGCTTTACTTGGCGTTTATCGGGTGCAGTTCAGGGGCGATGTTCTTGATTCTCGAGTCAATAAAACCGCTGTATTGCCTCGGCTGACAGATGGTCGAATCGGGGGCTGTTTATTGCTTTCTTTGCGGTATACTGCGCGGCCTTCGGCCGGCACGTCCGGCCATTTTTCGTACAATCAAGCCACGCAATCCTGCGTGGCTTGTTGTTTTTGACGCGCCTGCGGGCGCCCAGAGAGAAGAGGCGCGACGATGAGTGCACTGGTTGGCGTGATCATGGGCTCCAAGTCCGATTGGTCCACCCTTAGCCACACCGCCGATATGCTGGAAAAGCTCGGCATCCCGTACGAGGTCAAGGTGGTTTCTGCCCACCGCACCCCGGATCTGCTGTTCCAGTACGCCGAAGAGGCTGAGGGCCGCGGCATCGAGGTGATCATCGCCGGTGCCGGTGGCGCAGCCCACCTGCCAGGCATGTGTGCGGCCAAGACCCACCTGCCGGTGCTGGGCGTTCCGGTGCAGTCGTCGATGCTCTCGGGCGTCGATTCGCTGCTGTCGATCGTGCAGATGCCGGCGGGCATCCCGGTTGCCACCCTGGCCATCGGCAAGGCCGGCGCGATCAACGCTGCGCTGCTCTCGGCGAGCATTCTCGGCGCCAAGCATCCACAGTTCCACGCGGTACTGAAAACCTTCCGTGCCGAGCAGACAGACAGCGTCCTGGACAATCCAGACCCACGTATTGCCTGAGGTTGTTGAGATGAAGATCGGTGTAATCGGTGGCGGCCAGTTGGGCCGCATGTTGGCGCTGGCGGGTACTCCGCTGGGCATGAACTTCGCTTTCCTCGACCCTGCGCCGGACGCTTGCGCTGCGGCACTGGGCGAACACCTGCGGGCCGATTACGGCGATCAGGATCACCTGCGCCAGTTGGCCGATGAAGTCGATCTGGTGACCTTCGAGTTCGAAAGCGTCCCGGCCGAAACCGTGGCGTTCCTCTCGCAATTCGTGCCGGTGTACCCGAGTGCCGAAGCCCTGCGCATCGCTCGCGACCGCTGGTTCGAGAAGAGCATGTTCAAGGACCTGGGCATCCCGACCCCGGCCTTCGCCGACATTCAGTCGCAAGCCGACTTGGATGCCGCCGTGGCTGCCATCGGTCTGCCGGCCGTGCTGAAAACCCGCACCCTGGGTTACGACGGCAAGGGCCAGAAAGTCCTGCGCAAGCCGGAAGACGTGGTCGGTACGTTCGCTGAACTGGGCAGCGTTGCCTGCCTGCTGGAAGGCTTCGTGCCGTTCACCGGCGAAGTCTCGCTGATCGCCGTGCGTGCCCGCGACGGTGAAACCAGGTTCTATCCGCTGGTACACAACACCCACGACAGCGGCATCCTCAAGCTGTCGGTGGCCAGCACCGATCACCCGCTACAGGCGCTGGCTGAAGACTATTCCAGCCGCGTGCTCAAGCACCTGGATTACGTCGGCGTGATGGCGTTCGAGTTCTTTGAAGTCGACGGTGGCCTGAAGGCCAACGAAATCGCCCCGCGCGTGCACAACTCCGGGCACTGGACCACCGAAGGCGCCGAGTGCAGCCAGTTCGAAAACCACCTGCGTGCCGTTGCCGGCCTGCCGCTGGGTTCGACGGCCAAGGTCGGCGAGAGCGCGATGCTCAACTTCATCGGCGTGGTTCCGCCGGTGGAGAAGGTCATCGCCATCGAAGATTGCCATCTGCACCACTACGGCAAAGCCTTCAAGGCCGGGCGCAAGGTCGGTCACGCCAACCTGCGCTGCGCCGACATGGCCACGCTGCAGGCGCAGATCGTCAAGGTCGAAGCGCTGATCGCCGAGTAAAAGCAGTTTCATCTGGCGGCGGCGGAACCATTGCGGGGCCGCCGTTCTCTGATGGCAGGATGCGAAAGTCTGACTAGGCTTTCGCATATCTACTATTCAGAGGGAAATGCCATGGGAATTATCGGAACCATCTTTATCGGCTTGATCGTCGGCCTGCTGGCACGCTTTCTCAAACCGGGCGATGACAGCATGGGCTGGATCATGACCATCCTGCTCGGTATCGGCGGTTCGCTGGCAGCCACCTACGGCGGCCAGGCCCTGGGCATCTATCAGGCAGGTCAGGGCGCAGGCTTCATTGGCGCACTGGTCGGCGCGATCATCCTGCTGGTGATCTACGGCCTGATCAAAAAGAACTGATCCAAAGCGACAAAGCCCTCTCTGCCAAACCGGTGGGGAGGGCTAGAATGCGCGGCGACTGTTCGTCCCTTCTTTTTTACCGAGCTCCTCCATGCGCCGCATTTTGTTGACTCTCCTTTTTCTGGGCAGCGGTTTGGCCCACGCCGGCGAACTGCCGGAAACCGACTGGCTGGAATTGATGCCCAAGTCGGACCAGAAAGCCCTCGAGGCCATGCCTGAAATCGATCACAACTCCCCGGAAGCCACCGGCACTTTCACCCAAAAGGGTGGCATGAAGCAGGCCAAGGGTTTGCCGGCGGTGATGTATTCGACCAAGACCGTGGCGGCGATGAACGACAAGCACATTCGTATCGGTGGTTATCCGGTGCCGCTGGAGTCCGATGCCAAGGGCCGCAGCACGGTGTTCTTCCTCGTGCCGTACCCGGGCGCTTGCATCCACGTGCCGCCACCGCCGCCGAACCAACTGGTGCTGGTGCGTTATCCCAAAGGCTTGAAGCTGGATGACATCTACACGCCGTTGTGGGTGACCGGTACGCTGAAGATCGAGAAGGTCAACAACGATCTGGCGGACGCGGCGTATGCGCTGGATGCGGACAAGGTGCGGGTGGTGCAGGAGTCCGATCTCTAAACACCTGTCGCAGAACCCAATGTGGGAGCGGGCTTGCTCGCGAATGCGGTGTATCAGAGAGATTAATGTATCTGACACACTGCATTCGCGAGCAAGCCCGCTCCCACAGTTTGTTTCGCACCAGGGTTTAAAGCGGTTTGCTGCCGACGCTGACACCCATCGTATGGCTCACACCCGAGCCCAGCGTGACCACGTCATCCATCACATTCGCCGTCTCGATGCACAGCATGCGCTGCCAGCCATCGTTGTCCATGTCGCTGAACGCCGCTGCGCGGTCGATCCATGGGTTCCAGATCACCGCCGTGCGTGAGCCAGTGGCGGTCAGCACGATGCGCCGTTTCCAGGTCGGATCGACGATGCTCAGTTGCGGCGGAGCGTCGAGGTAGATGCGGTCGGTTTCCCCGGCGAAGCGTAGTTCGCCCTGCTGTTTGTGGGTATTCCAGTTGTCCAGAGTCTCGATGTAGTCCAGGCCGTCCACACCGTCGACGTGCACGTTGCGCACATCGCTGACCGCGAAGTAACTGTGCAGCGCCTGGCTGATGCTGACGCTTTCGGCGCCCCGGTTGTGGCTGGTCAGGCTGATGTGCAACTGATCATTCAGGTGCAGGGTCAGGGTCAGATCGACCTGGTGCGGCCAACCCGGGAAGCCACCTTCGGGATACGGCAGCTTGAACTCGACCTTGATGCCATCGTCCTCGGCTTCGATGCCGCCCAGTTGCCAATCCATCGCCCGGACGAAACCGTGGGACGCTGCCGGTTCTTCGCTGACGCGCATTGCTTGCACGCTTTGCGGGTTGCGATCAAACACACCAAACCATGGCCAGCACACCGGCACACCGGCGCGGATGCTCTTGCCGGTCTTGAACAGCGCCTTGTCGTTGAGCCAGATGATCGGCGGCTGACCGTCAACCTGATAACTGAGGATGTGCGCGCCTTGCTGGGCCACCAGCACTTCGGCCTGACCGTGGCGGATGCGCCAGCAGTTCAGTTCATCCAGTTTCACGGCTTCAACGTTGGGCGTGTTCATGGGACAGCTCTCGATCAGACACTTGGGACGACTATCGACCGCAAAACCGCGGCGAGGTTTAACGCGCGCGTGGCGGTACCGAACGGGTACGACCGCTGCCGTCGATGGCGACGAAGACGAACACCGCTTCGGTCACTTTACGCCACTCGCTGGACAGCGGATCGTCGCTCCACACCTCGACCATCATCTGGATCGAGCTGCGGCCGATTTCCAGGGTCTGGGTGTAAAAGGACAATTGCGCGCCCACCGCCACCGGCACCAGGAACGCCATGCGGTCGATGGCCACGGTCGCCACACGGCCACCGGCAACCCGGCTGGCCATCGCAGTGCCGGCCAGATCCATCTGCGCCACCAGCCAGCCGCCGAAAATATCGCCAAAGCCGTTGGTTTCGCGGGGGAGTGCGGTAATTTGCAGGGCCAGGTCGCCTTGCGGGATCGGATCTTCTTGTTCGAGCTCTATCATGCCGGGGGTGCCTCTGACCCGTGACTCTTCTTTGGTATTGCTGGTGGTAGCCGTCTTCGGGAAAAACGATTCAGCACCGAACATACTGCGTTCGTCACGTTTTCCATAAGGCAACTAAAGGGGAAACTCTGCGAAACCGGCTGATCCCGTTCAAAGGCCGGGCCAACGACGTTTTCGCACAGCAACCCCCTACAAACCGGAGCAAGGTTGCGAGTATATCGGTCGGTAGACTCCGCGACGACCATCGGGTTCTGATTTTGACCGTCAAATACGCGCCTCTATGTGCTTTTTCGAACAATTTGCTATGGTGCCGAACCTGCCGAAGCCACAGCCAGCGTTGTTGTGGCGGCGGATCCGACTATAAGAGAAGCCCTTGCCATGACCACAGCGCCTTCGAGCCTCGCGCAGCCCGAGCAACCTGCACGCCCCCTGACCCGCAATGATTACAAGACTCTGTCGCTATCGGCCCTGGGCGGTGCGCTGGAGTTTTACGACTTCATCATCTTCGTATTCTTCGCCACCGTGGTCGGCAAGCTGTTTTTCCCGGCCGACATGCCCGAGTGGCTGCGCCTGATGCAGACCTTCGGCATTTTCGCCGCCGGCTACCTGGCGCGGCCGCTGGGCGGCATCGTCATGGCGCACTTCGGCGACCTGCTGGGACGCAAGAAGATGTTCACCCTGAGCATTTTCATGATGGCCGTGCCGACCCTGATCATGGGCCTGCTGCCAACCTATGCGCAGATCGGTATGTGGGCGCCGATCCTGTTGTTGCTGATGCGAGTGATCCAGGGCGCGGCGATTGGTGGTGAGGTGCCGGGTGCGTGGGTCTTCGTTTCCGAACACGTGCCGCAAAAGCACATCGGCTACGCCTGCGGCACCCTGACCAGCGGCCTGACGGCGGGTATCCTGCTCGGCTCGCTGGTCGCTACGGCAATCAACAGCATTTATACGCCGGGGGAAGTCGCGGATTACGCCTGGCGCATCCCGTTCCTGCTCGGTGGTGTGTTCGGTCTGTTCTCGGTGTATCTGCGTCGCTGGCTGCACGAGACCCCGGTGTTCGCCGAGCTGCAACTGCGCAAGGCGCTGGCCGAAGAAGTGCCGCTGCGCGCGGTGTTGCGTGACCATCGCGGGGCGATTGCGATCTCGATGCTGCTGACCTGGCTGCTGTCCGCCGGGATCGTCGTGGTGATCCTGATGACCCCGACCGTGCTGCAGACGGTCTATCACTTCTCGCCGACGATTGCGTTGCAATCGAATAGCCTGGCGATCGTGTTCCTCAGCGTCGGCTGCATCATCTCCGGTGCCCTGGCGGATCGTCTCGGCGCCGGCCGGGTGTTTGTCTTCGGTTCGCTGGGCTTGCTGATCAGTTCCTGGACCTTCTATCACAGCCTCGCCGATCACCCGAACTGGCTGTTCCCGCTGTATGCGCTGACCGGTCTGCTGGTCGGCACCATCGGTGCGGTGCCATACGTGATGGTCAAGGCGTTCCCGCCGGTAGTGCGCTTCAGTGGGCTGTCGTTCTCGTACAACGTGGCGTACGCGATCTTCGGTGGCCTGACGCCAATGGTAGTCAGCCTGCTGCTTAAAGAAAGTGCGATGGGCCCGGCTTACTATGTGGCCGTCCTTTGCACGATGGGGATTCTGGTGGGGGCGTGGCTCTGGAAGAAGGGGCGCTGAAAATCTTTACCTGTGGGAGCGGGCTTGCTCGCGAATGCGTTGTGTCAGTCTGCATATGAATAGGCTGACACGGCCTCTTCGCGAGCAAGCCCGCTCCCACATTGGTTCTGTGTTGTTCTTTGAGATCTTCGAATCATCTTGCAAAACCCCGATACTGGCCTTTCATCCAATTGTCATATTTCAGCCATAGAGTGTTCACACGGCCTGCTGATACTTGGCCCCGACTTAACACCCCCTATCTGCTAGGAGTAAGGCATGAAACTGAAGCGTTTGATGGCGGCAATGACTTTTGTCGCTGCTGGCGTTGCGACTGCCCACGCGGTAGCCGCTGGCGTTGACCCGTCAATTCCGGCTTACACCAAAGTCACCGGTGTCTCGGGCAACCTGTCCAGCGTTGGTTCCGACACTCTGGCCAACCTCATGACCCTGTGGGCTGAGAACTACAAGAAAGAATACCCGAACGTAAACATCCAGATTCAGGCCGCTGGCTCCGCCACCGCGCCACCTGCGCTGACTGAAGGCACCTCCAACCTGGGCCCGATGAGCCGCAAGATGAAGGACACCGAACTGGCGGCCTTCGAGCAGAAATACGGCTACAAGCCAACCGCAATCCCGGTTGCCGTGGACGCCCTGGCGGTGTTCGTGCACAAGGACAACCCGATCCAGCACCTGACCATGGAACAGGTTGACGCGATCTTCTCGTCCACCCGTCTGTGCGGCGCCAAAGCCGACGTGAAAACCTGGGGCGACCTCGGCGTAACAGGCGACCTGGCCAACAAGCCGGTGCAACTGTTCGGTCGTAACTCGGTATCCGGCACCTACGGCTACTTCAAGGAAGAAGCCCTGTGCAAAGGCGACTACAAGCCTAACGTCAACGAACAGCCAGGTTCGGCGTCGGTCGTGCAGTCGATCAGCTCCTCGCTGAACGGCATCGGTTACTCGGGCATCGGCTACAAGACCGCCAGCGTGAAAACCGTTGCTCTGTCGAAGAAAGGCAGCACTGACTTCATCGAAGACACCGAAGAAAACGCCCTGAACGGCAAGTACCCGCTGTCGCGCTTCCTCTACGTTTACGTGAACAAGGCCCCGAACAAGCCTCTGGCCCCGCTGGAAGCCGAGTTCGTGAAACTGGTTCTGTCCAAACAGGGGCAGGAAGTCGTAGTGAAAGACGGCTACATCCCACTGCCGGCCAAGGTTGCTGCAAAAGCACTGGCTGACCTGGGTCTGCAGGAAGGCGGCGCTGAAGTCGCAAAGAAGTAACAAATTGAGTCAGGGGTGAACCCCGCCTGACTCAAGTGTGGGGCCCGGCCCGCAAGCGGCCGGCTCCCACACCCTCCGAATTTTTCTATCCACTGCCAGTACCCCGCTGGCGGCGGATTTGGTGCGTCACTGCATTGTCATCTTTCTGTCATACAGGATCGCTAGGGTGTGCGCATGAATGATCTGGCCAATTCCCCAATGACTACGACTTCCCCTCCCAAGCGCATTGATTTCAATACGCCTGAGCTGCAACGCAAGCGCCGCATTCGCGCGCTCAAGGATCGCTTCACCCGCTGGTACGTCCTCGTCGGCGGCCTCGCCGTGCTGGCAGCCATCACCCTGATCTTCTTCTTCCTCGCCTACGTCGTTGCACCGTTGTTCCACGGCGCCAGCCTGACCGCGAAGGATGCCATTACCCCGGCCTGGATGCAGGACGCCGGCAAGCCGCTGATGATTTCGCTCGAAGAGCAGAATCAGGTGGCGATGCGCGTTTCCGACAAGGGCCAGGCGCTGTTCTTCGATATCGACAGTGGCGCTGAATTGAAGCGCGTCGATCTGCCTGTGCCAGCCGGCACCACCGTGACCTCCATTGGCGAAGACCAGCCAGGTCATCCGCTGGTAGCCGTGGGCCTGTCCAACGGCCAGGCGCTGGTGTTCCGTCACACCTATAAAGTCAGCTACCCCGATGGCAAGAAAACCATCACTCCGGCCATCGAATACCCGTATGGCGAAGCGCCGATCGCGGTGAACGAGGGCGGCGGGGCGCTGGAGCACGTCAGCCTCAACGCGACCGATTCGACCCTGATGCTGGTGGGTTCGACCGGTTCGCAGCTCAATGTGCTGGCGCTGACCAGCGAAGAAAACATGATGACCGGCGAAGTCACCAACGAGCAGAAGCGTATCGAGCTGCCGCAGATGACCGAGCCGGTGAAGAACATCTTCGTCGACCCGCGCCAGCAATGGCTGTACGTGGTCAACGGGCGGGCCCAGGCCGACGTGTTCAGCCTGCGCGACAAGAGCCTCAACGGTCGCTACAAACTGCTGGAAAACGCCGACGCCCAAGTCACGGCCTCGACCCAACTGGTGGGCGGTATCTCGCTGATCATCGGTGATTCCACGGGTGGTCTGGCCCAATGGTTCATGGCTCGCGATACCGATGGCGAGTTGCGTCTGAAACAGATCCGCACCTTCCAGATGGGCACTGCGCCGATCGTTGAAATCACTGCCGAAGAGCGTCGCAAGGGCTTCGTTGCCCTCGATGCCAGCGGCAAGCTCGGCGTGTTCCACAGCACCGCGCACCGCACCCTGCTGGTCGAGCCGGTCGCCGAAGGCCAGGGCCTGTTCGGTCTGTCGCCGCGTGCCAACCGGGTGATCGTCGAGGCCGGCGGCAAGCTGCAACCGCTGCTGCTCGACAACCCGCACCCGGAAGTGTCGTGGAGTGCGTTGTGGAGCAAGGTCTGGTACGAAAACTACGACGAGCCTAAATACGTCTGGCAATCGACCGCCGCCAATACCGATTTCGAACCGAAACTGAGCCTCTCGCCACTGACCTTCGGCACCCTGAAAGCCGCGTTCTACGCGATGTTGCTGGCCGCACCACTGGCGGTTGCCGCAGCGATCTACACCGCGTACTTCATGGCCCCGGGCATGCGCCGCAAGGTCAAACCGGTTATCGAGCTGATGGAAGCGATGCCGACGGTGATCCTCGGTTTCTTCGCCGGTCTGTTCCTCGCGCCGTATGTGGAAGGTCATCTGCCGGGCATCTTCAGCCTGCTGATGCTGCTGCCGATCGGCATTATGGTCGCCGGTTTTACCTTCAGTCGCCTGCCTGAGTCGATCCGCCTGAAAGTCCCGGATGGCTGGGAAAGTGCGCTGCTGATTCCGGTGATCCTGTTTGTCGGTTGGTTGTCGCTGTACATGAGCCCGTACATGGAGAACTGGTTCTTTGGCGGCGACATGCGCATGTGGATCTCCCACGACCTGGGCATCACCTACGACCAGCGCAACGCTCTGGTGGTTGGTCTGGCGATGGGTTTTGCGGTGATCCCGAACATCTACTCGATCGCCGAAGACGCCGTGTTCAGCGTGCCGCGTGGCCTGACCCTCGGCTCCCTGGCACTCGGTGCCACGCCGTGGCAGACCATGACCCGCGTGGTGATCCTCACCGCCAGCCCGGGCATTTTCTCGGCACTGATGATCGGCATGGGCCGTGCGGTCGGGGAAACCATGATCGTGCTGATGGCTACGGGTAACACCCCGGTCATGGAAATGAACCTGTTCGAAGGCCTGCGCACCCTGGCCGCCAACGTCGCGGTGGAAATGCCCGAGTCGGAAGTCGGCGGCAGCCACTACCGCGTGCTGTTCCTCTCGGCGCTGGTGCTGCTGTTGTTCACCTTCGTCATGAACACCCTGGCAGAACTGATTCGTCAGCGTCTGCGCAAGAAATACTCGTCGCTTTAAGAAAGGTAGAAGTCTGTGAAACAGAACTCCCTGAATGGATGGTTCAAGAGCGGCGCCCCGGGCGTCTGGATCAGCGGTGGCGCGGTGTCCATCGCGGTCATCATGACCATTGGCCTGCTGGCGGTGATTGCCGTGCGCGGTCTGGGTCACTTCTGGCCGGCGGACCTGATCCATGCCAGCTACGACGTACCGGGCCAGGCCAATCACCTGGTCATCGGCGAAGTGGTACAGAAAGAAGAAGTGCCGCGTGCACGCCTGAAAAGCGCCGGCCTGCCGGTGCCTGATCAGGGCCCGGAATTCATGACCCGCGAGCTGATCAAGGTCGGCAACCGTGACCTGAACGGCAACGACTTCACCTGGGTGGTCGGCGAGTGGCTGACCAACCAGACCACGCCGCCGGAACTGATGGCGATCGAGCGTCGCGAGTGGGGCAACTTCTACGGCTACCTGGTCAACGTCAAACAGGACGGCAAGGTGATCGCCGAAGGCGAAGCGGCCTGGCCTGAGCTGCAAGCGCGGATCGACCGCGTGAACAAGCTCGCCGCGCAGCTCAAGTCGCTGGAAAAGACTGATATCGGGGCGATCAACGCAGGCCTGGAACGCATCCGTCTGCACGGTCGCAAACTGGAACTCGACGGCAAGCTCGACGCCACCGCGCAAGCGGACATGGACGCCGAGCGTGCCGAGCTGAACGCGCGTTATCAGGACATCGAAGCGCGTCTGGCGGATCTGCATGCGCAGTTCAACCGCGACGCTTTGACCGCTCGCGATGCCAACGGCAAAGAGATCGAAATCGGCCTGGGCAAAGTCGTTCACGCCTATCAGCCGAACGCGATGAGCACCTTCACCAAGGTCGGTTTCTACTTCAGCAAGATCTGGGAATTCCTCTCGGATGACCCGCGTGAAGCGAACACCGAAGGCGGCATTTTCCCGGCGATTTTCGGCACCGTGATGATGACCCTGATCATGGCAATGATCGTGACTCCGTTCGGCGTACTGGCGGCGGTGTACCTGCGCGAATACGCCAAGCAGAACACCCTGACGCGGATCATCCGGATCGCGGTGAACAACCTCGCCGGTGTTCCGGCGATTGTCTACGGCGTGTTCGGTCTGGGCTTCTTTGTTTATGTGTTGGGTGGTTCGGTTGACCGTCTGTTCTTCCCGGAAGCACTGCCGGCACCGACCTTCGGTACGCCGGGCCTGCTCTGGGCGTCGCTGACTCTGGCGCTGCTGGCGGTACCGGTGGTGATCGTGGCGACCGAGGAAGGTCTGGCGCGTATTCCGCGTACCGTCCGTGAGGGCTCGCTGGCCCTTGGTGCGACCAAGGCGGAAACCCTGTGGAAGATCGTTATTCCGATGGCCAGCCCGGCGATGATGACCGGCATGATCCTCGCCGTGGCCCGCGCCGCCGGTGAAGTGGCGCCGCTGATGCTGGTGGGTGTGGTGAAACTGGCGCCGTCGCTGCCAGTGGACGGCAACTACCCGTACCTGCACCTGGACCAGAAGATCATGCACCTGGGCTTCCACATCTATGACGTCGGCTTCCAGAGCCCGAACGTCGAAGCGGCACGGCCACTGGTGTACGCCACGGCGCTGCTGCTGGTGCTGGTGATCGCGATCCTCAACCTGTCGGCGGTGTGGATTCGTAACCACCTGCGTGAAAAATACAAAGCACTGGATAGCTGATTTCTTATGTAGGAGTGAGCCTGCTCGCGATGGCAACACCGCGGTTTCATAGATAAACCGCAGCGCCTGAATCGCGAGCAGGCTCACTCCTACAAAAAACCGAACCGAATTTGTTAGCACAGGGAGCCTCCCATGCAGCACGAAACACCTACCCACGGCATCAACATGTCGGCCCTGGGGCGCGACAAGCAGAGCCTGAATCTCGAGCAGGAAACCGTGGCCATCGAGGTACCGGGCCTGAGCCTGTACTACGGCGACAAGCAAGCCCTGTTCGACGTCAGCATGAACATCCCGAAACAGCGCGTGACCGCGTTCATCGGCCCGTCCGGCTGCGGCAAGTCCACGCTGCTGCGTACCTTCAACCGCATGAACGATCTGGTTGACGGCTGCCGTGTCGAAGGCGCAATCAACCTGTACGGTAACAACATCTACCGCAAGGGCGAAGACGTCGCCGAACTGCGTCGTCGCGTCGGCATGGTGTTCCAGAAGCCCAACCCGTTCCCCAAGACCATCTACGAAAACGTGGTTTACGGTCTGCGCATCCAGGGCATCAACAAGAAGCGCATCCTCGACGAAGCGGTCGAGTGGGCGTTGAAAGGCGCGGCGCTGTGGGACGAAGTCAAAGACCGTCTGCACGACTCGGCACTCGGCCTGTCCGGCGGTCAGCAGCAGCGTCTGGTGATTGCCCGCACCATCGCCGTTGAGCCGGAAGTGTTGCTGCTCGACGAACCGTGCTCGGCCCTCGACCCGATCTCGACCCTGAAAGTCGAAGAGCTGATCTACGAGCTGAAGTCCAAGTTCACCATCGTCATCGTCACCCACAACATGCAACAAGCTGCGCGGGTGTCCGACTACACGGCGTTCATGTACATGGGCAAACTGGTGGAATTCGGCGACACCGACACCCTGTTTACCAATCCGGCGAAGAAGCAGACCGAAGACTACATCACCGGTCGTTACGGCTAGCAGACGCTGGTTGTCGCTCACTGAATTGACTGCGGCCCGCCGCACCTTACCGGACGCTCCAAGGACGCCAACATGATTAGTAAAGAAGGCCTTACCCACCACATTTCCGCGCAGTTCAACGCTGAACTGGAAGAAGTGCGCAGCCACCTGCTGGCCATGGGCGGGCTGGTCGAGAAGCAGGTCAACGACGCGGTCACCGCGCTGATCGAGGCCGACTCCGGCCTGGCCCAGCAGGTGCGCGAAATCGACGACCAGATCAATCAGATGGAACGCAACATCGACGAAGAATGCCTGCGCATTCTCGCCCGTCGTCAGCCGGCGGCATCCGACCTGCGTCTGATCATCAGCATCTCCAAGTCGGTGATCGACCTGGAGCGCATCGGCGACGAAGCGACCAAGATCGCCCGTCGCGCCATTCAGCTGTGCGAAGAAGGCGAAGCGCCGCGTGGTTACGTCGAAGTGCGTCACATCGGCGACCAGGTGCGCAACATGGTCCGTGATGCGCTGGACGCGTTTGCCCGTTTCGACGCCGATCTGGCCCTGTCGGTGGCGCAGTACGACAAAGTCATCGACCGCGAATACAAGACCGCGCTGCGTGAACTGGCCACCTACATGATGGAAGACCCGCGCTCTATCTCGCGGGTTCTGAGCATTATCTGGGTACTGCGTTCGCTGGAGCGGATCGGCGACCACGCGCGCAACATCTCGGAACTGGTGATCTACCTGGTGCGCGGCACCGACGTGCGTCATCTGGGCCTCAAGCGCATGAAGGAAGAAGTTGAGGGCACAAGCGGCGAAACCGCTAATGTTCCGGGCAATGCTGACGATAAGTAAGATTGCCTGAGAAAAGCGCCCGGCCCTTTGGCCGGGCGTTTTTGTTTGGGCGCTTGAATCAGGAAACCGAATTAAAAAGCAGCACCCGCGAACGAAAAGTCCCGGCGTGACTGAAGATTGTTGGCAATGTGCCATCAGCAAAGCGGTATGCTTGCCGGGATTTTTATAGGGGTGTTGGATGAGCAAGATCAGTGTGTTGGTCGTGGACGACGCTTCGTTCATTCGCGACCTGGTGAAAAAGTGCCTGCGTAACTACTTCCCGGGGATTCGTACCGAGGACGCCATCAACGGCAAAAAGGCCCAGGCGATGCTGGCCAGGGAAGCGTTCGACCTGGTGCTGTGCGACTGGGAAATGCCGGAAATGTCCGGCCTGGAACTGCTGACCTGGTGCCGCGAGCAGGACAACCTCAAGACCATGCCGTTCATCATGGTCACCAGCCGTGGCGACAAGGAAAACGTAGTGCAGGCGATTCAGGCTGGCGTTACCGGCTACGTCAGCAAGCCATTCACCAACGAACAGCTGCTGACCAAGGTCAAGCAGGCGCTGAACAAGGTTGGCAAGCTCGATACCCTGATGAACAGCGCGCCGACCAAGATGAACTCGGCGTTCGGTAACGACTCCCTGAGCGCGTTGACCGGCGGCAAGCCTGCCGTGGTCGGTACTGCGCCGGCGGCCGCTGCTGCGGTGAATCCGTTCGCCAAGCCTGCTGTTGTCGCGTCAGCGCCAGCGCCAGCCGCTGCGCCGTCGCGTGGTTTGCTCAACAGCCCGCCGGTGCAGGCACCGGCTGCCTCGAAAGCGCCGGCCGGTGGTCGTGGCCAGGGCCAGTTGCGCCTGCCAAGCGGCACCCAGCAATGCGTGATCAAGGCCCTGAGCATCAAGGAAGCGCTGTTGGTGGTGAAACGCACCGACACCCTGCCACAGATTCTCGACAGCGCCGTGCTCGACCTGGAGCAGGGCGACAACGCCGAAATCGCCCGTCTCAATGGCTACCTGCACGCTGTGGTCGCACACGAGCCGAAGCCGGACAGTGAATGGCTGCAACTGACTTTCCGTTTCGTCGACCAGGACGCGCAAAAGCTCGATTACATCTCGCGCCTGATCGCCCGCGGCACGGCGCAAAAGCACTTCGTTCCGGGCGCTTGATCCTCGTCGCCTGACACACCGCCTTCGCGAGCAAGCCCGCTCCCACCTTTGAAATGCATTCCAAGGTGGGAGCGGGCTTGCTCGCGAAGGGGTCATCACTGACGACGTCCATTTTCCAGACTGCCCAATTTGAAACATCTGTCGACTAGCCTGGTCTGTCTCAGCTGCTAGGCTCTTTTCCAGGCCTTACTCGACAGAACCTTTGCCCATGCTCGCGCGCCTGCTGTTTTTCTGTGGTCTTTTCCTGGCCTCCACCTCGACTGTGGCCATGACCATCTACAAATCTACCGATGCCAACGGCGTGGTCTCGTACAGCGACCGGCCGAGCAAAGGCTCGCAGGTGTTCGTGTTTCAGGACCGCATGGTCGAGCACCTCGAGCGCCAGGTGTACCTCGATATCAAGAAGCAGAAGGGTACCGACGTGGTGTTCGTGCGCAATGACCTGTATGCGCCGGTCGAGGTGGCGCTGGCGTTCACCGGCATGAGCAATGTGCGTGGCGCCCCGGCGCAAACGATCCGCCGGGTGCTGCCGGCGCGCAGCAATACCCGGTTGGCACTGCTGACGGCGATTAGCGGCAGCCAGCCGCTGGTGTATACGCCGCAGTTCCAGTACTCGCTGGGCGACCCCGCTGGCGCCGCGCAGAGCTATCGCTATCCGTTGCCGTGGCGGGGCGGGCCGTTCCGTCTGAGTCAGGGCGCCAACGGCCAGTACAGCCACTACGGGCCGAAGAACAAGTACGCGATGGACATCGCCATGCCGGTGGGGACGCCGATCATTGCCGCACGGGCCGGGGTGGTGGTGAAAACCGAAAACTCGCAGAGCGGGCGCGGCAATGATGCGTCCGGCAATTTCGTCCGGGTGCTGCATGACGACGGCACCATGGGCGTGTACCTGCATCTCAAGCAAGGTTCGGTGAGCGTGCGCGAGGGGCAGCGAGTGACGGTCGGCAGCCCGCTGGCGCTGTCCGGTAACACCGGCAACAGCAGCGGCCCGCACCTGCACTTTGTGGTGCAGCGCAATACGGGGCAGGGGCTGGTGTCGATTCCGTATCAGTTCAACCAGCCGCTGGGGGCGCTGCCCAACTTTGCGTTGGGCAAACAGTAAAGGCAGTGGAGCTCAACTGTGGCGAGGGAGCTTGCTCCCGCTGGGCTGCGAAGCGGCCCCAAAAACCTGAAACCGCGTTCGATCAGATACACCTAGCACACAGTTCTGCGACTGCTGCGCAGCCGAGCGGGAGCAAGCTCCCTCGCCACAAAAGCTGTCCTGCAATCGCGATCAATCCAGCATCAACACCTTCGCCAGCACAATCTTCGGCCCTTTCATCTTCTTGATGATGATTCGCAGGCCTTCGACTTCCAGCACTTCTTCCTCTTCCGGCACCCGTTTCAGGGTTTCGTAAACGAGGCCAGCGAGGGTTTCGGCTTCGATGTGGTCCAGGTCGATCCCCAACAGGCGCTCAACCTTGAACAGCGGCGTATCGCCACGCACCAGCAGCTTGCCCGGCTGATACGCGAGGATCCCGCGCTCGGCCTTGCGGTGTTCGTCCTGAATGTCGCCGACCAGCACTTCCAGCACGTCTTCCATGGTCAGGTAGCCGATGATGTTGCCGTCGGCCTCTTCAACCACGGCGAAGTGCGAGCCGCCCTTGCGGAATTGCTCCAGCAGCTGCGACAGCGGCATGTGCCGCGAGACGCGCTCCAGCGGACGGGTCAGTTCAGCCAGGTTGAACGACTCCGGAATGTGGTCCAGCGCCGCCAGTTCCAGCAGCAGGTCCTTGATGTGCAGCAGGCCGACGAACTCCTGACGCTCGCTGTCGTACACCGGGTACCGGCTGAACTTGTGGCGACGGAACATCGCCAGAATTTCTTTCAGAGGCGCGTTGAATTCGAGGGTGATCAGGTCTTCGCGGGAGTTGGCCCAATCGACCACTTCCAGTTCGCCCATTTCCACCGCCGAGGCCAGCACGCGCATGCCTTGGTCGCTCGGATCCTGACCACGGCTGGAGTGCAGGATCAGTTTCAGTTCTTCGCGGCTGTAATGGTGTTCGTGGTGCGGGCCGGGTTCGCCCTGGCCGGCAATCCGCAGAATCGCGTTGGCGCTGGCATTGAGCAGGTAGATCGCCGGGTACATCGCCCAGTAGAACAGGTACAGCGGCACCGCCGTCCACAGCGACAGCAGCTCGGGTTTGCGGATCGCCCACGACTTGGGCGCCAGCTCACCGACCACGATGTGCAGGTAGGAAATGATGAAGAACGCGGTAAAGAACGAAATGCCCTTGACCACTTCCGGCGACTGCACGCCGACCGCGCTCAGCAGCGGTTCGAGAATGTGCGCGAACGCCGGCTCACCGACCCAGCCGAGGCCGAGGGAGGCGAGGGTGATACCGAGCTGACACGCCGAGAGGTACGCATCGAGCTGACTGTGGACGGTGCGCAGGATGTGCCCGCGCCAGCCGTTCTTGTCAGCGATGGCCTCGACCCGGGTCGAGCGCAGTTTGACCATGGCGAATTCCGCCGCAACGAAAAAGCCGTTGAGCAAAACCAGGATCAGAGCGAAAAGAATCATGCCGAAGTCGGCGAAAATCGTAGCGAGGGACAAGCCAGGGGAAGGGTCCATGATGGAGTTTTGCAGGTTCCGTGTGATTCGTAAGAGAGAAGAAATCGCGCCTGAAAGGCAGACGCAAGTCAGCCAATGTAGCGGCTGACATGGCGATTGCCTAGTGGCGCGTGCTGGCCGGTATCACTCGGCGGCGCTGATGGCCCGTGCCTGGGCCACCTGAGCCGGGGCGAAATGGCAGGTGAACGTGCTGCCATGACCGGGCACGCTGCTGATCTCCATTCGCGCGCGGTGGCGCAGCAACACGTGTTTGACGATCGCCAGGCCCAGCCCGGTGCCGCCGGTGTTGGAGTTGCGGCTGGAGTCGACGCGGTAGAAGCGTTCGGTCAGGCGCGGCAGGTGCTTGCTGTCGATACCGATCCCGGAATCCTGCACGCTCAGGTGCGCGCCTTGCTCGTCGCCCCACCAGCGAATGCGGATGTTGCCCTCGGCCGGGGTGTACTTCACCGCGTTGAACACCAGGTTGGAGAAGGCGCTGCGCAGTTCCGCCTCGCTGCCCTTGAGCAGGATGCGCGCATCGGCTTCGAGGGTGATTTTCTGGTTCTTCTGCCCGGACAACTGCTGGGCGTCGCTCTTGATTGACTGCAGCAGGGCGTCGATCTGCACTGGCTGGTTGTCCGACGGGTAATCGGTGGCTTCCAGTTTCGCCAGCAACAGCAGATCGTTGAGCAGCGTCTGCATGCGTCCGCCCTGTTGCTGCATCTGCTGCAGGGCGCGGCTCCAGCGCGGGTTCACTTCCTCGACGTTGTCGAGCAGGGTTTCCAGGTAGCCGCAGATCACCGTCAGCGGTGTGCGCAGTTCGTGGGAGACGTTGGCGATGAAGTCTTTGCGCATCTGTTCCAGCTGATGGATGCGCGTAACGTCGCGCACCAGCATCAAGTGTTCGTTGTTGCCGTAGCGTGTGAGGTACAGCTGAATGCGCACGCGATCATTGGTCGGCGAAGGGATTTCCAGCGGTTCGGCGTAGCTTTCCTGCTCGAAGTATTCCTTGAAGCGCGGATGCCGTACCAGGTTGGTCACCGGTTGGCCGCTGTCCTGCGGGGTCTTGAGGCCGAGCAGGGTTTCCGCGGCGCGGTTCCACCATTCCAGGTTGCCGTCGCTGTCGAGCATGATCACCGCGTCTTTGAGCGCGGCGGTGGACTCCTGCACCCGGTCGATCACCGCTTGCAGGCGCCCGCGTACCCGTTGATCGCGGCGTTGCAGGTGGTAGATGCTGTCGAATACCTCGCCCCACAGGCCATAGCCGTCGGGCGGTGCTTCATCGGGTTGGTGCAGGCGCAGCCATTCGTGCAGACGCAGCAGTTGCTTGAGCGTCCAGGCCAGGTAAATCCCCAGGCCTGCTGCGAGGCTCCAGCCGTAGTAGCCGGTGATCAGGCCGATCACCAGACACGCTGTGACCAGCAACAGCATGTGGCGAATCAGGGTGCCATGCCAGTTTTGATTCACGGAAAATACGGTCCTTGTCAGCGAGTCTGGCGGTCGGATCAGGCCTTGGTGGAAAACCGGTAGC
Source organism: Pseudomonas sp. TH49 (assembly GCF_016650625.1). Lineage (NCBI taxonomy): Bacteria > Pseudomonadati > Pseudomonadota > Gammaproteobacteria > Pseudomonadales > Pseudomonadaceae > Pseudomonas > Pseudomonas sp. TH49. Next base: position 1,694,586 of record NZ_JAEKFL010000001.1, read on the forward strand.
CGGTGCCGCGCACGGTTTGTACCAGATTTTCGTAGGCGTCGCCGAGGGCCTTGCGCAGGCGGCGGATGTGCACGTCGACGGTGCGCTCTTCAACATAGACGTTGCCGCCCCAGACCTGATCCAGCAACTGCCCGCGCGTGTAGGCGCGTTCCTGGTGGGTCATGAAGAATTGCAGCAGACGGTATTCGGTCGGGCCCATCTCGGCCGGCCGGCCGTCGATGGTCACGCGGTGGCTGATCGGGTCGAGCAGCAGGCCGCCGACTTCGATCGGCGCTTCGCCATCAGTCGGACCGGCGCGGCGCAGCACAGCCTTGAGGCGGGCGACCAGTTCGCGTGGGGAAAACGGTTTGGTGATGTAGTCGTCGGCGCCGACTTCAAGACCCTGGATCTTGTTGTCCTCTTCGCCCTTGGCGGTGAGCATGATAATCGGGATGTCCCCGGTCAGCTCGTCACGCTTGAGGCGGCGGGCCAGTTCGATGCCGGAGGTGCCGGGCAGCATCCAGTCGAGCAGGATCAGGTCCGGTTTGCGGTCAACGATGATGGCGTGTGCCTGCTGCGAGTTCTCCGCCTCGAGGCAGTCATAGCCGGCCATTTCCAACGCAACGGCGATCATTTCGCGAATGGGCGCTTCGTCGTCGACGATCAGAATGCTCCTGCCAACCATGCCTTAATCCTCTTGTCATTTAACTGTCTTGCGCCGCATTAGATAACGGAATTATTGCAGTCGTGTGACAGTATTTTAGTCGCCCGGCGGTTGGCGTGATCCTGGACTAAGCTCTAAGTCCGAATCCTGACAACCACAAAAGAAGGTTTCCATGACACAAATGACTGCTTCTTTCAAAGCTCTGCTGCTGGCTGCTGCCGTTGCTTTACCGACCATGGCGTTTGCTGCTGAGCCAGCGATGGAGAAGGACGGCATGTTTACCGATCACAAGGGCATGACCCTGTACACGTTCGCCAAAGACTCGGCGGGCAAGTCCATGTGCAACGACAAGTGCGCAGCGAACTGGCCACCGCTGATGGCTACGTCCGGCGACAAGTCCATGGGCGACTGGACCGTGATCAAGCGTGACGACGGCAAGATGCAATGGGCCTACGAGGGCAAACCGCTGTACACCTTCGTGATGGACAAGAAGGCCGGTGACATGACCGGTGAGGGCAAAATGGACGGCGCCTGGCACGTCGCCAAAGCCAAGTAAACGCAAACCCCTTGTAGGAGTGAGCCTGCTCGCGATGACGGTGTATCAGTTAACAGCAATGTGGCTGATACACCGTCATCGCGAGCAGGCTCACTCCTACAGGTTTGTGTTTAGCGCAACGCGTAATCCAGCACGATCCCGACAAAAATCGCCAGCCCCGCCCAGTGGTTGTGCAAAAACGCCTTGAAGCAACGCATCCGGTCGCGATCACGGGTGTACCAGAACTCCCACGCATAACATCCAGCGGCCACCAACAGACCGAGATGGAACCAGATGCCCAGCTCGAACTTCGACCCGGCCAGCAACAGGCAGCCCAGCGACAGCGCCTGCAACGTCAGGATGATCACCCGATCCGCATCGCCGAACAGAATCGCCGTGGATTTCACGCCGATCTTCAGGTCGTCGTCACGGTCAGTCATCGCGTAATAGGTGTCGTAACCCACCGTCCACAGCAGATTGGCGATCCACAGCAGCCACGCGGCGGCGGGCACCGCGCCGGTCTCGGCGGTGAACGCCATCGGCATGCCCCAGGAAAACGCCGCGCCCAGCACCACTTGCGGGTAGTAGGTGTAGCGCTTCATGAACGGGTAGGTGAACGCCAGTGCCAGACCGCCCAGCGACAGCCAGATCGTCGGCGCGTTGGTGCACAGCACCAGCAGGAAACTCACGCCCATCAGCAGCGCGAAGAACACCAGCGCCTCTTTCGAACTGATCTTGCCGCTGGCCAGAGGGCGTTGCGCGGTGCGTTTGACGTGGCCATCGACCTTGCGGTCGGCCCAGTCGTTGATCACACAGCCACCGGCACGGGTCAACACCACGCCGAGGACAAAAATCGCGATGTTGGCCAGCGATGGCGAACCCTTGCCGGCAATCCACAGTGCCCACAGCGTCGGCCACAGCAGCAGGTAAATGCCGATCGGCTTGTCCATGCGCGTCAACTGAATGAAATCCCAGGCGCGCGGGTTCAAGCGGTTCAAGGACTTGAGCAGGCTCTGGTACATCAGCAGTTCTCCGGATGGGCGCGGGCGGCGTTCCACAGGGTCGGCAGGAAAATCTCCGCCACCAGTACGCTCAAGGCGCCACGGTCGAAACGCGAGCGCCGGCCCCACAGCTCGGGGGCGCGGCAGGCTGGCGGCAACCAGTCCTGCGGGTAGTGACAGACCTCGATGGCGCGGCGCTGGAAGGCGTGGTCGCAAAACAGCAGTTCGCCCAGCGAGCGGCTGCCGAGTTCGTCCATGTGCAAGCCGTCGCCTTGCAGGGCGGCGCGTGAAGCCACGCTGCGGGCGAACACCCAGGCTTCGCCGTGACCGCGCAGATACACCTCGCGCACCCAGCCTTCGCTGCCTTCGGCCAGATCCAGCGCCGCGCATTCGTCGCTGCGCAGGGTGTCCCAGCCTTCGAACAATGGCATGACGCTGAAGCCGTCGTTCGACAGCCGCGTCAGGCGGCGGGTCAGTGAGCCTTCGTCGAACAACCAGTCCAGGGTCAACGAATCGGGAAGGGGCGTCAGTCGGCTTTGAGTCAGCCAGAGCGGGGCCGGGCAGGCATTTGAATGTTGCACAATGAGTCATTATTGGCCGCAAATGAGGCGGCGAGCTTAACATGGCGTGCTGCGAATTTGATGGATCCGGGGCGCCGTTGCGCCGAACAGGCTTGCATCTGCCCGGCACCCTCAGTACAAAACGCCCTGAGCCGGATGGCAGCGCTCCCACCATCGACCGTCCGCGCCGACAATAGCCTGAACCCTGAGGAAGTACCTGAATGAAAAAGTGGCAATGCATCGTCTGCGGCCTGATCTACAACGAAGCTGACGGTTGGCCGGATGACGGCATCGCGCCGGGCACCCTGTGGCAGGACGTGCCGGAAGACTGGCTGTGCCCGGACTGCGGCGTGGGCAAGTCGGACTTCGAAATGATCGAAATCAACTGAGAAAAACCAAGGAGTAAGGCATGAACGCACCTGTCGTAATCGTCGGCACCGGGCTTGCGGGTTACAACCTGGCCCGGGAGTTTCGCAAACTCGATGGCGAAACCCCGCTGCTGCTGATTACCGCCGATGACGGGCGCTCTTACTCCAAGCCGATGCTTTCCACCGGTTTCGGCAAGAACAAGGACGCCGATGGCCTGAGCATGGCCGAACCCGGCGCCATGGCCGAGCAATTGAAGGCCGAAGTGCGCACCCACACGCGCATCAGCGGCATCGACGCCGGCCACAAGCGCCTGTGGATCGGCGAAGAAGCGGTGTACTACCGCGACCTGATCCTCGCCTGGGGCGCCGAAACCGTGCGTGTGCCGATCGAGGGTGATGGCTCCGAGCTGGTATTCCCGATCAACGATCTCGAAGACTATGCGCGCTTTCGTGCAGCCGCTGCGGGCAAACGCCGCGTATTGCTGCTGGGGGCGGGCCTGATCGGCTGCGAATTCGCCAATGACCTGATCCTCGGTGGTTACGAGGTGCAACTGGTGGCGCCGTGCGAGCAAGTGATGCCGATGCTGCTGCACCCGGCCGCTGCGGCCGCCGTGCAGGCCGGGCTGGAAAGCCTGGGCGCGCGTTTTCACCTCGGCCCGGTGCTGACCCGCCTGCAAAAAGTCGCAGACGGGCTGGAAGCGCATCTGTCCGACGGGCAGGTGATTGCCTGCGATGTGGTGGTGTCGGCCATTGGCCTGCGCCCGCGCATCGATCTGGCCGCGGCGGCCGGAGTGCAGGTAAATCGCGGTGTCGTAGTCGACCGCTACCTGAAGACTTCCCACGCCAATATCTACGCCTTGGGCGACTGCGCCGAGGTCGATGGGCTGAATCTGTTGTACGTGATGCCCCTCATGAGCTGTGCGCGTGCGCTGGCACAAACCCTGGCGGGCAATCCGACGGCCGTGAGTTACGGCCCGATGCCGATCACGGTGAAAACTCCGGTGTGCCCGTTGGTCGTTTCGCCACCGCCACGGGGCAGCGAAGGCGTCTGGACCGTCGAAGGGCAGGGGGCCGACATCAAGGCCCTGTGCCACAGTGCCAATGGTCAGTTGCTCGGTTACGCGCTGACCGGCGCGGCAGTGATGGAAAAACTTGCTCTGAACAAACAGCTTCCGGCCCTGCTGGCGTAAATACCGGTCGTTCTGTCGGAATCACCCCGCTTTTGCCCCTACAAAGGTCGCGGGGAGACTGGCGCCGCCGGTATCCGCGTGCCATTCTCACTCCCGTCTGCCGCAGAGTAGAGCCTGCGGCGCCTTGGGCGCTGTTCCAACGAGAACAGCACGGACATAACAACAAAAAACCGTCAAAGGGGCTTCACTAATGCGTAAACCAGAACTCGCCGCTGCAATCGCTGAAAAAGCGGATCTGACCAAAGAACAGGCCAACCGCGTTCTCAACGCCGTCCTCGAAGAAATCACCGGCGCTCTGCACCGCAAGGACAGCGTCACGCTGGTGGGCTTCGGCACCTTCCTGCAACGCCACCGCGGCGCCCGCACCGGCAAGAACCCGCAAACCGGTGAGCCGGTGAAGATCAAGGCCAGCAACACCGTGGCATTCAAGCCAGGCAAGTCGTTGAAAGACAGCGTCAATCCTTAAATTGCGGCGAACTTCCTGAATGACGGGGAGTACCGCAATAAAAAATGGGCACACCGATTGCGGTCGGGTGCCCATTTTTTGTGCCTGCCAATCGGTTTATTGACGCCGGAAGCAGGCCTTGCCGTTGCCGAAATCCACGGCCAGGCAGTTCGGCTCGATCGCCAGTTGCAGATCCTGAAACAAGCCGGACAAATCGCTGTTCGACGCCGGTTTGGTCTCGCTCTTCAGCGTCACGGTGTCGTTTTCCACCTGCCAGGTACCCTTGGCAAACCCGTCTGCGCTGCCATAAGCCACGCCTGCATCAAACGTGCCGTCCTTGCGCAGCAGCAATTCGGCGCCCATTTCCATTGCACCGGTCAGATAGTAATGACCTTCCAGTGGCGGGGTGTCTGCAGAGGCTTGAGTGACGGGTAGCCACATCAGTGCTGCGAAAAGCAGGGGTTTCAATTCCATGAGGTAAAGCTCCTTACCAGCTCCCGAAGGGGATGCCGAATTTTTCGATGTAGGTTTTTGAGGCATCAGAAAGAGGTCGATGTTTACCGCCGGATTTGCCTTCGTAGGGGCCTTTGGGGTTGATGGTTCCTTGCACGCGGACAATTTCGACCGACTTCAAACAGGCTCCCCCTAGCCAAACCTTTGCAATGCCGCCGGGGGCCAGACCGATACCCATATTGTCACGGGATTCGGTGATCCACTCTGAGCCAAACCTGCAGTACGCTTTTTCGGGTTTGCGCATGATTTCCCGTGCAGATTCGGGAATTACGATGTACGCCTCGTAGGTTTGGGGTTCGGCCAGTGACTGCCATCGCACGTAGATCAGGCGAGGTAAATCGGCGCTGGTCATATATTTGCCTTTCCCGCTGCCGGGGTTGTCCGGCCAGCCAGCGGGGTTACCTTTTTGATCGTCAGGCCTCTGTACTGAAGCAATGCCTGATCCTGCCCGCCGGAACACTCTTTCTTGGATATCCACCACATCGGCCGTTTCAATCCAGACCTCCATGTAATCCGGTGCTCCAAAGCCAAGGAACCAGGGCAGTTTGTCTTTCGCTTGCGCATGAATTTGAGTGCAAACCGCCAGCAGTAGTCCTGTAAACAGGCTTGTGAGTGTCTTGATGCGAAGGGTCGACCTTCTCGGCGTGATCACCGGGCTGTCCTTACCAAGAGCCATAAGGAATTCCAAATTTTTCCACGTAGGCCCTGGACTCCGGCTCAAGGGGCAGACCATAGCGGCCTTCATTTTTCCCTTGGTATGGACCCTTTTTATTCACGGTGCCTACGATCCGGGCAATCTCGATTGCCTTGAGGCATGTTCCAGTGAGCCATACTTTGGCAATGCCGCCGGGTGCCAGCCCAATCACCAGGTTTTTGCGCAATTCAGTAACCCACTTAGAGTCAAAGTTGCAGAACGCTTTTTCGGGTTTGCGCATGATCTCCCGGGCTGATTCGGGGATGACGATATAGGCTTCATAAGTCTGAGGTTCGGCCAGAGATTGCCAGCGTACGTAGACCAAGCGGGGCAGGTCGGCACCCGTTACATACTTGCCTTTTCCACTTCCAGGGTTTTCTGGCCAACCCGCGGGGTTGCCTTTGTGTTCCACGGGATTCTGTACTGATGCAATACCCGATCCGGCACGCTGAAACACTCGCTCCCGGATATCCACCACATCGGCGGTTTCAATCCAGACCTCCATGTAGTCCGGTGCTCCAAAGCCAAGGAACCAGGGCTGCTTCTTTGCAGCAGGGGAGACGTCTTGTACACAGCCGGCCAAAAATATGCCAAGCAGGAAACATATTGTTTTGCCGAGAGGTCGAGTGAAGTCATTCATGGGGGTGCACCACTCGTTGGTTGCTCTTGGCCGGGCGGTTGATGAAAACGATGTTCATGTCGCTGCTGTTCAAGCCCTTGGCTGCATTCCAGTGAGCGGAAAGATGGATATAGCGGCTACGTAACAATTCCCTTTCTTTGATGGTCAGGCCTTCGACAGATGATTTTCCAAGCGCATAAGCTTCAAGCTTGGCGTGTATCGGGATCAATTCCGTCGGTAAGGACAGTCTTGGCTCATTTTCGTCAATGACCTCGAATGGGACTCCATGTCTGACCGCCAGCTCACGCATGATGCGCAGATACACCAGAGACAGCTCCCCGTGTACTGGTCGCTCAATGCTGGCCGCCGCGTAAACCCGCTTCTGGGGATCCTGTCTGTATCCACCTTTTTCCGTTGGTTGAGTCACGGCTCTTTCCCAAAGTGCAACGCGTAATTGACTGCCCGGGGCGTCCTCTTCGATGACGCCTTTTGCATACCAGGCATAGGCTTCTTTTTCGGCAGCAGCATAGGCTGCACTGCGGGTCGCGTCCTTGTCTCGGCTGATAGTGCTGGTGAGCGGGTTGCTCAGCAGAAGTTTTTCCTTGGCTTTAGGCAAATAGCCGCCGCCCAGATCCGAGTGAGCGCCGGGCAAGACCAGATCGATGTCGCCCAGGCTGTTGAGTGCGAAGTTCTCGCGATATTCATCACGGGCAACCAGGTGGGCTATTTTGTTGGCGCAACCATCAGGCAGCTTCAACTCGAGGCCGGGGTTTATACTGTTAGCGCCGGTAAAATCGAACAGCCACGGGTTGGCGATTGCTGCAACGGTGTCAAAAACCCCAATGAAGTTGATCTCCGTATCGACCTTGGGTTGCCAGTTGAAGCCTTCAGCCAAGCCGCTGGGAAGCGACTTGGCGAGTAACCCCTCATTACCCTTAAGCACTTCATTTGCAAAGTGTCTGGCTGCTGCGGCTCCTCGGCTGAAACCGAAAATATCGAATTCGATTCGCTGAATTACCAATTCTGGGTTCCGTTCAATCAGCTGCTGTATTTGTTGTCTGATAAATGTCGGACTTTGCTCAACACGAGCGGCAACTCCTGTTTCACCCCTACCTGTTGCTTGTGAGTAGAGAGAGTCGGCGTCATTGCTTTTGGTGCCGACGCCTTCTATGTAAACTGCTATCGATGCGGTTTTTGCGGACACTGGTAAAAGCTTGTAAGTGTCGTCGGTGTAAAGCTCATACAACCTCGCAATATTGCTCACATCATTTCCATAACTGTTATCCGGCGAGTTTCCATCACCGTCGTACCCGTAGGTGGCGCAGTGCTGCTGGATCTCTGCAGCCGCCTCCGCAAGATTGGCGTCCGGGGCGTAACACGCTGCGACCGTTTCGCTGTTGGCCTTGTTATTCCCCGTGCCATCGAAAAACACCCCGATACGCAAAGTTATTCCCCCCGGCGTCTCATCCTCCAGGTCGACTTCTTCCTCCTCTTCCTCGAGTTCTTCCTCTGCGCGTTCGTGTACCGCTGGCGCACTGGGTAATGCGCCATCCAGTCCATGCGGCAGCAGATGGGGCGCGTCACTGTCTTGCGGCTTGCGGCCCGTTTCGATTTCAGTGCTGCTGAAAATGCCACCGCTATCGATCACGAGGTGATGACCGCCAGCCTTCAGCGTGATGCTGGCGCCGGCATCCAGCACCACACTGGCGCCAGCCTTGAGCAGCACTTGCTGGCCGGCCTCAATGTTGAGAGACCGGCCAGCATGGGTGTAACTGTTGCCATTGATGGTTTCGCGGCGCTCGTTGCCCACTTCCAGTTGAAGGCTGTTGCCGATTTTTTGCGCCATGTCGCGCTGTGCGCGCACATAGATGAGCTCTTGCCCGGCACGATCCTCGATCGACAGTTCGTTGTAACCGCCATTGCGCGGCGAGCTTTCGCTGCGCAATACAGTTCGGGTCTTGTGGTCGGGTAACGAGTAGGGCGGCGCGGTAACTCTGTTGGACACACAACCGGTGATCAGTGGTTTGTCCGGGTCGCCCTCCAAAAAGGACACCACGACTTCCATGCCAACCCGCGGAATGGTCACTGCGCCAAAATGATCGCCGGCCCAACTGCTCGCTACGCGTACCCAACAACTGCTGCGCTCACTGTTGAGTTCTTTGCGATCCCAGGGAAATTCGATCTTCACGCGACCGAACTCATCGCAATAAATCTCTTCGCCTTCGGGGCCGGTAACCCGTGCGGTCTGAGTCACCAGCGGACGACGTGGCGCCGGTAGCGGAGGCCGGAAAACCACCTCGGCGGGAATCACGCTGAAGCGATTTCGGTAACCCTGGGTGAAACCGTCGGCGGATTTGACATCGCTGGAGGCGGACTCCTCAAGCACTTGTGGCTGTCGGCCTTCATGGGCGACGCTGAGCAGAAGCCACAGGTCGTTGCACTTTTTTCGCGGGTGTCCGGTCAGCTCAAACAAGTGGCCGCTACGCAAATTCGTCTGATCGCTCGCTCCGTCGCCCAGTTCATAATCGCTGCGGTGGCGCTCCAATGCCTGCCGGGTAATTTGCTTGCCGCGCCTTTCGTTCTCGATCAGCAATGGATAACGGTAGTCCTCCAATGTTGGAGTGAATCCGGCGGTGAAGCGGCCTTCAAGCAACAGGCTCGGGCGTTTCAGGTCGTAGTCACGACGAGTGACGGTACTGGTGCGCGTGCTGTTGCGCACACAGAATCGGCTGACCACCTGATGCTCGGCCACCATGCCGGATTCTTGCAAATACGGCGTCACAGCCAGCTTTGGGAGAAACACTTGGTCATCGGTAAATACCAGCAAATGGCCGTCCGCCGAATGCTGGTGATGCCAGGCTATCCCGTCCTCGGCGCACAGGCGCTGTATGAATTCAAAGTCGCTTTCCGCGTACTGAGTGCAATAGTCGCGTGGCGGATTCGGGGTGACATGGAAGGTAAACGCATCACCTTGAATGCCATGCCTCTTGAGCACATGCGCGATGATCTGCGGCGCCGTACGCTGCTGAAAAACCCGCTGATCATGACTGAACTGCAAGTAATGCAACGCAGGCACCAGCGTCAGCTCATAGTGGGTCAAGCGCGTTCCGCTTTCACCCACCCGCACATCTTCAATGCGTCCGTGAATACCTTCGTTGTTGAACCCGAATTGCAGAAATGCCGGCTGACTGAGCAGGCTTTCCAGATCGATATCTGCACGTTCGCTGACCAGCTCGACTCGGATCGCGTACAGGCAGCTGATGGCTTCAGCACCCTCAAATGCGAGCACCTTGAAGTCGTGGCGAACGCCGGGGATGAGCAGAATAAAAGGCGCGCAACTGCCCGTGCTGAACATACGCTTGTCCTTAAGCAGGTGAGTCGATGCGCGGTGTTCGATCGTCCCTGATCGCCACGCGAAAAGAATTTGCTCAAGCAAGCTAGCAATGCGGGAAATAAATTGATGTAAGAAGTATCCCTGACATTTGTCAGAGTATTCCGGGCGTGAAAGTGTTGTTAAGACAGTAGGAAATGGCTGTAGGAAGGTGCTTCGATAAATATTGAGTTAGCACTAAAGTGCAATTACTTTCGGGGCTTCTAAAGTTCCAGAAAAATGAAATGACATCAAATTGATGGCACTTTTGTTGTCGGGTGTTGTCTTCGGTAAATTTTTATAAAATCCAGTGAATTTTCGGAAGAATCCTACTTCTATTTTTTTCGAGAATTGTCATGCTTGCCGCCGTGTAATGGGACGAACGCTCGGGTCGGTACGCTCAGGCGGGATCGCGCCGCTCTGGATCAAGGGTTTTGAGGGGGTAGGGCAGATGCGTGCAATATAAATCGATATCAGGGATTCCCCTGCCACATATAGGGCGATCTCCTACACGGCCCAATGAACACTTCGTCTTGTTGTTTAATCAGATGCTTGCTAGTGGCCATCATAGTGATTACGATGCGCCCACTTGAAAGAGCACATCTCAATTGGATGAGTCGCTTCACCGCTCTTCGATACTGTCTCGCGCCGTGGCAACTCCAATAGGCGCATGACTGTAATCCTAATTAAAGGCCATGGATGTCCTACTCAAGCAAACTTTCCGCCCATTACCTCGAACTCGCAAAAGTCTCTGTTTCCAAAGAGAATTTCGCGGGCGAAGACGTTCGTTTTTCGAGCGAATTCGAGGCGCTGGAAAGCGAGCTGGCCAAGGCTTCGTCGATGCACGAAAGCGGGCAGATCGACTGGCTGAAAATCCGTGAAAACAGCGAAAATCTGCTGCGCACCCAATCCAAGGATTTGCGCGTCGGCGCCTGGCTGACCTGGTCGTTGTACCAGCGTGAATCCTTCCCCGGGCTGCTGGCCGGCCTCGGTCTGCTGCACCATCTGTCGGAAAATCACTGGGCCGACGTTCACCCGCTCAAACCACGCACCCGTGCCGCCGCTATCGGCTGGCTGGTGCCGCGTCTGGAGCAGGTGCTCACCGAAAACATCGCGATCAAGGAACAGCTGCCGATGTTCCGGCAGTTGTCGGAGCATCTGGCCGGCCTCGATGCCGCGTGCACCGAGCACTTGGGCGATGACGCGCCGCTGTTGCTGCCGCTCTCGCGTCGCTTGAAAACCATGATCCAGCGCGCCGCCGACAACCAGCCAGCCCCCGGTGTGGTGGGTGCGGCGGTGGCGCAGGTCAAGCAGGCCGCGAGCCAGTTGCTGACCCCCGGCGCACCGATCGACAACGAAAAAGACGCTTACAAGGCCCTGCGCGCCCAGCAGGAAAGCGCGCGTCCGTTGTGTGCCTGGTGGCTCAAACAGAAAGCCACCGACCTGCGCGCCCTGCGTCTGAACCGCACTTTGCTCTGGCTGCCGATCGACGCGGTGCCTGAGCGCAATGCCGAGCAGATCACCGTGCTGCGCGGTCTGCCTGTCGACAAGCTCAAGCAGTATCAGGATCGCTTCGATCAGGGCAAATACGCCGACCTGCTGGTGGAACTGGAGGCGAGCCTGGCGAAGGCGCCGTTCTGGTTCGATGGTCAGAGGATGGTCTGGGAATGTCTCCAGAACCTCAACGCCGAGATGGCAATGCGCGAAGTGGAAATCCACTTCGCGCTTTTGGTTCAGCGCCTGCCCGGCATCATCGAATGTCGTTTCCATGACGGCGCGCCGTTTGCCGATCCGTCCACCCGGGCGTGGATCGCCGGCAATGTCATGCCGCACCTGCAAAGCGCCAGCGCGCCGCGCAAGGTCGAAACCGACGACGTTGAAACCCAGCCGGCCTGGGAAAAGGCCCTGCAGGAAGTGCTGCCGCTGCTGCGCAAGGAAGGCCTGAAGCCTGCCGTGCAAATCCTCAAGCAGGGGCTGCAATCGGCCCACGGCGGACGCGAGCGGTTTTTCTGGCAGTTCGCCCTCGCGCGACTGTGCTTCATGGCCAAGAAGTACGAACTGGCCAAGAACCAGCTCGAAACCCTCGATCAGACATTACAGGACTCAGGCCTGCACGCCTGGGAGCCCGATCTTGCATTGGAAGTGCTGCACCTGCTGCACAGTTGCTGCGAGTTGTTACCGCAGAACCATGCAGTGCGTGAACGCAAGGAAGAGATTTATCGCAGGCTGTGCCACCTCGATCTCGAAGTGGTACTCGAATAGGCCCCAGGGCCACAACCGCAAGGAGAAAAGCCATGGCCAAAGAAGGCTCGGTAGCCCCCAAGGAACGCATCAACGTCACCTTCAAACCCGCCACCGGCGGTGCTCAGGAAGAGATTGAACTGCCGCTGAAGCTGCTGGCAATCGGTGACTACACCCACCGCAAGGACGATCGCAAAATCGAAGATCGCAAGCCGATCAGCATCGACAAGATGACCTTCGACGAAGTGTTGGCCAAGCAAGAACTGGGTCTGACGCTGAGCGTGCCGAACCGTCTGCAGGAAGATGGCGAGGCCGACGAGCTGGCTGTGCAACTGCGCGTCAATTCGATGAAGGACTTCAACCCGGCCAGCCTGGTCGAGCAAGTGCCTGAGCTGAAAAAACTGATGGAACTGCGCGATGCGCTGGTGGCCCTCAAAGGCCCGCTGGGTAACGCACCTGCGTTCCGTAAAGCGATCGAAGGCGTGCTCGCCGACGACGAATCCCGCGGTCGCGTACTCGGTGAGCTGGGCCTGAACGCCGCAGCCCCGGACGCCTGAGACTCCAGCCAAGGAAGCCAACACAATGAGCACTAGCGCAGCACAAGAGAAGAGCGCCGAAAGCGGCGAGTACAGCATTCTCGACAGCATCATCGCCGAAACCCGTCTGACTCCGGACGACGAAGCCTACGACATCGCCAAGCGTGGCGTGTCGGCGTTCATCGAAGAACTGCTCAAGCCGCAGAACAACGGTGAGCCGGTCAAGAAGGCCATGGTTGACCGCATGATCGCCGAGATCGATGCCAAGCTCAGCCGTCAGATGGACGAGATCCTGCACCACCCGGACTTCCAGGCTCTGGAATCGTCGTGGCGTGGCCTGCAGTTGCTGGTCGACCGCACCAACTTCCGCGAAAACATCAAGATCGAAATCCTCAACGTCTCCAAAGAAGACCTGCTGGACGATTTCGAAGACTCGCCGGAAGTCATGCAGTCGGGCCTGTACAAGCACATCTACACCGCTGAATACGGCCAGTTCGGTGGTCAGCCGGTGGGCGCGATCATCGCCAACTACTTCATGTCCCCAAGCTCGCCGGACGTGAAACTGATGCAGTACGTGGCCAGCGTTTCGTGCATGTCCCACGCGCCGTTCATCGCCGCGGCCGGCCCGAAATTCTTCGGTCTGGAAAGCTTCACCGGCCTGCCGGATCTGAAAGATCTGAAAGACCACTTCGAAGGCCCGCAATTCGCCAAATGGCAGAGCTTCCGTACTTCGGAAGACTCCCGTTACGTCGGTCTGACCGTGCCGCGTTTCCTGCTGCGTAACCCGTACGATCCGGAAGAAAACCCGGTGAAATCGTTCGTGTACAAGGAAACCGTCGCCAACAGCCACGAGCACTACCTGTGGGGCAACACCGCTTTCGCGTTCGGCACCAAGCTGACCGACAGCTTCGCCAAATTCCGCTGGTGCCCGAACATCATCGGCCCACAGAGCGGTGGCGCAGTTGAAGACCTGCCGCTGCACCACTTCGAAAGCATGGGCGAAATCGAAACCAAGATCCCTACCGAGGTTCTGGTCTCCGACCGTCGTGAATACGAACTGGCCGAGGAAGGCTTCATCTCCCTGACCATGCGCAAAGGCTCCGACAACGCGGCGTTCTTCTCCGCCAGCTCGGTGCAGAAGCCGAAGTTCTTCGGCATCAGCGCAGAAGGCAAGGCGGCAGAGCTGAACTACAAGCTCGGCACCCAACTGCCGTACATGATGATCGTCAACCGCCTGGCTCACTACCTGAAAGTGCTGCAGCGCGAGCAACTCGGTTCGTGGAAAGAACGTACCGACCTCGAGCTGGAACTGAACAAGTGGATCCGCCAGTACGTGGCCGACCAGGAAAACCCGAGCGCCGAAGTCCGTGGCCGTCGTCCGCTGCGCGCTGCGCAAGTGATCGTCAGCGACGTTGAAGGCGAGCCGGGCTGGTACCGCGTCAGCTTGAACGTGCGTCCGCACTTCAAGTACATGGGTGCCGATTTCACCCTGTCGCTGGTTGGCAAGCTGGACAAAGAGTAAGAGCAGCTCATGGACGGATACGGCAGCCTTTTCGAACGCCTCAACGGCGATGCGGAACTACGCAAGGGCAGGAGCCTCGAGGCTTCTGCCATGGCGTCGGTGGCTGCCCATCTGGCCAAAATGCTCAGCACCCGGGCGGGCAGCGTGCAAACGCTGTCCGACTACGGGTTGCCCGATCTCAATGACATGCGCCTGAGCCTGCACGACTCCCTGAGTCAGGCCCGCCTGGCCATCGAAAGCTTCATCGAAGCCTACGAACCGCGCCTGAGCAACGTGCGTGTCATTTCCCTGCCGCGTGACCACGACCAACTGCGGCTGGCCTTCAGCATCGAAGGCCTGCTGGAAGTCGAGGGTTTCAAGCGTCAGGTCAGTTTTTCCGCGCGCCTGGATGGCAGCGGTCAAGTGAAGGTCACCTAAGGAGATTCCCGATGTCTGGCAAACCCGCAGCACGCGTATCCGACCCCACCGCTTGCCCACTTCCAGGCCACGGTACCAACCCGATCGCCGCCGGTTCCGGCGACGTGTTCTTCGACGGCCTCGCGGCCGCCCGCCAAGGCGATGCCTCGGCGTGTGGTGGTGCGTTGGTCGGCGATCTGGCGACTACGGTTTTGATCAATGGCAAACCGGCCGCCACAGTCGGCTCCGTTGGCTCTCACGGGAACAAGGTCACGGCAGGTTCCGGGACGGTGATCATCGGGAATTCGCATTCGCCAGCGCCATTTTCGGGGCTAGCCGCTATAGCGGTTGTCGCGGCGCTGGATTACCGACTGAGTTTGCAGTCCGGTGGCAACTCGGTAATGACGCCGCTGGAAATTCCAGACTTCGACGAGCTGAAATCAGGAACATCGAAAAACCGTGAGTTGGTCGATTTCGTCGTCGAGAACCGCATGGACGCAGCTGACAGTGTGAAGCTGGAAGTGCTGGACGGCGAAAAGCCGGTCTACGCCGAAGCCAACACTGCGCCGTTCCTGCCGCCAGGCAAGCATCCCTGGCAATGGGACGGCTACGACACGGCCGGCATCCTCGACACCAAAATCCTCAAAAGCCCAAACCTCAAGGTACGTCTGACCGCGACCGGAGCAGGCAAGCAGCAAGTCACCGAAGTGAAGCTCGCTTGTTCGGCCGAAGAGGTGAAGTGGGTCGATGTGCGTATCGATCGTAATGCCAAGACCGTGGAAGTGACCCTGCGCCCGAGCTTCTCGGATGGTGGCAGCAGTGGTTCCACGCCTGGCCTGGTGCCTACGCCATTCAGCACTCTGCTGGGTTGGGCCAAGGAAGGCATCGAACTGTATTGGTCTCGCAATGGTTCGCGCGGCGGTGGTATTGCAGAAGGCATCACGACCAGCAAAGGGCTCTACAAAGTCACGGTCAAGGCCGACGTCAATGTCGAGCCCAAGGCCGGGAACTTCCCGTTGATTGATTCGTTGTCAGCGGACTTCGGTCGTTCGACCAGCCTGGCGATTGCCCGCAAGGTTTACCACAACGCTGGCTATGCCTTTGACCAGCTCGTCAAGCGTCAGGGCCTCACGGCTGCGGATGCTGCCAACTACGCCCAGGAAGAGTTCAAAGAGACTTCGGCGCATGAATTCGGGCATCTGATTCTCAACGAATACGGTGGCGGGCTGATCCCGAATTACTCGTGGACGCACAAGGAAACGTCAACGTTGATGCAGAACCCCAAGGCCAACCACCCGACACCGAGCACGGGTGAGGTGGATGTCATGCATTACTTCAGCAGCTACACCCAGTCGGCCGCCAACCTGCAGAAGCGCATGGCCGCTTCCGAACAAGACGTGAAGAGCTTGCTTTGGCTGGCCAGGGTTGAATTCGATGACTAGGTTCGCCGGTTTCATCCTGCTGTTTGTCTCCCTGTACGGCTGCGCCGCGCAGCAGGTCTACAACAACCATGTGTACATGGAAAACCGTTGTGGCCAGCCACTGGAGATCAAGGTCTCCAACAGCTCGAACATGCATTCACTGGAGCGCAACCTTACCGTTGCAGCAGGCGCACGCGCGCTCGTGGCGAGTTTTGCTTCTTACGGTGAAGACGTGATCGAACAGATCCCGAGCAATTATCAACTGACCCTCCACGATGCCGCGGGTAGCAAGACCCTGGACGCCGCTCAGTTGAAACAACACCTGGCTGCCGTCGAGAAAGTCACTGAAGGCACGCAGCGCGAGTGGACAATCAGCGAGGCATCGGTTTGTCCATGAAACTGCCAAAGACGATTTTGACGATGAGATGGGTAAGTTTCTTCGCGTACTTCTTTTCGCTGACTGCATGCGCTGCGCAGCAGGTCTATCGCAATGATGTTTACCTGCTGAACACTTGTGGAGTACCACTGGAGCTGACGCTGGCGAACGACTCCAACTATGCCGATCAGCCACGCAGTTTCACGTTAAACCCGAACCAGCGCAGTTCCATCGGCAACTACCAGTCATTCGGTGAAGACGTATCCGGTCAGATCAGCGACCAGTACAGCCTGTCGATCAAAAGCCAGAACGCGACTAAGTCCATCGACGCGCAGACCTTGCGAAATGCAGTAGCGAGCATCGAAAAAACTGAAGAAAAAGCGGTCCGTTCCTGGACGGTCGATACCGGGGCTTTCTGCCCATGAAGCATTTGTTCGGGTGGGCTCGATGAAACTCAAAGCCTGGCAATGTCTCATCGCTTTTCTCGGCTCGGTCGGTTTGCTGACGATTGTGGTCGGCTTGACGCTGCTGGTGCGAATGCAAAGCTCGACCGAACCAAAGCTGTTCGCGCATCCCAACGCGCTGTGGGTTGGAGCCGAGGATGGCGGGGTGTTCGTCGAGATTACCAAGCAAGAAGCGCCGGATCACGCTGTGGAGGTTCGCCGATGACCGACTCATCAAGCGAGATGCTCGTCCTCAGTCGCGCGCAACTCAGCTTCTTCATGGCTGCATTGTGGCTGCCACTGCTGGCGGTGTTGGCGTTTACTTCCTATGACCAGTGGAATGGCGAGTATTTAACGCCCGAGTCGTCCGGGATTTATTGGCAGTACCTGTTGTGGTGGGGAATCCCCGGGCTTCTTGGTTTCTCGCTGTGGATGTCCCGATCGGCGCAGCGCCGCAACGAGCAGCAGGCATTGCGAATGGTTTGGTTGGCGCCGGTGAAGTTCATCCCGTTCTATGCCGTGCCGTGGATGCTGTATGGCTTGCTCAGTCTGGTCGTCGGTCAGCTCAGTGATGCCTACATGGCGTACGGCTGGATCACGATTGTGCCGTTCCTGCTGATTGGCGGTTATGTCTGTGCCGGCGTGACGGTCGCGCTCTACAGGATATTTTTTTGATGAGTTCCACTACCAGGCAGGTAACCCGTGTCCTTTAACCACTACTACCAAAGCGAACTCACCGCACTGCGCCAACTCGGTCGCCGTTTCGCCGAGCGTAGTCCGGCGTTGGCGCCGTTCCTGGGCCAGGCCGGGCGGGATCCGGATGTGGAGCGGTTGCTGGAAGGCTTTGCGTTCCTCACCGGGCGGCTGCGGCAGAAGCTCGATGACGAGCTGCCGGAGCTCAGCCACTCGCTGATGCAGTTGTTGTGGCCGAACTACATGCGCCCGCTGCCGGCGTTCAGCATTTTGCAGTTCGATCCGTTGAAGCGTTCCGGGCCGGCGCTGTTGGTCGAGCGCGATACGCCGATTGAAAGCAAGCCGATCGAAGACGTGCGTTGCCGTTTCCGCACCTGCTACCCGACCGAAGTGCTGCCTCTGGATCTGGCCGCGCTGAACTACTCGGTGAAGGGCGACGGTTCGCTGCTCAGCCTGCGTCTGGAGATGAGCGCCGACGGCCACCTCGGTGAGCTGGAGCTGAGCAAACTGCGCCTGCACTTTGCCGGCGAACGCTACATCAGCCAGATGCTCTACCTGAGCCTGCTGCGCAACCTGGAAGGCATCGAGCTGATCCCGCTCGACGGCGCCGGCAAGCCAATCGATGGCGTGGCCGGCAAACCGATGGCGTTCAAGATTCCGGGTGACCGGGTCAAGCCAGTGGGCTTTGCCGAAGAAGAAGCGTTGATCCCGTATCCGCTGAACACCTTCCGTGGCTATCGCTACCTGCAGGAATACTTCGCCTTCCAGGACAAGTTCCTGTTCGTCGACGTCAACGGTCTGGACATTCTCAAGGCGCTGCCGGAAGACACCCTCAAGCAGATGCGCGGCCTGGAGTTGCGTTTCGATATCCGCAAGAGCGGGATCATGCGCATGCGTCCGACGCTGGATAACGTGAAGCTGTTCTGCACGCCGATAGCCAATCTGTTCGCGCACGACGCACTGCCGATCCGCCTCGACGGCAAACAGGATGAATACCTGCTGCTGCCGGCGGAATACGATCTGGAAAACTGCGGCGTGTTCTCGGTGGAAACCGTCACCGGCTGGAAACCCGGCGGCCTCGGTTATCAGGAGTACGTGCCGTTCGAATCCTTCGAGCATGACCCGAGTTTCGACGTGCCCAACAGCCGTCCGCATTACAGCATCCGCCAGCGTTCGTCGTTGCTGCATGACGGCCTCGACACCTACCTGAGCTTCGGTATCCGCCACACCGAAGCCCACGAAACCCTGTCGATCGAGCTGATGTGCACCAACCAGAACCTGCCGCGCAAGCTCAAGCTCGGCGACATCTGCATGGCCTGCGAAGAGACCCCGGAGTTCTTGAGTTTCCGCAACATCACCCCGGCCACTTCGAGTTTCGCGCCGCCGCTGAACCGTGACTTCCTGTGGAAGCTGATCAGCAACATGTCGCTCAACTATCTGTCGCTGGCCGATGTCAACGCGTTGAAGGTGATTCTCGAAACCTACGACCTGCCGCGCTACTACGACCAGCACGCGGAGAAGGTCAGCAAACGCCTGCTCGGCGGCCTCAAGCACATCAAGCACCACCACGTCGACCGGCTGCACCGTGGCTTGCCGGTGCGCGGTCTGCGCACCGAACTGACCATCGACCCGGAAGGGTATATCGGCGAAGGCGACCTGTTCGTTTTCGCTTCGGTTCTTAACGAGTTTTTCGCGCTTTACGCCAGTCTCAATTCGTACCACGAGCTGCGGGTAAAAAGCACACAGGGAGAGGTGTACCAATGGACACCACGTATGGGCCTGCAGCCCCTGCTTTAAGCGGGCTGACCAAGGTAATAC
Organism: Pseudomonas sp. TH49; assembly: GCF_016650625.1. NCBI lineage: Bacteria > Pseudomonadati > Pseudomonadota > Gammaproteobacteria > Pseudomonadales > Pseudomonadaceae > Pseudomonas > Pseudomonas sp. TH49. The sequence goes on from NZ_JAEKFL010000001.1 coordinate 1,713,970, forward strand.
GCGAGTACTCGCTGTTTCAGGCCGTGCTGCTGGTGATCGACCGGCTGCGCGAGGCGCACCCGTACCTGAGCGAAGACGATCTGTACGATCAGGTGGAGTTCCAGGCCAACCCGAGCCTGGGCTTTCCGCGCAGCGACGTCGATCGCGTGGAGTTTTTCGAAGAGCACGGGCAGATGCGCGCGCGCATGCGTTTCAACCTGATCGGGCTGGTCGGCTCCGGTTCGCCGCTGCCGGCGTTCTACGGCGAACAGGCCTTGGGCGACAGCGAGGACGGCAACCCGACGCGCAACTTCCTCGACCTGTTCCACCATCGCCTGCAACGGCTGATGCTGCCGATCTGGCGCAAGTATCGCTATCGCGCCAGCTTCCAGAGTGGCGCGATCGACCCGTTCTCGTCGCAGCTGTTCGCACTGATCGGTCTGGGTGGCGACGAGATCCGCAAGGCCAAGGAACTGAACTGGAAACGCCTGCTGCCGTACCTCGGTTTGCTCAGCTTGCGCGCGCACTCCGCAGCGCTGATCGAAGCCGTGCTGCGTTACTACTTCAAGCACGAAGACCTGGTCATCGAGCAGTGCATCGAGCGTCGCGTGGAGATCCTCGACGAGCAGCGCAACCGCCTCGGTCGTGCCAACAGCCTGCTCGGTGAAGACCTGGTGCTGGGCGAGCAGGTGCGCGACCGCAGCGGCAAATTCCGCATTCACATCACCGAACTCGACTGGGAGCGATTCCACGAATTCCTGCCGATCGGTTTCGGTTACCAGCCGCTGTGCGCGCTGGTGCGGTTCACCTTGCGTGACCCGCTCGATTACGACATTCGCCTGGTGCTGCGCCCGGAAGAAATCCGCGAACTGCGCATTGGTGAGAAGAACGACTGTCGCCTGGGGTGGACCAGTTGGCTGGGCTGCGAAAAAGCAGACGGCGTGGTCACCCTGGGCAGCAAAATTCATTAAGGACGTGAGCCATGATCAACGTAGACCTGCAACAACTCATCCAGGCGCTGGACGCCGAAACCCGTCGCGACCTGGAGCGTTCGGCTGAACGTTGCGTGGCCCGTGGCGGCAGCAAGATCCTCGTCGAAGACCTGCTGCTGGGTCTGCTGGAACGGCAGAATGGCTTGCTGTCCCGCGCTTTGCAGGATGCCGATGTCGACGCCGGTGAACTGAGCGCCGCGCTGCAATCTCGCGTTGAACACAGCGCCTCGCGCAACCCGGTGTTCGCCCCGGAACTGGTGCAGTGGCTGCAAGACGCGCTGCTGGTGGCCAACCTCGAACTGGGCCAGACCCAAGTCGAAGACGCCGCGTTGATCCTCGCGCTGCTGCGCAACCCGATGCGCTACGCCGGCAGCCGTTACCAGCCGCTGCTCGCCAAACTGAACATCGATCGCCTGAAGGAATTTGCCCTGTCGCAACAGGAGCAACCGGCCGCCAACGGCAAGCCGGCGGCGCAGGGCGAGTCGCTGCTGCAGCGCTTCACGCACAACCTGACCCAACAGGCCCGCGACGGCAAACTCGACCCGGTGCTGTGCCGCGATGGCGCGATCCGGCAGATGGTCGACATCCTCGCCCGTCGCCGCAAAAACAACCCGATCGTGGTCGGTGAGGCCGGTGTCGGTAAAACCGCCATCGTTGAGGGCCTGGCCTCGCGCATCGCTGCTGGTGAAGTGCCGCAGGTGCTCAAGGGCGTCGAGCTGTTGTCGCTGGACATGGGCCTGCTGCAGGCCGGCGCCAGCGTCAAAGGTGAATTCGAGCGTCGTCTCAAAGGCGTGATCGACGAGGTCAAAGCCTCGCCGAAACCGATCATCCTGTTCATCGACGAAGCCCACACCCTGATCGGCGCGGGCGGCAATGCCGGTGGTTCCGACGCGGCCAACCTGCTGAAACCGGCACTGGCCCGTGGCGAACTGCGCACCATCGCCGCCACCACCTGGGCCGAGTACAAGAAATACTTCGAGAAGGACCCGGCGCTGGCCCGTCGCTTCCAACCGGTGCAACTGCACGAACCGACCGTCAGCGAAGCGGTGACCATTCTCCGTGGTCTGGCGCAGGTCTACGAGAAGAGCCACGGCATCTACCTGCGGGATGACGCGGTGGTCTCCGCTGCTGAGCTGTCCGCCCGCTATCTGGCCGGTCGCCAACTGCCGGACAAAGCCGTCGACGTCCTCGACACCGCGTGTGCCCGCGTGCGCATCAGCCTCGCCGCCGCCCCGGAAAGCCTCGAACGCCTGCGTGGCGAACTGGCCGAAGGTGGCCGTCAACGTCAGGCTCTGCGCCGCGATGCCGAGGCTGGTCTGCTGATTGACCACGAAGCGCTGGATGCGTTGGAAGCGCGACTGGACGAAGCCGAAAGCGAAATGGTCGCGCTGGAAAGTCTATGGACCGAGCAGAAACAACTGGCCGAGCGTCTGCTGGAACTGCGTCAGCAACTGGCCAAGGCCCGCGAAGCTGCCGCCGTCGAGCCGACCGTCAGCGTTGAAGAAGACGCCGAAGGCACGGTGATCGAAACCCTCGTTGCCGAGGTCGAGGAAGGCCAGAGCGTCGAAGCGCTGGAGGCCGAGCTGAATAAGACCCACAGCGCCCTGACCGCTGCGCAGGTCAAGGAGCGTCTGGTCAGCTTCGAAGTCTGCCCGCGTCTGGTGGCCGAAGTGATCAGCGCCTGGACCGGCGTGCCCCTGGCGCAACTGGCCCGCGAACACAACGCCAAGGTCGCGAGTTTCGCCACCGACCTGCGCACGCGTATCCGTGGTCAGGAACAAGCCGTGCACGCTCTGGATCGCTCGATGCGCGCAACCGCCGCTGGCCTGAACAAACCGGACGCGCCGGTCGGCGTATTCCTGCTGGTCGGCCCGAGCGGCGTCGGCAAGACCGAAACCGCGCTGGCCCTGGCTGACCTGCTGTACGGCGGTGACCGTTTCATCACCACCATCAACATGTCCGAATTCCAGGAGAAGCACACCGTCTCGCGTCTGATCGGTGCGCCACCGGGCTACGTCGGTTATGGCGAGGGCGGCATGCTCACCGAAGCGGTGCGCCAGAAGCCGTATTCGGTGGTGCTGCTCGATGAAGTCGAGAAGGCCGATCCGGACGTACTCAACCTGTTCTACCAAATCTTCGACAAGGGCGTGGCGAACGACGGCGAAGGTCGCGAAATCGATTTCCGCAACACTTTGATCCTGATGACCTCGAACCTGGGCAGCGACAAGATCAGCGACCTCTGCGAAGACGGCGCCCGCCCGACCGCCGAGCTGCTGGAAGAGACCATTCGCCCGGTGCTGAGCAAACACTTCAAACCGGCGCTGCTGGCGCGGATGAAAGTGGTGCCGTACTACCCGGTCGGCGGCCCGGTGCTGCGCGAGCTGATCGAGATCAAGCTCGGTCGTCTCGGCGAGCGCCTCAACCGTCGTCAGCTGGATTTCAGCTGGTGCCAGAACCTCGTCGATCACCTGTCCGAGCGCTGCACGCAAAGCGAAAGCGGCGCGCGCCTGATCGACCATCTGCTCGACCAGCACGTGCTGCCGCTGGTAGCCGATCGTTTGCTCGATGCGATGGCCACCGGTGAAAGTCTCAAGCGTGTGCATGCCACGCTCGACGGCAACGCCAGCGTGACGTGCGAGTTCGCCTGAGGTGGGTGTGATGTTCACTCAAGTGCCGCAGCCACTGGTCTATGCCGAAGCCTTGCTGGCGCAGTTCGCCAGCCTGTCGCGCGCGGCGGAAGGTGCTGCGCTGCTGGGTGACTTCGTGCGTGGTCTGGCCGAGCTGAGCGGTTGCGAATTGACCCAGCTGTACCTGCTCGACGCCACCCACACCTGCCTGGGGATGAACGCCGAATGCCTCGACGGCGCGCTGCAACCGCGCGCCGCCACCAGCCTGCCGGCGGACTACAACGGTGAGCAACTGCTGCAGTTCGCTCTGTGCCAGAACCGCGTGGTGTGCCTGGATGATCTGGGTGCCAGCCTGCACGAAACCAGTTTCCTGCCGGCCACCGCCGGAGCCTGGCAATCGCTGCTGTGCGTGCCGCTGGTCAATCAGCAGAAGGCGGTAGAAGGCCTGTTGCTGTGCGCCAGTCGCCGTCACGTTGACCTGCAGGGTTTTGCCGATTCCCTCGGCCAGCTCGGCTCGTTCGTCCTTGGTCAGTTGCACTTGCTGCAACGCCTGCGTCAGCCGGTCGGGGTCGAGACGCCAGTGAGTCGTAGCGTGCCGAGTCTCAACGGCTATGGCCTGATCGGCAAGAGCGCGGCGATGCGTCAGACCCACTCGCTGATCAGCAAAGTCCTGCACAGCCCGTACACCGTGCTGTTGCGCGGCGAGACCGGCACCGGCAAGGAAGTGGTGGCGCGGGCGATTCACGATTGCGGTCCCCGTCGCTCCCAGGCGTTCATCGTGCAGAACTGCGCGGCGTTCCCGGAAAACCTGCTGGAAAGCGAGCTGTTCGGCTACCGCAAGGGCGCCTTCACTGGCGCTGATCGCGACCGCGCCGGACTGTTCGATGCGGCCAACGGCGGCACCTTGTTGCTCGATGAAATCGGTGACATGCCGCTGTCGCTGCAGGCGAAGATTCTGCGGGTGTTGCAGGAAGGCGAGATCCGCCCGCTGGGTTCCAACGACACGCACAAGATCGACGTGCGCATCATCGCCGCGACGCACCGCGACCTGGCGGTGCTGGTCAGCGAAGGCAAGTTCCGCGAGGACTTGTACTACCGCCTGGCACAGTTCCCGATCGAACTGCCGGCCCTGCGTCAGCGCGAAGGCGACATCCTTGATCTGGCCCGGCACTTCGCCGACAAGGCCTGTGCTTACCTGCAGCGCGACCCGGTGCGCTGGTCTGACGCGGCGCTTGAGCACCTGTCCGGTTACACCTTCCCCGGCAACGTGCGGGAACTCAAGGCACTGGTCGAGCGCGCGGTGCTGTTGTGCGAGGGCGGCGAATTGCTGGCCGAGCATTTCTCCCTGCGCATGGAGCCGATGCCCGAAGACCACAGCGGCCTGAACCTGCGCGAACGCCTGGAGAAAGTCGAACGCACGTTGTTGCTCGACTGCCTGCGCAAGAACGACGGCAACCAGACCCTCGCTGCCCGCGAACTGGGCCTGCCGCGCCGCACGCTGCTCTACCGCCTCGGGCGCCTGAATATCAACCTGGGTGACTTCGATGGTTGATCTGCAGAAGTGTCCTGAATCGGAATATTCCCCTGTGGCGAGGGAGCTTGCTCCCGCTCGGCTGCGCAGCAGTCGCAACCCGATGAACTCGGTTTCCCTGAGGCACCGCAGTGTCTGGTTTTGGGGCTGCTGCGCACCCCGGCGGGAGCAAGCTCCCTCGCCACAAATTGCTCATTTGCCACAAGAGGTACTTGTACCTCGCTGGTCTGGCTCAAGGCCCCGATGTAGAGCCTTCGAGACCACCCAAAGAATTAATTTCAGCGCCGCCCGCAAGGGTCGGCGCTTTGTGCTTTGTCTACCCCTGGAGACCCTCTGATGTCTGTTCGTCACTGGCACGCTGTCCTGCTGACCCTCGTCGTTCTATGCGGCCTTGGCGGCTGTAGCGGCAATTACAAATTCAACGACAACGACTATCGCCCGTTGGGTGATCCGCAAGCGGTCAATCGCGGCAAGTGACCGCAAGGAGCATCAAACATGGAATTGGTTTTCGAAATGCTGAACACCAAGCAGTTCGTGCCCACCGAGTTGTGCCAGAAGACCTTCAAACAGGCTGGCGGCGTGATCGGGCGGGGCGAGGACTGCGACTGGATCATTCCTGATCGCAAGCGTCATCTGTCCAATCACCACGCGATTGTCAGCTACCGCGAGGGCACGTTTTTCCTCACCGACACCAGCAGCAACGGTGTCCAGGACGGCGACAGCGGCGCACGCCTGCACAAGGGCGAACCGGTGCGCATCGAGCACGGCAGCACCTACGTGCTCGGTGACTTCGAGATTCGTGCGCGGCTGGTGCGTGACCCGGCGACCTTCGACGGTGAAGTCGGCCGTCCGCGTGCCGCTGGCAGCATCATTCCGGACGACGCCTTCCTCGATCTTGATCCGCTGAACGCGATTGAACAGCAAGAGCGCGTCTATTCGGAAATCGACGAACTGTTGGCCCCGACCGCCAAGCCCGAGGACTCCCGTCAGCGCGCCGACTATGCGCGCATCGACATGGAAAGCCTGATGGTGCCGGAGCTGATCGCCCCGGTTGAGCCCGAGCCAGCTCCGGCCCCGAAGGTCGTCGAGCGGCAGAGCGAGGGTTTCTGGGAGCATTTCGGCGCGGCGCTGGGCGTTGACGTCAAAGGCCTGGATCACGACGCCCGCGAAGCGCTGGCACTCAACGCCGCACGCCTGCTGCGGCAGAGCATCGGCGGTTTGCAGCAGAGCCTGCGCACCCGTTCGGAGCTGAAAAACGAACTGCGTCTGGCCCAGACCACCGTGCAAGGCACCAACAAGAACCCGCTGAAATTCGCCGTCGATCCGAGCGAAGCGCTGGAGATTCTGTTGCAGCCGCACAAGCCCGGGCACTTGCCAGCCGAGCAGGCGATCTCCCGTGCGTTCCGCGATCTGCAAGCGCATCAGGTCGCGCTGCTCACCGCCAGCCGCGCCGCCGTGCGCGGCACCCTGGAGCACTTCTCGCCGGAGCAACTGACCCTGCGTTTCGAGCGCGACAACAAGCCGTTGATCGCCACGTCGGGCGGGCGCTGGAGAGCGTTCGGCCGTTACCACCAGGCCCTGCGTCAGGACGATGACTGGAGCGAGCGCCTGCTGGCCCGCGATTTCGCCCAGGCCTACGAAGAACAGATCCGCCTGATCTCCACCCTCCACACCGACCACCAAGGATGATGCGCATGTCTCGCCGCTCGACCGCTTTTTTCAAGACGCTGACTGCGCTCACCGTACTGGTGCTGCTCGCCGGTTGCTCGTCGCTGTCGCCGTACTCGAAAGTGACCAAAGTCAATCTGAAGCTGACCGGCAGCGATCAGCTCAACCCGGACCTCAACGGTCGTCCGTCGCCGATCGTCGTGCGCCTGTTCGAACTCAAGCACCCGGTGACGTTCGAGAACGCTGATTTCTTCAGCCTCTACGAGCGCGCCAAGGAGTCCCTCAATCCGGATCTGGTGGCCAGCGAAGAACTCGAACTGCGCCCGGGTGAGACCGTGGAAATGAAGCTCAGCGTGGAGGAGGGCAGCCGCTACGTCGGCGTTCTTGCCGCCTACCGTGATCTGCCGGAAACCAAGTGGCGCTACACCGTGCAGGTCACGCCGCTGGAACTGACCGATGCCGATCTGACCCTGGATCAGGCCGGTATCCGCAACACCCATGAAGCGCTCGCCAAGGCGGATGACTGAACATGAATACCCATAAAGTCATTTGGCAGGAAGGCATGCTGCTGCGGCCGCAGCACTTCCAGCACAACGATCGCTATTACGATCACCAGATGAAAACCCGCACCCAGTTGCTGGGTGGCTACACCTGGGGTTTCCTCAATCTGGAGATCGACCTGCAGTTCCTCAACATGGGCAAACTGGTGATCAGTGCCGCCTCTGGGATCCTGCCGGACGGCAGCCTGTTCGAACTCGGCGGCAACACCGAGCCGCTGGCGCTGGACGTGCCGCCAAACACCGGCAACACGCCGATTTACCTGGCGCTGCCGTTGGTCACCGGTAACCACATCGAAGCGCGCCGTCCGGAGCAGTCCGACGTGCTGGCGCGGTACACCGCGTATGACGCCGAAGTGGCTGACTCCAACGCCGGCGACGATTCCGCCAGCCAGGTCAGCTGTGGCCGCCCGGACTTCAAGCTGTTGCTCGGCGAGCAGCAGAGCGCTCAGGCCTATGTGAAGCTGAAGATCTGCGACGTGCTCGACACCACGCCGGACGGCGTGATCAGCCTCGATCCGGATTTCGTACCGACCTACATTCAGGCCCACGCTTCCAGTTATCTGCTGTCGTGCCTGAAAGAAGTCATCAGCATGCTCAACCACCGTGGCGACACGATTGCCGAGCGGATCCGCTCCAACGGCAAGGTCGGCGGCGCGGAAGTCGGTGACTTCATGATGCTGCAACTGATCAACCGTACCGAACTGCTGCTGCGCCACTACCTCGGTCTGGAGCAGGTGCATCCGGAAGAGTTGTATCGCACGCTGCTGACCATGCTTGGCGATCTGGCGACCTTTTCCAGCGACAGCAAGCGCCCGCGTCTGGACAGCCGCTATTCCCACGCCGATCAGGGCGCGAGCTTCCGCAAACTGATGGAAGCGATTCGTCAGGTGCTGTCGATGGTGCTGGAACAGCACGCTATCGAACTGATCCTGCAGGCGCGTCAGTACGGGATCATCGTTTCGCCGTTGCACGACCACAAACTGCTCGGCTCGGCGTCGTTCGTGCTGGCGGCAAGTGCCAACTGCGACTCCGAAGAACTGCGCCACCGCTTGCCGGCGCACCTCAAGGTCGGCCCGGTGGAGCGCATCCGCCAACTGGTCAACCTGCACCTGCCGGGGATCAAGGTCAAACCGTTGCCGGTGGCCCCGCGGCAGATCGCGTTCCACTCGAACAAAACCTACTTCATCCTCGAACTCAGTTCCGAAGACCTGGCGCAACTCGAGCGCTCTGGCGGCTTCGCGTTCCACGTGTCCGGCGAATTCGCCGAGCTTGAACTGAAATTCTGGGCCATCAGGAACTGACCGACATGATCAAGGAAACGGATTACAACCAGGACGACAAAACCGTCCTGCTCGATCGTCAGGGCCACGGACCGGCAGCCAGTCCGCTGACCGACTTCGCCGCGCCGCCGCGCTTCGAGCAACTGGAAGAACGGATGATCTACGCCGCGCGCCTGCGCCCGGCGGAGGCGTTCAACATCAGCCTCAATTCGCTGGTGGCGGCGTCGTCCGAACTGCTCTCGGAAGTGGTGCGCCTCAAGCACAGCGAAACCCGCGAAGACCTCTACGCGCTCAACGAGCGCCTGACCGCCGGGCTCAAGCTGTTTGAAGTGCGCGCGTTGCACAACGGTGCCGAAAGCAGTCAGGTGATGGCCGCCCGTTACGTGCTCTGCACCGTGGTCGACGAAGCTGTCGTGACCACACCGTGGGGCAACGAAAGCGAGTGGTCGCAGATGAGCCTGCTCAGCAGCTTCCACAACGAGACGTTCGGTGGCGAGAAGTTCTTTCAGCTGCTTGATCGGCTGTCGAAGAACCCGGTCAAACACCTGCCAATGCTCGAGCTGATGTACCTGTGCCTGTCCCTCGGTTTCGAGGGCAAGTACCGCGTGCAGGCGCGTGGCATGCTCGAACTTGAAGGCATCCGCGACGCCCTGTACCGGCAGATCCGCCAGTTGCGTGGCGACGTGCCGCGCGAGTTGTCGCCGCACTGGGAAGGCCTCAACGATCAGCGCCGCAACCTGGTGCGCATCGTGCCGGCGTGGATGGTGGTGCTGTTCACTGTCGTCTGCCTGGTGGTGATGTATTCGGGCTTCGCCTGGGTTCTGGGCGAGCAGCGCGACACCGTTCTGCAACCCTATCAGCCGATCGATCCGGCCGCGGTTCAACCGCAGTCGCAGCCGTAACAGGGACGTGTGATGAAAAAGTTTTTCAAGAAAGTCGGCGCCTTCCTGCGCAAGACCTGGGTCTGGACCTTGCTGCTGGTGCTGTTCGTGGCATTGCTGGTGTGGTTCGTCGGCCCGTTGTTGGCGGTGGATGACTACAAGTTCTGGGAGAGCGCGACCTCGCGCCTGCTGACCATCAGCGTGCTCTTCCTGATCTGGGGCCTGACCATGGTCTTCGTCAGCTGGCGCGCGGGTATCCGCAAAAAAGCCGTCGAAGAAACCGAAGACGGTCAGGATCGCATTCGTCGTGACGAACTGATCGAAGAAGAGCAGAAAGAGTTGAAGGCGCGCTTCAAGGACGCGCTGAAAACCCTGAAGACTTCGAGCCTGTATCGCGGGCGCAGCGAACGCTGGCGCAACGACTTGCCGTGGTACCTGCTGATCGGTCCGCAGGCTTCCGGCAAGACCAGCCTGCTGGACTTCTCCGGGCTGGAATTCCCGATCAACAAGATCGACCGCAAGCTGACCCGCGACACCCTCGGCACCCGTCATTGCGACTGGTACTTCGCCGACCACGGTGTGCTGATCGACACCGCCGGGCGCTATACAACGCAGCCAGACGCGGAAGTCGACGGCAGTGCCTGGACCACCTTGCTCGAACTGTTGCGCAAGCGTCGTCGCGGGCGTCCGTTGAACGGCGTGCTGGTGACCATTCCGGTGGAATCCCTCACCGGTGGCAGCGAGCAGGACATCGACACCCTGGCGCGCCAGGTGCGCGGTCGTCTGCAAGACGTCTATCAGAAACTGCACGTCGATGTGCCGGTGTATCTGGTGCTGAGCAAGGCGGACAAGCTGCTCGGTTTCGACGAATTCTTCGATCAACTGACCCGCGAAGAAAGCGATCAGGTGCTGGGGACCAGTTTCCGCAAGGATCAGGTCGGCACCGACGTCGCGGTACTGCGCAGCGAGTTCGAAGAGCTGCTGCGTCGCCTGAACAATCAGGTGATCATGCGCATGCACTCCGAGCGCGATACCCAGCGCCGTGGCCGCATCCTCGACTTCCCGCATCAACTGGGGCAGATCGGCGAGCGCCTGTGCCTGTTCGTCGACCTGGCGTTCACCGGCAACCGCTACCAGCGTGCGACGCTGTTGCGTGGTTTCTACCTGACCAGCGCTCCGCATCTGACGCAGGAAATGGACGCGACCACCGCCGGCATCGGCGCCAACCTGGGCATGAATGCCGGTGTGCTGCCGACCCTGCGCAGCGGCCGTTCGCGCTTCATCCATCATCTGCTCAGCCGGGTGATCTTCCCCGAGTCGGATCTGGCCGGTCTGGACAAGCGCGAGCGCAGCCGCATTCATTGGGGCCAGCGTGCGTTGTACGTCGGTGCACTGGCGGCACTGGCCCTGTTCGGCATGCTCTGGGCCGGTGGTTTCTCGGCCAACTACGAACGTCTGGAAAACCTGCGCACCTTGGCCCAGAACTGGACTCAGCAACGTTCGGCGCTAACCCCGCGTGATGATGCGATGGGCGTGCTGAAAACCCTCGACACCAGCTACGCCGCGACTCAGGTGTTCCCGAAGAAGGGCGACGTCTCGTACCACGAGCGTGGCGGTCTGTATCAGGGCGAAGACGTCAATCCGATGGTCAGGCAAGCCTACGAGCATGAGCTCGAAGCGCAATTGCTGCCACGGGTAGCGACGATGCTCGAAGGGCAGATCCGCGCCAACATGAAGGACCGCGACAAGCTGCTCAACAGCCTGCGTGCGTACCTGATGCTGAACATGAAAGACCGTCGTGACGCCGCGTGGCTCAAGGACTGGGTCGCCACTGACTGGTCACAGCGCTACACCGGCAACACCGCGGTGCAGAATGGTCTGAACACCCACCTCGAGCGTCTGCTGAAGCAGCCGTTCATCTACCCGCTGAACGATCAACTGGTGACTCAGGCACGTCAGGTGCTGCGCGCCGAATCGCTGGCCACCGTGGTCTACCGCATGCTCCGCGAGCAGGCACGCAACCTGCCGGAATACCGTTTCAGCCAACACCTTGGCCCGCAGGGCTCGCTGTTCATCGGCACCGAATACGTGATCCCGGGGTTCTACACCCAGCAGGGTTATCAGCAGTATTTCTCGGTGCAGGGCTCGGCGCTGGTCACCGACATCCTGCGTGACAACTGGGTGCTGGGCGAAGGCGCGGGCATCAGCGACATGGACTTGCGTCGCCTGATGGTCGAACTGGAGCAACTGTACTTCCGTGACTACGCCAATTACTGGAGCGAAGCTGTTGGCCAGGTGGCCTTGCCGCCGATCAGCGACGCCGGTGAAGGCGCCGAGCAACTGGCGGGCCTGACGTCGGCCAACTCGCCGGTGCTGGCATTGCTCACTGAAGTGCGCGAGAACACGCGCTTCCCGGCTGCTGCCGATCCGGTGGATGAAGCCGGTGATGCTGCCGATGCACTGGCAGGGCAGAAAGGCAAACTGGGCAAGGTCGGCAAACTGGCCTCGGCTGTCGCCGACAAGGCTTCGGCGCTGAACGTGGCGAAGAGCCTGCCGGACACCGCGAAGAAATCCCTGCAACGTCGCTTCGAGCCGCTGCATCGTTTGCTCGATGACAACAACGGCCCGGCCGCTGACCTGACCCCGGCCCTCACCGCGCTCAACGACCTGCAACTGCAACTGTCCGGTCTGGCCCGTTCCAGCACGCCGGAACAGGCCGCGTTCGAAATGGCGAAAACCCGCATGAGCGGCCAGCGTGATGCGCTGACCAACCTGCGTGCGGCCTCGGGTCGCCTGCCGCGTCCGCTGAGCGTGTGGTTCAACGTGCTGGCCGAGGACTCGTGGCGCCTGGTGCTCAACGACGCTTACCAATACCTGAACGGCCGTTATCAGAACGAGTTGTACAGCGTGTATGGCAAAACCATCAGCAAGCGTTATCCGTTCAGCGCCAGCAGCACCAGCGACGTGGCGATCAGCGACTTCCGCGAGTTCTTCCGCGCTCAAGGCACCGTCGACCGCTTCTTCGACAGCTACATGCGTCCGTTCGTCAGCGGTGATCCGGGCAACTACCGGATGCGCAGCGTCGACGGTCACAGCCTGCCGGTATCGAAGATGTACCTCGACCAGATGGCGGCGGCGCTGACGATTCGCCAGAGCTTCTTCTCGATCAACCCGGCCGAGCCGACCGTGCAGTTCAAACTGGAACCGTACACCCTCGATCCGGCGGTGAGCCGTTCCGAGTTCAAGTTCGGTGACAAGACCATCGAGTACCGTCACGGACCGATTGTGCCGGTGTCGTTCAAGTGGCCGACCGATGCTGAAGACGGTCGCACCAGTCTGGTGATGGACAAGATGGCGGGGCGTCCGATCGGTATCGAGAAGAACTCCGGCCCATGGTCGCTGTTCCGTCTGTTCGACCTGATGCAGACCGAGTACCTGACCGGTCGCGACGTGCTGGTGCTGAAAGCCGACGTGGGTGGCCTGCGCGCCAACTACCTGCTGACCAGCCAGCGCACGCCGAACCCGTTCGACATGGGCGTGCTGCGCACCTTCCGTATGCCGGTGCAGCTCTGATGCTGGTGGCCAGTCCCTGGCGCAGTGCGGCGCGTACCGACCCGGGCAAGGTGCGGGCGCGCAACGAAGATGCCTTCCTCGATAATCCACAGCAGGGGCTGTGGGTGGTCGCGGACGGCATGGGCGGTCATCAGGGTGGCGACATCGCCAGCCAGTTGATCGTCGCCAGCCTGGCTGAGCTGCCGCAGCACGAGGACTTCGACGAACGCCTCAAGGCCATCCGCCAGTGCCTGCACTGGCTGAACCGGCGCCTGGGGCAGGAGTTGACGGTCACCGCCGGACGCCACGACAGCATCATGGGCAGCACCGTCGTGGCGCTGTTGGTGGAAGGCAGTCGCGCGGCCTGCATCTGGGCCGGCGACAGCCGTTGCTACATGTGGCGTGGGCAGCGGCTGTATCAGCTGTCCAAAGACCATTCGCTGCAACAGCAACTGATCGACGAACAGCAAATGAGCGTCGAACAGGCGGCAGCGCACCCGGCGGCTCAGGCCTTGACCCGAGCCGTCGGCGCCGCTGAACAGCTGACCCTGGATGTCCTCGAACTCGAGGTCTATCCGGGCGATGCGTTTTTGCTGTGCAGCGATGGTTTGTATCAGGGCCTGAGCAGCGATGCCCTCGGCAACGCCCTCAGCCTCAGCGCGCCACACGTGGCGCTGGAACGCCTGTTCGACGGCGCCCTGCGTGGCGCTGCCCGGGACAACCTGACTGCCGTGGTGATCCGCCAATGACTGAAATCGAATCCTCAGTCGATGACTTGCTGATGAGCGAAGAGCAGGCCAGCAACCTGACCTACTTCGCCTTCGCCAAGGCAAACAACGCCGAGCCGTTGTTGGCGCCGACCAAGGCCAGCATCGGTGCATTGCCGGACGTACTCGCCGGCCGCTACCACCTCGAGCGTCTGCTCGGGGCGGGCGGCATGGGTGCGGTTTACAGGGCGCGAGATCTGCTGCAAGAACAGTTCGGCGATCCCGACCCTTACATTGCGCTGAAAATCCTCAGCGAAGAATTTGCCGAATCGCCGGACGCCAGTGCCTTGCTCTACAGCGAGTTCGCCCTGACCCGACGCCTGCGCCACGACAACGTCGTGCGTGCACACACCTTTGAAGTCGACACCGACTGCCAGCGGGCCTTCATCACCATGGAATACATGCGTGGCCTGACCCTGGACAAATTGCTCTGCGAGCGGCCCCTGGGCCTGCCGTGGAAAGAAACGCGCGACATCGCGCTGCCGCTGCTCGATACGCTGGCCTACGCCCACCGTCGCGGCGTGCTGCACGGTGACATGAAACCGAGCAATGTCATGCTCAGCGAAGACGGCCTGCGCCTGTTCGACTTCGGTCTCGGCCAGGCAGACGAGGGCGTGTTGCCCGGCCTGCCGCACCTGAGCCGCGAGCGCTTCAACGCCTGGACCCCGGGCTACGCCGCCCCCGAACTGCTTGAGGGCCAACCGTTGTCGGCCAGCGCGGACGTGTACGGCGTGGCCTGCGTGATCTATGAACTGGCGAGCGGCAAACACCCGTTCCGCCGCTTGCCCTCGACCCAGGCCCGCGACGAGCACCTGGAGCGCGAGCTGCAAGCCCCGGCGAACTTACCGAAACACGGCTGGCCAGCGCTGCGAACCGCGCTGAGCTTCAACGCGGCAGAACGCACCATCACTGCCCAACAATTGCGTGACGCCTTGGGCGCCACTTCGTCCTGGCTGCAACGGTTGCGACTTCGGGCGTAACGGACGACATTCGAACAGGGAGCGCTTTATGTTCAACCCAGCTAACGAAACCCACTTCAGCCTCAAGGTCGAAGACTACGTGGGCGACCTGCAAGTGCTGTCGTTCACCGGCACTGAAGGCATCAGCCAGCCGTTTCGTTTCGACCTCGAACTGGTCAGCGAAAACCCCGATCTGGATCTGGAAAAGCTCCTGCACAAACAGGCGTTTCTCGCATTCGATCCGCAGGGCTCCGGCATTCACGGCCAGATCTACCGCGTCGCCCAGGGCGATGCCGGCAAGCGCCTGACCCGCTACAAGGTCTCGCTGGTACCGCAACTGCAATACCTGCATCACCGCACCAACCAGCGCATCTACCAGCAGATGTCGGCGCCGAAAATCATCGCGCTGATCCTCGACGAACACGGGATCAAGGGCAACGCCTACAGCTTCCAACTGAGCCAGCCGTGCCCGGATCGCGACTACTGCGTGCAGTACGACGAAACCGACCTGCACTTCTTCCAGCGTCTATGCGAGGAGGAGGGTATTCACTACCACTTCCAGCACAGCGAAAAGGCTCACCTGCTGGTGTTCGGCGACGACCAGACCGTGTTCCCCGACCTCGGCCAGCCGACCGCTTACATACAGGGCAGCGGCATGGTCGCCGAAGAACCGGTGATCAAAGGCTTCAAACTGCGCCTGGAAACCCGCACCAGCCGCACCACGCGCCGCGACTACGACTTCGAAAAACCGCGCTTGCAAATGGAAGCGGCTTACAAGCCGGATGGCGCTTCCGACAGCGAAAACAGCGAACCGGATCTCGAAGACTACGACTACCCGGGCCGCTTCATCGACCGCGCACGCGGCAAGTTCCTCAGCCAGCGCGCCCTCGAACGCCACCGCGCCGACTACCGCCAGGCCGAAGGTCGCGGCGACCAGACCAAACTGGTCAGCGGCCACTTCATGGCCCTGTCCGAGCACCCGCGCAGCGAGTGGAACGACCTGTGGCTGCTCACCGAAATCTTCCACGAAGGCAAACAGCCGCAAGTCCTCGAAGAAGGCGTGACCAGCGACACCACCGACAACAAGGACGACTTCCACCAGGGCTACCGCAACACCTTCCTCGCCACCCCGTGGGACGTGTTCTACCGCCCGGCCCTCGAACACCCGAAACCGCGCGTGCTCGGCAGCCAGACCGCCATGGTCACCGGCCCCAAAGGCGAAGAAATCCACTGCGACCAATACGGCCGCATCAAAGTGCAATTCCACTGGGACCGCGAAGGCCTGGCCGACGACAAAACCAGCTGCTGGCTACGCGTCTCCAGCTCCTGGGCCGGCGACCGCTACGGCGCCATCAGCATTCCGCGCGTCGGCATGGAAGTCCTCGTCACCTTCCTCGAAGGCGACCCCGACCAACCCCTCGTCACCGGCTGCCTGTACCACAAGGAAAACCCGGTGCCGTACGCCCTGCCGGCAAACAAAACCCGCAGCGTCTTCAAAACCCTCAGCTCCCCGGGTGGCGGCGGGTACAACGAGCTGCGCATCGAAGACAAAAAAGGCGCGGAGCAGATCTACATCCACGCCCAGCGCGACTGGGACGAAAACATCGAGCACGACCAGAAGATTCGGGTCGGGAATGAACGTCACGACACCGTGGTGAAGAACACCTACACCGAACTCAAGGCCGAAGAGCACCGCACGACGATTTCCGACCGCAAGGTTGAAGCGAAGCTGGATGATCACCTGACGGTTGGGCAGAACCAGCATGTGAAGCTGGGCACGGCGCAACTGACCAGCGTGGGCAAAGAGATTCACCTCAAGGCTGGGGACAAGATTGTTATTGAGGCGGGGACGGAGCTGACGATTCTTGGGGGTGGGAGCTTTATCAAGCTCGATGGCGGTGGTGTGACGGTGGTTGGGCCGGTGGTGAAGATTAATGCCGGTGGGTCGCCGGGGAGTGGGACTGGCATCGGGATTAAACCGCCGGTGCTGCCGGGGGCGGCGGATAAGGATAAGGCGGGGAGTTTGATGGATCAGGCGTTGGGGAATGCGCCGCCTGAGAAGGTTAAGCCGAAGGCTTTTTTTGTGTTTTCAGAGTAAGGATGAAGCGAATGCTCAACATCAGAACATCTCAGGCAATGCAGCGATTCAAACGGGCTCCGCTGCTTATTGCTCTCTTGGTATTAAGCGCTTGCTCCCAAATGACGCTGGAGGAGCAGTTCACCGGTATTGAAACGTGCAACATCCATAACATTTTTCTCGACCCGGTTACCAACAAGCCAAGTGGCCAATATTTTATTGATAAAAAACTTGAGCCTTGTCGGGTTGATGAAGCAGCGTTTTACTGCGTGAACGATAAATTCTATGGTTTGACGGTCAGCCAGATTGCCATTCCGTATAAAGGCCCTTTCAGTGTTCACGCCATCTACTTGAAAGAAAGTCCAGTGGTTGTTGAAGCCGCCTTACGTGAGCGCTTCAAAGACTTAAAAATAAATCAGAGCGAAGGTAATGCTCCGATTTTGATCGCCGACCCAAAGCAACAAGGAAGTTCGGTCTTCTACTGTGATGAGTACAGTGAGTAATCAATATGGAATATTTTAATCCAGGCGCGCCATTTCATTATACGAGTGCATGGAACCCTACTCGAGTGCATCCGGTGAGCGGGTTGGTCAGACCACACCGGGGTGAAGACTGGGCGGCACCCGCTGGAACACCCATTCCAGCAGCCGGCGCGGGAAAGGTTGTTTATAAAGGTGTCATGAATGGCTACGGCAATGTGGTCGTTCTAGAGCACGCGAATGGCGCTGAAATCGTGCATACGCTTTATGCACATATGCGCTCAGCATCGCCCTTGGCGATGGGGGCAGCGGTAGCAAAGGGTGGAACGGTCGGTCCGTGTGGCAACACCGGTATCGGAACCGGTGCCCATTTGCATTTTGAGGTTTTGAGGAACGGCACCAAAGGTCACCCCAACCTGGCGCAAGGTCATGCGACGGTGAACCCTCGTGGGTTCGATATCTCGAATCTGACGCATCCGGATAACGCAACGGCGGCCGCTCCTGCGGCAACACCTGCCACAACGCCTGCTGCCGCTGCGTCGACGCAAAAAATGAGCTTCCAATACCCGATCAGGAAGCATGGCGGCAGCCAGTTTGAGGATGCAGAGGAACTGTACAAAGCCTTGGAAGGCGAGACAGCCGGGCACTATTTGCTCGGAAGCAACCATTTCTGGCACGGTGGAATCCACATCACTAACGCCAGTGCACCACAGTGCATCAGGGACGAGCCTGTGCGCTGTATGGCCGATGGGGTAGTCGTCGCCTATCGCTTGAACAAGAACTATCTGACGTCGGATTTCGAACCGGCCAAAGGCTTGCAGTACTCCACTTCATTTTGTCTTGTTCGACACGAGTATGAATCACCCGCGAATGAAAAGTCCGAGGGGGTAAAAACCAATAAGCTGGTTTTCTTTAGTCTTTACATGCACGTGTTGCCCTATGAGCTTTATACGGCAGAAGAAGAGAAATCCCCTAGAGTGGTTGCCGTTGTTAACGGTGGCTGGCCTGCTCGAACACATCATAAAGACGATCCACAAAGTAAGGTCGTGGAAAACATACCGTCGGGTGTCGAGTTTGAAGTACTAAAAGAGCAGCCGACGGCTGACGGTAAATACAATTTTGCTCAGGGCAAAATCCTCAAGGGCAAAATTGGTGAACTCAAGAAAGATGATGTCGTCTGGTTCGCTATCGAAGAAGACGGTCAGCCCATTAAGAACAGCAAAAACAAGGAACGCTTGAAAACAGTGCTCCCACCCGAGCGCAAGGTTCCTGGCTACTGGAAAGGCATGGTGGAGGCTACGATTACAGCTCCACGTGGTCTGAAAGTTCGAGGTGCTCCATCCGGCGATAAAGCAGGAGAACAAGTAGCTCCCGATCAAGTGCTGTGTACCGGAAGTACAATCCGCTTTGACAGTGACAAGATCAAATGGCTGTTAGTGGATGGTAAAAAGTACCCTATGGCAGAATGCACTTTCGTTCCGTCGGGAGGCACAGGCCTAAAAGGCGAGGGTGTTTTGCCTGCGACGTTCTGGTGCAGTGTGGACGATGTCGGGTCAGGTGCTGTTATCAAGAGAAAAAGCACAATTCCTACTGTTTTTGACAGTGTTGTGGTGTGTAATTCAGCAATCAAGGCGGGTGAGCCGATCGGTTATCTAGGTCTCTACGAAACACCTGCGGACGATAAAGGAAATATCAACAAGAAACATCAGGTTCACATCGAGATTTTCAGCTCGGATGAAAAACTTGAAGAGTATTTGAAAAACCCTGCGGCATTGGTTGAAGGCAAAAAATATCTGAAGTTGAAAAAGGGTCAGGTATTAGCTGCCAAAGGTGGTACCGATCAGGCACCGGTATTCACTCCTCAGGAGCCCGGGTTACCAGCAGACACATTAGTGCCCGTTGATCGCCCAACCATTATTAAAGACAGTGCAGGCAAGGAATGGGTTCGGGCCGCATTTCAGAGTGACGGCAAACCGCAAACCGGGTTTATCGAAAAAGAAAAACAGGAAATCATCTGTCAACATGATTGGGAAAAGCTTGGCTTCAAAGTCATCAAAGAGAGCAATGCCACAGCCGACGGGTTTCTGGATCCAGGTGACATGCCCGCTTTCTTTAAGGAGCTGTATGCCAAGATTGATGCAAAAGGTACTCAGGATAACGAAGTTACGTCTGCTGAATTGCAACGCGCTTTGCGAGATCCTGAGATCCGCAGCGAGTGGTCGAAGCTAATTGCTTACCATCCAACGGAATGGCAAGCGAAGTCCAGTGAACCCAAGTGGGAGCGGCTGAAAACACTGATGAAGGATTCGCCTGAACTACTCAAACATGAGCAAGAGCGGATAGATAAGCTCGTCTTCTGGGATGAGATGGCGGGTGCCATGCAAATCCCGTTGCCAAGCCAGATTTATCATTTTCATCCGATAGAGTTCATCGGTAATTTCAAGGCCAAAGGTCCTGTTGCTCACGCTGGATTATTTACCGTCGCCGATGGCAAAGCCGCGATCAAGATAATTTACGAGAAATACGGGAAAGACATGGCGGTCATCATTGAACGTATGTACCGCGATGAGACCGGCCACTTCGAGTCAGGGCAGTACGCGAATTGCGGAACCGGTGGTATGGAAGCTTTTGGTAGCCCTCCATATTATGGTTGGGACAGTTCTATTTTTGAGGCCAATCCTGAATACACCCCCACCGGTACGTGGTCGGCGTTTGAAAACAAGGGGATGAGTGGGCAAGGCGGAAACGCACAAATCACCGACAAGAAGAAAGTTTTTGTCGTATTGCCTTCGGTGATAGCGGGTATGGAGTATAAGGCGGCCTATATCAAGCGGCACAATGGTCAGTGGGCACGCTGGCACTCTACCGATACGAATGTGCAAGCAGTATACAAAAAACACATTGAGGCGATTCGCGCTCGTTTTGTAGAAGCGTTGGAGAAAGGTGAATAAATGAAAGTCATGAAATATAAACGTATCAGCTTGAACCTGTTTTTTGGTTTTGTTTTTTCGGCTTTTGCCAGTTTGGTGTTTGCAGGTAACGATGAAGCTGTTGATGCGCGCTCAGACAGTGCGGGTTGCTATGGGTATCTGACAGAACTGGTGAGAAGCAGTAACTTTCCATTTCGTTATACAAAGAAAGAAAAAATCAACCTGCTGATTGATGATGATAATGGAGAGAGAGTGCTCGCGCAGTTGCACTATGATACGTCGGGAGAAGGTATCGTCGGCTGGATCAAATATTATCCACAAGACAAAACCTTGTTTAATGCCTCGGCTGATCTGGATGAGCCGGTTGAATTGGTGTACGACAAAAAGTATTCAGAGCTTTATGAGAAGTGCGTTGCAAAGCTGAATAACTGACCGAAAAATAGCTTAACGGAGGACGGATTTATTTGAATCCGTCCCCTTCTTATCTTTACGTCTTAACTTCCTGCCTCGCCGCAGTTAACTCCTCCAGATGATCCAGCGCACGCTCCACCATAAGCTGCGCGCCATCGGCAATTCGGCTAAGGGCTAACGCTACGGAGCGGTTGGGGCCTTCGACATCGTCGGCTAATTTGGCAGCGATGGCGCTGATGGACAACATGTCGTCGGAGGCGTTGGCCAGGAGGTCTTCCGAGTCGATGTCATTGGCGACGGTGAAGAGTCTGCCTTTGCGGCGTTTGGACTGTTTGTCGTTGGTAGGCGGGAAGGAGTGAAATAGGGCCAGACCACCTTTTAGTAGTATCCGAAAAACGTGGTCTGTCCCCAATTTCCCCAAATGGTGAATGGCGGCCAAAATGGATATGCGGACAGGAACAGTAGGTTTCAAGCACTCGCTGCACTTATGAACATTAACTAAGAGGTCGTTCTGCAATGCTCCGTGTATTTATGTTTGCTTTTGTTTTCCTTCTGGCAAACTCCAGCAGTGCGCAAGATGTAGACTATCTTCAGGGAACGGTAATCCAAGGACCATTTAGAACTGACGTCGTAAATGGGGGTGAATTATCATTCCTGCAGACGACGAGCGAGGAGTTTCCTGTTTCTCTGGTTCTGGATGTTGTTGGGGTCGACAATAAAAAAAATAGAAGTCTTGTCGATAAATACGATGTGGCTGGGTCAGACCCAAAAATTGAGTCGATTTTCTTTTATCCAGTTAAGGGTAAGAAAAATGTGCTTGTTTTGGTTTCTTGGGAAATTACGAGCAGAGGAATTGGAACGTACGGGACCCTTTATCAAGTTTATGGGTATGAAAAAAGTGCGGACAATAAATTGGTTGTGAATAAGCTTGTCCGATTTGATAAGAATCTGAGTGGGATGGAAGGGTATCAAGAAGGTGAGGAGCAACATTTTCCTTATGTTAATGCAGGGTTGATAAAATCTTATATCAAGAAAATAAATGGCGCTAAATAGCGATGGCTGCCAATGTTTTGCGTTTAATAGGGCAGGCTACTCTTTATTATGCGTGAACGTGGTTTGGCCCCGGCTCGCCGAGCGCAAAGCCTGAATGACTCAAGGATGAACACAGTGAACCGCTTTGTTTTTACGCTGTTGGTCGCACTACTACTGCCGGTTTCAGCGGCCTATGCGCAGGACGACTGCAGCCATGTAGCCTCAAGCCTGGAAATGGTGCCCTGCTCGGAGGCGGCGAAGAAGGCTGCCGATGCGCAGTTGAACGTTAGCTACAAGCAGTTGATGGCGCGACTTGAATCTGACTATCGAGCAGATCCCGCGCTGGGCGCGGAGTACGCGGCGAAGGTTAAAGAGTCGCAACGTGCGTGGTTGAAATTGCGCGATGCGAACTGCCCGTTGGAGGCGTTCGAGATCGAGACGGGGATGCCGGCGCATGTGTTCGCCGTTAACTCGTGCATCGCCAGAATGAGTCGTGAGCGCTCGGCGTACCTGGACAAGATCGTCCCTGCTCTTGCATCCGACAAGAGCACTTCGACGGCGCCGGTCAACGACGCCTGTCCTTCAGAGGAATTCCCAGCTTTCCTTACAGCGTTTTCCGCCAACAGCGAATCACAACGCCGTCTCACTGCGATGACGGTCAAGTTGCTTGTGTTGAAGCCGGTTGCAGGCAAGGACCGTAGTACCTTTGAGCCTTCGACCTCGGGCGTCAGCGGAGCTTCTTTCACCTACCCGCTGATGGCCGCCATCACACCCGGCAAGACACCTGGAGTCGAGATTGAAGAGGTCGATGACAGTCACGTCAACGTGGTCGATAAGCGGGCGGGCAATAGTAATGTAAAAATCTTCAACTTCTCTCGTCAGGCATGTTGGGTGCTGGAGGGGATTGAGGATTGGTCGGTCAGCGAACAGTATCTGGTGGCAACAAATAACCCAGGAATGAGCCGTGCCGAGCAGTTCTGTTATCAACGTGCTGAAGCGTTAGGTGGGTTAGGGTTTCTTGAGCAGTACCGACTGACAGTGGAGTTGATCGAAGCGTCCTTGGAAAATTACTTGTGTGCCGCAGAGTCGGGGGATGCACAGGCGAGCCTGTCGGCGGCAAGCCTTAGCCTTTCGCAAATGGCGTCTCAGTTGGAAACCCCGAGGGTTGAAGCGCTGTTCAAAGCGGCTTCGAAAATACCGAGTGGCGCGTTGGCCTATGCCACGTTTTTTTGCTTAGGAAATTCCACAGACTATGGCGGCCCTTGCCTTCATCCAGCGCAAGCGGAAGAGCAGATCATTCGGGCGGTAAAGATGGATTCGACCGAAGCGATGAATTATCTGGCTTCTACATTCGAGGATGGAAGACTGGGCACAAAAGATGTGTCCCGCGCATTGGCTTGCTACCAAATGGCTGCTGACAAAGGTGACCCCCGGGCGAAGGAGCACTTGAAGCTTTTAAGCTCGCAAGGCACACAGCCGATCAAAGCCAGTCACTGCATTTGAAGTTCGTGGGGCATGTTTGGTGCGCTTTCGCACGCGCTGATCTTGAACCAGTCGCACTAAATAGCTTAACGCTTGTGCATCTGACAACCCCCATTTTCCTTTAAACTCCCCGCCCTCAAGGAATGCGCTCAGGACACGGAATGCCAGCCCCCTCGATCTCCCTTCGCCCAGCGTTAGTACTCTGGCTATACGCCGCCGCAATCGCGCACATACTCGCCGGCCTCACCCTGACCTGGGCCGGTCACTCCGGTTTACTCGACGGCTATCTGCAAGTTCTCGAACTCGCATTCTGGGGCGCCGATGCGGTGCCCGCCGCCGGCCACGAACAACAGGTCTGGTGGCTCGCGCTGTTCGGCGCGACGCTGCAAAGTTATTCGCTGTACATGCTCGCGCTGGTGCACCTGGGCAATCGCTTGAAAGCCCCGGCAGTCTGGGGTTGGTTGATCGCGGGCATCCTGTTATGGGCGCCGCAGGACATGTGGCTTTCAGCGCAACAACAGGTCTGGTCGCACATGTGGCTCGATGGTTTTGCGTTGTTGGTGCTGGTGCCGCCGTTGTTCTGGCTGTATCGGCATGACCGCCGAAAATCCCCTTCAGTAAAGACTCGGAGCCAATCCAACTCGTTTGCCGGCGGCGCTTTCAAACGCGTGCTGATCACCGGCGGCACCGGGTTTATCGGTGAAGCCTTGGTCAATCAATTACTCGACGCCGGCCATTCGATCAGCGTCCTGACGCGCGATCCGTTGAACGCGGCCAATCTGTTCAACGGCCGCGTCCGCTGTGTGTATTCGCTCGGCGAACTCAGCCACGACGAAGCCTTCGACGTAGTGATCAATCTCGCCGGCGCGCCCGTCGCCGGTCCACGCTGGAGTCCCAAGCGTCAGGCGCAACTGCTCGCCAGCCGAGTCGGCACCACCGAAGCGTTGATGACTTGGTTGAAGAACACCGAGCACAAACCAGCACTGTGGATTCAAGCCTCGGCGATCGGTTTCTACGGCGTGCGCGATGCCAGCGAAAGCCTCGATGAACAGGCCAGCAAGGGCGACGGTTTCATGGCCGAACTCTGCGCGCGTTGGGAAGCCGCCGCACAACCGGCCACTGAGTTTGGCGTGCGTCAGGTGGTGCTGCGTCTCGCGTGGTCTTCGGCCCGGGCGGCGCGTTGACGCCGTTGCTGCTGCCGTTCCGCTTGGGCTTCGGCGGGCGCATGGGCGATGGTCGGCAGATCATGAGCTGGGTGCACCGCGACGATGTGCTTCAGGTGATCGCAAGGGCTTTCAATGACGACAGTCTGCGCGGCACCTACAACATGGTGGCGCCGGAAACGGTCAGTCAGGCAGCCTTTGCCGAGAACGTTGGCAAGGTCCTCAAGCGTCCGGTGTGGTTCCACATTCCAGCCGCGCCAGTACGTGCGCTGGCAGGGGAGATGGCGCAGTTGTTCTTCGACGGTCAGCGCGTGGTGCCGCAGCGTTTGACCGAGGCTGGCTACACATTCCGCTTTCCAACCCTCGACGCCGCTCTGCGCGATCTGACCTGAGGATCGCTCATGAGCAAGCCCTTGATGTACCTGTTGGCCGGCAACGGCAGCGCCGCCGATTGGTGGGATGACGCGCAGCCGCACTTCAAACGTTACGAAGTGGTGCCGCTGGAGTTGCCGGGTTTCGGCGCCAATCCGCAGCCGCCCTGTGAGGATCTGGCGGACTACGCGCAGACCTTGCTGGCGATGACACAGCAGGGCAGCGCGATCATGGCGGTCGGGGTCAATGCGTTGCTGGTGTTGCATGCGTTGCAACGTCGGCCGGGACACTTTTCCCGCAGCGTTTTGTTGGCGCCGGTCGGTGCGTTTCTGTGGCAGCGGCGGTTGCCGGCGCTGATGTCGCCGCTGCCGATTCGCAAGACCATTCACTGGTTGCTCTCGAACAAACCCACGCTGTTCGCGCGCAAGTTTTCCAACCAGACCTGGACGCCCGAGCAGTACCAACGCATGGGCGCGGGCTATGCGCGCTGCCGTGCGTTCGTGCCGCACTGGGATCTGATTCGCGCCGACACCGCGCTGCCACTGCTGGAGTGGATCACCGATCCGGTCGAGCTGGTTTGGGGCGATCAGGACGCTGTACTCGGCATCGAGCAAGCGGCAGCGTGGTCGGCGATTCTCGCTCGCGCTGATCTGACCATCAGCCTCAAACCCGGTTGGGGTCATTACCCATGGATCGACTCGCCCGCGCAGTTCGCGCAATGGCTGGAGTCGGGCGAGCGCGGGTTTGTTGCGCACACCAAGGGCGGGCGTTTGCGCCTGGCTGAACTGGCGCGGCAAGCGGTGCCGGCGGCGCTGACGCTCAACGATTGCAATGATCCGCGTCTGTCAGCCTTTCTCGCCGCGCAACCCGACGTGACCTGGGCGGTACGCTCCTCCAGTTATGGCGAAGATCAGGCCGATTCGGCGAATGCCGGTTTGAGCACCACTTACCTGCGCGAGCCGCGCGCCAATGTGCCGAAACGCATCGCCGAACTGACGGCCGAAGGCGTCGAGGAAGTGGTGGTGCAGCGCTTCATCACGCCGGTAGTTTCCGGGATCGCGTTCGTGCGCCATCTCTCGGTAGAACTGGAATGGATTGAAGGTCATCTCGAATCGCTGGCCGATGGACACGTCAGCCCCTCACGAGCAACGCTTTCGCGACTCGGCGATGCGTGGCGCAGCGGCACGTTCACGCCGTCCCACGGCTTGACCGAAGACCTGCTGTGGCGCTTTCTGCAAGACGTGTTGCGCGTGTTCCACTACGTGCCCGGCGACGTCGAATGGGCCTGGGACGGCTCGCAACTCTGGCTGCTGCAATACCGGCCGATCAGCGACTACGGCTGGCGCCGGCACCTGACCGCCGCCAACATCGCCGAGATCCTGCCGCCGCAACCG
This sequence comes from Pseudomonas sp. TH49, assembly GCF_016650625.1. Classification (NCBI taxonomy): domain Bacteria; kingdom Pseudomonadati; phylum Pseudomonadota; class Gammaproteobacteria; order Pseudomonadales; family Pseudomonadaceae; genus Pseudomonas; species Pseudomonas sp. TH49. The sequence goes on from NZ_JAEKFL010000001.1 coordinate 1,740,106, forward strand.
AGCGTGCTGGTGGAGTACGCCCAGCGCCGCGCGGCGGTGAGTATCCCGGCGATCATGGCGCGCTGGGATGCGCGGGTGTTGCAGGACAACGAGCCGTTCACTGCTGTGTTCGGCGGCGCGTCCTACATCAACAATGATCTGTTTCTTGCCCGGTTGGCCGACTGGGGCATCAGCGCCGATAACTACGCCGGTGAAGTTGGTGGTGCGACGCCGCATCTGCCGTGGCAACCGTTGAAGATGCTGCGTTCGTTGCCGCTGTTTTTGCGTATGCAACGCAAGGCTCGCGGCCATTTGCTGAACCTTGAAAACGGTTTGCAGCGCTTCGATCGGGAGCTGGCCGAACTGGTCGCCCAAAGTGCCAATGGCCAGCAATTAGCAGACTGGTTCACCCGGTTCTACGTGTTCGTGGTGCAAGGCAATCTGTGCGTCGCCACGGCGCTGGCCAGCAGTGGCGGCGACTGGCTGGGCCGTCCGCCGACCGCGTACGACAATCTGGAAAACAGTCCTCATCGACTGCCGTGGGAAACCGATCCGGCTACCCCGCGACCCGCGTCGAGCGAACTGCCGCTACAGTCATTCCCACAATGGTCCGGGCTGATCCGCCTCGCGCGTTCGACCGGCCTGCCGGGCCTGCGCGGTTACTACCTGCAAGTACGCGAGTGGTATCGCGACAATCTGATGCGCATCTTCTTCCGTCTGCACCACGCCATGCCCATGGCGGATCGCGAACATTGGTTCGCGCCGCATCCCGACGTGCGCACCCGCGATGGCAGCTTCTGGCAGGACGGTCGCGAAGGTGCGGAGCAAGCGACCGGATTCATGATTTATCCGGGGCAAGCGCAAGGCATTCTCGGCGAGGACATCTTGCTCGAAGACACCCTCGATCCCGGGCGGCATGCGCACTACCAAACCGCGCGGGCGGTGATTGCCCGGATGGGCGGGCGCTTGTCGCATGGCTCGACGTTGTTGCGCGAGTTGCGCAAGCCGTCGGCGGTGATGCCGCAGGTGGATCCGGCGTGGATGGGGTGTGAGGTGTTGTATCGGGATGGTGAGTTGGAATTGATCAATTCGAAGGATAGGAAGTGAAAACACTATTGTTGCGTATGAACTGGCTGTCACTGGTAGCGGGCAGTCTCTTGGCAATTTCAACCGCCATGGCCTTCGCTGCAGATCCAACCTTCAAGGATTACACCGTCACGCCAGTTTTCACCGGCCCCAACCATAAGCTGGTGCCGCAAGAAAACAGCAGCCCAATGATGGACCAAGCGCGGGCACAAGCCCTGAAAGGCAAGGTCAACTTCGCCGGCCATTACATCCTGCACAGGCTCGGCTGCGGCGGCAACGCCATTTGCGGCGAAGTGCTGGACGCCCAGACTGGGGAAGTCGTGGGTGGTCTGCCGAATGCCTCCGACGGCAGCACCTTCGGCATTGTCTACCAGCCCGATAGTCGCATGCTCATCGTTTCCGGCATTTCCGCCGATACTGAAGAAGACGCACAGGGCAATGAGCTGGAAACCCGCTACAGGACTCGCTACTACGAGTTTGTGAACAACGAGTTCCGATTGCTGATGTTCAAAGACTTGTAATCGCCGCCGCTTGATTAAGGATGATTGGATGAACCGTTTTTCCATTCGGCTCACGCCGAATGCTCTTTTACTCTTGCCCCTTATCTGCGGGCCGGCGTGTTATTGGGGTTGAGCGGTAATACTATCCAGTCAAATTTCGAGACCCGAGAGGTTTCCATGAAAAAGTCCAAACATGAACCCAAGCCTATGATGGCTGCCCGGTTCCAGGCCGAAGCTCGTGAGGTTTTGGCCAAACGTTCCGGTAAGCGCAGCCGCTTTCTGGATGTCGCACTGTCCAAAGGCAGTGATTTCGAGCCTGTCGGTCGACTGGCCGGCTGAAGGTTTCGGATTCTCGAAAAAGCTGCCTGATTGGCAGTTTTTTTGTGTCTGGATTTTTTACCGATAGGTGCAGAAAGGGGACTTAACGTCCCCTTTTTTCATCCGCAAATTTCGCTAGGACTTGGCCGCCAGGTTCCGCACTTCAATATGGTCGAGCGTCCCTTCCACCATCAATCGCACCCCATCCGCCATTCTGCTCAGGGCCAGCGCGACCGAGCGGCGGGAGCCGTGGAGGTCGTCGGCGAGGTCGCAGGCGATGGCGCTGATGGACAGGAGGTCTTCGGAGGCGTTGGCCATCAGGGCTTCGGCATCGGTGCCGGGGGTGAGGCTGAAGAGGCCGGTTTCGCGTTTGGGTTGGGATTCGGTGCGCGGTTTGAAATGGTGGTCGAGGGCGCGTTCGGCGGCTTCGTGGAATTTCCTGGATTCCAGCGATTCGTAGGGCGATATGTCTGGGGTTTCGGGGGGATTGGGTGTTGGTTTGATCATAGGTATTTTCCGAGTTATGGAGCCAACACCGTTTCGCTTGCTTCGAGAGGGTGGCAGCTGTGTATAGGTGTGCAAGACCGGACTCGGAAACCGGCAGACCCGAAGGTCTCCCATACACAGCCGCCATAACAGTTCGCGAGCATAGGAAAACGCCCGGCGAATAGCCATAACTGAATGCATAACGAGTCTGGACTTGCACGTCCGAGTCACCGATTTTGCAGTGACACACACAGGCTATCGACGATGCTCCAACCTGCCTAGTTCACGCACAACACCACGCCTTGCAGGAAATTTCCCATAGGTTTGCAGGCTGGAAGATCAAAAGATCGCAGCCTTCGGCAGCTCCTACAGGGATGTGTTTCAACAGGTGTAGGAAGTGGATTGCTGAAGCGTGACTTGGCGGTCATCGTGCGGGAAATGGGCTGCATCATCTTCCATTAGAGGCAGATAGTGGCGTTATCGTCTGAATCCCTTACACTGCCCCGGCCGTTCATTTTCCTTTTGAGGCTGTGCGCATGAAATTTCGTTTTCTTCTGTGGATGATGGGTTTGTTGATGGGTAAGGCCAGCCGGACAAATCCTGCATTCCAGCAGCAGTTGGGTGACAAGGATCTGGTGTTTCAGCTGCAGACGCTGGACGGGAAAGTGGCGCGGCATTTCGTGGTGAAGAATCAGCGGGTTACCAGCAAGTCTGGGGTGGTGGCGGAGCCGGCGTTTGCGATTGCGTTCAAGGATGCGGGTTATGCCTTTGCCACGATGCAGGCGAAGAACAAGCAGCTGGCGTTTATGCAGGGGATTCAGGACAAGTCGATCCAGCTCAAGGGTAATCCGGCGCTGGTGATGTGGTTTCAGGGGTTGATGAAGTATTTGAAGCCGAGGAAGGCCAAGCCTAAGGCTTGAGCCGAGTCTTGATCAGAAGAGCTTTTGTGGCGAGGGAGCTTGCTCCCGCTGGGCTGCGGAGCGGCCCTAAACCCTGAGGCCTTGTTGTGTCAGGCATATTTTGTTGGCTGGTTTTGCGACTGCTGCGCAGTCGAGCGGGACGGTGCGACGATTCGACAAGCTCCCTCGCCACAAGAGTTTGCTGAGCCAGTTGGATCGTGGTGGATTCTTCGCGAGCAGGCTCGCTCCCACAGGGGTTGTGTAAACCTTGGGGGAGCGGGCCTGTTTTGGTTCAGGCCTGGCTGAATTGCGAGGCCAGTTCGCGCAGCAGGACTTCGGCTTCGAGGACTTTGCTGACGACATCATTGGCTTTGTCGCGGGTCAGGCCGACGCGTTCGAGCAGGGCGTCGGGGATGTCTTCGTCGGGGCCGGAGCCGATGCCGCGGCTGCGCAGCAGGCGTACGGCCAGGCAGACGAGGTTCGGGTATTCGGCGTAGGCGCCGTCGTAGCTTGGGTCGTGCTGGAAGCGCAGGGCGGTGGCCAGTTCATCGGGCATGTCCCAGTAGCGCATCAGCCACGAGCCGATCTGTTCGCGGCTGATGCCCAACAGGTGCTGCTCGATGTAGCTGTGGCACAGGTGCGGGTTGACCTCCAGGTGACGGCAGATCAGCGAGAAGTGCGGCGGGAACACGTGGGCCAGCAGCAGGTAACCGAAGTTGTGCAGCAGACCGGCGAGATAGGTCAGGCCGGCTTCCGGGCGCTGGGCGCGGGGCATGGCGCGGGTCAGGCCTTCGATGACGGCGGCGGTGTAGATCGACTGCTGCCAGTACGGCGTGGTGTGTTGCGGGTGGTCTTTCGGCAGGCTCAGGGTCTTGCCGAGGGCCAGGCCCAGCGCCAGGTTGATCACCAGATCGAAACCGAGCACGCGAACGATCGCGTCTTCCACGGAACGGATTTTGCCCGGCGACGCGTAGTACGGCGATGCGGCCCAGCTCACCACTTGTGCAGCCAGCGCCGGGTCGGTTTCGACCACGCCGGTGATGTCATCGATGGTGGCGTTGGGGTCGACGCGCAGCTTGATGATTTTTTGCGCGGTTTCGGCCAGCGGGGGAATCTCGATGGTCGCTTCCAGACGCTGCTGAATCCGGCGTGCAGTGAACGCCTGCACGGCCTGGGTGATTTCCTCGCGGTCATCGTCCGGGCGGTCGAGGTTCGGGCGGATGCTGCTCAGGGCTTCGCCGAAATTGGCGGCGCTGGCCTTGGTCAGCATGGTCTTGAAGTTCTCGCTGGTGATTTCCAGGAGCAGGCCCGGCTCGCCGGAGTTGATCAGCAGCTTCGGTTCGCGCAGCAGGCTTTCTTCGTAGAGACACGGCGAACTGGTCAGCGCCGGCAGGCCCGGCAGCAGGCTCAGACTGTGTTTGCCGAGCATCTTTTCCAGGCGCTCGGTGGACACGGCGGTCAGACGTCGGCCAGTGAGTTCGGCGAGGCGATTGAGGTCGAGCAACTGGCTCTGCGGAAACAGCACCATCAGCGCGCCCACAGCATCGTCCAGCAATACGGCTTGTACCTTGCGCGAAGCATTGAGGCCGTGGTGGTCGAGCACTTCTTCGTAAGCGATGCCCAGCTTGCCCAGCAGCAGCCGAATGACGGACGGAGCGTGCGGGAGTTCGGGGGCGAGAGCGGCTTCGGTCATGGTGTGTATCCGTTTTTGAAACAATGGCAGGAGTATAACCAGCTCTGTAGGAACGATCCTGCACAAACTGCGACGGTGCTCACACTTGGCCGTATTGCTGCCCGTGGCGCAACCAGCGGTCGAGCAATGGGCTGACGTGAGTCGGCCAGCGCTCGAGCAAAGCTTGCGCGGCATCGCGTACGGCGGGCAGCAGATCGGCGTCGCGCATCAGGTCGGCGACCTTGAATTGCAGCAGACCGGTCTGGCGCGTGCCGAGCATTTCGCCGGGGCCGCGCAGTTCGAGGTCTTTTTCGGCGATGACGAAACCGTCGTTGGTCTCGCGCATGATGCCCAGGCGCTGGCGGCCGATCTGCGACAGCGGCGGATGGTAGAGCAGCACGCAATGGCTGACCGCGCTGCCCCGGCCGACGCGGCCGCGCAACTGGTGCAACTGCGCGAGGCCCAGACGCTCAGGGTTTTCAATGATCATCAGGCTGGCGTTGGGCACGTCGACGCCGACTTCGATCACGGTGGTGGCGACCAGCAGTTGCAGGTTGCCGGCCTTGAATTCGGCCATGACCGCCGCTTTTTCGGCGGGCTTCATGCGCCCGTGGATCAGCCCGACTTTCAGCTCGCCGAGAGCGGCGGTGAGGTCTTCGAACGTGGTTTCGGCGGCCTGACAGGTCAGCTCTTCCGACTCTTCGATCAGGGTGCACACCCAATAGGCCTGACGCCCTTCGGCGCAGGCGCTGCGCACCCGTTCGATGACTTCGACGCGACGGGTGTCGGTGACCAGCACGGTGTTGACCGGGGTGCGACCGGGCGGCAATTCGTCGAGGATCGAGGTATCGAGGTCGGCGTAGGCGCTCATCGCCAGGGTGCGTGGAATCGGCGTGGCGGTCATGATCAGTTGATGCGGGCACATGCGCCCGCCGACACCTTTCTGCCGCAGCGCCAGACGCTGTTGCACGCCAAAGCGGTGCTGTTCATCGATGATCACCAGTGCCAGATTTTTGAACTGCACTTCGTCCTGGAACAGCGCGTGGGTGCCGACCACCATCGGCGTGCCGCTGGCGATCTGTTCCAGCGCGGTGACGCGATTCTTGCCCTTGAGCTTGCCGGCCAGCCACGCGACGTCGATGCCCAGCGGTTCGAGCCAGCGCTTGAAAGTGATGAAGTGTTGCTCGGCAAGGATCTCGGTCGGCGCCATCAGCGCGACCTGATAACCGGCCTCCAGCGCTTGCAGCGCCGCGAGGGCGGCGACCACGGTTTTGCCCGCGCCGACATCGCCCTGAATCAGCCGCAGCATCGGTTCGTGCTGGCTGAGGTCGTAGGCGATTTCGTTGCCGACGCGTTGCTGAGCACCCGTCGGGTTGAAGCCGAGGTTGGCCAGATATTTCGGTGGCAGTTTTTTCGCCTTCGGCATCGCTGGCGCGCGCAGGGAACGCATGCTTTCGCGCAGACGCTGTTGCGACAGTTGATGGGTCAGCAGTTCTTCGAAGGCCAGCCGATGCTGGGCCCAGTGATGACCGAGGGCCAGCTCATCGACATCGGCATCGGCGGGCGGGTTGTGCAGGTAGCGGATCGCATCGGCCAGCGGCGCCAGTTGGTAGTCGCGGGCCAGTTCGGTCGGCAACCAGTCGGGCAGGGTGTTCGGCTTGAGTAGCGTCAGGGTCTGCATGCACAACTGGCGCAGGCGCTGTTGGGTCAGGCCTTCGGTGAGCGGGTAGACCGGGGTCAGGGTTTCATCCACGGGCGGCGGTTCGTCACCGGTGATGGCGCGGTATTCCGGGTGGTAGATTTCCAGCCCCGAAGCGCCGGGCCGTACTTCGCCGTAGCAGCGAATCCGCGTGCCGCGCTTGAGGCCTTCTTTCTGCGCGTTGCTGAAATGGTAGAAGCGCAGGCTCAGCCCGCCGGTGCCGTCCTGCATGCGCACCACCAGGCTGCGACGCCGGCCCATGACCACGTCGGCGCCGCTGACGGTGCCTTCGACCACGGCGTCCTGGCCCGGTCGCAAGTGGCCGATCGGCACCACGCGGGTGCGATCCTGATAACGCAGCGGCAGGTGAAACAGCACGTCCTGGAGATTCTCCAGGCCGACCTTGGCCAGCTTCTCGGCCATGGCTTCGCCGACACCCTTGAGTGCCGTCACCGACACTTGCGACAGCTCAGTCATGTCCCTGGCTTAACCGGCCGTAACCGGTGCGGCGGGCTTGGCCACCGAGCACAGGCGAACGGAGTCGGCGAGGATTTCGATGGCTTTCGGCCGCGGGAAGCTCGCGCGCCACGCAATCGCCACGGTGCGGAACGGCACCGGCGCCGACAGTGGACGCACTTCGATCACGCCGGGGGCGTAGTGGTGGCTGTCCACCGCCGACAGCGGCAGGATCGAGATGCCCAGACCGGACGCGACCATGTGGCGGATGGTTTCCAGCGAACTGGATTCCACCGTGGTGTGCTTGGCGCCATCGTTGCCCTTGGTCAGGGTCGGGCAGGCCTCAAGCACCTGGTCGCGGAAGCAGTGGCCTTCGCCGAGCAGCAGCAGGCTCTTGTCGTTGAGCAGGGCAGCGTCGATGGATTCCTTTTGCGTCCACGGGTGCTGGGCCGGCATCAAGACGTAGAACGGCTCGTCGTACAGCGGCAGGGTCAGCACGTCGGCTTCGTTGAACGGCAGGGCGATGATGATCGCGTCGAGTTCGCCGTTGCGCAGTTTGTCGCGCAGCACGTGGGTGAAATTTTCTTCGATGTACAACGGCATCTGCGGGGCGACCCGGTGCAGTTGCGGAATCAGGTGCGGGAACAGGTACGGCCCGACGGTGTAGATCGCGCCGACTTTCAGCGGGGCGGTCAGCTGGTTCTTGCCGGCCTGGGCCAGTTCACGGATGCCTTGGGCCTGCTCCAGGACTTTCTGCGCCTGGGCGACGATGCCTTCGCCGACCGGGGTCAGGCGCACGGCGCTTTTGCTGCGCTCGAAAATCAGCACACCGAGTTCGTCTTCAAGTTTTTTCACGCCCACCGACAGGGTCGGCTGGCTGACGTGGCAACGCTCGGCGGCGTGGCCGAAGTGCTGCTCTTGGGCGAGGGTAACGATGTAGCGTAATTCTGTGAGAGTCATAGCAAGCGTCCATGAAGTTGCGGGCCAAGCATAACGGCTGCAATCGATAGACGCACGTTATCAGACTGAGTGAGGAATGCGACACCGGGCAATGTGAGTTTGGCGTTGCCAGATATGCAAAAGGCACCTTTCGGTGCCTTCTCGATCCCACTGTCGATACATAACCCCTGTGGGAGCGGGCTTGCTCGCGAATGCGGTGTGTCAGAACCATTGATGTCGACTGACACGACGCTTTCGCGAGCAAGCCCGCTCCCACATTGGATCAGCGGCGTCTCTCGAGGGAGTAAACAAACGGCGCGACAATTTCGATCGAGCCGTTGGTCAACATGTCCGCCGGTGGCTTGGGCAGCGGTTGGGCGCGGCGGATCATTTCCAGGGTGGCCCGGTCCAGATCAGCATTGCCGGAGCGGCCCACCAGTTCGAACGACAGCACATTACCTTCGGCATCCACCACGAAACGCAGACGGTTCAGGCCTTCCTTGCCCCGTGCCTGTGCGCTTTGCGGGTACTTTTTGTACTTGGCCAAGTGCGCGAGCAGGGTGCCTTGCCAACTGGCCTTGGCGGCCAATTGTGCGGGCGACGGGCCCGGTGCCGGCTGGGCGGATTTCTCCGTCGGTGCCTGGGTCGGTTGCGTGTCGGCCGGTTTTTCCTCGGAAGGTTTTTCCTTCACGGGTTCCGGTTTTTTCTCGACCGGTTTGGGTGGCTGCGGTTTCGGCTTTGGCTTGGGTTTCGGCTTCGGTACGGCAATCTCGGCCTTGGGTGCTTCAGCCAGTTTCGGAATCGGCAGCTCTTCAACCGGAGCCGGTGGCTGCGGCGGTGTGACGACTTTCGGCGGAGCAGGCGGTGGCGGGGCCGGAACCGGTGCCAGCTCGACCACCATTGCCTGCGGCGGCAGTTCGATGGGCGGGCGGGCGGTCCAGTTCAGCGCCAGCGCGATGGCCAGCGCGTGAACGCCCAGCACCACGGCCAGGCTACCGCTGTAACGCGTCAGCTTATGGCGCGTCGTGATCATTTCTTGGCTGCGCTCTCGAGGCCCACCAGACCGACCTTCAGGTAACCGGCCGAGCGCAACTTATCCATCACGCTCATCAGGTCGCCGTAGTCCACGCCCTTGTCGGCCTGGAAGAAGATGGTGGTGTCTTTCTTGCCCTGGGTCTTGGCGTCGAGGACGGCACCAAGGGTTTCGGCGCTGACTTCGTCGTCACCAATGTACAGACGCTGATCAGCTTTTACGCTGAGGAACACCGGTTTCTCCGGGCGCGGCGCCGGTTTGGCGGTCGAGGCCGGCAGGTCGACTTTGATGTCCACGGTGGCCAGCGGCGCGGCCACCATGAAGATGATCAGCAGCACCAGCATCACGTCGATGAACGGCGTGACGTTGATTTCGTGGTTCTCGGCCAGATCGTCGTCTGCGCCTTCTTTCAAATGCAGGCCCATGGCCGATTACCCCACTTTCACCATGTGCGGTTGCGAGCTGCTGCGCTCAGGCTGGTGGTCGAGGTCACGGCTGACCAGCAGCAGAACCTGCGCCGAAGCGTCGGACACCTGCGCCTTGTAGCCGGCGATGGAGCGGGCGAACACGTTGTAGATCACCACCGCAGGAATCGCAGCAACCAGACCCAGCGCGGTGGCCAGCAGCGCTTCGGCAATGCCCGGCGCCACGACGGCGAGGTTGGTGGTCTGGGTCTTGGCGATGCCGATGAAGCTGTTCATGATGCCCCACACGGTACCGAACAGGCCGACGAACGGCGCGGTGGAACCGATGGTGGCGAGGACGCCGGTGCCGCTGCTCATGTTACGGCCACAGGCAGCGACCAGACGCTCAAGACGGAAGCTGACGCGCTCCTTGATGCCCTCTTTCTCGCGGCTGTTGACCGACAGGCGCATCTCTTCGAGCGCGTCGTGCACCAGCAGGTTGGCCAGGGTGCCTTCCTTCGCTGCAGTGGCGCTGGCTTCCTTGAGGGTGGCGGCTTTTTTCAGGGCGGCGATTTCACCTCGCAGACGACGCTTGGCGCCCATCAGCTCGAAGCCTTTGGCGATCCAGATGGTCCAGGTGATGATGGAAGCAATGGCCAGACCGATCATCACGATTTTCACGATGATGTCGGCGTTCTGGTACATGCCCCATGGCGACAGGTCGTGCGCCATGCCCAGGGTGTTGTCAGGTTCGAGCACTTCAGGCGCGTCTGCTGCGCTGGCGTCTACAGCCTGTACCGGGTCGGTGGCGGCTGGCGCGGCGGCAGCAGGGGCGTGCTGTTCGGTGGCAGCCGGAGCGGCTGGCGCTTGTGCGTCAGCGAAAGCAGCGGTCGGTGCCAGCATCAGGCTGAGCAGCAGGGCCGCCACCGCGCTGAAGGCGCGAGGTCGTTTGGTTGGCGAAGCGGGGATTTGATTACGTGTCATGCTGGCCGGACCTGAGGTAGAAAAACGGTGATGCTCTTCCAGGCCTCGTGAGGCCGAGAACAAAAGTGGGGTGCATTATTGCAAGTAATTCTTGTTAACAAAAGTAATAGAGTTTCTTTTTTTCCTTCATTGCTAGCCGTTCGTCCTTTGCGAGGGCTAGTCTGTTCCTTTCGTTTGGGAGTTTTTTGATGTCTGCGCCTTCTGTTTTGATTGCCGGTTGTGGTGACGTCGGCAGTCGTCTGGCTACGCAATTGTTGGCCGCCGGCTGGGAGGTGCATGGTCTGCGCCGTGATGTTTCGCGTTTGCCGGACGGCGTCATCGGCGTGGCCGGTGACTTGTTCAAGGAAGATTGCCCAGAGACCTGGCCGGTCGGGGCGGTGGATTACCTGGTGTATTGCGCAGCGGCAACCGATCACGATGAGGCCGGTTATCGTGCGGCTTACGTGCAGGGTTTGCAGAACGTGCTGAGCTGGCTGGACGACTATGGGCAGACCCCTGAGCGGCTGCTGTTCGTTTCCAGCAGCAGTGTGTACGGGCAGCAGGAAGGGGAGTGGGTCGACGAGAACTCAGAGACTGTCGCCAGCGGATACTCCGGGCGACTGATGCTTGAGGCCGAGCAAGTGGCGCTGAACAGCGGCATCCCGGCGAGCATCGTGCGCCTGACCGGTATTTACGGCCCGGGTCGTGAGTGGCTGCTGACCCAGGTGCGTCGCGGATATCGGGTGGCGGTCGAGCCGCCGCTGTACGGCAATCGCATTCACGCCGATGACGCGGCAGGTCTGATGGCGTTTCTGCTGCAGGTGGCTCATCAGGGCAAGTCATTGCAGGATATCTATATCGGTGTGGACGATGCGCCCGCACCCTTGGCCGAAGTGGTTGCCTGGCTGCGCGAATATCTGGGGGTTACCGAGTGGGCGGAAGACGCCAGCGTACGCCGCACCGGCAGCAAGCGCTGCAGCAATGCCCGGGCGAAGGCGCTGGGCTGGACGCCGATGTATCCGAGTTACCGCGAAGGCTATGCGGCGATTCTTGAAGGCAAATGCTGACCTTCTAACGCCACAAACCACTGTGGGAGCGGGCTTGCTCGCGAAGAGGGTGTGTCAGGCAACATTGATGTCGACTGACACACCCCCTTCGCGAGCAAGCCCGCTCCCACAGGGTTACGTGTTGCTCTCAGGCGCGGTTACTGCTTCTCAAGCAACCACTTGCGTTCACCCGGGGTGAACTGCGGCATTTCATCCGCCAGTGCGCTGTTCACTGCCTGGAAAATCTCCAGCGCCTTGCCCTTGCGGGCAAAGATCCAGTTGTTGCCTTGGCCGTTGAGTTGCAGCCACATGCTGTCGTGGTCGCTGTTCATCGAGGCACAGTCGCCTGCCAGGCACAGGGCATAGCGGTCGGCGCCGGGCAGACCGGACACCTGGCCGTCGGCCTGGAACTGCACGGTGCCGCCTTCGCCGTCGCCGCTGGCAATCTTCCAGCTGCCGCCCAGGTAGGCCGAATACAGTGCGCGCTCGAAGCTGGCGCCGATTGGCGCACCTTCCGGCACGGGGATTTGTGCGCGGTCGAACAACTGGTCGGGTTCGTTCTCGGTGGCGGCTTGTTTCATCCGGCCGCCGTCACGTTTCAGCTCACTGCCGGAGCTGCCATAGAAGTCGACTTTCCAGGCGCCGGACTGTTCGCCCTGCAGCCGTCCTTCGACGTTCTCGAAGCCGTTGGTGTAGCGGGCCTGACCGGCCTTGGTGTTGACGTCCCACTCCAGGTTCGGGCCATAGGCCTGAAGCGCTTCGCGCAGGGGGCCGCCCTTGGCAGCAGCATCGATCGCCACCTGGTTGATCCAGGTGCCGCTGATGTCACGGTCGGCGGGGTCGCTGGCACAGCCGCCGAGGAAAATGGCGAGCAGCGAGAGAGCAAGCGCTTTGCGCATGGTGGAATCCTTTCAAAACCTTTTCTTTACCGCAGAGCAGTCGGCGCAGCATTTGAAGGCTGCGCCGTGTGCATTACTCGATGACCAGGATGGCATCCATTTCGACTTGCGAACCCTTCGGCAGGGCAGCAACGCCGATGGCGGCGCGGGCCGGATACGGCTGGTCGAAGTACTTGCCCATGATCTCGTTGACCTTGGCGAAGTGGCTCAGGTCGGTGAGGAAGATGTTCAGCTTGACGATGTCCTTGAACGAACCACCAGCGGCTTCAGCCACAGCTTTGAGGTTCTCGAACACCTGGACGGTCTGGGCTTCGAAGCCTTCAACCAGTTCCATGGTTTTTGGGTCCAGAGGAATCTGGCCCGACATGTAGACAGTGTTGCCGGCCTTGATCGCCTGGGAGTAGGTACCGATGGCGGCTGGGGCCTTGTCGCTGGTGATAACAGTCTTGGTCATGTATGACTCCTTGTTAGGTGTGAGTTAGGCACGCATGCGGGTGATGCGGATGACCCCGGTCAGGGCGCGCAGTTTCTTGATCACGCGGGCCAGGTGCACACGGTCGTGGACGCTGACCACCAGCTGGACGACGCTGATGCGGCCATCGCGCTCGTCCATGCTGATTTTCTCGATATTGCCGTCGGCCGCGTTGACGCTGCTGGCCAGCAGGGCGATCAGGCCGCGTTGGTGTTCCAGTTCGACGCGCAGCTCGACGTTGAATTCGCCGGTTACATCCTTGGCCCACGAGAGCTGGATGCATTTTTCCGGGTTGTGCCGGATTTCGCTGATGTTGCGGCAGTTGTCCAAGTGCACGACCATGCCTTTGCCCGCCGACAGATGGCCGACAATCGGGTCACCCGGGATCGGCGTGCAGCACTTGGCGTAACTGAGCACCAGACCTTCGGTGCCGCGAATCGCCAGCGGACCTTCCGGACTTGGCAACTGTTCACCTTCGCCGAGCAGACGGCGCGCCACGACATAGGCCATGCGATTGCCGAGGCCGATGTCTTCGAGCAAATCTTCGATCAGTTCGAGGCGGTACTCGGTAAGCATGGCCGTGACGCGCTCGGCCGGGATCTTCTCCAGCGAGCTGTCGAAACCGTTGAGCACCTTGTTCAGCAGGCGTTCGCCGAGGCTGATGGACTCGGAGCGGCGTTGCAGTTTCAGCGCGTGGCGGATGTGCGTGCGTGCCTTGCCGGTGACCACGAAGTTGAGCCACGCCGGATTCGGCCGCGCGCCTGGCGCGCTGACGATCTCGACCGTGGAGCCGCTTTGCAGCGGTTCGGACAGCGGTGCGAGACGGCGGTTGATCCGGCAGGCGATGCAGCTGTTGCCGACGTCGGTGTGCACCGCATAGGCAAAGTCGACCGCCGTGGAGCCTTTGGGCAGCTCCATGATCCGGCCTTTGGGCGTGAACACGTAGACCTCGTCCGGGAACAGGTCGATCTTCACGCTCTCGATGAATTCCAGCGAGTTGCCGGCACGTTGCTGCATTTCCAGCACACCTTTGACCCACTGACGGGCGCGGGCGTGAGTGCCTTTCGGTTGCTCGTCACCGCTGGATTTGTACAGCCAATGGGCGGCGATGCCGTTATTGGCCATCTCTTCCATTTCGCGGGTGCGGATCTGGATCTCGATCGGTACGCCGTGCATGCCGAACAGTGTGGTGTGCAGCGACTGATAGCCGTTGGCCTTGGGGATCGCGATGTAATCCTTGAAGCGCCCCGGCAACGGTTTGTACAAATTATGCACAGCACCCAGCACGCGGTAGCAGGTATCGACCTTGTCGACGATGATCCGGAACGCATAGACGTCCATGATCTCGTTGAAGGCCCGACGCTTGCCGCGCATTTTCTTGTAGATGCCGTAGAGGTGTTTCTGGCGCCCGCTGACTTCGCCCTGAATGCCGTCGATCGCGAGGCAGTGGCCGAGGGACTCTTCGATCTTGTTGACGATTTCCTTGCGGTTGCCCCGGGCGCGCTTGACCGCCTGGTAGATCCGCGCGGAACGCATCGGGTGCATCGCCTTGAAGCCGAGGTCTTCAAATTCGATACGAATCGCGTGCATGCCCAGCCGGTTGGCGATGGGCGCGTAGATTTCGAGGGTTTCCTTGGCGATCCGGCGGCGTTTTTCCCCGGACAGCACTTCCAGCGTGCGCATGTTGTGCAGGCGATCGGCGAGTTTGACCAGGATCACGCGAATGTCGCGCGCCATGGCCATGGCCATTTTCTGGAAGTTTTCGGCCTGGGCTTCGGCCTTGGTCTCGAAGTTCATCTGGGTCAGTTTGCTGACCCCGTCGACCAGTTCGGCCACGGTTTCACCGAACTGCGCTTGCAGCGCCTCTTTGGCGATACCGGTGTCTTCGATCACGTCATGCAGCATCGCGGCCATCAGGCTCTGATGGTCCATGTGCATGTCGGCAAGAATATTCGCCACCGCAAGAGGATGCGTGACGTACGCCTCGCCGCTGCGACGGCGCTGACCGTCATGGGCTTGTTCGGCGTAGAAATACGCTCGGCGGACCAGGTTGACCTGGTCGTTGCCGAGGTAGGTCGATAAGCGATCGGCGAGGGCGTCTATGCTCGGCATGATGACTCCTGCCGTAGGCTGTGTTCCCGCGCCGTGCTACGTCGACCAGGCATAGGCTTAGACGGCCTCGTTGGACTCGTCCTCGAACGCAGCGAAGACCGGGTCTTCATGGACAATTTCCTGCTCGGCGATGAACTCGTAGCTCATCAGGCCTTCAGCGATTTCACGCAGGGCGACAACGGTAGGCTTGTCGTTTTCCCACTGGACCAGTGGCTCTTTGCCGCCGGTGGCCAGTTGACGGGCACGCTTGGTAGAGAGCATGACCAGCTCAAAGCGGTTTTCCACGTGTTCTAGGCAGTCTTCAACGGTTACGCGGGCCATGGTATTCCTCGGAGCGAATGCAATATGCGCGCTGCCCGGTTGGGCGAGCGGACTGAGCAGTTTAAAAAATCACCAGCGATTAGGGAAGCGCTGATTTTTTGACCAGACCCTTCAACGCGCTGCAAGCGCCAATGTAAAGCGCTTGCAGCGGTTTTGGGAAGTGCTGATTAACCCAGCAGTTCGGCCAGCAATTTGCCAAAACGTACCTGCTGGCGTTTCTGTTGCAGCTGGTTGGCGCGGAAAATCGCCTTCAGATCGTCCAGTGCATGGGCGAAATCGTCGTTGATGATCAGGTAGTCGTACTCGACATAGTGGCTCATCTCGCTGACCGCTTCGCGCATCCGGCCGTCGATGATCTCGTCGCTGTCCTGACCGCGGTTGGTCAGGCGCTGGTGCAGGGCCTGAAGCGACGGCGGCAGGATGAAAATCGAGCGTGCCTGCGGCATCAGCTTGCGCACTTGTTCGGCGCCTTGCCAGTCGATTTCCAGAATCAGGTCGTGACCTTCGTCGAGCGTCTGCTGCAAGCGGCTTTGCGAGGTGCCGTAGAAGTTGCCGAAGACTTCGGCGCGTTCGAGGAAGTCGCCGTGCTCGCCCATCTTCACGAACTCTTCGCGGGTCACGAAGTGATAGTTCACGCCGTCCACTTCACCCGGACGCATGGCACGGGTGGTGTGGGAGATCGAGACGCGGATCTCCGGATTGGCATCGGTCAAAGCCTTGACCAGGCTGCTCTTGCCCGCACCCGATGGGGCGGAAATGATGTACAGGGTGCCGGTGCTGTGGGTCATGTCTGTTGCCTTACTCAATATTCTGCACTTGTTCGCGCATCTGCTCGATCAACACCTTGAGGTTGACGGCGGCCTGGGTGCTGCGCGGGTCGAAGGCCTTGGAGCCCAGTGTGTTGGCTTCGCGGTTGAGTTCCTGCATCAGGAAGTCCAGGCGCCGGCCGGCGGCACCGCCGGACTTGAGCACCCGGCGAACTTCGATGATGTGCGTGCTCAGGCGATCCAGTTCTTCGGCCACATCGCTCTTTTGCGCGAGGATGACCATTTCCTGTTCCAGACGCTGCGGATCCAGTTCGGCCTTCATGTCGGTGAAGCGGTCGAGGACTTTCTGGCGCTGGGTCGCGAGCATGTGCGGCACCAGTTCGCGCAAGGTCACGACGTCCTCTTCAATTGAAGTCAGGCGCTCGTTGATCAGGCGTGCCAGCTCCGCGCCTTCGCGCTCGCGGCCGGCCTTGAGTTCTTTCAGGCCTTGATTGAACAGGGCCAGCGCCTCGGCGTTCAGGGTTTGCGGATCGGTCGCGTCGGCCACCAGCACGCCAGGCCAGGCCAGCACTTCCAGCGGGTTCAGCGCCGCCGGGTTCTTGATCAGGCCGGCAACGGTTTCGGCGGCGGCGACCAGTTGCGCGGCGCGCTCGCGGTCGACCTGCAACGGTTTGCCGGTGCTTTCTTCGGTGAAGCGCAGGGTGCATTCCAGTTTGCCCCGCGACAGGCCCTGACGCAGGGCTTCACGTACCGCGCCTTCAAGGTCGCGGAACGACTCCGGCAGGCGCAGATGCGGTTCGAGATAGCGGCTGTTGACCGAGCGCAGCTCCCAGCTCAGGGTGCCCTGGACGCCGGCTTTTTCGACGCGGGCGAAGGCGGTCATGCTGTGCACCATGGCGGTGACCTCGCAATGCAGATCGGCGCAGAAGGGATGTTCCGCAGGCTCGATATCAATGAATTTAAGCCGACTGGCAGCAAAGGCGCAGGATTGTAGCGCAGTGCGGCGGATGCGCCCAAACACACGGTGTGACAAAGGGCTGCAGGCCGTCGGTTATGCGCGTTTCAGGCCTCTGGGTCGACGGTCGGAATTTTTAACCCGTGCCCAGGCGCGGTGCAGCGCTCTATAATGCTCGGCAGTTTTCCGTCCCCAGTACAGGTATTCCCTATGAAACGTCCAAGTGGTCGCGCTGCCGATCAGCTTCGCTCGATCCGCATTACCCGCAACTACACCAAACACGCCGAGGGATCCGTACTGGTCGAATTCGGTGATACCAAGGTCATCTGCACCGTCAGCGTCGAAAACGGCGTGCCGCGCTTCCTCAAAGGGCAAGGCCAGGGCTGGTTGACCGCCGAGTACGGCATGCTGCCGCGCGCCACTGGCGAGCGTAATCAGCGTGAAGCGAGCCGTGGCAAGCAGGGCGGCCGCACTCTGGAAATCCAGCGTCTGATCGGTCGTTCCCTGCGCGCTGCGCTGGACATGTCCAAGCTGGGCGACGTCACCCTGTACGTCGACTGCGACGTGATCCAGGCTGACGGCGGCACCCGCACCGCGTCCATCACCGGCGCGATGGTGGCACTGGTCGATGCGTTGAAAGTGATCAAGAAGCGCGGCGGCCTGAAAGGCGGCGACCCGCTCAAGCAAATGATCGGCGCCGTGTCGGTCGGTATGTATCAGGGCGAGCCGGTGCTGGATCTGGACTATCTTGAAGATTCCGCCGCCGAGACCGACCTCAACGTGGTGATGACCAGCACTGGTGGCTTCATCGAAGTCCAGGGCACCGCCGAAGGCGCGCCGTTCCAGCCGGAAGAGCTGAACGCCATGCTGGAACTGGCCAAGAAAGGCATGAACGAAATCTTCGAACTGCAAAAGGCTGCCCTGGCCGACTGAGCAGGTTCGTAACCCGCAAGGAGGACGCGATGAGTGATGAGCAAGAGTTGCTGCCCAAGCCGAGCCAGGAGGTTCGCCAATGGGCGATGTTTTGTCACTTGTCCGCCTTGCTGGGGATCTGGATTCCGTTCGGCAACCTGATCGGGCCGCTGATCCTGTGGCAGATGAAGCGCGAAACCGATCCGTTCATCGACGCTCAGGGCAAGGAAGCGCTGAATTTTCAGATCACCGTGGCGATTGCTGCCGCGATCTGCCTGCTGCTGATGGTGTTGATCATCGGCTTCTTCTTGCTGGGCCTGCTGGCCATTGGCGCGTTGGTGCTGACGATCATTGCCGGGGTGAAGGCGAACGAAGGCTTTCCCTACCGTTATCCATTCACCTGGCGACTGATCAAATAGCGATCAGTACAAAGCTTGCGTAACTCGCAAAGTTTTAATGTAAATGCCCTGACTTGTCAGGGCATTTTTGTTTTTGCAACTCGAATAATTACTCTTGCGTGTAGGAGTAGTTCTTTCTGCGACAAGCGGTAGTCGATTTTTTTACATATTTAACTCTTACACTTTTAGTCACAACTGCAATGCTTCAGCGCGATCTCAGTACTTGGCAATAGGACTTGGCGATTGTTAAGGTTACTCCGCGTAACGTTACTTCAGAAATATTTCGATATATTCAAGCCATCGAAGGTCCTTGAATTCCAAATCAATCAGTGTTGAGACAGTCAGCCGATTCAATAGGCGTGCGCGGGTAAAAAGTGCGCCTGATGAATATATAGCCAAGAATAATCCCAATGATCCAGCTCGATTTTTATGGAACGCTCGTGGCCGCCTCTCTAGTGCTTTTACTGGGGCGGGGACTTATTGCACGAGTCGATTTTCTGCGTAATTACAATATCCCTGAACCCGTCGCCGGTGGACTGGTGGTTGCGCTGGTTTTATTGATGTTGCGAACTTTTGATATAGAAATCAGATTCGATACTTCACTACAGACCCCGTTGATGTTGGCGTTCTTTGCCACAATCGGTTTGAGCGCAGACTTTGCCAGCCTGAAAAAGGGTGGTCGCGTAGTCGGCATATTTCTACTGGCGGTTACCGGGCTTTTGCTGGTTCAGAACGCGTTGGGCATCGGCCTTGCCACAACGCTGGGTCTTGATCCGTTGATGGGGCTCCTGACGGGTTCAATCACGCTTGCGGGCGGTCACGGTACGGGGGCGGCGTGGGGCACGGTATTCAGTGAAAAGTACGGCCTCGCTTCGGCCTCCGAGCTTGCAATCGCCTCGGCAACCTTCGGTCTGGTCCTGGGCGGTTTGATTGGTGGGCCGGTGGCTCGCCTGCTCATCAAGCGTGTTGAGGTGCCCGGTTGCCAGCCTCAACAAACGCCACGGATGCCAAAGGGTTTTGAGCAGCCGAACAAAGAGCGTTCGATTACGCCCTTTTCTTTTATCGAGACACTGGCATTGATTGCGGTCAGTTTATTGGCTGGCAATCTGCTGAATGGCTTTCTGCACGGAACCCCATTCGAGTTGCCGACGTTTGTCTGCGTTTTGTTCGTGGGAGTGGTGCTACGTAATGGGCTGTCGGCGCTGGGCCTGTATCAGGTATTCGAGCGTGAAGTGTCGGTGCTGGGTAATGTCAGCCTGTCGCTGTTTCTGGCAATTGCCTTGATGTCTCTCAAGCTCTGGGATCTGGCAGCGTTGGCACTGCCGATATTCATCATCCTGGCTGCGCAAACGTTGGTCATGGCGCTGTTTGCGATTTTCGTGACATTCAGAGTGATGGGCAGTAACTACGACGCGGCGGTTCTGGCGGCGGGGCATTGCGGTTTTGGCCTGGGCGCAACGCCAACGGCCATTGCCAACATGCAGGCGGTGACGCAGCGTTTCGGGCCTTCGCAGATTGCGTTTCTGGTGGTGCCGATGGTCGGTGCATTCTTCATCGACATCATCAACGTGATCGTCATCAAGCTTTACCTGGCCTTACCGTTTTTTGTCGCCGTCTGAGGTCTGGACTGCTTCAGGCGCAGCATAAAAAATGCCCGTATCTCGCGATACGGGCATTTTTTAACGACGGATCGACGCTTAGATGGTCAGCGTCCAGTCGTAGTCGACGATCAGCGGCGCGTGCTGCGAGAACCGTGGCTGACGCGGCAAGCGTGCGCTGCGTACGAAGCGGCGCAGGCCCGGGGTCAGCAGCTGGTAGTCGAAGCGCCAGCCCAGATTCAGCATCTCGGCCTGTTCGTTGTCCGGCCACCAGCTGTACTGGTCGCCTTCGCGGCTGACTTCGCGCAGGGCATCGACGTAGCCCATGTTGCCGACAATCTCGTCCATCCAGGCGCGTTCTGGCGCCAGGAAGCCCGGGGATTGCTGGCTGTCGCGCCAGTTCTTGATGTCGAGCTTCTGCTGCGCCACGTACAGCGAGCCACAATAAATGTACTCGCGACGTTTACGCCGCTGCTTGTCCAGGTACTTGCCGAAGTCGTCCATGAGCTTGAACTTCTGGTTCAAGTCCTCATCGCCGTTCATCCCCGAAGGAAGCAGCAAGGTGGCAATACTGACTTTGTCGAAATCTGCTTGCAGGTAGCGCCCGTAGCGGTCGGCCGTCTCGAAACCGAGACCGCTGATGACAGCCTTCGGTTGCAACCGCGAATACAAAGCCACGCCGCCTTGGGCAGGGACTTCAGCATCGCAGGCATAAAGGAAGTAGCCATCCAGTTGGAAGGCTGGGTCATCCAGTTCAAAGGCGGAGGCACGGGTGTCCTGCAGGCAGATGACGTCGGCATTCTGTGCCTGCAGCCAACTGAGCAAACCACGCTCGACTGCAGCCTGAATACCATTGACGTTCACACTGATGATCCGCATAAATGGCCCCAAAAATCGCGTGCGTGTATGATACACGGCGTCAAGCTAATTAGCTAAATCCGTGGTATTTGGGGTTTTTTTCATGCAAGCGTATCAGCGCGATTTCATTCGTTTTGCCATCGATCGCGGCGTTTTGCGCTTCGGTGAGTTCACCCTGAAGTCCGGGCGCACCAGTCCCTACTTCTTCAATGCCGGCCTGTTCAACTCGGGTTCGGCCCTGGCGCAGCTGGGGCGTTTCTACGCTGCAGCCATCGCCGAAAGCGGCATTCCTTTCGACGTATTGTTTGGCCCGGCCTACAAAGGCATCCCGCTGGCAGCCACCACCGCTGTCGCGCTGGCCGAACACCACAACCGTGACCTGCCATGGTGCTTCAACCGCAAGGAAGCCAAGGCCCACGGCGAAGGCGGCAGCCTGGTCGGCGCCCCGCTGACCGGTGATGTGCTGATCATCGACGACGTGATCACCGCCGGCACCGCGATCCGCGAAGTGATGCAGATCATTGCTTCCCAGGACGGCGCCAAAGCGGCCGGCGTGCTGATCGCCCTGAACCGTCAGGAGCGAGGCAACGGTGAATTGTCGGCGATCCAGGAAGTCGAGCGTGACTTCGGTATTCCGGTGATCAGCATCGTTTCGCTGAACCAGGTGCTGGAATTCCTCGCCGACGACCCGCAGCTCAAGCAGCATCTGCCCGCCGTGGAAGCGTACCGCGCCCAGTTCGGCGTCTGAACTGTGGAATGAGCTTTTGTGGCGAGGGAGCTTGCTCCCGCTGGGCTGCGTAGCAGACCCGAAAAGCTTGTGAGCGCTGCGCACTCAAGCGGGAGCAAGCTCCCTCGCCACAATAGATGGAAGGCCGCAGGCAAAAAAAGACCCCGCTCAGCCAGGCTGAGCGGGGTCTTTTTGTTTGCGCGACGCCTTACGGACGCTTGCGATTGCTGATCAGCGTGCCCACACCGGTATCGGTGAAGATTTCCAGCAGGATCGCGTTCGGTACGCGACCGTCGATGATCAGCGAGCTGCCAACGCCACCCTGAACCGCTTCCAGTGCGCAACGGATCTTCGGCAGCATGCCGCCGTAGATGGTGCCGTCGGCGATCAGGTCGTCGACCTGCTGGGTGCTCAGGCCGGTCAACACGGTGCCCGACTTGTCCATCAGGCCGGCGATGTTGGTCAGCAGCATCAGCTTCTCGGCTTTCAGCGCCTCGGCGACTTTACCGGCCACCAGGTCGGCGTTGATGTTGTACGACTCACCGTTCTCACCGACGCCGATCGGCGCGATCACCGGGATGAAGTTGCCTTTGACCAGCAGGTTCAGCAGCTCGGTGTTGATCCCGACCACTTCACCGACCTGACCGATGTCGATGATTTCCGGCTGGGTCATCTCCGGGGTCTGGCGGGTGACGGTCAGTTTCTTCGCACGAATCAGCCCGGCGTCTTTACCGGTCAGGCCGATGGCACTGCCGCCGTGACGGTTGATCAGGTTGACGATGCTTTTGTTGACCTGACCGCCGAGGACCATTTCCACCACGTCCATGGTCGCGGCGTCGGTGACGCGCATGCCATCGACGAAGTGGCTTTCGATCGACAGACGCTTGAGCAGATCACCGATCTGCGGGCCGCCGCCGTGAACCACGACCGGGTTGATGCCCACGGCTTTCATCAAGACGATGTCGCGGGCGAAGCCGGTTTTCAGCTCCTCGCTTTCCATCGCGTTGCCGCCGTATTTGATCACCAGGGTCTTGCCGACATAACGTCGGATGTAAGGCAACGCTTCGGACAGAACCTGGGCGGTGTGGGCGGCGGCTTCGCGTTCGAGGGTCATTCAGGGCTCCGGGTGAATCAGAACGGTAGTTGGAGATCAGGTGCAACGCGTTTCAATTGGGCGTGGAACACATCCTTGATGCGCTGCAATTCAGCCTCGTCATCGGCCTCGAAGCGCAGCACCAGCACCGGTGTGGTGTTGGAGGCGCGCACCAGGCCCCAGCCTTTGGCGTAATCGACCCGCACGCCGTCGATGGTGGTCAGGTCAGCGCCTGGGCCCCACTGTGCGTCGTGCAGTGCATCAATGATGCTGAATTTGCTCTCCTCGGTCACATGGATATTGATTTCCGGCGTAGAAATATCGTTCGGGAAGGTCGCAAACAGTTCTTCCGCGGTGGATTTTTCCTTGCTGAGGATCTCCAGCAGCCGTGCGGCGCTGTAGATGCCGTCGTCGAAACCGAACCAGCGCTCCTTGAAGAAGATGTGGCCGCTCATCTCACCGGCCAATAGAGCACCGGATTGTTTCATTTTCTTTTTGATCAACGAGTGACCGGTCTTCCACATTAGCGGGCGACCGCCGTATTCCTTGATCAGCGGCACCAGGCGGCGGGTGCATTTGACGTCGAAGATGATTTCCGCGTCCGGGTTGCGCGCCACCACGTCGCGGGCGAACAGCATCAGCAGGCGATCCGGGTAGACGATGCTGCCGGTATTGGTCACCACGCCGACGCGGTCGCCGTCACCGTCGAAGGCCAGACCGAGGTCGGCGTTGGTTTCCTTGACCTTGGCGATCAGGTCGACGAGGTTCTCAGGCTTGCCCGGATCCGGGTGGTGGTTGGGGAAGTTGCCGTCGACTTCGCAGAATAGCGGGATGACTTCGCAATTCAGCGCTTCGATCAGTTGCGGGGCGATCACGCCGGCCGCGCCGTTGCCGCAGTCGACCACGACTTTCATGCGTCGGGCCAGTTTGACGTCCCGGACGATTTCGGTGGTGTAGCGGTCAAGGATTTCGACCTGGGTCACGCTGCCCTGGCCGCTGCTCAGATCGTTGGTCTTGATGCGCTCGTGCAGCACCTGGATCTGCTCGTTGGCGAGGGTGTCGCCGGCGATCACGATCTTGAAGCCGTTGTAGTTCGACGGGTTGTGGCTGCCGGTGAGCATCACCCCGGATTTACCCGCGAGTACGTTGGCCGCGTAGTACAGCGCCGGGGTCGGGACCAGGCCGACATCGCTGACATGGCAGCCGCTTTCGGCGATGCCGCGGATCAGCTCGGCAACCAGCTCCGGGCCGGACAGGCGACCGTCACGGCCGACAGAAACGTTCGGCTCGCCCTGCGCCAGGCTCTGCGAGCCGATGGCGCGGCCGATCCAGTAAGCGGTTTCGGCATTGAGGAATTCCGGCACGGTGCCGCGAATGTCATAGGCGCGGAAGATGCTGTCGGGAAGCTTCGGGGCGATCTTGGCGGGGGTGCTCATCTGCACAAATGCTCCATCTCGAAAGTGGCGGGACACACCGACGATTCACTCGGCGGCAGGCTCAAACTGAAGGGTATGACGGCGTTTTCCACAGAGAGTTCGTGGTGTGAAAGGGCCATGACGCCTTGTCTGGCGTGGCCTGCGGCCGGCAAAACCTTGATTTTCGGTGCTAAAACCTGCAGCGGATGTAGCGCATTTTTTGTGGCGAGGGAGCTTGCTCCCGCTGGGCTGCGAAGCAGCCCTAAAGATCTTGTGGGCGCTGCGCACCCAAGCGGGAGCAAGCTCCCTCGCCACAGTAACGGGTTATCGGTTATTTAGTGCCGGTATGGCCAAAACCGCCCGCGCCGCGTTCGGTTTCGACGAACTCTTCAACCATTTCGAAGTGCGCCTGCACCACGGGTACCAGCACCAGCTGCGCCAGACGTTCGCCGACAGTCATGGTGAAGTCGCTCTGGCCACGGTTCCAGCAGGACACCATCAGCGGGCCCTGATAATCCGAGTCGATCAGGCCGACGAGGTTGCCCAGCACGATGCCGTGCTTATGGCCCATGCCCGAGCGCGGCAGGATCAGTGCGGCGAGGTTCG
Organism: Pseudomonas sp. TH49; assembly: GCF_016650625.1. Classification (NCBI taxonomy): domain Bacteria; kingdom Pseudomonadati; phylum Pseudomonadota; class Gammaproteobacteria; order Pseudomonadales; family Pseudomonadaceae; genus Pseudomonas; species Pseudomonas sp. TH49. The sequence continues at coordinate 1,764,719 of NZ_JAEKFL010000001.1, forward strand.
GGTCGCCGATGTAGACCGACAGACCGGTAGGAATCAGCACGGTTTCACCCGGCTTGATCACGATGTCCTGTTCCAGCATGGCGCGCAGGTCGAGGCCGGCGGAGCCCGGGGTGGCGTATTGCGGCAGCGGGAATTCGGTACCGATGCGTGGGTCGAGGATCTTGGCTTGCAAAGCGTGCATGTAAATTAAACCTGGTTCAGACGTTCGGCGATAAAAGTGACCAGTTGGCGAGCGATCTTGCTCTTGCTGGTCTGGGCGAAAACAGTGGCATGAAGCTCACGGTCGATCACGCTGCAGGCGTTTTCTTCGCTGTTGAATCCGATGCTCGGGTTGGCGACGTCGTTGGCGACGATCAAATCGAGATTCTTGTCTTTCAGCTTGCGTGCAGCGTAGTCGAGCAGGTGTTCGGTCTCGGCGGCGAAGCCGACACTGAACGGACGGTCGGGACGGGTCGCGATGGTGGCCAGGATGTCCGGGTTACGCACCATTTGCAGGACGAAGCCGTCGCCGCTTGTAGGGTCTTTCTTGAGTTTTTGCGGGGCAACGACTTCCGGACGGTAGTCCGCCACCGCAGCCGAGGCGATGAACACATCACACGGGATGGCCGATTCGCACGCGGCGAGCATGTCGCGGGCGCTGACCACGTCGATGCGCGTGACGCGATCCGGCGTAGGCAGGTGTACCGGGCCGCTGATCAGGGTCACGCGGGCGCCGGCTTCCACCGCGGCTTCGGCCAGAGCGAAGCCCATTTTCCCGGAGCTGTGGTTGGTGATGTAGCGCACCGGGTCGATGTTTTCCTGAGTCGGGCCGGCGGTGATCACCACGTGCTTGCCGGTCAGTGACTGACGCTGGAAACAATCCGCCGCGCACTGCGCCAGATCGGTGGCCTCCATCATCCGGCCCATGCCGACGTCGCCGCAGGCCTGGCTGCCGGAGGCCGGGCCGAAGGTCTTCAGGCCACGGCTTTCAAGGAGTTGCAGGTTGGCCTGGGTCGCCGGGTCGCGCCACATCGCCTGGTTCATGGCTGGCGCGACGGCCACTACGGCATCGGTAGCAAGAACCAAAGTGGTCAGCAAATCGTTGGCGATGCCTTGGGCCAGACGCGCAATCAGATCGGCGGTGGCCGGGGCGATCAACACCAGATCGGCCCACTTGGCCAGCTCGATGTGGCCCATCGCCGCTTCGGCGGCCGGGTCGAGCAAGTCGAGGTGAACCGGGTGCCCGGACAGGGCCTGCATGGTCAGCGGGGTGATGAACTCGGCGCCGCCATGGGTCATGACCACGCGCACTTCGGCGCCCTGGTCGATCAGGCGACGAACCAGATCGGCGCTCTTGTAGGCCGCAATGCCGCCGCCGACGCCCAGAACGATGCGTTTCCGATACAGCCGCTGCATAGGTCTGCCTTTCATTTCGTGGGTGACATACGTGGCGAAACCCCCTCCCCAGGGTGAATTCGCCCGCAAAAAAGATGGGCTACGATATCACAGCGACCGCTACGGAACAGCGGCGCCCACAGACAAGGAAGGTGTATGAGTATTCGCGATTGGCCAGCGGCGGAGCGGCCGCGGGAGAAGCTACTTGAACAGGGCGCGGGAAGCCTTTCCGATGCCGAATTACTGGCGATTTTTCTTCGTACCGGGGTCACGGGAAAAAGCGCGGTGGATCTGGCGCGACACCTGTTGACTCAATTCGGCAGCCTGCGCGCATTGCTGGAGGCCGATCTTGCGGCGTTCAGCGTGCAGTTGGGATTGGGGCCTGCGAAGTTCGCACAGTTGCAGGCGGTGCTGGAAATGGGGCGGCGGCATCTGGCCGAGCGCATGCGTAAAAAACCGGCGCTGGAGAATCCGCAGGCAGTTCGGGATTACTTGAAGTCCATGCTGCGCCATGAGCCGCACGAGGTGTTCGGTTGCCTGTTTCTCGATTCCAAGCATCAAGTGCTGACGTTCGAGGCGCTGTTTCGCGGCTCGATCGACAACACCAGTGTGCATCCCCGGGAAGTGGTGAAACGCTCATTGGCCAACAACGCGGCGGCGGTGATTCTTTGCCACAACCACCCGTCGGGGAACAGCGATCCGAGCCAGGCGGATCGGCAACTGACCAAGCGCTTGCAGAAGGCTTTGGATCTGATTGATGTGCGGGTGCTCGATCACTTTATCGTTGGCGACGGCGAGCCGTTGTCGATGGCGGAGTGTGGCTGGATGTAGCTTTCAACAACAAACGCCAACCCCTGTGGGAGCGGGCTTGCTCGCGAAGGCGATGTTTCAGTCAATAAAAGTTTGGCTGATCCGACGCCTTCGCGAGCAAGCCCGCTCCCACAGGGGAATTGTGTTGTGGCGGGTTATTTCAGGGTGACCTTCGAATAGTCCTGCCGCCCGAACGGGCTGACGGAATAACCCTGCACATCCTTGCGCGTCAGCGCATAGGCAGTCGGGTGCGCCAGCGGCAACCACAGCGCCTGCTGCTGAATCTGCGCCTGGGCCTGTTCATACAGCTTGGTGCGCACGCCTTGCTCGCTGGTGGTTTTACCGGCGCTGATCAGCTTGTCCAGATCGGCATTGCAGTAGCGGGCGAAGTTGGTGCCGGACTTGACCGCCGCGCAGGAAAACTGCGGCGTGAGGAAGTTGTCCGGGTCGCCGTTGTCGCCGGCCCAGCCCATGAACAGCAGGTCATGTTCGCCAGCCTTGGCGCGGCGGATCAATTCGCCCCACTCGATCACGCGGATTTCCGCCTGAATGCCGATTTCCGCCAGATCCGATTGCAGCAACTGCGCCCCCAGACTCGGATTGGGGTTGAGCAGGCTGCCGGACGGACGGGTCCAGATGGTGGTCTGGAAGCCGTCCTTGAGTCCGGCCTTGGCCAGCAACGCCTTGGCTTTGGCCACGTCGTGCGGATAGCCCGGCAGGTTCTTCGCGTAGCTCCAGGTGTTCGGCGGGTAAGGGCCGTTGGCGGGTTCGGCGGTGTCTTCGAACACGGCTTTGACGTAGTTGGCCTTGTCGAAGGCGAGGTTGATCGCCTGGCGCACCTCCGGCTTGTCCAGCGGTGGGTGCTGGCTGTTGATGCCGACGAAAGCCGTCATGAACGCGTCAGTCTTTTCCACTTTCAGGGTCGGCTCTTCCTGCGCCGCTTTCACGTCCAGCGGTTTTGGCGACAGGGCGATCTGACACTCGTTGCGCCGCAGCTTTTGCAGGCGCACGTTGGCGTCAGGGGTGATGGCGAAGATCAGCGGATCGACCGCCGGCTTGCCGCCGAAGTAGTCCGGGTTGGCCTTGTAGCGCACCGAAGCGTCTTTCTGGAAGCGCGTGAACACAAACGGGCCGGTGCCGATCGGCTGGCTGTTGAGCTTGTCGGTCGCGTCGGCCTTGAGCAGCTTGTCCGCATATTCGGCGGAATAGATCGAGGCGAAACCCATGCTCAGGGTCGCGAGGAACGTCGAATCCGGGTGGTCGAGGGTAAAGCGCACGGTCAGCGGATCGAGTGCGTCGATTTTCTTGATCAGCGCCGGCAACTGCATGGATTGGGCGTGCGGGAAACCGCTTTGCGCCACTTTGTGCCATGGGTTGGCCGGGTCGAGCATGCGGTCGAAGCTGAATTTGACGTCTTCGGCGCTCAGCGTACGGCTCGGCTTGAAATAGTCGGTGCTGTGAAATTTCACCTGCGGGTGCAGCTTGAACACATAAGTCAGGCCGTCGGTGCTGACTTCCCAACTGTCGGCCAGGCTCGGCACGACTTTGCCGCTGGCGGTGTCGAAGTCGACCAGGCGGTTCATCAGCACGTCGGCCGAGGCATTGGTGGTGGTCAGCGAGTTGTATTGCACCACGTCGAACCCTTCAGGGCTGGCCTCGGTGCAGACGCTCAGGGCGGCGGCCTGGGCCAGAGGGCTCAGCAGAAGCGGGGCGAGCAACAGGGGTAGGGCAGCGAGGCGCATGGTCGGCTTCCTTTACAGATCGAAGGCCATCTGCAGGTGCAGTCTGGAAAAGGGTTACCCTAGAGGGCTGGATTGCAAATGACTATCCCCTTTTGTATTTTTCGGGGCCGGGCACTGGCGTTTTTCAGACCGCGGTGCGCCCAGAAAAGTCGGAAACCTCTGTCAGAGCGGTTTTCTGCGACGAGTGGTCAAAACTCGCGCCAGCCTTTATCCAAAGCGTCCGCAGCCGGAAAATGCGCTTTTTTAGCGGTTGATTGCACATCGATTGTTGTTGCACCCCGGTCTTTCTGGTATAAAGCAGCGCTCTTTTCTAGGGGCCCGGTTCCTTCACTGTAGGTGTAGCCGGTAAGACCTCTAAAGAAACGCGGCGCCTGGCGCCAAATGACTGAGAGATTAAGCGGCCAACCCATGCCGGGTTGGGCATGTGGTTTTAGAGGGCTGAGGCATGTCGAGAGTATGTCAAGTTACCGGTAAGGGTCCGGTAACCGGGAATAACATTTCCCACGCAAACAACAAAACCCGTCGTCGTTTCCTGCCGAACCTGCAGCATCACCGCTTCTGGGTTGAAGAAGAGAAACGTTTTGTGCGTCTGCGCGTATCTGCCAAAGGCATGCGCATCATCGACAAGCGTGGCATCAGTGTCGTGCTCGCCGAACTTCGCCGCGATGGCAAGATTTAAGGGAGCTAATCATGCGTGAATTGATTCGTTTGATCTCGAGCGCCGGTACTGGTCACTTCTACACTACCGACAAGAACAAGCGCACTACTCCGGACAAAATCGAGATCAAGAAATATGATCCGGTTGTTCGTAAGCACGTGATCTACAAGGAAGGCAAAATCAAGTAATTGATTTTTCCCGACTTACAAAAAAGGCCCGTATCTCACGATACGGGCCTTTTTTGTTGTCTCTGTCGCGTCCTGAATAAGGTTTACACCTTCTGACCAATCTTCAGGAGGATTCAATGGATACCGGAAAAAGGCGGAGCCAGCGCGATTACACGCTAGCTTTTAAATTGTCAGTCGTAGATCAAGTCGAAAAAGGCGAGTTGAGTTATAAAGAGGCTCAACGGCGCTTTGGCATTCAAGGCCGGTCCACGGTACTGGTTTGGTTACGCAAGCATGGCCGACAGGACTGGAGCCAAGGCGCCTCAATCCGAGCGCCGCGGAGCAGGCCGATGACCGACCCCAACCTACCGCTGACACCCGAACAGCGGATCAAAGAGCTTGAAGAACAGTTGGCGCTGAGCAATCAGAAGGCCCAGTTCTTTGAAGCTGTCGTGAACGTCTTGAAAAATGATTACGGTGTGTCCATCGTAAAAAAGCGACCCGGCAAGTCCTCTCGCAAGGGCAAATCCAAGACCTGAGCATTACCAGGGCTTGCCTGTTTATGGGCATTTCGCGCCAAGCGTATTACAAGCGCAACCGAGCCTTTGACGCGAGAGTTTGCCAAGACCAGCAGGTAGTGGAATTCGTTCTGGAAAAGCGTCGGCGCCAGCCGAGGCTTGGGACGCGCAAACTGCACCACCTGATGCTAATTGAAGCTGCAGCGACGCTACGTGTCGGTCGAGACCGCCTGTTTTCTATCTTGCGAGAGGCGCGAGAGCTGGTTCCTCGCAAACGTGCTTATCATAAAACCACGCATAGCCATCATCGCTTCCGCCGTCACCCCAACCTACTCAAAGCTGGCCCGGAACAAGTTGTAGCCAGCAGACCTGAGCAGGTTTGGGTCGCAGACATTACCTATCTCCCAACGCGGGAAAGTGTCGCTTACGTTAGCCTGATAACAGACGCGTACTCACGCAAAATCGTGGGTCATCATGTGCACAGCAGCCTGCATACGGAGTCGGTGGTCAGGGCGCTGCAGAAGGCTGTTAGTCAGCGAAAATCCGATCAACCGCTCATTCATCATTCAGATCGCGGAGCCCAGTATTGCTCCGACTTATACCAACGGATGCATACCCGGCATGGAATCAGGTGCTCAATGACTGACGGTTATGATTGCTATCAGAACGCTATGGCGGAGAGGGTAAATGGGATTTTGAAGACTGAGTTTTTGCTGCATCGCCCCAAAGACCTGGCGGATGCAGTGAAAATGGTGGATGAATCGGTGCAAATCTACAACCGGGAGCGGCCGCACTTAGCCCTGAAATACAAAACGCCCGATGCGGTGCATCGGGCGTTTGAGACTGAAACAGGTGTAAACCTATTTCAGGACTAGACACTCGGATTTCTGTGGTGTCTGGCCGGGCCTCATCGCGAGCAGGCTCACTCCTACATTGGAATGCGGTTCCCTGTAGGAGTGAGCCTGCTCGCGATAGGGCCGGATCAGTCAGCGAAAATCCTCAAGCCTTCTGCTCAAAGATCACATAGATCTTGCGGCAAGCCTCCAGCACTTCCCAGGTACCACGGAAACCGGCCGGAATCACAAAACGGTCGCCAACACGCAAGGTCTTGGCATTGCCGTCGCTGTCGCGCAGCACCGAAACCCCCTGCAGGATTTCGCAGTATTCGTGCTCGGTGTAGTTCACCGTCCACTGCCCGACCGCGCCTTCCCACACGCCGACGCCCATCTGCCCACAAGGGCTGTCGTACTGATTGAACACCGCTTGCTCGGGATCGCCCTTGAGCACTTTGGCCGGGTCCGGGCGATAGCGTTCGGCTGTGCTGGTGGTCAGGCTGATATCGACGACGTTCTGGATGTTCATTGTTGTTTTCTCCCGTGATGACGGCGCGGTGGCTTGAAAGGGCCAAAGTCTATGTTTATTAAAATGAACACCGCAAGGCCGTATGGCGCGCTTATGTCAAATATATTGAAACAACCCCGGCCGCTGGTTTAGGGTGGCGGGTGCCTTGGGCCGAAAAAGCAGGCCGGCCGGGCAGCATTCCTGAAGACGTCCGCGAAGAACGCGGCGCTCGTATTCAACAAGAGGAGGACACTCGAATGACCACCCTGACTCGTGCCGATTGGGAACAACGTGCTCGCGACCTGAAGATCGAAGGCCGCGCCTACCTCAACGGCGAATACACCGACGCCGTCTCCGGCGAGACTTTCGAGTGCATCAGCCCGGTTGATGGCCGTCTGCTGGGCAAGATCGCCAGCTGTGACGCCGCCGACGCCCAGCGCGCCGTGGAAAACGCCCGTGCCACGTTCAATTCCGGCGTCTGGTCGCGCCTGGCGCCGACCAAACGCAAAGCCACCATGATTCGTTTCGCCAGCCTGCTCAAGCAGCACGCTGAAGAACTGGCACTGCTCGAAACCCTCGACATGGGCAAGCCGATCAGCGATTCGCTGTACATCGACGTCCCGGGCGCGGCGCAAGCGCTGAGCTGGAGCGGTGAGGCGATCGACAAGATCTACGACGAAGTCGCCGCCACGCCGCACGATCAACTGGGTCTGGTGACCCGCGAGCCGGTGGGCGTGGTCGGTGCCATCGTGCCGTGGAACTTCCCGCTGATGATGGCCTGCTGGAAACTCGGCCCGGCGCTGTCGACCGGTAACTCGGTGATCCTCAAACCGTCGGAAAAATCCCCGCTGACCGCCATCCGCATCGCTGCGCTGGCCGTTGAGGCCGGCATTCCGAAAGGCGTGCTCAACGTGTTGCCGGGCTACGGCCACACCGTCGGCAAGGCGCTGGCGCTGCACAATGACGTCGACACGCTGGTGTTCACCGGTTCGACCAAAATCGCCAAGCAACTGATGATCTACGCCGGCGAATCGAATATGAAGCGTGTGTGGCTGGAAGCCGGCGGCAAGAGCCCGAACATCGTCTTCGCCGATGCGCCGGACCTGCAAGCCGCTGCCGAATCTGCCGCCAGTGCCATCGCCTTCAACCAGGGCGAAGTCTGCACCGCCGGTTCGCGCCTGCTGGTCGAGCGCTCGATCAAGGACAAATTCCTGCCGATGGTGATCGAGGCGCTGAAAGCCTGGAAACCGGGCAATCCGCTGGATCCGGCAACCAACGTCGGTGCGCTGGTCGATACCCAGCAGATGAACACCGTGCTGTCGTACATCGAGTCCGGTCACAGCGACGGCGCCAAACTGGTCGCGGGCGGCAAGCGCATCCTTCAGGAAACCGGTGGTACTTACGTCGAGCCGACGATTTTCGACGGCGTGAGCAACGCGATGAAGATCGCCCAGGAAGAGATTTTCGGCCCGGTGCTGTCGGTCATCGCCTTCGACACCGCCGAAGAAGCGATCCAGATCGCCAACGACACGCCGTATGGTCTGGCCGCAGCGGTATGGACTCAGGACATTTCCAAGGCGCACCTGACCGCCAAGGCGCTGCGTGCCGGTAGCGTGTGGGTCAACCAGTACGACGGCGGCGACATGACCGCACCGTTCGGCGGCTTCAAGCAGTCGGGCAACGGTCGCGACAAGTCGCTGCACGCATTCGACAAGTACACCGAGCTGAAGGCGACGTGGATCAAGTTGTAAGCCGTTAGCGGGAGCCCGGTCACTCCGGGCTCCATGACGAAACAGAGATCCCCTGTGGGAGCGGGCTTGCTCGCGAAAGCGGTGTATCAGTCAGCACATCTGCTGAATGTGAAACCGTTTTCGCGAGCAAGCCCGCTCCCACAGTGGTTTTGTAGTGAACATAAAAATATCCACAGGAGCGTGGAACATGCGTTGGGCGACGTATTTCGCCGTGTTGGCGTCTGTCTTGAGTGTTGGCCTGGCCCTGGGGGTCAGCATGCCGTTGGTGTCGTTGCGTCTGGAAGGCTGGGGTTATGGCTCCTTTGCCATTGGCGTGATGGCGGCGATGCCGGCGATTGGCGTGCTGCTGGGGGCGAAGATTTCCAGTCACTTGGCGGCGCGTTTCGGCACGGCGAACCTGATGCGACTGTGCCTGTGGGCGGGTGCGTTGTCGATCGGCTTGCTGGCGTTGTTACCCAGCTATCCGATCTGGCTGGTGCTGCGCCTGATGATCGGGGTGATCCTGACCATCGTGTTCATCCTTGGCGAGAGCTGGATCAATCAACTGGTCGTCGAACACTGGCGCGGTCGGCTGGTGGCGCTGTATGGCAGCAGCTATGCGCTGAGCCAACTGTCTGGTCCGCTGCTGCTGGGTGCGCTCGGCACTGAGCACGATTACGGGTTCTGGGTCGGCGTCGGACTGCTGACGGTCTCACCTTTGCTGTTGATGGGCCGCAGCGGTGCGCCGAGCAGTGAAGCCAGCAGTGTGACGTTCAGCGATTTGTGGGGTTTTGCCCGTGAGCTGCCGGCGATTGCCTGGGCGGTGTCACTGTTCGCCGCGTTCGAGGCGATGATCCTCACGTTGTTGCCGGTGTATTGCCTGCAACAGGGCTTTACTGCCGAGATCGCGTTGGCGATGGTCAGCACGGTGGTGGTCGGCGATGCGCTGCTGCAACTGCCGATTGGTGCGCTGGCGGACTACCTGTCGCGACGTACCTTGTTCACCGGCTGCGCGGTGGTGTTGATGCTGTCGAGCCTGGCGATTCCGCTGTTGATCGACACGCTGCTGATCTGGCCGTTGTGGGTGTTGTTCGGGGCCAGTGCCGGTGGGCTGTTCACCTTGTCACTGATCCTGATCGGCGAGCGTTATCGCGACGACGCGCTGGTGCGCGCCAATGCGCACATTGCGCAGCTGTGGGGTGTCGGTTGTCTGATCGGGCCGTTGATGGCGGGGGCGGGCAGCCAGTGGATCAGCGGGCATGCGTTGCCGCTGTTGATGGCGGTCGGGGCGTTCGGGTTGGTGATTCTGCTGATGCGCCAAGGTGCGTTCGGCACGGTGGCCGAGCCGGCCTGATTCGATTGATTACCTGTGGCGAGGGAGCTTGCTCCCGCTTGAGTGCGTAGCACTCACAAAATTCCGGGGCCGCTGCGCAGCCCAGCGGAACGGTGCGACGAGTCGACAAGCTCCCTCGCCACAATTGACTACAGCATCCGCTCCAGACCGACAGTGGTGCTGAACCACGCATTGAACCGCCGCCACCAGCTCCCGGGTTCCTTGGTCAGCGTGTGCATCTGGCCGTTGTCCTCGGTCACCCAGACGATCTTGCCATCCTGCAGTTTCGCCTCATAACTCAGTGCCGGTGCCATGCCTTGCAAGGCCAGTTCGCGTGCGCGTTCGGCCAGTTCCGGGCTGTCCACCAAGACCCCGACCTCGGTGTTCCACAGCACCGAGCGCGGGTCGAAGTTGAACGAGCCGATGAACGCTTTCTGCCGGTCGAAAATCATCGCCTTGCTGTGCAGGCTGGAATCCGAACCCCGGAATGACTTGCTGTAGAACAGGTGTGGGCCGCTGCCATAGTTATCCCCAGGCTGGCGGCGCAGTTCATACAGCTTCACGCCGTGCTCCAGCAGCGCCTTGCGATACGGCGCATAACCGCCGTGCACCGCCGGTACATCGGTGGCCTCCAGCGAGTTGGTCAGCAGGCTCACCGAGACCCCGGCGTCGGCACGCCCGGTCAGGTACACCAGCCCCGGCTGGCCGGGAACGAAGTACGCCGAGATCATGATCAGTTCTTTGCTGACGCCGCGCAGCTCCGGCGCCAGTTGTGTGGTCAGCAGCAGTTGCGGGTCCGGCTCGTCCTTGGCCAGCACCTTGCTCGGCGCATCCCACAGCGCCTGGTTCCAGGCCCAGATCAGTTCCTTGCGCCAGATGTCCATGCGCGGCGCGGTCTTGAACGTCATCAGCTGTTGATACAGCGCATGGTTCTGTTTGCGGGTTTCATCCAGCGATTCTTCGAGGCGCGTGCGGGTGTTCTGCAGGTCTTTGGCGCTCGGTTTGCTCGAGAGGAATTCGTCGATCGGCTTGCTCAGCGCGCTGTTCCAGTACTGATCGAAACTGTGTCCGAGCTGCTCGGCCACCGGGCCGACGCTGAGCATGTCGATGTCGGTGAAATTCAGGTTTGGCTCGGCATCGAAATACTCGTCGCCCAGATTGCGCCCGCCGACGATGGCCACGCTGTTGTCCGCCAGCCACAGCTTGTTGTGCATGCGCCGATGTTGCAGCGACAGGTTGAACAGGCGGCCGGCGGCGCGGGTCACGCCCGTGCTGCGGCCCAGGTGCAGTGGATTGAACAGGCGGATCTGGATCTGTGGATGCGCCGCCAGCGTGGCGATGATCGTGTCGAGACCGTCGCTGGTGGTGTCGTCGAGCAGGATGCGTACGCGCACGCCGCGGTCGGCGGCCTTGAGCAGTTCTTCCACGAGCATCCGTGTACTGACGCCGTCGTGGACGATGTAGTACTGCAAGTCGAGGCTGGTTTGCGCATTGCGGATCAGTTCGGCGCGAGCGGTGAAGGCCTCAGTACTGTTGGACAGCAGGCGGAACCCGGAGCGGCCCTGATAGGGCGCCGCCTGTGCCTGAATCGAGCGACCGAATGCGGAGCCGGCAGACGGCAACGCCTGGCTGGGTTCACGCGCTACATCGAGATTGGCGCAACCACTGGCCAACGAACACAGGACAAAGGCAGCGAGCAATTTTTTTCCGGGTCGCACGTTGCTTTCTCGGCTGGGGGCTGGGGGTGACGGAGTATGGCATGCAGAGGATTTCAACGACCGCTTCCAGGCGGATCCTCGCCACACTGTGTAAACAATTAGTCGTTCGAAAGTAGGAATGAGTTCGCATGTGTTTTTGGACTATTTGCCATGTCGTTTTTTCCGCTCTTGGTTGGTGCCTATTCCTACATACGGATCCTGCAAAAAAGGAAATCATCGCCCCCGGTATTCACGGCCCCGGTGAAAGCGATGCCCTGAATACCTGCCATTTATAAATAGCCGAACAAGTAGGGACTGATGAAAAAAACAACATGGATGGCGGCCATCGCGGCCGCGGTATTGCCGACGCTGGCCGCTGCCGAGAGCGTGGATCTGAACGTGATCGGAACCATTATTCCGACCTCGTGCATCCCGGCATTTGCCGGTGGTGGCACCGTCGATCTGCGCAAGATTTCGGCGGCCACACTGAACAAGACCACGCAAACGCTGCTGTCGACTCACGATATTTCGCTGCACATCAATTGCGATGCGCCGGCGCCGGTGGAGGTGTCGGTCAGAGACAATCGTGCGGCAACCAAATTGCCGGGCATCAACGATGGCGCCGGTAACAGCGATCCGGCCTTGTTTTACGGGCTAGGCGAAATCGGCGGCATCCGTATCGGCGGCTTCGCTCTGCGCCACGGGCGTCCGGAAGCCGACGGTATCCAGCAGACCCTGATGACCCGCACCCTGGCGGCGCCGGCGTGGCAATTGCCTTCCTCGCCGCTGGTCAGCAATGCCCCGGCGCTGTACTCCTGGGGTACCGTGGCAGCCGGCCCGGTCGCGGCGCGCCATCACGGGTTTCCGATGAGCCTGTTGCCGATCATTGGCCCGAGTAACGCGCTGCCGATCGCCAGCGAGATCCCGCTCGATGGCTCGGTCACCTTCGACATGTACTACCTCTGATCGACAGAGCCCGGCCGTTGCCGGGTTCTTTCAGGTTCATTCGGCGCGTCCTTAGACGGGGGCGCTGAAACTTTCCAGCGGAACAATCCCGATGCCGATTTCAATGTGCCGTCCTGGCTTCAGGGCGCTGCCACTGTGCCTGCTCGCCGTGATTTTGATGCCCAGCGCCCACGCTGCCGGAATGGTGCCGCAAACACCTGTGCTGGTGGTGGATGAAGGTCTCGGTGAGGCGACGATGAATGTCCGAAATACCGAGGCACGTCCGGCCCTGCTGCACACCACGGTGGTAAACATCGAGCCGCATGATCAAACGCAGTTGCTGTTCAGCCCGTCGGTTACCCGTGTCGAGGCCGGGGCGGTGCAGCAAGTGCGGTTCATTTTGCAGAGCGCCGAACCGTTGCAGACCGAGCGTCTGAAGCGGGTGATTTTTGAAGGGATCAATCCTGTGGCAAGTGCTGACGGCGCCCGGGTCAATCTGGGCGTGCGGCAAAACCTGCCGGTGATCCTGCGCCCCGCCGGCCTGCCGGTGGAGCGCGAGCCATGGCATCGCCTGAGCTGGTCGGCCACTGCTGAAGGCTTGCTGGTCAGTAATCCCAGTCCTTACGTCGTTCGGCTGGCGAAGGCGATTGTTCCGCTGCCGGGCACACAGGCGGTGGATCTGCCGCGCACCTGGATCCTGCCTGGCGAGCGCCTGTCTGTCGCGTTGCCCTTGAGTTCGACGGTGCGGACCATGGGAGTGCGAATTTTTCCGGCCACCACCTATGGCTTTGCGGTCGATCACTTCGATGCTCCGGTAACGCACTGATGCGCAGGCCTGCCCGTCGGGGACTGGCACTGGTGATGGTTCAGGGCGCAGGCGCAGCGCTGGCCGGCGAGGTGGTGGAGTTCGATGCGCAGCTGCTTCGCGAGCGTGGACTCGACCCCGCACTGGCTGCGTACTTTCGCCAGGCACCGCGTTTCTCCCAGGGCACGCGCCTGGTAGCACTGGAGGTCAATGGACAGCCTCGCGGCCGCGTGTTCGTGACGTTCGATGCCGAGGGCGAGCCGTGCCTGCAGCCGGCCATGCTCAAGGCTGCCGGCGTGCGCTCGCAAACCTCTGCGGCGTCGGCAGACCGACAGCCGTGCCTGACACTGCGCGAAGGTCTGCCCTCGGCCATCATTGAGTTGCATCCCGGCCAGGAACAGATCGACCTGCTGTTGCCGACCGACCTGCTGGCGTTGCCGGAGTTTCAATCGCGCAGCTTCGCCAATGGTGGTGTGGGCGGTGTGTTTAACTACGATGCGTTGCTGATGGGCAGCCGGCACGAGGGACAGCGCAGCGACTTTCGCAGCCTGGGCTCGGAGATTGGCTTGAATGCCGGCGACTGGATCCTGCGTAGCCGGCAGTCCTACACGCAACTTCCGGACAGTACGCGTTTCGAGCATCTGTATGCCTATGGCATGCACACCCTGGAAGACGACGAAGCCAGCGTGCAGATCGGCCAGTTGAATCTGCAGTCGCCCCTGTTTGCCGGCGAATCGTTCAGCGGCGTGCAGATCCTGCCGGAAGACGCCTTCGCGCAAATGCGTGCGGCACAACAGGGTGCGCGTGGTGAGGTCGAGGGCATCGCCTGGTCGCCATCGCGGATCGAAGTCCGGCAGAACGGCGTGCCGATCTACACCACGCGAGTTCCTGCCGGGCCGTTCACCCTGCGCGCGCTGCCGTTGTTGAGCAATCAGCTCGACCTTGAGGTGAGCGTGCACGAGCAAGAAGGGCAGGTGCGGCGCTTTCGCGTCCCGGCCGCCAGCCTTCAGGATGCCCGGTTCGAGCGGGCCGACACGTTCAATCTGGCGCTGGGCACTGTGCGACGCCAGGGCTCGGATGATCGTCGGGCGCCGTCGTTCGCCACCCTTGGCAAGGAATGGAGCCTGTCGCGAGCGCTGCGCATGAGTGGCGGTGTACTCGGTGGTTCGGACTACCTGTCGGCGGGGTGGGGGCTGCAGCAGCAATGGCCGGGTAATCTGACTACCGGTGTGCGCCAGCTGCTGTCCAGCGACCGGGCTACAGGCGTTGCGGGTCATCAGGTGCAAATGACCGTCAATGCCGTGCTGGCGCCGAACCTGTCCACCAGTGTGGTCGCTGTGCGCCGTGGCCAGGGCTTTCGTACGCTGTCGGACACTGGCTGGAACTCGCAGCAGGGCCGGGCCGAATCGCCCGGGCGCGAGCACTGGACGTTTGCCCTCAACGGTTCCGTCGAACGCTGGGGCGCGTTCGGCATGACCTGGTCACGTTACACCCGCGTGGATCAGCCGCCGCATATGCGCCTGGGCCTGTCGTGGTCGCAGACGCTGCCCGCGCGGATCAGTCTGTCGTTGAGCCTGGAACGGGGGATCGGCGATGCCGACGCGGGGCGCCGGGGCACCTCGGCTTACCTGACGGCGGGGATGCCATTGGTCGAGCAGCGCCGGGTTCGCAGCTACCTGCGCAGCGACCCACGATCCGGGGTGCGCAGTGGCGTGTCGATGAGCGAAGTGCTCAGTGAAACCCTGGCCTACAGCGCCAGTGCCGAACACCGTGAAGACGCGGCGCCGTCGCTGGGATTGCGGGTCAACGCTCTGGCGCGCTACACCCGTCTGGACCTCGGTATGAGCCAGCGGGACGAAGCGCGCGAATTCGATGTGGGCCTGCGTGGCGGCATGGCACTGCATCGCGATGGCGTCACGCTGTCGCCCTATCCGCTGCGCGAGACCTTTGGCGTGCTCAAGGCCGGCGACCGTGCGGGTCTGAAGTTGTCCACGCCGCAAGGTCCGGTGTGGACGGACGGAGCGGGCCGGGCGGTGGTGGCGAGTTTGCCGGCGTATTCGACCGCCCGGCTGGAAGTCGACCCGTTGAGCCTGCCGCGCAACGTCGAGGTGCTCGACGGTTATCAAGAAGTGGAAGCCGGGCGCGGGTCGGTGCAGCACCTGGAGTTCTCCATCACCCGCGTGCGGCGCGTGCTGTTGAAGGCCAGGACGGTTGATCGGCAATGGCTGCCCAGTGGTCTGGCCGTACAGGACGGGCAAGGTGAATACGTGACCACGGTGCTTGAGGCCGGGACGATCTTTGTGCCGGACATCAAGCCTGGGCAACCGTTGCGGGTGCAGCTATCGGACACCACGCACTGCGAGCTGCAATTCACCCTGGCCGAATCGCCTGACGAGCACGCATTGATCGAGCCTGTCGAAGCGCTCTGTCAGCCTTTGAGCAATACATGACTGAGGTTTTTCCCATGCAACGATGGATTATCCAGATCATGCTGGCATGGCTGTTGTCCGCATCCGCCATGGCCAGTGCGAGCTGCCAGATGACGCTGTCGCCGGGCGCTGTGGACTATGGCGTCTCGACGAGGGCGCAACTGCTGGCGCGGCCATCGAGTGGCGACGACGGCAGCTTCGGGGTGCGCAGGGTTCATCTGCGGATTCAATGTCCGGATGTGCGCTCGATCAGTTGGTCCTTTGCTGCCCCGAGCAGCGATGCGCTGCGTTATCGCTGGGCACCGGGACGGTTGCAGGTACGCATAGTGACGGTGCGTCTGGACGGCGCGCCGGTGCAGTGGCAGCGCGAGGGAGAGCGGGCGGGCGCGGCGGATTTGCTGCAGCCTGGCGATCGCATCGTGAGCTGGCGCGCGGGCAGCATCGCCACCGGTCGTCATCTCGACGTGGAGCTGGACATCGAGGCCCGCGTCAGCGATGCCTCAAGCCGTGTCGCCGACCTTCGTCGCTTCGACGGGCACGGTACGTTTCGGCTCGAATGACTCGGTTTCGGCCAGCAGTCTGCTCGCCGCTGCGCCAACCTTGCGCACCGCTTCTTCGATCTGCGGTGTCGGTTTGGCCGCGTAGTTCATTCGCAGGCAATTGCGGTACTTGCCCGAGGCGGAAAAGATGCTGCCGACGGCAATCTGTACGCCTTGATCGAGCAGCGCACGGTTGAGTTTCAGCGTATCGAAACCCTCGGGCAATTCGACCCAGAGCATGAAGCTGCCCTGCGGGCGACTGGCGCGGGTGCCGGCAGGAAAGTAGCGAGTGACCCAGTCGATCATCGCGTCGCGATTGCGCTGGTATTGCGTGCGCATCCGCCGCAAGTGCGGTTCGAAATGGCCGCCCTTGAGAAATTCGGCGATGGCGATCTGCGGCTGCGGTGCGGTGGAACCGGTGCTGATGTATTTCATGTGCAGCACCCGTTCCAGATAACGACCCGGTGCCACCCAACCGATGCGCAGCCCTGGCGCCAGGGTTTTGGAAAACGAACTGCAGAGCAATACGCGGCCGTCTTCGTCGAAGGACTTGATCGTGCGCGGGCGCGGGTAGGTGTAGGCCAGCTCGCCATACACATCGTCCTCGATGATCGCCACGTCGAAACGCTGTGCCAGGTTGAGCAGGGCGCGCTTGCGCGACTCCGGCATGATGTAGCCCAGCGGGTTATTGCAGTTGGGGGTGATCTGGATGACCTTGATCGGCCACTGCTCCAGCGCCAGTTCCAGCGCTTCGAGACTGATGCCGGTGAGCGGATCGGTGGGGATTTCCAGGGCTTTCATGCCCAGGCCTTTGAGCGTTTGCATGGCGCCGTGAAAGCTCGGCGAATCCACCGCGACGATGTCGCCCGGCTCGCAGATTGCGTGGATGCTGGTGGACAGCGCTTCGTGGCAACCGGTGGTGATCACCAGGTCGCTGGCGCTCAACTGGCAACCGGAGTCGAGCATCAATCGAGCGATCTGTTCGCGCAGTTCGAGGGTGCCGTGAATGTTGTCGTAATACAGACCGGGCATGTCCTGGCGGCGGCTGATCCGCGCCAGTCCGCGCAGCAGCGGTTTCATGGTGGGCGTGGTCACGTCGGGCATGCCGCGCCCCAGTTGCACCACGTCCTTGCGTGGCACCGCACGAATCAGCTCCAGCACCTGATCCCACTGCGAAATCTCCACCGGCCGCTGTGCCGGCCGCCCGACCGCAGGCAGCTCCGGCAGCTCGCGACCCACCGGCACGAAGTAGCCGGACTTGGGTTTCGGTGTGGCCAGGCCGCTGTCTTCGAGCATGCGATAGGCCTGCTGCACCGTGCTGAGGCTGACCCCATGTTCTACGCTCAAGGCGCGCACCGAAGGCAGGCGATCGCCAGGACGGTAGAAGCCTTGTTCGATGCGGGTGCCGAGCAGCTCGGCGAGGTTCACATACAGGGTCATGGCACTGCCTCGATGCAGGTGATTCGTTAAACCAGTACAGATGCGGCAAAAATCGGTGATTCAGTCTCAGGAATGGCAAATCTGTATGGAGTTAATACAGAAGTGTTGAATCTGTAATGCTTTTGCCGACCCGCGCATCATGGAATCTCTGGCTACCCAAGTAAACAGGAGCGACAAAAATGAACGGCTTGAGCGATGTGCGGCTGACGTTACACAGTCAGGAACTGGAGGCAGGGCAGGAGGACAGTGCATGGAATACCGCCATGCGCAACGCGCCGTCCGGCCTGAGTCGCTGGGGCCTGTTCTGGCATCGTCTGCACACGCGCAAGGCGCTGTTGAACCTGACGCCGGAGCAGCTCAAGGATGTCGGGTTGACCCGGGAGCAGGCGCATGAAGAGGGGTTGAAGCCGTTCTGGCGGATCTGAAGGATGTGGTGCTGTTTCTGACCCCATCGCGAGCAGGCTCACTCCTACAGGGGAATATGCTCCCACTGTAGGAGTGAGCCTGCTCGCGATGAGGGCATTAAGGCTGGTGCAAAAATATCAGACCAGCTCTTTGAGCCGATGCCACAACATCCCCAGCGCCAGCAACGGCGAACGCAAGTGCCTGCCGCCGGGGAAGGTGATGTGCGGCACCTTGGCAAACAGGTCGAAGCCACCGCTGTGCTGCCCGCTGATCGCCTCGGCGAGCAACTTGCCCGCCAGGTGCGTGGCATTCACCCCGTGCCCGGAATAGGCCTGGGCGTAATACACGTTCGGCTGATCATTGAGCCGGCCGATCTGTGGCAGTCGATTGGCACCGATGCCGATCATGCCGCCCCATTGATAGGCGATCTTCACGCCTGCCAGTTGCGGGAACACTTCGAGCATCTTCGGCTGCATGTATGCGCCGATGTCTTTCGGATCGCGCCCGGAATAATGGCAGGCGCCGCCGAACAACAAGCGTCGATCCGCCGAGAGCCGGTAGTAATCCAGCGCCACGCGCTGGTCGCAGACCGCCATGTTTTGCGGCAGCAGGCTGTGCGCCAGTTCTGCGGAAAGCGGTTCGGTCGCGATGATGTAACTGCCGGCGGGCAGTACTTTGCCGCTGAGTTGTGGATTGAGGTCGTTGAGATAAGCGTTGCAGCCCAGCACCAGGGTTTTCGCCCGCACTGAACCTTGAGCGGTGTGTACGCGAACCTCGGGGCCGTAGTCGATGCGGGTGACGGCCGACTGTTCAAACAGTTTGACGCCCATTTGTTGCGCAGCAGCGGCTTCGCCCAGCGCCAGATTCAGCGGATGCAAGTGCCCGGAACCCATGTCGATCAAGCCGCCGACGTAGCGTTTGGAACCGACCACGGTGTGCATCTCATGGGCTTGCAGCAGACGGGTCTCGTAGCGATAGCCGAGGCTGCGCAGCTCTTCGGCGTCTTCGGCAAAGCCTTCGAGGTCGGCAGGCTTGTTGGCAAGGTCGCAGTAGCCCCAGGTCAGGTCGCACGGGATCTGGAAACGTTCGACGCGCTGGCGGACGATTTCCACCGCTTCCAGGCCCATCAGTTTCATCTGACGTACGCCGTCGGCGCCGATGACGTTAGTGAACTGGTCGAGACCGTGGCCGACCCCGCGAATCAACTGCCCACCGTTGCGACCACTGGCGCCCCAACCGATCCGATGCGCTTCCAGCAACACCACGCTGAGGCCGCGTTCGGCCAGTTCCAGCGCGGTGTTCAACCCCGAGAAGCCACCGCCGACCACGCACACATCGGCAATCACTTCGCCTTGCAGCACCGGATGGTCAGGCTGCGGCAGGCTGCTGGCGGCGTAGTAAGAGGCAACGTGGGGTTGGCTCGCGAAGGTTCGGGCGCGGGCATTCATGGGCATCATCCAACGGCTGGGTGTCGAGAAAATTTGACGGAGCATAAGCCGCACGGCCGAAGACGGGCAACACTGGTCGGCCGTTGCTGTCTGGATCACGGCTTTTGCGGCACAATTGCCGCCTATTTCATGTGGGTTACTGTTTCGATGAGCTGCAACAGTCAGAAAATCCGCACCCTGCGTCAGCAGATCCCCTCGTTCGAGTGCGTGCCCGGTTGCCACGATTGCTGCGGGCCAGTGACCACTTCACCGGAAGAAATGGCCCGCCTGCCGCGCAAGACCCGCGCCGAGCAGGATGCGGCGATGGACGAGCTGAATTGTGTGCACCTGGGGCCGAATGGTTGCACGGTGTATGAGGAACGGCCGCTGATTTGCCGGTTGTTCGGGACGACGAAGACGTTGCCGTGCCCGAACGGGCGGGGGCCGGTGGAGTTGATTCATCCGCGGGTTGAAAAGCAGATCTTCGAATACATGGCGGCGAATCGGCAGGTGCTGGTTTAACCGGTTCACTCGCAACCGAGCTGACGCCTTCGCGAGCAGGCTCGCTCCCACATTTGAAATGCATTCCCCAGTGGGAGCGAGCCTGCTCGCGAATGGAGCTACGCCAATCTTCAGTCCGGTATCGGCAGGCTCAGGCTCTCTTTCACCTCTTCCATCACGATATAGCTTTTGGACTCACGCACATGCGGCAACTTCAACAGAATGTCGCCCAGCAGTTTGCGGTACGAGGCCATCTCGGAAATCCGCGCCTTCACCAGATAGTCGAAATCCCCTGACACCAAATGGCACTCCAGCACGTGCGGCAATTTCAGCACCGCGCGGCGGAACTCTTCGAACGTGTCGCCGGATTTGTAGTCGAGGCTGATCTCGACGAACACCAGCAGGCTACCCTTCAAGTGCTGCGGATTCAGGCGGGCGTTGTAGCCCATGATGATCCCCTCGCGCTCCAGCCGCCGCACCCGCTCGGTACACGGCGTGGTGGACAGCCCGACCTTTTCCCCGAGTTCGGTAAACGATATGCGCCCGTCCGCCTGCAGGATCCGCAAGATGTTGCGGTCGATCTTGTCCAGCTCACGTTTGGTCTGAGTGTTGGTACGCATAGGGGATGCGCCTCCGTGAAAAGGGTTTTTGCCGAGAATTGTCGCCAAATATAGGCGCTTATATAGTGAAATGCACTGGCCATTCTTTTTTACACTGCGCGCATCATTGCTCTAACAACAGACGTACGCGGCCCTGCCGCGATGAGGGATACAAAAATGCGCGTAATGGTCTTGGGTAGCGGCGTCATCGGTACCGCCAGTGCTTACTATCTGGCCCGTGCCGGGTTTGAAGTGGTGGTGGTCGACCGGCAGCCAGCCGTGGCCATGGAGACCAGTTTCGCCAACGCCGGCCAGGTGTCGCCGGGTTATGCCTCGCCGTGGGCCGCGCCGGGCGTGCCGCTCAAGGCCATCAAGTGGCTGCTGCAGCGCCACGCGCCGCTGGCGATCAAGGCCACTGCCGACATCGATCAGTACCTGTGGATGGCGCAGATGCTGCGCAACTGCACCGCCAACCGTTACGCGGTGAACAAGGAGCGCATGGTGCGTCTGTCCGAGTACAGCCGCGACTGCCTCGACGAACTGCGCGCCGAAACCGGCATCGCCTACGAAGGCCGCAGCCTCGGCACCACCCAGCTGTTCCGCACTCAGGCACAGCTCGATGGCGCCGCCAAGGACATCGCCGTCCTGAAAGAATCCGGCGTGCCGTTTGAAGTCCTCGACCGCGCCGGCATTGCCCGCGTCGAGCCGGCACTGGCCAACGTTACCGACATCCTCGCCGGCGCCCTGCGTCTGCCGAACGACCAGACCGGCGACTGCCAGATGTTCACCACGCGCCTGGCGGAAATGGCGGTGAAACTCGGTGTGGAATTCCGCTTCGGCCAGGACATCCAGCGCCTCGACTACGCCGGTGACCGCATCAACGGCGTGTGGATCGACGGCAAGCTGGAAACCGCCGACCGCTACGTGCTGGCCCTCGGCAGCTACTCGCCGCAATTGCTCAAGCCGCTGGGCATCAAGGCGCCGGTGTATCCGCTCAAGGGTTACTCCCTGACCGTGCCGATCACCAACCCGGCCATGGCTCCGACCTCGACCATTCTCGACGAGACCTACAAGGTCGCGATCACCCGTTTCGATAACCGCATCCGCGTCGGCGGCATGGCGGAAATCGCCGGTTTTGACCTGTCGCTGAACCCGCGTCGGCGCGAAACCCTGGAGATGATCGTCAACGACCTTTATCCTCAGGGCGGCAATCTGGCCGAGGCGAGCTTCTGGACCGGTCTGCGTCCGACCACCCCGGACGGTACGCCGATCGTTGGCGCCACGCCGTTCAAGAACCTGTTCCTCAACACCGGTCACGGCACCCTGGGTTGGACCATGGCGTGCGGTTCCGGTCGTTTGCTGGCCGATCTGATGGCGAAGAAAAAACCGCAGATCAGCGCCGAAGGCCTCGATATTTCCCGTTACGGCAACAAGCCTCAGGAGTCCGCAAAACATGGCAATCCAGCGCCAGCTCACCAATGAGCGCATGAGTCAGATCGTCAGCCACAACGGTACGGTGTATCTGGCCGGACAGGTCGGCGACGACTTCAACGCCGGGATTGAACAACAAACCCGCGAAGTTCTGGCCAATATCGAGCGCCTTCTCGATCTGGCCGGGACTGACAAGCAGCATCTGCTGTCGGCGACGATCTACCTGAACGACATCGAGGCGCACTTTGCCGGGATGAATTCGGTGTGGGATCAGTGGTTGCCCAAAGGTGCTGCTCCGGCCCGTGCCACCGTCGAAGCGAAGATGGCCAAGCCGAGCATCCTGGTCGAGATTTCCATCGTCGCCGCGTTGCCGTAACCGTTTCAAAGATCCCTCTCCCGGCGCTGTTGGCGGTTCACGCCGTCAGCCAGCGCCGGTTTTTCTTCCCATGACCGCCAAGAAGTCTGCTGCCATGCGTCCTGCCCGTGCCCTGATCGACCTTCAAGCCCTGCGTCACAACTACCGAATTGCCCGCGAAGTCACCGGCGCCAAGGCGCTGGCGGTGATCAAGGCGGATGCCTACGGTCACGGCGCAGTGCGTTGCGCCCAGGCCCTGGAAGCCGAGGCCGACGGGTTTGCCGTGGCCTGCATCGAAGAGGCGCTGGAGTTGCGCGCGGCCGGTATCAAGGCCCCGGTGTTGTTGCTCGAAGGGATCTTTGAGGCCGATGAACTGGCGCTCATCGTCGAGCATGATTTCTGGACCGTGGTGCATTCGCTATGGCAGCTCGAAGCCATCGAGCAGGCGGCATTGAGCAAACCGATCACCGTGTGGCTGAAGCTCGATTCGGGCATGCACCGTGTGGGTCTGCATCCGAAGGATTACGCGGCCGCCTATCAGCGCCTGCTGGCCAGCGGCAAAGTGGCGAAGATCGTGCTGATGAGCCACTTCGCCCGCGCCGATGAGCTGCACGAGCAGAGCAGCGCCGATCAGGTCGCGGTGTTCGAGGCTGCCCGTCAGGGCCTGACCGCCGAAGTCAGTCTGCGCAACTCGCCGGCCGTGCTCGGTTGGCCGCAGATTCACAGCGACTG
This sequence comes from Pseudomonas sp. TH49, assembly GCF_016650625.1. Classification (NCBI taxonomy): domain Bacteria; kingdom Pseudomonadati; phylum Pseudomonadota; class Gammaproteobacteria; order Pseudomonadales; family Pseudomonadaceae; genus Pseudomonas; species Pseudomonas sp. TH49. Next base: position 1,787,697 of record NZ_JAEKFL010000001.1, read on the forward strand.
GGTGCGCCCGGGGATCATGCTCTACGGCGCCACGCCGTTCGAAGAAGCCAACGCCATGGCCGAGCGCCTGCAACCGGTGATGACCCTGGAATCGAAAGTCATCTGCGTGCGCGAACTGCCCGCCGGCGAGCCGATCGGCTACGGCGCCAAATTCATCACCGACAAACCGATGCGCATCGGCGTGGTTGCCATGGGCTATGCCGATGGCTACCCGCGTCAGGCGCCGACGGGCACTCCGGTGCTGGTGGCCGGCAAACGCAGCCGGATTCTTGGCCGGGTGTCGATGGATATGCTGTGCATCGACCTTACCGATGTGCCGGAAGCCGACCTCGGTTCGACCGTCGAGCTGTGGGGCAAAAACATCCTCGCCAGCGAAGTGGCGCAGTGGGCGGACACCATTCCGTACCAGATCTTCTGCAACCTGCGTCGCGTGCCAAGGCTCTATTCCGAGGGTTGACGCCGCTGCGGGGGCCAAGTGTTGTAAATACTGAACGCTGTCGCCATGATAACGCTCAATATTCTTACAACATCAGGAGGCTCCCGCCTTGGACGTCGGTGAACGACTGCAATCGATCCGCAAGCTCAAAGGGCTTTCCCAGCGTGAACTCGCCAAGCGCGCGGGCGTCACCAACAGCACCATTTCGATGATCGAAAAGAACAGCGTCAGCCCTTCGATCAGTTCGCTGAGGAAGGTTCTGGGCGGGATTCCCATGTCCATGGTCGAGTTCTTTTCCGAAGAAATCCTGCAGGAAAAACCGACCCAGATCGTCTACAAGGCCAACGAGCTGATCGACATTTCCGACGGCGCCGTGACCATGAAACTGGTCGGCCGCGCACACCCGAGCCGGGCCATCGCGTTCCTCAACGAAATCTACCCGCCGGGCGCCGATACCGGCGAAGAAATGCTCACCCATGAAGGCGAGGAAACCGGGATTCTGGTGGAAGGTCGTCTGGAATTGGTGGTGGGCCTGGAAACTTTTATTCTCGAAGCCGGCGACAGCTACTATTTTGAAAGTACCAAGCCGCATCGCTTCCGGAATCCGTTCGACGCGCCTGCGCGACTAATCAGCGCAGCCACGCCGGCAAATTTTTAACGATAGAGGCGCCAAGCCATGACGGCGAAGGCATCCGCAGAGTTTTTCCACCGCGCGGTATAACCCCTTCGACTATGGGGTTGTTTCAGTGTGGCGGGCTACCCGCTATACTTGCGCCCGCCTGCGAACCGTGGCCGCAGGCGTGAATAGCCACCATTGAGGGTGAACGCGTGAATCTAATTATGAAAATGCTGGCCGCACCAGCAACCGTACTGGCCCTCTGGGCTGTCAGCGCTCAAGCTGCGACGAATGACGACATTGCAAAGCGCCTCGAGCCGGTCGGCCAGGTGTGCGTTCAGGGGCAGGAATGCAAAGGAATGGAAGTCGCTGCCTCCGCTGGCGGCGGCGGTGGTGCGAAGACGCCGGACGAAGTGATTGCAAAACATTGCAACGCTTGCCACGGTACCGGCCTGCTGGGTTCGCCGAAAATCGGTGATGCCGCAGACTGGGGCAAACGTGCCAAAGAGCAAGGCGGGATTGACGGTTTGTTGGCCAAAGCCATCACCGGGATCAATTCCATGCCGCCAAAAGGCACCTGCGCCGATTGCTCGGACGACGAGTTGAAAGGCGCGATCGAGAAAATGTCCGGCCTGAAATAAGCCGCGCCTCTGACGAAAAAAACCGTCTTCGGACGGTTTTTTTGTGCCTGCGATTCACGGCTTTCGCTGTCCTTTGCAGCAAAGTCGAGGCAAGCTCGGTCTACCCCTATTCACGGAACGGGCAGGAGGCTTCAGATGGTGCAGTTGTGTTCGATCGAACAGGCAGTGGACGATGTGCTTGCACGCTTGCCGGCGCACATCCACATGGGCATGCCGCTGGGGCTGGGCAAGCCCAATCACTTCGTCAACGCGCTGTACCGGCGGATCAAGGACTTGCCCGAGCGGCAACTGACGATCTATACCGCGCTGTGCCTCGGTCGGCCGACGCTGGGTGACGGTCTGCAGAAGCGCTTTATCGAACCCTTCGTCGAGCGCGTCTTCGGCGACTACCCCGAATTCGATTTCCTTGCCGACCTGCACCGCGACAGCCTGCCCGGCAATATCCGCATCGAACAGTTTTTCATGCAGCCCGGCAGCCTGCTCAACAGCCCGCCGGCCCAGCAGGATTACGTCAGCAGCAACTACAGCCATGCCGCCCGCGACATCAATGCTGCCGGCCTCAATCTGGTGGCGCAATTGCTCGCCAGCAGCAGCGAACATCCCGATCGCCTGAGCCTGAGTTGCAACCCGGACATCACCCTCGACCTGTTGCCGATGATCGCCAAGCGCCGCGACGCCGGGGAGACCATTCTGCTGGTCGGCCAGGTACACACCGATCTGCCGTACATGCCCGGTGATGCCGAAGTCGATATTGACACTTTCGACCTGCTGATCGACGCGAAGGACAGCAGCACGCTGTTTTCCACGCCGAACATGCCGGTGGGCTTTCAGGATCATTTCATCGGCCTGCACGCCAGCACCCTGGTGCGCGATGGCGGCACCTTGCAGATCGGCATCGGCTCGATGGGCGATGCGCTCACCGCCGCATTGCTCGCGCGGCAAGCGGACAACGCCGGTTATCAGGCGGTACTGGCTGATCTCAATCTCAGCCAGTGGGCACAGTTGATCGAGCGCGAGGGCGGTACCGCGCCATTCGCCAAAGGCCTGTATGGCTGCAGCGAAATGTTCGTCAACGGCCTGCTGGTGCTGGCCGATGCCGGGATCATCCGGCGCAAGGTCTACCCCGACGTGCAGACGCAGCAACAGGCCAACGCCGGCACCCTCGATGAAGCGGTGCAGACCGATGGCATCTCGGTGCACGGCGGCTTCTTCCTCGGCCCACGCAGCTTCTACGAGCGCCTGCGCGAACTGCCGTTGAGCAAGCGCCTCGAATTCAACATGACCCGCATCAGCTACATCAACGAGCTGTACGGGCAGGAAGAATTGAAGCGCTTGCAACGGCTTGATGCACGGTTCATCAACACCGTGTTCACCATGACGCTGATGGGCGCGGGCGTGGCTGATCAACTGGAAGACGGGCGAGTACTCAGCGGCGTCGGCGGGCAATACAACTTCGTCGCCCAGGGCCATGCGCTGCACGATGCGCGTTCGATTCTGATCCTGCGCAGCTGGCGCGAGTCCGGCGGCGAGGTCAGTTCGAACATCGTCTGGGAATACGGGCACTGCACGATTCCACGGCACCTGCGCGACATCGTGGTCACCGAGTACGGCATCGCCGATCTGCGCGGCAAGACTGACGCGGTGGTGATCGAGTCGTTGCTGAACATCAGCGATTCACGCTTCCAGCCAGAACTGATCGAGCAGGCGCAGAAGGTCGGCAAGCTGCCGCAGGATTTCCGTCTCGATCCGCGTTTCGCCGATAACACCCCGCAACGCTTGCAGGCGATTGCCGCGAAGCATCCGAACCTGTTTCCGGAGTATCCGCTGGGCTGTGATTTCACCGCCATCGAGCGGGATTTGCTGCGGGCGCTGAACTGGCTGAAGAGCAAGTTCAAGCTGAGCGAGATATTGGAGCTGGGCAAGGCCGCGCTGGATGCGCCGGAGGCTTCGACGTTTCCCGAACACCTTGAACGTATGCAACTGGCCCACCCGGAAGGCCTGAAAGAAGACCTGTTCCAGCGCCTGCTGCTCACCGGCCTCAAAGCCACCGCGAACTAACGGCCTGGCGCAAAACCAACTGTGGGAGCGGGCTTGCTCGCGAAGGCGTCGTGTCAGTCAAAGAATAGCTCGACTGACACGACGCCTTCGCGAGCAAGCCCGCTCCCACAGGGGGTAATGCGGCGTGGATTATTCGATGAAGGTAACGACGCCATCCTTCAGCGATTTCACGCGAGCCAGCGATTCAACGCGGTAGCCCTGCGAATCCAGTTCGGCCCGGCCGCCCTGGAACGACTTCTCGATCACGATGCCCAGACCGGCAACGGTGGCGCCAGCCTGCTTGATGATCGAGATCAACGCCTGCGAGGCCTTACCGTTGGCCAGGAAGTCGTCGATGATCAGCACGCGGTCGCTGCTGGTCAGGTGCCGTGGCGAGATGGCCACCGTGCTTTCGGTCTTTTTGGTGAACGAATAAACGGTCGCCGACAGCAGGTTTTCTGTCAGGGTCAGGGACTGTTGCTTGCGGGCGAAGATCACCGGCACGCCCAGGTTCAGACCGGTCATGATCGCCGGGGCAATGCCCGAGGCTTCGATGGTGACGATCTTGGTGATGCCCGAATCCTTGAACAGCGTGGCGAATTCGTCGCCGATCAGCTTCATCAGGGCCGGGTCGATCTGATGGTTCAGAAAGGCGTCGACTTTCAGGACCTGGTCGGAAAGCACGATGCCTTGTTCGCGGATTTTCTGGTGCAATGCTTCCATGAAGCTGTCCTCGTTCAGCGCCTGTGCGCCCTAAGCTTTAAAAAAGTGGTCAATTCTAGCGCTTTAACATCGCGCGTATATCAGCCAATGCGCTATTGCCGCGCACGGCTTTGACTTCGGTCGGTGTGTCGTCGTTGCCTTCCCACGCCAGGTCGTCCGGCGGCAGCTCATCGAGGAAGCGGCTTGGCGCGCAGTCGATGATCTCGCCGTACTGTTTGCGCTTGGCGGCGAAGGTGAACGCCAGGGTCTGACGCGCGCGGGTAATGCCCACGTAGGCCAGGCGGCGTTCCTCTTCGATGGTGTCGGCTTCGATGCTGGAGCGGTGCGGGAGGATTTCCTCTTCCATGCCCATGATGAACACGTAAGGGAATTCCAGGCCCTTGGACGCATGCAGGGTCATCATCTGCACGCCTTCGGCGCCGTCCTCTTCTTCCTGCTGACGCTCGAGCATGTCGCGCAGGACCAGTTTGCCGATGGCGTCCTCGACGGTCATCTCGCCGTCTTCGTCTTTTTCCAGGGTGTTCTTCAAGGCTTCGATCAGGAACCAGACGTTGCTCATCCGGTAGTCCGCAGCCTTGTCGCTGGAACTGTTGGTGCGCAGCCAGTTCTCGTAGTCGATGTCCATGACCATGCTGCGCAGCGCCGAGATCGGATCTTCGCCGGCACACTGCTCACGGACCTTGTCCATGAAGCGCTTGAAGCGCGACAGGCGATCGGTGAAGCGGCTGTCCAGATGCTCGCCCAGACCGATTTCATCGGTGGCGGCGTACATCGAGATCTTGCGTTCGGTGGCGTAGTTGCCGAGTTTTTCCAGGGTGGTCGAGCCGATTTCCCGGCGCGGCACGTTGATCACCCGCAGGAAGGCGTTGTCGTCGTCCGGGTTCACGATCAGGCGGAAGTAGGCCATCAGGTCCTTCACTTCCTGACGGCCAAAGAAGCTGTTGCCGCCGCTCAGGCGGTACGGCACCTGGTGGTGCTGCAACTTCAGTTCGATCAGCTTGGCCTGGTAGTTGCCGCGATAGAGGATCGCGAAATCGCTGTACGGGCGGTCGGTGCGCAAGTGCAGGCTGAGGATTTCCATGGCCACGCGCTCGGCTTCGGCGTCCTCGTTGCGGCAGCGGATCACGCGGATCTCGTCGCCGTGGCCCATCTCACTCCACAGCTGTTTTTCGAATTCGTGCGGGTTGTTCGAAATCAGCACGTTGGCGCAGCGCAGGATGCGGCTGGTGGAGCGGTAGTTCTGCTCGAGCATCACCACTTTCAGGGACGGGTAGTCATCCTTGAGCAGCATCAGGTTTTCCGGCCGTGCACCACGCCAGGCATAGATCGACTGGTCGTCGTCGCCCACCACGGTGAACTGGTTACGCTTGCCGATCAGCATCTTCACCAGCAGGTACTGGCTGGCGTTGGTGTCCTGGTATTCGTCGACCAGCAGGTAACGCACCTTGTTCTGCCACTTTTCGAGGATGTCGGCGTGCTCTTCGAAGAGTTTCACCGGCAGCAGGATCAGGTCGTCGAAGTCCACCGCGTTGAACGCCTTGAGCGTGCGCTGATAGTGGGTGTAGACGATGGCGGCAGTCTGTTCTTTCGGATTGCGCGCGTTTTCCAGCGCCTGGGCCGGCAGGATCAGGTCGTTTTTCCAGGCGCCGATCATGTTCTTGATCTCGTCGACGCCGTCGTCGCCTGCGTATTCCTTCTGCATGATGTCGGTCATCAGGGCTTTGACGTCGGTCTCGTCGAAGATCGAGAAACCGGGTTTGTAGCCCAGCCGCGCATGCTCCTTGCGGATGATGTTCAGGCCCAGGTTGTGGAAGGTGCAGACCGTCAGGCCGCGACCTTCGCCGGCACGCAGCAGGGTGCCGACCCGCTCCTTCATCTCGCGCGCGGCCTTGTTGGTAAAGGTCATGGCGACGATGTACTGGGCGCGGATGCCACAGTTCTGGATCAGGTGCGCGATCTTGCGGGTGATCACGCTGGTCTTGCCGGAGCCAGCGCCGGCGAGCACCAATAGAGGGCCGCCGACGTAGTTCACGGCTTCTTGCTGCCGGGGATTGAGTCGGGACATACGAAAATTCGGGAGTCGTTGACGAAATGGGCCGGCATTTTAACAGGCTCAGCGATTTGTGCTGCTCTGTCCGACTTGTGACGCACCACGCGATTCAAATTTGCCGGTTTTGTTACTTTCACGCAGGATGCGCGGTGATTTTGCGGCTAATGTACTCATTCATGACACAAAATAACGGTTTGATAACCGTTGTCATTTGGTCATTGATCATCGCAACGGCATAATGCCCCGCCCACATCATTGCAGAGTCTAGGGAGCTAGCTTGTCTACGCCTGTCGAACCCTTGCGTTTGCTGCTACTGGCCGAAGAGCCAGCGTGGACAGCGTTATTGCGCGAGTGTCTGGCTCCGATGGGGAGCGCGGCGGTGCTGATCAGCGCGCCGAGCTGGGAGTCGGTCAGCAGTCTGTTCGAAGACAACCGTCATGCGGTGTTGTTGACCGTTCCCGCGTTGCAGCCGGCCCCGGGCCGTTGCAGCCTGCCGACCGTGTTGCTGCTGGAACACGAACCGGCCACCGCGCCCGTTGGCGTCAGCGACTGGCTGGTGTTCGACGCCCTCGATGCGGGCATGCTGCGCCGTTGCCTGCGGCATGTGCGAGAGCGCGGCGTTCTCGAAAACACTCTGCAACGCCTCGCTGAACAGGATCCGCTGACCGGCATCGCCAATCGCCAGGGCTTTCAGACCCTGCTCACCGCGCGGCTGGCAGAAAACGACGGGCGCGGTCTGGCCCTCGGACATCTCGATCTCGACAACTTTCGTCATGCCAACGACGCCCTCGGGCATCAGGCCGGCGACCGTCTGATCCTGCAAGTCGTCGCACGGCTGAAAAGTCAGCTGGAGGCCGGTGATCAACTGGCGCGTCTGGGCAGCGACGAATTTGCCCTGCTGATCGACACCCGCCGCGCGCCGCAACGCGCCGAGTGGATGGCCGAACGCATTACCGAAGCCTTGTCCGAACCCTATTGGGTCGACGGCGAAAGCCTGTTGATCGGTTCCAGTCTCGGTATCGCCCATGCCCGCGCACAAGGTGGCGCCGACCCGCTGATGTGGCACGCGCACATCGCCATGCAGCAGGCCAAGAGCACGCAGGGCTGCACCTTTCATATCTTCAACGAACGCATCAATCGCAACGCCCGGAGCATGGCCGACCTCGAAAGCGAGCTGCGTCGGGCGTTGCGTCGCGATGAGCTGGAGCTGCATTACCAGCCGCGACTGAATCTTGCAGACGGGCAGATCGTCGGCCTCGAAGCCTTGGTGCGTTGGCGTCATGGCGAGCGCGGTTTGCTGCCACCGAGCGAATTCGTGCCGCTGGCCGAGCAGAGTGGTTTGATCGTGCCGTTGGGCTACTGGGTGATTTCCCGCGCGTTGCGCGACATGCAGGCACTGCGCGAGCGCGGGCTGCCGGCGCTGCACATGGCGATCAACCTGTCGTTCCGCCAGTTTCAGGACAGCCAGTTGCTGCCGACGCTCAGCCGGCTGATTGCCGAGCGCGGGGTCGAGGCGCAATGGCTCGAATTTGAACTCACCGAAACCGCCGTGATGCGCCGCAGCGACCTGGTCAAGCAGACCATGGACGCCCTCGGCCGCCTCGGCGTGCGTTTCTCGCTGGATGACTTCGGTACCGGGTTCTCCTCGTTCGTACACCTCAACAGCCTGCCGATCACGCTGCTGAAGATCGACAAAAGCTTCGTCGGCGGCATGGAGCAACGCGAAGAGAACCGCAAACTGGTGCATGCGATGATCAACCTCGCGCACAACCTGCATCTGGAAGTGGTGGCCGAGGGGGTGGAGACGCCGGAGCAGCTGGATCTGCTGCGCGGGTTTGGCTGTGATCAGGTGCAGGGTTATCTGATCAGCCGGCCGTTGCCGTTGGCGGAGTTGGTTGAGTACCTGACGTTTGGGGCCAGCCAGCAGTCATCACTGGAATTTGTGAGCTGAACACCATTTCCGGGTGAATGCATGACCCCTGTGGGAGCGGGCTTGCTCGCGAAAGCGCCGTGTCAGTCCAGGCATGTGCTGTCTGACCCAGCGCTTTCGCGAGCAAGCCCGCCCCCACAAGGGAATCTCAGTCTGCCTGAGCGATTGTGTACTGATCTGCTGATGCAGGCTCCAACCGAATCATCCGCTTCATCTTCCATTCAAACGCCAGGGTCAGGCTCACTGCCGCACAGGCCAGGCCCAGCGCCAGACCCCACCACACGCCCGTCGGCCCCCAGTTCAGGTGGAACGCCATCCACCACGCCGCCGGTGCGCCAATCAGCCAATAGCAACCTAGCCCGACCAGGAACGTGGTTTTTGCGTCCTTGAGCCCACGGATACAGCCCATGGCAATCGTCTGCGTGCCGTCGAACAGCTCGAACCACGCCGCCACCGCCAACAGACTCACCGCCAGGCGAATCACCTCGGCAAACGCCGGATTGTTGTGATCGAGGAACAACCCGACCAGTTGATTCGGCAGCAGCCAGAACACCATGGCAAAACCCAGCATCACCACCGCACCGAAAACAATGCCGACCCGCCCGGACATTCGCGCATCGCTCAGTTCCCCGGCGCCATAATGCTGGCCGACGCGCATGGTGATCGCGTAGGACATCCCCGCCGGCACCATGAACGCCACCGAAACAATCTGCAGGGCGATTTGATGGGCGCCCAGTTGCGTGCTGCCCATGGTACCCATGCACAGCGCGGCGAAGGCGAACAAGCCGACTTCCACGGCATAGGTGCCGCCAATCGGCAGGCCGAGACGCCACAGCTCTTGCAGATATTGACGATTGGGTTGCGACAGACCGGCGCGCAACGGGTAGGCGTCGTAGGCCGGATGCCGGCGGATGTGCCAGGCCAGCGCCAGCGCCATGCAGTTGGCCACGATTGCCGTGACCAGACCGATGCCGGTCAGCCCCAGTTTCGGCAGGCCGAACATCCCGGTGATCAGTGCGTAATTGAGCAGGAAGTTGGCGACGGTGCCGCCGAGGCTGATGACCATCACCGGGGTCGCCCGGCCAATCGCACTGGTGAAGCCGCGCAGGGCCATGAAGCTCAGGTAGCCGGGCAGGGCGAAGGGCAGGGCAATGAGGAATTGCCCGGCGGCATGGACGTTGGTTTCGGTCTGGCCGAACAGCAGCAACACCGGTTTCAGGTTCCACAGCAGCAATGCGGCGCCGAGCGCCATCAGCCATGCCAGCCACAACCCGGCCTGGGTCAGGCGGGCCGCGCCGATGATGTCGCCCGCGCCCTTACGGATCGCCACCAGGGTACCGACCGCCGCGATCACGCCGATGCAGAAAATCGACACGAACGAATAGCTCGCCGCGCCAAGACCGCCACCGGCCAGCGCTTCGGGACTGAGGCGCGCCATCATCAAGGTGTCGGTCAGCACCATCAGCATGTGCGCCAACTGCGAGGCAATCAGCGGCCCGGCCAGCCGCAGGATGGCCCAGAGTTCAGTACGCACGGGATGCTGCATGGTCATCACCAGTCATTCAAAGAGGGAACAGAGAGCCGACGATTCTCGGCGCTTGGCAGGGTTTGCACAAAGGGATAAAAAGGATGGGTGGCATGATTAAAACTCATCATGAGAAGATTCTGCCGGGTTGGCCGTAACCCGCTATAGGAGCCCTACGAATGTCCCGTCGTCTTCCTCCGTTGTATGCCCTGCGCGCATTCGAAGCGGCGGCGCGGCACAGCTCGTTCACCCGCGCGGCCGAGGAGTTGTCGATCACCCAGAGTGCAGTCAGCCGGCACATCAAGACGCTGGAAGAGCATTTCGCCTGCAAGCTGTTTCACCGCAGCGGCCGTAACCTGCAACTCACCGAATCGGCGCGGATGCTGTTGCCTGGAATCCGCGACGGCTTCGCGGCCCTTGAGCGCGCCTGCAACACCTTGCGCGCCGAAGACGACATCCTGCGCATGAAAGCGCCGTCTACCCTGACCATGCGCTGGCTGCTGGCGCGCCTCAGCCGCTTCCGCCATCTGCAACCGGGTAACGAGGTGCAACTGACCAGCGCCTGGATGGACGTGGATTCGGTGGACTTCAACAACGAGCCGTTCGACTGCGCTGTGCTGCTCAGTGATGGGCATTTCCCGCCCGACTGGGAAGCCAGCCTGCTATTCCCGGAGGAGCTGATACCGGTGGGCGCGCCCAATCTGCTGAACGACCAGCCGTGGGATGTTGCGCGTCTGGCGTCCACTGAACTGTTGCACCCGACTCCGGATCGGCGCGACTGGCGCAGTTGGCTGGAGCACATGGGCCTGTCCGATCAGGTCTCGCTCAAGGGCGGACAGGTGTTCGATACCCTGGAACTGGGGATGATCGCCGCAGCCCGAGGCTACGGGGTGTCGATGGGCGATTTGCTGATGGTCGCCGAAGATGTGGCGCAAGGCAGACTGAGCCTGCCATGGCCGACCGCGGTCGCCAGCGGACTGCATTATTACCTGGTGTGGCCGAAAACCCGTCCGGGAGGTGAACGTTTGCGCCGCCTCAGCGACTTCCTGCAAGGCGAAGTACGCGCCATGGCGTTGCCGCTGGTCAAGCGCTTGAGCTGAAACGTTCGAGCCCGCACAATGCCGGCCTTGCGCCATAACCCCGCTATTTACTCAAGTATTCGGTTTCACCGCCGAAAATGAGCATGTGGAACCGTCGTGCCGGTCGCCACGATTTCACCCCCATTATTAGAATTTTCCGAGCAAGTGCTGCGATCAAGGAGGATCCGGTGGCTCGGCCAGGAGCTGTCCATGTCTCAACCTCGCGCCCGGATCGCCTCGCAGCTGGGCCTTGCGCTCGCTGTGATACTGGCGATTGTCATCAGCGGCAGTACGGTGTTTGCCCTGCGTTCGCTGGATACCGCCAACCTCGCCACCCGTGAAGAGCACCTCGCCAGTGAGGCGCGGCTGCTGGCCGACCAACTGAGCACCTTCCACGGCACGCTGCGCGAAAGCACCCAGCGCCTGAGCGGGCTGTTCGAGAAGCGCTTCAGCGCGGGCCTGAGCATTCACCCGGATGAGCCGGTGACGGTTGCAGGCACTCAAACCCCGGGCCTGCACCTGGGCAGCGAAGTGTTGAACAACAACTTCAAGGAAGTTGACGAGTTCAAGCAGATGACCGCTGGGGTCGCCACGCTGTTCGTGCGTAGCGGTGAAGACTTCGTCCGCGTCAGCACATCCTTAACCAAACAGGACGGCACGCGCGCTATCGGCACCTTGCTCGATCACGCGCATCCGGCCTACGCGAAGTTGATGGCCGGTCAGGGTTACGTCGGTCGCGCCTTGCTGTTCGATCGCTCCTACATGACTCAGTACACGCCGGTGCGCGATGGCAGCGGCAAGGTGATTGCGGTGTTGTTCGTCGGTTTCGACTACACCGATGCGCAGAACGCCCAGTTCGCCAATCTCAAGCGCTTCCGTATCGGTCAGAACGGTTCGCTGGCGTTGCTGGATGAGCAAAACAAATGGCTGGTGGCGCCGGCGGGGGTGCAGGCGCTGGATCAAGCGGTGCCGGTGATCAACGGCTTGGCCAAGACGCCGGGCAAGGGCCAGTTCTGGAGCGACAGCGGCGAAGATTTCTACAGCATTGCCGTGCCGTTCGAGGGCGGCCCGTGGTCGGTGGTGGCGAGCATGCCGAAGTCCGAGATTCGCGCGGTGACCTGGAGTGTCGGCACCCAACTGGCCATCGGCAGTCTGCTGGCGATGCTGATCGCGGTGGGCGCGGCGATGTGGCTGCTGCGCAGCAAACTGCAGCCGCTGGGCGATCTGGTACGTCAGGCCGAAGCGCTGGGCGCCGGTGATCTAAGCGTGCGCCTGAATGTGTCGAGCAACGACGAGATCGGCCAGTTGTCCCGTGCGTTCAACCAGATGAGCCAAGCACTGTCGACCATGGTCGAGCACATCCGCCGCTCCTCGGAAGAGGTCAACAGCCGTGCCCAGGCGTTGTCCGGTTTGTCCGGCGGTGCGTACGAAGGCATGGAGCAGCAGTCCGGCGAAATCACCAGCATGGCCGGTGCGGTGGAAGAGTTCAGCGCCACCTCGTTGAACATCGCCGACAACATGGGCAACACCCAGCGTCTGGCCCAGGAAAATGCCCAGCAGACCCAGATCGGTCGCACGTCGATGCAAGAGGCGTCGTCCTCGCTGGAGCAAATTGCCGGCGCGCTGAACACCACGGCCACAGTGATCAACACCCTCGGTCAGCGCTCCCAGGAAATCGGCGGCATCGTCAGCGTCATCACCTCGATTGCCGAACAGACCAATCTGCTGGCGCTCAACGCGGCCATCGAAGCTGCGCGTGCCGGTGAACAGGGCCGTGGCTTTGCCGTGGTGGCCGATGAGGTGCGCAACCTGGCGTCGCGCACCCGTCAGGCCACCGACGAAATTTCCGGGATGATTCACAGCATCCAGCAGGAAACCGGCAACGCCATCAGCACCATGGAACAGGGCAACCTGTTGATGCAGGAAGGCCTGTCGCGCAACGCCAACGTGGCATCGGCGCTGGCGCGGATCGATGAGCAGAGTCGTTCTGCCGGCCAGCAGTTCGCGGCGATTACCACCGCGACGCAGGAGCAGAGCAGCACGGCGACATTGCTCAGCAGCAATCTGCAGAGTATTGCCTTGGCTAACAGTGAACAGCGTGAGGTGGTGTCGAACCTCGCGGTCACCGCCAAGGAGCTGGAGAAACTGGCGGCGGATCTGCGTTCCGAGGTTGATCGCTTCCGTTGATGTACAGCTGAAACAGCTATCGCGAGCAGGCTCACTCCTACAGGTATATCGGTTGGTCGCAATGTTTGTGATCACTGAAGATCCCTGTAGGAGTGAGCCTGCTCGCGATCTCTTGCTCTTTCACACTTGCTGAAACGTTTCCGCAGCGCTATAAAAATGGCACAACTCCAATAAAGGCTGCTGCCATGACCCCGTTCAAACTCGCCGTTGCACTCGGCGCACTCTCTGCTGCTTCCCATGCCATGGCTTGGGATTACGTACTCCTCGATACCAACAAACCCGCGCAAAACTGGAGCATCACCAGTGAGCAGCTCGGGGTGAAAACCGACAAACCCTTTTCCGTGAGTCTGCGTACCCTGCACGGCGGGCGACAGGAAGGTGTCAGCATCGTCGATATCGATAACGGCACGATGAAACTCTCGGTGGTGCCGACCCGCGGCATGAATGTCCTGCAAGCCTCTGTTGGTAGTGTGCGCATGGGCTGGGATTCGCCGGTCAAGGAAGTGGTCAACCCGGCGTTCATCGAACTCAACGGACGCGGTGGCTTGGGCTGGCTGGAAGGCTTCAACGAGCTGGTGACCCGCTGCGGTTACGAATGGGTTGGCCATCCCGGCATGGACAATGGCGAGTTGCTGACTCTGCACGGGCGCGCCGCCAACATTCCGGCTAGCAGCGTTACCCTGCACATTGACGAGAAGCCGCCGTATGCCATCAGTCTGCGCGGCGAACTGAAAGAGCAGGCGTTCAAGAAAGTCGACTTCTCGGTCGTCACCGAACTGGTCACCGAGCCCGGTAGCGTGCGTTTCGCCCTCAACGATACGCTGACCAACAACGGCGATTATCCGAAGGAATACCAGGCGCTGTACCACAGCAATTTCAGTACGCCATTCCTTGAGCAGGGCGCACGTTTTGCGGCTCCGGTAAAACAGGTTTCGCCTTTTAACGACAAGGCCAAGGGAGATCTGCCCGACTGGCAGACCTACCGCGCGCCGACCAAGGACTACGACGAAACCGTCTACAACGTCGTGCCGTATGCGGACGCCAAAGGCGAAACCCTGGCCGTGCTGCACAACAAGGCCGGCAGTCTTGGCGTTTCTGTTGGCTTCAATACGCAGCAGCTGCCGGTTTTTTCCCTGTGGAAAAACACCGATACCCAAGGGCAGGGCTATGTCACGGGCCTTGAGCCGGGCACCAGTTTTTCCTACAACCGCCGCTATCAGCGTCCGTTGAATCTGGTGCCGACCATTGCGCCAAAGGCCAGCCAACAGTTTCAGATCAGCTACAGCCTGCTGGCAGACAAAGGCGCGGTGGATAATGCGTTGAAGCGCGTGACCGAAATTCAGGCCGGGCGTGAAACCGAAGTGCGGCAGGCGCCGCTGGTTGATCTGACCGAGCATTAAGGCGTCGCCGGTCGATACTGCAGCGCTTCGGCCAAATGCTCACGGCGGATTGCATCGACTTGCTCAAGGTCTGCCAGGGTTCTGGCGACTTTGAGCAAACGATGGGCTGAGCGTAGTGACAGGGTCAGCCGTTCGCAGGCCGATTCCAGCCAGGTTTCATCGGCTGTGGATAACTTGCAGTGGCGTTTCAGTCCCGGCAGATCGAGAAAGGCATTGGCACAAAGCTGACGCTTTTGCTGGCGTTCGCGTGCCTCGGCCACCACGGCTGCCGCACTGGCGCTGTCCTCGCCTGGCTTCACTGCCGGATTCAACGCCGTCGCTTCCCGCGCCACCGTCAGGTGCAGATCAATCCGATCCAGCAACGGCCCCGATAGCTTGTTGCGGTAGCGCTGCACCATGTCCGGTGTACACGAGCACTTGCCGCTCGGCTCGCCAAGATATCCACAGGGGCAAGGATTCATGGCCGCCACCAACTGGAAACGCGCAGGAAAGCGTACGCGATCCTTGGCTCGGGCGATCACGATATGTCCGGACTCCATCGGCTCGCGCAGAACCTCCAGCACCTTGCGATCAAACTCCGGCAATTCATCGAGAAACAGCACACCGTGATGCGCGAGGGTGATCTCGCCGGGTTGCGGTTTTGAGCTGCCTCCGACCAGCGCCGGACCGGATGCCGAGTGGTGCGGCTGGCGAAACGGTCGCTGCGGCCAGTGGGTCAGCGGCACGCCGCTGGCGACCGATTGAATCGCCGCCACTTCCAGTGCTTCGCATTCAGACAGCGGCGGCAGCAGCCCCGGCAAGCGACTCGCCAGCAATGTTTTGCCGGTCCCTGGTGGGCCACTGAACAGCAAATTGTGCGCGCCCGCTGCGGCAATCAGCAACGCCCGTTTCGCGGCCATCTGACCTTGCACTTCATTGAGGTCGGGATAGGGTTTCGCTGCATGAATCAGCCCGTCCGACACATAAGGCTCGACCGGTGTATGCCCGTTGAAATGCGCCACCGCCTCCAGCAGATGGTCCACCGCAAACACCTTCAGGCCCGAAGCCAGGCACGCCTCCTCGGCATTCGCCCGCGGTACCACCAGTGCCCGCCCGGCCTTGCGCGCCGCCAGTGCCGCCGGCAACACCCCGCGCACCGGCCTTACCGCGCCGGACAACGCCAGCTCACCGAGGCATTCCACCTCATCCAGTGTGAGACACGGCACCTGCACACTCGCCGATAGAATCCCCAAGGCAATCGCCAGATCAAACCGTCCGCCATCCTTGGGCAAATCCGCCGGCGCCAGATTCAAGGTGATCCGCCGCGCCGGAAACTGCAGCCCGGAATTGATGATCGCGCTGCGCACCCGGTCCTTGCTCTCCTTCACCGCCGCTTCCGGCAGGCCGACCATGGTCAGCGAGGGCAGACCGTTGGCGAGATGGACTTCGACGGTGACGGCGGGGGCTTCCACGCCAACCTGGGCGCGACTGTGGACGATGGAGAGGGACATGGTCGTTCCTTGAGCTGAATCGGGGACCGCTTCCTGCGGGTTTTTGAAGGGTAGTTGGGGAAGGGCGATCAGGCGGGGGGCGAACTTTCACTGGATGTTGCAGGAAAGTGGTCAACCAATCTCGAGGCGAAAAAAAACCGCCTTGAGGAGACGGTTTTCAGTTTGCAGGCTTCGGTGAGGCCAAGGCCTGCGTATCCTTTGCGGACACACTCACGTGAAATCAGGTTATGCATGTTTGCTCATTGGCGCAAGTATCAAAAGGGCTTGAACGGGCGCAACGGTAATGTTGTCAGCACTTGCCTAACGACTTGATACAAGTTGTTTAAATCGCTTTTCTAAGGGCGCTCATAAAATCCGCAATGACGATGCCCACTCATGGAGTATTCGCGAAGTGTGGCCGGGAGCGCAAAGACTTCATGTTCCTCGACGCGGTGTGAGACCCGTGCCGGTGCTTTTTTTGGGGGACTCACACCCGGCCGCCTTGGCGGACACACTCACGTGTAGTCCCGAAGGTGTTCGTACGCCGGAAAGTGCATCGGAGGTTTGGCCCCACGCAAGGAGGGCCAAAATATGTCTAAGTTTCTTAAACATATGTGGCGCCTCGTCAGAATCGCGTTATGGGCTTTTCGCCTGTACGAGTTTCTGCGAGACCGTTGGAATAATTCGTTGTAAGGATTGATCTGACGGAAACCGCTCCTGCTTTGGCAGGAGCGGTTTAACTTCTCTTCGCAAACTTGAAGGCATTTCTACTCGGGATTGTTATTCCGCAGGCGGCGTCAGCTTCGCTTCCATCTCGGCAACTTTCGCTTCGAGGCTCTCGAGGCGGGCGCGGGTGCGGGCCAGTACGACCATCTGACTGTCAAACTCTTCCCGGCTCACCAGATCCAGTTTGCTGAACGCACTTTGCAGCAGCATCTTGAACTGGCTTTCGATTTCGGCTTTCGGCAGCGGGGTGTCGCCGCTGAAGAGGCGGGAGGCAGTGCCGCTCAGGGCGTCGAGGAAGTCTTTGGGCGCGAGCATGGTGGATGTCCTGTAAACAATGGCGGGCAGTGTATCACGCAGTGTCTATAGTCATTTGCGCAGGCATGGATGCACGCTTTTCGCGCAAGCGGACGGACGGCAGCGCACCGTTGTTGTGCGTATCCATCGCGGGTTTTGTGCGCGAGCGCCTGCGGCAGCGGCCAAGGGATTGAAATCAGGGGAATTTGGCGAGATGGCAAGCTTTCTGCTTAGTCGGTAGTGACCCATGCACTGATGCAGTCGCTGTGACGAATGCAGTGCGGCAGGCGGGACGGGGAGTTTCGCCGGCAGCGGTTAGCTGGCGTCAGTCGGGCAGGTAAGGCCGACGATGCGTTACAAAGCCAGGCACTGCGCTTAGACTTGAGTCGGGTTTGTTTTCCTGGGGCAAGTCCACCAATTCGGGAGAGAGTTTCATGAAGCTAGTCACTGCCATCATCAAGCCGTTCAAGTTGGACGACGTGCGCGAGTCGCTGTCCGAAATCGGCGTGCAGGGCATTACCGTCACTGAAGTCAAAGGCTTCGGCCGGCAGAAGGGTCACACCGAGCTGTATCGCGGCGCGGAGTATGTGGTCGATTTTCTGCCCAAGGTGAAAATCGACGTGGCCATCGACGACAAGGATCTGGATCGGGTTATCGAGGCGATAACCAAGGCTGCCAACACCGGCAAGATCGGTGACGGCAAGATCTTCGTGGTCAATCTGGAACAGGCGATCCGCATCCGTACCGGCGAAACCGATACCGACGCGATCTAAACGCCGCCACAAACCCAACGCCCCAGGAGAAAACAATATGACTCTGCGTAAATTCGCAGGGCTAGGCGCCCTGTTGTCCATCGTAATGCCCGGCCTGGCTATGGCGGCAGATCCGGTGGCGCCTCCAGTCCTCAATTCCGGCGACACCGCCTGGATGCTGACCTCCACAGCCCTCGTGCTGTTCATGACCATTCCCGGCCTCGCGCTGTTCTACGGCGGCATGGTGCGGTCGAAAAACATTCTTTCGGTGATGATGCAGTGCTTCGCCATTACCGGCCTGGTCACCATCCTGTGGTTCCTTTATGGCTACAGCATGGCGTTCGACACCACCGGGATGGAAGCCAACGTCGTCAACCTGAACTCCTTCGTCGGCAGCTTTGCCAAGGCCTTCCTCGCGGGCATCACGCCTGCCAGCATTACCGGCCCGGCAGCACTGTTCCCTGAAGCGGTGTTCGTCACTTATCAAATGACCTTCGCCATCATCACTCCGGCGCTGATCGTCGGTGCCTTCGCCGAGCGCATGAAGTTCTCCGCGATGCTGGTGTTCATGGGCGTCTGGTTCACTCTGGTGTATGCGCCGATCGCGCACATGGTCTGGAGCGGTCCGGGTTCGCTGCTGGGCGATTGGGGCGTGCTCGATTTCGCCGGCGGCACCGTGGTTCACATCAACGCCGGTATCGCCGGTCTGGTGGCGTGCCTGGTGCTGGGCAAGCGCAAAGGCTTCCCGACTACCCCGATGGCACCGCACAACCTTGGTTACACCCTGATGGGCGCGGCGATGCTGTGGGTCGGCTGGTTCGGCTTCAACGCCGGTTCCGCCGCGGCCGCCAACGGCACTGCCGGCATGGCGATGCTGGTGACTCAGATCGCTACCGCTGCTGCTGCACTGGGCTGGATGTTCGCCGAGTGGATCACCCACGGCAAACCTAGCGCACTGGGCATTGCCTCGGGTGTGGTTGCAGGCCTGGTGGCAATCACGCCGGCAGCCGGTACCGTGGGCCCGATGGGCTCGCTGATCATCGGTCTGGCGGCCGGTGTGGTGTGCTTCTTCTGCGCGACCACGCTGAAACGCAAACTCGGTTACGACGACTCCCTGGATGCCTTCGGCGTGCACGGTATCGGCGGTATCCTCGGCGCGATCCTCACCGGCGTGTTCGCCGCGCCGGCGCTGGGTGGCTTCGGCACCGTGACCGACATCGCTTCGCAAGTGTGGATTCAGTGCAAAGGTGTCGGCTTCACGGTGATCTACACCGCGATCGTCACCTTCATCATCCTCAAGGTACTGGACGTGGTCATGGGCCTGCGTGCCACCGAGGAAGAAGAGGCAGTGGGTCTGGACCTGGCACAACACAACGAGCGCGGCTACAACCTGTAAGTACGCGCATCGAAAAAACTTGCCCGGCTTGCCGGGCATTTTTTTGTCTGGAATTTGTCATTCAGGTAGTGGCTGAAAGGATTTTTCTTACGGCTTTGGTCGTGTTTACGACAAGCGTTTTTCTGCGGCCAATGGCTTACATCATTGCAGGAATATTAGGGCCTTTGTTTTTTCCCAGAGCGCGCTAGAATGCGCCCCGAACGTGCGGAGAACTGTATGTGGCAACAGACTCTGATAACCCTGCGGGCACGGCCCCGGGGCTTTCATCTGGTAACGGACGAGTTACTCGCCGGCCTGCCTGAACTCAAGGCGTGCCGGGTCGGTCTGTTGCATTTGTGGCTGCAGCATACCTCGGCGTCGTTGACCATCAACGAGAACGCCGATCCGGCGGTCCGTCGCGACTTCGAACGATTTTTCAATCGTCTGATCCCACAAGGAACAGACGGCTATGAGCATAACGACGAAGGCCTGGACGACCTCCCGGCGCACTTCAAGGCCAGCGTACTTGGCTGCCAGATCAGTCTGCCGGTTTCGGCAGGGCGACTGGCTCTGGGAACCTGGCAAGGCGTTTATCTGGGCGAGCACCGTGATCATGGCGGTGCCCGTAAAGTCCTCGCCACCCTGCACGGTGAAGGGGCGTAAACCGTTGGTCACCAGCGGTTACCGATTTTTTTACGGCGACTTTCGACAGTCGCCAAAGCTGGTCTATAACTAATCTGCTTTTCGCAAGTCATGAGGTAGAACATGAGCGACGATGATCTGGAAAACGACGACCTCGAAGTAGGCGACGAAGACGAGGCCGAGGAAGGCCTGGAAGCAGCAGCGGAAGACGTTGCTGACGACGATGGCGGTGACGATACGCCGGCCCCGGCTGCCAAAGGCAAAGCCAAGGCTGCGGTGTCGATCGACGAATTGCCGAGCATCGAAGCCAAGAACAAGGAGCGCGACGCCCTGGCCAAGGCCATGGAAGAATTCCTTGCGCGCGGTGGCAAGGTGCAGGAAGTGGAGGCCAACGTGGTCGCCGATCCGCCCAAGAAGCCGGACAACAAGTACGGCAGCCGCCCTATCTGAGGCGTGCCGCTTGCTTGCTGAAAAAGCCCGCCGTCGCTGCGGGCTTTTTCATGCCTGAAATAAAGTCATGGATGCAGGCAATCCCCTGTGGGAGCGGGCTTGCTCGCGAAGGCGGTGTGTCATTCAAATTATATGTCGGCTGACACGGCCTCTTCGCGAGCAAGCCCGCTCCCACAGGGGATAGTGGATCAGTTCGAGAGGGCATTCCAGCGCGCCAGTACTGCCGGCAAATCAGTCAGGCTGCGGATCTCGGCGTCCGGCAGGCGCTCGGCTTCCCAGACCTTGCCCGTCGGGTTGAACCAGATCGCGCGCATGCCTGCCTGCTGCGCCCCGGCAATGTCATCGCCGGGATGATCACCAATGTGTACCGCCAGATCAGCGCTCACACCACCACGCTGCAACGCCTCGTTAAACAGCCGCACATCCGGCTTGGCGATGCCGATGTCTTCCGCGCACAACGCAAACTTGAAGTAATCCGCCAGGCCCAATCGACGCACGTCGGCATTGCCGTTGGTGACCACGCCGAGGGCGTAGTGGTTGGCGAGGATTTCCAGAGTCGGTTCGACCTCGGGAAATACCGTGATCTGGTGCCGCGCGTGCAGGAACACTTCAAAACTCTTGTCGGCCAGATCGGAAGCTTCGCCGTGGGCGTACCCGGCTTCTTCCAGCGCGTGGAACAGCACGCGCCGACGCAACGCGCTGATGCGATGTTTGAGGCCCGGTTCGCTGGCCAGCACCCGCTCGCGAATCGCCCACAGATGCTCCACCGGCACCGCGCCCAGATTGGGTGCGTGTTCGCTCAACCACTGGCGCAATACCGCTTCGGCGCTGACGATCACCGGGGCGGTGTCCCACAGGGTGTCGTCGAGGTCGAAGGTGATCAACTGGATGTTCATGAATCGTCGCCTTTGCTGCGTTTGGCCCGTGGATGGGCGCTGTCGTAGACCGCCGCCAGGTGCTGGAAGTCCAGGTGGGTGTAGATCTGCGTGGTCTTGATGTCCGAGTGGCCGAGCAGTTCCTGCACCGCGCGCAGATCCTGCGAGGATTCCAGCAAGTGGCTGGCGAAAGAGTGCCGCAGCATGTGCGGGTGCAGGTTCTGCCCCAGCTCGCGCTCGCCGGCCAGTTTCACCCGCACCTGAATCGCCCGTGGGCCGAGGCGGCGGCCTTGCTGGCTGACGAACACGGCGTCGTCGGCCGGGTTGGTCATGGCCCGCAGCGGCAGCCATTGCTCGAGTGCTTCGCGAGCCTTTTTGCCGACCGGCAGCAGACGGGTCTTGCTGCCCTTGCCGAGCACCTGAACCATGCCGTCGGCCAGATCCAGCTGATCGAGATTGAGCCCGGTCAGCTCGGACAGGCGCAGGCCCGAGGAATAGAACAGTTCGAGAATCGCCTGATCACGGCGGGCGAGAAAATCGTCCTCGACCGCACCTTCAAGCAGTTGCAATGCACGGTCGGTGTCGAGGGTTTTCGGCAAGCGCCGTTCGCCTTTCGGCGGCGCCAGCCCGGTCGCCGGGTCGTGGTCGCACAGGCCTTCGCGATTCAGATAGTGATAGAGCCCGCGCACCGCCGAGAGCAATCGGGCAAGGCTGCGCGACGACTGCCCCTGGGCATGCAGGCGGGCGATCAGGCTGCGCAGACGCTGAATATCCAGCGCCGCCCAACTGCCGATGTTCTGCTTGAGGCACCAGCCGAGGACTTTATCGAGGTCGCGGCGATAGGCCGACAGGGTGTGCGGCGACACCTGTCGCTCACTGCGCAGGTGTTCGCAGTAAGCGTCCAGTTGTCGTTCCATATTCAGCGTACCGAGCGCAGGGAGCTGTTGACCCGTGGCAGCACGCGGCCCATGACTTCGGCGATGTAGCTGAGGAACAGCGTGCCGACCGAACTCTTGTAGTGCTGCGGATCACGGCTGGCGATTGCCAGAATGCCGTGAATGCCCTGATGACTGACCGCGACCACCGCGGTGGAGCCGATTTGCTTGCGCTGTTCTTCGCCGAACAGGAAGTCCAGCTCATGTTCCCGCAGGGTGCCGCTGACGCTCTTGCCTTCGGTGAGCAGGCCGCCGATCGCGGTCTGCGCGTCGGCATGGGTCACCCAGCGGCCAACCGGCGCCGGGTTGTCGCCGAGCAGGATCAGGCTGACAAAGGGCACCTGAAAATCCTGACGCAGGCTGTCTTCGACGCTGATCACCACGTCTTCGAGGCTGGCGGCGTCCATCAGCGACAGGATCAGACGGCGGGTCTTGTCGAACAGGCGGTCGTTGTCGCGGGCCACGTCCATCAACTGCGAGAGGCGATGCCGCATCTCGATGTTGCGGTCGCGCAGGATGCTCATCTGCCGTTCGACCAGTGATACGGTGTCACCGCGCTGATGCGGAATGCGCAGGGCGGGCAGCAGTTCTTCGTGCTCGACGAAGAAGTCCGGATGAGCCTCGAGGTATGCGGCAACCGCTGCCGCCTCCAGGCTCTCGGACGCTGATTCGTCGGACTGTCGGGCGGGTACCTGAGGCTTATCGGTCATGGCTTCTGCTCACTCAAAGACGCACTTGTCCTTCGTATACACGCACTGCCGGGCCGGTCATCAGCACCGGTTGGCCAGGGCCTGCCCATTCAATGGACAGACGCCCGCCGGGCAGGTCGATCAACAGCGGCGAATCCATCCACCCCTGACTGATTGCAGCTACAGCGGCGGCGCAGGCGCCGGTGCCACAGGCCTGAGTTTCCCCGGCGCCGCGTTCCCAGACGCGCAACTGCGCACGGTTGCGGTCGATGACCTGGATGAAACCGACATTGACCCGCGCCGGGAAGCGCGGGTGGTGTTCGATTTTCGGCCCCAGTTCATGCACCGGTGCGTTGTTGATGTCCTGTACGCGCAGCACCGCATGGGGATTGCCCATCGACACGGCGGCCAGCTCGACCGTGGTGCCGTCGACCTCCAGTTGATAGCTGGCAGCCTGCGCCGGCGCATCGAACGGAATGTCCGCCGGCACCAGGCGCGGCGCGCCCATGTTCACCCCGATCTGGCCGTCGTTACGCACGTCCAGCTCGATGATGCCGCCCTTGGTCTCGACGCGAATCTGCCGTTTGGCCGTCAGGCGCTTGTCCAGAACGAAGCGCGCGAAGCAGCGTGCACCGTTGCCGCACTGTTCCACTTCCGAGCCATCGGAGTTGAAGATCCGGTAACGGAAATCCACGTCCGGATTGCTCGGCGCTTCGACGATCAGCAACTGGTCGAAACCGATACCAGTGTGCCGGTCGCCCCATTGCTTGGCGTGCTTGGGCTGAATATGCGCGTGCTGGCTGACCAGGTCGAGAACCATGAAGTCATTGCCCAGGCCGTGCATTTTGGTAAAACGCAGCAGCATGGGTTACTCCGGCAGCAGGCTTTCGCCGGCAAACAGCTCGGCCACGGTTTCGCGGCGGCGCACTTCAAAAACCTGATCACCGTCTACCAACACTTCAGCGGCACGGCCACGGGTGTTGTAGTTGGAACTCATCACGAAGCCGTAGGCACCGGCCGAATGCACGGCCAGCAGGTCGCCTTCTTCCAGCGCGAGCTCACGATCCTTGGCGAGGAAATCACCGGTTTCGCAGATCGGGCCGACCACGTCGTACTGGCGTGCGGCGCTGTCGCGCGGCTTGACCGCGGTGATGTCCATCCAGGCCTGATACAGCGCCGGGCGGATCAGGTCGTTCATCGCCGCGTCGACGATGGCGAAATCCTTGTGTTCGGTGTGCTTGAGGTACTCGACCTGGGTCAGCAGCACGCCGGCGTTGGCGACGATGAAGCGGCCAGGTTCGAACACCAGCGCCAGGTCACGGCCGTTCAGACGCTCGCGTACGGCCTTGATGTAGTCGCCGGCCAGTGGCGGCTCTTCATCGCGATAACGCACGCCCAGGCCACCACCGAGATCGATGTGGCGCAGGTGAATGCCGCAATCGCCGAGGCGGTCGACCAGATCCAGCAGACGGTCGAGGGCATCGAGGAACGGTGGCAACGTGGTCAGTTGCGAGCCGATGTGGCAGTCGACACCGATCACTTCCAGGTTCGGCAGGTGCGCGGCACGCACGTACACGTCTTCGGCGTCGGCAATGGCGATGCCGAACTTGTTCTCTTTGAGACCGGTGGAAATGTACGGATGGGTGCCGGCGTCGACGTCCGGGTTCACGCGCAACGAAACCGGTGCGCGAACACCCAGCTCGGCAGCCACGACTTGCAGGCGCTCAAGCTCGTCGGTGGATTCGACGTTGAAGCAGTGCACGCCGACTTCCAGCGCGCGACGCATGTCGTCACGGGTCTTGCCGACGCCGGAGAACACGATCTTGTCGGCGCTGCCGCCAGCGGCCAGCACACGTTCCAGCTCGCCACGGGAAACGATGTCGAAACCGGCGCCGAGACGGGCCAGGACATTCAGCACGCCGAGGTTGGAGTTGGCCTTGACTGCGTAGCAGACCAGGTGCGGCATGCCGGCCAGCGCATCGGCGTAGGCCAGATATTGGGCTTCGATGTGCGCACGCGAGTAGACATAAGTGGGCGTGCCGAAGCGGTCGGCGATGGCGGACAGGGCCACACCTTCCGCGAACAGCTCCCCGCCACGGTAGTTAAAAGCGTCCATGGCGATCCCTTATTGGTAAACGTCGTGCTTGTGCGCCTTGGAGGCAGGTTGTTGTTGCGACGACTTGGCTTGCTCGGCCGGGTCCTGATCGTCATCCGGCAGGTACAGCGGGCCTTTTTGACCACAGGCGGAAACGAGGCAGGCAACCGCGACGAGCGCAGCAAGGGAAGAGATCAGGCGCTTCATGGCGAAATCCTTGAAAATGCGTTAATTGCGCCGGAGTATACCGGCCACCCGGCAGCTTGCCTATGCGAGGGGGTTCCCGTCCGGCGGGGCTGCTGGATACACCTGGAGCCTTGTGGGAGCGAGCCTGCTCGCGAAGAGGCCGGCACATCCGATATGTTTGCTGCCAGACACACCGCTTTCGCGAGCAAGCTCGCTCCCACAGGGTTTGGTGTTGATGGGCCGGCAGGCCCTTGGTCGTTATCCTTTGCAATCGGCCAGCAGCGTCCGTATCTTGCGGCGCTTGAGCCTGATCAGACATTTTTTGAGGTTGCCACAATGAGTTTGTCCGAAGCGCGTTTCCACGATCTGGTCGATGAAACCCAGGAAAAACTGGAGGACATCTTTGACGAAAGCGACCTGGATATCGACCTGGAAAGCTCGGCCGGTGTACTGACTGTGAAATTTGAAAACGGCACGCAGCTGATCTTCAGCCGTCAGGAGCCGTTGCGTCAGCTGTGGTTGGCGGCGGTCTCCGGCGGTTTCCACTTCGACTACGACGAAGAGAGCGAGCGCTGGATGTGCGACAAGAGCGAAGAGCAACTGGGCGAGATGCTCGAGCGCATCGTCAAGCAGCAGGCCGGTGTCGAATTCGATTTCGAAGGTCTGTGATTTCGTGACTGACACCGCACCTGTTCGTCCGCCAAAGCCGCTTTACAGCAACATCAGCCCGGCCGTGCCTTCGCCGTGCAGCGGCGTGTGCCGGCTGGATGAACAAAAGGTTTGTCTCGGCTGCTTCCGCCATGTCGAGGATATTCGCGAATGGCGCTCGGCCGATGATGAGCGGCGTCGGATCATCTGCCAGCAGGCTGCCGCACGAAAATCCCTGACTTGACTCGACGTTGTGGTGAGGGGATTTATCCCCGATAGACTGCGCAGCAGTCTCAGAAGCTTGGGGCCGCTGCGCGACCCATCGGGGATAAATCCCCTCGCCACAGGGGTTCTTGCCAGATCAAAAGTGGGTGGCTTGTATATTTTTTGAGCTGTGATAGTGTCCGAACACGCCTCAACCCATCGAGGCCTGGTGAAAACCCCGTCTTTTTTGGCGGGGTTTTGCTTTTTTTGTGTGCAGAAGAAAGGAGTCTGCCCGGATCATGACCGCACCTTCCATCACCCTTACCCGTCTGGACGTGCAACGTCTGGAGCGCTTGATCGACAACCTGAACGAGAAAGACCAGGCTGCGCCGGGCGTGATCGCGCTGCAAACCGAACTGGACCGCGCCGATACACTGGTCGGCCACGATGAAGTGCCCGCTGATGTCGTGACGATGAATTCCCGCGTGCACTGCCGCGAAGAAGGCAGTGGCAAGGACTATCACCTGACGCTGGTCTATCCCAATGACGCCAACGCCGACGAAGGCAAGATCTCGATCCTGGCGCCGGTCGGCAGCGCGCTGCTCGGCCTGAAAGTCGGTCAGCACATCGATTGGCCGGCGCCCGGCGGCAAGACCCTGAAACTGACCTTGCTGGAAGTTGAGTCGCAGCCGGCCAACGGCGGCGATTTCCGCGAGTAACCCCGCCTCAGACCTGTTCGAGCGCCTCGTTCAGGGCGCGCTCCAGGTCGGCCTTGTAGCGCAGATACAAATTGCTTGAACTCTGACCATCACCGAGCAGGCCCGAGAGGTCCAGGTCGGTGATGTAGCAGCGATAGCGCTCGGTCTCGCGGCGTTGCTCGACGATCTCCCGGGCGACCACGCGGAACAACTGGTCGCCATGTTCCAGCTCGCTGAATTCCCGTTGATTGCAATACAGCGTGACCTGCACCTCTCCGGGTGCGGCTTTGCCGACAATCGCCTGTACGTCGTAGAACGGTTTGTTGACCGGTGTCTGCGGCGTTGGCCGAGCCTCGACCCGTCGAGCCCTGCCCGGGCCCGAGGGCAACAGCTGGTAATACAAAATATCGAGAACCGCCGGGCTGGCATCCATTGGCAGCAGCGCTTCACGGCGGTACTGGATCGATTGCAGAAAACGCTGCAGAGGCACCAGCAGGCTCTGTTCGTCGTGATACGGCAGATGCTGTTGCCATAGCGCGTTGAACTCATCCAGCACGTACAGCTCGGCCTGTTGTTCAGTGATCCGGTAGAACACCTGAATCGATTCCGGCTGCCCCATCGGCAGGATCAGCGCGAGATCGTGATCCTCCAGCGCCATCGGGTCCAGGTGCAGCGGGCTGTAGCGCGGCTGTTCTTCGCCGAGGTAATCCAACAGCGCCGGCAAGGTAGCGAGAGCGACATGGTTGACCTGGCCCGGCACCAGCTCCAGCACGTGATAGTGCTGTTGCACCTGAATCAGGTAGCGGTGATTGAGCTCGCTGAGCAGCAGGGTCTGCGCGGTGTCGATGACTTCTTCGACGCGCCGGGCAATGAACTGCGCGCGGTTGTGGCAGAAGCAGCGCACTTTCAATGACGGCTGCTGCGGGCCGCGCGGCAGATTATTGAGGTAGTCGCGCAGGCAATCGAGCAGCGCGTGGGGGCCGTCGAAACGGTTGACCAGCACTTCGTTCCAGCTGTTGAGCGTGACCTGATCGAGGGTCAGCACAAGGTTTTCGCGCACCCCGGCGTAACTCAGCGAATCGGTGCGTTCGGTGGTCATCAGGATGTTCAGGTCGCGGTGATGCTTGAGCGGATCGACACCGACGTTGACCAGCATCAGCACTTCGCTCGGCACCGCAGCGCGCAGCAGTCGTTCTTCGGCGACGGTCGGCAAGGGCAGGGCGATGCACTGCTGCAGGCTGCCGAGCAGGTTGAACAGTTCGAACTCGCTCAAGTCGCTGGTGCCGGGGTGCAGGGCCAGACGGGTGCTGCTGTCGATCACGCCGTTGCGGTGGCACCAGGTCAGCAGTTCGAGCAACTCACGGCTGCGCTTGATCGGCGCGAAGTGCTCCCACTCCAGCGCGGTCAGGCTGCCGTTGTACAGGCCCCACTGGGTTTGCCCGGGTTCTTTTTTGTTTGGCGACTGCACCAGGGTCAAGGTGTCTTCGGCCAGATCCGGGGCGATGCCGGGATTGATGAACTCGACCTTGTCGGCCTTGCGTTCGAACGCGGCGTACAAGCGGCGACCGAGCACGTTCAGGTCGCGCTTGTTGATCAGGCTGACGGTCTGTTCGCTGCGGGCGAACTGAGTCAGGAAGCGATAGCTGTAGTTCAGTTCATTGACCAGGGCGCGGCGTTCGGCACTGACCTGGCGGACTTTCCACTGGCTGCGGCTGTCGAGCAAGGCCAGTTGCCGCTGATCCCAATGCCACTCGTGGGCCAGGCGTTCCAGCAGCGAGCGCTGCCAGCTCTGGGTGCGGCTGTTGCCGGTAAGCTTGCGGTTGACCTTGAGATACAGCGCGCGCCGCACCAGTTCCAACCGCTCCGGTTCGTTGCGGGCGCTGAGGTATTCCTCGATGCGTCGGTACACCACCATGTACGGATCCAGCTCATCCAGATCCAGCTGATTGGCGAACACGGCCTGCTTGTAGCGCAGGCTCAGGCATCGCACGTTCGGGTGTTCGCTGGCGTAGACCTCGGTCAGCAACAGCTTGAGCACCGACTTGTAGGGCGACTCGATGCCCTTGAACAATTGCCACAGGCCGGCGCCGATGAACTCGCCCGGCGGAATCGTCGCCAGATGCCCGAGATCAAGTGTCTCGTCGGCGCGAATGAAGCGCTTGGACAGCAAGGTATGGGTGTACTGGTCGTAAGCGGTTTCTTCGTAGACCGGCACCAGCCACCAGATCGGTGTGCGCCCGGCCAGCCAGATCGCGGTGCGATAAAACTCGTCCAGCAACAGATAGTGCTGAGTGCTGCCGCAGTTTTCCGAGCTGAGCTGGGTGTCGCGTTCGCCTTTGATGAAGCGCACCGGATCGATCAGGAAGAAGTGCGCCTCGGCGCCTTGGGTCGCGGCCCAGGCTTCGAGGAGCTGGCATTTTTTGCGCAGTTCGGCGAGTTCGTTTTCGCTCAGGTCCGGTGCGTGGCAAACCCACACGTCCATGTCGCTCTGATCGGCCTGAGCCAGGGTGCCGAGGCTGCCCATCAGGAACAAACCGTGAATCGGCCGAGGCGGGTTGCTGCCATGGCGCGGCTTGTAGGAGAACGAGCGGGTCAGGCGCTGCGCTTCGGCGAGGGCGCTGGCGTCCGGTTCATAGTTGGACAGCCCGGCGGGGGTGCTGCCGGAAACATAGCCCGGCAACAGCGGGTGATTGACGTGGAAGAACAGTGGTAGCAGGGTCAGCACGCCTTGCTGGCGGGTCGACAGACCTTCGAGCGCCCGGCCAAGGCGACCCTCATTGAGCTTGAGAAAGCGCGCGCGCAGCTGGCTGAGCACCTTGCGGTCGATGCCTTCGTCCAGGTCGGGGCGGATTTCATGGGTGCGCGTCATGTCAGCTCAAACCGGCTCGCAGGCTCGGACGAAGAGGGTCTCGGAATGGGAGGCAGTTTAGCCTTTGCGCAGCGGGACTTTTAAGCTGAATTTGTTTTTTGACGTCAGATTTTTAGCGCGGGGTGCCGGGTAGGCCCGCGGAAATCCCGTGGCAGGAGTTCCCGTGGGCAAAGACGGGGGGAATCAGGCGGTTTCCTGCTCTCTCAGAATGGTCAGCACGGTTTGCACATTTTGCGCGGCATCGCGACCCAGGCTGGTCAGATACCCGCCATCAGGCTGGTCGGTGAGTTCTTTCTCGAAGAGGCGTTTGGCGGCGGCGATATGTTTCGGGGCAGCGGTCTGATGAATTTTCAAACCTTCCTGGGAACTGTCCAGGTTGAAGAGTGCGAGGACTTCCAGTTCGGCAACCAGCTCAGGGGTAAGCGACATAAGGACTCCAGACTTTCTAGGAATTGGACGACAGCGCCCCTAAGGTGAACCCGCTTTTGCGGCATGTCCAGTGCCAGTGGCCGGGTTTTTCCTTTCGAGGTGGAGTGCAGTGTAGTCAGCGGCCTGGAGATGGTGCGGCAGATAAGTAACAAACATTGTAGGAGTGAGCCTGCTCGCGATTGGGCCGTGTCAGTCAGCTGATTTTTTGCTGAAAGAACGCAATCGCGAGCAGGCTCACTCCTACAGGATCGGGGTTTACTGCTTTTCCGGTGGCAGCTCTGGCAGCGCACGCAGCGCAGTTTCATACCACTCGGTATCGAACGCGCGGTCTTCGTCGAGCATCGCGTCAATCTCGTAGGCCAGCACATGGGCCATCAAATTGAGGATCTCCTCGCGCTCGACGCCCACCAGGGTCAGCTTGTTGTAGGTCGCCTTGGCCGCTGGCGGGTTGTCGCTTTCGATCTGGTTCTCGATGGCTTCGATCAACGTCGCCTCGGTGAACTCTTCTTCGTCGTTGTCGATGTCTGTCGGCTCGCTCATGGCAGGCTCCTCAAGGAAAGGCGCCAGTTTACCCGCATTCAGCGGCGTGATGCTGCTGGCAGGATCGTGGCGGGCGATCTATAAACAGTGACTGCCCACCCCGCACGGCCTGGAGGCTATGTGATGTTCAAGCTCTACGGATTCGCTGTCAGCAACTACTACAACATGGTCAAGCTGGCGCTGCTGGAAAAGGGCCTGGCTTTCGAAGAAGTCACCTTCTACCCGACGCCGACGCCTGAATCATTGGCGATCAGTCCACGCGGCAAAGTGCCGGTGCTGGGCGTCGAGGCGGGTTTCATCAACGAAACTGCGATCATCCTTGAATACCTCGAACAGACCCAGAAGGGCACGCCGCTACTGCCGAGCGATCCATTCGAGCGGGCGCAGGTGCTGGCGATTGCCAAGGAAATCGAGTTGTACATCGAGCTGCCGGGGCGCGCCTGTTATGGCGAAGCGTTCTTTGGCGCGGCGGTGCCGGAGGCGATCAAGGAGAAAACCAAAGCCGAGTTGCTGCTGGGTTTCGCGGCGTTGGGTCGACACGGCAAATTCGCCCCGTACGTGGCGGGCGACAGTTTGAGCATCGCGGATGTGTACTTCCTGTACAGCGTGCCGCTGGCGTGTGCGGTCGGGCAGAAACTGTTCGGGATCGATTTGCTGGCAGAGATGCCGAAGGCCAAGGCGCTGTTGGAGCGGCTTGAGCAGAATCCGCATGTGCAGAAGATTGCGGCGGACAAAGAATTGGCGATGCCGGCGTTTTTGGCGATGATCGCAGCGAAGAAGTAGGTCTTGCAGTGTTCTGAAGTCAGCATTCGCGAGCAAGCCCGCTCCCACATTTGGACTGTATTAACAAATCCAGACTGTGGGAGCGAGCCTGCTCGCGAAGCTTTCGACCTTTAGCGGCTGGCGATGAGGGCCTGACCGCGAGCCACGGCGGCCTTGACCTGCGCCGGCGCAGTGCCGCCGATATGGTCACGGGCATTCACCGAGCCTTCCAGGGTCAGCACGGCGAACACGTCCTGCTCGATCTGGTCGCTGAACTGACGCAGTTCTTCCAGGCTCATCTCGGCCAGATCCTTGCCGGTGTCGACGCCGTACTTCACCGCGTGACCGACGATTTCGTGGCAGTCACGGAACGGCAGGCCACGGCGCACCAGGTAGTCCGCCAGGTCGGTCGCGGTGGAGAAACCGCGCAGCGCCGCTTCGCGCATGATCGCGTGTTTCGGCTTGATCGCCGGGATCATGTCGGCAAAGGCGCGCAGCGAATCGCGCAGGGTGTCGGCGGCGTCGAACAGCGGCTCTTTGTCTTCCTGGTTGTCCTTGTTGTAGGCCAGCGGCTGGCCTTTCATCAGTGTCAGCAGGCCCATCAGCGCACCGAACACACGGCCGGTCTTGCCGCGTACCAGTTCCGGCACATCCGGGTTTTTCTTCTGCGGCATGATCGAGCTGCCGGTGCAGAAACGATCCGGCAGATCGATGAACTGGAACTGCGCGCTGGTCCACAGCACCAGCTCTTCGGAGAAACGCGACAGGTGCATCATCGCGATGCTCGCGGCCGAGCAGAATTCGATAGCGAAGTCGCGATCGGAAACGTTGTCCAGCGAATTGCCGCCGACGGCGTCGAAGCCCAACAATTGCGCGGTGTATTCGCGGTCGATCGGGTAGGTGGTGCCGGCCAGCGCGGCGCTGCCCAGTGGCATGCGGTTGGTGCGCTTGCGGCAGTCGACCAGACGCTCGTAGTCGCGGCTGAGCATTTCGAACCAGGCCAGCATGTGGTGGCCGAAGGTCACTGGCTGGGCAGTTTGCAGGTGAGTGAAGCCGGGCATGATGCTCGCGGCTTCGCGCTCGGCCTGCTCCAGCAGGCCTTTTTGCAGGCGGGTGATCTCGGCCAGGATCAGGTCGATTTCGTCACGCAGCCACAGCCGGATGTCGGTGGCGACCTGGTCATTACGGCTGCGCCCGGTGTGCAGTTTCTTGCCGGTGATGCCGATGCGATCGGTCAGGCGCGCTTCGATGTTCATGTGCACGTCTTCGAGGTCGACGCGCCAGTCGAACTGGCCGGCCTCGATTTCGCCCTGAATGGTCTTCAGGCCGTCGATGATGCTGTCGCGCTCGGCATCGGTCAGCACGCCGACCTTGGCCAGCATAGTGGCGTGGGCGATCGAGCCCATGATGTCGTGGCGATACAGGCGCTGGTCGAAGGTGACGGAGGCGGTGAAGCGGGCGACGAAGGCGTCGACGGGTTCACTGAAGCGGCCGCCCCAGGACTGATTGGTCTTGTCAGTGCTCATGAATTCGCTCGTATCGGCTTGAAGAAAGAAGGCGTGAAACGCTGGCGCGGATAATAACAGGGTTGCCAATCCTGTCGCTGACACCGGTCGATACGTTTTTTTCTCATCTGCTCATTCATAGTCGGCGCTGTCTGCGGGGGATTTGCGCAAGGATATTTTTCGATTGAGCAATATCGGCCCGGCAAGCGTCTACAGTTGGACATAAGGGTCGGCGCGACTGCGGATCGCGCAAGTGCCGACTATAAGAAGAGGGGGTGGGTGGTTTTGTCCTTTGGCATACCCCGTGAAAAACGCAGGAAACAGCGGGCTTTGAGCAGTACGACCCGGACACTGGCAAATATTGCTGGCCGACGTACGGCACTTTTTGGCGCTCGGGCTAGTCTTAGCGTGGATCGCGGTGACGGACGTCACTTCACCTGTCTACGCTATCCTTGTGCGAGACTCACGCAGGAATCCAGCGCAATATGAATGTCCTGATCGTTGATGACGAACCACTGGCTCGCGAGCGCCTAAGCCGAATGGTAAGCGAGCTCGAGGGTTATACAGTCCTGGAGCCCAGCGCCACGAATGGCGAAGAGGCGTTGGCGCTGATCGACAGCCACAAGCCGGATATCGTGCTGCTCGATATCCGCATGCCGGGCCTCGATGGCCTGCAGGTCGCTGCCCGTCTGTGCGAGCGCGAAACGCCGCCGGCCGTGGTGTTTTGCACCGGCCCCGATGAATTTGCCGTGGAAGCCCTGCAGGCCAGCGCCGTGGGCTATGTGGTGAAACCCGTGCGAACCGAACATCTGCATGACGCCCTGAAACGGGCTGAACGTCCCAACCGGGCCCAACTCTCGGCCCTGACCCGTCCCGCCGCCGAAAGCGGTAATGGTCCGCGCAGCCATATCAGCGCCCGGACCCGCAAAGGGATCGAGCTGATCCCGCTGGATCAGGTGGTCTATTTCATTGCCGATCACAAATACGTGACCCTGCGCCATGAAAGCGGCGAGGTTCTGCTGGACGAACCCCTCAAGGCCCTTGAAGACGAGTTCGGCGAGCGTTTCGTGCGTATCCACCGCAACGCGCTGGTCGCCCGTGACCGCATCGAGCGTCTGCAACGCACGCCGCTGGGGCATTTCCAGCTGTTCCTCAAAGGCCTCAATGGTGATGCGCTGATCGTCAGTCGTCGACATGTGGCCGGTGTGCGCAAGATGATGCAGGGCCTCTGACCCGGCCTTCGCGCTTGGTTTCACTTTCTTCTACCGGGCATTGCAGGCCAGGGAGGCCACGCCGTTTCTGATTCAAGTCAAAGTGGATTTGGCTGAGCTGTTATTATCCGCCGTATCTATTCAGTACGGATTGATCCATGTCCTCTCGCGAAATCCGCATCGCCACCCGTAAAAGTGCGCTGGCCCTCTGGCAGGCCGAATACGTCAAAGCTCGTCTGCAAGCGGCCCATCCGGGTTTGCTGGTGACGCTGGTGCCCATGGTCAGTCGCGGTGACAAGCTGCTCGACTCGCCGCTGTCGAAAATCGGCGGCAAGGGCCTGTTCGTCAAGGAACTGGAAACCGCGCTGCTGGAAAACGAAGCCGACATCGCCGTGCACTCGATGAAAGACGTGCCGATGGACTTCCCCGAAGGCCTTGGTCTGTTCTGCATCTGCGAACGCGAAGATCCGCGTGATGCTTTCGTTTCCAATACTTACGCCAGCCTGGATGCGCTGCCTGCCGGCGCCATCGTCGGCACCTCCAGCCTGCGGCGTCAGGCGCAGTTGCTGACCCGTCGTCCTGATCTGGAAATCCGCTTCCTGCGCGGTAACGTCAATACCCGTCTGGCCAAGCTCGATGCCGGCGAGTACGACGCGATCATCCTCGCGGCGGCCGGTCTGATCCGTCTCGGTTTCGAAGACCGCATCACCTCGGCCATCAGCGTCGACGACAGCCTGCCGGCCGGTGGCCAGGGCGCCGTTGGCATCGAGTGCCGCAGCGCCGACACGCAAATCCACGCCTTGCTCGCACCGTTGCATCATGCCGACACCGCTTCGCGCGTGACCGCTGAACGCGCGCTCAATAAACATCTGAATGGCGGCTGCCAGGTGCCGATCGCCTGCTACGCCGTGCTCGAAGGTGAGCAGTTGTGGTTGCGTGGGCTGGTGGGCGAACCGAGTGGTGGCAAGCTGCTCAGCGCCGAGGCGCGCGCGCCGCGTGCCGATGCCGAGACGCTGGGGGTGAAGGTTGCCGAAGACTTGCTCAGCCAGGGTGCCGACGACATTCTCAAAGCGGTGTATGGCGAGGCAGGTCACGAGTGACTGGCTGGCGCCTGCTGCTGACGCGCCCTGCGGATGACTGTGCGGCGCTGGCCGCGGAGTTGGCCGGACAGGGGATTTTCAGCAGTTGCCTGCCGCTTCTGGACATAGCGCCGCTGCCGGTCTCTGCCAAGATACGTCAGGCGCTGGCGCGGCTTTCGGGTTGCAGCGCGGTCATCGTGGTCAGCAAGCCGGCGGCGCGGATTGCGCTTGATCTGCTGGACGCTTATGGACCTCAGTCATTGTCGATGCCGTGGTTCAGCGTCGGCGCGGCGACCGCGCAGATTCTTCGCGATCACGGTCTCGACGTACACTTTCCCGCCGACGGCGATGACAGTGAAGCCCTGCTGCAATTGTCGCGTCTGCGCGAGGCGGTCACCGAGCCCGGCGCGCAGGTGCTGATCCTGCGTGGCGAGGGTGGCCGCGAGCTGCTCGCCGAGCGCCTGCGCGCGCTTGGTGCTAGTGTCGAGTATCTGGAGTTGTATCGGCGTGACCTGCCGGCCTACCCGCCGCAAGAGCTGCCGCGGCGGATTGCAGCGGAACGCTTGAACGGGCTGGTGGTCAGCAGTGGACAGGGTTTCGAGCACTTGCGCCAGATGGCCGGCGATGCCTGGCCTTCAATTGCGCAGTTGCCGTTGTTTGTGCCGAGCCCAAGGGTCGCCGAGCTGGCGCGTGCCGCCGGGGCCCGAACAGTTGTGGATTGCCGCGGCGCGAGTGCCGCGGCTTTGCTGACGGTGTTACGGGAGCATCCCGTGCCCGTTCTCTAATGCAAAGGATGGATACGTGAGCGAAACAGCCTTGCCTAAAGATGATGTCCAGCCTGTGATCGATGCCCAGGTTGAAACTCCACCGCCGGCCAAAGAGCCGCGCCGAGGCAACGGACTGGCCATTGTCGCCCTGTTGCTCGGCGCTGCCGGCGTGGCGATCGGTGGCTGGGGTGTCTGGCAGGTGCGTCACCTGCAGACCAACACCGCACAGCAGTCCGATCAGGTGCAGGCGTTGAACGATCAGGCGCAGAGCCTCAAGCTCAACGAACAGCGCCTGACCGAGCGCCTCGCGCAGCTGCCCGGTGCCGATGAACTCGCCGAGCGCCAGCGTCTGGTGACGCAACTGCAGGGTGATCAGCAGCGCCTCAACCAGCGCCTGGAAACCGTTCTCGGCGCCAGCCGCAAGGACTGGCGTCTGGCCGAGGCCGAGCACCTGCTGCGTCTGGCCAGCCTGCGCCTCTCGGCCCTGCAGGACATCAGCAGCGCCCAGGCGCTGGTGCAGGGTGCCGACGAAATCCTCCGTGAACAGAACGATCCCGGCTCGTTCGCCGCCCGCGAGCAAGTGGCCAAGACCCTCGTCGCCCTGCGCAGCACCGAGCAGCCGGATCGCACCGGGCTGTTCCTGCGCATCGGGGCCTTGCGTGATCAGGTCATCGAGCTGACCGAACTGGCGCCGGAGTACAAGGATCGCGGCGAATCGCTGCTGGGCCTGACCGCTGACGGCGATGGTGCCAGTCGCTGGGCGCAGTGGTGGGATCAGGTGTCGCGCTACATCCGCATCGATTTCAATGCCGACAAGAATGTGAAGCCACTGCTGGCCGGGCAAAGTCTGAGTCAGGTACGCCTGGCGCTGAGTCTGGCGCTGGAGCAGGCGCAATGGGCGGCGCTCAATGGCCAGGGGCCGGTCTACAGCCAGGCACTGACCGAAGCGCGGGACGTGCTCAAGGGCAATTTCAATCCGGATAATCCGCAGAGCAAAATCATGCTCGAACAGGTTGCCGAGCTGAGCCAGCAACCTGTGACGGTCAAGACCCCGGACCTGACCGGCACGTTGAGCGCGGTGCAGGCTTACCTGGAACGCCGTAACGTCAACGCTGAAGAATCGGTCAAACCGTTCGCCAAACCTGCCGCCAACACCGCGCAGGAGACCACGCCATGAAACGCCTGTATGTGATCGTGTTTCTGGTGATCGCCGCGACGGCGGCGCTGGGCCTGGCGATTGCCGAGCATTCCGGTTACGTGCTGGTTGCCTACAAGAGCTTTCGCTATGAATCGAGCCTGTGGGCGACGCTGGCGCTGATTGCGGTGTTGTGGCTGTTGATCTGGGGCATCAAGGCCCTGATCGAGCTGATCATGACGTCCGGTGGCGTGGTCAATCCGTGGTCACGGCGCAACCGCAGCCGGCGGGTGCAGGTGGCCATCGAACACGGTCAGCTGGATCTGGCCGAAGGTCGCTGGGCCAGCGCGCAACGTCACCTCGCTCGCGCCGCCGAGGCCGAGCGCCAGCCGCTGTTGTATTACCTCGGCGCGGCACGCGCGGCCAACGAACAAGGCAAGTACGAGGAGTGTGATCAGTTGCTCGAGCGTGCCCTGGAGCGCCAGCCTCAGGCCGAACTGGCGATTGCCTTGAGTCACGCGCAGTTGCAGACCGATCGTGGTGACACTGACGGCGCCTTGGTGACCCTGCAAGCGATGCACGAGCGGCATCCGCATAACGTACAGACCTTGCGACAGTTGCAGCGTCTGCATCAGCAGCGTGGCGACTGGGCGGCGGTCATTCGCCTGTTGCCGGAACTGCGCAAGGACAAGGTGTTGCCGCCGGCCGAGCTGGCGGAACTCGAACGGCGTGCCTGGGGCAACAACCTGTCCCTGGCGGCGCATCGTGACGAGGACGGCAAAGTCGGTCTGCAATCACTCACGCGTGCCTGGGAGCAATTGACTTCCGCGCAGCGTCAGGAGCCGGCGCTGGTGCTGGCATACGCCGAACAACTGCGTCAGCTGGGGGCTCAGGTCGAGGCGGAAGAAGTCCTGCGCAGCGCCCTCAAGCGCAAGTACGACAGCCACCTTGCACGCCTTTATGGCCTGGTGCGCGGCAGCGATCCGGCTCGTCAGTTGCAGACCGCCGAAGGCTGGCTCAAGGAACATCCGGCTGATCCAAGCCTGTTGCTGACCCTCGGTCGTCTCTGTCTGCAAACCAGCTTGTGGGGCAAGGCACGGGATTATCTGGAAAGCAGTCTGCGGGTGCAGCGTAACCCGGAAGCCTGCGCCGAGTTGGCGCGCCTGCTCGCGCAACTGGGTGATACCGAGCGCAGCAACCAGTTGTTCCAGGAAGGTCTCGGCCTGCTGGATGAACGCCTGCTGGCCGCGCCGTTACCGGTGCCGGTTCGCGCCTGAAATCACGAGGGAGGCTGCTCCCTCGTCAACGTTCAGTGAGCGAATAATTACCTCTGGCGGGCGTGTTGGGCAAAGTCCTACAGCGGACTACACCTATTCCTCTCGCGCCTGTCGGGTTTTCCCTACACTTCTGGTGAACTGTCGCCAGGCACCTGCCTTGAAAGGCTGACAAGCTTTCCTCTACCGTAACTGCCTGTCTCCACTGCTACGGAAAAGCCATGTCGTTGGCCTGTTCACGCTCCTTGTTTTTTACGGCTTTCACTGCAGGCGCACTGGCCCTGGGAGCTTCCTATTACCTCGAATATGCGGTCGGGCTGACGCCCTGCAGTCTGTGCCTGGCGCAACGCTTCTTCATGGCGTTGCTGATGGTCTGTTGCGGGCTGGCGGCGATTCACGGCCCACGGCGTGTCGGTCTGTCGCTCTATTGGGCGGCCGCGCTTGGCCTGAGCCTGGGCGGGACCACGGCGGCCTGGCGGCAGGTGTTGTTGCAGAGTGATCCGCTGGTGCAAATGACCAGTTGCGCGCCCGATTCCGAAGCGCTGTTCAGCAACCTGCCGTGGTTGTGCGCAACGCTGCGGATGTTCAAGGGGGGTGTCGATTGCGCGGAAATTTCCTGGACGCTGTTCGATTTGAGCATCCCGGAATGGAGTCTGCTGTTCTTTGTGGCGATGTCGATCCTTGCGGTTTACCAGTTACTGCGTCTGGTCTGGAGCGCGCTGCAGCGACCGCTCAGCGGCGAAGCGTCGCACCGGGCGCTGGTCGGGGATTAAACACTTGTATGAACTTTATCTCCTGCGTACCTTGAAGCCATAGGCGTGCGGGCATAATCTGGCCCGCACGTGTCATTGGATTTATGTTGCTCGATGACGCTCTGCCCGGTCGGCCTCCAAGCGATAAAAGCCAGAAGAGGGGCGCGGGTGTAGAGCAGCATGACCCACAAGGGAAGAGAGATCGCCATGCTCGAAAGTTGTCAGAATGCTCAGGAACGCTGGGGTGGAGTTCATCTGCTGATCGACCGCTGGTTGCAAGAGCGTGAAGAACTGATCGGTGCCTACGACAAGCTGGGTGCGCAACCTCAGGCCTTGTCCGAGAGCCGCAAGCCCTTGCAGGAGTTCTGCGGCGTGCTGGTCGATTACGTCTCGGCCGGGCACTTCGAAATCTACGAACAGCTGACCGGCGAAGCCAAGGCGTTCGGTGACACGCGTGGCCTCGAACTCGCCGAAACCCTCTACCCGCGTATCGACGTCATCACCGAAAAACTCCTCGCCTTCAACGACCTTTGTGATGAAGGCAAATGCGTCGCCGAGAAGTTCAAGGAACTGGGTGGCCTGCTGCACGAACGCTTCGAACTGGAAGATTGCCTGATTGAAGTGCTGCACACCGCGCACAAGCAGGAAGATCCGGTTCAGGCCTGATTCGTTTCGCGCCGACATGAAAAAACGCGGTGCGCCGAAAGCGCACCGCGTTTTTTTATGTCGGCGAGTCGGCGTCGGTCAGCTCGTTGCACCGCGCAATTCGACTTCAAATACCAGCGGTGTAAACGGCGCGATAAGATCGCCCGCACCGTCGGCGCCGTAGGCTTGATCCGATGGAATCACCAGTCGCCACTTCGCGCCAACCGGCATGTTCTGCAACGCCGTACGCCACCCGGCAATCACGCTGTCGAGGCTGAACCATTGTGGCTGAGTGTTCTGATCGAACACGGTGCCATCCGGCAGGCGACCGACATACAGCACCTGCACTTTTCCATCCGGCCCGGCCTTGGGGCCAGTGCCCGGGCTCAGCTCGGTCAGCAGGATGCCGTCGGCCAATTCCTTCACACCCGGTTTGGCTTTTTCGGCGGTGAGAAAACGCTGCTCGTTTTCCATCGCGGCATCACTGGAAGGCAGCGACGAGTGTTCGGCGTTTTGCGATTCGTGATCGGCCAGGATCTGCTCGATCCGCGCTTCGCTCAGGGCCAGCGGCTTGCCTTGATAGGCCTGCTGCAAACCTTCGACCAATGCCTGAATCTGCAATTGCGGCACCTCTTGGCGCAAGCGTTCACCGAGGCTGGCACCGAGGCTGTAGGCCAGATCGTGAGCATCGTTCGCGGTGGTTTTTTCGTCGGCGTGGGCGGCGGAAAAAATCATCCAGAGGGATAAAAAAAGGTAGCGCGACATGGGCACTCTCCGTCCTGAGATGCGGGCGATTATGCCAGCGCGAAGGTCTGCAACGGTGAACTGCTTTTGTCTTTGTGCAGAACATTTTCACTTCGTTGCAACGCAACGGTTTCGATACTGTCAAGATGACCTAGCGGCGGTAACTGCAGAGGTCTAGTATGAGCCGCACTCACGTCAGCCAGGAGGTAAACCATGTCGGCCACCAAGAAGCCTGTAAACACTCCGTTGCACCTACTCCAACAACTCTCGGGCAGCCTGCTCGAGCATTTGGAAAACGCTTGCTCCCAAGCCTTGGCTGATGCTGAAAAACTGCTCGCCAAACTGGAAAAGCAACGCGGCAAGGCGCAAGAAAAACTGCACAAGTCCCGTACCAAATTGCAGGACGCAGCCACTGCCGGTAAAGCCAAGGCGCAGAACAAGGCCAAGGCTGCCGTCAAAGAACTCGAAGACTTGCTCGACGCGCTGAAGGGGCGTCAGTCCGACACTCGCGGCTACATTCTGCAACTCAAGCGTGATGCCCAGGAAAGCCTGAAACTGGCCCAGGGTGTCGGCCGTGTGCAAGAGGCTGCCGGCAAAGCGCTGTCCTCCCGCGCCGCCAAACCAGCAGCAGCGCCTGCGAAAAAAGCGGCAGCCAAACCTGCTGCGGCGAAAGCCCCGGCGAAAACCGCTGCGGCAAAACCGGCAGCCAAACCAGCAGCCAAGGCACCGGCTAAAACCGCCGCCAAACCTGCTGCAAAAACCGCAGTGAAAAAACCGGCTGCGGCGAGCGCTGCGAAACCGGCCGCACGTACTGCCGCTGCCAAACCTGCAGCGGCAAAACCGGCTGCCAAGCCAGCAGCAAAACCTGCTGCGCGCAAAGTCGCTCCGGCAAAAACCGCTGCTGCTAAACCAGCTGCCAAAGTAGCGGTAAAACCGGCTGCCAAACCTGCCGCGAAAACCGCCGCTGCAAAACCGGCAGCCAAGACTGCGGCCAAACCGGTCGCGGCAAAACCTGCTGCCAAGGTTGCTGCCAAACCAGCGGCCAAGCCTGCCGCTAAAACCGCTGCCAAACCTGCAGCAGCAAAACCTGCGACCGCTGCAGCCAAGCCTGCCGCCAAACCAGTAGCCGCAAAGCCAGCCGCTAAACCAGCCGCCAAGCCAGCTGCAAAACCTGCCGCGAAAAAACCGGCCGCTGCCAAACCCGCTGCCGCTAAACCTGCGACTGCACCGGCCGCCAAGCCAGCCGCTCCAGCGCCGGCCGCCGCACCTGCTCCAGCCGCTTCCACCTCGACCACCACGACGGCGCCAACGCCAGCCGCTGCGTCGAGCGTCAGCAGCAACCCGACCAGCGCTTCCTAAGCGCCGGTTGCCGCGACGCGCAGCACGTGCAGCGCGTCGCGGTTCGGGCTGGCGGTCGATCCCGCCAGGCTCTCCAGCCATTGCCCGGACGCTGATACTTCATCGCGCGGCCAGTCCTGCGCAACCTGTTCCAGTTGCCACAGCAGATGCCGTTCGGCTTCCAGCTCCAGCGCCTTCATTTGTGCTCGCAGCCCCTTGAGCACCGGATCTTCCTCGGCCAGGGTTTTCCACTGAGTACGC
This sequence comes from Pseudomonas sp. TH49, assembly GCF_016650625.1. Lineage (NCBI taxonomy): Bacteria > Pseudomonadati > Pseudomonadota > Gammaproteobacteria > Pseudomonadales > Pseudomonadaceae > Pseudomonas > Pseudomonas sp. TH49. Next base: position 1,829,670 of record NZ_JAEKFL010000001.1, read on the forward strand.
AACGCACGCAGTGGCTGCACCACCTCCACATCCCACGGCCCCACCAGCGTTTTCAGCTGCTGCACGCGCTGTTCGTCGCAGGCCGCGCCGCGCTGTTCCAGCCATAAACCACACAGCAGCAGGCAGACATTGGCCCCCGCCGTTTGCAGTTGCAGGCAAGCAGGTTCCACGCCCGGTCGGGCGTAGATGGCAAGGGAAAAGCTCCACAGGTCAGAGGACATCGTGCTACTCGCGCCAGTTGTGAGCGAAGCTGGTAGACTCCGCCGCCATTATGATCCGACTTCAGAACCTGACTTTACAGCGTGGCCCGCAACGTCTGCTAGAAGACGCCGAGCTGACCCTGCACGCCGGCCACAAAGCCGGCCTCATCGGTGCCAACGGCGCCGGCAAATCCAGCCTGTTTGCCTTGCTGCGCGGCGAGTTGCACCCGGACTCGGGCGATTGCCTGCTGCCGGCCGACTGGCGGATCGCGCACATGCGCCAGGAGGTCGACACGCTCGAACGCCTGGCGGTCGACTATGTGCTCGATGGCGACCTGCGTCTACGCGAAGTGCAACGTGACCTCGCCGCCGCCGAAGCGGCCCACGATGGCACGGCTCTGGCCCGTCTGCACGCCGAACTCGACAGCGCCGACGGCTATACCGCCGATGCGCGGGCGCGCAAGTTGCTGGCCGGTCTCGGTTTCACCAATGAACAGATGGATCGTCAGGTAGGAGATTTCTCCGGTGGCTGGCGGATGCGTCTGAACCTGGCGCAGGCCTTGATGTGTCCGTCGGACTTGTTGTTGCTCGACGAACCGACCAACCACCTGGATCTCGACGCGATCATCTGGCTCGAAGAGTGGCTGAAAAGCTACCCGGGCACCCTGCTGCTGATTTCCCACGACCGCGACTTCCTTGATGAAGTGGTCGATCACGTGGCCCATGTCGATCAGCGCAAACTGACCCTTTATCGTGGCGGCTACACTGCGTTCGAACGTGCCCGTGCCGAACGTCTGGCCCAGCAGCAACAGGCCTACGAGAAGCAGCAGGCGCAACGTGCGCACATGGAAAGCTACATCGCCCGCTTCAAGGCCCAGGCCACCAAGGCCCGTCAGGCGCAGAGCCGGATCAAGGCCTTGGAGCGCATGGAAGAGCTGTCGGCGGCCCACGTCGATTCGCCGTTCGATTTCGTGTTCCGCGAATCGACCAAGATCTCCAGTCCGCTGATCGACCTGTCCGATGCGCGTCTGGGTTACGGCGATAAAACCATCCTGGAGAAGGTCAAGCTGCAACTGACCCCGGGTGCGCGGATCGGTCTGCTCGGGCCGAACGGCGCCGGTAAATCGACCCTGATCAAGAACCTCGCCGGCGAGCTCGAACCGCTGGCCGGGCGTCTGACCCGTGGCGAGAACACCGTCGTCGGCTACTTCGCCCAGCATCAGCTCGACTCGCTGGATGCCAAGGCCAGCCCGCTGCTGCATTTGCAGCGTCTGGCGCCGACCGAGCGTGAACAGACTCTGCGCGACTTCCTCGGTGGTTTCGACTTCCGTGGCGCGCGCATCGACGAGCCGGTGCTGAATTTCTCCGGTGGCGAGAAAGCGCGTCTGGCGCTGGCATTGATCGCCTGGGAACGGCCGAACCTGCTGCTGCTCGACGAACCGACCAACCACCTCGACCTGGAAATGCGCCTGGCGCTGACCATGGCGCTGCAGGAATTCAGCGGCGCGGTATTGGTGGTGTCTCACGATCGGCACTTGCTCAAGAGCACCACCGACAACTTCTACCTGGTCGCCGATGGCAAGGTCGAAGAGTTCGATGGCGACCTCGAAGACTACGCGCGCTGGCTGGTGGAATACCGTCAGCGCAATGCGCCGGTCAGCAACACTCCGGTCAATCCGGACAAGACCGACAAGAAGGCTCAGCGCCAGGCCGCCGCTGCATTGCGTCAGCAACTGGCACCGCACAAGCGCGAGGCCGACAAGCTTGAAGCCGAACTGGGCAAGCTCCACGAGAAGCTGGCGAAGGTTGATGCCAGCCTCGGCGACAGCGACATCTACGAGCCGGCACGCAAGAACGAGTTGCGTGATCTGCTGGCCGAACAGGCCAAATTGAAGGTGCGCGAAGCCGAGCTCGAAGAAGCGTGGATGGAAGCGCTGGAAACCCTGGAAAGCATGCAGGCGGAGCTGGAGGCGTTGTCCTGATGGACGCGTTCAAGTGGCCATTGCCGGCGGTGTGGGTCGAGCCGATCTGGCTCGGCGTGCAGATTCTGCTGATCCTGCTGGCGGGTTATCTCGCTCAGCGCTTCGTTGCCAAAGGCCTGACCCGTCTGGGTGAGCGCTACCCGTTTCCGCCGCAGCTGCTGATGCCGCTGCGTGGCGGTCTGCGCTGGCTGATCATGGGCAGCGCGCTGATCTTTGTGCTGGAACGCCTCGGGGTGTCGGCCACGGTGTTGTGGACGGCGCTGTCGGGTTTCGTCGCGGTGGCGGCGGTGGCGTTCTTCGCAATGTGGAGTGTGCTGTCGAACCTGCTGTGCGCAATTCTGATCTTCACCGTCGGCCCGTTCCGCCTCGGCGATGTGGTCGAGCTGGTGGACACCACCGACAAGCCCGGCGTCAAGGGCCGGGTGGTGGCGATCAATCTGCTGTACACCACATTGATCGAAGCCGAGGAACTGGGAACTGGCAGTGCCATGGTGCAAGTGCCGAACAGCCTGTTCTTCCAGCGTTCGGTGCGGCGCTGGCGCGGGAGTGATGTGTTTCCTTCGAGCGGTTTCGAGAAGTAGTCTTCGGGCGTCTGATCAGACGCCTTCGCGAGCAAGCCCGCTCCCACATTGGATCTGTGATCGACACAAATCCAATGTGGGAGCGGGCTTGATCGCGAAGAGGCCATCAGCCGCGCCCGGACCATCCAGCAAAAATCGGTAGTCATCCGCGCCAAACCGCATTAGCTTTGACGTCTGTCACGATTCACAGTCGAGGTGTGCGATGGAGCTTCAAACATGGCTGGCATTCTTTGCCGCCTGCTGGGTGATCAGTCTGTCCCCGGGCGCAGGCGCCATTGCGTCGATGTCCAGCGGTCTGCAATACGGTTTCTGGCGCGGCTACTGGAACGCGCTGGGCCTGCAAGTCGGCCTGGCGGTACAGATTGCAATTGTCGGCGCCGGGGTCGGCGCGATCCTCACCGCATCGGCCACCGCGTTCTATGCGATCAAATGGTTTGGCGTGGCCTATCTGGTCTATCTGGCGATCAAGCAATGGCGCGCGCTGCCCATGGACATGAGCGATGACGCCGCCGTGCGCCCGATCGGCAAGCCGCTGGCGCTGGTGTTCCGCGGCTTTCTGGTGAACATCAGCAACCCCAAGGCACTGGTGTTCATGCTCGCGGTGCTGCCGCAGTTCATCAATCCGCACGCACCGCTGCTGATGCAGTACCTGGTGATCGGCGTGACCATGATCTGCGTGGATCTGATTGTCATGGCCGGCTACACCGGTCTGGCGTCCAAGGTGCTGCGCCTGTTGCGCACACCGAAGCAGCAGAAGCGCATGAACCGCACGTTTGCCGGGCTGTTCATTGGCGCGGCGGCGTTCATGGCGACGTTGCGTAAAGCGGTGGTGTAAAACCCGCAGGCAGAAAAAAGGCGACCTCTTGGGGTCGCCTTTTTTTATCCGCCAAGACTTTAGAGTGACGCTCAATTGTGGCGAGGGAGCTTGCTCCCGCTTGAGTGCGCAGCGCTCACAAGCTTTTGGGTCTGCTTCGCAGCCCAGCGGGAGCAAGCTCCCTCGCCACAGAACGCGTTCAGCCAAGAGTCAGTGCAAAATCACCGGCGCAGTATCACGCGGCAGATTGTTGCGCTGCTGCGCTTCACGCGGCTGCTCGTAACCACCGCCACCGAGCTGCATGCTCAGTTGCCCGGCGACGTCTTCGCCCAGCGCTTTCGACACCTCACGCACCACCCGAGGGCGATTCAGCGAGATCTTGATGTCGCGGCCGTTCACCAGTTTGGTGTCCTGCGCTTCGCCCATCGCCGTGAAGGCCGAAGTGATCTCGTAGGTCTTGGTGTTGATCAGGCTGAAATCGGCCACCAGCGTCAGGCCCAAAACCGCCGAATAGCTGTCGGTGTGCGCCAGCTCGTTCATGTCCTGGGTGAAGTCGATGTCCGACACGGTGCCGAACAGCACATAGTCGGCGCCCTTGAAGTTGCCGGCCTTGATCCGCTTGATCACGTCGTACACGTCACCCTTGGACGACGCGGTGTACGGCGTGCCCTGCACCAGCTGAAACATCCCGGTGCGGAGGATCTCGCCCTTGATGTCGCCGGTGAATTTACGCAGCTCACCCTGCTCGATGTAGCTGGTGGTCGCTTCCAGCTCGTTGTAGTTCGAGGAACCACTGGAGCTGTAATAACCCTCGCGATAATTGTTCTGCGCCGAAACGATGTGGATGTACTGCTCCACCCGTTCCTGATACGCCAGATCCGTTACCGCGACTTTCGGGGCCGCTTGCACGCTGAACGCGCAAGCCAGGGCCATCATGCCAATCCATGTGCGCATCAATTAACGCTCCGTGGTTTTGCGGATCTCTTTTTCGTCCATCCACTCGGCCAGACCGCTTTCAACGTCGATCAGTTGCAGGCTGAATTTGTAGAAGACGTCCTTGTAGTCGCTGCTGCGCTTGACGATCGAGCTGATCGAGCCTTCCAGGCGGTATTTGGCAGCGATCATGTTGCCGGTCTTGGCCACGGTGCTCTTCTTGTACAGGCCGCTCTGGTTTTGCAGCTTGAGCTGATCGACCTGGCTCTGCATCGCGGTGTTGTCGCTGGCGAAGCGGGCGGTGCCGGACCTCATCAGCTGAGTCTTGATGCTGGTGGTGATTTCGCGGGTATCGATGTACTCGCTGGTCTTGTTCTTCACGTCGTAGACCTGCACCACCGGGCGGCCCTGCAGGATGCCGGACTGGGCCAGCGAGCGGGTCATCGATTCGGCGATCATTTGCAGGTCGGTCGAGCCGAATTCGTTGGTCACGGTTTCAACCGCTTTGGTATCGCCGTAGCTGATGTTCTTGCTGCCCAGGGTCGGCGAGGTGTTGGCGCAACCGGAAGCCAGCAGGGCGAGGACGGCGATCAAGGAGAAGCGTGCAAACATGGGAATGCTCTCTAAAACAGGAATAGGGTGGCGGACTTAAGGCGTCTTGAGTTCCAGGCGGAAATCCACGGCTTTCGGGGTCGGGGCGATGCCCTGGATGAAGCTGGTCTGGGCGCCGTACATCATCTGGCTTTTCCAGACTTCTTCTTCGGCGATCGGGAAACCTTCCGGGCCCAGCCAGGCGAAACGGTAGTAGAACGTCTTGTTGCTGTTGAGGGTGTTGGTCAACTGCACATTGACGGTCATGAAGCCGTTCTCGCGGGCGACGCGCATGGCGCCGACCGCGATGTGCTTCTGTGGACCCATGGCCACGACCTTGCTCGCGGCGCTGCCCGGCTCCGGTGGTGGCGGGGTGGCGCAGCCGCTGGCCAGGACGGCGAGAGCGGCAACGGCGAAGAGTTTCAAGCGCATGCAAAGACTCCGTTCTTAAGGTTGTTTGAGGCTGGCGACGTTGGTCGCGCCGGCGCTCGGGATGACATGGGCGGCGAGGCCCGCAGCGAACACCTGATTGCCCACGGCGCGCAGGCTGATCACCTGGTAGCGCTGATCGACGGTGACCTTGACCACCGAGCCACCGACGGCGCTCGGCAGACTGACCTGGTGTTCGCCTTTCTTCAAGCGCAGACGCACCACTTGGGTGTTGTCCGGCAGGGTGCGCCACGTACGGGTATCGGCACCTTCCAGCACCGCTGAAGAAATACCCACGGCGAGACCGGCCAGCGGGTTGGTTTCGTTGATCTTCTTCTGCGCCACACCTTTGGTGATCGCGCGCACGGTGGTGCGGACGATGATCCCCGGCATGTCATCGCGCAGGGCGCGACGGGACATGGCGGTGGTGCTGTTGAGGGCGGTCAGGTTGACTTGCTGGCCATCGACGCCAATCTGCGCGAACGGTGCGGTGGAGGTGTCAGGCTTGATGATCGGGAACGACAGCGGGGTGATCACCACGTTGTTGGAGATCGGCAACGGCAGCGGCACGCGGATCGAGTCGCGCGCTGGCGCCAGACCGCTTTGCACCACGATCAGGATGTCGCTGTCTTCGCTCTTGGTCGGCTTGTCCAGATTGACCAGCGCCTGCTCCAGCAGCGGCGTGTTCGGACGCAGTTCGGCGGCTTTGCGGTAGCCCGGCGCGGCCAGGTCTTTCTCGCCCAGGGCTTCGTAGACGAAACCGGCCAGGTAATGGCTGAACGCACTCTGGTAGCTGTTTTTCAGGCTGACCACTTCTGGCGCATCGAGGCTGGCGACCGGGTAACCCTGCAGATCCTTGTACTGAGTCTTGATGCCTTCTTTTTCGGCCTCTTCCTCGCTCTTGAGGTATTCCTTGTCACGCAGGTCGGCGATCACCGCTTCACGTTCGTGAGTCTTCTTGATCGCGGTGCGGGCGCCGTCGAAGTCGTTGACCGCCAGCAAGTTGAGGGCCATCTGCGTGGTCAGCATGACTTTTTCGTAGTCGTAGCCTTCGTAGCGGCGGACCTTGTCGTTAACGATGAAGCTGCCGAACTGCGCCAGGTATTTGCCGGAGTCGAGCTTGACCGCATCTTCCCACTGCCCGACCACCTGATCGGCACTGGTCCAGGCGTTCTGACTGCCGGACAGGTCGCCCTTGGCGCGCAGCAACTCACCTTTCTCGAAGTAATAGAGCAAGTCTTTGTCGGGGCCGGTGTTGTTTTTTTCCAGCAGGGTCAGCGCGGCATCGACGTTGCCGGTGGCCAGTTGCTGGTTGGTCTGGGCCAGTTCCGAATCGTAGTTGCGAAACGCCGAACAGCCGGACAGCAGGGTGACAGCGCTGAGCGCGATCAAGGTGGGAGTGCGCAATGCCATGGGGGTACTTCTTCCCTGAGCTAGAAACTGCATCAGCCGCCGGTGCTGGTCGGGCTGGTGTGACCCATCGACAGTGGCGCTGGCCTCCTGCCAATTCCTCATAACCAGAGGAGCTTTTATGCCGCGTCGCTATAGCGCGGGCGCGGCATTATAAGCGGGCGATGCTGGCCATGTAATAGCTTTTTAATCGCACTTGTTAGTTTGGTGCCATTACTTATTTCACGGCGGATACGCGATTTCCCACCGACGTGGCAGGTTGAAAAGCGCTGCCGTTTGCGTAAATCCGCTCGCCCAGCACGCGAAGGCCGATCATCTGGCGATTCTGGTCGATGCGGATGTTCAGTGGAGCGCCTGAAGTGTTCGGCAGGCTGATCTGGTGCTCGCCCTTTTTCAGACGCAGGCGCACGACCTGTGTCAGGTTGGGCAGGGTGCGCCAGGTGCGGGTGTCGGCCTGCTCGAAACCATCCCACTGGGTGACGTAGGAGGCCTTGGCCGGATTGCGGCGATTGTCGGTACCTTGAACGTCCGCCGCGAGGAACGCCCGGTAGGTGGTGCGCTGGATAATCCCGGGCATGTCGTCACGCAGTGTGCGCAAAGACATATCGGTGATGCTGTTGACCGCGATCAGCTTTTTCTCGCGACCGTCGATGCGGACCTGATTGAACGGCGCGGTGGAGTTATCCGGCACCATCACCGGGAAGGAAATGTTGGCGACGATCACCTGACCGTCCTTGAGCTGCACCGGATACGGTACGCGCACCGAGCTGCGGGCCGGTGCCAGACCACTTTGCACGATGATCAGCACATCGCTTTCGTCGGCCTTGAGTCCGGGGCTGTCGAGGTCGCGCAGTGCCTGTTGGAAAAACGGCATGTCCGGGCGCAGCTCGATGGCCTGACGATAACCGGGCGCCGCCAGGTCTTTTTCGCCAAGCGCCTCATAGGTGAAGCCGGCGAGGTAGTGACTGAACGCGCTCTGGTAACCGTTTTTCAGGGCAATCACTGCCGGGGATTCGAGCATCACCACCGGATAACCCTGCAGGTCCTTGTAGTGCACGCGCGCGCCCTGGGCCTTGGCCGCATCTTCGATACGTTCGTATTCCAGCTCCCGTTGCCGGGCGATCAGCGCTTCGCGTTCGTGGGTTTTCTTGATGTCGGCACGGGCACCGTCGAAGTCATTCAGCGCCAATTGGTTGAGGGCCATTTGCGTGGTCAGCATGACTTTTTCATAGTCGTAGCCATCGTAGCGCCGCAGCTTGTCATTGATGATGCCGCCCCAGTGATCGCCCATCGCCGCGAGCAACTTGTCACCGGTGGTCTCGATCGTGTCCTGGCGCTCGATGATCATCTGCTCGGCGCTGCGCCAGGTTGTCTGGCTCTGCGGCAGCGCGCCGCCGGCGCTGAGGACGGCGCCCTTTTCGAAGTAGTAGAGCAGGTCTTTTTCCGGATCCGGATTGTGCGCTTCGATCAGCGTGAGGGCGCCGTCGATGTTGCCGGCCTTGAACTGGTCGGTGGTCTGTTGCAGTTCCAGGTCGTAGTTGCGATACGCGGCGCAGCCGCTCAGTTGCACAACAGCGGTGATCAACAGGGGCAGCAGCAAGCGGTGGCGCATGAGGGGGTTCATCCTTGAGCGGGAAATGCGACGAGGTGGCGCATTATAGGCGGCAATAGTGGCCAAGTGATGCGTGGTTTTTGTTTGCTGATTGCACAGATCATTGGGATCACGCGGCGGATTTACCGGTGGGATGGATGCGGGGTTTGGGCTAGCCTTGCTGGCCTGACGCTTAACATTGCGGGACTTCAATGAATCAACTGCAAGCCATGCGCGCCTTTCGTTGCATCGTCGAGTGTCGCGGGTTCAGCGCCGCTGCCGAGCGCCTCGACACCACCCACTCGACGATCTCCCGACAGTTGCAGCAGTTGGAAAGCGAACTGGGCACGCGGCTGATCAATCGCAACACTCGTGGGTTCAACCTGACCACGGCGGGGCAGCAGTATTACGCGGCGTGCGTGGACATTCTCGAACGCCTCGATCAAGCCGCGCTGGCTGTCGGTCAGGCCCATGAAAGCCCCAGCGGTGTGCTGCGCATCAGTGCACCGATGGTGATCGGTACGCTGGAACTGGCGAGCTGGCTGCCGGCATTCCAGCAGCGCTATCCCGAGATTGAGGTGGACCTGTCCTGCGATGACCGTTTCGTCGATCTGATCGCCGAGGGTTTCGATGTAGCCCTGCGCATCTGCGGGTCCCTGGCCGATTCATCCATGGTGGCGCGGTTGCTGACCGTCTCGGACATGTTGCTGGTGGCTTCGCCGGCTTACGTGGCGCGCAATGGTCTGGTGCGTCTGGTGCGCGAACTCGCCGAGCATCAGTTGCTGGCGTTTGCCGGTGGCAGCGACTGGACGCTGACCGATGCGCGCGGGCTCACCAGCAGCGTGCGCGCGCAGGGCCGCTTCAAGGCCGATTCGATCAGTGCGTTGCATGCTGCCGCGCTGGCCGGGGTCGGCATCGCCGCGTTCACCCGGGCCACGGTGCAGGAGGATCTGCTCAGTGGTCGGCTGGTGCAGATCCTGCCCAACTACAACCTGGGGCAGCGCCACTATTACGCGCTCTATCCGCATGCCCGGCATGTCGCGCTGAAGGTGCAGGTGTTCGTCGAATTCATGCTGGAGCATTACCGCAACACACCCGTCGCGCTGCGTTAAAACGCCACGAGACATCGACAGAGCTTGAGTGAAAAGCGTTCGAAGTGAACAATATGTAACTTCGCATTTCCATTTGAGACTCATTCATGACTGCCGCGTCCCGATTCCTGGCCTGGCTGGTGTTCCCTCTGTTGGCCCTGAGCAGTTCCAGCCTGCTGGCCGACACCGTGGAAGGCGCCCCGCAGGCGCTGCACCTGCTCGATTACATCAGCGCCGACTACCCGCCGACGGTCGAGGCGGGCAAGGTCGTCGACGACGGCGAATACCGCGAGCAACTGGAATTCACCCAAGTGCTGCAGGGGTTGATCGGCGGCCTGCCGGCCAAACCGGAGAAGGCGGCGCTGGAGCAGGGCGTCGAGGCTCTGCATGCGGCTATCACCGCGAAGCAGGACGGCGCTGAAGTCGCGCGTCAGGCCCGGCAACTGGGGGCGCAACTGGCGGTGGCGTATGAAGTCAGCCAAGCGCCGATCATTACTCCTGATCCGACCCGGGGCGCGCCGCTGTACGCCCAGAACTGCTCGGTGTGCCACGGCGCCAGCGGTGCCGGCGACGGCCCGGCGGGCCTCGGCATGACGCCGCCACCGGCCAATCTGCGCGATGCCGCACGCATCGATCACCTGAGCCTGTACGCGATCTACAGCACCCTCGGCCAAGGCGTCGAAGGCACGGACATGCCGGCGTTCGCCGATCAACTGGACGACCGTCAGCGTTGGGATCTGGCGACCTACATTGCCGGTTTCAGTGCCGACCCGGCCGCAGCCAAGTCCGACAAGACCTTCAACATCGCCGATCTGGCGCGCCAGACTCCGGCAGAAGTGCAGGCCGCCGAAGGCTCGCAAGCGGCGGCGACCTTCCGTGCTCAGCGCGCCCAGCCACCGCAGGTCAAGCGCGGCCCGGCGCAGTTGCTCGATTACACCGCCGCCACACTGGACAAGAGCCTGGCGGCGTATCGTGCCGGTGATCACGATCAGGCCTATGACCTGTCGGTGGCGGCGTATCTGGAAGGTTTTGAACTGGTCGAAAGCTCGCTGGATAACGTCGACGCCAACGTGCGCAAGGACACTGAAAAATCGCTGATGGCCTACCGTCAGTCGTTGCAGGACGGCTTGCCGGTGGCGCAGGCCGAACAGCGTCTGGACGCGGCCAAGGGCAAATTGAAAGAGTCCGCCGAACTGCTCGGCAGCGATGGCCTGAGCTGGTCGCTGAGCTTCATTTCCGGCCTGCTGATTCTGCTGCGTGAAGGCCTCGAAGCGATTCTGGTGCTGGCGGCGATCCTCGCGTTCCTGCGCAATACCGGCCAGCAGTCGGCAGTGCGCAGCGTCAACATCGGTTGGGGCCTGGCGCTGCTCGCCGGCCTCGGTACCTGGGCGCTGGCGGCGTATGTGATCGACGTCAGCGGTTCGCAGCGTGAACTGCTTGAGGGCGCGACGGCGCTGTTCGCCAGCGTCATGGTGCTGTGGCTCGGCGTGTGGATGCACGACCGGCGCCACGCGGCGGCCTGGCAGGATTACATCAAGCAGAGTCTGGTGGGCGGCGGCGGGCGCTTCGGCTTCGCGATCCTCGCGTTCTTCTCGGTGTACCGCGAGTTGTTCGAAGTGATCCTGTTCTACGAAACCCTGTGGCTGCAGGCCGGCCCCGCCGGGCACGACGCGGTGCTGGCCGGTGGTGCGACGGCGCTGGTGCTGCTGATCGGTCTGGCCTGGGTGATCCTGCGTGGCTCGGCGAAACTGCCGCTGACGTTGTTCTTCAGCATCAACGCCGGTCTGCTCTGTGCGCTGTCGGTGGTGTTTGCCGGGCATGGTGTGAAAGCGCTGCAGGAAGCCGGGATCTTTGGCACGCGGCCAGTGGCGTTCTTTGAATTCGACTGGCTGGGGATTCATGCCGATGCCTATTCGCTGACGGCGCAGGCGCTGGCGATTCTGGCGATTGTCGTGTTGTACGGGCGTAGCCGGATGGTCGAGAAGCGGCGGGTCGTCGCTTAAAAAGCATTCGCTGGCGCTCACATTCGCGGGCAAGCCACGCTCCCACAGGATTAGCGTTAACCTTGTGGGAGCGTGGCTTGCCCGCGATGCTTTTAAGAGAGGAAAAGAAGATGCGTGTATGGATCGATGCCGACGCCTGCCCCCGGGCCGCCAAGGATCTGGTGGTGAAGTTCGCCCTCAAGCGCCAGTTCGAAGTGGTGCTGGTGGCCGGGCAGCCGCAGACCAAACCGGGGCTGGCCATCGTCAAACTGATCGTGGTGCCCAGCGGCCCGGATGCGGCGGACGATTATCTGGTCGAGCACGCCGTGCCCGGAGAGCTGGTGATCTGCAGCGATATTCCGCTGGCCGATCGTCTGGTGAAGAAAGGCGTGGCGGCGCTGGATCCGCGCGGCAAGGAGTTCGACGCACAGAACATGGGCGAGCGCCTGGCGGTGCGCAACCTGTTCACCGACCTGCGCGAACAGGGCCAGATCAGCGGCGGCCCGGCACCGTTCGGCGAGCGCGAGAAGCAGGCGTTTGCCAATGCGCTGGACCGCATCCTCACGCGGCTGATCCGCAAACCCTGAGCCAAACACAAATCCCATGTGGGAGCGGGCTTGCTCGCGAAGGCGTCGTATCAGACAACATTGATTGGAATGACACACCGCTTTCGCGAGCAAGCCCGCTCCCACATTTCGCTCTGCATGCAGTCAGAGATCAAACATCGTTTTCGTGGGTCAGTTCGAGCACCCGGTCCACCAGTTTGTTGATCCCCGAAGCCGCTTCACTGATGTTCTGCGCCAGCATGTAAGCCGGGGTCGTCACCAGTTTGCGTGCCTTGTCTTCGATGATGTCGGTCACCGCGCAGTCTTCGTGGGTGGCGCCCATCTTGTTCATCGCGGTGGCGGTGTCGGTATCGTTGCCGATGGTGCAGGTCACGCCCGGGCCGTAGATCTTTGCCGCCAGTGCCGGCGAGATGCACATCAGGCCTACCGGTTTACCCGCTTCGGCGAACGCTTCGGCCAGTTCCAGCACTTGCGGCTGCACGCTGCAGCCGGCGCCTTCGACGGCGAAATTCGAGAGGTTCTTCGCCGCACCAAAACCGCCAGGCACGATCAGCGCGTCGAAGTCATCGACGTTGGCCTCGCGGATGTCCTTGATGTTGCCGCGGGCAATGCGCGCCGACTCGACCAGCACGTTGCGCGTCTCGGGCATTTCTTCACCGGTCAGGTGATTGATTACATGCAATTGCGCGATGTTCGGGGCGAAGCATTGCACCTGCGCGCCACGTTGATCCAGGCGCAGCAGGGTGATGACGCTCTCGTGGATCTCGGCGCCGTCGTACACGCCGCTGCCGGACAGGATCACTGCAACTTTTTTGCTCATGGGTTTCTCTCCAGGTTCATGGCGCTAAATGTCCACTAAATTGTCGCGCGTTGCCATAGGGGGAAAGGACGGCTACACCTAGGATCTGTCCATAGAATCCGAGCGGGGCGCGCCATGGACTTCATTCTGTATGCAGTGCCGTTTTTCTTCGTGCTGATGGCCGCCGAACTGCTTGCCGATCGCTGGCGCGGGACCAGCCACTATCGCCTCGCGGACTCGGTCAACAGCCTCAGCGCCGGGGTGTTGTCGACCACCACCGGCCTGCTGACCAAGGGGGTTGGGCTGCTGACGTATGCGTTTGCCCTGGATCATCTGGCGCTGATCAGGTTGTCGGCGGACAGCCTCTGGGTCTGGGCGTTGGCCTTCGTCTTCTATGACTTCTGCTATTACTGGCTGCACCGGTTGGGCCACGAGCGCAACATTCTCTGGGCCGCGCACTCGGTGCATCACCAGAGCGAGGAATACAACCTCTCCACGGCGTTGCGCCAGACCAGTACCGGGTTTCTGCTGGGCTGGATCTTCTATTTGCCGATGGCCGTGCTCGGCGTGCCGCTGCTGGTATTTGTCAGCGTCGCGGCGATGAATCTGCTGTATCAGTTCTGGGTGCACACCCGGCACATTCCCAAGCTCGGCGGGTTCGAGTGGTTCTTCGTTACGCCATCCAATCATCGGGCCCACCATGCACAGAACGCTCTCTACATGGATCGCAACTACGGCGGGGTGTTCATTCTTTGGGATCGGCTGTTCGGCACGTTCCAGGAAGAGGACGATAACGAGCCAGTGATATTCGGTGTGACCACGCCGCTGGCGAGCTGGAATCCGCTGTGGGCCAACGTGCAGTTTTATGCGCAGCTGTGGGACGACGCTCGTCGCGCCGAACGTCCGTGGGACAAGCTGCGAATCTGGTTCATGCGCACTGGCTGGCGTCCGGCGGATGTCGCGGCCAAGTACCCGCTGAACAAGCCGGACCTGAGCCGCTTCCGCAAATTCGAAGTGCCGCTCGACAGCCGCCGCCAGTGGTATGTGGTGTTGCAGTTCTGCGTCTATATCGCGCTGGGCAGTTACCTGATGGGGCAGGCGCAGCATCTGCCGATCGCCGCGTTGGTGCTGGGTTGGGGCGCGGTGGCGTGGGGTTTGTTTGTGCTGGGGGTGGCGCTGGAGAGTCGCCCATGGGCGTTGTCGGTCGAGCTGCTGCGGCTGGCGTCGAACCTGCCGCTGGTGTGGCTGGCGCCGCTGCTCGGGCTATGGCCGGCCAGCCCGTTGGCCTGGGCTGGTTTGCTCGGTTACAGCCTGCTCAGCGGCATCGGGCTGTATGGCTGTCGCCAGCGCGTTACTCGGCTGGCGTCTTAGGTTCGGCGGGTTTGGTTTGCTCCGCTTGAAGCAGGTGCGCCGCTTTTGCGGCTTGCTCGTCGGCGTAAACCTGCTTGGCCAGGCGCGCATTCTTGAAGCGGCGACGCAGCCACAGGCCGACACCCAGTACCAACAGCGCGCCGAGGACCCACAGTTCGTACTTCTTGATGCTGCCGAGCATGCCTTCGAGCACCGCGCCGAAGTGGTAGGCAGCGGCCGCGAGGGCGGTGGCCCAGATTGCCGCACCGATGCCGTTGAGCAGCAGATAACGTCCCGGCGGATACCCCGACAGGCCGATCGCCACCGGCATCACCGTGCGCAGGCCATAGACGAAGCGGAAGCTCAGGACCCAGATGTCCGGGTGCTTGCGGATGTGTTCCAGCGCGCGGTCGCCCATCATCTGCCAGCGCGGTTTGCGCGCCAGCAATTTGCGCCCGTGCTTGCGCCCCAGGAAGTACCACAGCTGATCGCCGGCATAACTGCCGAAGAACGCCACGACCACCACCAGGTTGATGTCCATGTATCCACGGAACGCGAGGAAGCCTGCGAGCACCAGGATGGTTTCGCCTTCGAAGAACGTGCCGAGGAACAAGGCAAAGTAGCCGAAGTCATGCAGAAATTGTTGGAGCATTGTCTGGGTGCTGGCGAAATGAACGCGCAGCCTAACCCTTCGGACACATTCAGGAAAGTGTCGAAATGTGTCTCGACGTGAACAATTCCTACGCTGACAATGGAATGCGGCTACATGTCACGGGGTGCGCACAACTGTAATCTGTTGGTCATAATGGCCGCTTATAACTGTCACGCTCGCCCGTTTGCGCGGGCTCAGGAGTCTGCCGTGAGCTTTACCCCTGCCAACCGTTTGTTCCCAGCCACGCGTTTGCGCCGCAACCGTCGTGATGATTTTTCGCGCCGGCTGGTACGGGAAAACGTGCTGACGGTCGATGACCTGATCCTGCCGGTGTTCGTGCTTGAGGGTGAAAACCGTCGCGAAGCCGTGGCCTCGATGCCCGGTGTCGAACGCCTGACCATCGATCTGCTGCTTGAAGAGGCGGCGCAATGGGTCGAACTGGGGATCCCGGCGCTGGCGCTGTTCCCGGTCACGCCAACCGAATTGAAATCCCTCGACGCTGCCGAAGCCTGGAACCCGCAGGGCATTGCCCAGCGCGCCACTCGCGCATTGCGTGAGCGTTTCCCGGAATTGGGCGTGATCACTGACGTCGCCCTTGATCCGTTCACCACCCACGGGCAGGACGGCATTCTCGATGAAGAAGGCTACGTGCAGAACGACATCACCGTCGACGCACTGGTCAAGCAGGCACTGTCCCACGCCGAAGCCGGCGCTCAGGTCGTGGCGCCGTCGGACATGATGGACGGTCGCATCCAGGCGATCCGCGAGGCGCTGGAGCTGGCCGGTCACGTCAACGTGCGGATCATGGCCTACTCGGCCAAGTACGCCAGCGCCTACTACGGGCCGTTCCGTGATGCCGTGGGTTCGGCAGCGAATCTGGGCAAGGCCAACAAGGCCTCCTATCAGATGGACCCGGCCAACAGCGACGAAGCGCTGCACGAAGTCGGTGCGGACTTGTCTGAAGGCGCGGACATGGTCATGGTCAAACCCGGCATGCCGTACCTGGACATTCTTTTCCGGGTAAAAGATGCCTTCAAGGTGCCGACCTTCGTCTATCAGGTTAGCGGCGAATACGCCATGCACATGGCGGCGATCCAGAATGGCTGGTTGAGCGAGGCGGTGATTGTCGAATCACTGACCGCCTTTAAACGTGCCGGCGCTGATGGCATCCTGACTTACTTTGCTGTCCGTGCCGCTCAATTGTTACGAGAGCAGAAATAGCCCTCCCAGGAACATTCGATGAATACCGAAGGACTCACTGAAACTGCAGTAAAAGAAGCTCAACCGGTGGTGGAGCAAATCACCGAAACCCCGCCGGAACTGGAGCCTGCGCCACCCGCGCCGGTCACCGAACCCGTCGCGGCGGCGCCAGTGATTGCGATCCCGGGGCTGGATGACAGCAGCCTGTACATCCACCGCGAGCTCTCGCAACTGCAGTTCAACATCCGCGTGCTGGAACAGGCGCTGGACGAGTCCTATCCGTTGCTGGAGCGGCTGAAGTTCCTGCTGATCTTCTCCAGCAACCTCGACGAATTCTTCGAGATCCGCGTCGCCGGCCTGAAGAAGCAGATCACCTTCGCCCGCGAACAGGCCGGTGCCGACGGTCTGCAACCGCATCAGGCGCTGGCGCGGATCAGCGAGCTGGTGCACGGTCACGTTGACCGCCAGTACGCGATCCTCAATGACATCCTGCTGCCGGAGCTGGAAAAGCATCAGGTGCGCTTCATCCGTCGCCGTCACTGGACGACCAAGATCAAGACCTGGGTGCGCCGCTACTTCCGCGATGAGATCGCACCGATCATCACCCCGATCGGCCTCGACCCGACGCACCCGTTCCCGTTGCTGGTGAACAAGAGCCTGAACTTCATCGTCGAACTGGAAGGCATCGACGCCTTCGGTCGCGATTCCGGTCTGGCGATCATCCCGGCACCGCGTCTGCTGCCACGGATCATCAAGGTTCCGGAAGAAGTCGGCGGCCCGGGCGACAACTATGTGTTCCTGTCGTCGATGATCCACGCCCACGCCGATGACCTGTTCCAGGGCATGAAGGTCAAGGGCTGCTACCAGTTCCGCCTGACCCGAAACGCCGACCTGGCGCTCGACTCCGAAGACGTCGAAGACCTGGCGCGCGCCCTGCGTGGCGAGCTGTTCTCGCGGCGCTACGGTGATGCGGTGCGTCTGGAAGTCGCCGACACCTGCCCGAAACACCTGTCGGACTACCTGCTCAAGCAGTTCAACCTGAGCGAGACCGAGCTGTATCAGGTCAACGGTCCGGTCAACCTGACCCGTCTGTTCAGCATCACCGGTCTGGACAGCCACCCGGAGCTGCAATACACGCCGTTCACCCCGCAGATTCCGAAACTGCTGCAGAACAGCGAGAACATTTTCAGCGTCGTCAGCAAACAGGACATCCTGCTGCTGCACCCGTTCGAGTCGTTCACCCCGGTGGTCGACCTGTTGCGTCAGGCAGCGAAAGACCCGCATGTATTGGCCGTGCGCCAGACCCTGTACCGCTCCGGCGCCAACTCGGAAATCGTCGATGCGCTGGTGGACGCCGCGCGTAACGGCAAGGAAGTGACCGCGGTCATCGAACTGCGCGCACGCTTCGACGAAGAGTCCAACCTGCAACTGGCCAGCCGTCTGCAAGCGGCCGGTGCGGTGGTGATTTACGGTGTGGTCGGCTTCAAGACCCACGCCAAGATGATGCTGATCCTGCGTCGCGAGGCCGGCGAGATCGTGCGTTACGCGCACCTCGGCACCGGTAACTACCACGCCGGCAACGCCCGTCTGTACACCGACTACAGCCTGCTGACCTCCGATGACGCGCTTTGCGAAGACGTCGGCAAACTGTTCAGCCAGTTGATCGGCATGGGTAAAACCCTGCGCATGAAGAAGCTGCTGCATGCGCCGTTCACCCTGAAGAAGGGCATGCTCGACATGATTGCCCGGGAGACCCAGTTCGCCCTCGATGGCAAACCGGCGCACATCATCGCCAAGTTCAACTCGCTGACCGATCCGAAGATCATCCGCGCGCTGTACAAGGCCAGCCAGTCCGGCGTGCGCATCGATCTGGTGGTGCGTGGCATGTGCTGCCTGCGTCCTGGCATCGCCGGGGTTTCGCACAACATCCATGTGCGCTCGATCATCGGTCGCTTCCTCGAGCACACCCGGGTGTTCTACTTCCTCAACGGTGGCGAGGAGCAGATGTTCCTCTCCAGCGCCGACTGGATGGAGCGCAACCTCGACAAGCGCGTCGAGACTTGCTTCCCGGTGGAAGGCAAGAAGCTGCTGACCCGCGTGAAGAAAGAGCTGGAGCTGTACCTGACCGACAACACCCACAGCTGGAGTCTGCAGTCGGATGGCCGTTACATCCGCAACACGCCAACCGGCAACCAGAACCCGCGCAGTGCGCAGGCGACGTTGCTGGAGCGGCTGGGCAGCCCGATTCTGCCGGTGAGCAGCTAAGCCGCAAGCGCAATAAAAAAGGCGATCCCTCGGGATCGCCTTTTTTGTACCTGCATGCATTCATTCGTGGTGAGGGGATTTATCCCCGATGGGCGCGAAGCGGCCCCGGTCTTTTTCGCCAAGAATGCTGGGACTGCTCCGCAGTCCATCGGGGATAAATCCCCTCACCACAGGGTGATCAGTGCACGGTGAGGACGATGCCAACCCGCGTCAGCCAGTCGGCTTCGAGACCAAAGTCGGCCTGAGTCAGCTGATTCTCATCCAGCCAGTTCTCCGGGAACTCCACGTCGAGGTTGTCGCCCTTGGCATGCAGCGTCACTTGCGGCATCGCCTGGGTGCCACGGATGTGGTGGAACAGGATCGCGAAGCGCAGCAGCACACAGAGGCGGATCAGCTTGTCGCCGTCGTCACCGAATTCGGCGAACTTGTCCTTGGGGATGTTGCGGCGATGGCCGCGCACCAGCAGCGCGAGCATTTGCTGGTCCTCGCGGGAGAACCCGGCCAGATCCGAGTGCTCGATCAGGTAGGCGCCGTGCTTGTGGTAGTGGTAGTGCGCGATGTCCAGGCCGACTTCGTGGACTTTCGCCGCCCAGCCCAGCAGTTCACGCCAGATGCCGTCGTCCAGTTCCCAGTCTTTGGCGACCTGATCGAAAGCGTGCAGGGCTTTGCGTTCTACCCGCGCGGCCTGTTCCAGGTCGACATGGTAACGCTCCATCAGCGAAGTCAGGGTGCGTTCGCGCACGTCTTCGTGGTGATGGCGGCCGAGCAAGTCGTAGAGCACGCCTTCACGCAGCGCGCCTTCGCAGTGATCCATACGTTGCAGTTCGAGGGCGTCGAAGATCGCTTCGAGAATTGCCAGACCTGCGGGGAAGATCGCCCGGCGGTCAGGCTTGATGCCTTCGAAGTCGATCTTGTCGACGTCACCCAGTTTGAACAGTCGGCGCTTGAGCCACGCCAGGCCTTCGGCATTCACTTCGCCGGTGCCATGCCCGCCGGCCTTCAGCGCCAGACCGATGGCGCGGATGGTGCCCGAGGAGCCGATGGCTTCATCCCAGGTCAGGCGATGCAGGGCGTGTTCGATGCTCATGATCTCCAGCCGCGCCGCGGTGTACGCCTGGGCGTAACGGGCCGGGGTGATCTTGCCGTCCTTGAAGTAACGCTGGGTGAAGCTGACGCAGCCCATTTGCAGGCTTTCGCGCAGCAGCGGTTCAAAACGCTGACCGATGATGAATTCGGTACTGCCGCCGCCGATGTCGGCCACCAGGCGCTTGCCCGGGGTGTCGGCGAGGGTGTGCGAAACGCCCAGATAAATCAGCCGCGCTTCTTCACGGCCGGAGATGACTTCCACCGGGTGGCCGAGGATTTCTTCGGCGCGGTGGATGAATTCCAGGCGATTGCGCGCTTCGCGCAGGGCGTTGGTGCCGACGATCCGCACGGCGCCCAGCGGCATGCCGTTGATCAGTTGGGCGAAACGCTTGAGGCAGTCGAGGCCACGCTGCATCGATTCTTCGTTGAGATGGCGCTCATCGTCGATACCGGCGGCGAGCTGCACTTTCTCTCCGAGGCGCTCCAGGATACGGATTTCACCGTTCTGGGCCTTGGCCACGACCATGTGGAAGCTGTTGGAGCCCAGGTCGATTGCGGCGATCAGGGACAGATTCTTGGCTTTGGATTGCGGCATGGTCTGGGGGTCTCGGTCGATAACCCCGCCATCGTGCCACGATCAAACGCTGGCGCCAACGCGCATGGCTCAAACCGTTGATCCAACACAGCTTCTGTGGCGAGGGAGCTTGCTCCCGCTGGGCTGCGAAGCGGCCCTGAAGCCATTCACCTTGATATTCAGGTAAATCGCGCTCGGCGGGTTTCACGACTGCTGCGCAGCCGAGCGGGAGCAAGCTCCCTCGCCACAGAGGATGTGCAGGATCAGTTGGCGGCTTCAACGGTACCAATGAAATTCGCCAGCTCTGCCGTCTGCGGATGGGCGAACAACACCTTCGGATCCCCCACCTCATGCACCTTGCCATGGTGCATGAACACCAGTTTGTCGCCGACCTCGCGGGCGAAGCGCATTTCGTGGGTGACCATGATCAGCGTCATGCCTTCCTTGGCCAGTTGGCGCACCACAGCGAGCACTTCGTTGACCAGTTCCGGGTCCAGCGCCGAGGTGATTTCGTCGCACAGCAACACTTTCGGCGACATCGCCAGTGCCCGCGCAATCGCCACGCGCTGTTGCTGACCACCAGACAAGCGATCCGGGAAGGCGTCGAATTTCTCTCCAAGGCCCACGCGTTCGAGCATTTTGCGCGCCAGCTCCGCAGCCTTGGCCTTTGGCACTTTCTGCACCACCTGCGGCGCGAGCATCACGTTTTCGCCGACGGTCAGGTGCGGGAACAGGTTGAACTGCTGAAACACCATGCCGACTTTCTGTCGCAGACTGCGCAGGTCGGCGCGGGCGGCGTCGAGGTATTCGCCGTCGACTTCGATCACCCCGTCGTTGATCGACTCCAGGCCATTGAGGGTGCGCAGCAGGGTGGATTTGCCCGAGCCGCTGCGGCCGATGATTGCCACCACCTGGCCTTCCTCGACACTCAGGTCGATGCCTTTGAGCACGTGGTGATCGCCGTAGTATTTATGCAGGGCGGAAATTCTAAGCAGAGGCATGCAGTCTCCTTTCCAGGTAGCGCGCACTGAGCGACAAGGGGTAGCAGAGCAGGAAGTAGCCGAGGGCGACGAGGCCATAGACCATGAACGGTTCGAAGGTGGCGTTGGCGAGCATGCCGCCGGTCTTGGTCAGCTCGGTGAAACCGATGATCGAGGTCACCGCAGTGCCTTTGACCACTTGCACCGAGAAGCCCACGGTCGGCGCCACGGCGATGCGCAGCGCCTGCGGCAGGATCACGTAGCACAACTGCTCCAGTGGATTCAGCGCCAGGCTCGACGAGGCTTCCCACTGACCATTGGGAATCGCTTCGACGCACCCGCGCCAGATCTCCGCCAGGTACGCACTGGTAAACAGCGTCAAGGCAATCGCCGCGGCCATCCACGGCGAGATTTCGATCCCGGCCAGCGCCACGCCGAAGAACACCAGAAACAGTTGCATCAGCAACGGTGTGCCCTGGAACAGCTCGATCCAGGTGCGGGCAATGTTGCTCGGCAAGCGGTTTTTCGAAATGCGCATCACCAGAATCAGCAGCCCGACGAGGCCGCCACCGATGAACGCTACCAGCGACAGCGCCAGCGTCCATTGCAGGCCGGTGAGCAGGTTGCGCAGGATGTCCCAGAAGGTGAAGTCGCTCATCGGCTGCTCCTCGCGATATAGCGGCGGCCGACCCAGTTCAGCAGTTGGCGGATCAGCAGCGCCATGCACAGGTAGATCAGCGTGGTCAGCGCATAGGTTTCAAAGGCGCGGAAATTGCGCGACTGAATGAAGTTGGCGGCGAAGCTCAGCTCCTCGGTGGCGATTTGCGAACACACCGCCGAGCCGAGCATGACGATGATGATCTGGCTGCTCAGGGCCGGCCAGACCTTGCCCAGCGCCGGCAGCAGGATCACATGACGGAACGCCTCGAAACGGCTCATTGCCAGTGCCGCAGCGGCCTCCAGTTGTCCGCGCGGCATCGCCTGGATGCCGGCGCGGATGATCTCGGTCGAATACGCACCGAGGTTGATCACCATCGCCAGCACCGCCGCCTGCCACTCGGAAATCTGCACCCCGAGCGAGGGCAGGCCGAAGAAGATGAAGAACAGTTGCACCAGGAATGGCGTGTTGCGGATCAACTCGACGTAGACGCCGAAGATTGCCGAGAACGGGCGGATGTTCCACGCTCGCACCAGCGCGCCGACAATGCCCACGCCGACCCCGAACAGCGCGCCAATCGCCGTCAGTTCCAGGGTGAAGAGTGCGCCGCGCAGCAACAGATCGGTGTTTTGCAGCACCGGCATGAAATCGAACTGATATGCCATCAATTGTCTCCCGCGTGATCGATCAGAGATCGGCCGGCAGCGGCTCTTTGAGCCAGGTCTGCGAGTTTTTCTCCAGCGCGCCGTCAGCCTTGGCGGTGGCGAGGATCTCGTTGACCTTGCCCAGCAGCGCTGGCTCGTTCTTGTTCACGCCAACGTAGACCGGCGAATCCTTGAGCTTCACTTTCAGCGCCGGTACGCGTTTCGGGTTCTTCTCGCTGATGGCGACCATCACCACGTTGCCGCTGGCGATCAGGTCGACTTGCCCGGCGAGGTAGGCGGCGATGGTCGAGTTGTTATCTTCGAAACGCTTGATGGTCACGCCTTCGGGGGCGACCTTGGTCAGCTCAATGTCTTCGATAGCGCCACGAGTGACGCTGATGGTCTTGCCTTTGAGGTCGTCGAGGCTGCTGATTGCCGCGTCCGGCGGGCCGAACACGGCGAGGTAGAACGGCGCGTAGGCGTTGGAGAAGTCGATGACTTTCTCGCGCTCCGGGTTCTTGCCCAGGCTGGAGATCACCAGGTCGACCTTGCCGGTGGTCAGGAACGGGATGCGGTTGGTGCTGTTGACCGGGGTCAGTTCAAGTTTGACTTTGAGTTGGTCGGCCAGCAGCTTTGCCGTGTCGATGTCCAGGCCACGGGGTTTCATGTCCGGGCCGACCGAGCCGAACGGCGGGAAGTCCTGGGGCACCGCGACTTTCAGCGTGCCGCGTTTGACCACGTCGTCCAGACCGTCGGCGTGGGCGGGGGCCTGGCTCAGCAGCAGGCTGGCAAACAGGGCGGTGAGGAGGGCGCTGTAACGCAGGCTCATGGCAAATCTCCGGATCGGCGGGAAGTGTTTTCTGCGATCGGACAGAGCACGCGCCGTGCCAATACCCGGATTTATCCCCGGCAGGCCGCGGGTTTGCCGGGTTTGTTCGGTCTTACTGGTCTGAACAGTCAAGTGGTTTTTCGCACCTCGATAGCGCATCGACAGCGGACGCCGAACCCCGCTGGGGCACGACTTGCCGGATCCGGCGAATAGCTTTACAACTAGCCGCACCTTGGCCTGGCTCGTCTGAAAAACCATGAACTCGATTTCCCGTGCGGTACCCGAAGTGGCGCTGCAAGCGATCCGCAAACTGATCACCGAACAGGGTTTCGGCGCGGGCGATGCGTTGCCGTCGCAACGGGACTTGGCGGTGCAACTGGGGGTCAGCCGCGCGTCGTTGCGTGAGGCGCTGTCGTCGCTCAGTGCGCTGGGCGTGATCAGCATCCAGCCGGGCAAAGGCGTGTTCGTGCAGGCGCCGGTGGAACTTGGGCACGGTGAAAATGCCCCGGGCTGGCCGTTCGCGGCGCAGGCTTCGCCGCTGGATATCTTTCAGTTGCGCTATGCACTGGAGGGTTTTGCCGCCGGGTTGGCGGCGGTGACCTTGAGCACGTTCGATCTGGATGCGCTGGAGGACAACGTTGCGGCGATGCGCGAGCAATTGAAGGCTGGGGACTTCGAGGCCGCGGCGAAACTCGACTTCGAATTCCACCGGCGCATTCTGCTGGCCAGCGGCAATCAGGCGATGCTGAGCATCCTCACCGCCAGCGCCGAAATCTTCCTCGAGAGTCAGAAACTACCGTTCATCCGCGCCGAACGGGCGATGGAAACCTGGCAGGAGCACCGCAAGATCCTTCGTGCCCTGGCCCGCCGGGCGTCTGCCGCCGCCCAGAAAGCCATGCAGGAGCACGTGCGCAACGCGGCACTGCGCACCGGGATCGCCTTCATCGCCCCCGCCACCGCGTGACTTGAGCTATACCCAGACTCATGGGCCGCCATAGCAAGACTCAATCATCTGCGGCTTCCTGAACAAGGGAAGGGCGGATATGATGGGCCACGTTTTTTTGCTTACAACCTGGAGAATTCCATGAGCAGCGATCTTATCAAACACGTTAGCGACGCCAGCTTCGAAGCCGACGTACTCAAGGCCGAAGGCGCTGTACTGGTCGACTACTGGGCTGAATGGTGCGGCCCTTGCAAAATGATCGCTCCGGTTCTGGACGAGATTGCCGAGACTTACAAAGGCAAGCTGACCGTCGCCAAACTGAACATCGACGAAAACCAGGAAACCCCGGCCAAGCACGGCGTGCGTGGTATCCCGACGCTGATGCTGTTCAAGAACGGTGAAGTGGCAGCGACCAAGGTCGGCGCTCTGTCGAAGTCGCAACTGGCTGCTTTCCTCGACGCCAACATCTAAGCGTCGCTGCAAAGTGCCCTGAAAAAGCCCCGCAAATTGCGGGGCTTTTTGCGTATTCAGGGCTAGACGCTCCGAAATTCAGGTGGTACATTCGGCCCCGCACTGGTTTCTCCACTGCCCCCTGCTAGCCGTCGCCGACGCACTCCTTTTCGAACAAGTTCGCGATCCTGTCGCCTTCTCCGCGGCGCGGCCTCATTAAGCCAAAAGCTTAATTTCCCCCCTCCATAAATGATTACGTCATTCCTATATGAATCTGACTGAACTCAAGCAAAAGCCGATTACCGAACTGCTCGAATTGGCCGAACAGATGGGCATAGAAAATATGGCCCGTTCGCGCAAGCAGGACGTGATTTTCTCCCTGCTGAAAAAGCACGCGAAAAGCGGCGAGGAAATCTCCGGTGATGGCGTGCTGGAGATTCTCCAGGACGGCTTCGGCTTCCTGCGCTCCGCTGACGCTTCCTACCTCGCCGGCCCGGACGATATCTACGTCTCGCCGAGCCAGATCCGTCGTTTCAACTTGCGCACCGGTGACACCATCGTTGGCAAGATCCGCCCTCCGAAGGAAGGCGAGCGTTACTTCGCTCTGCTCAAGGTCGACACGATCAACTTCGATCGTCCGGAGAACGCGAAGAACAAGATTCTCTTCGAGAACCTGACCCCGCTGTTCCCGACCGTGCGCATGAAGATGGAAGCCGGTAACGGTTCCACCGAAGACCTGACCGGTCGTGTGATCGACCTGTGCGCCCCGATCGGCAAAGGCCAGCGTGGTCTGATCGTTGCACCGCCGAAAGCCGGTAAAACGATCATGCTGCAGAACATCGCCGCGAACATCGCCCGTAACAATCCTGAAGTTCACCTGATCGTGCTGTTGATCGACGAACGTCCGGAAGAAGTGACCGAAATGCAGCGCACCGTGCGTGGCGAAGTGGTTGCCTCGACCTTCGACGAGCCGCCGACCCGTCACGTGCAGGTTGCCGAAATGGTGATCGAGAAGGCCAAGCGCCTGGTCGAACACAAGAAGGACGTGGTGATCCTGCTCGACTCCATCACCCGTCTGGCCCGTGCCTACAACACCGTGATCCCGAGCTCCGGCAAGGTGCTGACCGGTGGTGTTGACGCCCACGCCCTGGAGAAACCGAAGCGTTTCTTCGGTGCTGCGCGCAACATCGAAGAAGGCGGCTCGCTGACCATTATCGCCACCGCGCTGGTTGAAACCGGCTCGAAGATGGACGAAGTGATCTACGAAGAGTTCAAGGGTACCGGCAACATGGAGCTGCCGCTGGACCGCAAGATTGCGGAAAAGCGCGTCTTCCCGGCCATCAACATCAACCGCTCCGGCACCCGCCGCGAAGAGTTGCTGACGGCCGACGACGAACTGCAGCGCATGTGGATCCTGCGCAAGCTGCTGCACCCGATGGACGAAGTGGCTGCCATCGAGTTCCTGGTCGACAAGCTGAAAACGACCAAGACCAACGACGAGTTCTTCCTGTCGATGAAGCGCAAGTAACATCGCCGGTTGAACCGATAAAAAGGCGTCCCCTAAGGGGCGCCTTTTTTTTGCATGAAATTTGATCCGGCAATGGGAGGTTCTTGGTCTGGTAAGGTCTGTGATCGGGTAACTGAACAAACAGCGCTCGCGAGCCTCCGTTATTCAAGCTCAAGCTGTACAAAAAACAACCACCTGATTGGCATTAAAGATTTTATGAGCACACTCGCTTATCGAAGGGATATCGACGGCTTGCGGGCAGTCGCAGTGATCGCCGTGGTGCTGTTCCATTTTGGCGTCCCGGGGTTTACCGGCGGTTTTGTCGGCGTGGACGTGTTCTTCGTGATTTCCGGCTACCTCATCACCTCGATCATCTGGAATCAGCGTCAGGCGGGGCGTTTCAGCTTCGTCGAGTTCTGGGCGCGGCGCGCCCGGCGCATCCTGCCGGCGCTGTTTGCGATGATCATTGCGGTGCTGGCGGTGGGCTGGTTCCTGCTGGCGCCCAAGGATTACGAAGAACTGGGGCGCTCGGTGCGGTATCAGGTGACGTTCGTCTCGAACCTCCTGTTCATGCGTCAGGACGGCTACTTTGATGTCGCCTCCGACCTCAAACCGTTGTTGCACACTTGGTCGCTGGCGGTGGAGGAGCAGTTCTACATCTTCTTCCCGCTGCTGCTGACGTTGCTATCCAGTCGCCTGAAACACTGGCGGCTGGCACTGTTCGGCGTGCTGCTGGTGTCGTTCGGGCTGAGTGTGTGGGCGATCCATCATCACCCGGAAAAAGCCTTCTTCCTGCTGCCGATGCGCGCCTGGGAACTGCTCGCCGGGGCGATGCTGGCGGTTGCACCGCAACACGCCTGGCGCTTGAAGCCAATGGCTGCCCAGGCCTTGAGCCTGCTCGGCATGGGGTTGATCCTGCTGGCGGTGTTTGCCTATGACAAATCGACGCCATTCCCGGGTGTCACGGCGTTGCTGCCGGTACTGGGCGTGGTGCTGCTGATTCTGGCCAACGGTCATCGCGAGACCCTGGTGGGCCAATTGTTGAGCAGTCGGGTGATGGTTGGTCTCGGGCTGATCTCCTATTCCTGGTACCTGTGGCACTGGCCGGTGTTCGTGTTCTCCAGCTACGCCAGCGTCGATGAGCCGGGCGCGCTCGATACGGCCGGGTTGATCCTGCTGACCCTGGTGCTGGGTTATCTGTCGTGGAAATTCGTCGAAACACCGTTCCGTGAACGGCGCTTGCTCGCCGGGCGCCGGCAGATTCTGCTGGCTGGTTTCTGCGGGATTCTGCTGATCGGTCTGGCCGGGCAAGCCTTGCGCTGGACCGATGGCCTGCCATGGCGCTTGTCCGAGCAGGCACTGCAATACGCCAAGGGCCGCGAGTGGCGACCGGAGCTGATGGCGTGTCTGGCGGATGACAAGACTCCTGACGACAAACTGTTCTGCCATTACGGCGTGAAGGATCTGCCGACCCGGGCACTGGTCTGGGGCGACAGCCATGCCACGGCACTGATCCCGGTGTTCGATGACGGTGCCAAGGCCCATGGCGTCAACGTGATCCTTGCCAGTTCTCCTGGTTGCATTCCGGTTGATGGATTGGAGTACGACGGAGTCTGTGCGCGCTTCAACAAGCGGGTCGAGCAGGGGCTGAAAACCCAGGCGATCAGCGATGTGGTGCTGGTCGCCCGCTGGAGCCTGTACCTGTACGGCGACGCCAAGGGCGATCTCGGTCATGTGCTGAGAACACCGGACGGCCGTTACGATCGCGCCGAGGCCGAGCAGCGTTTTGCCGCAGGCCTGCGCACTCGCGTGGCGCAATTGCGTGCGGCCGGGTATCGCGTATGGCTGGTGAAAGAGGCGCCGTTGCAGGCGTTCAGCCCGCCGTATCGGCTGACGCGGCTGGCGATGCTCGATCGTCCGGTGGATGACGTCGGTCTGGCCGTCGAGGCGCACCACAAGCGTCAGGTGTTCATCAGCCAGTTGTTCGCGCAGTTGGCGCAGAATGATCCGGCGGTGCGCGTGGTCGATCCGGCACCGCGGCTGTGTGATGACAAGGGCCTGTGCCACGCCGAACTCGGTGGGTATTCGCTGTACACCGATGACAATCACCTGTCCGAAGTTGGTGCGCGGTTTGTGGCGCCGATCCTTGAGCCGCTGTTTATCGGCCTGCAAGCCCGGGAAAACCTTGGCAAAGCGCAGACGAATGCAGCCAAGTAAGCAGCGACAGGCTGCCACAGGGCTGCATAGCAGGTAGGATGTACGCCTATTTTGAGGGTGCCATCGTCAATGAAATTCAAGGATCTTCGGGATTTCGTGCAGCAGCTTGAGCAGCGCGGAGAGTTGAAACGCATCCAGATTCCCGTCTCGCCGGTGCTGGAGATGACCGAGGTGTGCGACCGCACACTGCGGGCCAAGGGCCCGGCGCTGCTGTTCGAGAAACCCACCGGTTACGACATTCCGGTGCTCGGCAACCTGTTCGGCACCCCGGAGCGGGTGGCCATGGGCATGGGCGCCGAGTCGGTCAGCGAACTGCGCGAGATCGGCAAGCTGCTGGCCTTCCTCAAGGAACCGGAGCCGCCGAAGGGCCTGAAGGACGCGTGGTCGAAACTGCCGATCTTCCGCAAGATCATCTCGATGGCGCCGAAAGTCGTCAAAGACGCGGTGTGCCAGGAAGTGGTCATCGAAGGCGACGACGTCGACCTGGCGATGCTGCCGGTGCAGACCTGCTGGCCCGGTGACGTCGGCCCGCTGATCACCTGGGGCCTGACCGTCACCAAAGGCCCGAACAAGGACCGCCAGAACCTCGGTATCTACCGTCAGCAAGTGATCGGCCGCAACAAGGTGATCATGCGCTGGCTCAGCCACCGTGGCGGTGCGCTGGACTTCCGTGAGTGGTGCGAGAAGCACCCGGGTCAGCCGTTCCCGGTGTCTGTGGCGCTGGGTGCAGACCCGGCGACCATTCTCGGTGCAGTGACGCCGGTGCCGGACAGCCTCTCCGAATACGCTTTCGCCGGTCTGTTGCGCGGTAACCGCACCGAATTGGTCAAATGCCGTGGCAACGACCTGCAAGTGCCGGCCACTGCCGAGATCATCCTCGAAGGTGTGATCCATCCGGGCGAAATGGCCGACGAAGGCCCGTACGGCGACCACACCGGTTACTACAACGAAGTCGACAGCTTCCCGGTGTTCACCGTCGAACGCATCACCCACCGGATCAAGCCGATCTACCACAGCACCTACACCGGTCGTCCGCCGGATGAGCCGGCGATTCTCGGCGTGGCGCTGAACGAAGTGTTCGTGCCGATCCTGCAGAAGCAGTTTCCGGAAATCACCGACTTCTACCTGCCGCCCGAAGGCTGCTCGTACCGCATGGCCGTGGTAACGATGAAGAAGTCGTATCCGGGGCATGCCAAGCGCGTGATGCTCGGTGTCTGGTCGTTTTTGCGACAGTTCATGTACACCAAGTTCGTTATCGTCACTGACGACGATATCAACGCCCGGGACTGGAACGACGTGATCTGGGCCATCACCACGCGCATGGATCCCAAGCGCGACACGGTGATGATCGACAACACGCCGATCGACTACCTCGACTTCGCCTCGCCGGTGTCCGGCCTGGGCTCGAAAATGGGCCTGGATGCCACCCACAAGTGGCCGGGCGAAACCACTCGCGAGTGGGGCCGTGTGATCGTCAAGGACGACGCCGTCACCCAGCGGATCGATGCCATCTGGAATCAGTTAGGAATAGATTGATGCGTGTAACCCTGCAGCCCTCCGGAGCGGTGCTTGAGATACGGCCCGGTGAGCGGATTCTCGATGGTGCGCGGCGCCTGGGCTACGACTGCCCGCAAAGCTGCCGCAACGGCAATTGCCATGTGTGTGCGGCGTTGCTGGTGGAAGGCCGGGTCGAACAGGCCGGCAAGGTGCACGACCACGGCGAGTTCTACACTTGCATAGCCGAGCCGCTGGAAGATTGCATCCTGCTGTGGGATGGCGTGCTCGCGTTGGGAGAACTGCCGGTGCGCAGCCTGTCGTGTCAGGTCATCGAATGCCGGGACGTCGGCGGCGACACCTGGCGCGTGCGTCTGCGGGCGCCGGCCGGCAAGCCGCCGCGTTATCACGCCGGGCAGTACCTGATGATCGAGCGTGAGAGCGGCGAGAAGTCGGCGTTCTCCATGGCCTCGGCGCCGCACGGCGGGCGCGACCTGGAAATCCACGTACTGGCCCGCGAAGCCAGTGCCCTGAGTCTGATCGAGCAACTGCAGCGCAACCCGCTGGTGCGCGTCGAATTGCCGTTCGGTGACACTCACCTCGCCGAATTGCCCGACGGGCCGCTGGTGCTGATCGCCGCCGGTACCGGCATGGGCCAGATCCACAGTCTGATCGAACACTGCCGTGCCAACGGCTTCAAACACCCGGTGCATCTGTATTGGGGTGTACGCCGTCCGGAAGATTTCTACGAGATCGAGCATTGGGACGAATGGTTGAAGCTGCCCAATCTGTTCCTGCACAAAGTGGTCAGCGACCAGTGCGGTTGGGAAGGGCGCTGCGGGATGTTGCACCAGGCCGTGTGTGAAGACTTCGCCGATCTGAAGTCCCTGCACGTCTACGCCAGCGGCTCGCCGGCGATGGTCTACGGCACGCTGGATGCTCTGGTGGAAGCCGGCATGGATGCACACCAGATGCGCGCCGACGTATTTGCCTACGCGCCTCGATCCTGATCCGTGCGAATTGAGCCGCGCCCCTAGAAACGCACGCCGGTCGTCACCATCGCCGCATTGGCGCCGAGAAACACCAGCTCGGCGGCCAATGGGCCGTAGTGAGTGCCGACGGACGGAATGATCACCGGCGCAACGCCGTAGCGGTTCAACGGAATCTTGTCCTTGTAATCACCGCGATAGCCCTGCAACAGCCCACCCGTGACTTTCAGATACACCGGATACTCGCTGCTGTCATAGCGTTTGCCGGCATAGGCGTAATTCGATCGCTGGCGGAACGAGTTACGGAAAGTTGCCCCGCCAAATACCCAGCCGGAAGCCTGATTGCGTTCGATGCCGATCAAGTCCTGATGATTATTGTGTTCGGGGTCGGGCGAATAATGTCGGGTATAGACACTGGTCTGTGCATACCAGAAGCCCTGGTCTTTTTGAGTGTCATCCTCGGCCAGCGCCTGGTCGGTTTGAATCAATAGCAATGCGGCCAAAAGCCTTGGTTTCTTCATTGTGCAGCCTCGGTTAAACGGGATGGCTTGCGCCAGAGGAAGGCCGTTATACGTAGGCGTTCAGCGACGGGAAAGACAGAAAGTCCGACAGTTTAGTAGGAAGATTCCTGCGCTTTCTTGAACCAATCCTGAACAAGCGAAGGCTTATGCATATTTCATTCGGGTATTTAAGATATTTCGGCAATGGTATTAGGGTATATGAAACCGCATAGCGTTGACTGATACACCTGGTTTAGCGCTATCGAGCAGGTCATACATCCTTTAGCACTTTTCGTTTTAGATTTACTGCTATATGTTCTATCGAACGAATTGCGCTTACATCTTGTAATACTTGCGGGGCCGAACACTTCCGTCATGACAGCCATAGAATCTGCTTTTCTGAATCTGGCTTATCCTCCGCGGCTCGATCTGGGGCCGCAGCTCACTCACGAACAACTTCTCGCTTCCATGCAATCGACCATGGCGCGCCACAAGGGCGGGCCGGTGTGGCTGTTCGCCTACGGGTCGCTGATCTGGCGCCCGGAATGTTCGGCGGTGCAGCGGGTGCGCGGGCGAGTGCATGGCTATCATCGCGGTTTGTATCTGTGGTCGCACGAGCACCGTGGGACGCCGGAAATGCCCGGGCTGGTGTTCGGTCTGGATCGCGGCGGTTCGTGCAGCGGCTTTGCCTATCGGCTGCCGGAAGAAAATCTCGACGCTGCGCTGTACGCGCTGTGGAAACGCGAGATGCCGTTCCCGTCCTATCGCCCACACTGGCTCAACTGCCGTCTTGAGGACGGTAGCCAGGTTCAGGCGTTGGGGTTTGTTTTGGAGCGACACCTGCCCAGCTATGCCGGCAACTTGCCGGATCATGTGCTGAGTCAGGTGTTCGAAAGCGCTTGCGGGCGCTACGGCACCACTCGCGATTATGTCGAGCAGACCGCCCACGCCCTGCGCAGCCACGCCATGCCGGATCGAAATCTGGAGGCGCGGCTCAAGCGCTGCCAGTCAAAAGCCGATCAGGCGACGGCTTCACGACTCTGACTGGCGACTTGTTTGTGCCATAGCGTCGGCGCCAGGAAGGCCATCGACAGCAGGCAAGCGCCCACCAGCAGCACGAAACCACCGTCCCAGCCGAAGTGGTCAACGGTGTAGCCCATCGCCGCACTTGCCGCGACCGAACCACCCAGATAGCCGAACAGACCGGTAAAGCCCGCTGCCGTACCGGCGGCTTTCTTCGGTGCCAGTTCCAGCGCCTGCAGGCCGATCAGCATCACCGGGCCGTAGATCAGGAAGCCGATGGAGAACAGCGCGATCATGTCCACGGTCGGGTTGCCGGCCGGATTCAGCCAGTAAACCAGGGTCGCAACGGTCACCAGCGCCATGAACACCATGCCGGTCAGGCCACGGTTGCCACGGAAGATCTTGTCCGACATCCAGCCGCACAGCAGCGTGCCCGGAATGCCCGCCCATTCGTAGAAGAAGTAGGCCCACGAAGTCTTGTCGACGTCGAAGTGCTTGGCTTCTTTCAGGTAGGTCGGCGCCCAGTCCAGTACGCCGTAACGCAGCAGGTAGACGAAGACGTTGGCCATGGCGATGTACCAGAGCATTTTGTTGCGCAGCACGTATTTGACGAAGATTTCCTTGGCACTGAATTCGTCTTCGTGGCTGGCGTCGTAGCCTTCCGGGTAGTCGTTCTTGTACTTTTCGATCGGCGGCAGGCCGACCGATTGCGGGGTGTCGCGCATGGTGATGAAGGCAAACACCGCCACGCCCAGCGCCACCGCTGCCGGAACGTAGAAGGCTGCGTGCCAGTCATTGAACAGGCCCATGCCGATCAGGAACAGCGGGCCGATCAGGCCGCCGCCGACGTTATGCGCCACGTTCCATACCGAAACCACGCCGCCACGTTCCTTCTGCGACCACCAGTGCACCATGGTGCGACCGCTCGGCGGCCAGCCCATGCCCTGGGCCCAGCCGTTGATGAACAGCAGGATGAACATCATGGTCACGCTGGACGTCGCCCACGGCGCGAAACCGAAAATGAACATCACTCCCGCCGACACCAGCAGACCGAACGGCAGGAAGTAGCGCGGGTTGGAACGGTCGGAGACCAGGCCCATCAGGAACTTGGACAGGCCGTAGGCAATGGCGATGGCCGACATCGCCAGACCCAGATCGCCACGGCTGTAGCCCTCGTCGATCAGGTACGGCATGGCCAGCGAGAAGTTTTTGCGCAGCAGGTAGTAACCGGCGTAACCAAAGAAGATACCGGCGAAGATCTGCCAGCGCAGGCGTCGGTAAGTACTGTCTATTTTTTCTTCAGGCAATGGAGCCTGATGTGCGGCAGGTCGAAAGAAAGCAAACATTCAAGAGCTCCAGATTTCTTGTTTTGACTGCGGATGCGAATGTTACAGTTTCGTTACCGAAAATAGCACCGGTTCGCATCGGCAAAACAGCGGAAAATGTTGGAAGTCGCATGTTCTTTTACGAACCTGTCGCTCAGCTGTAAGAACAGGGCGTTTTCACCCCTTATCAACATTGGGTGACTTAGACTCGCGGCCCGTTCAGCCGATTGATCAGCCGAGATAAGAAATGTCACTGAAGGTTCGCATGTTGGTGCCGAGATTTTTGGTGGCGGCTGGAATCGCCGTTGTCATGCTGCTCTTGATCGTCACCGATCATCCGGCCCATTCCGGTCTGCGCAACACCACGGTGCTGATCATTCGGCACGCGGAAAAGCCGGATGCGGGATCGCTACTCAATGCCCGCGGCGAACAGCGTGCGGCCGCCTACGTCGACTATTTCAATCCGCTGAAACTCGACGGCCAGACGCTCACCCCCCAGCGCTTGATCGCTGCCGGCGACACCCCGGAGAGTTCGCGCTCGCGCCTGACGCTGACGCCGCTGTCCGAGCGTTTGAAACTGCCGATCGAGCAGCCCTACATCAATGGCGATCTCCATCAACTGGTCGGCTTGTTGC
Source organism: Pseudomonas sp. TH49 (assembly GCF_016650625.1). Classification (NCBI taxonomy): domain Bacteria; kingdom Pseudomonadati; phylum Pseudomonadota; class Gammaproteobacteria; order Pseudomonadales; family Pseudomonadaceae; genus Pseudomonas; species Pseudomonas sp. TH49. The sequence continues at coordinate 1,863,960 of NZ_JAEKFL010000001.1, forward strand.
GCAAGAGCAATCAGGCGCCGACGGTGCTGATCGCCTGGCATCACGGCCATATCAATAAGCTGATCAAGGCGTTCGGTGGCGACGCGACAGCGCTGATGGGACAGGAAAAATGGCCGGATGATGTATTCGACTGGCTGATCGTCCTGCGCTTCGATGAGAACGGGCGACTGATCCCGTCTCGCAGCCATAAAGTGCAGGAACACCTGTTGCCGGGCGACCTCGCTGGTGCAAACGGCGGCTAAACGTCCGTCAGAAAATGTACCTGCAGCCCTTTGCGCAGGGGACTCGCCAGAATTCCCACCGAGATCAGGAAATGTCCTGCATCGCAAAGCGAAGCTGCGCCATTCAGTTAAAGGGCCTTGCTCCGTAACCTTTCTGTAGTTGCCGAACAGGCATTTCACTAGGGAAGGGGCGGGATCATGCGATGGTTTTTTGCTGGGCTTTTATTGATGATCTTCAGCCTCGCGCTGGCAGCGGAAGGGTTGCTCATACCCGAAAACAATCCCATGCCGATTTACCCCAAGGTGTTGTCCAGAGCCGGGGTCGAAGGCGAGGTCAGGGTCAGCTTCATCGTCAAGGCGGATGGTTCGGTCAGCGGGATCAACATTGTGCAAAGTGCTCATCCCGAGCTGGCTGAGGTGGTCAAAGATGCGGTAACACAGTGGCGATTCAAACCCTGGACGGTAGCGGGAGAGCGGCCGGCGGAGCAGTCGGTCGTTGCGCCGATAGTCTTTCGCCTGGATCTGGACCAGCCGATCGACATCAATCAGTGGCTGAAGTCAGTTAAGTGTCACGTCATCAATGGCGGTTTCAGAAACATGCCAGAGCACGCGTTGGTTGACGCGAAGGTGTTCGACTACACCCGTGCGTACATTTCGAACGTGATCCACAAGAGTCAGTTGGCCTATGAGCAGCGACTGGCGATCATCGCCGAGATGAACCGGCGCGTACCGATGATCGTCAGGGGCTGCCGGGAAAACCCCATGCGTAGATACATGAGTTTTCTGCCGGGGGAGGTTCGTGATTTGCTTTGACAGGTGGCGACGCAGCGCCGTTGAGGGTGACGCTGCGTCGCTGCTGTGCGCGGCTCAAGCCGGTTGCGGGAAGTCACCGGCCTGAAAAACTCAGCGCACCTGCACCACCACCTTGCCCACAGCCTTGCGTTGCCCCAGATCATTGATCGCTTGCGCCGCGTTGCTCAGCGGATACACCTGCGACACCAGCGGTTTCAACTTGCCCTCGGCGAACCAGCTGAACAACTGCTGGAAGTTCGCCGCGTTTTCCTGCGGCTGGCGCTGGGCGAAGGAGCCCCAGAACACGCCGACCACTGCCGCGCCCTTGAGCAGGGCGAGGTTGACCGGCAGTTCGGGGATGCGCCCGCTGGCGAAGCCGACCACCAGCAGGCGGCCGTTCCAGGCGATGGCCCGAATGGCCTGGTCAAACAGGTCGCCGCCGACCGGGTCGTAGATCACGTCGGCGCCCTGGCCGTCGGTGAGGCGTTTGATTTCGTCCTTGAGGCTGGTTTCGCTGTAGTTGATCAGTTCATCGGCGCCGGCGGCCTTGGCCACGGCGAGTTTTTCCGCGCTGCTGGCGGCGGCAATCACTCGGGCGCCCATGGCTTTGCCGATTTCCACCGCCGCCAGACCAACGCCGCCGGAAGCGCCGAGCACCAGCAGGGTCTCGCCCGGTTGCAGGTTCGCGCGTTGCTTGAGGGCGTGCATCGAAGTGCCGTAGGTCATGCTGAACGCCGCAGCGGTATTGAAATCCATCGACGTCGGGATCGGCAGCACGTTGTAGCCCGGCACGGCGACCTGTTCGGCGAAGCTGCCCCAGCCGGTCAGGGCCATGACCCGGTCGCCGACTTTCAGATGGCTGACTTTCTCACCGACGGCGCTGACCACGCCGGCCGCTTCGCCCCCCGGAGAAAACGGGAAGGGCGGCTTGAACTGATACTTGCCCTCGATGATCAGCGTGTCCGGGAAGTTGACCCCGGCGGCGTGCACCTCCAGCAGGATTTCGTTCTTCTTCGCGACAGGACTGGCGACGTCTTCCAGCACCAGCGATTCGGCAGGGCCGAAGGCTTTGCACAGCACGGCTTTCATCAGGGCTATTCCTTTGGGAGTGATGGCCGATAAGTGTAGGTGTGTCAGTCAACGGGTCAACGAGCATGCCCGACCCTGATAGTCAGCCATAAGCTTGTGCTTGCGCGGCGGGTCGTTATGCTAGGCCGCAAACCGGATAAGGAGCGAATTGTGAAAGCGTGGATCATGTTGTTGCTGGCCCTGTCTCTGCCTGTGGCAGCGCTGGCCGAAGAAGCCAAAGAAGGCGAGGCGCCGAAGGTCAACTACATCACCCTGAACCCGCCGTTCGTGGGTAACTACGGGCTGGACGGCACGCCCAAGCTCAAGGTCTACAAGGCCGACGTGGCGCTGCGTGTGACCGGCGACGAGGCGACCAAACTGGTCAAGGCCAACGAGCCGCTGATCCGCAATCAACTGGTGGCGCTGTTCACCCAGCAGACGACCGAGGCGATGGGCAGCATCGAAGGCAAGGAGAAGCTGCGTCAGGAAGCGCTGAAGCAGACTCAGCAAGTGATGAATGACGAGACCGGCAAGCCGGTGGTTGAAGATCTGTTGTTCAACAACCTGATCATTCAGTAACCACGCTGGCCGCTGTTCAGGACGCCAGGCTTTTGCGAAAGCGTGCCAGCGCGATGAGGAAGAACAGCAGGCCGATGCCCGTCAGCGCCAGCAAGTCCGGCCAGACCACGCTCAGCCCGGCATCGCGAAACAGAATCGCGGCGCTGAGGCTGACAAAGTGTGTGGACGGCGAGCCCTGCATGACCCATTGCAGCCACTGCGGCATGCTGTCCAATGGCGTGCTGCCGCCGGACAGCAGCAACATCGGGATGATCACCGGAATCGCCAGCAGACCGAACTGCGGCGTCGAACGCGCCAGCGTCGCCAGAAAGATGCCCAGCGCGGTACTGGCAAACAGATAAACCGCGGTCACCAGCAAAAACAGGCTCATCGAGCCGGCCAACGGCACGCCCAACGCGCCTTTGACCACCACCTCCAGCGACAGCCAGGTGCACAGCACCACCACCAGCAGGTTGCTCCAGATTTTCGCCAGCATGATTTCCAGCGCCGTCAGCGGCAGCACCAGTAAATGGTCGAGCGTGCCGTGTTCGCGTTCGCGCAGCAGCGCAGTGCCGGTGAGGATGATCGCCAGAATGGTGATGTTGTTGACGATCTGAATCACCGCCAGAAACCAGCCACCCTCCAGATTGGTGTTGAACAGGGCGCGAGTAGTCAGTTGCACGGGCGCCTTGGCCGCTGCGTTGCCCTGACCGGCATAGTCGAGCAATTCGCGCTGGAAGATCCGGCCGATGTAGCCGGCGCCCATGAACGCTTGGCTCATGGCTGTGGCATCGACGTTGACCTGAATCGCCGGTTGCCGCGCGGCGAGCAAGTCGGTTTGAAAGCCCGCCGGAATATTGATCACGAAGGTGTACTGACCGCTGTCCATGACCTGATCCAGTTGCGCATAAGGCAGCAGCACCGGCGTCTGGAATTCCGGCGGCTGCAGGGCCTGGGCCAATTGGCGTGAGAGGGCGCTGTGGTCTTCGTCGACGATGGCCACGCTGGCGTTGTGCACGCCGATCACCGAACCGGCGGCGGGCATGTAGATCGCAACGGTGAAAGCGTAGAACAGGAACAGCAGCAACACGCTGTCATGGCGCAGGCTGGTCAGCTCCTTGAGTCCCAGGCGCAGGATGTGCGCGAACTTGTGCATCAGGCCTCCTGCTTTTTCAGCATGATCAGGCTCAGCCCGGTGAACCCGACAAAGAACCCGAACAGCGCCAGGCACTGCGGCCAAAGCTGACGCAAGTCCAGCGCTTTGGTAAACGTGCCCACCGCAATGTCGAGGAAGTGCCCCGCCGGAAACAGCGTGCCCATCACTGCTGCCGCACCTTCCAGTGAAGAGCGCGGCACGATCAATCCGGAGAACTGGATGGTCGGCAGGCTGGTGATGATCATGGTGCCGAGGATCGCGGCGATTTGTGTGCGGGTGAATGCCGAAATCAGCAGGCCCATGCTGGTGGTGGCCAACACATACAGCAGTCCGCCGAATGCCAGCGTCAGCAGGCTGCCCTTGAACGGCACGCCGAACAGCCAGCGATTCATCGCCACCAGCACTGCGAGGTTGACCAGACTGACCAGCAGGTACGGCGCCTGTTTGCCCAGCAGAAACTCCAGACGGGTCAGGGGCGTGGCGTAGAAATTGGTGATCGACCCCAGCTCCTTTTCGCGGACGATGCCGAGCGCCGTGAGCATCGCCGGAATGAAGGCGAGGATCAGCGCCATGACCCCGGGGCCGATGGCGTTGACGCTGACCACGTCCTGGTTGTAGCGAAAGCGGGTTTCCAGACTAGCGGCCGCCGGATGGGCCAGCGCGGGGCTGCTCTGCTCGGCCAGCTGTTGCAGATTGCCCAGGTGCACGGCTTCAACATAGTTACGGCTGGTTTCGGCGCGAAACGGCATGCCGCCATCCAGCCACGCCGCCACGGCGGGTTGACGCCCGGCGTACAGATCGCGGCCGAATCCGGGGGGAATCTCCAGCGCCAGTTTGATTTCCGAGCGTTGCAGGCGCCGGTGCAGTTCCTGCGGGTCATGAATGGCCGGCTGTTCATCGAAGTACCGGGAGCCGCGAAACGCCTCCAGATAAGCTCGGCTTTGCGGTGTCTGATCCTGGTCGTACACGGCGAACGCGAGGTTTTCCACGTCCAGCGAGATGCCGTAACCGAAGATCACCATCATGAAAATCGCCCCGGCCAAGGCGAACGCCATGCGCACTTTGTCGCGCAGCAGCTCCTTGCCTTCGCGACTGGCCACGGCCAACAGGCGACCGAGGCTGAAACCGTGCTGGGGCACTGGTGTTGTCGCAGCGCTCGGCGGCGCCATTTGCGGCTCGGCCACAGGCGCTGATGCCTGAGCACCCTGAGCCTGTTCCAGGCAGGTGACGAAGGCCGCTTCCAGCGTCTCTCCCGCAAACTGGCGTTGCAGCGCCGCCGGGGTGTCGCACGCGAGGACCTTGCCGGCGTGCATCAGTGAGATGCGGTCGCAGCGCTGCGCTTCGTTCATGAAGTGCGTGGAGAGGAAGATCGTCACGCCTTGCTCGCGGGACAACTCGATCAACAGTCGCCAGAAGTCATCGCGAGCCGCCGGATCGACGCCGGAAGTCGGCTCATCGAGGATCAGCACTTCCGGGCGGTGCAGCACCGCCACCGCCAGTGACAGACGTTGGCGCAGTCCCAATGGCAACGCCCCGGAAGGCTGGTCGGCGACCGCAAGCAGATTGAAGCGCTGAATCAATGCCTCGATGCGTTGTGCACTCTCGGTTTTTGGCAGATCGAACAGCCGCGCGTGCAGCTCGAGGTTCTGCTGCACACTCAGTTCGCCATACAGCGAAAAACTCTGCGACATGAACCCGACCCGCTTGCGCGTGGCCAGATCCTTGGCGTTCACCGGGTTGCCGAGCAGCGTTGCACTGCCTTCGCTGGCCGGCATCAACCCGGTCAGGACTTTCATGGTGGTGGTCTTGCCGCAGCCGTTGGAGCCAAGAAAGCCGAAAATTTCGCCACGCCCAATGGCAAAACTGACGTGATCCACAGCGGTGAAATCGCCGAAGCGCAGCGTCAGATCGTGGGCTTCGATGGCGATGTCGCTGCTGTTGCCGCTGCGCGGTGGAATCACCAGCGGCTGAGCGTCGTGATGGCTGTCACCCTGAAAATGAGTGAAGGCGTCGTCGAGCTTGCCGCTGGAGGTGACGGTCGCCAGCTCACGACTCAGGCCGGTGGCGATCAACTTGCCGGCGTCGAGCATCAGGCAATGCTCGAACTGCTCGGCTTCTTCCATATAGGCCGTGGCAACCAGCAGCGTCAGTTGCGGGCGCTGGCGTCGCACATCGTCGACCAACTCCCAGAAGCGCCGGCGCGAGAGCGGGTCGACGCCGGTGGTAGGCTCATCGAGGATCAGCAGATCCGGTTCATGGATTAGCGCGCAGCACAGCCCGAGTTTCTGCTTCATGCCGCCGGACAACTTGCCGGCGGGGCGCTCGGCGAACTTCAGCAGATCCGTGGCGAGCAGCAGGCTATGCATGCGCTGCTCGCTTTCAGCCTTGGACAGGCCGAACAACGTCGAAAAGAACTGGATGTTTTCGCGGATCGACAGCTCGGGGTACAAGTTGCCGCCCAGCCCCTGCGGCATGAAGGCGATGCGCGCATAGAGTGTGTCGCGATGCCGGCGATCCTTGATCGCGCCACCGAGCACCTCCAGTTGCCCTTGCTGTAAGGTCTTCACGCCGGCAATCAATCCCAGCAGGCTGGACTTGCCCGCACCATCGGGGCCGATCAGCCCGCAGCGGGTGCCGGTGGGCAGGCTGAAGGCAATGTCGCTCAGCGCTTGCTGTTTGCCGTAGCGGTGGGCGATACCGTTCGCTTGAACCGCAAGGCCGCTCATTGCAGATTGGCCGGCCATTCGACGGGCGCGATCCGCACGTAGCCGGCGCCGGGCATGCCGGGTTTGGCCTGCGGCACGGCGCTGGGCTGGACCAGGCGCAGCTTGACGCGGAACACCAGTTTTTGCCGCTCGTCGCGGGTCTCGACCTCTTTGGGGGTGAACTGCGATTTGGCCGCGACGAAACTGATTTTTGCCGGCAGCGGTTTATCGGGCAAGGCATCGAGCAGCACTCGCGCCTCGTCGCCCACCGCCAGGCGTCCGGCCACCGCGGCTGACAGATAGAGGTTCATGTACTGGTCGTTGGGATCGATCAGCAGCAAGACCCGGCCCCCGGCCCCCAGCACTTCGCCGGGCTCGGCCATGCGCAGCTGGATCACGCCATCAATCGGCGCGCGCAGACTGCTGTCGTCAATTTCGCTGGTCAACTGCGCGACTTGAGCCTGTGCCGCGCCAATCGCCGCACTGACAGCAGACACCTGGGCCCGGGCGGCGACAACGGCGGCATTACCGGTGCCAAGACGTGACTGCAGTTGATCGATGATTTGCGCGCTGACATAACCGTGCTTGAACAGTGATTGCGAACGCCCGAGCTCTTGCTGGGCCAGCAACAGCTCACTCTGGCGCAATTGCACATTGGCCTGAGCGGCGTTGAGATTTTCCCGGGCGCGCAACACTTGGGCTTCGGCCTGATTGCGCTGGGCTTCGAGGGTTCGGGTGTCCATGCGCGCCAGCAGTTGCCCTTTACTGACTTTGTCGCCTTCATCCACAAGCACCTCGGCGAGGCGCCCGGGAGTCTTGCTGGCGATCTGCACTTCGGTGGCTTCCAGCCTACCGTTGCCCATCGACAGCCCTTCGACCAGGCGGCTGCTGATGGACATCCAGTAACCCAATCCGCCAGCGGCGGCGAGTAACACCAGGAGCGAACCGGCGTATAGAAGTGAAGAACGGCTGTGCGTCGACATGGGGGCATCCTGCGGCAGTGGCTTGCAGTCTGACTGTTCAAGCGTTCCGTTCGCTTGATGTCAGTCAAATGAGCGTCAAGCCTAGCCCCTTTTGTCGGTAAAAACCGTGACCGGCAAGTTCTCAGCGCAAGCCGAGCACGGCGGCCCACTGTTCGGCTGTCACCGGCATGACCGATAGACGACTGCCTTTTTGCACCAACGGCATTTCAGCCAGGGCGGTCTGCTGTTTCAGATAATCGAGCTTCAGCACCCGGGCAAACGTCTCGACATGTGCAACATCGATTGCGCTCCAGGCGTTTTTCTCTGGCGTGGCCTTGGGGTCGAAGTAATTGCTTTGCGGCTCCAGTGCGGTGGGATCCGGGTACGCCGCCTCGATTATTTTGCCGATCCCGGCGATACCCGGCTCCGGGCAACTGGAGTGGTAGAAAAAGAACTCATCGCCGACCGCCATCGCCCGCAGGAAATTGCGCGCCTGATAGTTGCGAACCCCGTCCCAGCGCGCTTTGCCGAGTTTCTCCAGATCTTTGATCGAGAGTTCGTCGGGCTCGGATTTCATCAGCCAATAGGCCATGTCTTTTGCTCCTCAAGCGGTCATTGGGCAGGTTGTCGGGCAATTTTATGACAAACCGACGGTCGGTTGACGTCAGCGTTTGCGCCGAGGTTCACGTTGTCGCAAAATGCCGGCCTTTAAAGCTTGACGCTGCTGCACGGCCTACGAATGGAAACCGCTGCTGTCATCGTGATGATGTGCCTTGAGGGGGGCAATCGATGAAACGCAAACCGGATTTGCTATGGACTTTGGTTATTTTGTTCGGCCTTGGCGTCGTGACCACCGGTTACGCGCAAAGTCTATGGACGAGCAAGACCGATGCTCCGGTTGAAGTCGCGCAACAGGTCCAACAATCGACCGCCTTCAAGCGCTGAAACTGCCTTCCCGACGCCGCTGATCTGCGCGGCGTCTATCCCGCGAAATACCACGCCTTATCGGTGACCGTGCCTTGCAACGGTACATCCCAGCTGGCCTGCGCCAGGCGTTCGACCTTCTGACATTCATGGGCCAGGCCCAGCAACGTCGGCTTGCGCCAGTTTTTGCGCCGGGCCAGGTACGCCAGACTGCGATCGTAGAATCCGCCGCCCATCCCCAGGCGTCCGCCAGCATCGTCAAACCCCACCAGTGGCAACAACACCAGATCCAGGGTCCAGATCTTGCGCTGATGGGCCAGATTGGCTCGTGGTTCGAGAATGCGGAAGCGGTTGGGCTTGAGCTTGTCGCCGGGGCGAATCCGCTGGAACACCATTTTGGTTCGCGGCCAGGCGCTGAGCACCGGCAGGTAGGTGGCCTTGCCGCGGCGCTGGGCTTCGCGCAGGAGCAGGCGTGGATCGATTTCGCCATCGGTGGGCAGATACAGCGAGATGTGTCTGGCCCGGCGAAAGTGCGGGTCTTGCGCCAGTTGCCGGAACAAGCCTTTGGCGGCCTGCCGTTGTTCACCAGGAGTCAGTGCACGGCGCGCCTTGCGCAGCAGGCGGCGGAGTTGCGGGCGGGGCAGCAGCGCAGGTTCGGTCATGGTTCGGCTTCGGCAGGTGAGGGCGAAAACGCACGCATAAAAAATCCGATGCCGGCAAAACCGGCATCGGATTCGAATCAGGCTCCCCGGATGAACCGCTGTCAACTTAGCCCTTGAACCCGAAAGTTCAAGGTGGAAGATGCAGTAGACTTTAAGGCTTTCCGTCTGGCGGACATGCACACCAGCCCAACGTGCAACTTCCAGGGTAGTGCGAATCGGCTCAGGGACATCGTCAACTGGCAAGCACCCCAGGGAGTGCGGCGAGTATACCTCAAGCGGCCTGGCGAATCAGCCCTTGCTGATGTCCGGATCGTCGGCCAGCACCAGATCGACACGATCGAGCAAGTCGCGCACCTGTTCACGAGTCGAGCCGCTGGCCTGGACGTCCGGGCGCTCTTCTTTGTGCAAGAGGTCGTGGGTGATGTTCAGCGCAGCCATCACCGCAATACGGTCGGCGCCGATGACTTTGCCGCTGCTGCGGATCTCGCGCATCTTGCCGTCCAGGTAGCGGGCGGCGCTGACCAGATTGCTGCGTTCTTCCTGGGGGCAGATGATCGAATATTCTTTGTCGAGGATCTGCACGGTAACGCTATTGCTTGAACTCATGAGTCTTGCTCCAGGGCCTTGAGGCGCGAAATCATCGATTCGACCTTACGCCGGGCGATTTCGTTTTTTTCAATGAGGTGAGCGCGTTCCTCGCGCCAGGTCTTTTCCTGAGCTAGTAAGAGTGCGTTTTGACTCTTTAGTTGCTCGACTCGGGTAATCAGCTTTTCGAGTCTGGCCATCAGCGCTTGCAGGTCGGTGTCTTCCATTGTGTCCACTGAATTCATCTGATGGGCGGCAGGCGCCTGGCTGGCGGACAGCCTTTAATAGTCTTGGCGAGTCTGTCGATGTAGGATACAAGGCCTTCATTCTAGACATAGCGCCGTCTGGCGCCTAGCTGCCCATGACCATTGCGAATTCCCCGTACCAAGCCTTTGCCACCCTGCTGACTGCCAGCGGCCACAACGTCTCGCCTGCCGAACTGCATGGCCTGCTGCTCGGCCGCAGCTGCGCCGGTGCCGGCTTCGATAACGAAGGCTGGCTGATCGACGCCGCCGAACTGCTCGAAGGCGACCTCCAGGACAACGTCCGCAACGCCCTGATCGGCCTGCAAGAGATGGTCAAGGGCGAGCTGACCGGTAGCGACGTCACCGTCGTTCTGCTGTTGCCAACCGATGACGCACCGCTGGCCGACCGCGCCGCCGCACTGGGCCAATGGTGCCAGGGCTTCCTCAGCGGTTTCGGCCTGAACTGCCGCGACAGCAGCATGCTCAGCACCGAAGCCACCGAAGTGCTGCAGGATCTCGCGGCGATCTCCCAGGTGCAAGACGCTCTGGAAGAATCCGAAGACGGCGAAAGCGACTACATGGAAGTCATGGAATACCTGCGCGTCGCGCCGCTGCTGCTGTTCTCGGAAACCAAAAAAGCCGACGTGCCGCCAGCCGCCAAGCCGTCGCTGCATTAATCGCGTGCCAGGGAAAGCCATCTGCCCATGATCCATATCCCCAAAGCGGAATACAGCCGTCGCCGCAAGGCCCTGATGGCGCAGATGGAACCCAACAGCATCGCGATCCTGCCCGCCGCCGCGGTCGCGATCCGCAACCGCGACGTCGAGCACGTCTACCGCCAGGACAGCGACTTCCAGTACCTCAGCGGATTTCCCGAGCCACAGGCGGTCATCGTCCTGATGCCCGGCCGCGAGCACGGCGAGTACGTGCTGTTCTGCCGTGAACGCAATGCCGAACGCGAGTTATGGGACGGCCTGCGCGCCGGCCAGGAAGGCGCGATCCGTGATTACGGCGCCGACGACGCGTTCCCGATTACCGACATTGACGACATCCTCCCGGGCCTGATCGAAGGCCGCGACCGGGTGTATTCGGCAATGGGCAGCAACCCGGAATTCGATCGGCACCTGATGGACTGGATCAACGTGATCCGCTCCAAGGCGCACCTCGGCGCCCAGCCACCGAACGAATTCGTTGCCCTGGATCACCTGCTGCACGACATGCGCCTGTATAAATCGGCGGCAGAAGTGAAGGTGATGCGCGAAGCCGCACGGATTTCCGCTCAGGCGCATATCCGCGCGATGCAGGCCAGCCGGCCCGGGCTTTACGAGTACAGCCTGGAAGCCGAACTCGATTACGAATTCCGCAAGGGCGGGGCGAAGATGCCGGCCTACGGTTCGATCGTCGCTGCCGGGCGCAATAGTTGCATCCTGCATTACCAGCAGAATGACGCGCTGCTCAAGGACGGCGATCTGGTGTTGATCGACGCCGGTTGCGAGATCGACTGCTACGCCAGCGACATCACCCGCACCTGGCCGGTCAACGGCAAGTTTTCCGCCGAGCAGAAAGCGATCTACGAACTGGTACTGGCCTCGCAGGAAGCCGCATTCGCTGAAATCGCCCCGAACAAAAACTGGAATCAGGCGCACGAAGCCACGGTCAGGGTGATTACCGCAGGCCTGGTCAAACTCGGAATCCTGCAAGGCGAGGTCGATGAGTTGATCGCGACCGAAGCCTATAAAGCGTTTTACATGCACCGTGCCGGCCACTGGCTGGGCATGGATGTACACGACGTCGGCGAGTACAAGGTCGGCGGCGAATGGCGGGTGCTGGAGGTCGGCATGGCGCTGACCGTGGAACCGGGCATTTATATCGCCCCGGACAACCAGAACGTAGCAAAGAAATGGCGCGGCATTGGCGTGCGCATCGAGGATGACGTGGTAGTGACCAAGACCGGTTGTGAAATATTGACCAGCGGCGTACCGAAAACCGTCGCCGAAATCGAAGCGCTGATGGCGCAAGCACGGACACACGCGGCATGAGTCGAGTCAATCTGGCAATCATCGGTGGCGGCCTGGTCGGCGCCAGCCTGGCGCTGGCCTTGCAGGCCGGGGCCAAGGCGCGTGGCTGGAAAATCGTCCTGATCGAACCGTTCGCCCCCGGCGACAGCTGGCAGCCGAGCTACGACGCACGTTCGTCGGCGCTGTCCTTCGGCTCGCGGCAGATCTATCAGCGGCTGGGCGTGTGGCAGGACATTTCCCGCCGAGCCGAGCCGATCAAACAGATTCACGTCTCCGACCGTGGTCGCTTCTCCACCGCTCGTCTGTCGGCGATGGAAGAGGGCGTGCCGGCCTTGGGCTACGTGGTGGAAAACGCCTGGCTCGGCCAATGCCTGTGGCAGCATCTGGATAAAGACGTGATCAGCTGGCGCTGCCCGGCGGAAGTCACGCGCATGGAGCCGCTGCCCGACGGCTATCGCCTGACCCTCAACGATGAAACAACCGTCGAGTGCGATCTGGCGGTGCTCGCCGATGGTGGTCGCTCCGGTCTGCGCGAGCAACTGGGCATCAACGTGCGCAAGCGTCCGTACAACCAGAGCGCACTGATCGCCAACATCACCCCGAGCGAAGCGCACAACGGCATGGCCTTCGAGCGTTTCACCGACGAAGGGCCGATGGCCTTGCTGCCGCTGCCGGACAACCGTTGCGCGCTGGTCTGGACCCGTCTGGGCATGGACGCGCAACGCCTGGCCGATTTGAGCGAACGCGATTTCCTCAGTGAACTGCAAGGCGTGTTCGGCTACCGCCTCGGCACCTTGAAACAGGTCGGTGCGCGGCATCTGTATCCGTTGTCGCTGGTCGAGGCCGAGGAGCAGGTGCGCTCGCATCTGGCCGTGCTGGGCAATGCCGCGCACAGCCTGCACCCGATTGCCGGACAGGGTTTCAACCTGTCGCTACGCGACGCCGATGCGCTGTCCGCCGCACTGCTTGCCAGCGACAAACCGCTGGGCGACTTCCCTACATTGCAGGCGTATCGCGAGCGGCAGCGCCTGGATCAGGAGCTTACCGTGGGCTTCTCTGATCAAGTCACCCGACTGTTCGGCAGCACCCAGCCGCTGGTCTCGCTGGGGCGCAACATCGGCCTGCTCGGCCTCGATCTGCTGCCGCCGGCCAAACGCTGGTTCGCCCGTCAGGCCATGGGACTGGGGACGCGGCCGGATGCTTGAGTGGTTGAGCCGTTCGTTCGGCAAGGCGCGCTTGATGCGCTGGGTGATGACCTTCTACCCACCGTACCTCGGCTCCGGGGTGCGGGTGCGGCACATCAGCGATGATTTTCGCGACGTTCAGGTGTCGATGGGGCTGGGCTGGTACAACCGCAACTACGTCGGCACCCAGTTTGGCGGCAGCCTGTACTCGATGGTCGATCCGTTCTACATGCTGATGCTGATGGAGAACCTCGGGCCGCGTTACATCGTCTGGGACAAAGCGGCCGACATCGATTTCATCGCCCCCGGCAAGGGCGCGGTGTTTGCCCGGTTCAATATCGACGACACCCTGCTCGACGAGATCCGCCGGCAGACCGCCAGTGGCGAGAAATACCTGCCGCAGTTGCAGGTCGACATTCATGACGGCGCCGGCAACCTCGTGGCGCGAGTCGGAAAAACCCTTTACGTGCGGCTCAAGCCGCAAGCGAGACAGGCTTAAAGCATGGAAATGCGCGCAGATCTGCTGATTGTCGGAGCCGGAATGGTCGGCAGCGCCCTTGCGTTGGCGTTGCAGGACAGCGGCCTGGAAGTGCTGCTGCTCGATGGCAGCCCGCTGAGCGTCAAACCGTTCGATACCGACGCGCCGTTCGAGCCGCGGGTCAGCGCGCTGTCGGCGGCCAGCCAGCGGATTCTCGAACGCCTCGGCGTCTGGGATGGTATCGCCAAACGTCGCAGCAGCCCGTACACCGACATGCACGTGTGGGACGGCAGCGGCACCGGACAGATTCATTTTTCGGCGAGCAGTGTGCATGCCGAAGTGCTCGGTCATATCGTCGAAAACCGCGTGGTGCAGGATGCCTTGCTCGATCGTTTGCACGATTGCGATCTGGGCATGCTGGCCAACGCACGGCTGGAGCAGATGCGCCGCTCCGGCGACGACTGGCTGCTGACCCTGGCCGACGGTCGCCAGTTGCGTGCGCCGCTGGTGATTGCCGCGGACGGCGCCAACTCGGCGGTGCGCCGCCTGACCGGCGTCGCCACCCGCGAGTGGGATTACTTGCACCACGCCATCGTCACCAGTGTGCGCAGCAGCAAGCCACACCGGATGACCGCATGGCAGCGCTTCACCGATCACGGGCCGCTGGCGTTTCTGCCGCTGGAGCGTGACGGGCAGCAGGACTGGTGCTCGATTGTCTGGTCGACCACCCCGAGTGAAGCCGAACGCCTGATGGCGCTGGATGAAACCGCGTTCTGCCGTGAACTGGAGCGGGCGTTCGAAGGCTGCCTGGGCGAGGTGATCAGCGCTGATCCGCGCCTGTGCGTGCCGTTGCGTCAACGCCACGCCAAACGTTACGTGGCCGAAGGCCTGGCACTGATCGGCGACGCGGCGCACACCATTCACCCGTTGGCCGGGCAGGGTGTGAACCTTGGTTTCCTCGATGCGGCGGTGCTGGCTGAAGTGCTGTTGCAGGCCGCCGAACGTGGCGAGCGTCTGGCGGATGTGAAAGTGCTGAGCCGCTACGAACGCCGGCGCATGCCGCATAACCTGGCGTTGATGGCGGCGATGGAGGGCTTCGAGCGTCTGTTCCAGGCCGATCCGCTGCCGCTGCGCTGGTTGCGCAACGCCGGGTTGAAGCTGGTGGAGCAGATGCCCGAGGCGAAGGCGTTGTTTGTGCGTGAGGCGCTGGGGTTGACCGGCGACCTCCCAGCGCTGGCCAAACCCTAGAACCTAATTGAGGCTGATGGCCTCTTCGCGAGCAGGCTCACTCCTACAAGGGAACGTATTCCAACTGTAGGAGTGAGCCTGCTCGCGATGGCGTCAGTCCATTCACCGTAGTCTCGGATCTGTGCAACATCTGGTAACTCCTTGGAAAAGTGATCGATTGAGAAGCTAAATGTGAGTCCTTATCATTTGGCCCACATTTTCCGACCGAGAGACCACTCCCATGTTGGCACCCAAGCGTCTTCTGACCGCACTGGCCCTGACCCTGATCGGTAGCGCCACCGTCCAGGCCGCCGACGAGGTGGTGGTCTACTCCTCGCGTATCGATGAGCTGATCAAACCGGTGTTCGACGCCTATACCGCGAAAACCGGGGTGAAGATCAAGTTCATCACCGACAAGGAAGCGCCGCTGATGCAGCGCATCAAGGCCGAAGGCGAGAACGCCACCGCCGACCTGCTGCTCACCGTCGACGCCGGCAACCTCTGGCAGGCCGAGCAGATGGGCATCCTGCAGCCGTTCACCTCGAAAACCATCGACAGCAACATTCCTGCGCAATACCGCTCCTCCAGTCACGCCTGGACCGGTCTGAGCCTGCGTGCGCGGACCATCGCCTATTCCACCGAGCGGGTGAAACCGGGCGAGTTGACCACCTACGAAGCGCTGGCCGACAAGAATTGGGAAGGGCGCCTGTGCCTGCGCACGGCGAAGAAGGTCTACAACCAGTCGCTGACCGCGACCATGATCGAAGTGCACGGCGCCGAGAAGACCGAAAAGATCCTCAAGGGCTGGGTCAACAACCTGTCCACCGATGTGTTCTCCGATGACGTCGCAGTGCTGGAGGCGATCAATGCCGGCCAGTGCGACGTCGGCATCGTCAACACCTACTACTACGGTCGCCTGCACAAGCAGAAGCCGGACCTGCCGGTGAAACTGTTCTGGCCGAATCAGGCCGACCGCGGCGTACACGTGAACCTGTCGGGCATCGGCCTGACCAAGCATGCGCCGCACCCGGAAGCAGCCAAGGCGCTGGTGGAGTGGATGACCACGCCTGAGGCGCAGAAGATCTTCGCTGACGTGAACCAGGAATTCCCGGCCAACCCGGCGGTGAAGCCTTCGGAGGAAGTGGCGGCGTGGGGCCAGTTCGTCGCTGATACCTTGCCGGTGGAAGTGGCGGGCAAGCGTCAGGCGGAAGCGATCCGGATGATGGATCGGGCGGGTTGGAACTGAGTATTTGCCGGTCGCTGTGTTCGCTCAAGATCGCTGCCCTCACCCCAGCCCTCTCCCGGGGGGAGAGGGAGCCGATCTCCATGGCTTTCAAGACCGGAGCTCGGCTCGATGTATCAGGTCGGCGTAAATCGAAAGATCACCACGTTCAGTCCCCTCTCCCTCCGGGAGAGGGTTAGGGTGAGGGCAGCAATCTCGAGCTGAAACACCTGAATCAGAACCACCAACCACCCCTCAGAGTCCCAAAAGTGGCCCACCCCGCCCAACGCCGCTGGTATCCCATCGTCCTCGCCATTGCCGCGCTGGTGCTGCTACCCCTGAGTGTCCTGCTGCTGTCGTGGCAGACCATCGATCAGCAAATCTGGTCGCACCTGTGGGAAACCCAGATGCCACGCCTGCTGGGCAACACCTTGATGCTGGTGCTTGGCGTCGGCGTCGGCGTGACGCTGCTCGGTGTCAGTCTGGCGTGGCTCACCAGCCTCTGCGAATTCCCCGGACGGCGCTGGCTCGACTGGGCGCTGATGCTGCCGTTCGCCATCCCCGCCTACGTGCTGGCGTTCGTCTTCGTTGGCCTGCTGGATTTCGCCGGCCCGGTGCAAACGCTGCTGCGTGAGTGGTTCGGCAGCGGCTTGCGCCTGCCACGGGTACGCTCCACCGGCGGGGTGATCGTGGTGCTGGTGCTGGTGTTTTATCCCTACGTTTACCTGCTGGCGCGCACCGCTTTCCTCGCGCAGGGCAAAGGCCTGATGGAAGCGGCGCGGGTACTCGGTCAGTCGCCCTGGCAGGCGTTCTGGCGGGTGGCGTTGCCGATGGCGCGTCCGGCGATTGGCGCCGGTGTCGCACTGGCGCTGATGGAGACGTTGGCGGATTTCGGCGCGGTGTCGGTGTTCAACTTCGACACCTTCACCACCGCCATCTACAAGACCTGGTACGGCTTCTTCAGCCTGCCGAGCGCGGCGCAACTGGCCAGTCTGTTGCTGCTGGTGGTGATGCTGGTGCTGTACGGCGAGCGACGCGCGCGCGGCGCCAACCGGGCGAGCAACGAGCGACCACGAGTCAAGGCGCTGTATCAGCTGCGCGGACTCAAAGCGTTCGCGGCGACCGGTTGGTGTCTGGTGGTGTTTGCCTGCGCGTTCGTGATTCCGCTGCTGCAACTGCTGGTGTGGTTCTGGCAGCGCGGGCGCTTCGATCTGGATGAGCGTTACGCCGGGCTGATCCTGCACACCCTGTATCTGGGCGCTATGGCGGCGTTGATCACCGTCAGCGTCGCGCTGTTGCTGGCGTTTGCCCGACGTCTGGCGCCGACCCGGGCGATCCGTTCCGGAGTCAGTCTGGCCAATCTCGGTTATGCGCTGCCGGGTTCGGTGCTGGCAGTGTCGATCATGCTGGCGTTCAGTTATCTCGACCGCGCATTGGTGATTCCGCTTTCGGGCTGGCTCGGCGGCGCCGGCAAGCCGCTGCTGCTGGGCAGTCTGGCGGCGTTGCTGATGGCCTATCTGGTGCGCTTTATCGCGGTGGCCTACGGGCCGCTGGAAAACAGTCTGGCGCGTATACGGCCTTCATTGCCCGAAGCGGCACGTAGTCTGGGTGTCAGTGGGCCGCGACTGTTTTTCAAAGTGTATCTTCCGTTGTTGCTGCCCGGCACGCTGAGCGCGGCGTTGCTGGTGTTTGTCGATGTGCTCAAGGAAATGCCCGCCACCCTGCTGATGCGCCCGTTTGGCTGGGACACGCTGGCCGTGCGGATCTTTGAAATGACCAGCGAGGGCGAGTGGGCGCGTGCATCGCTGCCGGCGCTGACCCTGGTGTTGGTCGGCCTGTTACCGGTCATCGGCCTGATCCGCCGCTCGGCGCACCGAAACACTTAGTCGTCAGTCCTGAATCATGCGGCTACAATGCGCGGCATTCGGTGCGGTTCGTCTGACAGACCCGTTCGCTGAAATCGGCTGAAAGCCTTCTATTTCGTGGCTTTCACCCCGTACAGCGGCTGTCCGCACCTTCGCCACGCCCGGAAGGAGAAACCCATGGGACAGCGTACGCCTCTGTATGACCTGCATCTTGCCCTCGGCGCGAAGATGGTCGATTTTGGCGGTTGGGACATGCCACTGCATTACGGCTCGCAGGTCGAGGAACACCACGAGGTGCGCCGCGATTGCGGGGTGTTCGATGTTTCCCATATGACCGTGATCGACGTTGATGGCCCCCAGGCCAAGGCCTGGCTGCAGCATTTGCTGGCCAATGACGTCGAACGCCTGCACCGCCCCGGCCGTGCGCTCTACAGCACCATGCTCAACGAGCGTGGCGGCATCGTCGACGACATGATTGTCTATCGCCTCGAAGACCGTTATCGCCTGGTGTTCAACGCCTCCACCCGCGACCAGGATCTGGCGTGGATGCAGGCGCATGTCGCCGGTTACGAGGTGCAACTGCACGAACGCCAGGAACTGGCGATGCTCGCCATTCAAGGCCCGCAGGCCCGGCACAAGATTGCCGAACTGGTGACCCAGTCCCGCGCCGCACTGATCCAGCACCTCAAACCGTTCGAAGCCGAAGTCGATGGCGACTGGTTCATTGCGCGCACCGGTTACACCGGTGAAGACGGGCTGGAAATAGCCTTGCCGGCCGAGCAGGCACCGGGCTTCTTCAACGATCTGGTCGGCGCCGGCATTTCTCCCATCGGTCTCGGTGCCCGCGACACGCTGCGGGTCGAGGCCGGGATGAACCTCTACGGCCAGGACATTCATCAAGATGTCTCGCCGCTGGCGTCCAATATGGCCTGGAGCATTGCCTGGGAACCGGCCTCGCGACAGTTCATCGGCCGTGCTGCGCTGGAAGCGGAAAAAGCTGCCGGTGTTGCCCACAAACTGGTGGGGCTGGTGCTTGAGGAGCGGGGTGTTTTGCGCGCCCATCAAGTGGTTCGTATCGCCGATGTTGGCGAAGGAGAGATCACCAGTGGTAGTTTCTCTCCTACGCTAAGCAAATCGATTGCCCTGGCGCGTGTACCGATGGCCACAGCCGACCGCGCCGAAGTGGAAATCCGTGGCAAGTGGTATCCGGTACGAGTGGTCAAACCGACCTTCGTGCGCCATGGCAAAACCTTGATCTAACCTTTCCCGGCGGGCCTGACCGCTGACAATTTCTTGAGGACACCGAGCATGAGCAATATCCCCGCTGAACTGCGTTTTGCCGAAAGTCATGAGTGGGCGCGTCTGGAAGCCGACGGCACCGTTACCGTGGGCATCAGCGATCACGCGCAGGAAGCGCTGGGCGATGTGGTGTTCGTTGAACTGGCCGAAGTCGGCAAGGTATTTGCTGCCGGTGAGGCTGCCGGTGTTGTCGAGTCGGTGAAGGCCGCTTCCGACATCTACTCCCCGGTCGGCGGTGAAGTGATCGCGGTCAACGAAACGCTGGCTGACTCGCCGGAAGAACTGAACAACGATCCGTACGCTGCATGGATCTTTAAGCTCAAGCCAAGCGACAAGGCCGAGCTGGACAAGCTGCTGGACGCTGCTGCCTACAAGGATGCCATCGGCGAATAAGCAGACTGTGATACTGCAAAAGCCCCGATCTCTCGGGGCTTTTTTGTGGGCGTCGATCAGGCGTCGCGCAATACCGCTTTCACTGCCGCCACCGAACGCTCGACGTCGTCCTTGGTCATGGTGGTGAACATCGGCAACGACACGATCAAGCGTCCAACGCGCTCGGCAACTGGCAACATGCCTTCCTTGAACCCGCGCTCGCGGTACAGGCTCAGCAAGTGGATCGGCGGGTAGTGATAGCCGATGCCGATACCTTTGGCCTGCATTTGCTCCATGAACGTGGCGCGGGCCGGCAAGCCGTCCTTGCGTTCCGGCAGGACCAGCTGGAACAGGTGCCAGTTGCTCTGGGTGAAATCCGCTGGCGGTAGTTGCGCGCCATAGGTCGCTTCAAAGTCATCGCCAAAACATTTGAAGTAGTGTCGGGCCAGTTCCTGACGATGGGCGGTCAGCGCCTCGATATGGGCGAATTGACCCAGGCCGATGGTGGCGGCGATGTCGGTCATGTTGAACTTGCCACCGAGCACGTCGACGTCCAGACCATCGAAGCCGTTGCGGGTCACGCCTTGCAGGCGGTACTTCTCCGCCAGCCGTGCTTCTTCCGGAGTGTTCAGCACCAGACAGCCGCCCTCGGAGCAGGTGACGTTCTTGTTCGCCTGAAAACTGAACGAGACGAAATCGCCGGTGGCGCCGATGCGTTGACCGTTCCAGCTCGAACCCAGGGCCTGAGCGGCGTCTTCGACAATGCGCAAGTTGTGTTTGCGGGCGATGGCGTACAAGCGTTCCATGTCCACCGGCAGGCCGGCGAGGTACACCGGAATCACCGCTTTGGTGCGCGGGGTGATGGCCGCTTCCAACTGGTCCAGATCGATGTTGCGGGTCACCGGATCGATGTCGGCAAACACTGGTGTGGCGCCGACTTCGAGGATCACGTTGGCGGTGGCGACCCAGGAAATCGGCGTGGTGATCACTTCGTCACCCGGCCCGATGCCGGCGATGCGCAAGGCGATTTCCATGGTGCAGGTGCCGGAGTTGAAGGTGCGTACCGGGCGCCCGCCGAAGTATTCCGACAGTTGTGCTTCAAAGGCCTGGACCTTCGGCCCGCTGGTAATCCAGCCGGAGCGCAGCACATCGCCGACGGCGGCAATCGTGGCTTCATCAATGACAGGTTTGGAAAACGGCAGGAACGGCAGTTGGCTCATGAGGATTCGATCATCCGAAAGTTGGACGCCTGATGCAGGCGCTACAGCATGCCCCGGAACCCCCTCTGCCGCCAAGCCGTGCGCGTCGGGATCGGCTGCTATGCTGGTTTGACCGTGTTGCATTGACGCCGAGCGCCAGCCAAGAGAGAGCCCGTCATGTCCCAGTTGCCATCCTTGAGCCAGTTACGCGACCCCGAAGCCTTCCTGCGCCGCCATTTGGGGCCCGACGCCGCTGAACAACAGGCGATGCTCGACAGCCTCGGCCTCGGCAGCCGGGTCGAACTGATCGAGCAGACGGTGCCGCCGGGCATTCGTCTGAATCGGGCGCTGGATTTGCCGCCGGCCCTCGACGAGCAGGCGGCGCTGGCCAAGCTGCGCGGTTACGCCGAGCAGAACCAGGTCTGGACCAGCCTGATCGGCATGGGTTACCACGGCACGCTGACGCCAACCGTCATCTTGCGTAACGTGCTGGAAAATCCCGGCTGGTACACCGCGTACACCCCGTATCAACCGGAGATTGCCCAAGGCCGTCTCGAAGCGTTGTTGAATTTTCAGCAACTGACCATCGACCTCACCGGGCTTGAACTGGCCAACGCCTCATTGCTCGACGAGGCTACGGCTGCTGCGGAAGCCATGGCCCTGGCCAAGCGTGTGGCGAAGTCGAAGAGCAATCTGTTTTTCGTCGATGAAAACTGTCATCCGCAGACCATTTCCGTGGTGCAGACCCGCGCCGAAGGCTTCGGCTTTGAACTGATCATCGACGCTGTGGATAACCTCAGCCGGCATCAGGTGTTCGGCGCGTTGCTGCAGTATCCCGACACCCACGGCGAGATCCGTGATCTGCGCCCGGTCATTGATCAGCTGCACGCGCAGCAGGCGTTGGCCTGTGTCGCCACCGATCTGCTGAGCCTGTTGCTGTTGACGCCGCCGGGTGAACTGGGCGCGGATGTGGTGTTCGGGTCGTCCCAGCGCTTTGGCGTACCGATGGGCTACGGCGGCCCGCATGCGGCGTTTTTTGCCAGCCGCGAAGAGTACAAACGGGCGATTCCGGGGCGGATCATCGGCGTGTCGAAAGACGCCCGAGGCAATGTGGCGTTGCGCATGGCCCTGCAAACCCGTGAGCAGCATATTCGCCGCGAGAAGGCCAATTCGAACATCTGCACCGCGCAGGTGCTGCTGGCCAACATCGCCAGTTGCTACGCGGTGTATCACGGGCCGCAAGGCTTGAAACGCATCGCCCAGCGTGTGCACCGCTTGACCTGCATTCTGGCCGCGGGCCTTGAGCGCCATGGCATCCAGCGGGTCAACGGGCAGTTTTTCGACACCCTCACGCTGGAAGTGGGCGGCGCGCAAAGCGCGATCATCGACAGCGCCAGGGCCGCGCAGATCAACCTGCGGATTCTCGGCCGTGGCCGAGTGGGGTTGAGCCTCGACGAGACTTGCGATGCAAACACGGTGGCCAAACTGTTTGATGTGCTGTTGGGCGCCGATCATGGGTTGAACGTCGACGACATTGATGCAGAGGAGCTGGTTTCCGGGATTCCCGAGCACCTGCAACGCAACACGCCGTACCTGCGTCATCCGGTGTTCAATGTGCATCACAGCGAAACCGAGATGCTGCGCTACCTCAAGCAACTGGAGAACAAGGATCTGGCGCTCAACCAGTCGATGATCCCGTTGGGCTCCTGCACCATGAAACTCAACGCCACCAGCGAGATGATCCCGATCACCTGGCCGCAGTTCGCCAACCTGCACCCGTTTGCGCCTCGGGAGCAGGCGGTCGGTTACACCTTGATGATCGAAGAACTGCAGCGCTGGTTGTGCGCGATCACCGGGTTCGATGCGATCTGCATGCAGCCCAACTCCGGAGCCCAGGGCGAATACGCCGGGCTGTTGGCGATTCGCAAATATCACGAGAGCCGACAGCAGGGCGCGCGGGATATCTGCCTGATTCCGTCTTCGGCCCACGGCACCAACCCGGCCTCGGCGCAGATGGCCGGGATGCGCGTGGTGATCGTCGAGTGCGACGAGGCCGGCAACGTCGATCTGGACGACCTGAAAACCAAGGCTGCCGCGGCGGGGGACAAGTTGTCGTGCCTGATGGCGACCTATCCGTCGACCCATGGTGTGTACGAGGAGGGCATCAGCGAGATCTGCGAAGTTATTCACCAGCACGGCGGGCAGGTGTACATGGACGGCGCCAATCTCAATGCGCAGGTCGGGCTGGCGCGGCCGGCGGACATTGGCGCCGATGTGTCGCACATGAACCTGCACAAGACGTTCTGCATCCCCCACGGCGGCGGCGGGCCGGGCATGGGGCCGATCGGCATTCGCGCGCATCTGGCGCCGTTCGTTGCCAATCACCCGGTGGTGCCGATTGACGGCCCGTTGCCACAGAACGGCGCAGTCAGCGCGGCGCCGTGGGGCAGTGCGAGCATTTTGCCGATCAGCTGGATGTACATCGCGATGATGGGGCCGCAGTTGGCAGATGCCAGCGAAGTGGCGATCCTCGCCGCGAATTATCTGGCGCAGCATTTATCCGGCGCATTTCCGGTGCTGTACACCGGACGCAACGGGCGGGTGGCCCATGAGTGCATTCTCGATCTGCGGCCGTTGAAGGCGCAGACCGGGATCAGCGAAGAGGACGTCGCCAAGCGCCTGATGGACTATGGCTTCCATGCGCCGACCATGTCCTTCCCGGTGCCAGGGACGTTGATGGTCGAGCCAACCGAGAGCGAGTCCAAGGCCGAACTCGATCGGTTCATCGGCGCGATGCTGAGCATCCGCGCGGAAATCACCGAAGTGCAGAACGGCAACTGGCCGGCGGAGGACAACCCGCTCAAGCGCGCGCCGCATACCCTGGCGGATGTCACCGGAGTGTGGGAGCGGCCTTACAGCATCGAGCAGGGGATCACCCCGGATGCGCATACCAAGGCGCACAAGTATTGGCCGGCGGTGAATCGGGTCGATAACGTTTATGGGGATCGCAATCTGTTTTGTGCCTGCGTTCCGGTGGACGATTACCGCTGATCCTCAGGAAACACACAGACCCATTGTGGGAGCGGGCTTGCTCGCGAAGGCGCTGGGTCAGGCATATGTATGTTTTCTGGCAGGACGCCTTCGCGAGCAAGCCCGCTCCCACAGGGTGGCGTGGTGAATCCGGAATTACGGGCAAAAAAATGCCGCTCGATCGAGCGGCATTTTTGTCGGCGCAAGGCTTACTCGGATTCCACTGCGTTCTTCGCCAGAATCGCATTCGCCAGTTCCATGTCCGTGGCCTGCAGGCCCGGGTTGTCGGCGCGGACTTTCTGCATCGCCGCTTCCAGGTACGGCCCGCGGATACCGCCGTCACTGGCGACGAAGCTGCCGGCGTCGTCCTGCGCGGCGACGATCAGCTTGTGATCCTTGAAGGTCAGGTAGGTCGAACCGGTGGTGGCACCGGAGGAAATGACGTTACGCCAAAAGCCGTCGGCCATCGCTGAACCAACGGGAAGGGACAGCAAGGCAAGGGTCGCGACAGCAAGTTTGAGACGCATGATTGAGTGACTCCTGGGGGTTATCTAAGGCGTTGGATCGTCATTTACCCGATCCGGTTCCATGACTGCTCAGTCATGGAGCTGATGAGCTGGAGGTACGCAGGGTAGTTTGGCACCATGCACCCCGGTTTTTCATGCATGGACGCTGCCTTGGCTTTTATTTCTCTGATGTACGTGATGGTGTGGACAGTATGCACGGCGGCCTTTATCGGGCTTACGGTGCTGGTGATCATGCTGTGTGTGCCTACGTGGCGTCGTGCACTGTTGCGTCATCCACGCAAAGTGAGTGTTCTGGGGCTGCTTTGTCTATCGGTTGTCGGTGTGACCATCAACCAGATCACCAGCAGCATCGCAGACACTCTTGCCCGCAATTTAAGACTGAAGCACGAGGTTCAGGTCGAGGGTCTCAAATTGCCTGCGGGCACGTGGTTGCATCTGATGACCATCGATCCACTGGACGCGAACGGTCAACCGCAGATCCATGGCCTGGCGAGTCTGGACACTGCCAGGTTTCCTGCGCCGCAAACCCTCATGGGGGCGCGGGTTTCTTCACTGCAGATGTATCACCTGACGAGCGGAGAGATGCGCCTCGTCGGTGACCAGATAATTGATGGCTGGCCCTGTGCCCGCGACACGTTGCTGACCGTGAACTTCAGCGAAGAAACCCGGTTGCGCCCCGACCTCTGGCAGTTTGACGGCTGTACTTTGGTCGCCGGTGCAAAAGTCGCCGGTTTGGCCTGGCCAACCAAGAGTGGAGTGCAGAAGCAGGGCAACGAATACAGTGTCAGCTATTGGCAGGCATCGGAGTCCGTTTCGATTCAGGGCATTGAGTTGATGACCGCGACCGTGGAGCTCGATCAGCAACGCAATCCTCTGCATTGGAGTGGTCAACTGCGCAATCCAATGGCGCTGGGTGATTGGCGGTACCCCCGAGGCACTCGGGCAGCCCAGGGCAAGCCGCAAACATTGCGCATGACGTCGAGCCAGACGTATACCGCGAAAAATGTGCGCACCGGTGAGACCCTGAAGCCCAATTACTCGATCCTGCAACGTGTGCCAAATGGGCAGGTGCTATGGATCAAACCCAATGCCGAGATTGATGATCTCGACTGGTAGCTGGTTATTTCTGTTCGCTCTGCGGTGTTACCCGCAGCACCTCCTCAATGGTGGTCAGCCCCGCCGCAACCTTTTGTGCGCCCGACAGGCGCAGGCTGCGCATGCCTTCCTTGAAGGCTTGCCGCCGGATCGCGGTGAGGTCGGCGTCGGGGGTGATGAAGGCCTTGAGGCTGTCGCTCAATTGCATGATTTCGTAGACCCCGGCGCGTCCGCGATAACCGGTGTCGCGACATTCCAGACAACCGATAGCGCGTTGCGCATTGCCCGGCAGCGGCGCCTGCCAGGGCCGGGTCAGGGTTTGCCAGTCTTCCTCGTCCAGCGTCAGCGGCGCCTTGCAGTGCGGGCACAGCGTGCGCACCAGACGCTGGGCCATGACCCCGAGCACCGTAGCCTTGATCAGATAGTGCGGCACGCCGAGTTCCAATAGCCGACTGATCGCGCTGGGGGCATCGTTGGTGTGCAGGGTCGACAGCACCAGGTGGCCGGTGAGTGCAGCCTGAATCGCCATTTCCGCGGTTTCCAGATCGCGGATCTCGCCGATCATGATGATGTCCGGGTCTTGCCGCATCAGCGCGCGTACCCCGGCGGCGAAACTCAGGTCGATGTTGTGCTGGACCTGCATCTGGTTGAACGCCGGCTCGACCATTTCGATCGGGTCTTCGATGGTGCAGAGGTTGATTTCCGGCGTCGCCAGTTTCTTCAGCGTGGTGTAGAGCGTGGTGGTCTTGCCCGAACCGGTTGGCCCGGTGACCAGAATGATGCCGTTGGGCTGGCGGGTCATGTCCTGCCAGCGGCGCAGGTCGTCGGCGGAAAAGCCCAACTGATCGAAGTCCTTGAGCAGCACTTCCGGGTCAAAAATCCGCATGACCATTTTTTCGCCAAACGCGGTGGGCAACGTCGAGAGCCGCAGCTCCACCTCGCCACCGTCCGGGGTCTTGGTCTTGACCCGGCCGTCCTGGGGTTTGCGCTTCTCGGCGACGTTCATCCGCCCGAGGCTTTTCAGGCGGCTGACAATGGCCATGGTCACCTGCGGCGGAAATTGATAGACGTTGTGCAACACGCCATCAATGCGGAAACGCACGGTGCCCTGTTCGCGGCGCGGTTCGATGTGGATATCGCTGGCGCGCTGCTGGAAGGCGTACTGGAACAGCCAGTCGACGATGTTGACGATATGCGCGTCGTTGGCGTCCGGCTCCTGATCGCTGGCGCCGAGGTTGAGCAGTTGTTCGAAGTTGCCGAGGTTGCCGCTCTGCGCGTCGGCATTGCTGGCGCCGCTGACCGATTTGGCGAGGCGGAAGAACTCGACGCTGAAGCGCTGGATATCCGCCGGGTTGGCGACGACCCGTTTGATCGGCAGCTTCAGCACGTGGGTCAGGTCAGCCTCCCAACCGGTGACGTAGGGCTGGGCGCTGGCCACGACCACCGCGTCGCGATCGACCGCCACCGCGAGAATCTTGTGGCGTTGGGCAAAGGCGTAGGACATCAGCGGGGTGATCGCCGCAACGTTGATCTTCAACGGGTCGATGCGCATGTACGGCTGGCCGGCCTGTTGCGCCAGCCACAGGGTCAGGCTTTCCAGATCCAGATGCTTGCCCGGACGGCTGAGGTCATCCAGTTGCTGGCTGGCAATGAATTCCAGCGGATGCTGCTGGCCGTGGGGCGCGTGGCGGCGCCGGGCATTGAGCGCCTGCTCCGCCGAATCCTGGCTGATAAAGCCCTGGGCGACCAGTTCACGCAACACATCGTTGAGATCCAGCCAGCGGTCCTGAGTGGCGAGTTGAACGGACATGCGGGCTCCTTTTGAACGACTGTGCGCAAAGGATAGTCGTGGCCCCGCAGACTGTTGGGCCACTACCCGACAAAGCCGTTGCCGGATTTGTCAGCCGGCCGCCTGGGCTGGCGCATCCCACGCCGTGTCGACGTTTTGCAGATTCACCGAGCAGACGCTGATCAGGTTACGAAGTTTTTCCGCAATCACCTGCGCGCGATGCCAGCTCAGCCCGTCGATGACGATGTCGATCGACAGCAGATCGTCGAGCCGTTCGACGTGGACCTGCTGCGGCGTGAGGAACTGCAACGCGAACAGGTTCAGCACCCGTACCAGCAGATCCGGCTCGGCTTCGGCGAGCAGCTGATATCGCGCACAACAGTGGGCGTTGTTGACGTTCCACACATCGGCGCGGGGCGCAGGGGTATTCACGGCTTCGAGGTGAGGCATGTCCGGTCTCCAGAGTCAGTGGAGGAATTTTTACATTCGGTGTCGGGCATTTCTTGTCTAAGATGAGCGGATTCGCGGATTGCTCGACTGGAACGATTCGCAAAATGTTCATTTTGAGGATTGATTATGCATAGCGAGCTGGACAGCTACGACCGGCGGATTCTTGCCTTGCTGCAAGAGGACGCGTCACTGTCCAGCGCGCAGATCGCCGAGCAGGTGGGACTGTCGCAGTCGCCGTGCTGGCGGCGGATTCAGCGGATGAAGGAGGAGGGGATCATTCGCGGGCAGGTGACCTTGCTTGATCGCAAGAAGATCGGCCTGAACACGCAGATCTTCGCCGAGATCAAACTCAACGCCCACGGGCGTTCGAACTTCACCGAATTCACCGAGGCGATTCGCGGATTTCCGGAAGTGCTGGAGTGTTATGTGCTGATGGGCGCGGTGGACTTTCTGTTGCGCATTGTCGCGGCGGACATCGAGGCGTATGAGCGGTTTTTCTTCGAAAAACTGTCGCTGGTGCCGGGGATTCAGGAAGTGAACTCGATTGTGGCGCTGTCGGAGATCAAGTCGACGACCAGCCTCCCGGTCTAGCACGGATGGCCTCTGTGGCGAGGGCGCTTGCTCCCGCTGGGCTGCGAAGCGGCCCCAAAATCTGCAATTGCAGGAATCGGGAGTCCTTCGGCCTCCAGCGGGAGCAAGCTCCCTCGCCACAGTTTTCAGGTGTTGCTGAGCATCACATGCGCAGCAGCATTTTCCACGCACGATTCTGGTAAACCGCAATCGCCTGCTGCTTGCGCGCATCGAGCAGTTCGTCAGTGATGGTCGGTTCGTTGGCCAGTTGCGCCAGTTTGTTCAGCTCGCCGTACAGGCGATCCATTTCCGCGATCTCCAGCACGTTACGCGCATGGTGCAGCCAGACCTGGATGCGTTCGATGCGCGGCAGTTGCTCGGCCAAATCTTCCGGTTGCTGCTGATAGCGCTGCAATTGCAGGGACGTGGCTTCTTCGCCGAGCAGGCGCGGCAGCCAGCTGTGCAGTTGCGCGGCGCCCTGGCGGTTGCCGCGGGTGTTGCGCTCGGCGGTCCAGGTGCGAGCCAGCAACCAGCGCGACGCAGTCAGCGAGAACAGACCCCAACGCGGGTCTTCCAGCTCCTCAAGGAACTGTTCCGGCGCCGCTTTGCGCACGTCTTCGTCTTCGATGCCGACCTGAACCAGCGGGCGCCAGTCTTCGAGCAATGCGTCCAGCGCCACGCGCAGGTCGTGAGTGGCCGGACGCGGTGCGGCCTGGCCGAGGCTGCTGAGCAGGGCGCGCATTTCCGCAAGGTTCTCGACCCAGTCCTGCAGCAGGCGCCAGTGGCCGTTGAAACGATACTGTTCGGCCAGACGCTGGCTGCTGCCGAGCAAGTGCCAGCCTAGCGCGGCGAAGGCGTCGTCGAGTTGGGTTTCCGGAGTCAGTTGCGGCGCCGGCAGGCTCAGCGAGTAGCTGTTGGCGTCGTACAGACGGTAGCCGCGCTCGGCCTTGCTGATGTCGCACGGCATCAGGGCCAGGGTCTCGGCCAGTTCGGCGGCCAGTTCCAGCAGCGCGGCAGGCTCGCCTTCGCGCAGTTCCAGTTCCAGCTCACAGATTTCTTCTTTCTGTTTGCCGACCACCACGTGACCGAGGTCCAGCGCGGCTTCAATAACCACTTTGGCCTTGCCGCGGCCCCAGGCGATTTCCGCGCGCTCGCGGACGAAATCGGTGGTGAAGATCGGCTTCAGGGTTTTCTTGTCCAGCTCGGCCAGCGACTCGGGCCAGCATTCGCCGTCGAGTTTCTTCACGTCGAGCTTGGCTTTGGGCAACTTCCAGTCGTACTCGTTACGCTCGGACAGACCGGCAACACTCTGACCACGGGTCTTGAGGGTCTGAATCACTTCATCACCGTCCTTGCGCAGGCGCAGGGCGACTTTGGCCTGAGCCAGATCGCGCTCGGGGGTGTCGAAGTACTGGTTCATCAACTCACGGCGTTCCCAGCCATTTTTGTTGCGTTTTTTCAGTAGCGGGTGCTCGCGCAGGGCAGCGAGGGTTTCGCGGCTGACGCGGAGTTTGATTTCGGTTTCTTTCTGCATGGCCGGAAAATCCAGGATCGGGAGCGCAGCCGGGGGAATGTGTGGCTGCCAAGGCCGTGCAGTGTACAGGACTCAAACTTCCTACGCCCTGCGGCGGTTTATTCCGAGCGCCGGATGGCTCTATGATGGAC
The DNA here is from genome assembly GCF_016650625.1 of Pseudomonas sp. TH49. NCBI lineage: Bacteria > Pseudomonadati > Pseudomonadota > Gammaproteobacteria > Pseudomonadales > Pseudomonadaceae > Pseudomonas > Pseudomonas sp. TH49. Next base: position 1,893,828 of record NZ_JAEKFL010000001.1, read on the forward strand.
TTCAAATCGGGAGTTGGAGTCAGCGATGCCTTTGCCATCCATGCAAGACCAGTTCGCTGCACTGATCGCCGCACCGTCGGTCAGTTGCACCCAACCGAGCCTGGATCAGTCCAACCGGGCGGTGATCGATTTGCTTGCCGGCTGGCTGGGTGATCTGGGCTTCAGCTGCGATATCCAGCAGGTCAGCCCCGGTAAATTCAACCTGCTCGCCAGTTTCGGCAGCGGCCCCGGCGGTCTGGTATTGGCCGGGCACAGCGACACGGTGCCGTACGACGATGCGCTGTGGCAGACCGATCCGCTGAAACTCACCGAGGTCGACGGCCGCTGGGTCGGGCTGGGCAGTTGCGACATGAAGGGTTTTTTCGCGCTGATCATCGAGGCCGTGCAGCCGCTGCTCGATCAACCGTTCAAGCAACCGCTGCTGATCCTCGCCACCTGCGATGAAGAAAGCTCGATGTCCGGTGCCCGGGCACTGGCCGAGGCCGGCAAGCCGCTGGGCCGTGCAGCGGTGATCGGCGAGCCGACCGGGCTCAAACCGATCCGCCTGCATAAAGGTGTGATGATGGAGCGCATCGACATCCTCGGGCAGAGCGGCCATTCGTCGGATCCGCGCCTGGGCCACAGCGCCCTCGAAGCGATGCACGATGCCATCGGCGAACTGCGCGGTTTGCGTCTGTTGTGGCAGCGTGAATTCAACAACCCGCAGTTCAGCGTGCCGCAACCGACCATGAACTTCGGCTGTATTCATGGCGGCGACAACCCGAATCGTATTTGCGGCCAGTGTTCACTGGAGTTCGACCTGCGTCCGCTGCCGGGCATGGACCCCAATGTCCTGCGTGCGGAAATCCTGCGCAAGCTCAATCCGGTGGCCGAGCGGCATCAGGTGAAGATCGATTACAAGCCGTTGTTCCCGGAAGTGCCGCCATTCGAGCAGGCCGCAGACACCGAATTGGTGCGCATCGCCGAAAAGCTCACCGGTCACCGTGCCGAAGCAGTAGCGTTCGGCACCGAAGCGCCTTATCTTCAGCGCCTGGGTTGCGAAACCATCGTGCTCGGCCCCGGCGACATTGCCTGTGCGCACCAGACCGGCGAATACCTTGAAATGTCACGTTTGCAGCCTACCGTGCATCTATTGCGGCAGTTGATTGAACATTACTGCCTGAGCCCGGACAAACCCTGATGTCCCCTTTGTAGGAGTGAGCCTGCTCGCGATAGCGGTGAACCAGTCACCGAAGATATTGACTGACACACCGCTATCGCGAGCAGACTCACTCCTACAGGGACGGTGTTTTGTCTGACCAAACGCTGTAAATTGCCAGCACCCCAACCCGTATTCATGAGGAGAGCGCGCGTGTCGCCAAGCCTGTTCCGACGATAACCATCAGCCCGCTGTGCGTTTTCCGTTTCGCCCTTTTTCCGGCTGCTATTTATTACAGGCCCAGGTTCATGCCCGAATACGTTAATTGGCTTCGTCACGCGTCCCCTTACATCAATGCCCACCGCGACTGCACCTTCGTCGTCATGCTGCCCGGCGACGGCGTGGAGCATCCGAACTTCGGCAACATCGTCCACGACCTGGTGCTGTTGCACAGCCTCGGCGTGCGCCTGGTGCTGGTCCACGGTTCGCGCCCGCAGATTGAAACCCGTCTCGCCGCCCGCGGCCTGACTCCGCACTACCATCACGGCATGCGCATCACCGACGCGGCGACGTTGGAATGTGTGATCGACGCGGTCGGCCAGTTGCGCATCGCCATCGAAGCGCGGCTGTCGATGGACATGGCCTCGTCGCCGATGCAGGGTTCGCGTCTGCGCGTGGCCAGCGGCAACCTGGTGACCGCGCGGCCGATCGGCGTGCTCGAAGGCGTCGACTATCACCACACCGGCGAAGTGCGCCGGGTCGATCGCAAAGGTATCAATCGCCTGCTGGACGAGCGTTCGATCGTGCTGCTATCGCCGCTGGGTTATTCGCCGACTGGTGAAATTTTCAATCTGGCCTGCGAAGACGTCGCCACCCGTGCCGCCATCGACCTCGGTGCCGACAAGCTGCTGCTGTTCGGCGCCGACCTCGGTCTGATCGACGAGAACGGCAAACTGGTGCGCGAACTGCGTCCGCAGCAGGTGCCGGCGCATTTGCAACGTCTGGGCAATAACTATCAGGCGGAATTGCTGGATGCCGCCGCCGAAGCCTGCCGTGGCGGCGTGGCGCGCAGCCATATCGTCAGTTATGCCGAGGACGGTGCGCTGCTGACCGAACTGTTCACCCGTGACGGTGGCGGTACGCTGGTGGCTCAGGAGCAATTCGAGCTGGTGCGCGAGGCGGCGATTGAAGACGTCGGCGGTCTGCTCGACCTGATCAGTCCGCTGGAAGAGCAGGGGATTCTGGTGCGCCGTTCGCGCGAAGTGCTGGAGCGCGAGATCGAGCAGTTCAGCGTGGTCGAGCGTGAAGGGATGATCATTGCCTGTGCGGCGCTGTATCAGATCGCCGATTCGGATGCCGGTGAGCTGGCGTGCCTGGCGGTGAATCCGGAGTATCGCCATGGTGGTCGCGGCGATGAGCTGCTTGAGCGCATCGAGACCCGTGCCCGGGCGCAGGGCCTGAAAACCCTGTTCGTCCTCACCACCCGCACGGCGCACTGGTTCCGCGAGCGTGGCTTCGAACCCAGCAGCGTCGAGCGCCTGCCGGCGGCGCGGGCGTCGCTGTACAACTATCAGCGCAACTCGAAGATCTTCGAAAAGACCCTCTGACGATTACCGAAGGACTGTTGTGGAGAGGGGATTCATCCCCGATGGGCCGCGCAGCGGCCCCGCTTCACCAAAAGCAGGGACTGCTGCGCAGTCCATCGGGGATGAATCCCCTCACCACCTATTCAATTGTTTTCAGTTACAAACTTCGCGCTGACATACGGCGAATAGTCCGGCAGCACCGTTTCAACCTTGCCCTGTTCCTTCAAAAACTTCGCGGTCTCACCAATCGCCTTCGCCGTGCCGCCGTCCAGCAACGCAGTGGATTGCTGCGCCTTGGCGTCCGGGAACGCCGAACCGGCGAGCAGTTCCGGCACATCGGCGGCGTTGGCACCGGTCAATTTGGCGATTTTCTGTACCGGCTCGGATTCGGCGGTCCAGCTGTCTTTATGGCTGGCGTAATCGGCAAACGCGTCTAGAGTGACCTTGGCAAATTTGGCCACCACCTCAGGATGCTTCTCGGCGTAGTCCTTGCGTGCGACCCAGACTTCGAACGTCGGGGCGCCCCATTGGCCGACTTGTGCAGCATCGGTCAGGGTCTTGCCGGTCTTGCGGATTTCGCCCAGTGCCGGTGACCAGACAAATGCGCCGTCGATGTCGCCACGCTTCCATGCCGCAGCGATTTCCGCCGGTTGCAGGTTCACCACTTTGACTTTCGAGGTGTCCAGGCCCCAGTGCTTGAGTGCGCCGAGCAGGCTGTAGTGGGACGTGGAAACGAAGGGCGTGGCGATGGTCTTGCCGACCAGATCCTGCGGGCTATTGATGCCGCTGCCATTACGCACCACCAAGGCCTCGGCGGCATTGATTTGTGCTGAAACAATGAATGCGACGATCGGCAGATTGCGTGAGGCGGCCGCTGCCAAAGGGCTGGAGCCGAGATTGCCGATCTGCACATCGCCCGATGCAATGGCTGTCACAACTTCCGGGCCACTATTGAAGCGTCGCCAGTCGATCTTCTGGCCGATGGTTGTTTCGTAAGTACCGTCGGCCTGAGGGACTTTGCTCGGGTCGATACCGGTTTGATAACCCACTGTGAGGTCGGCGGCTTGAGCGGAGAAAGAAATTATCGCTGACACACAAACTGTAACAAATTGACTAGATAGTGCCCGTTTGGCCATGATGGCGTCGCCTTTTGGATAGGGTTTGACGTGGTTTGAATACGTCAACGCTAAGCGATCTAAAAAAGGGCGAACAAATACCATTTAGTAATTAGCTTAGTAGCCGATATCCTGTGTTGCGCTGCAGGTGGCCATTACTGGGCCATATAGCTAGATAGTATAAAAAAGAATGAAATAATTCTTTTTGGGGTTATCAGGAAAGTCAGTACTGTGCAGGGACCCAAATACTGCGATTAGACCTTGGTCGTAGACACACAAGGTTACGATTGACTTGTCAGTCACGCTCTGGCGCTAATCGCGAACCTACGGATCCGGGCATTCGACCAGGACCAGGAACACAAGAATTAGAAACGAGAGGAGCTTTACATGAACAAGTCCACCTTGGCCCTGGCTGTGGCCGTAGGGGTTTTGGCGCAGCAGGCAGGCGCCGCCGGTTTCATCGAAGACAGCAAGGCCACTCTGGGCCTGCGCAACTTCTACATCGACACCGACAACCGTGATGGCACGCCATCGAAGACGTCGAACACCCGCAGTCAGAACTCCGAATGGGGCCAGGGTTTCGATCTGCGCTTCATCTCCGGTTACACCCAAGGCACCGTTCAGTTCGGTGTTGATGCTATCGGCCTGTATGGCGTGCGTCTGGACTCCGGTCGCGGTACCCATGGCAACTACACCGGTACTGCTTCGGGCGGTACTGTATTCCCAAGCGATGGCGACCGTGCTGTAGATGATTTCGCCAGCCTGGGCCTGACCGGCAAGGTCAAAGTCTCTCAAACCGAGCTGAAGGTCGGTACTTTGCTGCCGAACAACCCGGTCATCAAGTACAACGATGGTCGTCTGCTGCCACAAACCTTCCAGGGTGCGGCGATCACTTCGAACGAAATCAAGGACCTGACACTGACTGCCGGTCAGGTTGAGGCCGTGAAGGGTCGTAACTCCAGCAACAACGAAAACATGTCGATTGCCGGTGCAAACGCAAACTCGAACTATGATGCTGGCAAATTCAGCAACAAGTTCTACTACGGCGGCGCTGACTACAAAATCACCAAAGACCTGACCGCCTCGTACTACTACGGCGAGCTGAAGGACTTCTACTCGCAGAACTTCCTGGGTCTGGTACATAACTGGGCAATCGGCCCGGGCGTACTGAAAAGTGACCTGCGTTACTACCGCAGCCGTGACAACGGTGCCAACGGTGACACTGCCGCTTACTACACCAGCGGTTACTACGGTGGCACTACCACCAAGGGCAAAGTCGACAACAACCTGTACAGCTACCTGGCTTTGTACTCGGTTGAAGGTCACACCTTCGGTGCGGGTTACCAGTACACCAACGGCGACAGCGACTTCCCTTGGCTGAACCAGGGTGACGGCTCGTCCAACAGCACCATCACCGACATGCAGATCCAGAAGTTCGGTCGCGCCGGTGAGCGTACCTGGCAGGCTCGCTACGGCTACGATTTCGCCAAGATCGGCGTTCCTGGCCTGACCGCCAACGTGATCTACCTGCGTGGCGATAACATCGACACCCCGCTGGGCGACAAGATGGAGTGGGAACGCGACCTGACCATCGGTTACGTAATCCCGGAAGGCCCGCTGAAGAACCTCGGCGTAGCCTGGAAAAACGCGATGTGGCGTACCGACCTGGCGAACACCCGTTCCCAGGACGAAAACCGCCTGATCGTCAGCTACTCGATCCCGCTGCTGTAATAGCGCGTTCAAACTGCTGATGTAAAAAAAGCCCCGTCCGGCACCGTGCCGGACGGTGCTTTTGCGTTTTCGAGTCAGGCTCACCCCCGTAAGCCCGTCCCGAAATTCCCTCTTTGCAGCAACTCAAGGCCTTCTCGAACCTTGAGAGCGATGTTCGTCGCGATGCCGTCGAGCGTCCAGTGAACGATGTTTAATATTCCTTTAGATTCTAGATATCTATTTATTTATTCTTTTTCATGATGTCGAATCCCGAGCTACAGTTGAGTTCTCCAACAACTCATCAGGAGCAGCACCATGAGCCTCAGACTCGGCGACATCGCCCCCGACTTCGAACAGGATTCCAGCGCCGGCAAGATTCGTTTCCACGAGTGGCTGGGCGATAGCTGGGGCGTGCTGTTCTCCCACCCGGCCGACTTCACCCCGGTGTGCACCACCGAGCTGGGCTTCACCGCCAAGCTCAAGGATGAGTTCAGCAAGCGCGGGGTCAAAGCCATCGCGCTGTCGGTTGACCCGGTGGACTCGCACCACAAGTGGATCGAGGACATCAACGAAACCCAGAACACGATCGTCAACTTCCCGATCCTGGCCGACGCCGATCGCAAGGTTTCCGACCTCTACGACCTGATCCATCCGAACGCCAACGACACCCTCACCGTGCGTTCGCTGTTCGTGATCGATCCGAACAAGAAGATTCGCCTGACCATCACCTACCCGGCGAGTACCGGGCGCAACTTCCACGAGATCCTGCGGGTGATCGATTCGCTGCAACTCACCGACAACTACAAAGTGGCGACCCCGGCCAACTGGCAGGACGGTGATGAGGTGGTGATCGTGCCGTCGCTCAAGGATGAGGAAGAGATCAAGCGGCGTTTTCCCAAAGGCTATCGCGCAGTGAAGCCCTACCTGCGTCTGACGCCGCAGCCGAATAAGTGAATCAGTGAGATTTACGGTGTAGCCACCATCGTCATCGCGAGCAGGCTCACTCCTACATTTGAAATGCGTTCCCCTGTAGGAGTGAGCCTGCTCGCGATGGCGTTAGTCCAGCCACCACGGAACCACAAAGCAGGGAATTTCAGGCCGTGTTCACGGCCTGTTTTTTTGCCCGGAACAAAGCAAATAACATATCTCTAAAACGCATAACCAAATGAATAAATATGATTTATGGATATATAAATCAGCTGGTAAGGTCACTCCCATCGAAGCGAGATCGCAACCCGCGAATCGCCTGTAACGCGTAAGGAATCGTCTGAATGCTGGTCGTCTCACTCGGTGGCAGTCCCAGCCTGCGCTCCCGTTCCGGGGTGCTGCTGGAACGCTCGCAACACTGGTTGCGGCAGCAAGGGGTCGAAGTGGTGAGTTATCAGGTGCGGGACTTCCCGGCCGAAGATCTGCTCCATGCCCGCTTCGATAGCCCGAAAGTACTCGACCTGCTGGCGCAGATTGAAAACGCCGATGGCCTGCTGATCGCCACGCCGGTGTACAAGGCGTCGTTTTCCGGTGCGCTGAAAACCGTACTGGATCTGCTGCCGGAACGTGCCCTGAACCACAAGATCGTTTTGCCGATGGCCACCGGCGGCAGCATCGCCCACATGCTGGTGGTCGATTACGCGCTCAAACCGGTTCTGTCGGCATTGAAAGCGCAGGAAATGCTGCAAGGAATTTTTGCCGAGGACAGCCAGATCGCTTACGGCGAAGGCAGTGCCGCGGCGCAACTGGCACCCGCGCTGGAGCAGCGTCTGCATGAAGCGCTGGATCAGTTTGTCAGTGCCATGGCTCGCCGGCCGAAGCCGCTGGAGCCGGGCCTGTTGAATGAACGTTTGTTGAGTGCTCGCTGGAGCATTTAAGCCTCACCGAAATTGAAGTACTGGCCTTACTCGCCCGCCAACGGGCAAGCAGGTGCAGCCACAACCCAACAGCAAAAAGGAGAGCGCTATGCGCACTGTATTTTTGCGTCGCGGTCTGGTCGCTCTGTTTGCTGCGGCTGTGTCCTTCGGCGCCATAACTCAAGCTCAAGCCGAGACCTTGCGGATCGGTTATCAAAAATACGGCACGCTGGTGCTGCTCAAAGCCAAAGGCACTCTGGAAAAGCGTCTGGCCGCCCAAGGCGTGGACGTGCAATGGACTGAATTCCCCGGCGGCCCGCAGCTGCTGGAAGGCCTGAACGTCGGCTCGATCGACTTCGGCGTCACCGGTGAGACGCCACCGGTATTCGCCCAGGCTGCCGGCGCCGATCTGCTCTACATTGCCTACGAACCGCCAGCACCGACCAGCGAAGCGATCCTTGTGCCGAAAGACTCGCCGATCAAATCGGTGGCCGATCTGAAGGGCAAGAAAGTCGCCCTGAACAAAGGCTCCAACGTGCACTACCTGCTGGTGCGCGCACTGGAAGACGCCGGTCTCAAATACTCTGATATTCAAACCGTATTCCTGCCGCCGGCCGATGCCCGCGCCGCGTTCGAGCGTGGCAGCGTCGATGCCTGGGTGATCTGGGATCCGTACCAGGCCGCTGCCGAAAACCAGCTGCAGGCGCACACCCTGCGTGACGGCAAAGGCATCGTTGACAACCACCAGTTCTATCTCGCGACCAAACCTTACGCGCAGAAAAATCCCGAGGTGATCAAGACCCTCGTCGAGGAAGTGCGCGCGGTGGGCGAGTGGTCCAGGGCCAACCCGCAGGACGTGACTCAACAGGTCGCGCCGCTGCTCGGCCTGTCGCCGGAGATCACCCTGACCTCGGTGAAACGCCAGGGCTACGGTGCGTTGTTCCTGACCCCGGATGTGGTCGCCGCGCAACAGAAAATTGCCGACACCTTCTACCAGCTCAAGCTGATTCCCAAGCCGTTGAGCATCAAGGATGTGATCTGGACACCACCGGCCGCTGTGGCCCAAAGCTCGGTTACCCAAGCCCAGTAAATCGAATCCCCAAGGAGACCACTCCATGAGCCTCAACATCTTCTGGTTCCTGCCTACCCACGGCGACGGCCATTACCTTGGCACCGCCGAAGGCGCACGCGCCGTTGACCACGGTTATCTGCAACAGGTCGCGCAAGCGGCGGATCGTCTGGGCTTTGGCGGCGTACTGATCCCCACCGGCCGTTCCTGCGAGGACTCGTGGCTGGTGGCCGCGTCGCTGATCCCGGTGACCCAGCGTCTGAAATTCCTTGTCGCCCTGCGCCCCGGGATCATTTCCCCGACGGTGGCGGCGCGGCAGGCTGCGACCCTGGATCGTCTGTCTGGCGGTCGTGCGCTGTTCAACCTGGTGACCGGTGGTGACCCGGAAGAGTTGGCCGGTGATGGTCTGTTCCTCAACCACGAAGAGCGCTATCAAGCCTCGGTGGAATTCACCCGCATCTGGCGTCGGGTGCTGGAAGGCGAAACCGTCGATTACGACGGCGAACACATCAGCGTGAAGGGCGCCAAACTGCTCTATCCGCCGATCCAGCAACCGCGTCCGCCGCTGTACTTCGGCGGCTCGTCGGAAGCGGCGCAGGATCTGGCCGCCGAACAGGTCGAGATGGTGCTGACCTGGGGCGAGCCGCCAGCGGCCGTCGCCGAAAAGATCGAGCAGGTGCGCGCCAAAGCCGCCAAACTCGGGCGTACCGTGCGCTTCGGCATTCGTTTGCATGTGATCGTGCGGGAAACCAACGCCGAAGCCTGGCAAGCGGCAGACCGGCTGATCTCGCATCTGGACGACGACACCATCAAACGTGCGCAGGCATCGCTGGCGCGTTTCGATTCGGTCGGTCAGCAACGCATGGCCGCGCTGCATGGCGGTAGCCGCGACAACCTCGAAGTCAGCCCGAATCTGTGGGCCGGCGTCGGTCTGGTGCGTGGCGGCGCCGGTACTGCGCTGGTCGGCGATGGTCCGACTGTGGCCGCCCGCGTCAAGGAATACGCGGATCTCGGTATCGACACCTTCATCTTCTCCGGTTATCCACACCTCGAAGAGTCGTACCGCGTCGCTGAACTGCTGTTCCCGCACCTCGACATCGAGCGCCCGGAGCTGCCGAAAAGCGCCGGTTACGTCAGCCCGTTCGGCGAGATGGTGGCCAACGACATTCTTCCCAAAGCCGCGTCGCAGAGCTGAGGCGCGCCATGAAGAAAATTATCCACAGCCTCGCGCCCTGGGCGTTGCCGGTGCTCCTGCTGGCGGTGTGGCAGTTGTCGGTGTCGGCCGGTTGGTTGTCGACGCGGATCCTGCCGGCACCGGTGGCAGTGATCGAGGCCGGTGTCAGTCTGGTGCGCAGCGGCGAGATCTGGACGCATCTGGCAATCAGCGGCTGGCGCGCGGCGCTGGGCTTCACCATCGGTGGCAGCATCGGCCTGGTGCTGGGTTTCATCACCGGCCTGTCGAAGTGGGGCGAACGCCTGCTCGACAGCTCGGTACAGATGATCCGCAACGTGCCGCACCTGGCGCTGATTCCACTGGTGATCCTGTGGTTCGGCATCGACGAGTCGGCGAAGATTTTCCTGGTCGCGTTGGGCACGCTGTTCCCGATTTACCTCAACACTTATCACGGCATCCGCAACGTCGATCCGGCGCTGGTGGAGATGGCGCGCAGTTATGGCTTGAGCGGTTTCAGCCTGTTCTGGCAGGTGATTCTGCCGGGCGCGCTGCCTTCGATTCTGGTCGGGGTGCGCTTCGCCCTGGGTTTCATGTGGTTGACGCTGATCGTCGCCGAAACCATCTCGGCCAGCTCCGGCATCGGCTATCTGGCGATGAACGCCCGCGAGTTTTTGCAGACCGATGTGGTGGTGCTGGCGATCCTGCTTTACGCGGTACTCGGCAAGCTCGCTGACCTCGCCGCCCGTGGACTTGAGCGTGTGTGGCTGCGCCGGCATCCGGCGTATCAGGTGGCCAAGGGAGGTGCAGCATGACCGCTCAACAACCTCCACGCCTGCTGCGCGGGATCCCACTGGTGGTGCGCAACCTGCAGAAAACCTTCGGTGCGCGGCAGGTGCTGCGCGACATCGACCTGCACATTCCGGCGGGGCAATTCGTCGCCGTGGTCGGGCGCAGCGGGTGCGGCAAGAGCACCTTCCTGCGCTTGCTCGCCGGCCTCGATCAACCGACTGGCGGCGACCTGCTGGCCGGTGCCGCAGCGCTCAGCGATGCGCGGGAAGACACCCGGCTGATGTTCCAGGAAGCACGGTTGCTGCCGTGGAAAAAGATCATCGACAACGTCGGTCTCGGCCTTAAAGGCAACTGGCGCCCGCAAGCACTGGAAGCGCTGGAAGCGGTGGGTCTGGCGGATCGCGCCCATGAATGGCCGGCAGCCTTGTCCGGTGGGCAGAAGCAGCGCGTGGCGCTGGCCCGGGCGCTGATCCACCAACCGCGCCTGTTGCTGCTCGACGAGCCGCTGGGTGCGCTGGATGCCCTGACCCGGATCGAGATGCAGCAACTGATCGAACGCCTCTGGCAGAAGCATGGGTTCACCGTGCTGTTGGTGACCCACGACGTCAGCGAAGCGGTGGCGATTGCCGACCGGGTGATTCTGATCGAGGACGGCGAAGTCGGCCTCGACCTGCAAGTGGAGTTGCCTCGTCCGCGAGTGCGCGGATCGCACCGACTGGCGGCGCTGGAAACCGAAGTGCTCAACCGTGTTCTGTCCCTGCCCGGCGAGCCGCCGGAGCCGGAACCTGTTTCACCACTGCCTACGCAATTGCGTTGGGCGCAATAACTCAAGTTACAACCAACGACAGGAATCAAAGCCATGACTATCAAAGCCATCAACGTGCGCAACCAGTTCAAAGGCTCGATCAAGGAGATCGTTCTCGGCGACGTGCTGTCGGAAATCGACGTGCAGACCGCTTCCGGCATCGTCACTTCGGTGATCACCACCCGCTCGGTCAAGGAGCTGGAACTGGTGGTGGGCAGTGAGGTGATTGCCTTCGTGAAATCCACCGAGGTGTCGATCGCCAAGTTGTAAGCGTGTGAGTAAAAAACAACCCCGAAAGGCGTGAGCCCTTCGGGGTTTTTCTTTTTGTGCACGGATTTGAATCGGCGGCGCTGCCATCGCGAGCAGGCTCACTCCTACATTTGGAATGCGTTCCCCTGTGGGAGCGGGCTTGCTCGCGAAGGGGCCGGTGAACTCGCTAGAGAACTCTCTTGGGTAGATACGGCGGCAGATACAGGCCGATATAGGCATCAAACACCCGCATCCCTTCCTCGGCCATGCGCGGGGTGATCTGCCCGTGTTGCTGCACCGAGCGCGCATACACGCGGTCGCCCAGTTCCATCGCCAGGGCAAACACGTCGACATCGCTTGGCAGGCGCGGCAATTCGAAGTGATGGTCGAACAGTTTGTGCATCAGGTCGCCGAGTTCGATGTCGTGCTGGCGGTCGGCCTGGGTCACTTCGGTGAGGCCGTGCTGGGCGAGGATCAACTGGCGGGCGGCGGCGTCTTCGTCGTAGATCTCCAGCATGCGCTGCTCGACCAGTCGCGACAGGTCACGCCAGTCGCGCAGCGCCTCGTGGTCGATCGGCGCTTGCAGGCAGGCGCGGAAGGCTGCGTGCACATCGGCAGTCAAGGCTTCCAGCAGCGCCGGGACGCTGGCGAAGAAGTGATACACGGAGGACGGCGGAATCTGCGCGCGTTCGGCGACGCTGTAGATCGACAGACTGGCCACGCCCTCGGCGGCCAGCAGCGTACGCGCGGCGTCGAGTATCGAGTCGATCCGCGCCTGGCTGCGGGCACGGGGTTTGCGAACGGTGGCGGGACGCGTCATGGAAGTCTCCTGCGGGGCAGCGGGCATTGTACGAGCCGAGCCGTGTGTTGTCTGCCAGGACGCCTTCGGGAGCAAGCCCCCTCCCACAGTTGATCTTCTGCGTACAAAAGATCCCCATTCGCTGTAGATCCCCTGTGGGAGGGGGCTTGCTCCCGAACCGCCGCAGGCGGCCATTCAGATCAGAATTCGGCCATAAAAAAACGCCGTGGGCCAAGACGGCCGACGGCGTTTTATCTGGTCGCAATCCGCTTAAACGGTATGCAGATACCAGTTGTACTCAAGGTCGGAGATGGAGTGTTCGAACTCCTCCAGCTCGCTTTCCTTGCAGGCGACGAAGATATCGATGTACTTCGGATCGATGTACTTGGCCATCACCTCGCTGTCGTCCAGCTCGCGCAGGGCATCGCGCAAGTTGTTCGGCAGGCTTTGTTCGTTCTGCTCGTAGCTGTTGCCTTCGACCGGAGCGCCTGGCTCGATCTTGTTCACCAGACCGTGATGCACACCGGCCAGGACCGAAGCCATCAGCAGGTACGGGTTGGCGTCGGCGCCGGCCACGCGGTGTTCGATACGCACGGCATCGGCAGAGCCGGTCGGTACGCGGATCGCCACGGTGCGGTTGTCCAGGCCCCAGCACGGCGAGTTCGGCACATAGAACTGCGCGCCGAAGCGACGGTACGAGTTGACGTTCGGGCAGAGGAAAGCCATCTGCGCCGGCAGGGTCTCGAGCACACCGCCGATCGCGTGACGCAGCGCGGCGTTCTGCTCGGGATCCTCGCTTGCAAAGATGTTCTTGCCATCTTTGTCGAGCACCGAGATATGGACGTGCAGACCATTACCCGCCTGGCCCGGATACGGCTTGGCCATGAAGGTGGTGTCCATTTCATGGTCGTAGGCGATGTTCTTGATCAGACGCTTGAGCAGGACCGCGTAGTCGCACGCCTTGATCGGGTCGGCGACGTGGTGCAGGTTCACTTCGAACTGCGCCGGGGCACTTTCCTTGACGATGGCGTCGGCCGGGATGCCTTGCTCTTTGGCACCTTCCAGAATGTCCTGGAGGCAGTCGACGTATTCGTCGAGGTCGTCGATCAGGTAGACCTGAGTTGAGTGCGGGCGTTTGCCGGAGATCGGCGAGCGTGGCGGCTGTGGACGGCCGTTCACGTTTTCCTGGTCGATCAGGTAGAACTCCAGTTCGAACGCGGCGCAGATGGTCAAGCCCAGCTCGTCAAACTTTGCAACAACTTGACGGAGCACTTCGCGTGGATCGGCGAAGAAAGGGTCACCCTCGAGTTCGTGCATGGTCATCAACAGTTGCGCGGTAGGACGCTTCTGCCATGGCTCGTTGCACAGGGTATCGGGGATTGGATAGCAGATCCGGTCGGCGTCGCCGATGTCCAGACCCAGGCCGGTGCTTTCCACCGTAGAACCATTGATATCCAGAGCAAATAGAGAGGCCGGCAGGTTGATGCCTTTCTCGTAAACCTTGTGGAGGCTGGTGCGTTCGATGCGCTTGCCGCGCACCACACCATTCATATCCGCAATCAGAAGGTCAACGTACAGAACCTCAGGATGTTCCTTAAGGAACGCGTTCGCTTCGTTAAGCTGAACGGCACGCGGGGGTACCGACATGATGCAACACCTTTGTTGTTAAAAATATCAATCATTGATCTTTTCTGGTTTCAGTCAACCCGAACGGCCTGCCGAAGTCAAGCGAGGCCTTTTTTGCCCTAAAAAAGCGCTGCAAGGGCATTTATGGGGCACTTTGGGGCGGTTTTTTGTCCTTGAAACACGTGGCACCCGCAGGCTTGAGCAGGCCGTGTTGTATTTTTTACGGGGGTGTTGTGTAAAAAAATGAACAAGGCTAAGCTCCGACCAAACCCATAACAGCAATAATACCGGGGTGCTTCATGTCTCGCCTGCCGTTAATCGGCATCACCGACTGCTCGCAACAGTCCGGTCTGCATGCTCATCACATCAGTGGCGACAAATCCGTCCGTAATGCAGCCAGCATGGCTCGCGGCGGGTCGACGAGGTTCTCGTGCGCATCAGACCAAACGGCAACGTCCGATATTCTGGACGCACGGGACAGCATCCTGTTTATGGCGTTTCCTTTCAATATAGATCTCTTTGAGTCCCAAAGCCTGTGCCGCTCCCCGAGCCGTGCTCACGATTCTGCACGCCTTGAATGTGCACAGGAAATGCAACGCCAGCGTAAAGGGCAGGTAAGCTCCTCTTTCATTGTCGATGCGCGGTGCCGGGCGTAAGCCGGTACTGCGCGCAAGCAAGCCCCCTTTAACGCGACGCCACGGCGTCAAACTTTGCCTGACACGATGTCAGGAGACTCAGCCCAGAGGCATTTATGAGTAACAACCTCGACCAGCTCACCGATTGGTTGAAAGACCACAAGATCACAGAAGTCGAATGCATGATCGGCGACTTGACCGGTATCACCCGGGGCAAGATCTCGCCGACCAACAAGTTCATCGCCGAGAAGGGCATGCGCCTGCCAGAAAGCGTTCTGTTGCAGACCGTGACTGGCGACTACGTCGAAGACGACATCTATTACGAACTGCTCGACCCGGCCGACATCGACATGATCTGCCGTCCTGACCAGAACGCCGTGTACCTGGTGCCATGGGCCATCGAGCCGACCGCTCAGGTGATCCACGACACCTACGACAAGCAAGGCAACCCGATCGAGCTGTCGCCGCGCAACGTCCTCAAGAAAGTCCTGAAGCTCTATTCCGACAAGGGCTGGCAGCCGATCGTGGCGCCGGAGATGGAGTTCTACCTGACCAAGCGCAGTGATGACCCTGACTATCCGTTGCAGCCGCCGATCGGCCGCTCCGGGCGTCCGGAAATCGGCCGTCAGTCGTTCTCCATCGAAGCGGCGAACGAATTCGATCCGCTGTTCGAAGACGTCTACGACTGGTGCGAACTGCAGGAGCTGGACCTCGATACGCTGATCCACGAAGACGGCACGGCGCAGATGGAAATCAACTTCCGTCACGGCGACGCACTGTCGCTGGCCGACCAGATCCTGGTGTTCAAACGCACCATGCGCGAAGCCGCGCTCAAACACGACGTGGCCGCGACCTTCATGGCCAAGCCGATGACCGGCGAGCCGGGCAGTGCGATGCACTTGCACCAGAGCATCATCGACATCGAGACCGGCAAAAACGTGTTCTCCAATGAAGACGGGACCATGAGCCAGCTGTTCCTGCACCACATCGGTGGCTTGCAGAAACTGATCCCGGAATTGCTGCCGCTGTTCGCACCGAACGTCAACTCGTTCCGCCGCTTCCTGCCGGACACCTCGGCGCCGGTGAACGTCGAATGGGGCGAAGAGAACCGCACCGTGGGCCTGCGCGTCCCGGATGCCGGCCCACAGAACCGTCGTGTGGAAAACCGTCTGCCGGGCGCCGACGCCAACCCGTACCTGGCGATTGCCGCGAGCCTGCTCTGCGGCTACATCGGCATGGTCGAGGGGCTGAACCCGAGCGCGCCAGTCGTAGGCCGTGGCTATGAACGCCGCAACCTGCGCCTGCCGCTGACCATCGAGGACGCGCTGGAGCGTATGGAAAACAGCGCGACCATCGAGAAATACCTGGGCAAGACCTTCATCACCGGCTACGTCGCGGTCAAGCGGGCCGAGCATGAAAACTTCAAGCGCGTGATCAGTTCCTGGGAGCGTGAGTACCTGCTCTTCGCCGTCTGATACGCCGGGCGCGGTGGCCAGCCGCCGCGCCTTCACCGATAACAAGGAGAATTGGCATGACCAGCAACAACCCGCAAACCCGTGAGTGGCAAGCCCTGAGCAGCGATCACCACCTGGCCCCGTTCAGCGATTTCAAGCAGCTGAAAGAGAAGGGTCCACGGATCATCACCAACGCCAAGGGCGTGTACCTGTGGGACAGCGAGGGCAACAAGATCCTCGATGGCATGGCGGGTCTGTGGTGCGTGGCGATCGGTTATGGCCGCGATGAACTGGCCGACGCGGCCGCTAAACAAATGCGCGAACTGCCTTACTACAACCTGTTCTTCCAGACCGCGCACCCGCCAGCCCTGGAACTGGCCAAGGCCATCGCCGACGTGGCGCCGGAAGGCATGAACCACGTGTTCTTCACCGGTTCCGGCTCCGAAGGCAACGACACCATGCTGCGCATGGTTCGCCACTACTGGGCGATCAAGGGCCAGCCGAACAAGAAAGTCATCATCAGCCGCAAGAACGGTTACCACGGTTCGACCGTGGCGGGTGCGAGCCTCGGTGGCATGACGTATATGCACGAGCAGGGCGATTTGCCGATCCCGGGTATCGTCCACATTGCGCAGCCGTACTGGTTCGCCGAGGGCGGCGACATGTCGCCGGAAGAGTTCGGCATCTGGGCGGCCAATCAACTGGAAGAGAAAATTCTCGAAGTCGGCGTGGACAACGTCGGTGCCTTTATTGCCGAGCCGATCCAGGGCGCCGGTGGCGTGATCATTCCGCCAGACACCTACTGGCCGCGCATCAAGGAAATCCTCGCCAAGTACGACATCCTCTTCGTCGCCGACGAGGTGATCTGCGGTTTCGGCCGTACCGGTCAGTGGTTCGGTTCGGATTTCTATGACCTGAAACCCGACATGATGACCATCGCCAAAGGCCTGACGTCCGGCTACATCCCGATGGGTGGCCTGATCGTGCGTGACGAAGTGGTGAAGGTGCTCAACGAAGGCGGCGACTTCAACCACGGCTTCACCTACTCCGGGCACCCGGTGGCGGCGGCGGTGGGGCTGGAAAACATCCGGATTCTGCGCGACGAGAAAATTATCGAGAACGCGCATAACGAAACGGCACCGTATTTGCAGAAACGTCTGCGCGAACTCAACGATCACCCGCTGGTGGGTGAAGTACGCGGGGTGGGGCTGCTGGGGGCGATCGAGCTGGTGCAGGACAAGGCCACTCGCAAACGTTACGAAGGCAAGGGCGTGGGCATGATCTGCCGGCAGTTCTGCTTCGATAACGGCCTGATCATGCGCGCCGTGGGCGACACCATGATCATTGCGCCGCCGCTGGTGATCAGCAAGGCGGAGATCGATGAGCTGGTGACCAAGGCGCGCAAGTGCCTGGACCTGACCCTCAGTGCGTTGCAGGCCTAAGTGCTAGGCTTCGAGCGGGGGAGCTGCGGCGCTCTCGCTCGAAGGTGTCAGAAAGGTTGGCCTTTTCTTGAAAGACCGCCTCCGATCTTGCCAGACTAGCCGCAGTTCCAGTTGTCCGGGTTCGGCCGCTGAACAAAGTGGTTCAAAAAAGAAAAATTTGGAGCATGACGCATGAAGGCATTAGGTAAAAAGCTTGCTGGCAAGACTCTTCTCGCTTTGTCCGTTGCGGGCATGATGGCGGGTGCGGTTCACGCGGACGACAAGGTGTTGCACGTCTACAACTGGTCCGACTACATCGCTCCTGACACCATCGCCAACTTCGAGAAAGAGTCCGGGATCAAGGTCGTCTACGACGTATTCGACAGCAACGAAACCCTGGAAGCCAAATTGCTGGCGGGCAAGTCCGGTTACGACGTGGTCGTACCGTCGAACAACTTCCTGGCCAAGCAGATCAAGGCCGGCGTCTATCAGGAGCTGGACAAGTCCAAGCTGTCCAACTACGGCAACCTGAACAAGTCGCTGCTCAAGGCCGTTTCGGTCAGCGACCCGGATAACAAGCACGCCTTCCCGTACATGTGGGGCTCGATCGGCATCGGCTACAACCCGGAGAAGGTCAAGGCTGCACTGGGCGTCGACACCATCGATTCCTGGGACGTGCTGCTCAAGCCGGAGAACATCGCCAAGCTCAAGGGCTGCGGCGTGAGCTTCCTCGATTCGCCGACCGAAATGCTCCCGGTCGCGCTGCACTACTTGGGCCTGCCAACCGACAGCCAGAAGAAAGAAGACATCAAGAAAGCCGAGGACCTGTTCCTCAAGATTCGTCCTTCGATCACCTACTTCCACTCCTCCAAGTACATCTCGGACCTGGCCAACGGCAACATCTGCGTAGCGGTCGGCTACTCGGGTGACGTGCAGCAGGCCAAGTCCCGTGCCGCCGAGGCCGGTGACAAGGTCAAAGTCAGCTACGCCATTCCGAAGGAAGGCGCCGGCAGTTTCTATGACATGGTCGCGATTCCGAAAGATGCGGAAAACATCGACGGTGCCTACAAGTTCATGAACTACCTGCTGCAACCGAAAGTGATGGCCGAGATCACTAACGCTGTGCGCTTCCCTAACGGTAACGCCGAAGCGACTCAGTACGTGAACAAGGACATCACCTCCGATCCAGGCATCTACCCACCGGCCGATGTGCAGGCCAAGCTGTATGCGATCGCCGACTTGCCGGCCGCTACCCAGCGTGAACTGACCCGCAGCTGGACCAAGATCAAATCCGGTAAATAAGCCGGTTTGAGGCAACAACCGCTGGCCGTCGTCGCCGTGACGGCGACCAGCGGATCAATTAAATGACAGAAAGTTTTGCTGGAACGGTTTTTCGAGGGTAAGTTGCGCGCCGGTTTTGTTGCCGGGCAGCCATGGCTGTCATGTAGCGCGGGGCAACTTGGGCCCAACTAATTTAGAGGACCTCCACTTGCCTATTTTTTCTTCTTTGCGCAAAGCCCTGCTGGCCACTGCCGGCCTGACGATCGCAGTCGGAGCCCAGGCTGCCGGTACGGTGCATATTTATAACTGGTCGGATTACATCGGCGAGACCACCCTGGCCGACTTCGAGAAAGCCACCGGGATCAAGCCGGTGTACGACGTGTTCGATTCCAACGAAACCCTGGAAGGCAAGCTGCTGGCCGGGCGTACCGGTTACGACGTGGTCGTGCCGTCGAACCACTTCCTCGGCAAGCAGATCAAGGCGGGCGCGTTCCAGAAGCTCGACAAAACACAGCTGCCGAACTACTCGAACCTCGATCCGGTGCTGCTCAAGCGCCTGGAACAGAACGACCCGGGCAACCAGTACGCCGTGCCGTACCTGTGGGGCACCAATGGTATCGGCTACAACGTCGAGAAAGTCAAAGCGGTGCTCGGCATCGACAAGATCGACTCCTGGAGCGTGCTGTTCGAGCCGGAGAACATCAAGAAGCTGCACAGCTGTGGTGTAGCGTTCCTCGACTCGGCCGATGAAATGATGCCGACCGTGCTCAACTACATGGGCCTGAACGCCAACAGCACCAATCCGAAGGACTACGCCAAGGCCACCGACAAACTGCTGGCCGTGCGTCCCTACGTGACCTACTTCCACTCGTCGAAATACATTGGTGATCTGGCCAACGGCGACATCTGTGTGGCCATCGGCTTCTCCGGCGATATCTTCCAGGCCAAACACCGTGCCGAAGAAGCCAAGAAGGGCGTGAACATCGCCTACTCGATTCCGAAAGAAGGCGGCGCGCTGTGGTTCGACATGCTGGCGATTCCGAAGGACTCGTCCAACGTCAAAGAGGCCCACGCCTTCATCAACTATTTGCTGAAACCTGAGGTGATCGCTCAGGTCAGTGATTACGTCGGTTACGCCAACCCGAACCCAGGGTCGGACAAGCTGATGGAACAGTCCATCCGCACCGATGAAGCGGTTTATCCACCGCAAGCAGTCCTCGACAAGACTTACGTGTCGGTCGAGTTGCCACCCAATATTCAGCGTTTGATGACCCGTAGCTGGACCAAGGTCAAGTCGGGCAAGTAAGGCACAAACTATCCTGGGTTCGTCCGCGTTGGGCGAACTGCACTGTTTTTTTCTGGGAGTTTCGTAAATGGCAGTTGCCTCCGGCGCCTATAAGAAAGCCCTCGAGGGCGACCAGACACCTAAGCAGGTGTTGGTCAAAATCGACCGGGTCACGAAGAAGTTCGACGAGACGATTGCCGTGGACGATGTGTCCCTGGAAATCAAGAAGGGTGAGATCTTCGCCCTGCTCGGCGGTTCGGGATCGGGCAAATCCACTCTGCTGCGGATGCTGGCAGGGTTCGAACGGCCCACGGAGGGGCGCATTTTCCTCGACGGCGTCGACATCACCGACATGCCGCCGTACGAGCGACCGATCAACATGATGTTCCAGTCGTACGCCTTGTTCCCGCACATGACCGTGGCGCAGAACATCGCCTTCGGCCTCAAGCAGGACAAGATTCCCAACGCCGAGATCGATGCGCGCGTGGCCGAGATGCTCAAGCTGGTGCAGATGAGCCAGTACGCCAAGCGCAAGCCGCATCAACTGTCGGGCGGTCAGCGGCAGCGTGTGGCACTGGCACGCTCGCTGGCCAAGCGGCCGAAGCTGTTGCTGCTCGACGAGCCGATGGGTGCACTGGACAAGAAACTGCGTTCGCAGATGCAGCTTGAACTGGTGGAAATCATCGAGCGCGTCGGCGTGACCTGCGTGATGGTGACCCACGACCAGGAAGAGGCCATGACCATGGCCGAGCGCATCGCGATCATGCACCTGGGCTGGATCGCCCAGATCGGCAGCCCGATCGACATCTACGAAACCCCGACCAGCCGTCTGGTCTGCGAATTCATCGGCAACGTGAACATCTTCGAAGGCGAAGTGATCGACGACGCCGAAGGCCACGCGACCATCACCTGCAAGGACCTCGACCGGCAGATCTACGTCGGCCACGGCATCAGCACCTCGGTGCAAGACAAGTCCGTGACCTACGCGATTCGTCCGGAGAAGCTGCTGGTTACCGCCGAAATGCCGACCTGCGAATACAACTGGTCGAGCGGCAAAGTGCATGACATCGCCTACCTCGGCGGTCACTCGGTGTTCTACGTCGAATTGCCGAGCGGCAAACTGGTGCAGTCGTTCGTTGCCAACGCTGAACGTCGCGGTCAGCGTCCGACCTGGGGCGATCAGGTTTACGTGTGGTGGGAAGACGACAGCGGCGTGGTACTTCGCTCATGAACATGCGCAAGTTCAAACGACGGCTCAACCGAATAATTCCCAATGGCCGGCAACTGGTCATCGGGGTTCCGTTCATCTGGCTGTTCCTGTTCTTCATGCTGCCGTTCTTCATCGTCCTGAAGATCAGCTTCGCTGAAGCCGACGTGGCCATCCCGCCGTACACCGAGATCTACACCTTCGCCGAGCAGAAGCTGCAACTGCTGCTGAACCTCGGTAACTACGCGATGCTCGGCGACGACGAGTTGTACATCGCCGCCTACCTCGGCTCGCTGAAGATGGCGTTTTTCAGCACGCTGCTGTGTCTGCTGATCGGCTACCCGATGGCCTACGCCATCGCCAGTGCCCGTAAAGAGCTGCAGACGGTGCTGGTGCTGCTGATCATGATGCCGACCTGGACCGCGATCCTGATCCGCGTCTACGCGTGGATGGGCATCCTCAGCAACAACGGCCTGCTCAACGGTTTCCTGATGAGCATGGGCTGGATCGATGAGCCGCTGCAGATCCTCAACACCAACCTGGCGGTTTACATCGGCGTCGTTTACTCGTACCTGCCGTTCATGATCCTGCCGCTGTACGCCAACCTGGTGAAGCACGATCACAGCCTGCTGGAAGCCGCTTCCGACCTCGGTTCGAGCACCTTCAACAGCTTCTGGAAAATCACCATTCCGCTGTCCAAGAACGGGATCATTGCCGGCTGCATGCTGGTGTTTATCCCGGTGGTCGGTGAGTTCGTGATCCCGGAACTGCTCGGCGGCCCGGAAACCCTGATGATCGGTAAAGTGCTCTGGCAAGAGTTCTTCAACAACCGTGACTGGCCGGTGGCGTCCGCCCTGGCGGTGGTGATGCTGGCGATCCTGATTGTGCCGATCATCCTGTTCAACCGCAGTCAGGCCAAGGAAATGGAGGGCAAAGAATGAAGAACTTCCGTTTCTCCAGCCTGATGCTGGTACTGGGTCTGTTGTTCATCTACGCGCCGATGCTGATCCTGGTGATCTACTCGTTCAACGCCTCGAAACTGGTGACGGTGTGGGGCGGTTGGTCGATCAAGTGGTACGTCGGCCTGCTCGACAACACCCAGCTGATGGGCTCGGTGGTGCGCTCGCTGGAAATCGCCTGCTACACCGCCGTGGCGGCAGTGGCGCTGGGTACGCTGGCAGCCTTCGTACTGACCCGCATCACCCACTTCAAGGGCCGCACGCTGTTCGGTGGCCTGGTCACCGCGCCGCTGGTGATGCCGGAAGTGATCACCGGTCTGTCGCTGTTGCTGCTGTTCGTGGCCATGGCGCAGATGATCGGCTGGCCGCAGGAGCGTGGCATCGTCACCATCTGGATCGCCCACACGACGTTCTGTGCGGCGTATGTGGCGGTGGTGGTGTCGGCGCGTCTGCGTGAGCTGGACCTGTCGATCGAAGAGGCGGCGATGGATCTGGGTGCGCGGCCGTGGAAGGTGTTCTTCCTGATCACCATCCCGATGATCGCGCCGTCGCTGGCAGCGGGCGGGATGATGTCGTTCGCCCTGTCGCTGGACGACCTGGTGCTGGCGAGCTTCGTTTCCGGCCCGGGTTCGACGACGCTGCCGATGGAAGTGTTCTCGGCGGTGCGTCTGGGCGTGAAGCCTGAGATCAACGCCGTGGCCAGTCTGATTCTGCTGGCGGTGTCGCTGGTGACGTTCCTGGTGTGGTTCTTCAGCCGCCGCGCCGAAGAAGCGCGCAAGAAAGCCATCCAGCAAGCCATCGAAGAAGGCGCCGCCGATTCGTGGAAGCAACCGGACGTACGCCGCGCGCCTGCGCCGGAAGCGGCTTAAGCCATATCGGGTTGGTCACTTTCTGAGGGCCAACCCAAATCCAAATGTGGGAGCGGGCTTGCTCGCGAAGAGGGCGTGTCAGTCGACAGAAATGTTGTCTGATCCACCGCATTCGCGAGCAAGCCCGCTCCCACATTGGGTATTAGGCAGTCCAGGGAGATTGGCGGATGACTTCAACGAAGTTCATCGGCTTGAACCCCAACTCCTGGTCCTTCAGCACATCGGTCTTCACGTTACCGAATGTAGTCTGCGGACGATGGCGCAAGCCGTCGGCAAACGCGCAGATGATGCACTCCTTGAAACCTTCCCCGCGTGGATGCGCATGCACCACGGCTTCGCGCTGGGTGCTGCTGAATGCCGCGTAATCCATGCCCAGCACATCCATCTCGACACCCGCCGTCACCAGCGCCACGGTCGGACGCAGATGCTTGGGCACGCCCGGTGTGGTGTGCAGGGCAATCGACAGCCACACCTGCTCGATGTCGTCATCGCTCAGCCCGTACGGCTTGAGAAATGCCGCCGCCGCGTTGGCACCATCCACTTCGAAGCGCTCGTCGTCACTGCGATAACCTTCGACCAGACCGAGGTCGTGGAACATCGCGCCGACGTACAGCAGCTCCGGGTTATAGGCCAGTTGCTGGCGCTCGCCGCTCAACGCACCGAACAAAAATACCCGGCGCGAGTGGTGGTAAAGCAGGTCGGATTCAATGTCGCGAATGTACTCGGTGGTGGCCCGGGCGAGGGCGCTGTCGGGGATCTTGATGCCGGCAATGGTCGTGCTCATGAAGGTATCCTCATCGAAAACGCCGTCGTGGCGCTGATGGGCAAAGTCTGTTCCCCGAGGCACTAAACGGACAATCAACGCATGGCTGCGATCCTTGCCAATCGACCTGCAAATCGTGCCAATCTCGCTTGTTGAACGAGGATTGGCTAGGGTTGGCTCAATCAACAAGGCAGGCACGGCCCATGTGGGAGCGGGCTTGCTCGCGAAAGCGGTGTGTCATTCAACAGATAAGTTGAATGTAAGGGCCCTTTCGCGAGCAAGCCCGCTCCCACAGGGATTTGTGTTTGCCACTGCATTGAGGACATTGGAGGCTTATGAACAAAACCATCGCCATCGTGGTATTCCCCGGCGTGCAGGCGCTGGATGTCAGCGGGCCGATGGATGTGTTCGCCGAGGCCAACCGGTTTCTGCCGCCCGAGGACCACTACCAGCTGGAGGTGATCGGCCTCGAACGTGGGCCGATGGCTTGCTCCAATGGCCTGAACCTCAGCGCTCACCGACACTTCAGTGAAGCGCACGATGCTTATGACCTGCTGCTGGTGGCCGGAGGGCCGCAGTTACCGTTCATGGATTTCGGCAAAGGCTTCGACACCTGGCTGCGCGAGGCCTGCGCGCGTGCACGGCGTTTCGGTTCGATCTGCAACGGCGCGTTCATGCTGGCGCGGGCGGGGCTGCTGGAAGGGCGCACGGTCACTACCCACTGGAACGATGCCGAGGCCCTGGCGCAGTTGTGCCCATCGACCCGGGTCGAGGCCGATCGCCTGTACGTCGAGGACGGTGCGCTCTACACCTCGGCCGGGGTCACCGCCGGGATCGATCTGTCGCTGTACCTGCTGGCCCGCGATCACGGCGCTGAAGTGGCGCTGAGTGTGGCCAAGCGGCTGGTGGTGTTCACTCAGCGCTCGGGCGGGCAATCGCAGTTCAGCCCGTTCCTCACACCGCATGCGGAGCCGACGTCAGCGGTGGCGATGGTGCAGTTGTATGTGCTGGCCAACCTCACCGGCGATCTGACGATTGCCGATCTGGCGAACGCGGCGAACATGAGTGCGCGCAACTTCTCCCGGGTGTTCGCCCGTGAGGCTCGGGTCACCCCGGCTGAGTTCGTCGAAAGTGCGCGAGTGGATGCGGCGCGGGTGCTGCTGGAAAGCACCACGGCACCGCTGAAGACCGTGGCCTATCAGTGCGGGTTTCGCGATGCGCAGCACATGCGCAGTGTGTTCAACCGTCGACTGGGCGTGACGCCGCAGCAGTTTCGGCTGAATTTTGCGCTGATGCTCTGAGAGATGTGTTGAGTTGGCGGGCCCCATCGCGAGCAGGCTCACTCCTACAATTGGAATGCGTTCCCCTGTAGGAGTGAGCCTGCTCGCGATAGGGCCCGTCCGGCTAACCGAGAACTATTGGGCAGCCCGCGCCGGCAACAGCTTCAAGGTACTCCGGGTATTGGCCGTCACCTCTTCCTCGCTGAAGTGCGCCTGCACATACATCCCGTCGACATACGCCTCGGCCTGATCGTCATAGTGGCTGTCGAACGGCACGCCGCTCTGGCCGACCGGGTTGATGGTCAGGCTGTGCGCCGGGTCGGCGAAGTCGACCAGCCGACGCGTCGAAGGCCCGTAGGTCACCGGCCATGGCGCCGGGCCGAGCTTGGCCGAGAGGTTGTTCGGCACTTCGTGGCTGCCCGGCGCGGCGAACGGCCCGACGTTGAAGATGTGATCCAGCGGCTTCTGCTGACCCAACGGATGACCGTGGGTCAGGGTGTGCGCCGTGCCCCATTGCCAGTCGGACGGGTTGTCGCCGAGGGTCTGTTTCAGGTGCGCCATGCTCGCCTGCCACGCCGCTTTGACGATGTCGGCACGGGTCTCCTTGTTCGGTGTGTTGCGGTTGTCCCACCACGGCGAGTCCGCATTCGCCGCCAGGCGCGGCAGGGCGGCGTCGATCACCCGGGTCGACAGCAGCGTCTCGAAGAAGTCGTTGCCCAGCTCATCGCGCATCGCCGCATCGGCGAGGTCGTAGAGGAACTGGTTGAACACTGTGGCGCTCACCGAATCCAGTGGATAGTCGCCTTGCCACTGCGCCAGTTGCTCGACCAGTTTCAGCTGTGCCGGATCACTAACCACTTCCCGCAGCACCGGCAGCAACGGCGCCAGGGTGCGCGGGCCGTAACCGGTGGTGGTGCCCAGTTGCAGTTTCTGGTTGGCCTCGTTGCTCCACTTCACGCTCTTGTCGCTGAGCTGACGGTTGAGCTGCTGCCCGCGATCGGCGAGGTTGTAGTAACCGGGAATCGCCATGCCGGTGGGTGACAGCGGCTGGAAGTTGGCCGAGACGATGTAGCCGCGTGCCGGGTTTTCCTCCTGCGGGTTGGCGCTGAACGGGTAGTAGCCGTCCTTGTCCGCCTGATTGCCGCTGCCGTCGAGAATGAACTCCGGGCGCACGCCCGCCGGACGTTTGGGCAGCAGCGCCGAGGCCCACCAGGCGATGTCACCCTTGGCGTTGGCGTAGACGATGTTCAGCCCCGGCGCCTGCACCTTGGCCGCCGCCGCACGGGCCTTGGCCAGGGTGTCGGCGCGGTTGAGCTGGTAGAAACCTTCGAGGATCGGGTTCGGCGTTTCGAGGAACGCCCACCACATGGCGATCGGCGTTTTACCGGCGGCAGTGCCGAGGGCGTCGTTGACGATCGGGCCGTGGGGCGACTGGCGCAAGGTCAGCGTCACCGGCGCCTGGCCCTTCACCGCGATCTGCTGCTGGGTGCTGACCAGATCGTTCCACTGGCCGTGGTACCAGACCTGATTCGGGTTGTCCGGGTTGACCTTCTCGGCGATCAGATCCAGATCGTCATTCTGGAACATGGTCAGGCTCCAACCGAAATCCAGGTTGTGCCCCAGGAACGCAAACGGCACCAGCGCCTGATGATGGCCGTACAACTCAAACCCCGGCGCCGACAGTTGCGCCTCGTACCACACCGACGGCACCGAGAAGCGAATATGCGGATCACCGGCCAGTAGCGGTTTGCCGCTCTGACTGCGGTTGCCGGCAATCACCCAGGCGTTGCTGCCTTCGAATTGCGGCAGGCCGTTTTCAATCAGCGCCTGCTCGCTGAGACGGGCGAGGGCATTGAGGTCTTTCCAGTCGCCGGCGGCGAGGGCTGGGGTCTTGTTGGCGTGATCTTTGGCGAGTACGCCTTTGGGCTGCCAGTCGAGGTCGAAGACATTGAGGTAATCAGCGCCGAGTTGATCGCGCACGTAGGTCAGCAATGGCTCGGTGCGAAACGCCGCCGCAAAACTGTAGGCCATGTAACCGGCGACGCTGATGCTGTCTTCGGCGGTGAACGGCCGCTTGGGGATGCCCAGCACGTCGAACTCGACCGGTGCGGCGTGGCTGTCCTGATATTGATTGATGCCGTCCAGATAGGCTTGCAGGGCCTTCCACGCCGGTGACTGCTTATCGAGACTGGCGACATAACTGGCGGCGCGTTCGCGGATGCGCAGGCTGCGGAACAGTTTGTCGGTGTCGAGCAGCTTCGGCCCCAGCACTTCGGCCAGCTCGCCGCGGGCCAGGCGGCGCATGGCTTCCATCTGGAACAGGCGGTCCTGGGCATGCACGTAGCCGAGGGCGCGATACAGATCGGTTTCGTTCTCGGCACGAATGTGCGGCACCCCGCGATCGTCATAGCGCACGGTCACCGAGCCTTGCAGATTGCGCAGCTCCACCTGACCCTGACGCGTCGGTTGCTTGCTGTAGACGTAACCGCCGATGGCGATGAGCAGGATAACGATGAGCAAGGCAAGAACGGTGAAGACGCGTTTCATGGTGACTCCTTGTGCATGCGGGATTGCCGCCCGTCGGGCTGCAAACAATTAGCACAGACCTTCCGTGCCGTGCATCGCTGTCCTTGAAAAGTCCGGAATACCTTACTGCGCCACTACCGGCCACGGGCAATAACAACCGACCGCCAGGGTGTGCGTGGCGTTGACCGGGCGGTCTTGCGTGAGGGCATTGAGGATCGGTTCGATAAAACTGTTGCTGGAATTGCAGGTCAGCCCTTCGCTGTACGGGCCGAAGTACGCCAGTTTGCCGCTGCGGTCCCAGATCGCCACGGCGGGGCTGGCCGGGATCTGCTCGGAGCCGGGCAGCACGGCGATGGTTTTCAGGTTGCTCAGGGTGGTGGGCAACTGACCGTGGGAGCCGGCGCGCTGCACGGCGAAGAATTCCACACCGCGCGTGCCGTACTGCTCGACCATCTCGGTCAGGTGCTGTTGATTGCCGACGTTGCATGGGCAGGCCGGGTCCCAGAAATGCACGAGACGGATTTTGCCGGGGCCGGCCAGTTCATCCGGCAGGCGCAACGGATCACCGGAAAACACCGCGGTGTGCTGACTGAACGCGCGCAGATAACGTCCCTGAAACCAGTCGTACGCCGCCCACAGCACCCCGGCACACACAAGCGCGAGCAGGCTGGCAAACAGTGCGGTGCGGTAGGGCGAGCGCATGGTTTTCGTTCCCGAAGAGGTGGGCTAGCTTGCCATGCTTGCCGCAACAGATGAATATCGCAGGCCGATAAAGTCTGTTTACCGCTTTGGAATACCCGCATGCCTGACACTTTCGATGCCGATCATTTACGCGCCAGCCTCAAGCCTTTGGCCCAGTGGCAGCCGTTGTCGGACGAGGCCAAGGCGTATCAGCAGTTCTATAAAACCGACTTTCCCGAGCGCGATGTCTGGCGCGGCATGGGCCGGTTCGAGGTGGACGGTTATGAGCTGGTCAGCCATTGCTGGTGGCCGGAGAAGGTCAAGGGCACGCTGTTTCTGCTGCACGGTTTTTACGATCACACCGGGCTGTATCGGCATGTGATCGAGTGGGCGCTGGATCAGGATTTTGCCGTCATCGCCTGCGACTTGCCGGGCCATGGTTTGTCGAGTGGGCCGCGGGCGTGCATCCGCGACTTCTCCGAATATCAGGACACGTTGCAGGCGTTGTTCGCTGAAGCCAGTTCGATTGCCCTGCCGCAACCCTGGCATCTGTGCGGACAAAGCACTGGCGGCGCGATCGTCGTCGATCATGTGCTCAACCATGGCGAGAACAGTCCGGCGCAGGGCCAGTTGATTCTGCTGGCGCCGCTGGTGCGTCCGCGCGCCTGGGGCTGGTCGCAGCTCAGTTATTACTTGCTGAGGCCTTTCGTGCGGGGCGTCACCCGGCGCTTCAGCGAGAACTCCAACGACCCGGATTTCCTGCCGTTTCTGCAGACCGATCCGTTGCAGCCCAAACGTTTGCCGACGGCGTGGGTCGGTGCGCTGTCGCGCTGGATCATCCGTGTGGAACACGCGAAAAAAAGTCCGCGACGGCCGCTGATCATTCAGGGGCAGGCGGACATGACCGTGGACTGGCAGCACAACTTGCAGGTGCTGAAGTGGAAGTTCGACCGGCCGCAGATTCTGCTGCTGCCGGAGGCGCGGCATCATCTGGCGAATGAGACGCTGGAGATGCGCGAGGAGTATTTCGAGTTTCTGAACAAGCGGATCAGGGGCAGAAATTTGTAGTGTTTGTAAGGGCCTCTTCGCGAGCAAGCCCGCTCCCACAGGAGACCGCGATCACCTGTGGGAGCGGGCTTGCTCGCGAAGGCGGCCGGTCAGGCGATGAAGATCACTGGCTGAGGTTCGAGGAGCTTTGCCCCACCGCCAACCCCGCCCGAATCGCCGCCAGCGCCGCCTGGTAATACGCCTTGCCCTCGCTGGACTCGGCGAAGGTCGCGAACTGCTCCAGTTCGTCATCCGACAGATCGCGATAAACGTAGAGCAGCGTGTTGTTCAAATCGGCGCCGATCTGATCCATCAGGCGCTGGCGCTGACCGTTCAACATGCCCTGCGCCTGACCGCCGCCGAGCAGGCCGGGGATCATCGAGCTCAAACTGTCCGCCGCCACCCCGGCAATCGCCAGGCTGACTTCTGCGCCGGCTTCGCGGGCGGGCAGGGCCTGGGCCAGATGGCCGATGATCAACAGACGGCTGTCACTGGCCTGCATTTTTGGCAAGCCCTTGGCGTTCTTCGCCAGTTGATCGCGACGGGTGGCGAGCAATTCAGCGGCGACGATTTTCTTGCCCAGCGGCGATTGAAAGAAGGTCAGCGCCGGTTGTGGATCGGCAAGGTGCTGGCGCAGTTGCGCTTCGGCACGCTGATCCATGGCCTGGGGGGCGAAGCGCTGGTTGCTGTTGTTGACCAGGGCTTGAAACACCGCTGGCGGCAGGTTGTTCTGGTAGCGCTGCTGCGCGGCACTCAGGGCATCATTGAAATGCGCACGTTGATCTGGCCAGCCGGCGATCTTGTACAACTGATCGTGGCCGTCCGCCCAGGCGGGCAAAACGCAGAACATCAACAGTGAAAAAAGCAAACGGCGCATAGGGACTCCTGTCAGCAGCGGACTATTCTCCGTGCGGTGCCGGGACTTGTCGAGAATTCGTAGCAAGCCGCTGCGTGGCTCTGTCGGATTTCTTGCCGCCGGCATACTATGCGCGCCATGCAAATATCCTCTGAACACCCGCTGCTGTTACGTATCGTCGACGACCTGGCCGAACATGGCTGGTCGCAGCAGAACATTTTCCTGCCCGCGGGTTTGACCCGTGAGCTGGCGGCCGAGTGCCGCAAACGTGAGGCCGAGGGTGAACTGGCGCCGGCAGGGGTAGGCCGTGGGCCGTTTTCGGAGATTCGCGAGGGCATTCGTGGCGACCACATCCAGTGGATCGACCCGGGCCAGGCCGAGGCCAGCGACCGTTATCTGAGCCTGATGGACAGTCTGCGCGAGGCGCTCAATCGCGGGCTGTTCCTCGGGCTTGAGGATTTCGAATGTCATTTCGCCCTCTATCCGCCGGGCGCGTTTTACCGCAAGCACGTCGACCGTTTTCGCGACGATGACCGGCGCATGGTTTCGGTGGTGGTCTACCTCAATGACGCGTGGTTGCCGGAAGACGGCGGTCAGCTGCGCATGTACCTGGACGATGAGCGCGTCCACGACGTGCAACCCACCGGCGGCTGTCTGGTGGTGTTCCTCTCCGGCGAGGTGCCGCATGAAGTGCTGCCGGCGCACCGCGAGCGCCTGTCGCTGACCGGCTGGTTCCGTCGCCGTGGCAACGAGCCGTTCTGATATGCAGAAGATTCTGGTCAGCCGCTGCCTGTTGGGCCACCGCGTGCGTTACGACGGCGGGGCCAGCGGGCCGTTCGATCTGCTCGAACAGTGGATCGCCGAGGGCCGCGTGGTACCGCTGTGTCCGGAAGTGGCTGGCGGTTTGCCAACCCCGCGGGCCGCGGCGGAGATCCCGGGCGGGCAGGGCGCGGAAGTGCTCGATGGCCAGGCGGCGGTGATCACCAGCGAGGGCGAGGACGTCAGCGCGCAGTTTCTCGATGGTGCGCGGCAAGCGCTGGAGCTGGTGCAAAAGCATGACATCCGCGTCGCGGTGCTCAAGGCCAACAGTCCTTCCTGCGGGAATTTGCTGACCTATGACGGGACGTTCAGTGGGGTGAAGGTCTCGGGAGAAGGCGTTACGGCGGCGCTGCTCAAACGCCACGGGGTTCAGGTGTTCAGTGAGCTCGAACTGCCTGAGGCCGCAATCGCCCTGACCCAACTCGACTGAAAGCCACCCACAAAACCCATGTGGGAGCGGGCTTGCTCGCGAAAGCGGCGGGTCATCCAACCTGTGTATTGCCTGACACGACGCCTTCGGGAGCAAGCCCCCTCCCACAGGGTTTAAGTGTTCATTTGGGCTCGGTGAACCACTTCTCGGACAACGCCGCCAACCGCCCATCCGCCTTGATCCGCTGCAATGCACCCGCAAGGCTCGCCTGAAACGCCGGGTTGCCCTTCTGAAACGGAATCGCCAGCTCCACCGGGGTCGCCTTCGGCTTTTCCTCGGTCAGCGCCTGTACCAGCACCATCGGCCGTGGCTGCTCATCCTTCTTCGCCCATAGCTGCGAGTCGACCTTGCCGTAAGACTCGCTGAAGTCGAAACGATCCTTGAGTTCAGGTGTCAGTGCTATGTGATTGAGCGCAACGTCGTACTTGCCGCTTTCAACGCCCTGAAGCAGGTCGGCGTCGTCGGTGACGATGAAGTCGGCGCGTACATCCAGCTCGTTGGCCAGCAGTTGCCCAAGCTCGACCTCGAACCCCGTGAGTGTGTCGCCGTCCTTGAAATTGAAGGGCGGTGTATTAGCCTCAAGGGCTATGCGCAACTCGCCACGGTCGTTGACGTCATCAATCAGTTCGGCGTGAGCCAGCGGGCTCAGAAGGGGTAGCAGGCAGATCAGGCCAGGCAGAAAACGCATGGTCACTCCTTTGAAATCATTATCGCGATGCTCTGAGTCAGGCTCGCTTTGCTATGGTTGTCGAGTGCCTTCGACAACGAATGGTCATGAAGTTGTCATGACCGCGCGGATTTTACGAAAAAACTGGAGAAGAGAATGAAAACATTCATGTCACGTGCAGCGCTGGCTGGCCTTCTGTTGGGTGCTTCGATGATGGCCAGCGCCGCCACAGAGGCGCCGGCGGGCGCTTCAGTGAGTATCGTCGAGCCGAGCAGCGGCGCCGTTGTCGACAAGACATTCAAGGTCAAGTTTGAAGTCAAAGGCATCGCACTGGCGCCGGCAGGCGATCCGACCGCGAACACCGGCCACCATCACCTGCTGGTCGATGCCAAGGACATTATCCCGGCGGGCGCGGTGATTCCGGCAGACGCCAATCACATCCACTTCGGCAAGGCGCAGACCGAAACCGAACTGACGCTGACCCCAGGCAAGCACACCTTGCAACTGGAACTGGGCGACAAGGGCCACATGGCTTTCAACCCGCCAATCGTTTCGGAAAAGATCACCGTGACGGTGAAGTAACGTTTTCAGCGGCATGAAAAAGGGAGCCTCGAAGGCTCCCTTTTTCATTGCTCGGCGTTCGATCAGAACAACACGCGGCTACGGATGGTGCCGTTGACGTGTTGCAGCTTCTCTTGCGCCAGCTCCGAGTACTCGGCGTCGACGTCGATCACCACGTAACCGACTTTCTCGTTGGTCTGCAGGAACTGACCGGAGATGTTGATACCGTTTTCGGCGAAGACCTTGTTGATCTCGCTCATCACACCCGGGATGTTCTCGTGGATGTGCAGCAGACGGTGCTTGCCAGGGTGAGCCGGCAGGGCCACTTCCGGGAAGTTCACCGACGAAACGGACGTACCGTTGTCGCTGTACTTGACCAGTTTTTCCGCCACTTCCAGACCGATGTTGGCCTGCGCTTCGGCAGTCGAGCCACCGATGTGCGGGGTCAGGATCACGTTGTCCAGGCCACGCAGCGGGCTTTCGAACTCTTCGTCGTTGGAGCGAGGCTCCACCGGGAATACGTCGATGGCCGCGCCGATCAGGTGCTTGTCCTTGATCGCGTCAGCCAGGGCGTCCAGCTCGACCACGGTGCCGCGCGCGGCGTTGATCAGGATGCCGCCCTTCTTGATGGCGCGGATTTCCTTCTCGCCGATCATCCACTGGGTCGCAGCGGTTTCCGGAACGTGCAGGGTGACGATGTCGGACATGCCCAGCAGTTCGTGCAGGTTGCCGACCTGAGTAGCGTTGCCCAGCGGCAGCTTGGTCACGGTGTCGTAGAAGAACACCTGCATGCCCAGACCTTCAGCCAGAACCGACAGCTGCGTACCGATCGAGCCGTAGCCGACGATGCCGAGTTTCTTGCCACGGATCTCGAAGGAGTTGGCTGCGGATTTGATCCAGCCGCCACGATGGCAGGAAGCGTTTTTCTCCGGAATGCCGCGCAGCAGCAGGATCGCTTCGGCCAGCACCAGTTCCGCGACGGAGCGAGTGTTGGAGTACGGCGCGTTGAACACGGCGATGCCGCGCTCGCGGGCAGCACTCAGGTCAACCTGGTTGGTGCCGATGCAGAAACAGCCGACCGCGACCAGCTTCTTCGCGTGATCGAAGATCTCTTCGGTCAGTTGGGTGCGCGAACGAATGCCGATGAAGTGAGCGTCAGCGATCTTTTCCTTGAGCTCGGCTTCCGGCAAGGAGCCTGTCAGGTATTCGATGCTGGTGTAGCCCGCCGCCTTGAGGACGTCGACAGCCGATTGGTGGACGCCTTCGAGAAGAAGGAACTTGATCTTGCTCTTATCGAGAGAAGTCTTGCTCATCTGCGTAAACCTGTATCCCGGAGAAAAATGGCAGGAAATGGTCAACAGACATTGACCTGGACGACAAGAAAGCCGTCACCGCAGAACTGGCCTTGGGCACTGGCCTGCGGGGTCGGTATGCTAGCATAGCCACCCCGCTAAACACTCATTCCTGCGACGTGAAGCGTCTTCAGGATGACCATGAATTGTTCGAGAGTTCTGTCGATGACCAATCCTGCCCTGATTGATGAACTGAAGACCCTGGTCGAGCCTGGCAAGGTCCTGACCGACGCCGACTCCCTGAACGCGTACGGCAAGGATTGGACCAAGCACTTTGCCCCCGCGCCGAGCGCCATCGTGTTCCCCAAGACCATCGAGCAGGTGCAGGCCATCGTCCGCTGGGCCAACACCCATAAAGTGGCGCTGGTGCCGTCGGGCGGGCGCACCGGGCTGTCCGCTGCCGCCGTGGCCGCGAATGGCGAAGTGGTGGTGTCGTTCGACTACATGAACCAGATTCTCGACGTGAACCTCACCGACCGCACCGCCGTGTGTCAGCCGGGCGTAGTCACCGAGCACCTGCAGAACGTCGCCGAAGAAAATGGCCTGTACTACCCGGTGGACTTCGCTTCGGCCGGTTCCAGCCAGATTGGCGGCAATATCGGCACCAATGCCGGCGGGATCAAGGTGATTCGCTACGGCATGACCCGTAACTGGGTCGCCGGCCTGAAAGTGGTCACCGGCAAGGGCGATGTGCTGGAGCTGAACAAGGACCTGATCAAGAACGCCACCGGCTACGACCTGCGCCAGCTGTTCATCGGCGCTGAAGGCACCCTCGGTTTCGTGGTCGAGGCGACCATGCGTCTGGATCGCGCGCCGAAAAGCCTGACCGCCATGGTGCTCGGCACCGCCGACTTCGACTCGATCATGCCGGTGCTCCATGCCTTCCAGGGCAAGCTTGATCTGACCGCGTTCGAATTCTTCTCCGACAAGGCATTGGCCAAAGTGCTGGGCCGTGGCGACGTACCGGCGCCGTTCGAAACCGACTGCCCGTTCTATGCGCTGCTGGAGTTCGAGGCGACCAGCGAAGCAGTGGCCAACACGGCGCTGGAAACCTTCGAACACTGCGTCGAGCAAGGCTGGGTGCTGGACGGTGTGATGAGCCAGAGCGAAACCCAGCTGCAGAATCTGTGGAAGCTGCGCGAGTACATCTCCGAGACGATCTCGCACTGGACACCGTACAAGAACGACATCTCGGTCACCGTGTCGAAAGTCCCGGCATTTCTGCAGGAAATCGACGCGATCGTCGGCGAATACTACCCGGACTTCGAAATTGTCTGGTTCGGCCATATCGGCGACGGCAACCTGCACCTGAACATTCTCAAGCCGGATAACCTGAGCAAGGACGAGTTTTTCGCCAAGTGCGCGACCGTCAACAAGTGGGTGTTCGAAACCGTCGAGAAGTACAACGGTTCGATCTCCGCCGAACACGGCGTGGGCATGACCAAGCGCGACTACTTGACGTACAGCCGCTCTCCGGTCGAAATCGAGTACATGAAAGCGGTCAAAGCGGTGTTCGATCCGAACGGCATCATGAACCCGGGCAAGATTTTCGCGGTTTGATTGGCAATCCCCTGAATCAATGAAGGCAGGAGTCGGTAAATGAGCTATCAGCACCAGTATGTCGACGGCACGCGCATTCACTTCCCGATCGGGAAAGTCGTGTGCATTGGCCGTAATTACGCCGAACACGCCAAGGAACTGGACAACCCGGTGCCTACCGAGCCGCTGCTGTTCATCAAACCGGGCAGTTGCGTGGTGCCGCTGGAAGGCGGCTTCAGCATTCCGACCGAGCGCGGCTCGGTGCACTACGAAGCGGAAATCGCGGTGTTGATCGGCAAGCCGCTGTCGACCAAGCCGAGCCGTGAAGAAGTGCTCGACGCGATCTCCGGGTTCGCTCCGGCGCTGGACCTGACCCTGCGCGACAAGCAGGCCGAGCTCAAGTCCAAGGGCCTGCCATGGGAAATCGCCAAGTCGTTCGACGGCGCGGCGGTGATTGCCCCGTTCGTGGTCGGCAGCACCTTCGCCGACCTGACCGACATCGGCATCCGCCTGACCATCAACGGTGAAGTACGCCAGGACGGCAACAGCAGCGCGATGCTCAACCCGATCGTGCCGATGATCCAGCACATGGCCGGCTGCTTCTCGCTGCAGGCCGGCGACGTAATCCTCACCGGCACGCCAGTGGGCGTCGGCCCGCTGAATGTCGGTGACGACATCGTCCTGGAACTGGTTGGCGCGAGCCGCTTCAGCAGCAGCGTGCGCTGACCGAACGCATCCGATACACAGCAACTGTGGCGATCCTGCATTGGCTCTGTGTCGTGGCTCGCAAAGCCGCACGACAA
Source organism: Pseudomonas sp. TH49 (assembly GCF_016650625.1). Classification (NCBI taxonomy): domain Bacteria; kingdom Pseudomonadati; phylum Pseudomonadota; class Gammaproteobacteria; order Pseudomonadales; family Pseudomonadaceae; genus Pseudomonas; species Pseudomonas sp. TH49. The sequence continues at coordinate 1,930,167 of NZ_JAEKFL010000001.1, forward strand.
TCCCGCCTTTTGCCGTTTTTTTCACATCCTGTCCGGATAATTCCTCTCATTCTGGCGTCTGAGCCGGCCTCTTTGTGCTATTACCCATAGCCTGAATTTTCGGAACGCGTCCCTGATGTCAGCTCAAACTCAGCTCAAAACTTCCCGTCGCTCACGTTTTGCCCTGCGCTGGTATGTCTGGCTATTGCTGGTGCTCGCCGTCGCTTATGGCCTGGCGCACATCATGCATTGGGACGACCGTGGCCTGCTGTGGCTGCGCGAACGTTTTGAGAGCCAGGCCGAGCAGAAGGCAAGCATCTGGTTGCCGGACTATCGGGCGGTCATCGACGGCAAGCTGCTGCCGGGCATGGAAAAGGACGAGGCCTCGGACCTGTCCTACAACCCGCAGACCAAAACCCTGTTTTCGGTGATGGGCAAGAACCCGTTCCTGGTCGAACTGACCCTGCAGGGTGATGTGCTGCGCAAGATGCCACTGGTGGGCTGGATCAATCCGGAAGGCGTGACCGTGATGGAAAACGGCCTGATGGCGATTGTCGACGAGCGCGAGCACCTGCTGACCATCGTCAAGGTCGATGCCAATACCCGCGAGCTGAATATCGCCGACTTCCCGAAATACGATCTCGGTCCGTCGAAAAACCAGAACAAGGCGTTCGAGGCAATTACCTGGGATCCGCGCAACCAGCAGTTGCTGCTGGGCGAAGAACGGCCGCCGGCGCTGTTCACCTGGAAAAGCGACGGCAGCCAGATCCTCAAGGGCGACAAGCAGAAGCTGGCCAATGATGAACTGGATATCCGCAACCTCTCGGCACTGGCCATCGACCCGCGTACCGGCCACACCCTGGTGCTGTCCGCCGATTCGCACCTGTTGCTGGAGCTGGACGAGAAGGGCGAGCAAGTCAGCTTCATGACCCTGCTCGGCGGCTTCAACGGATTGAAGAACACCATTCCCCGTGCCGAAGGCGTGACCATGGACGACGCCGGTACGCTGTACATGGTCAGTGAGCCGAACCTGTTCTATCGCTTTGAAAAGCAGAAGTAAGCTCATCGCGGGCGGCTTGTGGCCTGAGGCAAGTGGCCATTAAGCTTCAGTTCAGACAGGCGTGATATTTCATCCGCCTGTTTTGATCCCGAGCCTGCCCGAATGCGTCGACTTGCCCGCCCCAAGCCCCTGTTTGTCATCCTGTCGGTTGTTGCCCTGATCGCGTTGATTGCGATCGGCCAATACCTGCGCCTGTTCGAGCGCGCCTGGTTCAATCTGCAGACCTTGTGGCAGCCGTTGAGCAGCGAGGCCATTGGTCTGGGTCAATACCGGGTCGAGGTCGAAGCTCGGGTCATCGAAGGGCTGAACGACGATGTCTCGGCGCTGACCTACGATCCGGTGCGCAAGAGCCTGTTCACCGTGACCAACAAGAATGCCGAACTGGTCGAGTTGTCGCTTGAAGGCAAGATCCTGCGGCGTATCGCGTTGATCGGCTTTGGCGATGCGGAAGCGGTGGAGTTCATCAGCGCCGACACTTACGTGATCACTGACGAGCGTCAGCAACGGCTGATCAAGGTCCATTTGGAGCAGGGCACGACCTTCCTCGATGCGGCGGACGCCGAACAAATGACCCTCGGCGTGCACATGAGTGGCAACAAGGGCTTCGAAGGCCTGGCGTATGACTCGGTGGGCAAGCGCCTGTTCGTCGCCAAGGAGCGCGATCCGATGCTGATTTATGAAGTGCACGGATTTCCGCACTTCAATCCGGAAAAGTCCTACGCGGTGCACGTGATCAACAACCCCAAGCGCGACGCCGGGATGTTCGTGCGCGATCTGTCGAGCCTGCAATACGACGAGCGCAGCGGCCATTTGCTGGCGCTGTCCGACGAGTCGGGGCTGATTCTGGAGCTGGATGTGGACGGGCGGCCGTTGAGCACACTGTCACTGAACAAGGGACGGCAGGGTTTACAGAAGAGCGTACCGCAGGCCGAGGGCATCGCGATGGATGACGATGGGACGTTGTATCTGGTGAGTGAACCGAACTTGTTTTACGTCTTCAAGAAACCTGCGCAAAACTGACTGACACCCCAAAAAACCAAATGTGGGAGCGGGCTTGCTCGCGAATGCGGTGTATCAGACAAAATAATGTATCTGACACACCGCATTCGCGAGCAAGCCCGCTCCCACAGGGGGTGATGCAATTACCCTAAGAATGGGGCGGCCGGGCTTACTCAGCCTTCAGGGTTTTCACACCTTCGCTGGTGCCCAGCAACAGCAGATCCGCCGGCCGCGCCGCGAACAGACCGTTGGTGACCACGCCGACGATCGCGTTGATCTGCGCTTCCAGCTCCACCGGGTTGGTGATCTGCAGGTTGAACACGTCGAGGATGATGTTGCCGTTATCGGTCAGCACGCCTTCGCGGTACACCGGGTCGCCGCCCAGTTTCACCAGTTGACGGGCCACGTGGCTGCGGGCCATCGGGATCACTTCGACCGGCAGCGGGAATTCGCCCAGCACCGGTACCAGTTTGCTGGCGTCGGCGATGCAGATGAAGGTCTTGGCCACGGCCGCGACGATCTTCTCGCGAGTCAGGGCGGCGCCGCCGCCCTTGATCAGGTTCAGGTGCGCGTCGCTCTCATCGGCGCCATCAACGTAGAACTCCAGGTCGCTGACGGTGTTCAGCTCATACACCGGAATCCCGTGGCCCTTGAGGCGCGCCGCAGTGGCTTCGGAGCTGGCGACCGCGCCATCGAACGCGCCCTTGTGCTGGGCCAGTGCATCGATGAAGCAGTTGGCGGTGGAGCCGGTGCCGACCCCGACGATGCTCTTGTCGTCGAGTTTCGGAAGGATGAAGTCGACGGCGGCCTGAGCCACTGCCTGTTTGAGTTGATCCTGGGTCATGCGGGCTCCGGAAGCGGGCAAGGTGAGTACGGAAAGGCCGGCATTATAGGCCCCGCGGTGGTGAAGGGGGAAACACCCCTGTGGCGAGGGAGCTTGCTCCCGCTGGAGCGCGAAGCGGTCCTTTGCATTCTTTCAGACAAATCGAATGTTCTGATTTACGACTGCTGCGCAACCGAGCGGGAGCAAGCTCCCTCGCCACAATAGTTCTCCACACCCTAAAACCCCCTGTTCAGTGTGGTCGCCCGGGCAAAAGCCGGGTTAGACTCCTTGGCCCTGCCCAACCGCTCAGTGATGCTTTCCGATGCTCGAACAGTACGTCAAAAAGATCCTCACCTCGCGCGTTTATGACGTTGCCGTAGAAACCCCGCTGCAGAAGGCTCGCCAGCTCTCCGAGCGGCTGGGCAATGACATCTGGCTCAAGCGCGAAGACTTGCAACCGGTGTTCTCGTTCAAGATTCGCGGCGCGTACAACAAGTTGACCCAGCTGTCTGACGAAGAGCGCGCCCGTGGCGTGGTCACCGCATCGGCGGGCAACCATGCGCAGGGTCTGGCGCTGGCGGCGAAAGTGCTGGGCGTGAAAGCGACCATCGTGATGCCCAAGACCACTCCCGAGATCAAGGTCGAAGGCGTGCGTTCGCGCGGCGGCAAAGTGGTGCTGCACGGCGATTCCTTCCCGGAAGCCCTGGCCTACTCGCTGAAACTGGTCGATGAAAAGGGCTACGTTTACATCCACCCGTACGACGATCCGCACACCATTGCCGGGCAGGGCACCGTGGCGATGGAGATTCTGCGCCAGCACCCGCAACCGCTGGACGCGATTTTCGTGCCGGTCGGCGGCGGCGGGCTGATCGCTGGCATCGCGGCGTACGTGAAATACCTGCGTCCGGACATCAAGGTCATCGGCGTCGAGCCGGACGACTCCAACTGCCTGCAAGCGGCCATGGCCGCCGGCGAGCGCGTGGTGCTGCCGACCGTGGGCATCTTCGCCGACGGGGTGGCCGTGGCGCAGATCGGCCAGCACACCTTCGACATCTGCAAGGATTACGTCGACGAAGTGATCACCGTCAGCACTGACGAGATCTGCGCGGCAATCAAGGATATCTACGACGATACCCGCTCGATCACCGAACCTGCCGGTGCCTTGGGCGTGGCCGGGATCAAGAAGTACGTCGAGTTGCGCGGCGTCAGCGGCCAGACCTTCGTCGCCATCGACTCCGGGGCCAACGTCAACTTCGATCGCCTGCGCCACGTCGCCGAGCGCGCCGAGCTGGGCGAGGGCCGCGAAGCGATCATCGCCGTGACCATCCCGGAGCAGGCCGGCAGCTTCAAGGCGTTTTGCGAAGCCATCGGCAAGCGCCAGATCACCGAATTCAACTACCGCTACAACACCGGCAGCGAAGCGCACATCTTCGTTGGCGTGCAGACTCACCCGGAAAACGACCCGCGTAGCGCACTGCTGGCGAGCCTGACCGGGCAGGGATTCCCGGTGCTCGACCTGACCGACAACGAGCTGGCCAAGTTGCACATTCGCCACATGGTCGGCGGCCACGCGGCGCACGTCATCGACGAAGTGGTGTTTCGCTTCGAATTCCCGGAGCGTCCTGGCGCGCTGTTCAACTTCCTCAACAAACTCGGCGGGCGCTGGAACATCTCGATGTTCCACTACCGTAACCACGGTGCGGCGGACGGCCGGGTGGTCGCGGGCCTGCAAGTCCCGCATGACGAGCGTCATCTGGTGCCGGCGGCACTGGAAGAAATCGGTTACCCGTACTGGGACGAAAGCGAGAACCCGGCCTATCAGCTGTTTCTTGGCTGAGCGGCTACGCTGATGGGCAGGCCATAAGGAAATCGAACAATGGAAACGTTAACTGCCCTGAAAACCGCGCACATGGTCGCCACCGTGGTGTTGCTGGCCAGTGCGCTGGGTCTGGGAATCTGGGTTTTTCTCGCGCGGCGCAAAGGTGATGCCACGGCGGGCAGCCGCACCCTGCAACGGCCACGGGTGTTCATCTGGTTGTTGATGGGCCTGGCGCTGTTGAGCATGCCGTTCACTGGCTGGGGCATGGTGCATCTGGTTGGCTGGCCGCTGGGACAAACCTGGTTGCTGGCCTCCAGCGTGCTGTACACCGTGGCGGCACTGGCGTGGTTCTGGTTGCTGGTGCGGTTGAATCGGTTGCGCAAGGCGCCGAGCGGGGTGGGGCGGTTCAGCTTTGCCCTGGCGTTGTTCAGCTTTGTCTGCTTTATCGCCATTGCCGGGTTGATGGGGGCCAAGCCTGTTTAAGGCTTCACACCGCGTTGCCCCATTCGCGAGCAGGCTCGCTCCCACAGGGATTTGTGAACGACACAGATAAAATGTGGGAGTGAGCCTGCTCGCGATAGCGTAATCAGTCGCGCAACGAGATAACTGGCCAGCCACGCTTCTCGGCTTCAGCGCGCAGATTCGGATCCGGATCTACGGCAACGGGGTTCGCCACCTGCTCCAGCAGCGGCAAATCATTCATCGAATCGCTATAGAAATAGCTGTCATCCAACGAATACCCAGTCTCATCCAGCCAACGATTCAGGCGCGTCACCTTGCCCTCACGGAAGCACGGAATATCGGTGCTGCGCCCGGTGTAGCGGCCATCGACCATCTCGCACTCGGTGGCAATCAGGGTTTCAACGCCCAGGCGCACGGCAATCGGGGCGGTGACGAAGCGGTTGGTGGCGGTGATGATCACCAGTTTGTCACCAGCGTCGCGGTGCTGTTTCAGCAGTTCCAGCGCCTTGGGCAGCACGATCGGCTCGATGCAGTCGCGCATGTAGTCGTTGTGCCACTGTTCGAGCACGGCCATTTCGGTGCGGCCGAGGATTTCCAGGCAGAAGTTCAGGTACGCGGCGTTATCCAGCTTGCCGGCCAGGTAATCCTGATAGAACTCGTCGTTGCGCGTCTTGTACGCCACCGGGTCGAGGAAGCCGCGTTCGCACAGATAGTCGCCCCAGGCGTGATCGCTGTCGCCGCCCAGAAGGGTGTTGTCCAAATCGAATAGAGCCAGGCGCATTGCAGTTACCCGCTGAAAAGTCAGTAAAAAGGCGACAAGAATACGGTCTTTTCACAAGAGTGCACATAAGGTAGGAACCTTCGTTGCCGCCTTATCAAGCTTTGTGGAACAATGCGGCGACATGCGTTTGCGAGGTTGTTGCCGTGATCGACCCCGATGGTTTCCGCCCCAATGTCGGGATCATTCTGACGAATGACGCCGGCCAGGTGCTATGGGCTCGCCGTATCAATCAAGATGCCTGGCAGTTTCCACAAGGGGGAATCAACCCCGAGGAGACGCCGGAGGACGCCTTGTACCGCGAGCTGAACGAAGAAGTTGGCCTGGAACGTGAAGATGTTGAAATACTGGCCTGTACTCGTGGCTGGTTGCGCTATCGTTTGCCGCAACGTCTGGTGCGTACCCACAGCCAACCGCTGTGCATCGGCCAGAAACAGAAATGGTTTCTCCTGCGCCTGATCTCCAACGAGCAGCGGGTGCGGATGGATTTGACCGGTAAACCGGAGTTCGATGGCTGGCGCTGGGTCAGTTATTGGTATCCGTTGGGCCAGGTGGTGACATTCAAGCGCGAGGTGTATCGACGCGCCCTCAAAGAGCTTGCCCCGCGCCTTTTAGCGCGCGACTGACGACGGAGTTCGACCCCGAGCCATGCTCAATACGCTGCGCAAGATCGTCCAGGAAGTTAACTCCGCCAAGGATCTCAAGGCGGCGTTGGGGATTATTGTGTTGCGCGTCAAAGAGGCCATGGGCAGCCAGGTCTGCTCGGTCTACCTGCTTGATCCCGAGACCAACCGCTTCGTCCTGATGGCCACCGAGGGCTTGAACAAGCGCTCGATCGGCAAAGTCAGCATGGCACCCAACGAAGGTCTGGTGGGTCTGGTCGGCACGCGTGAAGAACCCCTGAACCTCGAAAACGCCGCGGATCACCCGCGCTACCGCTACTTCGCCGAGACCGGCGAGGAGCGCTACGCCTCGTTCCTCGGGGCGCCGATCATTCACCACCGCCGCGTCGTCGGCGTGTTGGTCATCCAGCAGAAAGAACGCCGCCAGTTCGACGAAGGTGAAGAAGCCTTCCTCGTGACGATGAGCGCGCAGCTCGCCGGCGTTATCGCCCACGCCGAGGCCACCGGCTCGATCCGCGGTCTGGGCCGTCAGGGCAAGGGCATTCAGGAAGCCAAGTTCGTCGGCGTACCGGGTTCGCCGGGTGCTGCCGTCGGTACCGCGGTGGTCATGCTGCCGCCGGCGGATCTGGACGTGGTGCCGGACAAGCACATCACCGACATCGACGCTGAGCTGGCGCTGTTCAAGACCGCCATCGAAGGCGTGCGCGCCGACATGCGCGCGTTGTCCGCCAAGCTCGCGACCCAGTTGCGCCCGGAAGAACGTGCGCTGTTCGACGTCTACCTGATGATGCTCGACGATGCCTCGCTGGGCAGCGAAGTCACCACCGTGATCAAGACCGGCCAATGGGCCCAGGGCGCACTGCGTCAGGTGGTCACCGATCACGTCAACCGTTTCGAACTGATGGACGACGCCTACCTGCGCGAGCGCGCGTCGGACGTCAAAGACCTCGGGCGGCGCCTGCTGGCGTATCTGCAGGAAGAGCGTCAGCAGAACCTGGTCTACCCGGAAAAAACCATTCTGGTCAGCGAAGAGCTGACGCCGGCCATGCTCGGCGAGGTGCCGGAAGGCACGCTGGTCGGTCTGGTGTCGGTCCTCGGTTCGGGTAACTCCCACGTCGCGATCCTGGCCCGGGCCATGGGCATTCCGACGGTGATGGGCCTGGTCGACCTGCCGTACGCCAAGGTCGACGGCATCGAGGTGATCGTCGATGGCACCCGCGGCGAGGTCTACACCAACCCCAGCGACGTCCTGCGCAAGCAGTTCGCCGAGGTGGTCGAAGAAGAGAAACAACTGGCGCTGGGCCTCGACACCCTGCGTGATCTGCCGTGCGTGACCCTCGATGGCCACCGCATGCCGCTGTGGGTCAACACTGGCCTGCTGGCCGATGTGGCGCGGGCACAAAAGCGTGGCGCCGAAGGTGTCGGCCTGTACCGCACCGAAGTGCCGTTCATGATCAATCAGCGCTTCCCGAGCGAAAAGGAACAGCTGGCGATCTACCGCGAACAGCTCGCCGCCTTCCACCCGCAACCGGTGACCATGCGCAGCCTGGACATCGGCGGTGACAAGTCGCTGTCGTACTTCCCGATCAAGGAAGACAACCCGTTCCTCGGCTGGCGCGGGATTCGCGTGACCCTCGACCACCCGGAAATCTTCCTGGTGCAGACCCGCGCGATGCTCAAGGCCAGCGAAGGCCTGAACAATCTGCGGATCCTGCTGCCGATGATCTCCGGCACCCACGAACTCGAAGAAGCCCTGCACCTGATCCACCGGGCCTGGGGCGAAGTGCGTGACGAAGGCACCGACGTGCCGATGCCGCCGATCGGGGTGATGATCGAGATTCCGGCCGCGGTGTACCAGACCAAGGAACTGGCGCGGCAGGTGGACTTCCTGTCAGTCGGCTCCAACGACCTGACCCAGTACCTGCTGGCGGTCGACCGCAACAACCCGCGGGTGGCCGATCTCTACGACTACCTGCACCCGGCAGTGCTGCAAGCCCTGCAAACCGTGGTGCGCGACGCGCATGCCGAAGGCAAACCGGTGAGCATCTGCGGCGAAATGGCCGGTGATCCGGCGGCGGCGGTGCTGTTGATGGCGATGGGCTTCGACAGCCTGTCGATGAACGCCACCAACCTGCCGAAAGTGAAGTGGATGCTGCGTCAGATCAACCTGAGCAAGGCCAAGGATCTGCTGGCCGAGCTGATGACCATCGACAACCCGCAAGTGATCCACAGCTCGCTGCAACTGGCGCTGAAGAATCTCGGGTTGTCGAAGATGAATCCGCCGGCGGTCAACAAGGCTCTCTAAAACCTTGTGGGCCTCTTCGCGAGCAAGCCCGCTCCCACATTTGACCGAGTTCTACCTTTGGAATGTGGTCGAATGTGGGAGCGGGCTTGCTCGCGAAGGCGTCAGTTCAAACGCTGCTAAACAGCAATCTCCACCTCGCCCAAATGCCCGCCATATGGCCCAAAGCTGCGCTCGACCATTCGCCGCGTGCCGTCCGCCTGCACAATCAACGCCGTACTCGCCCGTGTGCCATAACTCTGGCTGGCAATGAACACACTCGACAGCAACGATTCGGTGGCCAGCCCGACCCCGGTATCCGGCAGTTCGGCAAACGGCGCGGTCTGCGCATCGCCCAGCAGCTCCAGTAACCGCGCAGGCTGTGGATCATCCAGCACCGCACTCAGTGCAGCCTTGGCCTTGAGCAGTTTCGGCCACGGCGTATCCAGCCCGGCATTCGATAGCCCGTAGATCCCCGGCTCGAGCATCACCGGCTCGGACGTCCGCGCATTGAAGTGCCACAGCTCATGGGCATTACCCAGCAGCAGGTTGAACCCGGCGTACTCTGGCGCGCGAGCGACTACATCGCGCAAATAATCATCAAGCGACGCATCGCCCGTGAGAAACCGCGCCACCAACTCCCCCCGCGACTTGCGCGCCGGTGGCTGGTGCGGGTCGCGGATATTGGTCAGCGCGGCAAAGCGCCCATTGGCGCCGATTCCCAGCCACGTGCCGCCAGCCTCAAGATCGCGCCCCGCGTGCACGTGCGGCGCGTCGGCCCATGGCGCCAGCGGCAGGCTCGGGCGGGCGTAGAACTCGTCACGGTTGGCCGCGACGATCAGCGGCTGGGCATGGCCCGGGCGCCAGGCGAAAACAATCAGGCACATAAGGTGGTCCTTGTGTGTTTTTTGCTCACTCTACGCAGTCAGCGTCCGTGCATCCATCGCCAGTTCCGCCAGAGGGTGTGCATCCGTTACCATGCCGCTCCGGTTTTGGGGATGCGTCTGGGAGACGGCCGTGGAATTTCTGCTCTATCTGGCGCTGGGCGCCTGTGCAGGCGTGCTGGCCGGGCTGTTCGGGGTGGGCGGCGGGATCATTATTGTCCCGGTGCTGGTGTTCAGTTTTACCTTGCAGGGTTTCGATCAGTCGATCCTTACACATCTGGCGGTTGGCACGTCGCTGGCGACGATCATCTTCACCTCGGTCAATGCCGTGCGCGAACACCACCGGCGTGGCGCCGTGCGCTGGCCGATTTTCAAGTGGATGGCGGTTGGCATACTGCTCGGCGCCGGTTTCGGTGCGCTGACGGCCGAGGCGATTTCCGGGCCGAACCTGCAAAAGATCATCGGCGTGTTTGCCTTGGTGATCTCGCTGCAGTTGGCGCTGGACATCAAACCCAAGGCCAGTCGAACCGTCCCCGGCAAACTCGGTCTGACCGTGGCCGGGAGCATAATCGGTTGGGCGTCGGCGATTTTTGGCGTCGGCGGCGGTTCGCTGACCGTGCCGTTTCTGACCTGGCGCAGCGTGCCGATGCAGCAAGCCGTGGCGACCTCGTCAGCCTGTGGCCTGCCGATCGCCCTGGTCAGTGCATTAAGTTTCATGATTCTGGGCTGGCACGATTCGTTGTTGCCGCCGCATAGTCTCGGTTTTGTTTATTTGCCGGCGCTGCTGGGCATTGCCCTGACCAGCATGGTCTTCGCCCGTCTCGGCGCGCGCCTGGCCCACAGATTGTCGCCGCGCTTGCTGAAACGGCTGTTCGCCGCTTTGCTGTTCTGCGTGGGCCTGAATTTCCTGCTCTGACCTGCTGGTTCAGAGCAGGCCGCAATCCTGGCTTAATCCTGAGGTGGCAGCGTCGCCCGGGAATTTTGGTTTCAACTCTAACGAGGAGTCGCAATGCTGCCTTACCCGCAGATCGACCCGGTGGCCCTGGCCATCGGTCCGCTGAAAATCCACTGGTACGGCCTGATGTACCTCGTCGGCATCGGCGGCGCATGGCTGCTGGCGTCGAGCCGGCTCAACCGTTTCGACCCGACCTGGACCAAGGAGAAGCTTTCCGATCTGGTGTTCTGGCTGTCGATGGGGGTGATTGTCGGTGGACGTCTGGGTTACGTGCTGTTCTATGACCTGAGCGCGTACATCGCCAACCCGACGCTGATTTTCGAAGTGTGGAAGGGCGGCATGTCGTTCCACGGCGGATTCATCGGCGTGATGCTCGCCGCGCTGTGGTTCGGCAAACGTAACGGCAAGACCTTCTTCCAACTGATGGACTTCGTTGCGCCGATGGTGCCGATCGGTCTGGGCGCCGGGCGCATCGGCAACTTCATCAATGCCGAACTGTGGGGCAAGCCGACCGACGTGCCGTGGGCGATGATCTTCCCGCCCTTCAGCGATCCGGCGCAGCTGCCGCGTCACCCGTCGCAGCTGTATCAGTTCGCGCTCGAAGGCGTCGCGCTGTTCCTGATCCTGTGGCTGTTCTCGCGTAAACCGCGCCCGACCATGGCTGTGTCCGGCATGTTCGCGCTGTTCTACGGCATCTTCCGTTTCATCGTCGAGTTCGTCCGCGTACCGGACGCGCAACTGGGCTACCTGGCCTGGAACTGGCTGACCATGGGGCAAGTGCTGTGCGTACCGATGATTGTCGCCGGACTGTTCCTGATCTGGCTGGCCTATCGTCGCGCGCCGGCAGCACCGCTCGCGCCGACCGCTTAAACTACGAACCCCGGCGCGCGACGCCGGGGCTCAAAGGACACAGGTAACTCATGAAGCAATATCTCGAACTGGTCTCGCACGTCATTCAGAACGGCACCAAACAGGCCAACCGCACCGGCATCAACACCATCAGCTTCCCGGGTGCGATGCTGCGTTTCGATCTGCAGGAAGGCTTTCCGGCGATCACCACCCGCAAGATGGCCTTCAAATCGGCCATCGGCGAGATGTGCGGTTTTCTGCGTGGCGTGAACAACGCCGCTGAATTCCGTGCGCTGGGCTGCAAGGTCTGGGACCAGAACGCCAACGAAAATGCGCAGTGGCTGGCCAACCCGTTCCGTCAGGGCGAAGACGATCTCGGCGAAATCTACGGCGTGCAATGGCGCAAATGGCCGGCGTACAAGCAGATCCCGCTGAGCAATACCGCCGCCATCGAACAAACCCTGAGCAATGGCTACAAGCAGATCGCCCAGGGCGAAGAAGACGGCCAGGCTTACGTGGTGCTGTACAAAGCCATCGACCAGGTACGCCAGTGCGTCGACACGATCATCAAGGACCCGGGCAGTCGCCGCATCCTGTTCCACGGCTGGAACGTCGCCCAGCTCGATGAGATGGCCCTGCCGCCGTGCCATCTGCTGTACCAGTTCCACCCGAACGTCGAGACCAAAGAGATCTCCCTGACCCTGTACATCCGCTCCAACGACCTGGGTCTGGGCACGCCGTTCAACCTCACCGAAGGCGCCGCGCTGCTGAGCCTGATCGGTCGCCTGACCGGCTACACGCCGCGCTGGTTCACCTATTTCATCGGTGATGCGCACGTCTACGAGAACCACCTTGACATGCTCAACGAACAGCTCAAGCGCGAGCCGTTCGCCATGCCGAAGCTGAAGATTTCGGATCGTGTGCCGGAGTTTGCCAAGACCGGTGTGTATCAGCCGGAGTGGCTGGAGCTGGTGGAACCGAGCGATTTCTCGCTGGAAGGTTACGAGCACCACGCGCCAATGACCGCGCCGATGGCGGTCTGACAAGCAATACAAAAACCTGTGGGAGCGAGCTTGCTCGCGAAGGCGGAGTGTCAGTTGATAGAAATATTGACTGAACTACCGCTTTCGCGAGCAAGCTCGCTCCCACAGTGTTTTAGGGTGTTCTTAATGGCCGTGGCTACGGCCTACGTGGGAGTGTTCGACTTCGGTTGCGACGACTCCGCCACTCACCTCCAGCCGCTGCAAAATCCCGCACTGATCCGCCCCCGGGCCTTCGCCACAGCGTTGGCGCAGGTCGAGCAGTTGTGTCTGCAACGCCAACAAGCCATCAATTCGCGCCTTTACATGCTGGATATGCTCGTCGATCAGCGCATTGACGTTTTCGCACTGGTCCTGCGGGCTGTCGCGCAAGGTCAGCAGGCTGCGGATCTCTTCGAGGGTCATGTCGAGGGTGCGGCAGTTGCGGATGAAAGTCAGGCGTTCGGCGTGGGCCTGGGTGTAAACGCGGTAGTTACCGTCGCTGCGCGCCGGTTCCGGCAGCAGGTTTTCGCGCTCGTAATAGCGGATGGTTTCCACGGCGCAGTCGGTGAGTTTGGCCAGTTCTCCGATCTTCATGACGGCAATCTCCAAAAGGGTGCTTGACCCTATAGTGGCTACAGGGTCTTTACTTGGCAACAGGCACCTTTATGGACGCGACCAATGAGCGATTCCCAGCACAACCACAAATCCCACGCGGGACACGACCACAGCCACAAATTGCAGCCTGTGCATAAGCATGACCACGGTGGCGATTCCTGCTGCGCGTCGAAAGCCGCCGCGCCTGCGCGGGTGCAACTGAGCGAAAAGACCAGCGCTGACGCCCGACTGAGCAGTTTCCGCATCGAGGCGATGGACTGTCCGACCGAGCAGACACTGATCCAGAACAAGCTCGGCAAACTGGCCGGCGTGCAGCAGCTGGAATTCAACCTGATCAACCGCGTGCTCGGCGTGACCCACAATCTGCCGGACACCGCGCCGATTACCGAGGCGATTACCTCGCTGGGCATGCACGCCGAACCGCTGGAGGCGGGCGTCGAAACCCCGGCCCCGGCGCCGGTGAAAAAACACTGGTGGCCCCTGGCGCTGTCCGGCGTTGGTGCGCTGGCGGCTGAAGTGATCCACTTCACCAACGCCGCGCCGACCTGGGTGGTGGCGATCATTGCGCTGGTGTCGATCCTCAGCGGCGGCCTGACCACCTATAAAAAGGGCTGGATCGCCCTGAAGAACCGCAACCTCAACATCAACGCGCTGATGAGCATCGCGGTGACCGGTGCGGTGCTGATCGGGCAGTGGCCGGAAGCAGCGATGGTGATGTTCCTGTTTACCGTGGCAGAGCTGATCGAAGCGCGTTCGCTGGATCGTGCACGCAACGCCATCAGTGGCCTGATGCAGATGACCCCGGAACAGGCCACGGTGCAGCAAGCCGACGGCAACTGGGTCGAACAAGAGGTCAAAAGCGTCGAACTCGGCGCCCGCGTGCGGGTAAAACCCGGCGAGCGCATCGCCCTGGACGGTGAAGTGGTCAGCGGCAGCTCGACCATCGATCAAGCGCCGATCACCGGTGAAAGCCTGCCGGTGGAGAAAACCATCGGCGACAAAGTCTTCGCCGGCACCATCAACCAGGCCGGCTCGCTGGAATACACGGTGACTGCGGCGGCGAACAACTCGACCCTGGCGCGGATCATCCACGCCGTTGAGCAGGCTCAAGGCGCACGGGCGCCGACTCAGCGCTTTGTCGATCAGTTCTCGAAAATCTACACCCCGGTGGTGTTCGTGCTGGCGCTGGCCGTGGCGATCATTCCGCCGCTGTTCATGGGCGCAGTGTGGTTCGACTGGATCTACCGTGCGCTGGTGCTGCTGGTGGTGGCGTGCCCCTGCGCACTGGTGATTTCCACCCCGGTGACCATCGTCAGCGGCCTCGCGGCAGCGGCGCGCAAAGGCATTTTGGTCAAGGGTGGCGTGTATCTGGAGGGCGGTTTCAAGCTCGATTATCTGGCGCTGGACAAGACCGGCACGATCACCCACGGCAAACCGGTGCAGACCGATTACCTGTCGCTGGACCCGACCGCCGACGCCACCGCTCCGGCAATCGCCGCTGCGCTGGCCGGACGTTCCGATCACCCGGTGTCGCTGGCCATCGCCAACGCCGCTGTGGATAAAAACTTCGCCGTGCTGACTGTGGATAACTTCGAAGCGCTGGCCGGTCGTGGCGTGAAGGGCCAGGTCAACGGCCAGACCTATCACTTGGGCAACCACCGTCTGGTTGAAGAGCTGGGCCTGTGCTCGCCGCAACTGGAAGAGAAGCTGTTTGCGCTGGAGAAGCAGGGCAAGTCCGTGGTGTTGCTGCTCGACAGTTCCGGCCCGCTGGCACTGTTCGCCGTGGCCGACACGGTCAAGGAATCCAGCCGCGAAGCGATCCGCCAGTTGCACGCGCTGGGCGTGAAAACCCTGATGCTCACCGGTGACAACGTGCACACCGCGCAAGCCATTGCGGCGCAGGTCGGCATCGATCAGGCCAAGGGCGACTTGCTGCCGACCGACAAACTGCAAGCTATAGAAGAGCTTTACGGCAAAGGCCATCGGGTCGGCATGGTCGGCGACGGTATCAACGACGCGCCGGCACTGGCGCGGGCCGAAATCGGTTTCGCCATGGCGGCCGCCGGTACCGACACCGCGATTGAAACCGCCGATGTCGCCCTGATGGACGACGATCTGCGCAAGATCCCCGCGTTCATCAGCCTGTCGCGCGACACCGCGAGCATCTTGAAACAGAACATCGCCTTGGCACTGGTGATCAAGGCTATCTTTCTTGGGGTAACCTTCGCCGGACTCGCCACCATGTGGATGGCGGTGTTTGCCGACATGGGCGTGAGCCTGCTGGTGGTGTTCAACGGTTTGCGCCTGCTGCGCAAATAAACGATGAGGGATAGTTGTGCTGAGTGCCGAGCTGAAAGCGTTTTATATGGTCGCCCGCCTGGGCAGCATTACGCTGGCGGCGAAAAAGCTCGGCCTCAGCCAACCCACCGTGACCACGCAGATCCGTAATCTGGAAAGTCAGTACTCGGTGGAGCTGTTCTACCGTGGCGGTCGGCGCCTGAGTGTCAGCGACGAAGGCGCGCGGCTGCTGCCAATGGTCAAGGCGCTGTTGCAGCAGGAGGCCGATATCGAGTTCTTCCTGCGCAACAGCGGTCAGGTGCAGGGCACGCTGCGCATCGCTGCCACCGCGCCGTATTACATCCTCGATCTGGTGAAAACCTTCCGCGAGCGCCTGCCGCAGGTGGAAGTGTCGGTGGAAATCGGCAACTCGCAGCAGGTGCTCGAAGCGCTGGAGGATTACCGGGTGGATGTCGCGGCGTCGTCGCAGTTGCTTGAGGATGCGCGCTTGATTCGCCGGGTATTGGGTAGCGATCCGCTGGTGCTGGCGGTGCATCGCAACCATCCGCTGGCGGCGCAGGAACATGTGGCGTTGAGCGCGCTGGCCGGGCATACCTTGCTGATGCGCGAGTCCGGTTCGACCACCCGCCGCCTGACCGAGGAGTTGCTGGAAAGCGCCGGAGTCAGTTTTGGCCCGCTGCTGGAGATCGGCAGCCGCGAGTCGATCCGCGAGGCGGTGCTGCGCAATATCGGCATCAGCATCATTGCCCGCCAGGAAGTCCCGCATGATCCGCAATTGCGGGTGCTGACCATCGAGAATGCGCCGCAGATTCCCGAGTATCTGTATTGCCTCAAGGAGCGCAAGGGCGCCCGGTTGCCGGCGGCGTTTCTCGGGTTGGCCCAGGAAATGTCTCCGGTCTGATTTCTTCAGTGCCCATGCCGGCCTCTTCGCGAGCAAGCCCGCTCCCACATTGGATTTGTGTTGTGAACACTATCCCCTGTGGGAGCGGGCTTGCTCGCGAAGGCGTCAGACCAGGCAACACATGACTTGAAACCTGAACCAAAATCCCCGAATACCACTATCAGCCGTTTTTGCCTCACTGCCACATGACGGACGCATTACAACTCTAGGATTGGCCCCATCAGCTTGATGAGGTCTGTCCATGAATCCTGCAATCGCAACTGCCCTGACCAACCCCGGTGCGCCGATGAAAGTGCGCGGCGTGCAGAAGCGCTTCGGCGCGTTCACCGCACTGGATAACGTCTCCCTCGATGTCGCGGCCGGTGAGCTGGTGTGCCTGCTCGGCCCGTCGGGCTGTGGCAAGACCACGCTGCTGCGCTGCATCGCCGGGCTGGAGAAGCAGGACAGCGGCGAGTTGTACCTCGGCGACCGCGATGTTTCGCACCTCGCGCCGCAAGCCCGGGACTACGGCATCCTGTTCCAGTCCTACGCGCTGTTCCCCAATCTGACCGTCGAAGCGAACATTGCCTACGGCCTCGCCGGCAGTGGTCGTGACGAAGTGCGTCGTCGCGTCGGGCAGATGCTGGAACTGGTCGGCCTCACCGGCAGTGAAAAAAAGTACCCGGGCCAGTTGTCCGGCGGTCAGCAACAAAGGGTCGCACTGGCTCGTGCCCTGGCCCCGGCGCCGTCGCTGCTGTTGCTCGATGAACCGATGTCGGCGCTGGACGCTCGGGTCCGCGAGCATCTGTGCACCGAACTGCGCCAACTGCAGCGCAACCTCGGCATCACCACCCTGATGGTCACGCACAATCAGGACGAAGCCATGCTGATGGCCGACCGCATCGCCGTGATGCACAACGGCCGCGTCGAGCAGTACGCCACCCCGCAGGAAATCTACAATCGCCCGGCCACGCCGTTCGTGGCCGAGTTCGTCGGGCAGGGCAACTGGTTGCCGTTCCAGCGCAGCAGCGCCAGTCACGCCCGGGTTGGCGGGATGGATGTGCGTCTGGCCGATGGTAGCGTCAGCGGCGCCTCGGGCCGACTGTTCTGCCGTCCGGAAGCAATCAGCGTCAATCCGCTGGTGCACGAAGAAAACCTGTTCCCGGCGAAAGTCCGTGAGATCACCTTTCTCGGCAATCGCTGCCGCATGAGCTTCGAACTCGACCAATTGCCGGGCCACGCGCTGCTCGCTGAACTGGCGCCGGAAGCCATGCCGCGCCTCGGTGCCCAGCAGATCATGGTCGCCTTGCCACCGCGCAGCCTGCAGGTGTTTGCCTGATGAGCGCGAACATCGCACTGCCGCTACCGCACAAGCAGGCGCGGCGAATGTCCGGGGCCGAGGTCGGTGACCGGATCTTCGTCCTCGGCGGCAAACTCCTGCTGCTGTTACTGCTCGGTGTCGCTGTGCTGCTGCCGTTGCTGGCGATCTTCTGGCGCGGCTTCAGCAGCGAGGCCGGGCAGGGCGGTGGCTGGCTCGCCGCCAAAGATCTGGTGACCAGCGAGAATTTCCACTGGCTGCTCGGCAATAGCCTGAAAGTTTCGCTCAGCGTCGCGGCCATCGTCGTACCGCTGGCCTACCTGTTTGCCTACGCCCTGCAACGCACACTGATTCCGGCCAAGGGCATCTGGCGCGGGATTTCCCTGCTGCCATTGATGGCGCCGTCGATGCTGCCGGGTATCGCATTGGTCTATCTGTTCGGCAATCAGGGCATGTTGCGCGGGCTGCTCTCGGACAACATCTACGGTTTCTGGGGCATCGTGCTGGGTGAGGTGATCTACACCTTTCCGCATGCGCTGATGATTTTGCTCTCGGCGCTGTCGCTGGCCGATGCGCGGCTGTTCGATGCGGCGTCGAGCATGGGCGCCAGTCCGGTCAAGGCGTTCCGCAGCATCACCTGGCCGGCGACCCGCCAAGCGGTATTCGCTGCGTTCTGTCTGGTGTTCACCCTGACCATCACCGATTTCGGCGTGCCGGTGGTGGTCGGTGGCGACTATCAAGTGCTGGCGCTGGAAGCCTACAAAGCCGTGGTCGGCCAGCAGCAATTCGGTCGCGGGGCGCTGATCGGCATGGTGCTGTTGCTGCCGGCGCTGTTCAGCTTCGGCGTCGATGCCTGGCTGCGCCGCCGTCACGGCGATTCCATGAGCGGCCGCGCCCAGGTGTTCAAACCGGCGCCGTCGAAGCGGCGCGATGCCTGCTATCTGGCGATTGTCCTGCTGATCAGCGCCGCGCTGCTGCTGGTGTTCGGCATGGCGGTGTTTTCCTCGCTGGTGAAGTTCTGGCCGTACAACCTGTCGCTGTCGCTCAATCACTATCAGTTCAACGAGACCGCCGGCGGTGGCTGGCTGGCGTACAGCAACAGCTTGAAGATGGCGCTGGGCACGGCGCTGATTGGCAGCGTGCTGATCTTCACTGGCGCTTATCTGATGGAGAAAACCCGCAGCCAACGCGGCCTCAACCTGACCCTGCGCATGCTCAGTTTCGTGCCGATGGCGGTGCCGGGGCTGGTGCTCGGCCTGGGTTACGTCTTCTTCTTCAACCTCAGCGGTAACCCGCTGCACGTGCTGTACGGCACGATGACGCTGCTGATCGTCTGCACCATTGCGCACTATTTGACCACCGCGCAAATGACCGCGACCACCGCGCTGCGCCAACTCGACGCCGAGTTCGAAGCCGCCGCGCTGTCGCTCAAGGCGCCGCTGTACCGCCACTACCTGCGCGTCACCGTGCCGATCTGCCTGCCGGCGCTGCTGGACATCGTGCGCTACCTGTTCGTCTCGGCGATGACCACGGTGTCGGCGGCGATCTTCCTCTACAGCCCCGACACCATCCTCGCGGCGGTGGCGGTGCTGAACATGGATGACGCCGGCAACGTCGGCGGCGCGGCGGCGATGTCGACCCTGATTCTGTTCACCTCGGCAGGCGTGTCCTTGCTGCTGGCGTGGGCTTCGCGCGGCTTGCTGCGCCGTTCCCAGGCCTGGCGGCAAACCGCGCCCGGTCACTGATTGACGATTTATCCCTACAGCCTCAACTCACCGACAGGAAAACGATCATGTTCAAGCCTATGGCCCTGGCCGCTGCTGTGCTCGCTACTTTCAGCCTGAATGCCTTCGCGGCAAAAACCGAGTTGACGGTGTACACCGCCCTCGAAGCCGAGCAACTGACCGCTTACAAAGCCGCGTTCGAGAAGGCCAACCCGGACGTCGAGATCAAGTGGGTGCGCGATTCCACCGGGATCATCACCGCCAAACTGCTGGCCGAAAAGGCTCGTCCGCAGGCTGACGCGGTGTGGGGCCTGGCCGCTTCGAGCCTGGCGATCCTCGATCAGCAAGGCATGCTGCAAAGCTACGCACCGAAGGATCTGGGCAAGATCGGCGCGAACTACCGCGACGCCGCCAACCCGCCAGCCTGGGTCGGCATGGACGTGTGGGCCGCGACTATTTGCTTCAACACCGTCGAAGCCGAGAAGCAGGGTTTGAGCAAACCGGTGAGCTGGCAGGACCTGACCAAGCCTGAGTACAAGGGCAAGATCGTCATGCCGAATCCGGCGTCGTCCGGCACCGGTTTCCTCGACGTCAGCGCCTGGTTGCAAACCTTCGGTGAGAAACAGGGCTGGGCCTACATGGACGGTCTGCACCAGAACATCGGCCAGTACGTTCACTCCGGTTCCAAGCCTTGCAAACTGGCCGCTGCGGGCGAATTCCCGATCGGCATTTCCTTCGAATATCCGGCGGTACAGCTGAAACGCCAGGGCGCGCCGCTGGACATCATCCTGCCGAAAGAAGGCCTGGGCTGGGAGATCGAGGCGACTGCCGTGATCAAAGGCACCCCGCATGAAGACGCGGCGAAAAAACTCGCGGACTTCTCCGCCAGCGCCGAGGCGATGGATCTGTACAAAGAGAACTTCGCCGTCCTCGCTCAGCCGGGCATCGCCAAGCCGCAGACCGAACTGCCGGCCGACTACGAGCAGCGTCTGATCAAGAACGACTTCGCCTGGGCCTCGAAGAACCGCGACGAGATCCTGACCGAATGGCGCAAGCGTTATGACGGCAAGTCCGAGAAAGTCGTCGCCAAGTAAGATCTTTATCGACTGACAGGGCCTCTTCGCGAGCAAGCCCGCTCCCACATTGGATCTTCAGTGAACACCTATTTTGTGGGCACCAAGAATCCCCTGTGGGAGCGGGCTTGCTCGCGAAGGCGGTCTCCCATTCAGGGAAAATCTCCATGACACAACACAAAGACCTGCTCATCGTCGGCGCCGGCATCCTCGGCCTGTCCCACGCTTACGCCGCCGCCAAGCGCGGCCTCAAGGTCAGCGTTTTCGAACGCACCGCCACGCCCCTCGGCGCCTCGGTGCGCAACTTCGGTCAGGCGCTGGTCACCGGCCAGCCACCCGGGCCGATGCTTGAACTGGCCAAGGCCAGCCGCGAGATCTGGGGCGACTGGGCGCAACTCGCCGGTCTGCAGATCAAGCGCAACGGCTCGTACCTGTTCGCCCGCAGCGAAGCCGAAGAGCAATTGCTCGAAGCCTTCTGCAACGGCCGCGCCGTGGAACACGGTTACAACGTCGCCTTGTTGCGTGGCGCCGCATTGCGTGATCTGTACCACGGTCAGTTCAGCCATCACCGCGCCGCGCTACACGGCGTGGACGATCAACAGTTGTACTCGCGGGAAGCGATCCCGGCGCTGATCGACTATCTGCGCCGTGACCTCGGCGTCGAGTTTCACTTCAGCACGCTGGTGCGTGACGTCGAGCCAGGACGTCTGCACAGCACCGCCGGTAGTTTCACGGCGCAGCAAATCATCGTCTGCTCCGGCCACGATTATCAGACCCTGCTGGCCGAGCCGATTGCCACGCTCGACCCGCAGATCTGCTGCCTGCAAATGCTCCGCGCCAAACCGCAGATCGAGCTGAATCTGCAACACGCCTTGCTCACCGGTTTGAGCTGCGTGCACTACGGCGCCTTCGCCGATTTGCCAGAAGCGGCAGCGGTGCAGGCACAGATCCTGCGCGAACAACCGCACCTGCACGACAACGGCATTCACCTGCTGATCAGTCCGACGCCGTATGGCGAGCTGATCATCGGCGACTCTCACCATTACGGCAGCGATCCGTCGCCGTTCAACGCCGAGCAAGTGGACAACTGGATGCTCGAACTGGCTGAGCACACGCTGGGCTGCAAGGTGCAAGTGGTCGAGCGTTGGCAGGGCGTCTACGGTGCCCGTGGGCCGGGGCCGTTCTCATTCCTGCGGCCGGCACCGGGCTTGAGTGTGGCGCTGATGCACACCGGCGTCGGCATGAGCGTCGGTCCGGCACTGGCCGAGCGCAACGTGGCGCAATTGCTGGAGGAAATCTGATGGTGGGGCATGCGCAAGTCGTTGACCGGGTATTTGCGCTGTATGAACGCTTTGGTGCTAGTGATTACATCGGCGAGCCGGTGTCGCAGATCGAACACATGTCTCAGGCAGCGCAGTTGGCGATGGCTGAAGGCTTTGATGATGAAGTGGTGCTCGCCGCGTTCTTCCACGACATCGGCCACCTGTGCGCCGAAGGTGCCGAGAACATGGGCGGTTATGGCGTGGTCAGCCATGAGCGGCTGGGGGCGGATTATTTGCGTGAGGCGGGATTCAGCGAGCGTATGGCGCGGCTGGTGGAATATCACGTGCAGGCCAAGCGGTATCTGACGCTACGTGAACCGGGGTATTTCGAGCGCCTGAGTGAAGCCAGTCGCCGGACTCTGGAATATCAGGGCGGGGTGATGAGCGAGGCTGAGGCGGATGCGTTTGAGCGCGATCCGTTGTGTACCGTGAGTTTGCGCATGCGGCAGTGGGATGAGTTGGCCAAGGAGAGGGCGGTGCCGGTGATGGATCTGGGAGTATTGAAGGAGAAGGCGGTGCGTCTGCTGGCGGCGTAATCCGTGTCACCGAGTCGCGCCATTCGCGAGCAAGCCCGCTCCCACATTCGACCGAGTTCCACCATAAAGAATGCGATCAAACTGTGGGAGCGGGCTTGCTCGCGAAGAAGCCAGATCAGGCGCTACAAATCTGCAGCCAATAGATCAATCTGCTCCTGCCGCTCCGCCTGATTCAGCTTCGGATGCGGATTGAGTGAAGACCACTGCGGATGCGCCCGTGCCTTGTGCAACGCTTCAGGCAGCTTGCCTTCGCGCCAGGTCTTGTCCTGCGGGGTGGCGACCTGAACCGCTTCCATCGCCGCATGTCCGCGCTGATCGAGCGCCAGCAACAGTTGGCGCTGACGCAACGCCAACAGCCGCAGCACGCCGTCATCCACGGTCAATTCCCGCTGTCCCTTGATCTTGCCCAGCAAGCGGCTGCCATAACTGCGCGCGGTTTGCAGGGCGCCGCCGGCAATCGCACCGGCCAATGCCGCCGCACCGAGGGTAATGCCGCCGACCAGCAGATCCACCCCAGCCCCGGCAGCGGCACCGGCCGCAATCCCGCCGCCCACCCGCACGCCGAGTTGCTTCAGGGTTTCCGGGTTGAACAGATCATCGCCCCAACGCCCATCGAGCAACGGCAGATCACTGGCCGCCGCATCCTGCGGGCGAAACGCATAGAGCTTGAGCAACGCTTCGACGCATTTCTGTTCACGCTGGCGCACGGCTTTGCGCAGTTCGCTGATCGCTTGCTGTTCCTGCTCGGCCTCACTGACCACACTGCGTCGGCAGGCGGCGCAGTCGATCAGCAATTCGGCGATCAAGCGCGCCGCACTTTGTTGGCGGGCGAGGCGCTGGGCCTGTTGATCGGCGATCAAGCGCTCCAGTTGCGGACGGGCGTTTTCCAGCAGCAGCGCAAGGCTTTCGTACAGGCGCCGTTCGCCGTCTTCCGGCGGCGCAACGCTGTCGAAGCGCACCAGCGCATGCAGGCCAAGCCGCGCCAACGCCTCGCGCCAGTCCGGCTCGCGATGGTTGGCGCTGCTGACGAAATTCAGCACCGGCAACAGCGGCTTGCCGCAACTGGCGAGCACTTCGAGTTCGTCACGATACTTGGCCAGCACCGGTTCGCGGGCGTCGATCACATACAGACCGGCGTCGGAGGCGAGTAGCTGTCGCAGCACTTTCGCCTCCTGTTCGAAACGCTGACGCGCTTCGCTGCCGTCGAGAAACCGCGCCAGTCGCGCCGGGCCGTCGAGACGTTCGCCGGGGCGCTCCAGACGCTCAAGGAAATCCAGCAGGGCGATGGCGTCTTCCAGCCCGGGGGTGTCGTAGAGATCGAGCAACGGCTCGCCGTCCACCGACAACCGCGCACCCTCGACATGTCGAGTGGTGCTCGGCCGGTGCGAGACTTCGCCGAAGCCGACGTCGCGGGTCAGGGTGCGCAGCAGCGAGGTCTTGCCGACGTTGGTGTGGCCGACCACCGCGAGTTTCAGCGGCGCTTTCCGGGCATCAGTCATGACCTGTCTCCAGCCAGTTCATCGGTGCGCAATCGGCGAACGGCAACTCCAGTTGTTGCAGCGCAACGTGCCAGTCGCCGAGGCGGGCACTGTCCAGCGCTTCGCCGGGCGGTGCTTGCAGCAGCCAGACCCGGGTGGCGCTGGCGTTGCGCGCCAGTTCGGCGATCAGCGCGAGGCTGCCGCGATCCGGCGAGCGTCGCGGGTCGCAGGCGATCAGCAGGCGCGCCGGAGGGAAACGGCTGAGCTGTTCGAGCAGTTTGTGCCGCGATTCGCGGCTGTCGAGGATTCCGGCGTTGCTCACGGTTTTCGGCAGGGCCGGTGGCCACGGGCGCTGATCGTCGAGTTCGATGGCCACCAGCAAAGCGCCGTCGCTGGCGTGTTCGCTGACGCTGCTTTCAACGCGATGCAACTGCGCAGGCGCCGCGTCGTTGATGCCGAGGCGTTCGCTGGTCGGCATCAGCCGCTCACGCAACTGGGCGTAACCGGGCAAGTTCAGGTCCAGCGTCAGCGCGGCTTTGCCGCGACTCCAGCGCCAGAAACACAACAGCGCCAGCAGCAGGCGCGGCAGCACGCCGTAGACCACCAGTACGCCGACCAGCCAGGTCGCCCAGGCCTGTCGCGCGCTTTCGATATCCAGCGCTGCACCGCCACTGGCGCGGATCATCTCCACGGTTGGTACGTTGAAGCCGAGCAGTGCCGGCAGCGCGCCGAGGGCTTGGGTCAGGTTGATAAAGGTGTCGGCGCCGAGAATGGTGGTTTCCCAGACGAAACCGTAGCGCCGGGTCGCCATCAGTGTCAGCAGCAACAGCAGCGCGCTGAGCATCGCCAGCAACCACAGGCCATTGACCAAAGTGCCGAGCGCCCAGCGATTGAGTTTCCTGCGCTGCAACATCAGCAGCAGGGCCGGCGCGAGTTGCGCGGCTTTGGCATCGCGGGCGAGTTTTTCGCTGAGCCATAGCCACAAGCGCCCGAGGGTGGCGCCGTGTTCACCGGCAAAGATCAGCCCCAGCGCCCAGCTCAGCAGCAGAATCAGGTTCAGTCCGAGCAGACTGCCCAGGGCCCAGAACACATTGACCGGCGTCTGGCTCAGTGCGGCGAAGGCCAGCCCGGCGCCGCTCAGCAGCGCGAAAATGACCAGCAGCACCAGCGCCAGACGCGCGCCTTGCAGCCAGTGCTTGAGTGCTGCGCTCAGCCCGTCGCGCTCGGCCAGCCACACGGCGCGGCGTTGAATACGGCCCGGCAGATCGCCGCCGGCCGCGCGGGCCAGTCGATTGGCTTCCAGATCCTCCAGGGGACCTGCGTGTTCTTCGCGCAGGCGGATGGTTTCGGTCAGCCAGAGGTTTTGCAGTGGAGTCAGTTCAGTCACGCGCCATTCCGTTGCTCGATTGAGCAGTGAGCATAACCGCTGTGGCGCTTATCGGGTCAAGCGAGGCTCTGGTATCCTCGCCGGCATGACTAAATCACTCCCCCTCAGCCTGATCGCAGCCCTCGGTGAAAACCGCGTGATCGGCGTCGACAACAGCATGCCCTGGCACCTGCCGGGGGACTTCAAATACTTCAAGGCCACGACCCTCGGCAAGCCGATTATCATGGGCCGCAAGACCTGGGATTCCCTCGGCCGTCCGTTGCCGGGGCGCTTGAACATCGTGGTCAGCCGTCAGCCGGATCTGCTGCTGGAAGGGGCAGAGGTGTATCCGTCGCTGGAAGCCGCGGTGGTTCGCGCCGAGGAATGGGCGAAAGCGCAGGGTGTCGATGAGTTGATGCTGATTGGCGGCGCGCAGTTGTATGCGCAAGGGCTGGCGCAGGCGGATCGTCTGTATCTGACCCGAGTGGCGCTGAGTCCTGAGGGTGATGCGTGGTTTCCGGAGTTCGATCCGAACCAGTGGAGACTGGTGTCGAATGTGCCGAATCCGGCTGAGGGCGACAAGCCCGCGTACAGCTTCGAAGTCTGGGAAAAGGCTTGAATTGTGGTGAGGGGATTTATCCCCGATGGGCTGCGTAGCAGCCCCAAGAGCATGGGGTCGCTGCGCGACCCATCGGGGATAAATCCCCTCGCCACAAGTGTTGCTGTCAGGCCTGTGCCAGCTCCGCATGCTCATCCGCATCCAGCAGTGCTTTATCGGTCTGCTGCATCACTTGGCTGGTAATCGCACCGGCCGTGATCGAACCACTCACGTTCAACGCCGTACGACCCATGTCGATCAGCGGCTCCACCGAAATCAGCAGCGCCACCAGTGACACCGGCAAGCCCATCGCCGGCAGCACGATCAGCGCAGCAAACGTCGCGCCACCGCCAACACCGGCCACACCGGCGGAACTCAGGGTCACAATCGCCACCAGCGTCGCGATCCAAAGCGGATCCAGCGGGTTGATGCCGACGGTTGGCGCAACCATCACCGCCAACATCGCCGGGTACAGACCGGCGCAACCGTTCTGGCCGATGGTCGCACCGAACGAGGCGGCGAAACTGGCGATCGACTGCGGAATGCCCAGGCGACGGGTCTGCGCTTCGATGCTCAGCGGAATGCTCGCCGCGCTGGAGCGACTGGTGAACGCGAACGTCAGCACCGGCCAGATCTTGCGGAAGAACCGCAGCGGGTTGATCCCGGCCGCCGACACCAGCAGGCCATGCACCACGAACATCAGGCCCAGACCGAGGTACGAGACCACCACGAAACTGCCGAGCTTGATGATGTCCTGCAGGTTGGAACCGGCGACCACTTTGGTCATCAGCGCCAGCACGCCGTACGGGGTCAGCTTCATCACCAGGCGCACCAGACGCATCACCCAGGCTTGCAGGGTGTCGATGGCGTTGATCACTTTCTGACCTTTCTCGACATCATCCTTGAGCAGTTGCAGCGCCGCGACCCCGAGGAACGCGGCGAAGATCACCACGCTGATGATCGAGGTCGGCTTGGCCCGGGCCAGGTCGGCGAACGGGTTCTGCGGAATGAACGACAGCAGCAGCTGCGGCACATTCAGGTCGGCAACCTTGCCGGCGTAGTCGGTCTGAATGGTTTGCAGACGGGCCATTTCCTGAGTACCGGCGACCAGGCCTTCGGCGGTGAGGCCGAACAGGTTGGTCAGTCCGATACCGATCAGCGCCGCAATCGCGGTGGTGAACAGCAGCGTGCCGATGGTCAGGAAGCTGATCTTGCCCAGCGACGAGGCGTTGTGCAGCCGTGCCACCGCGCTGAGGATCGAGGCGAACACCAGCGGGATCACGATCATTTGCAGCAATTGCACGTAACCGTTGCCGACCAGATCGAACCAGCCGATCGAGGCTTTCAGTACCGGGTTGCCGGCACCGTAAACGGTGTGCAGGGCAACACCGAAGGCTACGCCGAGCACCAGCGCGAGCAGGACTTTTTTCGCCAGGCTCCACGTCGTGTGGCGGGTTTGCGCCAGACCGAAGAGCAGGGCGAGGAACACCAGCAGATTGAGGATCAGCGGCAGATTCATGAAGACTCCGATAAGACTTGTGCCAGTCGCCTTCGGGGGCAACTGCGAACCGGCAAGCCTAACAGTTTGATTTCCAATGAATTAATACCGAAATCGCAGGTTGTCCGTCGTTTTTGGAATAAGCGCTTGTCGCTCTCGGCAATGCAACTGGCGTTGAGGAGACGTAAGCGGTCGCTGACAGACGAGGATTGTCACACTTATTTGTTAGCGTCGATGTCTTTCAGTCAGGGAGAAAACGCCGATGAAGTTCGCACCGAAAATGCTCGCTGTGGTTCTTGGATTGGGCTTGGCCGCTCACGCATTCGCCACCGATCTGAAGCACTGGCCGGCGGATCAGGCCAAGGCACTGGACGCGATGATCGCGGCCAACGCCAACAAGGGTAACTACGCGGTGTTCGACATGGACAACACCAGCTACCGCTATGACCTCGAAGAGTCCTTGTTGCCGTTCATGGAAAACAAGGGGCTGATCACCCGCGAGACGCTTGATCCCTCCCTGAAACTGATGCCGTTCAAGGACACCGCTGACCATAAGGAAAGCCTGTTCAGCTATTACTATCGCCTGTGCGAAGTCGACGACATGGTCTGCTACCCATGGGTGGCGCAGGTGTTCTCTGGCTTTACCCTCAAGGAACTCAAAGGCTACGTCGATGAGCTGATGGCCTCGGGCAAACCGGTGCCGACCACTTATTACGACGGTGACGTGGTGAAGAACCTTGAGGTGCAGCCACCAAAAGTCTTTACCGGTCAGGCCGAGCTGTACAACAAACTGATGGAGAACGGCATTGAGGTCTACGTGATGACCGCCGCCTCCGAAGAGCTGGTGCGCATGGTCGCGGCTGATCCGAAGTACGGCTACAACGTCAAACCGCAGAACGTGATCGGCGTGAGCACATTGTTGAAGAACCGCGAAACCGGCGAGCTGACCACCGCGCGCAAACAGATCACCGCCGGCAAGTATGACGAGAAGGCCAACCTCGGTCTCGAACTGACCCCGTACCTGTGGACCCCGGCGACCTGGATGGCCGGCAAGCACGCGGCGATCCTGACCTACATCGACGAGTGGAAAAAACCAGTACTGGTGGGCGGCGATACCCCGACCAGCGACGGTTACATGTTGTTCCACAGTGTTGACGTGGCCAAGGGCGGCATCCACTTGTGGGTCAACCGCAAAGACAAATACATGACCCAGCTCAACGGCATGATGACCAAGAACGCGGCAGCGCAGGCCAAGGAAGGGTTGCCGGTGACGGCGGACAAAAACTGGGTGATCGTGAAGCCAGAAGAAATTCAGTAAGACCCAATTCTGTGTTGGAGCGCAGATTCCAGAATCACTGACAGTCCCCTGTGGGAGCGGGCTTGCTCGCGAAGAGGGAGTGTCAGGCGAGAGGTTTTTTGACCGGTAGACCGCTTTCGCGAGCAAGCCCGCTCCCACCGTTTTGATCTTCTGTGACTGGGATATTTTGGTCGGGCAAAAAAATGCCCCGCATTTGGCGGGGCATTTTTATCCGGCGGTTAAAACTTACAGCCCGTCGAGCATCGCCTTGTTACGCACCGCACCCTTGTCGGCGCTGGTCGCCAGCAGGGCGTAGGCCTTCAGGGCGGTGGTCACTTTGCGTGGACGCTGCTCGACCGGTTTCCAGCCTTTCTTGTCCTGTTCGACCCGGCGCGCAGCCAGTTCTTCATCGCTGACCAACAGGTTGATCGAGCGGTTCGGGATGTCGATCAGCACTTTGTCGCCGTCCTGCACCAGACCGATCGCGCCACCGGCCGCAGCCTCTGGCGAAGCGTGGCCGATCGAGAGGCCGGAAGTACCGCCAGAGAAACGACCGTCGGTGAGCAGCGCACAGGCTTTGCCCAGACCTTTGGACTTCAGGTACGAGGTCGGGTAGAGCATTTCCTGCATGCCCGGGCCGCCTTTCGGGCCTTCGTAGCGAATGATGACGATGTCGCCTTCCTTCACTTCGTCGGCGAGGATGCCGCGCACGGCGCTGTCCTGGCTTTCGAAGATCTTCGCGTTGCCTTCGAAGACGTGGATCGACTCATCAACGCCGGCGGTTTTCACCACGCAGCCGTCGAGGGCGATGTTGCCGTAAAGCACGGCCAGGCCGCCTTCTTTCGAGTAGGCGTGTTCAAAGCTGCGGATGCAGCCGTTTTCACGGTCGTCGTCGAGGGTTTCCCAACGGGTCGACTGGCTGAACGCGGTCTGGGTCGGGATGCCCGCCGGGCCGGCCTTGAAGAAGTGGTGCACCGCCTCATCGTCGGTCTGGGTGATGTCCCACTTGGCGATGGCTTCTTCCATGCTGCGGCTGTGCACGGTCGGCAGGTCGGTGTGCAGCAGACCGCCACGAGCCAGCGAACCGAGGATGCTGAAGATGCCGCCAGCGCGGTGCACGTCTTCCATGTGGTACTTCTGGATGTTCGGCGCGACCTTGCACAGTTGCGGCACGCTGCGCGAGAGACGGTCGATGTCGCGCAGGTCGAAATCGATCTCGGCTTCCTGGGCCGCAGCCAGCAAGTGCAGGATGGTGTTGGTCGAACCACCCATGGCGATGTCGAGCATCATCGCGTTCTCGAACGCCTTGAAGTTGGCGATGTTGCGCGGCAGCACCGACTCGTCGTTCTCGCCGTAGTAACGCTTGCACAGCTCGACGATGGTACGACCAGCCTGCAGGAACAGTTGTTCGCGGTCACTGTGGGTCGCGAGGGTCGAACCGTTGCCCGGCAATGCGAGGCCGAGGGCTTCGGTCAGGCAGTTCATCGAGTTGGCGGTGAACATGCCGGAGCACGAACCGCAGGTCGGGCAGGCGCTGCGCTCGTACTCGGCAACCTTCTCGTCAGAAGCGCTGGAGTCGGCGGCGATCACCATGGCGTCGACGAGGTCGAGACCGTGGGCAGCGAGTTTGGTCTTGCCGGCTTCCATCGGGCCGCCGGAAACGAAGATCACCGGAATGTTCAGGCGCAGGGCGGCCATCAGCATGCCCGGGGTGATCTTGTCGCAGTTGGAGATGCAGACGATGGCGTCGGCGCAGTGGGCGTTGACCATGTACTCGACGGAGTCGGCGATGATCTCGCGACTCGGCAGCGAATACAGCATGCCGTCGTGACCCATGGCGATGCCGTCATCCACGGCGATGGTGTTGAATTCTTTCGCGACGCCACCGGCGCGTTCGATTTCCCGGGCAACCAATTGACCGAGGTCTTTGAGGTGCACGTGGCCCGGCACGAACTGGGTGAAGGAGTTGGCAATGGCGATGATCGGCTTCTTGAAGTCGTCATCTTTCATCCCGGTGGCGCGCCACAGTGCGCGGGCGCCGGCCATGTTGCGGCCGTGGGTGGATGTTTTCGAGCGGTAATCTGGCATGGAGCACTCCGGGCGGCTAATCAGGTATCAAAAGGGAGTGAGCTTCTATTGACGTCTGGAACACTCAGAAATGGCCGTGTGTCCTGGATGTTGCCGATGACTTTGCGGGATCGCCGCTTGCCTCAGCCTGAGCTCATAAACCCGCCGGGGGATGAATGGCGATGAATCAGCCGATTCTACAC
This sequence comes from Pseudomonas sp. TH49, assembly GCF_016650625.1. Taxonomy (NCBI): domain Bacteria; kingdom Pseudomonadati; phylum Pseudomonadota; class Gammaproteobacteria; order Pseudomonadales; family Pseudomonadaceae; genus Pseudomonas; species Pseudomonas sp. TH49. Next base: position 1,960,974 of record NZ_JAEKFL010000001.1, read on the forward strand.
CGCTGGCGTCTGGAGGGAATGGCGCAAAGCGTTGTTCCAGTGCCGACGGTGTGTCTGGCATGACGACCGGCAGGCTCAATCGCTGCCAGAGGGCGTGATGGCGCTGGTTCCGATGACTCTGGCGCGGTGGCTGATCCGCTTGTTCAACGCCAGTGCGATGCAGCTGAGCAGGATAAAACAGTAGCCGAGGGTGGCTTGCAGGTTGCTTGGGCTCAGGCTGATCAGGGCGCTGATCAGGCCGCCACAGATGAAAATGATCGTACTGCCTGCGGAGGCCGAGGTGCCGGCATTTTCCGGGAACAGGCTCATGGCCCGCGAAGTGGCAGCAGGGCGCGCGATGGTCGTACCGGCGGTGCAGATCAGCATCGGGATCAGCACCGTGGCCGCCGAGAGCGCCAGGTGCCTGGCCATGAACAGCATCACCAGCCCCGCCAGCAGGATCAGGCTCAGCCCGACCAGCATTTGCTGCCCGGGCGAAATGCGCCGGCTCAGCAGCGTGGCGACGATGCCGCCAGCGACATAGGCCGCGCCGTAGATCAGCAGGATCAGCGAGAAGTCATAGGCTGACAGCTGCAATTGATCCATGAAAATCAGCGGCGAAATGACAATGAACGAGAAGTGGCAGGCGAATGCGAAAGCCGAGATCAGCCAGTAGCCAACGAAGTCGAAGTCCCCCAGCACCCGTCGGTAAGCCTTGAGAAAATGGATCGGTGTATCTCTGACAGCGGGCCGACTGTTGTCCAGAAACACCCAGGCTTTGAGCAACACCACAGCCGCCAGTGCGATGAACAGCCAGAAGCTGCCGCGCCAGCCCAGGGTCGCCTGTAGAAAGGTCCCGGCCAGCGGCGATACCGAGATGAAGATCCCGGTGGCGGTCACCATCAGGATCCGCAGGCGATCGCGCTGTTCGCCCTCGAACAGGTCCTGCACCAGTGCCTGCGACAGGACGAAACAGCCGCAGCCGATGGCCTGCACGATGCGAAAGGTCATGAACAGTGTGTAGTCACTGGTCATGACGCAGCCGATGGCGCCGAGGATCGAGACAGCCATGCCGGCGAGCAACAAGCCCTTGCGCCCGATGACGTCGGACAACGGCCCGATCAGCAGTTGGGCAAAGGCGATGCCCACCGCGAACAGGCTGATCGACAGGGCGATGTCGGTCGGGGTGCTGGCGAAGTGTTCGGCCAGCGCCGGGAACGACGGCAGCAGGACGTCCAGCGGAAACACTCCCAGCAGCACCATGGCCAACAGCAGACTGACCGCCCCGCGTCGTTGTCGGGTCGTTACCACCGTTCTTCCTTCAAGCATCGATCAGTCCTGCCTTGGCGAAAAGTTTGCGGTTGTTGGGGTGCGCGAAGAATCCGGCCCTTTCGAGTGCAGCAAGCGTAGCTGTGGCTCCGGATCTGGCACGCTGGCGGCTGGCCTGTTCGTTGGTCAGGTCATCGAGAATCTCCTTGATTGCGCCTTCGCCAATGCCGGCGCGGCGCAGGCTCTGATGTAGCCATTGCTCGTCGACTTCGAAGAAGGTCGCCAGGGTCTCCAGCAAGGTTCTGGCCGCGAAGGCGCGCTGACGGCTGTTCAGGGTCAGCCAGAGGTAGTGAAAGACTTCGGAAAAAAACCGACTGTGCCGGGCTTCGTCAGCGAGGTGGTCGCGCAACATGTCACTCACGCTGGTCACCAGCGTCTCCCGGCACACATCCAGCAGCTCCCGGGCGATGATGGTTTCCGAGACGAAACCGAGCAGAAACCATGCCAGCGGGCGTTTGCTCTCCGGCGTTCGAGCGATCTGACCGGTCAGGCGGGTAATGCGCAGGGGCATCTGCGGTCGGCCGGTGAAACCATGCAGTTCGGCGATCTGTTCGGCCAGACGATGGGAGAACAGCGCGTGATAACCCTCGTCGGTATAGAGCTGCAGCGCGGCGGTTTTCATCCGTGAAGGAATGTAGGCAGGTAACTCGCCGTGGACGATGGTTTCCACGGCGCGGTTGACGATGCGGTGTTCAAGCAGCGTGGTGTAGTCGAGGAAGTGCACCAGGTGATTGGCCGCCAGTCGATGCATGACCCTGCTGCCTGCGGCTTCAATGGCCGGGTGGGACAGGTACGGCAGGAAGGCCGGCGGAAACCAGAAGCGGGTCTGCAGTTGTAACTGCAGGTCTGCCGGCAACTGGTAGTCGTGCCGGCTCGTACGCACCGAAGCGCGGTTGTCCCAATCGCCAAGCGTGAAGCGAAGCATCCAGGACTCAGGTGTTTCGGGCTGTTCCGCGGTTGACACGTTCATGTACGCGTCTCCTGCAACAGGTCACGCATTTCCTGACACATCGCCTGACCGTCGCTGGCGCCGCAGCCGACAAAGAACAACGGTTGTTCAGCGCTGCCTTCGAGTTTGAGCAGGGCTTCGACCTGCCGATCGGCAAACGCGCCGGTCAGCCACGTTCCCAGGCCCAGCGCCGTGGCCACCAGTTGAAAGGTCTGCGACAGGTGACCCGCCTCGACGAACGCCATGCGATAGGCGCGCGAGTGTTCATACTTCCACCAGAGCTTGTCGAAGCGGGCGGTGATGAACAGACCCAGCGGCAGGTTATTGATGAAATGCTGGCCCGCCAGCAAATGGCCGAGCGCGGGTTCGGGCAAGGGATTGACCCGGCTGAGCGCGTGTTCTGCCGGGTGATAGGCATAGATGCCGGGTTCCAGGCCCTCGATATTGCGAGCCAGGAGAAACCCTTCACAGGCGTTCAACCCGCCACCCGAAGGACTGCTGCGACGGGCGCCCAGGCCCTCGGCGATACTCTCGTCGCGATCATGGTCGCGGTGGCGAAGAAAACCCAGCGAGAGATACATCAGTGTGCCGACGTCACCGAGGGTGATTGATGCGCCAGTAAAGGAGCGGCAGGTTTTTCTCAGGCGCAGGACATTGCCAAGACTGGCAACGGTCAGGGCGGCGGAGGCGGGGAGGGCGATTCGGGGTTCGTCCTGTTGTATCGGACGATCTTGCGCGGGTGCCGGTGTGGTCAGCACGGCGCTGCAATGGTTCAGGTATTGCCTGGACCACTCATGAATATTCTGGGGTATCTGTTCGCAGGGAATGTTCTGGGTGCCGATATGATAAATCTTCGACAACTCATCCCAGCCCCATGGCGGGCTGTCTATTTTTGCAACGGTTAATATGCCCGCATTCAGAAGTTGTGAGTCTATTATGTTGCGTCTGTCGAATTGCTCCGGGTTATTGATAAGTTGTGCAAGTCGACAAGAATAAGTCAGGTCCAGCTCATGCTGAGTATGGTCTTTATAATTCCAGTCTATTTGTCCGGGTGTGCGCGGCAATATGAATAAGTAAGGATTGATGTGCATGTTGTATAGATCGCTCTGGAAAGGGTCGAAAGAACGCTGGGGTGCCGGCACTCCCCAGCGTTCTGGCTCACTTAGCGGGCTTTAGGCGCAACCAGGAAGGCCAGGTTTGCGATTTTGTTGGTTTCCAGAGTAATTGCTTTCATAAGTATGAACTCCTTGTTCATTGAGAGTGAATGTCACCGTCGTGGTGACAACTTAATAATAGGTTGTAATGAATTATTGGCAAGCGATACTTGGGTAGGAAATTTCTATTAATTTTGTCGGAGCGGGCATGCTGCACGGGCGGGCTTGTAAGTTTTAATTCTTAAAATTTAATGCGCAGGGAAATGTCCTGCGTACATGTAGGAAGTTGGTTGTAGGAAAAAGCCAAGGAATTCGACGACATTGCATCGCCGTAAGCAAACGGGAAGCCCGCAGGCTCCCCGTTTCATGGCCAATCAGCTGTTCGGCAGCAGACGGCAGGTGATGCTCTTGATGTAGCGGGTCTCGGCGATGGCCGGGTGTACCGGGTGATCCGGGCCTTGACCACCACGTTCCAGCAACTGGATGTTGCGATCCAGGTGACGGGCGCTGGTCAGCAGGATGTTCTGCAGATCATCTTCCGGCAGGTGCATGGAGCACGAAGCGCTGACCAGAATGCCGTCCTTGGTGAGCAGGCGCATGGCTTGCTCGTTCAAGCGACGGTAGGCGCCTTCACCGTTCTTCATGTCTTTCTTGCGTTTGATGAACGCTGGCGGGTCGGCAACGATCACGTCGAAACGTTCTTCGCTGGCCTTGAGTTCTTTCAAGGCTTCGAAGACGTCGCCTTCGATGCAGGTCATCTTGTCGGCGAAGCCGTTCAGTGCAGCGTTACGCTCAACGCCGTCAAGGGCGAAGCCGGATGCGTCGACGCAAAACACTTCGCTGGCGCCGAATGCCGCAGCCTGCACGCCCCAGCCACCGATGTAGCTATAGAGGTCGAGCACGCGTTTGCCTTTGGCATAGGGGGCCAGGCGGGCGCGGTTCATGCGGTGGTCGTAGAACCAGCCGGTTTTCTGGCCGCCGATCACCGGCGCTTCAAACTTCACGCCGTTCTCTTCCAGCGCGACCCACTCCGGCACCAGACCGAACACGGTTTCGACGTAGCGGTTGAGGCCTTCGGCGTCACGGGCGGCGGAGTCGTTCTTGAACAGAATGCCGCTTGGCTTGAGCACTTGGGTCAGCGCAGCGATCACGTCATCCTTGTGCGCTTCCATGGTCGCCGAGGCAATCTGCACCACGAGGATGTCGCCGAAACGGTCGACCACCAGACCCGGCAGCAGGTCGGAATCGCCGTACACCAGGCGGTAGAACGGCTTGTCGAACAGGCGCTCGCGCAGCGACAGGGCCACGTTCAGACGATGCACCAGCAGCGACTTGTCCAGAGGCAGCTTGATGTCGCGCGACAACAGGCGAGCGCAGATCAGGTTGTTCGGGCTCATCGCGACGATGCCCAGCGGCTTGCCGCCGGCGGCTTCGAGGATCGCCTGATCGCCGGCCTTGAAGCCGTGCAGTGGCGTGGCGGCCACATCGATTTCGTTGCTGTAGACCCACAAGTGGCCGTTGCGCAGGCGACGGTCGGCGTTGGCTTTGAGGCGCAGGCTAGGCAGGGACATGACGTCGCTCCGGAAAAAAGAGCGGGAGTATACCGTGTTGCTCGGCCTGATTGGCTGGAGAGTGGACATGTGGCAAGGGGAATCAGTGATGAAGGAATTTATCTGTGGCAAGGGATTTATCCCCGATCGGCTGCGTAGCAGCCGCAAACCCCAACGCAGTTTTCTGACTGACCGCGTAAGTCGATTTGGGACAGCTGCGCTGTCCATCGGGGATAAATCCCCTCACCACATAAACTCACAACCCCACAGATCAGGCGGAGAGCGCGTCGATCAACTCACGGTTGAACGCCGGAATATCATCCGGCTGACGGCTGCTGATCAGGTGGCCGTCCTTGACCACTTCCTTGTCGACCCAGTTGGCCCCGGCATTCACCAGATCATCCTTGAGCGTCTTGTAGCTGGTCAGGGTCTTGCCGTTGACCAGCCCGGCGGATATCAGCAGCCAGCTGCCGTGGCAGATCACCGCGATCGGTTTGCCGGCGGAGGCGCCGGTCTTGACCAGGTGCTGGGCATCCTGGTCGATGCGGATGGTGTCGGAGTTCTGTACGCCACCCGGCAGGACGATCGCGTCGTACTGCTCGCTGCTGGCGCCTTGAAAGGTCTGATCGACCTTGAAGTCGTCCGCCGGTTTGTCGTGGTTCCAGCCTTTGACCTTGCCGGCCTCGGCCGAAAGGATGTCGACCTGGGCGCCGGCCTGCTCCAGTGCTTGCTTGGGACCGGTCAGTTCGACCTGTTCGAAACCGTCTGTTACCAAAATGGCGACACGCTTGCCGCTGAGGGAATTAGCCATGATTAAGCTCCTGAGTCTGCGGGAAATTGCCGCCGAGCCGGTGCTTGAGTGTCCGGTCGGCCTTACAAAGTCCGAAGCCTGAGCGGGAATGAAAGTTCCTGACAAATGCCCACTGGTGTGTCGTCGTGCGGTTTTTAGAGGTTAGAATCGCCGCCTGTCCCAGAGTGTGTACTTATGTCCCAAGAGCTGACCACCGAACAGATTCAACAATCCCTGCAAGGCATCAGTGTGCCGGCGCAGCCGCAGATCATGGTGGATCTGCAAATGGAGCAGTACATGCCCGACCCGGACCTGGAGGTGATCGCCAAGCTGATCTCCCAGGACCCAGGCCTGTCCGGCTCGCTGCTGAAAATCGTCAACTCGCCGTATTACGGCCTGAGCAACAAGATCACCTCGATCCAGCGTGCGGTGAACCTGTTGGGCAGCCGCTCGATCATCAACCTGATCAACGCGCAGTCGATCAAGGGCGAGATGAACGACGACACCATCGTCACCCTCAACCGTTTCTGGGACACCGCTCAGGACGTGGCGATGACCTGCCTGACCCTGGCCAAGCGCATCGGCACCCAGGCCGGTGATGAAGCCTATGCCTTGGGTCTGTTCCATGACTGTGGCGTGCCGTTGATGCTGCAGCGTTTCCCCAATTACATGTCGGTGCTGGAAAAGGCCTATGCCAATGCCAGCGCAGAGTGCCGGGTGGTGGACACCGAAAACAGCGAGTTCAACACCAACCACGCCGTGGTCGGCTACTACACCGCCAAGTCGTGGCGCCTGCCGGAGCACGTCAGCGCGGCGATTGCCAATCACCACAACGCCTTGGCGATCTTCAGCGACGAGTCGTCACGCAACAGCCAGCTGAAAAACCTGCTGGCGATCCTGAAGATGGCCGAGCACATCTGCGCGTCCTACCGGGTGCTGGGCAATCAGACCGAAGACTTCGAATGGAATGCTGTCGGGCCGCTGGTACTCGATTACGTCGGCCTGTCGGATTACGACTTCGAAACCCTCAAACAAACGATCCGCGACCTCGGCGCGCATTGATTCGAGGACACCATGCCTGAACTGCCGGAAGTCGAAACCACCCGCCGGGGTATTGCCCCGCACCTTGAAGGCCAGCGCGTCAGTCGGGTGATCGTGCGTGACCGCCGGCTGCGCTGGCCGATCCCTGAAGACCTCGATGTGCGCCTGTCCGGGCAGCGCATCGTGCTGGTCGAGCGGCGGGCCAAGTACCTGTTGATCAATGCCGAGGTCGGCACGCTGATCAGTCACCTGGGCATGTCGGGCAACTTGCGGCTGGTGGAGGTCGGGTTGCCGGCGCTCAAGCACGAGCACGTCGATATCGAGCTGGAGTCCGGTCTGGCGCTGCGCTACACCGATCCACGCCGTTTCGGCGCGATGCTGTGGAGTACCGACCCGCTCAATCACGAACTGCTGATTCGCCTCGGGCCGGAGCCATTGACCGATCTGTTCGACGGCGAGCGCCTGTTCCAGTTGTCGCGCGGGCGTTCGATGGCGGTCAAGCCGTTCATCATGGACAACGCGGTGGTGGTGGGTGTCGGCAACATTTACGCGACCGAAGCGCTGTTCGCTGCCGGGATCGATCCGCGCCGCGAAGCCAAAAGCATCTCCCGGGCGCGTTATCTGAAGCTGGCGATCGAGATCAAACGGATTCTCGCTGCAGCCATCGAGCGCGGCGGCACCACGTTGCGGGATTTCATCGGCGGTGACGGGCAGCCCGGCTACTTCCAGCAGGAACTGTTTGTCTATGGTCGCGGCGGTGAGCACTGCAAGGTCTGCGGCACCGGCCTGCGCGAAGTGAAGCTGGGTCAACGGGCCAGTGTGTTCTGTCCGCGTTGCCAGACCTGAGGCAAAAATCTGAAAAAGTCCTACGGTCTATAGTGAGTTGTCTCACTGTTCAGCCCGAAGGATCGTGCCATGAAGTCCTTGCAAGTCCTGTTTGCAGCACTGCTGCTGTGTTCCAGCTTGGCCGTTCAGGCCACGGAAAACGGCAGCGGTGATCCGCGCTACACCATCCAGAACCCTCCCGCCTACGCCATGATCGGCGATTTGCTGATTGCCCGACCTTTATTGGTGGTGGCAACGGTGCTGGGTGCGGGGGTGTTTGTGGTGTCATTGCCGTTTACCGCGCTGGGTGGCGGGGTCGGCGATGCGGGACAGGCGCTGGTGGTGGATCCGGCGAAAGCGGCGTTTGTGCGCTGTTTGGGGTGTACAGGGGAGGGGTTTGAGCAGCGCGAGTGAGCTGATCAGGATGGTGTGGTGTTGCTGATGGCCCTTTCGCGAGCAAGCCCGCTCCCACCATTGAAATGCATTCCAACTGTGGGAGCGGGCTTGCTCGCGAAGAGGCCCGAAAGAGCGCTACAAAATTGCCGGATCAGGCCTTGCCGGTGATCTTGCGGTACTTCTCCATCAACTGTTCTTCAGTCTCCGGATGCGCCTCGTCCAGTGGAATGCAATCCACCGGGCAGACCTGCTGGCACTGCGGTTCGTCGTAGTGGCCGACGCACTGGGTGCACAGGTTCGGGTCGATCACATAGATCTCTTCGCCTTGGGAAATGGCGGCGTTCGGGCACTCGGGTTCGCAGACGTCGCAGTTGATGCAATCGTCGGTGATGATCAGGGACATGCTAACTCCAGCCGGGGCGGCAGGCCCGGGCGCTATAAATCAATGCGCGCAATTGTGCCGCATTGGCGAGCGCAGTGCACGCGGCTGCGATCAAGGGCTGAAATCAAAAGCCAGGATCGCAGCATGCGGCAGCTCCTACTTTTTAAAGCGTAGCGTCAGGGCATCGGCCACGGCCGGATGCACGAACTTGCTGATATCGCCGCCCAGCGCGGCGATTTCCCGCACCAGCGTCGAGGAAATGAACGAATAACGCTCGGACGGGGTGAGAAACAGGCTCTCGACGTCCGGGGCCAGTTGGCGGTTCATGTTGGCCAGCTGGAATTCGTATTCGAAGTCCGACACCGCACGCAGGCCACGCAGGAACACATTGGCGTTCTGCTCCTTGGCGAAATGTGCCAGCAGCGTCGAGAAACCGACCACTTCGACGTTGGGCAGGTGTTTGGTGACCTCGCGAGCCAGCTCAACCCGTTGTTCCAGCGGGAACAGTGGATTTTTCTTCGGGCTGGCGGCGACCGCAATGATCACGTGATCGAACAGGCGCGAGGCGCGTTCGACCAGATCGCCATGGCCCTTGGTAATAGGGTCGAAGGTACCTGGGTACAACACTCGGTTCATCGCGTCGTCCTGGCGGGAGTCCGTTGGGGAGTCGGATGGTATCGCAGCCGTCCCGGTCGGCCAAGTCGCCTGTTGGGTAAGAAAGCACTATAGACGACGCGATAAACCGGTTTTTTCACGGATTTCTCAGCCGTTCAGCGAGAGACGTCGCCAATTGTGCAGTCAGCCCATACACCGACAATTGCGGGTTGGCGCCAATGCTGGTGGGGAACAGCGAGCCATCGTGAATCGACAGATTGCTCAGTTGATGATGCCGGCCGAGGCTATCGGTGACCGCGTTTTTCGGCTCTTCGCCCATCGCACAACCACCCATCACGTGGGCGCTGCCCAGACGTGTGCGGTACAGCTCAAGGCTCAAACTGTCGATCAAAGTGCGGGCTTCGGCCAGGGTTTTCACGTAGCGCGCATCCGCGTGCATCGGCATCACGGCTTTGGCGCCGCCGGCAAACTGGATCTCGGCCATGCTGTGAAAGGCGCGGCGCAAGCCTTCCCAGGCGTAAGGCGAGACCTGATAGTCGAGCACTGGCGAACCGTCGCCGCGCAATTCGACACTGCCACCGGGGCTGTCCGGGTGGAAACCGTCGCGCAGCAACGCGAGCATCGCGTGGGTGTGCGGCAGGTCAGCCATGTGTTCGGCGTTCTGCTGGCCGAAGCCGCCGAGCAGCGTCGCGGCCAGCGCCGGTTGCAGCGGTGGCACTTCGAGTTTGTAGCCCATCGGCCCACTGGTGCCGTCCTTCCACTGGAAATGATCCGAGTAGATCGACTGCGGCGCGCCGTAGAACGGGTTGATCACTTCGTCGAAACGCCCGGCGGACATGTTCACCAGATGCAGGAACGTGCGTTTGCCGAGGCGCTGATGCGGGTCTGGCGCGTCCGAACGCAGCAGCAGGGCCGGGCTGTTGATGCCGCCGCCGGCCAGCACGTAATGCCGGGCCTTGACTGTGATTTTGCGTCCGGTCGGCTCGACGCAGCGCTCGTCCATCGCCACGCATTGCAGGCCGGTGATCTTGTCGCCGCTAATCAACAGCTTTTCCGCACGGGCCAGGTACAGCAGCTCGCCGCCCTTTTCCAGCGTCGCCGGGATGGTGGTGACCATCATCGACTGCTTGGCGTTGGTCGGGCAGCCCATGCCGCAATAGCCAAGGTTCCAGCAGCCACGCACGTTGCGCGGGATCACGTGCCAGCTGTAGCCGAGTTGCTCGCAGCCCTTGCGGATCACGTCGTTGTTGGCGTTGGGCGGGACCATCCACGGCGCGACGCCGAGGCGCTGCTCCATTTTTTCGAACCACGGCGCCATCTCGGCCGGGCTGTGGCCTTTGACGTTGTGTTCCTTGGCCCAGTGCTCGAGGGTCGGCTCGGGCGTGCGGAAACTCGAGGTCCAGTTGATCAGCGTGGTGCCGCCGACCGCACGGCCCTGGAGGATAGTGATCGCGCCGTCTTTGCTCATGCGGCCGATGCCTTCCTGATAGAGGCTGCTGTAGGCCTGGTCTTCGAGCATCTTGAAGTCGGAACTGGTCTTGAGCGGGCCTTCTTCGATCAGCAGCACTTTGTAACCGGCGGCGCTGAGGATTTCTGCCGTGGTGCCGCCACCGGCACCGCTGCCGATGATCGCCACGTCGGCTTGCAGCGTCAGATCGCCGGTCAGTTGGGCGCCGTTGTAGGTTTTCCAGCCACGGGCGAGGCCTTCGCGGAACGGGTCGGGTACGGGCATGGATCAGGTTCTCTTGTTTTTGTTGTTCTTGCGGGCCTCTTCGCGAGCAGGCTCGCTCCCACATTTGCATCGCAACCCCCTGTGGGATCAGGCTTGCTCGCGAAGGGCGCGACTCGGTTTCAAACAGCAGGCGGGCCGGGGTAGCCGCAATGGCCCCAGGACTCGGCGCGGGTGTACCAGGCCATCATCACCATCTGCTGCAATGAGCTGTGGCCCATGCGCAGCAGGCTCAATGAACTGTTCTGCCAGCGCTCGAGGAAGTGGCGCAGCGCCTCGGGACTGGCGTTTTCCCAACTGCCCCAGATGCCGGTGAGCGGCCCGCGCGTGATGGCCATGCCCAGCACGTCGAACAGTTGCCGGGTGAGTTTGAGCATCTCCGGCGACAAGTGATCGAGGCTGTAGTCCAGCGACTTCAGGGTGCCATCCACCGCACCGGGCATTTTCTCGGCGGCCACGGCGCCTTCGAGCATCACCGGAATCAGTGCGCGCAGAAACAGCAGGTCGCCGTCACGCAAGGTGACGAAGCCGTTGGCCGCGACACTCGATGAACAGCCACTGAGGCTGGCGCCGAGGCCGGCGGTGGCGAGAAACGCCGTGGCGCCGAGGCTGAATTTCAGCAGGCCACGGCGCGACAGGGCAGGTGTTTCGGTCAGGCTTGGGTGCATTGTTGTTATTACCCGGCGGTGACGACGATTAGCGGATGAACAGCTTCTGGATCAGTTTCTGAATCGATTTGCCGTAGGGCGGATAAATCAGCTTCGCTGCATTGAAGCGCTGTTTGATCAGCACGCCCTTGGCCTTGCTGAAGGTCAGGAAGCCTTCATGGCCGTGGTAATGGCCCATGCCCGATGGGCCGATGCCACCGAACGGCATGTCGTCCTGCGCCACGTGCAGCAGGGTGTCGTTCAGGCACACGCCGCCTGAGTGGGTCTCGTGCAGCACGCGGTTCTGTTCGCGCTTGTCGTAGCCGAAGTAGTAAAGGGCCAGAGGACGAGGGCGCTGATTGATGTAGGCAAACGCCTGATCGAGGTCTTGATACGGCACGATCGGCAGCAACGGGCCGAAGATTTCGTCCTGCATCACGGTCATCTCGTCAGTGACATTGAGCAGCAGGCTGTGCGGCATGCGCCGGCCCTGGCCCTGTTCGAACAGCGGGATCAGCAGCGCGCCCTTGCTCGTGGCGTCGCTGACATAACCGTTGAGCCGGGCCAGTTGGCGCTCGTTGATGATCGCGGTGTAGTCCGGGTTGTCGGCGAGGGTTGGATAGAAATTGTTGACCACCTGACGATAGGCTTCGACGAACGCGCCGACGCGGTCTTGCGGCACCAGCACGTAATCGGGGGCGACGCAGGTCTGCCCGGCATTCAGGGTCTTGCCGAAGGCGATGCGTTCGGCGGCGTCCTTGAGCGGCACGTCGCGAGAGACGATGGCCGGGGATTTGCCGCCCAGTTCGAGGGTCACCGGGGTCAGGTTTTCCGCCGCAGCGCGCATCACGTGTTTGCCGATGCTGGTGGCGCCGGTGAACAGCAGGTGATCAAAACGCAGGCGGGAGAACGCCACGCCGATGTCGGCCTCGCCCAGCACCACGCAGACCAGATCTTCGGGGAAAATCCGTCCCAGCAGGGTCTTGAGCAACTGGCCGGTGGCCGGGGTCGATTCGCTGAGCTTGAGCATTACCCGGTTGCCCGCTGCCAGCGCGCCGACCAGTGGGCCGATGGCCAGATACAACGGGTAGTTCCACGGGACGATGATGCCGACCACGCCGAGCGGCTGGTACACGACTTTGGCCGACGCCGGCTGGAAGGCCATGCCGACTTTGCGCCGCGACGACTTCATCCAGCCCTTGAGGTGGCGGCTGGCGTAATGGATGCCGTGCAGGCTGGGCATCAGTTCGGCGAGCAGGGTTTCATCGGCGCTGCGATGACTGAAATCCGCGCTGATGGCCTCGACCAGCGCCTGCCGCTCATGGCTGAGCAACTCGCGCAATGCCTTGAGCCACTGCTGGCGCTGGTCTGCCGGTGGCATCGGGTTGGCAGCATAGGCGGCGCGCTGTGCCGCGAACAGCCGATCCAGCTCTTCCAGGGGCTGTTGCAGCGTTTGCAGATAAGCAATGTCGGCAGTCATCGTCGGCTCCGGATTTATTGTAGTGATGACGTTCTAGAGTCTATGCTCTAGAAAGTCAAATGACTTCCCGACACAGCTTTGTTTTATCCCATTCCGGTTAGGTCGTAAGATGCCCCTCACCGCACTCTGAATTAAAGCTCAAGCCATGGCCCCACGAATAAAAACCAGCGAGCGCATCGTGCAGAACAGCCTCGAACTGTTCAATCAGCAGGGCGAGCGCAGCATCAGCACCAATCACATCGCCGCCCACATGGAGATTTCTCCGGGCAATCTGTACTACCACTTCCCGAACAAGCAGGCGATCATCGCCGTGCTGTTCAGTGAGTACGAGACGCTTGTGGACAGCTTTCTGCGCCCGCCGCAGGGGCGTGCCGCCACTGTCGAAGACAAGCGCTATTACCTCAAGGAGCTGCTGTCGGCGATGTGGGGCTACCGCTTTCTGCATCGGGATCTCGAGCACCTGCTCGACAGCGACCCGGACCTGGCCGCGCGCTACCGGCGTTTTTCCCAGCGCTGCGTGATCCAGGGCATGGCGATCTACGAGGGCTTCGTCGCCGCCGGCATCCTCAAGATGGATCGGGTGCAGATCGAATCCCTGACGATCAATGCCTGGATCATCCTCACCTCGTGGGTGCGCTTTCTGTGCACCACCCGGGAAAACTCCAATCACCTCAGCGAACAGGCCATCAAGCGTGGCGTGTATCAGGTGTTGGTGCTGGAAGCCGGATTCGTCACCGATCAGGCCCGTGAAGAGGTGAATGCCTTGTTCGACGAGTTCTACGTGCCGCTGGCCCAGGCCCTCGAGGAAGGGCGCTAAACCCATTTCGAAGTCGCTCACAGGAGTCCGTTATGCCGATTGCGCAACTGCTCAGCCCGAATGCACTGGATGCCCGCAAGGAGCAGCCGGGGCTGGTGATTCTCGATTGTCGTTTTGCCCTCGAAGACCCGGACTACGGGCAGCGCAGCTATGCCGAAGGGCACATCGCCGGCGCCCGCTTCGCCGACCTTGAACGTGACCTCAGTGGCAAGGTGGTCAAAGGCGTGACCGGGCGTCACCCGTTGCCCGAGCCGGCGGCGCTGATCGAGCGTCTGCAGGCGTGGGGCATCAATGCCGACAGCGATGTGGTTTTGTACGACGACGGCCCCGGTGCCTATGCGGCCCGCGCCTGGTGGTTGCTGGCGTGGCTGGGCAAGCGCGACGGCGTGTTCATTCTCGACGGCGGGCTCAAGGCCTGGCACGCGGCGGGTTTGCCGCTGAGCCTGGATGCGGCATCGGTCAGCCGGGGCAACTTCAGCGGGCAGCCGGATATGAACCTGCTGCTGAGTGCCGAGCAATTGCAGCAACGCCTCGGTCAGCCAAGCCTGACCCTGATCGACGCCCGGGCCTTGCCGCGCTTCAAGGGTGAGGTGGAGCCGATCGACCCGATTGCCGGGCACATTCCCGGCGCGCAATGCGCAGCGTTTACCGAAAACCTTGGCAGCGACGGGCGATTCCTCCCGGCGGAGCAGCTCAAGCAGCGCTTTGCCGCAAAACTCGGCGAGCGTTCACCTGCGGAACTGGTCGCCTATTGCGGCTCCGGGGTGACGGCGTGTCACAACCTGTTTGCGTTGTGCCTGGCGGGGTATCCGCTGGGTTCGCTGTATGCCGGGTCGTGGAGTGAGTGGATCAACGAGCCTTCTCGGGGCATCGCCACCGGCGAATAAAGTCACCATACCCCCAATGTGGGAGCGGGCTTGCTCGCGAAAGCGGTGTATCAGCAGGCATCATTGTCGACTGAAACACCGCTTTCGCGAGCAAGCCCGCTCCCACAGGGGTTAATCGCCGCTAACAGGTTGTCTGGCACTGCGATACGCCGCCGGCCCCACGCCATACACCTGCTTGAACTGCCGGCTCAGATGACTCTGGTCGGCAAAGCCCAACTGCATGGCGACTTCCACCGGCAGGCAACCGTGCTGCAATAAACCCCGGGCCGTGGCGATGCGCTGCTGCATCAGCCAGGTGTGCGGTGGCATGCCGGTGGCGCGGCGGAATACCCGGGCGAAGTGGAAGGGCGACAGATTCACTGCGGCCGCCAGCTCTTCCAGCGACGGCGGCGCAGCGAGTTGCGCATGCAGCAACTCCTTGGCCATCACCACCGCGCGGTGTTCCTTGCCCGGTTTACCGTTGATCTGCACCGCCGCATGCCGCTGCAACAGCAGCATCATCATCTCGCGCCATACCGTTTGCTGTTGCAGCGCGGTGGCGGGGCTTTCCAGCAAGC
Source organism: Pseudomonas sp. TH49 (assembly GCF_016650625.1). Classification (NCBI taxonomy): domain Bacteria; kingdom Pseudomonadati; phylum Pseudomonadota; class Gammaproteobacteria; order Pseudomonadales; family Pseudomonadaceae; genus Pseudomonas; species Pseudomonas sp. TH49. The sequence continues at coordinate 1,976,101 of NZ_JAEKFL010000001.1, forward strand.
GATGCAGCTGACAGAAACCGTTGACCAGATCCGGGTCGCGGTACAGCGTCGCGCCAAACGCCGGCATCGGTGCGGTGGGCAGTTCCAGTTCTTCGAGCAGTGAAACGATCTTTCCGGTATCGGGATAAAACGCCCGGTACAGCCAGCCGTCCTCGGTGCCCTTGTGCCCGGTGTGCAATTCGTCCGGGTTGATCAGCACCAGGGTGCCGCTGCCAGCCAGGTGTTCGGCACCGCGATAGCGATAACGCTGGGCGCCGGCCATGATCATGCCGATCACATAACCCTCGTGGACGTGCGGGGCGAAGCGATGCTCGATGTAGCGCGCCGACAGCAACTCGACCCCGGCCAGTGGCGCGGTCTGCCAGAAACGGATCGACTCGCCCTGGTCGCTCATGACGTCACACGGGCCAGCCATTGCGGGATGCGCCGTTCCAGGTAGTAACCGGGCTGGCGCAACGTGCCATCGACAAACCCGACATGCCCACCCTTGGCCTGCAGCTCGAACTGCGTGGTGGCGGACAACTCCTCGGTCGTCGGCAGGCTGTGGGGGAACACGAACGGATCGTCAGCGGCTTGAATGATCAGGGTCGGGGTGCGGATCTCGCCGAGAAAGTAGCGACTCGACGCCCGGCGATAGTAATCCTCGGCATCGGTAAAACCGTGCAGCGGCGCGGTGACCCGGCCGTCGAAGTCCCAGAAAGTCCGCATGTTCTCCAGCGAACCGAGCGCCGCCAGAGCCGCCAGGCCATCCTCGCGCCCGTCGTGCTGGAACTGCCGTTGCTTGTTCTTGATGTAGGCGACCATCTCGCGCATGAAATGCGCCTGATAGACCTTGGAGAAGCCCTGACCGATCCGGTCTGCACACTGATCAAGGCGAAACGGCACCGACACCGCCACCGCACCGAGCACGCCGCTGTCGCTGCCGGTCTCGCCGAGATGCTTGAGCAACACATTGCCGCCGAGGGAATAACCGACCGCATACAGCGGCGCCAGCGGGCGTTTGGCGCGCAAGTGTTGGATGGCTTCGGCGAGGTCTTCGCTGGCACCGGAGTGGTAGCTGCGCGGCAGCAGATTGGGTTCGCCGGAGCAGCCACGCCAGTTCAGCGCGACACTGGCCCAGCCTTGTGCGGCGAGGGCGGCCTGAATTCCGGCGACGTAGGGCGAATTGGAAGAACCGGTCAACCCGTGCAATACCAGCACCAGCGGCGCGTCGGCGCTGTGCGGGCCATGCCAGTCGAGGTCGAGGAAGTCCCCGTCGTCCAGCCACAGGCGTTCGCGCTCGCGTTCAAGGTGGACGGTTTTGCGCCACAGCGGCCCCCACAAGGTTTGCAGGTGCGGATTGCCGAGGCCGAAGGCGGGGATGAAGCGTTCAAAAGAAGCGGGCACGATGATTCTCGATGCAGCTTTGTGGGCAGAGTACGCACGCTTTTGTGGCGAGGGAGCTTGCTCCCGCTGGACTGCGCAGCAGGCCTCGCTGCTGAAAAAGGGGCCGCTTCGCGACCCAGCGGGAGCAAGCTCCCTCGCCACAGATTTAGCGCAAACTTTCAGTTAACCGGCGATCTCTGCCATACGTTGCCACAACGCGTAGTACACCCGCCCGGATTTCTGCTCGCGGTGCAGGCGCCAGTTGCCCGGCAGGCCCAGCGTCGAAGGCGCAGTCTCGCTTTCAGTGTAGATCCACGAATCCGGCGCCAGCCATTGGCGTTCTTCCAGCAAAGTGCAGACGGCTGGCAACAGGTTCTGGTTGAACGGCGGATCGAGAAATACCAGATCGAACGGCGTGGCGACCTGGGTTTCCAGATAACGCAGCGCGTCGGCGGTCTGCACCTGGCCGTTGGTGCAGCGCAGGGTGCCAAGGTGTTCCTTCAGGCTCGATACCGCAACGTTGCTGGCATCCAGCGCCTGGCCCATGGCCGCGCCGCGGGACAATGCCTCCAGAAACAGCGCGCCGCTGCCGGCGAACGGATCCAGCACCTTGGCCCCGGCCACATACGGCGCGAGCCAGTTGAACAGGGTTTCGCGCACGCGATCTGGCGTCGGGCGCAGGCCGGGGGCATCAGGGAAGCTCAGTTTGCGGCTGCGCCATTCGCCGCCGATGATGCGCAGCTGGTTCACACCGTTGTGGACGTTCTGCGCAGGTTTTTTAGGGCGAGTAGCCATTAATGCTCCGGAACCCCGAGCGGTTGCTCGGCAGGTTTATCAGATGGGGCCGGTAACGGCTTTTGCGGCACGGTCGGGCCAGCGCTGACGATGACCAGTTTGTCCGTGCTCAGGTGTTTGTTCATCGCGTCTTTGACCTGCTCGACTGTCAGGCTCTGGGACTGACGCATGAAGTCATCCAGATAGCTCAGCGGCAGGTTATAGAAACCCATGGCGCCCAGCTGGCCGACGATATCGGCGTTGCTCGCGGTGGACAGCGGGAAGCTGCCGGCCAGTTCGCGTTTGGCATCATCGAGTTCTTTCTGGGTTGGACCAGTCTTCAGGTAGTCGGCGAGCACGTCCTGCACCAGTTTCAGGGTGCCTTCGCTCATTTCCGCGCGGGTCTGCAGGTTGATCATGAACGGGCCGCGAGCCTGCATCGGGCTGAACCCGGAATACACGCCGTAGGTCAGGCCGCGCTTCTCGCGCACTTCGCTCATCAGGCGGGTACCGAAACCGCCGCCACCGAGGATCTGGTTGCCCATCGACAGCGCCGCGTAATCCGGGTCGTCACGGTCGATGCCCAGTTGCGCGAGCAATAGGTTGGTCTGCTTCGACGGAAACTCGATGTGATTGATGCTGGCTTTCGGTTCCTGCGGCTGAGCGATCTTCGCCAGTGCCGGGCCTTTCGGCAGGGCAGAGGAGACCTGATTGGCAATCGCCTCGGCCTCGGCGCGCGACAAGTCACCGACCAGCGCGATCACCACGTTGCCGGCCGCGTAGGCCTTGGCGTGGAACTCACGCAGTTGCGCCAGAGTGATCTTCGGCACGCTCTGCGCATTACCGTCGCTGGAATGCGCATACGGGTGGTTGCCGTACAAACGCTTCATCAGCTCGAGGCTGGCGAGTTTGCCGGGGTTCTGTTTCTGGTATTCGAAACCGGCGAGCATCTGGTTCTTGATGCGCGCGAAGGAATCGGCCGGGAAGGTCGGTTTGCCGACCACCTCGGAGAACAGCTTCAGCGCCGGCTCGCGCTTGTCGGCGGCACTCAGACTGCGCAGCGAAGCCAGCGCCATGTCCTTGTAGGCGCCGTTGCCGAAATCCGCCCCGAGGCTTTCGAAGCCCTGGGCGATGGCGCCAACGTCCTTGCCCGCCACGCCCTCGTTGAGCATGGCGTTGGTCAGGATTGCCAGGCCCGGCGCATTGCCGTCCTGGCTGCTGCCCGCGGCGAAGATCAGGCGCATGTCGAACATCGGCAGCTCATGGGCTTCGACGAACAGCACCTTGGCGCCTTCGGCGGTGTTCCAGCTCTGCACGTCGAGCTTGCGGCTGGCCGGGGCCTTGCCATCGAGTTCGGCCAGCGATTGCAGCTTCTGGCTGGACTTGGCGTTGTCCAGTGCTTCACTGGCGTCGGTTTTAACGCCGGGCATCAGATAGAACGCGGCAGAGCCGATCACAGCGATGGCGATCAGGCCGAGCAACAGGCGCGGGGTTTTACGCTCACTCATGAGTCGTCTCCAGTGGCAGGACATGGGCGACGCTGAGACGTTCGCGGGTGAAATACAGCTTGGCGGCGTTCTGGATGTCTTGCGGGGTCACGCTTTCCAGATCGGCGAGTTCGGTGTCCATCAATTTCCATGACAGACCGACCGTTTCCAGTTGGCCGATGGCGGTGGCCTGGCTGGTGATCGAGTCACGTTCGAACACCAGACCGGCGATCACTTGCGCACGCACGCGCTCCAGTTCTTCGGCGGACGGTGCGCTGGTTTTCAGCTGTTCCAGCAGTTTCCACAGACCGGCTTCAGCTTGCGCCATGGTCTTGTTCTTCTGCGTGTTCGGCGTCGCCGACAGGGTGAACAGGCTGTCACCACGGGTGTAGGCGTCGTAGCTCGACGAACCGCCGGAGACCAGCTCTTCGCCGCGCTCCAGTTGCGTCGGGATGCGCCCGCTGTAGCCGCCGTCGAGCAGCGCCGAGATCAGGCGCAGGGCGTTGACCGAGCGCTTGTCTTCAGCGGTAGCGATGCTGGGCACGTTGAAACCGAGCATCAGGCTGGGCAGTTGAGTCTGCACATGCAGGGTGATCTGGCGCTCACCCGGCTCGGCCAGCTCCAGCGGTTTCTTCGCTGGCGGCACGTCGCGCTTGGCAATCGGCCCGAAATAGCGCTGGGCGAGGGTCTTCACTTCATCGGGGGTGACGTCGCCGACCACTACCAGCGTGGCGTTGTTTGGCACATACCAGGACTGATACCAGTGGCGCAGCTCTTCGACCTTCATCCGGTCCAGGTCGGCCATCCAGCCGATGGTCGGTGTGTGGTAGCCGCTGGCCGGGTAAGCCATCGCCTTGTAACGCTCGTAAGCCTTGGACATCGGCTTATCGTCAGTGCGCAGGCGACGCTCTTCCTTGATGACTTCGATTTCCTTGGCGAACTCGTCAGCCGGCAGGCGCAGATTGGCCATGCGGTCGGCTTCCAGTTCGAACGCTACGCCCAGACGGTCGCGGGCCAGCACCTGGTAATACGCGGTGAAATCGTCGCTGGTGAAGGCGTTTTCTTCGGCGCCCAGGTCGCGCAGGATCAACGAGGCTTCGCCGGGGCCGACTTTCTCGCTGCCCTTGAACATCATGTGCTCGAGCGCGTGGGACAGGCCGGTCTGGCCCGGGGTTTCGTAGCTGGAACCGACCTTGTACCAGACCTGCGACACCACCACCGGCGCGCGATGGTCTTCGCGCACGACGACCTTCAGGCCGTTGTCGAGGGTGAATTCGTGGGTCGGTTGCGGGTCGGCCGCCAGGGCCGAAAGGGGCAGGCAGACTGTGCTGAGCAGCAGGCCTGCAGCGCGGCGGGCTAGAGCATTCATTCGTTTTTTAACCTGTTGGGCTGCCCGCTTGGTCTTAGCGTCGGCGGGCGAGAGGGTGCTAGGATACTGATCCGTTTTACCGGCGACCACGCCTATCAGGTTTTCAGGCCTGAACCGGCTGTATGGGTTTGCGGCAGAAAGCTGCGGTTTATCGACTAGACTTCGCTTTTTCGCCGATTTTGCCGGTTTAGTCCTTCGTTTATACGATTCTTTGAGGTGCCGCTGGCGCCTCGACAAAATGTTGCGCGTGAACAAGCTGGATGAAACACAGTCTGTTCTGCATCGAATATTTATTTGCCGGGGCGCCCTTATGGCGCGTCGCTACCGTGAGATAGCCGTCCTCCATGTTTGGTTCCAACGACGACAAGAAGACCCCAGCTGCGGCTGGCGAGAAGAAAAGCCTGTTCGGATGGCTGCGTAAGAAACCGCAGGAACCCGTCGTCGAACAGCCGCACGTGATTCCTGAGCCGGCTCCGGCGCCAGTCATTGAAGCAGAGCCGGCGCCGATCGTGCTGCCGATTGCCGAGCCGGTGCTGCAACCGGTCGAGCCCGAGCCAGAACCTGAAACCCCGGTGGCGGCCGAGCTGCCACTGACCCCGGCGACCGAGCCGTGGCTGACCTTGCCGGTGGCGGAAGAACCGGTGGCCTTGGTCGAAGAGGCCGCGCCGCATGTGACGCCGCCGATTCCTGCGCCGGCCGCGTTCGTTCCTGAAGTTGCTCCGGCGCCTGTGGTTGAGCCAGTTGTCGAGCCTGCACCGGTTGTTGCCGAGCCGGCGGCCCCGGTGTTCGTTGCCCCTGTTTCGCCGGTCGTTCAGCAGCCCGAGCCTGCACCTGCACCTGCACCTGCACCTGCACCGGTCGTCGCTGCTCCGGTTGTGCCGGTGGAAGTGGTTGCTGAAACGCCAGTCGAAGCCCCGCGCAGCGAAGAAACCAAAGTCGGCTTCTTCGCCCGCCTCAAGCAAGGCCTGTCGAAAACCAGCGCCAGCATCGGCGAGGGCATGGCCAGCCTGTTTCTCGGCCGTAAAACCATCGATGACGACCTGCTCGATGAGCTGGAAACCCGCCTGCTGACCGCCGACGTCGGTGTTGAAGCCACCACCCAGATCATCCAGCGCCTGACCCAGAAGGTCGCCCGCAAAGAGCTGGCCGACGCCGACGCGCTGTACAAGTCGTTGCAGGCCGAGCTGGCGGCGATGCTCAAGCCGGTCGAGCAGCCGCTGAAAATTGCCTCGCAGCACAAGCCGTTCGTGATTCTGGTGGTCGGCGTCAATGGCGCTGGCAAGACCACCACCATCGGCAAACTGGCGAAGAAGCTGCAACTGGAAGGCAAGAAAGTCATGCTCGCCGCCGGTGACACCTTCCGCGCCGCTGCCGTCGAGCAGCTGCAGGTCTGGGGCGAGCGCAACAAGATCCCGGTGATCGCCCAGCACACCGGCGCCGACTCTGCTTCGGTGATCTTCGACGCCGTGCAGGCCGCCAAGGCCCGTGGCATCGACGTGCTGATCGCCGACACCGCCGGTCGTCTGCACACCAAAGACAACCTGATGGAAGAGCTGAAGAAAGTTCGCCGGGTGATCGGCAAGCTCGACGCCGACGCGCCGCACGAAGTGCTGCTGGTGCTCGACGCCGGCACCGGTCAGAACGCGATCAACCAGGCCAAGCAATTCAACCAGACCGTCGAACTGACCGGATTGGCGCTGACCAAGCTGGACGGTACCGCCAAGGGCGGGGTGATTTTCGCCCTGGCCAAGCAGTTTGGCCTGCCGATCCGCTACATCGGCGTCGGTGAAGGCATCGATGATCTGCGTACCTTTGAAGCCGAACCCTTTGTCCAGGCACTGTTTGCCGAGCGGGAGCGTTCATGATTCGTTTCGAACAGGTCGGTAAACGCTACCCGAACGGTCACGTCGGCTTGCATGAGCTGAGCTTTCGAGTCCGTCGTGGCGAGTTTCTGTTTGTCACCGGTCACTCCGGTGCCGGTAAGTCCACGCTGTTGCGCCTGTTGCTGGCGATGGAGCGTCCGACCAGCGGCAAACTGCTGCTGGCCGGGCAGGATCTGAGCACCATCAGCAACGCGCAGATTCCGTTCCTGCGTCGGCAGATCGGCGTGGTGTTCCAGAATCACCAGTTGCTGTTCGATCGCACGGTGTTCAACAACGTCGCGCTGCCGTTGCAGATTCTCGGCCTGTCCAAGGCCGAAATTGCCAAGCGCGTCGATTCGGCGCTGGAGCGCGTGGCGTTGTCGGATAAAACCGATCTGTACCCGGGCGACCTGTCCACCGGTCAGCAACAGCGCGTCGGCATCGCTCGCGCCATCGTGCACCGTCCGGCCCTGCTGCTGGCGGACGAACCGACCGGTAACCTCGATCCGCGTCTGGCGGCCGAGATCATGGGCGTGTTCGAAGACATCAATCGGCTGGGCACCAGCGTGCTGATCGCCAGTCACGACCTGGCGCTGATTGCGCGTATGCGGCACCGCATGCTGACCTTGCAGCGCGGCCGATTGATCGGCGACGGGGAGGCCGGCGTATGAGTGCGACACGCAGTCCGAAGGTTTCCGAGCGCGTGGCCCCGAAAGCCGCCGACCCGCAGCCGCCGAAGAAGAAAAAACACGACGATGACGACGGCCCGGACTTTTCCACGCTGTTGCGTTCGTGGATCGAAAGTCACCGCGCCAGCCTGCTCGACAGCCTGCGTCGCCTCGGCAAGCAGCCGATCGGCAGCTTTTTCACCTGCATGGTGATGGCCGTGGCGTTGAGCCTGCCGATGGGCCTGTCGCTGCTGATCAACAACGTCGAGCGTCTCGGCGGTTCGTGGCAGCGTGCGGCGCAGATTTCGCTGTACCTGCAGCTGGATGCCACGCCCGCGCAGGGTGAGGCGTTGGGCGAGCAGATCAAAGGCATGCCCGGCGTTGCTGATGCCGAATATGTCGGCCGTGATCAGGCGCTGGAGGAGTTCCAGCAGCAGTCCGGTCTGGGCGAGGCCCTGCGCGAGCTGCCGGAAAACCCGCTGCCGGGCGTGGTGCTGGTGACCCCGAAGGAAGTCGACAAGCCGACGCTGGAAGCATTAAGACAAAAACTTTCCGAGCTGCCCAAGGTACAACAGGCGCAACTTGATCTAGTCTGGGTCGAGCGTCTGGCCGCTATCCTCAAGCTCGGTGATCGTTTTGTCTTCGGTCTGACAGTGCTGCTGGTTTCTGCATTACTTTTGGTGATAGGCAATACCATTCGTCTTCATATTGAAAACCGCCGCACAGAGATAGAAGTGATTAAACTCGTCGGCGGCACTGACAGCTATGTGCGTCGTCCCTTTCTTTATATGGGCGCGTTGTATGGCTTCGGTGCGGGTGTTCTGTCCTGGGGAGTGCTGGCGTTCGGCCTCAACTGGCTGAACGACGCGGTGGTTGGACTGGCCGGTTTGTACGGCAGTGATTTCGCGCTGGCCGGAGTGCCAGTTGCCGACGGTCTGTCGCTCTTGCTTGGCGCGGTGCTGTTGGGTTATATCGGTGCATGGATTGCAGTCGCACGTCATCTCAGGGAGCTGGCGCCGAAGTAGAATCTTTTTTGCGCGTGATTGACCTCGCGGTTTTTTTGGGAACTTGTACTTGAATTCCCGGTCAATTTTTCGCAGTGCCGAGAGGCACGAGTATGTAAGTGGGAGGTTTTTTCGCATGACCAATTCTTTGCAACCTGCGTATGCGTTGGTTCCGGGTGCGAACCTGGAAGCCTATGTGCACACCGTCAACAGCATTCCATTGCTGACGCCGGAGCAGGAGCGTGAACTGGCCGAGAGTCTCTACTATGAGCAGGATTTGGGGGCGGCTCGGCAGATGGTGCTCGCCCACCTGCGTTTTGTCGTACACATTGCCCGTAGCTATTCCGGCTACGGTCTGGCTCAGGCTGACCTGATCCAGGAAGGCAACGTCGGCCTGATGAAGGCTGTAAAACGCTTCAACCCGGAAATGGGTGTGCGTCTGGTGTCGTTCGCCGTGCACTGGATCAAGGCGGAAATTCACGAGTTCATCCTGCGCAACTGGCGCATTGTGAAAGTCGCGACCACCAAGGCCCAGCGCAAGCTGTTCTTCAACCTGCGCAGCCAGAAGAAACGTCTGGCGTGGCTGAACAACGAGGAAGTCCACCGTGTGGCGGAAAGCCTTGGCGTCGAACCACGTGAAGTGCGCGAGATGGAAAGTCGTCTGACCGGCCACGACATGGCCTTCGACCCGGCTGCAGAAGCTGACGACGACAGCGCTTTCCAGTCGCCGGCCAACTACCTGGAAGACCACCGGTACGACCCGGCGCGTCAACTGGAAGATGCCGACTGGAGCGACAACTCCAACCACAACCTGCACGAAGCGCTGGAAGTGCTGGACGAACGTAGCCGCGACATCCTCTACCAGCGCTGGCTGGCAGAAGAGAAAGCCACGCTGCACGACCTGGCGCAGAAGTACAACGTGTCGGCCGAGCGAATCCGTCAGCTCGAGAAGAGCGCGATGAACAAGCTCAAGTTGTCGATCGCCGCATAACCGGCGCCTCGGCAAACAAAAAACGCCCCGATCAGCGATGATCGGGGCGTTTTCATTTCTGGCTCAACACAAACCCCTGTAGGAGCGAGCCTGCTCGCGATAGCGTCATGTCAGTCACCACAAGTGTGGCAGGAAGACCGCTATCGCGAGCAGGCTCACTCCTACAGGGGGCTTCAGCGTTATTCGGCCCAAGGCGCCCGGCGCGAGTCGTTGAGCCCCAGCAGATAACTGGTCCCGCCCAACTGACTCATCTGTTGCCGAATCCACCCGGCCCGGCGTGACACATAAGCCGTAGGATGACTGGCGCTCCACACTCGCGGATTGGGCAGCACCGCCGCCAGATAACTCGCCTGCTGCCGCGATAACGACTTGGCGCTCACGCCAAAGTGATGGCGTGCCGCCGCTTCGGCACCAAACACCCCGTCGTCCCACTCGACGCTGTTCAGATAAACCTCAAGAATCCGCTGCTTGGGCCAGAACACCTCGATCAGCGCGGTAAACCACGCCTCCAGGCCTTTGCGCAGATAACTGCGGCCCGACCACAGAAACAGGTTCTTGGAGACTTGCTGGCTCAAAGTGCTGGCGCCGCGAATCGAACCGCCGAGCTCGTTGTGGGCCAATGCAGCCTGGATCGCGCCGAAGTCAAAGCCCCAGTGCTCGGGAAATTTCTGGTCTTCGCCGGCCATGACCGCGACCTTGAGGTCGTCGGAAATCTCGTCCCACGGCTTCCAGGTGCGCTGCAGGTCAATCGGCTCGCCGTCGACCCAGGATTCGATCTTGCGCTCGACCATCAGCGCCGTGCCCGGCGGTGGCACGAAGCGAAACAGCAACACCAGCAATACACTGCCGCCCGCGAACCAGAGCAGGGCCTTCGTGAGACGACGCAAAAGTGAACGCAGCATAGAGATGGCTTGGCCGAACCGATAGAGCGGGCCATTATACAGACCCTGCCGAACGAGTCTGACTGGAGTTCCACATGCTGCGTGGCTTTCTGATGCTGGCCGCTTTCTTTGGTTTTACCGGTGTGGGCCTGGGCGCCTTCGCCGCTCATGGCCTGAAGAGCCGCCTGACCCCCGAGTATCTGGCGATTTTCCACACCGGCGTGACCTATCAACTGGTGCACACCCTGGCGCTGTTCGGCGTGGCGCTGCTGGCCACGCAGATTCAGGGACGTCTGGTGACCTGGGCCGGCATTTCGTTCGCCGTCGGCATTCTATTGTTCTCCGGCAGTCTGTATGTGCTGACCACCACCGGCATCAGCAAGCTCGGCATCATCACCCCGTTCGGCGGTCTGGCGTTTCTGCTCGGCTGGCTGTGCCTTGGACTGGCCGCCTGGCGCCTGCAGTAACCGCTTGACGCTTGGTGCTGACCTTTAGGTCATGATCGGGCTAGAATGCCACCCCCTAAAAATGATGGCGGCCTGGCGCATGCGCATTCAGTTGAACGGCGAATCCCTTGAACTGCCCGACGGTGAAACCGTTGCGGCCCTGATCACCCGCCTGGAACTGACCGGACGCCGGGTGGCAGTCGAACTCAATCTGGACATCGTTCCACGCAGCCAGCATGCCGAGACCGTTCTCAACGACGGCGACAACGTCGAAGTGGTGCACGCCATCGGCGGCGGCTAGCCGCCGGGTCCGCAAGGGCACAGAATTCTGCAAGACCCTCACCCTTAAAGAGGATTCCCCATGAGCATCGTTCGTAGCGACAAGCCTTTTGTTCTGGCCGGTCGTACTTACCAGTCGCGTTTGCTGGTCGGTACCGGCAAGTACCGTGACATGGAAGAAACCCGTCAGGCCATCGAAGCCTCGGGTGCCGAGATCGTCACCTTCGCCGTGCGCCGCACTAATCTGGGCCAGATCGAAGGCGAGCCGAACCTGCTCGACGTGCTGTCGCCGGATCGCTACACCTTCCTGCCGAACACCGCCGGTTGCTACGACGCTATCGAAGCCGTGCGCACCTGCCGCCTGGCCCGTGAGCTGCTCGATGGTCACAACCTGGTGAAGCTGGAAGTGCTGGCCGACCAGAAAACCCTGTTCCCCAACGTGATCGAAACCCTCAAGGCCGCCGAAACGCTGGTCAAGGAAGGCTTCGACGTGATGGTTTACACCAGTGATGACCCGATCATCGCCCGGCAACTGGCGGAAATCGGCTGCATCGCGGTCATGCCGCTGGCCGGTCTGATCGGTTCCGGTCTGGGGATCTGCAACCCGTACAACCTGCAGATCATCCTCGAAGAAGCGAAAATTCCGGTGCTGGTGGATGCCGGTGTCGGTACCGCTTCCGACGCCACCATCGCCATGGAACTGGGCTGTGACGCGGTGCTGATGAACTCGGCCATCGCCCACGCCCAGCAACCGGTGATGATGGCCCAAGCCATGCAACACGCGATCGTCGCGGGCCGCCTGGCCTACCTCGCCGGCCGCATGCCGAAAAAACTCTATGCCAGCGCCTCTTCGCCGCTGGATGGTCTGATCAAGTAAGAGCCATTGATGACTGAATCGAACGACACGCCTCTCCAGACGGAAGAGGGCGACGAGCGCCAACACCGCCGCATCAAGAGTTTCGTGATGCGCGCCGGGCGCATGACCGAAGGCCAGCAACGTGGTCTGGATCAGGGCGCGCCGCTGTACGTGCTGCCGCTGGCCGACGCGCCGGTGGATTACGATCAGGTGTTCGGCCGCTCGGCGCCGCGCTCGCTGGAGATCGGTTTCGGCATGGGTCACTCGCTGCTGGAAATGGCCGCGGCGGCGCCGGATCAGGACTTCATCGGTGTGGAAGTGCACCGTCCGGGTGTCGGTGCGCTGCTCAACGGCGTGCTGACTCAGGGCCTGACCAACCTGCGGGTCTACGATTGCGATGCGATCGAAGTGCTCAACCGCTGCATCGCCGACAACAGCCTCGATCGCCTGATGCTGTTCTTCCCGGATCCATGGCACAAGAGCCGTCACCACAAGCGTCGTATCGTTCAGGCGTCCTTCGCCGAACTGGTGCGCAGCAAGCTGAAGGTTGGCGGCATCCTGCACATGGCCACCGACTGGGAGCCGTACGCCGAGTACATGCTGGAAGTGATGAACGTCGCCCCGGGCTACCGCAACCTCGCCGAAGACGGCAAGTGCGTACCACGCCCGGCTGAACGCCCGATCACCAAGTTCGAACGCCGCGGCGAACGTCTTGGGCATGGCGTGTGGGATCTGAAGTTCGAGAAAATCTCCTAAGCATCACGCAAAACCCAATGTGGGAGCGGGCTTGTTCGCGAAAGCAGTGGATCAATCAACGTTGATGTTGACTGATCCGACGCCTTCGCGAGCAAGCCCGCTCCCACAGTTGTTTTGTGTGCTCAGAAATTACAGGGTGGAAAGAAATCGAGCCGGCACCTGTTCTGTAAGCCAGACACCGTTTTCGGCCTGATAGAACTTGAAGCCCTGTTCTTCCATTTGTCGTGCGGCGACTTTCAGAATCACCACGGTACCGTAGCGCTGCCCGACCGCCGTAGCGGTGTCGATGTCTTGGGAAAGGTGCACGTGATGGCGTGATCCCGGGATCAGGCCTTGTTCTTTGATTGACTCAAGAAAGCGCGTCGCCGTGCCGTGATACAGCATTTGCGGGGGCTGTTTCTGCTCAAACTGCAGATCCACGCTTTTCGTTGAATGGCCCTGAACCGCACGAATCAGTTGGCCGTCCTCGGAAATCGAGAAGCGCTTTTTGTCGCTACTTGTAACGACTGCTTCAATCAGTTCGCGATCCAGTTTACGCCCGTCACGCGCAGCGCCGCTGATCAGTGCGTCGATATTCGCCCAGCCTTCAGAATCCAGCGTCAGACCAACCGCCTGAGGTTCATGGCGCAACACGAAGCTGAGAAATTTGCTTGTCTCGTCCAACAGTTTTTTGCTCATGAACGTCCCTGTCATTGCGATCAACTGTGGGAGCGGGCTTGCTCGCGAAAGCGGAGAATCATTCAACGTTGATGTTGACTGATCCGACGCCTTCGCGAGCAAGCCCGCTCCCACAGTTGTTTTGGGGGGGTATTGGATTCAGCGGCGGTCGGCGACTACGCCGATAAGGACGAGGACCACCAGCAGCACCGGCGCCAGGCTGTAGTTGTTGAACTGGCTCAGGCCCTTGACCACCCACGGTGTGGCGTAGATCAGTGCGGCGCCGCTGCCGATCACGCACAGCAGGGCCATCAGCGGTACGCGCAGGGCGCCGGCGATGCTGCCAAGGCGTTGTTCGACCCAGCCTTTGAAGTCGGCGCCGAACAGCACCAGCAGGCAGCCCACCAGCGCCAGGGCGATTTCCGAGAGGTTGCTGCGGCTCCAGCGGGACACGGTGGCGAGCAGATCGAGTATCAAATCCATGCGGTTTTCCTTAGGGCGGCCGTGGGGCTCAGCTCAGAAATTTCTGCAGCAAGTCGTTGAGAAACAGTTGTCCGCGCTCGGTGGCCGCCAGACGTGACGGTTCGACCTGCATCAGGCCGCTTTGTTCGGCCTCGCGGCGGTGTTCGGCGAGACTTTCCAGCGGCAGGCCGGTGCGCTCGGGATACAGGTGCGATTCCACCCCGGCCGTCAGGCGCAAAGCGTTCATCAGGAACTCGAACGGCATCTCGTCGTTGGTCAGGGCTTTCTCGCCGGCCTGGAAGCTCTTGGCCGGGTTGAGATAGTCCTTCGGCAGGCGTGTCTTCCAGGTGCGGACGATGCGCCCGTCCGGGTGGCTGAGCTTGCCGTGGGCGCCGGCACCGATGCCGATGAAGTCGCCGAAACTCCAGTAATTGAGGTTATGCCGCGCCGGGCGCCCAGGCTGCGCGTAGGCCGAGACTTCGTATTGCGCGTAACCGTGCGCGGCCAGCAGCGCTTGCCCGGCTTCCTGAATGTCCCACAGCGTGTCGTCTTCCGGCAGCACCGGCGGCTGGTTCCAGAACACCGTGTTCGGCTCCAGTGTCAGCTGATACCACGAGATGTGCGTCGGTTTCAGTTCGATGGCCTGGCGCAGGTCGCTCAAGGCATCGTCCAGCGACTGATCCGGCAAGCCGTGCATCAAGTCGAGGTTGAAGTTATCGAACCCGGCCTGGCGCGCCATACCCGCCGCGCGTACCGCTTCGTCACCGTTGTGGATACGTCCGAGGGCTTCGAGTTTCTGCTGCTGGAAGCTCTGGATGCCGATCGACAGGCGATTGATCCCCAGCTTGCGGTACGCAACGAACTTCTCTTGCTCGAAGGTGCCGGGATTGGCTTCCAGGGTGATCTCGATATCGTGGGCGAACGGGATGCGCTGCTCGACGCCTTTGAGCAAGCGCCCGAGCGCTTCGGCGCTGAACAGACTCGGCGTACCGCCACCGAAGAAGATCGAACTGATCTGACGGCCGTACACCGCGTGCAGATCCTGATCGAGATCGGCCAGCAACGCGTCGACGTATTCCTGTTCCGGCAGCACTGGGCTGGCGGTGTGCGAGTTGAAATCGCAATACGGACATTTGCGCACACACCACGGGATGTGGATGTACAGCGCCAGGGGCGGCAGCGTTGGCAGCGGCGCCCGCGGCGAAGAGGCGGCGCCGCCGATGATCAGCGACGACGCGGAGGGGGTATCGGTCATTTCAGGCCCAGACGCTGGCGCAGCAGATCCATTGCACGGGCGCGGTGGCTGATCCGGTTCTTGTCGGCCGGGCTCAGTTCGGCGCTGGACAGGTCACGCTCCGGCACCCAGAACAGCGGGTCATAGCCGAAACCGTGCTCGCCGCTGGCGGCGGTCAGGATGCGTCCGTGCCACAGACCTTCGCAGAGAATCGGCAATGGATCATCGGCGTGACGCACCAGTGCCAGCACGCAGACGAACTGCGCGCCGCGCTCGGCTTCCGGCACATCTTTGAGGGCGTCGAGCAGTTTGGCGTTGTTCGCCGCATCGCCATTGCCGTCGGCATACCGCGCCGAGTAGATGCCCGGTGCACCGCCGAGGAAATCCACCGCCAGACCGGAATCATCGGCCAGCGCCGGCAGGCCGGAGATGCGTGCGGCATTGCGCGCCTTGAGGATCGCGTTCTCGACGAACGACAGGCCGGTTTCTTCCGGCTCGACCTTGCTCCATTCGCCGATCGAGCGCAGTTGCACCGAGTCGCCGAGCATGGCCTGGAGTTCCTTGAGTTTGCCGGCGTTATGGCTGGCCAGTACGAGCTGCTTGATGTTCATCATTCGCCGGGAAAGAGTTCTTGGTTGAAATTGATGGTGTTGATCTTGTCGCCCGTCTGCACCTTGATTTCAAAGGTGCGGGTTTCCTGTTGTTCCACCGGGTACTGGGCGATGTAGTAGATCGCGCCCTGTTCGGACACCTGACGGAAATTCAGCCTCACGCTCTGGCTGGTCAGGTCCTTGACTGTGCCGGTGACGTTGGCGCTCAGCGGTTTGCCGTCCTTGATCACCGAGACATTGATCACGCCCTGATTGTTGCTGCGGATCAGCTTCGCTGCCTCGGCGATGTCCGGCTGCAGGTAGGTGGAGTTGAAGGTGTTGTAGTGCACCGTCACGTCGCCGAAGGTTTCCTGGCGCTCGCTTTTGATGATGTCCGCCGCCATGGCGCTGGCGCTCAGGCAGGCGGTCAGTAACAACAGGGCTAGACGACCCATGATCGTTCTCCTCGAAATGTCGTGGTTCAGACCGCGACCCGATGATCTGCAAGCACCGGGCTGCTGACGCGGTAGATACCGATCTCACCTAACAGATTAGGCCATAGCTTACTGGCCCACCCGTGACGGTGCTGTTGATCCACGGCAAGCCGATCAATGACCTTCGCATCACGTTCGCGACAAAGTTCTTCAAAATCTTCGAAGGTGCAGAAGTGAATGTTCGGCGTGTTGTACCAGGTGTACGGCAGAAACTCGGAGACCGGCATCCGGCCCTTGCTTGCCAGATACCAGCGGCAGCGCCAGTGGCCGAAGTTGGGGAAGGTGATGATGCACTGACGACCGACCCGCAGCATTTCGTCGAGGATCTTGTCCGGGTAATGCACGGCTTGCAGGGCCTGGGTCATGACGACGATGTCGAAACTGTTGCTGGCGAAGTTGCCCAGCCCCTTGTCCAGGTCCTGCTCGATGACGTTGATGCCCTTGGCCACGCACTCGGCGATGTTGTCGGCGTCGTTTTCCAGGCCATAACCGGTGACGTTCTTGTTGTCGCGCAGCCAGGTCAGCAACTCGCCGTCGCCGCAACCGAGGTCGAGCACGCGGCTGCCGGCGGGGATCCATTCCTGGATGATTTCCAGATCAGCTCTCATGGCTTGTTCACACCGTAATTCGGTTCATGTAATTGCCGAACGCCTGCAAATAGCGCGGGATCGGAATCAGGAAGGCGTCGTGGCCCTGTGGCGCGTCGATTTCCAGGTAGCTGACGTCTTTGCGTGCCGCCATCAGCGCGTCCACCAGCTCCCGCGAGCGGGCCGGGGAGAAGCGCCAGTCGGTGGTAAACGACATCACACAGAACTTGGCGGTGGCGTTTTCGAAAGTTTTCGCCAGGTTATCGTCGAAGTTCGCCGCCGGATCGAAGTAGTCCAGTGCCTTGGTCATCAACAGGTAAGTGTTGGCATCGAAACGCCCGGAGAATTCTTCACCCTGATAGCGCAGGTAGCTTTCGACCTGGAACTCGACGCTGTGGAAGTCGTAGTTGAGCTTTTCGCTCTTCAGGCCGCGGCCGAATTTCTCGCCCATCGAGTCGTCGGACAGGTAGGTGATGTGCCCGACCATCCGCGCCAGCATCAGCCCGCGCTTGGGGATCACGCCCGCTTCCTGGAACGAACCGCCGTGGAACTCCGGGTCGGTAAGGATCGCCTGGCGCGCCACTTCGTTGAAGGCGATGTTCTGCGCCGACAGCTTGGGGGCCGAGGCGATCGCCAGACAGTGGCGCACGCGATCCGGGTAAGTGATGGTCCATTGCAACGCCTGCATGCCGCCGAGGCTGCCGCCGATGACGGCGGCGAACTGACGAATGCCGAGCAGGTCAGCCAGACGCGCCTGACTGTGCACCCAGTCTTCGACGGTGAGCACCGGGAAATCGGCGCCGAACGGCTTGCCGGTCTCCGGGTTGATACTGCTCGGGCCGGTGGAGCCGTTGCAGCCGCCCAGATTGTTCAGGCTGACCACGAAGAACTTGTTGGTGTCGATCGGTTTGCCGGGGCCGATGCAACTGTCCCACCAACCGGGCTTGCGGTCGTCGGGGCTGTGATAGCCGGCAGCGTGATGGTGACCAGACAAGGCGTGGCAGATCAGCACGGCGTTGCTCGCCTGTGCGTTCAGCGTGCCGTAGGTTTCGTAGATCAGGTCGTAGGCAGGCAGCGAACGGCCACAGGCCAGAGCCAGAGGTTCACTGAAGTGCGCCGTTTGCGGCGTCACCAGACCAACAGAATCGGGGGGAAAGGCAGCTGGCATCGACCCTGCTCTCGTTGAAATGAGGCGTAAGTCTAAAGAGCATGGGGGTTAGCGGCAAGCAACGATCGGGCCTGATCGTTGATTGAGCGAAGTCCCTGTGGTGAGGGGATTTATCCCCGATGGCTGCGTAGCAGCCCTGTAATCTTTGGCCGTGCAGAGAGAATGAGGTTGGCAGCAACAAGGGGGCCGCTTCGCGACCCATCGGGGATAAATCCCCTCACCACAGTGGATCAGGCTGGACGCACCAGTCCGGGCAACTCCGGCAGCTTCTTCGGCGCACAGATCTTCACCCGTTTCTGCCGGTTCAACTCGCCGCTGAGCAAGCTGACCTGGCTCTTGGACACCCCAAACGCCTTGGCCAGAAAGCCCATCAGATACGCATTGGCCTTGCCCTCGACCGGCGGCGCGGTGAGGCGGATCTTCATGCGGTCACCGTGCAGCCCGGCGAAATCATCGCTACGGGCTGCCGGTTGCAGGTGACATTCGAGGATCAGATCGTCGCCGTCCCAGCGAAACCAGCTCACATCAGCAGGCGCAGGATGTCCGGCATCATGGTCATTGCCGCCAGATTGTTGATCACCAGCATGTCGATCAGCTTCAGCGCCAGAAAGGCGAAGATCGGCGACAGGTCGAGACCGCCGAGGTTCGGCAGGATGCGGCGGAACGGTGCCAGCGCCGGCTCGCAGATCTGGTTCACCAGTTCAGCGCCCGGGTTGTGGCTGCCCGGGGCGACCCACGACAGGATCACGCTGATGATCAGGGCGAAGAAGAAAATCTTCAGGAACAGCGCGGTGACGCCGATGATCGACCAGATAAACAGTTGCAGCGGGTTGCCGGTGGTGCCGTAGGTCAGCAGCAGGGTCAGGGCCATCAGCGCCAGCTGCACCAGAATCGCCAGCACCAGCGACGACATGTCGAGGCCGAAGATGCTCGGGATGATCCGGCGCAGTGGTTTGAGCAGCGGCTGGGTAGCCTTGACCACGAATTGGCACAGCGGGTTGTAGAAGTTCGCGCGCACCAGTTGCAGGACGAAGCGCAGCAGCACGATCAACAGGTACAGGCTGCCGAGGGTTTGCAGCACGTAAACCGCTGCAGTGTTCAATCCAATCATGTAAGGCTCCTTATTTGCCCAGTTGTTCGGCCATTTCGGCCGAGCGGTGCGCGGCGGCGCCGAGTGCTTTTTCCACCAGGGCTTCGAAGCCGTTAGCCTGGAATGATTTGATCGCGGCCTCTGTGGTGCCATTTGGCGAGGTCACGCGGCGGCGCAGTTCGGCAGCGTCAACATCGCTGGATACCGCCATGTGCGCGGCGCCCAGAGCCGTTTGCAGGGTCAGTTGCTCGGCGATTTGCTTTGGCAGGCCGAGTTTGACGCCAGCGGCGGTCATCGCTTCGATCAGCAGGAAGAAGTACGCCGGGCCGGAACCGGAGACGGCGGTCACCGCATCGAGTTGCTGCTCTTCGTCCAGCCACAGCGCGATACCCACGGCGGACAGCAGCTCTTCAGCCTGTTGACGCTGTTCGGCGGTCACTTCGCTGGTGGCGTACAAGCCGCTGACGCCCTGACGTAGCAGCGCCGGGGTGTTCGGCATGCAGCGCACGATGGGTTGCTCGCCGAGCCATGCAGTCATGCTCGCGCAAGTGATGCCGGCGGCGATCGACACCACCAGTTGCTGCGGTTTCAGGCTTGGGCGGATGGCTTCGCACACGGCTTTCATCGCCTGTGGCTTGACCGCCAGCACGATCACGTCGACGCCATCGATGGCCTGGGCGTTGTCGGCGAAGGTTTCGATGCCGTGTTCGGCGCTGACGCGTTTGCGCGTCTCTTCGCCCGGATCGCTGGCGCGGATGTGGCTGGCTTGCAGACCCTTGGCCCGCAGGCCGCCGATCAGGCTGGCGGCCATGTTGCCGGCACCGATAAAGGCAATGCGTGTGTTGCTCATGTCAGGTCCTTTTTCAGATGGCTGTCGGTCATTGCTGACCGTAATCTCTGGCGCCAAACAGCGCGGTACCGATCCGCACCCACGTGGCGCCTTGGGCGATGGCCGACTCGAGGTCGTGGCTCATGCCCATGGAAAGTGTGTCGAGCGGCAGATTCAGGCTGGCCTGCAAACGTTGCACGGCAGCAAAAGCGGCATCCTGTTCGGCGCGATCTTCGGTCGGCTCGGGAATCGCCATCAGCCCGCGCAGTTTCAGCCGGGGCAGGGCGCTGATGGCCTCGGCCAGCGCCGGCAGGTCGGCCGGGGTGCAGCCGGACTTGCTGGCTTCACCACTGACGTTGACCTGAATGCAGATGTTCAGCGGCGGCAGCTCGGCCGGGCGCTGTTCGGACAGGCGTTGGGCGATTTTCAGGCGATCCACGGAGTGCACCCAGTCGAAATGCTCGGCGATGGCGCGAGTCTTGTTCGATTGAATGGGGCCGATGAAGTGCCAGATCAAGGGCAGGTCGGCCAGTTCGAGCTGTTTGCCCAGGGCTTCCTGCAGATAGTTCTCGCCAAAGTCACGCAGGCCGGCGGCGTAGGCTTCACGCAGGTCCTGCGCCGGCTTGGTCTTGCTCACGGCCAGCAACTGGATGCTGTGTTCATCGCGGTTTGCAGCTTTGGCCGCTGCCTGGATACGCGAACTAACCTGAAGAATGTTGTCTGCTATCGTGGACATCAAGAGGCGCCGGCGGTCTGAAGGTTCGCGGCATTCTACTGGAATTGAGGGACGCTATGGATATCACTGAACTGCTGGCGTTCAGCGCCAAACAGGGCGCTTCCGACCTGCACCTGTCGGCCGGTCTGCCGCCGATGATCCGCGTCGATGGCGATGTGCGGCGGATCAATCTGCCGGCGCTGGATCACAAACAAGTGCACGAATTGATCTACGACATCATGAATGACACCCAGCGGGTCGACTTCGAGAAACACCTGGAAACGGATTTCTCGTTCGAAGTCCCCGGCGTCGCGCGCTTTCGGGTCAATGCGTTCAATCAGAACCGTGGCGCTGGCGCGGTGTTTCGCACCATTCCCTCGAAAGTGCTGAGCATGGAAGACCTCGGCATGGGCGATGTCTTTCGCAAGATCACCGATGCGCCGCGCGGGCTGGTGCTGGTGACCGGGCCGACTGGGTCCGGCAAATCCACCACGTTGGCGGCGATGATCGACTACCTCAACACCCATCGTCACCACCACATCCTCACCATCGAAGACCCGATCGAGTTCGTCCACGAATCGCGTAAATGCCTGATCAATCAGCGCGAAGTCCATCGCGATACCCGCAGCTTCGCCACGGCGTTGCGCTCGGCGCTGCGCGAAGACCCGGATGTGATTCTGGTGGGCGAGATGCGCGACCTGGAAACCATTCGCCTGGCCCTGACCGCTGCCGAGACCGGGCATCTGGTGTTCGGCACGCTGCACACGACGTCAGCCGCCAAGACCATCGACCGTATTGTCGATGTGTTCCCGGGCGACGAGAAGTCCATGGTGCGTTCGATGCTGTCCGAGTCATTGCTGGCGGTGGTGTCGCAGACCCTGATCAAGAAGATCGGCGGCGGACGGGTGGCAGCGCACGAGATCATGCTGGGAACGTCGGCAATCCGTAACCTGATACGCGAGGACAAGGTGGCGCAGATGTATTCGGCGATTCAGACCGGCGGGTCGTTGGGGATGCAGACACTCGACATGTGCCTGAAGGAGCTGGTGACCAAGGGCCTGATCAGCCGCGAGCATGCGCGGGAGAAGGCGCGTACGCCGGATAATTTCTGAGAGAGGCTTGTGTTGCTTTCACTGGCCTCTTCGCGAGCAAGCCCGCTCCCACATTGGATCTGTGTCGTTCACAAATCAAATGTGGGAGCGGGCTTGCTCGCGAAGGGGTCAGTACTGCTTGAACAGATTCTGGATCAGTCAGCTCAGCGCTGAACCACGCGCATCTGCTTGCCGGCCGGTTCTTTCGGCAACACACGCTTGGCAACCACGTAATGCTGTTCCCAGTACGGCTTGTTCAGCGTATCGATGCTCACCGCTTTGCCACGGCGTGGGGCGTGGATGAAGCGGTCGTTGCCCAGGTAGATGGCAACGTGGTTGACCCGACGGCTCTTGATGTTGAAGAAAATCAGGTCGCCCGGTTTCAGATCCTTGCGTTCGACTTTCTCGCCATGACCGCTGGCCATCGCGTTGGACGTACGTGGCAGGTTGAACGTGGCGTCGTTGAACGCATATTTCACCAGACCACTGCAATCGAACCCTTTACTTGGGCTGCTGCCGCCCCAACGATAAGGAGTACCAAGGACGTTCACCGCACGGCTCAGGACGTTGCTGCTTTCCTTGTTGGCCATCGGTGGCACCAGCTTGCCGTGATGCTTGCTGGCGAGGGTGGTGTGTTTCGTTTGTTTGCTGCTCTTGCTCGAAGGAGCCGAAGCATGGGATTTAGGGGTGAAACCGTTAACGTTGGGAAGACGTTGCTCACGATTGGTGGCGTGGGCGGCCAGTGGCATTAATAGGCAAATAGTTAGCCATGTCTTGAAAAATGGTCGCATTAGGCGTGGCTCTTATGTGGTAGCGCGCAACTTTATAACAGCTTTTTCGTCCCTTCCGAGGCCGTTGGTCGATTCCATCTGAGGGCAACGGAACCAAACAAGCGGCAAATGGACGCAATTGTCGGACAGAAGTCCGGTGCTATAAGGCTTTGACGGACGACACGGTAACATTTGCCGTACGTCGGCCACATGTAAAAAAGTCACAAAGAATTAAAGAAAATTTATCTATTGGGTGAATCGAGGTCTTCATGAACCGCTATCAGCAGGTTGCTGCACCGCAGGATACGCACAGCAAAATCATCGGGTATCTGCTGTGGATTTTTGGTTTCACCGGCGCGCACCGCTTCTATTACGGCAAGCCGGTGACCGGGACGATCTGGTTCTTCACCTTCGGTCTGCTGGGTATTGGCTGGCTGATCGACGTGTTTCTGATCCCGGCGATGGATCGCGAGGCGGATCTGCGTTTCACCGCAGGACCGATCGAATACAACGTGGCGTGGATTCTGCTGACCTTCCTGGGCGTATTCGGCGTGCACCGGATGTACCAGGGCAAGTGGATCAGCGGGTTGCTGTATCTGCTGACCGGCGGGTTGTTCTTTGTCGGCGTGTTGTATGACTTCTGGACCCTGAATGATCAGGTGTCGGTGCGTAACGCGCAGAACCGCGGCGCCTTCCAGTAACCTGTGGCGAGGGGATTTATCCCCGATGGGGCGCGTAGCGGCCCTAAAACATTCAACCGCGGAGGAACTGAATCACCGCGGTTGTAGATTGAGGGCTGCTGCGCAGCCCATCGGGGATAAATCCCCTCGCCACAATGTCCCTCAGCAGCCGGTTACGCCTGGTGGCTGATTCGCCCGTCCACCAGCGTATAGAGCACCACACCCGGCAAACTATGCCCAAGGAACGGGCAATTCTCGCCCTTCGACAGCCAGCCTTCGCCAGCCACGGTGGACGCCTTCGGGTCGAACAGCACGATATCCGCCGCGCCGCCCACCGCCAGTTTGCCCGCCGGCAGACGCAGCGCATCCGCAGGCCCGGCACTCAGGCGCGCCAGAAGGGTCGGCAGATCCAGCAAGCCATCCTCAACCAGCGTCATCGCCAGCGGCAACAGCAATTCAACACTGCTGATGCCCGGCTCGGTCGCGCCGAACGGTGCCAGTTTGGCGTCGCGCTCATGCGGTTGGTGATGGCTGGAAATCGCCGAAATCACCCCGGATTTCACCGCTTCGCGCAGGCCGTCGCGGTCGGCGCGGGTGCGCAGCGGCGGTTGCACGTGATACAGGCTGCTGAAGTCGATCAGCGCTTCATCGGTGAGGATCAGCTGATACAGGGCGACATCCGCCGTGACCTTCAAGCCACGGGCCTGCGCCTGGGCGATCAGGGCCACACCGCGCGCGCTGGTCAGTTGGCTGAAGTGCGCGCGCACGCCGGTCTGCTCGACCAGCAGGAGATCGCGAGCGAGGGCCACGGTTTCCGCGGTTTCCGGAATCCCCGGCAGACCGAGGAAACTGGCGACCGCACCTTCATGGGCCAGACCGCCATCCGCCAGATCGTGATCCTGCGAATTGAAAATCACCGTCAGGTCGAAGGTGGCTGCGTAGTCCAGCGCCCGGCACAGGGTGCGGGTGTTGCGGAAGCTCTCCAGACCGTTGCCGAACGCCACACAACCGGCGTCGCGCAGCGCCACCAGTTCGGCCAGTTGCTCGCCGTCCAGACCTTTGCTCAGCGCGCCAATCGGGAACACCTTGGTGTTGCCGGCCTCGCGGGCGCGGTCGAGGATCAGTTCGGCCACGGCCGAAGTGTCGAGCACCGGTTTGGTCTTCGGTGGGCAGCACAGGCTGGTCACGCCGCCGGCCGCAGCCGCGCGGGTTTCGCTGGCGATGCTGCCTTTGCGGCTGTAACCCGGTTCGCGCAGGGCCACGTTCAGGTCGACCAGGCCCGGTGCGGCGACCAGCCCGCTGGCGTCGATGGTTTCTACTGCGGTGAAACCGGCCGGTGCGGCGCCGAGGGCGACGATCTTGCAGGCTTCAACGTGGATGTCGGTGATTTGATCCAGGCCGCTGCTTGGATCGATGACGCGGGCGCCGAGAATGCTGAGCTTCACTGGGCGTTCTCCTGCTCGAATTGACGTTGCGCTGTTTGCCCGCTCATGGCCATCGACAGCACGGCCATGCGGATGGCGATGCCGTAGGTGACTTGATTGAGGATCACCGAGTGCGGGCCGTCGGCCACTGCGGACTCGATCTCTACCCCACGGTTGATCGGCCCCGGGTGCATGACGATGCAATCGGGTTTGGCCCCGGCCAGACGCGCGGTGGTCAGGCCGAACAGGCGGTAGAACTCGCCTTCGCTCGGCAGCAGGCCGCCAGTCATGCGCTCACGCTGCAGGCGCAGCATGATCACCACATCGACGTCCTTCAGGCCTTCGTTCATGTCGGTGTAGACCTTGACGCCGTACTGCTCGATACCGATCGGCAGCAGGGTCTTCGGCGCGATCACGCGGATGTCCGGGCAGCCGAGGGTCTTCAGCGCGAGCATGTTCGAACGCGCCACTCGCGAGTGCAGGATGTCGCCGACAATCGCCACCGAGAGGTTTTCGAAACCGCCCTTGTGCCGACGGATGGTGAGCATGTCGAGCATGCCCTGGGTCGGGTGCGCGTGACGGCCGTCGCCGCCGTTGATGATCGCTACTTGCGGGCAGACGTGTTCGGCGATGAAGTGTGCGGCGCCGGAGTCACCATGGCGTACCACGAACATGTCGGCGGCCATCGCTTCGAGGTTGCGCAGGGTGTCGAGCAGGGTTTCACCTTTGCTGGCCGACGAGGTCGACACGTTCAGGGTGATCACGTCCGCCGACAGCCGCTGGGCCGCCAGTTCGAAGGTGGTGCGGGTGCGGGTGGAGTTTTCGAAGAACACGTTGCACACGGTCTTGCCGCGCAGCAACGGGACCTTCTTCACCGCCCGTGCACCGACTTCGAGGAACGAGTCGGCAGTGTCGAGGATTTCCGTCAGCAACTCGCGGCGCAGGCCGTCGAGCGAGAGGAAGTGGCGCAGCTGGCCCTGATCATTGAGCTGCAGCGGGCGCTTGGTATCTAGAGGCGTCATCGCGAGGGGGACTCTCAATAAGGGCGGGTTAAGGATTCAGGTCTTGCAGTTCGAGCGTCAGCGGCTCCGGGCCGGACAGCTTGACGCGCTCGTTGGCGGCCAGCGACAGGGTCGCGCCGACCACGTTCGGGCGGATCGGCAGTTCGCCAGCGTCCAGGTCGAGCAGGCAGACCAGGGTCACGCTGGCCGGGCGGCCGTAGTCGAACAATTCGTTCATGGCGGCGCGGATGGTCCGGCCGCTCATCAGTACGTCATCGATCAGCACCAGATGCTGGCCTTCGATCTCGAAGGGCAGGGCCGACGGGCGCACTTGCGGGTGCAGGCCGTTCTGGCTGAAGTCGTCGCGGTAGAAGGAAACATCCAGCGTGCCCAGTGGCGCGTCGCTGGCCAATTCCTTGAGCAGGGCCTGCGCGACCCAGATGCCACCGGTGCGGATGCCGATGTAACGCGGTTCGCGGATATCACGCTGTGCCAGGTGCGCCTTGAGGCGGATCGCCATCTGACTGATCAGATCGGCGGGATTGGGCAGGCTCATGGTTGCTCCTTCTTGGGGCCGAGCCGCGTCCTTGGACGAGATTCGGGTTATCACTCAAAAGAAAAGCGCCGAAGCGCTTGTCAGGATTCAAACAATGCAGTGTTTTCGTCGAGCCAGCCTTGCAGCAGCAGGGCGGCGGCGATGGCGTCCACCGGGTTGTCGCGGTAACTGCCTTTCTGCCCGCCACGCACCAGTCGCACACCCTTGGCTTCAAAGGTGGTCAGGCGTTCGTCGTGGGTATAGAAGGGCACATTGAAGCGGCCATTGAGACGGCGAGCGAATTTCTCCGCGCGCAGGCACATCTCGCTGGGCGTGCCGTCCATGTTCAGCGGCAGGCCGACCACCACGGCGTCGGGTTTCCATTCCTTGAACAGCGCTTCGACCTGATTCCAGTCGGGCACGCCGTTCTGCGCTTTCAAGGTGCACAGCTCGCGGGCCTGGCCGGTAATCACCTGGCCGACCGCAACGCCGATCTGTTTGGTGCCGTAGTCGAAGCCGAGAATCAGGCGCAGGGCCATCAGGCGTGCCCCGCCTGACTGGTCAGCAGGCTGAGGTTGATCCCCAGGTGCCGGGCCGCCGCCTCAAGACGCAGTTCGCTGCTGGTGTTGAACAGGATGTCGGCGTCGTACGGGCAGGTCAGCCAGGCGTTGTCGGCCAGTTCGGCCTCCAGTTGCCCGGCTTCCCAACCGGCATAGCCGAGGGCAATCAGGCTTTTCGCCGGGCCCACGCCGTCGGCGATGGCGAACAGCACGTCCTGGGAGGTAGACAGCGCCAGATCACCGTCCAGCTCGACGGTGGCCTGAAAGGACTTGCCCGCCGGGTGCAGGACAAAACCGCGATCGGTCTGCACCGGGCCACCAATGAAGATCGGCACATGCTGGCACAGCGCTGGCGGGTCGATGTCCGGGCGCAATTGCTCGAGGATGTCAGCCAGATTCAGCTCTTGCGGTCGATTGACCACCAGCCCCATGGCGCCATTGGCCGTGTGCTCGACGATGTAGGTCAAGGTGTGGGCAAAGTTCGGGTCGGCCATGTGTGGCATGGCGATCAGGAAGTGATGCTTGAGGTAGCTGGGGCTGACGTTTTTCATGAGCGATAGTGTGGCGTTCAAGGGGCGAACTGACAAGCTGGGGATCAGAGAACAACGCAGATCCATTGTTGAAGCTGAACCTTTGTGGTGAGGGGATTTATCCCCGATGGGGCGCGAAGCGGCCCTGAATCCATTGACGTGATATGCCTGACATACCGCGCATGCTGGTTTTGCGACTGCTTCGCAGCCGATCGGGGATAAATCCCCTCACCACAAAAAACCTGTATGCCGGCGGTCAGTTGCTGGAAAGCTTGTCGCCCCGGGCGAATTTCCAGGTGCGGATGATTTCCAGTCGGTCGATATCCGACAGATCGCCGGTAAACGGCGCAAACGGTGCCGCCAGTCGGACGATGCGCTGCGCGGCCTGATCCAGCAGCGGCTGGCCGGAGGATTCGAGCACCAGCACTTCATACAGCGAGCCGTCGCGGTTGATCGAGACCATCAGCCGCAGGTTGCCGTAGATCTGCTTGCGCCGCGCTTCTTCCGGGTAATTGAGGTTGCCGATGCGCTCGACCTTCTTGCGCCAGTCGTCCTTGTACCAGGCACCCTTGTCGCGCATGGTCGAGGCGGCGCTCAAACGGTGAATGCGCGGGCGCTTGGCGTACAGTTGCTGTTCGTTGGCCAGTTCCGCTTCGAGGCTGGCGATGTCGCTGGACAGCTGCGAGCTGTCGAACGTCGGCGCGTTGACCGCAGGTTTGGTCTCGGTCCTGGTTTCTTCTTTTTTGGTCGGCGCCTTTTGCTGTTTCGGCGCCACCGTGGTCACCGCAGCCTTGGGCGCGGCTTCGCGCACTTCCGGTTTGGCGGCCGGGGGCGGGGTGACTTTCTTGACCTGATTGTCCTGGAACGGCGCGACCTCGGTGGTCTTGGGGATCGCCTTCTTGTCCAGGGTGCCGCTGCCTTCCTGGTTTTCCTGAGCGAGGAAATCAGCCTTTTTCGGCTTGGTTTCGCTCTTGAAGGTGGCAAGGGTGATTTCCAGGGTTTTACTGATCTGCTTGGGCTCGACCATGGTAAAGCCGACACCGAGCAGCAGCGCCAAATGAATCAGCGCCGCGAGAAACAGGGTAAATCCGAGGCGATCGGCCGGGCGCACGCCACGATGGGCGAGTTCTGCGGGCAGATCGGACGGGAGGGTCATGACAAGAAAACCAACATCGCGTTTTTCAGAGGCTGCGCATGATAACGCAATGTTGGTTTCACGCCTTGGGCTTCACGCTTCAAGCGACAAGCTGCATGTGACACACGTCAAGCTTGCGGCTTTTTGCCGGCGGCTTGCAGCTTCTTGTCGATCGCGTCCATCAGCAGGCCGCCGATGTCGGTACCGAAAGCGTTGTCGATTTCGCGGATGCAGGTCGGGCTGGTGACGTTGATTTCGGTGAGGTTTTCACCGATCACGTCCAGACCGACGAACAGCAGGCCTTTCTCGCGCAGAGTCGGGCCGACCTGAGCGGCGATCCAGCGATCCTTGTCGGTCAGCGGCCGCGCTTCGCCACGACCACCGGCCGCGAGGTTGCCACGGGTTTCGCCTTGGGCCGGAATCCGCGCCAGGCAGTAATCCACTGG
The DNA here is from genome assembly GCF_016650625.1 of Pseudomonas sp. TH49. NCBI lineage: Bacteria > Pseudomonadati > Pseudomonadota > Gammaproteobacteria > Pseudomonadales > Pseudomonadaceae > Pseudomonas > Pseudomonas sp. TH49. The sequence continues at coordinate 2,004,837 of NZ_JAEKFL010000001.1, forward strand.
CTCGCCGTCGATCATCAGGATGCGTTTGTCGCCGTCCTTGATTGCCGGCAGGTAGGCCTGGCCCATGATCTGCTGATTGCCGAGGGCGGTCAGGGTTTCGAGGATCACCGACAGGTTCGGATCGCCGGCGCGGTGGCGGAAAATCGAAGTGCCACCCATGCCGTCCAGCGGCTTGAGGATCACGTCACCGTGCTTGGCGGCGAATTCGCGCAGCACATCGGCGCGGCGGCTGACCACGGTTGGCGGGGTGCACTGCGGGAACAGCGTGGCGAACAGTTTTTCGTTGCAGTCGCGCAGGCTCTGCGGCTTGTTGACCACCAGCACGCCGGCGGTTTCCGCCTGTTCCAGCAGGTAGGTGGAGTAGACGAACTCCATGTCGAACGGCGGATCCTTGCGCATCAGGATCACGTTCAGATCGCTCAGCAGGTTGTCCTGCTCGGCGTCGAGTTCGAACCATTTTTCCGGGTTGGCGAAGACTTTCAGCGGCTTCATGCGCGCCCGGGCCTGACCTTCGGCCTGATACAGGTCGCGCTGCTCCATGTAGAACAGTTCCCAGCCACGTTTCTGCGCGGCCAGCAGCATGGCCAGCGAGCTATCCTTTTTATAGGAGATGCTGGCGATAGGGTCCATGACAATCCCGACGCGAACGCTCATTGGGTTTTCCTCGAAAATTGGCTACCGGATCGGTATTGAAAAAGTGCCGCCAGAGTGGCGCCGGGCGGGTTTTCGGTCAAGGAAAAACCCGTCGATAGATTGCATCTGGAGACTGTGCTAAAAAGGCTGGCATATCGTGCTGGCCCTTGAGCATCAAGGGTTTCCAGCCATTACTCATTGCAAAACGGACAATTTGATTCGCAAAGGCGACGGTAGAGCCCCCTTATGGAACAGCAGTCCAGCGCCTTGAAGGTCATGGTGATCGATGACTCGAAAACGATTCGTCGCACCGCCGAAACACTGTTGAAAAATGTGGGCTGCGAAGTCATCACGGCGATTGATGGTTTTGACGCTTTGGCGAAGATCGCCGACCACCACCCCGGGATCATTTTTGTCGACATCATGATGCCGCGTCTGGATGGTTATCAGACCTGCGCTTTAATCAAGAACAACAGTGCGTTCAAGGCCACGCCGGTGATCATGCTGTCGTCGCGTGACGGGCTGTTCGACAAGGCCAAGGGGCGGATTGTCGGTTCTGATCAATTTTTGACCAAGCCTTTCAGCAAGGAAGAACTGCTCGACGCGATTCAGGCCCACGTTCCGGGCTTTGCCGCCGTTTTGCCGCAGTAAGACACGTACAGTGACGCTCGGCCAGCGGGCCGGATGTCGACAAGAAAAATGGGGAAGACCATGGCACGTATCCTGATCGTCGATGATTCGCCGACTGAAATGTACAAACTCACCGGCATGCTCGAAAAGCACGGCCATGAAGTGCTCAAGGCCGAAAATGGCGCCGACGGCGTGGCCCTGGCCCGTCAGGAAAAGCCCGACGCGGTCTTGATGGACATCGTCATGCCCGGCCTCAATGGCTTCCAGGCCACCCGGCAACTGACCAAGGATGCCGAGACCAGCCATATTCCGGTGATCATCATCACCACCAAGGATCAGGAAACCGACAAGGTCTGGGGTACTCGCCAGGGCGCGAAGGATTACCTGACCAAACCGGTCGAAGAAGACACCCTGATCAAGACCTTGAACAACGTGCTGGCCGGTTGATCGCGCCGCCATGAACCAGTCGCTGACCGCGTTCGAGCTGCTGTGGCAGATCGACCAGCGCTGCCGCCTGCTGGCGGCGGACCTGCCGTCGCAAGCCGGCCGTCAGGATCGCTGGAGCGGTATCGGCTTTCGCCTCGGCGAGCACTGGTACGTGACGCCAATGGGCGAAGTCAGCGAAGTGCTGCACGAACCGCGCTGCACTCAGTTGCCCGGGGTCAAGCCGTGGGTCAAAGGGGTGGCTAACCTGCGTGGGCGCTTGCTGCCGATCATGGACCTGTGCGGATTCTTCGGCCATGAGCTGTCGCCGCTGCGCAAACAGCGGCGGGTATTGGTGGTGGAGCACAACGACGTGTTTGCCGGGTTGCTGGTGGATGAGGTGTTCGGTTTGCAGCACTTCGAGCAGGACAGCTTCGAGCCGATCTCGATCAGCAAGCGCCAGGGCTCCAAGGCGGAGTTCGTCAAAGGCTATTTCCGGCGCGAGCAGAACTGGCGGGTGTTCAGCCTGTTTGCACTGGCCAAATCGCCGGTGTTCATGAGCGTCGCGATATAACCGAAGCACCATAAATCTATGGGGTGGGGGTCTGTGGCGAGGGGATTTATCCCCGATGGTTGGCGAAGCCAACCCAAAACCTGCATTCGCGATGTGCCAGATACAACTCAGTTTTGGGGCCGCTGCGCGACCCATCGGGGATAAATCCCCTCACCACAAATCCCACAGTGGACCGTGGCAGGTTTCATAGGCGAGGACCGATGACAAAAGCAAAAACAGGCAAATCGGCGGAAGGGTCGCGCAGTCGTTCGCAGATCATTGTGCTGTTCATCGCACTGATCGTGTTCATCATGCTGCTGTTCGCCAACTTCGCCTACCTCAACACCCAGGCCAACTACGACAAGCAGTACATCGGCCACGCCGGTGAGCTGCGCGTGCTGTCGCAGCGGATTGCCAAGAACGCCACCGAAGCCGCCGCCGGCAAGGCCGCCGCGTTCAAGTTGCTGAGCGATGCGCGTAACGATTTCGCCCAGCGCTGGGGTTACCTGAAGAAGGGCGATCCGGCCACCGGCCTGCCACCCGCGCCGGCCAGCGTGCGCCCGGAAATGCGCGCGGTGCAGCTGGACTGGGAACGCCTGCTGAAAAATACCGATGCGATTCTCTCCAGCGAACAGACCGTGCTCTCGCTGCATCAAGTCGCCGCGACGCTGGCCGAAACCGTGCCGCAGTTGCAGATCGAATACGAAAAAGTCGTCGAGATCCTTCTGCAACGCGGCGCCCCGGCAGCGCAAGTGGCGATGGCCCAGCGCCAATCGCTGCTCGCTGAACGCATTCTCGGCGCGGTCAACACCGTGCTGGCCGGTGACGAAAACTCGCAGCAGGCTGCCGACGCTTTTGGCCGCGATGCCACCCGTTTCGGCCAGGTGCTCAACGGCATGTTGCAGGGCAACCCGACCCTGAAGATCAGCCAGGTTGAAGACCGCGACGCCCGTGCGCGGCTGAGTGAAATTTCCGAGCTGTTCCAGTTCGTCTCCGGCTCCGTGGACGAAATCCTTGAAACCTCACCGGAACTGTTCAAGGTCCGGGAGTCGGCGAGCAACATTTTCAGCCTGTCGCAGACCCTGCTCGACGAAGCCTCGCACCTCGCCAGCGGTTTCGAAAACCTTGCCGGTGGGCGCAGCACCGACACCATCGGCGGCTACGTGCTGGGCTTGCTGGCGCTGGCCTCGATCATCTTGATCGGCATGGTCATGGTTCGTGAAACCAATCGCCAGTTGCGTGAGACCGCCGAGAAGAACGAACGCAATCAGAACGCGATTATGCGCCTGCTCGATGAGATCGAAGACCTCGCCGACGGCGACCTGACCGTGACCGCCTCGGTGACCGAAGACTTCACCGGGACCATCGCCGATTCGATCAACTACTCGGTCGATCAACTGCGCGATCTGGTCGCGACCATCAACCTCACCGCCGGCCAGGTCGCCGCCGCTGTGCAGGAAACCCAGGCCACCGCGATGCACTTGGCCCAGGCCTCGGAACATCAGGCGCAGCAGATTTCCGAAGCCTCGACCGCGATCAGCGACATGGCCCAGTCCATCGATCAGGTCTCGGCCAACGCCGCCGAGTCGTCGGCGGTGGCCGAGCGCTCGGTGGAAATCGCCAACAAGGGCAACGAGGTGGTGCACAACACCATCCACGGCATGGACAACATCCGCGAGCAGATCCAGGACACCGCCAAGCGCATCAAGCGCCTGGGCGAGTCGTCGCAGGAAATCGGCGACATCGTCAGCCTGATCGACGACATTGCCGACCAGACCAACATCCTCGCGCTCAACGCGGCGATTCAGGCCTCGATGGCCGGAGATGCCGGACGCGGTTTTGCCGTGGTCGCCGACGAAGTGCAGCGACTGGCCGAACGTTCGTCCGCCGCCACCCGGCAAATCGAGACCCTGGTGCGGGCGATTCAGGCTGACACCAACGAAGCGGTGATTTCCATGGAGCAGACCACCACCGAAGTGGTGCGCGGCGCGCGACTGGCGCAGGATGCCGGAGTGGCGCTGGAAGAAATCGAAGGCGTATCGAAGACCCTTGCCGCGCTGATTCAAAGCATCTCCAATGCGGCGCAGCAGCAGACCTCTTCGGCCGGGCAGATTTCCATGACGATGAACGTGATCCAGCAGATCACCACGCAGACGTCATCCGGCTCGACCGCCACCGCCGAGAGCATCGGCAATCTGGCGAAGATGGCCAGTCAGCTGCGCCGTTCGGTATCCGGTTTCACCTTGCCGTCGGCGTCCGCGACGGACAAGGCGTGAGTGGAGTGGTTATGGGTGACCGGCACGACTACGTGGCCCTCGAATGGGTCAAGGGTGAAATTGCCGAAACGCTGAGGCAGGCGCATCAGGCGATTGAAGCCGTGCTCGATGATCCGCAGGCCTCACCGGGGCTGGACGAGTGTCTGACGTATATTCATCAGGTGCACGGCAGCCTGCAGATGGTCGAGTTCTACGGCGCCGCTTTGCTCGCCGAAGAGATGGAGCATCTGGTCGAAGCCTTGCAGCAGGAGCGCGTCAGCCATCGTGACGAAGCCCTGCACCTGCTGCTGCAAGCCCTCGGGCAATTGCCGATCTACCTCGATCGCGTGCAGAGCGCCCGCCGCGACCTGCCGCTGGTGGTGCTGCCGCTGATCAACGATTTGCGCAGTGCGCGCGGCGACAGCCTGCTCTCGGAAACCAGCCTGTTCAGCCCGCCCTTGCCGGATTTGCCGCCGTTGAGCGCACAAGCCTTGGCCGCGCTGGAGCCTCCCGACCTGCCCAATGTGCTGCGCAAATGGCGCCAGATGCTGCAAATGGCGCTGGTCGGTTTGCTGCGCGAGCAGGATGACCAGACCCACCTCGAATACCTGGCGAAAGTCTTCCAGCGCCTCGAAGCGCTGAGCTTTGACGCGCCGTTGAGTCCGCTGTGGCAGGTCGCTTCAGCCCTGGTCGAAGGCATGCGCGAAGGCGCCATCGCCAACAGTCCGGCGCTGCGCAGTCTGTTCAAGGACGCCGACAAGGAGCTCAAGCGCCTGCTCGAACAGGGCATGCGCGGCCTCAACCAGCCGCCCCCGCCGGAGCTGCTGAAAAGCCTGCTGTTCTATATTGCCAAAGCCGAACATCCCACCGGGCAGATGCTGACCATGAAAGATCGCTACTCCCTGGACGACGCGTTGCCCGACAGCGCGATGGTCGACGAAGAACGCGCGCGTCTGGCCGGTCCCGACCGCGATGCGATGCGCTCGGTGCTGGCGGCATTGTGCGAAGAACTGGTGCGGGTCAAGGAACGCCTCGACCTGTTCGTGCGCAGCGACCGTCAGCACACCTCCGATCTGGAGAGTCTGCTGGCGCCGCTGCGGCAGATCGCCGACACCCTCGCGGTGCTCGGTTTCGGCCAGCCGCGCAAAGTCATCATCGATCAACTGGCGGTGGTACTCAGCCTCGTCCAGGGCCAGCGCGAACCGAACGACGCGACCCTGATGGACGTTGCCGGCGCGCTGCTTTACGTCGAAGCCAACCTCGCCGGAATGGTCGGCACCGTAGAGCCGGAAAGCCCCGAAGACGCGCGCCTGCCGACCACTGATCTGACGCAGATCCATCAGATCGTGATCAAGGAAGCACGCATCTGCCTGCAACAGGCCAAGGACATGATCGTCGACTACATCGACGCCGACTGGGATCGCCAGCAACTGCAACCGCTGCCGGAACTGCTGACCCAGGTGCGCGGCGCGCTGGCGATGATTCCGCTGAGCCGCGCGGCGAGTCTGGTCGAGGCCTGCAACAGCTTTATTCGCGAACACCTGCTGCTGGATCCGCACGAGCCGGGCTGGCAGCAACTGGATCATCTCGCCGACGTCATCAGCAGCCTCGAGTATTACCTCGAACGCCTGAGCGACGACCCGCAAGCGCCGAATGAACAATTGCTGGATGTTGCACAGAAAAGCCTCGCCAGCCTGGGGTTCTTTCCACATGAGCAGCACGTGCCGCTGCTCGACGATGTACTCAGCCCCAGCGAAGCGCTGGTGATGCAGGACCTGCAGGCACTGGATGACCCCGAGACCGTGAAGTCGCTGGCCGAGGTGCTGGCCAGCCCGGTGTCGGCGGTCAATCCGCCGGCCTTGATCACCCCCGGCAACCTGATGCCGCCGCCCGCCGATGAAGAACCGGTGGACGATGAACTGCGCGAAGTATTCCTCGAAGAGACCGACGAGGTGCTCGAGGTTCTGCACGAATACCTGCCGCGCTGGACGGCCGACACCCATGACCGCGCCGCACTGACTGAATTGCGTCGGGCCTTTCATACCTTGAAGGGCAGCGGGCGCATGGTGCGCGCATTGATCCTTGGCGAGCTGGCGTGGGCCGTGGAAAACCTGCTCAACCGCGTGCTGGAACACAGCGTCGAACCTAGCGCGCAGGTGCAGCAGTTGCTCACCGACACAGTGTTGCTGCTGCCGGAACTGATCAGCGAATTCGCCACGCACCGCCAGCGTCAACGCAGCGATGTCGATCAACTGGCGGCCCGCGCGCATGCGCTGGCCAAAGGTGTCGAGCCGCTGGCGGCCGAAGACGTCGATGATGTGGCGGCCCTCGATCCGCTGTTGCTGGAGATTTTCCGCAACGAGGCCGAAACCCACCTCGCCAGCCTCAACCGCTTCCTCGATCAGGCCGCCGAGCATGTGCCGCTGCCGGCCAGCGACGAATTGCAACGCGCCTTGCACACGCTCAAGGGCAGTGCGTCGATGGCCGGCGTGTTGCCGATTGCCGAACTGGCGGCGCCGCTGGATAAGTTGGCGCGCGAGTTCAAGGCGCATCAGTTGCCGCTGGATCTCGATGAAGTGGAATTGCTCCTCGAAGCCGAAGGCCTGTTCCGCGTCGGTCTGCGCCAGCTCAAGCACGATCCGCTGGCGCCGATTGTCGGTGCGCAGTCGCTGATCAAACGCACCGAAACGCTGCTGGCCGAGCGCCTGGAAGCGATCCTCAACGCGCCGAACACCGGTCTGCGGATCAAGCGCGATGCGCAACTGATCAACAACTTCCTCGCCCAGGGCATGGACATCCTGCTCGACGCCGAAAGCCTGTTGCAGCGTTGGCAACAACACCCCGGCGAGCGTCAGGAACTCAGCGCGCTGCTGGACGAACTGACCACCCTTGGCGAAGGCGCGCACCTCGCTGATCTGCTGCCGGTGGACGTGTTGTGCGAAGCCTTGCTCGACCTCTATGGCGCCGTCGAAGAAAGCAGCCTGGCGGTCAGCGACAGGTTTTTCCAGGAGGCGCAGAACGCCCACGAAGCGTTGATCAACATGCTCGACGAACTGGCTGCAGGCCAGGAAATCACCCCACAGCCGCAGCGCGTCCGCGCCCTGCACGAACTGCTCGATGAAAGCCTCGACCCGACGGCGATGGGGCTGATTCGCAGCGACGGCAGCCGCACCTTGAGCATCAGCGAACTGGGCGCCGCGACCGCCGAACTCGCCCACGCCAATGCCGAGACCGCACCCGACGACGAGATCGTTGAAATCTTCCTCGAAGAAGCGGTGGATATTCTCGACAGTGCCGGTCAGGCCTTGCAGCGTTGGGTGAGCGACCCGGACAACGCTGCGCCGCTGTCATCGTTGCAGCGCGATTTGCACACCCTCAAGGGCGGCGCGCGGATGGCCGAAGTCGATGCCATCGGCGATCTGGCCCATGAGCTGGAAAGTCTTTATGAAGGTCTGGTGGATCGTCGCCACAGTTACAGCGAGCTGCTTGGGCGCTTGCTGCACAAAAGTCACGACCGCTTGGCGCAGTTGCTCGAACAGTTGCAGAACCACCAGGCGCTGACCCCGGCGCAAGACCTGATCGAAGCGATCCGCCAGTTCCGCCAGGGCCAGTCCGGCAGTCCCGAAACGGCGCAGCCGACGGCTGAACACGACAGCGCGGCGCATGATCCGGAGCTGCTGGAAATCTTCCTTGAAGAAGGTTTCGACATCATCGAAAGCTCCGGCGCGGCGCTGCTGCGCTGGCAGGCAGAGCCGGGCAATCGCCAGGAAGTGGAAACCCTGCTGCGCGATCTGCACACCCTCAAGGGCGGCGCGCGGATGGTCGAGATCGGCCCGATCGGCGACCTCGCCCATGAGCTCGAATACCTTTACGAAAGCCTCGCTACCGGCGTGCTGCAACCGTCCGCCGAACTGTTCGCGCTGGTGCAGCGCGGGCATGACCGGCTGGCGCAAATGCTTGATGGCGTGCGTGCCGGGCAGCCATGCCCACCGGCGGATCGGCTGATCAATGCGATCCAGAATTTCAGCCACCCGGTGACTCTCGACACGCCACCGCTGCAACCGATTCCGGCCAAGACCGAGCCTGCGGCACCCGCCGCTGATGCCGGCGCGGACATGGTCAAGGTCTCCGCCGAACTGCTCGATGAGCTGGTCAATCTGGCTGGGGAAACCTCAATTTTCCGTGGGCGTATCGAGCAGCAAGTCAGCGATGCGCAAACCGCGCTGAACGAGATGGAAACCACCATCGAACGCATGCGCGATCAGCTTCGCCGGCTCGACACCGAAACCCAGGGGCGGATTCTCAGCCGTCAGCAAGTCGATGCCGAACGCCTCGGCTACGAAGAATTCGATCCGCTGGAAATGGACCGCCATTCACAGTTGCAGCAACTGTCGCGGGCGCTGTTCGAATCCGCCTCCGACTTGCTCGATCTCAAGGAAACCCTCGACCGCCGCAACCACGACGCCGAGAACCTGTTGCAGCAACAGGGGCGGATCAACACCGAGTTGCAGGAAGGCCTGATGCGTACGCGCATGGTGCCGTTCGAACGCATGCTGCCGCGCCTGAAACGCATCGTGCGTCAGGTCGCCGAAGAGCTGAACAAAGATGTCGCGTTCATCATCGGCAACGCCGAAGGCGAGATGGATCGCAACGTGCTGGAGCGCATGGCCGCGCCGCTGGAGCACATGCTGCGCAACGCCGTCGACCATGGTCTGGAGTCGGCCGAAGTGCGGCTGGCGGCGGGCAAACCGGCGCAGGGTACGATTACGCTGGACCTGACCCGCGAGGGTGGCGACATCGTTTTCGATATTCGTGACGATGGCGCCGGAGTGCCGCTGGACGCGGTGCGGCGCAAGGCAATCAAGCGCGGCCTGCTGGCACCGGACGCCGAGATCAGCGACCGCGACGTGCTGCAATTCATCCTGCAGCCGGGGTTCTCCACGGCGGAAAAGATCACCCAGATTTCCGGGCGCGGCGTTGGCATGGACGTGGTTCATGAGGAAGTCCGCCAGCTCGGCGGCACCATGAGCATCGATTCGGTGCCGGGGCAGGGCGTGCACTTCCGCATTCGTCTGCCGTTCACCGTGTCGGTCAACCGCGCGCTGATGGTGCAATGCGGCGAGGATCAATACGCGATTCCGCTGAACACCATCGAAGGCATCGTCCGGGTGTTGCCGAATGATCTGGAAGGGCACTACCGCAACGATCCGCCGAGCTATCACTACGCCGGTCAGCGCTACGAACTGTGCTATCTGGGCGAGCTGCTGAAAACCGCGCCACGCCCGAAACTGCTCGGCCAGAGCCTGCCGTTGCCGGTGCTGCTGGTGCAGTGCAATGACCGGCACATCGCGGTGCAGGTCGATGCGATGGCTGGCACCCGGGAGATCGTGGTCAAGAGCCTCGGCCAGCAGTTCGCGGCAGTGCAGGGCGTGTCCGGGGCGACGATTCTCGGCGATGGCCGGGTGGTGCTGATTCTTGATTTGCTCGCACCGATCCGCGCGATGCAGGCGCGGGTTGCACAGCGTCCGGCGCAGGCGGAAATCGACAGCGAACCGCAGAAGCCGTTGCTGGTACTGGTGGTCGACGACTCGGTGACCGTGCGCAAGGTCACCAGCCGTTTGCTCGAACGCCACGGCATGAACGTGCTGACCGCCAAGGACGGTGTCGACGCCATGTTGCTGCTCGAAGAGCACATGCCCGACCTGATGCTGCTCGACATCGAAATGCCGCGCATGGACGGCTTCGAAGTCGCCACCCAGGTACGCAATGACGAACGCCTGCAGCACCTGCCGATCATCATGATCACCTCGCGCACCGGGCAGAAGCACCGCGACCGCGCGATGGCCATCGGCGTCAACGACTACCTCGGCAAGCCGTATCAGGAATCGGTGCTGCTCGAAAGCATTGCCCACTGGAGCAAGAAACATGCATGAGCGCCGCCACAACGCGCGCACCAGCCAACTCACCGGCCTGCTGCTGCCATTGGCCGACCGCAACCTGATCCTGCCCAACGTCGCCGTCGCCGAACTGATCGACTACCAGGCCAGCGCCTTCGACCTCGACACCCCGCCGTGGTATCTGGGGCGGGTGAGCTGGCGTGAACGGCAGATTCCGCTGCTGAGTTTCGAGTCGGCCTGCGGGCAGAAAATCGTCATCGGCGAACGCGCGCGGATCGTCATCCTCAACGCACTTGGCGGCTTGCCACAGCTGAAATTCATTGCGCTGCTGGTGCAGGGGATCCCGCGTTCGTACAAGCTCGACAGTCAGTTGAGTTATGTCGATGTGCCGCTGTGTGCGCTGGAGCAGGCGGCGGTGCAAGTGGGGGAGCAGGTGGCGAAGGTGCCGGATTTGTTGGGGTTGGAGCAGTTGTTGGTGGATGCCGGACTTATCCACTGATCCGGAGTCTTCAGTGGCCTGACTGGCCTCTTCGCGAGCAAGCCCGCTCCCACATTGGAACTTCAGTGAACACAGATTTTGGACACGACACAGATCCCCTGTGGGAGCGAGCTTGCTCGCGAAGGCGCCAGTCGCTTCACTCTGATCCGACAGACAAACCCTCAATTTCTACAGCGCAATAAACACCATTCAGCACAGCTGTTTAAAGACACTCAGTGTTACGCCTCACCAGCCTACAAATCCTTGCGCCACTGCCTACGCATGCACCAGAATCCGCCGGCTTGTGCGCCCTCGGCAGGCTGCGTAACTTGATTGCGTCACTGATTCCCAGTGATCGGGTTTAGCAGCCCGGCTTGTCCTTTCCCCGGTGCACGAGATTCATCCAGTCAGGCATTCGCCTGCGCTTGATGGTGGCTGTGCGCATGGCACCTTCGGGTGCGCCGGGTTGGGGATTGACCGGTCTGCTAACTTGCGCATAGCCGCCACCCTATCGTTTAGCAGCGGGATGGTGCGGCCTAATAGAGGCTTATCCCCATGTTCAAAGTAACGCCAAACCCGCCGTCCACAGACACGGCATCCCCCTACGAAGCCCCCGAATCAAAGAAATTTCACGAAGCCGCCGAGCGCGCCCTCGACCATTACCTCGGCCCGCCAAAACCCGACCTCATGGCCACGCCCTACACCCCCAACACGCTGTACATGGCCAACCCCGACGCCGACAGCGAATCCCTGCTGGCCGACGCCAGTGAATCCCTCGGCTCGGCCACGGTCATGCTCAACAATCATGCGGCGCTGGTTGAAGGCTCGCACCGCAAGACGTTGCAGGGTATTGCTCAGGTGGTGATGGTGGCGGAAATGGCAGTCAATCGCGTATTGGACAGGCTGGTGCCGACTGACTGAGTGATGTGGTGATCTCACCGGCCCCTTCGCGAGCAGGCTCGCTCCCACATTTGGAATGCGTTCCTCTGTAGGAGCTGCGGCACGCTGCGATCCTTTGATCTTGATCCTGAAGATCAAAAGATCGCAGCCTCGTTGCACTCGACAGCTCCTACAGGCTTTTTATTGAAGCTATTTCAGAACATCTACTGGTAATTGTTTGGTTGGCCCTAAGACAGAAGTGGAGGACTGTTGCACGGTTTGTTGCTTGATCAACTTCGTTTCTGGATCGATATCTTCGTCTTGATTCCGACCTGGAGTTACGACAGGGTCTTCGACAATCTTCATCGATATGATCTTGTCAGGATTTCTCACAGGATCGCCACGCTCGAGCCGGTCGATATTCTCCATTCCTTCGATGACCTTTCCCCAAACCGTGTACTGCCCGTCCGAAACAGGAGAGTCCTCAAAACAAATGAAAAATTGACAATCCGCCGAGTCAGGGTCGGATTTCCTAGACATCGAGCAAGTGCCCCGAAGGTGTTTACTTTTCGAAAATTCGGACTTGAGAAAACCGTAGCCGCTCCCGAAGTGTTTGTCGCTACGGTATCCAGTCTGAGCCATGAAACCACCAATGACTCGATGGAAATTGCAACCATCATAATAGTGTTCCTGCGTCAGTTTCTTGATGCGTTCAACATGATTGGGCGCAAGATCGGGGAAAAGCTCAATCCAGACTTTGCCTTGAGTTGTCTCCATGACAATTGTGTTTTTGGGATCCTTGATGTCGGCCATTTCAATCTCCCTTCGTCATTCGAATTTATGACGAGTAACTTTTGGATGAGAACCCAACAGGGGCGTGAGTCCTTTTTAGCAGTAATCGTCTAATGCTGAACCTGTAAGAACTGACAGTTCGTTAATGTGTTTGGCAATTAAAACCGCTGCTTTTAGTCCTGAGGGTTTGCTATCTCGTGCTTGAGCTCCCCCATTGCTCAACCATTACGCTGACCGTAATGATTCACCACCGCGCTTGATTGATGCGCCCCGCTCACACGCCTACCTTGGCTCCACGACAGCGAACCCCGTGGAGTGAGCATGACAACAACAATTTCCCCCGACTCGCGCTGGACGCGGCGGCGTGACGAGAAGCAGCGGCGTCTCGACAAGGTGCGCGGGCTGGCCGATGGTGTGGTGTTGCCCAGCGACAAGATCGTCGCGGCGCTTGAAGCGTTGATCCATCCCGGCGACCGTGTGGTGCTGGAGGGCAACAACCAGAAACAGGCGGATTTCCTTTCCCGTTCGCTGGCCAAAGCCGATCCGGCCAAGCTGCATGATCTGCACATGATCATGCCCAGCGTCGGTCGCTCCGAGCACCTTGATCTGTTCGAACGCGGCATCGCCCGCAAGCTCGATTTCTCCTTCGCCGGCACCCAGAGCCTGCGCATCAGCCAGTTGCTCGAAGACGGCCTGCTGGAAATCGGCGCGATTCACACCTACATCGAACTCTACGCGCGGCTGGTGGTGGACCTGATCCCCAACGTCGTGCTCTCGGCCGGGTTCATGGCCGACCGCGCCGGCAACATCTACACCGGCCCCAGCACCGAAGACACCCCGGCACTGATCGAACCGGCCGCGTTCAGCGACGGCATCGTCATTGTCCAGGTCAACCAATTGGTCGACGACGTCAGCGAACTGCCGCGCGTGGACATCCCGGCCTCGTGGGTCGATTTCGTCGTGGTCGCTGACAAACCGTTCTACATCGAACCGCTGTTCACCCGCGACCCACGGCACATCAAACCGGTGCACGTGTTGATGGCGATGATGGCGATTCGCGGGATCTACGAAAAACACAACGTGCAGTCGCTCAACCACGGCATCGGTTTCAACACCGCCGCCATCGAGCTGATCCTGCCGACCTACGGTGAATCCCTCGGCCTCAAAGGCAAGATCTGCCGCAACTGGACGCTCAACCCGCACCCGACGTTGATCCCGGCGATCGAGAGCGGCTGGGTCGAAAGCGTGCATTGCTTCGGCACCGAACTGGGCATGGAAAACTACATCGCCGCACGCCCGGACGTGTTCTTCACCGGGCGCGACGGCTCGCTGCGTTCCAACCGGATGTTCTGCCAACTCGCGGGGCAGTACGCGGTCGATCTGTTTATCGGCGCAACATTGCAGGTCGATGGCGACGGCCATTCCTCGACCGTGACCCGTGGCCGCCTCGCCGGTTTCGGCGGCGCGCCGAACATGGGCCACGACCCGCGCGGTCGCCGTCACGGCACCCCGGCGTGGCTCGACATGCGCCACGACGACGCGCAGCAACCGATGCTCGAACGCGGCAAGAAACTTGTGGTGCAAATGGTCGAGACCTTCCAGGAGGGTGGCAAACCGACCTTCGTCGAAACGCTCGACGCGGTGGAAGTGGCGAAGAAAAGCGGCATGCCGCTGGCGCCGATCATGATCTACGGCGACGACGTTACCCATCTGCTCACCGAAGAAGGCATCGCCTACCTGTACAAGGCGCGCTCGCTGGAAGAGCGTCAGGCGATGATCGCAGCGGTGGCCGGCGTCACCGCCATCGGTCTGCGCCACAACCCGAAAGACACCGCACGCATGCGCCGCGAAGGCCTGATCGCCTTGCCTGAAGACCTCGGCATCCGCCGCACCGACGCCACCCGCGAATTGCTGGCGGCGAAAAGCGTGGCCGATCTGGTCGAGTGGTCCGGCGGCCTCTACAACCCGCCCGCCAAGTTCAGGAGCTGGTAATGCACGCACTCAATCTGCAAGCGAAACCCCTGAGCCTGAGCGAACGCCTGGCCGATCTGGCGGTGGATGCGCTGATCGACGAAGCCGACCTGTCGCCGAAACCGGCGCTGGTCGACCGGCGTGGCAATGGCGCGCACACCGATCTGCACTTGGGCCTGATGCACGCTTCGGCGTTGTCGTTATGGCCGGCGTTCAAGGAAATGGCTGAAGCGGCGGTGGACATCGGCGAAGTCGATTCAACGTTGCGCGAAGCGATTGGTCGGATCGGCCGTGAAGGCGAGCAAGCCATGCTCACGACCACCAACGGCGTGAACACCCATCGCGGTGCCATTTGGGCCTTGGGGTTGTTGATCACCGCCGCGGCACTGGAACCTAAATCCAGCGGCGCCAGTGCCGTCGCCGTACGCGCTGCGCGATTGGCTTTAATCGATGACCGCCACGCACCGCGCCCACTCAGCCACGGCGCGCAAGTTGCCCTGCGCTACGGCGCACGCGGTGCCCGCGAAGAAGCGCAACTTGGCTTCCCGTCCGTGCTGCAACGTGGCCTGCCGCAACTCAAACGCAGCCGCGCCAGCGGCCACGGCGAGCAGAACGCCCGGCTCGATGCGCTGCTGGCGATCATGACCGATCTGGCCGACACCTGCGTGCTCTACCGCGCGGGCGAAGAGGGTTTGCAGGCCATGCAACAAGGTGC
This sequence comes from Pseudomonas sp. TH49, assembly GCF_016650625.1. Classification (NCBI taxonomy): domain Bacteria; kingdom Pseudomonadati; phylum Pseudomonadota; class Gammaproteobacteria; order Pseudomonadales; family Pseudomonadaceae; genus Pseudomonas; species Pseudomonas sp. TH49. The sequence goes on from NZ_JAEKFL010000001.1 coordinate 2,020,063, forward strand.
GCAAGCGGTGCTCGACGCTGGCGGCAGCGCCAGCCTCAGCGGACGTCGGCGCCTGCACGAACTGGATCAACAACTCATCGCATTGAATGCCTCGCCCGGTGGCGCCGCCGACTTGCTCGCCGCCACGCTGTTGCTCGATCGTATCGAGCGCGACGGCATCCTTCAGGGAGCGTTTTGATGGAAACCTTATCCTTTGAATTCCCCGCCGGGCAGCCGCCACGCGGGCGGGCGCTGGTCGGTTGTGTCGGCTCGGGCGATCTGGAAGTGCTGATCGAACCGGGTCTGGCCGGCAAGCTGACGATCAATGTGCAGACCTCGGTCAACGGTGCGCAGCAGCGCTGGCAGCATCTGTTCGCGCGGATGTTCGACGGCACCACGCCGCCAGCGCTGGCCATCGATATTCACGATTTCGGCGCCACGCCGGGTGTGGTGCGTTTGCGCCTGGAACAAGGTTTCGAGGAGCTCGGCCATGACTGACAGCGCAGCGCTTTTGCACAAACACAGCTTCGTCGAACTCGGCGCACGGCAACGGGCGAAAGCCTTGCTCGATGCCGGGACCTTCCGCGAATTGCTCGACCCGTTTCAACGGGTCATGTCGCCGTGGCTCGAACGCCAGGGCGTGGTGCCGCAGGCCGATGACGGCGTGGTGCTCGCCAAGGGCAGCCTCGATGGTTTGCCGGTAGTGATCGCCGCAATTGAAGGCGCATTTCAGGGCGGCAGCCTCGGCGAAGTCGGCGGGGCGAAGATTGCCGGCGCGCTGGAACTGGCCGCCGAAGACAACCGCAAAGGCATCCCGACCCGCGCTGTGTTGCTGCTGGAAACCGGTGGCGTGCGTTTGCAGGAAGCCAACCTCGGGCTGGCGGCGATTGCCGATATTCATGCGGCGATTGTCGATTTGCAGCGGTACCAACCGGTGGTCGGTGTGGTCGCGGGCAGCGTCGGCTGTTTCGGTGGCATGTCGATTGCCGCCGCGCTGTGCAGCTATTTGCTGGTGACCCAGGAAGCACGCCTCGGCCTCAACGGCCCGCAAGTGATCGAGCAGGAGGCCGGGATCGAAGAATACGACTCCCGCGACCGGCCCTTCATCTGGAGCCTGACCGGTGGCGAACAGCGTTTCGCCAGTGGTCTGGTGGATCGTTATGTCGCCGATGATGTGGCGCAGATCCGTCAGCAGGTGGGCGAGTTGTTGCAACAAAGCTTGCCAACCCAGCCGCGCAGTCAGCGCGCCGATTGGTTTCTGCAACGCCTGAACCGTTTGGACACTGCCAAGCAAATCGAACCGTCGGTGGTTCGCGATCTGTATCAAGGAGAGCGCTCATGAGTGGTTATTCCGTGCGCGGTTTGAACTGGTTCAACGCCCTCAGCGCTGGTGCGAAAGCGGTCGAAGGTTTGCCGCTATCGTTGAAGGTCGCCGACGGCGAACTTGGGCGCTTTATCGCGGTGGTCGCTGACCCCGACAATCGTTTCCCACGGGCTCGCAACGGTGAAGTCGGATTGCTCGAGGGCTGGGGTCTGGCCAAGGCTGTGGATGACGTGATCACGGCAGATCGCGACGAAGCGCAGAAGCGCCCGATCATCGCCATCGTCGATGTACCGAGCCAGGCTTACGGTCGCCGCGAAGAAGCCCTCGGTATTCATCAGGCCCTGGCCGGGGCGGCGGACAGTTATGCCCGCGCCCGTTTGGCCGGGCATCCGGTGATTGCGCTGCTGGTGGGCAAGGCCATGTCCGGGGCGTTTCTCGCCCACGGTTATCAGGCCAACCGTTTGATTGCCCTGCGCGATCCAGGGGTGATGGTGCATGCGATGGGCAAGGCCTCCGCGGCGCGCGTGACCCTGCGCAGTGTTGAGGAACTGGAAGCGCTGGCCGCCAGTGTGCCGCCGATGGCCTATGACATCGACAGCTACGCCAGCCTCGGATTGCTCTGGGAAACCTTGTCGGTGCAGCAGATCGAGCAGCCGACGGCGGAGGATCTGGCGCGGGTGACCGAGTGCCTGAAACAGGCCATCGGCGATATCGCCAGCACTGACCTGAGCAACCGTCTCGGCGCGAAAAACCGTGAAGCCTCCAGCCGCGTGCGTGAACTGCTGAGGGCGCAGTGGTGAACATGCCACTGGCTCACGACCTGCTCTGGGGCATGACCCCGGCGCAGTTGCCGGCGGATGCGCCGCAGTGGGCAATCGAGTCGTTGGCTACCGGGCAACCGGTGGTCGTGCGGCGCGCGGTGAGCGCTGAAGCTTGGGTCGCGGTGGGCATTCGCGGTGTGCTGCGTGAGCAGCGGCTGGCGGCGTTTATGGCGCTCGATTCGATTGCCTGTCGGGTCAGCCCCGAAGCGCTTTGTCATGTCGATTGCGAGCGCGATCTGCCAGTGATGCAGGCCCTCAAACAACTGCGGCCAATGCTTGATGACTGCGGTTGGGTCTGGGGTGTCAGCGGCAGTGTCGGGTTTGAGTTGGCCAGTGGTTTTACCGCGATGCACGCGGCCAGTGACCTCGATCTGATTCTGCGTACACCGCAACTGATCACGCGTAATCAGGCACGCAAACTGGTCGCGGTTTTTGATCAAGCCGTGTGCCGGGTCGACATGCAATTGCAGACGCCGTTCGGTGCAGTCGCGTTGCGCGAATGGGCCAGCGGGTCTGCACGGGTGCTGCTGAAAAACGCCCATCAAGCCTGTCTGGTCGCTGACCCGTGGAACCCGCAGGAGCAGGCAGCGTGAGCAGCCTGCTGGTGTTCCCCGGCCAAGGCGCCCAGCAACCGGGCATGCTCCAGCGTTTGCCTCGGGAAACCGTGGTCGAGGCCAGCGAGGTGCTCGGTGAAGATGTCTCGCTGCTCGATTCGCCTGAAGCGTTGCGCAGCACCCGGGCGGTTCAGCTGTGCCTGTTGATTGCCGGGGTCGCGGCGTCGCGGCAATTGTTGGAAGACGGACTCACGGTGGATTACGTCGCCGGCCTGTCCATCGGTGCGTACCCGGCAGCGGTGGTCGCCGGGGCGCTGAGCTTCAGCGACGCGTTGCATCTGGTCAGCCTGCGTGGCGAGTTGATGCAGCAGGCTTATCCACAGGGCTTTGGCATGACCGCAATCATCGGTCTGCAATTAGCCACCGTCGAAACGCTGCTGGCGCAGGTGCACAGTGCGGAGTCGCCGGTGTACCTGGCCAACATCAACGCCGATAACCAGGTGGTGATTGCCGGCAGCGACGCGGCGATGCAAGCGGTGGCCGAACTGGCGCGCAGTCGTGGCGCCGGTCTGGCCAAACGCCTGGCGGTGAGCGTGCCGTCACACTGTCCGTTGCTGGAAGCACCGGCGCAAACCCTCGCCGAAGCCTTTGCCAACGTTGAACTGAACACCCCGAAAATCGCTTACCTGAGTGGCAGCCGCGCGCGTCCGCTGGTCAAGCCAGATGCCTTGCGCGACGACCTCGCCTTCAACATGTGCCGCGTGGTGGACTGGCGCGGCACTGTGCAAAGCGCCTACGAGCGCGGCGTGCGGCTACAGATTGAACTGCCGCCCGGTGCGGTGCTGACCGGGCTGGCGCGCCGGGTGTTCGAATCGGGCACGGTCACTGCCTTCGACAGTGCGCGTCTGGACACCTTGCAGACGCTGTTGCGAGAGGAGGGTGGCCGCCAACCATAAACCGCCGCGACTCAGGCTTCGAACAACAAAAACAACATTCGACGATGCACTTTGAGGACTACAACAATGATTATTTACGGTGTGGCGCTGCTGGCGATCTGTACGCTGGCAGGGGTGATCATGGGTGACATGCTCGGCGTGTTGCTGGGCGTCAAATCCAACGTCGGCGGGGTTGGCATCGCCATGATCCTGTTGATCTGCGCGCGGTTGTGGATGCAGAAGCGCGGCGGCATGACCAAGGATTGCGAGATGGGCGTCGGCTTTTGGGGCGCGATGTACATTCCGGTGGTGGTGGCGATGGCCGCGCAACAGAACGTCGTCACCGCCCTGCACGGTGGCCCGGTGGCGGTGCTCGCGGCAATCGGTTCGGTGGTGGTGTGTGGTTGCACGATTGCCTTGATCAGCCGCACCCACAAGGGCGAACCGTTGCCCGACGAACCGGTGGAAGTCACTCCGGTCGGCACCCCGGTAGGAGGTCGCTGACATGTGGGCACTCATTGAAAACGGTCTGGAACACAACGGCCTGATCACCGCGTTCGCTTTCGTCGGCGTGATCATGTGGGTCTCGGTGATTCTCTCGAAACGCCTGACCTTCGGGCGCATTCACGGCTCGGCGATTGCCATCGTCATCGGTCTGGTGCTGGCCTGGGTCGGCGGCACCCTGACTGGCGGCCAGAAAGGCCTGGCGGATCTGACGCTGTTCTCCGGCATCGGCCTGATGGGCGGGGCGATGCTGCGTGATTTCGCGATCGTCGCCACGGCGTTCGAAGTGCAGGCGACCGAGGCGAAGAAGGCCGGGTTGATCGGCGTGATCGCGCTGCTGCTCGGGACCATCCTGCCGTTCATTGTCGGCGCGTGCATGGCCTGGGCCTTCGGGTATCGCGATGCGGTGAGCATGACCACGATCGGCGCGGGCGCGGTGACCTACATCGTCGGGCCGGTGACCGGCGCGGCGATTGGCGCGACCTCGGATGTGATGGCGCTGTCGATTGCCACCGGATTGATCAAGGCGATTCTGGTGATGGTCGGCACGCCGGTCGCAGCGCGCTGGATGGGCCTGGATAACCCGCGTTCGGCGATGGTGTTCGGCGGTTTGGCCGGGACGGTGAGCGGGGTGACCGCGGGGCTGGCGGCGACGGATCGGCGCTTGGTGCCTTATGGGGCGTTGACCGCTACGTTCCACACTGGGCTTGGCTGTTTGCTGGGGCCATCGCTGTTGTTCTTCATTGTTCGCGGGATTGTGGGTTAAAGATCAAAAGCCCCTCACCCTAGCCCTCCCGAAACGTCGGACCGCCCGGAGGGAGAGGGAACCGACCGAGTTGGATATTGGAGGTACGCCGACTTGAAAGTCCTGAGGCGAACTCAGGTCTTGAAACCCATGAAGATCTGCTCCCTTTCCCCCTCTACCCCTTGGGGGAGAGGGTTGGGGTGAGGGGGTAGCTCTTGATCTTGATCTAAACCCCAGCCTGGCGATTGGCATACATCCGACACTCCGCCAGCAACGCCAGCAGATTCGGATCGCGCTCCTTGGCCTTGAGAAACACCACGCCAATGTGCTGCTGCAAGCGGTACTTCTCCTGCAACGGAATCAGCTTCACGCGGTTCTCGTACACCGCTGCAATCCTTCCCGGCAGCAACGCATAACCGACCCCCGAGCTGACCATGCTCAGCAGGGTGAAGATGTCGTTGACCTGCATCGCCACCTTCGGCTCGAACCCCGCCTGCTTGAACACCCGGATGCCGTCCTGATGGGTGGCGAAGCCTTGGGTCAGGGTGATGAAGGTTTCGTCGCGCACTTCCGCCAGATCGACTTCCTGACGCTGGGCGAATCTTGAATCTGCCGGCGTGGCGAGGAAAATGTCGTCGGAGAACAGCGGGATCTGCTCGCAGTCCGGATCGCTGACTGTGTCGTCCAGCGACACCAGAATCGCGTCTACTTCCATGTTCTTCAGCTTGTACAGCAGGTCGATGTTCGAGCCGAGAATCAGGTCGATGTTGAGTTCGCTGCGGCGGATCTTCAGGCCCATGATCAGTTGCGGTACGGTTTTCACCGTCAGCGAATACAGCGAGCCGAGTTTGAAGCGTTCAGCGGAGAATCCGGCGGCCTCGCGGGTCAGGCGCACGCTTTCGACCACGTCCTGAATCAGCTTCTGCGCGCGTTCTTCGAGCACGTAGGCGCTTTCCAGTGGCGTCAGGTTGCGGCCTTCGTGCTTGAACAGCGGGCAGCGCAGGGCGCTTTCCAGCGAATGGATCGCCCGGTGCACGCTGACATTGCTGGTCTGCAACTCGGCAGCGGCGCGCGCCAGATTGCCGGTGCGCATGAAGGCGAGGAACACCTCGAGTTTTTTCAGGGTCAATTCTTCGTCGATCAGCATGGCGCGGACTCTTTTTTATGTCGGCCGATTGTGCCCGGAAGAGCAAAAGATCGCAGCCTGGCTTTGAACAGAAACATTGCGCTTTTACGCTCAAGGCCCGAGCCTTGCGCGCTGCGGTGACGAATAACGAGGTGAGTGACACATGTATCACGGAGAAAAACTCAACGCCTGGACGCACTTGGTCGGGGCAGTGGCAGCGTTTATCGGCGGCGTGTGGATGCTGGTGATTGCCAGCCTCGACGGCAGTCCGTGGAAAATTGTCAGCGTAGCGATCTACGCCTTTACCTTGCTGGTGCTCTACAGCGCCTCGACCGTGTACCACAGCGTGCGCGGGCGCAAGAAAGCGATCATGCAGAAGGTCGATCACTTTTCGATCTACCTGCTGATTGCCGGCAGCTACACGCCGTTTTGTCTGGTGACCCTGCGCGGGCCGTGGGGCTGGACGCTGTTCGGGATTGTCTGGGGGCTGGCGCTGATCGGCATCTTGCAGGAGATCAAGCCACGCTCGGAGGCGCGGATCCTGTCGATCGTGATCTATGCGGTGATGGGCTGGATCGTGCTGGTGGCGGTCAAGCCGTTGATCGCGGCGCTGGGTACGACGGGGTTTGCCTGGCTGGCGTCGGGCGGGGTGTTGTACACCGTGGGGATCATCTTTTTTGCCCTCGATCACCGGTTGCGGCATGCGCACGGGATCTGGCATCTGTTTGTGATCGCCGGGAGTCTGCTGCACTTTGTGGCGATTCTGTTTTATGTCCTGTAGACACGCCACCGTCCCCCTGTAGGAGTGAGCCTGCTCGCGATGGCGTCAGGTCAGCCAACATCCTTGTTGAATGACATACCGCATTCGCGAGCAAGCCCGCTCCGACAGTGGATTTGCAGTGAACACAAATGCTGTGTACACCCAAGAACTACTGTGGGAGCGGGCTTGCTCGCGAAGAGGCCCTAGAAGTCACCCCACAACTGCTGGGCCACCGCCAGTGCCACCACCGGCGCGGTCTCGGTACGCAACACCCGCGGCCCAAGGCGTGCGGCGTGGAAGCCATTGCCCTTGGCCTGCTCAACCTCGGCATCCGACAAGCCACCCTCCGGCCCGATCAGGAACGCCAGTGTCGCCGGTTTGGCATGGCTCACCAGCGGCTCGGCCACCGGGTGCAGCACCAGTTTCAATTCGGCCTGGGTCTGCTTCAGCCAGTCGGCCAGCAGCAGCGGCGGGTGAATCACCGGCACCCGCGAGCGACCGCACTGCTCGCAGGCGCTGATCGCCACCTGACGCCAGTGCAGCAGGCGCTTGTCGGCGCGTTCGTCCTTGAGCCGCACTTCGCAGCGGTCGCTGAAGATCGGGGTGATTTCGCTCACGCCCAGCTCGGTGGCTTTCTGGATCGCCCAGTCCATGCGCTCGCCCCGGGACAGGCCCTGACCGAGGTGGATCTGCAACGGCGATTCGATCTGGCCGGGCAGTTGCTCGTCGATCTGCACGACGACGCGTTTCTTGCCGACTTCCACCAGCGAGCCGCGAAACTCAGGGCCGGAGCCGTCGAACAACTGCACCGCATCGCCCTCGGCCATGCGCAGCACGCGGCTGATGTAATGCGCCTGGGCTTCCGGCAGTTCGTGTTCGCCGGTGCTCAGGGGGGCGTCGATAAAGAAGCGGGACAGTCTCATTTCGGGTCTCTGGAAAATTGGCGCGTACTTGCTGTAAATGCAGAGCTTTTGTGGCGAGGGGATTCATCCCCGATCGGCTGCGAAGCAGTCGTGAAATCATAGAATGCGGTCATTCTGAATCACCGCGATTGCTGATTTGGGGTGGCTTCGCCACCCATCGGGGATGAATCCCCTCGCCACAGGGTTCTACTCAAACCATCAAATCTAATCAGCCCGGATCGCGGAACCCCGGGTGGAAATCCTTCGGCACGGCCACGCTGACGCTGTCACGGGTGGCGATGTCGATGCCTTCGCTGGCGACTTCGGCGAGGAAGTCGATCTGCTCCGGGGTGATCACGTACGGCGGCAGGAAATACACCACGCTGCCCAGCGGACGCAGCAACGCGCCGCGCTCCAGCGCATGCTGGAACACCTTCAGGCCACGTCGCTCCTGCCAAGGGTAGGCCTCTTTCGTGGCTTTATCCTTGACCATCTCGATGGCCAGCACCATCCCGGTCTGGCGCACTTCCGAGACGTTCGGGTGATCGACCAGATGCGCAGTGGCCGAGGCCATGCGCCGGGCGAGGGCCTGGTTGTTCTCGATGACGTTGTCCTGCTCGAAGATGTCCAGGGTCGCCAGCGCCGCCGCACAGGCCAGCGGGTTGCCGGTGTAGCTGTGCGAGTGGAGGAAGGCGCGCAGGGTCGGGTAGTCGTCGTAGAACGCGCTGTAGACCTCGTCGGTGGTCAGGCACGCCGCCAGCGGCAAGTAGCCGCCGGTCAGGGCCTTGGACAGGCAGAGGAAGTCCGGGCGAATGCCGGCCTGTTCACAGGCAAACATGGTGCCGGTGCGGCCGAAACCGACGGCGATTTCGTCGAGGATCAGGTGCACGCCATAGCGGTCGCAGGCTTCGCGCAGCAGCTTGAGGTACACCGGGTGGTACATGCGCATGCCGCCGGCGCCCTGAATCAACGGCTCGACGATCACGGCCGCGACGCTGTCATGGTTTTCGGCCAGCGTCTGTTCCATCGCCGCAAACATGTTGCGTGAGTGTTCTTCCCAGCTCATGCCCTGCGGGCGCAGGTAGCAATCCGGGCTTGGCACCTTGATGGTGTCCATCAGCAGGGCTTTGTAGGTTTCGGTGAACAGCGGCACGTCACCGACCGCCATCGCCGCCATGGTTTCACCGTGGTAGCTGTTGGTCAGGGTGACGAAGCGTTTCTTGTTCGGCTGGCCGCGGTTGAGCCAGTAGTGGAAGCTCATTTTCAGTGCGACTTCGATGCAGGACGAACCGTTATCGGCGTAGAACACCCGGTTCAGGCCTTCGGGCGTCATCTTCACCAGACGCTCGGACAGCTCGATCACCGGCTGGTGGCTGAAACCGGCGAGGATCACGTGTTCCAGCTGGTCGACCTGATCCTTGATGCGCTGGTTGATCCGCGGATTGGCGTGGCCGAACACGTTGACCCACCAGGAGCTGACGGCATCGAGGTAGCGCTTGCCTTCGAAATCTTCGAGCCAGACGCCTTCACCGCGTTTGATCGGGATCAGCGGCAGCTGTTCGTGGTCTTTCATCTGGGTGCAGGGATGCCACAGCACCGCGAGGTCGCGTTGCATCCACTGGTTATTCAGGCCCATTTACAGTCTCCTCGAGGCGGCTCGCGTCAGGCGCGGGCAAACAATCGCGCAAGCCTATGCAATGCATCGCGCCGGGACAACCCATTGTGTGGATTGAGCTACTTTGTATGGGCTGACAGAGGACGCAAATGGCGTTGTCATTGCCGGCCAAAAAACACTCGAGAGCCAGCAACGAATCCCCTTTAATCTTTCCTTAACTCATGTGTTCAAGACTCTTGATCGCATTTCTCGATATTTCAAAGCAAAATTTTCCGCTTTAATTCGATAGATAACTCGCTAGTCTTGGTTCGCAGTTCTCACAGGATTTGGGCAATGCAGCTACGTAACTCTGCTTCTCGCTATGGTTGGGTCAGCATCTTCATGCACTGGGGCGTGGCGCTGGCGGTCTTCGGACTGTTCGCGTTGGGGCTGTGGATGGTGGGGCTGGATTACTACAGCAGCTGGCGCAAAGACGCGCCGGATCTGCACAAGAGCATCGGTCTGGTGTTGCTGGGCGTGATGGTGTTGCGGGTGCTCTGGCGCTTTGTCAGCCCGCCGCCGCCAACGCTGCAGAGCTACAGCCGCATGACCCGCATCGGCGCCAGGTTCGGCCACGGGTTTCTGTACCTCGCGCTGTTCGCCGTGATGATTGCCGGTTACCTGATTTCCACCGCAGACGGTGTCGGGATCCCGGTGTTTGGCCTGTTTGAAGTTCCTGCACTGGTTTCCGGACTACCGGATCAGGCAGATACCGCTGGGGTGATTCATCTCTGGCTGGCGTGGGCGCTGGTAATTTTTTCCGGTCTCCATGCGTTGGCAGCATTGAAGCACCACTTTATCGATCGTGATGCGACCCTGACGCGAATGCTCGGTCGCAAAGCCTGAAATTCAACCTCGACTCAAAGGAAAAGAAAGCATGTTGAAAAAGACTCTGGCCGCTCTGGCAATCGGTTCTGCCGTACTGTCCGCGAACGTGATGGCTGCTGATTACACTGTCGACAAGGAAGGCCAGCACGCTTTCGTCGACTTCAAGATCAGCCACCTGGGCTACAGCTACATCACCGGAACCTTCAAGGACATCGACGGCAAGTTCAGCTTTGACGCCGCCAAGCCTGAAGACAGCAAAATCGAATTCAACGTGAAAACCGCCAGCGTGTTCACCAACCACGCCGAGCGCGACAAGCACATCTCCAGCAAAGACTTCCTGGACGTGGGCAAATACGCTGACGCCAAGTTCGTCTCCACCAGCGTCAAATCCACCGGCAAGAACGCCGAGGGTAAAGACACTGCTGACGTGACCGGCGACCTGACCCTGCACGGCGTGACCAAGCCAATCGTGGTCAAGGCTGTGTTCCTCGGCGAAGGCAAGGATCCATGGGGCGGCTACCGTGCCGGCTTTGAAGGCACCACCAGCATCAAGCGCTCTGATTTCGGCAAGATGATGGATCTGGGTCCACAGTCCGACAACGTCGATCTGTACATCTCGTTCGAAGGTGTGAAAGCGAAGTAATTTTCGCCGCCATGCAAAAACGCCCCCGGTCGCAAGGCTGGGGGCGTTTTTTATTGCCCTTCACAACACTGATCTCACCGCAGATCCACTGTGGGAGCGGGCTTGCTCGCGAATGCGGCGGGCCAGTCGATACTTCCGTTACAGACATACCGCATTCGCGAGCAAGCCCGCTCCCACAGGTGATGTGGTGATTCAGGGATATTGGCTTGTTCATAAAAAATGCCCCGACTCTTGCGAGCCGGGGCATTTTTCATGGCAGCGATAACTCAGCGATTGCGGGTCAACAGTGCTGGTTTCTCGCCGCGCGGACGGGTCGGCAGTTGATCGAGCTGCTCAGGCGTCGGGAAACGGTCGGCTTTCGATTCCTTGTGCATGATCTTCGGCCCGTTGCTGCGCGGGTTCTGCACGGCTGGCTCGGTACGTGGCTGATCGTCGCGAGCCGGGCGGCGGTTGCGCGACGAGGACTCGTCACGACGGCCCTGGCCATCACGCGGCGCGCCGTTGCGCGGGCCGTTGCGTTTGGCCGGCGGGGTGCCGGTGCTCGAACCGTTGCTGTTGCGCGGATTGTTCTGGCGACCTTGCGGCTGCCCGCCACGAGGGGCGCCAGCGCCTGCACCTTGTGCCGGCGCACCCGGACGACGGCCACGGCCACCGGCAGGGGCGGCTTTCGGCACGTAATCCACGCGGTTACCGAAGTTATCGATATCGTCGTCGAGGAACTCGTCCGGTGCACGATCAGCCGCCGCACGTGGTGGCTGGCTCGGACGCTGTTCGCGGGCCGGGGTGCCTTCACGTGGTTTCTGCTGACGGGCAGGGCGCTCGCCGCGTTCGCCGGCCGGTTTTTCCTTGCCCTTGTCTTTGCCTTTGTCCTTGCGACCGCCGCCACCACCGCCGCCATTCGGACCATCGCCACGTGGGCCACGGGCGTTGCGCGGGTTGCGCATGTCCGGACGCTCGCGCACTTCAGGCTTCTCGGCCTCGATGGTGCTGGCATCGAAGCCCATCAGGTCGCCGTCGGCGATTTTCTGCTTGGTCATGCGTTCGATGCTTTTCAGCAGTTTTTCTTCGTCCGGGGCCACCAGCGAGATCGCCTCGCCCGAACGACCGGCACGGCCAGTACGGCCGATACGGTGCACGTAGTCTTCATCGACGTTCGGCAGTTCGAAGTTGACCACGTGCGGCAACTGGTCGATGTCCAGACCGCGAGCAGCGATGTCGGTCGCTACCAGAATGCGCACTTCACCGGCCTTGAAGTCGGCCAGGGCTTTGGTGCGGGCGTTCTGGCTCTTGTTGCCGTGGATCGCCACAGCTGGCAGGCCGTGTTTGTCCAGGTACTCGGCCAGACGGTTGGCGCCGTGCTTGGTACGGGTGAACACCAGTACCTGTTCCCAGGCGCCAGCGGTGATCAGGTGCGCCAGCAGGGCACGCTTGTGGCTGGCCGGCAGACGGAACACGCGTTGTTCGATGCGCTCGACCGTGGTGTTCGGCGGCGTCACTTCGATGCGTTCCGGGTTGTGTAGCAGCTTGCCGGCAAGATCGGTGATGTCTTTGGAGAACGTCGCCGAGAACAGCAGGTTCTGGCGCTTGGCCGGCAGACGCGCGAGGACTTTCTTCACGTCGTGGACGAAGCCCATGTCGAGCATGCGGTCGGCTTCGTCGAGGACGAGGATTTCGACGTGGGACAGATCGACGCTGCCTTGGCCTGCGAGGTCGAGCAGACGACCCGGGCAGGCGACGAGTACGTCAACCCCACGGGACATGGCCTGGACTTGCGGGTTCATGCCGACGCCGCCGAAGATGCAGGCGCTGACGAATTTCAGGTCACGGGCGTAGATCTTGAAGCTCTCGTGTACCTGGGCCGCGAGTTCGCGGGTCGGGGTCAGGACCAGAACGCGCGGTTGGCGCGGGCCATGACGCTGGGATTTGTCCGGGTGACCGTTGGGGAACAACCGCTCCAGGATCGGAAGGGCGAAACCGCCGGTTTTACCGGTACCTGTCTGTGCCGCAACCATCAGGTCGCGACCTTGCAACACGGCGGGAATGGCCCGCTGTTGCACCGGAGTAGGCTCGGTATAGCCCGCATCTTCGATGGCACGGACTAAAGCCTCGGAGAGACCGAGGGAAGCAAAGGACATGAGTAATCCTGTTTTAGTTAGGGCTTGGCCCAATGGGAGTCTTGCCTGGCGCGAATCACGTTTAAGAGGACGCAATCCCGTCCGGTCCTGCTGCGGTTCCGAAGGCACGTCAGGAGCGCTCGCGCGGGCTGAAAGCTGCGCTGTAGCGGGTCGAGAGGCCTGTTACGGTTCCGGGCGTCCGGGCGTGAGCCTGGCGGGAACGCCGGAGTATAACAGAGCAATCACTGCGCGCTGCTTTCCTGCTGCTCAACGGTTTTGCGGCTGGCCGAGGCGTTGCTCAGCGGAGCGGCGTCGACCGGGGCTGCGCCGTAGCGTGCGCTGAGCTCGGCGTAGGCCGGTTCACGCTTGAATCGTTTGAGTTCAGCGCCAAAGCGCTGCACCAGCAGATCCATCCCGGCATTGCGTCGAACGGCCAGATATTGGCTCTGACGGCTGATGATCGTCGGGTTTTCGCTGATCTGATCGCGAATATTCAGCTGATCGAGCAAATGCTGACCGACGCGGCGATCGGTGATCAACAAGTCGATGCGTCCGCGCAGCAGTTTGCCGAAGTTGGCCTCGTGGGTCGGTGCCGGCTCGCGGGTGAATAATGTCGATTCGCTGAAGTCCGGGCTGTACAGATAGCCCGGCGAAGTGCCGATGGTCAGGCCTTTGAGTTCTTCGAGCTTGCTGAAGGGGTGTGGCCGGTCGTTGGCATAGAACATCACGAACTCGACGTCCGACAACGGTTCACTCGGATAGAGCAGGGTGGCGTCGCGCTCGTCGCTGTGAAAGATATCCAGCGCGCCGTCAGCCTGGCCGGTCTCGAGCATCGACAGGCAGCGTTTCCACGGCAGGAACTGCCATTCGACTTCGATTCCCAGACGCTTGAACACGATGGCGGTGGTTTCGTAGTCCAGCCCGAGGTTCTTGCCGTCCTCCTCATACACGTAAGGGGCCCACGGCTCGGTGACAATACGCAACTTCTCGCCCCGAGCGGCAAAGCTCAGGCAAGCAAAAACCAGTACCGTGAATAGTTGCGCGATCAAAGGCATGACTTGAGATTACGACGAGAAACGCGAAAGAGCCAGAAAGTGCCTGCACAAGCTCTAATTCGGGGATTCAAAAGCAAAAAATCGCAGCCTTCGGCAGCTCCTGCATGGGTATTGATTACACCCGTAGGAGCTGCCGAAGGCTGCGATCTTTTGATCTTGCTTGTTGCTTTCAGCTTGAAGCTTGCAGCTGTTTCAACGCGGCAACTTCAAGTTATTCCAGATCGCCAGACTAGGTTCAGCCTGGTTCATGGAATAGAAGTGCAGCCCCGGTGCGCCACCCTGCAGCAGGCGTTCGCACATTTCGCTGACAACTTGCTCGCCGAAGCGCTGAATGCTTTGGCTGTCATCGCCGTAGGCTTCCAGCTGCTTGCGGATCCAGCGCGGGATTTCCGCACCGCAGGCATCGGAGAAGCGCGCGAGTTTGCTGTAGTTGGTGATCGGCATGATCCCCGGTACCACCGGAATATCCACGCCCAGTGCCTGCAAGCGATCGACGAAGTAGAAGTAGCTGTCGGCGTTGAAGAAGTACTGGGTGATCGCGCTGTCGGCGCCGGCGCGGGCCTTGCGCACGAAGTTGGCGAGATCGTCTTCGTAATTGCGCGCTTGCGGATGCATCTCCGGGTAAGCGGCAACTTCGATGTGGAAATGATCGCCGGTTTCTTCACGAATGAATTCAACCAGTTCATTGGCGTGACGCAGCTCGCCGCTGGTCATGCCCATGCCGGACGGCAGGTCGCCGCGCAGGGCAACGATGCGCTTGATACCGGCAGCCTTGTATTCGTTCAGCAGGCCGCGCAGGTCGTCCTTGCTGTCGCCGACGCACGACAGGTGCGGTGCGGCCGGTACTTTGACTTCGCTTTCCAGCTGCAGAACGGTGTTGAGGGTGCGATCACGGGTCGAACCACCAGCGCCATAAGTGCAGGAGAAGAAATCGGGATTGTACGTTGCCAACTGGCGGGCAACGTTGAGCAGCTTTTCATGCCCAGCATCGGTCTTGGTCGGGAAGAACTCGAAGCTGTAGCGACGGTCTTGGGACATGGGAAATACCCTTGGAAACACGAAGCCTGTGAGGCTTGCACCGCCCATGTGGGAGCGGGCTTGCTCGCGAAAGCGGCGGGTCAGGCAACATCAATGCTGAATGACAGACCGCTTTCGCGAGCAAGCCCGCTCCCACAGGGAGAGCAGGCCGCCGCGTCAATCAGTAGCGGTAAGCGTGCGGCTTGAACGGGCCTTCGACGGTGACGCCGATGTAGTCAGCCTGTTGCTTGGTCAGTTGAGTGACCACGCCGCCGAAGCCGCGAACCATTTCCAGGGCCACTTCTTCGTCGAGTTTCTTCGGCAGTACTTCAACGGTCAGACGCTTGGCTTTCTCGGCTGGCGACAGGTCGGCGTACTTCTGGCCGAACAGGAAGATCTGCGCCAGTACCTGGTTGGCGAACGAACCGTCCATGATGCGGCTCGGGTGACCGGTGGCGTTGCCCAGGTTCACCAGACGGCCTTCGGCCAGCAGGATCAGGTAGTCGTCGTTCTGTGCGTCGAAAGCGCCCGGGCCGGTACGGTGGATCTTGTGGACCTGTGGCTTCACTTCTTCCCATGCCCAGTTCTTGCGCATGAAAGCGGTGTCGATTTCGTTGTCGAAGTGCCCGATGTTGCAGACAACGGCGCGCTTCTTCAGGGCTTTGAGCATGTTCGCATCGCAAACATTGACGTTACCGGTGGTGGTCACGATCAGGTCGATCTTGCCCAGCAGCGCTTTGTCGATGCTTGCTTCGGTGCCGTCGTTGATACCGTCGATGAACGGCGAAACCAGTTCGAAACCGTCCATGCAGGCCTGCATGGCGCAGATCGGGTCAACTTCGGAAACCTTGACGATCATGCCTTCCTGACGCAGGGACTGGGCCGAACCCTTGCCCACGTCACCGTAACCGATGACCAGCGCTTGCTTGCCGGACAGCAGGTGGTCGGTACCGCGCTTGATCGCATCGTTCAGGCTGTGACGGCAGCCATACTTGTTGTCGTTCTTGGACTTGGTCACCGAGTCGTTGACGTTGATCGCAGGGATCTTCAGCTCGCCCTTGGCCAGCATGTCCAGCAGGCGGTGAACGCCGGTGGTAGTTTCTTCGGTCACGCCGTGAACGCGGTCCAGCACCTGTGGGTACTTGTCGTGCAGCAGCTGAGTCAGGTCGCCGCCGTCGTCGAGGATCATGTTGGCGTCCCATGGCTGGCCATCCTTCAGGATGGTCTGCTCCAGGCACCACTCGTACTCTTCTTCAGTCTCGCCTTTCCAGGCGAAAACCGGGATGCCGGCGGCAGCGATGGACGCAGCGGCCTGATCCTGAGTCGAGAAAATGTTGCAGGACGACCAGCGTACTTCGGCACCCAGGGCAACCAGGGTTTCGATCAGCACGGCAGTCTGAATGGTCATGTGGATGCAGCCGAGGATTTTCGCGCCCTTGAGCGGCTGCTCGGAGGCGTACTTGCGGCGCAGACCCATCAGAGCCGGCATTTCCGATTCGGCGATGATGGTTTCGCGACGGCCCCAGGCGGCCAGGGACATATCGGCAACTTTGTAATCGTTAAAATCTGCAGGCGTGATAACAGCGCTCATGAAGAGCCTCCATTCGTAATGTATGCGAATGGGCGCCGTTGTGCGTTTAGTGTCCGGCCGTGGCCAGTCAACGCCCCATCCGAGCCTGACAGGTTGATCCTGCTGCAGCGCCCCTCGGACAGGTGGCGGGAAAACGGTAGCAGGTGAACGTTACCGTTTTGAAACGGGGGCGATTATAGCCGTCTAGACTGATCTTCCAAAGGGTTTCTGTCGGCCAAATGAAGATCGCTAATAGCGACCATAGTAGAAGGCTCATGGAGCATGACCGTCCGGTCTGCCAAGATGGCGCCATCTTTCGGCAAACGCTCAGGAGTGAACATGAATTTCCACACCCGCAAATGGGTAAAACCCGAAGACCTCAACCCCAATGGCACCCTGTTCGGCGGCAGCCTGCTGCGCTGGATCGACGAAGAGGCGGCGATCTACGCCATCGTCCAGTTGGGCAATCAGCGCGTGGTGACCAAGTACATTTCTGAGATCAACTTCGTCAGCGCCTCGCGCCAGGGCGACATCATCGAGCTGGGCATCACCGCCACCGAGTTCGGCCGCACCTCGATCACCCTGACCTGCGAAGTGCGTAACAAGATCACCCGCAAGAGCATCCTCACGGTCGAGAAGATGGTGTTCGTCAACCTCGGCGAAGATGGTTTGCCAGCCCCGCACGGACGGACCGAGATCAAGTACGTCAAAGACCAGTTCAAGGAAGATGAGCTCGTTACCAAGTGACATTGGCTGTGGCTTCATCGCGAGCAGGCTCGCTCCCACATGGATTGCGTTGTACCTGTGGGAGCGAGCCTGCTCGCGAATGCGGTTGTTCAGTCAGCGAAGAATCATCTGGCCACTGAACAGCCATGAACCGCAGGGGTCGTAGCTAAAAGCCCCCCACCCGGTTCCCACGCCATGACCACGCCTACAGACGGCAAGACCCCCAACCTCTCGACCGATGAACAACACGAAGTCGAGAAAAACCAGCCGCCCCGCGCGGCGGTTCTGCATGAAATCATCCGCACTCAAGGCGATCAGGAACTGGAGCGCAGCATCGCCGCGCTGTGGTGGTCGGCGCTCGCCGCCGGGCTGACCATGGGCCTGTCGCTGATGGGTATGGGCCTGCTCAATTCGCGTCTGCCCGAGGGCGAGGAATTCAAGGTGATCGCCAGTTTCGGCTACTGCGCCGGTTTCCTCGCGGTGATCCTCGCCCGCCAGCAACTGTTCACCGAAAACACCCTGACCGCCGTCCTCCCGGTGATGAGCAAACCGACCCTGGCCAATTTCGGCCGGCTGATCCGCCTGTGGGGCGTGGTCCTGTTCGGCAATTTGTGCGGGACGATTCTGGTGGCGTACGTGATGCTCGAGCTGCCGATCTTCGACGCCAAGACCGATCACGCCTTCCTTGAAATCGGCCGCAAGGTCATGGAGAACCACGCCAGTCAGATGTTCGCCAAAGGCATCGTTTCCGGCTGGATGATCGCCACCATGGTCTGGATGATCCCGTCCATGGAGAGCGCGAAGATGTGGATCATCATCCTCATCACCTACTTGATGGCGCTGGGCGACTTCACCCACATCGTGGTCGGTTCGGCGGAAGTGTCGTATCTGGTGTTTGCCGGCGAGCTGCCGTGGAGTGATTTCTGGATGGTGTTTGCCGGGCCGACGCTGGCGGGGAACATCATCGGCGGCAGTTTCATCTTCGCCCTGATCAGCCATGCGCAGATCCGCAGCGAGAGCGGCGCGCCGAAAGAAACAGGCAAAGGGTCTGCGGATCAGGCCGAGAAGCCTGACCCGCAGCAGATCAGAAAATGATCAGTGGTGCGCGGGCTCGGCCGCTGTGGCCGGCTCGTCACGGGTGGCGTGCTTGACCAGTTTGCCGATGGTCAGACCCTGCAACAGGATCGACGACAGCACCACGATGTAGGTGATGCTCAGCAGCAGATCGCGCTCCGGGCCCAGCGGCAGGGCCAGCGCCAGTGCCACCGAGACACCACCGCGCAAACCGCCCCAGGTCAGGATGCGGATGGTGCCGCGCGGCACCGTGCGCCAACGGCGCAGCAGAACGATGGCCGGAGCCACGGTAAGCAGGCGCGACAGCAGAATCGCCAGCGCCAGCAGACTGGCCGCCGCCACGTGCGCCCAGTTGAACGGCAGCAGCAACAGCTCCATGCCGATCAGCGCGAACAGCAGAGCGTTGAGCATGTCATCGAGCAGCTCCCAGAAGCCGTCGAGGTACTTGCGCGTCATGTCGTTCATCGCCAGGTTGCGTCCCAGGTTACCGATGATCAGACCGGCGACCACCATCGCAATCGGTGCCGAGACGTGCAGCTCGGTGGCCATCGCCGAACCGCCGATCACCAGCGCCAGGGTCAGCATCACCGTGATCTGATGCTGCTGGACGCTCTTGATCATCCGGTACACCCCATAACCGATCAGCCCGCCGAACAGCACACCGCCAATGGCTTCGTGCACGAACAGCATGGCCGTGGCGCTGAGGGTCGGCGTCTCACCCAGTTGGGCGATGCCCAGCAGCACGGTGAACACCACCACCGCAGTGCCGTCGTTGAACAGCGACTCGCCGACGATGGTGGTTTTCAGCGGTTTCGAAGCATTGGCGGTACGCAGTACGCCGAGCACTGCGATCGGGTCTGTAGGCGAAATCAGCGCGCCGAACAGCAGGCAGTAGAGGAAGCTCACGTGCCAGCCGAACAGGGCAAAAATGTAATAGGCGAGGCTACCGATCACGACGGTCGCAATCAGCACGCCGAAAGTGGCCAGCAGGCCGATCGGCCAGCGATAGCTGCGCAGGTCGTTGAGGTTGACGTGCAGGGCGCCGGCGAACAGCAGAAACGACAGCATCCAGTTCATCAGCAGATCGCCGAAGTCGATCTGGCCGATCAGTTGCTGTACGCGTTCTTCGAGGCCGGGATAGCCGAGCAGGCTCAGGCCTTGCAGCAACAGGGAGAACATCAGCGCGGTGACCATCACGCCGATGGTCGGCGGCAGGCCGATGAAGCGGTAGTTGACGAAGGTGAGAAGGGTGGTGAGGCAGATGAATGCGGCTACGAGTTCAAGCATCCGGGCTCCTTTGGATGGGGTTGGAAAGACAGCGCCCCGATTCTTCGGTGCAAAGGTTGGATGGGCTGATTCGGGGTGGGGACACAACTATGTCCCCTCGGTTGGTCGGCCGCGCACATTGGTGTAGGGTCAACAATAAAAATCAAGGAGTGGAACGTGCTGGCGACAGTTCTGGTGTTGATGGCGGCGCTGTTGCATGCGACGTGGAATACCCTGATCAAGTTCAGCGCCGAACGGCTGCTGGTAGTGGCGTGCATGGACACGGTGGCGCTGCTGTTTGTCGCCCTCGCATTTCCATTCATCAGCCTGCCGCCGGCGGAAATCTGGCCGTGGATTCTGGCTTCGGCAGCGTTCGAGTTGCTGTATCGCTATTTGCTGATTCAAGCCTATCGGGTCGGCGACCTCGGGTTGGTCTATCCGCTGATGCGCGGCTTGTCGCCGCTGGTGGTGCTGGCGTTGACCCTGATCTTCGCCGGCGAAGTGCTTACCGCGCAGCAGATCTTCGGGATCATGCTGATTCCGCTGGGCATGGCCTGCCTGCTCTGGCAGGGCGGCGGCGGGAAGCATCTGCCGTGGTCGATGCTGCCGGTGGTGGCGCTGATCGGGTTGTGCATCGGCTGCTACACCTACATCGATGGCCAGGCCTTGCGGCGCTGGTCGCATCCACTGGATTACCTGGTCTGGGTCACGTTGCTCAGCGCCTGGCCGTTTCCGTTGCTGGCATGGGTGGCGAAACGCCCGGCGTTTATGGTGTTCTGGCGCGAGCAGTGGAAGCTGGGGCTGGCGGTCGGGTTCTGCGTGTTGTTCAGCTACGCTCTGGTGCTGTGGGCGATGCAGTTGGGCTCGATTGCCGAAGCGGCGGCGTTGCGCGAGATCAGCGTGATTCTGGTGGTGCTGTTCGGCATGCGTTACCTGAAAGAACCTTTCGGCAGACCGCGGCTCTTAGCCTGTGGGCTGGTGCTGATCGGCATGCTGGTGATGAAGTTCTGACGGCCCGCAATTCTCTATCACTCGAAGAAGGACGGCTTTATGACGGTGGCTCTGTGGTGCGTATTGATCGCGATTTTCCTGCCGTATGTGTGCACGATCGTGGCCAAGGCCAGCGGCGGTTTCAGGCTTCAGGACAACCATGATCCCCGGGACTTTCTCGAAAGTCTGAACGGCGTGGCCCGACGGGCGCATGCGGCGCAGTTGAACAGTTTCGAGGTGATGCCGGCGTTTGCGGCAGCGGTGATCGTTGCGCATCTGGTGGGCACGGCGCAGTTGGTGACGGTGAATGTGCTGGCGGTGATGTTCATCACCAGTCGCCTGCTGTACATCATCTGCTATCTGGCGGACTGGGCGATTCTGCGGTCGCTGGTATGGTTTGTCGGGATGGGGCTGATTGCCGCGTTCTTCTTTGTGTCGGTCTGAATCTCGGGTGTTGCAGCTGGCCTCTTCGCGAGCAAGCCCGCTCCCACAGGTATCAATGGCGAGCACAAATCCTGTGTACACCAAAGAACCCTGTGGGAGCGGGCTTGCCCGCGAAGGCGGTAGCTCTGGCGCCGAGGCGCTTAAGGTTTGTCCTTAACCGTATCGGCCACCTGCGGTACTTGCGGCAACGCCGCACCTTTAGGCCAGAGCATCCAGATCTGCCCCTGCTGCTTCATGTCCCCGGCTAACTGCCCGGCGGCGTCGCCCGTGCCCCAGAACAAGTCTGCGCGCACCTCCCCGGCAATCGCGCCGCCAGTGTCCTGCGCCGCGACCGGGCGAACCAAAGCGGTGCCATCCGGGCGGGTGGTCGACAGCCACAGCAGGCTGCCCAGCGGAATCACCTTGCGATCCACCGCTGCGCTGTAGCCGGCGGTCAGCGGCACATTGAGCGAACCGCGCGGACCTTCGTTGCTGTCCGGGTTACGGGTGAAGAACACGTAGCTCGGGTTGCTGCCCAGCAGTTCCGGGATGCGCGACGGGTTGGCCTTGGCCCAGTTGCTGATCGCGCTCATGGTCACGTCTTCTTTCTTCAACTCGCCCTGTTCCACCAGCCAGCGGCCGATCGGTCGGTACGGGTGGCCGTTCTGGTCGGCGTAGGCGATGCGCAGTTGCTTGCCATCCGGCGTCTGAATCCGCCCCGAGCCCTGGATCTGCAAAAACTGCAGGTTCATCGGGTCGGTGAGGTACGCCACCACCGGCGCTTTTACGCCTTTGGATTCAATGGTCGCCGCGTCGTCGTAAGGCTTGAGCACCCGACCTTCAAGGCGGCCGCGCAAGCGCTTGCCCTTGAGTTCCGGATAAATACTGTCCAGCGAGACGATGATCATGTCTTCCGGCACGCCATACACCGGCACGTTGGCTACGTCGGTGGGCGTCAGGCTGCCGGGGTAGACCGGTTCGTAGTAACCGGTGATCAGACCGTTCGGGTTGTCATGCTCGGCGCGCAGGCCGAACACATCGAGGTTCTGCTTGAGGAACGCGCGGATCTCGTTGGCGCTCGGCGGCACGTTGGCCGCTGCGGCGCAGGTGCCGCCCCAGACCGGGTCGGCCTTGAGTCGGGTGCAGGCGCTGCGCCACGAGCCGAAACCGGCCACCAGATCGCTGTCGGATACCGCCGGCAGGGCTTCCCAGGTGGTGCTGGAATAAGTGGCCAAGGCGTGGGTTTTTGGTTTGGCATTGTCGCCGCCCGTACAGCCGGCAAGGATTGCCAGCAGCGGCAGGGTTGCGATCAGTGGGTGACGCCAGGCCTTGAAACGGCTGTTCATGGAGTGATTCCTGTGCCGGTTGCCCAAGTGCTCCATGCGCTCGGGCAACCCGTATTTTTAATAGGGCTATTGGTGTTTGTCGGCGACGCGAGGATACTGGCCGCCGAATTCCGTGACTTGAAGCCACCATGACTCTTAAAAGAATTTCTGTTGTATTGCTGGCCTGTCTGACCTTGTCCGCCTGTGGCGGTGTCGATCCGAATTCTCCGCTGGGGCAACGTAAGGCGATCTTCAAGCAGATGCTCAAGACCGGCGAAGACCTGGGCGGCATGTTGCGCGGACGCATTCCGTTCGACGGGCCGAAATTCACCGAGGGTGCAGTGAAACTCGACGCGCTGTCCCATGAGCCGTGGAAGCATTTCCCGCAGGTGCGTGAAGAAGATCACACCAGCGCCAAGGACGATGTCTGGTCGCGTCAGGCACGCTTTCAGGAACTGGCCCGCAACCTCGAGGCCGCCACCGGTGAGCTGGTGACCGCCAGCAAGGTTCAGCCGTACAAGGCCAGTAACCTCGGGCCGGCGGTGCAGAAGGTTGAAGATGCCTGCAGCGCTTGCCATAAAGAGTTTCGGGATCATTGATTGTCTGAGACTGCTGGAAACCTGTGGCGAGGGAGCTTGCTCCCGCTGGGCCGCGAAGCGGCCCCACCCCATTCAACCGCGCTGTAACAGACTCAACTCGATTGAATGGGTTTACGACGGCTGCGCCGCCGAGCGGGAGCAAGCTCCCTCGCCACAGGACATCGCCTTCAATACGGGTTACTTGTCGATCTGGTCCAGCGCGTCCTGCAGTTCTTTGCGCGACTCGGCGAGCTTGTTCTTGCGCTTGTCGATCTTCTCCGGATCGCCTTTCTTCATGGCCTTGTCGAGATCGGCCTGGCGCTTGCTCACTTCGTGCTTGGCTTCCAGCACCTTGTTTTCGCGTTCTTTCTTCAGGCCGGCATCGGTGCAGTTCTTCGTCACTTCATCCAGGGCGGTTTGCAGGCCGGCCTGCTGATCGGTGTTGCCCCGGGACTTGGCCTGTTCGAGCTGATTGATGATGCCCTGCTTCTTGGCGGCGCAACCGGTCAGGCCCGGTGCATCTTCGTCGGCCATCACAGGCGCGGCCAGGACGCCACAGAGAGTCAGCAAGGCGAGCGGTGCAAGAAATTTCATAAAAGCTCCATGTGCAAAGGCAGTCGGGTCGGGGGCACTGCGCTGTTTGAGCGTCTGACGGCCCTTGGGTTCCCGGCTGCCGGGGGATTGCGTGATCAGAAACCGTCGATTCCGGCGGCGCGTAATGTTTCACTCAGGGCCAGCACCTGCGGGTCGCGGAAGAATGCGCTCAATTGCGCCGCGCGGCCTGGGCCGATTCCGGCTTGTGCCTGCCATTGTTCGGTGTCGCGTTGCGCCAGCGCCTGCCACGAGTCGGCCAGTCGGGCCTGACCTGTCGGCGGCATGCCCAACGCTTTGAGCCACTGGGCGAACGGCCGTTGCCGGGCGCTGTGAAAGCTGTTGATCAGGCGTGCGCTGCTGCGCTCGCCGAAGCCGGCAATGTTAGCAAGCTCTGGCTCATCAAGGGTCAACCAATCCAGCAGGTTGTTCAGGCGGCCTGTTTCCAGAAGTTTCTCCCAGGTGCCGCGCCCGACATTCTGCAGCGCCAGTCCTTGTTTGCCACTGAGCCAGGTCAGTCGAGCGAGAAACTGGCTTTTGCATTCCGGCGTCGGTTGCCAGCAGCTCAGGGCATGAAAGTCGCGGGCGTCGGGGATCTCCAGATCGACGCGTTCGACACTGCGCAGCACCACACTGTCGAGTCGCGGAATGGTCAGTCCGGCCAGGCTGATGGCAACCTGATCGCCGGGACGGATGTCCAGTTCCTGCCAGCGCTTCAGCGAGCTGACGCTGACACGTTTGATCTGACGGTCATCAAGGGCAACGGGCTTCAGTTCCAGAACGGGGGTGATACGCCCGGTGCGACCAACTTTGAAATTGACTTTGCGCACCTGCGCCAAGGCCAGGGCGAACGGGTATTTCCAGGCGATGGCCCAGTAGGGCGAGCGCGCCTGCCAGCGTTCGGCGGGAGGCCTCTGGCTTTGGCGCAGAACGATCCCGTCCGTGGCGAACGGCAGGGGTGAGCGATACCAGTGTTCGCGCCATGTCTGAGCCTCGGCGAAATGGCTGATCGGCTGGCTGTAAGGTGCGGTCGTGGCGAAGCCCAATGTCGCCAGCATGGAAATTCGATCCGGCAGTTCGATCGGCCCTTGCGGCCAGTCCCAGACGAACAGGCCGACCCCGGCCGCTTGTTCGGCACTCAAGGTTTTGCGCGCCATCAGGCCGGCAACGGTCGCACGGGCGTTGACGCTGCCGGAACTGGCCTGAACATGCTTGTCCAGGCGCCAATAGAGTTCGCCCTGAACCAGCAGATCCACCGGGCGTGTCAAGCGTTGGGGAATGGCGCTGATCTTCTGCGCGGAAGGAGTCCAGTCATGACCGTTGACCCCGTCGCCGCGACTGATCGCCTGCCGCAAGACGCCACCGCTATAGATCAGCGTCACGGCAACGCCATCCACTTTGGGTTGTACCCAGACATCCTTTCGATCCCGCAGCCAGGTTTCAATGGCCGATGCCTCGTGAATCTTGTCCAGGCCAGTGTGGGCGACCGGGTGCGCGACGGAGCCTGATGCTGTGCGCAAAGGGGCGGGCGCCGAGTGCCGCGCGAAGCACTGGCGCCATTCGTTGAGTCGCAGGCGCGATTGATCGTAGAGCTCGTCGGCAATCAGCGAGCGGCCTTCGCGGTGGTAGGCGTCGTCCCATTGATCGATCTGCTTTTGCAGGGCCGAGACTTCAATTTGCGCCTTGCTGGCTGACCAGTCCGGGCAGGCTGCATAGGCGATCAGAGGGGTGAAACTCAGTAGAACAAATGAAAACAGGCGCAGCGTGGCAAGCATTTTGAGCGTCCTTGCTCAGGGGGAGTGCTTCAAGGCTAGGCGAGGATTCAGAGAGGCACCGGGTGGGTGTTTTGCATCGTGTTTCCATGCCCAAACTCGGGTCGCCAGCATTGGCCTCTTCGCGAGCAAGCCCGCTCCCACAGGGTTCTTGATTGATATTGGAATGGTATTTCAGGCATGAAAAAGCCCCGCACGGCGCAACCGTGCGGGGCTTTTTGTGCAGCCGGGGAGGGCTTACAGACCAGCGGCAGAACGCAGAGCGTCGGCGCGGTCGGTTTTTTCCCAGGTGAAGGTGGTGAAGGTGTCTTCGCCAACCGTCTTGGTCTGCGGAGCACGACCGAAGTGGCCGTAGGCTGCAGTTTCCTTGTACATCGGGTGCAGCAGATCGAGCATGGTGGTGATCGCGTATGGACGCAGGTCGAACACTTCACGCACCAGTTTGATGATCTTGTCATCGCTGATCTTGCCGGTACCGAAGGTGTTCAGCGAGATCGAAGTCGGTTGAGCGACACCGATGGCGTAGGACACCTGGATCTCGCAACGCTCGGCCAGGCCGGCCGCGACGATGTTCTTGGCCACGTAACGGCCAGCGTAGGCAGCCGAACGGTCAACCTTCGATGGATCTTTACCGGAGAACGCGCCACCGCCGTGACGGGCCATGCCGCCGTAGCTGTCGACGATGATCTTGCGACCGGTCAGACCGCAGTCACCTACCGGGCCGCCAATGATGAACTGGCCGGTCGGGTTGATGTGGAACTGGGTGTCCTTGCTCAGCAGTTCGGCAGGCAGTACGTGCTTGACGATCAGCTCCATCACGCCTTCGCGCAGGTCTTTGTACGACACTTCAGGGTTGTGCTGGGTCGACAGTACAACGGCGTCGATACCGACAACCTTGCCGCCTTCGTAACGGCAGGTCACTTGCGACTTGGCGTCTGGACGCAGCCACGGCAGCAGACCCGATTTGCGGGCTTCGGCCTGACGCTGCACCAGCTGGTGCGAGAAGGTGATCGGAGCCGGCATCAAAACGTCGGTTTCGTTGCTGGCGTAGCCGAACATCAGGCCCTGGTCGCCGGCGCCCTGGTCTTCGGGCTTGGCACGGTCAACACCCTGGTTGATGTCTGGGGACTGCTTGCCGATGATGTTCATCACGCCGCAGGTCGCGCCGTCGAAGCCGACTTCGGAGCTGGTGTAGCCGATGTCGCAGATCACGTCACGAACGATCTGCTCCAGGTCGACCCAGGCGCTGGTGGTCACTTCACCGGCGACGATGGCTACGCCGGTCTTGACCAGGGTTTCCACGGCAACGCGTGCGTGTTTGTCCTGGGCGATAATGGCGTCCAGCACCGCATCGGAAATCTGGTCGGCGATTTTGTCCGGATGCCCTTCGGACACGGACTCGGAGGTGAAGAGGGAGTATTCGCTCATCTCGATGTTTTCCTGAATTTACCGATGGTGAGTGTCGCCAGCCGGTCGCTGAAAGTGGCGAACCTGGATCTGGAAACCATTACGTAAGCCTACATAGAGGCTGTCCCCGGGAACGAGTCCCGCAGCGGTGGCCCAACGGGCCAAATCGTCCTGTTCAAACCCCAACCACAGATCACCGCAGGCCTCCCTGGCCCAACTCTGGTTGTGGCTACATAACTCTGTCACGAGCAGGCTACCGCCCGGTTGCAGCAGGCCGGCCATGTGCTTGAGCGCTTCGGCCGGCGCGGCGAAATGGTGCAACACCATGTTCAGTACCACGCAATCGGCCTGAAGGCTGGAGCCATTCAATGCATCGGCCAATTGCAGGCTGACGTTAGCCAGCCGTTCACGTTCACATACCTGACGCGCCAGTTCGAGCATCGCCGGGCTGTTGTCCAGCGCGGTTACGGTGCCGAAGCGACGGGCCAGTTCCGGCAGAAAAGCACCATCGCCGGGGCCGACTTCAATGGCCGTGGCAGCACCATTGAAGTTCAGTTTGTCGAGCAGGGCCAGCACGCTGTCGCGGTACTGCGGCAGGCCTGCGATCAAGTCTTGCTGGGCGCGAAATTTCTCTGCGACCCGAGCGAAAAATTCCTGGCTGGCCGCTTCACGTTGCCCGTGAACCTGGGCGATACGCGCTTGCACGTCCTCTGGCAGCGCCAGGTTGTCGACTTCTTCTAACAACGCTGCGTGCAGTTTACCGCCCAGCAATTCGGTGTGAGGCAGGGCGCGACGATAGAAAATCGCGTTGCCTTCGCGGCGCGTTGCCACCAGATCGGCCTGGGCCAGCACCTTCAGGTGGTGGCTCATGCCGGACTGACCGATACCGAAAATCTGCGCCAGCTCCAGTACACCGAACGAATCGTTGGCCAGCGCGCGCAATACATTCAGGCGCAGCGGGTCGCCACCGGCCTTGCACAGGGCCACCAGCTCGTCGCAGTCGTCATGGCGAATGGAAGGCACGCGTAAGTTCATAGGGCCAGCAGTCTAGTGACGGCGGGAAATCGCCGCAAGGGCAATATCAAAAAGTTTTGATATTGCACGATAGATGGCACTTCTCACTGGCTGGTTAACTCTACAAACGAACAGCGGAAAGGTTTCACCAGGCGAATCCACTGCTAACCATGGGAAAAACGCCTCCGTATGACTATCTGTCATTGCCCCGAGGCGCTCCGGTGAGGGAAAATGCCCTCCTTTTTTCCGTTTCAATTATTCACACCCAGGAGATCAGCGATGCCTAGCCGTCGTGAGCGTGCCAACGCCATTCGTGCCCTCAGCATGGATGCCGTGCAAAAAGCCAACAGCGGCCATCCCGGTGCCCCCATGGGTATGGCAGATATCGCCGAAGTACTTTGGCGCGACTACCTCAAGCACAACCCGAGCAACCCATCGTTCGCCGACCGTGACCGCTTCGTGCTGTCCAACGGCCACGGCTCGATGTTGATCTACTCGCTGCTGCACCTGACCGGTTACGACCTGTCGATCGACGACCTCAAGCAGTTCCGTCAGCTGCACAGCCGCACCCCGGGTCACCCGGAATTCGGCTACACCCCGGGCGTCGAGACCACCACCGGCCCGCTGGGTCAAGGTCTGGCCAACGCTGTCGGCTTTGCCCTGGCAGAAAAAGTGCTGGGCGCGCAGTTCAACCGTCCTGGCCACGACATCGTGGATCACCACACCTACGTGTTCCTCGGTGATGGCTGCATGATGGAAGGCATTTCCCACGAAGTCGCTTCCCTGGCAGGTACCCTGGGCCTGGGCAAGCTGATCGCCTTCTACGATGACAACGGCATCTCCATCGACGGCGAAGTCGAGGGCTGGTTCACCGACGACACCCCGAAGCGTTTCGAAGCCTACAACTGGCAGGTGATCCGCAACGTCGACGGCCACGATCCGGAAGAGATCAAAACCGCCATCGAAACTGCGCGCAAGAGCCCGCTGCCGACCCTGATCTGCTGCAAGACCACCATCGGTTTCGGTTCGCCGAACAAGCAGGGCAAGGAAGATTGCCACGGCGCGCCACTGGGCGACGCCGAAATCGCCCTGACCCGCAAGGCGCTGAACTGGAACTACGGCCCGTTCGAAATCCCGGCCGACATCTATGCCGAGTGGGATGCCAAGGAAAAAGGTCGCGCTGCCGAAGCCGAGTGGGATCAGCGTTTCGCTGCTTACTCCGCGGCGTTCCCGACCGAAGCCAACGAGCTGATTCGTCGTCTGAGCGGCGAACTGCCAGCTGACTTCGCTGAAAAAGCCTCGGCCTACATTGCTGAAGTGGCTGCCAAGGGCGAAACCATCGCCAGCCGTAAAGCCAGCCAGAACACCCTGAACGCCTTCGGCCCACTGCTGCCGGAGCTGCTCGGCGGTTCGGCTGACCTGGCCGGTTCCAACCTGACCCTGTGGAAAGGTTGCAAAGGCGTCAGCGCTGAAGATGCCAGCGGCAACTACATGTACTACGGCGTGCGCGAATTCGGCATGACCGCGATCATGAACGGCGTGTCCCTGCACGGCGGCCTGGTGCCTTACGGCGCGACCTTCCTGATGTTCATGGAATACGCGCGCAACGCAGTGCGCATGTCGGCGCTGATGAAGAAGCGTGTGATCCATGTCTACACCCACGACTCCATCGGTCTGGGCGAAGACGGCCCGACGCACCAGCCGATCGAGCAACTGACCAGCCTGCGCACCACACCGAACCTCGACACCTGGCGTCCAGCCGACGCCGTTGAATCGGCCGTGGCCTGGAAAAACGCTCTGGAACGTAAGGACGGCCCATCGGCGCTGATCTTCTCGCGTCAGAACCTGCAGCACCAGGAACGCGATGCCGGCCAGATCGCCGACATCAGCCGCGGTGGCTACGTGTTGAAGGACTGCGCAGGCGAGCCTGAGCTGATCCTGATCTCCACCGGTTCGGAAGTCGGCCTGGCCGTTCAGGCCTACGACAAACTGACCGAGCAGGGCCGCAAGGTGCGCGTGGTTTCCATGCCTTGCACCAGCGTGTTCGACGCTCAGGACGCTGGCTACAAGCAATCGGTTCTGCCGCTGCAGGTCAGCGCCCGTATCGCGATCGAAGCGGCTCACGCCGACTTCTGGTTCAAGTATGTGGGCCTGGAAGGTCGCGTGATCGGCATGACCACCTACGGCGAATCGGCTCCGGCTTCGGCACTGTTCGAAGAGTTCGGCTTCACCCTGGAAAACATCCTGGGTCAGGCTGAAGAACTGCTGGAAGACTGATCCAGAAGCCGTGTCGTCTGGACTGACGCCTTCGCGAGCAAGCCCGCTCCCACAGGGGGATTTGTTGTGTGACACAAGCAGTGTTCACAACCCTGATCCAGTGTGGGAGCGGGCTTGCTCGCGAAATCGGTGGTTCAGACACCACTGCAATAACCGATTCAAACGGTAATCGAGAACCCCATGCCTCAACCGCGTCCCTACAAAGTTGCACTCAACGGCTACGGCCGGATTGGTCGTTGCGTCTTGCGTGCATTGTTTGAGCGAGGGGCGAAGGCAGGGTTTGAAATTGTCGCGATCAACGATCTGGCGGACATGGCCAGCATCGAATACCTGACACGCTTCGACTCCACCCACGGCCGCTTTCCCGGCGAAGTGCGAGTAGAAGGCGATTGTCTGCATATTAATGGCGACTGCGTGAAGGTCTTGCGCAGTGCCACCCCCGAAGGCATCGACTGGGCGGCGCTGGGCGTCGACCTGGTGCTTGAATGCTCCGGTGCTTACCACACCCGTGAAGACGGCCAGCGTTTCCTCGACGCCGGCGCGCCACGCGTGCTGTTCTCGCAGCCGATGGCCAGCGAGGCGGATGTCGACGCCACCATCGTCTACGGCGTCAATCAGGATTGCCTGACCGGCGCCGAACTGCTGGTGTCCAACGCCTCCTGCACCACCAACTGCGGCGTGCCGCTGTTGCGTCTGCTGGACAAGGCGATTGGCCTGGATTACGTGTCGATCACCACCATCCACTCGGCGATGAACGATCAGCCGGTGATCGACGCTTATCACCACGAAGACCTGCGCCGCACCCGTTCGGCGTTCCAGTCGGTGATCCCGGTGTCCACTGGTCTGGCGCGTGGCATCGAGCGCCTGCTGCCGGAACTTGCCGGGCGAATTCAGGCCAAAGCCGTACGCGTGCCGACGGTCAACGTGTCCTGCCTCGACATCACGATGCAGACCGCCACCGCGACCGACGCGAACGAGGTCAACCGGATCCTGCGCGAGGCCGCCACCAACGGCCCGCTCAAAGGTCTGCTGGCCTACACCGAGTTGCCGCATGCCAGCTGTGATTTCAACCATGACCCACATTCGGCCATCGTCGATGCCAGTCAGACCCGTGTTTCCGGCCCGAAGCTGGTGAACATCCTGGCCTGGTTCGACAACGAATGGGGTTTTGCCAACCGAATGCTGGACGTTGCAGAACACTATCTGCAAACAGCGATTTCAAAAAAACCTGCTCTCTAAGAACAGCTACTCAGGAAGTGCGACCCATGACCGTGTTGAAGATGTCCGACCTCGATCTGCAAGGTAAGCGCGTATTGATCCGCGAAGACCTCAACGTCCCAGTCAAGGACGGTGTTGTCACCAGCGATGCGCGTATCCTGGCTTCGCTGCCGACCATCAAGCTGGCCCTGGAAAAAGGCGCGGCGGTGATGGTGTGTTCGCACCTGGGCCGTCCGACCGAAGGCGAGTTCTCCGCCGAGAACAGCCTCAAGCCAGTCGCCGACTACCTGAGCAAGGCCCTGGGTCGCGAAGTGCCGCTGGTGGCCGATTACCTGGGCGGCGTTGACGTCAAGGCCGGCGACATCGTGCTGTTCGAAAACGTACGCTTCAACAAGGGCGAGAAAAAGAACGCCGACGACCTGGCCCAGCAATACGCCGCCCTGTGCGACGTGTTCGTGATGGACGCCTTCGGCACCGCGCACCGCGCCGAGGGTTCGACCCACGGCGTGGCCAAGTTCGCCAAAGTCGCCGCTGCCGGCCCGCTGCTGGCCGCTGAGCTGGACGCACTGGGCAAGGCGCTGGGTGCACCGGCCAAGCCAATGGCCGCGATTGTTGCCGGCTCCAAGGTGTCGACCAAACTCGACGTACTCAACAGCCTGAGCCAGATCTGCGATCAACTGATCGTCGGTGGCGGCATCGCCAACACCTTCCTGGCTGCTGCCGGTCACCCGGTCGGCAAGTCGCTGTACGAGCCGGACCTGCTGGACACCGCACGCGCCATCGCCGCCAAGGTCAGCGTGCCGCTGCCGGTGGACGTGGTCGTCGCCAAGGAATTCGCGGAAAGCGCCGAAGCCACCGTCAAGCTGATCGCTGACGTGGCTGCTGACGACATGATTCTGGACATTGGCCCGCAGACCGCCGCCAACTTCGCCGAACTGCTGAAATCGTCGAAAACCATCCTGTGGAACGGCCCGGTCGGCGTGTTCGAATTCGACCAGTTCGGCAACGGCACCAAAGTGCTGGCCCAGGCCATCGCTGACAGCGCGGCGTTCTCCATTGCCGGCGGTGGCGACACCCTGGCGGCCATCGATAAATATGGCGTGGCTGAGCAAATCTCCTACATTTCCACCGGTGGTGGCGCGTTCCTCGAATTCGTTGAAGGCAAGGTGCTGCCAGCCGTTGAAGTTCTGGAAAGCCGGGCCAAGGCCTGAGGCCGCCCGTTTGGCCAGGCAAAGGAGTGGTTACATGGTCAAGTCGTTAGTGCTGTTGTTGCTGACCGGTACATTGGCGGCCTGCGGGAGTAACCCTAAGGCCGAGGCGACACCTGCGCCGGATGCGGTGCAGAAAGGCTGCTACCAGGCCGACTGGCAGGCCGAAACCAACCCGGTGCTGAACAAGCGCTCGGGGCCGGACGGCCTGGACAAGTACGAGACGCAAACCCCGGCCAAGGAACATGGTTGTCCTTGACCGGTCTGACTCTTTAACTCAGGGCTGGCGGCGTGCGCCGTCAGTCGAGGAACACGGATGAAAGGCTTTATCGCCATTGCGGCGTTGGCATTGTTGGGCGGTTGCGCGCAGATGAATCTGTTTCAGTCGTCCGCCCCTGCTGACAACTGGACGACATGGACCTGCGACAGCCAGGCCAAAGTGCTGTGGCGCTACACCGATGCCAGCCAGAAGGAAGTCGATGTTCGACTGGGCGGCGGCGATCAGGTCTATCGCCTGAAAGAAGAACCGGGCGCCTCGGGCGTGCTGTACAGCGACGGCATGCTGGCGTTTCACGTCAAGGGTGACGAAGGCCTGGTGTACTGGGTCGCCACCAATGACCTGATTGGCCGCGGCTGCAAGGCGCAGTAATTGACACACCGCAGGCCCATTGTAGGAGTGAGCCTGCTCGCGATAGCGGTATGACAGTCGCTGCAGTACTGGCTGCAGGATTGCTATCGCGAGCAGGTTCACTCCTACAAGGGCTCTGCGTAGTTCTTGAGAATTTGCTTTATCGAATCACCAGACCGGGCTTCGACCCCCGATCTGCAATCACTTGAATAGCCGCCGCCGCTCCGGCAGGCTGGCACGATTAACGACCCTCAACCGGGAGAGACACACACAATGGCACTTATCAGCATGCGCCAGATGCTGGACCACGCAGCCGAGTTCGGCTACGGCGTTCCAGCCTTCAACGTCAACAACCTTGAGCAGATGCGCGCCATCATGGAAGCCGCTGACAAGACTGACTCCCCGGTGATCGTCCAGGCTTCGGCCGGCGCTCGCAAATACGCCGGCGCGCCATTCCTGCGTCACCTGATCCTGGCCGCGATCGAAGAATTCCCGCACATCCCGGTGTGCATGCACCAGGACCACGGCACCAGCCCTGACGTCTGCCAGCGCTCGATTCAACTGGGCTTCAGCTCGGTGATGATGGACGGCTCCCTCGGCGAAGACGGCAAGACCCCGACCGACTACGAATACAACGTCCGCGTGACCCAGCAGACCGTGGCCATGGCTCACGCCTGCGGCGTTTCGGTTGAAGGCGAGCTGGGCTGCCTGGGTTCGCTGGAAACCGGCATGGCCGGTGAAGAAGACGGCATCGGCGCTGAAGGCGTTCTGGATCACAGCCAGATGCTGACCGACCCGGAAGAAGCCGCTGATTTCGTCAAGAAGACTCAGGTCGATGCCCTGGCTATCGCCATCGGCACCAGCCACGGCGCCTACAAGTTCACCAAGCCACCTACCGGCGACGTGCTGGCGATCGACCGCATCAAGGAAATCCACAAACGCATCCCGAACACCCACCTGGTGATGCACGGTTCCTCTTCGGTTCCGCAAGAGTGGCTGGCGATCATCAACCAGTACGGCGGCGACATCAAAGAAACCTACGGCGTACCGGTTGAAGAAATCGTCGAAGGCATCAAGTACGGCGTACGCAAGGTCAACATCGACACCGACCTGCGCCTGGCATCCACCGGCGCCATGCGTCGCCTGATGGCCACCAACCCGAGCGAATTCGACCCACGCAAATTCTTCGGCGCGACCGTGACGGCGATGCGTGACGTGTGTATCGCTCGTTATGAAGCGTTCGGCACTGCCGGTAATGCTTCGAAGATCAAGCCGATCTCGCTGGAAGCGATGTTCCAGCGTTATCTGAAGGGTGAGTTGAACGCCAAGGTGAACTAAGCCTTAGCTTGAACCGCTGATACAAGAAACCCGCCGAGAGGCGGGTTTTTTGTGGTCGATGACGCTGTACTTAAATTCTGCATGAGGGGTAGTTACTGTTGGTTAAGGCTTGTCGGTCGTGCGCTCGTCCTACAGACATTGGCATTAGCCGGGAATATTCTGACAGGTCGCGTCGGTTGTCCCTCGGAAGTCGGCTAGATAGGCTTTAAGTGTCGCTGCAAATTCAGCGGCCGGACGTCGCAGTCCTGTCCTCTCACTTGGTGCATAATCGCCACCCCGAACCACAACGCCTCGGCTTTGTTGTTTGGTTGATGGTGGCTGTGCGCGGAATACCTTCGGGTATGCCGGGTTTCCAAGTGATCCGGTCTGCGACCCCGCGTACAGCTGCCTCCCCCCATCGCGTCGCAGCGATCAGTGGCAGCTCAATATCTCACTTGGAGTTTCACCATGATCAAGCCAACACCCAATCCCCCCGAGGCGGAATCCACGTCGCCCTACGAATCCCTCGACTCAAAAAAGCTCCACGACGCCGCCGAACGGGCGCTCGATCACTACCTCAAGCCGAACGCCGCCACTCTGAGGTTCCACAAACCCAGTACGATGTTCCAGGTCTCCCCGGGCATGGACAACGAAAGTCTGCTGGTCCATGCCTGCGAGTCACTCGCCTCCGCGAGCATCATGACCAGTGATATCGCGGCGTATGTGGAAAACCCGCAACGGCATACGATTCTGGCGATTCAGCAGATCATCATGTTGGCGGAGCTAGCGGTGACTCGGGTGCTGGATAATGTGGAAATCACATCTTCAGAACTCCGCTGAGCCCTTGTAGGAGTGAGCCTGCTCGCGATTGCGATCTGCCATTCAGCATTGTTGGCGACTGATACGCCGTTATCGCGAGCAGGCTCGCTCCTACAATTGGATCGTGTGCAGTCTGCAAGATATTGTTTGGCTGTCAGGGCGCCATCGCTGGCAAGCCAGCTCCCACAGGGTTTTGGGTAGGTCTTGAGGCCGCCGATATCACTTGTCGTGATCAATATCCAGCTTGGTAAATGTCACCTGCCCACCCTCACTGGTATACCCGGTGTTGTCCTGCACATACACGCCAGCCTTGAAGTACAGCGGCTTATTCCGCCAGGTTGCGCTGATCTGTGAATCCCACTGATAGCCTGCCGCGCTCACGCCGAGTGCGCCGCCGGGGCTGAGGTGGATCAGGTAGTTGAATTCGTTGTCCAGCTTGATACCGGTCGCCAGGGTGATGACACGGCTTTCGTCATCGTCCGGGTGCATGCGGACCTTGATCACCAGGTTGCCGGTCTGGGTCTTTTCCTTGTACTGGTATTCGAGCTTGACCATCGGCTTCTGGCTTTCATAGGCGTGGATCTGGCCGATGACGATCTTGCCGGAGCTGGGCACCTTGTTCACCGCGAGGGTCGCGCGCAGGGTGTTGTCGGCGTCCGGGTAGTACCAGTTGCGCAGGGTGCCGTTGCTGAAGGTTTCGCGCAGTTCGGTGCGCGGGTAGATGGCGTTTTCGGTTTTTGACCCGGTGACCGGGGACCAGAAAAACAGCGTGCCGCTGTCGGAATGGAAGTACTGATCCTTGAAGCCATTCACCAGTTTGGAGGTTTCGACGGTGTACGGCGGATTGCCGACGGGAACGCTGAGGTTCCAGGTTGCGAGATCGATCATGTCGGTTCTTCCACTCAATTCATCCTGAACGCGAGTGCCAGAAGCTCTAGCCCGCGCCTTTTCGGGCGGCCTTTATAAGCGTAGAGGACTTTTTTGTTAACGCCCGTTTGGCAGATGATTGGCGTCAACATCCTGTCGAAATGCCATCTGTGCCGGTTTCCGCGGGCTGCAGGGGTGACCGTTAGTCGGTAAATCGTCGCTTTGGCTAAATGATGGCGGCGTGACAGCTTCTGCTTTCACAGTTCCGGGACTAGAGTGATGACTCAGTAACTGTACGGTTTTCACAAGAAACCGACCGATATCCCGACAAGAGATGTCCCGACAAGAGAAGCAGCATGGAATGCGCGCAACCCCAGCCAGGTGAAGGCAGCTCTGTCCTTTTGATCGTTGATGATTACCCTGAAAACCTGATCAGCATGCGCGCGTTGCTGCAGCGTCAGGATTGGCACGTCATGACCGCCGCATCCGGCTTCGAGGCACTCAATCTGCTGCTCGAACACGACGTCGACCTGGTGCTGCTGGATGTGCAGATGCCGGGCATGGACGGCTTTGAAGTCGCGCGACTGATGCGCGGCAGTCAGCGCACACGCCTCACACCGATCATTTTCCTCACCGCCAACGAACAGTCCCAGGACGCCGTGATCAAGGGCTACGCCAGTGGTGCGGTGGATTATCTGTTCAAGCCGTTCGATCCGCAGATCCTCAAGCCGAAAGTCCAGGCGTTGCTCGAACACCAGCGCAACCGCCGCGCCTTGCAGCGCCTGAGTCATGATCTGGAGGTCGCGCGGGCCTTCAATGCCTCGGTACTGGATAACGCGGCGGAAGGCATTCTGGTACTCGGCGAGGACGGCTTGATCCGCTTCGCCAACCCGGCGATTTCGCGGCTGCTGAATGCACCGGTGAAGGAGCTGGAGGGCGAGGAATTTCTCGATTATCTGCAGAAACCGCACATCCCGCTGTGGGCCGATTCCGAGTTGTTGGCCGGCTATAAACGCGGAGAGACCCTGCGTCTGCACGATGCGTTGTTGCGCACGGCGCCGGGGCAGCAGGTGCCGGTGGCGTTGTCCTGCGCGCCGTTGCCGGCCGAGCAGCGGGCGATGGTGGTGACGGTGCTGGACATGTCGGTGGTGCGTCACCTGCATCAGCAGCTGGAATTTCAGGCAGTCACCGATCCGTTGACCGGTCTGCTCAATCGCCGGGGCTTTTATCAGACGGTGGAAAACCTGCTGCTGCGCGGTGAACGCAGCGACAGCAGTTGGGTGCTGTTGTACCTCGACCTCGATGGTTTCAAGCGGGTCAACGATTCCCTCGGTCACGATGCCGGCGACCGGGTGCTGCGCTGGGTCTCCGAGCAGTTGAAAGCCTGCCTGCGACCGTTCGATATTCTCGCGCGTATGGGCGGTGACGAGTTCACCGCATTGCTCGATCTGGAATTCCCCGAGCAAGCGGCGAAGATTGCCGAGAAACTCATCGAACGGGTGTCGATCTGTCAGCAAATCGAAGGGCTGGACATCGCCCTCGGCGCGAGTATCGGCATCGCCACCTACCCGGACTGCGGTTCTAACCTCGACGGCCTGCTGCGCGCCTCGGACATCGCCATGTATGAGGCGAAGCGCGCCGGGCGTCAGCAGTATCGTTTTTATGATCACGAAATGAACGGTCGCGCCCGCTCGCGGCTGATGCTCGAGGAAAGCGTGCGCAACGCCATCGAGAACCGCGATTTCAATCTGGTGTATCAGCCACAGGTCGCGATCGACAGCGGGCAGATCCGCGGTTTCGAGGCGTTGCTGCGCTGGCAGCATCCGAGCGTCGGCGATGTGCCGCCGGGGTTGTTCCTGCCGTTGCTGGAAGAGGCGCGGCTGATCAGTCGGCTCGGCAGCTGGATTTATCATCGCGGCGCCGGCCAGCGTAAAGCCTGGGAAACCCTGTTCGCCGAGGATCTGGTGCTTGGCGTGAGTTTGAGCAACACCCAGTTCGGGCTGCCGAACCTGGTCACCGAGTTACGCCAGGTGCTGGAGCGGCACTCGCTGCAGCCGCGGCAACTGGAGGTGGAAATCACCGAAGACGCGCTGATGCACAACCCCGACGAGACCCGCAAACAGCTGCGCCTGCTGCGTAATCTCGGGGTGCGCGTGGCGCTGGATGATTTTGGTTCGGGACCGTGTTCGCTGGCGCATCTGCGTGATCTGGAACTGGACACGCTCAAGCTCGATCGACACCTGATTGCGCGGCTGCCGGATTCGACGCGCGACGCGGCGCTGGTCAGCAACGTGATCAATCTGTGCAAGCAGTACGGTTTGCTGGTGATCGCCGAAGGCGTGGAAACCATCGAACAGTACCAATGGCTGCAAGCGCATGGCTGCGAATATGTGCAGGGTTTCCTGGTGGCGCGCCCGCTGACCTCCGAAGACGCCGCCAGCTTCGCCGAGCCCTTCGACTGGGGCGCGCTGCCGGTTTGAATTCGCTACACTGGCGCTCTTTTCGAACCGTGTTGCCGTGTCCATGACTGCGTTGAAATACCTCCAGGCCTACCCCGCGCAATTGCAGGATCAGGTGCGCAAACTGATCGCCGAACAGCGTCTGGGTGACTACCTGAGCCAACGCTATCCGGGGCGTCACGATGTGCAGAGCGACAAGGCGCTGTACAGCTACGCGCTGGACCTGAAGCAGGAATACCTGCGCAACGCGCCGGCCATCGACAAGGTGCTGTTCGACAACCGCCTCGACCTGACGCACCGCGCGCTGGGCCTGCACACCACGGTCTCAAGGGTGCAGGGCGGCAAGCTCAAGGCCAAGAAAGAGATTCGCATCGCCTCGTTGTTCAAGGAGGCAGCGCCCGAGTTCCTGAAGATGATCGTCGTGCATGAACTGGCGCACTTCAAGGAATCGGACCACAACAAGGCCTTCTATAAATTGTGCGAGCACATGCTGCCGGGGTATCACCAGGTCGAGTTCGATCTGCGGGTGTACCTGACGTGGCGGGATCTGCAATAGCCGTTAACAAGGAGCGTGTGGATGGACGTCAGCAAGACCAAAAGCAGTTTTTACCGGCGCCTGTATGTGGCCTACCTGATCGACAGCGGCCTGGCCCCAAGCGTCCCGGCGCTGACCGAAGTGACCGGCATGCCCCGGCGCACGGCGCAGGACACGATCGCCGCGCTGGCGGATCTGGATATCGTCTGTGAATTCGAGCAGGAAGAGGGCGCGCGCAACCATGCCGGGCGCTATCGGATTCGCGAGTGGGGGGCGATTGATCGCGGGTGGATCGAGCGTAATCTGCGGCAGATCAAGGCTGTGCTGGAGTATCCCTGAGTTTCGCAGTGCCTGAGCTGACGCCTTCGCGAGCAAGCCCGCTCCCACAGTAGACCGAGTTCCTTCAGATGGAATGCGATCAAAATGTGGGAGCGGGCTTGCTCGCGAAGGGGCCCTCAAGGACGACGCATGCCTATGTGCGGAATGTCATCCTCCAGATACTCCTCACCCGCCACGACAAACCCGTACCTGCCGTAATACCCCTGCAAATGCGCCTGCGCCGACAGATAGATCGGCACCTGCGGCCAATGCTTCTCGGCCTGTTTCAGTGCGTGTTCCATCATCACATGCCCCAGCCCTTTGCCACGGCCCTGCGGCGCAATGATCACGCGGCCGATCACCACGTCACCGCCCTGGGATTCGGGATCCAGCAGGCGTAGATAGGCCATCAACTGATCATCTTCCCAACCCATGAGGTGATGGGTGTCGCCGTCCAGATCCTGGCCGTCGAGGTCCGGGTAGGCGCATTTCTGTTCGACCACGAACACCTCCGAGCGCAGCTTCAACAGCGCGTACAGCTGCTCTTTGCCCAAATCGCTGTGATGCTTGCAGATCCACTCGATTGTCATCTTCCGACTCCTTGAACTCCGTCGCCCGATACTAAGCGCACAGGCCCTGGATGTCTGTATGGCGGAAGAGTCTGTGACAAAGGTCAAAATGCCATCATTCCTTTCTCGCGGCGGCGGCTGCTTTGTGTAATCTGCTGGAAAGCGCTGTGCACTGGCTTCAATGAGCTAATGTTAGGGCCTGGGTTTCGCCGGTAAGGGGCCTTGGGGTTTTGACTGAAAACACGCCGGGCAACTCGCCCGCTAAGGATTTTCAAGCATGCCGCGACTGCATCGAGCCTTTGCGTTGGTCGGATTGCTTTTGCTGGCCCAAACCGCCGCAGCGGACAAGTTGCGGCTGGTGTTCGATATCTGGCCACCGTTTACCGACGACACGCTGGTCAACGGCGGCCTGGCCACCGACATCGTCAGCACCGCGCTGGCGCGGGCCGGTTATGCCAGCGACTACGAACAGGTGCCGTGGGCGCGGGCGCTGCTGGGGGTTGGCGAGGGGCGCTACGACGTACTGGTCAACGCCTGGTACAACGACGAACGCACCAAACTCGGCCAGTTCTCTGGCGAATACCTGCTCAATCGCATCCGATTTCTCAAGCGCAAAGACACGCCGCTGGACTACAGCAACCTGGAGCAACTGCACACCTATCCGGTGGCGGTGGTGCGCGGCTATGCCTACTCGCAAGCGTTCGATGCGGATACCGCGCTCGAGAAAGTCCCTGTGCATAACTTCGCCATGGCCGTGCGCATGCTCGCGGCGGATCGGGTCAAGCTGACCCTGGAAGATGAATACGTCGCGCGTTATTACCTGGCCCGGGAGTCACCGAAAGTGCGCAACGCCGTGGAGTTTTTGCCCAAGCCGTTGAGCGAGAACAGCCTGCACATTCTGGTGAGCCTGAAGAACCCTGAGCATGAACAGATTGTGGCCGGGTTTGATAAAGCGATTGCGGCGATGAAGGCGGATGGGAGTTATGACCGGTTGTTGCGTCAGCATGGGATGTAGGGGTTGATCCGGAAATGGCTGTGTGGCTGATGGCCCTTTCGCGAGCAAGCCCGCTCCCACATTTGGAATGCGTTCTCCTGTGGGAGCGGGCTTGCTCGCGAAGAGGCCCTGACAAACACCGAAAAACTCAAGCTTCGCTGGTGTCCTTGATCAAATGTGCCGCCAACGTCCGCAACGGCCCCAGCTGCCGGCAGATCAACGCCAGTTGGGTCTGCACCAGCCGTTGCCCTTCATCGATCTCGTCCGGCATCTGCTCCAGCTCGTTGGCCAGTGCTTCCTCTTCGTCACTCTGAATCGCCACCGGCTGCTTGTTCGCCAGCCCCTGGGCGATGTCGTCGATGCTCGCGGCCAGTTTCACCCCGGCACCGTCGATCAGCTGTTCGCGCACGTCCGCCGGTAGCTGCGTTTCGCGATGCGCGCCGAGCCCGGACAGGTAACTGAGCAGGGTGTGTGACAGCACCAGGAAACGGAAGCCGACATCCGCCTCCTTCCGGAAATGCCCCGGCTCCATCAGCATGTTGGCCAAGGTG
Organism: Pseudomonas sp. TH49; assembly: GCF_016650625.1. Taxonomy (NCBI): domain Bacteria; kingdom Pseudomonadati; phylum Pseudomonadota; class Gammaproteobacteria; order Pseudomonadales; family Pseudomonadaceae; genus Pseudomonas; species Pseudomonas sp. TH49. The sequence continues at coordinate 2,061,520 of NZ_JAEKFL010000001.1, forward strand.
GTCGACAACGCCGCATCGGCGTTGTGCGCGTTGCGTCGGGCCAGGCGATAGGCGAGGTCGTCGCTCTTGCCGGCGGCGTATTGCTGCATGATCTGGCGCAGATAGATGCTGTTGCAGGTCAGGGTGTTGGCCAGCACTTTATTCAGGCGTCGACCCTGCCAGTCCGGCAGGAACAGGAACACCGTCAGGCCGGCGATCAGGCTGCCGAGCAGGGTATCGAACAGGCGCGGCAGGAACAGCCCGTAGCCATCGCCGATCTGGTTGAAGCAGAACAGCACCATGATCGTGATCGCGGCGGTCGCCACCGTGTAGCGCGTGGTGCGGTTGGTAAAGAACACCACCCCGGCGGCGATCGCGAAACACGACTGCACCAGCGGGCTGGGGAACAGATCGAACAGTGCCCACGCCACGGTCAGGCCGATGGCGGTGCCGAGAATCCGCTGCCCGAGTTTGCGCCGGGTCGCGCCGTAGTTCGGCTGGCAGACGAACAGGGTGGTCAGGATGATCCAGTAGCCCTGCGACGGGTGAATCAAGTGCACCATGCCGTAGCCGATACTCAGCGCCAGCGGCAGGCGCAGGGCATGGCGGAACAGCAGGGAAGTCGGCGTCAGCTGCGTACGCAGACGAATCCACACGTCCTTGAGGTTGCGCGGCGAGCGGTCGAGCAGGCTGCTGTCGGTGGCGTCCGCCAAGGCATCCGGGTTGCTCGCGTCGCTGAGCAAACGGTCGAGGGTGCCGAGGTTGGCTGCCAGTGCACGCAGCGAACGCAGGAGGCCGCGCCACGCCGGATTGCTCTGGATGCGCAGGTGTTCAAGGGAGGCATCGAGGTCAGTCAGCGCTTCGGCAAAACTGGCGTCGTAGACGAACGGCTGGCGCATCTGGATCGATTCGGCCAACGCGCGGCAGGCCTTGCCCTGCTGGCGCAACAAACGCTGGCAGCGGAACAGCACGTCGCTGTGAAAGAACGCATCGGCCAGCGCGTTGTACGGATAGTGCGAAGAGCTGGCGCGTTCGTGGATGTCCTGGGCGAGGAAATACAGCTTCAGATAACGGCTGACTTTCGAGCCCGGACGGCCGTTGCCGACCCGGTGCAAAATGATTTCCTTGGCACTGTTCAGCGCCGCTACCACTCGACCGTTCTGCTGCGCCAGTTCCAGCCGCCGCCCCTCGACGTCCAGTTGGCGGATCGGCTCGAACAGCGAGGCTTTCAGCTTCAGGTAGAAACCGAGTTCACGGAACAGCCGCGCCAGACTCTGCTGCACCGGCTGGTTGGAAAACATCGCTTGCCACAGCACCGAGAGCAGGCCGTACCACGCCGCACCGGCCACCAGCAGCATCGGTTCGTGCCAGAAATCGGTGACCGCGCCGCCGCGCTGATCCACGCCGATCATGGTGTAGACCGACAGAATCAACGTCGCCGAGGCAATCGCCCCGTAACGCTCGCCGAGCGCGCCGAGCATGGTCAGGCCGAAGCTGGCCAGTGCCAGAGCAATGGCAAACACGATGGGGTAGGGGAAGAGCAGTTCCACCGACAGCGCGGCGATGCTGAAACACACCAGTGTGACCGCCAGTGCGTTCAGGCGGCCCTGCCAACTGTCGTCGGTCTCGGCCAGGGCGCTGGCGATAATCCCCAGGAACAACGGGATCAACAGGCCCATTTCATCCTGATACCAACACAGCGCCATGCTGCCGGTCAGGGCGATGAACACCCGCACGCTGTAGCTGAATTTATCCAGCGCCCACAGGCGCCGCAAAGACTGACGAAACGAGGTCGAGGACATGAAGTGCGAAGGCCTTCCGAGGCGATGCCGCTAAATTGAGCCAGTAATGACGCCGACGCAATGGCGCCGATCACATCTGACAGCAAAAAGTGTTCCTTACTGCATCACACATAACAACTGTAGGAGTGAGCCTGCTCGCGATGGCGGTGTATCAGTCAGCCAATGATTGAATGACAGAAAGCAATCGCGAGCAGGCTCACTCCTACAGGGTTTTGTATGTAGCTTTGGATCAGACGTACTGCGCAGCCGCGTAGCCGGAGGCCCAGGCCCACTGGAAGTTGAAACCGCCCAGATGCCCGGTGACGTCGAGCACTTCGCCGACAAAATACAGGCCCGGGCTTTTCAGCGATTCCATGGTCTTGGACGACACTTCGCGGGTGTCAACGCCACCCAGCGTGACCTCGGCGGTGCGGTAGCCTTCGGTGCCGGCCGGGACGACTTTCCAACTGCCGAGCTTGTCGGCGATCTGCGCCAGTTCGGCGTGGGTGTACTGCTTCATCGGTTTGGAAACGAACCAGTTGTCCGCCAGCAGATTGGCCATCTTCTTGGTGAAGATTTCACCAAGCAAAGTTTTCAGCTCGCTGTTCGGGCGCTCGGCGACTTGCTGTTGCAGCCATGCCGCGGTGTCGTGGTCCGGCAGCAGGTTGATCTCCACGGTATCGCCCGGCTCCCAGAACGACGAGATCTGCAGAATCGCCGGGCCGCTGAGGCCACGGTGAGTGAACAGAATGTTCTCGCGAAAGCTCTGCTCGTTGCAGCTGACCAGACAATCCACCGAAGTACCGGACAGCTCGGTGCACAGTTCCTTGAGCTGGTCGGTGATGGTGAACGGCACCAGCCCGGCGCGGGTCGGCAGCAGTTCATGGCCGAACTGTTTGGCCACCTGATAACCGAAGCCTGTAGCGCCCAGCGTCGGGATCGACAGCCCGCCGGTGGCAATCACTAGCGACTGGCACTGGAGCTGGCCGAGGGTGGTGTCGAGCAGGTAACCGTTCTCGACTTTCTCGATGGTCTGGATCGAGGTGTCCAGGTGCAGCTCGACGCCGACCTGATCGCACTCGTCGAGCAGCATGCCGAGGATGTCGCTGGATTTGTTATCGCAGAACAGCTGGCCGAGTTTCTTCTCGTGGTACGGCACGCCGTGCTTGGCGACCATGCCGATGAAATCCCACTGGGTGTAGCGCGCCAGTGCCGATTTGCAGAAATGCGGATTGTGCGAGAGGAAATTGCTCGGCTCGGTGTACATGTTGGTGAAATTGCAGCGGCCACCACCGGACATCAGGATTTTCTTGCCGGCCTTGTTCGCGTGGTCGAGCAGCAGCACCTGACGCCCACGCCCGGCGGCGGTCAGTGCACACATCAACCCTGCGGCGCCAGCGCCAATGATCACGACTTCGGTAGAGCGCAAAACGGTGTCCTCTTGGTGGGTCGCTACAAAACAAATTGTGGGAGCGGGCTTGCTCGCGAAAGCGGTGTGTCATTCAACATGATGTCGACTGACAGATTGCATTCGCGAGCAAGCCCGCTCCCACAGGAGATCTTCTTTGGGGCGAAGATCGTTTACAAAACCCGCACGCGAAGCGAACGGCCCTTGATCTTGCCGTTGTTCAAGCGCTGCAGCGCCTGCATGACCACGGTGCGTTCAACGGCCACATACGACTGGAAGTCGAAGATCGCGATCTTGCCCACCTGCGCGCCCGGGATGCCGGCGTCGCCGGTCAGTGCGCCGAGGATGTCGCCCGGACGCACTTTGTCTTTACGCCCGCCGGCGATGCACAGCGTGCTCATCGGGGGCTGCAGCGGGGCACCGCCCTGGGACTTGAGGTTGTCGACCTGATCCCAGTTCAGCGGAGCTTTCTGCAGCTGTTCGATGGCTTGCGCGCGATGCGCTTCGGACGGCGCAACGAGGCTGACCGCGATGCCTTTCTCGCCGGCACGACCGGTACGGCCAACGCGGTGAATGTGGATTTCCGAGTCACGGGCCAACTCGACGTTGATCACCATGTCCAGCGCATCGATGTCCAGACCACGGGCGGCCACGTCGGTGGCGACCAGGACCGACGTACTGCGGTTGGCGAACATCGCCAGCACTTGGTCGCGGTCACGCTGTTCCAGATCGCCATGCAGGCCGACGGCAGAGATGCCTTTGGAGGTCAGGTGATCGACGGTTTCCTGCACCTGCTGCTTGGTGAAGCAGAACGCCACGCAGGAGTCCGGGCGGAAGTGGTGCAGGACTTTGGTCACTGCGCTCATGCGCTCTTCCGGAGAAATTTCGTAGAAGCGCTGTTCGATCTGCGTGTCGTCATGGAACGCTTCGGCTTTCACCGTTTGCGGATCGCGCATGAATTTCGACGCCAGTTGCTTGATGCCCACCGGATAGGTGGCGGAGAACAGCAGGGTCTGACGGCGTGCCGGAGTCTTTTCGATGATGTCTTCGATGGCGTCGTAGAAGCCCATGTCGAGCATGCGGTCGGCTTCGTCGAGGATCAGCGTGTTCAGACCGTCGAGCACCAGCGAACCCTTGCGCAGGTGCTGCTGGATACGCCCCGGGGTGCCGACGATGATGTGCGCGCCGTGCTCCAGCGAAGCGATCTGCGGGCCGAACGACACACCGCCGCACAGGGTCAGGACCTTGATGTTGTCTTCGGCACGGGCCAGACGCCGGACTTCCTTGGCGACCTGGTCGGCCAGCTCACGGGTCGGGCAGATCACCAGCGCCTGGCAACCGAAGTAACGCGGGTTGATCGGGTTCAGCAGGCCGATGCCGAACGCGGCGGTCTTGCCGCTGCCGGTCTTGGCCTGGGCGATCAGGTCCATCCCCTTGAGGATCACCGGCAAGCTCTGCGCCTGGATCGGCGTCATCTGGGCATAACCGAGGGATTCGAGGTTAGCCAGCATGGCGGCGGACAGCGGCAGAGTATTAAAAGCGGTGGCGATGGTGGTCACGGGACTGGCCTGCAAAACAAAATGTCGCGCAGTGTAGCAGCCCCGTGCCACTTTCCTCGAAAGTTCTGGACGAACAGTGCCTGAATCTCATGGAAAGAGATCAACTGTGGCGAGGGAGCTTGCTCCCGCTGGGGCGCGAAGCGGCCCCGCTCTTCAACTCAAAAAGCGGGGGCCTGCTGCGCAGTCCAGCGGGAGCAAGCTCCCTCGCCACAAAGGCCTTCGCTGTTTGGTCAGTGTTCGATGTGTTCATCCGGATGTTCATCCGGGCGTTTGACCCGGCGGCCGTCTTCTTTCGACAGTTGCGAGAAGATCGTCGCCGCCAGCATCGCCATCACTCCGACCGTGACAAACGTCAGCTGGAACGCGCCCAACACGGTTTCGACACCGTCGTTGCCGATCTCCGCCGTAAACCCGCCAAGCAACGCACCGGCACAGGCCACCCCCAGACTCAGCGACAGTTGCGCCACCACCGACAGCAAGCTGTTGCCGCTGCTGGCGCTGGCGTCGTCGAGGTCGATCAGGGTCACGGTGTTCATCGCGGTGAACTGCAGCGAGTTGATTGCGCCGAGAATCGCCAGCAGGCACAGCAACAGCCAATAAGGCGTCTGCTCACTGACCAGGCCCATGCTCGCCAGCATGATCCCCAGCGCCAGGGTGTTGCCGGTGAGCACGATGCGATAGCCAAGACGTTCGATCAGCGGTCGCGCCACCCACTTGGCGATCATTGCCGCCGCCGCCAGTGGCAGCATGCTCATCCCGGCTTGCGCCGGTGAATAACCCAGCGCCACTTGCAGCAGCAACGGCACCAGAAACGGCAGGGCACCGCTGCCCAGACGGGCGAACAGGTTGCCGATGATCCCGACCGCAAAGGTCCGGGTCTTGAACAGCGATGGCGAGAACAGTGGATTTTCGACACGCCCGGCACGCAGCCAGTAAGCCGCCAGACAGGCCAGCCCGCCGAACAGCAGCAACATCACCCGCAGGTGCGGCAAGTGCAGTTCGCCCAGGCCTTCCATGGCGATGGTGATCAGGATCATCGCCGCGCCGAACAGCAGGAAACCGAGGCTATCGAAACGCGTGCGCTCGGTGCCGCGCAGGTCGGGAATGAATTTCCACACCGCGTAGCAACCGATGAGGCCGACCGGCAGGTTGATCAGAAAGATCCAGTGCCACGTCAGGTATTGCACCATCCAGCCGCCCATGGTCGGGCCGATCAGCGGGCCGAGCAGGCCGGGAATGGTGATGAACCCCATGATCCGCACCAGTTCCGAACGCGGGTAGGCGCGCAGCACCACCAGCCGCCCGACGGGCAACATCAGCGCACCACCGAGGCCCTGAATGACCCGCGCGCCGACCAGCATGGTCAGGCTGCTGGATAACGCGCAGAGCAGTGAGCCGAAACTGAACAGCAGGATCGCGCCGAAGAAGATTTTCTTGGTGCCGAAGCGGTCGGCGATCCAGCCCGAGGCCGGAATCAGCAAGGCCACGGTGAGCATGTAGGCGATGACCACGCCTTGCATGCGCAACGGGTTTTCGGCCAGATCCTTGGCCATGGCCGGCAGGGCGGTGTTGAGGATGGTCCCGTCGAGGGACTGCATGAAGAACGCAATGGCGACGACCCACGGCAACCAGCGGGCGGTAATGGCGTCGAGAGGCGGGCGTGTGGGCATGGAACCTCTTGTGGGTTATTGATCCGAATGCTTGTCCTGGCTTGAAGCTTTTGTGGCGAGGGAGCTTGCTCCCGCTCGGCTGCGCAGCAGCCGTAAATTCAGCCAACCCGGTATTACAGGAACACCGAGTTGACAGGTTTTGGGGGCGCTTCGCACCCCAGCGGGAGCAAGCTCCCTCGCCACAGTGTTATAGCGTTAGCGTGAGTCGGCTCACCAGCGCCCCCGGCAGCAGCGCCGACGAGGTATTGCGCTGGCTATACGTGCTCGCCGACAGCAGCAACTCGCGCTCGGCGGTCAACGCTTCCAGCTGCGAACCCAGCAGGTTGTAGGCGCTGTCGTCGAAACGCATGGTGCTGACCGGCGCCTGAATCTCGCCGTTCTCGACCCAGAAAGTTGCGAAGCGGGTCATGCCGGTCAGGCGTGCCGCCGGTTGATCCGAGAAGTTCAGGTACCACAGGTTGCTGATGTACAACCCGGTGCCCAACTGCTTGAGAATCTCTGCCTGTGACAGATCACCGGCCGCCATGTTCAGTGCGCTCGGCGATTCGCCGCCGCTGGCACCGTTGGCGGTCAGGCCGTATTCGGCGGCACTGCGTGAACCGACCAATTGATCACCGGCCTTGCCTTCGACGATCAGCCGCAGATCGCTGCGCGGATAACCCTCGGCGGAAAACGCCGGACTCAACGATTCGCTGACTTTCTCATCCAGCGATACCAGTGGACTGAACGTCTGATCGCCGACATACAGCTTCTGCAGCGGGCTGCTCTTGCTGGCAATCGACTGCGCCGAGAAACCGCCCCAGCTGAGCATGCCCATGATTTCTTCCAGCGCGGCCGGCGCCAGATAAGCCCGGTATTGCCCCGGTGCCAGAGTACGTAGCGGGCGACCGAGGAACGCCAGTTGCTCGCGGGCCTGCTGGAAGCGTCGGGCGAATCCTTCGCTGCTCCAGTCGTGCCCGGCGTAGCTGGCCTTTACCGCTTCGCCATTTTCGTGGAACAGGCTGAAGTCGAAGTTGAAGCTGTTGGCTTGATGCCAGCCGAACGCCCCCGAGGAACTGGCGAAACCACGGCTGATCGGGCCGGCAGCATAGAAACCGACCAGATCCAGACCTTCAGCAGCGGTGCAGATTTCCTCGACCACCTGCTCGGTGTCCGGTAACGGGTGTTCCTGCACGTTGTTGCTCTGCCAGCCGTTGTGATTGAGCAGCAGGTACGGATCCTGCGGCAGCAGCGGCAGGGTTTCGCGCAGTTGCTGCAGGCCTTCGGCGAGGCGTTGCAGATCGGCTTCCTGATCACCGGACAGGGTGATGTGCAGGTCAGCGTGGCGGCCGTCGTTGATCAGTTTCAGCCCGACGTCGGCTTGCTGCACCTGGCCGGCCTGACGCACCTTGGCGTGGTTGAAACGGACGAACGCCGACGATTCGGCGGCATAGCTGAGCGTGAACTGTTCCGGCTCGCGCACACTGTCGCGCAGCCAATTGACGATGACCTTGAAGGCGTCGGACTGACTCTTCGAAATGCTCATCAGGCGTCTCCCCCAAACACATCAACGTTGCTGAATACGCAGGCCGGCGAAGCGTGGCCGACGCGGATCACCTGGTTCGGCTCGCCCTTGCCGCAGTTTGGCGTGCCCAGCACCATCCGGGTGCCGGCATCGCCGACCGCGCGCAGACTCTTCCAGAAGTACGCGGATATGCCCCGGTAGTTCGGATTTTTCACCACACCTTTAAGTTCACCGTTCTCGATCAACTGACCCCACTCGCAACCGAACTGGAATTTGTTGCGCGCGTCGTCAATCGACCACGAACGGTTGGTGCTCATCAGAATGCCATGCTCGATGCCGCTGATCAGTTGCGTCAGCGACTGATCGCCCGGCTCGATGTTGAGGTTGGCCATGCGGTCGATCGGCGGCCGGTTCCAGCCGCAGGCGCGGCTGTTGGCAACCCCGTCGAGACCGGCGCGGAACTGCGACAGCGCGCCGCCCAGTGGCCGCAGCAGCAAGCCTTCGCGAATCAGGAATTGTTTGCTGGCCTTGGTGCCGTCGTCATCGTGGCCGTAGCTGGCGAGTTCTTCGGGAATGTCCGGATCGAAGGTCACGTTGAGCAGTTTCGAGCCATATTGCAGGCTGCCGAAGTCACTGGTTTTGACGAAGCTGGTGCCGGCGTAGTTGCGCTCGTCACCGAGGATCCGGTCCAGCTCCAGCGGGTGACCGATGGACTCGTGGATCTGCAGCATCATCTGGTCCGGCATCAGCAATAGATCGCGCGGGCCTTGCGGGGTGTTCGGCGCGAGCAGCAGTTGCAGGGCCTGATCGGCCACTTTCGGGCCGGCGCCGACCAGGCCGCAACGGCTGATCACGTCCGCGCCGCCCTGCTGGCCGAAGTTCTCGCGGCCGAGGGAGCGGGTCTGGCTGTCGTTGCCGTCGTAGGCGGTGACATCCAGGCTCGGATAGACGAAGCGCTGGGCCTGGCGCAATTCGGCACCGGCGCTGCTCAGGTAGATCTGTTCGACATGGGTGATGCCGATGCTCGCTTCCCAATTCACCAGGCGCTCATCCTTTGGCACCGAGGCGGATTCCGCGCCGAGCAGCTCGAAGCATTCGCTCAGGGACGGGAAGGGTTGCTCGAGATTGGGCGAAAAGTAATCAGCGCGGTCGCTCGACACTGGCTGGTCGCGCAGGTCGAGCAGGGCGTGCGGCTTGAGCCGCCGGGCCTGCTGCTCGGCGCGTGCAAGGGCGGCTTGCAGGCCTTGCTGCGACAGGTCGTTGGTCGCCGCGTAGGCTTCAACGCCGTTGACGCGCACGGTGAGCATCGCCCCTTCGTCGCGGCTCAGGCTTGGTGGCTCGGCGACGTTCTTGCGCACCGACAGGTACTGGCCGGACTCGCGTACATACCGTAGGGAAAAAAACTCGGCGCCCGTGCGCAAGGCAGCGAAGCGCTGCTTGAGCTGGGGGTGGAAATCGAACATTCGGGAACCTCCTTGTTATGGAGTTGCGGGGTGAAGCGATTCGGCGGGGAGGGGTGAAACGGTTGCGCGAGGTCTAGAGTAGGCCTGCGTGGGGGTAGGATCAAGTGAAGAGGGGGTGTAGGAGGATTTACTGTGCAGCAGGGAGATGGAGGCTGATTTTCAGGGCCTCATCGCGAGCAGGCTCACTCCTACAGTTAATCTCCAGTGTTCACATAATGCGTGTTCACTGGAGATCCTTGTAGGAGTGAGCCTGCTCGCGATTAGCCGTGACGCGGTGTAATGGAATTACTGAGCAACAGGCGTGATATCACGCATCGGCTTGCCTTTCACCGGCGCATTGCCAGCGACGTAGTACGCTGCGGTGCTGCGCGGCAGCGGTTTGCGGCCACGGATCTTGTCGGCGATTTTCTCCGCCATCATGATCGTCGGCGCGTTCAGGTTGCCGGTGGTGATGATCGGCATGATCGAAGCATCGACCACACGCAGGCTCTGCATGCCGTGCACGCGACCTTCGCCATCCACTACGGCCATCTCGTCGGTGCCCATCTTGCACGAGCAGGACGGGTGGAACGCGGTTTCGGCGTGCTCGCGGATGAACTTGTCCAACTGCTCATCGGTTTGCACTTCGATGCCCGGGCTGATTTCGCGGCCACGGAAGGCGTCCAGTGCCGGCTGTTGCATGATTTCGCGGGTCAGGCGGATGCCGTCACGGAATTCCTGCCAGTCCTGCTCGGTGGCCATGTAGTTGAACAGGATGCTCGGGTGCTGGCGCGGATCCTTGGATTTGACCTGGATGCGGCCACGGCTCGGCGAACGCATGGAACCCATGTGCGCCTGGAAGCCGTGCTCTTTCACACCGTTGCTGCCGTTGTAGTTAATCGCCACCGGCAGGAAGTGGTACTGGATGTTCGGCCATTCGAACTCTTCGCGAGTCCGGATGAAACCGCCGGCTTCGAACTGGTTGCTGGCGCCGATGCCGGTGCCGTTGAACAGCCACTCGGCACCGATGGCCGGCTGGTTGTACCAGAGCAGCGACGGGTACAGCGAGACCGGTTGGGTGCAGGCGTATTGCAGGTACAGCTCAAGGTGATCCTGCAGGTTTTCACCGACGCCCGGCAGGTCGTGGACGACCGGGATGTCGAGGCTTTCCAGCAGTTTTGCCGGGCCGACACCGGAGCGCTGCAGAATCTGTGGCGAAGCGATGGCGCCGGAGCACAGCAGGACTTCTTTGCGTGCTTTGGCTTCAACGCGTTCTTCCGCCGAACCGACCAGGTAACGTACGCCGATCGCACGCTTGCCTTCGAACAGAATCTTGTCGGTCAGGGCGTGGGTGACGATGGTCAGGGTCGAGCGCTTTTTGGCGACGTCGAGGTAGCCACGGGCGGTGGAAGCACGACGGCCGTTCGGCGTCACGGTGCGGTCCATCGGGCCGAAGCCTTCCTGCTGGTAGCCGTTCAAGTCTTCGGTGCGCGGGTAACCGGCCTGCACGCCAGCTTCAACCATGGCGTGGAACAGTGGGTTGTTGCCCGCCTTCGGCGTGGTCACGCTGACCGGACCGTCGCCACCGTGGTAGTCGTTCGGGCCGATGTCGCGGGTTTCCGCTTTGCGGAAGTACGGCAGGCAGTCGAGGTAGGTCCAGTCTTCCAGACCTGGCAGTTTCGCCCAGTTGTCGTAGTCCATCGCGTTGCCACGGATGTAGCACATGCCGTTGATCAGCGAGGAACCGCCGAGGCCTTTGCCGCGACCGCATTCCATCCGGCGACCGTCCATGTGTGGCTCTGGATCGGTTTCGTACGCCCAGTTGTAGCGACGACCCTGCAGCGGGAATGCCAGCGCGGCCGGCATTTGTGTGCGGAAGTCGAAACGGTAGTCCGGGCCGCCTGCTTCGAGCAGCAGAACGGTGACGCCTTCGTCTTCAGTCAGACGGGTCGCCAGGGTGTTACCGGCCGAGCCGGCACCGATGATGATGTAATCGAATTCTTGGGACATTGAATGCACCCTCTTTAGATGTGGTCAGGCTGCCGAGCTGCTTGTTTTGTGGCGAGGGATCTTGTCGGATCGCCGCACCGTCCCGCTCGACTGCGAAGCAGTCGCAGAACCTGCGACCGAGCTCTGTCTGGATGAGCGCGGTGTCTGCAGTTGGGGCCGCTGCGCAGCCCAGCGGGAGCAAGCTCCCTCGCCACAAGGGCCCCAACTTCAGAGTCGCGTCAGATCAGAACACCGAAACGTAATCGCCCAGCTCGACCTGTACCGATTTGATGCGTGTGTAGTTGGTCAGCGAGCTGATGCCGTTTTCGCGGCCCACGCCCGACTGCTTGTAACCGCCCACCGGCATTTTTGCGTCGGACTCGCCCCAGGCGTTGATCCAGCAGATACCGGCTTCCAGTTGATGGATCACGCGGTGCGCGCGGTTCAGGTCTTTGGTAACGATACCGGCGGCCAGGCCGAAGTCGGTGTCGTTGGCGCGGCGGATCACTTCTTCTTCGGTCTCGTAGGAGAGGATCGCCATCACCGGGCCAAAGATTTCTTCACGGACGATGGTCATCTCGTCGGTGCAATCGGTGAACACGGTCGGCGCGACGAAGGCGCCTTTGGAGAACTCGCCGTCGGTCAGACGCTCGCCGCCGCACAGGACGCGGGCACCTTCTTCTTTACCCTTGGCGATGTAGCCCAGCACGCTTTCCATGTGGGCGAAGCTGACCAGCGGGCCGAAGTTGGTGTTTTCGTCTTCCGGGTTGCCGATGCGGATGCGCGCTACGCGCTCGACGATCTTGGCTTCGAAAGCGGCTTTCAGGTGGCTCGGTACGAACACGCGAGTACCGTTGGTGCAAACCTGACCGGAGCTGTAGAAGTTGGCCATCATCGCGGTGTCGGCGGCGCGATCGAGGTCGGCGTCGTCGCAGATGATCAGCGGCGACTTGCCGCCCAGTTCCATGGTCACGTCTTTCAGCGACGAAGCCGAAGCGCTGGCCATGACTTTCTTGCCGGTGTCGGTGCCGCCAGTGAAGGAGACTTTTTCGATGCGCGGGTGCTCGGTCAGCCAGGTGCCGACTTCACGGCCGCTGCCGGTCAGTACGTTGAACACGCCGTTTGGCAGGCCGGCTTCGGTGTAGATCTCGGCCAGTTTCAGGGTAGTCAGCGAGGTGACTTCGCTTGGCTTGAAGATCATCGCGTTACCGGCCGCCAGGGCTGGTGCGGATTTCCACAGCGCGATCTGGATCGGGTAGTTCCACGCGCCGATGCCGGCGACCACGCCCAGCGGCTCGCGACGGGTGTAGACGAAGGACGTGTCGCGCAGCGGGATCTGCTCGCCTTCGATCGCCGGTACCAGGCCTGCGTAGTATTCCAGCACGTCGGCGCCGGTGACGATGTCGACGTATTTGGTTTCGGAGTAAGCCTTGCCGGTGTCCAGGGTTTCCAGAGCAGCCAGTTCATCGTTGCGCTCGCGCAGGATGTCGACGGCACGACGCAGGATGCGCGAACGCTCCATGGCGGTCATTGCGGCCCAGATTTTCTGGCCCTTTTCAGCGCTGACCACAGCGCGCTCGACGTCTTCCTTGGTCGCACGTTGCACTTGGGCGAGGACTTCACCGTTCGCCGGGTTGATGGCTTCGAAGGTGGCATCGCTGCCAGCGTCGGAGTACGCGCCATCGATGTAGAGTTTTTGCAGTTCGAAACGGGCCATAGTGTCCTCGCAAGTGCATTAGTGGTTGGCGTCGACCACCGCGCTGAAACTGCGGTGGCGGTTCAGGTGCCGAGCGTTTTCTGTGTGCTCTGGCTCACCTGCTTGGCCAATTGGAAATCCATGTATTCGTAAGCGATCTGTTGCGCCTGCGCCGTGTCGAAAGCGTCTCCCGACAGCGCGCCGCGCAACCACAAGCCGTCGATCAACGCTGCCAGTCCACGCGCTGCGCTGCGCGCCTCTTCGAGCGGCAACACACGGCGGAACTCGCAGCACAGGTTGGAATACAGACGGTGATCGTTGATCCGCTGCAACCTGTGCAAAGACGGCTGGTGCATGCTGGTGGCCCAGAAGGCCAGCCAGGTTTTCATTGCCGGGCCATTGACCTGGCTGGCGTCGAAGTTGCCTTCGATGATCACCTGCAGATGCGCCCGTGGGCTGCTGTCTGCCAGCGCCTGACGGCGCGCGGTGACGTTCTCGCTGAGGACGTTCATCAGATACCGCATCGTGGCGGCGATCAGGCCGTTCTTGTCCTGAAAGTAATGACTGATGATGCCATTCGAGACACCGGCCAAACGGGCGATCAGCGCAATGCTGGCGTCCCCCATTCCGACCTGATCGACCGCTTGCAACGTGGCTTCGATCAGTTGTTGGCGGCGGATGGGTTGCATACCGACCTTGGGCATCTTGCACATCTCCTTAGGCCTTCCGACGGGCGATAAACGCCTATCGGATTGAGGGCCAGTCTATTTTGTTTTGATTGAACGTTCAATCAACAAAGAATAAGATCTGCGACAAATCGTCGCTGCCTACAGATTTTTTCTGCTTGTAAATGGCGATAAAACGACATCCGAAAATGCTTGAAACCTGCGTGGGGCATGGCGCGGTTCGCTATTCGATGGACGTGTTGAAAGGGCAAGACGCTCGGGGCCAGGTTTCGGATGAACGTCCGCACAGCTTTGGCCACGAAAGCGATTCGCAACGCCATTTCGGCAGGTTCGGGCTTTTTTCGGGGTGTCTTTATATCACCCGCCGGTCGGCTGCCAACTAACCGATTGGTCGGGTTCCGTGTTGCCTTGTGTTCTTCTCTCGCACTGCCTGGAGCATTTGTGCCATGAGTTCTGCCTCTCTTATAAAGACCCCGCCCGAGAAGGTGACGGTCAACGGTTGGGTGTTTTACACCTCTACCGCGTTGATTCTGTTGTTGACCGCCATTCTGATCATCGCCCCGCAAGAGGCCGGCAGATTGTTGGGTATCGCTCAGGCCTGGTTGTCGCGCAGCTTCGGCTGGTACTACATGGTGGTGATCGCCGCCTACCTGGTGTTTGTGGTGGGCCTGGCGTTTTCCTCCTACGGCAAACTCAAACTGGGCAGCAAGGACGACACCCCGGATTTCAGCTACGGCGCCTGGGCGGGGATGCTGTTCTCGTCGGGTATCGGTATTTCGCTGCTGTACTTCGGCGCCTCCGAGCCGCTGGATCACTACTTCAATCCGCCGGAAGGCGCATCGGCCACCAACATGGCCGCGCGTCAAGCTGTACAGCTGACCTTCCTGCACTGGGGCCTGCACGGCTGGGCAATCTACGCACTGGTCGGTCTGGCCGTGGCGTACTTTGCCTACCGTCATAACCAGCCATTGGCCCTGCGTTCGGCGCTGTATCCACTGGTCGGCGAGCGTTGGGTCAAGGGCGCGGCCGGTCATGCGGTGGACGGCTTCGGTATGTTCGTGACCCTGCTGGGTCTGGTGACCAACCTGGGGATCGGTTCGCTGCAAGTGTCCTCCGGGCTGGAAAACCTGTTCGGCATGGAACACAGCAACACCAACCTGCTGATCGTGATCATCGTGATGAGCACCGTGGCGACCATCGCTGCCGTGTCCGGTGTGGAAAACGGCATCCGTCGTCTGTCCAACCTGAACATCGTGCTGTTCAGCGGTCTGCTGATTTTCGTTCTGCTGTTCGGCCCGACCCTGCACCTGCTCAACGGCTTCGTGCAGAACATCGGCGACTACCTCAACGGGGTGGTGCTGAAAACCTTCGACCTGTACGTCTATGAAGGCGACAGCGCCAAGTCTGACCGCTGGCTGGGCCTGTGGACCCTGTTCTACTGGGCGTGGTGGATTTCCTGGGCACCATTCGTCGGCATGTTCATCGCGCGTATTTCCCGTGGTCGTACCGTGCGTGAACTGGTCGCTGGCGTACTGCTGATTCCGCTGGGCTTCACTCTGGCGTGGCTGTCGATCTTCGGTAACTCGGCGCTGGATCTGGTGATGAACCAGGGGGCGGTGGAACTCGGCAAGACGGCGCTGGAACAGCCGTCGATGGCGATCTACCAGTTGCTGGAACACTACCCGGCGTCGAAAGTCGTTATCGGTGTGTCGATCTTCGTCGGTTTCGTGCTGTTCCTGACCCCGGCCGACTCCGGCGCGGTGATGATGGCCAACCTGTCCTGCAAGGGCGGTAACGTTGACGAAGATGCGCCGCACTGGCTGCGGATCTTCTGGTCGGTGGTGATCACGCTGGTGACTATCGGTCTGCTGTTCGCCGGTAACTTCGAAGCCATGCAAACCATGGTGGTGCTGGCCGGTCTGCCGTTCTCGGTGGTGCTGGTGTTCTTCATGTTCGGCCTGCACAAGGCGATGCGTCAGGACGTGCAGATCGAACAGGAGCAGGCGCAACTGGCCGAGCGCGGTCGTCGTGGCTTCAGCGAGCGTCTGACGCAGTTGGACCTGCAACCGAGCCAATCGGTGGTGCAGCGTTTCATGGACAAGCAGGTCAGCCCGGCGCTGGAAGACGCTGCCGCACAAATGCGTGCGCAGGGTCTGGAAGTGCAGACGCTGCTGGGCAAATCCAAGCGCTGCATGGGCGTGCGCGTCGAGATGGAAGAGGGCAACCCTTTCGTCTACGAAGTGAGCCTGGATGGTTATCTGGCGACCCCGACCGAATCGGCCCAGTCCGATGAAGCGCGCCAGCGTTACTACCGCGCCGAGGTGTACCTGCACAACGGCAGTCAGGATTACGACCTGATGGGCTTCACGCAGGATCAGATCACACGCGATGTGCTCGATCAGTTTGAAAGCCATCGGCAGCTCCTTGGCCGGGTGTATAGCTAAGTTGTAGGTGGTGCGGTGTTTCTGTCTGAAGCACCGTGCCGCATTCTTCGCGAGCAAGCCCGCTCCCACATTGGAATGCATTTCAAATGTGGGAGCGGGCTTGCTCGCGAAGGGGCCATCAGCTCCAACGCTGAACGCCCTGTATTCCGATAAACAAAAACGCCGCGATCCTCTCGCGGCGTTTTTGTGTCTGAGGTTCTTACCCCAGGTTCTTGCCCAGCAGCGCGTGATACAGCTCGCTGTCGCCAAGAATCCCCACCACATGATTGTTGTCGTGCAGCACCAGTTTGTTGCCGGTCTGATAACGAATCTGCAGCGCATCGCGCATGCCGATATTCGAATCCACCAGTGTCGGCTTGCGCTCCAGCGCTTCCACCGCTTGCCCCGGTGCCCAGTTCTGCAGGTTCAGCACCGAACCGTTCTGCCGCGCGCCTTTGATGGTGTTGCCTTCGGCCAGATCCAGCCACGAATCGCCACCCGGGTCGAGGCACACCGAACCGTTGATGCGTTTGCAGTTGTCCAGCGTGCGCATCAGGCTGCGGCCACACAGGACGTTGAGCGGATTGGTGTGGGCCACGAAGGTGCGCACATAGTCGTCCGCCGGATTGAGCACGATCTCTTCCGGCACGCTGTACTGGATGATCCGGCCGTCCTTCATGATCGCGATGCGGCTGCCCAGTTTGAGCGCCTCGTCGAGGTCGTGACTGACAAACACGATGGTCTTGCTCAGCTTGCGTTGCAGCTCCAGCAGTTCGTCCTGCAGGCCCTGACGGATCAGCGGGTCGAGTGCCGAGAACGGTTCGTCCATCAGCAGAATATCGGCGTCCATCGCCAGCGCCCGGGCCAGGCCGACACGCTGCTGCATGCCGCCGGAGAGTTCATCGGGCTTCTTGTTGCGCCATTGAGTCAGGCCGACCAGTTCGAGCTTGTCGTCGACCAGCTTGCGCCGTTCCTTCTCCGGGCGACCCTGCATTTCCAGACCGAAGCTGATGTTCTCGCGCACCGTCAGCCACGGCATCAGGGCGAACTTCTGGAACACCATGGCGATGCGTTTGGTGCGCATCATCTTCAGCTCGGCCGGGGTGCAGGAGGCGATGTCGATCTGCTTGCCTTCGTGCTCGACGAACAGCTTGCCGCGACTCACGGTGTTGAGGCCGTTGATGCAGCGCAGCAGGCTCGACTTGCCGGAGCCGGACAGGCCCATCAGCACGCAGATCTCGCCCTTGTTGATATCCAGCGTGGCTTTTTCCACACCGACGATCTGTCCGGTCTTTTTCAGGATCTCGTTACGCGTCATGCCCTGATCCAGCAGCTTGAGCGCCTCGCGTGGATCCTTGGAGAAGATTACGTCGACGTCTTCGAAGCGAATTATGCTCATGCGTCACCCCCTGCTTTGGCGTCGGGTTGTTTGCAGATACGGTCGAGCATGATCGCCAGCAGTACGATCGCCAGGCCTGCTTCGAAGCCCAGGGCGATATCAGCAGTGTTCAGTGCGTTGACCACCGGTTTGCCGAGTCCGTCGGCGCCCACCAGTGCCGCGATCACCACCATCGACAGCGACAGCATGATGCACTGGGTGATGCCGGCAGCGATGCTCGGCATGGCGTGAGGCAGTTCGATCCGTGAGAGCAATTGGCGACGCGAGCAGCCGAAGGCCTTGCCGGCGTCCATCAGTTCTTGCGGGACATCGCGGATGCCCAGGTAGGTCAGGCGGATCGGTGCAGCGATGGCGAACACCACCGTGGAGATCAGGCCCGGCACCACACCCAGCCCGAAGAGGGTCAGGGTAGGAATGAGGTAAACGAAGGTCGGTACGGTCTGCATCAGATCGAGTACCGGACGCATTAAAGTGTAGAACATCGGCTTGTGCGCGGCGACGATGCCCAACGGCACGCCGATGACCACGCAGACCAGGGTCGCGAACATGACCTGGGCGAGGGTTTCCATGGTTTCCTGCCAGTACCCCAGGTTGAGGATCAGCAGGAACGAGGCAATCACAAAAACAGTCAGCCCCCATTTGCGCTGGATGAAATGTGCGAGCAGGGCAATGAGGCCGATCAACACAAAAGGATTGAACCAGGTCAGCGCAAACGTCACGCCGTGGATCATCGTTTCCAGTGTCACGGCGATTGCGTCGAAGGTGCTGGCGCCGTGTTGCGTCAACCATTCAACGAAGCCCGCGATGTACTGGCCTAAAGGGATTTTCTGATCAATCAGCATGGTAGTGAACGTCCGCATGCAAGGAATAAACAGCCCGGGCGAGCGAACTCGCCCGGCGTAAGGCAATTACTGTGCGAGCTTGGCTTTCACGGCCTCCAGGCCTGGTTTACCGTCAATGGTGGTCACGCCAGCGAGCCAGGTATCGAGCACCTGTGGATTCTTTTTCAGCCAGGCCTTGGCGGCCGCGTCAGGCTTCATCTTGTCGTCGAGGATGTTGCCCATCAGTTCGCTTTCCATGTCGACGGTGAACTCCAGGTTTTTCAGCAGCTGACCGACGTTGCTGCATTCGGTGCTGTAGCCCTTGCGAGTGTTGGTCGCCACGGTGGCAGCACCGAAATCGGGGCCGAAGAAGTCATCGCCGCCGGTCAGGTATTGAATCTTGAAGCGCTTGTTCATCGGGTGCGGCGCCCAGCCGAGGAAGACCACGGCGGTGTCGCGTTTCTGCGCACGATCGACCTGCGAGAGCATGCCCGCTTCGGACGATTCGACGACCTTGAAGCCGGCGGTTTTCAAACCGAAGGCGTCTTTGTCGATCATGCTCTGGATCAGGCGGTTGCCGTCGTTGCCAGGCTCGATGCCGTAGATCTTGCCATCGAGCTCTTTCTTGAATTTGGCGATGTCGGCGAAGTCATGCAGCCCTTTGTCATACAGCGCCTGCGGTACGGCGAGGGTGTACTTGGCGCCCTTGAGGTTGGTGCGCACGGTTTCCACGGTGCCGGCGTCACGGTAGGCCTTGATGTCGTTTTCCATGGTCGGCATCCAGTTACCGAGGAACACGTCCATGTTCTTGCCGTCGGCCAGCGACTTGTAGGTCACGGGCACGGAAATCATGGTGGTCTTGGTCTTGTAGCCGAGCGCATCGAGCACCACCGAGGTGGTGGCGGTGGTGGCGGTGATGTCGGTCCAGCCGACATCGGAGAAGTTCACGGTACTGCACTGAGCGGGTTCTGCAGCTTGAGCCAGTAACGGCAGACTCAGCATGGCGGCCAACAACAACGACGGGGAACCTTTCATGGATGGACTCCTTGGTGTTTTTTTTGGCAGTGTTCCGACTGGACCACCGCACTTATAGGTTGCGGTTGGATGGCGTTCTGGAGACAGCTCTACCACGGCGCCTTGCAATCGAGTCATAACGATCATGTACCAGTGAAAATCTGACGCCTACAGGGTGGGTCGTATCCAGTACAGGGATGGTCGCATCCAGTGTCAGTGACGTCGTTTACAGCTTTTTTCTGCCCCGTCTGGCCATCTGAACCGCATAAAAACGGCGAAAACACGGGAGAAAACCGGCACGGCGTTGGTGGGCATGAGTGCGTCGGTGTCAGACGCCGAGCGCCCCGGCAAAAGCCTGATGATGCGGGCATTCCGGCGGATCGCAGCTTGAGCGTAGCAGCTCCGCCAGCGGGCGCTTAATGCCCGGGAACGGCATCCTCAGGAGCTCTGCAGCAATGGCTATCAGCGTTTTCGACCTGTTCAAGATCGGCATTGGTCCGTCCAGTTCTCACACCGTCGGCCCGATGCGCGCCGCCGCCCTGTTTGTCGAGTCGTTGCGCGACAAATTCCTGCTGGAGCAGGTACGGCGTATAGAAGTGCAACTGTTCGGTTCGCTGTCGGCCACCGGTATCGGGCACGGCAGCGACAACGCAGTGATCATGGGCCTGATGGGCGAGTGGCCGGACGCAATCGACCCGTCGCAGATCGGCCCGCGGATTCAGGCGCTGCGCGAAACTCACACACTTCTGTTGGATGGGCGCTTGTCGGTGCCGTTTGTCTGGGCCCGCGACATGCGTCTGATCGACGAGAACCTGCCGTTCCACCCCAACGCCATGACCCTGATTGCCGAAGGCGATCACGGCGAGATTCATCGCGACACCTACTATTCGGTCGGTGGCGGATTTGTCGTGGATCAAGCGCAGGCATCCAGCGGCGTGGTCGATCTGGATCGCACCGAATTGCCTTATGACTTCTCCAGCGCGGTGGAGCTGCTGGAGCTGTGCAAGCAGAACAATCTGCGCGTCGCCGAATTGATGATGGCCAACGAAAAGGTCTGGCGCAGCGAAGAGGAAATCCGTGCCGGGCTGATGAAGTTGTGGCGGGCCATGCAGGATTGCGTCGAGCAGGGCCTCAAGCACGAAGGCATTCTTCCTGGCGGTTTGAATGTGCGGCGGCGCGCGGCCAAGCTGCATCGCAGCCTGCAGGAATTGAACAAACCCAACGTGATCGGCTCGACCCTCAGTGCCATGGAGTGGGTCAACCTGTTTGCCCTCGCGGTCAACGAAGAAAACGCGGCGGGTGGGCGCATGGTCACCGCACCGACCAATGGCGCAGCGGGGATCATCCCGGCGGTGTTGCACTACTTCATGAAGTTCAGCGAAGCGGTCACCGACGCCAACGTGGTCGACTACTTCTTGGGCGCGGCGGCGGTGGGCATTCTGTGCAAAAAGAACGCCTCGATCTCCGGTGCCGAAGTCGGTTGCCAGGGCGAGGTCGGTTCGGCCTGCGCGATGGCGGCGGCGGGGCTGGCGGAGATTTTGGGCGCGACGCCGGAGCAACTGTGCAACGCGGCGGAAATCGGCCTGGAACACAACCTCGGCCTGACCTGTGATCCGGTGGGTGGACTGGTGCAGGTGCCGTGCATCGAGCGCAACGCGATTGCCGCAGTGAAGGCGATCAACGCGGCGCAGATGGCCTTGCGTGGTGATGGTCAGCACTTCATCTCGCTAGACCGGGTGATCCGCACCATGCGTGATACCGGCGCGGATATGCATGACAAATATAAGGAGACGTCACGTGGTGGGTTGGCGGTCAGTGCGGTTGAGTGCTGAATCAGCAATACCGAGTGGAATTCTTCGCGAGCAAGCCCGCTCCCACAGTGGATCTACAGTGAACACAGAATTTGTGAACACCCGGTTCCAATGTGGGAGCGGGCTTGCTCGCGAAGGGGCCAGACCAGTCAAAACTGCTCACCAAGTGAACACGCTAATCAAATCGCGCCACCTTTTGGCGCGTCGCAATCAGATAAGAGTGTTTCCCACCCACAGTGCGCCATTCGCACCCCCTACCGTCCGTCACCCGTGCCTGCGGTGACACTCTGAAACAACCCCGCGCAAGCCTGTTCCCACAAGTGCTACCGATCTGCTCACAGGCAGCGGGGCAGGGCTTTCACCGCCGCTGATGGCACTTCGAAATACCTTTCGTCGGACGTCTTGAATAGACACGTCGCGACGTCGTTTTCAGGAGTTATTGAACAGCCATTCAATTTTAGGCATGGCAATTGCTCTGTCATAACAAAGCCCGTCTCCCATGCGAGAACGCCGGCAATAACAAGAGCCTCCGCCTGAGGCCATCACCCGCTTTGTGTGAGGAGATACCGCGATGACGTCGTTCAACTCCGGGGCCCAACCCCAGAACCGTGCGCCTCAATCCATCGGCTTTCTGCTGCTGGACAATTTCACGCTGATTTCTCTGGCCTCCGCAGTTGAGCCCCTGCGCATGGCCAACCAATTGTCCGGTCGTGAGCTGTATCGCTGGAGCACCCTGACGGTCGATGGCGGCCAGGTGTGGGCCAGTGACGGTCTGCAAATCACCCCCGATGCCTCCATGCACAAAGCCCCGCCCCTGGACACCGTGATCGTCTGCGGCGGCATTGGCATTCAACGCACCGTGACCCGTGAACACGTGTCCTGGTTGCAGAGCCAGGCCCGTCAATCGAAACGTCTCGGCGCCGTGTGCACCGGCAGCTGGGCTTTGGCTTGCGCCGGTCTGCTCGACGGTTTCGATTGCAGCGTGCACTGGGAATGTCTGGCGGCGATGCAGGAAGCTTTCCCCCGCGTGGCGATGAGCACTCGTCTGTTCACCCTCGACCGTAACCGTTTCACCAGCTCCGGCGGCACCGCGCCGCTGGACATGATGTTGCACCTGATCAGCCGCGATCATGGCCGTGAATTGTCTGCTGCGATCTCGGAAATGTTTGTCTACGAGCGTATCCGCAACGAGCAGGATCACCAGCGTGTGCCGCTCAAGCACATGCTCGGCACCAACCAGCCGAAGCTGCAGGAAATTGTCGCGCTGATGGAAGCCAATCTGGAAGAGCCGATCGACCTTGACGAGCTGGCGGTGTACGTCGCCGTGTCGCGTCGCCAACTGGAGCGCCTGTTCCAGAAATACCTGCACTGCTCGCCATCGCGCTACTACCTCAAGCTGCGCCTGATCCGTGCGCGGCAACTGCTGAAGCAGACGCCGATGTCGATCATCGAAGTGGCGTCGGTGTGTGGGTTCGTCTCGACCCCGCACTTCTCCAAGTGCTATCGCGAATACTTCGGCATTCCACCGCGTGACGAACGCGTAGGCTCCAACACCACCCAGCAAGTGGCGATGCTGCCACTGCCGCAGGCAATCGTGATGTCGCCGTTGTCGGGGCCGCTGTCGGCGTTGAGTCAGGCGCGTAATGAGTCGACGTTTGCCAGCGTTAGGTTGTAGACCGGAAAGTTTTTGTGGCGAGGGAGCTTGCTCCCGCTCGAGCGCGAAGCGCTCGTAAAACCTGCGAATGCGATTTATCTGGAACAGTGCATCTGCCGGTTTGGGGCCGCTTCGCGGCCCAGCGGGAGCAAGCTCCCTCGCCACAGTTGCTCGTCAGGCGCTGCGGGTCTGCTGGTACTGCGCCAGTGCTGGCAGTAACTGTTTATCAAAAGCCTCACGCACTGCCGGCAAAATAGTCGCGCTGCTGGTGTACATCTGCTTGACCATCGTACGCAACGTGTTCGCCCGAACGTCGTCCAGCCCCCGCACGGCGTATTCGCAGGCTTGCTCAGCGGTAGCGCCCGACGGCACTTCGAAACCCAATGCCTTGAGCTGGCCCAACAGGTCTTCCTGATCGATCAAATCGGCGTACATCATGGCGCGCATCCTTCTTCGGTAACGGAGGTCGTGGCTCGATTCTGGTAGGCACGGGAAGTGACGGCAAGGGCGATTTGTCGCAGTGGCTGCGACGGCTATGAACAGGTCGTTTTCGGCTAACTGACCGCCCAGGGGAGTGGGCACACTGGCCTCAGCTCGCTACACGACGGTTTGGTCACCCTCGACTGGCAGCTCCTCAACAGTACCCTCTGCCCCGATCCTGTCACGGCTTGTATCGGGGCTTTTTTTGCGTGCCGCATGCTTACCGTGCCGGTGGCAAAGCGATGATGCGACCGACATAGGCGGGGGCGGGTAAATCGGACTGCTCGGCGATGATGGCTTGCAGGCGGCTCAGGGTGTCCGTAGTGAAAGGCGCCGAACGCGGGCCGGCGAGATCGACGTGCAGCAGCATCTGCTCGTTGCCGGCCAGTTCCTTGTCGTCGCCGGGAAGGTGCAGGCTGTGATAGAGGTGCAGGCGTTTGCTGTCGTGACCGATGATCTGCGTGCGCACTTCGACCTCGGCGTCGAGCTTCACTTCGTGCAGATAATTGAGGTGCAGTTCGAGGGTGAACAGCGAATGACCGCTGGCTTCGCGGTTGTTGCTGTCCATGCCGAGACGGTCCATCAGGGCATCGGTGGCGTAGCTGAAAATCAGCAGGTAGAAGGCATCGCGCAGGTGGCCGTTGTAGTCGACCCAGTCGGGGATGATGCGGGTTTGGTAGGTGGTGAGGCTGGGCATGGTGTCAGATCCAACATTGATGGTGGCTGGGCTGCCGTCTTCGCGAGCAAGCCCGCTCCCACATTGGAATGCGCTCACCTGTGGGAGCGGGCTTGCTCGCGAAGGGGCCGGAACTGCTGAGCAAGGATTACTCGCTGAAACTCATTCCATGCTTCTCCTTGGTGGTCTTCACCGCCTCCAGCACCGCCAGCAGGCAATCATCACGATAGCGCTCCAGCGCGGAAATGCTGTGGCGGCCGAGCTGGTCGCTGGTGCCATCGACCACATCGTCGATCAGCTTGTCGGTCAGTTCCGGTGCCGGCAGATAGGTCCACGGCAACTGCAACGCCGGGCCGAACTGCGACATGAAGTGACGCATTCCGGCATCGCCACCGGCGAGGGTGTAGGTCAGGAAAGTGCCCATGAATGACCAGCGCAGACCGGCGCCAAAGCGGATCGCGTCGTCGATCTCGCCAGTCGTCGCCACGCCGTCGTTGACCAGGTGCAGCGCCTCACGCCACAGCGCTTCGAGCAGACGGTCGGCGATGAATCCCGGTACTTCCTTGCGCACATGCAGCGGACGCATGCCGAGGGATTCGTAGACTTTCATTGCCGCTTGCACCGCTTCCGGTGCGGTGTGCTTGCCGCCGACCACTTCCACCAGCGGCAACAGGTAAACCGGGTTGAACGGATGGCCGACCACGCAGCGTTCCGGGTGGGTCGAGCTCTCGTAGAACTCGCTCGGCAACAGGCCCGAGGTGCTGGAGCCGATCAGCGCATTGGGCTTGGCCGCTGCGCTGATTTTGCTGTGCAGTTGCAGTTTCAGTTCAAGGCGTTCCGGAGCGCTTTCCTGAATAAAATCCGCGTCGCGCACGCACTCCTCGATGGTCGCGACAAAGCGCAAGCGATCCTGCGAGGCGCCGGGCGCCAGACCGTTTTTCTCCAGCGCACCCCAGGCATTGGCTACGCGTTTGCGCAGCGCGGCTTCAGCGCCAGGCGCCGGGTCCCAGGCCACCACGTCGAGGCCATGGGCGAGGGCGCGCGCGACCCAGCCGCTGCCGATGACACCGCTGCCGAGGGCGGCGAAGGTTTTGATGTTGGTGATAAAGCTCATGGTGATTTCCTGAAAGAATTCGCAGAATCCTGTGGGAGCGGGCTTGCTCGCGAAGAGGCCGGTACATCCGACGCATTTTTATGGGCAGAGCCACCGCCTTCGCGAGCAAGCCCGCTCCCACAGGGGGGAAATGAGTGATGATTTAGCCGCGCTGGGTCAGGCCCATCTTCTTGCGGCCCTCAGCCGGGGTCAGCACCCGGGCGCCGAGGCGGCTGAGGATCTCGCTGGCGCGTTCGACCAGTTGGCCATTGGTTGCCAGCACACCCTTGTCCAGCCATAGGTTGTCTTCCAGGCCGACCCGCACGTTGCCGCCGAGCAGTACCGCTTGCGCGGCCATCGGCATCTGCATCCGGCCAATGCCGAACCCGGCCCAGACCGCATCGGCCGGCAGGTTGTCGACCATGGCTTTCATGGTGGTGGTGTCAGCCGGCGCGCCCCACGGGATGCCCAGGCACAGTTGGAACAACGGGTTGTCGAGCAAACCTTCCTTGATCAGCTGCTTGGCGAACCACAGGTGACCGGTGTCGAAAATCTCCAGCTCGGCCTTCACCCCCAGCTCGGTAATGCGCCTGGCGCCGGCGCGCAGTTGCGCCGGGGTCGAGACGTAAATGGTGTCGCCATCGCCGAAGTTCAGCGTGCCGCAATCGAGGGTGCAGATTTCCGGCAGCAGCTCTTCGACGTGGGCCAGACGGGTCAGCGGGCCGACCAGATCGGTGTTCGGGCCGAACTCCATCGGGTGCTCGCCGGCACCGATTTCCAGGTCGCCGCCCATGCCGGCGGTGAGGTTGACGATGATGTCGACGTCAGCCTCACGGATGCGCTCCATCACTTCGCGGTACAGCGCCACGTCACGGCTGAACTTGCCGGTCTGCGGGTCGCGCACATGGCAGTGAACAACCGTGGCACCGGCCTTGGCGGCTTCCACGGCGGCGGCAGCGATCTGTTTCGGGGTGACCGGCACATGCGGGCTCTTGGCGGTCGTGTCGCCAGCACCGGTGAGTGCGCAGGTGATGATGACGTCGTGGTTCATGGTGCGGTTTCCTTCAGGCGTGATGGGTCTGTTCGCAGCCCTTTTTCAGGCTGCGAAGGGTTGATTCGGGGTGCGTTATTGGCTGGTCAGTTGCGGGTTTTCAGCCGCCGGTTTGCCGTCGAAGGTGGTCACACCGTCGAGCCAGCGCTGCTTGTCTTCGGGGTGGTCCTTGAGCCATTGCCTGGCCGATTCGAAGGCGTCCTTGTGATCGAGCAGCGGCTGCATCATCCGGCTCTCTTCTTCGGCGGTGAACGTCAGGTTGCTCAGCAAGCGACCGACGTTCGGGCATTGTTCGGCGTATTTCGGCGCGGTGACGGTCCACACCGTGGCCATGCCTTCGTTCGGGCCGAGGGCGTCGTCGCTGCCGGTGAGGTAAGTCATTTTCACGTTGACGTTCATCGGGTGCGGCGCCCAGCCGAAGAACACCACGGCCTCCTTGCGGCGTACGGCGCGGTCGACGGCGGCGAGCATCCCGGCTTCGCTGGACTCGACCAGCTGGAACTTGCCGAGGCCGAACTGGTTTTTGGCGATCATTGCCTTGATCTGGGTGTTGGCGCCCGAGCCCGGTTCGATGCCGTAGATCTTGCCGCCCAGTTCCTTCTCGAATTTGGCAATGTCGGCGAAGGTTTTCAGGCCCTTGTCGGCCAGATAAGTCGGCACGGCGAGGGTCGCGCGGGCGTCCTTCAGGCTCGGTGCTTCAAGGACTTTGACCTGGTTGGCGTCGACGAACGGGGTGATGGTCTGGGTCATCAGCGGGTTCCAGTAGCCGAGGAACAGGTCCAGCCGCTGATCGCGAATCCCGGCGAAGATGATTTGCTGGGAGGCGCTGGTTTGTTTGGTGTTGTAGCCGAGGCCATCGAGCAGCACCTGGGTCATGGCACTGGTGGCGATCACGTCGGTCCAGTTGACCACGCCCATGCGCACGTTCTGGCACGACGCGGGTTCGGCCGCCATGACGCTGGCGCTCAAGAAAGCGGTACCGCTGAGTGCAAGAACGCAGCTGCTGATCAGTCGTTTCATGTCGGGTTCCTCGGCAGGTCGTTATTGTGAGTTCCGGCATCTGCGCGCCGGTGATGCCAAGTTACGCAGCTGGACGCCCTTGAAAGCGCACTGCGGCGACTGGCTCTTGCACTGTAGCGACCTGTGCGCTTGAACGCCGACGCCAAACGGCGTATCAACGATTCACGCTACCCGCTAACCGAGTGCGCACATGTCCCAGGATTTCTACTTTCTGCTGATGCCGGGGTTTTCCGCCATCGGCTTCATCTCTGCGATCGAACCGCTGCGGGTGGCCAACCGCTTTCGCGGCGAGTTGTACCGCTGGCATGTGCTCAGCGCCGACGGCGGGGCGGTGTTGGCGAGCAATGGCATGTCGGTCAATGCCGACGCGGCGCTGGAGCCGCTGAAGAAGGGCGCGACGCTGCTGGTGGTCGCCGGGTTCGAACCGCTGAAGTTCGCCACGCCAACCCTTGAGCACTGGCTGCGCCGGCTGGACAACGAAGGCGTGACCCTCGGCGCCATCGACACCGGCAGTTTCGTGCTCGCGGAGGCCGGCCTGCTCGACGGTCATCGCCTGACCCTGCACTGGGAAGCCATCGATGCGTTCAAGGAATCTTATCCACAGCTCAGCGTGACCCAGGAGCTGTTCGAGATCGATCGGCGGCGTATCACCTCGGCGGGCGGCACGGCGTCCATCGACTTGATGCTCGATCTGATCGCCCAGGCTCATGGCCCGCAACTGGCCATCCAGGTCAGCGAGCAGTTCGTGCTGGGGCGGATTCGTCCGCGCAAAGACCACCAGCGCATGGAAGTCGCTACACGTTACGGCATCAATAACAAGAAACTGGTGCAGGTGATTGGCGAGATGGAACAACACAGCGAACCACCGCTGACCACACTGCAATTGGCGGAATCGATCAAGGTGACGCGGCGACAGCTAGAGCGTTTGTTTCGGCTGCACCTGAACGACACGCCGAGCAATTTCTATCTGCGTCTGCGATTGGAAAAGGCCCGGCAGCTGTTGCGCCAGACCGACATGAGCGTGCTCGAAGTCAGCATCGCCTGCGGGTTTGAATCACCGTCGTATTTCACCCGCAGTTACCGGGCACGCTTCGCCCGCTGCCCCCGGGAAGACCGGCGTACCGTACAGGCTTGATGGGCGCACCAAAACCCAATGTGGGAGCGGGCTTGCTCGCGAATGCGGAGTGTCAGTCGAAACATGAGTTGACTGATCCACCGCATTCGCGAGCAAGCCCGCTCCCACATTGGTTTTATGTTGCCTGACAGTACGCTTACTTCTTCACCAACGCCGAACACGCCGCCTTGTAAGCCTCATGCTGATACTTGTTCAGCGTACCCGGCAGCTCAAAGTTGTGCTTCTTGGCCTGCGCATTAATCGTCTGCGGCGACAACAACGTCACCTCACACCCGTCCAGCAACTGAAACACACCCTCGATCTTGAACGTGGTCGGCCCACCGGCAAACTCACCCTTCTTGCTGCGCTTCTTGATCGCAATCCGGTCAATCGAATGCTCGCGCACAAACGAAGCAACCTGCGCCGCGAAGCGTTTGACGTTGGCCGCCTCGTCATCATCGTCGAGGGCGATTTTCTTGGTGTTGAGCGCCACATGGCTCAGCGTTGCCCCGTCAAGGGAGGCCACGGCGATGATCGCTTCGCTGCCTTTGATTTCGATGCCGCAGATGTTCATGGGAATTCCTTTGAATAAAGAGGGCAGCCTACAACTCAAGCTGATTGGCGGTGATGCCGAACGCTGAGGCAATTTTCTCGCGGGTTGCCTTGCGTGGCTTCGCTACCGTTTCCTGTTGAGCGAACGCCGGCTGGGAAATTCCCAGACGTTTCGCCACTTCTTCCTGAGTCAGGTTCAGGTGTTCGCGCCACGCGCGGATCGGTGTCGCCCCGTCAACCATGCGGCTCACCACCTCATGCGGGATCAGATCGGGCTGCATTTTCTGCGCGACGTATTGAGCGTAGGGTATGACTACGAAGGCCGGGTTGCCCTCGGCATCTTTGATGATCTGGATGTCGGCAGGTGGATTCATGGCGTTGGAAATATAAGTCTTTTATAAGATTTTCGAATCTTTACTTATATTTCCCAGTCGGCCAATCAACAACGTTTGTCGGCATGTTGCCGAACTTCCAGGATCACTCCTGCCCAATCGACTCCAAAAACTCCGACCGTTCGTCACTCATCCGCGCCACACAGTCATTCTGCGCAATCTTGAACGCCTTGCTGCCTTCGGTGGCGGGGAACGCTTCTACCGCGCAATCGGCGTCGCGGGTTTTCAGCCATTGTTGCTGGGCGGTTTTGAGTTTTGCGGTGATGTCGGCCAGTTGCGCGGCGTTTTTGCCGTAGGTGGCCTGCATGCGTTCGTTGAGGCTGGCGTAGTTGTCCTTGAGCAGGTCTTCGGCGGTGGTGCGGCTGTAGGTCGAGCATTCCAGGGTCTGGACGTCGTTTTCCACCGCGTCGCACGGGTTGTTGTCGGTGTCTTCGGCGGCGTGTACGCCGGTCGCAATCAGTGCCAAGGCCAGGAAGATCGATTTCATTGATGTCGCCGCTCTAATCCAGTGGTGTATCCAAGATGCGCCAGATTCTGGCTCAAGCTTGCGGGCTTGAACAGGTGGCTGGTCGGGTCGCCTGATGACGCTTTGTCGCGGATTGACGCTTTCGGCAATTCCCCTGTCGTTTTTGCACCCGGTCGCCCCGGCACCGAGGCATATGCTGGCCCCAAAGCGCCGGCAGACGATTCGGCGCATGAATCGCCAATAAGGGGACGCCTGATGAGCCCAGCCGAATTACACGCCGACAGCATCGTTATCGACGGTCTGATCATTGCCAAATGGAACCGCGAGCTGTTCGAAGACATGCGCAAGGGCGGTCTGACGGCGGCCAACTGCACTGTGTCGGTGTGGGAAGGCTTTCAGGCGACCGTGAACAATATCGCCGCCAGCCAGAAGCTGATCCGCGAAAACAGCGACCTGGTGATGCCGGTGCGCACCACCGCCGACATTCGTCGCGCCAAGGAGCAGGGCAAGACCGGCATCCTTTTCGGCTTCCAGAACGCCCACGCGTTCGAAGACCAGATCGGCTATGTCGAGGTGTTCAAGCAGCTCGGCGTCGGCATCGTGCAGATGTGCTACAACACCCAGAACCTGGTGGGCACCGGGTGCTACGAGCGTGATGGCGGCCTGTCGGGCTTCGGTCGCGAAATCGTCGCCGAGATGAACCGCGTCGGCGTGATGTGCGACCTGTCCCACGTCGGCTCCAAGACTTCCGAAGAAGTCATCCTCGAATCGAAAAAACCGGTCTGCTATTCCCACTGCCTGCCGTCGGGTCTGAAAGAGCACCCGCGCAACAAGTCCGATGCTGAACTGAAGTTCATCGCCGACCACGGTGGTTTTGTCGGCGTGACCATGTTCGCGCCGTTCCTCGCCAAGGGCATCGATTCGACCATCGACGATTACGCCGAAGCCATCGAATACACCATGAACATTGTCGGCGAAGACGCCATCGGCATCGGCACCGACTTCACCCAGGGTCACGGCCAGGAGTTCTTTGAATACCTGACCCACGACAAGGGCTACGCCCGTCGACTGACCAGCTTCGGCAAGATCATCAACCCGCTGGGCATCCGCACCGTCGGCGAGTTCCCGAACCTGACCGAAACCCTGCTCAAGCGCGGCCACTCCGAGCGCGTGGTGCGCAAGATCATGGGCGAGAACTGGGTCAACGTCCTCAAAGACGTCTGGGGCGAGTAACGCTTACTCAAGACCGCCGCCGATCTGCCCCCTCTCCCTCGGGGAGAGGGCTGGGGTGAGGGCTGCGGCCAACACTGAATCTAAATTTTTCTGGAGTTAAGTTTCCATGGCCAAGATCGCCCCGCAATTGCCAATCGAAGTCGACAGCGAGACCGGTGTCTGGACCTCCGACGCCCTGCCGATGCTCTATGTGCCACGGCATTTCTTCGTCAATAACCACATGGGTATCGAGGAAGTGCTGGGCGCCGAAGCCTATGCCGAAATCCTCTACAAGGCTGGCTACAAGTCCGCTTGGCACTGGTGTGAAAAAGAAGCCGAATGCCACGGCCTGGAAGGCGTCGCGGTGTTCGAACACTACATGAAACGCCTGTCGCAACGCGGCTGGGGCCTGTTCAAGATTCAGGACATCGACCTCGACAAAGGCACCGCCAGCGTCAAGCTCGAACACTCGGCATTCGTCTATGTGTACGGCAAGGTCGGGCGCAAGGTCGACTACATGTTCACCGGCTGGTTTGCCGGGGCCATGGATCAGATCCTCGCTGCACGTGGCAGCAAGATTCGTACGGTGGCCGAGCAAGTCTACGGTGGCTCCGAAGAAGGCCACGACGACGGCCTGTTCACCGTCAAGCCGTTGTAAGTCGAGGAGCCCGCCATGGCTTTCGAAGCAATGTTCCAGCCGATCCAGATCGGCAAACTGACCATCCGCAACCGCGTGCTCAGCACCGCGCACGCCGAGGTCTACGCGACTGACGGCGGCATGACCACCGACCGCTACGTCAAATACTACGAAGAGAAAGCCAAGGGCGGCATCGGCCTGGCGATCTGTGGCGGTTCTTCCAGTGTGGCCATCGACAGCCCGCAAGGCTGGTGGAAATCGGTGAACCTGGCAGACGACCGGATCATCCCGCACTTCCAGAATCTGGCCGACGCCATGCACAAGCATGGCGCCAAGATCATGATCCAGATTACCCACATGGGCCGTCGCTCGCGCTGGGACGGCGAGCACTGGCCGACCCTGCTGTCGCCGTCGGGCATCCGCGAGCCGGTGCACCGTGCGACCTGCAAGACCATCGAGCCGGAAGAAATCTGGCGGGTGATCGGCAACTACGCCACTGCTGCGGCACGGGCCAAAGCCGGTGGCCTGGACGGCGTCGAATTGTCTGCCGTGCACCAGCACATGATCGACCAGTTCTGGAGCCCGCGCGTCAACAAGCGTACTGACGAGTGGGGCGGCAGCTTCGAGAACCGCATGCGTTTCGGCCTCGAAGTGATCAAGGCTGTGCGCAAGGCAGTCGGCGACGATTTTTGCGTCGGCATCCGTATCTGCGGTGACGAATTCCACCCGGACGGCCTGTCCCACGAGGACATGAAACAGATCGCCAAGTATTACGACGACACCGGCATGATCGATTTTATTGGTGTCGTGGGTTCAGGGTGCGACACCCACAACACCCTGGCCAACGTGATCCCCAACATGAGTTATCCACCGGAGCCGTTCCTGCACCTGGCGGCCGGGATCAAGGAAGTGGTGAAAGCGCCGGTGCTGCACGCGCAGAACATCAAGGACCCGAACCAGGCCACGCGCATCCTTGAAGGTGGTTACGTCGACATGGTCGGCATGACCCGCGCGCACATCGCCGACCCGCACCTGATCGCCAAGATCAAGATGGGCCAGGTCGACCAGATCAAACAATGCGTCGGCGCCAACTACTGCATCGACCGCCAGTACCAGGGTCTGGACGTGCTGTGCATCCAGAACGCCGCGACGTCCCGTGAATACATGGGCGTGCCGCATATCATCGAGAAATCCACCGGGCCGAAACGCAAAGTCGTGGTGGTCGGTGCCGGCCCGGCCGGGATGGAAGCTGCGCGGGTGGCGGCCGAACGGGGCCACGACGTGACCCTGTTCGAGAAGAAAGAATTCATCGGTGGGCAGATCACTACCGCGTCGAAAGCGCCGCAGCGTGACCAGATCGCCGGCATCACCCGCTGGTTCCAACTGGAGCTGGCGCGGCTGAAAGTCGACCTGCGCCTGGGTACAGCGGCCGATGCAGCAACCATTCTCGATCTGCGTCCGGACGTGGTGGTGCTGGCGGTCGGTGGGCATCCGTTCCTCGAGCAGAACGAGCACTGGGGCGCCGCCGAAGGATTAGTGGTCAGCAGTTGGGACGTGCTCGACGGCAAGGTGGCGCCGGGCAAGAACGTGCTGGTCTACGACACCATTTGCGAGTTCACCGGCATGTCGGTCGCCGACTTCCTCGCCGACAAGGGCAGCCAGGTCGAGATCGTCACCGACGACATCAAGCCGGGCGTGGCCATCGGCGGGACGTCGTTCCCGACTTACTACCGCAGCATGTACCCGAAAGAAGTGATCATGACCGGCGACATGATGCTGGAGAAGGTCTACCGCGAAGGCGACAAGCTGGTGGCGGTGCTGGAGAACGAATACACCGGCGCCAAAGAGGAGCGGGTGGTTGATCAGGTGGTGGTGGAAAACGGCGTGCGTCCGGATGAAGAGCTGTATTACGGACTCAAGGACGGTTCGCGCAACAAGGGGCAGATCGACATCGATGCCTTGTTCGCGATCAAGCCGCAGCCATCGCTGAGTACCACCGGCGACGGCTACTTGCTGTTCCGTATCGGCGACTGCGTTGCGCAGCGTAATACCCACGCCGCGATCTATGACGCGCTCAGACTGTGTAAAGACTTCTAAAGGCTTGCACACAACCCTGTGGGAGCGAGCTTGCTCGCGAAAGCGGTGGATCAGTCGACATCGATGTTGAATGTCAGTCCGCCTTCGCGAGCAAGCTCGCTCCCACAGTGACCGAGTAAGGCAACTCGACCTGCAAGACCCGAGGTCTTTGGGAGCAACACCTATGTTGAACACCCTTCTTCCAATCCTGTTGTTCGCAGCCCTGGCCCTTGCGGTGCTGGGCGCGTTGCGGCGGGTGGCCATGTGGCGTCGGGGCCGGGCCTCGAAGGTCGATCTGCTCGGCGGCCTGTTCGCCATGCCCAAGCGCTACATGGTCGACTTGCACCACGTGGTGGCGCGGGACAAATACATCGCCAACACCCACGTCGCCACGGCGGGCGGCGCGGTGGCGTCGATCGTGCTGGCGATTCTGGTGCACGGTTTCGGCCTGCATAACCGCATCCTCGGTTACGCGTTGCTGTTGATGACGGCGGTGATGTTCGTCGGCGCGATCTTCGTCTACCGGCGCCGGCTCAATCCGCCGGCACGCCTGTCGAAAGGCCCGTGGATGCGCCTGCCGAAAAGCCTGCTGGCGTTCTCCGCGTCGTTCTTCCTGGTGACCCTGCCGGTGGCCGGCATCCTCCCGGAGAACTTCGGCGGCTGGTTGCTCGCGGCGATTCTCGGGCTCGGGGTTTTGTGGGGCGTGTCGGAATTGTTCTTCGGCATGACCTGGGGCGGGCCGATGAAGCACGCGTTCGCCGGCGCGCTGCACCTGGCCTGGCACCGCCGCGC
The DNA here is from genome assembly GCF_016650625.1 of Pseudomonas sp. TH49. Lineage (NCBI taxonomy): Bacteria > Pseudomonadati > Pseudomonadota > Gammaproteobacteria > Pseudomonadales > Pseudomonadaceae > Pseudomonas > Pseudomonas sp. TH49. Next base: position 2,095,917 of record NZ_JAEKFL010000001.1, read on the forward strand.
CGAACGCTTTGGCGGCGGTCGCTCCACCGGTTTGAAACCGCTGGACCTCAACGATCCATCCGCACCGCTGGGCGTGGAAAAACCCAAGGATTTCACCTGGAACCAGTTGCTCGGTTTTGACGCCTGCGTGCAGTGCGGCAAGTGCGAAGCGGCGTGCCCGGCCTTCGCTGCCGGCCAGCCGCTGAACCCGAAAAAGCTGATTCAGGACATGGTCGTCGGCCTCGCTGGCGGCACCGATGCCAACTTCGCCGGCAGCCCGTATCCGGGCAAGCCAATTGGCGAACACAGCGGCAATCCGCATCAACCGATCGTCAACGGTCTGGTCGATGCCGAGACCCTGTGGTCGTGCACCACCTGCCGCGCCTGCGTCGAGGAGTGCCCGATGATGATCGAGCACGTCGATGCCATCGTCGACATGCGCCGCCACCTGACGCTGGAAAAAGGTGCGACCCCGAACAAGGGCGCCGAAGTTCTCGAGAACCTGATCGCCACCGACAACCCCGGCGGTTTCGCCCCGGGCGGGCGGATGAACTGGGCGGCGGATCTGAATCTCAATCTGCTCAGCGAAAAGAAATCCACCGACGTGTTGTTCTGGGTCGGCGACGGCGCCTTCGACATGCGTAACCAGCGCACCTTGCGCGCGTTCGTCAAAGTGCTGAAAGCCGCGAAAATCGACTTCGCCGTACTCGGCCTGGAAGAGCGCGACAGCGGCGACGTGGCCCGTCGTCTGGGTGACGAAGCGACCTTTCAGTTGCTCGCCAAACGCAATATTCAGACCCTGGCCAAATACAGCTTCAACCGCATCGTCACCTGCGATCCACACAGCTTCCATGTGCTGAAAAACGAGTACGGCGCCTTCGACGGCAACTACCTCGTCCAGCACCACAGCAGCTACATGGCGGAGATCATCCAGGCCGGTGCGCTGAACCTCGGTCAGCACAAAGGCAACAGCGTGACCTATCACGACCCGTGCTACCTCGGTCGCTACAACGGCGAGTACGAGGCGCCGCGTGAAGTGCTGCGCGCCCTCGGCATCGAGGTCAAAGAGATGCAACGTTCCGGCTTCCGCTCGCGCTGCTGCGGCGGCGGTGGCGGCGCGCCGATCACCGATATTCCGGGCAAGCAGCGGATTCCCGACATGCGCATGGACGACATCCGCGAGACCGGCGCCGAGCTGGTGGCCGTGGGTTGTCCACAGTGCACGGCGATGCTCGAAGGCGTGGTCGAACCGCGTCCGTTGATCAAGGACATCGCCGAGCTGGTGGCCGATGCGCTGCTCGAAGACGCCGCGCCAGGCAAGCCGACTGCACCGGCCAAACGTGAACCTGCGGAGGCCCACTGATGAGCGACATTATCCGCCGCGACCCACGCGCCGAATGGATTGCGCGTAACCGCCTGCACCCGCTGCACGCGGCGATGCAACCGGCGCAACACAGCTGGATGGGGCCTAACGGCGTCATCCGCAAGAACCTGCACGGCATCGGTTTCATCGGTCCCAACGGCATCAAACGGATCGACCGCAGCGGCGCGCAACAGGGCGGGGTGGTCAAACGCTCGGCCACGGTTGCAGTGCAATTGCCGCTGCATCAGGTACCGGCCCCGGCGTTCTACATCAGCGTGGTGCCGGACATGGTCGGCGGTCGCTTGAGCAGCCACGACCGCGACTTGCTCGGCCTCGCTCATCAACTGGCCGGCAACGACGGTGCGGTGTTGGCGGTGGTGTTTGGCGAACACAAAGAGAACGCCTTCGCCACGGCCGGCGTTGATCGCTTGCTGGTACTGGAGGGCGACCAATTCAGCGGTTATGCACCGGAGCAACGGGTGCAGGGCCTGCGGGCTGTGGATAACCAGTTCAACCCGCGCCACTGGCTGCTGCCGGACAGCCGCAGCGGTGGCGGTGAACTCGGTCGGCGTTTTGCCGCGGCACTGGGCGAACGCCCGGCGACGCGGGTGTGGCAGGTCAAGGATCAGCAATGCATCGGCCGTGCCGGTGCGGGCCTGCAAGATTTGGCGCGGCCGGTCGCACGCTTGATTCTGGCTTCCGCCGAATGCGCAGAACCGGTCAGCGAAACCCGTCACGAAGCCCTGCCAGTGGAGTTATCCACAACGGTTGCGCGCAGCCTGTCGCGGATCGAGGATCTTGGCGCGGTAGCGGTGGATCCGGCGGCGATTCCGATGGCCGAGGCCGAATTCATTTTCTCCGGCGGCAACGGGGTCAAGGACTGGGCACTGTTCCACCAGACCGCGGCGGCGCTCGGCGCCACCGAAGGCGCCTCGCGGGTGGCGGTGGACGATGGCTTCATGGCGCGTGATCGGCAGGTCGGTGCGTCCGGTACCTGGGTCACCGCGCGGGTTTATGTGGCTGTGGGTATCTCCGGGGCGATCCAGCACCTGCAGGGCATTGGTGCCTGCGACAAGGTGGTGGCGATCAATCTCGACCCCGGTTGCGACATGATCAAACGCGCCGATCTTTCGGTGATTGGCGAAAGCGCAGAAATTCTTCAGGCGTTGATCGCGGCGGTAGCGGCTTACCGCAACGAAGCCAAGCGCGATGCGGCTTAAGGAACGGGTTATGAGCACAAAGATCATCAGTCTGGTTTCCATCGGTGCGCACCCGACGTCGGGCCGGCCACGCCGCGCCGAACAGGACGCCCGCGCCGTGGAACTGGGTCTGCAACTGGCTGGGGATAACCTGCAAGTGCTGCATGCCGGGGATGTCGCGGAACCGGCGCTGCGCGCCTATCTGGGCATGGGCCTGGAACAGCTGCATGTACTGGAGCAACCCGCTGGCGCCGACGCCTTGCCGGCGCTGACCGCGTATCTACGCGATGCCGGCGCCCAGGTGGTGCTGACCGGCAGTCAGGCGGAAACCGGTGAGGGCTCGGGCATGTTGCCGTTCCTGCTCGCCGAAGGGCTGGGCTGGCCGTTGGTGGTGGGGCTGGCGCAGGTCGAGTCGATCACCGACGGTTCGGCGCTGGTGCTGCAAGCCTTGCCCCGTGGGCAGCGGCGGCGCTTGAAGGTGCGCCTGCCGTTTCTGGCGGCTGTGGATAACGCCGCACCCAAGCCGCGGCAGAGTGCGTATGGCCCGGCGCAGCGTGGCGTGTTGAACGCCGAAGACGTGGAGGTGCTGGATGATGAATTGCTGGCGGTTGCCACGTTGCAACCGGCCAAGCCACGGCCGAAACGCCTGAAGGTGATCAAGGCCAAGAGCGGCGCTGACCGCATGAAAGCTGCCACCGCCAAGGCCAGTGGTGGCGGTGGGCAGGTGCTCAAAGGCGTGACCGCGCAGGCCGGGGCGGACGCGATTCTCAAACTCCTGATCGAAGAGGGCGTCGTCCGCTAGCCACAATCCTCCAGACACTGAACACCCCCTGTGGGAGCGGGCTTGCTCGCGAAAGCGTCGTTTCAGCTGCATCAAAGTTGAATGACCCACCGCTTTCGCGAGCAAGCCCGCTCCCACATTGGTTAAGGGGGCAGCAGATCTCAGTGTGTTTACCCACAATCCCTGTTGGCGGATCTGTGGATAACGTGTTCGCCCATCCCCAGACCCCACGCCAATCAAGCCCTGTAGCCATCCGGTTAAAAAACGACCAACCTAAGTCACGGTTTTTCCGGGCTTTTTCTCCTGAATAACTTTGCAAGTTGCCCCCAATCTCTGTTGGCGCTTCTGTGGACAAGATGTTCGCTGTCCGCTGCAAGCCATATAAAACGTGGCCTGTAGAGATTTGTTCAATAAGTGATCAATTGGGCTTTTCAGGCTGATATTTCCTGCGCAAACCCCGATTTCACACAGCTCCCGCCGCTTTTCCACAGCATCCGCAAAGTTACCCCCGAAGTCTGTTGGCGCTTCTGTGGATAACGTGTTCGCCATCCTCTACAGGCTAAGTGAAACGTGGCTTGCAGGGTGTTGATTAAAAAACAGCCAATCCGCCGCGCAATCCGTCCTTCTGGATAAGTCACGATTTTTCTTCACAAATCAGCCAGTTATTTTTCCACTCATCCACAGTTACCCCCATTTGCTGTGGGTGGCTATGTGGATAACTTGTTCGCCAAACCCTGCAGGCCCCGCCAGGCATAGTCCAAACAGCAATTGATCAGATTTCATACAGTTCTAAGGCGTTGCCTTGACTTGGATGCGGTGCCTGTCTTCACTGGACATTGCACAAGGATCGCTATCACTTATCCACATCTGGTTCTGGGAGAACGCATGATGGATAGCCGGCCACATCGCCCGACCCCCTCGCCACGCAAGCGCACGTTACGTCGTGCGGCCAATCAACACGCTCGCCTGTAGCGTCGATTCCTGTTCATACCGCTGTGCTGTCGCCGGGCTCGCCCCGGAGGCCAGGTGCTCGTTCGCCCATTGATTGCAGGCAACCGCAGAGTTGCCCCATCAGCCTGAGAAAGGATCAGTCTCATGACACGCATCGCAACGCCCATCAGCGAGATCAAGGAACACTACGACGTCATTGTCATCGGCTCCGGTTATGGCGGCGGCATTGCCGCGTCGCGCCTGTCCAGGGCGGGTAAGCAGGTGTGCCTGCTGGAGCGGGGCCGGGAGATCCAGCCCGGCGAATACCCCAACACGATGATTGCCGCGACCGAAGAATTGCAGGTGCACGACCCCGACGGCCATATCGGTTCGCGCACCGGACTGTTCGACCTGCACGTGAATGCGCAGCAGAACGTGGTGGTCGGTTGCGGCCTCGGCGGTACGTCGTTGATCAATGCCAACGTCGCGCTTGAACCCGAGCCCGGCGTGTTCGAGGACCCACGCTGGCCTCAAGCCGTGCGCGAACACCGCGACACCTTGCTCAAGGACGGTTACGCCCGCGCCCGGGAAATGCTCAAGCCCAATCCGTACCCGAACAACGCGCCGAACCTGCCCAAGCTCGACGCCAACAAAAAGTCTGCGGACTACCTCAAGCAGGGCGCGCATTTCTACAAGCCGCCGATCAACGTGACCTTCGACAAACTGCCGAACAACCTCAACCACGTCGGCGTCGAACAGCTGCCGTGCAATCAGTGCGGCGACTGTGTCTCGGGCTGTAACAACAAGGCCAAGAACACCACGCTGATGAACTATCTGCCGGACGCCTGGAACCACGGCGCGGAGATTTTCTGTCAGGCCGAGGTGCGCTATCTGGAGCGCGATGGCGATGGCTGGATCGTGCACTTCCAGTATCTCGACAGCGGTCGCGAGAAATTCGACGCGCCAACGTTGTTTGTGAAGGCCGATATCGTCGTGGTCTCCGCCGGCACTCTTGGTTCGACCGAGATTCTTCTGCGCTCGCGGGACAAGGGCCTGGTGATGTCCGGTCAGCTCGGCGAGAACATGAGCGGCAACGGCGACATCCTCGGCTTCGGCCATAACTGCGAGCAGACCATCAATGGCATCGGTTTCGGCGCGCACTCGGCCAAGGAGCTGCAGCCGGTTGGCCCGTGCATCACCTCGGTCATCGACATGCGCACCGAAGGTGACTGGCGCAGCCGCATGGTCATCGAGGAAGGTTCGATCCCCGGCGCCCTCGGCCGGCCGATGGTGCCGGCGATGGCCGGGTTTGCCGAGATGATCGGTGTGGCCACTGACGACAGTTTCAGCGGCAAGCTCGGCTACAAGGAACGCGAAGCCGAAAGCTTTCTGCGCGGCCCGTATTACGGCGCGCTGCACAACATGCAGACCTACCTGATCATGAGCCACGACAGCGGCCAGGGCCGGATGATTCTCGACAACAAGGACCAGTTGCGTATCGACTGGCCGGGTGTCGGCGAACAGGAAAACTTCAAGCTCGGCAACGAACGTCTGTACCAGAGCACCAAGGCGTTGGGCGGGGTCTGGGTCGAGAATCCGATCTGGACCCAACTGCTCAAGCACAGCATCGTCTCGGTGCATCCGCTGGGCGGTTGCGTGATGGGCGAGGACGCCGCGCAAGGCGTGGTCAATCACAAGGGCCAGGTGTTCAGCGGCGCCAACGGCACTGATGTCTACCCCGGCCTCTACGTGACCGATGGCGCGGTGATCCCGACCTCGCTGGCGGTCAATCCGCTGCTGACCATCTCCGCCGTGAGTGAACGCAACATGGGCCTGCTGGCCGCCGACCGTGGCTGGAAGATCGACTACACGCTGCCGTCGGCACCGCGCAAACAGGTGGCACCACCGACCCTCGGCGTGCAGTTCACCGAAACCATGAAGGGCTATTTTTCCCGGGCCTTCACCGCCGCGCAAAGCACCGATCTGAAAGTCTACGAAGCGGCGGCCAAACGCGGCGAGGCGGACAATTCGCCGATCGACTTTACCCTCACCATCACCGCCAACGACCTCAATCGGATGATCAAGGAGCCGGAACACGCCGCGACCATTGTCGGCACCGTGAATGCCCCGGCGCTGTCGCCGCAACCGCTGACCGCCAGCAATGGCGTGTTCAATTTGTTCGAGCAATTCGAGCAGCAGGTCGACACGCGCCACATGAAATACGACATGAAACTGACCGCCGAGGACGGCAACGACTATTTCTTCAGTGCCTTCAAAACCGTGCCGGAAGACAACGGCGTGCTGAACATCTGGCACGACACCAGCACCTTGTATGTGACGCTGTATCGCGGGTCGGACAAGTCGGGCGAGGTGATCGGCTCCGGGGTGATGCACATTCATCCGACCGATTTCGCCAAGCAGATGACCACCATGAAAGTGCTCAACGCGCGCAACGAGCGCGAGCGCATCGAAGGCCTGGCGCGCTTCGGCAAGTTCTTCGCCGGAATCCTCTGGGAGAGTTACGGCGGAGTGTTTGCCGGTGATGTCTACTTCAATCCCGACGCGCCGCCACGGCTGAAACGGCCGCTGGATGCGCCGACCCCGGCGGTGCATTTCTTCCCCACCGAGGATGGCGTCGAGTTGCGCCTGACTCGTTACCAGGCCGGCAGCAAAGGCCCGGTGATGCTGGTGCATGGCCTGGGCGTTGGTTCGAATATTTTTTCCACCGACACCATCCAGACCAACCTGTTGGAGTACCTGTGCAAGCACGACTATGACGTGTGGCTGCTGGATTTCCGCGTGAGCATTCTGCTGCCGGCGAGCAAGAAAGAATGGAACGGCGACCAGATTGCCCAGTACGACTTCAAGGCTGCTATCTCGCAAATTCAGCAGGAGACCCAGGCCAAAGACGTGCAATGCGTGGTGCATTGCTACGGCGCGACCACGTTCTTCATGTCGTTGCTGGCGGGGCTGCAGGGCGTGCGTTCGGTGGTCTGCTCGCAGATTGCCGCTGACACCGTGGTCGCCACGGCTACCGGTTTGAAGGCCGGTCTGCACCTGCCGGGGATGCTCGATGCGATCGGCATCAAGTCGATGACGGCTTACGCCGACAGCAAGGAAAACTGGTTCAACCGCCTCTACGACAAAGCCCTCAACGGCTACGCGCGGATCGAGGCGCAGGGCTATTGCACCAATCCTGTGTGCCACCGCATCACCTTCATGTACGCCTCGCTGTATCGCCACGACACCCTCAACGAAACCCTGCACGACAACCTGCACGAGCTGTTCGGCGAGTCGAACATCGAGACCTTCGAGCACCTGGCGCTGATCGTGCGCAAAGGGCATCTGGTGGATTTCAAAGGCAACGATGTGTACATGCCGCACTTCGACCGGCTGAGTATGCCGATCTGCTTCATCAGCGGTGCGGAGAACCAGTGTTACCTGCCAGAAAGCACGCTGAAGACTTACCAGCGAGTCTGCGAAGTCCACGGGCCGGAGCGCTACAGCCGGCATGTGGTGCCGGGCTACGGCCACATCGACTGCATGTTCGGCAAGAACGCGGTGGTGGATGTGTATCCGATCATCCTTGAACACCTGGAGAAAACGGCCCTCGGTTGACACTTGCTACGGTTTGTTTGTGCTGAGGGGATTCTTTGTGGTGAGGGGATTCATCCCCGATCGGCTGCGCAGCAGTCGTAAAACCTGAGCGCGCGGTCATCAAGACAGACCGCGCTGGTAGGGTTTGGGGCCGCTTCGCGACCCATCGGGGATAAATCCCCTCACCACGAGGGACATCGCAGGTTGGTGGTCAGAAGGAAATGGATGACATGGATACCTGTATCCGCTGGTTTCAACGCTTCATCTGGATCGGCATTGCAATGAACATGGTGTTCGCGATTCCGGCGCTGTTTGCGCCGGGGTTGCTGACATCGGTAGTCGGCCTGCCGCCGCAACTCTCCGACCCGTGGCTGGAAAACGCCGGGATGCTGCTGGTGGGCATCAGCGTGTTTTACATGCCGTCGGGCTTCAACGCGCCGCGCTACGTGGTGCATTCCTGGTTGTGCGTACTGACGCGGCTGATCGCCGTGGTGTTCTGGATTTACCTGATCAATACGAGCATTCAGGGTTCGGTGTTCGTGCCGATGCTGATGGGCGATCTGAGCTTCTTTCTGATCCTCGGCATTCTGCTGTACCTGGGCACCACGCCCGAGCACCGACCATGGGCGTTGCTCTGCGATGGCTGGCGCGAGTGGCGCGCGGCCTGGGCGCGGCAATGGCAGAGCCATGCCTTCAAGGTCGGCACCTTGATCGTGGTGGCGCTACTGGGTTTCATCGGTTACGAAACCTGGTACCAGATGCTGCGCGTGGTGCCGGAGCAGGAATACGCCTCCGACGAAGACCACTACAAATACGCCGCCATCGGCTTGGGCATCGAAGCGCGGATCCCGTATTACCTGTTCGCCGTGCTGCCGCAGATGTGCCCGGAAAAGATGCCCAAACCCGGCGGCTGGGAAGTGTTCGGCTTCCTCTATGAAAACGGCAAGGACCTGCCGATCGGCATGGCCAAGCGACAAATCGGTTACCCGACCGTAGAGCCGAACTGCGCGCTGTGCCACACCGGCTCCTACCGGGCCAATGCCAGCGACGTCGCGGTCAACGTGCCGAGCGCACCGGCCAACACCCTGCAACTGCAAGCCTTCCAGTGGTACGCCTACGATTGCGCCAGCGATCCGAAATTCACCACCGACGCGGTGATGGCGGCGATCAACAGCAAATTCCAGCTGGGCTTTTTCGAGAAGCTCTACAACCGCTACCTGATCATCCCGATGGCCAAGAGCGCGCTGCTCAAACAGAAACAGGCCTATGCCTGGCAGAAGTTGCGGCCCGCTCAGGGGCCGGGTCGCACCGACACCTTCAACCCGACGAAAATGGTGGTGTTCGGCTTCCCGGATGACTCGACCATCGGCACCGTCGACCTGCCGCAAGTGTGGAACCAGAAACCGCGGGAGTCGATGTACCTGCACTGGGACGGCAATAACAACAAGATCCACGAACGCAACTACGCTGCCGCCATGGCCGTGGGCGCGACCCCGGAATCGGTGCTGCCGTCGAGCTTCAACCGGGTGACCAACTGGCTGCTCGGGCACAAGCCGCCGGCGTGGCCGTGGGCGCTGGATCAAGCGAAAGTCGCGCAGGGCAAACCGATCTGGGAAGCCAATTGCGCCGGTTGCCATGACTTCGGGCGTGCCGACACCGGGCAGGTCACCACCAACATCGATCAGCTCGGCACCGATCCGCATCGGCTGGACTCGTTTACCACCGGTCTGGTGACGGCGTTCCATACCTTCAAGAAACCACCGTTCGACTTCGGTGCCTATCGCAAGACCCAGAGCTACAGCAACACGCCGACCGACGGCATCTGGCTGCGCGCGCCGTATCTGCACAACGGTTCGGTACCGACCCTGTGGGATCTGCTGCAACCGCCGGAAAAACGTCCGGTGGTGTTCATCACCGGCTCCGATGTCTACGACCCGGTCAACGTCGGTTTCGTCACCAGCGGCGCCCAGGCCAAGGCCTCGGCGGACTTCAAATACGACACGCGGCTGGAGGGCAACCACAACACCGGTCACTTGTATGGCACGCAGCTTTCGGACGCCGACAAGCGTGCGTTGATCGAATTCATGAAAACCCTGTGAGCCCTTACGGATAGAGGATTACGCCATGTCACTGGTCAGTCATTGGGAACACGAGTACGACAAGGTCAAACTGCGCCTTCACGGCTTGTTCACGCGCATGGAAATGGCCTGGATGAAGCTCATCAGCGAGCTGGAGCCGCAGGAGTTTCAGGCGATCATCAAGCTGCTGCAGCGTGGTCACGATCAGGCGCAGTACGTGCTGAAAAACGGCGAGTTGCCGGGCGACGAACCGGCGGTGCCGTGGGAATTGTCCCATGGCCTGTCGATCCTGCGCATCGGCAACGCTGCGCCTTTGCCGCAGTCGAGTGATCAGCTGCAAACCCGGGTGCTGAAGGACGGCAGCTTGTTGGGTTGTCGCAAGTGGGAACTGCTCGATCTGCTGTGGAGCGAGGCTTTGCTCAAGTGGATTGAAAACCTGCGTCATCACGCGACCTTCGGCACTGACCCGGCGGTGGTGCAGATGGAGCGCGACGTGACCCTGGCGATTGCCGGCGACTGGGGCACCGGCCCCTTTGACAGTCATGCGCCGGCGGTTTCAGTCGCCAACCAGATGCAACTGGCCCAGGCCGATTTCACCATCCATCTGGGCGACGTGTACTACGCCGGCAGCCATTCGCAGGAAGACGTCGACATGGCCGGTTGGCCGATGGGCAGCCACGGCTCGTTCACCCTCAACTCCAACCACGAGATGTACAGCGGCGCCCACGGCTATTTCAAGGAACTGGCCAAGCGCTTTCCGGGGCAGCAGGGCACCAGTTATTTCGCCTTGATCAATGACGATTGGCTGGTGGTCGGCCTCGATTCGGCCTACGCCTCGGATGCGATGAACCTGTACATGGATGGCACGCTGAACGAGCCACAGATCGTCTGGATGAAAGGCCTGCCGAAACGCAAAAAGATCATGGTGCTCAGCCATCATCAGGGCTTCGACATCTCCGGGCATAACAAGACCGCGCTGTATCAACCGGTGTGCGATGCCCTGGGGCGCGAGCCGGATTATTGGTACTGGGGACATCTGCACAACGGCATCGTCTATGCACAGCAGGGCGGTTTGCATGCGCGCTGCGCCGGGCACGGGGCGATTCCGTACGGCAACGCCAGCGAGCTGGACGGGCATTCGCGGGTGTTGTGGTCGGAGACGCAGGATGCCAACGACCCGGCGTATCCGCTGCGGGTGTTGAATGGCTACGCGAAAATCAGGTTGGTGGGGGAGGATATTTTTGAGGAGTTTATTGGCGAGGATGGCAGTGTGAGGTGGTCATCGAAGTGAGGCGGTGAATGTGATGACGTCATCGCGAGCAGGCTCACTCCTACAATTGGAATGCATTCCCCTGTAGGAGTGAGCCTGCTCGCGATGCTTTTGCTTTTAGCCCTGAACCGGGACGCCCTTGAGGTACGGCGCAGGCTCGGCCCCAAGGTTGTTGAGCATCCGCTCGCTGTACCAATCCACGAAGTTGACCACGCCAAACTCATAGGTCTTCGAGTAAGGACCAGGCTGATAGGCGGTGGAGTTGATCCCGCGCTGGTTCTCTTCGGCCAGACGCCGGTCCTGATCGTTGGTCGCGTCCCACACCTGGCGCATGCGCTCGACGTCGTAATCCACGCCTTCAACCGCGTCCTTGTGCACCAGCCACTTGGTGGTGACCATGGTTTCCTGGGCGCTGATCGGCCACACGGTGAAGACGATGATGTGGTCGCCCATGCAGTGGTTCCACGAGTGCGGCAGGTGCAGGATGCGCATCGAGCCGAGGTCGGGGTTCTTGATCCGGCCCATCAGTTTGGCGCAGCCCTGTTTGCCGTCCAGGGTCATCGACACGGTGCCTTTGAGCAGCGGCATGCGCACGATGCGGTTGCGCAGGCCGAAACTGGCGTGGGCGTAAGGGATCTTCTCGGCTTCCCACGCCGCGGCGGAGGCGGCGACGTGATCCTTGAACGCCTGATCGGCGCGCGGGTCGGTGACGTCGTCCCATTCCAGCAGGGTTTTCAGCAGTTCCGGGTGCGACGCGTTGCAGTGGTAGCACTCGCGGTTGTTTTCCAGCACCAGCTTCCAGTTGGCCTTTTCCATCAAGGTGGTGGTGATCGCCACCTTGGTGTTCTCCATGTCGTACGGTTCCATGTAGTGGTTCAGTGTCGACAGGAAGTCATCAATGGCCGGCGGATTCTCCGCCAGGCTGATGAAGATGTAGCCGCCTGCAGTCTTCACGTTCACCGGTTTGAGGCCGTACTGTTTCATGTCGAAGTCGGCGCCCATCTCGGTGCCGGCGAACAGCAGACGACCGTCCAGCTCATAGGTCCACTGGTGGTAGTGGCAGACCAGTTTGGCAACCTTGCCCTTGTCGCTGGTGCACAGACGCGAGCCACGGTGGCGGCAGACGTTGTGGAACGCGTGGACCACGCCGTCAGCGCCACGAATGACGATGATCGGGTTCTTGCCGACCTGCAGGGTCAGGTAGTTGCCCTTGGCCGGGATCTCGCAGGTCATGCCGGCGATCAACCACTCTTTCTGGAAGATCTCCTGCATGTCGATATCGAACAGGCGCTCATCGCTGTAGAACGGTTGCGGCAGGGAAAAGGTGCGCTCGCGCTCCTGCAGCATCTGTGCGGTGGCCTTGCGTGCGGGTTCCAGCGGATCGCCCAGGCTGATTTTTGCGGTGACGTCCATCGATGTATTCCTCAAGGCCATCTGCGTGGCCGCGAAAGTGGCTGATCAGGGTTGCTACGCAAGGTGTAAAGAAACTGTTTGATGTGAGGCGAGTGTGGGGCCGGCGCTGGGCGGAACCTTATCCATGGGCGACATGGTGCAATCTGTTCCCGACGCGCAACCCCCGGTGGTTGGGGGCTGGTCGCGATAAGCATGCCGATGTCGCGGATAGGTAAACGGGCGGTCTGCGCTATACGCAGAATCGCCACATGAAGGCCGACAGTCGGCCGTGGAGAACAGCATGTCCAACAGCTTCCTGAATCCGGTCACCACCCAGACCTGGGCCAATGGCCGACACATCGTCCGTTGCGTCAAAGTCATCCAGGAAACCTGGGACGTGCGCACCTTCTGTTTCATGGCCGACCAGCCGATCCTGTTCTTCTTCAAGCCCGGGCAATTCGTGACCCTGGAGCTGGAAATCGACGGTCAGCCGATCATGCGTTCGTACACCATTTCCAGTTCGCCGTCGGTGCCGTACAGCTTCTCGGTGACGATCAAACGGGTGCCGGGTGGCAAGGTCTCCAACTGGCTGCACGACACCTTGCATGAAGGCCAGGAGCTGGCGGTGCACGGGCCGGTCGGGCTGTTCAACGCGATCGACTTCCCGAGTCCGAAAGTGCTGTATCTCAGCGGCGGCGTGGGGATCACTCCGTGCATGTCGATGGCGCGCTGGTTCTACGACACCAACGCCAACGTCGACATGACCTTTATCCACAGCGCGCGCTCGCCGAAAGACATCATTTATCACCGCGAGCTGGAGCACATGGCGTCGCGGATCGACAACTTCAGTCTGCACCTGATCTGCGAGAAACACGGGCTGGGCGAGCCGTGGGCCGGCTATCGCGGCTACCTCAATCACAAGATGCTCGAACTGATGGTGCCGGACTTCCTCGAACGCGAAGTGTTCTGCTGCGGCCCGACGCCGTACATGACCGCGGTCAAGCGCTTGCTGGAAGCCGCCGGTTACGACATGTCGCGGTATCACGAGGAATCCTTCGGCGCCACACCACCCGAAGCCCGTGCCGACGCGGTGGAACAGGCCGAGCAGGCGGCCGAGGCACCGGAAATCGACGCAGCGGATCTGCATCAGGTCGAGTTCACCGCCTCCGGCAAGAGCATTCGCGTGGCCCCGGGCGAAACCGTGCACGCAGCCGCGGCCAAGCTTGGCCTGATGATCCCGAAAGCCTGCGGCATGGGGATTTGCGGCACGTGCAAGGTGCTCAAGCTCGGTGGCGAGGTGGAGATGGAGCACAACGGCGGGATCACCGAGGACGACGAGGCGGAAGGGTTCATCCTGTCGTGCTGCAGCGTGCCGAAGGGCGACGTCAGAATCGAATTCTAAGCGTCGTTGCAAATCCCCTGTGGGAGCGGGCTTGCTCGCGAAAGCGTCGGATCAGTCGGCAAACGTGTTGAATGACACACCGCTTTCGCGAGCAAGCCCGCTCCCACAGGGGGATGTGTTTTCAGTCGATGAACAGGTCGGGCATCAGTGTGGCGTCGCTGTCCGGCTCGAATCGGTAATGATCGAATTCGGTCACGCCGTTTTCTCGCAAAATCTCCTCATCAATCAACAGCCGACCGCTGATCTGCCGCCCGCTGCTGCTCAGGATCACATGCGCCGCATCCGCCATGATCGCCGGCGTGCGCGCATGCTTGAACGACTCTCTGTTGCCCAGCTGAAACTCGATCGCCGCCGTGGCAATCATGGTCTGCGGCCACAGCGAATTGACGCTGATCCCGTAATTGGCGAATTCCTCGCTCATGCCCACCGTCAGCATGCTCATGCCGTATTTGGTCACGGTGTAGGGGCTGTACTGGGCGAACCATTTGCTTGCCAGATTCAGCGGCGGCGACAGGTTGAGGATGTGTCCGGCGGATTTTTTCAGATAGGGCAGGGCGGCCTGGCTGCACAGCAGCACCGCGCGGGTGTTGATCTGGTGCATCAGGTCGAAACGTTTGAGTTCGATGTGTTGCACACCGGTGAGCTTGATCGCCCCGGCGTTGTTCACCAGCGCATCAATGCCGCCAAAATATTCGTTGGCCTGGGCCAGCGCATTGCGTACCGCATCTTCATCACGCACGTCCAGTTGCAGCGCCAATGCCTTGCCGCCAGCGGCCTCGACTTCGGCTGCGACGCTGTGGATGGTGCCGGGCAATTTCGGATGAGCTTCGGCGCTTTTGGCCGCAATCACGATATTGGCCCCGTCCTTCGCGGCCCGCAGCGCAATCTCACGGCCGATGCCACGGCTGGCGCCGGTGACGAACAGGGTTTTGCCTTGTAGCGACATGCCGATGCTCCTGCTTGTTGTTATGTGAGCGGGGGGCTCGACAGACAATGTAGACCAAGCAGCTGGCGCGATAGGGGCAGCGAAGATGACTTGTGGTGAGGGAGCTTGCTCCCGCTCGGCTGCGCAGCAGTCGTAAACCCAGGCAATGCGGTGTGTCTGACGAACCGCACACTCAGGTTTTGGGGCTGCTACGCAGCCCAGCGGGAGCAAGCTCCCTCGCCACAGGGGATCAACTCGTTACAGGCGTTCATTTGCCAAGGAATCAGGCCGACATCACTTCGCGGATGTCACGGGCCAGTTCGCGTACGCGTTCTTCTTCGGTGTCCCACGAACACATGAAGCGTGCGCCGCCCTTGCCGATGAAGGTGTAGAAACGCCAGTTTTTCGCGGTCAGCGCGGCGATGGCCGGTTCCGAGAGTTGCAGGAATACGCCGTTGGCCTGCACCGGGAACATCAGTTCCACGCCCGGAATGTCGCTGACCAGTTCGGCCAGCAGTTGTGCGCAGTGGTTGGCGTGGCGAGCGTATTTGAGCCAGGCGTCGTTTTCGAGGATGCCGACCCACGGTGCCGAGAGGAAGCGCATTTTCGACGCCAGTTGCCCGGCCTGTTTGCAGCGGTAGTCGAAGTCTTCGGCCAGTTTGTGGTTGAAGAACAGAATCGCTTCACCCACGGCCATGCCGTTTTTCGTGCCGCCGAAGCACAGCACGTCGACGCCGGCCTTCCAGGTCAGATCGGCCGGCGAGCAGCCGAGGAAGGCGCAGGCGTTGGAGAAACGCGCGCCGTCCATGTGCAGGTGCAGGCCCAGTTCCTTGCAGGTGGCGCTGATGGCGCGGACTTCTTCCGGGGTGTAGACGCTGCCGACTTCAGTGGCCTGGGTCAGGGTCACGACGCGCGGTTTCGGGTAGTGGATGTCCTGGCGCTTGAGCGCGACTTCGCGAATCGACTGCGGGGTGATCTTGCCGTTTTCGGTGCCGGCGATCAGCAGTTTCGAGCCGTTGGAGAAGAATTCCGGTGCGCCGCATTCGTCGGTTTCGACGTGGGCGGTTTCCGAGCAGATCACGCTGTGGTAACTCTGGCACAGTGACGACAGCGCCAGCGAGTTGGCGGCGGTGCCGTTGAAGGCGAAAAACACTTCGCAGTCGGTTTCGAACAATTTGCGGAAATAGTCCGAAGCGCGTGCGGTCCATTCATCGTCGCCATAAGCGCGCTGATGGCCGTGGTTGGCCTGTTCCATGGCAGCCCAGGCTTCAGGGCAGATACCGGAGTAGTTGTCGCTGGCGAATTGTTGGCTCTTGTCGGTCATGGCCGGCTTCCGTGGTCGAGACTCTTGTGAAGGCTCGTGGTCAATGATGGTGCGCACTTTACCGAAGATCTTCCGGGGAGCACACGGGATGTCGCTGTCAGAAAATTACCAGTTTGTTGCCCGATTATGCACGTGACTAAACGCGACGGCGCGCTGGATTTGCTCAAGTGGCTGGCGCTGCTGAGCATGCTGCTCGATCACCTGCGATATGTCGGGATCAGCGCCGATTGGCTGTATGTGCCGGGGCGTCTGGCGTTCCCGTGGTTCTGTCTGGCGATGGCGGCGAACCTTGCCCGGGCCGGTGCGCATAAGACCGAGTGGCACTATCTGGGCTGGCTGTTGCTGTTCAGTGCAGTGAGTGAAATTCCCTACCGCTTGTACATTCCTGATCCCGACACCTTGAACGTGATGCCCACGCTGGCGCTCGGTTTGCTGGTGGCGCGCGGGTGGCAGGATCGAACCTTGCTATCGCGCCTGTTGGGCGTCGGCGCCTTGCTGCTGGCGGCGCTGTTTTCACAGTGGCTGATGTTCGGCGTGTTTGGCGTGTTGCTGCCGCTGGCGCTGCGGTGGGTGATCCGTCGCCCCTGGTACTTCGGCCTGCTGCCGGGGCTGGTGTGTCTGGCGGGGAATCAGTGGCAGGTGCTGTATGAGGCGGCGGAGTTTGGCAACTACGTGGCGGTGTTCGGCATCGCGGCATGCCTGATTGCGCCAATGCTCGGGCTGTTCTTGTTGCGACACTTCAGATCTATCCATCCGCTGCCCATGCGCCGTTGGGCGTACGCGCTCTATCCCCTGCATTTCCTCTTGCTGCTCGCCATTCGCACGGCCTGCACATAACCCCTGTGGGAGCGGGCTTGCTCGCGAAAGCGGTGTATCAGACGGCATAGATGGCGACTGACACACCGCTTTCGCGAGCAAGCCCGCTCCCACAAGGGATCTGCGTGGATTCAATCGGTCATTTCCCGCCATGTCGTAAACGCACCTTTGCGTGGCGTCCGTAGGCATTTGAGCTGTCTGCGCCGGTCATACCATCGCATCAAAGGGCACCGTCGCAAGCCGCGTGCCTGACCAAGACAAAATGGCGCACTGCCGCCGCTGGGAGAGACGCGATGTTCAGCAAGCAAGACCAGATCCAGGGTTATGACGATGCACTGCTGGCGGCGATGAATGCCGAGGAGCAGCGTCAGGAAGATCACATCGAGCTGATCGCGTCGGAAAACTACACCAGCAAACGCGTGATGGAAGCGCAAGGCAGCGGCCTGACCAACAAATACGCCGAAGGCTATCCGGGCAAGCGCTACTACGGCGGCTGCGAGCATGTGGATAAAGTCGAAGCGCTGGCCATCGAGCGCGCCAAGCAGCTGTTCGGCGCCGATTACGCCAACGTCCAGCCGCACTCCGGTTCCTCGGCCAACAGCGCGGTGTATCTGGCGCTGATCCAACCGGGCGACACCATTCTCGGCATGAGCCTGGCCCACGGCGGCCACCTGACCCACGGCGCGAAAGTGTCGTCCTCGGGCAAGCTGTACAACGCGGTGCAGTACGGGATCAACACCGATACCGGGCTGATCGATTACGACGAAGTCGAGCGTCTGGCCGTCGAGTGCAAGCCGAAGATGATCGTCGCAGGGTTCTCCGCCTACTCCAAGACCCTGGACTTCCCGCGCTTCCGCCAGATCGCCGACAAGGTCGGCGCGCTGCTGTTCGTCGACATGGCCCACGTCGCCGGCCTGGTCGCTGCTGGCCTGTACCCGAATCCGCTGCCGTACGCCGACGTGGTCACCACCACCACGCACAAGACCCTGCGCGGTCCGCGTGGCGGGCTGATCCTGGCCAAGTCCAACGAAGAGATCGAGAAGAAGCTCAACGCCGCGGTATTCCCCGGGGCCCAGGGCGGCCCGCTGATGCACGTCATCGCCGGTAAAGCGGTGTGCTTCAAGGAAGCGCTGGAGCCAGGCTTCAAGGCCTATCAGCAGCAAGTGATCGACAACGCCAAGGCCATGGCCAGCGTGTTTATCAAACGTGGCTACGATGTAGTGTCCGGCGGTACCGACAACCACCTGTTCCTGGTCAGCCTGATCCGTCAGGGCCTGACCGGCAAGGATGCTGACGCCGCCCTTGGCCGTGCGCACATCACCGTCAACAAGAACGCCGTGCCGAACGATCCGCAATCGCCGTTCGTGACCTCGGGCCTGCGCATCGGCACCCCGGCCGTCACCACCCGCGGCTTCAAGGTCGCCCAGTGCGAAGTGCTGGCCGGCTGGATCTGCGACATCCTCGACAACCTCGGTGACGCCGACGTTGAAGCGAATGTGGCCAAGAACGTCGCGGCACTGTGCGCCGACTACCCGGTTTATCGCTGAGCGGTTTGGAGTAAATGACTATGCAACGCTATTCGGGCTTCGGCCTCTTCAAACACTCCCTCAGCCACCACGAAAACTGGCAGCGCATGTGGCGCACGCCGACGCCGAAGAAGGTCTACGACGTGGTCATCGTTGGCGGCGGCGGGCACGGTCTGGCGACCGCCTACTATCTGGCGAAAGAGCACGGCATCACCAACGTGGCCGTGGTCGAGAAAGGCTGGCTGGGCGGCGGTAACACCGCGCGCAACACCACCATCGTGCGCTCCAACTACCTGTGGGACGAGTCGGCGCACCTGTACGAACATGCGATGAAACTGTGGGAAGGCCTGTCGCAGGACCTGAACTACAACGTGATGTTCTCCCAGCGTGGCGTCTACAACCTGTGCCACACCCTGCAGGACATCCGTGATTCCGAGCGTCGGGTCAGCGCCAACCGCCTCAACGGCGTTGACGGCGAACTGCTCAATGCCAAGCAAGTGGCCGACGAGATTCCGTACCTCGACTGCTCGAAAAACACCCGCTACCCGGTAATGGGCGCGACTGTTCAGCGTCGCGGCGGCGTCGCCCGTCACGATGCCGTGGCCTGGGGTTTTGCCCGTGCCGCCGACGCCTTGGGCGTGGACTTGATCCAGCAGACCGAAGTGATCGGTTTCCGCAAGGAAAACGGCGTGTGCATCGGCGTTGAAACCAACAAGGGTTTCATCGGCGCCAAACGTGTCGGCGTGGTCACCGCCGGTAACTCCGGGCACATGGCCAAGCTCGCCGGTTTCCGTCTGCCGATCGAATCCCACCCGCTGCAAGCGCTGGTGTCCGAGCCGATCAAGCCGATTATCGACAGCGTGATCATGTCCAACGCCGTGCACGGTTACATCAGCCAGTCGGACAAGGGCGACCTGGTGATCGGCGCCGGTATCGACGGCTACAACGGCTACGGCCAGCGCGGTTCGTACCCGGTGATCGAGCACACCATCCAGGCGATCGTCGAGATGTTCCCGGTGCTGTCGCGGGTGCGCATGAACCGCCAGTGGGGCGGCATCGTCGACACCACCCCGGACGCTTGCCCGATCATTTCGAAAACTCCGGTGCCGAACATGTTCTTCAACTGCGGTTGGGGCACCGGTGGCTTCAAGGCGACTCCTGGCTCGGGCAACGTGTTTGCCGCCAGCCTCGCCAAGGGTGAAATGCACCCGTTGGCTGCACCGTTTTCCATCGACCGTTTCCACAACGGCGCACTCATCGACGAACACGGCGCTGCTGCCGTCGCCCACTAACAGGAGAAATCCCCATGTTGCATATCTTCTGTCCTCACTGCGGCGAACTGCGCTCCGAAGAGGAATTCCATGCATCCGGTCAGGCGCACATCCCGCGTCCGCTGGATCCGAACGCCTGCACCGATGAAGAGTGGGGCGACTACATGTTCTTCCGCGACAACCCGCGCGGCCTGCACCACGAGCTGTGGGATCACGTCGCCGGTTGCCGCCAGTACTTCAACGTCACCCGCGACACCGTGACCTACGAGATTCTCGAAACCTACAAGATCGGCACCAAGCCGCAATTCACCGACAAGGCTGATACGGCGAAAACAGCCACGACGGCGCTGGGAGAGAAGGTATGAGCCAGACCAATCGCCTGTCCAACGGTGGACGGATCGACCGTAACAAAGTGCTGAGCTTCACCTTCAACGGTCAGAGCTACAAAGGCTTCGAGGGCGACTCGCTGGCCTCGGCACTGATCGCCAACGGCGTCGATATCATCGGTCGCAGCTTCAAGTATTCGCGTCCACGCGGGATCTTCGCCGCCGGTGCCGAAGAGCCGAACGCCGTGCTGCAGATCGGTGCCACCGAAGCCACGCAGATTCCCAACGTGCGCGCCACGCAACAGGCGCTGTACCAAGGCCTGGTCGCCACCAGCACCAACGGCTGGCCGAGCGTCAACAACGACATGATGGGCATTCTCGGCAAGGTCGGCGGCAAGCTGATGCCGCCGGGTTTCTACTACAAAACCTTCATGTACCCGCAATCGTTCTGGATGACGTACGAGAAGTACATTCGCAAGGCTGCCGGTTTGGGCCGTTCGCCGACCGAAGTCGATCCGGACACCTACGACTACATGAACCAGCACTGCGACGTGCTGATCGTCGGCGCCGGCCCTGCCGGTCTCGCCGCTGCCCTGGCGGCTGCGCGCAGCGGTGCGCGGGTGATCCTCGCTGATGAGCAGGAAGAGTTCGGCGGCAGCCTGCTCGATTCCCGCGAAAGCCTCGACGGCAAACCGGCGATGGAGTGGGTGGCCAGCGTCATCGCTG
The DNA here is from genome assembly GCF_016650625.1 of Pseudomonas sp. TH49. Taxonomy (NCBI): domain Bacteria; kingdom Pseudomonadati; phylum Pseudomonadota; class Gammaproteobacteria; order Pseudomonadales; family Pseudomonadaceae; genus Pseudomonas; species Pseudomonas sp. TH49. Next base: position 2,116,822 of record NZ_JAEKFL010000001.1, read on the forward strand.
AACTCAAGGACACCCCGGACGTGCTGCTGTTGCCGCGCGCCACGGTCAACGGTTACCACGACCACAACTTCCTGACCATTCACGAACGCCTCACCGATCACCTCGGTGACCGTGCGCCAATCGGTCAGGTACGTCAGCGCATCCACCGGGTTCGCGCCAAGCGTGTCGTGCTGGCGACCGGTGCTCACGAGCGTCCATTGGTCTACGGCAACAACGACGTACCGGGCAACATGCTTGCCGGTGCGGTCTCGACTTACGTACGCCGTTACGGCGTGGCACCGGGCAAAAAACTGGTGCTGTCGACCAACAACGACCACGCCTATCGCGTGGCGCTGGACTGGCTCGACGCCAGTCTGCAAGTGGTGGCCATCGCTGACGCCCGCAGCAATCCGCGCGGTGCGCTGGTGGAAGAAGCCCGTGCCAAAGGCATCCGCATCCTCACCGGCAGCGCCGTGATCGAGGCCCGTGGCAGCAAGCGCGTGACCGCTGCCCGCGTCGCTGCGATCGACGTCAAAGCGCACAGCGTGACCAGCCCGGGCGAATGGCTCGACTGCGACGTGATCGCCAGTTCCGGCGGTTACAGCCCGGTGGTGCACCTGGCTTCGCACCTCGGCGGCAAGCCGATCTGGCGTGAAGACATCCTCGGTTTCGTACCGGGCGAAGCACCGCAGAAGCGTGTGTGCGTCGGCGGCATCAACGGCGTTTACGGGCTCGGCGATTCGCTGGCCGATGGTTTTGAAGGGGGCGCTCGCGCTGCCAGTGAAGCCGGATTCGGGGTGGTCGAAGGCACGTTGCCCAAGGCGCTGAGCCGTCTCGAAGAAGCGACTTTGGCGCTGTTCCAGGTGCCGCACGAGAAGGGCACTTCGCGGGCGCCGAAGCAATTCGTCGATCTGCAGAACGACGTCACCGCCGCCGCCATCGAACTGGCGACCCGCGAAGGTTTCGAGTCGGTCGAGCACGTCAAACGCTACACCGCGCTGGGCTTCGGCACCGATCAGGGCAAGCTCGGCAACGTCAACGGTCTGGCCATCGCCGCGCGCTCGCTGAACGTGACCATCCCGCAGATGGGCACCACGATGTTCCGCCCCAACTACACGCCGGTGACCTTCGGCGCGGTAGCGGGTCGTCACTGTGGGCACATTTTCGAACCGGTGCGCTACACCGCGCTGCATGCCTGGCATGTGAAGAACGGCGCCGAGTTTGAAGACGTCGGCCAGTGGAAACGTCCATGGTACTTCCCAAAAAACGGTGAAGACATGCACGCCGCGGTGAAGCGCGAATGCAAAGCCGTGCGCGACAGCGTCGGCCTGCTCGACGCCTCGACCCTCGGCAAGATCGACATTCAAGGCCCGGATGCCCGCGAGTTTCTCAACCGCGTGTACACCAACGCCTGGACCAAGCTCGACGTGGGCAAGGCGCGTTACGGCCTGATGTGCAAAGAAGACGGCATGGTCTTCGACGACGGGGTAACGGCCTGCCTGGCCGACAACCATTTCGTCATGACCACCACTACTGGCGGCGCGGCTCGCGTGCTGCAGTGGCTGGAGCTGTACCACCAGACCGAATGGCCGGAGATGAAGGTGTACTTCACTTCCGTCACCGACCACTGGGCGACCATGACCCTGTCCGGGCCGAACAGCCGCAAGCTGCTCAGCGCCGTGACCGACATTGATCTGAGCAACGAAGCCTTCCCGTTCATGACCTGGAAAGAAGGCCTGGTCGGCGGCGTGCCGGCGCGGGTGTTCCGCATCTCGTTCACCGGTGAGCTGTCGTACGAAGTCAACGTCCAGGCCGACTACGCGATGGGCGTGCTGGAGAAAATCGTCGAGGCCGGCAAGCAGTACAACCTGACGCCGTACGGCACTGAAACCATGCACGTTCTGCGCGCCGAGAAAGGTTTCATCATCGTCGGCCAGGACACCGACGGCTCGATGACTCCGGACGACCTGAACATGGGCTGGTGCGTCGGTCGTACCAAACCGTTCTCGTGGATCGGTCAGCGCGGCATGAACCGTGAAGACTGTGTGCGTGATCAGCGCAAACAACTGGTGGGTCTGAAGCCGATTGATCCGAACGTCTGGCTGCCGGAAGGTGCGCAACTGGTGTTCAACACCAAGCAGGCGATCCCGATGACCATGGTCGGCCACGTGACCTCCAGCTACGCGCACAACTCCCTCGGTTATTCGTTTGCCATGGGCGTGGTCAAGGGCGGTCTCAAGCGTATGGGCGAGCGGGTGTTTGCGCCGCTGGCCGATGGCAGCGTGATCGAGGCGGAGATTGTGTCTTCGGTGTTCTTCGATCCGAAGGGTGATCGGCAGAACATCTGATTGCTCGGGGGACTGTGGGGTGTCAGTGGGTGCGAGTCGTCTGATCGATTCGCGAGCAAGCCCGCTCCCACAGGTTCCGGGTCGTTAATGGAATTTGTGTCAGGCATCAGTCCACTGTGGGAGCGGGCTTGCTCGCGAAGGCGGCAGTACAGCCACCACAAGGACCGGACCAACAGAATTGAGATAGGTGCTTTATGAACACAGCCAACGTGTACCAACAACGCCCGACCACCGGGGCCAAGGCCGAGTCGTCGCTGCACCATGCCGACCTCGCCAGCCTGGTCGGCAAGGGTCGCAAGAACGCCGGCGTCATCGTGCGTGAAAAGAAACTCCTCGGTCACCTGACCATTCGTGGCGATGGCCACGATGCAGCCTTCGCCGCCGGTGTGCACAAGGCCCTCGGCATTGAATTGCCGGGCGCCCTGAGCGTGATCGTCAAAGGCGACACCAGCCTGCAATGGATGGGCCCGGACGAGTGGCTGCTGATCGTGCCAAGCGGTGAAGAATTCGCCGCCGAACAGAAACTGCGCGAGGCGCTGGGCGATCTGCACATCGCGATCGTCAACGTCAGCGGCGGCCAGCAAGTGCTCGAACTGAGCGGGCCGAACGTACGGCAGGTGCTGATGAAATCCACCAGCTATGACGTGCACCCGAACAACTTCCCGGTCGGCAAAGCGGTAGGCACGGTGTTCGCCAAATCGCAGCTGATGATTCGCCACACCGCCGAAGACACCTGGGAACTGCTGATCCGTCGCAGCTTCTCGGATTACTGGTGGTTGTGGTTGCAGGATGCGTCGGCCGAATACGGCCTGAGCGTTCAGGCCTGAAAGATCAAGAGCCACCCCCTCACCCCAGCCCTCTCCCCCAAGGGGGAGAGGGGGAAAGGGAGCAGATTTGTGTAGTTTTCGAGCCTGAGTTCGCCGCGATATTTCAGGTCGGCGTAGCTCGAAAGAACACCTCGGTCAGTCCCCTCTACCTCCGGGAGAGGGCTAGGGTGAGGGGCAAAAATCCCCCAGACACCGCGTACAAAAGAACAGGAGTCACCGCACCATGAGCCGCGCCCCAGACACATGGATTCTGACCGCCGACTGCCCCAGCGTGCTCGGCACGGTGGACGCGGTGACGCGTTTTCTGTTCGAGCAGGGTTGCTACGTCACCGAGCACCATTCGTTCGATGACCGGCTCTCGGGCCGTTTCTTCATTCGCGTGGAATTCCGTCAGCCTGACGGTTTCGACGAACAATCCTTCCGCGCCGGCCTTGCCGAGCGCGGTCAGGCGTTCGGCATGGTCTTCGAACTGACCGCGCCGAACTACCGGCCGAAAGTGGTGATCATGGTTTCCAAGGCCGATCACTGCCTCAACGACTTGCTCTACCGCCAGCGCATCGGCCAGTTGTCGATGGACGTCGCGGCGGTGGTGTCCAACCATCCGGATCTCAAGCCTTTGGCCGACTGGCACCAGATTCCCTACTACCATTTCCCCCTCGACCCCAACGACAAGCCGGCGCAGGAGCGTCAGGTGTGGCAGGTGATCGAAGAGTCCGGCGCCGAACTGGTGATCCTCGCCCGCTACATGCAGGTGCTGTCGCCGGAGCTGTGCCGCAAGCTCGATGGCAAGGCGATCAATATCCATCACTCGCTGCTGCCGGGGTTCAAGGGTGCCAAGCCGTATCACCAGGCCTACAACAAGGGCGTGAAGCTGGTCGGCGCGACGGCGCATTACATCAACAACGACCTCGATGAAGGGCCGATCATTGCCCAGGGCGTCGAGGCGGTGGATCACAGTCATTACCCCGAGGATCTGATTGCCAAGGGGCGCGATATCGAGGGCCTGACCCTGGCCCGGGCGGTGGGTTATCACATCGAAAGAAGGGTGTTTTTGAACGCCAATCGCACGGTCGTTCTCTAGATCGCTTTCGCGAGCAAGCCCGCTCCCACAGGGGGGACGCATTCCAATGTGGGAGCGGGCTTGCTCGCGAAGGGGTCATAAACGCAAGACCAACAAGCAATAACCCGAGCACTTAACGCGCTGCCTGCCTGGGCAACGCGGTTCCATAAAAACAACAGCGAGGTGAAAGCATGTCTGGCAATCGTGGTGTGGTGTATCTCGGCGCTGGCAAGGTCGAAGTGCAGAAAATCGACTATCCGAAAATGCAGGACCCGCGCGGCAGGAAGATCGAGCACGGTGTCATCCTGCGTGTGGTGTCCACCAACATTTGTGGCTCCGACCAGCACATGGTGCGCGGCCGTACGACGGCGCAGACCGGTCTGGTGCTGGGCCACGAAATCACCGGCGAAGTGATCGAAAAAGGTTCCGACGTCGAGAACCTGAAAATCGGCGATCTGGTTTCCGTACCGTTCAACGTGGCTTGCGGGCGCTGCCGTTCCTGCAAGGAGCAACACACCGGTGTCTGCCTGACCGTTAACCCGGCCCGTGCCGGCGGTGCCTACGGTTATGTCGACATGGGCGACTGGACCGGCGGCCAGGCCGAATACGTGCTGGTGCCATACGCCGACTTCAACCTGCTGAAACTGCCGGATCGCGACAAGGCCATGGAGAAAATCCGCGACCTGACCTGCCTCTCCGACATTCTGCCGACCGGCTATCACGGTGCGGTCACGGCGGGCGTTGGCCCGGGCAGCACCGTTTATATCGCGGGCGCCGGCCCGGTCGGTCTGGCCGCGGCTGCCTCGGCGCGTCTACTGGGCGCGGCGGTGGTGATCATCGGCGACGTCAACACCATCCGCCTGGCGCACGCCAAGGCTCAGGGTTTTGAAGTGGTCGACCTGTCCAAGGATACGCCGCTGCACGAGCAGATCGCCGAGCTGCTGGGCGAACCGGAAGTCGATTGCGCGGTGGACTGCGTGGGCTTCGAAGCCCGCGGCCACGGCCATGACGGGGTCAAATCCGAAGCCCCGGCCACCGTGCTCAACTCGCTGATGGGCGTGGTGCGTGTCGCCGGCAAGATCGGTATCCCGGGCCTGTACGTGACCGAGGATCCGGGTGCCGTGGACGCCGCCGCGAAAATGGGCAGCCTGAGCATCCGCTTCGGTCTGGGCTGGGCCAAATCCCACAGCTTCCACACCGGCCAGACCCCGGTGATGAAGTACAACCGCCAACTGATGCAGGCGATCATGTGGGACCGCATCAACATCGCCGAAGTGGTGGGCGTGCAAGTCATCAGCCTCGACCAGGCGCCGGAAGGTTACGGCGAGTTCGATGCCGGTGTGCCGAAGAAGTTTGTGATCGATCCGCATCGGTTGTTCAGTGCGGCTTAAGCGTCAGGCAGTGCAGAACGGCGACCTCAAGGTCGCCGTTTTTATTGGGATGAGCATTAAACCTGTGGCGAGGGAGCTTGCTCCCGCTCGGCGGCGAAGCCGTCGTAAAATCCACACATGCGGCGTCTCAGGAAAATTACCCACACAAGATTTGGGCCGCTTCGCAGCCCAGCGGGAGCAAGCTCCCTCGCCACAGAGTCAGAGAGCCGCTAACGCGCCTTGGTAAAGCACCGGCCCGGTCGGTTGCCCGGTCGGCGAGCCGCCCTTTGGCTCCAGACTCACCGCCAGCGCAATCGGCTGGCCGATCAAGACTTTCTGCGCCGCGCTCAATTCAACCTTGCCCTTGCCCCCCGCCGGAATCACCCCCAGCGAAATCGGCTTGCCATCCGCTGGAATCGCCCACAATTCCAGGCTGCGATCAGGCCCGACTGCCGCCAATGTCAGCGGCTCGACTTGCAGATAATCGGCATGCGCCTCGACCTTCAGTGCCGGCTGCGCGTCGGCGGTCAGCAGGGTGGCGCGGTAGCGGGCGTCGTCGCGGTTGTACAGCGAGCCGAGGAATACCAGGATCACGATCGAACACAGCGCGGCGCTGACCCGTAGCCAGTTCCAGAACGGACGTTTTTCCGGGACGTGCAGCACTTGCGGGTCGATCCGCGCGGTGATGCCTTGCCACACCCGATCCGGCACCGGTTGCTCCGGCAGCGTTTCGGTAAGGCTGGCAAGGCTCTCCTGCCACTGCGCCAACTCGGTTCGCAGTGCTGCGTCATCCAGCAGCAATTGTTCAAAGCGCCTGCGCGCCGCCGCAGACATCAGACCAATGGCGTAATCGGCGGCGAGGGCGCGGCGCAGGGCGGGGGTCTGGTAGTTCATGATTCAAGGCACCTGCGCAGACGCTCCATGCCGCGACGAATCCACGACTTCACCGAGCCCAGCGGTGCGGCCAGGTGTTCGGCCAGTTCCGAGCAGGAAAGGCCCTGGAAGTAGGCGACGCTGATCGACTGGCGCTGCATGCCGTCGAGGGTGTCCAGGCAGCGGTGCAGCGCGCTGGCTTCGCGGCTGCTGTTCAACAGGTCGTGGGCTGAAGGGCCATCGTCCGGCAGGGTGTCCTGTTCGAAGTCGGTCAGCGGCCGTTCGCGCTGTTTGCGTAATTGGTCGATGGCCTGATTGCGAGTGATGTTGATCATCCAGGTCAGCGGCGCCGACAAGTGGGCTTCGTAGCGCGAGGCGTTGTTCCAGATCCGCACGAAGCTTTCCTGCAGCACGTCCTCGGCCAGATCCGCCCGGCCCATGATGCGCAGGGCCACGCCGTGCAGACGCGGGCCGACGCTGCGATAGAGCGTTTCGAACGCAGCACGGTCACCCAGTGAGCACTGGGCCAGCAGCTGGCGCAACTGATCAGGGTCGGCGATGGAAATGACGGCTCTCCAGGCAATGGGCGGGCGACGAGGGCGGTGCTCGGGCTGTTCACAGGCTAGTTCAGGGACAGCGCTTGTGCCATTCATCTCGGGTTATCCGCGGTTTCACGTTTTATATACGTGGCTATGCTGAAAATGGATGCGCCGGCGAGGAACATGCTGGCTGAAACCCGGTCAAAACGGCAGTTTTGCCGCCCATTGACGGGCGGTCACCACAGCGCAAGAGGATGTCTGAATGAAGATTTCACGCGGTATTGCCTTGGCTTCACTGATGACCCTTGCAGCGAGCCCGGTGTTTGCCGGCTTCAGTCTGGACGACGTGACCAAAGCAGCTTCGAGCATGCAGGGTGGCAACGCGGCCACCGCCGCCGCGCCGACCTCGGAAACCGCCGGGTTGCTGCAAGCCGTCACCGATCTCGGTGTGACGCCGCAGCAAGCCGTCGGTGGCACCAGCGCCATGCTTGGCCTGGCCAAGAACCAATTGAGCAGCACCGATTACTCGCAGTTGGCCAAAGAAGTGCCGGGCATCGACAAGCTGTCGGGCGGAAGCGGCAACCTGGCGGCGTTGAGCGGGTTGCTCGGCTCGTCGGGCAAGTCAGCCGGGCTGGAAAACGCGCTGGGTAACGTCAAGAACACCAGCGACCTGAACAATGCCTTCGGTGCGTTGGGCATGGACAGCGGCATGGTCGGTCAGTTTGCCCCGGTGCTGCTCAAGTACCTGGGTGATCAAGGCGTCGGCGGCCCACTGCTGCAGAGCCTGGGCAGTATCTGGGGCGCCGGCACCGGTAGCTGATTCAGGCGCGCTCGCCGCGCAGTTCGCTGATGCGCTGATCCTTCTCGGTCCAGAGCTGGTTGACCCAGTTCTGGACCTGTTGGCGAAACAGCGGATCATTTTCGTAATCGCCCTGCGACAGCGCCGGGTCGAGTTCGCGGGTCTGGATGTCGACGATCACCCGCGGCACGCTGCCGCTGATCAAATCCCAGAACCCCGGAATCTTCTTCTGTGGATAGACCACGGTCACGTCGAGCAGCGCATCCAGCTGTTCGCCCATCGCCGCCAGAACAAATGCCACGCCTCCCGCCTTGGGTTTGAGCAGGTGCTTGAACGGTGACTGCTGCTGCGCGCTTTTCGCCGCGGTGTAGCGAGTACCTTCCAGATAATTCACCACCGTTACCGGCTGGCGCTTGAACAGCTCGCAGGCCTGTCGGGTGATTTCCAGATCCTTGCCCGCCAGCTCCGGGTGCCGGGCGAGGAACGCCTTGCTGTAGCGCTTCATGAACGGGTAATCCAGCGCCCACCACGCCAGACCCAGGAACGGCACCCAGATCAGTTCTTTCTTGAGGAAGAATTTGAAGAACGGCGTGCGCCGGTTGAGGGTCTGGATCAGCGCTGGAATGTCGACCCACGACTGGTGGTTGCTGACCACCAGATACGAGGTGTCACCACGCAGGTTGTCACCGCCGCGAATGTCCCATTGAGTGGGGATGCACAGGCGAAAGATCAGCTTGTCGATTTCCGCCCAGGTCTCGGCAATCCACATCACCGCCCACGAGGCGTAATCGCGCCAGCGCCCCGGTGCAATCAATTTGAGCAGGGCAAAGACCAGCAACGGCCCGATCAGAATCAGGGTGTTGAGCAACAGCAGCAGGGTGACGAAACAGCCGGTGAGCAGGCGGCGCATAAGCAACTCTATGAAGGCGGATGGGCGCGCCATGATAAGTGGCTTCGGGCGACAGGCCAAATCGATGGTGACGAATGTTTCACTTTTGGCTGGCTATGCTGGAGCTGATTACTGTGCTGGCAGGGCTGGCCTCTTCGCGAGCAAGCCCGCTCCCACAGTGGATCTTCAGTGTGCATGCCATCTTCAACAGATCCTCGATCCCCTGTGGGAGCGGGCTTGCTCGCGAAGGCGGATTCAGGGCGAACGAATTGCCCAATGGCTGTCTAAAATCTCGCGTCTGACGCCCTCATTTTCCAAGGAAGCCCTCTACGTGAAATCCCTCCTTGCACTGTTTGCCCTCGTCGCCCTGCCGGTCATGGCCGCCGAGCCGACCCTGTACGGGCGTTACGAATACATCGCGCTGCCGGAAATCGGTGGTGAGGTGCTCAAGGCCAAGATGGACACCGGCGCACTGACCGCTTCGCTGTCGGCCAAGGACATCGAGACCTTCACCCGCGATGGCGAAGACTGGGTGCGTTTTCGCCTCGCTACCAAGGATGCCGATAACAAGGTCTACGAGCACAAGGTCGCGCGGATCAGCAAGATCAAGAGTCGCTCCGACGAGGACGATGAAGATCGCGACGTCACCGAAGTCGCCAAGCGTCCGGTGGTCGATCTGGAGCTGTGCCTGGGCAACGTCAAGCGCACCGTTGAGGTCAACCTGACCGACCGCAGTCACTTCAACTATCCCCTGCTGATCGGCGCCAAGGCCCTGCGCGAGTTCGGCGCGGCAGTAAACCCGGCACGACGTTTCACCGCCGACAAGCCGGACTGTTAAGTGGTCTCATTGACGTAAGGTCAGGCTTGGGGCACCGTTCGCGCACTTAACCCATGGGCTCGGACGCCATGCCTCATATCCTGATTGTCGAAGACGAAGCGGCGATTGCCGACACGCTGATTTTTGCCCTGCAGGGCGAGGGGTTTGCCACCACGTGGCTGAGCCTTGGCGCGGCGGCGCTGGAGCATCAACGGCAGACCCCGGCTGACTTGATCATTCTCGATATCGGCTTGCCGGACATCAGCGGTTTCGAAACCTGCAAACAGCTGCGGCGCTTCAGTGAAGTGCCGGTGCTGTTCCTCAGCGCCCGGGACGCCGAGATCGACCGGGTGGTGGGGCTGGAAATCGGCGCCGACGATTACGTGGTCAAGCCGTTCAGCCCGCGTGAGGTCGCCGCGCGGGTCCGGGCGATTCTCAAGCGCATGGCGCCGCGTCCCGTGGTTGAAGCCTCCTCGGCGCTGTTTCGCATCGATCCCGAGCGCGTGCAGATCGTCTACCGGGGCCAGCCGCTGAATCTGACCCGCCACGAATTCCGTCTGTTGCAATGCCTGCTCGAACAACCGCAGCGGGTGTTCAGCCGCGAGCAATTGCTCGACGCGCTGGGGGTTGCCGCCGACGCCGGCTACGAGCGCAGCATCGACAGCCACATCAAGAGCGTGCGCGCCAAACTGCGTCTGGTGCGGGCCGACGCCGAGCCGATCCAGACCCATCGCGGCCTCGGCTACAGCTACAGCCCGGGACACAGCTGATGTCGCTGGGGCTGCGGATTTTTCTGGTGTATGTGCTGTTTGTCGGTCTGACCGGTTATTTCGTGCTCAACACGGTGATGGAAGAAATCCGCCCCGGCGTGCGCCAGTCCACCGAAGAAACCCTGGTCGACACCGCCAACCTGATGGCGGAAATTCTCCGTGATGATTTCAAGGCCGGCACGCTCAGCGAGAACCGCTGGCCCGAATTGCTGCGCGCCTACGGTGAGCGCCAGCCACAGGCGACGATCTGGGGCTTGCCGAAAAACCAGGTCAACCACCGCATCTACGTCACCGACGCCAAAGGCATCGTGGTGCTGGATTCCAGCGACGTGGCGGTCGGGCAGGATTACTCGCGCTGGAACGACGTCTACCTGACTTTGCGTGGTGAGTACGGCGCTCGTTCGAGCCGCAGCGATCCGAATGATGCGAACTCCTCGGTGATGCACGTCGGCGCGCCGATCCGCGACAACGGCCGGATCATCGGCGTGGTTACCGTGGCCAAACCCAACAGCTCATTGCAGCCTTATGTCGATCGTACCGAGCGGCGCTTGCTGTTTTACGGTGCCGGGCTGATTGGCCTCGGCCTGCTGTTCGGCGCTTTGCTGTCGTGGTGGCTGAGCCGCGCGCTGCACCGTTTGACCGGCTACGCAAAAGCAGTGAGCGAAGGGCGCCGGGTTGAAGTGCCGCATTATCGTGGCGGCGAGCTGGAACAACTGGCCACGGCGCTGGAGCAGATGCGCACCCAGCTCGAAGGCAAGGCTTACGTCGAACGCTACGTGCACACCCTGACCCATGAATTGAAAAGTCCGCTGGCGGCGATTCGCGGTGCGGCGGAGTTGCTGCAGGATGAGATGCCAGCGATTCAGCGCCTGCGTTTTGTCGGCAACATCGACAGCGAAAGCGCGCGGATGCAGCAGCTGATCGAGCGCCTGTTGAACCTCGCGCAAGTCGAGCAGCGGCAGGGGCTTGAGGAGCGGGTGGCGGTGCCGCTGGCAGTACTGGTTGACGAATTGTTGCAGGCGCAGGCGGCGCGGATCGAGGGGCGGCGGCTCAAGGTCGAGCAGACGATTGCGTCGGATCTGTTGCTGATCGGCGAGCCGTTTCTGCTGCGTCAGGCGTTGGGCAATCTGCTGGAGAATGCGCTGGATTTCACCCCGGTCGGCGGGTTGCTGCGTTTCAGTGCCGAGCGTGTTGGAGAGCAGGTCGAGTTGCGCTTGTTCAACGAAGCGGCGGCGATTCCCGAGTACGCCTTACCGCGGTTGAGTGAACGGTTTTACTCATTGCCGCGTCCGGACAGTGGGCGCAAGAGCACCGGTTTGGGGCTGAACTTCGTTGAAGAGGTGATGAAGTTGCATGGTGGGTCGATGCATATCCGCAACGTCGAGAATGGCGTGGAAGTGATTTTGCGCCTGCCTTGAAACCGCGTCGCTGCCTTCGCGAGCAAGCCCGCTCCCACAGGGGGGGTGTGTTGAAACACAGGTCTCTGTCACACCAAAGATCAACTGTGGGAGCGGGCTTGCTCGCGAAGGGGCCGGTGCAGTCTCCACACAATCTCCATATTCCCCCCACATTCTCCTCATACATCAACACCAGACTCTGCCCATCCAAACAGGGAGAGTCCTATGAACAAGAATCTGACCATCAAGCTCGGGGCGATTGCCCTGTTGATCCTGCTGTTGCTGATACCGCTGCTGATGATTGACGGCATCATCGATGACCGCCAGCAACGGCGCGATGGCGTGCTTGAAGACATTGCCCGCAGCTCCAGTAACAGCCAGCAACTGAGCGGGCCGGTGATGGTGGTGCCGTATCGCAAAGTGATTCACAACTGGAAGCTCAACGACAAAACCAACCAGCGCTACGACGAGCCAAGTGAAGAACGCGGTCGACTGTATTTTTTGCCGGAGCGCTTCGAGCTCGACGGGCAAGTGCAAACCGAACTGCGCAATCGCGGTATCTACGAAGCGCGACTGTTCCACGCCGACAACCGCATCGATGGGCATTTCTCGTTGCCGGCGCAGTTGGGGATCCAGGAAGATTTTGCCGACTACCAGTTCGATGCGCCGTTTCTGGCGGTGGGCATCAGCGATATTCGCGGCATCGAAAACGCGCTGAAACTGGAACTCGACGGCCAACGCCTGGACTTCGTACCCGGCACCCAGGTCGGCTGGCTCGGCGAAGGTGTACGGGTCACGTTGCCGGTGCTGGACACTCGCAACGCCACCGAGCTGACCTTCGGTTTCGACCTGCGTCTGCAAGGCACCGGTTCGTTGCAGGTGCTGCCGGTGGGCAAAAGCAGTCACGTCAGCCTTGCCGCCAACTGGCCGCATCCAAGCTTTGTCGGCAACTTCCTGCCGGGCAAACGCGAGATCAGCGATCAGGGTTTCAGCGCCGATTGGCAGACCACGTTCTTCTCCACCAACCTGCAAGAAGCCATGAGCCGTTGCGTGATGGGCAATGACTGCGAGGCGTTCAACGGGCGCAGCTTCGGCGTGAGTTTCATTGATCCGGTGGATCAGTACCTGAAGAGTGATCGGGCGATCAAATATGCGCTGTTGTTCATCGTCCTGACGTTCGCCGGTTTCTTCCTGTTTGAAGTGCTCAAAAGTCTGGCGGTGCACCCGGTGCAATACGCATTGGTCGGGGTGGCGCTGGCGTTCTTCTACCTGTTGCTGTTGTCGTTGTCGGAGCACATCGGCTTTGCTCTGGCGTATCTGCTGTCGGCCAGTGGCTGTGTGTTGTTGATCGGGTTTTATGTCTGCCACGTGCTGCACAGTGTGCGTCATGGCCTGAGTTTTTCCGCGGGATTGGCGGCGTTGTATGGCCTGCTGTATGGCTTGCTGAGCGCCGAGGATTACGCGCTGCTGATGGGCTCGCTGCTGTTGTTCGGCCTGCTCGGGGTGTTCATGGTGCTGACGCGCAAACTCGACTGGTACGGGATCGGGCAGAAACCGGCCAAGCCGCTGGAGTTTGATGTGGGGGGGATGCAATGAGTGGATTGCGAGAGGAGCAGCGCTGGAAGGAAGCATTGGTGACGCGGATTGTCGGGTTTCTGCCAGTGAGACCGAGCTGGTGCATTCGCGAGCAGGCTCGCTCCCACAGGAGTACGCATTCCAATGTGGGAGTGAGCCTGCTCGCGAAGGGGCCGGATCAGACGCCGCAGCCTTAAGGCTTGGGCATGGTGGCGACCATGGACGGTCGCTGGCTCACGTCGAAATACCAGTTGGCCAGTTGCGGATTGGCGCTGCGCCAGTCCAGATCCGGATGACGCAGATCGATGTAACCCAGTGCACAAGCGACGCTGATCGCCGCCACGTCGAAGTGGCTGGTCAGCTCGGCAATGGCGTCGCTTTCCAGATAGGCCAAGGCGCGACGAATCTTGTCGCGCTGGGCGTCGAGCCATTCATCCCAGTGCTTTTCCGGGGCGCGCAGCACCAGTTCGTAACGCACCATCACTGAGGCGTCCATGATCCCGTCGGCCATCGACGCCAGGGTCAGACGCCGCCAGCGGGCCGCACCTTCGCGGGGGATCAGCGGATTGCCGACGTGCTGCTGGTCGAGGTATTCGAGAATCACGCGACTGTCATGAATCACGCTGCCGTCGGCCAGACGCAGGGCCGGAATCTTGCCCAGCGGGTTGTCGGCGTTGAGCGCCGGATCCGGGCTGACCGGGCTGAGGACGCAGTCTTGCAGAGCGACGCGATCCTGCTGGCCGGTCTCGTGCAGCAGCACCATCACTTTGCGCACGAACGGGGAAAGCGTGTTATGGAACAGGGTCATGCTGGGGACGGACATTGGCAAACCTCGGTGGTCATCGAAGAGCAGGAGGTTAGCCTAGTCAGATACAGAGCGGCTGGCGAGGGATTTGCTGGTGTTCATCAGGCCGCCTTCGCGAGCAAGCCCGCTCCCACACTGGATCTGTTTCGTTCACAAATCCCCTGTGGGAGCGGGCTTGCTCGCGAAGAGGCCCTGTCAGGCAGCACAAAAATCACCCACGCGGCAGCAAGCCTCTTACGGCCAGAAACGCCGGCACACCCAGCCCGACCCAGCTCAGCGCATCCCAGATTCCATCCCCCAACAACGCCGCGAACAGCCCCGCCGCACTCAGCAGCGCGATCACCAGCGGGGTGCTGAAGACTTTCCAGAAACTCGACTGACGCGGCTTCATGCAGCAGCCTCCGCCGTCACCGGTTTCGCCGCTTTACGTCGCACCACCCACAGGTACACGCCGCTGCCGAGCACGATGATGGTCAGCACGTCGAGGGTCGCCCAGAGGATTTTCATCGGCATGCCGCCGTAGTCGCCGAAGTGCAGCGGCTGTGACATGCCCATGGCGTCCATGTACCACGGGCGTTCACCGACGGCGGTGACTTGCAGGGTGCTGGCGTCGATCAGTACCGGCGTCAGCAGGTGCGAGGTCAGGTGCGTGCCGCCCTTCATGAAGACTGAATAATGGTGCTCGCTGGAAAACCGCGTGCCGGGGAAAGCGATGAAATCCGGGTTCATCCCCGGTGCCACGTCGCGGGCGATGTCCAGCAGGCGGGTGGCCGGGGCCAGTCGGGTCAGCGGCGGGGCATCGCGGTAGGGCGCGACCATGGCGGTCAGCGTGTCATTGCGCCACGCGGCGATGATCAGATCTGCACAGGCACTGATCACGCCGGTGACACCGACCACCAGCGCCCAGGTCAGGGTGACGATGCCGATCAGGTTGTGCAGATCGAGCCAGCGCAAGCGGGTGGACTTGTCCTGACGCACGGTGCCGAACTGCAAACGGCGCATGAATGGCAGATACAGCACCGTGCCGGAAATGATCGCGACCACAAACAGCAGGCCCATGAATGCCAGCAGCAACTTGCCCGGCAACCCGGCGAACATGTCGACGTGCAGGCGCAGGATGAACAGCATCAGGCCGCCATTGGCCGACGGGGTTTCCAGCGCTTCACCGGTACGCGCATCGAGCATGAAGGTGTGCGAAGAGTTCGGTTCGGTGCCGGCGGTTTTCGCCATGATCGTCAGCACGGCGTTCGGTTCGTCGTCTTCGAAACCGAAGTACTGCACCACTTCGCCGGGGCGATGTTTTTCTGCGGCGTCGACCAGTTGCGCCAGATTCAGGCGCGGCGTGTCGGCGGGCATTTCGCGCACTTGCGGGGCATCGCCGAGCAGGTGCTCGATCTCGTGATGGAAAATCAGCGGCAGGCCGGTCAATGCCAACAGCAGCAGAAACACGGTGCAGATCAGGCTGGTCCAGGTGTGGATGAACGACCAGCGGCGGATGGTTTTACTTTTCATTTCGTGACCTTCAAAAACACCAAAGCCGTCCCCGCAGGGACGGCCTGATGACAGGACCGGTTGGCACTCAGTCGCTTACCACTTGTAGGTGGCGCTGGCGACGACGCTGCGCTGGTCGCCGTAGTAGCAGTAGAAGCCGTCGCAGGTGGAGATGTAGTCCTTGTCGAACAGGTTGGTGGCGTTGACGGCCAGCGACGCACCTTTGAGGCTGTTGTCCAGACGCCCGAGGTCGTAATGCACGGAGGCATCGAACACGGTGTAGGCATTGGCCTTGTCCAGCCAGGTGTTGCCCTGATCGCCATAGGTGTTGCCGGTGTAACGCACGCCACCGCCGATACCGAAGCCGTCGAGCACGCCGCTGTGCCAGGTGTAATCAGTCCACAGCGAGGCTTGCTGGTTAGGCATCAGTTGCAGGCGGTTGCCTTTGTAGTCGCCTTTCTGCACTTCGGACTTGGCCAGGGTGTAGGCGGCAATCACTTTGAGGTTATCGGTGACGTCCGAGGTCGCCTCCAGCTCCAGGCCTTTGACTTTCACTTCGCCGGTCTGGCTGGTGATCGGGGTGTTGCCGACGGTGGTGGTGACCGCGACGTTTTTCTGCGTCAGGTCATACACGGCGGCGGTCAGCAGGGTCTTGCTGCCCGGTGGCTGGTACTTGACGCCCATTTCCCACTGCTTGCCTTCGGTCGGTTTCAGCGAACCGCTGGAGGAGGCGTCGGCGCCGGTGGTTGGCTGGAAGGATTCGGCGTAGGAAATGTACGGGACGAAGCCCGAGTCGAACACGTAGCTGAGCGCTGCGTTACCGCTGAAGTTCTTGTCGCGCTGGGTGTTGGTCGCGTCGGCCTTGTTGAAGAACGTGGTGCCGGTGTGGACCCAGTCTTCACGACCGCCCAGCGTCAGGCGCCATTGGTCGAGGGCCATCTGATCCTGCACGTAGAGGCCGGTCTGGTAGGTCTTCTGGTCGTAGTCGTAATACGCCGTCGAGCGATCCGGACGAACGATCGGCTGGCCGTAGATCGGGTTCAGCACGTTGGTTTTCAGGCCGTCACCGTAGATCGACAGGTAGTTGGTGTTGCTGCGCTGGTGATCCAGCCCCAACAGCACGGTGTGGCGAATGTCACCGGTGGCGAAGTCGGCCTGGAAGTTGTTGTCCACCGCGAACTGGCTGATGTCTTCGTCAACGCTGGTGCTGGTGCGCCCGACGTTACCTTGATCGTCCACCATGGTGTACGGGTAAGAACCGACGGTCAGGGCCTGGAACGACAGGTCCGACTTGGTGTAACGCAGGTTCTGCTTGAACTGCCAGACATCGTTCAGCCGGTGTTCGAAGGCATAACCGAGCGCGTAGTAAGTGCGGTCGTAGTATTCCCAATCCGGATCGCCGAGATTTTTGTGGTGCGAGACGCTACCGAACGGCATGTCGATCTTGGTGCCCTGCACCGGCAGGAACTGGCTGGTAATGCCGGTATCGTCGCGAGTGAACTGGCTCAATAGCGTGAACTTGGTGTCGTCGTCGATGTTCCAGGTCAGGCTCGGCGCGATGTTGTAGCGCTTGTTGTCGATGTGGTCGATCTGCGTGCCGCTGTCACGCACCACGCCGCTGATGCCGTAGAGGAACTGGCCGGCGTCGTCGATCTTGCCGGTGCTGGCGAAGTTGATCTGACGGTGGTTGTCGCTGCCGTACTGCAATTGGATTTCGCTGCTGGCGTCGCTGCTCGGGCGCCGGCTGACCATGTCCAGCAGGCCGCCCGGCGGGGTCTGGCCGTAGACGGAAGAGGCCGGGCCACGCAGCAGGGCGAGACGGTCGAGGTTCCAGGTTTCCTGTTTCGGGTTGGCGTACACGCCTTTTGGCAGGGGCAGGCCGTCGAGGAACTGGGTCGGCTCGAAACCGCGCACGCGCAGCCAGTCGGCGCGCGTGTCGCTGCCGTAGCTGCTGGCGGTGATGCCCGGCATGTAGCGCACGGCGTCATCGAGGCTGTGCACGCTGCGGTCGTCCATCTGCTGACGGGTGGCGACCGAAATCGAGCGCGGTGCTTCGACCAGCGCGGTGTCGGTCTTGGTGCCGGCGGCGGTCCGGGTGGCGGTGTAGCCTTCGACCGGGCCCCAGGCGGTTTCCAGGTTTTCCACGCCGATGACTGCGGTTTCCGGCAGCGCCAGTGTCCCTTCCGGCACCGCCACCAGGGTGTAAGTGCCGGTGCTGCTTTGTTCCAGTTGCAGACCGGTGCCACGCAGCGCAGCACGCAGCGCGCCGGCGGCATCATATTGGCCGCTGACCGGCGCGGAGGTCTTGCCCGCCGCCAGCGACGGATTCAGTGACAGCGCGAGGCCGCCCTGGCTGGCGATCTGGTTCAGGGTGGTCGACAGCGGCGCCGCCGGCAGGTTGTAGGCGCGTACGCTGGAGGCCTGTTCGGCAGCGAGCAACGGGCTGCCGATCAGCGGCGCGCTGAGGGCGATGGCGACGGCCAGCAGACTGGGGCGCAGCAAGGTGTCTAGCGAACGGGACATGCGAAGGCTCCTGAATGGAAATATTTCTCAATTGCCTGTGTGCCGGACGAGAATTGAAAAGTGATAGGGCTGGATGAAAATAATTTCGATTAACTGGGAGTGGGGCTGCTGAAGGAGTGGGCAGAGCCTTTTCCAGGGTGCTACCGATGGCCCATTCGCGAGCAGGCTCGCTCCCACAGGTGAACGCATTCCAATGTGGGAGCGAGCCTGCTCGCGAAAGCAATTTGTCAGGCACTCGATAATTCAGGGCTTGGTATCAGCCTTCGCCACCGTGACCCAATACGGCGTGTGCTGCTCGATCTGCACCGGCAGGGTCGGCAGCAGGGCGCTCAGGGCCTTGTCGGTGTCGTGCAGCGGGAAGCTGCCGGTAATGCGCAGGTCAGCGACTTCCGGCGCCACGCCCAGATATCCGCGGCGATAACGAGCCAGTTCATGCACCAGGTCTGCGAGCCGCGCGTTGTCCACCACCAGCATGCCGCGGGTCCAGGCATCGGCGCCGGGCGTGAGCGCGGCGACTGTGTCGAGGCCGTCGTTGCGAATCAGCACTTGCTGGCCTTCGCGCAGGATCTGCTCTTCGGGGTGACTTTGTGGATGCGCGGCCACCGCTGACTGCAACACGCTCAGGCGCGTGCCTTGTTCCTCGCGCTTGACCAGAAACCGTGTGCCCAATGCGCGCATGCTGCCTTCGCGGGTTTCGACGATGAACGGCCGCGCATCGCCGTGACCGGTCTCGACCATGATCTCGCCTGCCTGCAACACGATCAGCCTTTGCCTCGCATCGAAACGCACATCCACCGCGCTGTGGGTGTTGAGGTTGAGCACGGTGCCATCGGCCAGCCGCACCGTACGCTGCTCGCCGGTGGCGGTGCGTTGATCGGCGAGCCAGTAATCCAGCGGCAAGTAGCGATCACCGGCAAACAACGCCAGACCGACGAGCGCCACCACGCTGGCCAATCCGCTGCCGAGCTTGCGCACGCGCCGCCGAATGCCTTCGCGCGATTGCAGCAAGGCCGCGCGGGCCGGGCCATTGGCGACGCTGAAGCGCTGATCGAGCATGCCTAACTGGCGCCAGGCACGGGCGTGTTCTTCATTCGCTGCATGCCATTTGGCGAACTCCTCGCGCTCCAGCGGACTGCCGGAATCCAGCGACAACTGCCAGGCAATCGCCGCATCCAGCACCTGCGCGGAGACCGGTTTGGAGCTGGCCGGACTCATGTCGGCTCACCGTACAGGGCGATGTAGCACTGGCGGATGCCCTGCGCGAGGTACTGCCGCACACGCGGCACGGAGACGCCAAGCTTCTCGGCGATTTCAGCATGGCCGAGGCCGTCGAGGCGGTTATAAAGGAAGGCGGCGCGGGCCTTGGTCGACAGCTTGCCGAGCAAGCGGTCGATAGCCTTGAGGTCTTCGAGGATCAGTTGCTGCTCTTCGACCGAGGGTTGTTCGCCTTCGGGGATCAGCATCAGTTCGGCGAGGTAGGCCTGCTCCAGTGCGGCGCGGCGGAAGTAGTCGAACAGCAGGCCCTTGGCAATCGCCACCAGAAACGCCCGGGGTTCGCGCGGCGTCAGCAACTCATCGCGACCGAGCAGACGGACGAAGGTGTCCTGGCTCAGGTCTTCGGCCCGTTGCGGGCAAGCCACATTGCGCCGCAACCAGCTCAGCAGCCAACCGCGATGGTCACGATACAACGCACCGACGAGTTCACTGTGAGGGCTTGGGACTGACGACACCAGACGCACCGATTGGGAAATGTTAACCAACGAGAATTGTTCGCGATTCTCGCAGAGGTGGGAATGGTTAGCAATTGGCCACTGGTCGGGTGGTATCAGCAGGACCGCGTCATCGTTCTTCGCGAGCAAGCCCGCTCCCACAGGGGAATGCGTTCCGGGGTGGGAGCGGGCTTGCTCGCGAAGGGGCCGGAGCAGGCGCCGAAAATCTACAAGGAAGGCGCCTGCTGTCGGCGCTTCCACTGACTCAAGCGTTGCTGCAGATTCAGCGGACTATGAATCTGCTGCTGTCGCGCGCGGCTGAACAGAATCAACGCCAGCTCTGCCGTGGCCAGCGCATCGGCACTCGCGTTGTGCCGCTCGAACACCTCCAGCCTGAACCAGTCGATCCACTCATCCAGCCCGGCCTCGCGGATATTCGCTTGCGGACACAGCAGCGGCGCCATGTCCGCGACATCCAGAAACACATTCTGCAGCTTGTAACCCAGGTGTTCCCGCAGCGCGCGCCCAAGCATGTGCTGATCGAAGGGCGCATGAAACGCCAGCACCGGGCTGTCACCGATAAATTCCATAAGCTCCAGCAACGCCTCGGCTGGGTCGCTGCCGGCGGCAATCGCGTTCGGCCCCAGGCCATGGATCAACACGCTCGGGCTGAGCTTCAGCTCCCGACATTGCAGAGTGCGCTCGAACTGCTGACTGAAGTCGATCGCGCCGTCTTCGATGACCACCGCGCCGATCGACAGCACGCGATCCTTGTTCAGGTTCAGCCCGGTAGTTTCCAGATCGAGCACCACCCAGCGCTGTTCGCGCAGGCTGCATTCTTTCAGTTCGCTGATCGCCGGCAGTTTTGCCAGACGTTGTTGCAGGTCTGCCGACAGCAGGGGGCTGGCCGGCCGCAGCCACGAGAACAGGCTCATAGCTGATACCGCAGGGCCAGGCTGCTTTGCAGGCGCTGCGCCTGGCGCAGGGATTCACGCAGGATGCGCCGGTCCAGATGATTGAGGCTGTCGGGGTCGACCCGGTTCGACCATGGCAGATTCTCACGCGTCTGGATCTGATGCTGCTGCATGCGTGTCTGCTGGATGAAATGGTAGGCCTCTTCATACGCAGCGCCGTCGAGACGTTCGATTACCTCTTTTTCAACCAGTTGGCGCAAGCGTTCGAGGGTGTTGTTGGTTTCGATGCCATTGGCCAGTGCCAACAGGCGTGCGCCGTCGACGAAGGGCGTCAGGCCCTGAACCTTGAGATCAAGGGTGGCTTTCTCGCCGTTTTTGCGCGCCAGCACAAACTCGCGGAAACGCCCCACCGGCGGACGATTGCGCAGGGCGTTCTCGGCCAGCATGCGCTGGAACAAACGGTTGTCGCCGACCTGATCGAGAATCCCCCGGCGCAGTTGCGCGCAGCCTTTTTCGTCACCCCAGACCACTCGCAGGTCGAAGTAAATGCTCGAACCGAGCAGGTTCTCCGGCGTTGCCTCGCGGATGAACGCCGCAAAGCGCCGCGCCCATTCCGCCCGCGACAGACACAGTTCGGGGTTGCCGGCCATGATGTTGCCCTTGCACAGACTGAAGCCGCACTGCGCCAGGCTCTGGTTGATCTGCTGGGCGATTGGCAGCAGCTTGCCGCGAATCTCCGCCGCGTGTGCCGCGTCCCGCGCTTCGAACAGAATGCCGTTGTCCTGATCGGTGTGCAGCGTCTGTTCGCGCCGGCCTTCGCTGCCGAAACACAGCCAACTGAACGGCACGCCGGGGTCGCCTTTTTCGGCGAGGGTCAGTTCGATCACCCGGCACACGGTGTGGTCGTTGAGCAGGGTGATGATGTGGGTGATCTGCGTCGAAGACGCACCGTGGGCGAGCATGCGTTCGACCAGTTGGCCGATCTCGCCGCGCAGGCTCACCAGTTGCTCGATGCGCTGGGCACTGCGGATGGTCCGGGCCAGGTGCACCAGGTCGACCCGTTGCAGCGAGAACAGGTCGCGCTCGGAAACCACGCCACACAGACGCTGATCCTTGACCAGACAAACGTGGGCAATGTGCCGTTCGGTCATGGCAATCGCCGCGTCGAATGCGCTGTGATCCGGCGACAGAAAAAACGGCGAACAGGTCATGTGCCGCTCGATGGTTTCGCTGAAATCACCGCTGCCATTGGCGACCACTTCGCGCAGGTCACGCAGGGTGAAAATCCCCAGCGGCGCCTTGTGTTCATCCACCGCGACGATGCTGCCGACCTGTTGCTCGTGCATCAGCTTCACCGCTTCGCGCAGTGGCGTGTCCAGGCTGCACGTCACCGGATGGCGCATCGCCAATTCGCCGAGGCGGGTGTTCAGCGAGTACTGGGTGCCGAGGGTTTCCACGGCTTTCTGCTGGACTTGCTGGTTGACCTGATCGAGCAGGCTGCTGACCCCGCGCAAAGCGAAATCACGGAAGCTGTTGGACAGGGCGAACAGTTTGATGAACGCCGGTTTGTTCAGTTGCAGGCAGAAGGTGTCTTCGCTGGCCAGATGCTCGGTGCGGGTCGCCCGTTCGCCAATCAGCGCGGCCAGCGGGAAACATTCCCCGGTGGTGATCTCGAAGGTGGTTTCGGTGCCGGGCCGGGTGATGTGCTGGCGTTCGCCGACCACGCGACCCTGTTTGACGATATAGAAGTATTCGACCGGCCCGTCGGCGGGTTTGATGATGCTCTCGCCCTGGCCATAGAAACGCAGCTGACATTGTTCCACCAGATAAGCCAGGTGCGCGTGTTCCATCTGATTGAAGGGCGGGAAGCGCTGAAGGAATTGCAGGGTGCCCTGAATGTTCTGCAACACCGCGGTTTTCCCTGCCTGGGTGAAGGCGTCCGCTTTACTCATAACCATTACCGCAGTCTTTTTTGAATTGTTGTTGTCGGATCGTTGCAGCCATGGTCGGCCCCTGCGCGCGGGGTGCCCATTGGACGTAAGTCTAGGTTTGCGCTGCCGTTCGGCACATTTGGGAAGTGCCCTACAAAAACAGTCGGAAATTCTCCCGCCAGCCTCTTGGAAAAAAATCCGACGAAGTGCACATTGAAGCTCTGCTTAGCGATGTCTGACGACTGTGCCAGGTGACTGAATTGAAAACGTAGAGAATCCCATGTCCGACCACGATATTTTGAGCGACGCCGAGCGTGAAGCGCTCAGTGCTGTAATGCTCGAACCCGATCTGCCGCCGCAGCGTGTACTGATCGTCGATGACGACAAGGACGCCCGGGAGCTTTTGTCGGAGATACTCGCGTTGGATGGCATTCATTGCATGACCGCCGCCAGCGGTGAAACCGCGCTGAAGATGCTCGCGGAAAAACCCTCGATTGGCTTGGTGATCACCGATTTGCGCATGGGCCATGTCGGTGGGCTGGATCTGATTCGGCAGGTGCGTGAGTCGGAGCGGGCGGCGTTGCCGATCATCATTGTTTCCGGCGATGCCGATGTGAAGGACGCGATTGCCGCGATGCACCTGAGCGTGGTGGATTTTCTGCTCAAGCCGATTGATACGGCGAAGTTGCTGGGTCTGGTCAAACACGAATTGGGCATTGATCCCTGACTCTCAAGCGACACCGCCCCCCCTGTGGGAGCGGGCTTGCTCGCGAATGCGCAGTAACATTCAACACCTGTGGTGACTGTCCCACCGCCTTCGCGAGCAAGCCCGCTCCCACAATGGATCATCAGTGGTTGTCAGATTTTAGCGGCCAACGAAAAAGCCCTGATCGCAAGATCAGGGCTTTTTCATGTCCGCCATTCAGCGCTAGCTACAGGCCGTTGGCCTTCTTGAACTCGCGACGACGACGGTGCAGTACCGGCTCGGTGTAGCCGTTCGGCTGTTTGGTGCCTTCGATCACCAGTTCGACCGCCGCCTGGAAGGCGATATTGCTGTCGAAGTTCGGTGTCAGCGGACGATACAGCGGGTCGTTCGCGTTCTGACGGTCGACCACCGGCGCCATGCGCTTGAGGCTTTCCATCACTTGCGCTTCGGTAACGATACCGTGGCGCAGCCAGTTGGCGATGTGCTGGCTGGAGATCCGCAGCGTTGCACGGTCTTCCATCAGGCCGACGTCATTGATGTCCGGCACCTTCGAACAACCTACGCCCTGGTCGATCCAGCGCACCACGTAACCGAGAATGCCCTGGGCGTTGTTGTCCAGTTCGTTCTTGATCTGCTCAGGCGTCCAGCTTGGGTTGACCGCCAGCGGAATGGTCAGGATGTCGTCCACCGAAGCACGGGCACGCTTGGCCAGTTCGGCCTGACGGGCGAACACGTCGACCTTGTGGTAATGCAGCGCGTGCAGCGCAGCCGCGGTCGGCGATGGCACCCAGGCGGTGTTGGCACCGGCCAGCGGGTGAGCGATTTTCTGTTCGAGCATCGCCGCCATCAGGTCGGGCATCGCCCACATGCCTTTACCGATTTGCGCACGACCCTGCAGGCCGGTGCTCAGACCGATATCGACGTTCCAGTTTTCGTAGGCGCCGATCCACTTCTCGGCCTTCATGTCGGCCTTGCGCACCATCGGGCCGGCTTCCATGGAGGTGTGGATTTCGTCGCCGGTACGGTCGAGGAAACCGGTGTTGATGAACACCACGCGCTCGCTGGCAGCCTTGATGCAGGCCTTGAGGTTGACCGTGGTGCGGCGCTCCTCGTCCATGATCCCGACTTTCAGGGTGTTGCGCTTGAGGCCCAGCACATCTTCGATGCGACCGAACAACTCGTTGGTGAACGCCGCTTCTTCCGGGCCGTGCATCTTCGGTTTGACGATGTAGACCGAGCCGGTGCGGGTGTTCTTGCGCGAGGTGTTGCCGTTGAGGTTGTGCATCGCCGCGAGGCACGTCACCAGACCGTCGAGGATGCCTTCCGGCACTTCGTTGCCGTCCTTGTCCAGGATCGCGTCTATGGTCATCAGGTGACCGACGTTACGCACGAACAGCAGCGAGCGACCGTGCAGGGTCAGTTCACTGCCATCGACCCTGGTGTAGGTGCGATCCGGGTTCATGGTGCGGGTGAAGGTCTGGCCGCCCTTGGCGACTTCTTCGGACAGGTCGCCCTTCATCAGGCCGAGCCAGTTGCGGTAGATCACCACTTTGTCGTCGGCATCGACGGCGGCCACGGAGTCTTCGCAGTCCATGATGGTGGTCAGTGCCGCTTCCATCAGGATGTCTTTGACGCCGGCGGCATCGGTCTGGCCGACCGGGGTGCTGGCGTCGATCTGGATTTCGAAATGCAGGCCGTGGTTCTTCAGCAGGATCGCGATCGGCGCATTGGCATCGCCCTGGAAGCCGATCAGCTGTGCATCGTTGCGCAGGCCGGTGTTGCTGCCGCCCTTGAGGGTGACCAGCAGTTTGCCGTCAACGATCTTGTAAGCCGTCGAATCGACGTGGGAGCCAGCGGCCAGGGGCGCCGCTTCGTCGAGGAACGCACGGGCGAAGGCGATGACTTTGTCGCCACGCACCTTGTTGTAGCCTTTGCCTTTTTCCGCGCCACCGTCTTCGCTGATCGCGTCGGTGCCGTAGAGGGCGTCGTACAGCGAACCCCAGCGGGCGTTCGAGGCGTTGAGGGCAAAGCGGGCGTTCATCACCGGCACCACGAGTTGCGGGCCGGCGGTACGGGCGATTTCATCATCGACGTTTTGCGTCGTTGCCTGGAAATCAGCCGCTTCTGGCAGCAGATAACCGATTTCCTGCAGGAAGGCTTTGTAGGCCACGGCGTCGTGCGCCTGGCCGGCATGTTCCTGATGCCAGGCATCAAGACGAGCCTGGAAGTCATCGCGTTTGGCGAGTAGGGCTTTGTTCTTCGGCGCCAGGTCATGAATGACCTTGTCGGCACCTTCCCAGAATTTTTCGGCGGTGAGGCCGGTACCGGGAATGGCTTCGTTGTTCACGAAGTCGAACAGGACTTTGGCGACCTGCAGGCCACCGACTTGAACGTGTTCAGTCATTGCTTGCCTCACTCTGCTCAGCTATTTCGCTTTTCAGCTCTTCAATTTTGACAATGAAGCCTCTGGCCATTTAAACCACAAACCTTCCGACCAGTACATGCCATTGCTGGCGGCTGGGCTGGGACCAATCAACGGCTTGGGGGCCTTGCTGACGGGGCTTTCAAGGTTGCGAACGTGCCTTGGGCAGACATCGATCCAGCGTTATGTAGTGCGCGCCGAGGCATACTACATGATGCGTTGCGCTTGTGAAAATCAGACTAATTACGTCGTTCTGCGACCTCATGACGCATTGCGGTCACGTCGCGGAACGGGATGTTCTCAAAAAACCATCGGATTGTTCCAGCTAAATATAAAAAGTTGTACACATAAATCCTTTCTGCCTGCTATGGCATCCCCCTGCGGTGCACACTCTATGGCGAGGGGATTTATCCCCGATGGTTGGCGAAGCCGCCCCCTGCGCGCTGACAGGTAGACCGAGCTGACAGGGTTTACGGCTGCTGCGCAACCGATCGGGGATAAATCCCCTCGCCACAGGCTGCCTCCAAAAACCAGACACAGGTCACTCGCACAAATTGCTGCCCGGGCTGAATCAAACCCCTTGCCTATACTTGCCTTTCTATAACAAAAGTCATGACAAGAGGGCGGCGCCATGGACCATCTCGTACTCACTGTGTTTGCCCCGGACAAGCCCGGGCAGGTCGAGCGCATCGCCCAATGCATCGCCGAGCACGGCGGCAACTGGCTGGAAAGCCGCATGTCACGGATGGCCGGGCAGTTCGCCGGGATTCTGCGGGTGGGCGTACCGGCGGAGGCTTACGACGAATTAGTCGATGCCTTACAAGCACTGGCGGCACAGGGCATTCGCGTGCTGATCGCCGAGAGTGGCATCGAGCAGTCCTGCACCTGGAAACCGATCGCCATGGAGCTGGTGGGCAATGACCGCCCGGGCATCGTGCGCGACATCACCCGGTTGCTCAGCGAGCAGGGGGTGAACCTCGAACGGCTGGTGACCGAAGTGCGCCCGGCACCGATGAGCAGCGAGCCGCTGTTCCACGCCGAAGCGATTCTGGCGGTGCCACTGACCCTGTCGCTGGACGTGCTGCAATCGCGTCTGGAAACCCTGGCCGATGATCTGATGGTCGAACTGGTGTTACGCACAGACCTTTAAGCGCCGCCGGGTTATCCAGTTTTAACGTGCACCTGCCTGTGGATAACCTGTAGAGACCGGGCGCAACCCCGCGTCAGCCGTGGCTTGCAGCGAACTGATCAAAAAACCGCCAGCATTCAGTGACTTGCGCACAAACGGCGGGGATCACGCTGTGGATAACCTTGGGAAGGAACGTTGCAGGCCACGAGAACCGTGGCCTGCGAAGCGTTGTGCGTTTTTTGATCAGCTGCGCCGACGCAAACTGATCACCGCATCGACGCTGTAAACGGCCAGACCGGCCCAGATGAAGATGAACGCGATCAGCGTGCTCGACGACAAATGCTCACCAAACAGCAGCACCGCCTGCAGCAATACTAGCGTTGGTGCCAGGTACTGCAGGAAGCCGATGGTGGTGTAGGGCAAGTGGCGAGTAGCGGCGTTGAAGCACACCAGCGGCACCAGCGTCACCGGGCCGGCAGCCACCAGCCACCAGGCTTGGGAGGTGGTCCAGAATTCCGGTTGTGCGCTGGTCGCGGTCTGGTTGAACAGCAACCAGGCGAAGGCGATCGGCACCAGCATCCACGTTTCCACCACCAGCCCCGGCAAGGCCTTGACCGGCGCCTGTTTGCGGATCAAGCCGTAAAAACCGAAGGTCAGCGCCAGCACCAGCGACACCCACGGCAGACTGCCGACCTGCCACACCTGCTGCGCCACGCCGATGGCCGCCAGGCCCACCGCGACCCACTGCATGCGCCGCAGACGTTCGCCGAGAATCAGCATCCCCAGCAGCACGTTGACCAGCGGGTTGATGTAGTAACCAAGGCTCGCTTCGAGCATGCGTCCGTTGTTTACCGACCACACATAGGTCAGCCAGTTGGCCGCAATCAAGGTGCCACTCAGGGCCAGAATCGCCAGGCGCTTGGGGTTGTCCAGCAGCTCGCGCAACCAGCCGGGATGCTTCCACACCATCAGCAACAAGGCGCCGAACAGTGCCGACCACAGCACGCGGTGAATGATGATCTCGACAGCGGGGACTTCGGCGATGGCTTTGAAGTAGATCGGGAACAGGCCCCAGATGATGTAGGCACTCAGGCCCAGAATGTACCCGCGACGCGGGTTGGCGGCTTGCATGCAGAATCCTTGCTTAGGCAGCTGACAAAGCAGGGATTGTAAGGAGATTTGGTGGCGAATGAGTTTTGAATTTGTGAACACTGGCCAAATGTGGGAGCGGGCTTGCTCGCGAATGCGGTGTATCAGCAGCAGAATAATTGCCTGACACACCGCCTTCGGGAGCAAGCCCCCTCCCACAATGGTTTGTGGTGAATCAGAACAGTTTCAGGGGTTCTTCATTCAGCGCCGAAAGCTGTTCGCGCAACGCCAACACCTGATCGCCCCAATAGCGTTCGGTGCCGAACCACGGAAAGCTGTGCGGGAACGCCGGGTCGTCCCAGCGCCGCGCCAGCCAGGCGCTGTAGTGCATCAGGCGCAGGGCGCGCAGCGGTTCGATCAGCGCCAGTTCACGCGGATCGAAGTCGTGGAATTCGTTGTAGCCGTCCATCAGTTCCGAGAGCTGGCCCAGGCATTCCTGACGGTCGCCGGCGAGCATCATCCAAATGTCCTGCACGGCCGGGCCCATGCGACAGTCGTCGAGGTCGACGATGTGGAACATTTCATCGCGGCACATCATGTTGCCGGGGTGGCAGTCGCCGTGCATCCGAATGTTCTGGTGCGGCGTGGCGGCGTAGACGTCTTCGACACGCTTGAGCAAGTCGCGGGCCACGGACTCGTAGGCTGGCAGCAAGCTCTTGGGGATGAAGTTGCCTTCAAGCAATGTTGCCAGCGAGGCATGGCCGAAGTTCTGCACGCCGAGTGCTTCACGGTGTTCGAACGGCTTGGTCGCGCCGACCGCATGAATGCGCCCGAGCAACTGGCCGAGGCGGTATAGCTGATCAAGGTTGCCCGGCTCCGGCGCGCGACCGCCACGACGGGGGAACAGGGTGAAGCGGAAACCCGCGTGTTCGTGCAGGGTCTGGCCGTTGTGGATCAGCGGCGCCACCACCGGGATTTCGACGTCGGCCAGTTCGAAGGTGAACTGGTGTTCTTCGAGGATGGCTTCGTTGGTCCAGCGCTGCGGGCGATAGAACTTGGCGATCAGCGGTTCGGAGTCTTCGATACCGACCTGGTAGACGCGGTTCTCATAGCTGTTGAGCGCGAGAATGCGCGCATCACTGAGAAACCCGATGCTTTCGACGGCATCGAGTACAAGGTCGGGGGTAAGGGTTTCAAACGGGTGGGCCATGCTGACTCCTGCGCGCAGCAGGCTGCCGCGTCCGGCCCAGCATGGTAGCGCAGACTGTGGAGGTTGAGGGTTTTGCCTTGAATAGTGGGCTGCCTGGAAGGGCCTCTTCGGGAGCAAGCCCCCTCCCACAGTGGATCTCCGGTGTGCCGACCATCTCATGCACTCAGCCGATCCAATGTGGGAGCGGGCTTGCTCGCGAAAGCGGTTTATCAGGCGCCGACTATTCCGCCATCCTCGCGAGTAATCGCCATCACCGAAGACCGCGGCTTGCCATTCGGCAGATGCTCGGGGAAGGTTGAACCGCCGTTTTCGCCCGGGTGCTGAATCCCGACAAACAGGGTTTTCTGGTCCGGCGAGAAGCTGATCCCGGTGACTTCGCAACCAATCGGCCCGACCATGAACCGGCGAATCTCGCCGGTCTTGGGATCGGCACAGAGCATCTGGTTGTTGCCCATCCCGGCAAAGTCCCCGGCGTTGCTCGAGTCGCCGTCAGTCAGAATCCACAAGCGCCCGGCCTTGTCGAAGCCCAGACCGTCCGGGCTGTTGAACATGTTCTGCGGGGTGATGTTCGACGAGCCGCCCTTCGGCGTGCCGGCATGCACACCCGGATTGCCGGCGACCACAAACAGATCCCAGGCAAACGTCTTCGACGCATGATCGTCGCGGTCGGTTCGCCAGCGCAGGATCTGCCCGTAGACGTTCTTCGCGCGCGGGTTAGGCCCGCCCACCGGCTGCCCGTCTTCGCCGCGCTTGGCGTTGTTGGTCAGGGTGCAATAAACCTGGCCGTCCTTCGGGCTGACCACGATCCACTCCGGGCGGTCCATGCGCGTAGCGCCGACGACACTGGCGGCGAGGCGGGCGTGGATCAGCACTTCGGCCTGATCGGCGAAACCGCTGCTGGCGTCGATGCCGTTCTTGCCGTGGGTCAGTTCGATCCACTGGCCCTGGCCCTTCGGGTGATCCGGGTTGCCGTCACCGGCGTCGAACTTGGCCACGTACAGCGTGCCGTGGTCGAGAATGTCGCGGTTGGCTTTCGGGTTGCGATGGTTGATGCGGTCGCGGCTGACGAACTTGTAGATGAACTCGCCGCGTTCGTCGTCGCCCATGTACACCACGGCGCGACCGTCATCGGTCTCGGCGAGGGCG
Organism: Pseudomonas sp. TH49; assembly: GCF_016650625.1. NCBI lineage: Bacteria > Pseudomonadati > Pseudomonadota > Gammaproteobacteria > Pseudomonadales > Pseudomonadaceae > Pseudomonas > Pseudomonas sp. TH49. Next base: position 2,147,140 of record NZ_JAEKFL010000001.1, read on the forward strand.
GCGTTTTCATGCTTGAAGCGACCCAGCGCGGTGCGTTTGACCGGGGTCGATTGCGGATCGAACGGATCGATCTCGACCACCCAGCCGTGACGGTTGAGTTCGTTGGGATTCTTCGCCATGTCGAAACGCGGGTCGAACGGGTGCCAGTTGATTTCGCGACTGGCGGCCGACACGCCGTAGCGCTTTTGCGCCGGGTCGAACTGCTGCTGCGCGTTGCTGCTGCCGAAGCAGTCGGTGAAGTTCTCTTCGCAGGTCAGGTAGGTGCCCCACGGCGTCTTGCCGTTGGCGCAGTTCTGGAAGGTGCCGAGGACTTTCTTGCCGTGCTTGTCGGCGGCCGTCTTCATCAGCTCATGACCGGCCGCCGGGCCGCTGATGCGCAGCGGCGAGTTGCCATGGATGCGGCGGTTGTAGCGCGAGCCCTGGACGAACTGCCATTGGCCGTTCCTGCGCTGCACTTCGATCACCGACACCCCTTCGCAGGCCAGCGCCTTGCGCACGTCTTCGGCCGATTGCGGCATGCCGCCGTGCGGGTAGAGGTAGCGGTAGTTGGTGTATTCGTTGTTGATCGCCAGCAACGCACGGTTTCGGTCGTCGGGGAATTCGAACAGGCTCATGCCGTCGTTGTTGTCGCCGAACTGCACTTCCTGGGCGGCGGCGGTGCCATTGCCGCTTGGATCGAACGCCGGGCCGTTCTTGTGCAATGGCTGACCCCAACTGATCAGCACCGAGGACTTGTAGCCCTTGGGCAGGCTGATGACGTCGGTGGTCGCGGCGGGAATGCTCTCGAAACCGAGCAGGCGGCTGTTGCCGGCGCTGATGCCGGTGGCCAGCGCGCTGCGGCTCAGCAGGTTGCCGCCGAGGAACATGGCGGCGCCGCACAGTGCCCCGGCGCTGATGAAACCGCGACGGCTGAGGCCGACCATTTTTTCCAGATCAGTCGATTGGTTTTCTTCTAATAGGCTCACATCAGGCTCCCTGCTTGGTTTTGGCAGCAACCTTAATGGGGGGCGATGAAGCTTTTGTTGCAGAAAGTCCGTTACAGCGGCGTGCCGATCAGCACATTGGACGGCGAGAATTGCACCTGCACCGGTTGCTCGACACTCAGCTTGCGGGTGCGAAGCTGCAGCGGCTCCGCCAGAGCGCAGAGCGTCTGGCCGTTGGGCAGGGTGATGCGCACTTCGCTGGGGCCGTCCTCGGCATCGAGAATGGCTTCAATGCTGCCCTGCAGAAGATTGTGTCCAGATGTTGCAACTTGCTCCGGGGCCAGCAATTCAAGCCAGCCGGCCTTGATCAGTGCCACCACTTCGGTGCCCGGTTGCAGTTCCAGATGCACGGTGCTGTCGTGGGTGATCTGCGCGTTGATCCACAGGCCTTCGGCCAGTTCTAGGCGAATCAGGTCGTTGCGGCCCTGACCTTCGATGGCGACGACTTTGCCGTGCAACTGGTTGCGCGCGCTGGTGCGCAGCATCAGGCGCCCGAGCAGGTCCAGATCGCTGGCGTCTTCGGCGGCTTCCAGCACCTGCGCCTGCAACGCCTGCAGCTTTTGATAAAGACGCAACACCCGTTCGCCTTCGCTGGACAGTTTGGCGCCACCGCCGCCCTTGCCACCGACCGCGCGTTCCACCAGCGGTTTCTGCGCCAGGTTGTTCAACTCGTCGATTGCATCCCAAGCGGCTTTGTAACTGAGCCCGGCGCTTTTCGCGGCGCGGGTGATCGAGCCCTGTTCGGCAATGTGTTGCAGCAGGGCGATGCGCTGCGGACGGCGGACGATGTGCTGGGACAACAGGGTGGGCAGGGACATGGATGGGTGCTTTTAACGGTGGCGGTGGAAAGTGAAGTTGGCGGCTTGCACCACAAGAGTCAAGCCACACGCTGTCCCCCGGTGGGAGCGGGCTTGCTCGCGAAGGCGGTGTGTCAGTCGCCATGGATGCTGAATGTACAGGCCCCTTCGCGAGCAAGCCCGCTCCTACAATGGGATTGTGCCGATTCTCAAGTCCCCGGTTTTGGCGTGCGCGCCAGGCAATACATGTCAACCCGCGCTGCACCGGCATCTTTTAACAGTCGCGCCAGTGCCTGGGCCGTGGCGCCGGTGGTCAGCACGTCATCGATCAATGCGAAGTGCCGACCTTTCACCTCTGCGTCCGGGGCCAGGGCGAAGGCGTGACGCAAGTTGCGCTTGCGTGCCTTGGCGTCGAGATCCTGTTGGGCGCTGGTGTCGTGAATCCGCCGTAGAGCCTGTTCCTCAAAAGGCAGATCCAGCTGTTGGCTCAACCATCGCCCCAGCATTGCCGCTTGATTGAACCCACGTTGACGCAGACGTTTGCTGGCCAGTGGCACCGGCACCAACACGTCGGGTCGCGGCAAACCTTCATCGAAGCGATGTTGCAGGTATTGTCCGGCAACGTCGGCGAGCAGGTGACCAAACGGCCATTTCGCGTTGTGTTTAAAACGCGTAATCAAACTGTCCACCGGGAAGTCATAGCGCCAGGGCACGACCACCTGTTCGAACGCCGGCGGCTCTAGCAGGCACCCGCCGCAGGTCAGGCCAGTGCTGGGTAGCGGCAGGGCGCAGGTCTGGCAGTGGTCGCCGAGCCAGGGCAAATCGGTTTCGCAGGCGACGCAGATTGGCATTTCTGCTTCTGCGGGCTCATCGCACAGCAAGCAGGTCTGTACGTTTTTTAAACAGATGTAAACCTGTTGTTCGTGTCGTGGTTGACAGCGCATGACTCTTCCTTAAATATGCCGAACATCCGTGTCGCGCCTGTGGGTATTCCGTTCCCGCAGCCGCCAGCCAAGCATAACCAAGGAACTGCCCATGAGCGCCAGCACCTCTGCCACCCTGCGTCACGACTGGTCTTTAGCCGAAGTCAAAGCGCTCTTCGTACAGCCATTCAACGACTTGCTGTTCCAGGCGCAGACGGTGCACCGCGCCCATTTCAACGCCAACCGCGTGCAGGTTTCCACGCTGCTGTCGATCAAGACCGGTGCCTGCCCGGAAGATTGCAAGTACTGCCCGCAGTCCGGTCACTACAACACCGGCCTGGAAAAAGAAAAGCTGATGGAAGTGCAGAAAGTCCTCGAAGAGGCTGCCCGCGCCAAAGCCATCGGCTCGACCCGTTTCTGCATGGGCGCGGCGTGGAAGCACCCGTCGGCCAAAGACATGCCGTATGTGCTGAAGATGGTCGAAGGTGTGAAAGCCATGGGCCTGGAAACCTGCATGACCCTCGGTCGTCTCGATCAGGAGCAGACCGAGGCGCTGGCCAAGGCTGGCCTCGATTACTACAACCACAACCTCGACACTTCGCCGGAGTTCTACGGCAGCATCATCACCACCCGCACCTACAGCGAACGCTTGCAGACGCTGGCCTACGTGCGTGAGTCGGGGATGAAGATCTGCTCCGGTGGCATTCTCGGCATGGGCGAGTCGCTGGACGACCGCGCCAACCTGCTGATCCAGTTGGCCAACCTGCCGGAGCATCCGGAGTCGGTGCCGATCAACATGCTGGTGAAAGTCGCCGGCACGCCGCTGGAAAACGCCGATGACGTCGATCCGTTCGACTTCATCCGCATGCTCGCCGTGGCGCGCATCCTCATGCCGCAATCCCACGTACGCCTGTCCGCCGGCCGCGAGGCGATGAATGAGCAGATGCAGGCGTTGGCATTCCTTGCCGGTGCCAACTCGATTTTCTACGGCGACAAACTGCTGACCACCGCCAACCCGCAGGCCGACAAGGACATGCAACTGTTCGCGCGCCTGGGCATTCAACCGGAAGCGCGCGAAGAGCATTCCGACGAGGTGCATCAGGCCGCGATCGAGCAGGCGTTGGTGGAGCAGAAGAGCAGCGAGCAGTTCTATAACGCTGCGGTCTGATCTTCGCTCGAAACGCAAAACCCTGTAGGAGTGAGCCTGCTCGCGATAGCGGTCTGACATTCACCAATAATGTCGACTGATACACCGCCATCGCGAGCAGGCTCACTCCTACAGGAGATCTGTGTCACTTGAAAGTCGAGGCCTGCATGTATTTCGATCTCGCCGCACGCCTTGCTGCCCGCCGTGCCGAAAATCTCTATCGTCAGCGCCCGCTGCTCGAGTCCCCGCAGGGGCCTGAAGTGGTGGTCGACGGCCAGCCGTTGCTGGCGTTCTGTAACAACGATTACCTTGGCCTGGCCAATCATCCGCAGGTGATCGAAGCCTGGCGCGCCGGTGCCGAGCGCTGGGGCGTGGGCGGCGGCGCGTCGCATCTGGTGATCGGTCACAGCGGCCCGCATCACGCACTGGAAGACGCCCTCGCCGATCTCACCGGCCGGCCGCGCGCGCTGCTGTTCACCACCGGCTACATGGCCAACCTCGGTGCGGTCACGGCGCTGGTCGGGCAGGGCGATACGGTGCTGGAAGACCGGCTCAACCATGCGTCGTTGCTGGATGCCGGTCTGTTGTCCGGCGCGCGTTTCAATCGTTACCTGCACAACGACGCCGACAGCCTCGCCAAGCGGCTGGAGAAAGCCACCGGCAATACGCTGGTGGTGACTGACGGAGTGTTCAGCATGGACGGCGATCTCGCCGATCTGCCGGCGCTGGCGCGTGAGGCCAAGGCCAAAGGCGCGTGGTTGATGGTCGACGATGCCCATGGCTTCGGCCCGCTCGGCGCCAATGGCGGCGGGATCGTCGAGCATTTTGGTCTGAGTCAGGAGGATGTGCCGGTGCTGGTCGGCACCCTTGGCAAGGCGTTCGGTACTGCTGGCGCTTTTGTCGCTGGCAGTGAAGAGCTGATCGAAAGCCTGATCCAGTTCGCCCGGCCCTACATCTACACCACCAGCCAGCCGCCGGCGCTAGCCTGCGCGACCCTGAAAAGTCTGGAATTACTGCGCAGCGAGCATTGGCGGCGTGAGCACCTTAACCTGCTGATCCGCCAATTTCGTCGAGGGGCCGAGCAGATCGGTCTGCAACTGATGGACAGCTTCACCCCGATCCAGCCGATTCTGATCGGCGATGCCGGTCGCGCCGTGCGTCTGTCGCAGATGTTGCGCGAGCGCGGCTTGATGGTCACGGCCATCCGTCCGCCTACCGTTCCGGCGGGAAGTGCACGCCTGCGCGTGACCCTGACCGCTGCCCACAGCGAGGCGCAGGTGCAGCTATTGTTAGAAGGACTGGCCGATTGCTTTGCCCAACTGTCGTCGGAGCCAAGCCATGCGTGATCGCCTGATTCTGCTGCCCGGCTGGGGCCTCGGCGTTTCGCCGCTGGAGCCTCTGGCCGCGGCATTGCAGGGGCTCGACGAGCACCTGCATGTCGAGATCGAACCGTTGCCGGAACTCGATTCTTGCGACTTGCAGGATTGGCTCGACGAACTCGATGAGCGGATCCCTCAGAACGTGTGGCTGGGCGGCTGGTCGCTTGGCGGCATGCTTGCCGGCGAGTTGGCGGCGCGGCGTGGAGAACATTGCTGCGGACTGCTGACACTGGCGAGCAATCCTTCATTTGTCGCCCATGAACAATGGCCGAGCGCGATGGCGGCTGAGACGTTCGACGCTTTTTTGGCCGGTTGCAGCGCCGACCCGCGCATGACCCTCAAGCGTTTCTCGCTGCTGTGTGCCCAAGGCGCGCAAGATCCGCGCGGCTTGTCGCGGCTGATGCTGGGCGGGGCGCCGAATGCAGCCCCCGAGACCTTGATGGTCGGCCTGGAATTGCTCGCACAACTGGATACCCGTGAAGCGTTGCAGGCCTTTCGCGGCCCGCAGTTGCATCTGTTCACCGGGCAGGACGGCCTGGTGCCGGCAGAAGCAGCAGGGGCGTTGTTCGCGTTGTTGCCGGATATCGAAATTGGTCTGATCGAACAGGCCAGTCATGCATTTCTTCTGGAAGACCCCCATGGCGTGGCGGGTGCGATCCAGGCTTTTCTACACGAGTGCGGTGATGACTGATTTGTCTCTTGTTGCGCTGCCTGGCGGCTTGCCTGACAAGCGCCAGGTCGCGGCGTCTTTCTCACGTGCGGCGGCCAGCTACGACAGCGTTGCCGAGCTGCAGCGTGATGTCGGTTCGCAGTTGCTCGCACGCTTGCCAGCGGGTTTTGTGCCGGCGCGGTGGCTGGATCTGGGCTGCGGCACCGGGTATTTCACTCGCGCAATGGCCGAGCGATTTGTCGAGGGTCATGGTCTGGCACTGGATATCGCCGAAGGCATGCTCAATCACGCCCGTCCTTTGGGTGGTGCGCAGCATTTCATCGCTGGCGATGCGGAACGTCTGCCGTTGCAGGATTCGACCTGTGAGCTGATCTTTTCCAGCCTTGCGGTGCAGTGGTGTGCGGACTTCGAATCGGTGCTCAGTGAGGCTTTTCGTGTACTGAAACCCGGTGGGATTTTTGCGTTTGCTAGTCTTTGTGTAGGGACGTTGTACGAGTTGCGGGACAGCTGGCGGCAGGTCGATGGTCTGGTGCACGTCAACCGCTTTCGCGAGTTCGCCCGGTATGAGCAGTTGTGTGCCGCCAGTGGCTTGCGTACGGTGAGTCTGCAGAATCAGGCGCATGTGCTGCACTACCCGGATGTGCGCAGCCTGACCCATGAACTCAAGGCGCTCGGCGCGCACAATCTGAACCCTGGTCGGCCGGGGGGCTTGACCGGGCGCGCGCGGATCCTCGGCTTGATCGAGGCTTACGAGCAGTTCCGTGAGGCGCAGGGATTGCCGGCGACTTACCAGGTGGTCTACGCCGTTTTGGAGAAACCCTTATGAGCGCAGCCTATTTCATCACCGGGACTGACACCGATGTCGGCAAGACCACCGTGGCTGCCGGGTTGCTGCATGCTGCGCGCTCGGCAGGGCTGAGTACGGCGGCGGGGAAACCGGTTGCTTCGGGCTGCGAGGTCACCCCCAAGGGGTTGCGCAATGCCGATGCGCTGGCGCTGCTGGCTGAATGTTCGGTGCCGCTGACCTATCAACAGGTCAATCCGGTGGCATTCGAACCGGCTATCGCGCCGCATCTGGCAGCGCGTGAGGCCGGCGTCGCGCTGACCGTGCAATCGTTGCTGGCGCCGATGCGCGAAATTCTGGCGCTGAATGCCGATTTCACGTTGATCGAAGGGGCGGGTGGCTGGCGGGTGCCGTTGGCCGATCAGGACAATCTGTCGGATCTGGCCATCGCGTTGAAGCTGCCGGTGATTCTGGTGGTGGGTGTGCGCCTGGGCTGCATCAGCCATGCGTTGCTGACGGCCGAGGCAATTGCTCGCGATGGCCTGCAACTGGCGGGTTGGGTGGCGAATATCATCGATCCGAAGACGTCACGGCTGGAGGAGAATCTGGCGACGTTGGCCGAGCGGCTTCCGGCGCCGTGTCTGGGGCGGGTACCGAAACTGAAGTCTCTCAGCGCCGAGGCTGTGGCCGATCATCTGCAACTCGATCTGCTGGATTAATGTTTTTGGCTATGACAGGGCACTGTGCCATCAGTATTTTTGACGGGTGTTTTTCTGGCGCCTCTGCTTCAATGACCACCATTGATCCTTCCCAAGGATGAGAGCGCTATGGAAATCTCCGGTAACACAGCTTTTTATGCAGGTTTGAGCACTATTCAGACCGGGCAGAACCGTGTCGACCAGGCCGCGAGCCAGATCGCCAACAACACCATCGAGCGTTCGGTTACCAGCCAGTCTTCCGAGGCTCAGGTCGATCGTCTGCGTGGTATCGACCGCAGTCAGCAAATGGATCCGGGCAGCGCCATGGCCGAGATGGCCCAAGGCAAGTTTCAGGTAGAGCTGGGCACCAAGGTCGCGAAGGCTTCCGATGAAATGCTCGGTACGATCATCGATACGTTTGCCTGATTTTTCGCGTCTCTCGCCTGCTGAGCGCCGCGCCTTGTCGCGGCGTTTTTCTTTGTAAGTCCTTCTCCCTCAACTAATCTTTTTTTATGGCCCGTGGCTCTGTGCAGTCCATGGCGGTTTGCTGTGTCCGGCGTTTGAAAAAAGTGATGACGAACGGCAAAAGATCGACGCTTGACAAGATTTCGGCGTAAACGTATGTTTCAAACAACTGTTTGACCGTCACAACAAATCAACACGGTCGTTCATTCCCGGTTACATCAGCAGAGGTTTATCGCTATGCCTGACTACAAGGCCCCCTTGCGTGATATTCGCTTCGTTCGTGACGAACTGCTCGGCTACGAAGCGCACTATCAGAGCCTTCCGGCTTGCGCCGACGCAACGCCAGACATGGTTGACGCCATTCTCGAAGAAGGCGCCAAGTTTTGTGAGCAGGTACTGGCACCGCTGAACCGCGTGGGCGACCTCGAAGGCTGCACCTGGAGCGAGTCCGGCGTGAAGACCCCGACTGGCTTCAAAGAAGCCTACAAGCAATTCGTCGAAGGCGGCTGGCCTAGCCTGGCGCACGACGTCGAGCACGGCGGTCAAGGCCTGCCGGAGTCGCTGGGTCTGGCCGTCAGCGAAATGGTCGGTGAAGCCAACTGGTCGTGGGGCATGTACCCAGGCCTGTCGCACGGCGCGATGAACACCATCTCCGAGCACGGCACCCCTGAGCAGCAAGAAGCCTATTTGACCAAACTGGTTTCCGGCGAGTGGACCGGCACCATGTGCCTGACCGAACCGCACTGCGGCACCGACCTGGGCATGCTGCGCACCAAGGCCGAGCCTCAGGCTGATGGTTCCTACAAAGTTTCCGGTACCAAGATCTTCATCTCGGCCGGTGAACACGACATGGCCGACAACATCGTCCACATCGTACTGGCTCGTCTGCCGGACGCACCGGCTGGCACCAAAGGCATTTCCCTGTTCATCGTTCCAAAGTTCCTGCCGAACGCCGATGGCACCCTCGGTGCGCGCAACGCCGTGAGCTGCGGTTCGCTGGAACACAAGATGGGCATTCACGGCAACGCCACTTGCGTGATGAACTTCGACGGCGCGACCGGTTTCCTGATCGGCCCGGCGAACAAAGGCCTGAACTGCATGTTCACCTTCATGAACACCGCACGTCTGGGTACCGCGCTGCAAGGTCTGGCCCACGCCGAAATCGGCTTCCAGGGTGGCCTGAAATACGCTCGCGATCGTCTGCAAATGCGCTCCCTGACTGGCCCGAAAGCGCCGGACAAGGCTGCTGACCCGATCATCGTGCACCCTGACGTACGTCGCATGCTGTTGACCATGAAGGCCTTCGCCGAAGGCAACCGCGCGATGGTGTACTTCACCGCCAAGCAGGTCGACATCGTCAAATATGGCGTCGACGAAGAAGAGAAGAAGAAGGCCGACGCTCTGCTGGCGTTCATGACGCCGATCGCCAAAGCGTTCATGACCGAAGTCGGTTTCGAAGCCGCCAACCACGGCGTGCAGATCTACGGTGGCCACGGTTTCATCGCCGAGTGGGGCATGGAGCAGAACGTTCGCGACAGCCGTATTTCGATGCTGTACGAAGGCACCACCGGCATCCAGGCACTCGACCTGCTGGGCCGTAAAGTGCTGATGACCCAAGGCGAGGCTCTGAAAGGCTTCACCAAGATCGTCCACAAGTTCTGCCAGAACAACGAAGGCAACGAAGCCGTCAAAGAATTCGTTGCACCGCTGGCTGCACTGAACAAGGAATGGGGCGAGCTGACCATGAAGGTCGGTATGGCGGCCATGAAAGATCGCGAAGAAGTCGGCGCGGCCTCCGTGGACTACCTGATGTACTCCGGTTACGCCTGCCTGGCCTACTTCTGGGCCGACATGGCACGTGTGGCGGCCGAGAAGCTGGCAGAAGGCACCGGCGACGCAGCGTTCTACACCGCCAAGCTGCAAACCGCGCGCTTCTACTTCCAGCGCATCCTGCCACGTACCCGTACTCACGTGGCCACCATGCTGTCGGGCGCCAACAACCTGATGGACATGAAAGAAGAAGACTTCGCACTGGGCTACTAAGCCTCAACGCGGTCTGACGAAAACCGCTGCTCCCATGGGGCAGCGGTTTTTTTGTTTCTGAATCGCTCAGAAACCCGAGTTTTCTGCCGTTAAAGAGACTGCGTGTGATCTGGATCACATTGTGTGTGCTTAACTGGCCACATTGCAGGCACAATGCCATCTCTTTGATATGACGGGTCGGAGCTTTACCCTTGCCGCGTTCTTCTGCTGTACGTTTCAGCCATTTCCTACCCTCACTGCTGTTGTTACTTGCGGGGTTGGCGGCTGCGTACGTCAAAGACCTCAACGTATTCTTCACTTCACTGTTCAACGTGTTACCGACCCTGGTGCTGCTGTTGGGCGGCGCTTACTGTGCGGTTTACCGACGTCAGCGCGAACTGTTTCTGATGCTCACGGTGTACATCGCCTACTTTTTGCTCGACACCCAGACTGACTATTACCGCGACAATGGCAAAGTGCGCGAAGACGCCGCCGTGGTATTCCACCTTGTCTGTCTGCTGTTGCCGCTGCTGTTCGGGCTGTTCGCCGCGTGGCAGGAACGTACCCATCTGTTTCAGGACATGGTGGCGCGGTTCGCCGTGTTGCTGGCCTTCGGCAGCGTCGCCCTCGGCCTTGAGCAGAGTTATCCCCAGGCTCTGCTCATGTGGCTCTCGGAAATCCGCTGGCCGGCGCTGCATGGCGCCTGGATGAGCCTGATCCAGATGTCCTATCCGGTATTCCTCTCGGCGTTCCTGCTGCTGGCCTGGCAGTACTGGCGCAACCCGCGCCCGCTGCATGCGGCGCAACTGGTCGGCTTGCTCGGTTTGTTCTGGATGCTGCCGAAAACCTTCATCCTGCCATTCACCCTGAACATCATGTGCAGTCAGGTGATGCTGATGGTTGCGGCTGCCGTGGCGCATGAGGCCTATCAAATGGCCTTCCGCGATGAACTCACCGGTCTGCCGGGGCGCCGCGCGCTCAATGAGCGGATGCAGCGCCTGGGGCGCAACTATGTGCTGGCGATGAGCGACGTCGATCACTTCAAGAAATTCAACGACACCCACGGTCACGATGTTGGTGACCAAGTGCTGCGACTGGTCGCCAGCAAACTGTCGAAAATCAGCGGCGGAGGTAGGGCATATCGCTATGGTGGTGAGGAATTCGCCCTGGTGTTTGCGGGCAAAACCCTCGAGGAATGCATGCCGCACCTGGAAGTGATCCGCGAGTCGATTGCCTCCTACAACATCCAGTTGCGCAATCAGGAGAACCGCCCGCAGGACGACCAGCAAGGTCGCCAGCGCCGTAGCGGCAGCGGTGCTTCCAGTGTCTCGGTCACGGTCAGTATCGGCGTTGCCGAACGGGTCGAGCAGCGGACGCCGGAAGAAGTCCTCAAGTCCGCCGACCAGGCGTTGTACAGCGCCAAGGGCGCCGGGCGTAACTGCGTCATGGCGTTCGGACAGAACCGTCGCGGCGCGGTGCGCATGGACAGCGCCGCTGGCTGAATCACGCCACAACCATCACTAAAAAGCCCGCTGATTGCGGGCTTTGTTTTATCGCTGAATGCTGGTGACCAAAAATAACAAATCAGTCACCGGTTGACCCTATGTGTCGCAAAAGTTGTTGAGGTACACTCGGCCTCACGAGAACACTCTTCCACGAATCACCTGTTTAGATCTTGCGAGGTTTGCCATGGCTGACTACAAAGCGCCGCTGCGCGATATGCGCTTCGTCCTCAATGAAGTATTCGAAGTCGCCAAACTCTGGGCTGAACTGCCGGCCTTGGCCGAGACCGTCGATGCAGAAACCGTAGAAGCCATTCTCGAAGAAGCCGGCAAGGTCACCAGCAAAAGCATTGCACCCCTGAGCCGCGCAGCCGACGAAGAAGGCTGCCACTGGAAGGACGGCGCTGTCAGCACTCCGGCCGGTTTCCCACAGGCCTATCAGACTTACGCAGAGGGCGGTTGGGTCGGCGTCGGTGGCGATCCGGCCTACGGCGGCATGGGCATGCCCAAGGCTGTCTCGGCGCAGGTCGAAGAAATGGTCAACTCCGCCAGCCTGTCGTTCGGTCTGTACCCGATGCTGACCGCCGGCGCCTGCCTGTCGATCAACGCCCACGCCAGCGAGGAGCTGAAGGCCGCGTACCTGCCGAACATGTACGCCGGCGTCTGGGCCGGTTCCATGTGCCTGACCGAGCCGCACGCCGGCACCGACCTGGGGATCATTCGCACCAAGGCCGAACCGCAGGCCGACGGTTCCTACAAGGTCAGCGGCACCAAGATCTTCATCACCGGCGGTGAGCACGACCTGACCGAGAACATCATTCACCTGGTGCTGGCGAAACTGCCGGACGCCCCGGCCGGCCCGAAAGGCATTTCGCTGTTCCTGGTACCGAAGTTCATGGTCAATGCCGATGGCAGCCTGGGCGCGCGCAACCCGGCGAACTGCGGTTCGATCGAGCACAAGATGGGCATCCAGGCGTCCGCGACCTGCGTGATGAACTTCGACGAAGCCGTGGGTTATCTGGTCGGCGAGCCGAACAAGGGCTTGGCGGCGATGTTCACCATGATGAACTACGAGCGTCTGGGCGTCGGTATTCAAGGTCTGGCCAGCGGCGAGCGCTCTTATCAGAACGCCGTCGAATATGCGCGTGATCGTCTGCAGAGCCGTTCGCCGACCGGCGCGCAGAACAAGGACAAGGTTGCCGACCCGATCATCGTCCACCCGGACGTGCGTCGCATGCTGCTGACCATGAAAGCCTCGAACGAGGGCGGTCGCGCCTTCTCCACCTACGTGGCGATGCAACTCGACACCGCCAAGTTCAGCGAAGACGCGACCACCCGCAAGCGCGCAGAAGACCTGGTCGCGCTGCTGACCCCGGTGGCCAAGGCATTCCTCACGGACCTGGGCCTGGAAACCACCGTGCACGGCCAGCAGATTTTCGGCGGCCACGGCTACATCCGCGAGTGGGGTCAGGAGCAACTGGTGCGTGACGTGCGCATCACCCAGATCTACGAAGGCACCAACGGCATTCAGGCGCTGGACCTGGTCGGGCGCAAGATCGTCGGCAGCGGCGGCGCGTTCTACAAGCTGTTCGCTGACGAGATCCGCCACTTCACCGCAACGGCCAGCGCTGACCTCGGCGAATTCACCAAGCCGCTGAACGATGCCGTCAGCACCCTCGATGAACTGACTGCATGGCTGCTGGATCGGGCGAAAACCAATCCGAACGAAATCGGCGCAGCCTCGGTCGAATACTTGCAAGCGTTTGGCTACACCGCTTATGCCTACATGTGGGCACTGATGGCGAAAGCCGCGCTGGGTAAAGAAGCCCAGGACGATTTCTACGCCAGCAAGCTGGGCACCGCGCGCTTCTATTTCGCCCGTCTGCTGCCGCGTATCCACTCACTGAGTGCATCGGTAAAGGCTGGCAGCGAGTCGTTGTTCCTGCTGAACGCTGAACAGTTTTGATGATGTAACGTCATGTAAGCATTCTCTTACATGACGTGCTGCTGTTCTCCCATAGGCGCGGATTGGATCCACAGCTAATCTACAACTCATGGACGTCGCGCAGGAAGCGCAAAGCAACAACACGGACACGTAGGATTCTGCCAGGGTGGCGGAGTGAAATGGATGTCAGGGAAACAGTCTGCAAAGCCCCGCTTCGGCGGGGTTTTCTTTTGCCTGCAGAAAAGTTTTCAGGCCAGCGGATCCAGTGGCGGCGCAGCTTTAAGCGGTTTGTCCTCACGCTGAATCACCTCTTCCAGCAACGTACGCAGCAACGCCAAAGACGCCTGCTGGCGCTGCACGTCGCGGCACACCAGCCCAACCTTCAGCGGCACCCGTGGTTCGCTCAACGGCTTCCACAGCAGATCCTGTTCGTCGTATTCCCTCTGTGAGCGCCCGGGCAACACCGTCGCCAGTTTGGTGTGCGGCAGACTGTCGAGAATCCCTAGCATATTGTTCAGCTCGGCCTGTACTTGCGGGCGCCGCCCCAGGCTGGTCAGCTGCGCCTGCCAGATCTGCCGGATCTGAAATTCTTCGCCCAGCAGCAACATGGGCAATTCCGCAGCCTGGCGCATCGAGACTTTCTTGAATTCACGCAGCGGGTGATCCGCCGGGATCACCAGCGTCAGCTCGTCTTCGTACAGCAGCACGCCATGCAGCCCCGGTTGGCGCGGCGGCAGGTAGCTGATGCCGATGTCCAGAGAGCCGTTGAGCAAACGGCGCTCGATCTCCAGCCCCGTCAGTTCATAGATCTGCACCACAAGATGCGGCTGCGCCTTGCGCACCCGTTCGAGCATTTGCGGCACAAGGCTGGTGTGCACGGTTTGCAGTACGCCGATCGCCAGCGTGCGCAGGGCTTGTCCCTTGAAGTTGCCCAGCGCTTCCCGTGCCCGCTGCAGACCGTCGAGCAGCGGCAGGGCGTGGTTGTACAGCGTGTGTGCGGCGAGTGTCGGCAACAGACGTTTGCTGCTGCGTTCGAACAGGGTGACGTCGAGGTTCTGTTCAAGCTGGCGAATCTGCTGCGACAGCGCCGGTTGCGAGATCGACAGGCGCTCGGCAGCGCGGCCGACATGGCCCTCTTCGTAGACCGCGACGAAATAACGCAGTTGTTTGAAATCCATAAGTAGCGCTTATCGAAAATGCTGGTAAATCGAAATGGCCCGAAGCCGTCAGTGAGCCTAGTCTAACCGCAATCACAAGGCTTACAGGGCCAGAGAGCGCGATGAATAGCGTTTGCTTCGACAGTGTTTGCATAGGCAGTTCAAAAAACCTCAACCGAGGTTTTTTTCAATGAATCTGTTCAGTTTGCGGCGCCAGGCGCCGAGTCTTGATGACCTCGCTTTCGAGGCCGCTTCACCCCAGGCAGGCGACAGCCTGAATGCCGAGCGCCTGATGCCCAGTGTCGAACGGCCGCAGCAGGTGTTCGTTCGCGGTCAGGGCTCTTGGCTGTGGGACAGCAATGACCGCGCCTACCTCGACTTTTCCCAGGCCGGCGGTGCCAACAGCCTCGGCCACAGCCCTTCGGCACTGGTCAAAGCCATCGCCGGCCAAGCCCAGGCGCTGATCAACCCCGGTTTCAATCTGCACAATCGCGGCATGCTCAGCCTTGCCGAGCGCCTGTGCGCCAGCACCTCCAGCGATCAGGCTTACCTGCTCAACAGCGGCAGCGAGGCCTGTGAAGCGGCGATCAAACTGGCGCGCAAATGGGGCCAGCTGCATCGTGGCGGCGCCTCGCGGATCATTGTTGCCAGACAAGGCTGTCACGGCCGTAGTCTGGCGACGATTTCCGCGTCGGACAGTTGCAACCTGCACAACCGTTTCGCACCCTTGTTGCCGGGTTTCGATCGGGTGCCCTTCAACGATTTGCCGGCGCTGCATGCCGCCGTCGATGCGCAAACCGTGGCGATCATGCTCGAACCGATCCAGAGCGATGCCGGGGTGATTCCGGCCACCGAGCATTACCTAAAAGGCGTCGAGCGCTTATGCCGCGAGCTGGGCATTCTGCTGATCCTCGACGAAGTGCAGACCGGCATCGGCCGCTGCGGCACTTTGCTCGCGGAAGAGTCCTACGGTGTGCGCGCCGATATCGTCGTACTCGGCAAGGGCCTTGGTGGCGGCGTTCCTCTGGCGGCGTTATTGGCCCGAGGCAAGGCCTGCTGCTTTGATGCGGGGGAACTGGGCGGCACTCATCACGGCAATGCACTGATGACCGCGGCCGGTCTGGTGGTGCTCGACAGCGTGCAGGACCGGGCATTTCTCGAGCAGATCAAAGACCACGGCCAGCACTTGCGCGAGGGACTAGCGCGACTGGCGCACCGTTACGGACATGGCGAGTTGCGCGGGCAAGGCCTGTTCTGGGGACTGAGTCTGTCAGAGGATTCCGCCGATGCCGTAGTCAAAGCCGCCTTGCATGAAGGCCTGCTGCTCAACGCGCCGCAAGCCAACTGCCTGCGTTTCACCCCGGCACTCACCGTCAGCAAGGCCAACATCGACGAAATGCTCCTGCGCTTGACCCGCGCCTTCTCACGAGTGCGCACCGCCCAACTGCAATGCCGTAAAGGGATTGCCGTCTGAGCTGAAGTTTCCTACCCGATTTCAAGAACCGTCTCGCGGTATAACGCACGCCCCACGCCTGATTCTTTTGGCGTGGGGCGTTTTTTTGTGCCCGGGTTTTGCCAAGTGCTTTCTGGCACTTGAGAACTTATCGGACGAATGCTCTTTTAGAAGGTGCCGACAGGGAGTGCGGTGTCACCAAGACTGGCTTTGTAATATGTACCACCAGGTGGTATGTTTTTTGGAAGGGATACCGATGTCATTCAGATTGTTCAAGGCCAAAGGCTTTGCGGTACAGGCCAGCAAGGCATGGATCACGGATGAGGAATTACTGGAGGCATTCGCCGAGATGCTCGATGGACAGGCTGACAATCTTGGCGGTGGGGTCTGGAAGAAACGTCTGAATGCCAATCGCCACCGCTCGATTGTTCTGGCGAAGGGCGGTCGTTACTGGATTTATCAAGTGCTGTTCGCCAAGAAGGACCGGAGCAATATCAGTACCGCAGAGCTAAAGGATTTACGCAAATTGGCCAAGGCTTATGCGCAACTGTCGCATGAGCAGCTTCAGGGATTGCTGGCGATGAAGGAGTTTGTGGAGATTTCCCATGAGTAAGAAATACAAAAGTGAAGTTTTTCAGTCGGTACATGAGTCGGCCAAGGCTTTGCTCTCGGTCGGAGCCATCAGCAAGGCGACGATGCGTGAGTTTGACGAGTCCTGCCTGGCGACGGTGCCTGACGCGATCCCGGCGGAACAGATCAAGGCGCTGCGCGAGCGTAATAACGTCAGCCAGCCGGTATTTGCACGCTACTTGAATACCAGTGCATCGACAGTCAAGCAATGGGAGTCGGGAGATAAACATCCCAGCGGAATGGCGCTGAAACTGCTGAGCATCGTGCAGAAGCATGGGCTGCAAATTCTTGCCTGAGCCATCAATTTGGCACTGAGACTTTGATTGGCAGTGAACCCTGAAGAACGGCGCAGGTCGATTAGCTTGTATGGCTCATGTGAGCCAACCCCCATTCAGGAGCTGACCCATGGACTTCATTCGTATCATCATCGCCATTCTGTTGCCGCCACTGGGTGTGTTTCTGCAGGTCGGGTTCGGCGGGGCGTTCTGGCTGAACATTCTGCTGACGCTGTGCGGCTACATTCCCGGGATCGTGCATGCGGTGTACATCATCGCCAAGCGTTGAGTATTGCCGAGTCAGATAAAAAGCCATCGCGAGCAGGCTCACTCCTACCGGAGATTTGTGTTGTGAACACGGTCAACTGTAGGAGTGAGCCTGCTCGCGATAGAGGCATCGATATTTTGAATTGTGAATGCCGGTGTCAGTCCGCCAACCCCATCACCCGCCGATAAAACTTCCACTCCTGTTCCAGCGCATGCGCCTGGTTCACCGCCCGGCGGAAGCCATGGCGCTCCTCGGCGTAGTAATGCGCCTCGACCGGGATGCCGTTGTGCTCCAGCGCCACGACCATGTCGCGCGTCTGTTGCGGCACCACCACCGCATCCAGTTCACCCTGAAAGAAAATCACTGGCACACGGATGTTGCTCGCGTGCAGTAGCGGCGTGCGGGCGGCGTAGCGCTCGGCATCCTGTTCGGGATCGCCGATCAGCCAGTCGAGATAATCACCTTCGAATTTGTGGGTCGCCCGGGCCAGTGCCACCGGGTCGCTGACGCCGTAGAGGCTGGCGCCGGCGCGGAACACTTGCTGAAACGCCAGCGCGCACAGCGTGGTGTAACCCCCGGCGCTGCCACCGCGAATAAATGCCCGCTCGCCATCGATCAGACCTTTTTCGGCCAGATACGCCACCACCGCGCAGGCGTCCTCGACATCCACCTCACCCCAACTCAGATGCAACGCCTGACGATATTCGCGACCATAACCGCTGCTGCCGCGATAGTTGAGGTCGGCGACGGCGAAACCACGCTGCGTCCAGTACTGAATGCGCGGGTCGAGCATCGGGTAGCAGGCCGAGGTCGGGCCGCCGTGGATGAACACCACCAGTGGCGGTCGCGCTTCGTCGTTCATCGCCGGATAAAAGAAGCCGTGAGCCTCACCGCTGCCACTCGGGTAGCGCAAGGTCTGCGGACGGCTGATGCGCTCCGCCGGCAAAGGCGCCACACCGCCGGCCAGCACATTCACTTCGCGGGTAGCGCGATCAATGGCGATCACCGCCGAAGGGCTGATCGGCGAAGCGGCGATGCAGTAGATGAACTGCTGATCCAGCGCCAGATGCCGGAAGCGGCTGTAGTCGCCAGTAAAGTCCTCGCCGTCGAGCGCCAGGCGAGCAAAACCGCCTTCGCTCCAGCTCGCCAGAAACGAATCGCCCACCGGCAACCAGGTGCAGCCACCCATCTGCCACGGGGCGGGCGCATGATCGGCTTCGGCACAGGGCAGTCGATGCAAACCGTCGGACGTTTCGCGCCACGGCTGCCAGAAACCGCCGCGATCAGTCAGGCACAACAAGCGTCCTTTCGCGTCGAACCGCGGTTGCTGGATCGACTCTTCAAGGTCAGCCCCCGCCACGCAACGCGGTGCGCCAAAGCCACCCTCAGCCAGACGCTCGGCCACCATCAATCGCGTGGAGGTCCAAGGCTGATGCGGCCGACTCCACTCGATCCACGCCAACCGCGAACCGTCCGGGCTGATCACCGGTGCTGCATAGAAATCTGCACCTTCAGCCAGCAAATGCCGGGTGCCTTCAGCCAGATCAATTGCTACCAGTCGATGCTGGTCGCGCAGCTCCTCAACCGTCAGCACCTGGCCGAAAGCAAAATGCAGATCGCCATAACGACACTCGCCAGACGTCAGCGCTTCAGGCGCGCCATCCAGCGCTTGCCGATACAACTGCTGATCCGCCTCATTGACGAAAACCACTCCGTCAGGCGTCAGACAAAACGCGCCACCGCCATATTCGTACACCCGGCTACGCACACTGAAACCGTCCGGCGTCAGACATTTCGCCACGCCGTCGCGCCACTGCCAGATTCGGCACGCGGCGTCTTGCGGGCGATATTCATTCCAGAACAAACCGTGGGCGCCGAGTTGCAGCTCGGCGAAATCCATTCCGGCGGCGACGGCTTGGGCGGCGCTGAAAGGCTCAGCCCTTGGCGATGAGGCGTGAGTTTCGTTCATTACGGAAGGCCAGTTGTTCGATGGTCTGGGTGGCGGTCTCGGCTTCTTCGCGGGCCTTGAGAATCACGCCGTGATGTTCGGACTTGCTGCACACCGGGTCGGCATTGCTCGCGTCCCCCGTGAGCATGAACGCCTGACAGCGGCAGCCGCCGAAATCCTGTTCCTTCTCGTCGCACGAGCGGCACGGCTCGGGCATCCAGTCGTAACCGCGAAAGCGGTTGAAGCCGAACGAGTCGTACCAGATGTGCTGCATGCTGTGGTCGCGCACGTTGGGAAATTGTACCGGCAGCTGTCGGGCGCCATGACAGGGCAGGGCAGTGCCGTCCGGAGTAACCGTCAGAAAGATGCTGCCCCAGCCGTTCATGCAGGCTTTCGGGCGTTCTTCGTAGTAGTCCGGGGTGACGAATATCAGCTTGCACGGATGCCCTTCGGCTTCCAGTTTGGCGCGGTATTCGTTGGTGATGCGTTCGGCACGCACCAGTTGTTCCTTGGTCGGTAACAGGCCGACACGATTGAGCTGCGCCCAGCCGTAGAACTGGCAGGTGGCGAGTTCGACGAAGTCTGCTTCGAGCGCAATACACAGCTCGATGATGCGGTCGATCTTGTCGATGTTGTGCCGGTGGGTGACGAAGTTCAGCACCATCGGATAGCCGTGGGCCTTCACCGCCCGGGCCATTTCCAGCTTCTGCGCGAAGGCCTTTTTCGAGCCGGCGAGCAGGTTGTTTACCTGTTCGTCACTGGCCTGAAAACTGATCTGGATGTGATCGAGACCAGCCCTCTTAAAGTCACTGATCTTCTGCTCGGTCAGACCGATGCCGGAAGTGATCAGGTTGGTGTAGAAACCCAACTGCCGCGCTTCACGGATCAGTTCGGCGAGGTCCTGGCGCACCAGCGGCTCACCACCGGAAAAGCCCAGTTGCGCCGCGCCCATCTCCCGCGCTTCGCGGAACACCTTGATCCACTGCTCGGTGCTCAGTTCTTTGCCCTGCTCGGCGAAATCCAGCGGATTGGAGCAGTACGGGCATTGCAGCGGGCAGCGGTAAGTCAGCTCGGCGAGCAGCCACAGCGGCAGGCCGACTTCAGGTTTAGGCGGTACTTGCACCGATGCTTCAGGCAAGTTCGATCCAGTGCTGCGCACGGGCAACCTCCATGAATTGCTCGATGTCTTCACCGAGCTCAGGCACGCCGGGGAACTGCTCGTCGAGTTTGGCGATGATCGCCGCGACATCACGTTCACCGTCGATCAAACCGCCGATCAGCGCGGCGCTGTCGTTGAGCTTGATCATGCCCTCGGGGTAGAGCAGCACGTGGCCTTTTTGCGCCGGTTCATACTGGAAACGGTAGCCGGGACGCCAGGTCGGGATCTTGCTGCGATCAAAACTCATAAGGTGATTCCTTTGTGCCAGACCCGCTGCTCGGTGACGCTGTGATAGGGCGGGCGGTTCAGTTCGTAAGCCATGCTCATGGCATCGAGCATGCTCCAAAGAATGTCCAGTTTGAACTGGAGAATTTCCAGCATGCGCTCCTGACCCTCGCGGGTCTTGTAGTGCTCAAGCGTGATCGCCAGACCATGCTCGACATCGCGCCGCGCCTGACCCAGGCGAGTGCGGAAATATTCGTAACCGGCCGGGTCGATCCACGGGTAATGCTGCGGCCAGCTGTCGAGGCGCGACTGGTGGATCTGCGGCGCGAACAGTTCGGTCAACGAGCTGCTGGCGGCTTCCTGCCAACTGGCACGGCGGGCGAAGTTGACGTAGGCGTCGACGGCGAAACGCACGCCGGGCAGCACCAGTTCCTGGGAGCGCAGCTGATCCGGGTCGAGGCCGACCGCCTGACCGAGACGCAGCCAGGCTTCGATCCCGCCGTCCTCACCCGGGGCACCGTCGTGATCGAGCAGGCGTTGAATCCACTCGCGACGGATCTCGCGATCCGGGCAGTTGGCGAGGATCGCCGCGTCTTTCAGGGGGATGTTTACCTGATAGTAGAAACGGTTGGCGACCCAGCCCTGAATCTGCTCGCGGGTGGCACGACCCTCGTACATCGCCACGTGATACGGGTGGTAGATGTGGTAATAGGCGCCTTTGGCGCGCAGGGCCGCTTCGAATTCGGTGGGGGACAGCGGGGTGTCGGTCATTGCGGTTCTCCGGGGGAACAACCGTTGGAATTCTGGGTGTCTGTTCGGACGTCTTCGCGAGCAAGCCCGCTCCCACAGGGTTTGTGAACGCCACAGATCCAATGTGGGAGCGGGCTTGCTCGCGAAGAGGCCATCCGCTACAGCACAATACTCATGCCGTCATAAGCCACTTCAACATTACGCCGCGCCAGCTCCGCGCGCTCAGCCGAATCCTCATCGAGAATCGGGTTGGTGTTGTTGATGTGGATAAGCACCTTGCGCTGTTCGGGCAATTGCTCCAGCACTTCGAGCATGCCGCCGGGGCCGTTCTGCGCCAGGTGGCCCATCTCGCGACCGGTGCGGGTGCCGACGCCACGGCGCTGCATTTCATCGTCATCCCACATTGTGCCGTCAACCAGCAGGCAATCGCTGCCGGCCATGATCTCCAGCAGCGGCGCGTCGACCTTGCCCAGACCCGGGGCGTAAAACAGTTTGCCGCCGGTGTTGAGGTCTTCGACGATCAGGCCGATGTTGTCGCCCGGGTGCGGGTCGAAACGGTGCGGCGAATACGGTGGCGCGGCGCTGCGCAACGGCAGCGGGGTGAAACGCAGGTTCGGGCAGGCAGCGACGGTGAAGCTCTGGTCGAGCTCGATGCGGTTCCAGTTCAGTCCGCCGTTCCAGTGGGTGAGCATCTTGAACAGCGGGAAACCGGTGATCAAATCTTCGTGAACCATGTCCGTGCACCAGACCTGATGCGGGCAGCCTTCGCGCAGGCTGAGCAGGCCGGTGGTGTGGTCGATCTGGCTGTCCATCAGGATGATCGCGCTGATGCCGGTGTCGCGCAGGGCTCGGCCCGGTTGCATCGGGGCGAAGCTCTGCAGTTGCGCGCGGATGTCCGGCGAAGCGTTGCACAGCACCCAGTTCACGCCGTCATCGGAAATCGCGATGGACGATTGGGTACGGGCCTTGGCATTCAGGCTGCCGTCGCGAAAGCCTGCGCAATTGACGCAGTTGCAGTTCCACTGCGGAAATCCGCCACCGGCGGCCGAACCCAGAATCTGGACGAACATGAACGCTCCCATCTTTCAACGCTGAAAATAAAACGCCCCGGCGAGCCGAGGCGTTGCACTGCAAGTCTGCGTAGGCAGAACTCAGCGGCTGGCGAAGTACATGGTGACTTCGAAGCCGATACGCAGGTCGGTGTAAGCCGGTTTTGTCCAGGACATAAGGTGACTCCTCATTGGGTGGGTGGGATAGCGCTATCCATAGGTATAGTCCATGGCCGCGCCGGGATGTTCCAAATAGTTAGGCTGCTATGTTACTCAAAATTTCAGCACGATTGCCCGTGAATCTTTGAGAAAGCTCCTTGCAGCCTTGGTAATGATCATTTTGTCGCTTGCCAAGGCGCGCCGGGTACCGATTCGCTGGCCAGGCACAGCCGGCCGCCCTCGGCGTTGAGCAAGCGCTGCGCTGCCGCCAGCAATGCCGAGCGCTCCAGTTGACCAATGGCTGTGTGCAGTTGCGCCAGATAATCCGACGAGTGGCCGGCGAGCTTGGCCTGCCACAGCAACTCGGCGGCGTCTTTGCCGGACAGATGACTCTCATCGAACTGATCCGCGAGTGACTGGCGTTGCTGGTTGAAGTCCTCTTCATCGAGGTTTTCGATCAGCGCAGGAATGCCCTCGAGGAACTGCTGGATATGCCCAAGCAGTTCAACTGGCGCAGTATTTGGCGACTGCACACCGAACAGCAATCCACTCTGGCCATGCATCTGCCGCAGGGCGCTGAACACCGCGTAGCCCAATTGCAATTCGACCCGCAGACGCTGATAGAACGGGGTCTGGCACAGTTGCGCGAGCAGTCGCCACGCGGCCTCATCGGCAATCTTGTGGCTGGCGGTCGGGCAGAACAGCAGCAAGGCGTGTTCGCTGGACGCGGTGTCGATGTGGCTCCATAGATGTTGCGTGTTGATCGCAGGCGTTGCCGGCAATTGATTGTCCGGTGTGCCAGGGATGCGGCTCAGGGCCAGGCCCATGGACGATTGCGTCTGCGCGTTGAGGCCAAGAGCCAGTCCGTCCCAGCGCGAACTTGTCCACAGCAGTTTGGCGTCGTTCGACTCAACGGCTGATGGCAGACAGCGTTCAGGCAATGCCTTGAGCAAATGGCGGATCGGTATCAGCGGTGGTTCTGGCTCTGCGTTGGCGGAATCGACGTCAATTTGCGTCAGGCATTTCAGCGCGTGTTCGAGGACACTGGGCATCGGCTCCTGCAGGCCGGTCAGTTTCAGTAGCCACTGCGTACCGTTGGCACTGAACGCCAACTCGAGGCCGGCCTGCCGCGCATCTTCCTGCGTTTCCCGCAGACTGCGTTGCAGCTTGGCTTGCAGTTTTACACTGGCCACCGCTTCGGTTTGCCAGCGCAGGTAAATCGTGCCGAGATCACTGTTGTCCGGCAACGCCTGGCTGAATTGCATCGGTGAACGCTCACGCCGCCCGCGGGAGCGATCCTGAGCGAAAGTACGCAAACCACGGTGAGCGCTGGTCTGGCCGCGAATCAGGCCGGCGTTGGCCAGCGGTTCGCTGGAGCGCAGGAAAGGGTTGGCGGCAGGCAGGTGCCAATGGTCGCTGAAGTTATCCACAACACCGAGGTCGCGCAGGATCTGTTTGAGCGCAACGACGCCGTTTTCCGACAGACCGCTTTCGCGTTGTTCACTGTCGAGCCGCGCCAGTTGCAGGGCGCCGCTGATATGCTGCTGACGTTCAAGCAGGCAGGCGTATTCCTCGCGCAACGCTGCCCAGTCCTGTTGCGCGGCGAAGAAACTCAACCAGTCCAGCAGCTGTTCACGAATGGCGCTGAGGGATTCGGCGGGGGCGGTGAATTGCAGATGCAGCAACGCTTGCCCGGCGAACTGATACAGCGGCACGGCTTTCAAACCGTCCGCGAGGCGTTGTTGCTGCAAATGGGCGAGCAGCCCGCCGGGCTTGGCGCTGTTCAGCCAATGGCAGAGAAACGCCAGTGCTTCGGCGGACGAGTCGGGCAGTGCTTCGAAAGCGAACAACAGATTGCTGCTTCGCTCGCCGACCTGTTGATAACTTTTCACCGTCAACGGCAGCGGCGCAGCCTGCTGGACTTTATCCCCAACCGGCAGCGCGGCGGCGAACTGCTGCGCAAGGACGCGCAATTCCTCAACGCTCTGCGGCCCGACCAGGCTCAGCGTCATTTGCCCGGTGCGATAAAACTGCTGATGGAAATCCTTCAGTGCCTGCTGAAACGCTGGTAACTCAACTTTCAGGCTATCGCGATTCCCCGCATGAAACCCGCGCAGCGGATGTGTGGCCGGCAATCCCTCGTACAGCGCCAGTTCCTGCTGAGCCGTCGGATCTTGCGACCACGCGACGAATTCCGCGTCCAGCACTTCCCGTTCGCGCAACTGATCGTGCGGATTCATACGCGGGTGGGCGAGCATGTCAGACAGACGCTCAAGCCCGGCGCTGAAGGCCGAGGTCGGCAATTCGAAGAAGAAGTCGGTGCTGCGTTCACGGGTACTGGCATTTACTTGCCCACCGTGACTTTGCACGTAGGCCATCAGCGCCTGACTCGCAGGAAAACGCTCAGTGCCGAGAAACAGCAGATGCTCAAGGAAATGCGCCAGCCCCGGCCACTGGAGTGGCACATCATGACTACCGGCCGCCACCCGCAACGCAGCGGCGCTGCGCTTCAAGCCGGGCACCTGACGCAGGGTCACGCGCAAGCCGTTGGCCAGGGTTTCAGTGTGGGGGCGAGGGGGAGTTGGCGCAGGCATGGGCACTTCCAGAACAGTGAAGTGCCAATGCTAGCGGATTGCGTGGGGTCAGCGCTTGTTCAGCGCGTGGTAAAGTTCGGGACGACGGTCGTTGAGGTAGCGATTGGCGGCGCGGGAGTCGGCCATCAACTGGCGATCCAGCTCACCGACGATCAATGCCTCATCGAGGCCAGCCTGGGCGATACGGCTGCCGTCCGGCGCGGCGATGCTGCTTTGCCCGCAATAGTGGATCTCGCCTTCATGCCCGCAATAGTTGGCGTACGCCACGTAGCACTGGTTTTCGAAGGCGCGGGAGCGCACGGTGACATCAGCGACGAAATCGAACGGAATCATGTTCGCCGTCGGCACCACAATCAGCTCGGCGCCGGCCAGCGCCAGACGCCGCGCGTTCTCGGGAAACTCCAGGTCGTAGCAGATCAGGAAACCGAGCTTCCAGCCGTTGAGCTCGACCAGCGGAAACGCATCTTCGCCGGGGCTGAACATCGAACGATCCAGGTCGCCGAACAGATGGGTCTTGCGGTAGTTGCACAGGCGCTCGCCGTGCGCGTCGATCAACTGCACGGCGTTGTAGATCTGCCCGTCGGCCGTGCGCTCGGGGTACCCGTAAGCAATTGCCAGTCCGGCGGCTTTGGCGATTCGACCGATCTGTTGCGCCCATTCGCCGTTGTAGACCTCGGCCAAGGTGCTGACCGCTTCCTTGCCGATGTTGTAGCCGGTCAGAAACATTTCCGGCAGCACCAGCAGGTCGGCACCCTTGGCCTCCATCGCCAGTTGCTGCAGGCGATGCAGGTTGGCGGCGGGGTCCAGGGGCAGCGGTGGGCATTGGTAAAGGGCTACGCGCATCGGGGATTCCTCTTACTCGGGCAGGGCGATAGGGCCGATGTCTTTGAACACATCACCCGGGCCCGGGTTCGCTTTATGTGTCGACCCGCCGAAGTGTTTCATGATGCCCCACACCGCGTTGAGCGAGGTTTGCACCGCGCCTTCGACCCATGCCGGCGTCCACGATACGTCATCGCCGGCGATGAAAATCCCGCGCTGTTCGGCTGGCATGTCGTCCTGCATGAAGTGCGCGTACATCCGCTGGTTGTAGCGATAGTGGCCCGGCAGGGCGCCTTTGAATGCGCCGAGGAAGTGCGGGTCAGCTTCCCACGACACGGTGATCGGATCGCCGATGATCCGCGCGGCGATGTCGACTTTCGGGTAGATCTTCTTCAGCGCGTTCAACGCCAGTTCCACGCGTTTCTCGACCGGGTGCGGCAGCATCTTCAGCGCGTCGCTCATCCACGAGTACGACAGGCAGATCACGCCCGGCTTGTCGTCACCGTTATCGAACAGATAAGTGCCACGGGTCAGGCGATCGGTGAGGGTCATGCTCATCAGGTCGCGACCGGTGTCCGGATCCTTGTCCTTCCAGAATGGCCGGTCGACCATCACGAAGGTCTTCGACGATTGCATGTAGCGCGTGCGGTCCAGCGCCATCCACATCTTCTGCGAGAACAGGGTTTCGTCGCATTCGATCTGGGTGGTCAGCAGCCAGCTCTGGCAGGTGGTCAGCACGGCGGCGTATTCGCGGGTGTCGCCGTTGTTGTCGGTGACGGCGAAACGGCCGTCCGGCGCGTGGGCGATTTTCTTCACCCCGGAACGCGGCGCGCCACGGTGCAGGGATTTCAGGCTGGTGCCTTCCGGCCAGTGCACGCAGCGCTCCGGCACATGCCGCCAGATGCCTTGCGGCACTTGCTCCACACCGCCGACCACCAGATGCTGGTGATCATCGCAGTTGGTCATCACCACGCGGAAGATTTCCAGCATCGAGTTGGGGAAGTCCGAGTCCCAGCCGCCAGTGCCGAAACCGACCTGACCGAACACTTCGCGGTGATGAAACGAGAGTTTGGCGAAGGCCTTGGAGGTGGCAACGAAGTCGTAGAAGGTGCGGTCGTCCCACAGCGGAACGAGTTTGTTCCACAGTTCTTTGAGGCGTGGTACGTCGCGGTCACGGATCGCTTGCTGGATATCGGCGAACTGCGAGCCAGCCTCCAGTGCATCCGCCCAGGCGTCAGCCACTTCCTGGAACAGTGCAGGAAGATCCTTCAGGCTTTGTGCGTAATGGGTTTTGCCTTCGAGATCGATCACCGTGCTGCCGGAGGCCGGCGTCAGTGGGTTCGGGAAAGGTTTGGTCTCGAGGCCGAGCTTGTCGACGTAGTGATAGAACGCCGTGGAGGACACCGGAAAACGCATGCCGCCCAGTTCCGCGACGATGCCATCGGTGCCGTTGAACGCTTGCGAACGCAGACGGCCACCCAGTTTCGAGGCCTCGTACACCACCGGTTTCAAACCGAGCTTCATCAGTTCGTAAGCGGCCACCAGGCCAGCGATACCCGCGCCGACAATCGCCACTTCAGCGCCATGGTGCTGTTCAGGAATACTGCCGAGACCGGCCGGGTGTTCGATCCAGTCGTCGAAGGCGAACGGAAAGTCCGGGCCGAAAATGGTGACTGGTTTCTTACCGTCTGCAGGATGGCGATTGTTCTTGTTCATGGCTGACCTTGCTGGCGACCCGACGCAGGATGCGCGTCTGAGTATAGGAAAAGATGCCAGCCATTCTAGGGAGCGTAGAACACGTTAATAAGACGCAAAGTGTCGTCGTTTTGCCATTCTATTGATCAAAGTGACAATCTCCGACTTCACTTCGATCATTGTGGGAGCGAAGGCTATATTCCTTCCACTAAAGAAGGCGGCTGACAGACCGCTTTCGCGAGCAAGCCCGCTCTCACAGTGGATTTGTGTCTGGCGCAGATTCTGCGCTCAACCCGGTCAAATGTGGGAGCGGGCTTGCTCGCGAAGAGGCCCTATTTGCCAACCGAAAGGTTATTGCCATTACTCAAACCGGCTGTCCTCGATCAATCTTGCTACTCAAAATGATCGACGTCGTGGTCTTCTCCACCCCGTCCACACTGCCGATCTGATCCAGCAACTGATCCAGTTGCTCCGGCGAGTCCGTGCGCAGCCACGCCACATAATCAAATTCGCCACTCACCGCACACAACTGCTGCACCTGTGCCATCGCACTCAAGCGACGCAGCACGTCCTTGCCAGAACGCGGCTGCACCTTGATCCCGACATACGCCTGCAACCCGCCATCGACCACGCGCTGCCCCAGGCGCACGCCATAACCGGTGATCACCTTGGCCTTCTCCAGCCGCGCCAACCGCGATGTGACGGTGGTCCGCGCAATACCCAACTGCCGGGCAAGCATGGCCACGCTTTCGCGGGCGTTGATTTGCAGGGCGGCGATCAGCTGGCGGTCGATTTCGTCGAGAACAGGAGGGCGAATGTCGGGCAACGGTTGGCTCCAGAGGTGCGGGTCAATGGTTCTGCATGTTACAGGCTCGTTTGACCGGACGCTTGTGGCCGAGAGATGGGCAGATGTCGAAGCGGTTGCGGGGTGTGCAGGCATTCCTTCGTTACGTGGCTGGACGTTTCACTGTAATGATGCTGTTCACTGCTGAACGGGGCAGCGCATTATTTGCATGCAAGCATCGCGTCTTGCACCAAAGGTAACAGGGCATCAGTCGTCGCTAACAGCTCAGCCAGAAGCGTCTCGTCCACGTCCATATACCCTTCGTACTCGGCCAGATTACGCCGCTCGTGACAAAGTGCGAAAAGACGAACCTGGACTTTGTTCAGGCCGAGAGTGTGCACAAGGCACTGAAAAACCAGATAGCGACGGTCGGAGCGAAAACCTTTCAGACGCATGGCAGTCAGTGCCAAGGCATGTGCGGCGTTGTAGGCGAGGTCGAAGCGACTCGCAAAGGACAAGGCGCAACTGTGTGCATCTTTCAAACGATCTGTGGCTGATTGCAGCAGCCCTTCACATTCCTTGCGATCTAGTGGCTCGTCTTTGAGGCAGCCGCTGCGCACCAAGTTTTCCAGACTGTCATTGCTGCCCATCGGTAATCTCCGCTGGGTTGCGGCCAATCAAATCAATTTTGTCTTGTTGTTCAACGCGCACTACAAAGCTGTTGTCAGCCGCTCTCCTGGCCTGCCAGTCGACCAATGTAAAGAGCGTAGGGTTGATGGTGCGGCCAAGATATTCCTCTACGGGAAGTAGTCGTTCCATCAAGTCGCTGTAACTGAGGTTTTCGCCAATCAGCATCAGGTCGATGTCACTGCCGGCATGCTCGCTACCCTTGGCGACGGAACCGTAGATAAATGCCCATACCAATTGATCGCTCACTGGAGCCAACGCCGCACGTACCTGCTCTGCAATACCAAAAGTCTTGCGCACGATCCCCAGCAGTTCTGTATAGATGGGGCATTCGGGGTTGGCTTGATAGTGCGTCTGGTTACCCCGGCGACTCATGGTAAGAATGCCTGCACCGTGCATACGCTCCAATTCACGCATGAGGCTGCCCTTGCCGACCTGGGCCCAGCGGGATATTTCATTGGCGTAGAAGCTCTGACCCGGTTTGCCATACAACATGGCCAACACCTTCTGCTGGGTCGCGGTAAAGAGTGCATCGCTGATTGGTATAGCCGGCATGGTTGACTCTGGAGGTGTCCCAAAAAGGGAACGATAGGTCCCTTTTTGGGAACTTTCAACTCTGCTTATTTGACTGTAGATGGATTTGCTTCCTTTTTCTTGAGTCGCTTAACCCCACCGCTGATAAGCAGCAACACCTTGAGAGTATCCCGTCAAAGAAAAGCCCAATAGATAGCAAAGCGCTTCAAATCACAGCATCGGAACATTCCTACAGCCTTCGCGGAGGTCTTCCGAACATTGCGCTCGCAAAGATTGTCCCCTCAACCGATCGCCCAAGAAAAAGCCGCGCATATAGCGCGGCTTTCAAATGTGGTGGGCCCACACGGACTTGAACCGTGGACCAAAGGATTATGAGTCCTCTGCTCTAACCAACTGAGCTATAGGCCCTCAGTAGGCCGCGGATTATAGCGACGGTTTGGCGGCTGTGCTATCCGAATAATCCGATACGGTTACACGAAGAAACGTTGCGGCGAATTCATCCGGGGGTAGTGGCAGGCTGACGATGTAGCCCTGAATCTGTTCGCAGCCTTCGGCGGCGAGGAATTGTTGCTGGGCCTGGGTTTCCACGCCTTCGGCAATCACGGTGAATTGCATGCTCCGGCCCAAGGCGATGATCGCTCGGACAATCGCCGCATCGTGCGGGTCATCGGGCAGTCCGCGGACAAATGACTGGTCAATCTTGAGGATGTCCAGCGGCAGGCGTTTCAGGTAACTGAGCGAAGAATAACCGGTGCCGAAGTCGTCGATCGCCAGTTGAACGCCCAGATGTTTGAGCTGGTGCAGCACCGCCAGTGCTTCTTCGGCCTGGCTCATGATGAAGTTTTCGGTAATTTCCAGTTGCAGTAAATCCGGCTGCAGACGGTTGTCCCGGAGCAGTTGTTCGATGCGCCCGAGCAGATTCGGCTGCCGCAGTTGCGCGCCGGCCAGGTTGACCGACAGCGGGCCAAGGCTGTCGTAGATCTGATTCCACTCGAACATCTGCCGGCAGGCGGTCTCGAGCACCCAATCGCCGATCTGCAGGATCATGCCGTTCTCTTCGGCCAACGGGATGAAGTGCTCCGGCGGCACTTCGCCGAAGGTCGGGTGGCGCCAGCGGATCAGCGCTTCGGCACCGACCAGGCGATGGTCGTCGAGGCTGATTTTCGGTTGGTAGTAGAGGAACAACTCTTCGCGCTCGATGGCCCGGCGCAGTTCGTGCTCCAGTGCCACGCGCTCGCTGGCCTGGGCGGTGAGGTCACGGGTGTAGCTTTCGACGCGGTTGCGGCCCTTGGCCTTGGAGCGGTACATCGCCGCGTCGGCGTTTTTCACCAGGGTGGCGACATCACAGCCGTCCCGTGGATACAGGCTGGTACCGATGCTGGCGCTGATAAAAAACTCGTGCTCACCAGCCTGAAACGGTGCGCTAAAGCAGTTGAGCAGTTTGATTGCGATGTTGTCGGCATCGCTGACTTGTTGCAGGCCCGGCAGCAGGATGATGAACTCGTCGCCCCCCAGCCGCGCGACGGTGTCGATATCGCGCAGTTGTTCTTTCAGGCGCACGGCAATGCCCTTGAGCAGCAGGTCGCCGACCGGGTGGCCGAGGCTGTCGTTGATGTGTTTGAAACGGTCGAGATCAAGGAACAGCACGGCGCCCTGACCACCGTTTTCCTGCTGACTGTTCAGCGCGGTCAGCAGGCGGCTTTCGAACAGCGTGCGATTCGGCAGGCCGGTGAGCGGGTCATGGTGCGCTTGATAGTCGAGCTTGGCTTGCGCGTGTTTGAGGCTGGAGATGTCAGCAAATACCGCGACGAAGTGGGTGATGAACTTGTCGCGGTTGCGCACGGCGCTGATGGTCAGCCAGCTCGGGTACAGTTCGCCGTTCTTGCGCCGGTTGGAAATCTCGCCCTGCCAGTGTCCCTCGTCGGTCAACTGGTGCCACATCGCCGCGTAGAACGCGCTGTCGTGCAGGCCGGAGGCGAGCAGGCGCGGGGTGTGGCCGAGGGCTTCACTTTCGCTATAACCGGTGATTTCGGTGAACGCGCGGTTGACCGCGCTGATGTGCTGCTGGGTGTCAGTGATCAATACGCCTTCGGCAGTGCTCTCGAATACGGTGGCGGCCTGCTGCAGTTTTTCCTGCATCAAATGGCGCTCGGTGATGTCCCGGGCGATGGTCAGCATGCAGTCTTCGTCGCCGATTGGCAGGGGGCGGCTGGACACTTCGCACAGACGGATCTGCCCGTCGCTGCGACGGATATGGCAGGTAAAGTCGCGTACGAAGCCATCGCGGTGCAGCAGATCGAGCATCTGCTTGCGTTCGTTGAGGTTGACCCAGATCCCCAGGTCCAGCGCCGAGCGATCCACCGACATCGCGCTGTTGAAGCCGGTGATGCGGCTGAAGCCCTCGTTGACCTCCAGTAACAGGCCATCGCTTTGCCGCGACAACAGTAATCCATCCGGCGAGGCGTGGAAGGCCTTGGCGAACTTCTCTTCGGAAGTTTGCAGTTGCTGTTGGGTTTCCTTGAGCTGGGTGATGTCGCGCACTACGACCACCAGCGCCGGAGTGGTGTCGAGATCGAACGGCTCGGCGGAAATCAGGCCGGTGAACACATGGCCATTGTTGCGGCGAAAAGGCATCTCCAGGTTGCGGATGCTGCCGGCCTGCAAGCGCTGCAACAGTCCCGGGCCAACCCCGGGAATGCCCCAGATGTTGAGTTCAGTGGCGGTCTGGCCGACGACTTCTTCCGCTTTCAGGCCTATCTGTTCTTCAAAGGCTTCGTTGACTTCCAGCAGGCAGCCATCGGAGAGTCGCGCGATCACCAGAATGTCGGGGCATTGCTGGAATACCGAGGCGAACTTCTGTTCCGACAGGCGCAGCGCTTCTTCGGTCCGTTTGGTTTCGCTGATGTCGATCATCAAGCCGCGCATCACCGGCTCATGGCCATGTTCAATCAGACTGACAATGTCGCGTACCCACAGACAGCGCCCGTCTGCGGTGATTACCCGATAGTCGAGGGTGTGATCGCGTCCTTCACGTACCGCGTCATCACAGAAGGCCTGGGCGCGGGTCAGGTCGGCGGGGTGAATGATGTTGCGCCAGAAGCCCGGAATCAGCCAGTGCGCCTGTGGATAACCGAGCAGATCCTCGGCATGGGGCGACACATAGCTGTAGGTGAAGTCGCTTATGCGCGCTTCCCAGGCGATGGCCGACAGGCTTTCCACCAGCCCGCGGTAGTGGTATTCGCTGCTGCGCAATTCCTGTTCGAGGTCGACACGTCGGGCAATTTCCGAACTCAAGCGGCGATTGATGCGAATGACCACCGCCAGAATGATCACCAGCAGCGACAGACCGGGTAAACCATAAATCAGCAGGTCCGACCAGAATGTCCGATGGTCGAGAACGTTGCCGACCCAATGTTCCTGAATGCTGCTGATCTCGTCCGGGGTCATGTCGGCGAGGACTTTGTCCAGAATCTCCACCAGCATTTTGTTGTCACGCGGTACAGCCATCGCCAACTGGTAGCGGTACGGTGTTTCGCCGCTGACGTACAAGCCTTCGAGCTTGAGTTGGCGCAGGCTCCAGACACTGGAAGCGAGATCGCCGACAACCGCGTCGACCTGGCCGGTGGCCAATGCCTGCAAGGTCGAGCTGACATTGGGCATGGCCACCAGATTCAGATCCGGGTGATGTGTACGCAGCAGCTCATGGGGGGCGTAGTTTTCCACGACCGCAATTTTCAAACCGTACAAATCCTCTATCTTGCGTGGCTGGGCGCCGCCGACGTGGGCGAGGATGACAATGGGGAAGTCGAGGTAGGGGCGAGTGAATGACAGATAGTTTTGCCGCTCCGGGGTGGACATGATGCCCGGCAGCAGATCGATCTTGCCGTGTTTGACCTGCTCCAGTAGTTCGGTCCAGCTCGAGGGTTCGACGGGGGTGAGATTGATCGCCAGTCGCTGGCGTATCACGCCGATATAGTCGGCGGCCAGGCCCTGATAGCGGTTTTCATCATCGCGGAACTCGAAAGGCGGCCACGAAGCATCGACACCCAGGCGTAAGTCCGGGTGAGCCGCCAGCCAGCTACGTTCTTCATCGGTCAGAGTCAGCGCGTCAGCCGTTGCGGTCCAGATCATCAGTGACAGCAAGAAAAGCAAGGGCGCCAGTCTGGGCATAACCGTCTCGTTATGGCACGGGATTCATTGTTTTCGAGTGTAGACGGGGTATGCAGGGGAGGGGCGGTGAGAGGGATTTAATCTGCCCATAAACAAAACCCCCGGCCTGGGCCGGGGGTTCTGGTATCACTCGTCGAGGAAGGAGCGCAGATGCTCGCTTCGCGTCGGGTGGCGCAGCTTGCGCAGCGCCTTGGCTTCAATCTGACGGATCCGCTCACGCGTTACGTCAAACTGTTTGCCCACTTCTTCGAGTGTGTGGTCGGTGTTCATGTCGATACCGAAGCGCATGCGCAGTACCTTGGCTTCACGGGCAGTGAGGCCGGACAGCACTTCGCGGGTCGCTTCTTTCAGGCTTTCAACGGTTGCAACATCGATTGGCGACTGCATGGTCGAGTCTTCGATGAAGTCACCCAGATGAGAGTCTTCGTCATCACCGATCGGGGTTTCCATGGAGATCGGCTCTTTAGCGATCTTCAATACCTTGCGGATCTTGTCCTCAGGCATTTCCATGCGTTCGCCCAGCTCTTCCGGGGTCGGTTCGCGACCCATTTCCTGCAGCATCTGGCGGGAAATGCGGTTGAGCTTGTTGATCGTCTCGATCATGTGCACCGGAATACGGATGGTGCGGGCCTGGTCGGCGATCGAGCGAGTGATCGCCTGACGGATCCACCAGGTGGCATAAGTCGAGAACTTGTAACCACGACGGTATTCGAACTTGTCCACCGCTTTCATCAGGCCGATGTTGCCTTCCTGGATCAGATCGAGGAATTGCAGGCCGCGGTTGGTGTACTTCTTGGCGATCGAGATCACCAGACGCAAGTTGGCTTCAACCATCTCTTTCTTCGCGCGGCGGGCCTTGGCCTCACCGATCGACATGCGACGGTTGATGTCCTTGATTTCAGCGATGGTCAGACCGGTCTCGGTTTCCAGCGCGGTCAGCTTCTGCTGGCAACGAATGATATCCGGCTGTACGCGACCAATGGCTTCGGCGTATTTGCTCTTGCCTTTGGCCAAGGCGTCGGACCAGCTTTCGTCGACTTCATTGCCTGGGAACTGACGCAGGAAATCGGCGCGTGGCATACGTGCATCACGTACGCACAGTTGCATGATCGCGCGCTCTTGCTGACGCAGACGATCCAGGGCACTGCGAACACGCTCGACCAGGGCTTCGAATTGCTTCGGTACCAGTTTGATCGGCATGAACAGCTCGGCCAGGACCAGCAACTCGGCAACCGCTGCCTTGTTGTGACGACCGTGCTTTTTCAGGGCCTTGCGGGTGATTTCCATCTGATCGGCCACAGCGCCGAAACGCTGGGCAGCGATGACCGGATCCGGACCGCTTTCGGCTTCTTCTTCGTCATCCGAAGCTTCGGCGTCATCGTCGTCGGTATCGTCGTCAGCCTTGGCGGCTTTCGCGTCGATCGGCGGTGGCACTTCGGCAGCCGGCGGCGCAATGCCGTCGTCCGGGTCGATGTAACCGCTCAGAACGTCGGACAGGCGACCACCTTCGGTGGTGACGCGAGTGTACTCGGAGAGAATGTGGTCAACCGTGCCAGGGAAGTGCGCGATTGCGCTCATCACTTCACGGATGCCTTCTTCGATACGTTTGGCGATTTCGATTTCGCCTTCACGAGTCAGAAGCTCGACCGTACCCATCTCACGCATATACATGCGCACAGGGTCAGTGGTGCGACCGATATCGGTCTCCACCGCTGCCAACGCGGCGGCTGCTTCTTCCGCAGCGGCCTCGTCGGTATCGGCGTCGGCCAACATAAGGGCGTCCGCATCCGGAGCACTCTCGTGTACGGGGATCCCCATGTCGTTAATCATGCGGATGATGTCTTCCACCTGCTCCGGATCTGAAATATCCTCGGGCAGGTGGTCGTTGACCTCGGCGTAAGTCAGATACTTCTGCTCACGACCCAGTTTGATCAACTCAATAATACGAGACTGCTGTTGCGCTTTTCCGGACATAACACCCTATCCACTGAAGGTCTTGGCGGGCAAAAAACAAGCCGAGGATTATACCTGAGCTATGACCTCACGCGCCAGTTGAGGTCGGGTTTGATGCGGAAACATTGCGACTTAGAAGGTCGCGCAGTTGATTTTTCTCTTCGGCGCTCAGTTCGCTTTGACGCGCTTTCCTGAGCAACTGTTCCAGATTTCGCTCGCGTTGGCGGGCTGACAAGCTAGTAATGGTGTCGAAAAACTGTTGTTCAAGGTTTTCTCCGTCAATCAGCCACTCCTTTTCCGCCAGTGCCTTGAGCAACCGACCTTGTTCAGTGCCGTGCCATCGCGCGATCAACTGAAATGAGTTTAGCTTGGGATTCTTCTGTACGGCCTCGAGCAGCGCCACAAGTAACTGTGCGTTGGTCTGATTTTCGTCCGCAATGTGTCCGGCGTCTTCAACGCGTTTGGCCAGTTGCGGGTGGTGCAGCAATGTACGCAGGGCGGTCAGGGTTGGCGACTCGACGCCAATCGGCGTGCGTGGGCGCTGTTGATCGCGCTCACCGCCGCGCTTGCCGTTCTTGTCCCAGGGTTTCTTGTCCCATTTCTTGCCGCCGGCGCCGGGTTTCTTTGGCGTCCACTCTTGCTGCGGCACGTACATATCCTGTGCCTGCGGCTGATGGTAGTCGCTGTAGTCCGGCATTGCGTCGTAATCGATGCCCGGATCGTAGGCGGGCGGCGCTTCCTGTGGTGCGCTTTGTGCCAGCTGACTGACGGTTTCGCTGCTCAGACCGGTGATTTCGGTCAGGCGCTGACGCATCAGGATGCGCAGGTTGGCGCCCGGCACTTTGTCGATCAACGGTGCGGCGAGGGTGGCCATGTGAGCCTTGCCTTCGAGCGAGCGCGGATCGGCTTCCTCGGTCAGTTGCTGGAAGAAATAGTCTGCCAGCGGCTGCGCATGCTGATTGATGCGTGCCTTGAAAGCGTCAGTGCCTTCGGCGCGAACCAGGGTGTCCGGGTCTTCGCCTTCCGGAAGAAACAGGAAGCGCGCGCGGCGTCCATCCTGCAGGCACGGAAGCGTCGCTTCCAGGGCGCGCCATGCGGCGTTGCGTCCGGCCTGGTCGCCGTCGAAACAGAACAGAACGTTCGGCACGACGCGAAACAGGCGCTTGAGGTGTTCTTCGCTGGTCGCTGTGCCCAGGGTCGCGACGGCATTGCGCAAGCCTTGCTGGGCCAGAGCGATGACGTCCATGTAACCCTCGACGACGATGATTTCATCGAGATTGCGGTTGTTCTTGCGTGCTTCATAGAGGCCGTAGAGTTCCTGGCCTTTATGGAATACCGGGGTTTCCGGCGAGTTCAGGTATTTCGGCTTGTCGTCACCCAGTACCCGGCCGCCGAAAGCGATGATCCGGCCACGGGTATCACGGATCGGGAACATCACGCGATCGCGAAAGCGGTCATAGCGTTTGCCGGTTTCAGCGTTCTCGATCAGCAGGCCGGCGTCGATCATGGCTTTCTGCTGCAACGTGTCGCTGCTCAAATGCTTGAACAGATTGTCCCAGCCCGGCGGTGCGAAACCCAGGCCGAAGTCCCGGGCGATCTCGCCAGTCAGGCCACGGCCCTTGAGGTAATCCACGGCGGCTTTGCGTGCGGGATGGCTCTTGAGCGCCTGCCGGTAAAAATCGGCGGCGGCGGTGAGCAGCGGATACAGTGGCGAATCGGTCGGTTGCCGCGGTTTGTGCGGGCGACCGCTTTCCTCGCGGGGGATTTCCATGCCGGCGGCTTTGGCCAGGTCCTCGACGGCCTGTGGGAAATCCAGGTTGTCGTGGTCCATGAGAAAGCCGAGGGCGTTGCCGCCGGCGCCGCAGCCGAAGCAGTAATAGAACTGCTTGTCGGGGCTGACGCTGAACGACGGGGTTTTCTCTTTATGAAACGGGCAGCAGGCGGTGTAGTTCTTGCCGGCCTTTTTCAGTTGCACACGCGAGCTGACCACGTCGACGATGTCGGTGCGGTTCAGGAGGTCGTCAATAAAGCTCTGGGGAATCAGCCCGGCCATGGCGTTCTCGTCTGTGCTTGTAATGAGTCCGATGCGAAGGGCGGCCGGACGCAGGTCTTGAGTGAGGCGCACAAAATGGGCTGCTCGACCGGTGTCGTTTGCGTGATCGCTGTCGGGAAGTGTATCTGCCGAAAATCCACTGACGTTAGTGCCTATCAGTCTTCGACTATTTGAAAGTGTTGCGCTGAATCCGCTGAC
Source organism: Pseudomonas sp. TH49 (assembly GCF_016650625.1). Lineage (NCBI taxonomy): Bacteria > Pseudomonadati > Pseudomonadota > Gammaproteobacteria > Pseudomonadales > Pseudomonadaceae > Pseudomonas > Pseudomonas sp. TH49. The sequence continues at coordinate 2,185,018 of NZ_JAEKFL010000001.1, forward strand.
GGCCGATAAATGGCCTCGGATAGCTCAATAAAACGGGCACGCATGCAGGTGCCTTGGGCTGATCGTCGTGAGAGGAATCAGTGGGTGTGCTCGTCAGTAGCCTTGAAAGGCTCGTCAGAAAAGACGTGCACCGCTGGCAAAAGAGCCAGGCCTGACGCGGTGAAGCGGTTTTGTCTCGATCGCATGTGCGGCTTCGACGGTGAAGCATCAAGCGTTTTACGCAAATGCCATTAGCCCGGCTGAGGGCCGGGCTTAGGCAAGAAGCTTGCTACGATCGTCTGTGTATTAGTACAGACGAACGGCGCGGCGCTGTTCGCGCTGAACTTTCTTGGCGTGACGCTTAACAGCGGCTGCTGCTTTGCGCTTACGCTCAGAAGTTGGCTTCTCGTAAAATTCGCGGCTACGAACTTCAGCCAGTACACCGGCTTTTTCGCAGGAGCGCTTGAAACGACGCAGAGCTACGTCGAAGGGTTCGTTCTCTTTAACTTTGACGGCTGGCATCCAGAGCTACCTTCATTCATTACCGGGGTCAACATCCTCGCGGCAAAAGAGCACTTGAAGACGTCGGTTTTTAAGGGTTGCGGATGTTAACCCCTCATCGCTCGGAATGCAAAGCCTCTGATCGAAAACCGCTAGTCGGGGCATCGCATGGCGACTATTATGCGCGCCTTCGAATTCAGCCTAAACAAGGCGCAAACCCATGCTAGTACTGGGATTAGAAACTTCCTGCGACGAAACCGGCGTCGCATTATACGACAGCGAACGCGGCCTGCTGGCCGACGCGCTGTTCAGTCAGATCGACCTGCACCGCATTTATGGCGGTGTGGTGCCGGAGCTGGCCTCGCGTGACCACGTAAAGCGCATGCTGCCCTTGATTCGTCAGGTGTTGGCCGAGGCTGACTGCGTGCCGACCGAGATCGACGCGATCGCCTACACCGCGGGCCCGGGCCTGGTCGGAGCGCTGCTGGTCGGTGCCTCATGCGCGCAGGCGCTGGCGTTTGCCTGGGGTATTCCGGCACTCGGAGTGCACCATATGGAAGGCCACTTGCTGGCGCCAATGCTGGAGCCAAAACCGCCGGAATTCCCGTTCGTCGCTTTGTTGGTTTCCGGTGGTCATACGCAGCTGGTTCAGGTCGATGGCATTGGCCAATACAGCCTGCTCGGCGAGACGCTCGACGATGCTGCCGGCGAAGCGTTCGACAAGACTGCGAAAATGATGGGCCTCAATTATCCGGGCGGGCCGGAAATCGCCAAGCTGGCCGAGAAGGGCGTCGCAGGGCGTTTCACCTTCCCGCGTCCGATGTGTGATCGCCCGGGTCTGGATTTCAGCTTCAGCGGTCTGAAAACCTTTGCCCTCAACACCTGGCAGCAATGCGTCAGCGTCGGGGACGACAGCGAGCAAGCCCGTTGCGACATCGCGCTGGCGTTCCAGCAGGCCGTGGTGGAGACTTTGACCATCAAGTGCAAGCGCGCGCTGAAACATGCGGGAATGAAGCGTCTGGTGATCGCTGGCGGCGTCAGCGCCAACAAGGCGTTGCGCGCATCGCTGGAAAAGATGCTCGGCGACATGCAGGGCGAGGTGTTCTATGCCCGTCCCGAGTTCTGCACCGACAATGGCGCGATGATCGCGTTTGCCGGTTGCCAGCGTTTGCAGGCCGGTCAGCAGGAAAGTCTGGCGATCAGCGTGCAGGCGCGCTGGCCGATGGAGCAGTTGTCGGCACTGTGATGGGCGGTGTGGCTGAGGGGTATTTAAAAATGCCGTTCGCGCCCGGCAAACAGGTCGCGTAGATTGCCGCGGTGGCGCCAGACGATCAGTAGCGTCAACGCGCTCATCGGCAGTAGCGCCTCCGGTTCTTGCCACGCAAGCAAGGGCAGGGTCAGGGGCGTGGCAATCAGCGCCGCCAGCGAGCTGGTGCGGGTCAGGTAGAACGTCAGCAGCCAGGCACACACCGCCAGCAGTGCGGCGGGCGGATACAGGCCCAGCAACATGCCGGCAGCCGTGGCGACGCCTTTGCCGCCGCGAAAACGGAAATACAGCGGGAACAGGTGACCGATCACGGCGCACACGCCGATCCAGGCCTGATCCTGCAGCGAAAGGCCTATGGCCGCTGCGATCAGCACCGGTACCAAGCCTTTGCACAGATCACCCAGCAGGGTCAGGATCGCCAGTTTGCGACCGGCCAGGCGCAGCATGTTGGTGGCGCCGGCATTACCCGAGCCACTCATTCGCGGATCCGGATTTCCGGTCAGGCGGCTGAGCAAAATGGCGAAGGACAGAGAGCCGAGCAGGTAGGCGAGGATCGCCACTAACCAAAACATGCTAACCATTCCGGGCGAGGACGCCCTGATTCTAACGGCGCATTGCGCCCTTGTCGTGCAGCGGAGAAAAGTGCTTGGACAGAGTGTTTATCGAGGGCCTGGAAGTTGACACCGTGATCGGTGCCTACGACTGGGAGCGCGGCATCCGACAGTGCTTGCGTCTTGATCTGAGCTTCGCCTGGGACAATCGCCCGGCAGCGGCCGGTGACGACCTGACCCTGGCGCTCGATTACGCCAGCGTTTCCACGCGCATCCAGGCCTTTGCCGAGCAGGCGCAGTATCAACTGGTCGAGACCTTTGCCGAGCGTCTGGTCGAAGTGCTGATGGCCGAATTCAAGATCACCTGGGTTCGTCTGAAGCTGACTAAACCTGGCGCCGTGCCGGCCGCCAAGGGTGGCGTGGGTGTGGAGATCGAGCGCGGATGTCGCTGACTCAGGTGTACCTCGGGCTCGGTAGCAATATCGAGCGCGAAACCCATTTGCGCGCCGGACTCGACGCATTGGCGACGTTTCTGGTGGATATCCGCTGTTCGGCGGTGTTCGAGAGTCAGCCGGTGGGGATCAAGAGCGGGCCGTTCTACAATTTCGTGGTCTCGGCGCTGACCGATCTGCCGTTGATGGAGCTGGATCGGCGCCTGAAATTCATCGAAGCCGATAACGGTCGCTACGCGCCGGATCGCAAGGGGCTACCGCTGGATATCGACGTGCTGTTATACGGCGATCTGACCGGTAACTTCGACGGCTTGATTCTGCCGCGTGCCGAAATCCTGAAAAACGCCTTTGTGCTGTGGCCGCTGTCGCTGATTGCGCCGGATCGGGTACATCCAGGTGGGGGAAAAAGCTTCGCGACGTTGTGGGCCGAGGCGCAGATTGATCAGGTGTTGGCGCCGGTGGGATTTGAATGGCGAGGCGAGCAGCTCACGCCTTCGGATTTGCGTTGATCTGACGGACGCCTTCGCGAGCAGGCCCGCTCCCACATTTGGAATGCATTCTCCTTGTGGGAGCGGGCTTGCTCGCGAAGCTTTTCAGGCTGACGCCTCGTCTTTGTAGGCTTTTAGCGCCTTCAGTCGTTCTCGCTTCAGCGCTTCGCCCAGTTCCGGGCCTTTGAATCCCTTCTCCAGCAACGGCTGCACCGCGACTTCCCGTGCAGCCTTGGCAGCGCCGCGCAGATAATCCGCCTGTGGGTAACTGCGTTGCTCCAGGCCCTTGCGTCCACGGGCATCCATCTCGCAGGCGACGATGAATTCCTCAAAACGCTGCGGGCGGCGATACACGTCAAAGCTCTGCAGCAGCTCCAGCAAGGTCGACGCCTTCAGCTCCAGGGCGCGGTGGCCATGGGTGTGGTACTCGCCGACTAGCAACGCCAGTTCCTGGCAGTCCTTCGGTGCCTTGAAGCGTTCGTTGACCGCTTTGATCAGCTTCAGCCCGGTGTGTTCATGGGCGATATGTCGTGGCCACTCTTCTTCCGGCGTCAGGCCTTTGCCGAGGTCATGCAGCAGACAAGCCCAGCGTACCGTTAGCGGTTGTTCGTGCAGCGCTGATTGCTCCAGAACGCTGAGAGTGTGCAGGCCGGTATCGATTTCCGGGTGATGCGCTTCCGGTTGCGGTACGCCGAACAGCGCGTCGACTTCCGGCATCAATACTTTCAAGGCGCCACAGTCGCGCAGCACCTGGATGAATACCTGCGGCTGATCTTCCATCAGTGCGCGGGAGATTTCTTTCCAGCTGCGTTCGGCGGTCAGCGCCTGCAGTTCACCGGACTCACTGAGCTGGCGCATCAGTTCCAGTGTTTCTGGTGCGACAGTGAAGCCAAGACTGGCATATCGGGCAGCAAAGCGCGCAACGCGCAGCACACGGAGCGGATCTTCGGCGAATGCGGGGGAAACGTGGCGCAGGATGCGCGCTTCGAGATCGCGCTGGCCATGATACGGATCGGTCAGGTTTTGCTGGTCGTCCTCGGCGATCGCGTTGATCGTCAGATCACGGCGGATCAGGTCTTCTTCGAGGGTGACTTCGGGGCTGGCGTGAAAGGTGAAGCCGCCATAACCGCGACCGCTTTTGCGTTCGGTGCGGGCGAGGGCGTATTCCTCGCCGGTCTTGGGGTGAAGGAATACCGGAAAATCCGCTCCAACCGGGCGATAACCCTTGGCGAGCATCTCGTCTGCCGTGGCGCCGACCACCACCCAATCAATATCGGTTACCGGTAAGCCGAGCAAGCGATCGCGCACCGCACCGCCAACCTTGAAAATCTGCATAAAAAACCTCCGTTAGCCCGACAGGATAACCCTTGCGCCGGACTTTCGGAGGTCAGAGCCGCATCTAAAGATGAATCACGGCCAGGTCGAGCCGACCGTAATCGCCTTCGCTGTGTTCACTTCGCGGTGGTACATGGTGGGTTTTCATGATCTGGTCACCCTGCAGGGTTTCCAGATGAATATCGAAGCCCCACAAGCGGTGCAGATGTTTCAGTACCTCGTCGGTGGAGTCGCCCAAGGGTTTGCGGTCATGTTGCTGGTGACGCAGGGTCAGCGAGCGGTCGCCGCGCCGGTCGATGCTGTAGATCTGCACGTTGGGCTCGCGGTTGCCGAGGTTGTACTGCGCAGCCAGGGTTTCGCGGATGATCCGGTAGCCGGTTTCGTCATGGATCGCCGGTACCAGCAAATCGTCCTTCTGATCGTCATCAAGAATGCTGAACAGTTTCAGGTCACGGATCACCTTCGGTGACAGGTATTGCAGGATGAAACTCTCATCCTTGAAGCTGCTCATGGCGAACTTGATGCTCGACAGCCAGTCGGAACCGGCGATGTCCGGGAACCAGCGCCGGTCTTCCTCGGTGGGGTTTTCGCACATGCGGCGGATGTCGCGATACATCGCGAAACCCAGTGCGTAGGGGTTGATCCCGTTGTAGTAAGGACTGTCGAAGCCGGGCTGGAACACCACGCTGGTGTGCGAGGTGAGGAATTCCATCATGAAGCCGTCGGTCACCAGGCCCTCGTCGTACAGGTCGTTCATCAGCGTGTAGTGCCAGAACGTGGCCCAGCCTTCGTTCATCACCTGAGTCTGGCGCTGTGGATAAAAATACTGGGCGATCTTGCGTACGATCCGCACGATCTCCCGTTGCCACGGCTCCAGTAGCGGCGCGTGTTTCTCGATGAAGTACAGGATGTTTTCCTGAGGCTCGGCCGGGAAGCGCGCGTTGTCCTTGTCGCTGTATTTGTCCGCGCCTTTGGGGATGGTGCGCCATAGATCGTTGATCTGCTTCTGCATGTGCTCTTCGCGATCCTTCTGCCGCCGGCGTTCTTCCTCGGCGGAAATCGGATACGGGCGCTTGTAGCGGTCGACCCCGTAGTTCATCAGCGCATGGCAGGAGTCGAGCAGGTCCTCCACCGCGTCGATACCGTGGCGCTCTTCGCATTGCATGATGTACTGCTTGGCGAACACCAGGTAATCGATGATCGAGCTGGCGTCAGTCCAGGTGCGGAACAGGTAGTTGCCCTTGAAGAAACTGTTGTGCCCGTAGCACGCGTGAGCGACCACCAGCGCCTGCATGCAGATGGTGTTTTCCTCCATCAGGTAGGCGATGCACGGGTCCGAGTTGATCACGATTTCGTAGGCCAGCCCCATCTGGCCGCGGCTGTAGGATTTCTCGGTACTGAGGAAGTGTTTGCCGTAGGACCAGTGGTGATAGCCCAGTGGCATGCCGACCGAGGCATAGGCATCCATCATCTGCTCGGCGGTGATCACTTCGATCTGGTTGGGATAGGTATCCAGCGCGTAGCCGGCCGCAATCCGGGCGATTTCGCGGTCGTAGGCCTGGATCAGCTCGAACGTCCATTCGGAGCCGGTGGAGATGGGTTGGCGTTTCTGCTCTTTGGCGGTCATGTCACTAACCTGCGCTGGAAGAGTTCACGGAAGACCGGATAGATATCCCCGGCCGAGACCAGCTGCTGCTGGGCAAACGTGTCGGAAAAGGCTTCGGCAATGCGTTCGTATTCGTACCAGAGGGCCTGATGCTCGCGCGGAGTGATCTCCACATAAGTGTAGTACTGCACAAACGGCATGATCTGGTTGATCAGGATGTCGCGGCAGATTGGCGAGTCATCGTTCCAGTTGTCGCCGTCGGAAGCCTGCGCGGCATAGATGTTCCATTCGTTGCTCGGGTAGCGCTCGGCCATGATCTCCTGCATCAGCTTCAGCGCGCTGGAGACGATGGTGCCGCCGGTTTCCCGTGAATAGAAGAACTCTTCCTCGTCCACTTCCCGGGCGCTGGTGTGGTGGCGGATGAACACGACGTCGATCTTGTCGTAGTTACGCTTGAGGAACAGGTACAACAGGATGAAAAAGCGTTTGGCGATGTCTTTGGTCGCCTGGGTCATCGAGCCGGAAACGTCCATCAGGCAGAACATCACCGCTTTCGAGCTGGGGTTGGGTTGCTTGATCAGCAGGTTGTACTTGAGGTCGAAGGTGTCGAGGAACGGCACGCGATGAATGCGCGCACTGAGTTTTTCGATTTCTGCTTCGAGATCCTGAATATCGCCGAAGTTATCCGGCTCTTCACGCTTTAATCGCGCCAGTTCCTCTTTGGCCTCGCGCAGTTTGGCACGGCTGCTGCCGGACAGCGCAATGCGCCTGGCATGAGCCGAGCGCAGGGTGCGGATGATGTTGATCCGCGACGGGTTACCCTCGTTGCTGATCCCGGCGCGCACAGTCTTGAACGTGTCGGTACCACTGAGGTTGCGTTTCACCAGATTCGGCAGTTCGAGGTCTTCGAACATGAATTCGAGGAATTCTTCCTGGGTGATCTGGAAGACGAACTCGTCCATGCCCTCGCCGGAATTGCCGGCCTTGCCCGGACCGCGTCCGCCGCCACCCCCCGGTGGACGGGCGATATGTTCGCCGGCAGTGAATTCCTTGTTGCCGGGATGAACCACGGTCTGCTTGCCGCCGCGACCGTGGTGAAGCACCGGTTCGTCGATGTCGCGACCGGGAATGCTGATCTGTTCGCCGTGTTCCATATCGGTGATGGAACGCCGGCTGACCGCCTCTTCGACAGCCTTCTTGATGTGATCACGGTAACGCCGCAGGAAGCGCTGGCGATTCACCGTGCTCTTGTTCTTGCCATTGAGACGTCGGTCGATCACATAACTCATAGGAAGCCCTCCGGGCAGCTTCAAGTTGTGAGCTTCAAGCTGCAAGTAAAAGCAGGTTCCCGGGCATCTGTGGGTTACGCGCTTTGTTCTTGCAGCTGATAGCTAGAAGCTTGCAACTGCTTCACTGCGACTTCCGGACCCGCAGGTACCACTCGGACAGCAGTCGTACCTGTTTGTCGGTGTAGCCGCGTTCGACCATTCGAGTAACGAAGTCGTTGTGTTTCTGTTGATCCTCTTTGCTGGCCTTGGCATTGAAGCTGATGACTGGCAGCAGGTCTTCGGTGTTCGAGAACATTTTCTTCTCGATGACCACCCGCAGTTTTTCGTAGCTGAGCCAGGTCGGGTTCTTGCCGTTGTTGTTGGCTCGGGCGCGCAATACGAAGTTGACGATCTCGTTGCGGAAATCCTTCGGATTGCTGATGCCGGCCGGTTTCTCGATTTTCTCCAGTTCTTCGTTCAGGGCGACACGGTTGAGAATCTCGCCGGTTTCCGGGTCGCGGTATTCCTGATCCTGAATCCAGAAGTCCGCATACAGCACGTAGCGGTCGAAGATGTTTTGCCCGTATTCGCTGTAAGACTCCAGGTACGCGGTCTGGATCTCCTTGCCGATGAATTCGATATAACGCGGCGCCAGGTATTCCTTGAGGTAGCGCAGGTAGCGTTCGCGGGTCTCGGCCTGGAACTGTTCCTGTTCGATCTGCTGTTCCAGCACATACAGCAGGTGCACCGGGTTGGCGGCGATTTCATGCGGATCGAAGTTGAACACCTTGGACAGGATCTTGAATGCAAACCGGGTCGACAGGCCGTTCATGCCCTCGTCGACGCCGGCCGAGTCGCGGTACTCCTGAATCGACTTGGCCTTTGGATCGGTGTCCTTGAGGTTTTCCCCGTCGTAGACGCGCATCTTCGAATAGATGTTGGAGTTTTCCGGCTCCTTGAGGCGCGACAGCACGGTGAACTGCGCCAGCATCTTCAAGGTGTCCGGTGCGCAATGCGCCTTGGCCAGCGAACTGTTGAACAGCAACTTGTCGTAGATCTTCACCTCGTCGCTGACGCGCAGGCAGTACGGCACTTTGACGATGTAGATCCGGTCGATGAAGGCTTCGTTGTTCTTGTTGTTGCGGAAGGTGTGCCACTCCGATTCGTTGGAGTGTGCGAGCAGGATCCCGGTGAACGGAATCGCCCCCAGTCCTTCGGTACTGTTGTAGTTGCCTTCCTGGGTAGCGGTCAGCAATGGGTGCAGCACCTTGATCGGTGCCTTGAACATTTCGACGAACTCCATCAGGCCCTGGTTGGCCCGGCACAGCGCACCGGAGTAGCTGTAGGCGTCGGCGTCGTTCTGTGGGTATTCCTCGAGTTTGCGAATGTCGACCTTACCCACCAGCGCCGAGATGTCCTGGTTGTTCTCGTCGCCCGGTTCGGTTTTCGCCACGGCGATCTGATTGAGGATCGACGGGTACAACTTGACCACGCGGAACTGGCTGATGTCGCCGCCGAATTCGGCCAGGCGTTTGGTCGCCCAGGGCGACATGATGGTGTTCAGGTAGCGCCGTGGGATGCCGAAGTCTTCCTCGAGGATCGCGCCATCTTCGGTGGCGTTGAACAGACCCAAGGGCGATTCGAATACCGGCGAACCCTTGATCGCGTAGAAGGGCACCTTTTCCATCAGCTGTTTCAGCTTCTCGGCCAGGGACGATTTACCGCCACCGACGGGGCCGAGCAGATAGAGGATCTGTTTCTTCTCTTCCAGGCCTTGGGCGGCATGGCGGAAATACGAGACGATCTGGTCGATGCATTCTTCCATCCCGTGGAAGTCTTCAAAGGCCGGATAGCGACGGATCACCTTGTTGGAGAAGATGCGCGACAGCCTCGAATTGGTCGATGTGTCGAGCAGTTCCGGTTCGCCGATGGCCATCAATAGACGCTCGGCTGCGGAAACGTAGGCGCTCCGGTCTTTCTTGCACAGCTCCAGGTACTCTTGCAGCGAGAGTTCTTCCTGGCGTGTGGACTCGAAGCGTTGTTGGAAGTGGCTAAAGATACTCATGACGTCACCTCGCTCGATACGTGGAGCCGACGCCGGATCACTCAGTCGATGCTGGCAAGCAGCCGCTGTGGCCACTTGTTTACCCCCCAGAACACTTTCGCGGTCGACAACCTTGAAAGTCACTCCCGATGACCCGTGCGCCGGTGTACCGGCTCTCCCCTGTTTTGGATGGCCTGGGCTTAAGGATAGTTGGGAATTCGAGAGGTAAAGGCGAGATACGTAATTAGTTGTGGCAGACCGTTCGTCTGCCCCGCGCAGGCCCACGGCAGCCGGGGCCTGCGCGTGACAAAAAAAATTATTCGGGCGTGCCTTGCGCGGTTTCTGCAGGATAAGTCGTACGCCACAACTCGAAACCGCCGTCCATGCTGTAGACGTCGGAGAAGCCCTGGCTGATCAGATACGCGGCGGCACCCTGGCTGGAATTGCCGTGATAGCAAACGACGACAGTCGGTGCATCAAGGTCGGCGCCCTGGATAAAAGCGTGCAAGGAATGGTTGTCCAAATGCTTCGAGCCACTGATATGCAGTGCGGCAAAGGTGGCGGGATCACGGACATCAACCACGACTGCGCCTTGTTCACGCAGGGCCTGGGCCTGTTCCGGGGGGATTCGTTTGAATTCGCTCATGGCGGGTTCCTGTTGCTCGGCAGAATGCGCAGTCTAACGCGGCGCGCTGACTGGCGACGTTTCGGGGATAAGTGGTGCGACTGATGGTGCAAGGCCGCCGTGTTCATCGCACTTGCAGGACACGCGTTCGCCGCTGTCGACGTTCATCAGGGTCAGGCTGCCGCCCCAGACACAACCGGTGTCCAGTGCCGAGATGCCCGGTTCGTGGACATCGCCTTCCAGCGCAGCCCAGTGACCGAAGATGATCCGCAGGCCGCGGGTCTTGCGCTCCTTGTGCTGGAACCACGGTTTGTAGCCGGGCGGGGCGGTATCGAGGCCTTCCTTGCTCTTGAGGTCGAGCTTGCCCTCGGCGGTGCAGAAGCGCATGCGGGTGAAATAGTTGGTGATGACGCGCAGGCGGGTCACGCCCGTGAGCTCGCTGTCCCATTTCGCCGGCTCATTGCCGTACATGCCGTCCAGGTAAAGCGGAAACAGGTTGTCGTCACGCAGTGCCGCTTCGGCCTCGGCCGCGTACTTCAGGGCCTTGCGCAAGGACCACTGCGGAGGGATGCCCGCATGCACCATGGCAATTTCGCGTTGCTCGTCGTAGTGCATGAGCTTTTGCTGGCGCAGCCACTCGAGCAGATCGGCCGCGTCGGGGGCTTCAATGATCTCGCGCAGGGTATCGGACTTCTTCAGGCGCTCAATGTTGTTGGCCGCAGCGAGCAGGTGCAGGTCATGGTTACCCAGTACGCAAACCAGCGAGTCGCGCATGCCGTAGAGAAAACGCAGGGTCTCCAGCGATTGCGGGCCGCGGTTGACCAGGTCGCCGACCAGCCACAGCCGATCGAGCTTCGGGTCGAAAGCCACTTGCTTGAGCAGACATTTGAGCGGTTCGAGGCAGCCTTGCAGGTCGCCGACGGCGTACGTCGTCATCAGTGCAAGGCTCCGGGTACGGCGAGGCGGAAAGGCTTGATGATCGCGTCGAAATGCTTGCCGTCGTCGGCGACCATTTCATAAGAGCCCTGCATGGTGCCGACCTTGGTGGTCATCACTGTGCCGCTGCTGTAAGTGTGGCTCTTGCCTGTGTCGATCAGCGGTTGCTGGCCGACGACACCGGCGCCGCGCACTTCTTCGACATGCCCGTCACCGTCGGTGATCACCCAATGCCGCGACAACAGCTTGGCCGGGAGCGCGCCATTGTTTTGCACGGTGATGGTGTAGGCGAAGGCGAAGCGGTTGTGCTCGGGTTGCGATTGGTCTGCCAGATAGTGGGTGACGACACTGACATCGACCTGATAGCGAGAATCGGACATGCAAAAGGGCCTTAAGCAAAGCGGAACGCGAGGCGTAGCTGATGGGGAATCAGTCTAGGCAAGTATCGGGCAGTAAACCAGAGTGGCGTCCTGCCCGATAGCGTTCATCGCCGGTCAGTCGGCGGCGGGGGCTTGCGGGGCTTGTTCGCTGAGCTTGTCGGCCAGGCGCACGAATGCGGCCAGGTCCAGTTGCTCGGGGCGCAGGCTGCCATCGACGCCGGCGGCTTCGATCTCGGCAGCGGTCATCAATTGCTTGAGGGTGTTGCGCAGGGTCTTGCGGCGCTGGTTGAACGCTTCGCGTACCACGCGCTCGAGCAGGCGATGATCCTTGGCCGGGTGCGGCAATACGGCGTGCGGCACCAGACGGACGATGGCCGAGTCGACCTTCGGCGGCGGGTTGAACGCGCCCGGGCCGACGTTGAACAGGTGTTCCACGCGGCAATGGTACTGAACCATGATCGACAGACGACCCCAGTCACCGCCACCCGGGCCAGCGGCCAGACGTTCGACCACTTCTTTCTGCAGCATGAAGTGCATGTCGCGAATGATGCCGGCGTTATTCAGCAGGTGGAAAATCAGCGGCGTGGAGATGTTATACGGCAGGTTGCCGACCACGCGCAGGCTGTTCGGCGCGGCGTTCAGTGTATTGAAGTCGAACTTCAGCGCATCGCCCTGATGCAGGTTGAAGTTGCTCTTGCCGGCAAACTGCTGGTTGAGGATCGGGATCAGGTCCTTGTCCAGTTCCACCACGTCGAGTTGCGCGCCGGAGTTGAGCAGGCCAGCCGTCAGTGCGCCCTGGCCCGGGCCGATTTCCAGCATGCGGTCGCCGGATTTGGCGCTGATGGAGCGCAGGATGCGGTCGATGACGCCGGCATCGTGCAGGAAGTTCTGGCCAAAGCGTTTGCGCGCCTTGTGTTGGTATTGCTCGGTCATAAACGGGTCTCGGCCATCTGGTAGGCGGTTTCCAGGGCGACCTGCAGGCTGCCGGTGTCGATCTTGCCGCTGCCGGCCAGATCCAGGGCGGTGCCATGATCGACCGAGGTGCGGATGATCGGCAGGCCAAGGGTAATGTTGACCGCGGCGCCGAAGCCTTTGTACTTCAGCACGGGCAGGCCCTGGTCGTGGTACATCGCCAGCACTGCATCGCAGTGCTCCAGATATTTGGGGGTAAACAGAGTGTCGGCAGGCAGCGGGCCACGAAGGTCCATGCCCTCGCCGCGCAGGCGCTCTAATGTAGGTTCGATGATGTCGATTTCTTCATGGCCCAGGTGTCCGCCTTCACCGGCGTGCGGGTTGAGCCCGCAGACCAGGATGCGTGGCTGGGCGATGCCGAATTTGTCTTGCAGGTCGGCGTGCAGAATCCGTGTGACCCGCTCCAGCCGATCAGGGGTGATTGCATCGGCAATCTCGCGCAGCGGCAGGTGGGTGGTGACCAGCGCCACGCGCAAACCGCGAGTGGCGAGCATCATCACCACTTGTGCGGTATGGGTCAGGTCGGCGAGGAATTCCGTATGCCCGGAGAACGGGATGCCTGATTCGTTGATCACGCCTTTGTGTACCGGAGCGGTGATCATCCCGGCGAAATCGCCGTTCAGACAGCCGTTGCCGGCGCGGGTCAGGGTTTCCAGAACGAATGCAGCGTTAGCCTTGTCCAGTTGCCCGGCAACCACGGGGGCGCTGAGCGGGGTATCCCAGACGTACAGGCTGCCGGCGGGTGCCGGTACATCCGGCCAGTGATCTGGCGCCACCTCCAGCAAAGTGACGGCCAGCCCCAGCTGCGCGGCCCGCTCGAGGAGCAGGTCGCGGCTGGTGATGGCAATCAGGGGGTGTGGCTGGGCTTGCGAGGCGAGCAGCAGGCACAGGTCGGGACCGATGCCGGCTGGTTCGCCGGGTGTCAGCGCGAAACGCTTGGGTTTCACTGCGCTGCCTGGTCTGCACCAGGGAGTTTGATTTCTACGTAGGCTTCTTCACGAATCTGACGCAGCCAGTTTTGCAGCTCTTCATCGTATTTTTTGTTACGCAGAACGGTCATTGCCTGTTGCTCGCGGGCCTGCTCGGTGCTGTCGGTGGCGCGGCGGCCAAGGACTTCCAGAACGTGCCAGCCGTACTGAGTCTGGAACGGCTTGGACAGCTGACCTTGTGGGGTCTTGGCCATCACTTCGCGGAATTCCGGTACCAGTGCGTTCGGGTCGATCCAGTTCAAGTCGCCGCCGTTGAGCGCCGAACCCGGGTCTTCGGAGTAGTTCTTCGCCAGTTCAGCGAAGTCTTCGCCAGCCAGGATACGGTCGTACAGCGATTGCACCAGGGCTTTGGTCTTGGCTTCGTCGCGGATCGGGCTTGGCTTGACCAGGATGTGGCGCACGTGCACCTCATCGCGCATCTGGGTTTCACCGCCACGCTTGCCGAGCACTTTCAGGATGATGAAGCCACCTGGTGTGCGTGCCGGTTGGGTGATATCACCCACCGCCATGTTGCTCAGCTCGCGATCGAACGGAGGTGGCAGTTGAGCGGCTTTACGCCAGCCCATGTCGCCGCCTTCCAGAGCGTTGTCGCTGCCGGACTTGGCAACGGCCAGTTGACCGAAGTCAGCGCCTTGCTTGAGTTGCTGGTAAACGTCCATGGCCTGACGATAAGCGCTCTGAATCGCTTCAGAGTTGGCACTTTCCGGCGTTGGAATCAGGATGTTCGCCAGGTGCAGCTCTTCGGACAGTTGCATCTTGCCCAGGTCGGAGGCGAGGAAGTTCTTCACTTCCTGTTCCGAGACCTGGATGCGTTCTGCCACGCGGCGCTGACGCACACGGCTGATGATCATCTCGCGCTTGATCTGGTCACGGGCGTCGTCGTAGGACAAGCCGTCGTGAGCCAGAGCAGCGCGGAATTGATCCACGGTCATGTTGTTGCGCTGAGCGATAGTGCCGACCGCCTGGTTCAGCTCTTCATCGGTGATGCGGATACCAGAACGTTCGCCGATCTGCAGTTGCAGGTTTTCGACGATCAGACGCTCGAGCACCTGCTGATCCAGCACGCCGGGAGGCGGCATGCCGCCCCCGCGCTTGGCGATGGTCTGCTGAACTTCGTGGACACGCTGGTCCAGTTGGCTCTGCATGACCACGTCGTTATCAACGATCGCGACCACTTTATCGATGGACTGAACTGCGGCATTGGCCGCAGTACCCAGGAACAGCGCGCCCAGCAGCAGCGGGCGCAGACAATCAGAAAGCTTGGTCTTCACGTTGACGATAACCTTGGATGCCTTTGTCGAGGAAGGTTTCAGTCTTGGCGCCGGTAAGGCCGCCGAGTCCCTTCAGAACAATTTGGAGGAAGACGCCGTGGTCGCCTTTTTCGTTTTGCGGAGCTTCCTGACTGAATTCGTCGTAGGAAACCCAGTAACGGTTGATCAGGCGAAGTTTCCAGCAGCAGTTGTCGTACTCGAAACCACCGAAGGCTTCCAGCGTACGGTTGCGGTTGTAGTCGTACTGCCAGCGGCTGATCGCGCTCCACTGTGGAACGATCGGCCAGATGACCGAGAAGTCATGCTGCTGGATCTTGTAGTAGTCCTTCACGTAGCCAGGCTGGCCCGGGGTGCCGTAGTCGCCACCGCCCACCGTCCATTTGCCGGTGGTCTGGTCGTAGCGAACCTGGTCGTTACGATAGCGATAGCCGACGTTGACGATCTTGTTCGGGTTGTCCTCAGGCTGGTAATGGAACATCGCACTGCCGGAACGTGGGCTGCGGCTGTCCGGGTCCCAGTTGTAGTCGGCAGTGGTGCGCCAGTCGCGGTTCCAGCGGTATTCGTATTCCAGTGCGTATGGCGATACGTCGGACTGGGCATCTTTGCGATCCTTGAACGCGATGCCTGGCAGTTGTACTTCACGATCCTTGAAGTAGTAAGCCTGGCCGACGCTGATGCGCTGACGCTCGAAACCGTTGTCTTCGATCCAGCGGCTGGTCACACCCAACGACAGCTTGTTCTCGTCGCCGACGCGGTCGGAGCCGGAGAAGCGGTTGTCGCGGAACAACGACGCGTAGTTGAAGGTGTATTCACTGGTGTCGAATACTGGAATGTCTTCCTGATCAACCTTGGGTACATAGAGGTAGAACAGACGCGGTTCCAGGGTCTGGCGATAGTTCGTGCCGAAGTACGACGTGTTGCGGTCGAAATACAGGCCGCTGTCGACGCTGGCAATCGGTACGCCACGGTTCTGGTTGCTGTCGAAGGTGCCGTTGAGTTTGTTCTGCTCAGCGGTTTGATTTGCGATCTGGCCTTTGCCAATACTGTCCAGATCCAGCTGGTACTGGGTGTACTGGTATTTGAGCGATGGCTTCAGGAAACCGTAGGTCCAGTTCATCGGCAGGCTGACGCCTGGCTTCAGATTCAGACGGTCGCCGTTAGCGCGCGCCAAGCCTTGGACGTTTGTATCCAGGCGTGGCGAGATGGTGCCATCTTCATCGGTAAAGTTACCGTTTTGCAGGTCACGATCGAACCGAACAATTTCGGTCTCGTAATCGAAATTCAAACCTTCCGGGTGATACGGCAGCTGACCATTGAAGGTGATCTGCGGCAGACGGCCGTAAGGCGTGATGTTCGAAACGGTTGCCAATTGGTACTGCTGCGCATTCAGGCGAGCGGTGTAGCTGTCGCCACGATAGGTCACCGAACCTTGCTGATTCACGAAGTCCTGGCTCTTCACACCGATCTGATCGGTGGTCAGATCCTGGAAGTAGTACGGATCGCTGATCTTGGTGTAGTCAACCTGGGTATACACACGGGAGTCGAGACCACCCTTGTGTTGCCAGTTGTACATGTAGCGATTTTTTTCGTAATCAGACTGTTTGCTGCGATCGGTATCTTCATCGTTCAGATACGCCGCGCCGAACTGACCTTCGCTGGACTTGGTCAGGTAGCGGAACTCGCCTTCCATCAACAGGCCACGCTTGCTCATGTAGCGCGGATACAACGTGGCATCGTAGTTCGGTGCCAGGTTGAAGTAGTACGGGGTGACCAGCATGAAGCCGGTGTCGCTGCCGGTGCCGATGGTCGGCGGCAGGAAGCCCGACTGACGACGGTCGTCGATCGGGAAGTAGATGTACGGCGTGTACAGGATCGGAATGTCCTTGACCCGCAGTGTCACGTTGGTCGCGGTACCGAAGCCGGTGGCCGGGTTCAGGGTGATGTTGTTGCCCTTGAGCTGCCACGCGTTGCTGTTCGGTTCGCACGTGGTGTACGTGCCGTCCTTCAAGCGGATGATCGCGTTTTCGGCACGTTTGGCGTACAGCGCGTTACCGCGGATGCGCGATTTGTGCAGCACGTATTCGGCGTTGTCGACCTTGGCTTCACCGGTATCGAGCTGCACATCGGCGTGGTCGCCGACGATCAGTGCACCGTTGTCGCGAATGCGCACGTCGCCGTTGAGTTCGGCGCGGCTCTCGGCCTGGTACAGGCTGGCCTCGTCGGACTCGACCTGCATGCTGCCCTGACGCAGGACCACGTCGCCGGCCAGCGTACCCACCTGATCTTCGGTGTTGTAGCGCGAGGCTTTGGCGCCGATAAAGGTCGGTGCGTCACTTTTATTCGTCTTGTCATTCATGCCAGGACGAATCGGTTCGATATAGGAACCAGAGCAGTAAGGACCGGTCTCGGCCAATTGGGCGGCGGTGAGCTTCTCGCGCGGAACCCAGTCGAGGTGACTGTAGTCTTCGCTACGGGATTTCAGGCCGCGGCCTTTGGCTTCGGTGACCAGCACAGGCTTGGCGCCGGTGTCGGAAGTGGAACCGTTCTGGGCCGGGGCTTCGCCAGCGGCGCTGACGGCACTGCCGTCATGCACCGGACGCGGCGGCAATGCAGCTGCCGGCGTCTTGGGCGCACAAGCCCAGCCACCCGTTGCCGAGACGGCGCAGTCATACTGCTCGGCGGCGACAACGAATTGACTGGCCAGAGGTTGCATAGCCAGCAGACTGCCGGTTACCAACAACGGAAATTTTTTACGAAACGCGGGGGATTTCAATGCCATCTTATTAGTCCGGGCTTCCTGCGTGCCATCTGCCCGCGGTGTGGGCCGCACGCCTCTCGATGGTCTGAAAAAGATGCTGGATAATAAAGCATGACCCGCTTGACGGCTAGCGCCGTCGGAGACCCTTGCAATGCCTGACCAAGATGTACGCTTGCAACACCTGAAAGTTTGGCTCGATGAACAGTTGGCAATCCTTTTTGCAGATCAGGGCTGGGGCGTCGTACCCCCGGCCACGTTGACCGCGGCCAGCAGCGACGCGAGTTTCCGGCGGTATTTCCGCTGGGAAGGAGCGGGCCGCAGCTTCGTCGTGATGGATGCTCCGCCACCCCAGGAAAACTGCAAACCGTTCGTGGATATCGCCTTTTTGCTGGCGAAATCCGGAATTAATGTGCCGAAAATTTATGCAGAAGACCTCGAACGCGGATTTCTTTTGCTCAATGACCTGGGCAACAAGACCTATCTCGACGTAATCGACAGTGAAAATGCCGACGCTTTGTTCAGCGATGCCTTGCAATCTCTGCTGGCTTTTCAGCAATTGCCGATGGTCGCACCACTGCCGAGTTACGACGTGGCACTGCTGCGCCGCGAGCTGGAACTGTTCCCCGAGTGGTACGTGAAGCGCGAACTCGGCATCGAGTTTGATGCAGCACAGCAGCAACAGTGGCAAGCCGTCAGCGATCTGCTGATTGACAGCGCCCTGGCCCAGCCGAAAGTGTTGGTGCACCGCGACTACATGCCGCGCAATCTGATGCTCAGCGCACCGAATCCCGGTGTGCTCGACTTTCAGGACGCGGTCTACGGCCCGGTCACCTACGACGTCACCTGCCTGTTCAAGGATGCCTTCCTCAGTTGGCCTGAAGAGCGTGTGCGTGGCTGGCTGGAAAGTTACTGGCAGCAAGCCGCTGCGCTGAACATCCCGGTGCAGGCCGATTTCGAAGACTTCCTGCGCGCCAGCGACCTGATGGGCGTACAGCGTCACCTGAAAGTCATCGGCATCTTCGCTCGCATCTGCCATCGCGATGGCAAGCCGCGCTATCTGGCCGACGTGCCGCGTTTCTTCGCCTATATAGAAGCGGTGATCGCTCGTCGTCCTGAACTGGCGGATCTGCAGGCGTTGCTCGCCAGTCTGCGTGGCGGAGTGACTGCATGAAGGCCATGATTCTGGCGGCAGGCAAAGGCGAGCGCATGCGCCCGCTGACCCTGACCACCCCCAAACCGCTGGTGCGTGCCGGCGGCGTACCGTTGATCGAATATCACCTGCGCGCGCTGGCAGCGGCCGGTTTCAGCGAGATCGTGATCAACCATGCCTGGCTCGGTCAGCAGATCGAGGATTACCTGGGCGACGGTTCGCAGTTCGGCGTGAGCATCCAGTATTCGCCGGAAGGCGAGCCGCTGGAGACCGGCGGCGGGATTTTTCGCGCCTTGCCGTTGCTCGGTGATGATGCGTTTCTGGTGGTCAACGGTGACATCTGGACCGATTACGACTTCAGCGTGCTGCATCAACCGATCAATGGTCTGGCGCATCTCGTACTGGCGGACAACCCGGCTCATCATCCCACGGGCGATTTCACCCTGACTGACGGTCGGGTGAGCGATGGCCAGGCGGGTGCGCAAACCCTGACCTACAGCGGCATCGCCGTGCTCCATCCGCAGTTGTTCGATGGCTGCGCGGACGGCGCGTTCAAGCTCGCACCATTGCTGCGCAAAGCCATGGCCGATGGACAGGTCACGGGCGAGCGTCTGAAAGGCCATTGGGTGGATGTCGGTACGCATGAGCGTCTGGCCGAAGCTGAAGCATTGATAGAAGCGAGTCGTTGATATGTTGTGGCCAGGGACTCTGATTGGAGCCGGAGCAGGTTTTGCGATTGCCAGCATTCCGGGGGCCATGCTTGGGGCATTGTTGGGACAGGCGCTGGATCGGCGTCTGCACTTGCAGAGCTGGGGGCACTTGCGGGAAAAACTCGGCGGCCGGCCGATGTTGCGCAACGACGAATTGCTGTTCGTGTTGCTCGGGCGTCTGGCCAAGAGTGACGGGCGGGTGACGGACGGTCATATCCAGCAGGCGCGCAATGAAATGAACGCCCTGGAAATGAGCGAACCGGCGCGGCGGCGGGCGATTGCCGCGTTCAATCGCGGCAAGTCCGGCGGCGACCGCCTGCGCGGTTATCTGCGACGCCTGAGTGCTCAGCCGCATGCCGCCGAAGGCGTGTTGCGCGCCTGCTGGCGGATGGTCTGGGCCGACGGTCGCGCGGGCGTCAGTGAGCGTGAATTATTGGCGCAGTGGGGCAAGTGGCTGGGGTGGACAACGCACCAGATCCAGGCACTGGCCAATGATTACGAGCCGAACAAACGGCCGATTGTCAGTGCGGCGATGAGTTATCAGGAAGCGATGCGCCTGCTCGGCGTGTCGGCGACCAGCGAGCCGGCGCAGATCAAGCGCGCCTATCGACGACTGCTCAGCCGTCATCACCCGGACAAGATCGCCGGCAGCGGCGCGACGCCGGAGCAGGTGCGTGACGCGACCGAGAAAACCCGCGAGCTGCACAACGCGTTTACCCTGATTCGGGCGCGACGGGATTTTCGCTGATCGTTAGAGTTGAGTTGTTGATGAGGGCCTCTTCGCGAGCAGGCTCGCTCCCACACTGATCGCATTCCTACAGATGGAATGCATTCAAATGTGGGAGCGAGCCTGCTCGCGAATGGGGCGACTCGGTCTATCAGTCAGTCTTCTGCGGATTCAACCAGCCACGCACCCGCCGGAACAACTGTTCCTGCTCAGCCTTTTTATCCGGCAACGCCTTGAGCGCCACCTGGCTGAACGCTGAAGTCTTCAAGCGCTTGCTGGCCTGCATGCGCTCAAGCGCCGCGGTGCGATCCAGCGCCTTGTCCATGTAGAAAATATCCGCCGTCGGCAACTTCAGGGTCGGCGTCAGCTCGGCCAGTGGCGGCTTGGCCTTGCTTGGTGTTTGCGCATCGACCATCACCAGCTTCTCGACCTGCGAACTCTGCCGCTCGCTGAGGAAACGCGCCGCCCAGTAGGCGCCCGTGCCGTGACCGAGGACGACGACCCGGCGTGCGCTTTGTTGCTCGGCGTAGGCAATCGCCGCGTCGATCCGCGCGAAGATGCGCTCGGCATCCGCCTTGGACTGTTCTTCAGTCGTTTCGGCAACCACCTGATCCGCCACTTCCGCTTCACCGCCCGCTGCCTGTTCGATCGGTTGCGCGGTGGTGGAATCCTTGCTGCCACTTTCCGGGGCTTTCGGCGCGGCGGCGGGCGCAATCACCCGCGGGGCGATGACATCGCTTTGCAGATCCGGCAGGGTGATGCTCAGGCTGCTCCACTCGACGTCGGGCAATTTGTTGCGCAGCGGGCCGATCACTTGCGGCCAGTCAGCGGTTTCGCCGGCGCCCGGGACGATAATCACCGCACCTTTCGGGTCGGCGGTGTTGGCCGGTTTCCACAGGGCGAGGAAAGTGTCGGCGCCGGCCTGCAGTTGCTGCTGTTCTTGCGCCGGGACTTTGCGTTCGAGTGCCGCGGCTTCTTCCTGACTACGCTCAAGCAGTGGCTGGCGTTCGGCCGGTTTTTCGGTGGCCGGTTGCTCGGCGGTGGAGGCGGGCGCCGGATCGGCGGCCTCGACGGAAAACGCACAAGGCAGGATCAGCGACAGGCACAATGCTGGCATTGCCAGGCGGTAGACAGAGGGCATCGGTTATTCCAGGCCAGAAAAGTATCCCGGCAGCCTAATGGGTTGGTCAGAATTTGTCAGTGTACGAGACTTCAATGATGCGTTTTTGCTGCCTGTGGGTTATCGGCTGGTTGTGTTTTCCCTTGATGGGCTGGGCGGCGTCTGCGCCGGCCGCGCACGCGGCGCTGTTGACGCCCGGCGAGCAGCAATGGCTGGCGCAGCACCGAGAGCTGCGCGTCGGTCTGGTGTTGCAGGCACCGTACGCGCAGTACGACCGGCGTCTGCAGCGCTTGTCCGGGGCCAATGTCGAATTGATGAAGTCACTGGCCAAAACCCTGAATGTCGATCTGAGCTGGCGCAATTTTCAGGATCTGACGCAACTGGAGGAGGCCGCTCGCGAAGGTGAAATCGACATCGCCCCGGGCCTGACCCAGACCCCGGAGGCACTGCGCCTGTGGCTGTTTTCCGATCCTTACATGCGTGTGCCGCAACTGGTGGTCAGCGACCAGAAGAGCGGCGGCGTGGTCGAGCTGGAAAAGCTCGACAGCCTGTCCCGCGTCGCCGTGCGCATGCCCAGCGTCACCGCCGATTATTTGCGCAGTAATTATCCGCACCTGAATCTGCAAGGCGTGCCGTTGGAGCGTCAGGCGTTGCAACTGTTGTTGACTCAGCAAGCGTCCTACGCCGTGGTGGACGAAGCGCAACTCGGGCGATTGTCCGCCGAGCCGGAGTTCGCCGGGCTGGTGGTGGTCGGCGATATCGGCTTGCCGCAGCTGTTGCGAGTCGCCACGCGTCGCGACTGGCCACAGTTGGCCGGGATTATCGAAAGCGCCTTGCGGGCGATCCCGGCCAAGGAGCTGGAGCGCCTGCACAACCAATGGCTGCAACCCAAGTACCCGCGGCTCACCGAATCGCCGGGGTTCTGGCAGAACCTCAGTCTGCTGTTTGCCGTTTTGCTGCTCAGTTGTGTGGCCATCGTGGTCTGGCAGCGACGCCAGCAACATAGCCTCGAACAGCGCTTGCTGGCGGCCCGGGAAGATATTGCCCTGCGCGCGGCCAGCGAAGAAGCCTTGCGCCTGACCCAGTTTTCCATCGATCAAAGCACCGTCGGCATTCTCTGGGTCAACTGGGACAGCCATGTGCGCTACGCGAACCGCGCGGCGGAACACATGCTCGGTTATCCACAGGGCGCGCTGATCGAGCGGCCGCTGATCGACTTCGAACCCGGTCTGCACATGGACCGCTGGCTCAACCTGTGGAAACGCGCGCGGGCCAGTGAAGAAGGGCCGCTGAGCTTTGAAACCAGTTGCGTGCGCGCTGATGGCAGCATCCTGCCGGCGGACGTCTCGCTGAGTTTCCTGCGCTTTCGCGACAGCGAGTATCTGGTGGTTTACCTCACCGACGTCACCGAGCGTCGTCGTGCCTTGGCCGCGTTGCAGGAAAGTGAAGCGCGCCTGCAAGGCATCGCCGCCAACGTGCCGGGGCTGGTGTTCCGTCTGGAGCGGGCGGCGGTGACCGGGCAGATTGATTTCGCCTACATCAGTGAGGGCAGCGAGAGTCTGGTCGGTTACGCGCCGGCCGCCATCGCGCACCGTGACATGGGCTTGCGCAGTCTGGTGCATCCCGACGACAGGGCCAGTTACCACCAGACCCAGGATCAGGCGCTGGACACC
The DNA here is from genome assembly GCF_016650625.1 of Pseudomonas sp. TH49. NCBI lineage: Bacteria > Pseudomonadati > Pseudomonadota > Gammaproteobacteria > Pseudomonadales > Pseudomonadaceae > Pseudomonas > Pseudomonas sp. TH49. The sequence continues at coordinate 2,207,820 of NZ_JAEKFL010000001.1, forward strand.
GACAGTGACTGGTCGTGGCAGGGCCGCATCCTCACTCGCCAGGGCGAACAGCGCTGGGCCGAGATCAAGGCGATCACCCGCCAACTGGAGGATGGCGCCTATGTCTGGGACGGTATCGTCTGGGACATCAGCGAAAGCAAGCGCATTGAACTGGAGCTGGCCGCGTCCCGCGAGCAACTGCGCGAATTGTCGGCGCACCTGGAAAGCGTGCGCGAAGAAGAGAAGGCGCGAATCGCCCGCGAAGTGCACGATGAGCTGGGGCAGATGCTCACGGTGCTGAAACTGGAAACCTCGATGTGCGAGCTGGCCTATGCGCAGCTCGACCCGGGGCTGAACGAGCGCTTGAACAGCATGAAACGCCTGATCGCCCAGTTGTTCCAGTTGGTGCGCGATGTGGCGACGGCGCTGCGCCCGCCGATCCTCGATGCCGGGATCGCCTCGGCGATCGAGTGGCAGGCGCGGCGCTTCGAGGCGCGTACGCAGATTCCGTGTCTGGTGCAGGTGCCGGACAATCTGCCGGCGCTCAGCGATGCCAAGGCCATTGGCCTGTTCCGTATCCTGCAGGAGGCGCTGACCAACGTCATGCGCCATGCCCAGGCGCATACTGTGGAGCTGACGCTGGTGCTGGAAGGCGATGAGTTGTGTCTGACGGTCAGCGATGATGGCGTAGGCTTTGTCGCCACTGCGGATCGGCCGACTTCCTTTGGCCTGGTCGGCATCCGCGAGCGGGTGCTGATCATGGGCGGGCGGTTGCTGCTTGAGAGTGAACCGGGGGAGGGCACCAGTCTGCATGTGTGGGTGCCGGTGAGTGAGGTTTGAAGGTTTGTGGTGTTTGAGCTGACGCTATCGCGAGCAGGCTCGCTCCCACATTGGAATGCACTTCCCTGTGGGAGCGAGCCTGCTCGCGAATGACCCTGGCGCTGAATAAGAATAATGGAGAAGAACTTGATCCGTGTATTGGTAGCCGAAGACCACACCATCGTCCGTGAAGGCATCAAGCAATTGATCGGCCTGGCCAAGGATCTGCAAGTGGTGGGGGAGGCGAGTAATGGCGAACAACTCCTCGAAACCCTGCGCAGCGTGCCATGTGAAGTGGTGTTGCTGGACATCTCGATGCCCGGGGTCAATGGACTGGAAGCGATTCCGCGGATTCGCGCGCTGAACAATCCGCCGGCGATTCTGGTGTTGTCGATGCACGACGAAGCACAAATGGCTGCCCGTGCGCTGAAGGTCGGCGCCGCTGGCTATGCGACCAAGGACAGTGATCCGGCGCTGTTGCTGACGGCAATTCGCAAGGTCGCAGCAGGCGGGCGTTACATCGACCCGGAGCTGGCCGACCGGATGGTCTTCGAGGTCGGCCTGACTGACACGCGTCCGTTGCATTCGCTGTTGTCCGAACGCGAGTTCTCGGTGTTCGAGCGCCTGGCCCAAGGCGCCAACGTCAACGACATCGCCCAGCAACTGGCCCTGAGCAGCAAGACCATCAGCACCCATAAGGCGCGGCTGATGCAAAAGCTCAACATCACCTCGCTGGCCGAGCTGGTGAAATATGCGATGGAACATAAACTCCTCTAAGCACACCGTATTTCTACTGTGGGAGCGGGCTTGCTCGCGAATGCGGTGGGTCATCCAATCATTCAGTGACTGACACACCGCGTTCGCGAGCAAGCCCGCTCCCACAGGGAATCTCCATCTGGCCTGCAATTGCGGGCATATCCATTAGCGACAGCCGCTTTTGCCTGTTCTTGCGGCTCGCCGCTTGTCGATTCCGCTGCGTTTGCCAAAACGCGCCATCCTTGTAGGGCAATCCCTACCCCCAACCTTCCATCCGGCTGAGGCGATTCTCTCCTGCGCCCCGATTTGCGTGGCTGGCGCCAGCCACTAGGCTTGTTCCACAGCAGTTACCAATAACAAAGGTGTGGGTATGAGCCAGGTCGATTCAAACGCAGGGGCCAGTGACGTGCTGGTCAGCTTTCGTGGAGTGCAGAAGAGCTACGACGGCGAGAACCTGATCGTCAAAGACCTCAACCTGGACATTCGCAAAGGCGAGTTCCTGACCCTGCTCGGGCCGTCCGGCTCGGGCAAGACCACCAGCCTGATGATGCTCGCCGGGTTCGAAACCCCGACCGCCGGCGAAATCCTCCTGGCCGGCCGTGCGATCAACAACGTGCCGCCGCACAAGCGCGACATCGGCATGGTATTCCAGAACTACGCGCTGTTCCCGCACATGACCGTGGCCGAGAACCTGGCCTTCCCGCTGACCGTCCGTGGCTTGAACAAGAGTGACGTCAGCGACAAGGTCAAGAAAGTCCTGAGCATGGTCCAGCTCGACGCGTTCGCGTCGCGCTATCCGGCGCAACTCTCCGGCGGTCAGCAGCAGCGTGTGGCGCTGGCTCGGGCACTGGTGTTCGAACCGCAATTGGTGCTGATGGACGAACCGCTGGGCGCACTCGACAAGCAATTGCGCGAACACATGCAGATGGAGATCAAGCACCTGCACCAGCGCCTCGGCGTGACCGTGGTCTACGTGACCCACGACCAGGGTGAAGCCTTGACCATGTCCGACCGCGTCGCCGTGTTTCATCAAGGCGAAATCCAGCAGATCGCCCCGCCGCGCACCCTCTACGAAGAGCCGAAAAACACCTTCGTCGCCAACTTCATCGGCGAGAACAACCGCCTCAACGGCCGTCTGCTCAGTCAGAACGGCGAGCGCTGCGTGGTCGAGCTGGGCCGTGGCGAGAAGGTCGAGGCGCTGGCGGTCAACGTCGGCCAGACCGGCGAACCCGTGACCCTGTCGATTCGCCCGGAGCGCGTGAGCCTCAACGGTTCGAGCGACCAATGCGTCAACCGCTTCTCAGGGAGGGTGGCGGAATTCATCTATCTGGGCGACCACGTCCGGGTGCGCCTGGAAGTCTGCGGCAAGACCGACTTCTTCGTGAAACAACCGATTGCCGAGCTCGATCCAGCGCTCGCGGTCGGGGACGTGGTACCGCTTGGCTGGCAGGTCGAGCACGTTCGTGCGCTCGACCCGCTGTTAGAGGCGAACTGATCGCCCCCCGCAATACCAACACCAACCCTGCACGTGGAGAGAACAATAAATGTTGAGATCCCTGAAGTTGACAGCCCTGACCCTGGGCCTGATGGGTGCGGCACACGCGATGGCCGCCGGCCCTGATCTGACTGTGGTGTCGTTTGGCGGGGCGAACAAGGCCGCCCAGGAAAAAGCGTTCTACGCACCGTGGCAGGCGGCGGGCAACGGCAAGATCGTTGCTGGCGAGTACAACGGCGAAATGGCCAAAGTCAAAGCCATGGTCGATACCAAGAGTGTGTCTTGGGATCTGGTGGAAGTTGAATCCCCGGAGCTGGCCCGTGGCTGTGATGAAGACATGTTCGAACAACTCGACCCGGCGCTGTTCGGCAAGACCGAAGACTATGTAAAAGGCGCGATCCAGCCGTGCGGCGTGGGCTTCTTCGTCTGGTCGACCGTGCTGGCATACAACGCCGACAAGCTCAAAGCGCCACCCGCCAGTTGGGCAGATTTCTGGGACACCAAGAAATTCCCGGGCAAGCGCGGCCTGCGTAAAGGCGCCAAGTACACTCTGGAATTCGCGTTGATGGCTGACGGTGTTGCGCCAAAAGACGTTTACAAAGTATTGGCCGGCAAGGACGGTCAGGATCGCGCCTTCAAGAAACTCGACGAACTCAAGCCTTACATCCAGTGGTGGGAGGCGGGCGCCCAACCGCCGCAATACCTCGCTTCCGGTGACGTGGTCATGAGCTCGGCCTACAACGGTCGCATCGCGGCCGTGCAGAAAGAATCCAACCTCAAGGTCGTCTGGAACGGCGGCATCTACGACTTCGACGCGTGGGCCATCCCGAAAGGTCTGGACAAGACCCGCGCCGATGCTGCGAAGAAGTTCATTGCCTACTCGGTTCAGCCGCAGCAACAGAAGACCTACTCGGAAAACATCGCCTACGGCCCGGCCAACACGCAAGCGGTACCGCTGCTGAGCAAGGACGTACTGAAAGACATGCCGACCACCCCGGAAAACATCGCCAACCAGGTGCAGATCGACGTCAGCTTCTGGGCTGACAACGGCGAGCAACTGGAGCAGCGCTTCAATTCCTGGGCTGCGAAGTAACCATCGCTCCCACTATGAGGGCTCCTGTGGCGAGGGAGCTTGCTCCCGCTTGAGTGCGCAGCACTCACAAAATTGGCACTGCCAACACAATTTTGGGGCCGCTTCGCAGCCCAGCGCGAGCAAGCTCGCTCGCCACAGGGAATCGCCATCCTCAGGCATGGTGTTTCAACACAACAGAGGTGGTTCGCCACCTCTGTAACGATCAAAGATTTGCGGAGTACGTCATGGCCATCGCCGTTCCCTTGAACGAGGGCACCAGCCCCACCTTGAAGCAGAAGCTCAAGCGCGCCGAGCGGGTCAACCGCTGGAAGGCTCAGGCGTTGATTGCGCCGCTGGTGTTGTTTCTGTTGCTGGTGTTCCTGGTGCCGATTGTGGCGCTGCTCTATAAAAGCGTCGGCAACCCGGAAGTGGTCGGCGGCATGCCGCGCACCGTGGCCGCCATCGCCAGTTGGGACGGCCGTGGCCTGCCCGCCGAACCGGTTTATAAAGCCGCCGGCGAAGACCTCGCCGAAGCCCGCAAAAACCAGACCTTGGGCGATCTGTCCAAGCGCTTGAACATGGAGTTGGCCGGCTATCGCAGCCTGCTGACCAAAACCGCCCGCGCGCTGCCTTTCGCCAGCGAGCCGGCCTCTTATAAAGAAGCCCTCGAAGCGCTCGACGAGCGTTGGGGCGATCCGGCCTACTGGCAAGCGGTGCGCCGCAATACCAGCAACATCACGCCTTACTACCTGCTGGCGGCAGTCGATCACCGCATCGACGACCTTGGTGAAGTGGCGCCGGCCACCCCGGATCAGGCGATCTACCTCGACATTTTTGCCCGGACTTTCTGGATGGGGCTGGTCATCACCGTGATCTGCCTGTTCCTCGCCTATCCACTGGCCTACCTGCTGGCAAACCTGCCCTCGCGGCAGAGCAACCTGCTGATGATTCTGGTGCTGCTGCCGTTCTGGACTTCGATTCTGGTGCGGGTCGCGGCGTGGATCGTGTTGCTGCAATCGGGCGGGCTGATCAACAGCGCGCTGATGGCCATGGGCATCATCGATAAGCCGCTGGAGCTGGTGTTCAACCGCACCGGGGTCTACATCTCGATGGTGCACATTCTGCTGCCGTTCATGATTCTGCCGATTTACAGCGTGATGAAAGGCATCTCGCCGACCTACATGCGCGCCGCGATCTCGCTGGGCTGCCATCCGTTCGCCAGTTTCTGGCGGGTGTACTTCCCGCAAACCTACGCCGGTGTCGGCGCCGGTTGCCTGTTGGTGTTCATCCTCGCCATCGGCTACTACATCACCCCGGCGCTGCTCGGCAGCCCGAACGATCAAATGGTCAGTTACTTCGTCGCGTTCTACACCAACACCAGCATCAACTGGGGCATGGCCACTGCGCTGGGCGGCCTGTTGCTGCTGGCGACCGTGGTGCTGTATCTGATCTACAGCTGGCTGGTGGGCGCCAGTCGCCTGCGCCTGAGCTAAGGGGAATTTGAAATGCTGAGTCCTTACATGTCGCCCATCGAACGGGTGTGGTTCTACAGCTTGCGGATTCTCTGCGGCCTGATCCTGCTGTTCCTGATTCTGCCGGTGCTGGTGATCGTGCCGCTGTCGTTCAACTCCGGCAGTTTCCTGGTGTATCCGCTGCAGGGCTTTTCCCTGCACTGGTATCAGGACTTCTTCGCCTCGGCGGAATGGATGCGTTCGCTGAAGAACAGCATCATCGTCGCCCCTGCGGCGACCGTGCTGGCGATGGTCTTCGGCACCCTGGCCGCCATCGGCCTGACACGTGGCGATTTCCCCGGCAAGGCGCTGGTGATGGCGCTGGTGATTTCGCCGATGGTGGTGCCGGTGGTGATCATTGGTGTGGCGAGTTATCTGTTCTTCGCGCCGCTCGGCCTGGGCAACAGCTTCTTCTCGCTGATCGTGGTGCACGCGGTGCTGGGTGTGCCGTTCGTGATCATCACCGTGTCGGCGACGTTGCAGGGTTTCAATCAGAATCTGGTGCGGGCGGCGGCCAGCCTCGGCGCATCGCCGTTGACCACGTTCCGCCGGGTGACGCTGCCGCTGATTGCGCCGGGAGTGATTTCCGGGGCGTTGTTTGCTTTCGCCACATCGTTCGATGAAGTGGTGGTGACGCTGTTCCTCGCCGGCCCCGAGCAAGCGACGCTGCCACGGCAGATGTTCAGCGGGATTCGCGAGAACCTCAGTCCGACGATTGCTGCTGCGGCAACTTTGTTGATCGCCTTCTCCGTCATCCTGCTGTTAACCCTTGAATGGCTGCGCGGTCGTAGCGAGAAACTTCGCACTGCCCAAGTCTGAAGCTGTACACGATAAAAACTGTGGGAGGGGGCTTGCTCCCGAATGCGGTGGATCAGTTGAAGTAGATGTCGACTGACCCACCGCTTTCGGGAGCAAGCCCCCTCCAACAAGGGATTTGTGTTGTATGCGAAGTTTTGTCTCATTCATGGGGTGAATAGCAGACAACCCGGATCCCTCAACTACGCTTGTGCTCAGCTCCCACATCTATAAGAGGCTGCGCACGATGAGTCTGTCCCAGTTCAAAATCGCTCACAAACTGATCACCGGCGCCGGGGCCATCGAGCAACTGGCGGCGGAACTCACGCGACTGGATATCGACAATCCGCTGATCGTCACCGATGCCGCGCTGGTCAAGTCCGGCACCGTAGAGCTGGCGCTGTGCCAATTGGGCGGGCGCGAGTACGAGATTTTCGACCGGGTGCTGCCGGACCCGGAAATCGCCATCGTCGAAGATTGCATGCGCGTGTATCGCGAGGGCGGGCACGACGGCTTGATCGGTCTCGGCGGCGGCAGTGCCATCGACATCGCCAAGAGCGTTGCCGCGTACGCCGGCTATCACGGCGCGCTGGAAGACCTGTTCGGCGTCGATCAGGTACCGCGCAAAGGTCCGCCGCTGATCGCCATCCCGACCACCGCCGGCACCGGCTCGGAAGTGACCAACGTCGCCATCCTCTCCGACAAGGTTGCACAACTGAAGAAAGGCATCGTCAGCGATTATCTGCTGCCGGACGTGGCGCTGGTCAGTCCGCAAATGACCCTGACCTGCCCGCGCAGCGTCACCGCCGCCAGTGGCGTCGATGCGCTGGTGCATGCCATCGAATCCTATCTGTCGGTCAACGCTTCGCCGATCACCGACTCGCTGGCGCTCGGCGCAATCAAGTTGATCGCCAGGGCGCTGCCCAAGGCCTACGCCAATGGCGGCAATCTGCAAGCCCGGGAAGACATGGCCACCGCCAGCCTGATGGCCGGCATGGCGTTCGGCAATGCCGGGGTCGGCGCGGTGCATGCGTTGGCCTATCCGTTGGGCGGGCGTTTCAACATTGCCCATGGCGTCAGTAACGCCTTGTTGCTGCCGTATGTCATGACCTGGAACAAGATGGCCTGCGTCGAGCGCATGCAGGATATCGCCGAAGCCATGGGGGTGAAGACCGCTCATCTGAGCGCCACTGAGGCGGCGGACAAAGCCGTGCAGGCCATGACCGAGTTGTGCGCGGCGGTGGAAATTCCGGCCGGGCTGCGCAGTTTCGGTGTGCCGCAAGAGGCGATCCCGGCCATGGCCGTGGAGGCCGCGGGAATCGAGCGTTTGATGCGCAACAACTCGCGCAAGCTCAGCGCTGCGGATATCGAGAAGATCTACCGAGCGGCGTACTGATCATCGCGGTCACGGTGCGCGCACGGAAACTTGAGGTATACAATGCGCGCCATCGTGATTTAGCTCAGAAAAGGTGCGTCATGCAGCCCTTCGTAATTGCTCCGTCGATTCTCTCCGCCGACTTCGCCCGCCTCGGCGAAGAAGTGGACAATGTTCTGGCCGCCGGTGCCGACTTCGTCCACTTCGATGTCATGGACAACCACTACGTGCCGAACCTGACCATTGGCCCGATGGTCTGCGCAGCATTGCGCAAGTACGGCATCACCGCGCCGATCGACGCGCACCTGATGGTCAGCCCGGTGGATCGCATCGTCGGCGACTTCATCGAGGCCGGTGCGACGTACATCACTTTCCACCCGGAAGCCACGCTGCACGTCGATCGTTCGCTGCAACTGATCCGTGAAGGCGGCTGCAAATCCGGGCTGGTGTTCAACCCGGCGACCCCGCTGGACGTGCTCAAGTACGTGATCGACAAGGTCGACATGGTCTTGCTGATGAGCGTCAACCCGGGCTTCGGCGGGCAGAAGTTCATCCCCGGCACCCTCGATAAACTGCGCGAAGCGCGGGCGATCATCGATGCCTCGGGCCGCGACATCCGTCTGGAAATCGACGGCGGCGTCAACGTTAACAATATCCGTGAAATCGCCGCGGCCGGTGCTGACACCTTCGTCGCTGGCTCTGCGATCTTCAATGCGCCGAACTATCAGGAAGTCATCGACAAGATGCGCTCCGAACTGGCGCTGGCGCGCCCATGAGCGGTTTTGAGCAGCTGTTCCCGGGGCAACTGCCACGGTTGGTGATGTTCGATCTGGATGGCACGTTGATCGACTCGGTTCCCGACCTGGCGGCCGCGGTGGACACCATGCTGCTCTCCCTCGGCCGCAAGCCTGCCGGCATCGAGGCGGTGCGCGAGTGGGTCGGCAACGGCGCACCGGTGCTGGTGCGCCGGGCGCTGGCCGGTGGCATCGATCATTCGGCGGTGGACGACGTCGAGGCCGAGCACGCGCTGGAAGTGTTCATGGAAGCCTACGGCGCGAGTCATGAGCTGACCGTGGTCTATCCCGGCGTGCGCGACACCCTCAAGTGGTTGCACAAGCAGGGCGTGGCCATGGCGCTGATCACCAACAAGCCGGAGCGTTTCGTCGCACCGCTGCTGGATCAGATGAAGATCGGCCGCTACTTCAAATGGATCATCGGCGGCGACACCCTGCCGCAGAAGAAGCCTGATCCGGCCGCGCTGTTCTTCGTGATGAAAATGGCCAACATCCCGGCCTCGCAATCGCTGTTCGTCGGCGACTCGCGCAGTGACGTGCAGGCGGCGAAAGCGGCGGGGGTCAAGTGTGTGGCGCTGAGCTACGGCTATAACCACGGTCGACCGATTGCCGAGGAATCCCCGGCACTGGTGATCGACGATCTGCGCAAGCTAATTCCCGGTTGCCTCGGTACTGCCGCTGAGATAACGTTGCCCGACGCTTCTCAATCTCCTTCTGGAAACGCCATCGTGGTGGTCACCCGCAAACTCTGGATGAAAGTCATCAAGGCCCTGGCCCGCTGGCGTTGGCGCGCCTGACTGGTTCCTGGCCGGCTTGCCGGCGCGTTTGCATACCTGACTGTTAGCACCTCACACCACGAGGCACCTCATGATCCGCGAAGAATTCCTGCGCTTGGCCGCTGACGGCTACAACCGCATTCCGTTGGCCTGCGAAACCCTGGCCGACTTCGACACGCCGCTGTCGATCTACCTGAAACTGGCCGACCAGCCCAACTCCTATCTGCTCGAATCGGTGCAGGGTGGCGAGAAATGGGGCCGTTATTCGATCATCGGCCTGCCGTGCCGCACCGTGTTGCGGGTGCACGACCATCACGTGAGCATCACCGTCGATGGCGTCGAGACCGAAAGCCATGACGTCGAAGACCCGCTGGCCTTCGTCGAAACCTTCAAGGCCCGCTACAACGTGCCGACCATCGCCGGTCTGCCGCGTTTCAACGGTGGTCTGGTCGGCTACTTCGGTTACGACTGCGTGCGCTATGTCGAGAAACGTCTGGGCAAATGCCCGAACCCGGATCCACTGGGCGTGCCGGACATTCTGCTGATGGTCTCTGATGCGGTGGTGGTGTTCGACAACCTCGCCGGCAAGATGCACGCGATTGTCCTCGCTGACCCGGCGCAAGCCGATGCTTACGAGCAGGGGCAGGCGCAATTGCAGGAACTGCTGGAGAAACTGCGCCAGCCGATCACCCCGCGCCGTGGCCTGGATTTCAGCAAGCAACAAGCGGCTGATCCGGTGTTTCGCTCCAGTTTCACCCAGAGCGACTACGAAAAAGCCGTCGACACCATCAAGGAATACATCCTCGCGGGCGACTGCATGCAGGTCGTGCCGTCGCAGCGCATGTCGATCGACTTCAAGGCGGCGCCGATCGATCTGTATCGTGCCCTGCGTTGCTTCAACCCGACGCCGTACATGTACTTCTTCAACTTCGGCGACTTCCACGTCGTCGGCAGTTCGCCGGAAGTGCTGGTGCGGGTCGAAGACAACCTGATCACCGTGCGCCCGATTGCCGGCACTCGTCCACGCGGAGCTACCGAAGAGGCGGATCTGGCGCTGGAAGAGGATCTGCTGTCGGACGACAAAGAGATCGCCGAGCACCTGATGCTGATCGACCTCGGTCGTAACGACACTGGCCGGGTTTCGGAAATCGGTTCGGTGAAGCTCACCGAGAAAATGGTCATCGAGCGTTATTCCAACGTGATGCACATCGTCTCCAACGTCACCGGCCAGTTGAAGGCCGGGCTGACCGCGATGGACGCGCTGCGGGCGATTCTGCCGGCGGGCACCTTGTCCGGCGCGCCGAAGATCCGTGCGATGGAAATCATCGACGAACTGGAGCCGGTCAAGCGTGGCGTGTATGGCGGTGCGGTCGGTTATTTCGCCTGGAACGGCAACATGGACACCGCGATTGCGATTCGTACCGCGGTGATCAAGAACGGCGAGCTGCACGTGCAGGCCGGTGGCGGCATCGTTGCCGACTCGGTGCCGGCGCTGGAATGGGAAGAAACCCTGAACAAGCGCCGCGCAATGTTCCGTGCTGTGGCCCTGGCCGAGCAGACCCCGGAAAGCTGAGTTCACACAGTCCCCCTGTGGGAGCGAGCTTGCTCGCGAATACGGCCTGACATTCAAAATGGATGTCGGCTGATACACCGCTTTCGCGAGCAAGCCCGCTCCCACATTGTGTTGTGATCAGCCATAAAAAAACGCGGCGCCTGTGAGGGCGCCGCGTTTTTTATGCCAGCAGATCAGAAATCGAGGCTGACCCCGACGTTCACCCCCTGCTGGGTAAAGTCATCATCCTTGCGCACGTTGTAGCTGGCGCGCAACGCCAAATCCTGCGTGAGCTTGTGACTCACGCCCAGGTTCAGACGATTGAGGTTGGTCTGCGGCTCGTAGCCTTCGAGGGTAAAGCGATTACCTGGCAGGCTGTTGAGGTTGATGGTCAGATCCTGGCGGTCGTCGTTGTACTCACGCTCGTGAGCGAATTCGCCGAACACTTCGGTCTGCGCCGTGATCTGGTACTTGCCTTGAATACCCAGGCCCAGACGTCGCGAGTTGCGTGACTGGTCATCGAAGGTCAGCGCTGTGGCGTCCGCGCCTTTTTCCGAATAACCATCGACTTCAGTCTTGCCGAAGTCGGCGCTGACAAACGGCGACAGGTGCCACGGACTGCTGGCCTGCTGCGCAATGTCGTAGCCGATGCGGCCGCTGATCGCCAGTACATAGCCGTCGGTGTCGCCTTTCTCCCCGCGCTCGTTGACCCCGAGCTGGAATTTACGCTTGAGGCTGTCGTAGTCGAGTTTCCCGGCGGTCATCGCCAGGTCGCCCCACCAGCGATCTTGCTGGTACTGGGCGAACGCGGTGCCCATGTAGGAGTTGAGTTTGTATTCGGAGTCAGCGTCGCCGGCTTCGAGTTTCTGGTGGTAGAGACCCGCGGCCAGACCGACCCGCCAGGCTTCGTTGACGCGATAGCTGCCGCCGATGTTCAGGTTATAGCCATTGCCATCGGCACTGGCTGCGCTGTGCTGGCCGTCGAAATCCTGATGTTGGCCGCCACCGGCGACAATCGCCCGCCATTGACCGATGCCCTGCCAGTTTTCCCAATCGGCCAGCCATTGATTGCGCAGTTCATCCTGGTGCGCGCGCAAGGCGCCTTGAGCCATTTCCGGCAGCAGGGTCAGTTCCCACGGGGCGGCCAGCAGCGAGTAGGCGTAGTCGGCGATCAGGCGTTGGCCGGCTTCGGTAGGGTGCACCGAGTCGTTGTAGATCAACTTGGTCGGATCCGGCGTGGCGCTGTTGATGCCGTATCGGGCGTTCTCGGTGCAGCTGTTGCCGCTGAAGCAGGTGGCGGTCAGGTTCTGGTCGGTGGCGAGACCGAACTGCGCCGGGTTGGCGAACACTTCCTTGAGCAGCACTGGAATGTTGAGCGGGATGATTTCAGCGTTGATGCCCTGCAACTGGCTGACCAGTTCGGTGTTGAACTGCGCGCTGAGCTGGGAGGTGAAACCCTGCAGCGGCGAGCCGTTGATCGCCGGGGTCAGGCCGATGTCCGGCAGTAGCCAGACCATGATGTATTTGGCTCCGGCGCCTTGCAGTGTGCGTACGCTGTCGGCCAGGCGATCGGCTGCCGAGCTGGCCTGATCGAGGCTGAGCACGCGACCTTGAAGGAAGTCGTTGCCGCCACCGGACAGGTAATACAGCGCGTTCGGATCGGCACGGAAGCCGTTCGACGGCAGGTAACCGGCGCGGGTGCGTTCACCGGTGGCCGACTCCGTGGTGATCGAGTCGAGAATCTGGTCAGTGCGATAGCCGCCGACCGCCCAGTTGTTGCCATCGGGCAGACCTTCGCTGGCGCGTACCGCCGAGGATGAAGAGGCGGTCTGGTTCGGATTGAAACCCAGCTTGCCGCCAATGATCTGGGTGGCATTAAGATCTCGGTTTTCCCCGGTTCCATCCTTGTACAGCGGGCCGGTGCGGTTGGTGTAGCGCTGGGTGGCGCCGGCAGGGCCGCCCGGGTCGCTGAAGGTCCCGGCATCGTTCAGACTGTCGCCGAACACGATGAAGTTGGAATAGGGCGCGGGTGCTGCGTAAGCCTGGGCGCAAGCCATGGCGAGCAGGCATCCGGCAAGCGGTACAAACAACGTCTGTTTGATCATGAGCAAGTCCGTTTATTTATTGTTGTAGTGAACAAAACGACAGTACCAAAAACTTCCGGCCTTTTGCCATCGGTCGCGAACACCCCTGTTGTTTTGCCCCCCGTCAGCCCCGCCATATTGCACGCTCTGCCCAGCTAAGTTACTGTGCCGGAACGTATGAACGAGACCTTCCCCGTGTTGATCGTCAGCAAACTTCTGGATCAAGTCATCAAGGCACACGCCCGTTGGCGTTGGCGCGCCTGAATCTTTTCTGCCGGCCCGGCCGGATCTGTATCGCTTTGCCTTCCTTGCCCGTTTGAAATACCGCTGTGCCGACGCCACCTGTGCGCGTCCGACATCGTGCAGCGCCCTGCGGGCAAGTCATTCGAAGGCTGTCTCCAAGTCAGAATTCAAGAGGTTCGAAACGCCATGTTGCTGATGATCGACAACTACGACTCCTTTACTTACAACGTTGTGCAATACCTCGGCGAGCTGGGGGCCGAGGTCAAGGTCGTGCGCAACGACGAACTGACCATCGCTGAAATCGAAGCGCTCAACCCGGAGCGCATCGTGGTCTCGCCAGGCCCATGCACGCCGACTGAAGCCGGCATTTCCATCGAAGCCATCAAACATTTCGCCGGCAAACTGCCGATCCTTGGCGTCTGCCTCGGCCATCAGTCCATCGGTCAGGCCTTCGGCGGCGATGTCGTGCGTGCCCGTCAGGTAATGCACGGTAAGACTAGCCCGGTATTCCACGAGGACAAGGGCGTTTTTGCCGGTCTGAATCATCCGCTGACGGTTACCCGCTACCACTCGCTGATCGTCAAACACGATACTTTGCCCGAGTGCCTGGAGCTGACCGCGTGGACGCAGCACGACGACGGCTCGGTCGATGAAATCATGGGCTTGCGTCACAAGACCCTGAACATTGAGGGCGTACAGTTCCACCCTGAGTCGATCCTGACTGAACAGGGCCATGAACTGTTTGCCAACTTCCTCAAACAAACCGGCGGCACGCGCTAAGGACTCCCATGAACATCAAGACAGCCCTGAGCCGTATCGTCGAACACCTCGACCTCAGCACCGAAGAAATGCGCGACGTGATGCGCGAAATCATGACCGGTCAATGCACCGAGGCGCAGATTGGCGCGTTCATGATGGCGATGCGCATGAAGAGCGAGAGCATCGACGAAATCGTCGGCGCGGTTTCCGTGATGCGTGAGCTGGCCGATCAGGTCGAACTCAAGACCCTCGACGGCGTGGTCGATGTGGTCGGCACCGGCGGTGACGGTGCGAACATTTTCAACGTATCGACGGCCTCCGCGTTCGTCGTCGCGGCGGCGGGTTGCACCGTGGCCAAGCACGGCAACCGTGCAGTGTCGGGCAAAAGCGGCAGCGCCGACCTGCTGGAAGCAGCCGGCATCTACCTGAACCTGACGCCGGTACAGGTCGCCCGCTGCATCGATAACGTCGGCATCGGTTTCATGTTTGCCCAAACCCACCACAAAGCCATGAAGTACGCCGCCGGCCCGCGCCGCGATCTCGGCCTGCGTACGCTGTTCAACATGCTCGGCCCGCTTACGAATCCGGCCGGTGTCAAACATCAGGTGGTGGGCGTGTTTACTCCTGCGCTGTGCCGGCCATTGGCCGAAGTCTTGCAGCGCCTGGGCAGCAAGCACGTACTGGTGGTGCATTCGAAGGACGGTCTGGACGAGTTCAGTCTTGCCGCGCCGACTTTTGTGGCTGAGCTGAAGAACAACGAAATCACCGAATATTGGGTCGAGCCGGAAGATCTGGGCATGAAGAGCCAGAGCCTGCACGGTCTGTCGGTCGAAGGCCCGGAAGCTTCGCTGGCGCTGATCCGCGATGCGCTGGGCAAGCGCAAGACCGAAAACGGCCAGAAGGCTGCCGAAATGATTGTGCTCAATGCCGGTGCGGCGCTGTACGCGGCTGACCTGGCGACCAGTCTCAAAGAAGGCGTGGCACTTGCGCACGATGCTCTGCACACCGGTCTTGCTCGGGAAAAGCTCGAGGAGTTGGGTGCCTTTACCGCGGTATTCAAAGTGGAGAATGAGGGATGAGTGTACCGACGGTTCTGGAAAACATTCTGGCGCGCAAAGTCCAGGAAGTCGCCGAGCGCAGCGCTCGCGTCAGCCTGAGCGAGCTGGAAAGTCTGGCCAAGGCGGCCGACGCACCCCGTGGTTTTGCCCAGGCCCTGCTGGCGCAGGCCAAGACGAAGCAACCGGCGGTGATCGCCGAAATCAAAAAGGCTTCGCCGAGCAAAGGTGTGATCCGCGAAAACTTCGTGCCTGCCGATATCGCCAAGAGCTACGAGAAGGGCGGGGCGACCTGTCTTTCCGTGCTGACCGATATCGACTACTTCCAGGGCGCTGATCTCTACCTGCAACAGGCCCGCGCCGCGTGCAAATTGCCGGTGATCCGCAAGGACTTCATGATCGATCCGTACCAGATCGTCGAAGCCCGTGCGCTGGGCGCCGACTGCGTGCTGCTGATCGTCTCCGCACTGGACGACGTGAAAATGGCCGAGCTGGCCTCGGTTGCCAAAGGCGTCGGTCTCGATGTGCTGGTTGAAGTGCACGATGGCGATGAGCTGGAACGCGCATTGAAAACCCTCGACACGCCACTGGTCGGGGTCAACAACCGTAACCTGCACACCTTCGACGTCAGCCTGGAAACCACCCTCGACCTGCTGCCGCGCATCCCGCGCGATCGTCTGGTGATCACCGAGAGCGGCATTCTCAACCGTGCCGATGTCGAGCTGATGGAAATCAGCGACGTCTACGCATTCCTGGTCGGCGAAGCGTTCATGCGCGCGGAAAGCCCGGGTGTTGAATTGCAGCGCCTGTTCTTCCCGGAGCGTGGTGTGCCGGTCAGTGGTTCGACCCTCGACTGACTCAGTCAGACCGAGTAAACGCCATCGCGAGCAGGCTCACTCCTACACTTGGAATGCGTTCCCCCTGTAGGAGTGAGCCTGCTCGCGATGACGACATAAGTTTCACCTCAGACTGAACGTCCTACGGAAACCTTATGATCCCTGCCTCCCTCACCATCGAAGCCGGCCTGCAAGCCGAGCAAGACTTGTTGGCCTCGATCTGTGCCGGCGATGCCGAATTCGGCCTGCTGTTCTGGCAACCCAGTGATCGCGCCTTGGTCATGCCGCGTCGCCTCAATCGTCTGCCCGGTTTCGAGCATGCCTGCGAAGTCTCCGCTGCTGCCGGTTGGCCGGTATTGCTGCGGGAAACCGGTGGCGAACCGGTCCCGCAATCCGCTTCAACCATCAACATCGCGTTGGTCTACGCCCCGCCCCGCAGCGAGGGTGATTTGAACCGCATCGAAACCGGCTACCGGCGTCTGTGCGATCCGATCTGCGAGTTGCTGGATGAGTTGGGCGGCACGTCGTCGTTGGGCGAAATCGCCGGCGCGTTCTGCGACGGTCGTTTCAATGTCAATCTCGACGGCCGCAAGATGGTCGGCACCGCTCAGCGCTGGCGCCAGAGTCAGGGCGGTCAGCGTCCGGTGGGGCTGGTGCATGGGGCGATGCTGATGGATAACGAGCGCGAGTCGATGGTCGCGGCGGTCAATCGCTTCAACGAGGCTTGCGGTCTGGAGCAGCGGGTACGGGCCGAAAGCCACATCGCCCTGCATGAGAAGTTCGTCGCGCCAACGGCTTTGGCGCGTCTTGATGAGCTGTTTCGACTGATGCTGGCGCAGCTCTACAGCGCCTGAGTAGCGCGCTTAGCGCGTGCCGAAGACCACCATGGTCTTGCCTTTCACATCGACCAGATTGCGTTCTTCAAGATCCTTGAGCACGCGACCGACCATCTCCCGCGAACAACCGACAATCCGCCCGATTTCCTGACGCGTCACCTTGATCTGCATGCCGTCCGGGTGGGTCATCGCATCAGGTTGCTTGCACAACTCCAGCAGGCAACGGGCCACGCGACCGGTGACATCGAAGAACGCCAGGTCGCCGACCTTGCGCGTGGTATTGCGCAGGCGTTGTGCGATTTGTCCGCTGAGAACGTAAAGAATGTCTGGATCCTGCTGCGACAATTCGCGGAACTTCACGTAGCTGATTTCGGCGATTTCACATTCAACCTTGGCCCGCACCCAGGCACTGCGCTCCTGCTCCTGACCCGCTTGTTCGAACAGGCCCAGCTCCCCGAAGAAATCCCCGGCGTTGAGGTAGGCGATGATCATTTCGCGACCGTCGTCATCTTCGATGAGGATCGTCACCGAGCCCTTGATGATGAAGTACAGCGTGTCCGAGCGATCGCCGGCGCAGATGATGTTGCTCTTGGCCGCATGGCGACGGCGCTGACAATGCATCAACAGCTTGTCGAGGTTCTTGATTTTGGGTGTGGGGGTAATAGCAACCATGGTTGTATCCCGAAAAGACTGCACGGTGATGTTTGATTTTTTATGAGGCGCTGAAGGCGGTCGCTACACAGGCTGACAATTGGCGCCAGCGAATTGGCGCCAGCTTACCAGACACTTCGTCGAAAATTCGAGAAATTACCTACACCGCAGAGGCATCCGTCCTAGGAACGCCAGGCGCTGTCAGAGCAAGGGCCTGTGCTAAGCTGGCGACCCTTTTTTCTACAGTGGAGTCTTGGCGATGAAGGCACGCATCCAATGGGCTGGCGAAGCCATGTTCCTCGGCGAATCCGGTAGCGGTCATGTCGTGGTCATGGACGGTCCGCCGGACGCCGGTGGTCGTAATCTGGGTGTTCGCCCGATGGAAATGCTCCTGCTGGGCGTTGGCGGTTGCAGCAACTTCGACGTGGTCAGCATCCTGAAGAAGTCGCGTCAGGCGGTTGAAAGCTGCGAAGCGTTCCTCGAAGCCGAACGCGCGACCGAAGATCCGAAGGTGTTCACCAAGATCCACATGCACTTCGTGGTCAAGGGTCGGGGCCTGAAAGAAGCCCAGGTCAAGCGCGCCATCGAGCTGTCTGCCGAGAAGTATTGCTCGGCTTCGATCATGCTCGGCGCGGCCGGCGTGGCGATCACTCACGATTATGAAATCGTCGAACTCGGCTGAGCCGACATTCAACTATCATAAAAGCAGTGCAGACTCTGGCGATCCCTCGCTGACGTCTGCATAATGCGCCACTTTTTTCAGGGCAGTGATCGGTCAGCCGACGGGTCATCCGCCTGAACAGATAACCAAAATCGCCATCGCGAAGAGGTGTTAACCGTCCTACGCAGGTGCGTTGTTCGCACTTGACGGGCATGCTTGATCACGCGGCCGGGCCGCATACATAGAGAGTTTTTAACGGTGAAAAGCAAACTCAAGCTCCACGGGTTCAATAACCTGACAAAGACCTTGAGCTTCAACATCTATGACATCTGCTACGCGGAAACCCCGCAAGACCAGCAGGCTTACGTCGAGTACATCAATCAAGAGTACAACGCCGAACGCCTGACGCAGATTCTCACGGAAGTTGTCGAAATCATTGGTGCCAACATTCTGAACATTGCCAGTCAGAATTATGAGCCTCAGGGTGCCAGCGTCACGATTCTGATCTCGGAAGAGCCGGTGACCCCGACTGACAGCCAGATCGAAGAGTCCCCGGGTCCATTGCCCGAAATCATCCTTGCCCACCTCGACAAGAGTCACATCACGGTGCATACCTATCCGGAAATCCATCCGGACGCCGGTATCGCGACGTTCCGTGTGGACATCGACGTGTCGACCTGTGGTGTCATTTCACCGCTTAAAGCGCTCAACTTCCTCATTCACCAGTTCGATTCGGACATCGTGACCGTGGATTACCGTGTGCGCGGCTTCACCCGTGACGTTGAAGGCAACAAGCACTTCATCGACCACGAGATCAACTCGATCCAGAACTACCTTTCCGAAGACACTCGCGACGCGTACCAGATGACCGACGTGAACGTGTACCAGGAAAACCTGTTCCACACGAAAATGCTGCTGAAGAACTTCGAACTGGACAACTACCTGTTCGGCGACGCCACCAGCAATCTGTCGTCCGAGCAGCGCGCTCAGGTGACCGAGCGTGTGAAACACGAAATGCTGGAAATCTTCTACGCGCGCAACATGCCGACGTAAGATTCCCGGGCACAAAAAAGGCGACTACCGTGCGGTAGTCGCCTTTTTTATTACCGAAACAGAACCCTGTGGGAGCGAGCTTGCTCGCGAAGGGGCCCTGCCAGACAACACTGAAGTCAGATCCTGTAGGTACTCTTGGTCATCACCTTCGCCAACAGACTCATCCCGAACTTCACCGGCGCCGGAAAGCGGAAACCACCCGCATCCAGTGCACTCTCCGCATGATGTTCTTCATCAATGCGCATCTGCTCCAGAATCGCCCGGGACTTCTCGTCCTCGGCCGGTAATTGCTCCAGGTGCTCGTTCAAGTGCTTGCACACCTGGTGCTCGGTGGCCGCGACGAAACCGAGGCTGACCTTGTCACTGATCAGGCCGGCCACAGCGCCGATGCCGAACGACATCCCGTAGAACAACGGATTGAGCACGCTGGTATGGCTGCCCAGTTGATGGATGCGCTGTTCGCACCACACCAGATGGTCGATTTCTTCTTCGGCGGCGTGTTCCATGGCGGCACGTACCTGCGGCAACTTGGCGGTCAGCGCCTGCCCCTGGTACAGCGCCTGGGCGCAGACTTCACCGGTGTGGTTGATGCGCATCAGGCCGGCGACGTGGCGGGTGTCTTCGTCGCTCATCTGCACATCCGGCTGCACGATGGCGGGTGACGGGCGGTACGGCTGGCCACTGAAGGGCAGCAGGGTGCGCATCGCGGCATCGGCTTGCAGCAGAAGACGGTCAATCGGCGAGTAGTGACGTTGGGTAGTCATGCTGACCTCCGGGAAAAATCTCGACGGCCAGTTTAACCGAATCGGCCGGGGAAGGTTTGCGCTGGGTCATTGCCATGCAGAGAGCACGGTGGTGTTTGTGTGGGAGCGGGCTTGCTCGCGAAGACGTCAGCACATTCAAAGTATCAGTGCCAGACAATCCGCTTTCGCGAGCAAGCCCGCTCCCACAGGGTCTGATGCAGTGAATCAGCCCGGTGGCCAGTTCATCTGACGCTGACCGAGTACGTGCATATGAATGTGATAGACGGTTTGACCACCTTGTTCATTGCAGTTCATCACTACCCGGAAGCCTTCCTCGCAGCCCAGCTCCAGTGCCAGACGCTGGGCAGTGAACAGGATGTGCCCGGCCAATGCCTTGTCGTCTTCGGTCAGGTCATTGAGGGTACGCACCGGTTTCTTCGGGATCACCAGAAAATGCACCGGTGCCTGAGGAGCGATGTCGTGGAACGCCAGAACCTGGTCGTCCTCGTAAATGATCTTGGCCGGGATCTCCCGGTTGATGATCTTGGTGAACAGAGTATCCACTGCTGTTTTCTCCGTTGTGGGGGCTGGCCTGAGTGTACGCATGGGGAATGCCCCCGCCCAGTGTTTTGCCGTAGGACAGTTCAGCGCGGGCAGTAAGCCTTGTTGACCATGCCGACAAGGGTGCGATTGAGCCAGCGCGAGCCGAGGCGTGGCAGGAAGGCGAACCAGCGATTGCGCCTCCCGGGAATGATGATGGCGCGGTTTTTTTCCAGTGCACGCACGGTGTACAGCGCGACTTCCTCGGGACTCATCAGCAGCTTGCTGTCCTTGAGTTTGTCGCTGTTGAGCTGCGCCGTGCGGAAAAATGCGGTGCGGGTCGGGCCGGGGCAAAGCACCGAAACCTTGACCGCGCTCTGTTTGAGCTCGACCCGCAGGGCTTCGGAGAAGTGCAATACGTAGGCTTTGCTGGCGTAATAAGTGCTCATCCACGGACCGGGATTGAACGCCGCCACCGAGGCAACGTTGAGAATCTGCCCGCCGCCCTGCAGCGCCATGCTGTTGCCAATGGCGTGGCACAGGCGGGTGAGTGCGAGGATGTTGACTTCGATCAGGTCCTGCTCGGTCATCCAGTCCTGGGCGAGGAATGGGCCGCAGGTGCCGATGCCAGCGCAATTGACCAGCAGATCGATCTGCCGGTCGCCTTCTTCCAGTTCCAGCAGGAACCCGGACAAGCGCAATGGCTCGCCGAGGTCGCAGGCGCGGAACAACACCTCCACGCCAAAGCGCTGGGTCAGTTCGATCGCGATACTTTCCAGCTGATCACGCTGGCGGGCCACCAGAATCAGGCTGCGGCCGCGCCGGGCCAGAGCTTCAGCCAGGGCCAGGCCGATGCCGCTGGAGGCGCCAGTGATCAGTGCGTAACGGGTCATGCAATTCTCCATCGCAACAGCTCCGCGCCAGCGACGCAGGTGTCACGGCGGGGAGCGCTGTTCATTCTTTCGCAGAGTCTACAGGGGCCGGGGCCGCTTCGGCTGCATCGTCCACGGAATTCGCCGGTTCAGTCTCGACCTCGACTTCATCGGTGGTGACCGAGCCGCTTTCGTAGCTGCTCTCAAGGTTGCTTTCGTATTCCTGCTGAATGGCCGAGATGCCGCCGAGCATGCCGCCGGCAAATACCAGGGCGAAGAACACGATCCACAACGAGCACAACACTTTGACCGCGGTACTGTTGGGTGGCGGTGGCGGGCCGTAGCGGTTGGCGCCAGTGTTGCCCGGTACGACCATGATCACCAGCGGGAAGAAGCTGCCCACGAACGGCACCAGGTTCAGCAGCCACAGCCAGCCGGACCATCCGATATCGTGCAGGCGCTGCACGCTGAACAGGATGCTGACAATGATGAAGCCGAGGAACAGGAAGAACGCGAATATCCCGCCGATGATCAGACCGGTGGTGGAGTCGCCGCTGACCAGTCCGAGCGCGAGCAGAGCGAATATGCCAACGATCGGCAGGGTTACCAGGCTCAGTACCATCGTCCAGGCCAAAAACCGCAGGCGACCGATCCGGCCTTCAACGCTGAAAGGCTTGAGCACAGCGAAGGCCGGCAGGTTCTCGCCAACGTCGGCGCGTGGTGGTGCGTAGGGGGAGGCTGGTTCTGCAATGACGGGCTGATGTTCGTGCACGTCCGCAAGATTCAGCTCGATTGCCGTTTCCGCCTCGATCCGCGCGTCGATCCCGGTTTTGCTCAGTGCTTGCAGATAAGTCTGCGCATCACTGTGAGTCAGGTCGCGCTTGAGGGCGACGGTGCTGCCGTTGAACAGGCGCTCGATGGCAGCGACATCGCTTTTGAACAGGGCCGCCAGATTGAGCTTGGCGGTGGTGAGATCGACGCCGGGCTGCAGAGCACCGTCGAAAACGATCTTGTAACGAGGTTCGCTCATGGTCGGGGCATCCTTGTCGCGAATCAATTGAAAGTCAGCAAGTGTAAGGCCAGTGGGTCGATCACTGGCCTGATTTTTCTCAGCGCGGCCAGCGTTTGGGCAATTGCGCCGCGCGTTCCAGCGCCTGACGATATTCCGCGTCGAGCCGGGCGATCAACTGGTCGACGCTCGGCAGGTCGTCAATCTGGCCTACGCCCTGGCCGGCCGACCACACAGTCTTCCAGGCCTTGGCTTCGTCGTTGATCGGCTTGAGCTTGTCACCGAAGTTGACTTCGCCCTTGCCTTGCAGCGCGGCCATGTCGAAACCTGCCGCCTCCAGGCTTTGGCGCATGAAGCTGGCCGGTACGCCAGAGACGGCAGGAGTATGAATGATGTCCGCCGCTTTGGCCGTCAGCAGCATGTCCTTGTAGGCGTCAGGCGCATGACTTTCGGTGGTGCCGATAAATCGCGTACCGAAGTAGGCCAGATCCGCGCCGAGCAGTTGTGCGGCCAGGATGTCATGGCCGTGGTTCAGACATCCTGCAAGCAGCAGGGTTTTATCGAAGAACTCGCGGATCTCGGCGATCAGCGCAAACGGGCTCCAGGTGCCGGCATGGCCCCCGGCGCCCGCCGCAACAGCGATCAAGCCGTCGACTCCGGCTTCGGCGGCCTTCTCGGCATGCCGGCGCGTGGTCACATCGTGGAACACCAGACCGCCGTAGCTGTGCACGGCATCGACCAGTTCCTTCACCGCACCGAGGCTGGTGATGACAATCGGCACCTTGTGTTCGACGCAGATGTCCAGGTCCGCCTGCAGGCGCGGATTGCTGTTGTGAACGATCAGGTTCACGGCATACGGCGCCGGGTTGTCCAGCGTCGCCAGTCCCGCTTCGATCTCCTCCAGCCAGGCCTTGAAACCGCTGCTTTCACGTTGGTTCAGCGCCGGGAAACTGCCGACCACGCCGTTACGGCAGCAGGCGAGTACCAGCTCCGGGTTGGAGATCAGGAACATCGGCGCTGCCACTACCGGCAGGCGCAGACGTTGTTCGAGCAGAGCGGGCAGCGACATTGGAAATCCCCCGAGGTGTTATGCCTGTATAGAAGTTAGAACGGCTTGACCACGACCAGAATTACGATAGCCAGCAATATCAGAACCGGCACTTCATTGAACCAGCGATAAAAGACATGGCTGCGGGTGTTCTCGCCACGGGCGAAGCGTTTTACCTGCGCACCGCACATGTGGTGGTAACCGATCAGCAAGACCACCAGGGTCAGCTTGGCGTGAATCCAGCCGCCCATGCTGAAGATGCCCGGATTGAGGTAGATCAGCCAGCCGCCGAAGATCAGCGTGGCGATCATCGCCGGGCCCATGATGCCGCGATATAGCTTGCGCTCCATGACGCTGAAGCGTTCCTTGCTGATCGCGTCTTCACTTTGCGCGTGATAAACGAACAGCCGGGGAAGATAGAACAGCCCGGCAAACCAGCACACGACACTGACGATGTGAAACGCTTTGATCCACAGATAGAGCATTTTTAGTTATTCCCAGGTTCACGGTAGCCGGGATAGTAGAGGCTTGAGCGTCCGCACGTCACCTTGATGGTTGTCGCAGGGGCGCGCGGCCCCTATTATCGACGGCTTTCCAGTGGGTTCGTTGAGGGCAGGTTTATGGTCAAGGTCGGTATCGTCGGCGGCACGGGTTACACCGGTGTCGAACTGCTGCGTCTGTTGGCACAGCATCCGCAGGCAGAAGTGGTGGTAATCACTTCCCGATCCGAGGCCGGTCTGGCCGTGGCTGACATGTACCCGAACCTGCGCGGCCACTACGACGGTCTGGCGTTCAGCGTTCCCGATATCAAGACCCTTGGCGCTTGTGATGTGGTGTTCTTCGCCACTCCGCACGGTGTTGCCCATGCCCTGGCCGGTGAATTGCTGGCGGCGGGCACCAAGGTCATCGACCTGTCAGCGGATTTCCGTCTGCAGGACGCTGAAGAATGGGCCAAGTGGTACGGCCAGCCACACGGTGCGCCGGAATTGCTGGACGAGGCGGTCTACGGTCTGCCGGAAGTCAATCGCGAGCAGATCAAGAAGGCTCGTCTGATCGCCGTTCCCGGCTGCTATCCAACCGCTACACAGTTGGGTTTCCTGCCGCTGCTTGAGGTGGGTCTGGCTGACACTTCGCGTCTGATCGCTGACTGCAAATCCGGCGTCAGCGGTGCCGGTCGCGGCGCGTCTGTAGGCTCGCTGTACTCCGAGACGTCGGAAAGCATGAAGGCTTACGCGGTGAAAGGTCACCGTCATCTGCCGGAAATTCGCCAAGGTCTGCGTCGCGCTGCCGGTAAGGACGTTGGTCTGACCTTTGTGCCGCACCTGACGCCGATGATCCGTGGCATTCACTCCACGCTCTATGCGACCGTGGTCGATCGTTCGGTGGATCTGCAGGCGCTGTTTGAAAAGCGTTATGCCAACGAACCGTTTGTCGATGTGATGCCGGCCGGCAGCCATCCGGAAACCCGCAGCGTACGTGGCGCCAATGTCTGCCGCATTGCAGTACATCGTCCGCAGGATGGTGATTTGGTGGTGGTGCTGTCGGTGATCGACAACCTGGTCAAAGGCGCGTCGGGTCAGGCGGTGCAGAACATGAATATCCTGTTCGGCCTGGATGAGCGCTTCGGCCTGTCCCACGCCGGCATGCTGCCGTAACACTTTCGGCAACACAGCAATAAGGCCCGTCAAACGGGCCTTTTTGCATTCTGGGCAGTTGGTCGGGTTTATTGATATACCGTAACAATAGTTGACCGATTTTCTAGGACAAGCGGATAATGCGCGTCATCACGCATTATGGCGGCGTAACGCCGGGAGATAGTCAGCATGAGCGTCGAATCCTTCACCCCCACGGCTTTGCAATTCACCCAAGGTGCTGCGCACAAGGTGAAGAGCCTGGTCGATGAAGAGGGGAATGATCGCTTGAAGCTGCGCGTATTCGTTACGGGCGGCGGTTGTTCGGGGTTTCAGTACGGCTTCACCTTCGATGAGGATGTGGCCGAGGACGACACCATCGTCGAGCGCGAAGGCGTGAGTCTGGTGGTCGATCCGATGAGTTTCCAGTACCTGGCGGGTGCCGAAGTGGACTACCAGGAAGGTCTGGAAGGTTCGCGCTTTGTGATCAAGAACCCGAACGCCACCACGACCTGTGGTTGCGGCTCTTCGTTCTCGATCTGATCGCACCTCGCTACACACAACAAAACGCCGCAGAGCCTTACGGTTCTGCGGCGTTTTTTTGTTGTCGGCGTTTTGTTCAGTTGGGGTAAATGGCGCCGAGTACCCGCAGGCCTTTGGCGCCGGTGACGCTCGGACGGTTGGCGGCAATGCCTTCGAGGCAGCAATGGGCCAGCCAGGCGAAGGCCATTGCCTCGACCCAGTCCGGATCGACGCCGTGAGTGGCGGTGCTGGCCACGGTAGCGTTTGGCAACAGGTCGGCCAGACGCTTCATCAGCGTGACGTTGTGAGCGCCGCCGCCGCAGACCAGCATTTCCCGGGTATCGGCTTGAGCGGTTTGCAGCGACTCGACAATGGTCAGCGCCGTCAGTTCGAGCAGCGTTGCCTGGACGTTTTCAGGGGCGAAGCTCGGTAGCTCTGAGAGATGGTGTTCCAGCCAAGGCAGGTTGAACACTTCCCGGCCAGTACTCTTTGGACCTTTGGTCACGAAGAACGGATCGCTGAGCAGCGCTTTCAGCAAGACTGGCTCGACGGTGCCGGTGGCTGCCCACTGGCCGTTGCGATCATAGTTCTCGCCGCGTTGCTGATGAATCCAGGCATCCATCAGCACATTCCCGGGGCCGCAGTCGAAACCGGCTACAGGCCTGGTCGGCTCAATCAGACTCAGATTGCTGAAACCGCCGACATTCAAGACTGCACGGTTACCGCTACGCTCCTCGAACAAAGCTTCATGGAAGGCAGGCACCAGCGGCGCACCCTGGCCGCCAGCAGCCACATCACGGCTGCGGAAGTCACTGATCACGGTGATGCCGGTCAGCTCGGTCAGTAGTGCGGGATTGCCGATCTGCACGGTGAAGCCGCGAGCGGGCTCATGGCGAATGGTCTGACCGTGGCTGCCGATTGCGCGAATGGCTTCAGGTTTGAGTTGCTGCTGATCGAGGAGGGTGTTGATGCCCTGTGCGGCGAGTTTTACCCAGTGCTGCTGGGCGAGCGCCGAGCGGGCGATCTCGTCAGGGCCGCTGACGCACAGGCCAAGCAGCTCGGTGCGCAGGGATTCGGGCATGGGGATGTAGTGCGTGGCGATCAGTCTGATCGCCGAGGTCTGCTCGATCAGGGCGATGTCCAGCCCGTCGAGACTGGTGCCGGACATCACGCCGATATAAAGAGCCATGGCTTAGCGCTTGCTCGAAGCCAGCATGGTGGCCTTCTCTTGGTCCATACGGGCCATCAACGGCTGGCTCTGTGCAAGGAAGCGTGCGCGCTCGGATTTGGCGATCGGATCAGCCATCGGCAGCTTCTGGCCCAGCGGGTCGACGTGAACGCCGTTGACCTGGAACTCATAGTGCAAGTGCGGTCCGGTGGACAGGCCGGTGGTACCGATATAGCCGATTACCTGGCCCTGCTTGACGGTGCCGCCGGTTTTCACGCCTTTGGCGAAACCTTGCATGTGGCCGTAGAGCGTACGGTAGGTGTTGCCGTGCTGAATGATCACCGTGTTGCCGTAGCCACCGCGGCGACCAGCCAGCAGCACTTTACCGTCGCCGGCAGCCTTGATTGGCGTACCGCGTGGAGCTGCGTAATCGACGCCTTTGTGGGCGCGGATCTTGTTGAGGATCGGGTGTTTGCGGCCCATGGAGAATTTAGAACTGATGCGGGCGAAGTCCACCGGGGTACGGATGAACGCCTTGCGCATGCTGTTGCCATCGGCGGTGTAATAGCTGCTGTTGCCTTGTTTATTGGTGTAACGCACGGCGGTGTAGGTCTTGCCGCGGTTGGTGAAGCGCGCAGACAGGATCGGGCCGGTGCCCACTGCCTTGCCGTTGACCACTTTCTGCTCGTAGATCACGTCGAATTCGTCACCCTGGCGGATGTCCTGCGCAAAGTCGACGTCGTAGCCGAATACGCTGGCCATATCCATGGTCAGGCTATGGGACAGGCCTGCGCGGGCAGCGGATTGTGACAGTGAGCTATTGATCACGCCGTGCACGTAAGCCGTGCGAACGGTAGGTTTAGCGGTGACGCGGTTGAACGCATAGCCCTTGTCGTTCTTGGTCAGGGTGATGGTTTCTACGTCGTTGACCTTGCTGTGCAGGCTGGTCAGTTGGCCTTGCGGGTTCAGTTCGAACTCGAGCTTCTGGCCGTGCTTGAGCTGGCTGAACTGTTTGGCTTGTTTATCACTGGCCAGGACTTCATGCACGGCGGCGGCTGGCAGGCCGACTTTCTCGAATAATGTAGAGAGCGTATCGCCCTTTGAGACGATGACTTCGCGATGTCCCGGGGCTTTCGGTTTTTCCGCAGTCGGAGCAGGTGCAGGTGCGGCCT
The DNA here is from genome assembly GCF_016650625.1 of Pseudomonas sp. TH49. Classification (NCBI taxonomy): domain Bacteria; kingdom Pseudomonadati; phylum Pseudomonadota; class Gammaproteobacteria; order Pseudomonadales; family Pseudomonadaceae; genus Pseudomonas; species Pseudomonas sp. TH49. The sequence continues at coordinate 2,235,627 of NZ_JAEKFL010000001.1, forward strand.
CAGCGGTTTTCGGGGTGTCTTCGGTGCTGTTTTCGATCTGGGCGAAAGGTGAGGCTACTGGCTCATTTGTGGCTTGAACCGCGTCAGCAGCGTCTTGATCTTGTGTCAGTTGTTCAGCAGGACTTTCCAGTTCAAGGCTCAGGGTCGTCTTTTTGGCTTCAACATCACTGGAAGGGAATACCAGGAGCGCCAGGCTGAGAAGGGCGGCGATTCCACTTGCGGCAAGCAGGTGGGTCTTCGGGTAAAGCGGTGGCGCTTTAGACGGTTCAGTGGTCATAAGTAATTTTGACTTTGAAAAAAGATGAATTGGAAAAGATGAATGACATGATGAAGATGAAATAACTGTATAAAATATAACCAAATCATCCCCGAAGCAAGTCTACAGACAGCCTGTCTGCAGATTGGTGTCCGTGCGCCGGGCAAAACTTGTAATTGGTGCACGATCTTGTATGGTTGGTTCCCTTTGAATCTGAGCCTTGCGGGTCTGTTATGAAGTCGGTTGAAGAGCAGCTAGCGCTGATTAAACGTGGTGCGGAAGAACTATTGGTCGAGTCCGAGCTGATCGAGAAGCTCAAGCGCGGCCAGCCGCTGCGTATCAAGGCTGGTTTCGATCCAACCGCCCCGGATCTGCACTTGGGTCACACCGTGCTTATTAATAAGCTGCGCCAGTTCCAGGAATTGGGGCATCAGGTGATCTTCCTGATTGGTGACTTCACCGGCATGATCGGTGATCCAAGCGGCAAGAGCGCTACGCGTCCTCCTTTGACTCGCGAGCAGGTTTTGGAAAACGCCGAGACCTACAAGTCTCAGGTATTCAAGATTCTTGATCCGGCGAAAACCGAAGTTGCGTTCAACTCCACCTGGATGGATCAGATGGGGCCGGCGGACTTCATTCGTCTGACTTCGCAATACACCGTCGCGCGTATGCTTGAGCGTGATGACTTCGATAAGCGTTACACCACCAACCAACCGATCGCCATTCACGAGTTTCTCTATCCGCTGGTTCAGGGTTATGACTCGGTTGCTCTGCGCGCGGATGTCGAGTTGGGCGGTACCGATCAGAAGTTCAACTTGCTGATGGGGCGTGAGCTGCAGCGTGGATATGGCCAGGAAGCTCAATGCATTCTGACCATGCCACTGCTAGAAGGTCTGGATGGCGTGAAGAAGATGTCCAAGTCGTTGGGCAACTACGTCGGTATCCAGGAAGCGCCAGGTGTGATGTACGGCAAGCTGGTCTCGATCCCGGATGCGTTGATGTGGCGTTACTTTGAGCTGCTCAGCTTCCGTTCGATGGATGAGATCGAAGCCTTCCGTGCGGATGTAGAGGCTGGGGCTAACCCGCGCGATATCAAGATCAAGCTGGCAGAAGAGATTGTCGCTCGCTTCCACGGTGAGGAGGCTGCCGCCAATGCGCATCGCGCTGCTGGTAACCGTATGAAGGATGGTGAACTGCCGGATGATCTGCCGGAGATTGAGCTGGCTTCTGCTGAAGATATGCCGATTGCGGCCGTCCTTAATAAGGCAGGCCTGGTGAAGAACTCGGCGGCTGCGCGTGATCTGTTGGCTTCCGGCGGTGTGCGTGTGGATGGTGAGGTGGTTGATCGCTCCTTTATATATGTACTGGGTGCGACCCACGTTTGTCAGGCGGGCAAGAAGGCATTTGCACGCATCACGCTGAAATCTGAATAAAGTTGGATCTAGGGGTTGACGGCGAATTTTAGAAGTCTATAATTCGCCCCACTTCCGGCGCAGTCGAAACGGAAAACTCCTTGAGATTCAATGAGTTAAGCAGTTTTCGACAGCGGCTTGCTTCAGTTCATCGAAGCCTGGAAGGAGTTGAAAGAGCGGTGATGTTTGGCTCTTTTGACGGTTCGATCTTCTCGGTCGAAAGCGGAGAAAAAGAGGTGTTGACAGCAGCGTGTAACGCTGTAGAATTCGCCTCCCGCTAACGAGAGATCGGAAGCGCAAGTGGTTGAAGTTGTTGAAGAAATCTTCGAAAACTTCTGAAAATAATCACTTGACAGCAAATGAGGCTGCTGTAGAATGCGCGCCTCGGTTGAGACAAAAGATCTTAACCAACCGCTCTTTAACAACTGAATCAAGCAATTCGTGTGGGTGCTTGTGGAGTCAGACTGATAGTCAACAAGATTATCAGCATCACAAGTTACTCCGCGAGAAATCAAAGATGTAACCAACGATTGCTGAGCCAAGTTTAGGGTTTCTTAAAAACCCAAAGATGTTTGAACTGAAGAGTTTGATCATGGCTCAGATTGAACGCTGGCGGCAGGCCTAACACATGCAAGTCGAGCGGATGAAAGGAGCTTGCTCCTGGATTCAGCGGCGGACGGGTGAGTAATGCCTAGGAATCTGCCTGGTAGTGGGGGACAACGTTTCGAAAGGAACGCTAATACCGCATACGTCCTACGGGAGAAAGCAGGGGACCTTCGGGCCTTGCGCTATCAGATGAGCCTAGGTCGGATTAGCTAGTTGGTGAGGTAATGGCTCACCAAGGCGACGATCCGTAACTGGTCTGAGAGGATGATCAGTCACACTGGAACTGAGACACGGTCCAGACTCCTACGGGAGGCAGCAGTGGGGAATATTGGACAATGGGCGAAAGCCTGATCCAGCCATGCCGCGTGTGTGAAGAAGGTCTTCGGATTGTAAAGCACTTTAAGTTGGGAGGAAGGGCAGTAAATTAATACTTTGCTGTTTTGACGTTACCGACAGAATAAGCACCGGCTAACTCTGTGCCAGCAGCCGCGGTAATACAGAGGGTGCAAGCGTTAATCGGAATTACTGGGCGTAAAGCGCGCGTAGGTGGTTTGTTAAGTTGGATGTGAAATCCCCGGGCTCAACCTGGGAACTGCATCCAAAACTGGCAAGCTAGAGTATGGTAGAGGGTGGTGGAATTTCCTGTGTAGCGGTGAAATGCGTAGATATAGGAAGGAACACCAGTGGCGAAGGCGACCACCTGGACTGATACTGACACTGAGGTGCGAAAGCGTGGGGAGCAAACAGGATTAGATACCCTGGTAGTCCACGCCGTAAACGATGTCAACTAGCCGTTGGGAGCCTTGAGCTCTTAGTGGCGCAGCTAACGCATTAAGTTGACCGCCTGGGGAGTACGGCCGCAAGGTTAAAACTCAAATGAATTGACGGGGGCCCGCACAAGCGGTGGAGCATGTGGTTTAATTCGAAGCAACGCGAAGAACCTTACCAGGCCTTGACATCCAATGAACTTTCCAGAGATGGATTGGTGCCTTCGGGAACATTGAGACAGGTGCTGCATGGCTGTCGTCAGCTCGTGTCGTGAGATGTTGGGTTAAGTCCCGTAACGAGCGCAACCCTTGTCCTTAGTTACCAGCACGTTATGGTGGGCACTCTAAGGAGACTGCCGGTGACAAACCGGAGGAAGGTGGGGATGACGTCAAGTCATCATGGCCCTTACGGCCTGGGCTACACACGTGCTACAATGGTCGGTACAGAGGGTTGCCAAGCCGCGAGGTGGAGCTAATCCCACAAAACCGATCGTAGTCCGGATCGCAGTCTGCAACTCGACTGCGTGAAGTCGGAATCGCTAGTAATCGCGAATCAGAATGTCGCGGTGAATACGTTCCCGGGCCTTGTACACACCGCCCGTCACACCATGGGAGTGGGTTGCACCAGAAGTAGCTAGTCTAACCTTCGGGAGGACGGTTACCACGGTGTGATTCATGACTGGGGTGAAGTCGTAACAAGGTAGCCGTAGGGGAACCTGCGGCTGGATCACCTCCTTAATCGACGACATCAGCTGCTCCATAAGTTCCCACACGAATTGCTTGATTCATTGAAGAAGACGATAGAAGCAGCTTTAAGCTCCAAGCTGATAGCTCTTAGCTAATCAGTTACGCGCTCGAAATTGGGTCTGTAGCTCAGTTGGTTAGAGCGCACCCCTGATAAGGGTGAGGTCGGCAGTTCGAATCTGCCCAGACCCACCAATTTTGTATGGGGCCATAGCTCAGCTGGGAGAGCGCCTGCCTTGCACGCAGGAGGTCAGCGGTTCGATCCCGCTTGGCTCCACCATTAACTGCTTCTGCTTGTTAGAGTTTAGAAATGAATATTCCGGTGTGAATATTGATTTCTAGTCTTTGATTAGATCGTTCTTTAAAAATTTGGGTATGTGATAGAAAGATAGACTGAACGTTACTTTCACTGGTAACGGATCAGGCTAAGGTAAAATTTGTGAGTGACTCTTAAGAGTTTTGCGAATTTTCGGCGAATGTCGTCTTCACAGTATAACCAGATTGCTTGGGGTTATATGGTCAAGTGAAGAAGCGCATACGGTGGATGCCTTGGCAGTCAGAGGCGATGAAAGACGTGGTAGCCTGCGAAAAGCTTCGGGGAGTCGGCAAACAGACTTTGATCCGGAGATGTCTGAATGGGGGAACCCAGCCATCATAAGATGGTTATCTTGTACTGAATACATAGGTGCAAGAGGCGAACCAGGGGAACTGAAACATCTAAGTACCCTGAGGAAAAGAAATCAACCGAGATTCCCTTAGTAGTGGCGAGCGAACGGGGACTAGCCCTTAAGTGGCTTTGAGATTAGCGGAACGCTCTGGAAAGTGCGGCCATAGTGGGTGATAGCCCTGTACGCGAAAATCTCTTGGTCATGAAATCGAGTAGGACGGAGCACGAGAAACTTTGTCTGAATATGGGGGGACCATCCTCCAAGGCTAAATACTACTGACTGACCGATAGTGAACTAGTACCGTGAGGGAAAGGCGAAAAGAACCCCGGAGAGGGGAGTGAAATAGATCCTGAAACCGTATGCGTACAAGCAGTGGGAGCCCACTTTGTTGGGTGACTGCGTACCTTTTGTATAATGGGTCAGCGACTTATTTTCAGTGGCGAGCTTAACCGAATAGGGGAGGCGTAGCGAAAGCGAGTCTTAATAGGGCGTCTAGTCGCTGGGAATAGACCCGAAACCGGGCGATCTATCCATGGGCAGGTTGAAGGTTAGGTAACACTGACTGGAGGACCGAACCGACTACCGTTGAAAAGTTAGCGGATGACCTGTGGATCGGAGTGAAAGGCTAATCAAGCTCGGAGATAGCTGGTTCTCCTCGAAAGCTATTTAGGTAGCGCCTCATGTATCACTGTAGGGGGTAGAGCACTGTTTCGGCTAGGGGGTCATCCCGACTTACCAAACCGATGCAAACTCCGAATACCTACAAGTGCCGAGCATGGGAGACACACGGCGGGTGCTAACGTCCGTCGTGAAAAGGGAAACAACCCAGACCGTCAGCTAAGGTCCCAAAGTTATGGTTAAGTGGGAAACGATGTGGGAAGGCTTAGACAGCTAGGAGGTTGGCTTAGAAGCAGCCACCCTTTAAAGAAAGCGTAATAGCTCACTAGTCGAGTCGGCCTGCGCGGAAGATGTAACGGGGCTCAAACCATACACCGAAGCTACGGGTATCACGTAAGTGATGCGGTAGAGGAGCGTTCTGTAAGCCTGTGAAGGTGAGTTGAGAAGCTTGCTGGAGGTATCAGAAGTGCGAATGCTGACATGAGTAACGACAATGGGTGTGAAAAACACCCACGCCGAAAGACCAAGGTTTCCTGCGCAACGTTAATCGACGCAGGGTTAGTCGGTCCCTAAGGCGAGGCTGAAAAGCGTAGTCGATGGAAAACAGGTTAATATTCCTGTACTTCTGGTTATTGCGATGGAGGGACGGAGAAGGCTAGGCCAGCTTGGCGTTGGTTGTCCAAGTTTAAGGTGGTAGGCTGAGATCTTAGGTAAATCCGGGATCTTAAGGCCGAGAGCTGATGACGAGTTACCCTTTGGGTGACGAAGTGGTTGATGCCATGCTTCCAAGAAAAGCTTCTAAGCTTCAGGTAACCAGGAACCGTACCCCAAACCGACACAGGTGGTTGGGTAGAGAATACCAAGGCGCTTGAGAGAACTCGGGTGAAGGAACTAGGCAAAATGGCACCGTAACTTCGGGAGAAGGTGCGCCGGTGAGGGTGAAGGACTTGCTCCGTAAGCTCATGCCGGTCGAAGATACCAGGCCGCTGCGACTGTTTATTAAAAACACAGCACTCTGCAAACACGAAAGTGGACGTATAGGGTGTGACGCCTGCCCGGTGCCGGAAGGTTAATTGATGGGGTTAGCTAACGCGAAGCTCTTGATCGAAGCCCCGGTAAACGGCGGCCGTAACTATAACGGTCCTAAGGTAGCGAAATTCCTTGTCGGGTAAGTTCCGACCTGCACGAATGGCGTAACGATGGCGGCGCTGTCTCCACCCGAGACTCAGTGAAATTGAAATCGCTGTGAAGATGCAGTGTATCCGCGGCTAGACGGAAAGACCCCGTGAACCTTTACTATAGCTTTGCACTGGACTTTGAATTTGCTTGTGTAGGATAGGTGGGAGGCTTTGAAGCGTGGACGCCAGTTCGCGTGGAGCCATCCTTGAAATACCACCCTGGCAACTTTGAGGTTCTAACTCAGGTCCGTTATCCGGATCGAGGACAGTGTATGGTGGGTAGTTTGACTGGGGCGGTCTCCTCCTAAAGAGTAACGGAGGAGTACGAAGGTGCGCTCAGACCGGTCGGAAATCGGTCGTAGAGTATAAAGGCAAAAGCGCGCTTGACTGCGAGACAGACACGTCGAGCAGGTACGAAAGTAGGTCTTAGTGATCCGGTGGTTCTGTATGGAAGGGCCATCGCTCAACGGATAAAAGGTACTCCGGGGATAACAGGCTGATACCGCCCAAGAGTTCATATCGACGGCGGTGTTTGGCACCTCGATGTCGGCTCATCACATCCTGGGGCTGAAGCCGGTCCCAAGGGTATGGCTGTTCGCCATTTAAAGTGGTACGCGAGCTGGGTTTAGAACGTCGTGAGACAGTTCGGTCCCTATCTGCCGTGGACGTTTGAGATTTGAGAGGGGCTGCTCCTAGTACGAGAGGACCGGAGTGGACGAACCTCTGGTGTTCCGGTTGTCACGCCAGTGGCATTGCCGGGTAGCTATGTTCGGGAAAGATAACCGCTGAAAGCATCTAAGCGGGAAACTTGCCTCAAGATGAGATCTCACTGGAACCTTGAGTTCCCTGAAGGGCCGTCGAAGACTACGACGTTGATAGGTTGGGTGTGTAAGCGCTGTGAGGCGTTGAGCTAACCAATACTAATTGCCCGTGAGGCTTGACCATATAACACCCAAGCAATTTGACTACTCGAGAGAGCATCAGATTGCGGTGTGTGAAGACGCAATGAACCGAAAGTTCGCGATGCTCACAAACACCTGTATCACATACCCGATTTGCTGAAGCGAGGCCAACAGGTCACGAGTCAGTACCCGAATTTCTTGACGACCATAGAGCGTTGGAACCACCTGATCCCATCCCGAACTCAGAAGTGAAACGATGCATCGCCGATGGTAGTGTGGGGTTTCCCCATGTGAGAGTAGGTCATCGTCAAGATTAAATTCCGAAACCCCAATTGCGAAAGCAGTTGGGGTTTTGTTTTGCCCGCAGGAAAGTGGTTTGCTTGATTTCTATGCAATCGCCCGGCTCATGGCTATTATTCGGGCCTCATTGTGAGGCGAGACCTGCATGCTGACGTTGTTGAATCTTTTGAAGGATGGTCGATTCCATTCTGGCGAGGCTCTCGGGCTTGCCTTGGGTATCAGTCGGAGTGCGGTATGGAAGCAGCTCCAGCATCTTGAGGCTGAACTCGGGTTGTCCATTAACAAAGTGCGGGGCAGAGGCTATCAGCTGGCTGCGCCCTTGACGCTGCTCGATCCTCTCAAAATTGGTGCCTTGGCACCGGTTTGGCCAATTACAGTCTTTGATTCCATTGACTCCACCAATGCAGAAGCGCTACGCGCGATCAATCAAGGTCGAGTGGCGCCGTTCCTGGTATTGGCAGAACGGCAGATTTCTGGTCGTGGCCGCAGGGGACGTAAGTGGGTAAGCCCCTTTGCTGAAAATCTCTATTACAGCCTTGTCCTGCGCATCGAAGGTGGCATGCGCCAGCTTGAGGGCTTGAGTCTGGTGGTCGGTTTGGCGGTTATGCATACCCTGCGAAAGCTGGGCGTGTCGGGCGCTGGATTGAAGTGGCCAAACGACTTGCTGGTTGGAAACAAGAAAATCGCCGGTATCCTCCTCGAGCTTGTAGGTGATCCAGCAGATGTATGCCATGTGGTGTTGGGTATAGGCATCAATGTAAACATGCAGATTGCTGATGAGGTTGACCAGCAATGGACATCGATACGGCTGGAGACAGGCAAAAGCTGTGATCGCAACGTCTTGGTGGCTGAGCTGAGCGAGCAACTGCGCGGCTATATCCAGCGCCATCAGGCCGATGGCTTTTCGGCGCTCCAGGAGGAGTGGGAGAAGGGTCATATGTGGCAGGGTCGACCGGTTTCTTTGATTGCCGGCGTTAGTCATATAGAAGGTGTAGTGCTCGGCATTGATGGTCAAGGTGCGCTGCGCTTGATGGTGGATGGCGTGGAAAAAGTATTTAGTGGTGGTGAGCTCAGCCTGAGGTTGCGTGATGATTCTTGAGCTCGACTGTGGGAACAGCTTTATCAAGTGGCGCGTATTGAGTACTGCGGCTGGAGGTCTTTTCGCGGAAGGCGTGGTCGACTCGGATCAAGCGCTGGTGGATAGCCTGCGTGCATTTGACGGCCTATTGCTGCGCAAATGTCGCTTGGTCAGTGTCAGAACCGGTGAAGAAACAGCCGCACTCAGTCGGATTCTTGAGCAGACGTTCGGCGTCTCGGTCGTGTGTGCCAAGGCGGCCAGTGAAATGTCTGGTGTCAGGAATGGCTATGACGACTACGAGCGTTTGGGGCTGGATCGCTGGTTGGCGATGCTTGGTGGTTTTCACCTGGCTGCAGGCGCCTGTCTGATTCTGGATTTCGGCACTGCTGTGACGGCGGATTTTATTAATGCTGAAGGGGAGCATCTCGGCGGTTTTATTTGCCCTGGAATGCCATTGATGCGTAATCAGTTGCGCACTCACACCCGGAATATCCGTTACGGAGATTTGGCCGCTGAGCGAGCCTTGACGAGTCATGCCCCGGGGCGGAGCACTGTCGAGGCGGTGGAGCGTGGATGCTCCTTGATGTTGAGAGGATTTGTCCTGACCCAAATGGAAATGGCTCGATCCTATTGGGGGGAGGGCTTCACCGTCTTTATTACAGGCGGCGACGCTGGATTGGTTGCGGACGTCGTGCCTGATGCTCGGATTGTCCCTGACCTGGTGTTTGTAGGGCTGGCCATGGCGTGTCCTTTATCTTGAGGTTTGTATGCGTTGGTTGTTCCTGCTGCTTGTTGTACTCAATGTGTTCTATTACGTCTGGCATCAGCAGGAAGCGCCCTTGCGTGCAAAAGATGTCACGCCTCTCAGCATGTACCGTGGATCTCAGCAGGACATTCGCTTGCTGAGCGAAGCTGGTGGTGACTCCCGAGAAGTGCCGGGCGCGCGCCGCGCCGGACAGGATTGTCTGTTCTTGGGCGGTTTGAGTCGCGAGGAGGGCGTTTCCGGACTGCAGCAGCGGCTGGTGGCCATGAATGTGAAGGCTCAACCATTGCAAAAGGATCTCCCTGAGCCTGGTTACTGGTTGCGCATTGCGCCCGAAAGCCAGCGTTTATTGGGGGATGTGCAGTTGCAGAACCTTTCCAAGGAATTCAATGAGTTAAAACATAAAATAATGCTGTGTGAAGGGGTTGCACCGCTGGAATAGTTTGCATAGAATGGCGCCCGCTCCACAGCGAACACCTAAACAGGTTGTCAAAGCGGAGCAGTGTCAACGCAGCTAACCTCAGGTTTTTAATGAGAAAATGCTTGACAGAAGGTCGGCATAGTATAGAATGCCGGCTCGCTTAGGAGGGGTTCCCGAGCGGCCAAAGGGATCAGACTGTAAATCTGACGTCTACGACTTCGAAGGTTCGAATCCTTCCCCCTCCACCATTTTTAGCGTGAGCTGCAAGCTCCGCGGGTATAGTTTAGTGGTAGAACCTCAGCCTTCCAAGCTGATGATGCGGGTTCGATTCCCGCTACCCGCTCCAAGTTTGCAGGTTGTGCAAAGTGTTACGCTCTTGTAGCTCAGTTGGTAGAGCACACCCTTGGTAAGGGTGAGGTCAGCGGTTCAAATCCGCTCAAGAGCTCCATATAACAAGGCAGATATGAAAATATCTGCCTTTGTTTTAATGGTAGATATCGTTCGTCTAATTCTTCTGTTGAGGGTGTTATCGATGGCTAAGGAAAAATTTGATCGTTCCCTGCCCCACGTCAACGTAGGGACCATTGGTCACGTTGACCACGGTAAAACCACTCTGACCGCTGCTCTGACCCGCGTCTGCTCCGAAGTTTTCGGTTCGGCCGTAGTTGAATTCGACAAGATCGACAGCGCTCCAGAAGAAAAAGCTCGCGGTATCACCATCAACACCGCACACGTTGAGTACAACTCGCTGATCCGTCACTACGCTCACGTTGACTGCCCAGGTCACGCTGACTATGTGAAGAACATGATCACCGGTGCTGCTCAAATGGACGGCGCTATCCTGGTTTGCTCGGCCGCTGATGGTCCGATGCCACAAACCCGTGAGCACATCCTGCTGTCCCGTCAGGTAGGCGTTCCGTACATCGTGGTTTTCCTGAACAAGGCTGACCTGGTAGACGACGCTGAGCTGCTGGAACTGGTTGAGATGGAAGTTCGCGACCTGCTGTCCACCTACGACTTCCCGGGCGATGACACTCCAATCATCATCGGTTCGGCTCGTATGGCGCTGGAAGGCAAAGACGATAACGAGATGGGCACCACTGCCGTCAAGAAACTGGTTGAGACTCTGGACAGCTACATCCCAGAACCAGTTCGTATGATCGACAAGCCATTCCTGATGCCAATCGAAGACGTATTCTCGATCTCGGGTCGTGGTACTGTTGTGACTGGTCGTATCGAGCGCGGTATCGTTCGCGTTCAAGATGCACTGGAAATCGTTGGTCTGCGCGACACCACCACCACCACCTGCACCGGTGTTGAAATGTTCCGCAAACTGCTCGACGAAGGTCGTGCTGGCGAGAACTGCGGCGTTCTGCTGCGTGGTACCAAGCGTGACGACGTTGAGCGTGGTCAGGTTCTGGTCAAACCAGGTTCGGTTAAGCCGCACACCAAGTTCACCGCAGAAGTTTACGTTCTGAGCAAGGAAGAAGGCGGTCGTCACACTCCGTTCTTCAAAGGCTACCGTCCACAGTTCTACTTCCGTACTACTGACGTGACTGGTAACTGCGAGCTGCCAGAAGGCGTTGAAATGGTAATGCCGGGTGACAACATTCAGATGACTGTTACCCTGATCAAAACCATCGCGATGGAAGACGGTCTGCGTTTCGCTATCCGTGAAGGCGGTCGTACCGTCGGCGCTGGCGTCGTAGCTAAAATCATCGAATAAGCGGTTGTAATGTATTTTTCGGGCCGGCATAATGGTCGGCCTGATTTTGTTTTAGGTCAGTAGCTCAATTGGCAGAGCGACGGTCTCCAAAACCGTAGGTTGGGGGTTCGATTCCCTCCTGACCTGCCAGATTCACTCGGTGTGTCTGGCTTTCTTTTCACAGGATCTTCATAGATGACTCCTAAGGCTGAAGCTCAAGGCTCTCGCTTCGATCTGCTCAAGTGGCTTGTAGTAGTTGCTTTGGTGATTGTTGGCGTTGTTGGCAATCAGTATTACGCTGCTTCGCCGATCCTGTACCGTGTACTCGCTTTGCTCGTAATTGCTGCTGTAGCTGCCTTTGTAGGCCTGCAGACAGCAAAGGGCAAGTCGTTCTTTGTACTGGTTAAGGAAGCTCGCACCGAGATTCGTAAAGTCGTATGGCCAACTCGCCAGGAAACCACGCAGACAACGTTGATCGTTGTTGCTGTGGTTATCGTTATGGCGTTGCTGTTGTGGGGTGTTGACTCCCTGCTCGGCTGGCTTGTTTCCTTGATTGTCGGCTAAGGGTGTCCCGTGGCTAAGCGTTGGTACGTTGTGCATGCTTACTCGGGTTACGAGAAGCATGTCATGCGCTCGCTGATTGAGCGCGTAAAGCTGGCTGGCATGGAAGATGGCTTCGGCGAAATTCTGGTTCCCACTGAAGAAGTGGTTGAAATGCGTAATGGCCAGAAGCGCAAAAGCGAACGCAAGTTCTTCCCAGGTTATGTGCTGGTACAGATGGATATGAACGAGGGTACTTGGCACTTGGTCAAGGATACTCCTCGGGTGATGGGCTTTATTGGCGGTACCGCCGACAAGCCCGCTCCAATCACCGACAAAGAGGCGGAAGCCATTCTGCGTCGCGTGGCCGATGGTAGCGATAAGCCGAAGCCGAAGACTCTGTTTGAGCCAGGTGAGGTGGTTCGTGTTACTGACGGGCCATTCGCTGACTTTAACGGCACTGTCGAAGAAGTTAACTACGAAAAGAGCCGTGTCCAGGTGGCAGTGCTTATTTTCGGTCGCTCTACTCCGGTAGAGTTGGAGTTCAGTCAGGTCGAAAAGGTCTAGCTGAACAAGCATCCCAACCCCGCAGCCCTAGGCTGTGGGGTTTTGTCGTCACTGGGATAAACGCGCAAGTAACCGGGGAGCCTTTCGAGGCGTTCGAACCCGTAATTGGAGTGCCTCATGGCCAAGAAGATTACCGCTTACATCAAGCTGCAAGTGAAGGCCGCTCAGGCTAACCCAAGTCCACCTGTTGGTCCTGCTCTGGGTCAGCACGGCGTGAACATCATGGAATTCTGCAAGGCTTTCAACGCCCGTACTCAGGGTCTTGAAGCAGGTCTGCCGACTCCAGTGATCATCACTGTCTACAGCGACCGTAGCTTCACTTTCGAAACCAAATCCACCCCTGCTTCGGTTCTGCTGAAGAAGGCGGCCGGTCTGACCAGCGGTTCCGCTCGTCCGAACACCGTTAAGGTTGGCACTGTTACCCGTGCTCAGCTGGAAGAAATCGCGAAAACCAAAAACGCGGATCTGACTGCAGCTGATATGGATGCAGCCGTGCGTACTATCGCCGGTTCTGCTCGTAGCATGGGCCTTAACGTGGAGGGTGTGTAATGGCTAAGCTGACCAAGCGTCAAAAGGCTATCGCCGGCAAAATCGAAGCAGGCAAGGCCTACAACATTGTAGACGCTGCTGCTCTGCTGGCTGAGCTGTCGACTGTCAAGTTCAGCGAGTCGTTCGACGTTGCTGTAAACCTGGGTGTAGACCCGCGTAAATCCGACCAGGTTGTTCGTAGCGCTACTGTGCTGCCACACGGCACTGGCAAGACCGTTCGCGTTGCTGTGTTCACCCAGGGTCCAGCTGCTGAGGCCGCTCTGGCTGCCGGCGCTGACCGTGTAGGTATGGACGACCTGGCTGCCGAAATGAAAGGCGGCGACCTGAACTATGACGTAGTGATCGCATCCCCGGATGCCATGCGCGTTGTAGGTCAACTGGGTCAGATCCTCGGTCCACGTGGCCTGATGCCTAACCCGAAAGTCGGCACCGTAACTCCAGACGTAGCCACCGCGGTTAAAAACGCCAAGGCTGGTCAGGTTCGTTATCGCACCGACAAAAACGGCATCATCCACACCTCCGTTGGCAAGATCGGCTTTGATGCCGTCAAGCTGAAGGAAAACGTTGAAGCCCTGATCGCTGATCTGAAGCGTATCAAGCCAGCTTCCTCGAAAGGTATTTACGTCAAGCGCGTTACCCTGAGCACCACTATGGGCCCAGGTCTGGTTATCGACCAGAGCTCGCTGGACGCGTAAGACAAAGGTTGGTGCGATTATTCGCGCCAATTGAAAGATTGGGGTCCCTGCCTGGCGGGGGCTATCCAAGACCGTAGGCGGCGCAAGCCTTAAACCACAAGCCTACGCAGATGGTGCTCCCGGTTCCTTACCGAATCAGACACCAAAACGACATTCGGTTTCGATCGAGTGAAACGGTAACAAGCAGGAGTTAAACCCGTGGCAATTAATCTCGAAGACAAGAAGGCCATCGTCGCTGAAGTCAACGAGGCTGCCAAAGTCGCTCTGTCCGCTGTCGTGGTTGATGCACGTGGCGTAACAGTAGGCGCAATGACCGGACTCCGTAAAGAGGCTCGTGAAGCTGGCGTTTACGTACGTGTTGTACGTAACACCCTGCTCAAGCGCGCTGTTGCTGACACTGAATACAGTGTTCTCAACGACGTGTTCACCGGCCCGACCCTGATTGCATTCTCGAACGAACATCCGGGCGCTGCTGCCCGTATCTTCAAAGAGTTTGCCAAGGGTCAGGACAAGTTCGAGATCAAGGCAGCTGCGTTCGAGGGCAAGTTCCTCGCAGCTAATCAGATCGACGTACTGGCAACTCTGCCGACCCGTGACGAAGCAATTTCTCAGCTGATGAGCGTGATTCAAGGCGCTACCAGCAAATTGGCTCGTACTCTGGCGGCAATTCGCGACCAGAAAGAAGCTGCTGCAGCCTAAGGCTCGTCAACTTCTCGCGTTTTTTGTTTATTTCGATGGTCGCGTAGGCCGTCCCCCAATTCAGGAATTGAGTCATGTCTCTGACTAACGAACAAATCATCGAAGCAATCGGCCAGAAATCCGTAGTGGAAATCGTTGAGCTGATCAAAGCGATGGAAGAAACCTTCGGCGTTACCGCTGCTGCCGCTTCGGCTGGTCCAGCTGCTGCTGCCGCTGTTGTTGAAGAGCAAACCGAGTTCAACGTTGTTCTGCTGGAAGCTGGCGAGAAGAAGGTTAACGTGATCAAGGCAGTTCGTGAACTGACTGGTCTGGGCCTGAAAGAAGCCAAAGAGAAAGTAGACGGCGCTCCTCAGGTTGTAGCTGAAGGCGTTTCGAAAGAAGCTGCTGAAGACGCTAAGAAGAAGCTGGAAGAAGCAGGCGCTAAAGTCGAACTGAAATAAGTATCGACTTTGCTCCTCCAGCCCGAGCGTCAAGCGACAGGCTGATGGCTGGTGGCTCTTGCCACCGGCCTTTTTCCGTTATTGGCAGCCGACTGGGTCGGTGCTGATAAAGGTGCTGTAACCACCCGATGCGGTGGCGCAAACCATGGGGTTTGCACGATTTTCTGGCTGCTCCCGTCGGGAGGGGCCAAACAAGCAGGTGACCAAGCTGGGGAACGCTGATGGCTTACTCATATACTGAGAAAAAACGTATCCGCAAGGACTTTAGCAAGTTGCCGGACGTCATGGATGTGCCGTACCTCCTGGCCATCCAGCTGGATTCGTATCGTGAATTCTTGCAAGCGGGAGCGACTAAAGATCAGTTCCGCGACGTGGGCCTGCATGCGGCCTTCAAATCCGTTTTCCCGATCATCAGCTACTCCGGCAATGCTGCGCTGGAGTACGTCGGTTATCGCCTGGGCGAACCGGCATTTGATGTCAAAGAATGCGTATTGCGCGGTGTAACTTTCGCCGTACCTTTGCGGGTAAAAGTGCGCCTGATCATTTTCGACAAAGAATCGTCGAACAAAGCGATCAAGGACATCAAAGAGCAAGAAGTCTACATGGGCGAAATCCCATTGATGACTGAGAACGGTACCTTCGTAATCAACGGTACCGAGCGTGTTATCGTTTCCCAGCTGCACCGTTCCCCGGGCGTGTTCTTCGACCACGACCGCGGCAAGACGCACAGCTCCGGTAAACTGCTTTACTCCGCGCGCATCATCCCTTACCGCGGTTCGTGGCTGGACTTTGAGTTCGACCCGAAAGACTGCGTGTTCGTGCGTATCGACCGTCGTCGCAAGCTGCCGGCTTCGGTACTGCTGCGCGCGCTCGGCTACACCACCGAAGAAGTGCTGGACGCGTTCTACACCACCAACGTATTCCACGTTAAAGGCGAAGGCCTGAGCCTGGAACTGGTGCCTCAGCGTCTGCGCGGTGAAGTGGCTGTCCTCGATATCCAGGACGATAAAGGCAAGGTTATTGTCGAGCAGGGCCGTCGTATTACTGCCCGCCACATCAACCAGCTGGAAAAAGCCGGGATCAAAGAGCTGGACGTGCCTCTGGACTACGTCCTGGGTCGCACCACCGCCAAGGTCATCGTGCATCCGGCCACCGGCGAAATCCTGGCAGAGTGCAACACCGAACTGTCGACTGAAGTCCTGGCGAAAATCGCCAAGGCCGGCGTCGTTCGTATCGAAACTCTGTACACCAACGACATCGACTGCGGTCCGTTCGTCTCCGACACGCTGAAGATCGACTCCACCAGCAACCAATTGGAAGCGCTGGTCGAGATCTATCGCATGATGCGTCCAGGCGAGCCGCCAACCAAAGACGCTGCCGAAACCCTGTTCAACAACCTGTTCTTCAGCCCTGAGCGCTATGACCTGTCTGCGGTCGGCCGGATGAAGTTCAACCGTCGTATCGGTCGTACCGAGATCGAAGGTTCGGGCGTGCTGTGCAAGGAAGACATCGTCGCGGTACTGAAGACTCTGGTCGATATCCGTAACGGTAAAGGCATCGTCGATGACATCGACCACCTGGGTAACCGTCGTGTTCGCTGCGTAGGCGAAATGGCCGAGAACCAGTTCCGCGTTGGCCTGGTACGTGTTGAGCGTGCGGTCAAAGAGCGTCTGTCGATGGCTGAAAGCGAAGGCCTGATGCCGCAAGACCTGATCAACGCCAAGCCAGTGGCTGCGGCGGTGAAAGAGTTCTTCGGTTCCAGCCAGCTCTCGCAGTTCATGGACCAGAACAACCCGCTGTCCGAGATCACCCACAAGCGTCGTGTCTCTGCACTCGGCCCTGGCGGTCTGACTCGTGAGCGCGCAGGCTTTGAAGTCCGTGACGTACATCCGACTCACTACGGTCGTGTCTGCCCGATTGAAACGCCGGAAGGTCCGAACATCGGTCTGATCAACTCCCTGGCTGCTTATGCCCGCACCAACCAGTACGGCTTCCTGGAAAGCCCGTACCGCGTGGTGAAAGAGGGTGTGGTCACTGACGAGATCGTGTTCCTGTCCGCCATTGAAGAAGCCGATCACGTGATCGCGCAGGCTTCGGCGACCATGAACGACCAGAAAGTCCTGATCGACGAGCTGGTAGCCGTACGTCACCTGAACGAATTCACCGTCAAGGCGCCGGAAGACGTCACCCTGATGGACGTATCGCCGAAGCAGGTAGTTTCGGTTGCAGCGTCGCTGATTCCGTTCCTCGAGCACGACGACGCCAACCGTGCGTTGATGGGTTCGAACATGCAGCGTCAAGCTGTACCAACCCTGCGCGCTGACAAGCCGCTGGTAGGTACCGGCATGGAGCGTAACGTGGCTCGCGACTCTGGCGTTTGCGTCGTGGCTCGTCGTGGCGGCGTGATCGACTCTGTTGATGCCAGCCGTATCGTGGTTCGTGTTGCCGATGACGAAGTTGAAACCGGTGAAGCTGGTGTCGACATCTACAACCTGACCAAATACACCCGCTCGAACCAGAACACCTGCATCAACCAGCGTCCGCTGGTGAGAAAGGGCGATCGCGTTCAGCGTAGCGACATCATGGCCGACGGCCCGTCCACCGACATGGGTGAACTGGCACTGGGTCAGAACATGCGCATCGCGTTCATGGCATGGAACGGCTTCAACTTCGAAGACTCCATCTGCCTGTCCGAGCGTGTGGTTCAGGAAGACCGCTTCACCACGATCCACATTCAGGAACTGACCTGTGTGGCCCGTGACACCAAGCTTGGCCCAGAGGAAATCACTGCAGACATCCCGAACGTGGGTGAAGCTGCACTGAACAAGCTGGACGAAGCCGGTATCGTTTACGTAGGTGCTGAAGTCGGCGCAGGCGACATCCTGGTAGGTAAGGTCACTCCGAAAGGCGAGACCCAACTGACTCCGGAAGAAAAACTGCTGCGTGCGATCTTCGGTGAAAAAGCCAGCGACGTTAAAGACACCTCCCTGCGTGTACCTACCGGTACCAAAGGTACTGTCATCGACGTACAGGTCTTCACCCGCGACGGCGTTGAGCGTGATGCTCGTGCACTGTCGATCGAGAAGTCCCAGCTGGACGAGATCCGCAAGGATCTGAACGAAGAGTTCCGTATCGTTGAAGGCGCGACCTTCGAACGTCTGCGCTCCGCTCTGGTAGGCCACAAGGCTGAAGGCGGCGCCGGTCTGAAGAAAGGTCAGGACATCACCGACGAAGTTCTCGACGGTCTTGAGCATGGTCAGTGGTTCAAGCTGCGCATGGCTGAAGATGCTCTGAATGAGCAGCTCGAGAAGGCTCAGGCCTACATCGTTGATCGCCGCCGTCTGCTGGACGACAAGTTCGAAGACAAGAAGCGCAAACTGCAGCAGGGCGATGACCTGGCTCCAGGCGTGCTGAAAATCGTCAAGGTTTACCTGGCAATCCGTCGTCGCATCCAGCCGGGCGACAAGATGGCCGGTCGTCACGGTAACAAAGGTGTGGTCTCCGTGATCATGCCGGTTGAAGACATGCCGCACGATGCCAATGGCACCCCGGTCGACGTCGTTCTCAACCCGCTGGGCGTACCTTCGCGTATGAACGTTGGTCAGATCCTTGAAACCCACCTGGGCCTCGCGGCCAAAGGTCTGGGCGAGAAGATCAACCGGATGGTCGAAGAGCAGCGTAAAGTCGCTGAACTGCGCACCTTCCTGGACGAGATCTACAACCAGATCGGCGGTCGTAACGAAGATCTGGACAGCTTCTCCGATCAGGAAATCCTGGATCTGGCGAAGAACCTGCGTGGCGGCGTTCCAATGGCCACTCCAGTGTTCGACGGTGCCAAGGAAAGCGAAATCAAGGCCATGCTGAAACTGGCAGACCTGCCGGAAAGCGGCCAGATGCAGCTGACTGACGGCCGTACCGGCAACAAGTTCGAGCGTCCAGTTACCGTTGGCTACATGTACATGCTGAAGCTGAACCACTTGGTAGACGACAAGATGCACGCGCGTTCTACCGGTTCGTACAGCCTGGTTACTCAGCAGCCGCTGGGTGGTAAGGCACAGTTCGGTGGTCAGCGTTTCGGGGAGATGGAGGTCTGGGCACTGGAAGCATACGGTGCTGCATACACTCTGCAAGAAATGCTCACAGTGAAGTCGGACGATGTGAACGGCCGTACCAAGATGTACAAAAACATCGTGGATGGCGATCACCGTATGGAGCCGGGCATGCCCGAGTCCTTCAACGTGTTGATCAAGGAAATTCGTTCCCTCGGCATCGATATCGATCTGGAAACCGAATAACACGTGACGCGATCGAGAGCGGGGCAGGATTGCCCGCTCTCTGCTCCGCCAGGAGGAAAGGCCTTGAAAGACCTACTGAATTTGCTGAAAAACCAGGGTCAAGTCGAAGAGTTCGACGCCATCCGTATCGGATTGGCCTCGCCTGAGATGATCCGCTCGTGGTCGTTCGGTGAAGTTAAAAAGCCGGAAACCATCAACTACCGTACGTTCAAACCTGAGCGTGACGGTCTGTTCTGCGCCAAGATCTTTGGCCCGGTAAAGGATTACGAGTGCCTGTGCGGTAAGTACAAGCGCTTGAAGCACCGTGGTGTGATCTGCGAGAAGTGCGGCGTTGAAGTTGCACTGGCCAAGGTTCGTCGTGAGCGCATGGCGCACATCGAACTGGCTTCGCCGGTCGCCCACATCTGGTTCCTGAAATCGCTGCCGTCCCGTATCGGCCTGCTGATGGACATGACCCTGCGTGATATCGAACGCGTTCTCTACTTCGAGAGCTATGTCGTTATCGACCCGGGCATGACCACCCTTGAAAAAGGTCAGCTGCTGAACGATGAGCAGTACTTCGAAGCGCTGGAAGAGTTCGGTGACGACTTCGACGCCCGCATGGGTGCAGAAGCTGTCCGTGAACTGCTGCACGCTATCGACCTGGAGCACGAGATTGGCCGTCTGCGCGAAGAGATTCCGCAAACCAACTCGGAAACCAAGATCAAGAAGCTGTCCAAGCGTCTGAAGTTGATGGAAGCCTTCCAGGGTTCCGGCAACCTGCCAGAGTGGATGGTGCTGACCGTTCTGCCGGTTCTGCCGCCAGATCTGCGTCCACTGGTCCCGCTGGATGGCGGTCGCTTCGCGACTTCCGACCTCAACGATCTGTATCGTCGAGTGATCAACCGTAACAACCGTTTGAAGCGCCTGCTGGATCTGTCCGCTCCGGACATCATCGTGCGCAACGAAAAGCGTATGTTGCAGGAAGCTGTCGATGCACTGCTCGACAACGGTCGTCGTGGCCGCGCTATCACCGGTTCGAACAAGCGTCCTCTGAAATCCCTGGCTGACATGATCAAGGGTAAGCAAGGTCGTTTCCGTCAGAACTTACTCGGTAAGCGTGTTGACTACTCCGGTCGTTCGGTAATTACCGTAGGTCCGACCCTGCGTCTGCACCAGTGCGGTCTGCCGAAGAAGATGGCTCTCGAGCTGTTCAAACCGTTCATTTTCGGCAAGCTGGAAATGCGTGGTCTCGCGACCACCATCAAAGCGGCCAAGAAAATGGTCGAGCGCGAACTGCCAGAGGTTTGGGACGTTCTCGCTGAAGTGATTCGCGAACACCCGGTTCTTCTCAACCGTGCGCCGACCCTTCACCGTCTGGGTATCCAGGCGTTTGAACCGGTACTGATCGAAGGTAAGGCTATCCAGCTGCACCCTCTGGTCTGCGCCGCGTACAACGCCGACTTCGACGGCGACCAAATGGCCGTGCACGTACCGCTGACGCTGGAAGCCCAGCTCGAAGCGCGTGCGTTGATGATGTCGACCAACAACATTCTGTCGCCAGCCAACGGTGAGCCAATCATCGTTCCGTCGCAGGACGTTGTATTGGGTCTGTACTACATGACTCGTGAAGCGATCAACGCCAAGGGCGAAGGTCGAGTATTCGCGGATCTGCAGGAAGTTGACCGTGTGTTCCGTGCCGGCGAAGCCGCACTGCACGCCAAGGTCAAGGTTCGTATCAACGAAACCGTCAACGACCGTGACGGCAACAGCGTGAGCGGTACCCGTATCGTCGACACCACTGTCGGCCGTGCGCTGCTGTTCCAGGTTGTGCCAAAAGGTCTGTCGTACGACGTCGTCAACCTGCCGATGAAGAAAAAGGCGATCTCCAAGCTGATCAACCAGTGCTACCGCGTGGTTGGTCTGAAAGAGACCGTGATTTTCGCTGACCAGTTGATGTACACCGGTTTCGCTTACTCGACCATCTCCGGCGTTTCCATCGGTGTTAACGACTTCGTTATCCCGGACGAAAAAGCCCGCATCATCGGTGCAGCCACCGACGAAGTGAAAGAGATCGAGAGCCAGTACGCCTCCGGCCTGGTAACCCAGGGCGAGAAGTACAACAAAGTGATCGACCTTTGGTCGAAGGCGAACGACGAAGTTTCCAAGGCGATGATGGCCAACCTCTCCAAAGAGAAAGTCATCGACCGTCACGGCAATGAAGTCGACCAAGAGTCCTTCAACTCGATGTACATGATGGCCGACTCGGGTGCGCGGGGTTCCGCAGCACAGATTCGTCAGCTGGCCGGTATGCGTGGTCTGATGGCCAAGCCGGACGGTTCCATCATTGAAACGCCGATTACTGCGAACTTCCGTGAAGGTCTGAGCGTACTCCAGTACTTCATCTCGACTCACGGTGCTCGTAAAGGTCTGGCGGATACCGCATTGAAAACCGCGAACTCCGGTTACCTGACTCGTCGTCTGGTAGACGTGGCGCAGGATCTGGTTGTAACCGAGATCGATTGCGGCACCGAACACGGTCTGCTGATGACTCCGCACATTGAAGGCGGTGACGTTGTAGAGCCGTTGGGTGAGCGCGTATTGGGTCGTGTTATTGCCCGTGACGTATTCAAGCCAGGCACCGAGGACGTCATCGTTCCTGCCGGTACTCTGGTAGACGAGAAGTGGGTCGAGTTCATCGAGCTGAACAGCATCGACGAAGTGATCGTGCGTTCGCCGATCAGCTGCGAAACCCGCTATGGCATTTGCGCCAAGTGCTACGGCCGTGATCTGGCGCGTGGTCACCAAGTGAACATCGGTGAAGCGGTCGGCGTTATCGCTGCCCAGTCCATCGGTGAGCCGGGTACCCAGCTGACGATGCGTACGTTCCACATCGGTGGTGCGGCAAGCCGTACTTCCGCTGCCGACAGCGTTCAGGTGAAGAATGGCGGTACTGTCCGTCTGCACAACCTGAAACACGTTGAGCGTGTGGATGGCCATCTGGTTGCTGTGTCCCGTTCCGGTGAGCTGGCAATCGCTGATGACTTCGGTCGTGAGCGCGAGCGTTACAAGCTGCCGTACGGTGCCGTGATTTCGGTTAAAGAAGGTGACAAGGTCGACGCTGGCGCAATCGTGGCCAAGTGGGATCCGCACACTCACCCGATCGTTACCGAAATGAAAGGTACCGTGACCTACGTGGGCATGGAAGAAGGCATCACGATCAAGCGTCAGACTGACGAATTGACCGGTATGACCAACATTGAAGTACTCGACGCGAAAGATCGTCCAGCTGCGGGCAAGGAAATCCGTCCAGCAGTGAAGATGGTCGACGACAACGGCAAGGATCTGTTGCTGCCAGGCACTGACGTTATCGCTCAGTACTTCCTGCCAGCCAACGCCCTGGTCGGTGTTGCTGACGGTGCGAAGATTGCGATCGGTGATGTTATCGCTCGTATCCCGCAAGAAACTTCGAAGACTCGCGACATCACCGGTGGTCTGCCGCGTGTTGCCGACCTGTTCGAAGCTCGTCGTCCGAAGGAAGCGTCGATTCTGGCTGAAGTCAGCGGCACCATCGCGTTCGGTAAAGAGACCAAGGGCAAGCGCCGTCTGGTCATTACCCCGAACGACGGTAGCGATCCGTACGAAGAGCTGATTCCGAAGTGGCGTCACCTGAACGTGTTCGAAGGCGAACAGGTAAACCGCGGCGAAGTTATCTCCGACGGTCCAAGCGATCCGCACGACATCCTGCGTCTGCTGGGTGTGAGCGCGCTGGCCAAGTACATCGTGAACGAGATCCAGGACGTTTACCGTCTGCAAGGCGTGAAGATCAACGACAAGCACATCGAGACCATCCTGCGTCAGATGCTGCGTAAAGTTGAGATCTCCGAGTCCGGCGATTCCAGCTTCATCAAGGGCGACCAGATGGAACTGACTCACGTTCTGGTAGAGAACGAGCGTCTGAGCGCGGAAGACAAGTTTGTCTCCAAGTTCACCCGCGTTCTGCTGGGTATCACCAAGGCGTCGTTGTCCACCGAATCGTTCATCTCGGCGGCTTCCTTCCAGGAAACCACTCGCGTACTGACCGAAGCGGCAGTCACCGGCAAGCGCGATTACCTGCGCGGCCTGAAAGAAAACGTGGTTGTGGGTCGTCTGATCCCGGCCGGTACCGGTCTGGCTTATCACAGCGAGCGCAAGCGTCGCCGTGATGCAGACAAGCCGTTGCGCGTAAGCGCCAGTGAAGTGGAAGCTGCACTGACCGAAGCGCTGAACTCGAGCGGTAACTGAGTTCTGCGGTAAATAAGCTGAGGCCCTGATCGCTCCGTTCGTCGAATCGAGACAAATTGTCAAGGTTCGACGGGCGGGGAGGTCGGGGCCTTGCCTTGACTGGGGGCAAGATCCTCTTTAGACTCTTGATCCCCTAAATTTGGCGGGAATCCGTTCCTGCCATTTTGCTTTTCTTGCAAGACAATAGCGTCGCAAGACAACAGTGGAGCTAGTAGATGGCAACTATCAACCAGCTGGTACGTCAGCCGCGTAAGCGTATCGTCGAGAAATCCGACGTGCCTGCGCTGCAGAACTGCCCGCAACGTCGTGGCGTGTGCACCCGTGTGTACACCACTACGCCGAAAAAACCTAACTCGGCACTGCGTAAAGTATGCCGTGTGCGTCTGACCAACGGTTTCGAGGTTTCCTCGTACATCGGTGGTGAAGGCCACAACCTGCAAGAGCACAGCGTGGTACTGATCCGCGGCGGTCGTGTAAAAGACTTGCCAGGTGTTCGTTACCACACCGTTCGCGGCTCCTTGGATACTTCCGGCGTTAAAGGCCGTAACCAGGGTCGTTCGAAGTACGGTACCAAGCGTCCGAAGTAATCGGCCGTTTTGCAGATTTTCATTTTATTGAGTCGATAAGAGTAAGGTCGGGCTTGCATCCACTGGATCTGTCCCGAACTAACCTGAAGACCGCTTGAGGGCTTATCATGCCAAGACGTCGCGTAGCAGCAAAGCGTGAGATTCTGGACGATCCGAAATACGGAAGCCAGATCCTCGCCAAATTCATGAACCACGTTATGGAAAGCGGCAAGAAAGCCGTTGCCGAGCGTATCGTTTATGGTGCCCTGGAAACCGTGAAGGCTCGTAAGGCCGGCACCGATCCCCTGGAACTCTTCGAAAAAGCACTCGACGCCATCGCTCCGCTGGTCGAAGTGAAGTCGCGCCGCGTTGGTGGTGCTACTTACCAGGTTCCGGTCGAGGTTCGTCCTTCCCGCCGTAACGCTCTGGCAATGCGCTGGTTGGTAGACTTCGCCCGTAAGCGTGGCGAGAAGTCTATGGCTCTGCGCTTGGCTGGCGAACTGCTGGATGCTGCTGAAGGTAAAGGTGCTGCTGTTAAGAAGCGTGAAGACGTGCACCGTATGGCCGAAGCCAACAAAGCTTTCTCGCACTACCGCTTCTAATTTTAGCTTCACTAATTTTGCGAGGGCTTTATGGCTCGTACTACTCCGATTAGTCGCTACCGTAACATCGGTATCGTCGCTCACGTGGATGCTGGTAAAACCACCACCACCGAGCGCGTCCTTTTTTACACCGGCAAAAGTCACAAAATGGGCGAGGTGCATGACGGCGCCGCGACCACAGACTGGATGGTGCAGGAGCAGGAGCGTGGTATTACCATTACTTCTGCTGCTATCACCGCCTTCTGGAAAGGTTCCGAGAAGCAGTATGCGCATGAGCACCGCTTCAACGTTATCGATACCCCAGGCCACGTAGACTTCACTATTGAAGTTGAGCGTTCCCTGCGCGTACTCGACGGCGCTGTCGTTGTATTCTGCGGTACTTCGGGTGTTGAGCCTCAGTCGGAAACCGTATGGCGTCAAGCCAACAAATACGGCGTTCCACGTCTTGTTTACGTAAACAAGATGGACCGTGCTGGTGCCAACTTCCTGCGCGTGATCGGTCAGATCAAACAGCGTCTGGGTCACACTCCGGTGCCGATTCAGCTGGCTATCGGTTCGGAAGATAACTTCCAGGGCCAGATCGACCTGATCAACATGCAGGCTGTTTACTGGAACGACTCTGACAAGGGTATGGTTCCTGTTCGCAAGGAAATCCCTGCGGACATGCTCGAGCTCGCCACCGAATGGCGCAGCAACATGGTTGAGGCTGCGGCCGAAGCCAGCGAAGAGCTGATGAACAAGTACCTGGAAGGCGAAGAGCTGTCGATCGAAGAGGTCAAGGCCGCTCTGCGTCAGCGCACTATCGCTGGCGAAATCGTTCTGGCTGTGTGCGGTTCGTCGTTCAAGAACAAGGGTGTTCCCCTGGTTCTCGACGCCGTTATCGACTTCCTGCCTGCTCCAACCGACATTCCTGCGATCAAGGGTTCCAACCCTGATAACGAGGAAGAGGAAATGGAGCGTCACGCAAGTGACGACGAGCCGTTCGCGGCACTGGCGTTCAAAATCGCTACCGACCCATTCGTGGGTACCTTGACCTTCGTCCGCGTTTACTCGGGCGTGTTGAACTCCGGCGACGGCGTGATTAACTCGGTTAAAGGTAAAAAAGAGCGCGTGGGTCGTATGGTGCAAATGCACGCAAACGCCCGTGAAGAGATCAAGGAAGTACGCGCTGGCGACATCGCGGCCCTGATCGGCATGAAGGACGTCACCACTGGTGAAACCCTCTGCAACGCTGACAAGCCAATCATCCTGGTTCGTATGGACTTCCCGGAGCCGGTTATTTCGGTTGCCGTAGAGCCTAAGACCAAGGATGACCAGGAAAAAATGGGTATCGCTCTGGGCAAACTGGCTCAGGAAGACCCGTCTTTCCGCGTTAAGACTGATGAAGAGACTGGTCAGACGATCATCTCCGGCATGGGCGAGCTGCACCTGGACATCCTGGTTGACCGGATGCGCCGTGAGTTCAACGTCGAAGCCAACATCGGCAAGCCTCAAGTTTCGTACCGTGAGCGCATCACGAAGAACTGCGAAATCGAAGGCAAGTTCGTTCGCCAGTCCGGCGGTCGTGGCCAGTTCGGCCACTGCTGGATCCGTTTTGCTCCTGCTGACGAAGGTCAGGAAGGTCTGCAATTCGTGAACGAAGTAGTAGGTGGTGTGGTTCCTAAGGAATACATCCCGGCTATCCAGAAGGGTATCGAAGAGCAGATGAAGAACGGCGTTGTTGCCGGCTATCCGCTGATCGGCCTGAAGGCTACCGTGTTCGATGGTTCTTACCACGACGTCGACTCCAACGAGATGGCGTTCAAGGTGGCTGCTTCCATGGCGACCAAGCAACTGGCCCAGAAGGGTGGCGGTGAGTTGCTCGAGCCGATCATGGCGGTAGAGGTTGTTACGCCTGAAGACTATATGGGTGATGTAATGGGCGACCTTAACCGTCGTCGCGGCATGATCCAGGGTATGGAAGACACAGTGTCCGGCAAGGTTATCCGTGCCGAGGTTCCACTGGGTGAGATGTTCGGTTATGCGACCGACGTTCGTTCCATGTCTCAGGGTCGCGCAAGCTACTCTATGGAATTCAAAAAATACGATACGGCTCCGTCGCACATCGTCGAATCCGTAACCAAAAAACAAGGCTGATTCAGCCCCTTTAGGCTAGGAGTTAATTGTCGTGGCTAAAGAAAAATTTGATCGTTCCCTACCGCACGTCAACGTTGGCACCATCGGTCACGTTGACCACGGTAAAACCACTCTGACCGCTGCTCTGACTCGCGTCTGCTCCGAAGTTTTCGGTTCGGCCGTAGTTGAATTCGACAAGATCGACAGCGCTCCAGAAGAAAAAGCTCGCGGTATCACCATCAACACCGCACACGTTGAGTACAACTCGCTGATCCGTCACTACGCTCACGTTGACTGCCCAGGTCACGCTGACTATGTGAAGAACATGATCACCGGTGCTGCTCAAATGGACGGCGCTATCCTGGTTTGCTCGGCCGCTGATGGTCCGATGCCACAAACCCGTGAGCACATCCTGCTGTCCCGTCAGGTAGGCGTTCCGTACATCGTGGTTTTCCTGAACAAGGCTGACCTGGTAGACGACGCTGAGCTGCTGGAACTGGTTGAGATGGAAGTTCGCGACCTGCTGTCCACCTACGACTTCCCGGGCGATGACACTCCAATCATCATCGGTTCGGCTCGTATGGCGCTGGAAGGCAAAGACGATAACGAGATGGGCACCACTGCCGTCAAGAAACTGGTTGAGACTCTGGACAGCTACATCCCAGAACCAGTTCGTATGATCGACAAGCCATTCCTGATGCCAATCGAAGACGTATTCTCGATCTCGGGTCGTGGTACTGTTGTGACTGGTCGTATCGAGCGCGGTATCGTTCGCGTTCAAGATGCACTGGAAATCGTTGGTCTGCGCGACACCACCACCACCACCTGCACCGGTGTTGAAATGTTCCGCAAACTGCTCGACGAAGGTCGTGCTGGCGAGAACTGCGGCGTTCTGCTGCGTGGTACCAAGCGTGACGACGTTGAGCGTGGTCAGGTTCTGGTCAAACCAGGTTCGGTTAAGCCGCACACCAAGTTCACCGCAGAAGTTTACGTTCTGAGCAAGGAAGAAGGCGGTCGTCACACTCCGTTCTTCAAAGGCTACCGTCCACAGTTCTACTTCCGTACTACTGACGTGACTGGTAACTGCGAGCTGCCAGAAGGCGTTGAAATGGTAATGCCAGGTGACAACATTCAGATGACTGTTACCCTGATCAAAACCATCGCGATGGAAGACGGTCTGCGTTTCGCTATCCGTGAAGGCGGTCGTACCGTCGGCGCTGGCGTCGTAGCCAAAATCATCGAGTAATTCTCTTTTATAGAGTCTGCTTGATGAATTGAAAAAGCCCCCGCTCAGCGGGGGCTTTTTTATTGGGTTGACACCTATCTGGGGCGTCTATAGAATTGCGCCTCCTTTTAACGGGCGTATTGCGCCCGGTGGGAATAGCAGCCGGAGTCTGAAATCCAATGCAAAATCAGCAAATCCGTATCAGGTTGAAGGCTTTTGACCATCGCCTGATCGACCAATCAACCCAGGAAATCGTGGAAACCGCGAAACGTACTGGTGCTCAAGTGCGTGGTCCAATTCCACTGCCTACCCGTAAAGAGCGGTTCACCGTTCTGGTTTCCCCGCACGTCAACAAAGACGCGCGTGACCAGTACGAAATCCGCACTCATAAGCGCGTTCTGGACATCGTCCAGCCAACGGATAAAACCGTTGATGCTCTTATGAAGCTTGATCTTGCGGCCGGTGTGGAAGTGCAGATCAGCCTCGGCTAAGACTCGGTCTTGGTCGTGTAACGCTCTGAAATGGGCGGCCATAGCGGGTGAAAGCCCCGTACACTCATGAGGTTTACAACATGACTATTGGTGTAGTCGGTCGTAAATGCGGTATGACCCGTATTTTCACCGAAGAAGGTGTCTCCATTCCGGTCACGGTCATTGAGATCGAGCCGAATCGCGTCACCCAGTTCAAAACTGAAGAGACCGATGGCTATCGTGCAGTGCAAGTCACTGTCGGCGAGCGTCGTGCTTCGCGTGTAACAGCAGCTCAGGCTGGCCACTTCGCTAAAGCGAACGTTGCCGCTGGTCGCACTACCATGGAATTCCGTCTTGAAGAAGGCGAGTACCAGGCTGGCGATCTGATCAACGCTGAAATCTTCGCCGCTGGTCAACTGGTTGATGTAACCGGTCAGTCCAAAGGTAAAGGCTTCCAGGGTACGATCAAGCGTTGGAATTTCCGCGGGCAAGATAACACCCACGGTAACTCCGTATCCCACCGCGTCCCAGGCTCTATCGGCCAGTGCCAGACTCCTGGTCGTGTATTCAAGGGCAAAAAAATGTCCGGTCATATGGGCGCTGAGCGCGTGACCGTGCAGTCCCTGGAAGTAGTGCGCGTGGACGCTGAACGCAATCTGTTGTTGGTCAAGGGCGCTGTTCCTGGCGCTACTGGCGGCAACCTGGTTGTACGTCCAGCAGCCAAGGCTCGCGGTTAAGGGGAAGCTGACATGCAATTAAATGTAAATGACGCTCAAGCGATCGAAGTTTCCGAACTGACATTTGGCGGCGAATTCAACGAGACGCTGGTTCACCAAGCAGTCGTGGCCTACATGGCCGGCGGCCGTCAAGGTAGCAAGCAGCAAAAGACCCGTTCCGACGTTCGTGGTGGCGGCAAGCGCCCATGGCGTCAGAAAGGTACTGGCCGTGCTCGTGCCGGTACTATCCGTAGCCCAATCTGGCGTGGCGGCGGTACCACTTTCGCAGCTCGTCCACAGGATCACTCCCAGAAGCTGAACAAGAAGATGTATCGCGCAGCAATGCGTTCCATCCTTGCTGAGCTGGTGCGTACTGATCGTCTGGTCGTGGTTCAGGATTTCGCTGTTGAAACTCCGAAAACCAAAGATCTGCTGGGCAAGCTGAACAACATGAGCCTGACCGATGTTCTCATCGTGTCGGACGCTGTTGATCAGAACCTGTACCTGGCTGCTCGTAACCTGCCACACGTAGATGTACGTGACGTGCAAGGTTCCGATCCAGTTAGTCTGATCGCATACGACAAGGTGTTGATCACCGTGTCGGCCGTGAAGAAATTCGAGGAGCTGCTGGGATGAACCAGGAACGCGTATTTAAAGTTCTGCTTGGCCCGCACGTTTCCGAGAAGGCTACGGTTCTGGCAGACAAGAAAGGCCAGTTCGTTTTCAAGGTTGCTACTGATGCAACCAAGCTGGAAATCAAGAAGGCCGTCGAAAGCCTGTTCAGCGTGAAAGTAGAGCGCGTCACTACCCTGAACGTTCTGGGTAAGAGCAAGCGCACTGCTCGCGGTCTGGGCAAGCGTAATGACTGGAAGAAGGCAGTTATCTCCCTTCAGCCAGGCCAAGATCTCGATTTCAGCAGCAGTGCTGAGTAAGGAAGGGGTGCATCATGGCAATCGTTAAATGCAAACCGACTTCCCCTGGCCGCCGTTTTGTGGTCAAGGTGGTCAACCAGGAGCTGCATAAAGGCGCTCCTCACGCACCGCTGCTCGAGAAAAAATCGAAGACTGGTGGTCGTAACAACAATGGCCGTATTACCACTCGTCACATCGGTGGTGGTCATAAGCAGCATTACCGTATGGTCGATTTCCGTCGCAACGACAAAGATGGCATCGTCGCCACTGTCGAGCGTATCGAATACGATCCAAACCGTACTGCTCACATCGCACTGCTGTGCTACGCAGACGGCGAGCGCCGCTACATCATCGCCCCTAAAGGCGTGAGTGCTGGCGACCAGCTGATCGCAGGCGCTCTGGCTCCAATCAAGCCAGGCAACGCTCTGCAACTGCGCAACATTCCAGTCGGTTCTACCGTACACGGCATCGAACTGAAGCCAGGTAAAGGCGCACAGATCGCTCGTTCCGCTGGTGCTTCGGCTCAGCTGATCGCTCGTGAAGGCGTGTACGTTACCCTGCGTCTGCGTTCCGGTGAAATGCGTAAAGTCCTGGCTGAATGCCGTGCGACCCTGGGCGAAGTCTCGAACTCCGAGCACAGCCTGCGTTCGCTGGGTAAAGCTGGTGCCAAACGCTGGCGTGGCGTTCGCCCAACCGTTCGTGGTGTTGCCATGAACCCGGTTGACCACCCACATGGTGGTGGTGAAGGTCGTACCTCTGGTGGTCGTCATCCGGTATCGCCATGGGGCTTCCCGACTAAGGGCGCGAAGACTCGTGGTAATAAGCGTACCGACAAAATGATCGTCCGTCGTCGCAAGTAAATAGAGGGATACGACAGTGCCACGTTCTCTGAAAAAAGGTCCTTTTATTGATCTTCACCTACTGAAGAAGATCGAAGTGGCGGCGGAAAAGAACGATCGCAAACCAATTAAAACCTGGTCGCGTCGTTCGATGATCCTGCCACAAATGGTCGGTCTGACCATCGCAGTACACAACGGCCGTCAGCACGTCCCAGTTCTCGTGAACGAAGACATGGTTGGCCATAAACTGGGCGAGTTCGCCGGTACCCGCACTTATCGTGGGCACGTGGCTGACAAGAAAGCCAAGCGTTAAGGGGTAAGGAAATGGAAGTAGCCGCTAAGTTGTCGGGCGCTCGAATCTCCGCCCAGAAAGCCCGCTTGGTCGCCGACCAGATCCGCGGGAAGAAGGTGGGCGAAGCGCTCAACCTGTTGGCTTTCAGCAGTAAGAAAGCCGCCGAGATCATGAAAAAAGTGCTGGAGTCGGCCGTAGCCAACGCCGAGCATAACGAAGGCGCAGACGTTGATGACCTGAAGGTCAGCACCGTTTTCGTCAACGAAGGGCGTTCGCTGAAGCGCATCATGCCACGTGCCAAAGGCCGTGCTGATCGCATCGTCAAGCGGTCTTGCCATATCACTGTCAAGGTTGCTGACAAGTAACGGAGTCGAAGAGATGGGTCAGAAAGTACATCCCATTGGCATTCGCCTGGGAATCGTCAAGGAGCACACCTCCGTCTGGTACGCAGACGGTCGGACTTATGCGGACTACTTGTTCGCTGATCTGAAGGTGCGTGAGTATCTCCAAGACAAACTAAAAAGCGCGTCCGTAAGCCG
Organism: Pseudomonas sp. TH49; assembly: GCF_016650625.1. NCBI lineage: Bacteria > Pseudomonadati > Pseudomonadota > Gammaproteobacteria > Pseudomonadales > Pseudomonadaceae > Pseudomonas > Pseudomonas sp. TH49. The sequence continues at coordinate 2,267,368 of NZ_JAEKFL010000001.1, forward strand.
TATCGATATCCATCGTCCGGCCCAAACTGCACGTATCACCATCCACACCGCTCGTCCAGGTATCGTTATCGGGAAGAAAGGTGAAGATGTTGAGAAACTGCGTCAGGACCTGACCAAGCAAATGGGTGTGCCTGTGCACATCAATATCGAAGAGATCCGCAAGCCGGAACTCGACGGTATGCTGGTTGCGCAGAGCGTAGCTCAGCAGCTGGAGCGTCGCGTAATGTTCCGTCGCGCTATGAAGCGCGCAGTACAGAACGCCATGCGCATTGGTGCCAAAGGCATCAAAATCCAAGTGAGCGGTCGTCTCGGCGGTGCTGAAATCGCACGTACTGAATGGTATCGCGAAGGTCGTGTGCCACTGCACACCCTGCGTGCCGACATCGACTATGCCAACTACGAAGCTCACACCACTTATGGTGTGATCGGTGTAAAGGTTTGGATCTTCAAAGGCGAAGTAATTGGTGGTCGCCAAGAAGAGCTGAAGCCACAAGCACCAGCGCCTCGTAAAAAAGCTGCTAAGTAAGGGGTACGCCAAATGTTGCAACCAAAGCGTACGAAGTTCCGCAAGCAGATGACCGGCCACAACCGTGGTCTGGCACTGCGCGGTAGCAAAGTCAGCTTCGGCGAGTTCGCGCTGAAGTCTGTTGCTCGTGGTCGTCTCACCGCTCGTCAGATCGAGTCAGCGCGTCGTGCTCTGACCCGTCACGTAAAACGTGGCGGCAAGATCTGGATCCGTGTATTCCCGGACAAGCCGATCTCCAAAAAACCTCTCGAGGTTCGTATGGGTAAAGGTAAGGGTAACGTGGAGTACTGGGTTGCCCAGATTCAGCCAGGTAAAGTCCTGTATGAGATCGAGGGTGTTTCTGAAGAGCTGGCGCGTGAGGCTTTCGCCCTGGCTGCTGCAAAGCTGCCGCTCGCCACCTCCTTTGTTAAACGGACGGTGATGTGATGAAAGCGAATGAACTTCGTGAAAAATCCGCACAGCAGCTGAACGAGCAACTGCTCGGCTTGCTGCGCGACCAGTTCAATCTGCGCATGCAGAAAGCAACTGGCCAGTTGGGGCAGTCTCATCTGCTCTCGCAAGTTAAGCGTGACATCGCTCGCGTGAAGACTGTGCTCAACCAGCAGGCAGGTAAGTGATCATGGCTGAAGCCGAAAAAACTGTCCGTACGCTGACTGGCCGTGTTGTCAGCGACAAGATGGACAAAACCATCACCGTTCTGATCGAGCGTCGCGTTAAGCACCCGATCTACGGTAAATACGTTAAGCGTTCGACTAAGCTGCACGCGCACGACGAAACCAATCAGTGCCACATCGGCGACAAAGTCACTATTCGTGAAACTCGTCCGATGGCCAAGACCAAGTCTTGGGCGCTGGTTGATGTTCTCGAACGCGCTGTGGAAGTCTAAGGGCTAGGGGTCGGAGAAATTATATGATTCAGACTCAATCCATGCTCGATGTGGCCGATAACAGCGGCGCTCGCCGCGTTATGTGCATCAAGGTGCTGGGTGGCTCCCATCGTCGTTACGCTGGTATCGGTGACATCATCAAAGTTACCGTGAAGGAAGCAATTCCTCGCGGTAAGGTGAAAAAAGGCCAAGTGATGACTGCTGTTGTAGTCCGCACTCGTCACGGCGTACGTCGTGCTGATGGCTCCATTATCCGCTTTGATGGCAACGCTGCTGTTCTTCTGAACAACAAGCAAGAGCCGATCGGCACCCGTATCTTTGGGCCAGTGACCCGTGAACTTCGTACTGAGAAGTTCATGAAGATCGTCTCGCTCGCCCCAGAAGTGCTGTAAGGAGATCCGACATGCAAAAGATTCGTCGTGACGACGAGATCATCGTGATCGCCGGCAAAGACAAAGGTAAGCGCGGTAAGGTGCTGAAGGTTCTTGCTGACAACCGTCTGGTTGTTGGTGGTCTGAACCTGGTCAAGCGTCATACCAAGCCTAACCCGATGTCGGGCGTACAGGGCGGTATCGTCGAGAAAGAAGCGCCACTGCACGCTTCCAACGTCGCCATCTTCAACGGCGAAACCAACAAGGCTGACCGCGTTGGTTTCAAAGTAGAAGACGGTAAGAAAATTCGTGTCTTCAAGTCGACCCAAAAAGCGGTTGATGCTTGAACACTGCTAGGTAGAAGACCATGGCACGACTAAAAGAGATTTACCGGAAGGAAATCGCTCCGAAACTTAAGGAAGAACTTAAGCTTTCGAACGTGATGGAAGTTCCGCGCGTTACCAAAATCACCCTGAACATGGGTCTGGGCGAAGCGATCGGCGACAAAAAAGTCATCGAGCACGCTGTTGCTGACCTGGAAAAGATCACCGGCCAAAAAGTCGTTGTGACCTACGCTCGTAAATCCATCGCTGGCTTTAAAGTCCGTGAAGGATGGCCGATCGGCGTCAAGGTGACTCTGCGCCGTGAGCGTATGTACGAGTTCCTGGATCGTCTGCTGTCGATCTCCCTGCCTCGGGTTCGCGACTTCCGCGGCCTGAATGCCAAGTCCTTCGATGGTCGTGGCAACTACAGCATGGGCGTGAAAGAGCAGATCATTTTCCCGGAAATCGACTACGACAAGATCGATGCTCTCCGCGGTCTGGACATTACCCTGACCACCACTGCCAAGAACGATGATGAAGGCCGCGCTCTGCTGCGTGCTTTCAAATTCCCGTTCCGCAACTGATTGGAGTAGGAAAATGGCCAAGAAGAGCATGAAAAACCGTGAGCTGAAGCGTCAGCTCACTGTTGCCAAGTACGCCACCAAGCGTGCAGCGCTGAAAGCTATCATCGTCGATCTGAACGCAAGTCCAGAAGCGCGTTGGGAAGCTACCGTAGCTCTGCAGAAGCAACCACGTGACGCAAGCGCTTCGCGCATGCGTAACCGTTGCCGCCTGACTGGTCGTCCGCACGGCGTTTACCGCAAGTTCGGCCTGGGCCGTAACAAACTGCGTGAAGCGGCAATGCGTGGTGACGTTCCAGGTCTGGTTAAAGCCAGCTGGTAATCGCTGTCAAAGCCTTGATGGTCGGGGTCGCAAGAACCTGACCATCGGTGGCCTTGAATCTGAATCAAGCCCCTTTTGGGGCTTGATTCATTTCTGGGGTGTGTCTAGAATGACCGGCTCGCCTGAGCCCGTGTTTTTCATGCCCGGAGTTTCTCGGCGACAAGTAGTAGCCGCAAGGCTAATTTTTCTGTATTAGGAGCGTCTAGCCCATGAGTATGCAGGACCCGTTAGCGGACATGCTAACTCGAATCCGTAATGCCCAGATGGCTGAAAAGTCCGTCGTAAGCATGCCTTCTTCCACGTTGAAGGTGGCTGTAGCTAAAGTCCTGAAGGACGAAGGTTACATCGCGGGTTATCAGATCAGCAGCGAAACCAAACCACTGCTGTCTATCGAGCTGAAATATTTCGAAGGCCGTCCGGTTATCGAAGAAGTCAAGCGCGTTAGCCGTCCAGGCCTGCGTCAGTACAAGTCCGTCGAAGATCTGCCTAAAGTACGTGGCGGTCTCGGTGTGTCTATCGTCTCCACCAACAAAGGTGTGATGACTGATCGTGCTGCGCGCGCTGCCGGTGTCGGCGGCGAAGTTCTTTGCACTGTGTTCTAAGGGGGGATAAGCATGTCTCGCGTCGCTAAGAACCCCGTTAAGCTGCCAGCCGGTGTCGAAGTAAAATTCGCAGGCCAACAGCTTTCGGTGAAGGGTGCCAAGGGTACTCTTGAACTGAACATCCATTCGTCCGTTGAGATCGTTGAAGAAGCTGGTGAGCTGCGTTTCGCTGCTCGCAATGGCGATCAACAGACTCGCGCAATGGCCGGTACCACGCGTGCGTTGGTAAACAACATGGTCCAAGGCGTAAGCCAAGGCTTCGAGCGCAAGCTCCAGCTGGTCGGTGTTGGTTACAAGGCGCAAGCAAAAGGTCAGGTGCTGAACCTGGCTCTTGGCTTCTCGCACCCAGTGGATTACGAACTGCCGGAAGGCATCACCGCTGAGACTCCTAGCCAGACCGATATCCTGATCAAGGGCATCGACAAGCAGCTGGTAGGTCAAGTGGCCGCCGAGATCCGCGACTTCCGTCCACCAGAGCCGTACAAAGGCAAAGGTGTGCGCTACGCGGACGAAGTCGTCCGTCGTAAAGAAGCCAAGAAGAAGTAGGGCATAGCAAATGACCGACAAAAAAGTTACTCGACTGCGTCGCGCTCGCAAAGCACGCCTGAAAATGCACGAACTCGAAGTCGTGCGTCTCTGCGTGTTCCGCTCTTCGCAGCACATCTACGCCCAGGTCATTTCGGCCGACGGCAACAAAGTCCTGGCAAGCGCCTCGACTTTGGATAAAGAACTGCGTGATGGCGCCACTGGCAACATCGACGCGGCCACTAAGGTTGGCCAGCTGGTCGCTACGCGTGCTAAGGCCGCTGGCGTCTCGCAGGTGGCTTTCGACCGCTCTGGCTTCAAGTACCACGGCCGCGTTAAAGCGCTGGCTGATGCTGCTCGTGAAGCTGGGCTGGAGTTCTAAGTTATGTCAAATAACGACCAAAAGCGCGACGAAGGCTACATCGAGAAGCTGGTTCAAGTTAACCGCGTAGCCAAAACCGTTAAAGGCGGCCGTATCTTCACTTTCACCGCGTTGACCGTGGTTGGTGATGGTAAAGGGCGTGTTGGCTTCGGCCGTGGCAAGTCGCGTGAAGTGCCTGCTGCGATCCAGAAGGCAATGGAAGCTGCTCGCCGCAACATGATCCAAGTTGACCTGAACGGCACTACCCTGCAGTACGCAATGAAGTCCGCTCACGGCGCTTCGAAGGTGTACATGCAGCCTGCTTCTGAAGGTACCGGTATCATCGCTGGCGGCGCTATGCGTGCTGTCCTCGAAGTTGCTGGCGTTCAGAACGTTCTGGCCAAGTGCTACGGCTCGACTAACCCGGTAAACGTGGTTCACGCCACTTTCAAGGGTCTGAAAGCCATGCAATCTCCTGAGTCCATCGCTGCCAAGCGTGGCTTGACTGTCAAGGAGATCTTCTGATCATGGCTACCGTTAAAGTAACGCTGATCAAAAGCATGACCGGCCGCATCCCTAACCACAAACTGTGCGTTAAGGGTCTGGGTCTGCGTCGCATCGGTCACACTGTAGAAGTCCAGGATACTCCCGAGAATCGCGGGATGATCAACAAGGCCTACTACATGCTGCGTGTCGAGGGTTAATCGATGAAACTCAATGATCTGAGTCCAGCGCCGGGTTCCCGTCGCGAAAAGCATCGTCCGGGCCGTGGTATCGGTAGCGGTTTGGGTAAGACTGGTGGCCGCGGCCACAAAGGTCAAACCTCCCGCTCCGGTGGCACCATTGCTCCAGGCTTTGAAGGCGGTCAACAGCCGCTGCATCGTCGCCTGCCGAAGTTCGGTTTCGTTTCCCTGAAAGCCATGGACCGCGCAGAAGTGCGTCTGTCCGAGCTGGCTAAAGTGGAAGGCGACATCGTCACCGTGCAGTCCCTGAAAGATGCCAACGTGATCAACGTCAACGTACAGCGTGTGAAAATCATGCTGTCCGGTGAAGTGACTCGCGCTGTCACTATCGGCAAGGGAATCGGCGCCACCAAAGGTGCGCGTGCGGCTATCGAAGCAGCTGGCGGCAAGTTCGAGGAATAAATGGCTAAGCAAGGTGCTCTCTCTGCGCTCGGCAAAGGCGGTATGTCTGAACTCTGGGCTCGTCTGCGTTTTCTGTTCCTGGCGATTATCGTCTACCGAATAGGCGCACACATCCCGGTTCCAGGTATCAACCCTGACCGACTCGCAGACCTGTTTCGACAGAATGAGGGGACCATTCTTAGCTTGTTCAACATGTTCTCCGGCGGCGCGCTGGAACGGATGAGCATCTTTGCACTGGGGATCATGCCGTACATTTCGGCATCGATCATCATGCAACTGATGACAGCCGTCAGCCCGCAGCTGGAGCAGTTGAAGAAGGAAGGTGAAGCTGGCCGTCGCAAGATCAGCCAGTACACCCGCTACGGCACCGTCGTCCTCGCTCTCGTTCAGGCTATTGGCATGTCCATTGGTCTGGCGGGGCAGGGCGTTGCGTTCACTGGTGACTTTGGCTTCCATTTCGTCGCGGTATCCACTTTTGTGGCTGGTGCGATGTTCATGATGTGGCTGGGTGAGCAGATTACTGAGCGTGGTGTAGGCAACGGTATCTCGATGTTGATTTTTTCGGGTATCGTCGCCGGTCTTCCGAGAGCAATCGGGCAGTCTTTCGAGTCTGCGCGTCAGGGTGATATCAATATCTTCGCCTTGGTTGCCATCGGTTTGCTGGCAGTAGCGATTATCGGTTTCGTGGTGTTCATTGAGCGTGGTCAGCGTCGTATCGCTGTTCACTACGCCAAGCGTCAGCAGGGCCGCAAGGTTTTTGCTGCGCAGACAAGCCACTTGCCGCTGAAGGTGAACATGGCCGGCGTTATTCCGGCTATTTTCGCGAGCAGCATTTTGCTGTTCCCGGCTTCGTTGGGTGCCTGGTTTGGTCAGTCTGAAGGTATGGGCTGGTTGCAGGACATCTCGCAGTCGATCGCTCCTGGTCAGCCGTTGAATATTCTGCTGTTTAGTGCAGGGATTATTTTCTTCTGCTTCTTCTATACGGCGTTGATGTTCAATCCGAAAGACGTAGCGGAAAACCTGAAGAAGTCCGGTGCCTTTATTCCGGGCATCCGTCCAGGTGAGCAGTCTGCGCGCTACATTGATGGCGTACTGACTCGCTTGACCATGTTCGGTGCTCTTTACATGACGGCCGTGTGCCTGTTGCCCCAGTTCCTGGTGGTTGCAGCAAACGTTCCGTTCTACCTTGGCGGGACCTCGTTGCTGATCGTGGTCGTGGTTGTGATGGACTTCATGTCCCAAGTACAATCGCACCTCGTTTCGCACCAGTACGAATCCCTGATGAAGAAAGCCAACCTGAAGGGTTACGGCAGCGGCATGTTGCGCTGAGTACCCATAAGGTTCGAGGAGTTGGTGATGAAAGTTCGTGCATCGGTGAAAAAGCTGTGCCGTAACTGCAAGATTATTCGCCGCGAAGGTGTTGTTCGAGTAATTTGCAGCGCGGAACCGCGTCACAAACAGCGCCAAGGCTGAGTGTGATTGTGCTTCAAGCCCGGCAGCTAGTGCGCTGCCGGGTTGATTATTTGTTATTACAGCGATATTATCTCGCGCCCTATTTCTTGGCTTCCGGGGCGTAGGTAGCTGTCAATTGGAGTCCCACTGAATGGCCCGTATTGCAGGCGTTAACATTCCAGATAACAAGCATACTGTTATCTCGCTGACCTACATCTATGGTGTTGGTCGCACTACTGCGCAGAAAATCTGTGCAGACACTGGGGTAAACCCAGCAGCAAAGATCAAAGATCTGAGCGACGAGCAAATTGAACAGCTGCGTGGCGAAGTGGCGAAGTTCACCACTGAAGGTGACCTGCGTCGCGAAATCAACATGAAAATCAAGCGCTTGATGGACCTCGGTTGCTATCGCGGTCTGCGTCATCGTCGCGGTCTTCCAGTACGCGGTCAGCGTACCAAGACCAACGCGCGTACCCGTAAAGGTCCGCGTAAGCCGATCCGCAAGTAATCGCCCCAGCGAATCGACAGGAATTTAATCATGGCAAAACCTGCTGCTCGTCCTCGTAAAAAAGTTAAAAAGACAGTGGTTGATGGCATCGCCCACATCCATGCTTCTTTTAACAACACCATCGTGACCATTACCGACCGTCAAGGTAACGCTCTTTCCTGGGCTACCTCCGGTGGTTCGGGTTTCCGCGGTTCCCGCAAGTCCACCCCGTTCGCTGCTCAAGTAGCTGCTGAGCGTGCTGGTCAAGCTGCGCTGGAATACGGCCTGAAAAACCTCGACGTTAACGTCAAGGGTCCAGGTCCAGGTCGTGAATCCGCAGTCCGCGCTTTGAACGGCTGTGGCTACAAGATCGCCAGCATCACCGACGTGACGCCAATCCCGCACAACGGGTGCCGTCCGCCGAAGAAGCGCCGCGTGTAATCCAGGAGATTGTAAAGAATGGCTCGTTACATTGGTCCAAAATGCAAACTCGCTCGTCGCGAAGGCACCGATCTCTTCTTGAAGAGCGGCGTGCGCGCGATCGAATCGAAGTGCAACATTGAAGCAGCACCTGGTATCCACGGCCAACGCCGCGGTCGCCAGTCCGACTACGGCACCCAACTGCGTGAAAAGCAGAAGGTCCGTCGTATTTACGGCGTTCTCGAGCGTCAGTTCAGCGGCTACTACAAAGAAGCTGCTGGCAAGAAAGGTGCAACCGGTGAAAACCTGCTGCAACTGCTCGAATGCCGTCTGGACAACGTTGTATACCGTATGGGCTTTGGTTCGACTCGTGCCGAATCCCGTCAGCTGGTATCGCACAAGTCGATCAGCGTTAACGGTCAGACCGTAAACGTTCCGTCGTATCAGGTTCGTGCTGGTGACGTGGTCGCAGTTCGCGAGAAAGCAAAAAACCAACTTCGCATTGTCCAAGCTCTCGATCTGTGTGCCCAACGTGGCCGCGTAGAATGGGTAGAAGTAGACACTGAGAAGAAGTCGGGCGTTTTCAAGAACGTTCCTGCTCGCAGTGATCTGTCCGCCGACATCAACGAAAGCCTGATTGTCGAGCTCTACTCCAAGTAAGGGCTAGAAAATAGGTGCATCCATGCAGATTTCGGTAAATGAGTTCCTGACACCCCGCCACATTGATGTGCAGGTTGTCAGTCCAACCCGCGCCAAGATCACTCTCGAGCCTCTCGAGCGTGGTTTTGGCCACACCCTGGGCAACGCGCTGCGCCGCATCCTGTTGTCCTCAATGCCCGGCTGCGCAGTAGTCGAGGCCGAGATTGACGGTGTGCTCCACGAGTACAGCGCCATCGAAGGTGTACAGGAAGACGTAATTGAAATCCTGTTGAACCTTAAAGGTCTGGCCATCAAGCTGCACGGTCGTGACGAAGTTACGCTGACCTTGTCGAAGAAGGGTTCGGGGGTGGTTACCGCTGCCGATATTCAGCTGGATCATGATGTCGAGATCGTTAACCCCGATCACGTAATCGCTAACCTGGCGTCTAACGGCGCCCTGAACATGAAGCTCACCGTAGCTCGTGGTCGTGGTTATGAACCAGCCGACTCGCGTCAGAGCGATGAAGATGAAAGCCGCAGCATTGGTCGCTTGCAGCTTGACTCTTCGTTCAGCCCGGTTCGCCGTATCGCATACGTGGTGGAAAACGCCCGTGTCGAGCAGCGTACCAACCTGGACAAGCTGGTTATTGATCTGGAAACCAACGGTACTCTGGATCCTGAAGAGGCTATCCGCCGCGCTGCAACCATCCTGCAACAGCAGTTGGCTGCGTTCGTCGACCTCAAAGGTGACAGTGAGCCAGTGGTTGTCGAGCAGGAAGACGAGATCGATCCGATCCTGCTTCGCCCGGTTGACGATCTGGAACTGACTGTACGTTCGGCTAACTGCCTTAAGGCGGAAAACATCTACTACATCGGTGACCTGATTCAGCGTACCGAAGTAGAGCTGTTGAAGACTCCGAACCTGGGCAAGAAATCCTTGACTGAAATCAAGGACGTTCTGGCCTCCCGCGGTCTGTCCCTCGGCATGCGCCTCGACAACTGGCCGCCTGCAAGTCTTAAGAAGGACGACAAGGCGACTGCCTGATCGTCGTAATCACCGAACGTAGTGTTTGGTAAGGAATGAACCATGCGTCATCGTAAAAGTGGGCGTCACCTGAGCCGCACCAGCTCGCACCGCAAGGCCATGTTCCAAAACATGGCGGTGTCGTTGTTCGAGCACGAGCTGATCAAGACTACTCTGCCAAAAGCCAAAGAACTGCGCCGCGTTGCCGAGCCGCTGATCACTCTGGCCAAGACAGACAGCCTGGCTAACCGCCGTCTGGCTTTCGACCGTACTCGTTCGAAAGCTATCGTTGGTAAGCTCTTCAACGACCTGGGCAAGCGTTACGCTACCCGTGAGGGTGGCTACCTGCGCATCCTCAAGTGCGGTTTCCGCGCTGGCGACAACGCGCCTATGGCGTACGTCGAGTTGGTTGATCGTGCTACTGCTGGCGAAGCTGTATCCGCCGAGTAAGACGTCAGTCTGAAACGAAAAACCGGGCCTAGTGCCCGGTTTTTTGTGTCCGCAAGAAAAAGCGCTGTTCGTACAAGATTTTGACATTGTTCAGTTGTCACTATGTGCTGGGAAACATCATTAGTAATTATCTATCGATGGTTGCAAGTTAATGAATTTGTAGGTGTCACATCGATGATCAATACTTCCCAGCAAGCCGATTAGCCGGCAGTTTCAAGACTGACAGAGGAAGAAGACCGTATGAGCCAGATCAAAACGCTTACGACCGCCAGTGGCGCACCTGTCGCTGATAACCAGAATTCTCGCTCCGCCGGCCCTCGTGGCCCGTTGCTGCTCGACGATTTTCACCTGATCGAGAAGCTTGCCCATTTCAACCGTGAAAATATTCCTGAGCGCCGCGTACACGCCAAAGGCTCGGGTGCTTACGGTACTTTTACTGTTACCCGCGACATTACCGAGTACACCAGCGCCAAGCTGTTCGAATCTGTAGGCAAACAAACCCCGACATTCCTGCGTTTCTCTACCGTTGGCGGTGAGCGTGGTTCGGCTGACACCGAGCGTGATCCGCGCGGTTTTGCCCTGAAGTTTTACACCGAGGAAGGCAACTGGGACATCGTTGGCAACAATACTCCGGTGTTCTTCATTCGTGACCCGCTGAAGTTTCCCGACTTTATCCACACCCAGAAGCGTCTGCCGCAGAGCAACCTGAAAAGCGCGCAAATGATGTGGGACTTCTGGTCGCATTCGCCTGAAGCGCTGCACCAGGTGACCATCCTGTTCTCGGATCGCGGCATCCCCGACGGCTACCGTCATATGCACGGTTTTGGCAGCCACACCTACAGCCTGATCAACGCAAGAGGCGAGCGTCACTGGGTGAAATGGCACTACAAGACCCAGCAAGGGATCAAGAATCTCGCGCCGGCTGAAGCTGCTCGTCTGGCCGGTACCGATCCGGATTACGCGCAGCGTGACCTGTTCGAAGCCATTGAGCGTGGCGACTTTCCGAAATGGCGTGTGTGCATTCAGATCATGACCGAAGCTCAGGCTGCGGCGCATTACGAGAACCCGTTCGACGTGACCAAGACCTGGTCGCAGAAGGAATTCCCGCTGATCGAGGTCGGTGAGCTGGAGCTGAACCGCAATCCGCTGAACTACTTCGCCGAGGTTGAGCAAGCTGCATTTGGCCCTAGCAACATGGTGCCCGGTGTCGGTCTGTCGCCGGATCGCATGCTGCAAGGCCGCGTGTTCGCTTACGCCGATGCGCACCGTTACCGCGTGGGTACCAATCACCAACAATTGCCGGTAAACGCGCCGCGCAGCCCGGTGAACACTTATCAGCGCGACGGTTCGATGGCGTTCGGCAGCAACGGTGGTGCAGCGCCTAACTACGAACCTAACAGCTACATCGAATCACCGAAGCAAGCCCCGCACTACGCCGAACCCGCGCTGGCCTTGAGCGGTGCTGCTGATCGTTACGATCATCGCGAAGATACGGACTACTACAGCCACGCCGGTGCGCTGTTCCGCCTGATGAATGACGAGCAGAAGGCCTTGCTGGTCAGCAATATCGCCGGCGCCATGAGCGGTGTTTCGCCTGATGTGGTTGACCGTCAGTTGCAACATTTCTTCAAAGCTGACCCGGCGTATGGAGAAGCAGTCGCAAAGCTGCTCAACGTACAGCTTAACGAAGTCTAAACGAGAAGCAGAACCGCCCTCATTAGGGCGGTTTTTGCGTTATTTAGGCTGATTTTCTCAGAATATCTTCGCTTTTATTGCGCGAAACGGGGTGACCTTCCGGTCAGCTTGGTTCAAACTACAGACTTTCAAGCAGGGAGATGTAGGGCGATGCAAGGCCACCCAGACGTTATCGATTACCTCAACACGTTGCTGACCGGCGAACTGGCCGCGCGTGACCAATATTTTGTGCACTCGCGGATGTATGAGGACTGGGGTTTCACCAAGCTCTACGAACGAATCAACCACGAGATGGAAGAAGAAGCAGGTCACGCAGACGCATTGATGCGCCGGATCCTGATGCTCGAAGGCACCCCGCGCATGCGCCCGGACGATCTCGACGTCGGTACCACCGTGCCGGAGATGCTTGAAGCCGATCTGCGTCTTGAATACAAAGTTCGCGCCGCACTGTGCAAAGGCATTGAGCTGTGCGAGCAGCACAAGGACTACGTCAGTCGCGAGATTCTGCGTGTTCAGCTCAACGACACCGAAGAAGATCACACCTACTGGCTGGAAAAGCAGTTGGGCCTGATCAAACTCATCGGTCTCGAGAATTACCTGCAATCCCACACCTGATTGCACAGACACAAAAAAGCCCCTGTCACTGTTGAAGTGACAGGGGCTTTTTCGTTCCTGGCTTTTAAGCCCGGTCGCGAATCAACAACGGCTTGAGGTAATGACCCGTGTGAGACTGCTTCATCTCGGCCACTTCCTCAGGCGTGCCGGTGGCGATGATCTGCCCACCCTTGGAGCCGCCCTCCGGCCCTAGGTCCACCAACCAGTCGGCAGTCTTGATGACGTCCAGGTTGTGTTCGATCACCACCACGGTATTGCCGTGGTCGCGCAAGCGATGCAGCACGTCGAGCAACTGCTGGATATCGGCGAAGTGCAGGCCGGTGGTCGGCTCATCGAGGATATACAGGGTCTTGCCGGTGTCGCGCTTGGACAGCTCGCGTGACAGCTTGACCCGTTGCGCTTCACCACCGGACAGCGTGGTCGCCGACTGCCCGAGTTTGATGTACGACAGGCCCACATCCATCAACGTCTGCAGCTTGCGCGCCAGCGCCGGTACCGCGTCGAAGAACTCCCGGGCTTCCTCGATGGTCATCTCGAGGGTTTCGTGGATGCTCTTGCCCTTGTATTTGATCTCAAGGGTTTCGCGGTTGTAGCGTTTGCTCTTGCACACATCGCAGGGCACGTAGATGTCCGGCAGGAAGTGCATTTCCACTTTGATCAAGCCGTCGCCCTGGCACGCCTCGCAGCGACCGCCCTTGACGTTGAACGAGAAACGCCCCGGGCCGTAACCTCGGGAGCGTGACTCGGGCACGCCGGCGAACAGTTCGCGGATTGGCGTGAACAGCCCGGTGTAGGTGGCCGGATTGGAGCGCGGCGTACGGCCGATCGGGCTTTGGTCAATGTCGACGACTTTGTCGAGATGTTCCAGGCCTTTGATGCTGTCGTGCGCGGCCGCTTCCAGCGTGGTCGCACCATTAAGTGCAGTAGCGCTCAACGGGAACAGCGTGTTGTTGATCAGCGTCGATTTGCCCGAGCCGGAAACGCCGGTCACGCAGGTCAGCAGGCCGATCGGGATTTCGAGGTCGACGTTGCGCAGGTTGTTGCCGCGCGCGCCCTTGAGCGATAGCGTCAGCTTCTTGTTACGCGGCGTGCGTTTGGCCGGCACTTCGATCTTCACCCGGCCCGACAGATATTTACCGGTCAGGGAATCCGGGTGCGCCATGACTTCGGCCGGCGTACCTTCAGCCACGATCTGCCCGCCGTGCACCCCGGCGCCCGGGCCGATATCCACCACATAGTCAGCCAGACGAATCGCGTCTTCGTCGTGCTCGACCACGATCACCGTGTTGCCGATGTCGCGCAAGTGCTTGAGGGTGCCGAGCAAACGGTCGTTATCGCGCTGGTGCAGACCAATGGACGGTTCGTCGAGGATGTACAGCACCCCGACCAGACCGGCGCCGATCTGGCTCGCCAGACGAATGCGCTGCGCCTCGCCACCGGACAGGGTGTCGGCGCTACGATCCAGCGACAGATAGTCGAGGCCGACGTTGACCAGGAACTGCAGACGCTCGCGGATTTCCTTGAGGATCTTGTCGGCGATTTCGCCGCGACGGCCGGTCATCTTCAGCTCGCCGAAGTATTCGCAGGCATCGCCAATCGGCAGGTTGGTCACTGCCGGCAGGGTTTTCTCGCCAACCCACACGTGCCGCGCCTCGCGGCGCAGACGAGTGCCGCGGCAATCCGGGCAGGCTTGGGTGCTGAGGAACTTGGCCAGTTCTTCACGCACGCTGGCCGATTCGGTTTCGCGGTAGCGACGCTCAAGGTTCGGCACGATGCCTTCGAACGGGTGCGAACGTTTGACGATGTCGCCGCGATCGTTCAGATATTTGAAGTCGACATTCTGTGAGCCGCTGCCATGCAGAATGTGTTTCTGCTGTTCGGCGGTCAGCTCGTTGAACGGCTTCTCCAGGCTGAACTTGTAATGCGAAGCCAGCGAGCCGAGCATCTGGAAGTAATAGACGTTGCGCCTGTCCCAACCGCGAATCGCGCCCTCGGCGAGAGTCAGTTCACCATTGACCAGGCGCTTGATGTCGAAGAACTGCTTCACGCCCAGACCATCGCAGGTCGGGCAGGCGCCGGCCGGGTTGTTGAAGGAGAACAGCTTCGGCTCCAGCTCGCTGATGGCATGCCCGCAGATCGGGCAGGCAAAGCGCGCGGAGAAGATCATCTCTTCACCCGGCTCGTCGTCCATCGGCGCAACCAGGGCAATGCCGTCCGCCAGCTTCAGTGCGGTTTCGAAGGATTCGGCCAGACGCTGCTGCAGGTCGGCACGTACCTTGAACCGGTCGACGATCACATCGATCGAGTGCTTCTTCTGCTTGTCCAGTTTCGGCAGTTCGTCGAGCTCGCAGATCCGGCCGTTGACCCGGGCGCGGACGAAGCCTTGGGCGCGCAGTTCTTCGAACACCGACAAGTGTTCGCCCTTGCGCTCGCGGATCACCGGGGCCAGCAACATCAGTTTGCTGCCTTCCGGCTGGGCCAGCACCAGGTCGACCATCTGGCTGACGGTCTGCGCTTCCAGCGGAATGTCGTGATCGGGGCAGCGCGGCGTACCTACGCGTGCATAGAGCAGACGCAGGTAGTCGTAGATTTCGGTGATGGTGCCGACCGTGGAACGCGGGTTGTGCGAGGTCGACTTCTGTTCGATGGAGATCGCCGGCGACAAACCTTCAATGGTGTCGACGTCGGGTTTTTCCATCATCGACAGGAACTGCCGGGCGTAGGCCGACAGGGATTCGACATAGCGGCGCTGACCTTCGGCGTACAGCGTGTCGAAGGCCAGGGACGACTTGCCGGATCCGGACAGGCCGGTGATGACGATCAGTTTGTCCCGTGGCAGGGTCAGGTCGATGTTCTTCAGGTTGTGGGTACGGGCCCCACGTATCAGGATCTTGTCCAAAGTGGCCTCGCTCGGCGGGCGTCGAAAACGTAGGAGTATACGGGCAAATACTGGATGGATGCACACTATCAAACGAAGGGTTTTTTACCTTGCATGAAGAGAGTTTCATCTATACGCGTCATAGCGTCGCGATATACCCCGTCTTTCGATGGGACTGGTAGAATCGCCGCCGGTTCACACGAGGTTTTTCCATGCACGATCCCCACAGCGAACGCATGAGTGGCAGCGAGACCCGCGCAGCGAGCGGTCTGGCCCTGGTGTTCGCCTTCCGTATGCTTGGCATGTTCATGGTGTTGCCGGTACTGGCGACCTACGGCATGGACCTGGCGGGAGCGACCCCGGCCCTGATCGGGCTGGCGATTGGCGCTTACGGCCTGACCCAGGCGATTTTCCAGATTCCCTTCGGGATCATTTCCGACCGCATCGGCCGGCGTCCGGTGATTTTCCTCGGGCTGGTGGTGTTCGCCCTCGGCAGTGTGCTGGCGGCCCAGGCCGATTCGATCTGGGGCGTGATCGCCGGGCGCATCTTGCAGGGTGCCGGGGCGATTTCTGCTGCGGTGATGGCCCTGCTCTCCGACCTGACCCGTGAACAACACCGCACCAAAGCCATGGCGATGATCGGCATGACCATCGGCCTGTCGTTCGCCGTGGCCATGGTGGTCGGGCCGCTGCTGACCCGCGCATTCGGCCTGTCCGGGCTGTTCCTCGCGACGGGCGGCATGGCCCTGTTCGGGATCGTCATCGTGATGTTCATGGTGCCGAAATCCACCGGGCCGTTGAGCCATCGTGAATCCGGCGTGGCGCGTCAGGCCTTGATGCCGACGCTCAAACATCCGGATCTGCTGCGCCTGGATCTGGGCATTTTTGTGTTGCACGCGATGTTGATGTCGAGCTTCGTCGCCCTGCCGCTGGCACTGGTGGAAAAGGCCGGGTTGCCCAAGGAGCAGCACTGGTGGGTTTATCTCACTGCGCTACTGATCTCTTTCTTCGCCATGATCCCGTTCATCATCTACGGCGAGAAAAAACGCAAAATGAAACGAATTTTGCTCGGTGCCGTCCTGACGTTGATGCTCACTGAGCTATTCTTCTGGCAGTTCGGTGACAGCTTGCGGGCCCTGGTGATCGGCACGGTGGTGTTCTTCACCGCGTTCAATCTGCTGGAAGCTTCGTTGCCGTCGCTGATCAGCAAGGTTTCACCGGCAGGCGGGAAGGGCACGGCCATGGGCGTGTATTCCACCAGCCAGTTCCTCGGTTCGGCACTCGGCGGGATACTCGGCGGCTGGCTGTTTCAGCATGGCGGTCTGTCGGTTGTGTTCCTTGGATGTGCCGGTCTGGCTGCCATCTGGCTGGCCTTTGCTGTTACCATGCGCGAACCTCCCTACGTGACGAGCCTGCGCTTGCCGTTGTCGCCCGAGGCGATCCGCGAAGCGGGTCTGGTCGAGCGCCTCAAGGCCCTCGTAGGGGTAACAGATGCAGTGATAGTTGCTGATGAAGCGGCTGTTTACATCAAACTGGACAAAGAATTAGTGGATCGCGACACCCTCGAACGCCTGGTGAACAACCCGGCCGAGGCTGCTTGCGAAGCCTAGGAGAACGTTATGGCCCGTGGGGTTAACAAAGTCATATTGGTCGGCACTTGCGGCCAGGATCCCGAAGTTCGCTACCTGCCTAACGGTAACGCCGTGACCAACCTGAGTCTGGCAACCAGCGAACAATGGACCGACAAGCAAACCGGTCAGAAGGTCGAAAAGACCGAGTGGCACCGTGTTTCGATGTTCGGCAAGGTTGCCGAAATCGCCGGCGAATACCTGCGTAAAGGTTCACAGGTGTA
Organism: Pseudomonas sp. TH49; assembly: GCF_016650625.1. Classification (NCBI taxonomy): domain Bacteria; kingdom Pseudomonadati; phylum Pseudomonadota; class Gammaproteobacteria; order Pseudomonadales; family Pseudomonadaceae; genus Pseudomonas; species Pseudomonas sp. TH49. The sequence continues at coordinate 2,284,522 of NZ_JAEKFL010000001.1, forward strand.
CATCGAAGGCAAGCTGCAGACCCGCGAGTGGGAAAAAGACGGTATCAAGCGTTACACCACTGAAATCGTGGTCGACATGCAAGGCACCATGCAACTGCTCGGCGGCCGTCCTCAACAGGGCGATCAACAAGGCGGTGGCAACAACTACCAGCAGCAGGCGCCACGTCAACAGGCTCCACGCCCGCAGCAGTCGGCTCCACAACAGCGTTCAGCCCCGGCTCCACAGCAGGCTGCACCGCAACCGGCTCCGGATTTCGACAGCTTCGATGACGACATTCCGTTCTGATTCGATGCTGCATCCGCGCTGAATAAAAAGGCCCGTCGTTCAACACGACGGGCCTTTTTTGTGGCGCAAGGTCCGCGATTAGCACTGATCTCCTGTGGGAGCGGGCTTGCTCGCGAAGGCGTCGGGTCAGTCAAAGCATTTGTTGAATGGCAGTCCGCTTTTGCGAGCAAGCCCGCTCCCACAGGTGCGGATGTATGCCTCAGTCGAGGATCAGGTGCGGCAGAAACCGGCTCGAATCCTTGGTGATCAGACTGTTGTCTTCGCGCACACCAATCCCAGCCGCTTGATCACCAATCACCCACGAGCCGATCAGGGTGTAGCTGTCATCGAACTTCGGTAATGGCGCAAATTCCTGCAGGATGAAGGGCGCGTCGGTGTAGGGCCCGTCCTCTTTGACGATCAGACCTTCCGCCGTTTGCAGTTCGATGTTGGCACCTTCGCGGGAGAAGTACGGTTTGCGTACCCATCCCTTGGGCACCGCACGGGTCGGATTCGGATCAAGGTGCGCCGCAAGCAGATTCGGATGCCCCTTGTGCAGCTCCCACAGCAAAGGCAGCGCGCCTTTGTTCGACAGGATCGATTTCCACGCCGGCTCAAAGAACTGCGTATCGCTGTCGGCAATTGCAGCACCGAACGGCTCGTGGAAGATGAATTCCCAGGCGTGCAGTTTGAACAGGTGCGGGATCCAGCGATCTTGCAGATCGACGAAGCGACCCTCGGCGGTCAGGCCGATGTCTTCGATGTCGATATGCCGGGATTCGATGCCGACTTTTTCCGCGATCAGGCGCAGGTAATCGGTGGTGCCCTTGTCTTCGACCGAGTCTTTCATCGAGGCAAAGTAGAACGGCCGCTTGAGCTGCAATTCGGCAAAGGCCTGATGCAACTTGGTGTCGATGCTGTTGAACTGGTCGGCGTGACGCGGCAGCATCCCGCGCTCGATGCACTGTTCCAGCCAGCCCCACTGAAACGCCGCCGCCTCATAGAGGCTGGTCGGCGTGTCGTAGTTGAGCTCCAGCAGCTTCGCCGGGCCGTTGCCGCTGTATGAAAAGTCCATGCGCCCGTACAGATGCGGATGACCTTCCAGCCAGGACGTGCGGATCATGTCGTAGTACGGCGCCGGGATGCTCAGGCGATCCAGCAACTCTTCGCTATGCACCACGCGATCGACCAGGTCCATGCACATCTCGTGCAGTTCGGTGGTCGGATCCTCCAGATCGTTTTCAATCTGCGCGAGCGTGAACTGGTAGTAGGCGCTTTCGTCCCAGTACGGTTCGTCATCGATGGTGTGGAACAGAAAGCCGAGGCTTTCGGCCGTCTGTTTCCAGTCGGGGCGCTCGGCGCAGTGGATCTTCTTCATGGTCAGCTGCTCGAACTGCCCCAGCCGCCCCAACCGCTGCGGGCGGAAGATTGGCTGCCGAAACCGCCGCGGGATGTCGACGAAGCGACGTTGACCGGTTTGCTTCGGGAGTTGTCGTAGCGGGTGTCGGTGCGAGTTGCCGGCGCCGATTCGATTTTGCGGTACTGCGCCGAGGTGTTGTAGGTCTGGCGGGTATCGCGGTCGCGATAGACCGTGCGGTTGGCGTTGTTGCTCATCGCATTGCCGATCAACCAGCCTGTGAGCCAGCCGTTACCTGCACCACCGGAACCGGAAGAGTGGGAGGTGCTTTGCGCATTCTGCGCAGCGGCGGTTTCACCGGCAGGCATCTGCGCATTGGCAATTGCATTCAGGTCCTGCGGCGCCTCACCGCTCTGTGGCACCTTGAAACCGCCGAGCTTCGGCACGAAGCGACCGTCGGAGTTTTTCTGGCACCAGTCGGCGGCAAAGTCTGCGTCGCACTTGGCTTTGTCGTCGTAGGCCGGTGCAATGCGTCGGTGCTCGGTCAATGCCGCGACATAGGCGTTCGAGCAGACATCGGCGGCCACTTCGGCGCCGACGCACTCCTCGACAGTTTGAAAGCGTTGCTGATCCTGCGCGGCAACCTCGCCGGAAATCGCCAGCGCCACCGAAGCGGCGAGAGACAGTTGAACGTACTTGCTGCGTTTCATCGAAGGCTTCCTGCCGATCAGTTGGACGGGGTCATGCACGCGGCGTTGAGCATGCCGACGCTGATGGCCACCGCGGCCACGTAGATACCGGAAGCGATTTCACCGTTGGCGATGCGCTGGGACGTGCCTTTGAGCACCAGCCCTGTGGCGAGGAAGGCCAGCAGTTGCACCACGGCCGCAATCACTGCCCACAGCACGAAATCGAGGACGTTGACCGAAAACGCGATCACATTGCTGGCCGGAATCGCGAAACCGATGATCGCCCCCGCGAGGGCAATGGCGGCGGCGATGTTGCCGGAGCGAATCAGCTCGAACTCTTTGTGTGGCGTGATGCGGGTGTAGACGAACTGAAACAGCATGAACAACAGCACGGCGCCGAGCAGGTAGACGACGAAACCGACCAGCGCGGTCTTGTTCAGGGAAACGGCCAGCACTTCCAGCATGGAAAACTTCCTTTTTTAAATGGTGCTCAAATCAGTCGTGTACAGCGAAATGCCCAGCGAGGTGCTCAGGCTGACGGTGCCTTCCTCGTCCTGTTCGACGGAGAACAGCAGCAGCTCGCGGCGATCGGTCAGGCCGGTCTCGCGGGCGTAGAGCATCGAGTGGTGTTCGATGGTGTAGGACTCGTCCGGGTTGATCACGTGTTCGGTCAGCGGCACCAGTTCGGTCTGGCCCTGCTCGGTGCCCCATTCGCGGCTGTACTGGACGCCGTCGTGGGTGTAGGTCGGCAGGCCGATCGGGCTGGCGGGGCCGGCGAGGCGCTGCAGTTCGGCGTCACTGTTGACGGTCACGTAACTGAGGTAGTTGAACAGGGTGACCGACTCGATCTGGTCGTCACCGGTGACGTGGATCTGTAGCCAGAAATCCTCGTCATTCATGTAATAGCGGTGCAGTTTGTTGGATTGGCCGAGGTCGACCCAGCCGGCGCTCCAGATTGCCTGATCGAATGGCACTCGCACTGACGTCGAGCCGTCGAGCAGCAGGGCGAGGGTCGAATCGAATCTGACAGCCTTGCCTTGCGCCATCCCGAGTGGGCCACTGGCAACGGTTGGCGTTGGCGCAGCGGACTGCCAGTTGCTGGTGCCCAGCAAATCTTTGAACCATCCCATGGGTACATTCCTTGAGGCGGGTGGAGGTGTGCGTCGTAAAAAGCGCCGCTAGTGTACCGGGCCGGGCGACGAACGAGCAGAGTCATTTGCACAGCACAAACCATGTGGGAGCGGGCTTGCTCGCGAATACGGTATGTCAGCTAGCAAATTGTTCACTGATACAGCGTATTCGCGAGCAAGCCCGCTCCCACAGGTTTTTTATCGCGGGGTTACTGCGTGGACTTCTGCTTCAGACGCTCAAGAATCGCATTGGCGCTGCCTTCGTTCGGCGTGATGCCGGCGTCGCGCAGTTTGCGTTCCAGGTCGTTGCCGGTCGAAGCGTCAGCCAGCTCATCGGCGGCACTCAGCTCGGCGGCGCGTTGCTGTTGCTTGGCCTGCAGACGGTTCAGGGTGCCGACCGCGGTTTCCAGTTTGCCGTTGGCGCCACCGCTGGCGATGGATGCGCTGACCTGCGCCTTCTGCACGCTTTCACGGGCCTTGGCCATGTCCACCTGCTGGCGCAGGCTCTTGATTCGCGACTCGGCCTTGCTGATGTCCTTGCGCATGTTTTCGGCATAGGTGCCGAACTCGTCGCTCTGGGCTTTCTCGGCGGTCAGATCGTTGGTCAGGGTCGAAATCGCTTCGGCCACTTCCATCGCCAGGTCTTCGCGGCCGGCGTTCAGCGCGGAAACAGCCTTGGCTTCCAGATCCTTGATCTTCGCGTCGTACTCGCTCACGCGGTCGGCGGCCAGCTTGTGCTTGGCCATGATGGTGACCAGCTCGCGGCGGGCGTTGGACAGCGCGGTGTCGGCGTCGCGGATTTCCTGGTCGAGGATGCGCAGGGCCTGTTGGTCGACGATCGCTTCGCCGACTTCATTGGCGCCGCCGCGCAGAGCGGTGAACAACTTGCTCCAGATGGACTGAGTCATTGGATATTCCCTGTTGATTACTTGAAGAAGTGTTCGAAGGCTTCACTCGCGCGCTGCACGTTGTCGACCAGGGTTTTCACCTCGGTGACGACGTTGGTCAGGCTCGAGTCGGCGCTGAGGGCGCCAAACATGTTGTAAACGGTCTGGCCGTTAGGCATCGACTCGATACCGATCGACGACAGCGGGAACATTTCCCGGCTGCGCAACACGGCGTCGTTGAAGGCGCGCACGTCAGTGATCGAGTCGATGTCCACCAGCACGGTGTCGACGATGATCTGTGCACCGGCCACGGCGATGTGAATCGGCAGACCGCCGAATTCGTTCATTTCCAGCTTGATGCTGGGTTCGGAGCTCTGGATCAGAGACAGCGTGATCTCGTGCGAAGCCACCTCGTCCAGTGCCTTGAGGGCGTTGAAGAGGCTATCGATGTTCCAGTTGTTGCCTGCGCTCATGTAATTCTCCGACATGAATGAGCCAGCCAGAATCGGTTGGCGTAGCTGTTGCTCCATCTGCTTGAGCAAGCTTCGGTTTTCCGGAAGTACCCAAGTTTCGTGTTTCACATAACCGGCGGCAGCCAGGCCCGCGCGCATCTGCTTCATGTAGAAGCTCGACGGCTTTTTCGCGGACAGTTTCGAGCGCTCTCCCTGTGGGCTCTCTGATGCAACGGTGGGGGAGCGACTTTTCATGGCAATGACTCCGTTATGAACATCTCACGCGTGAGCCACACTACAAGCAATTCAAAGTGCCATCAATGGCTCACGCGTGAGATTTTTATGACAGGCGAAAAAGCGGCGAATATCTAATGTAGGAGTGAGCCTGCTCGCGATTGCATCTGTCAGCTGGAAATCAGGTGACTGTTCCAACGCTATCGCGAGCAGGCTTACTCCTACAGGGTTCTGTGTGAGCAGCGGTCGTGCAAATTGCCGCGAATTTGCGCTGTTTCGTGCAGATTGAAACGGGCGTGGTGCCATCACCGGTTTAGCAAACCTTTGATCGGCCAGAGTTTTCCACAGGACGGTCGTTGGCCTGATCTCTGCACCCTTCACCGCTACATTCACCGAACCGCTGCAAGGGGGACGCATGACCCCGACGCCAGGCAGAAAAATCGTCGTCGCACACTCGGTGCGCGCTGGCGCGCCGCAACATGAAGTGCAGACCAACAAGGCACTGGCCCGTTGGCTGGCGCAAATTCTCGGGCTCAAATTTGCTGGCAGCTACGACCCGGAAAAACACCGCGGTCGTGACCTGTACTGGCTGCCCACGCAAACCATTGTCGGCGCCAGACAGGCGCAGGCACTGGGCATCAAAGGCGCACAGGACTTGTGGGGCGGATTCGTCGAACACGATTTCATCTGCACCAAAGCCATCAGCCACGGCCTGCGCAGTCATCTGGCCTACGCCCCGCGAGGCTGGGCGCCGCTGTTCTCCGAGCGTGTGCGCGACGTGGTGCTCGATGGCTTGACCGTGTTTGCCGTGGAAGATGCGCGACCCGCTGCCGAGCATCTGCTGTACAGCGGGCCGATCCGTCTGAAGCCGATTCACGCCTGCGCCGGTCGTGGCCAGGAAGTTATCAACAGCCTCGACGCGTTCGATGAAGTGCTCGCCCGAGCGGAGGTCGCCGAGCTGTTCCGCGATGGCGTGGTGCTGGAACAGGACTTGAGCAATGTGTTCACCCACAGCGTTGGCCAGTCATTCATCGGCGACAAAGTGCTGAGCTACTGCGGTGATCAATACTTGACCAAGGATGCTCAGGGTGAAGACGTCTATGGTGGTTCGAATCTGTTGGTCGTGCAGGGCGGTTATGCGGATCTGCTGGCGCTGGACTTGCCGGGCGATGTGCGCCTGGCCATCGAGCAGGCGCAGATTTTTGACCGGGCGGCAGACGAGGCCTATCCGGGTTTCTATGCCTCGCGGCGCAACTATGACGTCGCCCAGGGCCTGGACCACGATGGCAAACCTCGTAGCGGGGTACTCGAACAGTCCTGGCGCATGGGCGGTGCCAGCAGTGCGGAACTGGCCGCGCTGCAAAGCTTTGTCAACGATCCAGATATGCCGGCGATCCGCGTGTCGACGGTGGAGACCTACAACGATCAGACCCTGCCGGCCGACGCCATCGAAATCTATCGCGGGCCAGCGGAGAACAGCGACTTCCTTCTTAAATACGTAACGGTCAAATCCTATGACGGCTAGAAGCGAAAGTATTCAGATCGACATTGATGATGAACAGATGAGCGGGACGTTTCTCAGTCCAAAATCGAAAGTCCCCGGCGTGTTGTTTGTGCACGGTTGGGGCGGTAGCCAGGAGCGCGATCTGGAGCGCGCCAAGGGCATCGCCGGGCTTGGCTGTGTCTGCCTGACCTTCGACCTGCGTGGGCACACCGGTGGCACCGGCATTCCGTTGACTCGGGTCACGCGCGAGGACAACCTGCGCGACTTGCTCGCCGCCTACGATCGCCTGCTCGCGCACCCGGCGCTCGATACCTCGGCGATTGCGGTGGTTGGCACCAGTTATGGCGGTTACCTGGCTTCGATCCTCACCTCGTTGCGCCCGGTGCGCTGGCTGGCGCTGCGAGTGCCGGCGCTGTATCGCGACGAGCAATGGCACACGCCCAAGCGTGATCTGGACAAGGCTGACCTGCGGGATTACCGGGCGACGTTGGTCCGTGCTGACAGTAATCGTGCGCTGCACGCCTGTTCGCAATTCACCGGGGATGTGTTGCTGGTGGAATCGGAAACCGACGACTACGTGCCCCACGCGACGATCATGAGTTACCGCGCGGCCTGTCAGCAGACCCATTCGCTGACGCACCGGATCATCGACGGCGCCGACCATGCCTTGAGCGAGCCGGTTTCGCAGCAGGCCTATACCTCGATTTTGGTGGACTGGATTACCGAGATGGTGGTCGGTGAGCGGTTGAGCATTATTCAGTCCACATGATCTTTGGTGCCCTTTCGGACGCCATCGCGAGCAGGCTCACTCCTACAATTTGAAATGCGCTCCCCCTGTAGGAGTGAGCCTGCTCGCGATAGCCTTTTCAGTTTCACAACAAAATCAGGACGGTTTCTTCTCGATCCGCAACGCCTTGGCCTTGGCCTCCACCAGCAAATACATCACCACCGTAATCAGCAACGGCAGCAGAAAATAAATCGCCCGATACGCCAGCAACCCCGCCACCAGACTCCCGCGTGAAGCTTCGTGCTGCAGCAGCGCGACGAACACCGCCTCCAGCACCCCGAGTCCCGCCGGAATGTGCGTGATGACCCCGGCTATCGCACTGATCAGCAATACGCCGAGCACCAACGGATAATCCAGTTTGCTCGGCAGCAGAGTGAAAATCACCGCCGCCATCAGCGACCAGTTCAATGCGCCGAGCAGCAATTGCAGCACGGCCATGCGCAGTGACGGCAGGTTGATTTCCACCCCGCGAATCGACCACTCGCGGCGCTTCGAGAACTGGCACGCGGCGAGGTAACCGGCACTCAACAGCAGTAACAGCACGCCGATGCCCTGCAATGCATCGCTGCTGATTTTCCAGCCCGGCGGCATGCTCACCAGACCGCTGCTGAACACCGCGCCGGCAATCGTCATGTAGCCGAACCAGTTGGTCGCCAGGCTCAGGCCGAGGATTTTGGCGATGTTGCCTTTGCTCACACCCAGGCGCGAATACAGGCGATAGCGCATGGCGATCCCGCCGACCCAGGCACTGAGATTGAGGTTGAACGCATAGCTGATGATCCCCACCGGCAGGATCTGCTTCCAGGTCAGGTCCTGGCGAATGTAGGTGCGCCCGATCAGGTCGAAACTGGCGTAGGTGAGAAAGCTCAGCAGGGTCAAGCTGGCGGCGATGATCAGCGTGCGGACCTTGAAGTCAGCCAGGGTTTGCAGGACTTCCGCCCATTCGATGCGGCTGGCGAACATCGTCAGCAACACGATCAGCGCGAGGAAGAACAGCAGGGTCAGCGGGCGTTTCCAGCGACTCCAGCGAGAATGCACGGCAGGCGCCGATTGCGCATGGGAATGGCTCATGGGATATCTCCCCGAAACGGCTTGAGCCGCGGTTTGTGCGCCGGCAACCAACCGGCCATCGACGGGAAATGCCGCAGGAAGTGAAACACCAGAAATCCCGCGGTCATGTGCCAGATCCGCCCGCGTGGGGACATGTCGGCGTCCATCGCCTTGCAATGGTTCTGGCTCAGGTCTTCGAGGCGCTGGAACAAATGCTGATTGAACGCGCGGTCGCGGATCAGCACGTTGGCTTCGAGGTTGAGCGACAGGCTCAGCGGGTCGAGATTGCTCGAGCCGACCGTGCTCCATTCCTCATCCACCAAGGCGACTTTGCCGTGCAGCGGGCGCTGGCAATATTCGTGGATCTGCACGCCGGCCTTGAGCAGGTAGTCGTAGGTCATGCGCGCCGCCAGTTTCGCCACCAGCATGTCCGGCTGGCCTTGCAGGATCAGCCGCACCTCGACGCCACGGCGCGCCGCATTGCGGATCTCACGCAGCAGGCGGTAGCCGGGGAAGAAGTAGGCGTTGGCGATCACCACCCGACGTTTGGCCCGGCGCAATGCCTGCAAATACACGTCTTCGATGTCGGTGTGATGCTGATCGTTGTCGCGAAACACCAGCCGTACCTGACCGTCGTGATCGTTGAAAGCCATGTCCGCCCGGCGCTGACGGCGGCGCTGCCACCAGAACCGCGCACGCCCCGGCCTACCACTTTGCAGCAGGGCAAAATGATGAATGTCAGCGACCGCCGGCCCCTGAATCTGCACCGCGTAATCCTGTTTCGCCTCGGGGCCGAAATCGGCCAGGTGATCGCCGGAAAAGTTGATCCCGCCAATGAACGCGATCAGTCCGTCGACCACCACGATCTTGCGGTGCAGGCGGCGGAACCAGTTGGAGCGAAAACCCAGATGTTTGGGCGCCGGATCGAACATCTGCAGGTGCACGCCGGCATCGCTCAATGCCGCGAGATAACCGGTGGTCAATTCGCCACAACCAAAACCGTCGAGGCTGACAGTGGTGCGCACGCCGCGCTGGGCGGCGTCGATCAGGATCTGCTGCAACTCGGCACCGACCTTGTCTTCGAAAACGATGAAGGTCTCCAGCAGGATTTCACTCTTCGCCGCACGCATGGCGTCGAACACCCGGGGGAAATATTCCTCGCCGTTTTCCAGCAACTCGACGCGGTTGTTGCCCTGCCAGCCGTACTCGACATCGACATGCCCGGGCTCGCGCACCGGCGGGTTGATGCTGATCGGTGCCACGGCGGATTTCTCCAGCGGTGCGCTGCTCATAATTCGATCTCCACCGATAACGGGGCGTGGTCGGAAAGGTGTGACCAGGGCCGATTCGCCAGGACTGTCGGCTGGCTGGCCTTGAGGTTGCGCACGTAAATGCGGTCGAGCCGCAGCGTCGGCAGGCGTGCCGGAAAACTGCGCGCCGGTTTGCCGTGATGCTCGGCGAACACCTCGCGCAGACCGCAGGGTTCGAGCAACGCATCGGCGCGTTGACGCCAGTCATTGAAGTCACCGGCGACGATCACTGGGGCGTCAACCGGCAGCTCCGCCAGACGCTCGCCGAGCAGCTTCAGTTGTGCATTGCGATGGCTTTCGCGCAGACCCAGATGCACGCAGATCGCATGCACCTCGACGCCATCACCGGGCAGGCGCAGCACGCAATGCAGCAGGCCACGGTTTTCGTGGCCGCTGATCGAAACGTCGAGGTTGTCGTGGCGAATGATCTGGAATTTCGACAGCAACGCATTGCCGTGATCGCCCTCCGGATACACCGCGTTGCGCCCATAGGCGAACTGCGGCCACAGGCTGTCGGCGAGGAACTCGTATTGCGGCATCGTCGGCCAGTTGCTGTAGCGTTTTGGATGGTGTTCGTGGGTGCCGTGGACCTCCTGCAAAAACACCACGTCGGCCGCCACGCTACGCACCGCTTCGCGCAACTCCGGGAGGATGAAGCGTCGATTGAGGGCGGTGAAGCCCTTGTGGGTGTTGACCGTCAGCACGGTGAAACGGCGCACCGACACTTCAACGCTGGTCTGCTCGTCGGTGACCCCGACCGGCTCTGGAATACTCATGCCAACACCCCTTCGGCTGCCGGTTCGCCGGGGGTGGTGGCGAGCGTTTTATCCAGCTCAAAACGGTGCAGCAAACTGCGGGCGTCGTAGGGCGCGCGGACTTTGATGTCGTTGTCGAAATAGCAGAACACTTCACGGGATTTACGGGCCCGAGGCTTGAGGCGCGGCGCGATCAGATGCGCATCGCGCGGTTGCTGACCGTGGTGCCAGGCGTCGATGCGTTCGGCCCAACTCTGCAGCGCCGGTTCGCTATAGCCGCTGGCGTAAAGTGCCTCGGCACCGTGCAGACGCAGGTAGACGAAATCGCTGGTGAGGTCTTCGCGGTACGGCCACTTGCCGGCGGTGTCAGCAATCACCAGCGCGGTGTTGTAGCGTTTCAACAAGCGCACGAAGTCGGGGTCGATGAAGCTGTCGTTGCGAATTTCCACGGCATGGCGCAGCGGTTTTTTGCGCCAGGCCTTCAGGCTGGCGTGGCCGTGCAGGTGCGAGTCATGCTGGCGGGCGAGGGCGGCGGCCGCTTCAGTGTCGTGAGGGAGCAGGGCGAGGAAGTGTTCGAAACGCTCGGGATCGAATTTGAAGTTCGGCGGGAACTGCCAGAGGATCGGCCCGAGTTTTTCCTTGAGTTCCAGCACCCCGGAGGCGAAGAAATTCGCCAACGGTTTTTCGATCTCGCGCAAACGGCGAATGTGGGTGATGAAGCGCGGCGCCTTGACGCTGAACACGAAGTCGTCGGGCGTTTCGGCGTACCACTGGGCATAACGTTCGGGCCGTTGCAGGGCGTAGAACGATCCATTGATTTCGATGCTGTTGACGGCCCGCGAAGCGAATTGCAATTCGCGTTTCTGCGCCAGTCCTTTCGGGTAGAAATCCCCGCGCCACGGGGCGTAGCGCCAGCCGGAAATACCGATGTGAATCGTTGCCATGTCGCCCTCCCGTTGTCAGTCCTCGTACAGCCTGTGTCTGTTGATGACTGTGGGCGGTTCGGGAAAGTTTCGGTGGCGTTACGGACGGTACATCCCTGAGAGCAACACAAAGCTAATGTGGGAGGGGGCTTGCTCCCGAAAGCGGTGTATCAGTCGCCATTGATGCTGACTGACCCTCCGCCTTCGGGAGCAAGCCCCCTCCCACAGGGTTACTCAGTGACCCGTGAATACTCGGCCTTGAGCCGGTTCGGCATAGACCGGGCCGAGCCGATCCAGTCGACCGCTCCATGCGGTGAGTGCCAGCGCCACCAGCACCACCAGACCACCGATCCACGCCGTATGAATCAGGCCCAGATGCTCGACGATCAGCCCGCCGCCCCACGCCCCGCCGGCAATCCCGAGGTTGAACGCAGCAATGTTCAGCCCCGATGCCACGTCCACCGCCTGGGGTGTGTGATGTTCAGCCTGACGCACCACATACACCTGCAGACCCGGCACGTTGCCGAACGCCACCGCGCCCCACACCAGCACCGTGGCCAGCGCCAGCCATGGATTGCCGGCGGTGAAGGTCAGTACGAACAGCACGGCGGCGAGCAGGGCGAAGATGATTTTCAGGGCACTGATCGGCCCGCGTTTGTCCGCCAGTTTACCGCCCCAGATGTTGCCGACCGCCACCGACACGCCGTACACCAGCAACACCAGGCTGACGGTGCCGGCGCTGAAACCGGAGATGTCCTGAAGGATCGGCGCAAGGAAAGTGAAGGCGATGAACGAGCCGCCGTAACCGATCGCAGTCATGGCGTACACCAGCAACAGACGGGGTTGCTTCAGCACTTGCAGCTGTTGCAACAGGGACGCCGGTTTGCTGTGGGCGATGTTGTTGGGCACATACAGCAGGCTGCCGATGAAGGCGATCACACCCAGCGCCGAGACGGCGAGGAAGGTTTCGCGCCAGCCAAAATGCTGACCAATGAAAGTGCCTAGTGGTACGCCGGTGACCAAAGCCACGGTGAGGCCGGTGAACATGATCGCAATCGCACTGGCGGCTTTTTCCTTGGGCACCAGACTGGTGGCAATGGTCGAGCCGATGGAGAAGAACACCCCATGCGCCAGGCCGGTAACGATCCGCGCCAGCACCAGCGATTCGTAACTCGGCGCCATCCACGCCAGCAGGTTGCCGAGGGTGAATAGCACCATCAGCGACAGCAGCAACAGTTTGCGCGGGACTTTGCCGGTGAGGGCGGTCAGCACCGGCGCGCCAATGGCAACGCCCAATGCATAGAGGCTGACCAGCAGCCCGGCGGACGGCAGGCTGACACCGAGATCGGCGCCAATGGTGGGTAGCAGGCCAACGATAACGAACTCGGTCGTCCCGATGGCGAATGCGCTGAGGGTCAGCGCGAGCAAGGCAATGGGCATGACAGCACTCCGGTAGAGGTTTGAATGGAGCGCAGTGTCGGGGTTTGGGTTGTGCGGAAAAATACGGGGTTGGGCATTTGATATTTGCCTTGGACGCAAAGGTCAAAAGCGCTCCCCCTCACCCCAACCCTCTCCCCCAAAGGGGCGAGGGGGAAGGGAGCTGATCTCGGTTGCACTCAATATTGAGTTCGGCTGGATATTTCAGGTCGATGTAGCTCGAGAGCACAACTCGGTCGGCTCCCTCTCCCTCGGGGAGAGGGCTGGGGTGAGGGTGCTCTTGAACTTGCCAGACAATTACCGATCAGTTCCTTACAGGTTCAGCCAAGAGGGATCGGAGTTTTGATCAAGTTCAGGGTCGCTGTTTTGCTGGGGGCGCTGCTGTTGGGCGCTGGCCAGATGGTGCAAGCCGCCGCGTTGCCGGGCGTTCCGGCCACCGCTGAAGAACCGGCCAAACCCGAGCCGATCGTGCAGGGCGGCTTGCTCGGCGCGATCAGTACAAGCATCGACGACGTGCAGGACAAACTCGATCTCAACGAGCATCTGGTCGACGCCTGGCGCCTGCGGGCCGATCGCGCAGCGGACGAGGTCGACAAACTGGTCAACCAGCCGTCGGATCGTTCGGGCTGGAGCGTCGCCGGGGATTTCCTGATGTTGTCCGGCGTCTGGCTTGGCACTTTTGCGCTGCTCACGGTGCTCGGCAGCCTGCTGGCCAAGCGGCTGAGTCAGGGTCGTTGGCTGCGCACCCGCCAGCGCAGTCAGGACCTGGTGGGCTACCTGCTGCCGTACACGCTGCCAGCGCTGATCTGCTTGCCGCTGACGCTGTACGTCAGTCACTTTCTGCAAGCCTCGGTTGGGCGGGCGCTGGCGCTGTGTTTTGCCTACGCCACCAGCAGCGGGATTTTCTCCACCTCGATGCTGTTGTGCGTGGTGGTGATGTTCAACGTCGGCCACAAACGGCCCGCCGCGCGGATCATCCGCGACTACTGCCCGAAACCGCTGTTCCTGATCGGTTTTCTTGCTGCCCTCAGTGACGCGTTGACCAGCCCACAGATCGCCCGTCAATTAGGCGGCAACATCACCAGCAGCGTCGCGGTGTTCACCGGGTTGATCGCCTCGATCATCTTCGGTCTGCTGGTGATTCGCCTGCGCCGGCCGGTGGCGCACCTGATCCGCAACCGACCGCTGGCGCAGCGTCTGAAACAGCCGTCGTTGCAGGAGTCGCTGCGGATTTTTTCCGGGCTCTGGTACTGGCCGATCGTGTTGATGGTGCTGGTCTCGGCGGTCAATCTGATCGGCATCGGTGAGGACAACCAAAAGGCCCTGCGCTGCGCGCTGTTCACCACGGTGCTGCTGATCGGCACGGTGTTTCTCAGCACCATCCTCCAGCATTTGTTCAAGTCACGAAAAGCCGAAGCGATCCAGCGCAGCAGTGCCTACAAGGAGCGCTTTCTTAGCCTGTTGCATGCGTTGCTGCGGATCGTCATAGCGATTGCCTTCATCGATATTCTCGGGCGGATCTGGGGCGTCTCACTGCTCGATTTCGCCCAGAGCAGCACGGTCGGACGGGCGATCAGCAATGCGTTGAGCAGCATCGGCCTGATCTTCCTCGTCACGTGGCTGTTGTGGGTGGTGCTCGACACGGCGATTCAGGAAGCGCTGAAACCACCGGTCAGCAAACGCTCGTCGCGCCAGCCCAGCACTCGGGTGAAAACCATCCTGCCGCTGCTGCGTAACGCGATCAAAATCATCCTGGTGGTGATCTGCGCGATCACCACCATGGCCAACCTCGGGATCAACGTTGCGCCACTGTTGGCCGGTGCCGGGGTGGTCGGTCTGGCCATCGGTTTCGGTTCGCAGCAACTGGTGCAGGACGTGATCACCGGGTTGTTCATCATCATCGAAGACACGCTGTCGATCGGTGACTGGGTGGTGCTCGACTCCGGTCACGCCGGCACCGTCGAAGGCCTGACGATCCGCACCCTGCGCCTGCGTGACGGCAAGGGTTTCGTGCACTCGGTGCCGTTCGGCCAGATCAAGGCAGTGACCAACCAATCACGGCAGTTTGCCTACGCGTTTTTCTCGGTGCAGTTCACCTACGACACCGATGTCGACAAGGCCATCGAACTGATCCGCGAGACCGGCGATTCGATCCGCGAAGACCCGTTCCTCAAGTACAACCTGCAAGGGCCGCTGGATGTGTTCGGGGTGGACCGGATGGACTTGAACGGCGTGGTGCTGACGGCGCAGTTCCGTACCGTGTCGGGCGGGCAATATGCGGTGAGCCGGGCGTTCAACCAGCGTTTGAAAAAGCTTGTGGATAACAGTCCTGACGTGCACTTCGCGCAGACTTATCCACAGCAGGTTTTGTTGCCCAAGCGGCAGGGTGAGAAGGAGTTGGTGGCGAGCGAGGTGCCACAACGGTCGAGTACCTGACCGCCGGATTTTGTGGTGGGATTGCCGGCCTCTTCGCGAGCAAGCCCGCTCCCACATTGGATTGGTGAACGCCGCCGATCCCCTGTGGGAGCGGGCTTGCTCGCGAAAGGGCCGGAACTGTCGACATCAATGCCGGATCAGCTTGCTCCGCGCCTGTTCCATGGCCACCTGATCCAGCTCTGTCCAGAAAACCTGTTTGCCGGCAATCTCGGCAGCAACCGGCGCCCCATCGCGATACACCAACCGATTGCTCGCCAGCGCCGGCACTTTCGCCCCCGGCAACAACGTTCCGGCCAGGTTCAACGGATCCACCCCGCACACCGCGATCAAGCTGCCGTCATGTGCCCGGCGGCGCACTTCGCGCAGCAACGGAATCGCCTCCGGCAAGGCAAACTGTTCCCCCGCCAGACCACTGACAAACCGCCCGCCGCGAATCTCGCCACGGGCCTCCAGCCGATGAAACGTGCGCAGCAATTCGCGCCAGCTCGGCAGCCAGTCCGCCTCGCGCTCCAGCAGGCGCCAGAACACCACGCCGTAGCGGCGCAGCAAAGTCATGGCGACATGTTCGAGGGTTTCCGGCGAAGCGCTCTGGCTGTTCTCCATGAGCGGCCCGCGTCGCAATAACGCCCAGCGTCCGGCATCGTCCATGCCGCCGATAAACGCTCCACGTCCGCGACGACTGCTGCGTTGCTGGCGCTTGCTCGCCGGGGTGATCAGCGCACGCAGACCGGCGAAGCTGTCGGCGTTTACCAGGCCGGCGCCGACCAGTTCCTGCAAGGCGATTTCCAGCTCGGTGCGCAATAGGTGCGCTTCATGGATCAGTTCATCGAAAAACAGCGCACCGTGCTGACTCAGCGCCTCGTAGACCTTCTGCGTTTTCGCTGACAGTTCGCTGACCGGCGTTTGCTCGGCCAATCCACTCCACAACCCGACCTGACTGCGCGGCAGCAGCACAATCGGCGTACTGCGCAACGCCGTGCCGCTGACTTTCTGTCGGGCGCTGAGGCGCGTCCACACCAGTTTGCCGTTGCGGCACAGCTCATCCAGCCAGCTCGGCGAGTAGTCCTTCAGGCGTGCCGGGAGAATGTCGCTGTCCCACGCGGAGGCCGCCGCCGGGTAACCTTCGAACTGACCGACAATCGCCGGCAACACCACGTTGCCCTGACCTCGCGTAGCGGGGGACAGATGCTGCCAGTCGAACAGAAAACGCATGAAATCCTGCAGGGCCACCGGCTCGATTTCCCGGCGCAGACGCTTGACCGTGTAGCGATGAATGCGCGCCAGCAGATGCCGTTCGCACCATTCTTCAACGGCCACATTCGGAGTGAAATGACCGCGCAGCACATAGCCTTCCCGCTCCAGTTGCGCGAGCGCCTGCGCGACTTGTGTGGCGGGCAGCGCCAGTGGTTCGGCAATGGCGGCTAACGGCAGCGGGCCAAATGCGCCCAATCGCGCGCGGAGCACTTCGACCAGCGCTTCCTCGAACGTCCACGGCTCGTTGAAACCAGGCAAGGCCTGCTGCTGTGGTTGCAGCGTGGCGTGTGGATAAAGCGCCAACAGGCAGGTCAGGCGTTCTCGCGCCAGCCACAACGAGCCAGGCTGTGGATGTGTAGTGACGGTGAGGCCGTCTTCGCGAGCAGGCTCGCTCCCACAGTTGACTGTGTTCCAACTGGCGGAACCCGGTTGAATGTGGGAGCGAGCCTGCTCGCGAAGCTTTTCTTTTGCCGTTACTGGCGGAACGGCCAAGCGGCAGGCGCGACCGCTCGCAGTCAGCGCGTCAAGCCATTCGCGCCAGTGTTCGCCAGCCTGAACTTCAAGGTCGCTGATGCAGGCCAGGCTCATCAACGCCTCGTGCATTTCATCGATGTTGGCCGGCGTCGGCCACGCTTCTTCACGCACCGCGTTGATGGCGTCGGCGTCCAGCGCACCGAGATCATCGGTGGATTGCGGGTCGCTCCAGCGCCGGTTGAGCACCGCTTGGGTGCGGCGTTCTTCCAGCGGCGCATCGTCGAGAAAGCTGTACGGCCGCGCGCTGAGAATTTCTGCCGCCAGCGGTGACGGCGCCGGCAGGTCGCGGCTGATCAACCGCACCTCGCCGCGCTCCATGCGCCGCAGCAGATTGAGCCAGCCGTCGCTGTCCATGGCCTCGTGCAGGCAATCGTCGAGGGTCTGTTCCACCAGCGGATGTTCGGGAACCTCCCGTTCGCCGGCGAGGTTTTCCAGGCATGCGATCTGGTCGGGGAACACGCTGGCAATCAGGTCCTCGCTTTTCATCCGCTGCAATTGCGGCGCAACTTTGCGCCCGCCGGTAAAACGCGGCAACGCCAGCGCCACCCCGGCATTCCAGCGCCAGCGCACGCCGAACAACGGCGCGTCGAGAATCGCCTGAATCAGAATGTGCTCGGCGCTGTTGCTGTGCAGGTACCGCCAGACATCATCCAGCTCGAAACTGTGGCTGGTGGACAGCGACAGGACAATCGCGTCTTCGCTGGCAGCAGCCTGCAACTCGAAGTTGAAGGTGCGACAGAAACGCTTGCGCAGGGCCAGGCCCCAGGCGCGGTTGATGCGGCTGCCGAACGGTGAATGGATGATCAGTTGCGTGCCACCGGATTCATCGAAAAATCGCTCCATCAGCAGTGTGTCCTGCGAGGGCAGGGCGCCGAGGGTCAAGCGGGCGCGGGCGAGATAGTCCACCAGTTGTTCGGCGCTGGCGTGGTTCAGGCCGAGGGTTGCGGTCAGCCAGTCGAGCGCCGGTTGCAGATCACCGGGGCGGGCGCCGAGCAGGTCGTCGAGGGTCGCTTGCAGGCGCGCCACTGCCGCAGACAATTCATCACTGCGCCCCGGTGCTTCGCCGAGC
Organism: Pseudomonas sp. TH49; assembly: GCF_016650625.1. Taxonomy (NCBI): domain Bacteria; kingdom Pseudomonadati; phylum Pseudomonadota; class Gammaproteobacteria; order Pseudomonadales; family Pseudomonadaceae; genus Pseudomonas; species Pseudomonas sp. TH49. The sequence continues at coordinate 2,302,595 of NZ_JAEKFL010000001.1, forward strand.
CAGAACGGAATGGTCGGCGGCTGGCCTTGGGCATCCTCGACCCGCACCTTGCCGGTTTCCACCCGCAGTATTCGGTAGGAGGTATTGCCGAGCTGGAACACGTCACCCGCGATGCTTTCCACGGCAAAGTCTTCGTTGACGCTGCCGATGTTCAGACCCTGTGGTTCCAGCAGCACGCTGTAGTCGGCGTTGTCGGGGATGGTGCCGCCGCTGGTCACGGCGGTCAGTTGCGCGCCACGGCGGCCACGCAGGGTGCGGCTGACCGCATCGCGATGCAGATAAGCGCTGCGGATGCCCTGACGACCGTTGTAGCCTTCGGCGAGCATCGTCAGCAGCGCCTGATAGTGTTTTTCGTCGAGATCGCGGTACGGCGAGGCTTTGCGAAACAGCGCCAGCAGCGCATCTTCCGCCCATTCCCGGCAACTGACTTCAGCGATGATCTGCTGCGCCAGCACATCCAGCGGCGCTTCGGGGATGTGCAGGGTGTCGAGTTCGCCACGGCGTACGCAGTCGAGCAGGGCGGCGCATTCGATCAGGTCGTCGCGGGTGGTGGCGAACAAGCGACCCTTGGGCGTGCCGCCGACCTGGTGCCCGGAGCGACCGACTCTTTGCAGGAAACCGGCAATCGAACGCGGCGAGGCGATCTGGCAGACCAGATCGACTTCGCCGATATCAATGCCCAACTCCAGCGACGCAGTGGCGATCAGCACTTGCAGTTCGCCGCGCTTGAGCCGCTGTTCGGCGTCGAGACGGAACTCCTTGGCCAGACTGCCGTGGTGCGCCGCCACCGCCTGTTTGCCCAGACGTTCACTGAGGTGTCGGCTCAGGCGTTCGGCCAGACGCCGGGTGTTGACGAAAATCAGCGTGGTGCGGTGCTCGCGGGCCAACTCGGCGAGGCGGTCGTAGACCAATTCCCAGACATCGTTGGCCATCACTGCCGACAACGGCACCGGCGGCACTTCGATGCCCAGATCCCGTGGCCGGGCGTGGCCGATGTCGATGATCTCGCAGGGGCGATCGGTGCCGACCAGAAACCGCGCCACGGCATTGATGGGTTTTTGCGTGGCCGAAAGACCGATGCGGGTCAGTGGTTCTGCGCACAGCGCCTGCAGGCGTTCGAGGCTCAGCGCCAGATGACTGCCGCGTTTGCCAGCCGCGATGGCGTGAATCTCGTCGATGATCACCGTACGTGTGCTGCCGAGCATTTTGCGTCCGGACTCGGAGCCGAGCAGCACGTACAGCGATTCCGGGGTGGTCACCAGAATGTGCGGCGCGCGCTTGCGCATGGCGGCGCGGTCTTTTTGCGGGGTGTCGCCGGTGCGCACGGCGGTGGTGATTTGCAGTTCGGGCAGGCCCATCTGGCGTAATTGTTCGGTGATTCCCGCCAGCGGGTTCTGCAGGTTGATGCGGATGTCGTTGGACAACGCCTTGAGCGGCGAAACGTAGACGACGAGGGTTGCGTCGGGCAGGCCTTCGGGGTTTTCCAGGCCACGGTGGACGAGGTCGTCGAGCACGGCGAGGAATGCGGTGAGGGTTTTACCGGAGCCGGTGGGCGCGGCGATCAGTGTCGAGCGGCGCTGGCGGATCAACGGCCATGCGCGGGCCTGGGCGGCGGTGACCGTCGGGAAGGTGCTGCTGAACCAGGCGCTGACGGCGGGGTGGAAGCCTGCCAGGGCCGCGTCCTTGGGAATGGGCAGATTCATGGCTCAAGTTATGCGGGTGGGGGCGGGAAGATGCAAGTACCGCTGGGATCTTCAGCGTCTGGCCGGGCCTCTTCGATAGCAAGCCCGCTCCCACAGGGGAACGCGATCAACTGTAGGCGTGAGCCTGCTCGCGATGGGGCCAGTTGATTCAGCACAATTCCCGGCGATCTACACTTTACGGGTGACGGTTGCGCACTAAACCCGCAAAATGCAACGATTCCGGCAATTATCGATGACGGTGTCACCAGCACCGTCGCTAAAGCCATCGTTCCAATCAGACTGGGCCTGCTGACTCTATGCGAATGCGCCTTATGTTACTGGGCGGCGGAAATGCCCTTGGGCAGGCGCTGATTCGCCTCGGTGCGGAAGAAGACATCGGTTTCCTCGCCCCCCGCCCGCCAGAAGACGGCTGGGATGCCGCGAGCCTGACGCAACTGCTCGACGATACCCGTCCGGATGCGTTGATCAACCTCGCCTACTATTTCGACTGGTTCCAGGCCGAGACCGTCAGCGAACGCCGTCTGGCCGGGCAGGAACGCGCCATCGAGCGGCTGGCCGAACTGTGCCAGCACCACAACATCATCCTCGTGCAGCCTTCCAGCTATCGGGTGTTCGACGGTTCGCGGGCGACCGCCTACAGCGAGAAAGACGAGCCGGTGCCGCTGGGCTTGCGCGGTCAGGCGCTGTGGCGCATCGAGCAAAGTGTTCGCGCCACTTGCCCGCAACACGTGCTGCTGCGCTTCGGCTGGCTGCTCGATGACAGTCCTGAAGGCACCCTCGGGCGCTTCCTCGCCCGCGCCGAACAACCGGACGAATTGCTCATGGCCGATGACCGCCGGGGCAATCCGACACCGGTCGATGACGCGGCACGGGTGATCATTTCGGTGCTCAAGCAACTCGATTGCGCCGCGCCGCTGTGGGGTACTTACCATTACGCCGGCCACGAGGCGACCACGCCGCTGGCGCTGGGTCAGGCGATTCTGAGCGAAGCGCGCAACCTGCATCCGCTGGCGATCGAAGCGCCGACCGCGCAGGCCCATGCCGCGCGGCCGGACGCTGCCGAGGAACCGCAACACGCGGTACTCGCCTGCAAGAAAATTCTGCACACTTTCGGGATCAAGCCCCGCGCCTGGCGCGCCGGGCTCCCGGCTTTACTGGATAGGTTTTATCGTCATGGCTGAAGGCCCTGTTTTAATCACCGGCGGCGCCGGTTTCATCGGCTCGCACCTGACGGATGCATTGCTCGCCAGCGGCCATTCGGTGCGGATTCTCGATGATCTGTCGACCGGCAAACGCGCCAACCTGCCGCTGGACAATCCGCAGGTCGAACTGATCGTCGGTGGCGTTGCCGACGCCGCGCTGGTTGCGCAGGCCATGCAAGGCTGCAGCGCCGTCGCGCACCTGGCGGCGGTGGCCTCGGTGCAGGCTTCGGTGGACGATCCGGTGAAGACCCACCAGAGCAATTTCATTGGCACCCTGAATGTCTGCGAAGCGATGCGCCAGGCCGGAGTGAAGCGTGTGCTCTACGCGTCCAGCGCAGCGGTGTACGGTAACAACGGTGAAGGCGAGTCGATTGACGAAGACACGCCAAAAGCCCCGCTGACGCCGTATGCTTCGGACAAACTGGCCGGCGAACACTACTTCGATTTCTATCGTCGCCAGCATGGCCTGGAGCCGGTGATCTTCCGCTTCTTCAACATCTTCGGCCCGCGCCAGGATCCGTCTTCGCCGTACTCCGGGGTCATCAGCATCTTCAGCGAGCGGGCACAGAAAGGTCTGCCGATCACGGTGTTCGGCGATGGCGAGCAGACCCGTGATTTCCTCTATGTCGAGGATCTGGTCGACGTGCTGGTGCAGGCGATCGACAAGCCTGAAGTGGAAGTGGGGGCGATGAACGTCGGCTGGAATCAGGCAATGAACCTCAAGCAGATGCTGCAAGCGCTGCAGGAAGTGGTCGGCGAGTTGCCCCCGGTCAGCTACGGCCCGGCGCGCTCCGGCGACATCCGCCATTCGCGGGCGAACAACGCGCGTTTGCTGCAACGCTTCCAGCTGCCAGAGCCGACGCCGATGCGTGTGGGACTGGCGCGGTTGCTCGGCAAGTAGGTTTATCGCAGACATGAAAAAGGCGCCTTTTTACAGGCGCCTTTTTCACGGCCGGAATTTGTCGCTAATCCTGTGGCGAGGGGATTTCTCCCCGATCGATCACGAAGTGATCGTCGTCAGTTCTAAGCCTGCTCACCCAAAGCCTCATTCACCACCACGCGAATGTTCGACTGTTGCTTAGAACTTGTAGCCCAGACCCACCATGTACACAAACGGATCGACATCCACATTCACCTTGGCACGGGTGCCCGGCGCCACGGCGTTGTTCTCGACAGTCGCACGGGTGTCGATGTCCATGTAACGCACTTGGGCGTTGAGCATGATGTTGTCGGTCAGCATGTAGTCGGCACCGACCTGCCAGGCCAGGCCCCAGGAGTTTTTCGCCTTGAAGTTGCTGAAGCCGTTGGACTGGGCTTCGCTGCCGACGTGCTCGTCATAGATCCAGGTGTAGTTGATGCCGCCGCCGATGTACGGCTGGAACGGCGACTTGGAATCCAGCGGGTAGTACACGACGCTGAGGGTCGGCGGCAGGTGTTTCAGCGTACCGAGTTTGCCGTTGGCAGCTGGCAGCGCGGTGCCTTTGATTTTCACGTCATGCTCGAACGGCGAGGCGGCCAGCAACTCGATACCGATGTTGTTGGTCAGCATGTAGGCGAAGTTCAGACCCAGTTGGGTGTCGCTGCTCATGGTCGCCTTGCCGCCCAGGTTGGTGCCGCTCAACGGACCCTGATCGACCTTGACGCTGGAGCTGTCGGCTTTCGGGTTGACGGTGATCGCACCGGCGCGAACGATGATATCGCCGGCTTCGTGGGCGTGGGCGAGCGGGGCTGCGAGCGCGACTGCAAACAGCGCAGCGCTGAGCAAGGACTTGTTCATGGGAGCTCCAAAAGGACGTTAAAAATGTCTGATGTCCTATGGTATGAAGCCAACTGATACGGTCTTTTGACTCAGCTCAATGAAACAGTGAAGGGATGGTTTTTTGTGGAACCTTGGCCGGCCCCATCGCGAGCAGGCTCACTCCTGCATTTGGAATGCGTTCCCCTGTAGGAGTGAGCCTGCTCGCGATAGCAACTGATCCGGCAACTCAAAACCTCCGGGTATTACTCCGGCAGCTCATACACATAAATCTTGTCCGCCGCCATCTGATACCCGGCATCGGCCAGTTCGCTGGTGGACGCCTTGACCTGCAACGGTCCCTCGACCCAGTACGGCTGATACAGCTCGTCGAGCTTCACGCCCAACTCGCTTTTCACATGCACGATCTGGTTCGACGGCGGTGGCGGCACATGGATGCAGGCGCCGAAGTACGGCACCAGCAGGAAATCGGTGGTGCGGCCCTCTTCGTTGACTTCCAGCGGCACGATGTAACCCGGCAGGCGGATGTTCTGCCCGTCGAGACTCTGCACCACCGGAGCATTGGGCATGTCCTGTTTCGCCGCCGGCGCCGACTCGGCGGACAGCGCATCACTCATCTTCGACATGTCGTGCAACGGCGTCATGTTCGGCACTTCCGGCGCGGCGTCCGGCGGGATCATCTCCGACCAGGTCAGGTCTTTCGGCGCCGCCGCCCACACGGGCAGGGCAACCAGCAACAGCAGCGCAAGCACGGCGCGGGGCATGGTGAACATCCTCATAAACGGATCGACAGGCCATCGGCCAGGGATTGGCGATACGCGCGCCAGGCCGGCACGCTGCCCATCAGCAGCGCGGCAGCCAGAATGCCACCGAGCAGCGTCCATTCATACTCGCTCGGCCACGCCAGTGGCAGATACAAACCGTAATTGGCCTGCACATAACCCTGCGCGGCGGCGATGCCGATGTACAGCAATGCCAGTCCGGCGATTACGCCGGTCAGCGCCAGGGCAAAGGCTTCCAGCACCAGCAGGCTTGCGATGTGCCAAGGCCGCGCACCGACCGAACGCAGAATCGCCATCTCGCGGCGACGCTCGTTGAGGCTGGTGAGAATCGCCGTGAGCATGCCGATCAACCCGGTCAGCACCACGAACAGCGAGACCACGAACAAGGCTTTTTCCGCAGTACTCATCAGGCTCCACAACTCCTGCAAGGCCACGCCCGGGAGGATCGCCAGCATCGGCTCACCACGGTATTCGTTGATCTCGCGTTGCAGGGCGAAGGTGGAAATCTTGCTGTTGAGGCCGAGCATGAACGCGGTGATCGCCTGTGGCGTCAGGTCCATGTTGCGTGCCTGATCCGCCGTGATCCGGCCGTTGCCGCGCGCCGGCACGCCGTTGTGCCAGTCGATGTGAATCGCCTCCATGCCGCCGAGGCTGATGTGCAACGTGCGATCCACCGGGGTGCCCGTGCGCTTGAGAATGCCGACCACGGTGAACGGCTTGTCGTCATGCTTGACCAGACTGATCGCCGCCACGCCGTGGGCCAGCACCAGTTGGTCGCCGAGCTTGTAATGCAGCGCTTCGGCCACTTCGGCGCCGAGCACCACTTCGAACGGATCGGTGGCGAAGGCGCGGCCGTCGGCCAGTTCCAGGTGCTGCTGGCGACCGTACTGGTAATGCTCGAAATAGGCTTCGGTGGTGCCCATCACGCGGTAACCGCGATGCGAGTCGCCGAGGGACATCGGGATCGCCCACTTCACTTTCGGGTTGCTGGCGAAATGTTCGAAGCTGTCCCAACGGATGTTGTTGGTCGCGTTGCCGATGCGGAACACCGAGTACAGCAGCAGGTTCACCGAGCCGGAGCGGGCGCCGACGATCAGGTCGGTGCCGCTGATGGTGCTGGCGAAACTGGCCTTGGCCTCGGTGCGTACGCGCTCGACGGCGAGCAACAGGCAGACCGACAGGGCAATCGCGAACGCGGTGAGCAGGGCGGTAAAGCGGCGGTTGGCCAGGCTGGCCATGGCCAGACGAAACAGATACATCTCAGACCTCGGCAGACGTGGCGGCGCGATTGAGCTCGGCCAGGGACAGGTGACGGTCGAACAGCGGCGCAAGGCTCTGGTCGTGGCTGACGAACAGCAAGCTCGACCCGGCTTCGCGGCATTCGGCGAACAGCAGACGAATGAAGTTTTCCCGAGCGTCGTAATCCAGCGCCGAGGTCGGTTCGTCGGCGATCACCAGTTCCGGTTGGCCGATCAAGGCACGAGCGGCGGCGACCCTTTGCTGTTGACCGATCGACAGCGAATCGGCGCGACGACCGAGGATGCTTTCGTCCTTCAGGCCCAGATGGGCGAGCAGGGTGGCGGCGGCCTGATCGACGCTGCCGTGGCGCTGTTTCGCCCGTTCGGCACGCAGTTTGGAGAAGTGGCAGGGCAACTCGACGTTCTCGCGTACCGAGAGAAACGGCAGCAGGTTGAACTGCTGGAAGATGTAGCCAGTGTGATCGACGCGAAAGCGGTCGCGGGCGCCGGCACCGAGTTCGGTCAGTTCCTGGCCGAGCAGACGAATGCTGCCGCGCCCGGGTTTCTGCACGCCACCGAGCAGGCCGAGCAGGGTGGTCTTGCCACTGCCGCTGGGGCCTTTGAGGAACAGGGTTTCGCCCGGCTCCAGGCGAAACGCCGGGATGTCCAGCAGCGGCGGGTGACCGGGCCAGTTGAAGCCCAGGTCGGACAGTTCGATGAGTGCTTGGGTCATGGCACCAATTTCATGAAGTGAACACGTAACCCCTTGTGGGAGCGGGCTTGCTCGCGAATGCGGTGGATCAGCCAAATCCATGTTGACTGACCCACCGCATTCGCGAGCAAGCCCGCTCCCACAGGGGATTGTCGGTGTGATCAGAATTTCAGGGCAGCAGCCTTGGCCGTCACTTCCGTACCTTGCTGGCCGTTCGGGCCGATCAGTTGTACCTGAATTTTCTGGGTGGCCGGGAAGGTATTGAAGAGGTTCGCCAGATCCAGAGTCTTCAAGGCCCCCGGTGCAGCGCAACTGAATTGATAGTGCGCGTGGATTTCGCTGTGTTCATGGTGATGCGCTTCACCGCCCTTGGCATCGTGATCATCATCGTCATGGTCGTCGGCATCCGGTTTGTCGCCGAACAGCGGGCTTTCCAGTTCCTGGCTGGCGACTTTGCAACCAGCGGCGGCCGGCAGGCTGAACAGCGCCAGCGGGTTTTCCAGTTTGGCGCGGGCGGCGGCGACTTTGGCCTTGTCGGCGTCGCTGGTGGCGGCGTGTTCGAAGCCCACCAGGTTCATCGCCGGGCTCTCCAGTTCCAGTTCCAGGGTCTGGCCGTCGAGTGCGGCGTTCAGTCGGCCGACGCCATGTTCGTGGGCGCCGAGGCTGCCGTGCTCATGGTCATGATCGTGCTCATCGGCGGCATGGGCGATGGCCAGCGGCAACAGGGCAAACGGCAAAGCGAGCAGCAGACGACGCATGGCGGTCTCCGGAAAGTAAAGTGAAGAGTTTGTTATGTAATCTTATAACGAAAGTCCGCAGAGTTTGCCCGTGCGCTTGGCGTTGCACAAGTCCCGTGGGAGCATGCAGGTCAGAAATGTGCAGGAGCGAAGCAGATGTTGCGGATACGCGGAACCGTCGGCGCGATGCCGGTGGATTTGACGGTGGAGCTGGATGACAGCGATTGGGCAAAGCTTGGCGCAGCCCTTGGTGCGCAGTCGCAGGGCGATCAGCCTGAAGCGGCATTGAGCGCGCCGGCAGCGAAAACGCTGAACCAGGACGATGCGTTGTGGCAGGTCGCGCAGGATTTGTTGCGCAAGGCCAGGCAACTCAGCGGGCCGGATCTTCTGGAGCAGCTTGAGGGCCTGACCGGCAGCGCGGCGGCGGGCAAACGCCTGCTGGTGCGATTGCGCCACAGTTCACAGGTGAAAGTGGTGAGCGGCGGCGATACGCCGCTCTACAGCTGGAGCGAGTGAGCCGCAAAAGATCGCAGCCTGCGGCAGCTCCTACAGGTTCAGCGTTCATCCGCAAATACGGGTGAACACGATCGAATGGAGCTGCCGAAGGCTGCGATCTTTTGATCTTAATAAAGCGCAGCGAATACTTTACGGCGGTAAGCGGTCACCAGCGGGTGATCGTTGCCCAGCAGCTCGAACACCTGCAGCAACGTCTTGTGCGGCAGGCCCTCGCCATAGCTGCGGTTACGGATGAACAGCTTGAGCAAGGCCTCCAACGCCGCTTCGTATTGCTGACGCGCCAGTTGCTGGATCGCCAGTTGATACACCGCTTCGTCGTCCTGCGGATCTTTGGCCAGGCGCGCCTTGAGGTCGGCAGCGTCCGGCAGATCACGGGCAAGTCCCAGGAACTTGATCTGCGCCTTGGCCCCGGCCAGTTCAGCCTTGTGCTCATCGCTCTTGACCGCGTCGAGCACGGTTTGCGCTTCGCCCAGTTCGCCGCGTTCGGTCAGGCAGCGGGCGTAGAGGATCAGCGCCTTGGCGTTGCTGTTGTCTTCGGTAAGCATCACCACCAGCGCGGCTTCTGCTTCAGCGAAACGCCCTTCATCGAACAGCGCCTGCGCCTGTTCGAACGGATCGGCGGCGGCCGGCGGCGGCATTTGCACATGCGGCTCAAGCAAGGCGCGTACGGCGGATTCCGGTTGCGCACCGGCAAAACCGTCCACCGGTTGACCGTCCTTGAACAGCACCACGGTCGGCAGGCTGCGGATACCGAAGCGGGCCACGATGTCCTGCTCGATGTCGCAGTTGACCTTGGCCAGCAGCAGTTCGCCCTGATAGCTCTCGGCAATGCCTTGCAGCATCGGCATCAACGCCTTGCACGGCGCACACCACTCGGCCCAGAAATCCACCAGCACCGGTTTGTTGAAGGAAGCTTCGATCACCGACTGGTCGAAATCGGCAGTCGTGGCGTCGAAGATGTACGGCGTTTGCTGACTCATGGGGGATCTCGTAAAAGCGTGGATGGGGCAACTATACGGCTTGGCAGGGGGGCGGAAGCGGGGGCAGGTTTAGAGATGTGTTGCCTGATAGGACGCCTTCGCGAGCAGGCTCGCTCCCACATTTGGAATGCGTTACCCCTGTGGGAGCGAGCCTGCTCGCGAAGCTTTTAGCCACGCCGCGCATGGTAAAGGCTGACATGTCTGAACTCTTCCGGCTCTGCCAGATCCGGCAAGGTCATCGCCTCAAGCATTTCGATGCGCTCATATAACGGATGACGAAAATCCCGAACCCGCGAATCCGCCACCAGCGCCTCGCGGCCACGGCTGAGAAACGCATCGAGCAGCGGCAGGTTCTCACGGTCGTAGAGCACATCCGCCACCAGAATCAGATCAAAACGATCAGCCTCGGCAAAGAAGTCCGTCGAATAGCTCATCTGCACATCATTGAGTTCAGCATTGGCCCGGCACGCAGCAATCGCCAGCGGATCAAGATCGCAAGCCACCACCTCCAACGCCCCGGACTTCACCGCAGCAATCGCGGCGATCCCGGAACCGGCGCCGAAATCCAGCACCCGCTTGCCGCGCACCCACTCGGGAAACTCCGCCAGATAGCGCGCCACCGCCAGGCCGCTGGCCCAGCAGAAACTCCAATACGGCGGTTCGTGGAGGATGCGCCGGGTTTCGTCGGGGCTGAATTCGCGATCCATGTTATCGCCGTCGATCAGCCACAGCTGCAAATCGGTACCCGGCAATGCACAGGCCTTGAGCCGGGCATCACCGAGCAATTCACCTAACGCCAGTTGCAGGTCGAGCGGTGGCGTCATGGCGCTTTGACAAATTGCAGCTGGCCCAGCGCCTGAGTGGTCGGCTGGGTAATGGGTTGCGACGGCAGATGCAGGATCAACTGGCCGGACTGCGTGGCACGTCCGCGCAGCTCAACCCGCGCGCCGGCGGGGAATGCTTCGGGGTTGAAACGCAGACGGAACGGCAACGCCTGGTTATTGCCTATCAGCGTGGAACTGGCGAGCAACTGTTGCGGGCGGGACTTATCGTCGATCACCAGCAACGCCAGTTCGACTTCGGCCCCGGCCGGCACGCCTTGCAGGGTGCCGCTCAGTTCCCGTTGATAAGCCGGCAGCGGACCGAGGTCAGCGGCTTCCCGGGCTTTTTTCTGCGCCTGTTGTGGCGCCGGGCCCGGCGTTGGCGGCTGCGGCTTGGGTTTATCGCTGCCACAGGCCACCAGCAGGGCGAAAAGACTGAGCAAAACGAGCGGTCGTAGCGGCATGGGCTGCTCCAGCAAAATGAAATCCATGGATCAAATGATCATGCCCGTCTGTATACCGCAAACCCTATGGCTTGTCTTGCCACCGGGATGCGCTACCATGGCCCTCCCTTTTTTTGTTGCCAGCCACCATGCACTGTCCCTTCTGCGGTGCCAACGACACCAAGGTCATCGACTCGCGTCTGGTCGCCGAGGGCGAACAGGTGCGCCGCCGGCGTGAATGCCTGGCCTGCGGCGAGCGTTTCACGACATTCGAGACGGCCGAACTGGTGTTGCCGCGCCTGATCAAAACCGACGGCAGCCGCCAACCGTTCGACGAAGAAAAGCTCCGTGCCGGCATGCAACGCGCGCTGGAGAAACGTCCGGTGAGCGTCGAGCGCCTCGAATCCTCTCTGGTTCACATCAAGCACAAGCTGCGCGCCACCGGCGAGCGCGAGGTCAAATCCCTCGTGGTCGGCGAGCTGGTGATGGCCGAGCTGCAAAAGCTCGATGAAGTGGCCTACATCCGTTTCGCCTCGGTGTACCGGCGCTTCCAGGATCTCAATGAGTTCCGCGAAGAGATCGACCGCCTCGCCCGCGAACCGGTGAAAGAATGACCAGCGCCGCCGAGCAGGCGATCCTCGACGCCCACTTCATGGCGCGCGCGCTGCAACTGGCGCGCAAGGGCCACTACACCACCCACCCCAATCCACGGGTTGGCTGCGTGATCGTGCGTGACGGGCAGATTGTCGGCGAAGGCTTTCACGAGCGCGCCGGCGAACCCCACGCCGAGGTCCACGCCCTGCGCGCTGCCGGTGAATTGGCCCGGGGCGCCACGGCTTACGTGACCCTTGAGCCGTGCAGCCACCATGGCCGCACACCGCCGTGCGCCGATGCGCTGGTGACTGCCGGAGTGGCTCGGGTGGTCGCCGCGATGCGCGATCCGAATCCACAGGTCGCCGGGCGTGGCTTGCAGCGTCTGAGCGATGCCGGGATCGCCACCGAAAGCGGCGTGCTCGAAGCCGAGGCGCGCCAGCTCAATCAAGGTTTCCTGAAGCGCATGGAACACGGCTTGCCGTTCGTGCGGGTCAAGCTGGCGATGAGCCTCGACGGCCGCACGGCGATGGACAGCGGCGAGAGCCAATGGATCACCGGCCCGGCCGCGCGTTCCGCCGTGCAGCGTTTGCGCGCGCAGGCGGCCGTGGTGTTGACCGGCGCCGACACCGTACTGGCCGACGGCGCACGCCTGACCGTGCGCGCCGACGAACTGGGGCTGGATGCCGAACAAACCGCACGGGCCATGAGCCGTCCGCCGCTGCGGGTGCTGATCGACGGGCGCCTGCGGGTGCCGCTGGACGCGCCGTTCTTCAAGGCCGGCCCGGCGCTGGTCGCGACCTGTATGGCAGTCGAAGAGCAATACGCCAATGGCCCGGAATGCCTGATCGTGCCGGGTGACGACGGTCAGGTCGATCTGCATCAACTGCTGATCGAACTGGCCAACCGTGGCGTCAACGAAGTGCTGGTCGAGGCCGGTCCGCGTCTGGCTGGCGCGTTCGCGCAGCTCGGTCTGGTCGATGAGTTCGTGATCTTCATCGCCGGCAAGTTTCTCGGCTCCACGGCGCGGCCGTTGCTGGACTGGCCGCTGGCCTATATGAAGGACGCTCCCGAGCTGAAAATCACTGAAATCCGCGCGGTTGGCGATGACTGGCGAGTCACTGCGACGCCAGTCGTTTCGGCGAGCGTATAATTCCCGGCCATCGCGTTAGCGCTGGCTTCGTTCTCAAGGAGAACCCCATGTTTACCGGCATCATCGAATCCATCGGCAGTATCCGCGCACTGACCCCAAAGGGCGGTGATGTGCGGGTGCATGTCGAAACCGGCAAGCTCGACCTGAGCGACGTCAAACTCGGCGACAGCATCGCGGTCAACGGCGTGTGCCTGACGGCGGTTGAGCTGCCGGGCAATGGCTTTGCCGCTGACGTCAGCCGCGAAACCCTCGACTGCACCGCCATGAATGACCTGAAAAGCGGCAGCCCGGTCAATCTGGAAAAAGCCCTGACCCCGACCACCCGTCTCGGTGGGCATCTGGTCAGCGGTCACGTCGACGGTGTCGGCGAAGTGGTGTCGCGCAGCGACAATGCTCGTGCGGTGGAATTTCGCATTCGCGCACCAAAAGAGCTGGCCAAGTACATCGCCCATAAAGGCTCGATCACCGTCGATGGCACCAGCCTGACCGTGAACGCGGTCGATGGTGCTGAATTCATGCTGACGATCATTCCGCACACCCTGAGCGAAACCATCATGGCTTCCTACAAGCCGGGCCGCCGGGTGAACCTGGAAGTCGATTTGCTGGCGCGTTATCTGGAGCGTTTGCTGTTGGGTGACAAGGCCGCAGAGCCTGCATCCGGTGGCACGATCACTGAAAGCTTTCTGGCCGCCAACGGCTACCTCAAATCCTGACTGAAGGGGGTGCCTTGTGGCGCTCAATAGCATCGAAGAACTGGTTGAAGACATCCGCCAAGGCAAGATGGTCATCCTCATGGATGACGAAGACCGCGAGAACGAAGGCGACCTGATCATGGCCGCCGAATGCTGCAAGGCCGAACACATCAACTTCATGGCCAAGCACGCCCGCGGCCTGATCTGCATGCCGATGAGCCGCGAGCGCTGCGAACTGTTGAAGCTGCCATTGATGGCGCCACGCAACGGTTCCGGTTTCGGCACCAAGTTCACCGTATCGATCGAAGCCGCCGAAGGCGTCACCACCGGTATTTCCGCCGCCGACCGTGCGCGCACCGTGCAAGCGGCTGCGGCGAAAGACGCCAAGGCGGAAGACATCGTCAGCCCGGGGCACATCTTCCCGCTGATGGCTCAGGCTGGCGGTACGCTGGCTCGTGCCGGTCACACTGAAGCCGCCTGCGACCTGGCGCGCATGGCCGGTTTCGAACCAAGCGGCGTGATCTGCGAAGTGATGAACGACGACGGCACCATGTCCCGTCGCGCCGAACTGGAAGCGTTTGCCGCCGAACACAACATCAAGATCGGCACCATCGCCGACCTGATTCACTACCGGATGATCCACGAACGTACCGTTCAGCGGATTGCCGAACAGCCGCTGGACAGCGAACTGGGCCAATTCAACCTGGTGACCTATCGTGATTCGGTGGAAGGCGATGTGCACATGGCCCTCACTTTAGGTACGGTTTGCGCCGAAGAGCCGACCCTGGTTCGCGTGCATAACATGGATCCGCTGCGCGACCTGCTGATGGTCAAGCAACCGGGCCGCTGGAGCCTGCGCGCCGCGATGGCTGCGGTCGCCGAGGCCGGCAGCGGTGTGGTGCTGTTGCTCGGTCACCCGCTGGACGGCGACGTGTTGCTGGCGCATATCCGCGAAACCGGTGAGCAGGCAGCGGTGAAAAAACCGACCACCTACAGCATCGTCGGTGCCGGTTCGCAGATCCTGCGTGACCTCGGCGTACGCAAAATGCGCTTGATGTCTGCGCCAATGAAATTTAATGCGATATCCGGTTTCGATCTGGAAGTTGTAGAATACGTGCCCTCCGAATAATGACCGGTCGTTTCCGGCATTGTTGACGTAGATCCTTGTGGTGAGGGGATTCATCCCCGACGGGCTGCGTAGCGGCCCTATTTGATTGGGACTGCTGCGCAGTCCATCGGGGATAAATCCCCTCGCCACAGGGGTGTAGTCGAACAGCAATGCGGTGTTTCCGGTCATGAATTTGTGGCTAATATCACTGAGGGATGCGTACGAAACGCGTCCCGGCTCTTTAAGAGATCTGACGAATGACCCTGAAGACCATCGAAGGTACCTTCATCGCCCCTAAAGGCCGCTACGCTCTGGTAGTGGGCCGTTTCAACAGCTTCGTGGTTGAAAGCCTGGTCAGCGGTGCAGTTGATGCCCTGGTTCGCCACGGCGTGAGCGAAAGCGACATCACCATCATCCGCGCACCTGGCGCCTTCGAAATCCCGCTGGTTGCGCAGAAAGTCGCTCAGAAAGGCGAGTTCGCAGCCATCATCGCCCTCGGCGCGGTCATTCGTGGCGGCACTCCGCACTTCGAATACGTGGCTGGCGAATGCACCAAGGGCCTGGCCCAGGTGTCCATGGAGTTCGGCGTACCGGTCGCGTTCGGCGTCCTGACCGTTGATTCCATCGAGCAAGCCATCGAACGTTCCGGCACCAAGGCCGGCAACAAAGGTGCTGAAGCTGCCCTGTCCGCTCTGGAAATGGTCAGCCTGCTGGCGCAGTTGGAGGCCAAGTGATTAGCGACGATAGCGATCGTTTCAACCCGCGCGATCCGAAACCTGCGGATGCCGGCAAGCCATCGAAAAGCGTCAAGCGTCGCGAAGCCCGTCAGCTCGCGACTCAGGCTCTGTATCAGTGGCACATGGCCAAGGCTTCGCTGAACGAAATCGAAGCGCAGTTCCGCGTTGATAACGATTTCACCGATGTCGATGGCGCGTATTTCCGCGAAATCCTCCACGGGGTTCCGGCGAGCCGCACCGAAATCGACACCGCGCTCAAACCGTGCCTGGACATCGAAATCGAAGAGCTGGATCCGGTTGAACTGGCGGTTCTGCGCCTGTCCACCTGGGAACTGCTCAAGCGCGTCGACGTGCCGTACCGCGTGGTGATCAACGAAGGTATCGAGCTGGCGAAAGTCTTCGGTTCGACCGACGGCCACAAGTTCGTCAACGGTGTACTCGACAAGCTGGCTCCGCGCCTGCGTGAAGCTGAAGTCAAGGCGTTCAAGCGCTGATCAGCGCTTGATATCGCAATGGGCGAGTTTGAGCTGATCCGCAATTTCTTCGCCGCCGCGCCTTGTGCGCAGGGCGGCGAGGGCGTTGCCCTGGGGATCGGCGACGACTGCGCCTTGCTGGCGGTTCCCCCCGGGGAGCAGTTGGCGATTTCCACCGATACGCTGGTGGCCGGCGTGCACTTCGCCGATCCCTGCGATCCATTTCTGCTCGGTCAGCGCTCGCTGGCCGTTGCGGTCAGCGACCTGGCCGCCATGGGCGCCACGCCCGTTGCCTTTACCCTTGCCCTGACTGTGCCGACGGTGACCGCCGATTGGCTGCAAGCCTATGCCCGCGGTTTGAACCGCATGGCGCAGAGCTGCGGCGTCGCGCTGGTTGGCGGCGACACCACCCGTGGGCCGTTAAGCCTGACCGTCACCGTGTTCGGTCGCGTCCCGGCCGGGCAGGCCTTGACCCGCAGCGGCGCACAACCGGGCGACCTGCTTTGTGTTGGCGGCGAACTGGGCAATGCCGCCGGTGCCTTGCCGCTGGTGCTTGGCCAGCGTGAAGCCGACACTGATATTGCCGAGCCGCTGCTCAGTCATTACTGGTCGCCGCAACCGCAACTGGCTCTTGGTCAGGCGCTGCGCGGCAAGGCCACCTCCGCCCTGGATATCTCCGATGGCCTGCTTGCCGATTGCGGCCATATCGCTCTGGCTTCGCAGGTGCGGCTTGAGGTTGAACGCGAGCGCGTACCGTTGTCCGATGCTTTAGTGGCGTTTCTCGGCCAGCGTGGCGCCGAACGGGCGGCGTTGAGCGGCGGCGATGATTACGTGCTGGCCTTCACGCTACCGTCCGTCGAGTTGCCGGCACTGCTGGCCGATGGTTGGCCGATCCATGTGATCGGGCGTGTGGCGCAGGGCCAGGGTGTGGTGCTGCTGGATCGCGAAGGACACGACATCACCCCGCAAATCCGGGGTTATCAACATTTTCAGGAGACACCGTGACAGATCACCCGAAACAGGTTCCGGCCGAATTCGTTCCGCCGTCGGTCTGGCGCAATCCCTGGCATTTCCTCGCGTTCGGCTTCGGCTCCGGCACCTTGCCGAAAGCGCCGGGCACGTGGGGTTCGTTAGTTGCGCTACCCTTTATTCCGTTGTGGCAGATGTTGCCCGACTGGGGTTACTGGCTGATGCTCGGGATTACCATGCTGTTCGGCTTCTGGCTGTGCGGCAAGGTCGCCGACGATCTGCGGGTACACGACCACGAAGGCATCGTCTGGGACGAAATGGTCGGGATGTGGATCACCCTGTGGTTGGTGCCGGAAGGCTGGTACTGGTTGCTCGCGGGGTTCCTGATGTTCCGCTTCTTCGACATTCTCAAGCCATGGCCGATCCGCTGGATCGATCGGCATGTCCATGGCGGCGTCGGCATCATGCTCGACGACGTGCTGGCCGGCGTGTTCGCCTGGCTGGCGATGCAGGGACTGGTGTGGATTTTCGCCTGATCCGGATTGTCAGGGTTAAGTGGGGAGACTAAGGATGGTTAGTCGCTGGCTGGCGCTGGTGTTTTTTACCTTGCTGGGCACTGTCGCCAGTGCGCAGGAAGCTGCGCCGACGCCCGCGGTCATCCATCTGGCCAGCGAAGACTGGGAAGACTACACCGCCGCTGACGGTCACGGCCTGGGCTGGGACGTGCTGCGCAAGGTCTTCGAACCGGCCGGGGTGCAACTCGACATCCGCACCGAGCCTTACACGCGCTCCGTGGGTCTGGCCCAGCGCGGCGAAGTCGATGCTTGCGTCGGCTCGTATAAAAACGAGGCCAGCGATCTGCTATACCCGCGCTGGAATTTCGACACCGACCACATCTACGCCCTGGGCCTGGCGAGCAATCCTTCACCGACCCCGGACACTCTCGGCAGCTATCGCCTGGCCTGGGTGCGCGGCTATGACTATCAGGATTATTTGCCCAATGTGCATAACTTTAACGAAGTCATGCGACGTACCGGGATCCTGTCGATGCTCACCCACAACCGCGCTGACTATTACATCGATGCGCAGACCGAAATCGATTACGTGGTTGGCCGGGCCAAGGATCCAACGCAGTTTCGCAAGACCCACATCGCCGAATTGCCGCTGTACCTGTGCTTCGCCGATACGCCGCAAGCGCGCACGCTGATGGCGCTGTTCGACAGGCGCATGGAGCAGTTGGTGAAGAGCGGCGAGCTGAAGCCGATTTTCGAGCAGTGGAAGCAGCCGTATCCGTTTGATACGCCCTGATTGCGAATCTTGTGCCCAACACTGTGCCCCCTGTGGGAGCGGGCTTGCTCGCAAATACGGTGGTTCCGCCAGCCTATTGCCGACTGACACGACGCCTTCGCGAGCAAGCCCGCTCCCACAGGGGGGCAAGGCAAGTCGGGTGTTATCAAACTTTTTGATCGTTATGCCCGATAATTCAGCCTAAGCGCCTGCCGGAACCTGCTGTTACAATGCCGGCCTGCGAATCTTCAGACTTTTTAGATCAGGAGCACACAGGTGCCTGTCGTTTTTGTCGCCGCTTGCAAGCTGCCAACGCCTTTTGCGCAATTCACCATGCACGGTTTTCTCGATGAAGCCACCGGCCGCGAGCACGTTGTGCTGAGCCTGGGTGAAATTGACGACGGTGCCCCGGTCCTTGGCCGGTTGCATTCCGAGTGCCTGACCGGTGACGCCCTGTTCAGCCAGCGCTGCGACTGCGGTTCGCAACTCGAAGCGGCGCTCAAGGCCATCGCCCGCGAAGGCCGTGGCGTGCTGCTGTACCTGCGCCAGGAAGGTCGTGGCATCGGTCTGCTGAACAAGATCCGCGCCTACGAGTTGCAGGACGGCGGCGCCGACACCGTGGAAGCCAACGAGCGTCTGGGTTTCGCCGCCGACCAGCGTGACTACGCGATGTGCCTGCCGATGCTCGAGCATCTGGGCGTGAAGTCCCTGCGCCTGATGACCAACAACCCGCGCAAGGTCAAAGCCCTGACCGACATGGGCATCGTCGTCGCCGAACGCGTGCCGCTGCACACCGGCCATAATCCGCACAACAAACTGTACCTGGCGACCAAGGCCAGCAAGCTCGACCACATGATGGGCAACGAGCATCAGGGCGAGGTCGACCGCGCGTGACCCGCGGTCAGGTACGACGCCGTCTGGCGGTCGACTGGTGGAAGTATCTGGCGTTGGCGCTGCTGCCGCTGTTCGTGCTCAACGCACTGTTCGGCCAATATGAAGCGTTTCTGCCGGTACTGACCATGCCAATGTTCATTGCCGGTGTCGCCTCGATGTTTGTCAGTCTGAAGTTTTTTGGTGGCTACAAACACGCCCTGATCGCCACCCAGAAAGCTCTCGATACGCCTGCCGAGCCGGCGGCCTGGATCGCGCTCGCGGCCCGTCGCCGTATTGCGTTCCTCGCTGCATCGTTGCCGGCATGGATCGGTGCGCTGGCCGTGTTCGTCGGCCTCGAAGCCGTACCGCTGATGCTGCTGGCGCTGTCCACGGCCGTGCTGTTCTACCTCTATCGCATCCCGCGTCAACTCGGCTGATGCGTCGTCTGTGGCTGGCGGTGCTGTTGCTGGCCGTCGCCGGCCCGGCGCTGGCGAGCCTACGGGTGGTGAGCCTCGCGCCTTCGCTGTCGGAAATCGTTGTCGAGCTGGACTCGGCCGATCTGCTGGTTGGCGTGCTCGATGCCGGCGAGCGTCCTGCCGCGCTCAAGGATGTCCCGTCAGTGGGCCGCTACGGTCAGCTGGACATGGAGCGTCTGCTCAGTTTGAAGCCCGATTTGTTGCTGTTGTGGCCCGGCAGTGTCGGCCCGGCGCAACGCGATCAGCTCAAACGCCTGAACATCCCGACCTACGTCGCCGAACCGCACAATCTCGAACAGCTCTCTGCACAGATCGAAGCCATTGCCGCGCAACTCGGCCGGCCTGAACGTGGGGTGACACTGGTGGCGGATCTGCGCCAGAAACTCGATGACCTGCGCCAACGCTATCGCCGGGAGACGCCGCTGACAGTGTTCTATCAAGTCTGGGACAAGCCGCTGTACACCGTCGGTGGCGGGCAGATCATCAGCGATGCGCTTGAGGTATGCGGCGCGCGCAATGTGTTTGCCGATCTGAGTTTGCCGGCGCCGCAGGTCAGTATCGAAGCGGTGTTGCAGCGCGATCCCGGGGTGATTCTGGCCGGTGATCAGGCCCAGCTTGATGCCTGGAAAGCCTGGCCGCAGGTGGCGGCGGTGAAGCAGGGGAAACTACTGTTGGTTACTGATAAAGGCCTTGAGCGCCCAAGCGGCCAAATGATCGATGCCACCGCCAAACTCTGCCAACTCATTCAGCCACACCGCTAGTTTTGTGGCGAGGGAGCTTGCTCCCGCTGGGTTGCGAAGCAACCCCAAAACCTGTCCCCCAAATCCGTCTGTCACTCTGAGCAAGCCGGGGTTGCGACTGCTGCGCAGCCGAGCGGGAGCAAGCTCCCTCGCCACAGTTGATTGAGGTTTACCTTAGAGTCCCGGCGTCCAGGTCACCCCAAACACCCAGGCCCGACCTTCCTCGCGATAGCCATACTGGCTGCCGTCATAGCTGTAGAGCGCGCGGCTATAGCCTTTATCGAACAGGTTCTCGACCTTCATATCCAGTTTGATCTCACGGTTCAGTGCCCAACTGCTGCGCAATCCGATCAAGCCGTAGCCGCCCAGTGACTGGGTGTTGTCCTTGTCGTCGTAGCTACTGCTTACCGCCTGCCAACTGGCGCCCAGACCCAGTCGGTCAAACTGCCGATCCAGATCCCAACTCATCGTGCGCCGTGCGCGGCGGGCCAAGGTGTGCCCTGTATCGCGATCACGCGGATCGATGATCGCCACGCCGAGATTGCTCTGCCAGCCGAACAGCTCCTGCTTCAATGCCGCTTCGAAACCGTTGATCCGTGCCGAGGCCACGTTCTCCGGGCGTGAGTTGCTGCCGAAGATGATCGCGTCTTCCAGGTCTGTGCGGTAAATCGAAGTTTCCAGGCGACTGGAATCGCTCAACTGGCTACGCCATTGCAACTCGTAGCTTTTCGAGGTTTCCGGTTTCAGGTTCGGGTTGCTGAAATCCGGGTAGTACAGGTCGTTGAAGGTCGGCGCGCGGAAGCCTTCGCTGTAGCTCAGCAGCAGATCGTTGTCCGGGTTCAGCGGCAGCGTAAAGGTGCCGCTCCAGGTGTTCTGGCTGCCGAACTGCTGGTTGTCGTCGTGGCGCAGGCCCAGCTCTGTGGAGAAGCTGTCGGCCTGATAGCGATGCTGGATGAACGCGGCGCGGTTCCAGCGGCTGTCTTCGTCGAACGCGGTGCTGCTGTTGACCCGGTCTTCGTACCAGTCGCCGCCGAGGATCAGGCTGTTGCGCGCATCCAGAGTCAGGTCGTTCTGCCAGTTCACCGAATCGCGATAGGTGTTGAAAACCGTGCGCTCGTCGCTGAGTTTGTCGAGGGTCTTTTCGCGGTTTTCGGTGTGACCGAATTCGACGCGGGTTTTCCAGATTTCGTTGACCCGGGCATCGACGTAGCTGCTGACACTGCTGACGTTGAAGTCGCTGTAGGGCTGCTGTTGCACCGACTCGAAAGTGGTCGTATCGAAGCGCCCGAACGGGTTGTCGAACTCGCTCTTGCCGCGGTTATCCAGCAGGTTGGCGCCGACTTCGATGTCATCGGTCAGCGCATGGCTGAGACTCAGGCTGACGGATTGATTGCGATAGGCATCGTGATCGCTGTCGCTGGGGTAGGACTCGTGAGTACGGTCGAGGCCAGCGGTGTCATCGAGGCTGGCACCCAGGTTGAAGCGGGTTTTCTCGTCGCCACCCGACAGGCCGAGACTGCGTTCCCAGGTCTGGTTGCTGCCGAAACCGACGTGCAAGCGAGGCTGTAAACCTTGCTGGTTACCGCGCCGGGTGAAGATCTGGATCACCCCGCCAATCGCATCGCTACCGTAGATCACCGAACGCGAACCGCGCAGCACTTCCACGCGTTCGATCTGGTCGATGTTCAGGTGCTGCAGGTTGCTGTCGCCGGAGGTCGAGCTGCCGATGCGCTGTCCGTCGACCAGCACCAGACTTTGCGCAGATTGCGTGCCGCGAATGTAGATCCCCGGCAGACTGCCGCGCCCACCGGCCTGCGCCACCTGCACGCCCGGCACCCGTTGCAGCAGGTCGGTGACGCTGCTCGGTTGCAGGCGGTCGATGTCTTCGCGGGTGAACACGGTGTTGGCGGCGCTGCTGTCGTTGCGCGCTTCGACCTGGCGGTTGGCGCTGATCAGCGTGTCCGGCAGTTTCAGGGCCTGATCGCGTTCGAAGCTGTCGGCGAGGGTGCTGGTGGCTGGCAGCAGGAAGAAGGGCAGGGCGAGGCGCGAGAGGTTCATCGGTGATCCATTGGGTATTTCTGATGTACACAAATCAAATGTGGGAGCGGGCTTGCTCGCGAATGCGGTGTATCAGTCAGCATTACTTTGACTGACAATCCGCATTCGCGAGCAGGCTCGCTCCCACAGGGGTATTGCGTTTATTTGTCGAGTAAAGCCAGACGCTCACGAATCGAAGCTTCGATTCCCGCTTCGTCCAGCCCGCACTCGGCCAGCATCTGCGCGGGTTTGGCGTGCTCGACGTAGATGTCCGGCAAGCCCAGATGCAGCATCGACTTGAGGATGTTCTCGCGCGCCAGGAACTCGCTGACCGCGCCACCGGCACCGCCCATGACCGCGTTCTCTTCGATCGTCACCAGCAACTCGTGGTTGCCGGCGATTTCGCGCACCAGTGCCTCATCCAGCGGCTTGACGAAGCGCATGTCGACCACGGTCGCATCCAGCTTCTCGGCGACTTTCAGTGCTTCGCTCAGTTGCACGCCGAACACCAGCAGGGCGACTTTGCTGCCCTGGCGACGGACGATGCCCTTGCCGATTTCGATCGGCTCCAGATCCTTGTCGATGGTCGCGTTCGGGCCGGTGCCGCGCGGGTAGCGCACCGCCGCCGGGCCGTTGTACATGTGGCCGGTGGTGAGCATTTTGCGCAATTCGTTTTCATCGCTCGGGGTCATGATGACCATGCCCGGAATGCAGCGCAGGTACGAGAGGTCGAAGCTGCCGGCGTGGGTCGGGCCGTCTTCGCCCACCAGACCGGCGCGGTCGATGGCGAACAGCACGTCGAGGTTCTGCACCGCGACGTCATGCACCAACTGGTCATAGCCGCGTTGCAGGAATGTCGAGTAGATCGCCACCACAGGCTTGGCACCTTCGCAGGCCATGCCGGCGGCGAACGTCACCGCGTGCTGTTCGGCAATCGCCACGTCGAAGTAGCGCAACGGGAAACGTTCGCTGAACGCCACCAGGTCTGAACCTTCCTTCATCGCCGGGGTGATGCCGACCAGACGCGGATCAGCCGCCGCCATGTCGCACAGCCATTCGCCGAACACCGCCGAATACTTCGGCCCGCCAGCCTTTTTCGGCGCCGCGGCCGGAGCGTCGAGCGGTTCGAGCTTGGTGATCGCGTGGTAACCGATCGGGTCGACTTCCGCCGGGGCGAAGCCTTTGCCTTTCTTGGTGACGATGTGCAGGAACTGCGGGCCTTTCAGATCGCGCATGTTGCGCAGGGTAGCGATCAGGGTTGGCAGGTCGTGGCCGTCGATCGGGCCGATGTAGTTCCAGCCCAGCTCTTCGAACAGGGTGCCGGGAACCAGCATGCCTTTGGCGTATTCTTCGGTGCGACGGGCGATTTCCCAGGCGCCGGGCAGGCGCGACAGGACTTTCTTGCTGCCCTCACGCATGCTCGCGTAAGTGCGGCTGGAAAGGATCTTCGCCAGATAATTCGACAGACCACCGACGTTGCGCGAGATCGACATGTCGTTGTCGTTGAGGATCACCAGCATGTTGGCGTTGACTTCCGGCGCATGGTTCAGCGCCTCGAAGGCCATGCCGGCGGTCAGCGCGCCGTCACCGATCACCGCAATCGCCTTGCGATCGCTGTTTTGCAGGCGGGCGGCAATTGCCATGCCCAGCGCGGCGCTGATCGAGGTGCTGGAGTGGCCGACGCCAAAGGTGTCGTACTCGCTCTCGGCGCGACGCGGGAAAGCGGCGATGCCGTCCTTCTGGCGCAGGGTTTCCATGCGCTGGCGGCGACCGGTGAGGATCTTGTGCGGATACGCCTGATGACCGACGTCCCACACCAGCCGGTCATCCGGGGTGTCGAAGACGTAATGCAACGCGATGGTCAGCTCGATGACGCCCAGGCCGGCACCGAAATGCCCACCGGTCTGGCCGACCGTGTAGAGCAATTCCAGGCGCAACTCATCGGCCAGGGTTTCCAGCTCGGCTTCGCCTAACCGGCGCAGGCCGTCCGGCGTGTTCGCGCGGTCGAGCAGGGGCGTGGTCGGGCGCTTGCGGGGAATCTCATGAAACGTCGTGGGCATCAGGCGAATCGTTATAGGTATAAAAGATGCGGCAGTTTACCTGATGCATCGCCCCCTGCCCACGCGTTGGTCTTTTTTGGCAGGTTGGCGTTCAGTTACGCCGCTCGACGATATACCGGGCCAGGTCGCGCAAAGGCTCGGCTGCCGCGTCAAACGGTCGCAGCGCGTGCAGTGCCTGATCGCGCAGTTCCAGGGCGTAGACCTTGGCCGCGTCCAGCCCCAGCAAGGCCGGGTAGGTCGGTTTGTCGCGGGCGATGTCGGCGCCCTGGCGTTTACCGAGGGTTTCGGTATCGCTTTCGACGTCGAGAATGTCGTCCTGCACCTGGAAGGCCAGACCGATGGCTTGTGCATAAGTCTGCAGGGCTTTGAGTTCATCCTGCTCGGCACGGCCGCTGGCCAGGGCGCCGAGTTTGACGCTGACTTCGATCAGCGCGCCGGTCTTGTGCTGGTGCATCTGCTCCAGCGCTTGCTGATCCAGCTTCAGACCGACCGAACCGAGGTCGATGGCCTGACCGCCGACCATGCCCGCCGGGCCCGCCGCGTGCGCCAGCGCCGTGACCTGTTGCAGACGGATGTCAGCGTCGAGGTTGCTCAGGCGCGGGTCGAGCAGGGCGCTGAAGGCCAGGCTCTGCAAGCCGTCACCGGCGAGAATCGCGCAGGCTTCGTCGAATTTCTTGTGAGTGGTGGGCTGGCCGCGACGCAGATCGTCGTCGTCCATCGCCGGCAAATCGTCGTGCACCAGCGAATAGGCGTGGATCAGCTCCACCGCGCAGGCCGCGCCGTTGGCTTGCTCAGCCTTGCCACCGAGCGCTTCGCACGCGGCGTAGGCCAGCAGCGGGCGCACGCGTTTGCCGCCGATCATCACGCTGTAGTGCATCGCCTCATACAGGCGCGACAGCTCCGGCAGCGGAGCCTTGAAAAGGATTTCCAGTGCCGCATTGACCCGCGCCTGACTGGTCGCCGAATACGCCGCAATCATTCTGGCTGTTCCGCGTCGAAGGGTTCCTCGGCGAGTTCGCCATCGCGCTCCAGCAGCACTTGCACCTTCTGCTCGGCCTGGGCCAGCGCTGCCTGGCAGTCACGGGTCAGGCCGATGCCCTGCTCGAAAGCGGTCAGCGAGTCTTCCAGCGACAATTCACCGTTCTCCAGACGCTCGACCAGTGTTTGCAGGTCGGCGAGGGACTGTTCGAAATCCAGTGCAGCTTTTTTGCGGGCCATGGCGGCGATTTCCGGTTGACGTTAAACCGGCGCGACACTAGCAGATAGGGGGTTTATGGGCAAATGAGCGGGGCGCGGCCGATCCTTACCTCCTCACTACAGACGCCAGTGGTCAGTTTGAGGAATCGCCCGGGTAATTGATTTTGTAGCGGGTACTCCGTCCACCCCCCGGCATTCTTTGCAGGCAGCCCTTTTCCAGCAGTTCCGCCAGATGGCGGGTTGCCGTGGCTTTCGAGACCTTGGCCACCGCCTGATACTGTGCCGCGCTGATGCCGTGCTCGAAACCTCGTTCTCCACCGTCGAGCAGGCGATTGAGCACTTTACTCTGTTCCACCGACAGTTCGGATTCACGGTGTGCCTGCCAGAAGCGTGTTTTGCCCAGCACGCTTTCGATCCGTGCGATGGCTTGCTGCAGACTGCGTAAAAGAGTCTGCAGAAACCAGGTGAGCCATTGGGTGACGTCCAGCGTGGCCTTTTGGCTGGCCTCGAGCACTCGGTAGTAGCCGTTGCGGTCATCCAGAATGCTGGCCGACATCGCGTAAAAGCGGATCGCCTGGGCTTCACCTTGCGCCAGCGCCAGATCGGTAAGGGTGCGAGTAAGGCGACCATTGCCGTCATCAAACGGATGCAGCGTGACAAACCAGAAATGCGCGATGCCGGCACGTAGCAAAGGATCAAGCGCTGTTTGATGCTGGCTGGCCTCGAACCAGGCGAGAAATTTATCCACCTGTCGCTCGAGACCTTGGCGCGGAGGGGCCTCGAAATGCACAGTGGGCCGGTCGAGGCGACCGGAAACTACCTGCATCGGCTCCTCGCCGCGAAGCGCACCGACATGCATTGATCGTGCGCTGAAGTCGCTTTCCTGATCCGGAAACAACCATCGATGCCATTCCAGCAGTCGATCCAGCGTCAGTGGTTCGGCGAAGCGCCGCGTGGCGTCAAGCATCAGTTGCGCAAGGCCTTCGCTGCGTTGGCTGACTTTATCGCCGTCAGACAATTCCAGCCCCAGGCGTCGAGCCAATGACGAACGCACCGAGCCGACATTCAACTGCTCACCCTCAATGGCCGAAGAGGTCACGATGTTTTGCAGCAGTGCGTCGAGTTCGGTCTGAGCGCTCAGGGAGTTGCCCACGGATCCCGCCATACCCATCAATTGGCCTTGTGCCTGAACGCATTCACGCAGCAGCGGCGCCAGACGTTCTGCCTGCCAGTTGAAGTCGGGCCAATCCGGCTGCTGCCAGATCCATTGAGTGGTCATCGGTTACTGCCTGTAATAGGGGCGTGAGCCGAATAGAAATGCTATTCGGCTCATTTAGTGAGCCGAATATGACGGCTATTCGGCTCACAGTCCACCCGTACGGCGTGATTCCCACAGCAAATCCAGATGTATCCGATTGTTAAAAAACTGCCGAATCGCTAATCTTCGCGCCTTCTACGACCCGCTGGTCACGGGGTCTTTCAGACGAAACGCAGTTTCCACCGCTGTGAAGTACCGAGGATCGGGTGCAAGGTTTCGTTCAGGCATGGCAGGAGGCACTACATGCGTTCATTTCTTTTGTTGCTGATCGGTCTGGCTGGCGCGCCTGCGCTGCTGGCGGCGCCGACTGCCGAGCTGTCGGAACCGTCGGGCGGTTGGCGCTACAACGGTCTGCTTGATCGCAGTGAAAACCCGCAAGTCGCCTATCCGACGCCGCCAATCGACCGTGGCATCCAGCGCAATCGCACGATGATCCAGGGCCAGCTCAAGGCCATCGGCAATCAGCGCGGGCCGCACACGCTGGCGGTCAATGGCAATCCACTGAATCTGTACACCGACGATGACGGGCGATTTGCCCGTCCGTATGCGTTCGGCGCCGGTTCCAACAGTGTCGAAGTGCGCAGCGCCGAGGGGCAGTCGCTCAAGCGCGTGCAGTTCTACGAAGCGAACAACCTGCGCACTCCGGCGAAAATCCGTGTGGTGCTGGGTTGGGACGATCCCAAGGCCGAACTCGACCTGCACATCATTACGCCCGACGGTCAGCACGCGTTTTTCGCCCACACGGCGCTGACCAACGGCGGCGGTCTGGACCCGGACGGCGTCGATGGCCCCGGCCCGGAAATGTTCACCATGACCGCGCCGCTGCATGGCACCTATCTGGTTTACGTCAACTATTGGGGCAACTTTGGCGACGGCGGCTATAACTTCGAGGAGGCCAGCAATCAGAACGAGGTCATCACCTCGCAAATCACGCTGGTGCTCAACGAAAACACGGTCGACGAAAAACGTGAAACGTTCATCGTGCCTCTGCGGGCGATCGGTGATCTGCTGCTGGTCAAGACTTTCAACTATTAAGCATCCCGCTCCACGGATGAACTTCGGGTTTTGTGAACATGAGTGATAACGCTGCTTCTCCGGCCGTCCCGACACCTGCCGGCAAACCTTCCC
Source organism: Pseudomonas sp. TH49 (assembly GCF_016650625.1). Lineage (NCBI taxonomy): Bacteria > Pseudomonadati > Pseudomonadota > Gammaproteobacteria > Pseudomonadales > Pseudomonadaceae > Pseudomonas > Pseudomonas sp. TH49. The sequence continues at coordinate 2,330,324 of NZ_JAEKFL010000001.1, forward strand.
GGCGCTGGCCGGCGCTGCTGATTGGCCTGGTCCTGGTGGCCGGGGTGGCGGGCGGTCTCGGCTGGCTGCTGCACAAGCCCAAGTTGCCGGCGGCTCTACTTGCCAGCGACAAGCTCGGCCTGAGCCGCCCGGACGCACTGCTGGAAACCCGCTCCCTGAGCCAGTTGCCCAAGGACCTGCTGACGGTGCCGTTCCTCAAGGCCACGCTCACCGAAGATTTCGTCTTCTATTACGAAACCCACGGTGACCGCCTCGGCCTGATCGGCAGCCTGCGACGGATCATCTACGAGCACGACCTGCAGCTGCAGGACAGCCTGATCGAGCAGCTTTTCGATCAGCCAGCCGATGTCGCGTTGTGGCGGGGCGCCGATGGCCGACTCAAGGATTTCCTGCTGGTGATGGATCGCGGCGGTCTGGCGAAACTGCTGGAGCCGCTGGCGAAAGTCGCGCTGGATGACTCGCAACTGAGCAAGTTCGGCACGCTGAAAGTCGGCAGCGACGAGGTGACGCTCTATCAGCTCAGCTACAACGCCAGCAAATCGCTGCTGTTCGCTTCGCGCGGCGACAAGCTGGTAGTGCTGTCCAATCCGGCCAAATACTACGACTCTGAAAACGGCGCCTCGGAGGAGTCGGGCCACGTGTCTTCACAAGCGCTGGCAGCGTTGCTCAATGGCGACAAACTGTTCCCCGAAGCCTTCGGTTTGGCAACGAAAGCGCCGGAAATCAAACAACGCCTGTCGGTGAGCTCCAGCGTGCTTGCCATGGGGTATCAGCGCTTCATCCCGAACTTCGCCGGCCTGCGTTTCGACATGGACGACAAGGGCTGGCACAGCTTTCTGGCCATGGACGAACTGGACAATCAGCCGGACTTCGATTTCAAACCGGTGTGGCAAGCCATGCCGCTGGGCGCCAGTGCCTGCGTGACCTTGCCGGTGGCGGCCGAACCGCAGAAACCATTGCTGGTGAAACTCGGCGCCGACGAGGCCGTGGCCGGACGCATGATCACCCACGTCGCCGGTGCCGCCGGGCTGTGCTGGTATGCCGACTCACGCCTGTACACGCCGTTGCTGGTGGCGAGCCTGAAGAACGAGGATACCGGCCGGATCGACGGTGAACTGGGTGCATTGTTCAGTTCGATGATCGGCGCGTATGAAAACAACGTTGAGTACCACGCATTCCCGGTGGTCGAGAAACAGGAAGGCCAGAGCCACGTGTGGCAGCGTCAGGTCAGCTCGAACTTTGGCCAGTACCCGGCCAAGGATGCCGAGAACCCGGACGCAATCACCGGCAAGGCGTTCATGAAAGTCAGCATGGCGCGTCACAACTCGACCCTGCTGTTTTCCCTCGACGACAAACTGGTGGAAAAGGCGATTGGCACCCTCGACAAACGCTTCCCGCCGATGGCCGACGTGCTGCCGAAAGACGTGCTGATGCCGATCTACTTCGGTCCGGATGCGATGGCGCAACTGATGCAGCAGGAAACCCTCGACAGTCTGCCGCAGGACATGGAGCCGGTGTTCTACAACGCCGCGCAAACCTACCTGATCCCGAAACTGCGCACCCTCGGCGGTTATGGCAAATACGCGCTGACCCTGCCCGAAGGCAGCGAGCCTGACGGCCACTGGCAATGGCTGCCGCTGGAATGGAAAGCGCTGTGACGACACTGATCCGCAGCCTCGGCCTGCTCGCGCTGCTGCTCAGCGCCGGCGCCCGAGCCGTCGAAGCGCCTGCACTCGATCCGGCACAGTCCCAGGTGTTCCGCGCCTGGTTCGTGCGCATCGCTCAGGAGCAACTGAGCCAGGGGCCGAGCCCGCGCTGGTATCAGCAGGACTGCGCAGGCCTTGTGCGTTTCGCCGCCAACGAAGCGTTGAAAGTCCACGACGACAAATGGCTGCGCAGCAATGGCCTGTCCAATCGCTACCTGCCCCCGGAGCTGACGCTCAGCGATGAGCAGCGCAAGCTCGCCCAGCAATGGCAGCAGGGCGGCGGCAAGGTCGGGCCGTACGTCAACGCGATCAAACTGATTCAGTTCAACAGCCATCTGGTCAGCCGTGACGTGTCCCAGGCACGCCCCGGCGACCTGATGTTTTTCGATCAGGGCGACGACCAGCACCTGATGATCTGGATGGGCCGCTACATCGCCTATCACACCGGCACGACCACCCCCACTGACAACGGCATGCGTTCGGCAAGCCTGCAGCAACTCATGACATGGAAGGACACCCGATGGATACCCGACGCAGCCAACCCCAACTTCATCGGCGTCTATCGACTGAACTTTCTCTCCCAATGACCGGTGCCCGCATGCTGCGACTCTGCGCTCGAATTCCCCTGCTGCTGGCGCTGTTGCTGCCACTGGCGACCGTCAACGCTGAAGATTCGGTGGAGCCGAGCGGCTACACGCCGGTCTCTGGTGAAAGCTTCTTCCTGCTGGCCGATAGCAGTTTCGCTGCCGACGAGCAGGCAATGGTCCGTCTCGAAGCGCCGGGTCGCGACTACCGCCGCTTCCGCATGGAACCGTACGGCGGCGCCGACATCCGCGTGTACCGCATCGACAAACCGCTGGATTTCCTCAAGCGCCAGAAGAACCTGCACCGCGTGGTCAGCGACGGTCAGTTCAAGGGCGAAGGCCTGTCCAACACCCTCGCGTACCTGTGGGACAACTGGTACCGCAAATCGCGGCGGGTGATGCAGCGTGCGTTCTCCTACGAATCGCGCAAGCAGGTCACCGAGGAAGTGCCGGAACTGAAGATGGGCAACGCCATCGCTGCGCCGACCCCGTACGACGCACAGCCGCAATTCGCGTTGATTCCGGGTCTGCCGGTGGTCAGCCAGTTCCGTTATCCGCTGTGGCAGGCCAAACCGATTCAGCCGCCGGCCGGGGTCAATCTGGCCGGGTCTTCCAGCGAGTTCGTCAGCGTTGCGCCGGGTAACGTGTACATCCCGTTGGGCAAGCTGAAACCGGGCCTGTATCTGGTCGAAGCGCTGGTCGGCAAGTACCGCGCGACCACCATGGTTTTCGTCTCCAACACCGTGGCGGTGAGCAAGATTGCCGGTGATGAATTGCTGGTCTGGGCCGCACGCAAACACGAAGGCAGTTCGGTGCCGAAGGTCAATGTGCTGTGGACTGACGGCCTCGGCGTGATGAGCAGCGGCGCCACCGATGCCGATGGTTTGCTGCGTCTGAAACACGTCAGCCCCGAGCGCTCGTTCGTGATCGGCGAGGACGAAGAGGGCGGGGTGTTCGTCTCCGAGAACTTCTATTACGACAGCGAAATCTACGACACCAAACTCTACGCGTTCACTGATCGACCGCTGTATCGCCCGGGGGATTGGGTGTCGCTGAAAATCGTCGGTCGCGAGTTCAAGAATGCGCGGGATTCGGTATTGCCGGGTGCGGCGGACGTCACGGTCAGCGTACTGGATGCCACCGGCACCGAGTTGCAACACCTCGACCTGAAGCTCGATTCCAAGGCCGGTACCCAAGGCCGTTTCCAACTGCCGGATAACGCCGTGGCCGGTGGCTACGAGATCCGTTTCAACTACAAGGATCAGGCCTACAGCAGCGCCTTCCGCGTGGCTGAATACATCAAGCCGCACTTCGAGATTTCGCTGAATCTGGCCAAGCAGGATTACCGCACCGGCGAGCCGGTGAAGGGCAGTCTGGTGCTGCTGTATCCGGACGGCAAACCGGTGGCCAACGCCAAATTGACCCTGAGTCTGCGTGCCCAACAACTGTCGATGGTCGACAACGAGCTGCAATATCTTGGGCAATTCCCGGTGGAACTGACCAGCACCGAACTGACCACTGACAGCAAGGGCAACGCGACCCTCGACCTGCCGGCCGCCGACAAACCGAGCCGCTACATGCTCACCGTGTTCGCCAGCGACGGCGCGGCGTATCGGGTCAAGACCACCAAGGAAATCCTCATCGACCGTGGCGCCGCAAGTTTCCGTCTGAGCGCGCCGCAACGTTTCAGCGCGGTCAACGACAAAGTCGCGTTCAGCTACGTCAACGAAGGTGGCAGCGAGCAAAGCAAAGCCGTGACCCCGAGCAGCTACAGCTGGGTGCGTCTGGAAGACCAGAGCACCGTCGAAGGCAAACTGGCGGCAACAGACAAGGGTTTCAGCATTGCCTTCGAACGTCCGGGTACTTACAACCTGACGCTGAAAGATCAGCACGGTCGCGTCCTCGGCGCCACCGGCCATTCGGTCACTGGTGACGGCGTCAAAGCGGTGCCGGGCACTGTGGAAATCGTCCTCGACAAGCCCGAGTACAAGGCTGGCGATGAAGCTCTGGCGCTGATCACGTTCCCGGAGCCGGTCAGCGATGCCCTGCTGTCGCTGGAGCGTGACAAGGTCGAAGCCACCGCGCTGCTGGCCAAGGGCGGCGACTGGCTGAAACTGGAAAAACTCAGCGACACTCAATACCGCGCACGCATCGCGGTGAAGGACAATTTCGCGCCGAACCTGACCTTCTCGGTGCTGTACACCAAGGGCGGGCAGTACAGCTTCCAGAACGCCGGGATCAAAGTGGTCGCGCCGCAAATCGACGTGGCGATCAGCACCGATAAAACCGTGTACCTGCCGGGCGACACGGTCACGGTTGACCTGACCACGCAGTTCGCCGGCAAAGCGGTCCCGGCGCATCTGACCGTCAGCGTCGTCGATGAAATGGTCTACGCGCTGCAACCGGAAGTCGCACCGACCATCGACCAGTTCTTCTACCACCCACGCCGCAACAACGTGCGCACCAGCGCCAGCCTGTCGTTCATCAGTTACGACGTGGCGTTGCCGGGCAGCCCCGGCGCGCCGGGCAAGGCCAACCGCAGCGAGCGTGGGGTGAAAGTGCTGGAGCGTCCGCGTCGCGAAGACGTCGATACCGCTGCGTGGCAACCGGAATTGCTCACAGGTGCCGACGGCAAAACCCGTTTCACCTTCAAGATGCCGGACTCGCTGACTCGCTGGCGCATCACCGCCCGCGCCATTGCCGATGACGGTCAGGTCGGGCAAAAGAAGCAGTTCGTCCGTTCGGAGAAACCGCTGTACCTGAAGTGGAGCGGGCCGAGCAAATTCCGCAAGGGCGATCAGCCGCAACTCGGTGTGTTCGCCTTCAGCCAGGCGGAAAAACCGGTCAAGGCTGAGCTGGTCACCCATTACGCAGGCGCCGAACAACGCCTGCCGGTAACCCTGAACAACGGCATCAACTACGTGCCGCTGCCAGCGTTTGCGCTGGCGACGGGTGAGTGGACTGCCGAGCTGGTGCAGGATGGCAAAACCGCGGACTCCCTGGCCGTGCGCCTGAGCGCGACCGGTGACGGCTGGCAAGTCACGCAAACCCAAAGCCTCGACGTGGCCAGCGGCGACACTCCGTTGAGCCTGCCGGCGGACGCCACTGACATTCGTCTGCGTCTGGATGACAGTCCGCAAGCGCTGTACCGTTCCGCGCTCGACGATCTGCTGAGCTACCCATACGGCGGCGTCGAGCAGACGGCCAGCCGTTTGCTGCCGCTGAGCATCGCTTATCCGTCGCTGGCGTCGAGCCCGCAGATCCGCGATCGCCTGCGCCTGATCATGCAGAACAGCCGCCTGCGTCTGGTGCAAATGGCCGGGCCGTCGGCGAGCTTCACCTGGTGGGGCTTCGATGGCGAGCCGGACGCGTTCCTCACCGCTTACGCCTACTACGCCGACTGGAACGCCAGCCAAGTGCTGGAACTGACCTTGCCACCGGAGCACTGGCAGCGAGTGCTGGAGGTCTACGCCAAACAAGCGCCGAACACGCCGCTGCTGCAGCGGGCACTGATTCTGTCGTTCGCCAAGCAGATGCACCTGCCGGTGAATACCCTGCTCAGCGGTTTGATGGACGATCTGGCCAAGGCCGGTGAGGGCAATGCCGAAACCCTGATGGACGACGGCGAAGACAGCCTGGTGATGAGTGACCCGGATTCGGCGCTCGGTCTGGCGGCGGCGCGGGTGTTGACCGCGGCGCTGGCGACTCAGTCGAAAGTCGCGTTGCCGGAGGCATTCAATCGTCAGGTCGGCGCGGCGCAACAACGTCTGGCGGTCAGTTCGCAGCCGTTTGCCGAAGCGCTGAACCTGTCGCTGCAAGCGTTCGATCAGGCCCGGGCGACGGCGTTGCTGCAACGTCTGCTGCCACAGCAATCGACCCTCGAGCGCGCCCTGGCGCTGAGCTGGTTGCAACGCAGCATCGCCGAGGCCTCGCCGACCATCGCGCTGATGCCGGGTGAAGGCTGGAAGAAAAACTACGGCGCGACCGGCGAGATGTTCTGGACCTGGCAGGGTGCGACGCCGGTGCCGAGCGTGTTGTCGGTGTCCGGCACTCAGGAGCGTCCGCTGCGGGCGGCGCTGAGCTTCCAGACCCAGCAACCGGCGGTCGATCCAATGGCCGTGACCATCACCCGGCGCCTGTCGCGACTGGTGCCGGGCGACGAAGCCTTCACCTTCAAGCTGGAACCGGTCGGCAGCAAACCGCTGTCCAGCGACAGCCTGTACCTGGATGAAGTGATCCTCACCAGCAAGGCGCCGAAACCGCTGCGCTACGGCATGCTCGAAGTGCCGCTGCCGCCGGGCGCCGATGTCGAGCGCACCACCTGGGGCATCAAGTTGCAGGGCAAGGACGGCACCGAACCGACCGCGCTGGAGAAAGCACGCTTCGAGCCGGGGCAACTGGCTTACGCGGTGCCGGTGGATGCGCTGAGCGGCGAATTGCGTCTGCGCCATCTGGTGCGTTTCTCGCAGAAGGGGCAGTTCAACCTGCCGCCGGTGCGCTTCACTCAGGTCTATGCGCCGCAGCATCAGGCCCAGGAAGCGAAAGCCGCCCTCGGTCAGGTCACGGTCAACTGACATGAACCGGCCGCTGCTGTGGCTGTTGATGTGTGTGATGCCTGCGCTGGCGACGGCGCAGGATGAGCCGTTGCGGCTGGCGTACAAGGGCGAGTTGCTGTCGTTGAATCACACGCAACTGATCGCTCGCGAACCGTTGCCGTCGACGCTGGATACGCCGCTGGGCAGTCTGTGGAAATTGTTCGTCTATGCGTGGCTGGTGGATACCGGTGCGCATGAGCCGGCGTATGAATGTCACGGGCAATCCAAGGAAGAGGTTTATTGCTGTTCGGCGGGCGGCAAGATCGAGCGCGATCTGGCGTTGGTCAAATCCTGCGGCTTGTACTTTGAACCGGCGCGATTGGGCATTGCTGCTGCCGATTGGCGCACGTATTGGCAGGCGCGGCAGGCACCGGCGTGGTTGCAGGATTTGCCAGCCGTGCAACCGGCTACCCGGGTTTCCGTGGCTGACTTGCTGAAGGTGTTGTCGGTGCTACCGGCGCAGGAGCAGATGCGCCGGGTGTTGCTCGACGTCGTGCTGAATGCGGCGGACGGCAATGTCGTCGGCGAACTCGGTGGTCGCCTACGGGTGAAAACCTGGAGCTGGCTCGGCGATCAGGATCCGCAATCGCGGCAGGGTGGTTTCGCCGGTTGGACGGCAGATGGCTCGCCGATCTGGGCCGGTGGACGTGGCACCAGTCAGATGGTTTTGCGCCATTACGGACAGGCGTTGGCGTCGGTGTTGCCAGCAACCTGGCCGGCCGAGGCGGGGCGTTGTGTTGAGGTCGGACTGTTCTCGCGGTATCCGGTTTCGCGAGTCCTGTCGGGTGAGCGCGTTGCTGGCTCCGGGCCTTTGCAGGGCGACTACCGCGTCGAATTCGCCAATGGCAATGCGCTGGATATCCACAGCGCCGGCGAACTGTTTCTGCTCAACGACAAACTCGTCGCACGGCTCGATCGCGAAGAATACGTCGCCCGCGTCCTTGAGCGTGAAGCCAAACCCGAACCCGCCGAAGCCGCCAAGGCGCTGGCCGTGGCGATCCGCACCTACTTGCTGCAAAACGCCACGCGCAATGGCGATTGTCTGAGTATCGACGACAGCAGCAACCGTCAGCGCGTCGCCCCACGCCCGGCTTCCGCCGAGTCGCGCAACATCGCGGCGTGGACCGCGGATCTGGTGCTGGCCGGCAGCACCGTCACCTATCACTCCGACCAACCCGGCCCGGACAAACTCGCCTGGCAACAGGCCGTCGAGCAGGCCAATGCCGGCCAGCGCTACGACGCGATTCTGCTGCACGCCTATCCGCGCGCCAGCCTCAGCCGCTGGGACAACCCGGTCGCCTCCTGCGAAGCACTGCCCGCCGCGCAAGACTGGCTGCAAAAGCAGCGTCGTGGCTGGCGTCCTAAGCTTGAAAGCGAAACCGGCTACAACGAAGTCAGCACCTTCGCCGTGTGCAAACTCGCTTTCGGTCGCCCCTTTGTCGATCGCGAACGCCAACGTATTTACGTGCGTGGCGTGCTGACGCTGCAGGATCGCCTCGACCTGACTCACGAATACCTGCACCTGGCCTTTGAAGCACATCCCAATGGCCAGGATGAAACCTACATTGAAGGGCTCGCCCGTCACCTCTTGCTGGAATAGACCATGACACTCCGTTATCCACAGGTCTTGCTGTTGCTCTGCGCGTTCCATGCATTGCCGATGGCAATGGCCGCCGACAGCGTCAAACTCGACACCCCGGTCGGCGGCTGGCGCACCGGCGCGCCCGAGGGCGAAGGCGAAAACTTCCGCCAGACCGTCAACTACCCGGCCTCCTCGGTGAACACCCCGGTCGGCCAGGCCAACACCGCGCGCATCCGTGGCGAAATCAAGGCCACCCCCAAGAGCAAGGAGCCGGGCCGGCTGATCGTCAACGGCGTCAGCATGCCGCTGAAAATTGACGACAGCGGCCACTTCGACCGTCCGTTCTCCTTCCCCAACGGCAGCAACAGCGTCGAAGTACGCAGCCCTGACGGCCAGCAACGCCATCGCACCCAATTCCTCAACGCCAGCGGCGGCGCCACCCCGGCCAAACTGCGCGTGCTGCTGTCGTGGGACAGCGACGGCACCGACCTCGACCTGCACCTGATCACCCCCGACGGCGCCCACATCTGGTACGGCGACCGCGTCGCACCCAACGGCGGTACGCTCGACGTCGACGTCACCACAGGTTATGGCCCGGAAATCTTCGCCATGCCGGCACCGATCAAAGGGCAGTATCTGGTGTATGTGAACTACTTCGGCGGCGGCTATCGCGGGGATGACGAGGGTGGGGAAGAGGCGGTGCAACCGTTGACCACGGCGCAGGTGACGGTGATTACCGAAGAAGGTACGCCGAGCGAGAAGATGGAGACGTTTGTGGTGCCGATGCGGGCGGTGGGGGAGTTGACGTTGGTGAAGGCGTTTAGTTATCCGTGATAAAAAATCTACTCGAAGCAGGTAGGAGTGGATTTCCGTTAGAAACAAGGTATTGGAGACGGGGATTTCATTTCTGTATTGTCAGTACTGACTTGACATTGTAGGTTGGAGCTCCTAGTATTGCGTTGACTGCCTTGCAGTATTGCTGGTACAGCTTGTACCCATGTTGCATCTAAAGGTAGATCTCACACAACTAGGAGAAGAAAAAAAATGAAAAAGAAACGACCAAAATTGTCGAAACACGCATTCACGACTGCGATCTTCCTCATTCTGAGCCCAAGCCTGAGCATCGATTTCAGACAATCCTCGTCAATCGCGATGGACGGTTCGCACCTCAGCAGTATAGAACTGTCGCTTAAAAGATCGGCTGCTGACCAGCGCGGATTGCTCGCAAAATGATCAAAAATATAAAATTATCCTCGATCGCAAAAATCTCCCTCGGACATACCTTCAGAGAAAAAGCTGAAGCTGTAACTTCAACAAGTGGCGTACGTTTGGTCCAGATCAAGGATGTGCGTGAAGGAGTATTGGAAGACATTGAGCAATTACCGTTTGCTGATGTTGATCCGGAGAAATTGAAAATTCATTTAGCTTTAAATGACGTCTTACTGCCTTTGAGGGGTAACAGAAGCGAAGCTATGATTTACAGTGTTTCGGATCCAAAAATCTTAGTCACTACGACAAATCAGGTCGCTATTATAAAATCTATAGATAAAAGTGTTATTCCGGCATATTTTCATTGGTACTTTAATTCTTCATTTGGGCGGAAGGCGCTTGAGTCAATTCGTGGAGGAGCCACCATTCCAAATATAAGTATTAAGAATTTGTATGAGGTTGAGGTGCCTGTGCCGAGTGTTGAAGAGCAGGTTGAGATATTGCGAGTGTATAGCAGTTGGAGCAAGCAGAAGGCAGTGTTGCAGGAGCTTTTAACTAATGGTGAAAGTCTCATGGCAAGTCTTTGCGCACAAATTATGGGGGTGGGAAATGGAAAATAATTTGCAGCGTCAGTTTGCTTTACTTATGTCCTCTGAGATAGAGCACCTTAAACTAAGGTTGGGCGGATCGGAGTTGGTCGAGCAATTAGTTCTTTTGATGATTGTCAGATACAAGTTTTTGGATCATAAGTTTGCAAGTAATGCGCCGGCGCTAGGTGGCTGGGAAGATTTCGATCAGTGGTTTGGGCGTGTCATTTTCGGCGGGGATCTTGGATCGGTTGGGTTTAGAGAACTTTGTTTTTCTGTACTTCAAAAAACATCTAGCTCTATGGGTATGGATTTAGGTCTGAAAAAAGATCTATGGAGACTGTGGCGTGGGTTGCAAGATTTACCATTCGAGCATGAGGGTGGTCGGCAGTTAATTGGTGAGTGTTTTGAATCGCTTCTCTTTATGTTTGCAGAAAGCAATTTTGGCGGGGCAGGTTATTCTTATACGCCGCGTGGCATCGTCGAATTGATGACGGACATCCTTCAACCCCAATCGTCGGAGGCTCTATATGATCCTGTTTGCGGTTCGGGTGGATTTTTAACTGCTGCCACGAATTATGTAAAGAAAAATTCAGGTGCTAGTGGTTTTAAGGTTTATGGGGAGGAAGTTTCTGCCGGTTCCGTTTTTATTGCCAAGGCCAATATGCTGCTGCATGGTGTGAGTGAAGAAAGTATTGTGCTCTCAAATAGTATAAGTAGCTTTGAAAGTGCGGTGAGGCAAGATAGCTTTGACTTGGTCATGGCCAATCCACCTTTTTCCATGCGGTGGAACGGTAATGGTGATGCCGATGCTTTTGAATATGGTGTGCCCCCTAGGTCTAATGCGGATTACGTTTTTCTTCAGAGAGCACTTTTTAGTTTGAAGAAAGATGGTCGTGGCGCGGTAATAGTTCCGACTGGAGTGCTTTCTAGGGGCGGTGTCGAAAAGGCGATTAGGCAAAAGATGCTGGCTAACAATAATATTGAGGCGGTTGTTTCCCTGCCGGCGAATACTTTTTATGGCACCGCCATAGCAGCCAATATTTTACTGATTCGTCGAGCTCGCCATGAAAGTGAGGTTCTCTTTGTTGATGCGTCTAGCTTTTTCTCAAAGGATCGTAATCGAAATATTATTCTTGAAGAAGGTGTAGGTAAACTTGCTGCTCTATGTATTGGTCGGGTGAGCGAGGGTGATGTTTCTAGGCTGGTATCACTGTCAGAGATACAGGCTAACGATAGTAATTTGAGCGTTTCCAGATATATTTCTAATGAAGTAGTTGCGGATAGCATGCCATTAGACGTGTTGGTGCAGCGTCAATCTGAGCTTGAACTTCAATTGACGAATCTCCAGCAGGAAATGTCGACACTTGTACAAAGTGTGATGGGGCGGTTTTCCTAGGTTTTTACACCAGAACGGAGTAAAGATTGCGGTAGCTGTCAGTGAGGAGCTCAGATCTAGATAAAGAAAATTCCTGCTGGCCAAAATAATGATAAATAGAGTTAATTGTTTGCGAGGGAACTACCGCTTAAACGCTTATTAAGCTAGGTGATAGAGCATCTTTTAGATACAAGTATAGGCCTTAGGGGGGGCTGTCCGGCGCGAGGGAAGTCAGGCGTATAAGCGCAATACCGAGGGCCTTATCATCGAACAGTTCGTTCTTGCGGGTAGCAGCTTCAACACTACCTTCGCAATATTGCAGCGCTTCACGCACCGCGGAAATCGTAGGGGATACTCCCTTCTGGCTACACAACCAACCGACCGTTCCCAATAATTCCAATCCGAATGGTGATTCAAATCCATCAATCAGCTCGGCAGTCTTCTCCAAAGCCTTGGAGTATACCTTGGCTTCATTCTTGAGATAGGTTTCCAAAAAAGAACTGCGCTTCTGGTGAAAACAGATCTTGTCACTGATGCCAGTGCCGCAGGCGCGTTTTTCGCAATGAAGATAGCTCCCATCGAGGTCATCGAGCAGATCCTGTAGTCGATTGGCATAGGGGCCATACTCATGCTCGAAAAACTTCAGATTAAAGGGACTTTCGATGTTCGAGAGCTTTTTGATAGCGCGCTCGAGAAACCACACCAGGATCTGGATCTCAAAAAGGCTGCACTCCATACCCAGCACTGAGTAGCGTCGAACAAGCTCCGCGATAAGCGCGTGAGCGGGAGTAAGTTTTTCTTTAGCTGTTCGTTCGGCCACATATCGATATTGCTTTGAAGGCTCGAATACTAAGACATCAGCATTCAGATCCCCCAACACTTCGACAATCTGCTCACGTACTTCAGACCACCTCAAACCGCCGTTACCAGCACCCAGAGGCGGGACGGCGACAGATTTCACGTCGTTCTCAAGCAGAAACCGGCGTAGATCATGCAAGCCTTCAATTATCCACTCCATTTGCGACGGTGAACGCCAATGGCGTTTGGTAGGGAAGTTCACGATCCAGCGTGGGCCATCGAGTTCATTGGTGGCCGTCACATGCATCTTGCCGGTTTCTACTTCCTTCGCTTTACACGCTGTTGCATAGAGGCGGTAATTTTGCGCAAAGCGTTCTTTGAACATCAATGCGATGCCCTTGCCCATCACGCCTACGGTATTCACCGTGTTGACGAGGGCTTCGGTGTTGGCTTCCAGCAGGTTGCCTTGGGTAAATCTGATCATTGGAAATACCATCTGAGGAGCGCACGGATAAAGGCTAATTCACTGGGCTTTTAACACTCACTCTTCGTCAAAATAATCGCGGTCCAGCGTCGGCAGCCGCAACAAACGCGATGTCACGCCCACCTCATGATCCATCATCAGATGCACCAGCCGCGTACCGTCTACCAGCACAATTCCGTCCACCGATTTGGCAAAGTCGACAGCGTGCGCTGTGAAGCCGGACGTAGTGATGAAAACGCCACGCTTGGCTTTTTGCCCCGCGAGTGCTCCGTAGAACGCCTGCAGTTCAGGCCGGCCAACCGTGTTCTGCCAGCGCTTGGCCTGAACGTAAACCTTCTCCAGCCCCAATTTATCGAGCGAGATAATGCCGTCGATACCCGCATCACCGGAACCGCCGACACGTTGCAGATCATTACGACTGGCGCCGTAACCCAGGCGATGAAGCACATCCAGCACGATCACTTCGAAGCGGTTGGGGCTGACTTGCAGCAAGTTATCCAAAAGGTCGGCCGCCGTGGCATCGCGCAATTCTTTTAGCGCTCGCTCCAGTCGGTCGTCGGGGCTTTCGGTGGCGGAGGCCAGATCTGGCTCAACGTTTGGTTGGTCATCCAGTGGCTCGGCATCAGGCGCGACTTTCAGCTTCACATTCATGTAGCCGATTGCTAAATGCTCCACATCCTTGGCCGACAGCGGAAATGCATGCTCCTTGGCGTACTGCACGCCTGCATCGGTCAATTTCCAGTAGCCGCGTTTGGCACTGCTGGAAAGACCGGCACGCTTGAGACGGTCGTGCGCCCAGCCTGATCGGTTCTTGTAGGTGGCCTGACCACTCGCGATCAGCTCCTCACGCTGCGCTTCTTTTAGTTGCAGCATTTTGGCTGCCGCTTCGTGAGCGTCCCGAGCAATTGCACCCTCGGGTCTTGTGGCGAGAAAACGCAGGATCGGCTCAATGAACTGATCGTAGGTTGGAACGGACATGGCGCATCCCTGTGCTGATGGGTGTTTTTGAACTGACCGGCGGGCGAGTATAAATTAACGCTCGCTGAGGATGCCTTCGAGAGTAAGCGCTGATGCCGTGAAAGCGTAAGCCGCTGTGTCCCAGCACACTCACACATTGAATGACTGACCGGAAAGGGTTTTGTCCTACAGAACATCCCTGCGCAATAAATTCCGCCGTCTGGCATACGCAAGCTTTGCCCAGGCGCTATCATCCCCCACTTTTTAGCGCCTGCTGATCGGGCGCGTGAGCTATGGAGCAACACACGGTGATCACCGGCGAACTCAAAAGCAAAATCGACGCAATCTGGAATGCCTTCTGGTCGGGTGGTATCTCCAACCCGATGGAGGTCATGGAGCAGCTGACCTATTTGCTGTTCCTGCGTCGTCTGGATGAATTGCACACCCTTGAAGAGAACAAGTCCAATCGTCTGAAGCAGCCGATGGAGCGCCGCATCTTCCCCGAAGGCCTGGACGCACGGGGCTGCAATTACAACGATTACCGCTGGTCGCACTTCAAGAACCTGGCGCCGGCTGACATGTTTGAAGTCATTGCCGATCACGTGTTCCCGTTCCTGAAAACCATCGGCAGCGATGACTCCACCTACAGCCATCACATGCGCGATGCGCGCTTCACTATCCCGACGCCGGGGCTGCTGGCCAAAGTGGTGGACTTGCTCGACGACATTCCGATGGAAGATCGCGACACCAAGGGCGACGTATACGAATACATGCTCGGCAAAATTGCCAGCGCCGGGCAGAACGGTCAATTCCGCACGCCACGACACATCATTCAGTTGATGGTTGAACTCACCGCACCGCAGCCGAACGACGTGATCTGTGATCCGGCCAGCGGTACTTGCGGCTTTTTGGTCGCGGCGGGTGAATATCTGCGTGAGAAGAATCCAGGTCTGCTGCTGGATGCTGCGCAGCGTGAACACTTTCACCATGGTATGTTCCACGGCTTCGACTTCGACAACACCATGCTGCGGATTGGCAGTATGAACATGATGTTGCACGGGGTGGAGAATCCGGATATTCGTTATCGCGATTCTCTGGCGGAAAATACGGCAGGGGAGGCTGAGCATTATAGTTTGATTCTGGCGAACCCACCGTTTGCCGGGAGTCTGGATTATGAAAGCACGGCAAAAGATCTGCAGAGGATCGTCAAGACTAAGAAGACCGAGTTGTTGTTTTTGGCGTTGTTTTTGCGTTTACTTAAGCCAGGTGGCCGTGCGGCAGTAATTGTGCCTGATGGTGTGATGTTTGGATCGAGTAAGGCGCATAAAGAGTTGCGTCGCATGATCATTGAAGATCATAAGCTAGATGGCGTCGTCAAACTGCCAAGTGGCGTATTCAAGCCTTATGCGGGGGTTGCGACTTCAATCCTGTTATTCACAAAAACCAATTCTGGCGGTACGGATAGCGTTTGGTTCTACGATCTGCAAGCCGATGGGATGAGCTTGGACGACAAGCGCACGCCGTTGCTCAGTGAGGACAAACTGGGCGTTGCTCCGAGCATTGCGCTGAGCGAAGAGGATCACTCGAAAAACAATCTACCTGATGTGTTAACGCGCTGGAATGAACGGAAGGGAGCGGAGATCTCTCGCTCGCGTACAGCACAGAGCTTTTGCGTGCCGAAAGACGAAATTGTTGCGCAAAGTTATGACCTCAGCATCAGTCGCTACAAAGAAATAGTACATGAGGAAGTAGAACTCAGAACTCCTGCGGAAATATTTACTGTATTGTCCAAGCTGGACGAGAAGATCCGGCAGGGGATGCAAAACCTTCGAGGAATTTTGGAATGACCTTGCCTGTTACAGTTACCTTGGGTGAGGTGGCAACGTTTATACGCGGAATAACGTTCAAGCCCGAAGATGTTGTACCTGTTGGAACTGAAAACTCTGTGGCTTGCCTACGTACTAAAAATATTCAAGCATCACTTTCTTTGAGTGATGTTTGGGCTGTGGATGAGCGTTTGGTAAGGCGCGGTGATAAAATTTTGCAATCGGGTGATATCTTAATTTCTAGTGCCAATAGCTGGAATCTGGTGGGGAAGTGCTGCTGGATTTCGGAGCTTCCTTGGAAGGCAAGTTTTGGTGGGTTCGTTACTGTGCTTCGAGCGAATCCTGAAAAGATTTTTCCACGTTTTTTATATTGGTGGTTTTCTTCAGATCGAATCCAGGCGCTGGCAAGAAGTTTTGGGAATAAAACTACTAGCATTTCAAATTTGAATATTGAACGTTGCTTGTCTCTTTCATTTTCTCTGCCGGATTTACAGCAGCAAAAACGCATAGCGCAAGCTCTGGATCAAGCTGATTCTCTTCGCCTTATGCGCCGTGCGGCCATAAGTGAGCTTGAGAATCTCACCCAAGCTATTTTTAACGAAATGTTTGGTGATCCGTTTGACAATCCACATCAACTGCCCGTCAGTCCTCTCATTGATCTTGTGTCGCCGCTTCGGCCGATCAGCTATGGGATTCTTATGCCGGGCCCTGATCAAGATGAAGGCGTTAGCTACGTGCGGGTTGTTGATATGAAAGATGGAGGAATAGATATCAAATCTGTTCGTAAAACTACCGTCGAAATATCTACTGCGTTTAAGCGTTCGCTTCTGAAGGAGGGGGACATCCTCATGTCTATTCGAGGACATGTTGGAAGGTTGGCAAGTGTGCCTCCAGAGCTTGAGGGGGCAAATATCACACAGGATACTGCTCGGTTAGCTGTTGATGAGTCGAAGGTATTACCTGTTTTTGCTAGGGAGTGTCTGCGTACCGCAGGAGTCCAGCGCTGGATGGCTAAGCATATTAAAGGTGTTGCTGTGCGAGGGATAAACTTAGCGGATGTTAAAAGAATCCCTGTAATATTACCAAGTATAGAGAGGCAGGAGGAGTTTGTTCTCAAAGTGCGTTCGATAGAGTCTTTAGTCTCAATATATCGGATTCAACTTGATCAATTAGAGAAATTATTTTCCGTCCTCCAACACCGCGCCTTCCGAGGCGAACTCTAACCCATGCGCGGTTCCCTGCTCCCAGTCTGGTCCCGAACCTGGCGCGAGCTCTGGAGCCCCTTGGCACGGCACGGATCGGCGCCTGCCGATCTGTTCTGCGAGTTGTACCGGGCGTTAATGCCTGCCTTAAAAACGCCCCCATCCATGGCCGCTCTGGCCGAGATCATCGACGATCCACCTCAGAGCGTTCGAGCCTTCCGGCAGATCAGCGCCGATGACCTGATCGACGAATCATCCCTGCTGAGCTTCCTGCAAACCGCCTACGAAGTGCTCGACGAACTGGCCGGCGACGCACTGGCCAATGCGTATTTCAATCGCCTCGCCAACTTCATCGACACCTACAACCTCAACTATGAACTACGCCGCCCCTGTCGGTTGTATCCGACAGTCCTCGGCCTGTTCGCCAATCTGGTTCAAGGCCTGCGCAACAGCAACGCTGAGCATCCGCACCTGCATACCCTGCAAAGGGATTTTGACGAAGCCTTTCGCGACCTGCACGACAGGGGCGGTGAAGGACGGATCAAAACCTGCCTGCAGAAACACATCAATTTGCTGGAAGCCCTCGGTCGCAACAATCCGCAGGTCAATGAATACGCGCTGTCGAGCATCTGCGACCAACTCCCGCATTGGCCCCACGCCAAGGTTCGCCAAGCGCTGAAAAGCCTCTATGGTTTCACCTGCGACTATCCCGGCATCCGCCATGGCGGTAAGCCCGGTAGCGTTGAAGGCAATATAGAGATGCGCGATATGCTGGCACTTTGTATCCTATTCACCGGATTCACCCCCTACCTGACCGATCGGCTGGACGTTGCCGCCATATTTCAAGGACGTTGATATGAGTAACTTTGCCTTCTTGCGCGCTGAATGGCCCGGGCTGCATGCCGAGGCGCTGAAGGCTGAAGCCAATGTGCTGGCGGATCCGCGCACGTCCTGCTTCTATGCCCGGCGCACGCTGGAGTTGCTGGTGGCGTGGCTGTTTCAGGCTGATCGCAGCCTGAAACAGCCGTACAAAAGCGACTTGTCGGCGTTCCTGTTTGAGCCAACATTCAAGACCCTGACCGGGCCGATGCTCCACGCCAAAATGGAAGTCATCCGCAAGCGCGGTAACGATGCCGTGCACAGCGCCCGGCAAGTGCGCGAGCAAGACGCCAAAGCGGTGCTGAGCGAACTGTTTCATGTGGCTTATTGGTTGGGACGGCATTACGCACGCAGCGCGGCGGGCAAACCGGATGGCGCATTAAAGTTCGACTCGGCGCTATTGCCCAAGCCGCCGCAAATCGCCGCCACGCAAACTCAGGCGCAACTGCAAAAGCTTGAACGCGAACTGGCTCAACGAGACGCCGCGCTGGCGCAAGCACAGAAGAAAAATGCCGCGCTGGATCAAGAACTGGCCCAGCTACGTGCTGATGTGGCCGCTGCAAAAGCCGCCAACGCCAGTCAGCCGGATAACCACGATTACAACGAAGCACAAACCCGTGACCTGTTTATCGATCAGTTGCTGCACGAGGCAGGCTGGCCACTGAATGCCGCCCGTGATCGCGAGTTCGAAGTCGCGGGTATGCCAAATAGCAAAGAACAAGGTTTTGTCGATTACGTGCTGTGGGGTGACGACGGCAAACCGCTGGCGTTGATAGAAGCCAAGCGTACGCAGCACGATGCCCGCAAGGGGCAGCAACAGGCCAAGTTGTACGCCGATTGCCTGGAGGCGATGTTCGGCCAGCGCCCGCTGATCTATTTTACCAATGGCTACGAACACTGGCTGTGGGATGACTTGCTTTACCCGCCACGCCTCATTCAGGGCTTCCACAAGAAGGCCGAATTGGCGCTGCTGATTCAACGTCGTAGCAGCCGCAAGAAGTTGGGCGAGGCGACGATTGATCCGCTCATTGTCGAGCGGCACTACCAGCAACGGGCCATTCGCCGTATTGGTGAAACCTTCGAGCAGGATCACCAGCGCAAAGCGTTGGTGGTCATGGCGACCGGGGCCGGCAAGACCCGGACAGTCATCGCTTTGAGCGATTTGCTGATGCGCTGTAATTGGGCCAAACGCATTCTGTTTCTGGCAGACCGAGTGGCCTTGGTCAATCAGGCTGCGAATGCGTTCAAGAAATTTTTGCCCAACGCGGCGCCGGTCAATCTGGTGACTGAGAAGAACACCGAGGGACGAGTCTACGTCTCGACCTACCCAACGATGATGGGCCTGATCGATGAGAAGCAGGAAGGGCAGCGGCGCTTCGGTGTCGGTCATTTCGATCTGATCATCATCGATGAGGCGCACCGTTCGGTGTACCAAAAGTACGGCGCGATTTTTTCCTACTTCGACGCGTTGCTGGTGGGACTGACCGCAACGTCTAAAGATGAAATCGACCGCAATACCTACAGCCTGTTCAACCTCGAAAGCGGTGTACCGACCGATGCATACACGTTGGATGACGCGATTGCCGAGCGCTATTTGGTCAGGCCGCGTGGGGTTTCGGTGCCGCTAAAGTTCCAGCGCGAAGGGATCCGCTACGACGAGCTGCCTGAAGACGAGAAGGATCAATGGGACGAACTCGAATGGGGCGAAGAGCAAGAAGTCCCCGACGAGGTCAGTGCTGATGCAGTCAACCGCTGGTTGTTCAATACCGACACGGTCGACAAAGTGTTGCAAACGTTGATGGAGCGTGGCCACAAAGTGGCGGGCGGCGACCGGTTGGGCAAGACCATTATTTTCGCCAAGAACGATGCTCATGCTCAGTTTATTGCCGAGCGGTTCGACGCGAGCTATCCGGACAAGAAGGGTGCTTTCGCTCGGGTGGTGACTTATAAAACCGATTACGCACAATCCCTGATTGATGATTTCTCGATCAAGGACAAAGCTCCGCACATTGCCATTTCGGTGGACATGCTCGACACCGGGATTGATGTGCCGGAAGTGGTTAATCTGGTGTTCTTCAAGATCGTTCGCTCTAAAGCCAAGTTCTGGCAAATGGTTGGACGTGGTACGCGATTATGCGATGACTTGTTCGGGCCAGATCAGGACAAAGAAGATTTCTTCATCTTTGATTTCTGCCAGAACCTGGAATATTTCAACCAGAACCCTGAGCCAACTGAGGGCACGTTGAGCGAGCCACTGGGGCAGCGTTTGTTCAAAGCGCGTTTGCAGGTGTTGGCGGCGCTGGATCGACGCCGAAAGAGTGTTGATGCCAGAGAGTCTTGCGGCACCTACTCCATCATCTATAGCGACGATGAACTGCGTGATGACATTGCCCGTGGTTTACACGAGCGAGTCAGTGCCATGACGCTGGATAACTTTATGGTTCGACCAAAGCGTTACTGGGTTGAGCGGTTCTCCGCTGCCAGTATCTGGAAGGATCTCGGTGACACCCAACTGCAGGAGCTTGCCGAGCATCTGTCCGGGCTACCGACTCAGTTGGCGGAGGAGGATGAGGAAGCCAAACGTTTCGACCTTTTGCTACTGAGACTGCAGCTTTGCGTTCTCAATGCCGAGCAAGGCTTCGCCAACTTGAGCGAAAAGGTTCGGGAGCTGGCTGAGGCGCTGTTGGGCCAAAGCAACATCCCGGCGATTGCTGAGCATTTGCTGATGGTCGAGGCCGTGGCGAGTCAGGAATGGTGGGAAGACGTAACGGTTTCTATGCTCGAGCAGGCGCGTCGCAAACTACGCAGCTTGATCAAATTGCTGGAAAAGGGACGAGGTGTTCGCGTCTATACCGATTTTGAAGATGAGCTGGGCCAAATCGACGAAGTGATCATGCCTTCGATGGTGAACCCGGCAAGTTTCGAGCGTTTTCGTGACAAGGCCCGTGCGTTTCTGAGGGCGCATCAGGATCATTTGTCTTTGCAGAAGCTGCGACGGAATCAGCCGCTAACTGCGCTGGATCTTGAAGCGCTTGAGCAGATGTTGGTTGAAAGCGGGGCGGGTGCAGGCGAGATCAGTCGCGCGCGTGAACAAGCTAAAGGCTTGGGTTTGTTCATTCGCTCCCTGGTGGGATTGGATCGCGACGCGGCAACTGATGCGCTATCGGGCTTTTTGGCAGGAAGAGCACTGAATGCCAGTCAGATCGAGTTCAGCAATTTGGTGATACATCACCTCACGGAACATGGGGCGATGGATGCGAATCTGCTCTATAAATCGCCGTTCACCGATATCACCCCTAAAGGGCCAGATGACTTGTTCGACTCAAAACAGGTGGATGAGTTGTTCGCGGCGCTTCAAAAGATCGAGGCTGGTACCCGCGTAGCTTAAGGCTCATCACTGCATTTATAGACATGGATTAAAAGGATTAAAAGGAGCTGCACGATGACTTCAATTTCAACCAAAGACGTGATGGCAAAAGCTTCGAATGAGGATCTGAACCCTCTGGTCGAATACATTCTTAAAGCCAGTACTACTGAAAGCTTGTCTGGGAAAGAACTCTACAAAGCGCATAACCCCAATCATCAACGCTATCCCGGTCTGATACTCAATGAGATCCGTTTGTTCGGAGGCAATAGTTTCGTCAATCTCTTTCGCAGCGAGGGGCCGGAATACCATGAGGTTGTGAAGGATGTAGCCAGCAAATTTGGCGTAAAAGAAATCGACTCCTTTGGTCTGGTTCAACTCGAGGAAGAACTGATTCAGAAAATTTTGCGTGACGCGCTGAAAAAAGCTGAAGGGCAAGAGCGTGCGGACATGGAAGCTATTCTCAAAGAGGCAGGTCTTGGTAAAAGTGATCTGAGTGCGCTGCTGTCTGGTGCGTCTCTCCTGACTCTATTGGGAGCCAGGGCAGCAGGCGTAGTTACCTACCAATTGTCGGCAATCATCGCCAGTGCGATGGCCAAACAGCTTTTGGGCTATGGCATCACGTTGGCCGCCGGTGGGGCAGCTAGCGCTGCACTCGGCCGTGGTTTAGCTGTTTTCATGGGGCCAATCGGCTGGATCCTCACCGGCATCTGGACTGCTATTGATTTGGCTGGCCCCGCGTTCCGAGTGACCGTGCCCTGCGTTCTGCATATCGCGATGCTCAGGCAGAAAATGATGTGTGCTCAGATGAGCTCGGCATTTGAGGGCGCTTTCGATGATTGATTTGAGCGTTGTATTTAAAGTGCCGGAGTGGCTCGCGGCTGGACTTCAGTCTGGTGAGCTTGAGCGTGTCGGCGGTGTGATCCGGGATAAGGTCACGAAAAAGGTCGTTGCCTGGTTGAGAGAGGGTGATTCTGTCAGCACTGAGCCGCCATCAGAAGTACTTAATGGGCAGTTGTCGAAGTTGATGATGCAAGGCCAGGTGTTGATGGGACTTCAGGTCGCCAACCTGGTTGTGAGTGCTGTCGGCTTTGCCATGATTTATCGAAAGCTACAGGGGATTGAGCGGCAGCTTTCAGTTATTGGCGATGCTGTAAATGAGGTAAAGGCAAATCAGAAGTGGTTTGACGACAAGCAGTGGATGGGCAACTTTGCACCTGTGAGTGCAGCGATGAGTACGCTGGCTGATCTTCAGCATTACGTTTCGCCCAAACTTGTTCATGAGAAGTTATCCATAGCCGAGACTCAATGCGCTGTTGGCCAGAATTATTTTCATGGTGTGGTCCGCAAGCTCACAGCCGATAAAAAGGAGTATCTACGTGCCTTTGAGCTTTCGATGAGCTATCGCTCATGGTTGGCTTCAGGGCAGGGGCGAATTCAGGCGCTGTCGGAACTGGGTGAGCAAAAAGCTGCTCTCACTGTCGCTCAGAAACTCACGACTGATCACGCTGAGTTTGGGAAGACCCTTACGGCGATTTTGAGCGATCCATTGCGACGTTTCGTTCCCGGAAACTACGACCAGCAGGCCAGCGCCAGTTTGATCGACCTAGCCAGTCAGGCAACACAAGTGCATCAAGTATTGAAGGGGAACGTGCTGCAGCTTGATTTCATGCACGAGAACAAGCTGCTGCCGTCTGATTTGCCATCGGCTGAAGAGTTGGATCAGCAAGGAATGTTGATCTACCTCGCTAATCGCTGATGGGGACTTTACTGCAGGCATTAAAAAGCCGGCTTGTGGCCGGCTTCTCGGGGACTGGCTTGGTTTATTTTTGGTAAACCGCGTCAGCCTTCAAAACGTACACCCGGATCTGCGTCCGGCTGTGGGACTTGGCCAGACGTTGGTCTGCCGCGTCAGGCGTCATCTGAGCCGCGGGAGCGGGGCGATGCGCAAAATGTGGGGCGCAGGATACTGAGTTTTGTTGGGGATTCCCAGCCTCAACTGCGGAATAGAGCCACCGCGGGGGGCAAAATTCGCGATTTGTACTGATTTTCGGGGCCTCTTCGCGAGCAGGCTCGCTCCCACAGGGTTTGGTGCAGGGTTGAAGATCCGTATCCGATCAGAGAAACGGCACCACCGGCCGGCGTTTGCCCAGAGTCGACCACCAGAATACCCAGCCCAGAATGTGTATTCGCTGCTCATCGATCTGCGCTGCGCGGAAGATTTCGTCCGGGTATTCGGCGCTGTTGTGGCTGCGCAGGCGCAGGGCGTTGCCGGGCATGCGGTGCAGGTATTTGATGCGCAGCATGCCGTCGTGTTCGATGGCGTAGATTTCGCCGTCGACCACCTGGGTCAGGCCGCGGTCGATGCCGATGATCGAGCCGTCTTCGATGCGCTCGGCCATGCTGTTGCCGATCATGTGTGCGCAGATGGCGTCGCCGGGGCGGATTTCCAGTTGGGCGAGGTGGGCGCGGGGCAGGCGGACGGTATGTTCGGGGTCGAGGATGACGTGGGTTTTGTCGGCGCCGGCGCTGAGCGGTGTTTCCTTGAAAAATGGCAATTCGATGTCGTTGGGGTCGATGATCGAATAGACGCCGTTGACGGACTGCGCGTCAAAGATATCGCCGTTGCTGGCAGGGGTGTGCAGGCGGGGTGATTCCTTGGTGCCTTCGCCGGTTTTCAGCCAGTCGCTGTTGACCGAGAGCAGGCGTGAGACTTCCTCCATGCGATACGCCGGGACGCCCCGGGTGTACCAGTTATGAATATTTTGGGCTTCCGTGCCCCAGAACTTTGCGAATCCCGTGGTGGTGATGTTCGCTGCTTCCAGGAGTGCCTTGAATCTTGGACCGCTAGTGTTCTTTCTCATAAACACGGAGTCTACGGCCGTGCTAGAGCGGTTTGAATAAACTGGGTGTTCAAAAAGCGGCTGTATTTTGCGACTGGATGTAAGACGTGCTTGTGGGAAATTACACGCCTTAAAACTTTTCTGTAGTCCGTCGTAAACACGCTGTTTAAGACGACTTTTCCCAGGCACAAAAAACCCCGGATCAACCGGGGTTTTCTTCAAGCGTCATGCAGCAAGCAGGCGCTTAGCCCTTGTAGGCAGCAACCGACTTGGTGATCGCAGCGCGAGCGGCGTCAGCGCCGTCCCAGCCTTCGATCTTGACCCATTTGCCTTTTTCGAGATCTTTGTAGTTTGCAAAGAAGTGCTCGATCTGCTGGATCAGCAGCGGTGGCAGGTCGGTGTATTCCTTCACGTCGACGTACAGCTGGGACAGCTTGTCGTGTGGGACTGCGATGACTTTGGCATCGCCGCCGCCGTCGTCGGTCATGTTCAGGATGCCGACTGGACGCGCGCGGATCACCGAGCCTGGAGCAACCGGGTAAGGGGTCACAACCAGCACGTCGAGGGGATCACCGTCGTCAGCCAGGGTGTTCGGGATGTAACCGTAGTTGGCCGGGTAGAACATTGGGGTGGCCATGAAACGGTCAACGAACAGGCAATCGCTGTCTTTGTCGATTTCGTATTTGATCGGCGCGTGGTTGGCCGGGATCTCGATCGCGACGTAGATGTCGTTCGGCAGGTCTTTGCCAGCCGGAATCTTGCTGTAGCTCATTGGGCGTTGCCCCCGTAGTTGACCAAAAACACTTGGCCGGATTGACCAAAAAGTGGCGGCGATTATAGGCATATTCCTAAGCCGACGCCACGTACCAGAAGTCGTGCAGCGCTTACTCGTGCGCCTGATAGACCGGGTCTGTGGCCTGAAGTTGCCGCAGCCTGCCCAACGGATCCTGCCGGTAGAAAAGCTGCAGCTGCAAGTAGACCTGTGGATAAGCCGCGTGCAGCAGATCCGGGGCGCTGAAGAAGTATTCGCTGGTGACCGCGAAGAACTCCGCCGGGTTCTCGGCGGCGTAGGGGTCGATGGCGGTTTCGGCATCGGGGTTGCGGTCGAGCTGGCGGTTGAGGTCATCGTAAGCGTGTTGCATGACCTCGGCCCAGTCGCTGACGCGCATGTCGGCGTGCAGCGGCGGCAGGCCGTTGGCGTCGCCATTGAGCATGTCGAGTTTGTGCGCCAGTTCGTGGATCACCAGGTTGTAGCCTTCCCAGCCACCACTGGCCATCACGCCCGGCCAGGCGAGGATGATCGGCCCCTGTTGCCAGGCTTCGCCGCTGTGCTCGCCGTCCCACTCGTGCTCGACCCCGCTGGCATCGCGATGCCGTTGCGGGCTGAGGAAGTCATCGGGGTAGAGGACGATTTCGTGGAAACCCTGATACCAGTTCAAGTCGCCCAGATTGAGCAACGGCAACTGGGCCTGGGCGGCGAGCAGCAGGCGTTGTTCCTGATGCAGTTCGACACCGGGCAGGGCGGTCAGGTGTTTTTCTTCGAGGAACAGGACGCTGGCTTCACGCAGCCACTGGTCTTCGGCGGCGCTGATGCCGTCGAGAAAGCTCAGATGATGGCGCACCCGTTGCCACATCTCGTCGGCAATCGGGTGCCTGGCCAGAATGCGCCGGCGACGCCAGGCGCTCAGTGACCACATCGGATCAGTGGGTTTCAGCTTTGGCGCCGCCGAAACGGCTGCGCACCACACCGATGATCATCGGCACCAGCGACAGCAGGATGATGCCGACCACCAGCAGCGACAGGTTTTTCTTGATGAATGGCACGTTGCCGAAGAAGTAACCCAGGGTCACCAGGCCGCCGACCCAGAGGATGGTGCCGAACACGCTGAAAGCGAAGAAGCGCGGGTACGGCATCTTCCCGACGCCGGCGACGAACGGGGCAAACGTGCGGATGATTGGCAGGAAACGCGCCAGAGTCACGGTTTTACCGCCGTGCTTGTCGTAGAAATCGTGGGTTTTCTGCAGGTAGTCGCGGCGGAAGATTTTCGAATTCGGGTTGCTGAAGAGTTTTTCACCCGCGGTTCGTCCAATCACATAGTTGGTGCTGTCGCCGAGGATCGCCGCGAGCATCAGCAGACCGCCCAACAGCACCGGATCCATGCCACCACCCGCCGCTACCGCGCCGGCAATGAACAACAGCGAATCGCCCGGCAGGAACGGCATCACCACCAGACCGGTTTCACAGAAGATGACAGCGAACAGAATCGCGTAGATCCACGGCCCGTAGTTGGTTACCAGCAAATCGAGATACACGTCGAGATGCAGGATAAGGTCGAGCGGGTTGAAATCCATGGGGGCACCTGTGGTGATGGCCTGACTCGGCAAGCCTGTGCGGATGATTCGGGTGTAAGCCTACAGCGGGGTGTAGTTTTTCTTACAAGCCGGAAAGCTCGGGATTATACGGGCTGAGAGGTGAAAAGCGCGTTGGTTTTGTAGCGAGGGATGTCGGGGTGTGAACAAATGTCAGGCAGGCATTGATGGTGGCGGCAAGGTTGATGTGGCGAGGGAGCTTGCTCCCGCTGGAGGGCGGAGCACTCCCAAGCCTTGATTTGCCTGACCTGTTGAGATGACTGAGGTGGGGCCGCTTCGCAGCCCGGCGGGAGCAAGCTCCCTCGCCACAACAGGCCCTTGATGAGTGCTAGAGCTCGTCGCTGATCGGTAGCACGTAGTTCTTGAACTCGGTGTCTTCCTTGAAGCCGATCGACTCGTAGGTCTTCTGCGCCACTTCGTTATTGCTGCTGGTGGAAACGCGCATGCGCACGGCCTGGGTTTCCTTGGCCATTTTCTTCGCGGTGCGGATCAGGTTGTCGGCCACCAGTTGGCGGCGGGCGTCTTCGGCGACATAGATGTCGTTGAGGATCCACACGCGCTTGAGCGACAGCGAGGAAAAGCTTGGATACAGCTGACAGAAACCCATCAGTTTCTTGTCGTCATCATCGGCCAGGGCCAGATAAATCACCGATTCCTTGCGGCGCAGGCGTTTTTCGAGAAACGCGCGGGAGGAATCCGGGTAAGGCAGGGAACCGTAGAACTCGCGATATTTGACGAACAACGGGGTCAGCAAATCCAGGTGTTCGAGGGTCGCTTGAATAATCCGCATGATAGGTCTCGTCTTCAAGTGGCTGTCTTCAACTGCTCTGACGGCGATGGGAAACCCTGCGGCCGTGCATCGATCCTGCCTGAAAGCAGCGCAGAAACGCAATGCGGAAACGGTTCAGGTTGTGGGCGGATCGAGTAGGAAGTTTCCCTTCATGTCCGCACCAGCGTCCGACTCCAGCGTCTGAACCTGTGCTTCGTCCTTCAGATTGACCCCCGACAGCTGCCGCCGACAGGCTTCGCGCATCAGATACAGCAAGCGATGTGCCGCCATCCCGTAACTCAAACCTTCAAGCCGCACGTTGGAGATGCAATTGCGGTAGGCATCGGTCAGCCCGATCTTTGGATTGTAGGTGAAATATAACCCCAGGCTGTCGGGCGAGCTGAGGCCCGGGCGCTCTCCGATCAGCATTACGAGCATTTTCGCGCCGAGCAACTGGCCGATTTCGTCACCGACGGCGACGCGGCCCTGTTCCACCAGCACCACCGGGGCAACGGACCAGCCGTCGCCGGCCATTTGTTCCTCCAGACGGCCGAGAAACGGCAGGGTGTGCCGATGCACTGCCAGCGCCGACAGACCGTCCGCCACCACAATCGCCAGATCGACGCCGCCAGGGTGCGCCGCAGCGTAATCACGCAGGGTCTGTGCCGACGCGTCGCTGAGCTTGCGCCCCAGATCCGGCCGTTGCAGATAGCTGTTGCGATCCGTTGCCGCGCTATGCAGCAACAGGCTCTCGCGCCCGCGTTCGCGCAGTTGCGCGCTGAGCCCGGCATGATCGAACGGCAGATGCACCGCATCCCGTGCCTGAGCGTGGGCAAACTGGAAGTCCAGTTGCGCGCTGGTCGGCAGGCTGGTGCCGGTGCGGCCGAGGGCGATGCGCGCCGGGGTCAGGCGGCGCAGTTCCAGCCATGGGTTTTGCGGGTCGACAGGCGGTTTTTCCATAACACTCATCCCAGTTGCGCCAGCGCCTGGCGGAAGGCCGGCGGCAGGTTGTTGCCAAAGCGAACCTTGCCGTCCGCCTGGGTGAAGATGCCCATGTTCGCCAGCCATTGCTCGAACTCCGGCGCCGGTTTCAGGCCCAGGGTCTGGCGCGCGTAGAGCGCGTCGTGAAACGAGGTGGTCTGGTAGTTGAGCATGATGTCGTCGGAGCCGGGGATGCCCATGATGAAGTTGATCCCGGCCACACCGAGCAGGGTCAGCAGGGTGTCCATGTCGTCCTGATCGGCTTCGGCATGGTTGGTGTAGCAGATGTCGCAGCCCATCGGCACGCCGAGCAACTTGCCGCAGAAATGGTCTTCGAGGCCGGCGCGGATGATCTGTTTGCCGTTATAGAGGTATTCCGGGCCGATGAAGCCGACCACGGTATTCACCAGAAACGGCTTGAAATGCCGCGCCACGGCGTAGGCCCGGGTTTCGCAGGTTTGTTGGTCGACACCATGGTGGGCGTTGGCCGACAACGCGCTGCCCTGACCGGTCTCGAAATACATCAGGTTCTGCCCCAGAGTGCCGCGCTTCAGGCTCAGCCCGGCGTCATAGCCTTCCTGCAAGACATTGAGGTTGATGCCGAAACTGGCATTGGCCGCTTCAGTGCCGGCGATCGACTGAAACACCAGATCCAGCGGCACACCACGGTTGATCGCCTCGATCGAAGTGGTGACGTGGGTCAGCACGCAGGCTTGGGTCGGGATGTCGTAGCGCTGGATGATCGCGTCGAGCATTTCCAGCATCGCGCAGATCGAGGCGATGCTGTCGGTGGCCGGGTTGATCCCGATCATCGCGTCGCCGTTGCCGTACAGCATGCCGTCGAGAATGCTCGCGGCGATGCCGGACGGTTCGTCGGTTGGATGGTTCGGTTGCAGACGGGTCGACAGGCGCCCGCGCAGGCCGAGGGTGCCGCGAAACCTGGTGACCACGCGGATCTTCTGCGCCACCAGCACCAGATCCTGCACGCGCATGATCTTCGATACGGCGGCGACCATTTCCGGGGTCAGACCGGGAGCGAGGGCGCGCAGGCTGGTTTCGTCAGCGGCGTCGCTGAGCAGCCAGTCGCGGAAGCCGCCGACGGTGAGGTGGCTGACCACGGCAAAGGCTTGTTTGTCGTGGGTGTCGATGATCAGTCGGGTGACTTCATCAGACTCGTACGGAATCAGCGCTTCCTGTAGGAAGTGCGTGAGCGGGATGTCGGCCAGCGCCATTTGTGCGGCCACGCGTTCGCCGTCGTTGAGCGCGGCAACGCCAGCCAGAAAGTCCCCGGAGCGCGCCGGGCTGGCCTTGGCCATGACGTCCTTGAGGCTGTCGAAACGGTAGGTCTGGGCGCCGACGGAATGGGCAAATGTGGCCATGGGGCGGTGTCCTCCAATCATTACTGCAATCTGCTTTTGTGCAGGAGATGAGCCTTTGTGGGAGCGAGCCTGCTCGCGAATACGGACTGACATTCAACACAGGTGTCGACTGACACTCCGCCTTCGCGAGCAGGCTCGCTCCCACAGAGGGATTTTCATGCACTTTTATATAGCGGGCATCGGGCGATGAGCCCGGTGCCGGTGCAACTAGATACCTTCGAGCATAGCGTCTGCCGGGGCTTCGGCGCGTTGCCTGGCGGTCAGCTGGAAGTACAGATAGCCAGCGGCCATGAAACCCAGGAACACACAACCGATCAGCGTGTTGAACCACGCCATCGCCACCAGGCACACCACCGCCAGAAACAGCGCAATCGCCGGCACCAGCGGATAGCCCGGGGCGCGGAAGGTGCGTTCCAGGTTCGGTTCGGTTTTGCGCAGTTTGAACAGGCTGAGCATGCTGATGATGTACATCACGATCGCGCCGAACACCGACATGGTGATCATCGCTGCGGTCAGGGTCATGCCTTGCAGATTGACCAGACCGTCGCTGTAGATCGCCGCGATGCCGATCACCCCACCGGCCAGAATCGCCCGGTGCGGGGTCTGGAAGCGCGACAGTTTGGCCAGGCTTTTCGGCAGATAACCGGCGCGGGCGAGAGCGAAGAACTGTCGCGAGTAGCCAAGAATGATGCCGTGGAAACTCGCCACCAGACCGAACAGGCCGATCCACACCAGCATGTGCATCCACGATGAGTTGTTGCCGACCACCGCTTTCATCGCCTGCGGCAGCGGATCGTTGATGTTCGACAGCTGGCGCCAGTCACCGACGCCGCCGGCCATCACCATCACGCCGATGGCGAGAAACACCAGGGTCAGGATGCCGCTGACGTAGGCCTTGGGAATCGTGCGTTTCGGGTCCTTGGCTTCTTCGGCGGCCATGGCGGCGCCTTCGATGGCGAGGAAGAACCAGATGGCAAACGGGATCGCGGCAAAGATTCCGGGGATCGAGCCCAGGGTGAACTCGTTGGCACCCGACCAGCCGTTGAGCACGAAGTTGCTGAAGCTGAAGCCCGGTGCGACCACGCCCATGAACACCAGCAGTTCGGCGACCGCCAGCACGGTGACCACCAGTTCGAAGGTGGCGGCGATGCTGACGCCGAGAATGTTCAGGGTCATGAACACGAAATACGCGCCGACCGCTGCCACCTTCGGATCAAGCTCCGGGTACTGCACGTTGAGGTAGGCGCCGATGGCCATGGCGATGGCCGGTGGGGCAAAGACGAATTCGATCAGCGTGGCGATCCCGGCGATCAACCCGCCTTTTTCGCCGAACGCCCGGCGGCTGTAGGCAAACGGCCCGCCCGCGTGGGGAATTGCGGTGGTCAGTTCGGTGAAGCTGAAGATGAAGCAGGTGTACATGGTCGCGACCATCAGCGCCGTGACCAGAAATCCGAGGGTGCCCGCCGTGCCCCAGCCGTAACTCCAGCCGAAGTATTCGCCGGAAATCACCAGGCCGACGGCAATGCCCCACAGATGCAGGGTGCCGAGTGTGGGTTTGAGCTGTGTGGTGGAAGTCATAAGTCCTCTCTGTTTTTTATTGTTCGATCTGTTGGACTTTCGGGTGCATTGGTTGAGGTGGATGGAAGCTGTTCACGCAGCGGCAGTTTTCACGACAATTCCTGAATGACGGGTACGCAAGGGCCGTGCCAGAGCGGCCAGGCCTATTGTTGTGTCATTGAGGGCGCCTTCGCGAGCAAGCCCGCTCCCACAAGGGATTTGTGCCGAACCCAACATCCCCTGTGGGAGCGGGCTTGCTCGCGAAGACGATTGAACAGGCAACACAGAATCATCTGTGTTGCCCAGGGTTTTAGAAGAAGCCCAACGGATTGATGTCGTAGCTCACCAGCAGGTTTTTGGTCTGCTGATAGTGATCGAGCATCATCTTGTGGGTTTCACGGCCGACGCCGGACTTCTTGTACCCGCCGAACGCGGCATGCGCCGGGTACAGGTGGTAGCAGTTGGTCCACACACGACCGGCCTTGATCGCGCGGCCCATGCGGTAGGCGCGGTTGATGTCGCGGGTCCACAGGCCGGCACCGAGGCCGAACTCGGTGTCGTTGGCGATCGCCAGGGCTTCGGCTTCGTCCTTGAAGGTGGTGATGCTTACCACCGGGCCGAAGATTTCTTCCTGGAACACGCGCATTTTGTTGGTGCCCTTGAGCAGGGTTGGCTGGATGTAATAGCCGGTCGCCAGATTGCCCTCGAGTTTTTCCACCTTGCCGCCGGTCAGCAGCTCGGCGCCTTCGCCCTTGGCGATTTCCAGGTACGAAAGAATCTTGTCGAATTGCTGCTCGGACGCCTGCGCGCCAACCATGGTGTCGGTGTCCAGCGGGTCGCCACGTTTGATCTGCAGGACTTTCTTCATCACCACGGCCATGAACTCGTCGTAGATCGATTCCTGTACCAGCGCGCGGGACGGGCAGGTGCAGACTTCGCCCTGGTTGAAGAACGCCAGCACCAGGCCTTCTGCGGCTTTCTCGATGAAAGTCGGCTCGGCCTGCATGATGTCTTCGAAGAAGATGTTCGGCGATTTGCCGCCCAGTTCCACGGTGGACGGAATGATGTTCTCGGCCGCGCATTTCATGATGTGCGAGCCGACCGGGGTCGAGCCGGTGAAGGCGATCTTGGCGATACGTTTACTGGTGGCCAGCGCTTCGCCGGCCTCTTTGCCGAAGCCTTGCACCACGTTGAGCACGCCCGGTGGCAGCAGATCACCGATCAGCTCCATCAGCACGCAGATGCCCAGCGGAGTCTGCTCGGCAGGTTTGAGCACCACGCAGTTACCGGCGGCCAGTGCCGGAGCGAGTTTCCACGCGGCCATCAGCAGCGGGAAGTTCCACGGGATGATCTGGCCGACCACGCCCAGCGGCTCATGGATGTGATAGGCCACGGTGTTGCCGTCGATTTCGGCAGCGCTGCCTTCCTGCGCGCGCAGGCAGCCGGCGAAGTAGCGGAAATGGTCGGCCGCCAGCGGGATGTCGGCGTTGAGGGTTTCGCGGATGGCTTTGCCGTTGTCCCAGGTTTCGGTGATCGCCAGCAGTTCGAGGTTCTGTTCGATGCGGTCGGCGATTTTCAGCAGGATCAGCGAGCGCGCCTGCACGGAGGTCGCGCCCCACGCATCGGCAGCGGCGTGGGCGGCGTCCAGTGCCTTGTCGATGTCTTCGGCAGTGGAGCGCGGGAATTCGGCAATCGGTTGGCCATTCACTGGCGAGGTGTTGGTGAAGTACTGACCTTTGACAGGCGCGACGAACTCGCCGCCGATGTAGTTACCGTACTTGCTCTTGAACGAGACTTTGGCGCCTTCAGTACCGGGGTGAGCGTAACGCATGATTTGTTCTCCTTGGCTTTGTACTTATTAGAGAAACGCGCAAGTGCGCTTGCTATAAGCGTAGAGCAAAGGTCGGGCCACTGCCGTGCAGGGCAGGCAAATCAAGGCCTTGCGTGGTTTGTGTCGGACGGGCGGACGGCGCCTGTGATGGTTTCGGTACAGAGGGGGTGACAGTTTGTACCGCTTTTGGCACAGCCTGTGACCGGGTGGTCTTGCCAGCATTGCAATGCGCCGATGGCTGGAGGATGCTGACTGCCAATCGCCCAGCGGTCGATTTTTGTGGCGAGGGAGCTTGCTCCCGCTGGGCTGCGCAGCAGTCCTGAAATGTTTACCGCTCATATGCTTTGGCGAGCGCTTCGCACTCGAGCGGGAGCAAGCTCCCTCGCCACAGGTCAGTGTTGGTAGTCTGGAAGGGTCGACCTTTCGGGGAGAATAATAAGAAATGCACGACAACCATTTGAGTCGCCATGCCCAACAGGTGCTCACCGTCACTCAGGGCAAGCCGCACCTGCACGGGCCCGGTGCCGACCCTTCGATTGCCCGTTCGTGGCTGCGCTGTCTCGAGGACTATCACCTCGATCCGGCCCTGACCATGGCGCCCACCGTGCTTGAGCACGGACGCGTGCTCGAAAGTCGCGAACGCCTGCAACAGGTGCTGCAGATCGCCGGCAATGAAATGAGCAGCCTGCATCAGCAGCTGTCCGGCGCCGGCCATGCGGTGCTGTTGACCGATGCGCGCGGGGTGATCCTCAACTGCGTCACCGCGCCTGCCGAGCGCAAGATTTTCGAACGTGCCGGGCTCTGGCTCGGCGCCGACTGGAGCGAGGCCTGTGAAGGCACCAACGGCATTGGCACCTGCCTGGTCGAACGCCAAGCGCTGACCATCCATCAGGACGAACACTTTCGCGGCCGCCACACCGGCCTGACCTGCTCGGCGAGCCCGGTGTTCGACCCGCACGGCGAATTGCTGGCGGTGCTCGACGTGTCCTCGGCGCGCCATGACGTCTCGCGGCAGAGCCAGTTCCACACTATGGCACTGGTCAATCTGTCGGCGAAGATGATCGAGAGCTGCTATTTCCTGCGTTGCTTCGATAATCAGTGGCTGCTGCGTTTCCATCTTCAGGCCGAATCGGTCGGCCTGTTCAGTGAAGGGCTGCTGGCGTTTGACGGGGAAGGGCGGATCAGTGCGGTCAACCAGAGTGCGCTGAACCTGCTCGGGCATATTCGCGGTGGTTTGCTCGGCAAACCGGTGGAAGCGTTTTTCGATTGTTCGCTGGATGAATTGCTCGGTCGGGCCAGCGCCAATGCCAGCGCCAGTTGGCCGCTGCGCACCCGCGACGGGCGGCATCTGTTTGCCTTGTTGCGCGGCGAATCGCGTAAACCGGCGCCGATCCTGCCGGCCCCAATCGTGACGAAGCTTCAACCGCTGGCGAACATTTGCCTCGGCGACGCTGCACTGCAAGCGGATTTCCGCAAGGCGTTACGGGTATTCGAACGCGACGTGCCGCTGCTGATCAATGGCGAAACCGGCTCGGGCAAGGAAGCCTTTGCCAAGGCTGTGCATCACGCCAGCCAGCGCGCCAACAAAGCCTTCGTCGCCCTCAACTGCGCGGCGATCCCCGAAAGCCTGATCGAGAGCGAGTTGTTCGGTTATCGCGGCGGAAGTTTCACCGGTGCGCGCAAGGACGGCATGCGCGGCAAGCTGCAGCAGGCCGATGGCGGCACTTTGTTTTTGGATGAAATCGGTGACATGCCGCTGGCGCTGCAAACCCGTTTGTTGCGGGTGCTGGAAGACCGGCAGGTGGTGCCGATCGGCGGCGAGCCGGAAGCGGTCAACGTACGGATCATCAGCGCCACTCACCGTAATTTGCTGGAGCGGGTGGCGGATGGCAGTTTCCGCGAAGATCTGTATTACCGGCTCAATGGCCTGGAGGTCGCGTTGCCGGCGTTGCGTGAGCGCAGCGACAAGTCGCAGTTGCTGGATTTCCTGCTGGCCGAGGAGGCGGATGGCGAAGTGATTGTGATCGACGAACCGGCGCGTCAGGCGTTACTGACCTTCAACTGGCCGGGCAACGTGCGGCAGTTGCGCAATGTGCTGCGCACATTGGCGGCGTTGTGCGATGAGGGGCGGATCGGGCTGGAGGATTTGCCGGTGATGATTCGGCAGGCGCGGCCGACGCTGGAGCTGAAGTCGGTTGAGTCCGAGCATCCGCTGGAAGACGCTGAACGTGTGGCGCTACTCAATGCGCTGGAACAGACACGTTGGCATATGACCCAGACCGCGCAGCAGCTTGGGGTCAGCCGCAACACCCTCTATAGAAAGCTGCGTAAGCACGCGATCTCCCGTTAAACCGCGTCGCGCCATTCGCGAGCAAGCCCGCTCCCACAGGATTGGCGCCATCCTTGTGGGAGCAGCTCGGGGTCAGCCGCAACACCC
Organism: Pseudomonas sp. TH49; assembly: GCF_016650625.1. Classification (NCBI taxonomy): domain Bacteria; kingdom Pseudomonadati; phylum Pseudomonadota; class Gammaproteobacteria; order Pseudomonadales; family Pseudomonadaceae; genus Pseudomonas; species Pseudomonas sp. TH49. Next base: position 2,365,642 of record NZ_JAEKFL010000001.1, read on the forward strand.
TTTATAGAAAGCTGCGTAAGCACGCGATCTCCCGTTGAACCGCGTCGCGCCATTCGCGAGCAAGCCCGCTCCCACAGGATTGGCGCCATCCTTGTGGGAGCAGCTCGGGGTCAGCCGCAACACCCTTTATAGAAAGCTGCGTAAGCACGCGATCTCCCGTTGAACCGCGTCGCGCCATTCGCGAGCAAGCCCGCTCCCACAGGATTAGCGCCATCCTTGTGGGAGCAGCTCGGGGTCAGCCGCAACACCCTCTATAGAAAGCTGCGTAAGCACGCGATCTCCCGTTGAACCGCGTCGCGCCATTCGCGAGCAAGCCCGCTCCCACAGGATTAGCGCCATCCTTGTGGGAGCGGGCTTGCTCGCGAAGGCGTCGGCGCAGGCGAAACACAAGGTGCGATTTTTCCCACCCTACGCTAACCTGCGGCCATGTTTTACGAGGTCGACTATGCACATTCATATTCTGGGTATCTGCGGGACTTTCATGGGCTCGATGGCGGTTCTGGCCAAAGAGCTGGGCCATCACGTGACCGGCTCCGACGCCAACGTCTATCCGCCGATGAGCACGCAGCTTGAGGCCCAGGGCATTCAGCTGACCCAAGGCTACGATCCGGCCCAGCTCGATCCGGCGCCGGATCTGGTGGTGATCGGCAATGCCATGTCCCGCGGCAATCCGGCAGTGGAATACGTGCTGAACAAAGGTCTGCCCTACGTCTCCGGCCCGCAATGGCTGGCCGATCACGTGCTGCAAGGGCGCTGGGTGCTGGCAGTTGCCGGTACGCACGGCAAGACCACCACCAGCAGCATGCTCGCCTGGGTGCTGGAACACGCCGGCATGAGCCCGGGGTTCCTGATCGGCGGGGTGCCGCAGAACTTCTCGGTGTCGGCGCGGTTGGGCGGTACGCCGTTCTTCGTGATCGAGGCCGATGAGTACGACAGCGCGTTCTTCGACAAGCGTTCGAAGTTCGTCCACTACCGTCCGCGCACGGCGATCCTCAACAACCTTGAGTTCGATCACGCCGACATCTTCCCCGATCTGCCGGCGATCGAGCGGCAGTTCCACCACTTGGTCCGCACTATCCCGAGCGAAGGTCTGGTGATCCACCCGACCACCGAGCCTGCCCTGCAGCGTGTGATCGAAATGGGCTGCTGGACCCCGGTGCAAACCACCGGCGTCGGCGGTCAGTGGCAGGTCAAGTTGCTCAAGGATGACGGTTCGGCGTTTGAAGTGATGTTCGAAGGCGTGTCCCAGGGCACTGTCGAATGGGAGCTGACCGGTCAGCACAACGTCGCCAACGCCTTGGCTGCGCTGGCAGCGGCGCGGCATGTCGGTGTGGTGCCGTCGATGGGCATCGCCGGGTTGAGCGCATTCAAGAACGTCAAGCGCCGGATGGAGAAAGTCGCCGAAGTGCGCGGCATCACCATCTACGACGACTTCGCCCACCACCCGACCGCCATTGCCACCACCCTCGATGGCTTGCGCAAGCGCATCGGCGACGCCCCGTTGATCGCGATCATCGAGCCGCGCTCCAACTCGATGAAGCTCGGCGCGCACCGTGACGGTCTGCCGGACAGCGTGGTCGATGCCGATCAGGTGATCTGGTACGCCCCGGCCAATCTCGGTTGGGATCTGGCAGCCACCGCCGCACTGTGCAGCGTGCCCTCGATTGTCAGCGATTCGCTCGAAGGCATCATCGAACGCGTGAAGAGTCAGGCCCAGCCTGGCACTCACGTGGTGATCATGAGCAACGGCGGCTTCGGCGGCCTGCACGGCAAGCTCGCCGAGGCGCTGCAATGAACACTTTTTCCCAGAACGGCGGTCCGGAACGCATCACGTTGGCGATGACCGGCGCGTCCGGCGCGCAGTACGGTTTGCGCCTGCTCGATTGTCTGGTGCGTGAAGATCGCGAAGTGCACTTCCTGATCTCCAAGGCCGCACAACTGGTGATGGCCACCGAAACCGATGTCACGCTGCCGCCCAAGCCGCAGATGATGCAGGCGTTCCTCACCGAATACACCGGGGCGGCCGCCGGGCAGATCCGCGTGTACGGCAAGGAAGACTGGATGTCGCCGGTAGCCTCGGGCTCCGGCGCACCGGCCGCGATGGTCGTGGTGCCGTGTTCCACGGGTACCTTGTCGGCGATTGCCACGGGCGCGTGCAACAACCTGATCGAGCGCGCGGCGGACGTCACCTTGAAGGAACGTCGCCAGTTGATTCTGGTGCCACGCGAGGCACCGTATTCGAGCATTCATCTGGAACACATGCTCAAGCTGTCGAACATGGGCGTGACCATCCTGCCGGCCTCGCCGGGCTTCTATCACCAGCCGCAGACCATCGACGACCTGATCGATTTCGTCGTTGCGCGGATTCTCAATCTGCTGGGTATTCCACAGGACATGCTGCCGCGCTGGGGCGAACATCATCTGAGCAGCGATGAATAAGCTGCTGGCAATGATGCTGGCCCTGCAACTGGCCGGCTGCGCCACCGCGCGCACGCTGGATGCGGCCAAACCGGGGGCGCCGGTGGTGTATTCCGGGACGCGCCTGGATTTGTATGCGATGAATGGCGGGTGCTGCGCGATGGATCGCTTCGGGGCTGAGGCGCCGAGCTATCCGGGCGTGGATCTGCCGGCGAGTGCGGTGCTCGATACGCTGTTGTTGCCGTTGTCATTGCTGACCGTGATTGGCGTGGGATTTCAGGCGACGGGCGGATTGTAGGGGAGCGCTGCGCACTCCTGTGGCGAGGGAGCTTGCTCCCGCTGGGCTGCGAAGCGGCCCCAAAACCCCGCGACTAAATCCTTCAGATACACCGCATCTTTCAGGGTTGGCGACTGCTGCGCAGTCGAGCGGGAGCAAGCTCCCTCGCCACAAAGTCCCGCTGTTATTTGCCGAGCTTGCGTAATTCATCCGACTCAACCACCCGCACCCCGTCCTGTTCTTCCAGCGCCAGACGCCACATCGCCCGGGCCAGTTGGCAGGCTTCGATGCCGCGGTACTTGCCGGGAATCAGCTTGGAAAACGGCGCCGCAAGCTGTTCGCCCAGGCGCGGTTCGCTGCGATCTCCCAGTAATAGCGATGGCCGGCAGATGGTCAGTTGCGGCCAGTCCTGAGCGCGCAATGCCTGCTCCATTTCGCCTTTGACCCGGTTGTAGAAAATCGACGATTTCGGATCGGCGCCCAGCGCACTGATCACGATCAAGTGCCGCGCGCCCATCTCCCGTGCGCGTTTGGCGAAGGCCACGACCATGTCCAGATCCACCGCGCGGAACGCGGCTTCGGAACCGGCCTGTTTGATCGTGGTGCCGAGGCAGCAATAGGCGATATCGACGCGTCCGCTCAGTTGCGGCAGAAAGGTCTGTGGGTCGCCCACCGGGTTTTCCAGGTGCGGATGTTCCGCCAGCGGCCGACGGGACGGCGCGAGCACGCGGGTGATCGTCGGCTCGTTGAGCAAACGGTCGAGCAGATGCTCACCGGTCAGTCCGGTGGCTCCGGCAAGCAAAACGTGCTGAGGCGTCAAGTACATAGTGTTTCTCCCTTGATACTGTTCAGCTTAGTTGCTGTTTGTTGCTCCGTCGTTCAATGCAGCACTCTGCAACGCTTTTCTCGCTTGCTGTTTACGCAGCAGTTGCCAGTGCGCCAGTACGGTTTTCGGTGCCCAGATCTGCGGCTCCGAGGCTTCGAAGTTGTCCGCCAGTTCGCGCTCGGCGACGGTGGCCTTGGCCAGTTTGAACGCTTGCTCCAGATCGTCGGTCTGGTTCAGTGCCTGAGCGAACAAGGCGTCGCCGAAGTAGGTGAAGTTGGCTTCTTCCGAGCAACCGAACGACACGCGGTCGGCGCGCGAGGCGGTCATGATCAGGGTGCGCTCATCTTTCAGTGCGGGGATGAAACCGCCGGAATAGCACGAGGAAATCACGATCACCTTGTCGCGATTTTTCAGCGGGGCCAGCACCGTGGCAAGTTCGTCGGCGGGCAGATCGGCCAGCTCCATGCGCGGCTGGTCGAGCACCAGTTCGTGTTCGGCGGTGCCGTGGCTGGTCAGGTAGATGAACACCAGGTCTTCCGGGCCGCTGCGCTCGGCCAGGGTCTGCGCGGCGCGGCGCAGGTTTTCGCGGGTGGCCATCGGTCGGTCGGTGAGATGGTCGCGATGGTTCACCAGACGGATTTGTCCATAGGCGCCAAACCGCGTGGAGAGCATGTTGGCGACATAATCTGACTCGCGCAGGAACACGCTTTGCTTGCCGTCGCCACCGAGGGTCAGGGTGTACAACTCCACCGCAGGCGTTGAGGCGGGCACGGCGGCCAGCGCCTCGTCCAGCAGACGGCCTTGGGCCAGCAGGCCGAGTTCGAGGGTGTCGGGCAGCAGCTTGCCGTCGGCGTCACGTACGCGCTGGCCGTTGATCCAGGTGCCGCTGAGGACGGTGCCGTCAGTCAGCACCAGAGTGCCACGTCCCGCGTAACTGTCGCTGTCGAATTCGCCGATGTAGAAACTGCCGTCGGCCAGGTTCAAACGGCCCTGGCCGCTGAAGCGCCAGTCGTTGAAGTAGCCGACGTAATGGCTGCCGTCGGCACCGATCAGTTCACCCTTGCCGGTCAGTGCGCCTTCCTTGAATTGGCCGAGCCAGACATCGCCGTCGGCGTTTTCATAGCGGCCCTTGCCGTGCAGCTGGCTGTTCTTGAAGCCGCCGACATAGATGTCGCCATCGGCACTGTTGAAGGTGCCATTGCCTTCGAGTTGGCCGTTGACGAAGTGGCCGCTGAATGTATTGCCGCTAGAGTCGCCGCGCTGGCCTTCGCCATTGGGTTTGCCGTGGGCGAACTGGCCCTGATAGGAACTGCCGTCGTCCATTTCCAGACGGCCCAGCCCGGAATACTGGTCAGCCTTGAACTCGCCACGGTAGGTCATGGCGTTTTCTTTGAGGGTGCCTTCGCCGTCGCGCCGGCCGAGTTTGAAGCCGCCGGTGTAGCTGCTGGCGTTGGTGGTCAGGCTGCCCTGACCGTCGAACAGTCCCTGCTGGAACTGGCCGCGATAGACCTCGCCGTTGCTGCCGTGCCACTCGCCCTGACCATGCCACTGACCCTTGTCGAACTGGCCGGCGTACCAGCTGCCGTTGGGGTAGTCGACGCGCCCCTGACCTTGCAGCAAACCGTTGACCAGTTCGCCGCGATAGCGTCCGCCGTCCGGCAGCCGTGCGTCCGGGGGCAACAGCGATTCGCCGTCGCCGCAAGCGGTGAGCATCAGGGTCAGGGCAATGGGTGCAAGAGAAGCGAGTGGGCGCATAGCGGGATCCGGGCAATTAGGCGACCGAGTATGCCGCAGCTATGTGTCGCATATATAGAGAGGGAACGCGAAACAGCGTGAGCCGCTTCGCATCCGGGGCACTTAGACGAAGCAGAGCGACAGCGGTTCGGCGATGTAGGCCGGTTTGTCCGAGCCTTCTATCTCCAGTGTCGCGGTGGCCTTGAGCAGCCATTGACCGGGTTTTTTCTCGGTCACTTCGGCCAGATCGACTTTCAGGCGAACTTTCGAATTGACCTTCACCGGCTGGATGAAACGTACGCTGTCCAGGCCGTAATTGACCACCATCTTCAGGCCTTGCGGCAGCACGAGGATGTCTTCCATCAGTTTCGGGATCAGCGACAGCGACAGGAAACCGTGAGCAATGGTGCTGCCGAAAGGCGTTTGCGCGGCTTTGACCGGATCGACATGGATGAACTGATAATCCCCGGTGGCTTCGGCGAACAGGTTGATGCGCTCCTGATCGATGGTGAGCCATTCGGAACGTCCGAGTTCCTTGCCGACATAATCTTTGAGCTCTGCAACTGGAACATAGGGCATTGAGACTCTCCTTGGGTTCATCGGTTTTATAGTTTTTCAGGTGGGGGATTTGACCGCCCTGCGAACCACTGTAGATCAACATGGCGATTTGCTCCGGTCAACCGACCATGCTTTTGGCGAATGCCGATGCATAGCGCCGGCGTGCTTATAATGCGGGGCGCTTTTTCACAGGGGATGTCGGATGTTGTTACGTGGCCTGACCATGCTGGTGCTGTTCCAATTGCTCGGCACCGCGCTCAACCACTTGCTGCTGCCGGTGCTGCCGGGGCCGATCATCGGCCTGCTGCTGTTGCTGGTGTTCCTGATCATTCGCGGCGAAGTCGCTGAACCGCTGAACCTTGCCGCCGGCAGCCTGCTGCGCTATCTGCCGTTGCTGCTGGTGCCACCGGCGGTGGGCGTGATGGTGTATGCCTCGGCCATTGCCGCCGACTTCTGGGCGATTGTCGGTGCGCTGGTGCTGTCGCTGATTCTGTCGATGGCGTTCGCCGGGGTGCTGATGCAGCGCCTGGTCAAACGTCACGCACCGCGCTCGGAGGAAACCTGATGCTCTTCGATTGGCAAGGTGCCTGGGCTTCGGTCATCCATCATCCGCTATTCGGCATTGGCATCACCCTCGGTGCCTATCAACTGGTGCTGGCGGCGTTCGAGAAAACCCGCTGGATCTTTCTGCAACCGGTGCTGGTCTCCATGCTGTTGGTGATCGGCGTGCTGGTCGGCTGTGGCCTGACCTACGCCGAGTACCGCAAGAGCACCGAGATCCTCAGCATTCTGCTGGGCCCGGCCACGGTGGCACTGGCGGTGCCGCTGTATCTGAACCTCAAACGCATCCGCCAATTGTTCTGGCCGATTTTTACTACGCTGGTGATAGGCGGGGTGGTTGCCACCGGCATGGGGGTTTTGTTGGGATGGTGGTTCGGTGCCGATCATATGATCCTGATGACCATGGCGCCGAAGTCGGTGACCTCACCGATAGCGATGCTGGTGGCCGAGCAGATCGGTGGCGTCGCGGCGCTGGCGGCGGTGTTCGTGCTGATCACCGGGGTGATCGGGGCGATCTTCGGCCCGGCCATGCTGACCCGGCTCGGTGTCCACAGCCCAGAGGCGCGCGGCATGGCGCTGGGCATGACCGCGCATGCGGTCGGCACCTCGGTGGCGTTGCAGGAAAGCGATGAGTGCGGCGCCTTCGCGGCGCTGGCGATGAGTCTGATGGGCGTGGCCACGGCGGTGTTCCTGCCGTTGGCGGTGTCGATGGTGGTCTAAGGAAATGTCTATGAGTCTGCCGCTTTTTCCGCTCAACACAGTGCTGTTTCCCGGCTGCAACCTCGACTTGCAGATCTTCGAGGCGCGCTACCTGGACATGATCGGCCGCTGTATGAAACAGGGCGGCGGTTTCGGCGTGGTGTGCATCCTTGACGGCCAGGAGGTCGGCGTTGCGCCAGAAGGCTTTGCCCTGGTCGGCTGCGAGGCGCGGATCACCGATTTCCAGCAACAGGACAATGGTCTGCTGGGGATTCGCGTGCAGGGTGGGCGGCGTTTTCAGGTGCTGCACACTGAAGTGCAGCGTGATCAGTTGATACTCGCTGACGTCGAGTGGCTGGATGATGAGCCGGAGCAACCGCTGCAGGACGAAGACGCCGATCTGGTGGCGCTGCTCAAGGCCTTGGCCGAACACCCGATGGTCGAGGCTTTGAACATGGGCACTGAGGCCTTGGGCCAGCAGTCACTGGCCAATCAACTGGCGTATCTGCTGCCGTTCGCCGAAGAGGACAAGATCGACTTGCTGCAACTCGACGATCCGCAGCAGCGGCTGGATGCGATCCAGGCGCTGCTTGATGAACTGCAGGGCGAGTTGTTCGCCTGAGCGTCAGTACGCGTAGCGCAGCATCGTATGCGGCAAATGCCGCAGAACGAAGAAGCCGAACAGTGCGACCAGTGCCGGCAGCACCAGCCACCAGACTTTCTGCGGCATGGGTTCGAGCGGCGTGTTGCGCTGGCTCAGCCACAAGGCAGCAGCGCAGACGCACGCTGCCAGCATCGCCCCGGCCAGAATATCGGTCGGCCAGTGCGCGCCCAGATACACCCGTGACAGCGCAATCGCCATGGCCGGAATACAGCCGAGCAGCAGCCACGTCAGGCGCATGCGCGGCGGTTGTCCGCGTCCGGCCAGCACGGCGAGGGTCAGGAACAACGCAAACGACCCTGACGCATGGCCGCTGGGCATGCTGAAGCTGGTCAGCGGTTCGGTCAGAACTTCCGGTCGAACACGAGCGAAGAATTGCTTGGTCGCGGTGTTTGCCAGCGCCGTGAACAGCAGTGTGCCGCCGACGAAAATAGCCTGTCGCCATTGCTTGCACAGCAACAGCAGGCCGGTCAGCAATGCACTGAACACGAACATGTTGCGGAATTCACCGATCAGCGTGAAGGTGACCGCAATCTCATCCAGCACGGGTTGACGGTGCTCCTGCACCAGCGTCATCACACCCTGATCGAGCGCACTCAGATACGGATAGCCGACGAACAGGCCGAGCAGAATCAACAGACTCATGCTGCTGATCCACAGCGTAGCGCGGCGATGCTGACGCAGGCTGCTGTTGACGCTCAGGCCGACCATCACCGCGATACTGCCGGCGACGATCCCGGCTTGCAGCCAGAAACCTTCCGGTAATGGCAGGCGGATTGCCGCGCCGGTGGCCCAACCCGGCAGCAGGTAGGCGACGCTCCAGCCGGCAGCGGCCAGCAGGCTGACGGCGGCGAAGCGTGGGAAGGGCATGTCGCACATGCCGGCGACCATCGGCAGCATTGGCCGCAGCGGGCCAATGAAACGGCCGACCAGCAGGCTGGCAATGCCGTAACGCTGGAAGTAGGTTTCGGCCCCGGCCATCCATTCCGGGTGATGGCGCAGGCCGGGCAAACGGCGGATGTTCTGGTGGAAATGACGGCCCAGGTAATACGAAACCGCATCGCCCAGAATCCCGCCGAGAAAACCCAGCAGCAAGGTTTCACTCAACGACAGTGCGCCGCTGCCGGCTAGTACGGCCACGGCAAACAACAACACAGTGCCGGGCACGATAATTCCGGCAATCGCCAGACACTCCACGAATGCGACGATAAACACCGCAGCGGCCAGCCACTGCGGATTGGCGGCGAGCCACCCGGTCACGCTATCGAGCCATGGGCCCATACAAGCAACTCCATCAAATCTTCAATTGGCCCCAAAGGGTGCAGGCTACTTTCAACAGCACTCAGTTCCCCTGTGGGAGCGGGCTTGCTCGCGAATGCGCTGTGTCATTCAACTTATCCGCTCCTGACACGGCCCCTTCGCGAGCAAGCCCGCTCCCACAGGGGGATTTCATCTATTTCAAATCCGTCACTTCAGGACAGCAAAAAATAATCGCGACCTTCGACCTGGCCCCGGCGCAGCGGGTTCCGTGTGCACCACTGGGCATACGTGGCGTCGACGAAGCGGTACATCAGGTGTTCGTCACGGCCATGGGGGATGCCCAGGCGAGTGGTCTGGATAATCTGGGTCGGCGCAGGCCCGGTGTCTTCCACCAGTATCCGCTCATGATCGAAGCGCTTGGCGTCCCACATCGGTACTTTCAGGCCCAGCGCTTTGCACAGCAGCGTCTGTCCGGCGCAAAGCTTTTGTGAAGGGCGCGGCCGACCCTGAGTGTCAGGGTTGTTCAGCAGCATCTGCGCCAGACTCGCCTGCCCGCTGATTTCATCGACCCAAGGGTAGGCGGACTTGATCAGCACCGCGTTGCCTGGCCCCTTGGCGCTGAAGTTCAGCGAATCGCCGCCCCGGGCGTAGTACATATAGATGTGCCCACCGTCCAGAAACAAAGCCTTACGCTTTTCCGTATAACCGAGCGACGCATGACTGCCTTTTTCCGCGCAGTAATAGGCTTCGGTTTCGATGATCCGGGCGCTGAGCCACAGATCGCCGACCCGGTGGCGGATGACTTTGCCGAGCAGATCGCGGGCCAGCACTTGAGCGTCACGGTCGAAAAAAGCGTCCGGAAGGCCCAGTGGCAGGCGCTCGGCGGTGGCGCGAACGGTCAGGTTGGACATGGCAAACGAGGTTTATCCAGGCGGAAGAGGTCGTGATGATAGCAATCCGAGGCTTAATTACGGCTGAACGTCGGCAAATTGCAGTCCATTTCGACCATCCGCCTGTCACCGCTGTTAGTCCCGGGACGCGACAGCTATAATCTGCCGCTTTCCTCTTTGCCAAGACCCCAGCAGACCATGACTGAGTCCGTTCTTGACTACATGACCCGATTGGGTCGCGCCGCCCGCGAAGCTTCCCGGGTCATCGGCCGTGCCAGCACCGCGCAGAAAAACCGCGCCCTGCAGGCTGCTGCCAATGCGCTGGACGCCGCGCGCGCCGAGCTGGCAGCAGCCAATGAGCGCGATCTGGCCGCCGGTCGCGCCAATGGTCTGGAGCCGGCCTTGCTGGAACGTCTGGAACTGACCCCGGCACGCATCGACGGGATGATCGTCGGCCTGCGCCAGGTCGCGGCACTGCCGGACCCGGTCGGGGCGATCCGCGACATGAGCTTTCGTCCGTCCGGTATTCAAGTTGGCAAGATGCGCGTGCCGCTGGGCGTGATCGGGATCATCTACGAATCCCGACCCAATGTGACCATCGATGCCGCCAGCCTGTGCCTGAAGTCCGGTAACGCGACCATCCTGCGCGGTGGTTCCGAGGCGATTCATTCCAACCGGGCGATTGCTGCGTGCATCCAGCGCGGTCTGGCCGAGGCCGAGTTGCCGGCAGCCGTGGTGCAAGTGGTCGAAACCACGGATCGCGCCGCCGTCGGCGCGATGATCAGCATGCCCGAGTACGTCGACGTGATCGTGCCGCGCGGTGGTCGGGGCCTGATCGAGCGCATCAGTCGCGATGCGCGCGTGCCGGTGATCAAGCATCTGGACGGCATCTGCCACGTGTATGTCAGCGAGCACGCGGATCTGGCGAAAGCCCAGCGCATCGCCTTCAATGCCAAGACCTACCGTTATGGCATCTGTGGCGCGATGGAGACCTTGCTCGTCGATCAAAGTGTTGCCAAGGATTTCCTGCCGTCGATGGCGGCCCAGTTCCGCGAAAAAGGCGTCGAGCTGCGTGGCTGCGAACGCACCCGGGCGATCATCGACGCGGTGCCGGCCAGCGAAGACGACTGGAGCACCGAGTATCTGGCGCCGATCCTGTCGATCCGCGTGGTCGACGGACTGGACCAGGCCATCGAACACATCAACCATTACGGCTCGCATCACACCGACTCGATCGTCAGCGAAAACCTGGCGGACACCCGGCGTTTCGTCGCGGAAGTCGACTCGGCCTCGGTGATGATCAACACCCCGACCTGCTTCGCCGATGGATTCGAATACGGATTGGGTGCCGAGATCGGCATTTCTACTGATAAGCTGCACGCCCGCGGCCCGGTGGGCCTCGAAGGACTGACCTGCGAGAAGTACATCGTGGTCGGTGATGGCCAGTTGCGCGGCCAGGCGACGGTCTGACTTGACCGACCTCGACCTGACAGCGCCGCTGCCTGACAGCGAACTCCGACCCCGGCGCATCGGCGTACTGGGCGGCACGTTCGATCCGGTGCACATCGGCCATTTGCGCGGTGCGCTGGAAGTCGCCGAAGCGCTGACGCTCGACGAGCTGCGCATGATGCCCAGCGCCCGGCCGCCGCATCGCGATACGCCGCAGGTATCGGCGCAGGATCGGCTGGCAATGGTTGAATGCGCGGTGGCCGGAGTGCCGCCGCTGGTGGTAGACGCCCGCGAATTGCAGCGGGACAAGCCGTCCTGGACCATCGATACCCTGGAGTTGATGCGTGCCGAAATGGCCGCCGAGACCCAGGTTTTTCTGCTTTTGGGCTGGGACGCATTTTGCGGCCTGCCCACTTGGCACCGCTGGGAAGAGTTGCTCCAGCATTGCCACATCCTGGTGCTACAGCGCCCGGACGCCGACAGCGAACCGCCGGATGCCTTGCGCAACCTGCTGGCAGCGCGTTCGGTGAGCGACCCGCTGGCCCTGAAAGGGCCGAGCGGACAGATTGCATTCGTCTGGCAGACACCGCTCGCGGTTTCCGCCACCCAGATCCGTCAACTGCTGGCCAGCGGTAAGTCGGTACGTTTCCTGGTGCCCGACGCGGTCCTGGCCTACATCGATGCGCACGGTCTGTACCGTGCGTCGAACTGAACAAGGCGTGCTTCACTGATACGAATCCACGTATCGCCAAGCCGCCGAATACATGAGCAAAACGAGTTTTATATGACTGACAAAGATGTAAGCAAAGTTAAGCGTAAAGGCACGTTCAAGAGCGCGCCGCTGCCGGAAGTGGCCAACACCAACGAGCCGCTGAAAGGCGACGAACTGGTCAAGGTTGCCGTGGCCGCCCTGGAAGACGTCAAGGCACAAGACATCCAGATCATCGATGTTCGCGACAAGCAGAGCATCACCGACTACATGATCATCGCTACCGGTACGTCCAATCGCCAGATCAACGCGATGCTGGACAAGGTCCGTGAAGAAGTGAAAAAGCAGGGCGCCAAGCCACTGGGCGAAGAAGGCAAGGGCGACAGCGACTGGGTGCTGCTCGACCTCGACCTGGTGATCGTGCACATGATGACTGCCTCGGCGCGTCAGTTCTACGACCTGGAACGCCTGTGGGCCGGTGCCGAGCAAAGCCGTGCGGCAGACGCCAGGCACCACAGCCCGGAAAACACCCACGAGCATTTCACCAAGCTCAACAAAGACCAGCTGTAAGGGATTGCTGTGCGACTGCGACTGATCGCCGTCGGTTCACGCATGCCCAAGTGGGTGGAAGAAGGCTGGCATGAATATGCCAAGCGTCTTCCGTCCGAGCTGGCGCTGGAACTGGTGGAAATTCCGCTCAATACCCGTGGCAAGAACGCCGACGTGGCCCGTTTCATCCGTCAGGAAGGCGAAGCCATGCTGGCCAAGGTCGGGCCGAACGAGCGGATCGTCACGCTGGAAGTCCACGGCAAGCCCTGGAGTACCGAGCAGCTGGCGGTCGAACTCGACCGTTGGCGGCTGGATTCGCGCACGGTCAACTTCATGGTCGGCGGCCCCGAAGGGCTGGCGCCGGAAGTCTGCGCCCGCGCCGATCAGCGCTGGTCGTTGTCGCCGTTGACCTTGCCGCACCCGCTGGTGCGGATCCTGATCGGCGAACAGCTGTACCGTGCCTGGACCGTGCTGTCCGGTCACCCTTACCACAAGTAGTCCTGCCCTCATGTCTCAGCCGATCCGCATCAAGGACCACGAAAAGGACGCCCGCCTGGTGCGTAGCCGCGTCGTGTTCGGGGCCATTGCGGTCATGCTGTTGATCTGCGTATTGATTGCGCGGCTGTACTACTTGCAGGTGATCCAGTACGAGTACCACTCGACGCTCTCGGAAAACAATCGCGTCCACGTGCAGCCGATTCCGCCGACCCGCGGCTTGATCTTCGACCGCAACGGCGTGGTGGTGGCGGACAACCGCCCGAGCTTCAGCCTGAGCATGACCCGCGAGCGTTCCGGCGACTGGCAGCAAGTGCTCGACGTGATCGTCGAAGTGCTGCAGTTGACGCCCGAGGACCGGGTGATCTTCGAGAAGCGCATGCGTCAGGGGCGCCGGCCGTTCGAGCCGGTGCCGATCCTGTTCGAGCTGACCGAAGAGCAGATCGCCCGGATCGCGGTGAACCAGTTCCGCCTGCCAGGGGTGGAAGTGGTCGCGCAGCTGGTGCGCCACTACCCGCAGGGCGCGCACTTTGCGCACTCGGTGGGTTACATGGGGCGCATCAATGAGAAAGAGCTGAAGACCCTCGACCCGGTCAATTACAGCGGCACTCACCACATCGGCAAGACCGGCATCGAGCGTTTTTACGAGCCGGAATTGCACGGCCAGGTGGGTTACGAGGAAGTCGAGACCAACGCCCGAGGCCGCGTATTACGCGTGCTCAAGCGTACCGATCCGATTCCCGGCAAGGACATCGTCCTGAGCCTGGACATCAAACTGCAGGAAGCGGCCGAGGCCGCGCTGGGCGGGCGCCGTGGCGCGGTGGTTGCGCTCGATCCGAACACCGGTGAAGTGCTGGCGATGGTCAGTCAGCCGAGTTTCGACCCGAACCTCTTCGTCACCGGCATCAGCTTCAAGGCCTATGCCGAGCTGCGCGATTCCATCGACCGCCCGCTGTTCAACCGGGTGCTGCGCGGTCTGTACCCGCCGGGTTCGACGATCAAGCCAGCGGTGGCGATTGCCGGTCTCGATGCCGGTGTGGTGACAGCGTCGAGCCGGGTGTTTGACCCCGGTTATTACATGCTGCCCAACTACGATCACAAGTACCGCAACTGGAATCGCACCGGTGACGGTTTCGTCGATCTCGACACGGCGATCATGCGTTCCAACGACACCTACTTCTACGACCTGGCGCACAAGCTGGGCATCGATCGGTTGTCGGCCTACCTGAACAAGTTCGGCATCGGCCAGAAGGTCTCGCTGGACATGTTCGAAGAATCCCCCGGCCTGATGCCGTCCCGCGAGTGGAAACGCGCGACGCGCAAACAGGCGTGGTTCCCGGGCGAAACCCTGATTCTGGGGATCGGCCAGGGCTACATGCAGTCCACCCCGTTGCAACTGGCGCAGGCTACGGCGCTGGTGGCCAACAAAGGCATCTGGAACCGGCCGCACCTGGCCAGGACCATCGAAGGCGCCAAACCGGTAGACGAAAACCCGATGCCGGATATTGTCCTGCGCGACCCGTCGGACTGGACCAAGGTCAACCACGGCATGCAGCAGGTTATGCACGGCGCCCGGGGTACGGCGCGCAAGGCGGCGATCGGTGCGCAATACCGCATCGCCGGCAAGTCCGGTACCGCTCAGGTGGTCGCGATCAAACAAGGTGAGAAATACGACCGCTCCAAGGTTCAGGAGCGCCACCGTGACCACGCCTTGTTCGTCGGTTTCGCCCCGGCCGACAACCCGAAAATCGTGGTCTCGGTGATGGTCGAGAACGGTGAGTCCGGCTCGGGTGTCGCCGCGCCAGTGGTGCGTCAGGTCATGGATGCCTGGCTTCTGGACCAGGATGGTCGGTTGAAGGCCGAATACGCCGGTCCTATCAGTGCGGAGGCTACGGCCCGTGATGAATAATTTTGATCGCATGCTCTCCAGCGAGGATGTGATGCGTCGCCGCGCGACGCTGCTGCAACGTCTGCATATCGATGGCCCGCTGTTGATCCTGCTGCTGATCCTCGCTGCGGGCAGTCTGTTCGTGCTGTATTCGGCCAGCGGCAAGAGCTGGGATCTGCTGGGCAAACAAGCCACTTCGTTCGGCATCGGCCTGGTGTCGATGATCGTCATCGCCCAGTTCGAACCGCGTTTCATGGCGCGCTGGGTGCCGCTCGGTTACGTGGTCGGCGTGGTGCTGCTGATGGTGGTGGACATCATGGGCCACAACGCCATGGGCGCGACGCGCTGGATCAACATCCCCGGGGTGATCCGCTTCCAGCCCTCGGAATTCATGAAGATTTTGATGCCGGCGACGATTGCCTGGTATCTGTCCAAACGCACACTGCCGCCGCAGCTCAAGCATGTGGGCATCAGCCTGTTGCTGATCGGTGTGCCGTTCATTCTGATCGTGCGCCAGCCCGACCTCGGTACGTCGTTGCTGATTCTGGCCGGCGGCGCGTTCGTGCTGTTCATGGGCGGGCTGCGCTGGCGCTGGATCCTCAGCGTGCTGGCCGCCGCCGTACCGGTGGCGATCGCCATGTGGTTCTTCATCATGCACGACTACCAGAAGCAGCGGATCCTGACCTTCCTCGACCCGGAAAGCGATCCGCTCGGCACCGGCTGGAACATCATCCAGTCGAAAGCCGCGATCGGTTCCGGCGGTGTGTTCGGCAAGGGCTGGCTGCTGGGCACCCAGTCGCACCTGGACTTTTTGCCGGAAAGCCACACCGACTTCATCATCGCCGTCCTCGGCGAAGAGTTCGGTCTGGTGGGCATCTGCGCGCTGCTGCTGATCTATCTGCTGTTGATCGGTCGCGGGCTGGTGATTACCGCCCAGGCGCAGACGCTGTTCGGCAAACTGCTCGCCGGCGCGTTGACCATGACGTTTTTTGTTTATGTTTTCGTCAACATCGGTATGGTCAGTGGCCTGTTGCCGGTGGTGGGGGTGCCGTTGCCGTTCATTAGCTACGGAGGAACTTCGCTGGTGACACTGCTGTCAGCGTTTGGGGTTTTGATGTCGATTCATACGCATCGCAAGTGGATCGCACAGGTTTGAATAAGGTGAAGAGTTCAATGCAAGTCATGCGCAGCTGGGCGACTCGTTACGCGCCGTGGGTCGGCCTGGTCGGCATCCTTGGCAGCGCGCAGGAAGCGCTGGCCGGCGATTACGAAGGCTCGCCGCAGGTGGCCGAATTCGTCGGTGAAATGACCCGCGACTACGGTTTTGCCGGTGAGCAACTGATGGCGGTGTTTCGCGAGGCCCAGCGCAAACAGGCGATTCTCGACGCGATTTCCAAGCCCGCCGAGCGGGTCAAACAGTGGAAAGAATATCGCCCGATGTTCATCACCGACGCGCGCATCGCCCGTGGCGTGGACTTCTGGCGCCAGCACGAGGCCGTACTGGCCCGTGCCGAGCAGGAATACGGCGTGCCGGCACAAGTCATCGTGTCGATCATCGGCGTCGAGACCTTTTTCGGACGTAATACCGGCAATTACCGGGTGATTGATGCGTTGTCCACGCTCGGTTTCGACTATCCTCCCCGTGCCGAATTTTTCCGCAAGGAATTGCGTGAGTTCCTGCTGCTGGCCCGTGAAGAACAAGTTGATCCATTGACCCTCAAAGGCTCGTACGCCGGGGCGATGGGCCTGCCGCAATTCATGCCGAGCAGCTTTCGCGCCTACGCGGTGGATTTCGACGGTGACGGTCACATCAATATCTGGACCAATCCGGACGATGCGATCGGCAGCGTGGCCAGTTACTTCAAACGGCATGGCTGGGTCGCCGGGGAACCGGTGGTCAGCCGCGCCGATGTGCGCGGCGAGCAGGTCGACGACGGCCTGACCACCGGCATCGAGCCGACGAAGACGGTTGGAGAGTTGCGGGCGCTAGGCTGGTCAAGTCATGATGCGCTGCGCGATGATATGCCGGTTACTGCATTTCGCCTCGAAGGCGATAACGGCACTGAATACTGGATGGGCCTGAAGAATTTCTACGCGATCACGCGTTATAACCGCAGCGTGATGTACGCCATGGCCGTATATCAACTGTCTGAAGAGCTGGTAAAAGCACGGGGCGTCAAGTAATGCGGGCATTGCCTATCAATAAACCCCTGAAGCTGGTGGCTTTCGCTGCGTTGGCGGTGCTGGTCGCCAGCTGTTCGACCAGCCGCGCGCCGACCCAGAAGACCTCGTCCACCGCCGTGCGTGCGCAGCCGGGGCTGGACATCAACCGCGCCCACAAAGACGGCGCGCCTTGGTGGGATGTCGACGTTTCGCGGATCCCGGATGCCACGCCGACCCTGCACACCGGCCCGTACAAGGCCAACCCGTACACCGTGCTGGGCAAGACCTATTTCCCGTTGCAGGAATCCAAGACCTACGTCGCCTCGGGCACGGCGTCCTGGTACGGCACCAAGTTTCACGGGCAGAACACCGCCAACGGCGAAGTGTATGACCTGTACGGCATGAGTGCCGCCCACAAGACTCTGCCACTGCCAAGTTACGTTCGGGTGACCAACCTGGACAACAACAAGAGCGTGATCCTGCGGGTCAACGATCGCGGGCCGTTCTATTCGGACCGGATCATCGACTTGTCCTACGCGGCCGCGAAGAAGCTCGGTTATGCCGAAATCGGCACCGCGCGGGTCAAGGTCGAGGGCATCGATCCGCAGCAATGGTGGGCCGCGAAGGGCCGTCCGGCGCCTCTGATGCTCAACGAGCCGCAAGTCGCGCAGAATAGCGCCCCGGTGATCACGGCCTCGGCCGGTACCATCGAGCAGTGGACCCCGCCGCCGCAGCAACATGCCTCTGACACTGTACCTGTACAGATCAGCGCAAAAAAAAACGCTTCTGCACCAGCGTCTGGCCAGTATCTGCAGGTGGGCGCGTTCGCCAACCCGGACGCTGCAGAACTCCTGAGGTCGAAGCTCAGCGGGATGGTGAGCGCTCCGGTGTTCATCAGCTCGATCGTGCGCAATCAGCAGACCCTGCACCGGGTACGCCTGGGGCCGATCGGTTCGCCGGGTGAAATCGCCCAGGTGCAGAATAGCGTGCGCCTGGCCAACCTCGGTTCGCCGAGTGTGGTCACAGAGTAAGAAACGTAGCACTTGATTGACGGTTCACTTGCGGTTTTGGGGGGTGAACCAGGTTGTTGGCTCGTCGAAGAACAAAAGCCCGGCAAGGGTGACTGGAGTGAGCAACTGAACACGCGATGGCCCGTTAGAAGGCTGTCTGAATAGTTTTGCCCTCGGGCAAGTTTCCATTAGCGATTTCGAGAGACGGATGAACATCACCACCTTTGCCAAACGCCTGTGTCTGCTAGTCCCGCTGCTCCTCTCGCCAGCCGCCTTCGCGGCCGAGATGATGCCGTCGCCACCTCAACTGGCTGCAAAAGCCTACGTGCTCATGGACGCCAGCAGCGGCAACGTGCTGGTGGAGAACAACGGTGACCAGCGTCTGCCGCCAGCCAGCCTGACCAAACTGATGACCGCGTACATCGCTACGCTGGAAATTCGTCGTGGCCAGATCGGTGAAAACGACCCGGTGACCGTCAGCGAAAACGCCTGGCGTACCGGCGGTTCGCGGATGTTCATCAAAGTCGGCTCGCAAGTGACCGTCAGCGACCTGCTGCACGGCATCATCATCCAGTCCGGCAACGACGCCAGCGTGGCGCTGTCCGAGCACATCGCCGGCAGCGAAGACGCGTTCGCCGACCTGATGAACAAGACGGTCGCCGATCTGGGCATGACCAACTCCCACTTCATGAACCCGACCGGTCTGCCGAACCCTGAGCACTACTCGTCGGCTCACGACATGGCGATCCTGGCGCGCGCGATCATCCACGAAGACCCGGCTCACTACGCGATCTACTCGCAGAAAGAGTTCTTCTGGAACGGCATCAAGCAGCCGAACCGCAACCTGCTGCTGTGGCGCGACAAGACCGTTGACGGTCTGAAAACCGGTCACACCGACGAAGCCGGCTACTGCATGGTGTCCTCGGCTGTACGTGATGGCCAGCGTCTGATCGCCGTGGTGTTCGGCACCAACAGCGAAGTGGCTCGTGCTGCTGAAACCCAGAAGCTGCTGACCTACGGTTTTCGTTTCTTCGAAACCCAGACCTTCTACCAGAAGGGCACCGAACTGGCTCAGGCCCCGGTGTGGAAAGGCACCACCAGTCAAGTCAAGGCCGGCCTGGCTGAAGACCTGACCATGACCCTGCCAAAAGGCCAGCTGAAAAAGCTCGCTGCCAGCATGACCATGAACCCGCAACTGACCGCGCCAATCGCCAAGGGCGACGTGATCGGTAAAGTCGAAGTGAAACTGGACGACAAGGTGGTGCACAGCGCCGACTTGATCGCCCTGGACGCTGTCGAGGAGGGTGGTATCTTCCGTCGCATGTGGGATAGCATCCGTCTATTCTTCTACGGCTTGTTCAACTGATTGAGTGTTGACCTGCATGGCCCCGTTCCCATCCGGATCGGGGCCATGTGCGTTACCACGGCTTACGCTTACGAGGCCGTTACGCCATGACCGATACCGAAGTAAAGGTGCCAAAGATCGAATTCCCCCAGGTTGATTATCCGGTTAAGGTAATCAGCGATACGGGCGTCGGGCACAAAGACAAGATCATCGAGATCGTGAAGAAATTCGCGACCATCAACGATGAGCGTGTCGACGAACGCTCGAGCAGCAACGGCAAGTACACCACCATCCAGTTGCACATCGTCGCGACCGATCAGGATCAGCTGTACAACATCAACAGCGAACTGCGGGCGACCGGTTTCGTACACATGGTGTTGTGATGCCGGGCACGCTGGGCTTTCGCGAACTTGGCCAGATGGCTTACGAGCCGGTCTGGCATGCCATGCAACGCTTCACCAACGAACGCGGCAGCGATGCCGCCGACGAAATCTGGCTGGTCGAGCACCCTCCGGTGTTCACCCAGGGCCAGGCCGGCAAGGCCGAACATTTGCTGCTGCCGGGGGATATCCCGGTGGTACAGGTCGATCGCGGCGGGCAGGTGACCTATCATGGCCCCGGCCAGCTGGTGGCCTACCTGTTGCTGGATGTACGCAAGCTGGGCTTTGGTGTGCGTGATCTGGTGACGCGCATGGAGCACTGCCTGATCGAATTGCTGGCCAGCTACGGCGTGACCGCTGTAGCCAAGCCAGATGCTCCCGGCGTCTACGTCGACGGAGCGAAAATCGCTTCTCTGGGTTTGCGGATTCGCCACGGTTGCTCCTTTCATGGCCTGGCCCTGAACGTGGATATGAACCTGGAGCCGTTTCGACGGATTAATCCCTGCGGCTATGCCGGGCTGGCGATGACCCAGCTGAGCGATCACGCAGGATCGATTGAATTTGCCGAGGTAAGTGCCCGGCTGCGCGCGCAGCTCGTCAAACACCTCGACTATGCTGAGCAGACGACCCTGACGGGCGGAATCGACTGATATGACTACTGATGCAGTGCAAACCATGATCCCGACGCTCGACGTGACCGAGCGCCCGGCCCCGCGTCCCAAGGTTGAAGCCGGCGTCAAGCTGCGCGGCGCCGAGAAGGTTGCACGCATTCCGGTCAAGATCATTCCGACCACCGAACTGCCGAAGAAACCTGACTGGATTCGTGTACGTATCCCGGTTTCGCCGGAAGTCGACCGGATCAAGAGTCTGCTGCGCAAGCACAAGCTGCACAGCGTCTGCGAAGAAGCGTCCTGCCCGAACCTCGGCGAGTGCTTCTCCGGCGGCACCGCGACCTTCATGATCATGGGCGACATCTGCACCCGTCGCTGCCCGTTCTGCGACGTTGGCCACGGCCGTCCGAAGCCACTGGACGTCAACGAGCCGGAAAGCCTGGCCATCGCCATTGCCGACCTGAAGCTCAAGTACGTGGTGATCACTTCGGTTGACCGCGACGATCTGCGTGACGGCGGTGCCCAGCACTTTGCCGACTGCATTCGCGAAATCCGCAAGCTGTCGCCGAACGTGCAGCTGGAAACCCTGGTCCCGGACTACCGTGGCCGCATGGACATCGCCCTGGAAATCACCGCCGCCGAGCCGCCGGATGTGTTCAACCACAACCTGGAAACCGTGCCGCGCCTGTACAAGGCTGCGCGTCCGGGTTCGGATTACCAGTGGTCGCTGACCCTGCTGCAACGCTTCAAGCAGATGATGCCGCACATCCCGACCAAATCCGGCCTGATGCTCGGCCTGGGCGAGACTGACGAAGAAGTCATCGAAGTCATGAAGCGCATGCGCGAGCACGACATCGACATGCTGACTCTCGGCCAGTACCTGCAACCGTCGCGCAGCCACTTGCCGGTGCAGCGTTTCGTGCACCCGGACACCTTCGCCTGGTTCGCCGAGGAAGGTTACAAGATGGGCTTCAAGAACGTTGCTTCCGGCCCGCTGGTACGTTCTTCGTATCACGCTGACGAGCAGGCGAAACTGGTCAAGGCCGAGCTGCTCGGTTCCTGATCCGGCGCTGATTGCCTCCAAAAATACCCGCCTCGGCGGGTATTTTTGTTTGGGCCTGCCGAGCACTCTTTTGTTTGTCTCTTTACCTGACTACTGTGTGTTCATGAATTCACAGGGAGACCCATGGATGACCGTTCGACCGACTCACACCCTTTTTCCGCATAAGCCTGTGCCGGCGCTGCCGTCCGAAGGGCAGATCGGCGTGATTGCTCCCGCCGGCCCCGGTGCACTGGACGCTGACAAGGCTGTGCAGTGGATGCGTGCCCGCGGCTATGCGCTGAAGGTGTTCCCCGGTGTCTACGAGAAGGACGGCTATCTGGCCGGCAGCGATGACGTGCGCCTCAACGACCTGCACGCCGCTTTCGTCGACCCTGAAGTCGACGCGATCATCTGCCTGCGCGGCGGCTACGGTACGCCGCGCCTGCTGGACCGGATCGATTACGACTTGCTGAGTCGTCACGCCAAGCCGTTTGTCGGCTACAGCGACATTACCGCACTGCATCTGGCGATCAGTCGCTACGCAGGGTTCGTGACCTTCCATGGCCCGCTGCTCAATGCCGACCTGCTGGGCGACAAGGAGCCACCTACCGTCACCTCATTCTTCGCCATGTTGCGCGGTCAGTTGAAGGCGGGGAGTGTGTTGAGCCATCCGGTGGCTTATCCATTGACCACGGTCGAACCCGGCATCGCTCACGGGCGCTTGCTTGGCGGTAATCTGGCGATGATTGCCTCGACGCTGGGTACGCCTTATGAAATTGATGTGGAAGGGGTGATTCTGCTGATCGAGGACGTCAACGAGCCGCTGTATCGGATCGACCGTTTGCTCACGCAGATGCGCCTGGCTGGCAAGCTGGCCAGATTGCGCGGTGTGCTGGTGGGGGATGTCGCCGGGGTGGATGTCGAGGCGTTGAATCGCTTGCTCAAGCAGACCTTCGAGCCGTTGCGGATTCCGGTGCTGTCGGGGTGGCGCAGTGGGCATTGTGATCCGAACCTGACGCTGCCGATGGGGGCGCTGGTTCGCTTGGATGCCGGGAAGAAGGAATTGATGTTGGAACAGGATGTAGTGATCAAACGCTAGGGTTTGGTTGCCAGTGAGTCAGTCTTCGCGAGCAAGCCCCCTCCCACATTTGATTCGTGTCGTACACAGAACCAATGTGGGAGCGGGCTTGCTCGCGAAGGCGGCTTCAGCCATACGACGATCTTTCTATTGGGAGCGCAGGCTCTCAAGCAGCTTATGCGTCGGATACCCGTCTGCCGGCCAGCCAAACGACTGCTGGGCACTGCGGATCGCCTTGCGGGTATTGGCGCCGATAATCCCGTCCGCCGTGCCCGCATCGTAATTACGCGCGCTCAGCAGGTTCTGCAATTCGATGCGTTCGGAACGGCTCAGTGGCAGATCGTCTTTCGGCCAGGTGCCGTTGATCAGGCCTGCGCCATTGAAGCGCTCGGACAACAGACTGACCGCCAGTGCATAGGACGACGAGTTGTTGTACTTGAGGATCGCCCGGAAGTTATCGAGGATCAGGAACGCTGGGCCACGGTAGCCGGCCGGCAGCAGCAGGGCGGCAGACAGCTGTTCCGAGCCGGCAGGGGCCTGACCGCCATTGGGCAGGATCACGCCCAGTTGACGCCATTCGGCAACGGTCTTGCGCATCGCGCCATCGGCCAGGGTGTAGTTGAAACCGCTCGGCAATTGCACCTCGAAGCCCCACGGCTGACCACGCTGCCAGCCTGAGCTTTGCAGGTAGTGCGCGGTGGAGGCCAGCGCATCGGCCGGGCTGCCCCAGATGTCGCGGCGACCGTCACCGTCGAAATCCACGGCGTGGGTGTTGTAGGTCGTCGGAATGAACTGGGTCTGGCCCATCGCACCCGCCCATGAGCCAAGCATCTTTTCTGGGGTGATGTCGCCCTGTTGCAGGATCTGCAGCGCCGCGATCAGTTGTGCATGAGCAAATGCGGGGCGACGGCCTTCGTAGGCCAGGGTCGCCAGCGAGTTGATCACCGATTTGGTGCCCTGGAACTGACCGAAGTTGCTTTCCATGCCCCATACCGACACCAGTGCCTGGCGATCCACGCCATAACGCTGTTCGATGCTTTGCAGGATGTCGGCGTACTGACTGATCAGCGCCTGCCCCTTGCGCACCCGCAGCGGCGACAGGGCGCCGTCGAGGTACTCCCATACCGGACGGGAAAATTCCGGCTGGCTGCGGTCTGCTTTGATCACGCTGGCATCGAAGCTGACATTGGCAAACGCGCGGTCGAACACATCTGCACGGATACCGGCTGCCAGCGCATCCTTGCGGAAACCTGCCTGCCATTCGGCAAAGGTCTGGGTTGGCTGCAAGTCGAGAGAGTCGGCGGACGGCACTACCGGCGGGATGATCGCTGGGGCCGTGACTGCAGGAACGGTCTGTAATGGTTGCGCATCGGCGGCGGTAGGTTTTTCCGCGCAGGCGACAAGCAGAATGAAGCTGGAGGCAGCGATCAGTTGGCGAACGGGCCAACGACGGGAAAGACTGAAGGGCATGCACAGTTCCAGGGGATACGAATCAGGTGCAGACCTTAACATGACCGGGGGGTACTGTGCTTCAGGCAGCCAGAAAGTAAGAAGCCTCCCAGCTATCAGACTGGAAGGCTTCGCGGCGGTAGCTGCCTTTGCCCTTGGTTGGTCGTTCCTGGCGGCTGCGGAACAGGGGTTGGGCGATGATGGATTTGGCCTTGTTCGGGCCATGTTTCGATGGCTTTTTGCTCATGATGGATCTCTCGGTGGGTGGGTGTTGC
The DNA here is from genome assembly GCF_016650625.1 of Pseudomonas sp. TH49. NCBI lineage: Bacteria > Pseudomonadati > Pseudomonadota > Gammaproteobacteria > Pseudomonadales > Pseudomonadaceae > Pseudomonas > Pseudomonas sp. TH49. The sequence continues at coordinate 2,389,969 of NZ_JAEKFL010000001.1, forward strand.
GGGGGAAATAATCTGCCGAAGCCGTGCGTCTGTCCAGTCTCTATTGCGTAGGAATATTCCGACGCCTTCGCGAGCAAGCCCGCTCCCACAGTCGATCGCATTCACATGATAGAACTCGGTCGACTGTGGGAGCGGGCTTGCTCGCGAAAGGGCGTTATGCGGTTGAACGTCTTACTCGGCGGGCAGTGAAAGACGCTGGCCGGACATCAACAACGCCAATCGGCTCAGGCTCATCCACGGCGAACCGGCGGCTTGCCCCTTGATCTGCGCATCGATGCGCTGGGCTTCGAGTAGCAACTGCGCCCAGCGTTGTGCCGAATAGCGTTGCAGGGCTTTGCTCATCAGCGGTTTGCGCTTGTCCCAGACCGGCGGTTTTGCCTGGCTGAAGCACTTGTCCAGTGGTGTGCCCTGGCTGTACTGCAGCGAGATATTGGCCAGCAGGCGCAACTCCCGCGCCAGCGCCCAGAGAATCACCGGAGGCTCGACACCCTCACCGCGCAGGCCTTCGAGCATGCGCAAGGCGTGGGCCGGTTCACCGTTGAGCACGGCGTCGGTCAGGCCGAACACGTCGAAGCGCGCACTGTCGGCCACCGCGGCCTGCACGGTTTCGACGGTGATCTGCCCACCTTCGGCCATCAGCTTGAGCTTTTCGATTTCCTGCGCGGCGGCGAGCAGGTTGCCCTCGACGCGCGCGGCGATCAGTTCAACCGCGTCCTGGCTGGCCGACAATCCGGCCTGCGAGAGGCGTTGGCGAATCCAGCTCGGCAGCTGATTGGCATCCACCGGCCAGATCTGAATGAACTGGGTTTGCTGGCCTTCGACCAGCGCCTTGCCCCACTTGGTCTTCTGCGCACTGCCATCGAGCTTTGGCAGACTGATCAGCAGCACAGTGTCTTCGGCGGGGCGCGAGCAGTATTCGATCAGCGCGGCAGCACCCTTGTCACCGGGTTTGCCCGAAGGCAAACGCAGCTCCAGCAGGCGCTTTTCAGCGAACAACGACATGCTGGCGCCGGCCTGCAGCAAGGTACCCCAATCGAAATTGGCATCGGCGGCGAACACCTGGCGTTCGTCGAAACCTTGCTGGCGGGCGGCGCTGCGGATGGCGTCGGCGGCCTCCTGGCACAACAGCGGGTCATCGCCGCTGATGATATAGACGGGCGCAAGAGCGCCTTGCAGGTGTTTGCCGAGTTGAGCGGGAGCGAGCTTCATAAGAGAGGGCGAACGGGGCGCCTTAGCGCCCCGTACGTCTTACTGCTGCGGCAGTTCGAGCGGCGACTGACGCGGCGTTTCCGCTTCAGCCTTCTGTGCCGCTTTCAGGGCATCGGCTTCAGCCCGGGCGCGATCGTTGGCCGCTTGCTGCAGTTTCTCCAGTTGACCCGGAGTCAGCTGTTGCAGGCGCAGCATCATGCGCTGAACCAGCTCGCGACGAGTTTCGTTGCGGGCGTCGTTGGCTTCCTGATCGGAGCCGACCAGGTTGTTGCCGTCGTGGATGAACACCTTCTGCACTTCAAGCTTGTCGCTCAGCAGGTTCAGATTGTGTTCGCCAACGATGTCGTAGTTCAGCACGGTGGTCACTTGATACTCACCTGTACGACCGGCGCCGGCATAGCTGAGGATGCGCTGGTTTTCCTGCTCGTCAGCCAGATACAGCTTGTACGGTGCACCGCTGTAGACCTTGACGCCGCTGGACTCCAGCACCTGACGCAGCTGGGTGACGGTGTCGCCATAGGCGTTGCGGGCGCTCAGGTCGAGTTCCTTGATTGCCAGTTCGGTGGTGCCAGTGCCACGCAGCTGGAAACCGCAGGCGCTCAGCAGAACAGCGAGGCCCATCACCAGCAGATTGCGTTTGATCATTGTGTTGCTCCCCTTGAAACCATGTGGGCCGACCCTGCGGCCCGAAAGGTTTTACAGTGCGTCAGGCGAACCTGACGCCCAATCCAATTTAGCTGGCGACGATGTTGACCAGTTTCCCCGGTACAACGATCACTTTGCGAATGGTCAGACCGTCGACGAAACGCAGCACGTTTTCGTTGGCGCGGGCTGCCGCTTCGACTTCCTCGCGAGTGGCGCTGGCCGGCATTTCGATCTGGCCACGCAGCTTGCCGTTCACTTGAATGACCAGTTGCAGGCTGTCCTGCACCAGAGCGCTTTCATCAACCGCTGGCCAGCCAGCATCGATCACCGGGTCAGCGTGGCCCAGTTGATTCCACAGCTCATGGCTGATGTGCGGCGTGATCGGAGCCAGCAGCAGCGTAACGGCTTCCAGGCCTTCGTGAATCAGTGCGCGATCCTGCTCGGTGCCTTGCGCGGCTTTTTCCAGCACGTTCATCAGCGTCATCACCTGAGCGATGGCGGTGTTGAATTTGTGGTTCTGGCCAACGTCGTGGCTGGCCTGCTTGATGGCCAGGTGGATGGCGCGGCGCACGGCTTTCTGCTCGTCGTTCAGGCCGGCGATGTCCATTTTGCCCGGCAGGCCCTGGGTGACGTGGGCCTGAGCCAGACGCCAGACGCGCTTGAGGAAACGGTGCGAGCCTTCCACGCCGGAGTCGGACCATTCGGCGCTCATGTCCGGCGGTGAAGCGAACATCATGAACAGGCGGCAGGTGTCGGCGCCGAACTGATCGATCATCGACTGTGGGTCGACGCCGTTGTTCTTGGACTTGGCCATTTTCTCGGTGCCACCGATTTCCACCGGCAGGCCGTCGGATTTCAGTTTGGCGCTGATGACCTTGGCCTTGCTGTCACGCTCGAGTTCCACGTCCGCCGGGTTGAACCAGGTGTAGGCACCGTTGGCTTCGCGACGGTAGTAAGTCTCGGCGATCACCATGCCCTGGGTCAGCAGGTTCTTGAACGGCTCGTTGGAGCTGACCAGGCCTTCGTCACGCATCAGCTTGTGGAAGAAACGCGCGTACAGCAGGTGAAGAATCGCGTGTTCGATACCGCCGATGTACTGATCCACCGGCAGCCAGTGGTCAGCCGCGGATTTTTCCACCAGGCCACCTTCGAAGTGCGGCGAAGCGTAGCGGGCGTAGTACCAGGACGACTCGACGAAGGTGTCCATGGTGTCGGTTTCACGCTTGGCAGGCTGGCCGCATTTCGGGCAGCTGCACTCGTAGAATTCCGGCATGCGCGCCAGCGGCGAACCGGCGCCGTCCGGCACCACGTCTTCCGGCAGAACCACCGGCAACTGGTCTTCCGGGACCGGCACGTCACCGCAAGTGGCGCAGTGGATGATCGGGATCGGGCAGCCCCAGTAGCGCTGACGGCTGATGCCCCAGTCGCGCAGGCGGAACTGGGTGCGCGAGGCACCGAGGTTTTTCTTGATCAGTGCAACTTCCATGGCATCGAACGCGCCAGCGAAGTCCAGACCGTCGAACTCGCCGGAGTTGATCAGCGTGCCGTGCTCGCCGTAGGCGTCTTGCCACGGAGCCGGGTTGGTGTCACCGGAGCTGGTGCGCACCACCGATTTGACCGGCAGGTTGTACTTGTGGGCGAATTCGAAATCGCGCTCGTCGTGCGCCGGAACCGCCATCACCGCGCCGTCGCCGTAGTGCATCAGCACGTAGTTGGCGACCCATACCGGGAGTTTTTCACCGGTCAGCGGATGCTCGACGAACAGGCCGGTCGGCAGGCCTTTCTTCTCTTGAGTGGCAACGTCGGCTTCAGCGACGCTGCCGCCCTTGCATTCGGCGATGAACGCTTGCAGCTCAGGATTGTTCTGCGCGGCCTGGGTGGCCAGCGGGTGTTCGGCTGCCACGGCAACGTAGGTTGCGCCCATCAGGGTGTCCGGACGGGTGGTGAAGACCTTGAGGGTGCCTGCTTCGCCGATCGAGTCGACGTTGTACGGGAACTGCACTTCCATGCCGCGGGACTTGCCGATCCAGTTGCGCTGCATGGTCTTGACCTGTTCCGGCCAGCCAGTCAGTTCGTCGAGGCTCTCCAGCAGCTCATCCGCGTAGGCGGTGATCTTGAAGTAGTACATCGGGATTTCGCGCTTTTCGATCAGCGCGCCGGAACGCCAGCCGCGGCCGTCGATCACCTGTTCGTTGGCCAGAACGGTCTGGTCGACCGGGTCCCAGTTCACGGTGCCGTTCTTGCGGTAGATCACACCTTTTTCGAACAGGCGGGTGAACAGCCATTGTTCCCAACGGTAGTAATCCGGTTTGCAGGTGGTCACTTCACGGGACCAGTCCACCGCCAGACCCAGGCTGCGCAGCTGGGACTTCATGTAGGCGATGTTTTCGTAGGTCCACTTGGCGGGTGCCACGTTGTTCTTCATCGCGGCGTTTTCTGCCGGCATGCCGAAGGCGTCCCAACCCATCGGTTGCAGAACGTTCTTGCCTTGCATGCGCTGGTAGCGGGAGATCACGTCGCCGATGGTGTAGTTGCGCACGTGCCCCATGTGTAGCTTGCCGCTGGGGTAAGGGAACATCGACAGGCAGTAGTAGGTCTCCTTGCCTGGCTGTTCACTGACTTCAAAGGACTTTTGCTCGTCCCAGAACGACTGGGCGGCGGCTTCGATTTCACGGGGCTGATATTGTTCGTGCATGGCTACTTTTGTACTGGATAGGGGTGGCCTAATCCTCTTCAACGCGCCCTCCGGGGATGCTCCGGACAAGCTGGAAGTGGAATTACAGGAAGCGCCGTAGCATACATGACCGCGCTTGGCCTAGGGAAACCCTGATTACAGCTGTCTGGCCCCGGAAAACCGTGGCGAGGGCCGTTGGTCGCGGCGTTCAGCCGGTTTGTGCAGCGAAGCTAAGCTCTTATTGGGGAGTGAGTCTTATCTTCAATGAGGTGAGGGATGGTGGAGCAACGGCAAAAAAACGTGACGAAACCCGAGTTGTACGAACGGTTGATGGATCGTCTGGGCATGGCCCTCGACGCTGCCAAAACCGCTGGCCGGCTGCGCGACGAGCGCCCCCTGGAACTGGAATTGCGTGGCTTGAGCCCCGCCGAGTTCAAACTGGTCAAGGCCTACCTGGATCGCTGTGAACGTGAAACGCATGGAAGCTTGTCTCAGGCAGTGAAGCAGCTCGATGCACCACAATCGGCCAAGGTCATCTGGCTCAAGGACAAGGCGCCCGGCAAAGACACCATCAAGGTTCGCTCTTTGCAGGCCAAGTAAGCGCAAGGCAGCAGGAAACGGATCTTTTTCAACAGGATCCGACCCTATCGGTTGTAACGCTCTATTAACACTCTTAGGCTTCGGGCATCTCTGGAGATGCCCCGATGCCTTTTCGTTACTTCATCAAACAACTTTTATTGCCGCCCGGCATTCTTTTGCTGCTGTTGTTGGTCGCCTGGTGGCTGCGCCGCTCCCGACCGCGGCTGGCCGCTGCGTGTTTCGCCATTGGCCTGGGTGGGTTCTGGCTGATGAGCCTGCCAGTGGTGGTGCAGTGGGGCGCCAAGGCGCTGGAGCGTGAGCCGCCGCTGCCCCGTGACGCGTGGTCGATGCTGGCGCAGCGGGCTGACGCCATCGTGGTATTGGGTTCCGGGCGTGAGCGCGGCGATCTGGCCTGGGGCGAGGATCAGCCGACCGGCGTTGGACTGGAGCGGCAGCGCTACGCCGCGCGGCTGGCCAAGGCGTCCGGCTTGCCGATCCTGACCAGTGGTGGTTTGCATTACGGCACACCGCCGACGGAAGCGAAGCTGATGGCCGATTCGCTACGCGATGATTTCGGCGTGACAACGCGTTGGCAGGAAGGCGAGAGTCGTACCACATGGGAGAACGCCAAATTCAGCGCCGATATGTTGCTGCCACAGGGGATCAAACGCGTCGTGGTGGTGACCCAGGCCTGGCATATGCCGCGCGCCGTCTGGTGTTTTCAGCAGGCAGGGTTTGAAGTGGTGCCGGCACCCGTAGGGTTTCTCGGGACCGACAATGCACGACCGTTTGGTGGCTGGCTGCCGGAGTTCAAGTCGATCTGGCAGAGCGGACAGTTGCTGAATGAGGCGGTGGGGCAGGTGGGGTATTCGCTTTTTTACCGCTGAATCACTCAGTGGCAGTGAGGCCTTTTGTGGCGAGGGAGCTTGCTCCCGCTGGCCTGCGCAGCAGGCCTGATCCAGGTAAACGCACTGTCTTAGACAGATCGCGTGCGCTGGATTTACGACTGCTTCGCAGCCGAGCGGGAGCAAGCTCCCTCGCCACAGGTCAGTGACCTGCTTTTAAAGGGTTTTCGACATCCGGCTCGCCATCAGTGCCCAGCCAAACAGCAGGACGCACAGAATTATCAGCGGCCACGAACGCCATTCAAGGTACGGCGTCAGGTTGTGCATCGGCACCACTTCGCCATACAGAATGCCCTGCTCGAACTGCGGGATCTGCTCGGTGATCTGCCCGAACGGGTTGATCAGTCCGGTCACGCCGTTGTTCGTAGCACGGATCATCCAGCGGCCCGCCTCAAGTGCGCGCATCTGGGCCATTTGCAGGTGCTGCAACGGGCCGATCGAGGTGCCGAACCAGGTGTCGTTGCTGATCGTCAGCAGCAGATCGCTGCGTGCCGACAAACCGGCGGCGAACTCCGGGTACACCACTTCGTAACAGATGAACGGCGCGATCTGATAACCCTTGGCCTGCAGCAACGGCTGATCCGCCGGGCCGCGAGCGAAGTCGGACATCGGCAAATCAAAGAACGCAATCAAACCGCGCAACAGATCCTGCAGCGGCACGTACTCACCGAACGGCACCAGTTTCTGTTTGAGATAGGTGCCATCGCCTTCGCCGACCACGGTGATGCCGTTAAAGAAGCGTTTTTCGTGGCGCACCGTCTCGCGGATCGGCACGCCGGTGATCAGTGCTGACTTACGCTCGGCGGCGAAGTTGCCCATCATGTTCAGGTAGCCCTCGGCGGACTCCTTGAGCACGGGTACCGCGGTTTCCGGCCAGATCAGCAGGTCCACCGGTTTGGAGCGGAAACTCAGGTCGCGGTACAGCGCCAGTTGCGCGTTGAGCTGCGCCGGGTCCCATTTCATGCTTTGTTCGACGTTGCCCTGAATCGCCGCGACAGTCAGCGGTGCACCGGCTGGACTGGTCCAGGCGTGGCCCTTGAGCGCGATGCCCGCCACCCAAGGCCCGACCAGCAACACCAAACCGGCCGCGATAAAACCTTTGCGACCGGATTGCAGCAGACGCGGTGCGTTGTAGATCAGCGCGGCAGTCAGTGCCAGAACGAAGGACACCAGCCACATGCCACCGACCGGCGCGAGCCCGGCCAATGGGCCGTCGAGCTGGCTGTAACCGGAGTAGAGCCACGGGAAACCGGTGAGGAACCAGCCGCGAAAGGCCTCCTGACCGACCCACAGTGCAGCAAACGCCAGCGCATCGGCCAACGGTGCCTCGTTGCGGCGCAACCAGCGCGCCCAGACCCACGCGGGCAGGGCGAAGAACAGCGCGATCGCTGCGGTGAACAGCAGCATCAGGAACCCGGCCAGCAGCACCGAGGCGCCACCGAAGTGGTGAATGCTGTAGTAGATCCAACTGGTGCCGGCGCCGAACAGGCCGAAACCGAAACACCAGCCACGGCCCAGTGCCTGACGCGGTTTCAGCTCGCGCAGGCCGGCATAGAACAGGCCGACCGCCAGCAAGGCCAACGGCCAGATGTTGAACGGGGCCAGGGCGAAGGTGGTGATTGCACCGGCCGCCACGGCCAACAGGTTACCGGGCCAGCCGGGGCGGGTTGTCCAGCGCATTTCAGTCCTTAGATTTAACGAGCGATTGGCGTCAGTCGCAGCAAATGAATCCGACGGCTGTCGGCGTTCAGGATGCGGAAGCGATAGGCGCCGATTTCAGTGATTTCGTTGCGTTTTGGCAAGTGCCCGAACGCGCTCATCACCAGACCACCGACGGTGTCGAACTCGTCGTCGGAGAATTCGCTGTCGAAGAACTCGTTGAAGTTCTCGATCGGCGTCAGGGCCTTGATCAGGAAGTCACCGCTGGGCAGTGGTTTGATGTAGCTGTCTTCTTCGACGTCGTGCTCGTCTTCGATGTCGCCGACGATCTGCTCCAGCACGTCTTCAATCGTCACCAGACCGGCCACGCCGCCGTACTCGTCGATGACGATGGCCATGTGGTTGTGGTTGGCGCGGAATTCACGCAGCAACACGTTCAGACGCTTGGACTCCGGCACGAACGTGGCCGGGCGCAGCAGGTCCTTGATGTTGAAGCTGTCGCCGTTCTCCTTGAGGATCAGCGGCAGCAGATCCTTGGCCAGCAGCACGCCCATCACGTCGTCGTGGCTTTCGCCGATGACCGGGTAGCGCGAGTGGGCCGAGTCGAGCACGGCAGGCAGGAATTCACGAGGGGTCTGGGTCGCCTTGATGCTGATCATCTGTGAGCGCGGGACCATGATGTCGCGTACTTGCAGGTCAGCCACCTGAATGGCGCCTTCGACGATGGCCAGCGCTTCGCTGTCCAGCAGTTTGTTCTGATGTGCATCACGCAGCAGCTCAAGCAGCTCCTGACGGTTCTTCGGCTCGTGGGCAAAAGCCTGGGTCAGTTTACCCAGCCATGACTTCTGCCCGTTGCTCGATCGATCTTCGCTCATAGCGATTACTCTGAATCCTTTGTTGTAACGATAGGGGAGGTTTCGGCTTCGTCGTCCGCGTACGGATCGGGATAGCCCAGTTCGGCAAGCAACTCGCGTTCCAGTGCTTCCATTTCTTCGGCTTCGTCGTCATCTATATGGTCGTAACCGAGCAGATGCAAGCAGCCGTGAATGACTAGATGTGCCCAATGGGCCTGGAGTTCCTTGCCTTGTTCGGCAGCTTCGCGTTCGACCACAGCCACGCAGATCACCAGATCGCCGAGCAGCGGGATGTCGAGAAACTCGTCCGGGACTTCGGCCGGGAACGACAGGACGTTGGTTGCGTAATCCTTGTGGCGCCAGGTGTGATTGAGTTCGCGACCTTCTTCCTCGTCGACCAGGCGAATGGTCATTTCCGAGTCGGCGGTGCGCTGGCGCAGGGCCAGTTCGCACCATTTGCGGAAGTCGGCTTCACTCGGGGCGTTCGCTTCGGTAGCGATTTGCAGATCCAGCTCAAGCATCGCGCGAGGTTTCCTTGGCGGCTTCGGCACGGGTCTCGAAGCGCTCGTAGGCCTCGACGATCCGTTGCACCAACGGGTGACGCACAACGTCTTTGGGCTGGAAATGGGTGAAGCTGATACCCGGAACGTCCTTGAGCACTTCGATCACATGGTGCAGCCCGGACTTGGTGCCGCGCGGCAGGTCGACCTGGGTGATGTCGCCGGTGATGACGGCGGTTGAGCCAAAGCCGATCCGGGTCAGGAACATCTTCATCTGTTCGACGGTGGTGTTCTGGCTTTCGTCGAGAATGATGAAGCTGTTGTTCAGCGTCCGACCGCGCATGTAGGCCAGCGGCGCGACTTCGATCACCTGACGTTCGATCAGCTTGGCCACGTATTCGAAGCCGAGCATTTCGTACAGCGCGTCGTACAGCGGGCGCAGGTACGGGTCGATCTTCTGGCTCAGGTCGCCGGGCAGGAAGCCGAGTTTTTCACCCGCTTCAACCGCCGGACGCACCAGCAGGATGCGGCGGATCTGCTCGCGCTCCAGGGCATCAACGGCGCAAGCCACGGCCAGATAGGTCTTGCCGGTACCGGCCGGACCGATGCCGAAGTTGATGTCGTTGCCGAGGATTTCCTTCACGTAGCGCAGCTGATTCAAGCCACGTGGGCGAATCATGCCTTTCTTGGTGCGCAGGGCGACGGAGGCTTCGGCGGGGGCGTGGTTGTCCAGTTCGACGACGGCCGATTCCTGGAGGAACAGGTGCACCATGTCCGGCGACAGCTCGGTACCCTTGGTTTCCCGGTACAGGCGGCGCAGCAGGTTTTCCGCAGACGTGGTGTGCTTGGGGTCGCCGATCAGTTCGAACTGGTTTCCGCGATTGCGGATCTCGATGGCCAGGCGTTGTTCGATCAAGCGCAGGTGCTCGTCGAATTGCCCGCACAGATTGGCGAAGCGGCGAGCCTCAAAGGGCTCGAGGATAAAACGATGTGGTTCTATGGGTGCGTTCAAGGTCGTATTTAGCCGCCCTGGGGCAATTAAGATGAAATCAAGGATAACGCCAGTGGCGTGGGTGCGAAAGCTCTTAAAACGGTCTCACTGGATAACTGTGGCGAGGGAGCTTGCTCCCGCTGGAGTGCGCAGCGCTCCCAAGTCCTCCAGCCTCGATCATTCAGGATGATCGAGGTGTCTGGTTTGCGGCTGCTTCGCAACCGAGCGGGAGCAAGCTCCCTCGCCACAGAGGCACTTTGACGCCTTACGTTTACTGGATCAGCGAGCCGCGCAGCGAGTGCGGTTGCGCCGCGTCGATGTGCACGTCGGCGAACTGGCCGATCAGGGTCGGATTATCGCAGCGGAAGTTGACGATACGATTATTCTCGGTGCGCCCTTGCAGCTCGCCCGGGTCCTTCTTCGAATAGTCGGTGACCAGAATGCGCTGGATCGAGCCGACCATTTGTCGGCTTATCTCGAACCCTTGCTGATTCAAGCGATGCTGCAAGGCGTTCAGGCGTTCTTTTTTCAGTTCTTCCGGGGTGTCATCGGCCAGATCGGCCGCCGGGGTGCCCGGGCGCTGGCTGTAGACGAAGGAATAGGAGAAGTCGAAACCGACGTCGGCAATCAGCTTCATGGTCTGCTCGAAATCTTTTTCGGTCTCGCCGGGGAAGCCGACGATGAAGTCCGAGCTGATGCAGATCCCCGGCACCGCAGCGCGCAGTTTGCGCAGTTTGGACTTGTACTCCAGCGCCGTGTGGTTGCGCTTCATCGCCGCGAGGATCCGGTCCGAGCCTGACTGCACCGGCAAGTGCAGGTGTTTGACCAGCTCCGGCACTTCGGCATGGGCCTGGATCAGGCTGTCGGAGAACTCCAGCGGGTGCGAAGTGGTGTAGCGAATGCGGTCGATGCCATCAACGGCAGCGACCACACGGATCAGCTCGGCCAGATCGGCCAGGCGCCCGTCGTGGGTCAGGCCGCGATAGCCGTTGACGTTCTGCCCGAGCAAGGTCACTTCACGCACGCCGTTTTCCGCGAGGTGGATGATCTCGGCAATCACGTCATCGAACGGCCGGCTGACTTCTTCGCCACGGGTGTAGGGCACCACGCAGAACGTGCAGTACTTGCTGCAACCTTCCATCACCGACACGTAGGCGCTCGGGCCATCGATGCGCGGCTCGGGCAGGTGGTCGAATTTTTCGATTTCCGGGAACGACACGTCGACCTGTGGCAGCTTGCTGCTGCGTGCCGCGTCGATCATTTCCGGCAGGCGGTGCAGGGTCTGCGGGCCGAAGACCACGTCGACGTACGGCGCGCGATCACGGATCGCCGCGCCTTCCTGGCTGGCCACGCAACCGCCGACGGCGATCACCATGTCCGGATTGGCCAGTTTCAGTTCACGCCAGCGGCCGAGCTGCGAGTACACCCGATCCTGGGCGCGTTCGCGGATCGAGCAGGTGTTGAGCAGAATCACGTCGGCGTCTTCCGCACGCGCGGTGACTTCCAGGGCCTGATGTTCGCCCAGCAGATCGACCATGCGCGAGCTGTCGTACTCGTTCATCTGGCAACCGTGGGTTTCGATGTAAAGCTTCTTGGCCATGGAGTAGGGTCGTCACGTGATTCAAAGAACCGCGCATTATAGGGAACAAGCCCTCAGGTTCCTACCGCTGTGCGTCCGGTGGCTATGCTATAGTTTGCGCCCTCATTTTTATCCCCGATGTTATCCGCCCGCCATGACCAAACGCGAAGCTCCAATCTACAAGGTGATTTTCCTCAACCAAGGCCAGGTGTTCGAAATGTACGCCAAGCAGATCTATCAAAGTGATCTGTGGGGTTTTCTGGAAGTGGAAGAGTTCGTCTTTGGCGAGCGCACGCAAGTGGTCGTCGATCCGAGCGAAGAGAAGCTCAAGGCGCAGTTCGAAGGCGTGGTGCGCAGCTTTGTGCCGATGCATTCGATCGTGCGCATCGACGAGGTGGAGCGTCTGGGCACCCCGAAAATCAGCGAAGCCCGTGGCGCGGTCGGCAATGTGATGCCGTTTCCGATGCCGATGCCTGAGAAGTAAGCCGCAAAACCGAGTCGTCTCATTCGCGAGCAAGTCGAATCGTCGCACCGTCGCTCCCACAGGGGATCTTCTGAACACTGGAGATCTACTGTGGGAGCGAGCTTGCTCGCGAAGGGGCCGGAAAGGTCGGCGCAAAAATCAGGGAAGCGGCGAAAACGGCGTACGCCCATCCGCGCTCTGCAGTTCCATCAGGTATTTACGGAAAATTTGCCCGAGCACCTGGGTCGCGGTTTCGAGGTCTTCGCGGGACATTTTTTCCGAGACTTCGTCGGCGGTGTCCAGCGCATCTTCGGCGCCGTTGACCGCGGCCATCTTCAGCACGATGTACGCCTGAATGTTGTTGGCCTGCACGCCTTCACCGTGGAAGAACATGGTGCCGAGCTTGAACTGTGCCTGAGCATGGCCTTGCAACGAGGCCTTTTCGAAATAGCTCAGGGCTTGATTGAGGTCGCGCGGCGCATTCTTGCCGTCGTAGTAGAACTCACCCAACTCGTATTGCGCTTGCGCATCCCCTTCGTCCGCCGCTTTCTGGCAGGCAGCCAGTGCCTGCGTGACGTCTTGCGGCTGAGTATTGAGGGTGCAACGACCCATCGCCGGGATCAACAACGAGTTGCCGCCTGCTTGTGCATGCGCGAGCAGGGGCTGAAGGAGCAACAGGCAGCCCAAGGCAAGGGTGCGGCCGGTGCGGTTCATGGGAATCGACTTACCTCTGAAGGGCACGCGGACCCATCGAGGGATCCAATAAGCGCGCATTATGAAATAAGCGGGGCCAACCTTACAAAGTCTTTACTCGTTTTTCTGCTGCGCGGGGAATATATCGCCCACTTTCTGGCGGATTTTTAGCAGAGGCGTGGGAAAAACGGCGTGGGTGTAGGTAAAAGCTGACGCTGGCCATGGCCAACGTCAGCGGGACGGGCATTACTTCAGTGCGGCGAAGGCGCGCTCGGCAGCGTCCAGGGTGATTTTCAGCTCGGTTTCGCCGTGGGCGATCGACGTAAAACCGGCTTCGAAAGCGCTCGGTGCCAGATAAACGCCGCCTTCGAGCATCAGGTGGAAGAAGCGCCCGAACAGTGCTGCGTCGCTGGCCATCACGTCTTCAAAGGTGACGATGTCGTCGGCGCCGCTGAAGTACAGGCCGAACATGCCACCCGCTTGCGTGGTCACGAACGGAATGCCCGCCGCATCGGCGCGTTGTTGCAGGCCGTCGAGCAGGCGCGTGGTGTAGTCGGTCAGTTCGGCGTGGAACCCCGGACGGCTGATCAGGCGCAGGGTGGTCAGACCGGCGGCCATCGCCAGTGGATTGCCCGACAGGGTGCCGGCCTGGTACACCGGGCCCAGCGGCGCGATGCGCTCCATGATTTCACGCTTGCCGCCGAAGCAGCCGACCGGCATGCCGCCACCGATGATCTTGCCGAACGTGGTCAGGTCCGGGGTCACGCCGTAGTGCGCCTGGGCGCCGCCAAGGGCAACTCGGAAACCGGTCATCACTTCGTCGAAAATCAGTACCACGCCATGTTTGTCGCACAGCGAACGCAGACCCTCGAGGAAGCCCGGCGCCGGCGGTACGCAGTTCATGTTGCCAGCGACTGGCTCGACGATGATGCAGGCGACGTCCTGACCGACTTCGGCGAGCATCTTTTCCACTGCGTCGATGTCGTTGAACGGCAGGGTCAGGGTGTGTTTGGCGAACGCTGCCGGGACACCGGCGGAGCTCGGCACACCTTGGGTCAGCGCGCCGGAACCGGCCTTGACCAGCAGGCTGTCGGAGTGGCCGTGGTAGCAGCCTTCGAACTTGATGATGCTGTCCCGACCGGTGTAACCACGGGCCAGACGAATCGCACTCATGGTCGCTTCGGTGCCGGAGCTGACCATGCGCACCATGTCCATCGACGGCACCAGCGAGCAGACCAGATCGGCCATCTCGGTTTCCATCGCGGTCGGCGCGCCGTATGACAGGCCGTGTTGCAGCTGATTGCGCACCGCGTCGAGCACATCCGGGTGGCTGTGGCCGAGGATCATCGGCCCCCACGAACCCACGTAATCCACATAGCGCTTGTCGTCTTCGTCGGTGACGTAGGCGCCTTCGGCATGCTTGAAGAACAGCGGTGTGCCGCCCACGCTCTTGAACGCGCGAACCGGCGAGTTCACGCCACCGGGAATGTGTTTCTGGGCATTGGCAAACAGGGTTTCGGAACGAGACATGATCGGGCTCTCAAATCAGATTTTCAGAAGTTCGTTGAAGGCGCGGGCGCGGCGGGTCACTTCGGCGGTGCTCTCGGCACCGAACAAACCGTGGACCACCGCCAGCAGGTCGACCCCGTGGGCCACCAGCGGCGCGGCGTTGTCGAGGGTGATGCCGCCGATCGCGCAGACCGGCAGGTGCAGCTTGCGTTTGGCCTCGTCGAGCAGATCGAGGCTGCAGCTTGGCGCGCCGGGTTTGGTGTTGGAATTGAAGAAGCGGCCGAAGGCGACATAACTCGCGCCTTCCTTGGCGGCCTGTTCAGCCAGTTCGAGCTGCGCGTGGCAGGTCGAACCGATGATGGCCTTGGAGCCGAGCAGGGCGCGGGTCGGCGACAGCGGGCCGTCGGTCTGCCCCAGGTGCACGCCGACGTTGAGGCGTGCGGCCAGCTCGGCGTCATCGTTGATGATCAACTGCGTCTTGTAGCGCTCGCACAGGTTACGCAGCGCTTCGGCCTCGCGCAGACGGCGGGCCTCGTCGCTGCTTTTGTCGCGGTATTGCAGCAGGGTGACGCCGCCTTCCAGCGCCGCCTCCACGTACGACAGAAACTTGCCCGCCAGCAATTGGCTGTCGGTGATGGCGTACAGGCCACGGAGTTTCATCAGGCAGACCTCACGACGTTACGAGCAAAAATCCAGCGGCAGGCGACGCGGCACGAACTGGCCTTTGCCCAGTTGTTCGGCATCGCGCAGGGTGCGCCAGGTGTAATCCAGTGCGGTACGCACGGCGCTGGCAAGGTTTTCACCCTGGGCCAGCCGACCGGCGAGGGCGCTGGCCAATGTGCAGCCGGAACCGTGATAACTGCCCGGCAAACGCTGGCAATAGAAGGTTTCACGCAGGCCGTCACGGCTGTACAGGCGATTGTGGATTTCAGTTTCGTCGCCATGGCCGCCGGTGATCAGCAGGTTTTTGACGAACGGCAAGAGTTTTTCCGCGCACTCGTCCGCCGTGCCTTCGGGCAGTTCGGCGAGAATCCGCGCTTCGGGAAGGTTGGGGGTGGCAATGATCGACAGCGGCAGCAGACGCTCGCGCATCGCATAACCGACTTCATCCTTGCCCAGGCGTCCGCCGCCGCCGGCACGCAGCACCGGGTCGCAGACCACCGGCAGGTGCGGGTGCGCCGAAAGCAGTTCGACCACGGTGTCGACCATTTCCAGCGAACCGAGCATGCCCAGTTTGACCGCAGCGACTTCGGAGTCGTTGAGCACGGCATTGGCCTGGGCCAGTACCCACTCACGGTCGAGGACGCGGAAGTCAGTGACGTTGACGGTGTCTTGCACGGTCAGGGCGGTGACGGCCGGAGCCGCATGGCAACCCTGCGCGAGCAGGGCTTCGATATCTGCCTGCAAGCCGGCGCCACCACTGGGGTCGTGGCCGGAGAGACAGAGGACAACGGGGCGGGAGCTGTAGATATTCATGGTGCGCGAGCTTACCACCAAACCTGATTTTGGGGTTCAGTCCTGAAAGCGTTTGGCTAGAGATTGTCTGACACATTGCGGCCATTAGTCGGGTAGCAATTGTGGCGAGGGGATTTATCCCCGATGCGCTGCGAAGCAGTCGCAAATCCATTCTATGAATCGTGTCTGAAAGAATCTGGTTGCATGGTTTGGGGTCGCTTCGCGACCCATCGGGGATAAATCCCCTCGCCACAGAGGTATTCACAACATCCGTCGTTGTAGTGAACTGACCAACTCAACAGCTCTAGCTCGCTGCTTTGCTCTGAAACGCCCGTTCTAGAGCCTTTGTAGGAAAAATTTCGATGGTGCTCAATGGCCATCAACGGCTATGCTAGTCTGGATCCAAACCAATAACAGGTAATACCGGTTTTACGTCTACTCAAAGGGAATGGGGGGCTTCCTGACACAACCGGACGAGCCACGCTGGGGCTTCAATGCGCTATTTGCTGATGTTGCTGTTCTGCTTGCCCCTCTTCGCAAGCGCCGTCGAGTTCGACGAAAATACCCAGAGCCTTCCCCTGGGCCGCTCATTGCAAGTGTTCGAGGACCCAAGCGGTCAGGCGAGCATCGCCGACGTCCGCGCTCAAGCGGCGGCGGGCAATTTCAAACCCCACGATAAAGCCACGCTCAATGCCGGTTACTCGCGCTCGGCGTTCTGGCTGAAGATCGACCTGCATTACCGTCCGAACAACCCGGCCGCCCAGCGCACCTGGCTGCTGGAACTGGCGTATCCGCCGCTCGATCACCTCGACCTTTATATGGCCGATGCCAATGGCGACTACCGACTGATCCGGCAAACCGGCGACGCCTTGCCGTTCGCCAGTCGCGAGATCCGCCAGAACAACTACCTGTTCGACCTTGAGTTCAAGCCGGATCAACAACGCACCGTGTACCTGCGCCTGGCCAGCGAAGGCTCGATCCAGGCGCCGGTGACCTTATGGTCGAGCACCGCGTACCTCGAGGATCAACCGGTGCGCCTGTATGTGCTGGGGATCATTTATGGCGTGCTGCTGGGGATGCTGGTCTACAACCTGTTCATCTACCTGAGCGTGCGCGACACCAGTTACCTCTATTACATCTTCTACATCGCTTCGTTCGGCCTTTATCAACTGTCGGTGAACGGCGCGGCGGTCGAGTATTTCTGGCCGGACAATCCGTGGTGGACCAACGCCGCCACACCGTTTTTCATCGGCTGCGCCGGCCTGTTCGGCAGCCAGTTCGCCCGCAGTTTCCTGCAGACCAAAAAACACAGCCGCTGGCTCGACTATCTGCTGATCGCCTTGATCGCATTCGGCGCGCTGGTGGTCGGGCTGTCGCTGATGACCAGTTACGCCTTGTCGTTGCGCCTGGCGACCCTGTTGGCGCTGGTGTTCACCGTGGTGATCTTCGCCGCCGGGATTCTCGCCTGGTGGCGCGGCTTGCGCGTGGCGCGTTATTTCATCATTGCCTGGTCGGCATTCCTGCTCGGCGGCATCGTCAATACGCTGATGGTGCTCGGCCTGCTGCCGAACGTGTTCCTGACCATGTACGCCAGCCAGATCGGCTCGGCGATCGAAGTGGCGCTGCTGTCGCTGGCGCTGGCGGATCGCATCAACGCGATGCGCGAGCAACAGGCGCAGACCCTGTTCGATGCCGGGCAGAAACTCGAAGTGCTCAACCAGCAACTGGCCCACAGCAACAAGCTCAAGGATGAATTCCTCGCGACGCTGACTCACGAATTGCGCACGCCGATGAACGGCGTGATCGGTTCGCTGGAGCTGATGCAGACCGTCGAGCTGGAACCCGAGCTGGAGCAGTACCAGCAAACCGCCGCCGGTTCCGCCCGGGACATGATGCGCATGGTCAACGGCATCCTCACCCTCACCGAACTGCAGGCCGGCAAGCTCAAGGCGACGCCGGGCAGCTTCAGCCTGCGCGCGGTGGTCGAGGCCTTGCGCGTGCAGTTCGATGGCAACGCGGCCAGCAAGTCGCTGGACTTCAAGGTCGAGGTGCTGCCGACCCTGCCGGATCGCTTGCACGGCGATAGCGCCAAACTGGCGCAGTGCCTGGAGTGCCTGCTGGACAACGCGATCAAGTTCACCCGGGTCGGTGGTCTCGCGCTGCGGGTCACTGGCAAACCGGCGGCAGAGAATCGCCTAGCGTTGTCGTTTGCGGTGATCGACACCGGCATCGGTTTCACCGATCTGGGCGAGGCGACGATGTACCAGCGCTTCTTCCAGCTCGATGGCTCGATGACCCGCGAATACGGCGGACTGGGCGTGGGGCTGGCGATCTGTCGGCAACTGGTGGAACTGCTCGGCGGCAAGCTCACGCACCGCTCCCAACCTGGCAGCGGCAGCCGTTTTCAGCTGGATGTCGAGTTCGAGCTGCCGGAAGTCGAGGCGGCGCCAACCGCGGACGCGCTGCACGAGCGCAGCCGTGCGCCGCAGGACTGCACGGTGTTGCTGGTGGATGACAACAGCGTCAACCAACTGGTGATGCGCGGCATGCTGCTCAAACTGGGGTTCCGCGTACGCACGGCGGACAACGGCGCGGCGGCGCTGGATTATCTGCAGCGCGAGGCCTTCGATGCGGTGCTGATCGATTGCCAGTTGCCCAGCCACGAAGGGGCCTCGTTGTGCTGCCAGATTCATGGGTTGCCCGGCTGCGCCAATCTGCCGGTATTCATGCTGGCCCTGGGCACGGATCGCGAGCATTGCGCACCTGTTGCGCGCATCGATTACCTGAACAAACCAGTGAAATTCGAAGACCTGCAAACGGCGCTGGAGCGTCGGGTGCTCAGCGCGTAATAGGGTGAAAGCGCCGGAAGTTCGGCGCATATGACACTTTGATCAGCGGCGGCCCGGTGCTTAACTGGATTCCTTGGCTGACCAAAGGAGCCCCGTCATGAACCTGCATCAGTTCGCCGAAACCCACGAAGTCACCAACCAGCCACCGTCGCTGGACGGCGCCAACCTGTACCGCATTGATCTGCCGCTGCAGGAGTGGTCGCGCCGTTTTGGTGCCGGTTGGGCCGAGTCGCGGATCGACACCTATGGCGCGCTGGCCGGTGGGCCGCTGATGGAAGCCGGGTTCCTCGCCAATCAGAACAAACCGGTATTCGTCAGCCATGACCGCTACGGTCATCGCATTGATCTGGTGGAATTCCATCCCGCTTATCACGAGCTGATGCGCACCGCGATCGAACATGGCCTGACGTCGTTGCCATGGGCGCATCCGCAGGACGGCGCGCATGTCGCCCGCGCGTCCATGAGCTATTTGCACAGCCAGGCCGAGGCTGGCAGCGGTTGCCCGTTGACCATGACCTTCGCCAGCGTCCCGGCCATGCGTTTGCAGCCGGATCTGGCCGAACAGTGGCTACCGAAGATCCTCGCCACCGAATACGACCCGCGCAACGTCGGCATGGCGCACAAGGCCGGCGTGACCATCGGCATGGCGATGACCGAAAAACAGGGCGGCACCGATGTGCGCGCCAACACCACCAAGGCCTATCCGGTGGGTGCCAGTGGCCCGGGCCAAGCCTATGAACTGCTCGGGCACAAGTGGTTCTGCTCGGCGCCGATGTGCGATGCGTTCCTGACGCTGGCGCAGACCGACAAGGGCCTGACCTGCTTCCTGCTGCCGCGCCATCGCCCGGACGACACGCGCAATCAGTTCTACATCCAGCGCCTGAAAAACAAACTCGGCAACCAGTCCAACGCCTCCAGTGAAGTCGAGTTTCGCGGCGCGCTGGCGTGGATGGTCGGCGAAGAGGGGCGCGGCGTACCGACCATCATCGAGATGGTGGCGATGACCCGTTTCGATTGCATGGTCGGCTCCAGCGCCTTGATGCGTCAGGCGCTGACCCAAGCCAGCCACCACTGCGCGCACCGCAAGGTCGGCGGCAAACTGCTCAGCGAGCAACCGTTGATGCAGAACGTGCTGGCCGATCTGGCCCTGGAAAGCGAAGCCGCACTGGCGCTGAGTCTGCGCATGGGCAAGGCGCTGGATCATCTGGATGATCGCCATGAAGCGCAATTCGCCCGGCTGGTGACGGCGGTGGGCAAATACTGGATCTGCAAACGCGCCCCCGGAATGATCAATGAAGCTGCCGAATGCATGGGCGGCGCTGGGTATGTCGAGGAGAGCATCCTGCCGCGCCTGTATCGCGAAGCGCCGGTTAACTCGACGTGGGAAGGCTCGGGCAACGTGCAGTGCCTGGACGTATTGCGTGCGCTGTCGAAAGAACCGGGTGTGCTCGATGTGTTGTTCAGCGAATTGGGCGATGGCCATGGCGATAAGCGTTTGGCCGCGCATATCCAGCAGTTGCAGGCACAGTTCAAGGACACCAGCGACATTCAGTATCGGGCGCGGCAGTTGACTGAGGACATTGCGCTGGGGCTGCAGGCCAAGCTGTTGCTGGAGGCCGGAAACTCAGCAGTGAGTGATGCATTCATCGCCAGCCGTTTGAGCGGTGGCGGCCGGGTCTACGGCGCACTGCCGCGTGGGCTGGACGTCGACGCCATCGTCGCCCGCTCAACCCCGCAGGGTTTCTGACTCAACACAAATCCCCTTGTGGGAGCGGGCTTGCTCGCGAATGCGGTGTGTCAGTCAATGGATAGGTCGACTGACACTGCGCATTCGCGAGCAAGCCCGCTCCCACAGGGGGATCTCCATTGACAGGGAGATTTGGGTACAGCCACAACGCCACTGTTCCCGTGACGCCACGATGCAGGCAAGATGAAGCTCTGCAAGTCAGAACACAGGAAGCTGATCGTGACCGAAGCGTTTATTGTCGTTCAAACCGCCGAACAAGCCGTGGATCGTCTGGCCGAGCTGCATGAGCGGGCCACCACTGCGCTGAACTCGGCGCTCAAGCGGTATCTCAAGGATCGCGTCGAGCCCGACGCCGAACAGCGTGCTCTGTTTCGTTACCCCGAACTGCGTCTGACCTACCTGTGTCAGGGCGAAGTGCCGCAGACCACCCGCGCCTACGCCAAGGTGCAACTGCCGGGCACCTACAGCGTCACCGTCACCCATCCGAAGGCGTTCCGCAAATACCTGCTGGAACAGCTGGTGCCGTTGATGCACGACTTCACCGTGACCGTGGAAGTCGGCGTCAGCCAGCAGAACATTCCGTATCCGTACGTGGTCGAGCAGGGCGATGAACTGGCCGGCTCCGGCGTTACCGCTGCGGTGCTGGCGCGGGTGTTCCCGAGTACCGACCTGTCCGCCGCCACCGATGGCATTGCCGACGGTCTCTACGATTGGGAAAACACCGATCCGCTGCCACTGGCGCTGTTCGATGCCGCGCGCGTCGACTTCTCCCTGCGTCGCCTGGTGCACTACACCGGCAGCGACTGGCGTCATGTGCAGCCGTGGATCCTGCTGACCAACTACCACCGCTACGTCGACCAGTTCATCGTTCATGGCCTGGAACAACTGCGCAACGACCCGCGTTTCGTGCGCATGGTGCTGCCGGGCAACGTGATCATCGAGAAGGGCATGGATCACGGCGAAGCGTCGGCGATTGCCGCTGGCGTGGTCTGGCACCGCTACCAGATGCCGGCCTATCACCTGATCGCCAATGACGGCCACGGTGTGACCCTGGTCAACATCGGTGTCGGCCCGTCCAACGCCAAGAACATCACCGACCACCTGGCGGTGCTGCGTCCGCATTGCTGGCTGATGATCGGTCACTGCGGCGGCCTGCGGCAGTCGCAGACTATCGGCGACTACGTGCTGGCTCACGCCTACATGCGTCGCGACGGGATTCTCGACCGCGTAGTACCGCCGAACATTCCGATCCCGGCGCTCGCCGAAGTGCAGCTGGCGCTGCAACAAGCCGCGGCCAATATCACCGGCGAGAAGGGCGAAGAGCTGAAAAAGCGCCTGCGCACCGGCACTGTGCTGACCTACGATGACCGCAACTGGGAACTGCGCTGGGCGCAGGAACGTCCGCTGATCAACCTGTCCCGCGCCGTGGCGGTGGACATGGAAAGCGGCACCATCGCCGCCCAGGGTTATCGCCTGCGGGTGCCGTACGGCACGCTGCTGTGCGTTTCGGACAAACCGCTGCACAGTGAAATCAAGCTGCCGGGCTCGGCCAACGCGTTCTACGAGCGCGCGGTCAGCCAGCACTTGAAGATCGGTATCGAGGCGGTGGATCTGCTGCGCACCGAACTCAACTCGCTGCACTCGCGCAAACTGCGCAGCTTCGACGAGCCGCCGTTCCGTTAACGGTTAGTCGTGGTCATTTGGCGGTCGGGGCACTAGCATTGTCAGCCCAGATCGCCAGATGTTGTTTTGCCCATGTCCCGTCCCCCGCGTCCTCCTTCCCGCCGTCCCGGTGCGAAGCCATCCTCCTCAGCTCCGCGTCGTGTCGCCAAGGCGCCGCCGGCCGAGCCGAAGCTGATCCTGTTCAACAAACCGTTCGATGTGCTGACGCAGTTCAGCGACGAAGGCGGGCGGGCGACGCTCAAGGATTACATTGACGTGCCCGGTATCTATCCGGCCGGACGCCTTGATCGCGACAGCGAAGGCTTGTTGTTGCTGACTAATGACGGCCAGTTGCAGGCGCGCATCGCTGATCCGAAACACAAACTGGCGAAGACTTACTGGGTGCAGGTCGAAGGCGTGCCGACAGGCGAGCAGTTGCAGCGTCTGCGCGAAGGTGTCGAGCTGAATGACGGCATGACTTTGCCTGCCGAGGCGCGACAACTGGAGGAACCTGAACTGTGGCCGCGCAATCCGCCGGTGCGCTTTCGCATGACGGTGCCGACCCGTTGGCTGGAGCTGGTGATTCGTGAAGGGCGCAACCGTCAGGTACGGCGGATGACCGCCGCGGTGGGGTTGCCGACGTTGCGGCTGGTGCGGGTGCGGATTGGCGACTGGACGCTCGAAGGGCTCGATCAGGGTCAGTGGAAAGAAGTGCCGGCGCGTCTATAGAGCGCCGGATTCGATCAGGCCGATCACCACACTCTTGATGATGAATGCGGCCACGCCCAGGCCCAGGACGAAGAACAGGATGAACGAGCCGAAACGCCCGGCCTTGGACTTCTTCGCCAGATCCCAGACGATGAAACCCATGAAAATGATCAGGATGCTGACCAGGCCAGTCATCATCCACTCTTCGAATACTGCAGGATCCATCGGGCATCTCCGGCGCGCACAGGGCTGAAAGGGCTGGGCGATTATACGCCGAGGGGAATTGCGGGCGCATTGACCTGTGTCGGTATGCCGCAGTGATGGTGGTCGCCTGTGCCGGCCTCTTCGCGAGCAAGCCCGCTCCCACATTCGGAATGCATTTCCCTGTGGGAGCGGGCTTGCTCGCGAAGGCGATGTCAGCTACGCAGATGGGTCAGCGGCAATTCAGTGCTATTGAGCACCTGATTCAACACAAAACTCGAACGCACGCTGGTTACGCCTTCAATCCGGGTCAGATGCCCCAGCAGCAGTTTCTGATAGTGATCCATGTCCGGCACCACCACTTTCAACTGATAGTCGGCATCGACGCCAGTCACCAGGCTGCACTCCAGCACCTGCGGCAGAGTGCGGATCGCCGCTTCGAAGTTCTCGAAACGCTCCGGGGTGTGCCGGTCCATGCCGATCAGCACGTAGGCGGTCAGGCTCAGGCCGAGCATCTTGCGGTCGAGCAGGGCGACCTGGCGCGAGATGTAGCCGTCGTCTTCCAGTTGCTTGACCCGGCGCGAGCAAGGGGAGGGCGACAGACCGATGCGCTCGGCCAGTTCCTGGTTGGAGATGCGGGCGTCGCGCTGCAATTCCGCCAAAATGCTCAGGTCATAACGGTCGAGTTTGCTCATGAATCTGTCCTTGGTTGTAACTATTGCGGCGAATTATCTATCCAGGGTTAAAAATTGCGCAAGCAGTGTTTATTTGAGCAATCTTCGCAATCCTCTGTCGCGCCTCGCGGCCTATTCTTATCACCAGAATCACTGCTCGGTAACACAGTCCACTGCGGCCCGCCCAATCAGGCCCGCCGCGGCCGCCACCCCCACCGGGGATGTGCCGGCCCCCGAGCTGCACACTGTCCAGAAGACGGCGTGAGGTGAGCCGACGTCAAAAGCGTCGAGCCAGGACGAAGTTCTCTAAAGGGAGGCCGACGGGTCTCCCTTTTTTCTTGCCTGCGATTTGCCCGCCACGGAGAATGCCGGCCTCAATAAATAAGTTGCGTGACTGATAACCTGTCGCAGAACCCGGACTGTGGTTTCCCGGTCTTAGCTACAGGTCCACTCAATTACAGGCCTAGCCCGCAGTGAGGAAAAGCATGAAGTCGCGCATCTGGCGTCTGGCCAGTGTTGGTTTGCTATGTGTGAGTGTCAGTGCGCAAGCGCTTGCCGATGAGCCGCAGAACCGTGGTCCCGAGAATGACGGGCGTGGTCCGGAGCATCAGGGCAACAATCAAGGCCATGGTGGCAACAATCCGCCGCACGGGCAGAACAATCCGCCGCCGCAAAATCAACCTCGTCCGCAAAACAACGAAATCATTCGTGGCGACAACAGTCGCCAGTTCGAGCACAACGGCCAGCAGCACAACAATGGCCAGTGGCAGAACCAGAACCGCGCGCCGAATCAACCGGCCCCGGTGCATCAGCCATCGCCGTCGCCGGCCAACAACCTGCCGATCCAGCCACGGCCCGACGCCGTGCGCCAGACCCAGGAACCGCGCCAGGGTTACTACCGCGACGAGCGTCCGCAGAACGGTTACAACAACCAGCACTGGCAGGCCGGCAACAATCGGCCCAACGATAATCGCTGGCCGGGTCGCCCGGACGGGCATGGCAACGGTTGGGGCCCCGGCCCGCAATACCGCCCGGGGCATGTGATCGACCGCTTCCCGGATCGCGAATACCGCGTGCCGTATCGCGGCCAGGATTACTTCTATTCCGGTGGCTACTGGTATCGCCCGCAAGGCCCACGCTACATCGTCGTGCAGCCGCCACGGGGCATTCGTACCCACTATCTGCCGGACTACGCCCGTGAAGTGTGGATCGGCGGTGCGCTGCTGTTCCTCGCTGCCGGTTCGTACTATGCGTATGAGGAGTCGACCCAGGATTACGTGGTGGTCGAGCCGCCGGTTCAGCCGCCGTCACCTCAACCACAAAGCCAGGGGTATGACGTGCAGGCTTATCCGGCCAACGGTCAGTCGCCGGAACAGGTGCAGCAGGACGGTTATCAGTGCTACCAATACGCCGTGCAGCAGAGCGGTTTCGATCCGCGCACCGCGACATATCAGCCGGCGCCCCAAGTGGTGCAGGCGTACCGTCAGGCTCAGGGTAATTGCCTGAGCAGTCGCGGTTATCAGGTGTCTTACTGAATCCGGGTTTGTGCCCGTTCGGTCTTGACCACTTCCTGCGGGTCGGCGTGCACCAGCACTTCGGCCCGCGGGTAGGCGGCGTGAATCGCATCGGCCGCCTGATCGCTGATGCCGTGGGCGACTGACAAGGTCAGCTCTCCCGGCAATTCCAGATGCAACTGCACAAACCAGTGGTTACCCGAGATCCGTGTGCGCAAGTCATGCGCGCCCAACACACCGGGTACCGCGCAGGCCAGTTCGAGCATGTGTTGACTGACGTCCGTCGGCAGCTCTTCATCCATCAGCACCGAAAAGCTTTCCCGGGCGATCTGGATCGCACTCCACAAAATGTATCCGGCAATCCCCAGGCCGAACCACGCATCGAGTTGATGAAAGCCCATGCCGGCGAGGATCAGCGCGATCAGAATGCTGCCGTTGAGCAGCATGTCCGACCGGTAGTGCAGCGAGTCGGCGCGCACGGCGTTGGAGCCGGTCTGCTTGATCACTCGATGTTGCAGCGTCAGCAACGCCGCGGTCAGCAGCAGCGAGAACACGATCACGCCGATGCTCAGCCACGGCGCGCCCAGCGGCTCCGGTTGCTGAATGCGCTCATACGCTTGAAACGCAATCAGCACCGCACTGCCGCCGATGAACAGCGCCTGCGCCATGCCCGCCAGCGATTCGGCCTTGCCGTGGCCGTAACGGTGATCGTCATCGGCCGGGCGCAGCGCGTAATGCACCGCCAGCAGATTCAGCAGCGAGGTGACGCCATCCAGCGCCGAGTCGGTGAGGCCGGCGAGCATGCTCACCGAACCGCTCAGCCACCAGGCGATGGCTTTGGCGATGATCAGCGTGCAAGCCACCGCCACCGAAGCGCGGGTTGCCAGCCGCAGCAGGCGGGCGTGTTCGGGGCTGGTGGTCATGTGATTTCCTTATGCGGCGGGTTGCAGGCCAAACATCGCCAGTTGCTGAGTGCTGCCCTTGTGCTGGATCAGGCGTGGATCGTCCAGCGGCAGGTTGCGGCCCAGCTCAGTTTCGAGAATAGCCTGCAACTTGAGGTTATCGACCTGACCATCCGGGCCGACCGCCTGTTTGAGCTTGGCCGGATCGACCTGAGCGGTGTGGCCCGGTTCGAAATAGATCGCGCCGGTGGTGAAGTCCACGGCAAAGGCGATCAGCCCGGGAATCACGTAGAACAGCAGGCCCACGGCGTCGAGCACGGCAATCGCCGGGTCGATCTTGCCGTCGATCTGGCCGCGACGGTCTGGATAGAAAATCGAACCGCAGGCCGTGAGTTGAGTGAGCAGGGTGGCGACCAGTACACCGCCGATCAGGCGAGAAGGTAAGCGCATGGATAATCTCCTGAGTCATTTGAAAACGAAGCGTCGTCATTTGAAATTAAGACCCTGACAAACGCCCGGCAGTTCGCCGTTATACTCGCCCTCGGCAGGGCGCGCCCACAGTAAATTGCGGCCTCGTCTCACCCCACCGAAATACGTTGAGGATTGAAGTTGTTTTCTCCAGATCGACACCGCGTGAAGGTTGATGAATCCTGGCGGGGTTCGGCCCTCCGGGCTAAAGCTGTGAACGCGCCATGCTGCGTTGCGGAACTTGGCAAGGAAACGACCCTTACCTGCGTCCCGCGCCTTGCCTGGCACGCTCACAGCTTTAACGCGACTCGCAATTTACTGTGGGCACGCCCTGGGGAGCCAGCATGATTTCTTTGCCGATCGATGAAGTTTTACCCGCCCTGCGTGAAGCCTTGGCGACACGCCACGAAGCCGTGCTCGAAGCACCGCCCGGCGCCGGTAAAACCACCCGCGTGCCCCTGGCCTTGCTCGATGAAGCGTGGCTGGCCGGGCAGACCATTCTGATGCTCGAACCGCGCCGTCTCGCTGCGCGTGCAGCCGCAGAACGTCTGGCCAGCGAACTGGGTGAGAAGGTTGGCGAAACCGTCGGCTATCGCATCCGCCTCGACAGCAAGGTCGGCCCCAATACCCGTATCGAAGTGGTCACCGAAGGCATCCTCACCCGGCGTCTGCAGGATGATCCGGCGCTGGAAGGCGTCGGTCTGCTGATCTTCGACGAATTCCACGAACGCAGCCTCGACGCCGATCTGGCCTTGGCCCTGAGTTTGAACGGTCGTGAACTGTTCCGCGCTGAACAGCCGCTGAAGATTTTGCTGATGTCCGCCACGCTGGAAGGCGAGCGTCTGGCCGGGTTGCTGGATGACGCGCCGATCCTGCGCAGCGAAGGGCGCATGTACCCGGTGACGATGCGCTGGGGGCGACCGTTCCAGCCCGGCGAATACATCGACCAGCGCGTGACCCAGACTGTACTTGAAGCCTTGCACGATGAAACCGGCAGCCTGCTGGTGTTCCTTCCGGGGCAGGCGGAGATCCGTCGCGTGCATCAGCAACTGAGCGATGCCATCGGCGAGCGTGAAGATGTATTGCTCTGCCCGTTGCACGGCGAACTGGATCTGAATGCCCAGCGCGCTGCCATCGACCCGGCGCCGACCGGCCAGCGCAAAGTGGTGCTGGCGACCAACATTGCCGAAACCAGCCTGACCATCAACGGCGTGCGCGTGGTGATCGACGCCGGGCTGGCGCGGGTGCCGCGCTTCGACCCGGGCAGCGGCATGACCCGCCTCGATACGCAGCGCATTTCCCGGGCCAGCGCCACCCAGCGTGCGGGTCGGGCTGGGCGTCTGGAGCCGGGTGTGTGTTACCGCTTATGGTCGCAGGATCAGCACGAGCAACTCGCCGCTTACGGCAGTGCCGAAATACTGTCGGCGGATCTGGCGAGTCTGGCGCTGCAACTCGGACGCTGGGGCGTGACTCCGGGCGAACTGGTGTGGCTCGATGTTCCGCCAGCAGCGGCCTATGCACAGGCGCAGGATTTGTTGCAGCGCCTGGGCGCACTTGAAGGCGAGGCGCTGACCGCGCACGGTCAGGCCATGGCCGAGTTGCCGGCGCATCCGCGCATCGCCCATCTGTTGCTGCGCGGTCAGGCGCTGGGGCTGGCGCAAATGGCGTGCGACGTCGCCGCACTGCTCGGCGAGCGCGATATTTTGCGCGGTGCCGGTGCCGATCTGCACAGCCGCCTGGTGCTGCTCTCCGGCGAAGAACGCGCGGCACGCGGTGCACAGGGTGGTGTGCAACGTGCGCGGCAACTGGCGCGGCAATATCGGGGTTACCTGCGCGGCAAGGCCAGCGAGCCGGTCAGCGATCCCGATCACCCGCGCTGGCTCGGAGCGTTGCTGGCGCTGGCCTACCCGGATCGTGTTGCCCAGCAGCGGCGTGCCGGTGGCGCTGAATATCGTCTGGCCAATGGTCGCGCTGCGCTGTTCGCCGAAGCCGACAGCCTGATGAAGGAACCGTGGATTGTCATCGCCGACCTCGGCAGCCGTCAGGGTCAGCGGGAAGAGCGGATTTACCTGGCGGCGGATTTCGATCCGGCGCTGTTCGATTCGGTGCTCGCCGAACAAGTGCACGTCGTCGATCAACTGGACTGGGACGAGCGCGAAGGCGTGCTGCGCGCCGAGCGTCAGCGCAAGGTCGGCGAACTGATCCTCAGCCGCGAACCGTTGACCGGTTTCGACGAAGCGGCGCGCAGTCAGGCGCTGGTCAATCTGGTGCGGCGCAAGGGGCTGGAGTTGTTGCCGTGGACGCCGGAACTGCGCCAGTGGCAGGCGCGGGTTGCCCTGTTGCGGCAATTGGATCTGAACGCTCAGGCTGAAAGCCAATGGCCGGATGTCAGCGATGCAACGTTGCTGAGAACCCTCGAGCATTGGTTAATGCCTTACTTGGGCAAGGTCTCGCGGCTCAGCCATTTCGCCAATCTGGATCTGTCGAGCATCGTCCGCAATCTGCTGCCGTGGCCGTTGCCGCAGAAGCTTGATGAGCTGGCGCCGCATCACATCAGCGTGCCGTCGGGGTCATCGATTCGTCTGGATTACAGCGAACAGCCACCGATTCTCGCGGTGCGTTTGCAGGAGCTGTTCGGCCTCGCCGAGACGCCGCGAATTGCCGGCGGCCGGCAAGTGGTCAAGCTGCACCTGTTGTCCCCGGCGCGCCGGCCGGTGCAGGTGACGCAGGATCTGGCCAACTTCTGGCGCAGCACCTATGCCGAGGTGAAGAAGGATCTGAAGGGGCGTTATCCGAAGCATTATTGGCCGGACGATCCGTTGGTGGCCGAGGCCACGGCGCGGATCAAACCTCGCAAGTGAGCCTTGCTTGCCCGGTGTCGACCGGGCTATGGCTGCAATGATCAGGCCTCGCCGCAGAGACTTTGCGAAGCGCGGCGTCTGTGCTTGATGCTGTGGCATACCCATACCAGGGCGATCCAGATCGGAATGGCGTAGACCGCCATCCGGTTGACAGGATCCATCAGCATCACCGCCATGATGAACACCATGAAGGCCAGACAGACATAGTTGCCGTAGGGGTACCACAGCGCCTTGAACCGCGGTGTCTGTCGGGACCGGTTCAGGTGTTGGCGAAATTTCCCATGGGCCAGACTGATCATCGCCCAGTTGATCACCAGCGTTGCAACCACCAGCGACAACAGCACTTCCAGGGCGTGCTGCGGGATCACGTAGTTCATCACGACGGCGATCAAGGTCACTGCCGCCGTGGCGAGGATCGAGCGCACGGGAACGCCGCGTTTGTCGATCTTGACCAGGCTTTGCGGCGCGTCACCTTGCTGGGCCAGCCCGAGCAATATCCGACTGTTGCAATAGGTACCGCTGTTGTAGACCGACAGCGCAGCGGTGAGGACCACGAAGTTCAGAATGTGCGCGGCGGTATTGCTGTCGAGCATTGACCACACACGTACGAACGGGCTGCCACTGTAGGTATCGCCAGACGCATTGAGCGACGCCAGCAGGCTGTCCCACGGCATCAATGACAACAGCACGACGAGTACGCCGATATAGAAAATCAGGATGCGGTAGATCACCTGATTGATGGCCTTCGGAATGACACTGCGAGGTTGTTCCGCTTCGGCTGCGGTAAAACCGAGCATTTCCAGCCCGCCAAAGGACAGCATGATAATCGCCATGGACATGGCCAGGCCGCCAATCCCGTGCGGGAAAAAGCCGCCGTGCTGCCACAGGTTGCTCACCGATGCCTGAGGCCCTCCGTTACCGCTGGCCAGCAGGTAGCTGCCCATGGCGATCATCCCGATCACCGCCAGGACCTTGATGATGGCGAACCAGAATTCCGCTTCGCCAAACACTTTGACGTTGATCAGGTTGAGCGCATTGATCAGCACGAAGAACACCGCAGCCGATACCCAGATCGGTATCTCGGGCCACCAGTAATGCACGTACTTGCCGACGGCCGTCAGCTCGGACATGCCGACCAGGGTGTACAGCATCCAGCAGTTCCATCCCGACAGGAAACCGGCGAATCCGCCCCAGTACTTGTGGGCGAAATGGCTGAAAGAGCCGGCAACGGGCTCTTCAACGATCATTTCGCCCAGCTGCCGCATGATCATGAAGGCAATGAAGCCGCAAATCGCGTAGCCGAGGATCATCGACGGCCCGGCGAACTTGAGTGCGCCCGCCGAGCCCAGGAACAGTCCCGTACCGACGGCGCCCCCCAGGGCGATCAATTGAATGTGTCGATTTTTCAGGCTGCGTTTCAGCTGGCCTGAGTGCGCATGGGGGCCGTTCATGAAAAAGGATTCTCGCAAGGTTGCGTGGGTTTTTGCGGGGAGTTGGCGAGGGGAAAGGCAAGCCGTTGCAATGACGCGCCGATGCCAATAGCGGGAGAAAAGGTTTTTTCCACAGTCATACGGATTCTGATCCTTCAGATTATTTGTATTTTTATCAGCGAGTTAGATCGATTTTTCAGCGCGATCGGCGGCAACTTCGTGCGCGTTGCCGCTATAAATCTAGTGGAAGAAACATATTTCTATATGTTGAATTTGTAAATGGGGGATGGTATCTAATGCTCCGCACATGGACATGCCAACGATTCCAGGGACGTGAGGAGTGATGACTGTGACGGGCTGTGATGCACAAGGGACATTCGATTTTGCGGTCGGCGCCCATGCCGATCCGGCAGGCTATTTTGCAGCGGCGGCAGACGACATCCGGGCACAGCTGCTGATTGAAGGCAAGGTGCTCATTCGTGGCGCCCATCCGTGCAGGGATCCTGAAGTGTTTGAGCGGGCCATCGGCGTGCTGGGGTTTCATACTCGCGATTACGTCGGTGGCAGCTCTCCACGCTCGACGATCCAGGGCAAGGTCATGGAAGCGACGCGCACACCGCCCGACTGGTCGGTGATCCTTCATCAGGAAATGGCCTATGTAAAACATCCCCCCGAGATCATCGCCTTCGTCTGTGTCGAGCCTGCGGGGCGAGGCGGAGAATCCGTGGTCGGGGACATGCGCAAACTGGAGCAGTTGATTGATCGCTCGACCTTGAAGCACCTGACCGATCGCGGGCTTAAGTTGCGCCGGACGCTGCCCGGCGAGGCGCGGGTGAATCTCAAGCCCGGGGTGAAAAAAAGCTGGCAGGAGACGTTCTCCACTTCCAGCACCGCTGAGGCAGAAGTGCTATGCCGGGCGCGGGGGTGGGACTTCGAATGGAGTGGCGGCGACCTGATTCTCTGGCAGGACTGTATCTCCCCGATGCGCCAGCACCCGCGTAAAGCGGCAGAGATCTGGTGCAATCAAGCGCACTTCTGGGGAGCGGCCGCGATGATCGAGTGGGCGCGTATCGATGGTCGCGAACAGGACGCCAGTGAGCTGGTGAAGGCGCAGCGCAACACTCCACAACTGCTGGAGGCCATGTGTTTCGGTGACGGCGAACCACTGCCGGATGACCTTACCCTCGAGCTGTTCCGCACCGTCAGAAGTGTTGAACAGGATGTCGATCTGGGGGCAGGCGATATTTTACTGCTCGACAATTACCAGTATGCGCACGGTCGGCGCGCATTTTCGGGCAACAGGACAATCAACGTGATCATCGCCAATTGGGCGGATGATCAGGTACACGTAGCTCAGGGATGAAAAGATGACGATTCAGGAAAAGAACTTCACGTCGGATAGCGCATTTGTACTGAACCCCGGCGTCGATGTCAGTCTCAAGGACTTGATCAGGTATTCCCGGCCCGGGGCTCAGGTGGTCGCCTCGCAAGCAACCCGGCAACGGGTTCAGGCATCGCGAGAAGCCTTGGAAAACCTCGTCGCGCAGGGTGCGGTGATTTATGGCGTGAACACCGGAATGGGTGGTTTCGTTGATCATCTGGTGCCCATCGAGAAAGCCCACGAGCTTCAATCGAACCTGATTCAGGGCGTCTCGACCAACGTTGCCGAGCGATTCCCGGACAATGTGGCGCGAGCCACCATGTTTGCGCGAATCGTCTCCCTGTCCCGTGGCAACTCGGCACTCTCGCTGGAGAATTTCGACCGCTACATCGCCATCTACAACGCGGGCCTGATTCCGGAAATTCCGACCAAGGGCTCTTTGGGGACGAGTGGCGACCTGGGGCCTCTGGCGGCGGTTGCGCGGATGCTGACCGGGGACGGTTACGCCTATCTTGACGGTGTGCGGATTCCGGCGGCGCAGGCGCTTGAGCAATTGGGCCTGGCGCCGCTCCAGCTGAGTTACAAGGAAGGGCTGGCGCTGATCAATGGCACCTCCTGCATGGTCGCAGTCGCGGCGATGAATGTGGTCGAAGCCCGGGAATTGCTCGAGCAATACACATCGATCTCCGCCTTCTCTTTTGAAGCGTTGCAGGCTCGGGTGCGTCCTTTCCATCCGGATGTGCACCAGTTGAAACCGCACCTGGGCCAGCAAAAAATTGCCGAAGCCATCTGGGCCGATCTTCAAGGCTCGGAACTGGCGATTGACGATCTCGAGCTTTCTGCGCAATTGAGCGCCCTGCG
Source organism: Pseudomonas sp. TH49 (assembly GCF_016650625.1). Lineage (NCBI taxonomy): Bacteria > Pseudomonadati > Pseudomonadota > Gammaproteobacteria > Pseudomonadales > Pseudomonadaceae > Pseudomonas > Pseudomonas sp. TH49. The sequence continues at coordinate 2,422,942 of NZ_JAEKFL010000001.1, forward strand.
CACCGACCAGGTACGCCAGGAAGACATGCCCATCGAAGATGCCTATTCCATTCGCTGCACGCCGCAAATCCTCGGGCCGGTGCTGGAAACCATCGAGTTTGTCGAGCGGGTGGTCGGCAACGAGCTGAACTCCTCCAACGACAACCCGTTGATCACCCCTGAAAACGGCCAGGTTTTTCACAACGGGCACTTTCATGGGCAGTACATCGCTTCGGCCATGGACTACCTGACGATCTCCATCATCACCCTGTGCAACCTTTCGGATCGGCGGATCGATCGCTTCCTGACCAAAGCCAACAGCAATGGTCTGCCGTCCTTCCTGTGCGCGGAAAACGGAGGTCTGCGTTTCGGCCTCATGGGCGGGCAGTTCATGTCGGCGTCGCTGACGGCGGAAAACCGTTCGCTGGCCACCCCTGTCTCGATCCAGACCCTGACCACCACGGGCGATTTCCAGGACGTGGTTTCCTTCGGCCTCGTCGCCGCACGCCGTGTGACCGAAGTGCTGCAGAACACCCGTTACGTTCTCGCGTTCGAACTGATCTGTGCGGCCCAGGCCGCCGATATTCGCGGCAGCGCCAAACTCGGGCCGAAGGGCCGCGCCTGGCATGCGCGGGTGCGTGAACATATTCCGTATCTGGATCGGGATGTGGCATTGACCGGTTACCTGGAAGCGATCGTTGCCCAGGTACTGGGAGGACACAGCCGATGAGTTCGTCCGGAAAGAGCAATCTGTTCGCAACGGCGGCCACCGACCGTGTCCGGCTGCATGCCAACGAAAATCCGTTGGGTGCATCGGGTCTGGCCCTGCATCTGTGCGCCTCGATGCCGACGCTGCTCAGCGAATATCCTGAAGTCACTTACAAATCTCTTCGCGTGGCAATCGGCGAGCGCTGGCGGGTTGATCCCGAGCGCGTAGTGGTGGGCGCGGGCTCCGATGAACTGATCGATATCGCATTGCGCAGCCTGTTGAAGCCCGGCAGTCGCATCGTGACGCAGCAGCACAGCTTCAAGATGTACAAAATCCGCGCCGCGCTGCTGGGGGCCGACTATCGCGAGATGGCCCCGGACGCCAACGGCGACTATGAGGCTGCATTGAAACGTGCGCTGGAGAAAAAGCCGGACGTGGTGGTGCTGGTCAATCCATCCAATCCTTTGGGCGACTATCTGTTGCCCTCGCAGCTGTTATCGCTGGTGGCCCTGATTCCGCCGACCACGACCGTCATCATCGATGAAGCGTACGCAGAGTTTGCGCCGGATCGGGAAAACACTGCCGGCATTCAGATCGTCAACAGCCGGGAAAACGCGATATGCCTGCGCACGTTTTCCAAGGCCTACGGTATTGCGGGTCTGCGCCTTGGCTGGGCTTACGCGAGCGCCGATCAGGTGCCGGCGCTGCAAGCGCGGCGTGCACCTTACAACGTCAGTTCGTTTTCCGCCCTGGCAGGCGAATACGTCCTGCAGGACTGCGATCATCTGGACAAGACGGCGGCGTATTGTCAGGCCTGGGGGCAGGAACTCGTGAGTCTGTTCAAGGCTCATGGCATTGAAGCCAGAAGCCGCTACGTCAACTTTGTTTTCGTCGATTGCGTCAGCCAGACACGCTGCCAGGACTTGCATCAGCACCTGGAGCGTGAGGGTTTCCTGACGTCTCCATTGACCGACTATGGTCTTGATATGTGCCTGCGCATCTCCTTCGGAAACGAGGCCCAGATGACCCGGCTGTGCACTGTACTGCAGCAAAAACTGCAAACCATGGAGCTCGCCTGAAGCCGCTGCGGTATGGAGGCCCACGGCGATTGCACGGGGCTTCCAAGGCAAGATCAGTGAGACCTTATCTGAGGTAAAAATGAGCCAGACGCTGCCTTTGTTTCACGATGAACCCTACCTGAAGCAACTGGACTGCCGAGTCGATCTGCTTGAGCGCGACGACGCCGGTCTGCCTTTCGCACTCCTTGGCGAGACCGTGTTCTACCCCCAGGGCGGCGGACAGTTGGGAGATCGGGGTGTGCTGAACATTGCGCTCGCCGGGGAGGGTGAGGCACTGCGCACGCTGGAGATCGTCGCGACGAAAAAAAGGGATGACCAGATCAGGCATTACCTGGGCATTGATGACGAAGCGTTCACACAACTGCAGGCGCGGGTGATCGGCCAGCAGGCGACCGCCACGCTGGATTGGTCATTGCGATATCATCAGATGCGTGTTCATTCGGCGATGCATTTGATTCATTGCATGCTTGAGCGGACGCTCGGACGAGCGATTGCACATCCCGTACGTTCGCCGCTGAGCGACGAGGGTGGAGAGAATCAATACGAGTTTGTCGGTGAGTTCGACGAAGACAGTCTGAGGCGGGCGACAGACGCCTTGAATGAGTTTTGCTCTGCAAGTCATGAGATTCGTACGGAAGCGGATACCAGCCAGGGACAGGGATTTCGTTGGTGGCAATGCGAAGACTGGTCAATCCCCTGTGGGGGCGTTCATGTGCGTAATACGCAAGAAATAGGCGTGGTAACTTCCAGTATGAAGATCAAGAAAAATACGACCAGAGTGGTTGTCACTCTGTCGGCAGAGGCTGAAGAGCTTGGATAGCAAACGAGCGTTTGGCGCATTTCTCATGCAGTTTCGAATCGACGCGGGGCATCTGAAGATTTCCACGTTTCTCGACGAGGTCAATATTCCCTTTTCGGCCAATTACTACCGCGATGTCGAGGCCGGAAGGAAGTATCTGAGCATCGATGCCGCCGTCGAACTGCATGATCACCTTGGAATCGATGCGGCCAGCAAAGCCAGTTTTGATTATTTCTGGCACTACTTCAGGGACTTGTTGCCGGCTGACGTCCACGAGATGTTGTTCGGCAAAGGCGTCGAGGTCACCGACCTTTCTTCGCGCCTGGAGCTGCGCGAGCACGACTCCAAAATCTTGCGCCGGGCCCTGAGTCTGAGCCGCTACGAGCGTGAGTTCATTGTCACCGAAGAGGTGATAGCCGCGTTCGAGGCGCAATTCGAACTGCTGCCATTGATGACGTATCTCTACATGGTCGACAGCGCCTCCGTGGCGGAGATTCAGCTGGTGTGCCAGCAGCTCGGTCTTGCCTACGACTCAGGCACGGAAGCGTTCCTGAACCTGATCTCCAAGGCGCGGGCAACGCCGGATGAGCCGTTTGTCCGGCATGCACCCACGTTGAGGATGCCAAGGACGGTGGACGCGTTGAAGTTGAAGGATCAGTTCCTGCGCCATGAAGTGGACCGGTCGCTGCTCAAGCCTGAGAAGAGCGAATACTTCGATGTTTCTGGCTCCTTCAAATACAGCTCGATGGTCACGCTCAAGGACGCCGAAATAGAACAGATTCAGGACCGTCTGGTGGATCTGTTCTCTGTCATTGAAGTGCACAACAAGTCAGGCCGTCAGTTGGAGGATTCCGGCGCGCAGCCTTATTTCTTCGGGCTGGTCGTTTCCGGACGTCCGGAGTACGACGGGCGTGCGGCCCGAGCCAGTAAAAAAGCCGAGGAGTGAACAGCCACAGGGCGCTCGCCGCCTCTGTGTTGCATGAACCGGCGAGGGCCAACCGTTCACAGGAGTGCGCGGGACAGTGCAGTGAACGGGGCGCTGAAAAGTAACCCGGCCGTAATCAGTCAGAACAGGGATGAGATGAATGAATGCTCCAGTCGTAGAGAAACTCCGTCAGTTGTTCGGCGAGCGTTTAAGGCTCGAACAGGGGATCCGGCAACAGTTCTGCCAGGCGCCTCCGGGTATCGAACTGAGCCCTCCCGATGCCGTGGTGACGGTTCACAGCGAAGACGAAATCGTTCAGGTCGTGAAGCTCTGCCGTGAGTACGGTGTTGCGCTGATCCCGGCGGGCGCGCGTTCATCCCTCGAAGGGCAAATCAATGCGCCACAGGGTGGCGTCTGTGTCGACTGTTCGGAAATGAACGCGATTGTCGATGTGAACGTCACCGACATGACGGCCACGGTTCAGCCGGGCGTCACTCGCGAACAACTCAACAGCCATTTACGTGACACCGGGCTGTTCTTTTCCGTCGACCCCGGCGCCAACGCTTCCATGGGCGGGATGGCGGCAACCCGTGCTTCGGGGACCAACTCGGTGCGCTACGGGACGATGGCCGGGAATGTCAAAGCCGCGCGCTGGATCATGGCGGACGGCTCAGTCGCCGCCATCGGTTCCCGCGCGCCGAAATCGGCCATGGGCCTGGATCTGTTGGCGGTTGCCGTAGGTTCAGAGGGCACGCTGGGCATCTTCAGTGAGTTGCAAGTCCGGCTGCATCCGGTGCCCGAGGCCATCGTTGCCGGTGTCTGTTCGTTCGACTCGGTGGACAGCGCGGTACAGACCGTGGCCAGCGCCCTGGGCCAAGGCCTTTCGATTGCCCGGATCGAGCTGCTGGATGTCACGGCTGTGCGTGCCTGCAATGCCTATTCCCCGGCATTGGGTCTGGTGGAAACGCCGCATCTTTTTCTGGAATTCCATGGCGACCGGTCCACGGTCGCCAGCAGTGTCGAGCTGTTCAAGGATTGCGCCGGTGAGTACGGCGGGCAGGTCAGGATTTCCGAGCGTCTTGAAGAACGCACGGCCCTGTGGAAAGCCCGACATGACGCCTGGTGGGCATTTCACGCGTTCTACAAGGGACGCAAGGGGCTGGCCACCGATGTCTGTGTTCCGTTGTCTTGCCTGAGTGCCTGCATCAGCGCCACTGCGGCCGACATTGCCGCCTCCGGTCTTGACGCGCCGCTCATCGGCCACGTCGGTGACGGTAACTTTCACCTGCTGATCATGCTCGATGAAGGTGAGGACGAAAGTGCGGAAATTCAGGCGTTTCTCAGTCGACTGTCGAGTCGCGCGTTGTCATTCGGCGGCACCGTCAGTGGAGAACATGGGGTCGGTCAGGGAAAGCTGAAGTGGATGTCGGCCCAACACGGGGCGGCGCTGCAGTGCATGGCGGCCATCAAATCGGCACTGGACCCGGACAACCTTTTCAATCCCGGCAAGATGTATCACGCGCTGCCTGTTGATGCTCGGTAACCGTCGATTTTTCATTTTTAAGGATGGATGTGAAAGATATGCGCCATATTTTGATAGTGGGTATTAACAAGGTCTCCATCAAGTACGTGTGTGAGGCGATCCGCAGTGCAGGTTTTGAACCGATACTGTCCGTTGACCCTTCGGGTTTTCACGGCGCGGCGAAAAACGTATTTGAAGGCGTCACCTGCATTCCGGCCTTTAGCGACAAGGAAGCGCTGTCCGGTTACTTGAAGTCCGAGCCGGCGCTGGTCGGAATGATCCATAGCATCACGACCTTCTTTGACGAGTTGTTCCCGGTTGTCTGCGCGATTGCCCAAGAGTTCGGCTTCAACGCGCCACCCGCGGTGTTTGCGCAGCTGTCATCCAAGGAATACGTGGGCAGCCTGGTTCCCGAGCACGTGCCAGCCGAGTCTTGCGTGTCGCTGGCCGATGGCGACTTCACCTTGCCCTGGCTGACACCCGGTCTGCACAACGATGTGGTGCTCAAACCTTCGGTCGGCTCCGGTGCGGTGGCAACCACGCTGCTCTCGATTGCCCCGGACGCTGACCCTGCCGCTGTGATCCGCTCGGCCATCCTCGACAGCGGAATCGACGACCCGCAAGGCATTGCCTGGATTGTCCAGGCGCATTGCGTGGGTGATCTCGTCAGCCTGGAGGGCTTCGCCCAGGATGGCCGAGTGGTTTTCCTTGGCCTGTCACGGCGTGATCGTGTGGGATTCACGGAAGTCGCCAACCAATTCCCGGCCGACGCCCGGATTGCCTCGCCCGTGCGTTCGAAAATCGAGACAGCGGTGCGTGATCTGATTGCCCGCTCGGCCTTTGACAATGGCTTCTTCCATTGCGAGTTCATCGCGAACGAATCCACGGCTTATCTGATTGACGCCAACATGGGGCGTCTGGGCGGCGCGAGCATCGTCGAGCAGATTGCGCTGGCCTACGATCTGGCACCCGCGACGGTTCTGCAGCACGTGGCGCTGCTGCCACTGGGCTTGCTGGAAGCTCCGCTTCAATACCAGCCTGTCGAGTCCTGTCGCCAGACCTTGAGCTACTGGTATTGCCTGGATCACGAGGCCATCGTGCATGACTGGGAGATTCCGCCAATGGCCTCCATTCATACGCCCATCGCCAACGTCGGCAGCGTGATCCAGCCCATCGGCACGTCCGACTACGCCTGGATCGGCATGCTCACCGGCTATGCCGATGTGGTTGTGCGGGAGATTGGCCAGGTACGTGTCCTGACCGATCGTGGCCCTAGAAGCCCGGTCTTCAAATGATTTACTTCGTCCGGTTTCTTTCGTCCGCCGCCTGGAGTTGCTTCTATCCATTCATGGCCATCTGGCTCAATACCGCCGTAGGCCTCAGTACCAGTGCGGCGGGGATCGTTGTCGGGTTCGCGATTGTCTCCAACCGCATCGGAGCATTGGCCTTTCAGGGCATGCTGGACAAGGTCGAGCGGCGCCGGGAAATAGCCCTGGCGTTGTTCTGTGTGGCGGTGGCAGCGCTATTGATGCTGGTCACGGCCTCGATGGGCATCACCAACGTGTTCATCTGGGTCGTGCTGGTCGTGGTGTTCGGTGTCTCCAACTCGATCGCGACAATCTCGCAGATCTCCTACATTGTTCAGTACTTTCGCGAGGGCGAGCACGAACGCGTGCTCTCCTACGAGAATGTGGCCGCAAACGCGGGGGCCGGGGTCGCGCCGTTCGTGGCGTCGTTGATCCTTGCCGGCACCGGCTACTGGTTTGTCGCCTTGCCGCTGCTCCTGGGCGTGTTTGCCACGGCATCCACCCGTCTGATTCCACAGGTGGTGCGCAGCGCAGGCGCGGAGTTTGCCGCGCCTGCCTCCACGCCAGGCGAAACCGAGGCATCTCCCAAAGTCGTGGCATTCATGGCAATCAACTTTTTGACCATGATCGGCTATGCGCAGTTTTATTACGTGTTCCCTACCTATGCCACCGAGCGCTTCTCCAGTGAACTGGTGGGCGTGCTATTCCTGGTGGCCAGCGGCATCATCATCTTCAGTCAGGTTTACGTCACCTCATTCGCGCAGCGTGTCTCGCGGCTGTGGCGGGTCATCGTTTCCAACCTGTTGATCGGCGCGGGCTGCCTGCTGTTGATTATTTCGTCGCAGGCGCAGGCGATTCTGTTTGTCGTGGTGGTGTTTATCGTGATCGGCGAGATGATCTGCGGCCCGCTGTACCAGGCGCAGGCCGTGAAGATCTGGCGCGGGCGCAGTTCCGTCGCGATGGCCGTGCAGACCTGTGTCTGGGGCGCCGCCGAGGCGACTGCGGCGGTGCTCGGCCTTCTGGCGGTGGCGAACGAACTGAGCTTCATGTCGTTCCTGCTGGGTTTTGCCGCCTGCGTGATCGCCGCCGTGGGCGCCTGGATATCGATTGCGCTGAAACGCCCACTGATCGGCATCGACGTCGAGCGGCCAGTTGCGGTTTCCTGAGGGCGCGGGGGCATATAGCTGTCCGGCGGGCTGCTGCACGACGACCTCGAGCAAGTGCATTGACTCGGAGTCACGCCTATTTCCCACAGGGTTATGAGGGGGGGTGACTACGGGGCGGCGGGCAGCAGGAACCGCGCAATCACTGGCAAATGATCGGAGATGCGCAGCGTATCGTCCTGGCGCACCATCGCCTCGATCCGTTTGATCTTCGGGCTGTAGAACAGGTAGTCGACGGTGCGATCCGGGCCATCGAGGCCGGGGTCGTTGGGGTAATGGGTCAACCAGTGGGCGCGGTCGATGCCGCTGGCTTCGTTGTTGGTCGGGATCATCGGGTACTTATCCCATAACAGATGCAGCGCGCTGTCCACGGAGTAGGGCTTGCGCTGTTCAGTGGGCAGGCGTTGGTACTGGCCCAGCGGCAGCAGATTGAAGTCACCGCCGATCAGCCATGGCAGGCCCTGGCTTTCGTACGTGTCGAGCACCTTGGCCACCGCCGTCACTTGCGCCCGCAAGGTGTCGTCCGGTTGGCTGGCGCGATCCAGATGGGTGTTGAACACCGTCAGTTGCCCGCCGTCGCTCAGCGGCAGTTTGGTGGCGAGCAGGGCGTCCTTGGGTTCGAACTGGCGGGAGATGAAATTCGCCGGGGGCACCGGCAATTGCAGGCGTTCGGCATGTTCGATGCGATAACGGCTCAGGGTCGCCAGTTGCCGGCCGACGCTGCCGAAGATGTGCGGGTCGGGGACAAAATCGGCCTTCCAGTCGAAGGCGTGGGCGCTGCATGGGTAAAGGTCGGTGACCCGTTCTTGCAGCAACTTGAGCTGATTCTGGTAATCGCTGGCCTTGGCGCCGTCATCCAGTTCCTGCAACAGAACCACGTCGGGCTGCTCGTCGCGGATCACCCGTGCCACTTCGTCGAGGCTGAAAGCCATGTCTTCCAGGGTTGGCGACTCGTCGTCGCCGTGGGCCAGATCGTTCCAGAACACGTAGCGCTTGCCCGCCAGGTACTGCACGTTCCAGGTCATGACTTTCAGGGCTTGTCCGGGCACCAGGGTCGGCGGCGTACCGATGCAGCTGACCGGCAGGGTTTCGCGGGCGCCGGGGCGCCATGTCAGGCTGTAGATCAGCCCGCCGATCAGGACGATGGCGAGCACAATCAGCAACAGGGTGTAGCGCAGTAGACGGGGCATGGCTCGGCTTATCGCGTTACAAAGGTGGCTCCGAGCATACCTGACGGTGAACGCTTGGCCCAAGGGCCACGAGGTCAGACCGCGCCGTTACGTTTGTCAGGCAATTCGCTGATCAGCATGAACAGGCGGAACAGCACCACACTGGTGAACAGTTGCAGGAAGCTGTGTGCGCTGTCGATCATGACCGCGATCAGCGGATTCTGTGGATCGGGGTACACCGCCAGCGTCGCGCCCTTGAGCAGCCACAACGGCCCCATCACACACAGAATGCACAGCAGGATGCGCCAGAAATGCCCACGGGTCAGGCGCAGGCTTTCCTTCATCGCCTGCAACGGCCCCATGCCGCGCAACACCAGCAGGTATTCACCGAACGCGAGCATCACCATCAGCATCAGGCCCGGCAGGAAATACAGCGACAGTCCCAGCAGGATCAGCAACGTATTGAGCGCCGTGAGCAGGGCGAAGCGCGGCCACAGGCGGGCGGACATCGCCAGCAGGTCGAGGGTGCGCGGGGCTTCGCCACGGGTGCGGGCGTCGAGGAACAGGATCAGCGCAGCGGTGTACAGCGGATACACCAGCAGGCCGACGACCACGCTGGCGGCGGAGAAGCTGTCGGGGTCGGTGGCGTGATCCACTACTTGCTGCAGCGCGGCCTCAAAGATCACCAGCGGCAGACACAACTGCACGATGCTGGCCAGATGGCGTTTGAAAAAATACAGCGAGTCGCGCAGTACATCGAAGGCATTCATCAGTCGGTATCGCAGGTCGAAAACAGTGGCTCACTTTAACCGATGATGGGCGGGCCGACACAAACGTAAACATTCGGTAAAGGTCGTTGAAACATCCTGTCACTGCCTCCATTACAGAGGTGCGCCATGTCCACAGTGGACACGGGCAACGTTATCCCCGGCAATCTACGAGGTCGCCATGAACAGCGAAGAGCAAACCCTGATCGATGGACTGTTTTCCCGGCTGCAACAGGCCGAAACGGAGGCAGCCCCGCGCGACGCCCAGGCCGAGGCGCGGATCAAGGAACACCTGACCCGCCAGCCGGCGGCAGGTTATTTCATGACCCAGGCGATTCTGGTGCAAGAGGCTGCCATCAAGAGCCTCGACGAACAGAACAAGCAGCTGACCCAGCAAGTCCAGCAATTACAGGCTGAACTGCAAGCGGCCAAGTCCCAGAGCGCGGCCCCGGCGCCAAGCGGCGGCGGTGGTTTCCTGTCGAGCATCTTCGGCGGCGGCAGCTCGCGCCCGGCGCCAACCCAGAGCGCTCCGGCTTCCACCGGCGGCTGGCGTGAACCGGCGCCACAACAGAACTTTGGTGCGCCGCCGCCACAACAGAACTGGGGTGCGCCTGCGCCTAACTATGCCCCGCAGCAAGCAGCACCGGCTGCGGGCAGCAGCTTCCTCGGCGGCGCCCTGAAAACCGCCGCTGGCGTGGCCGGTGGCGTGATGCTGGCGCAGGGCATCAGCAGTCTGTTCCATCACAACCAGCAGCCCGAAGAAATCGTTGAAGTGATCAAGGAAGAGCCGGCGCAAGTGGCCGACCAGAGCGGTAACGACTGGGGCAATGATCAGCGTGTGGCCGATAACGGTTTCTCTGGCAATGACCAGGGCGGATTCACTGACACCGACTACAGCGATGACAACTCGTCGTTCTTCGATGACGACGATTCGTTCGTCTGACGGATCAGTCGCCAATACCAAACTGTGGTGAGGGGATTTATCCCCGATGGAGTGCGCAGCAGTCCCATTTTTGGGGCCGCTGCGCTGCCCATCGGGGATAAATCCCCTCGCCACAATCCACCATCCGTCCGGAGTGGTGGGTTGATTATTCGCGCCACCTTCCTGTGGACTGGCATACTGAGCGCCTTTTTCGGGCCTGGTGCCTGATTCCGCTTCGTGCGCTCGCGCGCTCACAGGAATTCCGGTGAAAAAAATCGCAGTGTTCGCCGATGTGCAGAACCTCTACTACACCGTGCGTCAGGCCTATGGTTGCCATTTCAACTACGCCGCATTGTGGGCTGACATCAGCAAGGACGGGCAGATCGTCGAGGCCTACGCTTACGCGATCGACCGTGGCGACAGCAAACAGCAGCAGTTCCAGCAGATCCTGCGCAACCTCGGTTTCACCGTGAAGCTCAAACCCTACATCCAGCGCAGTGATGGCTCGGCCAAGGGCGACTGGGACGTGGGCATCACCCTCGACATCATGGACGCCGCCGACCATGTCGACGAAATCGTCCTGGCCTCCGGTGACGGCGATTTCGACATGCTGCTCGAACGCATCATCAACAAACACGGCGTGCAGGCAGTGGCCTACGGTGTGCCGGGCCTGACCGCCAACTCGCTGATCCGCGCCGCCAGCCGTTATGTGCCGATCGAAGGCGCGTTGTTGCTCAAAAATTGATTTTTGTACGGAGTTGAACCCGGTTTGGAACGCATTGCAGTCATCGACTTTGAAACCACCGGCCTGTCGCCGAACAGCAGCTGTCGCGCCACGGAAATCGCCGTGGTCATGCTGGAGAACGGGCGCATCGTCGAGCGTTACCAGAGCCTGATGAACGCTGGCGTGCGCGTCCCCGCGTTCATCGAACAACTGACCGGCATCAGCAACGCCATGCTGCGCAGTGCGCCGCCGGCAGAGCGGGTGATGGAAGAGGTCAACGAATTCGTCGGCTGCACCCCACTGGTCGCGCACAACGCGTCATTCGACCAGAAGTTCTGGGACTTCGAACTGGGGCGGATCAAACGCACTCGCCTGCAGAACTTCGCCTGCTCACTGCTGCTGGCCCGACGCCTGATGCCGGCGGCACCGAATCACAAGCTCGGCACCCTCACCACCTTCGCCCGCCTGCCGCACACCGGCCAGGCGCACAGGGCGATGGCGGATGCCGAGATGGCGGCCAACCTGATGGCGCATCTGGCGGAAGAACTGCGGCACAAGCATGGGGTGCGTGAGCTGAACCACGACCTGCTGTGCAAACTGCAGAAAGTCCCCGCCGCCAAAGTCAGCGAGCATCTGCAGCGCTACCGCTGATCCCAAGAACGCTACAAATCCCCTGTGGGAGCGGGCTTGCTCGCGAAAGCGGTGTGTCATTCGACAAAAATGTTGTCTGACACACCGCATTCGCGAGCAAGCCCGCTCCCACATTTGGATCCTCTGAGTTGCTGATTACTTGCCGGTGCCTTCGATATGGCTCAACGGCACGCGCTTCTCTATTGCGCTCGACAACACAATCGAGGTCTTGCTGAAGCCGAACTTCGCCACCCGATTGATCAACTCTTCCAGTTCCGGCATCGAGCCCACCGCGCCCTTCATCATCACGCATGGATCGCCGGTCACTCGGAAGCATTCGGTCAGTTGCGGGATTTTCACCAGTTCGTCATACACCTTCTGGCTGCCATTCTGGTGCAGGCGCAATTCGATCATGCACTGGATCGGCAAGCCGATTTTCGACAGGTCGATGTTTGCCTGATACCCGGTGATCACCCCGGACGCCTCAAGCTTGGCGACGCGTTCGGCCACCGCCGGGGCAGAAAGGTTCACCTTGCGCGCCAGATCGGCGTAGGACGCGCGACCGTTCTCCAACAGGGCGCTGAGCAGCATGCGGTCGTATTTGTCCAAGGCCGGACTCCTGAAATTGCCAGACTTTCGAAATCGTGGTTTATCCCGTCGATCTCCGTTGTTTCAAAAGTGTACCGGCGCGATAAACAGGTTTTGTAGCTTATTTTTGCGCGCCGGCCTTTCTAGAATAATTCACACCCTGCCTCTGACTGTCGAGCTGCCCATGCCTGCCTTGCGCCGTTTTTCTCTGCCGCTGATCGCCGCGTTTTTCGCGCTGTACGTGATTTGGGGATCGACCTATCTGGTGATCCGTATCGGCGTCGAATACTGGCCGCCACTGATGCTCGGCGGCGTGCGCTTCGTGATTGCCGGCAGCCTGATGTATGCGTTCCTGCGCTGGCGCGGGGCGCCGGCGCCGACCTGGGCGCAGTGGAAAGCGGCGGGGATCATCGGGATTTTGCTGCTCAGTTTCGGCAACGGCGCGGTCAGTGTCGCGGAGCACACCGGCGTGGCGTCCGGCGTGGCAGCGTTGGCGGTGGCGACGGTGCCGTTGTTCACCTTGCTCTGCGGCTATTTCTGGGGCGCGCGCAATACTCGGCTGGAGTGGGCCGGGGTGGCGTTGGGGATTATCGGCATCGCCATGCTCAACATGGGTTCCAACCTGCAATCGAGCCCGATGGGCGCGGCGCTGCTGATTTTTGCGGCGGCAACCTGGGCGTTCGGCTCGGTGTGGAGCAAACACCTGCCGTTGCCGCAAGGGGCGATGGCCAGCGCGGTGGAGATGCTGGTGGGTGGCGTGGTGCTGCTGATCGGCAGCGCCGTCAGCGGCGAACACCTGCAAGCCTTGCCGCCGGTGGAAGGCTGGCTGGCCCTGGGTTATCTGATTTTCTTCGGCTCGATCATCGCCTTCAATTCCTACATGTACCTGCTCAAGCACGTGCGTCCGGCAGCGGCCACCAGTTATGCCTACGTCAACCCGGCGGTGGCGGTGTTGCTGGGGATCGTGTTTGTCGGCGAGAGCATTGGCATGGAAGAGGCGCTGGCGATGCTGGTGATCATCAGCGCGGTGGTGTTGATCGGTCTGCCGCAGTGGCGGCGCCCGGCGCAGCCGCTCGTCGTGGAGACGCCGAAGACCGCCATTCCAGCAGAGCAACGTGTGAATTAGGGTAAACTGCGCGCCATTGCATCCTTGTTTTGCGCAACCGCGCTGATTTTTCCTACGGTACTCCCATGACTTTCGCCACCCTTGGCCTGATCGAACCCTTGCTGCGCTCCCTCGAGAAGCTCGGCTACCAGACTCCAACGCCGGTCCAGGCGCAAGCCATTCCGGCCGTTCTGGCCGGTCGCGACCTGATGGCTGCGGCCCAGACCGGCACCGGCAAGACCGCCGGTTTCGCCTTGCCGCTGTTGCAGTTGCTGGCCATGGAAGGGCCGAAAGTGGCCGCCAATTCGGCGCGTGCGCTGATTCTGGTGCCGACCCGCGAGCTGGCCGAGCAGGTTCATGAGTCGGTGCGCCAATACGCTGAAAACCTGCCATTGCGCACGTATGCGGTGTACGGCGGCGTCAGCATCAACCCGCAGATGATGAAGCTGCGCGGCGGCGTTGATGTGCTGGTCGCCACACCGGGTCGCCTGATCGACCTGTTCCGCCAGAACGCGTTGAAACTCGATCAGTTGCAAACCCTGGTGCTGGATGAAGCCGACCGCATGCTCGACCTGGGCTTCTCCGAAGAACTGGCGAACATTTACCGCATGCTGCCGAAGAAGCGCCAGACGCTGCTGTTCTCTGCGACCTTCTCCGATGACATCCGCCTGCTCGCCGGGCAGATGCTCAACGATCCGCTGAGCATCGAAGTCAGCCCGCGCAACGTCGCGGCCAACACCGTCAAGCAGTGGGTGGTGACGGTGGACAAGAAGCGCAAGCCGGAACTGTTCGTGCACCTGATGCGCAAGAATAAGTGGAAGCAGGTGCTGGTGTTCGCCAAGACCCGTAACGGTGTGGATGCGCTGGTGGAAAAACTCCAGGGCCTGGGCATCAACGCTGACGGCATCCATGGCGACAAACCGCAGGCGACCCGTCAGCGTGCGCTGGATCGTTTCAAGCTCAGCGAAGTGCAGATTCTGGTGGCGACCGACGTGGCTGCTCGTGGTCTGGACATCGAAGACCTGCCGCTGGTGGTCAACTTCGACCTGCCGATTGTGGCCGAGGATTACATTCACCGCATCGGTCGTACTGGCCGTGCCGGTGCGACGGGCGAGGCGATCTCGCTGGTGTGCGCGGATGAAGTGAACATGCTTTCGGCAATCGAGATGCTCACGCGTCAGACCTTGAAGCGCCAGAACGAGCCGGACTTCGAGCCCGAGCACCGCGTGCCGGATACCGACGCCAGCGGTCAGGTGATCAAGAAGCCGAAGAAACCGAAAAAGCCGAAAGCATCCGGCGGCGGTGGCGGCAAGCGCAATCTTGGCAAGTGGGTCGACAGTGGCGACACCCAGGCGCCGGAGCCGTCGATCAAGCCTGTACGTAAAGTGCCGGTGTTCAATACCGGGCCGCGTAAGCGCAAGCCTTGATCTGATGGGGCGTCTGTAAGGACGCCTTCGCGAGCAAGCCCGCTCCCACATGGGTCTTCATTGAAATGGAGAACTCCTGTGGGAGCGGGCTTGCTCGCGAAGGGCGCGCCGCGGTCTTCAGCGCTGGCGCTGCAACCACTCCAACATCCCCAGTCCCGCCGCCCGCCCGCTGGCAAAACACCCAGTCAGCAGATAGCCGCCCGTCGGCGCTTCCCAATCCAGCATCTCGCCCGCACAGAACACCCCCGGCAACGCCTTGAGCATCAAACGCTGATCCAGCGCTTCGAACGTCACGCCACCGGCACTGCTGATCGCTTCATCCAGCGGCCGCGTTTTTACCAAAGTCAGCGGTAACGCCTTGATCGCCCGCGCCAACAACGCCGGATCAGCAAACGTTGCTGCATCGCTCAGCTCTCGCAACAACGCCGCTTTCACCCCATCAACCCCGACCTGACTGTGCAGATGCTTGGCCATCGAACGCGAGCCGCGTGGTTTGCTCAACGCGGCCTGTAATTTATCCACAGGGCGGCCGGGCAGCAGATCGATGTGCACCGTGGCTGAGCCATGCGCGTTGATCGCTTCGCGAATCGGTGCCGACAGCGCATAGATCAGGCTGCCTTCGACCCCGGTTGCGGTAATCACGCATTCGCCCAGGCGCGGGATATCGTCGTTCAAACCGATGGCGACATTTTTCAGCGGTGCGCCGGCGAATTTACTGACAAGGAACTCGCTCCAGGCCTGCACTTCGAAGCCGCAATTGCTCGGTTGTAACGGCGCCAGTCCTACGCCTTTTTGCTCAAGGGGCAGCATCCACGCACCATCCGAACCCAGCCGCGACCAACTGCCGCCGCCGAGGGCGAGCAGGGTGGCGTCGGGTTTGACGGTGATTTCGCCGTCGGGGCTGGCGATGCGCAGCGCATCGTGTGCATCCCAGCCGAGCCAGCGATGGCGGGTGTGGATAACCACGCCGCTGTCGCGCAGGCGCTTGAGCCAGGCGCGCAGCAGCGGCGCGGCTTTCATGTCGGTGGGGAATACCCGGCCGGAGCTGCCGATAAAGGTTTCGATGCCCAATTCATGAATCCAGCGGCACAACGCGTCGGCGTCGAAACCGCGCAGTAACGGCGCGATCTGCGGCGCGCGTTCGGCGTAGCGCGCGAGGAACGCCGGGTAAGGCTCGGAGTGGGTGATGTTCATGCCGCCGACCCCGGCCAGCAGGAACTTGCGACCGACCGAGGGCATGCCGTCATACAGATCGACGCGCACGCCGGCCTGGCTCAGCACTTCGGCGGCCATCAGGCCGGCGGGGCCACCGCCGATGATGGCGACGTGAGCGGGGAGGGGGGCGGAAGTCTGGGTCATGGCGTGCGCTGCGGTATGGCGGGATAAGGCGCGCATTCTAACAGCGCAGAGCAATGCGGGAGATCCCTGTGGGAGCGAGCTTGCTCGCGAAGACGTCGGTAGATTCAACATCCAGTTGACTGACACACCGCCTTCGCGAGCAAGCTCGCTCCCACAGGGGTATTTAGTGGATTCGATACCTGGTTAAAAATTAGTCAGTGTGCTGCAGGCCATGAGCGATATGGCCTGTAGTCCCTTTCGCTCAGGTTATCCACAGGCCGTTCCACAGCCATTGTGGGTAACGCAGCACAGCTTAGTGACAACCGTGTGACGTCCAGACCCGTTGCGCACTGTGATGGAGGATGCCGTGGCGGCGGGCGAGGGCGTGGCGATCCTTGCTGTAGCCGCCGCCGATCACGCCGACCACCGGGATGTCGCGGCCCAGGCAGTGACGCATTACGCTTTCATCGCGGGCGGCGACGCCTTCGTCTGTCAGCTGCAGATAACCGAGGGCGTCGTCCTTGTGCACATCGACGCCGGCGTCGTACAGCACCAGGTCCGGTTGATACAGCGGCAGCAGGTAGTTAAGCGTGTCATCCACCACCTGCAGATAGTCGGCATCGCCCATACCTTTGGGCAGCGGAATGTCCCAGTCGCTTTCAGCCTTGCGTGCCGGAAAGTTCTTTTCGCAGTGCAGGGAAACGGTGATCGCCTCCGGCGTGTCCTGCAGAATCCGCGCAGTGCCGTCGCCCTGATGCACGTCGCAATCGAAGATCAGCACTCGGTTCACCCGACCGCTTTGCAGCAGGTAATGGCTGATGATCGCCAGGTCGTTGAAGATGCAGAACCCGGCCGGGTAGTCGTAGTGAGCGTGATGGGTGCCACCTGCCAGGTGACAGGCCAGACCATGCTCCAGGGCTTTTTCCGCCGCCAGAATCGAGCCACCGACCGCGCGCACCGTACGCCGCGCCAGCGCTTCGTTCCACGGCAGACCAAGGCGCCGCTGGTCTTCACGGGACAACTCGCCGCTCATGTAACGTTCGATATAGTGACGGTCATGGGCCAGGGCGAGGATGTCGTTGGGACAGATCTCGGGACGCAGCAGGTCGGCGTCGCGGGTCAGGCCGCTGTCGACCAGGTGATCGCGCAGCAAGCGGAACTTGTCCATGGGAAAGCGGTGATCCGCCGGAAACTCGGGGCTGTAGTCTTCGTGGTAGATCAGCGGCAGTGGCATGGTGATTTCGTATGGCTTTTGAAGATTGGGAACGCAGGAAAGAGTGAACGATCCTACCAGCGATGTAGACTTGCGGCATGGAAATGGAGGGGCATGATGGAGCCGATTCAGCAACTCGAAAGCGCACGCCTGTTGATGCGTCAGTGGCGCGACGAGGATTTGCCGGCATTTGCGGCGATGTGCGCCGATCCGCAGGTGATGCGCTACTTTCCGGCACCGCTCAGCCGTCTGGAAAGTGCGTCGATGATCGGCCGGGTGCGCGGGCATTTTGCCGAGCACGGCTTCGGTCTGTGGGCGCTGGAGCGCAAGGACAGCGGTGAGTTCATCGGTTTTACCGGTCTGGGTGTGGTCAGCTTCGATGCCCCGTTCACTCCGGCGGTGGAAATCGGCTGGCGTCTGGCCCGCGAACATTGGGGCCTCGGCTATGCCAGTGAGGCGGCGTGGACGGCATTGCGCGCAGGCTTTGATCGGCTGGGGCTGAAGGAGATCGTTTCTTTCACCGCGCAGAGCAATCTGCCGTCGGAGAAAGTCATGCAGGCGATTGGCATGCAGCACGATCCGGCCGATGATTTCGATCACCCCAAAGTTGCCGTCGATCACCCGTTGCGCCGGCATCTGTTGTACCGAATCACCAGGGAGCAATGGCTGCAAACCCTGCATGGCTAAGCCGACACGGACGTTTACAATGGCGCGACAGTGGCTCGCGCCAGAACCTGAATGGGCCGCCGCAACCAAGACTGCGCGGCATAGCGTTGTGTGAGGAGAGTCTGAATGAGCCAAGTGTTGGAAGATCTGGTCGACCTGCTGACCCTGGAACCGATCGAGGAAAACCTGTTCCGTGGCCGCAGCCAGGACTTGGGTTTCCGTCAGTTGTTCGGCGGGCAGGTGCTCGGTCAGTCGCTGTCGGCGGCCAGTCAGACGGTTGAAGAGGCGCGCCATGTGCATTCGATGCACGGCTATTTCCTGCGCCCGGGCGATGCCAAGTTGCCGGTGGTGTATTCGGTGGATCGCGTGCGTGATGGCGGCAGCTTCAGCACCCGTCGGGTCACGGCCATCCAGAAGGGCCACCCGATCTTCACCTGCAGCGCTTCGTTTCAGTACGACGAGGCAGGCTTTGAGCACCAGAGCCAGATGCCGGTGGTGGTCGGCCCGGAAAACCTGCCGTCGGAGCTGGAACTGACCCAGCAACGTGCGCACCTGATCCCCGAGCACATGCGCGAAAAACTGCTGTGCCCGAAACCGATCGAAGTGCGCCCGGTCACTGAAAAAGACCCGTACAACCCACAACCGGCCGATCCGGTGAAATACGTGTGGTTCCGTGCCGACGGCGCGTTGGCGGATATTCCGGCGCTGCACAAATACCTGCTGGCCTATGCCTCGGACTTCGGTTTGCTGACCACGTCGATGCTGCCGCACGGCAAGTCGGTCTGGCAGAAAGACATGCAGGTCGCCAGCCTCGATCACGCGCTGTGGTTCCACAATGATCTGCGCGCCGATGACTGGCTGCTCTATGCGATGGACAGTCCGTGGGCCGGCAATTCCCGGGGTTTCTCCCGTGGCAGCGTGTACAACCGCGCCGGGCAACTGGTGGCGTCGGTGACCCAGGAAGGCCTGATTCGTCACCGCAAGGACTGGGCATGAGCCTGAGCGATGTGAAGCACTGGGTGTTCGACATGGACGGCACCCTGACCGTCGCCGTGCATGACTTTGCGGCGATTCGCGTGGCGCTGGCGATTCCGCCCGAGGACGACATTCTCACCCACCTCGCTTCGCTGCCGGCCGAGGAGGCCGCGGCGAAACACGCGTGGTTGCTGGAGCATGAGCGCGATCTGGCGCTGGGTTCGAAACCGGCTGTCGGTGCGGTGGAGCTGGTGCGCGACCTGCACGGGCGTGGCTATCGCCTGGGCATTCTGACCCGCAATGCGCGGGAACTCGCGCATGTGACGCTCGACGCCATCGGCCTGGCCGACTGCTTCGCCGTGGAAGATGTGCTGGGCCGCGATGAAGCGCCACCGAAGCCGCATCCCGGCGGATTGCTGAAACTGGCCGAAGCCTGGAACGTTCCGGCCAACGAGATGGTGATGGTCGGGGATTACCGCTTCGACCTCGATTGCGGGCGGGCGGCAGGGGCGCGGACGGTGCTGGTGAATCTGCCGGACAACCCGTGGCCGGAGCTGACGGATTGGCATGCGCAGGATTGTGTCGAGTTGCGGCGGATGCTTTTGGCCTGAGATCTTTATTGTCTGATCTGGCCTCATCGCGAGCAGGCTCACTCCTACAATTGGAATGCGCTCCCCTGTGGGAGCGGGCTTGCTCGCGAAGAGGCCAGAACGGCCACCGCAAGGATTACTGATCAAACAGCGCTTTCTGCCCCTCCGGCGACGTCAACATCCCATCGCCGTTATGCCCGACACCGGGCACTTCCACCAGCCGCTGATTCACCCCTTCCGGATGGCGGCGCAGCAGGTAACTGAAAAATGCCTTGCCCCGCTCCAGTCGATACGCGCCCTGCGCCTCGGCGGCGCAACTCTTGTCCAGCGCCGGATGTTGCGGGTCGGTGTCCTGCTGCCCCAGCAGATAAATCACCTCGCGTTTGATGTAACTGCTTTCAAGCTGCATCGGCGTTTGCCCACCGGCGTACACCGGCATGTCGGTCAGACCGTACTTCCAGCGATTGAAGCCCGGGCACTGTGCGTGATCGAACGCCACTGGCCGCTGTTCGTTGAAATAAGCGTACGACGACGGATTGGCCACCACATACCGCAGGCGAATGCCGTTGGCCTTCAGCGCCGGCTGATCCTTGGCCAGCAGGGCGTAGCGTTGCACCACTTGTCCGCCACCGGAATGGCCGAAAATCACGATCTGCTGCACATCCGGAAACTGTTTGCGATCACTGACCCGGGCGACGATGGCGTCGAGTGCGGCGTAGGAGCTCAGCGGCTTCGGCCCTGTGGATAAACCGCCGCCCATCCACTCGTTGCCTTTCCAGCGCAGCAATGTGTTGGGCAGGGAGTACAGCGCGACGTCGCTTTCGTTGAGAAACTGCGGCGCGATCACCAGCGTGTGCGCCGTTTGCCCGGCCAGTTCGGTGGCGTGCTCGGCACTCTTGCGATAGGTCTCGGCATTGCGCAGACGACCGTGAATGACGATCAGCACCCGTTCGATTTTCTCCGGTGCCGGGCTGATGCCGACGGCCATTTCGCCGGCCTCGAATTGCAGGCGTCCGGGGCTGATGGCATCGACGCCCGCCGCGTGGGCGTTGCCGCCGATGATCAGTAAAGCCAAAAGCCATTTGCGCATTTACAGGTTTTTCGCCGCGAAGGTATCGCACTGGCCGACCTGGCCTTGGGCGAAACCGGTTTTGAACCAGCGCACCCTTTGCGCCGACGTGCCATGGGTAAACGAGTCCGGCACCACACGGCCCTGACCCTGTTGTTGCAGGCGATCATCACCGATGGCGTTGGCCGCATTCAAGGCCTCTTCGACGTCACCCGGTTCCAGCCAGTTCAGGCGCTTCTGCGCATGGTAGGCCCAGACGCCGGCGAGGCAGTCGGCCTGCAGTTCCTGGCGCACCAGCAAACCACCGTCGCCCTGCATCTGCCGGCCTTGCTGACGGGCCGCCTGAATTTTCGCCGAGACGCCGAGCAGCGTCTGCACATGGTGGCCGACTTCGTGCGCGATCACGTAAGCCTGGGCGAAATCGCCGGCAGCCTTGAAGCGCTGGGCCATTTCCTGGAAGAAGGCCATGTCCAGATAAACCTTCTGATCCGCCGGGCAATAGAACGGGCCGGTCGCCGAAGTCGCCAGACCGCAGGCGGAATTCACCCGGTTGCTGAACAGCACCAGGGTCGGGTCCTTATATTGGCGGCCGGCCTGCTGGAAAATCGCGCCCCAGGTGTCTTCGGTATCGCCAAGGATCGACCGCACGAATTCGGCCTGCTGGTCGTTGGCCGGTGGCGCCTGACGGGGTTGCGTCGAGGCCGGTGCCGATTGCTCGGTCATTTGCCCGGTGAGCTGGCCGAGGATCTGCAACGGATCCTGGCCGGTGATCCAGCCGATGCCGACGATCAGCAAAATCGCCCCCAGGCTCAGACCCTTGCCGCCACCGAAACGCATGCCGCCGCCACCGCCGGTATCATCGCCACGGGCATCGACGACGTTGTCACTGCGTCGGCCTTTTTTCCATAGCATGTGGGAAATCCTCTTTCTGTACGTGGTGATGAGTGTTGCTGGTGTGTGATGCTGGCGCCAGTCCGATCGTCCGGCAAGGTTTTGAATTCAGACAGTGAGCATACAAGGAATGTCGATAAAAAAAGGGCAAGCAACATCGATAAGAAAGATGGCGCAGACGTTGGGTGACTACTTGAGCCCAAGCATCGGTAATGTGGATGAGTATTATCAGTGGCCGATCAATTGCCAAAAAATTAGCGACCTTACTCAACAGGATTTTTCGGAGATCGGCAGTGCCTATGAACAGACCCTGAAAATGAAGGCGTGTTTGCGTCCAATGCTGGCAGATCCGAAGAGCAAAGAAGGATTGGATGCCGCACGTTTTCTGGTGGGTGAGTGGGGCGGGATTACCCCCAGCGTAAAGCTGTCTGAATGGGTGATTAAAGCCCGCTGTAGCCTTGATAAGGGGCCGGAGAAGATGGATGACATCTCACTGACCGGTGTGAGCTCATGGTCAAAGGTTGTCTCATGTCTGTATGACTGGGCGCCGATCTACGATTCCCGGGTCGCATTCTCCATCAATGCAATCAATTACATGAACGGTGATACCGAGGCGTTTTTTCCAATGCCCGTCGGTCGAGGAGCCCGTTTGTCACTGATTAATCTGGAAAGCCTGTTCCTCTTGTCGAACCTGCGCTCTGGGGCGTTGGATTCGAGCATCTTGCTCAGCGCGCATGTAGGTAAGGAAATACGACCTCAGTTTCACATCCCGGTGAGATCAGCCTATCGAGAGTATGTACGGTTGGTGGCGCAGATCGGCGACTACCTCCAATTGGAAAGGGATCAACACTGTAAAATCGAAATGCTGTTATTTGCTTTAGCTCCCCACCAGGTATTCGCCGATCTGGTCAAGCGGCTTCTAATCGAGGGTATTACGTCCGATGCCATTAAACAGGGATGATCGAAAGGGTATGACACGAATGGATGCGGTTGAAGAAACACTGGTTTTTTATGGCCTGATGAACCTGTCCACCATCGACCCCTTGGGCAATTTCGAGGGCGGTGAAATTGTTTTTGATGCCTTTCACGAATCGTTCGAACGAAAAGCAGAGGCGGGTGCGCTTGGGCAAGATAGCCTGAGCGATGACATACGTTACCCGGTCGCGTTGTTTGCGATAAACCGAGTCGAGGCTTGGCGAACCTTGCAGGTGACCGTCCAGCAGTTCAACTCTCAGTCCTGGTGGAAAATCATCCTACGGGCATCAACCAACGATGGGGTGGCCGTTCGATTTCTTTTGTCTGACGACAATGTGCAGCTGAAAAATGTTTATCGAGTGATCAGCATTACCCCAGCTGACCCTCCAGTGAATGAATCGCTTGATGCGTTGACGCAACTTCCGACTGCGCCACTGTTCGAGGGAGTAAACATCGATAAAGCCTTTCGCAATGCCGGTAGCCAATCCATCCGGGTCAATGTCGTCGATGTCGGGCAAGGAAACTTGAACGCGATTCAGAGTGGGTCTGACACCCACCTATTTTTTGATTTGGGGTGGCCAACGACGTTTCAAGATCGAGCTGGCTTGCCTCGGTTCAAGCCGGATTTATCCAGCGGTAGTGAGAGCACAGCACCTGTGGTGCTTTCTCACTGGGATTGGGATCACTGGGGCATGGCAATAGACACTGTGATTTTCCATCGTGGTGGAGGTTCGACCATTACCTGGCACATTCCGGCGCTGGATCGGCCGTGGATTGTGCCGGGTATCGGGTCAGATTGGGGTGGGGTCAAGCTCAGACCGTTGCATTGGCGATTTGTCCGAGAGCTCCATCGACGTGGACAGTTGTATTTGTGGCCCGCATCCCATTCCGAAATGGAGTTTGACTACGTGTCGATTTATCGGACTCGCGAGATCAGCAGAGGACGTCGCGCCAATGATCCGAATCAAAATGGACTGGCCATGGTGGTGCATGAGAGGCGACCTTCTGATTCTGCGCGATTGAAAGGCATCTTGTTGCCAGGAGACGCTGACTTTATCAATATCCCGATCCTGCGCGGAAGCAGGGTGCCTTATAAGTTCAATGGCCTTGTAGCCACTCATCACGGTGCAGCATTCACATATCAAGGGTGCCCGTCGACTTTTTCGAATTTTGCGCGAGTTGCTGTATCTGTGGGTTACAAGAACGGATATCGACATCCCAGGAAAATGGCACTGGCCACCTACGTGGCCAGAGGGTGGACCCATCAGGCTCGAACCGACTATCGACTCGATATGGAACCCCTTTACGATGAATATCTCGCAAATGTGACGCTGACATTGAACGGCATTGCATCGGGCGCAGCCATATACGCGTTTGCCATTTCATCCCTTTACTGGTGGCGATGACGCGCCTTGCATTGACGGTTAGCGATCAAACGAGTCCCAAACTGGCGCGAAGTCCGGGCTGACCTGACGCTCGCGCTTGGACAACGCGGCGATCAACGCCCGGTCGTCGTCATCTAGTTCAACCTGCAGCGAGGCCAGGTTCGCCAGTTGATTGGCGCGGCTGCTGGCCTTGGGAATCGCTGCGACGTCGGGCTGATCCAGCAGCCATTTCAATGCGACCTGAGTCGGCAGCACGCCGTGTTTTTTCGCGACCTGCTGAATCTGCGCAATGTCCGAGACCTTGTTACGCGCCAATGGCGTGTAGGCCGTCAGTGCCAGATCGTGTTGGCGGGCGTAGTCGAGCAGGGCGTTCTGGCCGAGCAGGACGTGGTACTCGACCTGAATCGCCGAGAGGGGAATACCGTATTCCTCGACGACTGTGCGCAGCAGCGGCAGAGGAAAATTCGCCACGCCGATGTTGCGAGCCAGACCTTGCTCCTTGAAGGATGCGAGGGTTTCAAGCGTGCGCGGCAAGTCCCAGTCAGTGCTCGGCCAGTGGATCATGAACAGGTCGACGTACTCGCTGCGCAAGGCCTTGAGGCTGCGCTGTATCGAGTGGCGCATCGCATCAGGTTGTAACTGATCCCACCAGACCTTGGTGGTGACATGAATCTGCTCGCGGGGTGTCGGTGTGTTCGCCAATGCTTGTCCGACGGCGTCTTCGTTGTTGTAGGCCGCTGCCGTGTCGATGTGCCGGTAGCCGAGTTCCAGCGCTTGCTCGACGGCACGGGTGCATTCGTCGCCGAGCATCGGCCAGGTGCCGAGGCCGAGTTTCGGCATGTTCAAACCCTGGGCGTTAACAATGTGCTGCATGGTCGATCTCCTGTTCGAAAGCAGTGATGCCGGCGATATGCCGGGCGGCGATGTAGCCGAAAGTCAGCGCCGGGCCGAGGTTGATCCCGCCCGCCGGATAGTGCCCGCCCATGATGCTGGCCATGTCGCCACCGGCGGCGTAGAGCCCGGCGATGGGCCGGGCATGGGCATCGAGCACTTGCGCATGCGGGTTGACCTTGAGCCCGGCAAAGGTGCCGAAGCAGCCCGGTTGCACTTTCACGGCATAGAAGGGGCCTGTCTCTATTGGAGCTACGCAAGGGTTGGGAAGGTTCGCCGGATCGCCCTGTTTGCGGTTATAGGGCGTTGCGCCGCGACCGAACGACGGGTCCTCGCCGTGGCGTGCATGGCGGTTGTAGTCCTCCACCGTGTGGCGCAACCCGCTGGGGTCGATGCCGCAGGCGCTGGCCAATTCTTCAAGAGTGTTGCCGGTTTTCAGATAGCCGCTGCGGATAAATCCTGACACCGGAACGGGAAATGGCCGCGACATGCCCAAGCCATAACGCCGTTGAAAGGCGCGGGTGCAGATCAGCCACGAGGCGACTTCTTCGCCCTCGGGCGTGGCGGCAACCATGGCGCTGACGTAGTCGTAGTAACCGTTGGCTTCGTTGACGAAGCGTTGGCCGTTGCGCAGTACGCCAATAATTCCTGGTTTGCCGCGCTCGATGATGTGCGGGAAATGGCCGACGCTGCCGTCGGCATGGGGCACTCGCGAGACCGGCGCCCAGGCCACGGGCGAAGCCACGTCGGTGTTGACCGTGGCGCCGACACTTTCGCCCAGGCGCAGGCCGTCGCCATTCACCGCCAGCGGCGGCAGTGCCCAGTGTTCATGACCCGAGGGCGTGCGCGGAAACAAGGCCTTGCGTCGCTCGATGTCGTTGGCAAATCCACCGGCGGCCAGCACCACGGCGTTGCGTGCATGAATGCGGATCGAACCTTTGGCGCTGCTGACCAGCGCGCCGCAAACCCCTGTTTCATCGCGCAGCAGTTCGGTCACTGGCGCCGACGCCCAGAGCAGGACGCCAAGGTCCTCGGCGGACTTCGCCAGTCGTGCGACCAACGCCACACCGTTGACCAGTTGCATCGCCCGACCGTGTACCGCGAGGTCAAGCAAGTGCCGGGTAAAACGTCGGGTTACGTGCCACGTGGCTTTCAGTGATCGGCTGAGATTGAGGAACGCCGCAAGGTCGGCGCCGGCCATGATTGGCATGCCCATGAAGGACGTTTCGCGCATGGTTGTGCGCAAACGCTTGAGCAGGCGTCCGACCTTTCGCCCGTCGTAAGGCGCCGCGATGACTGAGCGACCGCCCGTGCCCGCGCCGGGTGTATCGCCATGAATGTCGGCGATGGCGTTGCCGTCGGCAAATTGCAGAGCGGTGTGCTGTTCAAAAAACGCCACCATGCGCGGCCCGGCGGTGAGGAAGGCATCGACCATTGCCGGGTCGTAATGCTCGCCGAGTTCGTGGCGCAGGTAAGTGCGCGGTTGCTCAACGTCCTCGACGATGCCTGCGCGTCGAGCCAGCGGATTGCACGGCACCCACGCCCAGCCGCCGGACCACGCAGTGGCACCGCCGAACACCGGCTCTTTTTCAACCACGATGACTTTCAGACCATGCCACGCCGCAGTGACCGCTGTGGATAAACCGGCGGCACCGGAGCCGACGACCAGAACGTCGCAGTCGATTTCGGGAAGTTCGGCAGGCATCAGGCAAAGCTCCGCAGTGGGTTTTATTGGAATTGGATTCCGGAAATTAACCAATGAAGCGCGACTGCAACAAGGCTTGTTTCAGTAAAGTGGGCGTTTATCGCCCGGCCAGTTCCGGATTTCGCTTTGTGTGAGATGTCTTCTAGAATCGGCAAAATTTCACTTGGATTTCCCCATGGCCGGCAGTCAGATCGAACGGGTTTTCAGCGTGCTGGAAAGCCTCACCAGTGAGCCGCGCGGGCTGCCGATGCAGACCCTCGCCGAACAACTGGACATCCCGAAAAGTGCCACTCACCGCATGCTCGCCGAGCTGATTCGCCTGGGTTACGTGCGGCAGAATGCCGACACTTTGCGCTATCACTTGTCGACCAAACTGGTGGCGATGGGGTTTCAGTATCTGTCGAGCAGCGGTGCCGACATCGTGCAACCGGTGCTGGATCGACTGGCTCAGGAAACCGGTGAACTGGTGCGTCTGGGGGTGATCGATGGCGAGCGCCAGACCTGGATCGCCAAGGCCCAGGGCGCACGCACGGGCTTGCGTTATGACCCGGACATGGGCCGCGATGCGCCGCTGTTCTACACCGCCTCCGGGCATGCGTGGCTGGCGTGCATGAGCGATGCCGAGGCGTTGTCGCTGGTCGAGCGCCAGGGCGCGGAAGTACCGGTGGGCGTCGGGCCAAATGCGCCGCGCTCCAATATCGAACTGCTGGAGCGCCTGCGCCTGGCGCGGGAACAGGGTTATGCCTGTGTCGAGGAAAGTTCGGCGGTGGGCACCTCGGCGATTGCCGCGGTGGTCAAGCATCCGGTGGACGGGCGAGTGATCGGCGTACTGAGCATTGCCGGGCCAAGCGCACGGATGCCTGGCGCGCGACTGCACGAATTGGCGCCGTTGCTGGTGAAGTTCACCGAGGAATTGTCGGCGGCGAGCCTGGCGTCTGAGTTATTCATCTGACCGATCCCCTGTAGGAGCTGCCGAAGGCTGCGATCTGTTGATCTTGACCTTAAAAACAAAGTCAAAAGATCGCAGCCTGCGGCAGCTCCTACAGGTCAGGCGTTGGTATGAAGTTGTGCGGTGTTCGCACGGTTTTCCCATCACTGGGTGTTTGATTGTGGAACGTGGTTCTAAATTGTTGCTGGAGTGACTTTTCCAACAACAATCACAAGAGGATCGCGTCTTGACTCCGCCCCTTCGTATCGCCCTGATCGGCGCTGGCAACATGGGCCAGCAGCATTACCAGCACCTGCAAACCCTCAACGAAGCCCGTTTATGCGCAGTGGCCGATCCCGGCCCGCAGGCTGTCGCGCTGGCGGGGCAGTGGGGCGTGGCGTATTTCGCCGATCATCGGCAGATGCTGGAGCAGGCGCGGCCAGACGCGGTGATCGTGGCCAATCCGAATAATCAGCACGTCAGCACCGCCCTGGATTGCCTCGCCGCCGGGGTTCCGGTGCTGCTCGAGAAACCGGTCGGCGTGCACCTGGATGAGGTGCGTGAACTGGTGGCGGCGGTCAAACGCTGTGGCGTGCCGGTGCTGGTCGGCCATCATCGGCGGCACAATCCGCTGATCGTGCGCGCCCATGAGTTGTTGCGCAGCGGCGCGCTCGGGCGGCTGACCACGGTTACCGCACTGTTCCAGTTACGCAAACCCGACGCTTATTTCGAGATCCCGTGGCGCCGTGAACCGGGGGCGGGCCTGTTGCTGACCAATCTGATTCACGACCTCGATCTGCTGCGTCATCTGTGCGGTGAAGTGCAATCGGTGCAGGCCGTCACCGACAACGCGGTGCGTGGTTTTGCCAACGAAGACAGTGTGGCGCTGTTGCTGCAATTTGCCGACGGTGCACTCGGTACGCTGAGCGGTTCTGATGCCGTCGCCGCGCCTTGGAGCTGGGAGCTGAATTCCGGGGAAAACCCGGTCTACCCGCGTCAGGTCGACCAGCCGTGTTACCTGCTGGCGGGTACCGCCGGGGCGCTGAGCATTCCGCAACTCAAGCGCTGGCATTACGCTGCCGATCAAGTCGATGCCGGTTGGCACGAGCCTTTGCTCGCGGTGCAGGAACATTGCGCGGCCGGTGACGCCTTGCGTTTGCAGCTGCAGCATTTTGTGCAGGTCGCGCGGCGTGAAGTCGAACCGCTGGTCAGTGCCGCCGATGCCGCACGAACATTGGCGCTGGTCGAGGCGATTCGCGAGGCGGCGGCCAGCGGTCGTGCCTGTTCCCCTGCAGTGGTCGAGGCTTGAACATGAACGAACGAATCCTGTCCCTGGCCAGTCTCACCGTACTCGAATTGTCGCCACCGCAAATGGTCGAGGTGGCGGCGCGTGCCGGTTACAGCCATGTCGGCCTGCGTCTCGAGCCGGCGACGCCCGAGGAATATCACTTTCCGTTGGTGGCCGATGCTGATTTGCGGCGTCAGACGCTGGCGCGTTTGCGCGACACTGGCATCGCTGTGCTCGATGTGGAAATCCTGCGCTTGAAACCGCAAACCGTGGTCGCCGATTTTGAGCAATTGCTGGCCGTCGGCGCGGAGTTCGGCGCCAGTGAGTTACTGGTCGCCGGCAACGATCCTGACGAGCAACGGCTCACCGACAATTTTGCCGCGCTGTGTGATCTGGCGGCGCCTTACGGCTTGCATCCGCATCTGGAGTTCATGCCCTGGACCGATGCGCGCAACCTCGAGCAGGCGTTGCGCATTGTTGCCAACGCCGACCGGGAAAACGCCGCGGTGCTGGTCGATGCCTTTCATTTCGATCGCTCCGGCTCACGGCTGGAGGATCTGGCCCGCGTCGCACCTGCGCGCCTGCGTTATGCGCAATTGTGTGATGTGGCGGGCCCGAGACCGGCGGACATGGCCGAGATCTTGCGTCAGGCGCGCAATGAACGGCGGTTTCCCGGCGAGGGCGATTGTGACTTGCTCGGGTTGCTGAAAGCGCTGCCGACTAATCTTGCATTGAGCCTGGAAATTCCTGCAGTGAAATTGCTCGAGCAGGGCGTGAGTGGATTGCAGCGGGCGCAGATGGCGATGGATAGCACCCGAGCGTTGTTGGCGCGGCTTTAAGCGCTGCTGCGCACCTGTCGCGGGCAAACCCGTTGCCACAGGGACAGTGTTGTTCCAGTGGCGACGAGACTTGCCTGCGAAGATTTTTGATCTTTTTTGCAACACAAGGAAATCCAATGACCGTCAGCACCCCGCTCTCTGGTGTCAACCAACCCTTCAAGGGGATCTTGCTGATTGTCGTGGCGACCTTCCTGTTCTCCAGCCACGACGCCCTGTCGAAATACCTTTCGGGCTTTTACCCGATCATCATGGTGGTGTGGGCGCGGTATCTGGTGCACACCTTGCTGATGGCGGGGATTTTCCTGCCGCAGTCGGGGTTGCGCGTGCTGCGCACCAAACGGCCGTTGTGGCAGTTGGCGCGGGCGCTGTGCCTGCTCGGCACCAGTCTGTTTTTCACCACTGCGCTGCTGTACATCCCGCTGGCCGAGGCCACGGCGGTCAACTTTCTTGCGCCGGTGCTGGTGACGGCCCTGTCGGTGCCGCTGCTCAAGGAACGGGTGACGCGCGGACAGTGGATCGCGGTGATCTGCGGGTTTATCGGGGTGCTGATCATCGTCCATCCGGGAGGTGAGCTGTTCACTCCGGCGGTGCTGCTGCCATTCTGCTCGGCGTTGTTTTTCTGCTTCTATCAACTGCTGACGCGCAAGCTCGCAGAAGTCGACAGCCCGACCACCAGCAACTTCTTCGCCGGGTTGTGCAACACCTTGGTGATGAGTGCGCTGGTGCCGTTCTTCTGGCAAGTGCCAACGTTGTCTCACGCCGTGCTGATGCTGGCGCTGGGCAGTTGCGGGATGACCGCGCACCTGTTTCTGACCCAGGCGTTCCGCCATGCCGCGCCGGCATTGCTGGCGCCGTTCGGTTATTGCCAGATCGTGTTTGCCGGGTTGTTGGGGTGGGTGGTGTTCAATCACACGCCGAGTCTGTTGACGGTGATCGGCATTGCGGTGATCTGCTGCAGCGGCCTGGCGGCGGCGTGGCAGCAGAGCCGTAAGTGAGATAAAGACACAACCCTGTAGGAGCGGGCTTGCTCGCGAAGGCGGTGGATCAGTCGACATCAATGTTGAGTGTCAGTCCGCTTTCGCGAGCAAGCCCGCTCCTACAGGGGGAGGGTGGTGCAGGCCGGTTACTCGGTAACGTCTGGAATCTTGCGCGGCGCCATGAAGTACATCCAGGTCAATGCAATGAAGTACATCGCCGGAATCAGCGTGAACAACACGGTGTAGTTGTTATGAGTGACGGTCAGGATGTGGCCGACGATCTGGGTCATGAACATCCCGCCGATCGCTGCGCACATGCCGCCGAAACCGAACACCGTGCTCATCATGTGCTTGGGCGTGTAGTCCATCACCAGACTCCAGATGTTCGCAGTCCAGGCCTGATGCGCGCCGATGGCCAGAGAGATTGCCGCGACGGCGACCCACAGATTGCTCGAACCGGCGGCCATGATCACGCCGATGATGCAGCAGGCGAACAGGAACATCGACAGCAGCCGCGCCTTGATCGAGTTCATCCCGCGACCGATCAGGAACGACGACAGAATGCCGCCGCCGACGCTGCCGAAGTCGGCCGTCACGTAGATGATGATCAGCGGAATACCCATCTGGGTGACGTTGATGCCCAGGTTGTATTGCTGATTGAGAAACGGCGGCAGCCAATACAGGTAGAACCAGAACACCGGCGCTGTCAGCGAATAGGCGAGGGCGAACGCCCAGGTGCCACGCATGCGCAGGATGCGTGAAAACGGTACGCGGGCCTGTTCCGGTTCGACTTCCTGCTGGATGTAGTCGAGTTCGGATTTCTTCACCCGTGGATGGTCTTCCGGGTTGAAGTATTTCAAGCCCCAGAACAGCAGCCAGATTCCGCCGAGGGCCGACATGCACAGGAACGCCGCCTGCCAGCCCCATACGTGGAGAATCAGTGGCAGCAGCATCGGCGTGAACATGGCGCCGACGTTGGTCCCGGCGTTGAAGATGCCGGTGGCCACGGCGCGTTCACCGGCCGGGAACCACAGGCGCGTGGTTTTCACGCAGGCCGGGTAGTTGGCCGCTTCGGTCAGGCCGAGGATGAACCGGCAGACCATGAAGCCGACGGCCGAAGTCGCCAGACCGTGGGCGCCGGTGGCCAGGCTCCAGAGCAGCACCGCGCAGAAGAACACGCGTTTCACGCCGACCCGGTCGATCAGGCGTCCCTGCAGGACGAAACCAATCGCGTAGCCGACCTGAAACCAGAAGTTGATGTTGGCGTAATCCATCGCCGTCCAGCTCATTTCCTTGGCGAGGATGGGCTGCATGACGCCGAGGGCGGCGCGGTCGATGTAGTTCAGGGTCGTGGCGAAAAACACCAGCGCCAGCATGCCCCAACGGGTCTTGCCGACAGCCATGGCGCCGCGGATCTTGTCGCCGATGCCACCCGTGGCAGTGCTCATGGCCGGGGCCATGCGGGAAGTCTGTGAAGGAATCATTGTTCCACCCGTTTTTGAATTTGTTATGTGGTGTTGTTTGCACGCACTGCGACCGAAGGTTCATTTCCGGACTCAATGTGAAGTCGATGGTGGGCAGTGGACGAAAAATCGTCAATTCGTCGAAACGCCATAGTGTTCGATAATCGCACGCAAAACTAACCGGCTGGTACACTTTAAATTGCTGCTGAAGACGATGCAGCCAATAATTTCCTCACGATAAAAAACGATCCCCTGTAAAAAAACTGCAGCGCAGTCCGGGAGTAGAAACATGCAGCGTTCCATTGCCACCGTTTCCCTGAGCGGCACCCTGCCGGAAAAGCTCGAAGCCATTGCCGCCGCCGGGTTCGACGGCGTCGAGATTTTCGAGAACGATCTTCTGTATTACGACGGCAGCCCGCGGGAAATCAGGCAGATGTGCGCTGACCTGGGGATCGCCATCACCCTGTTCCAGCCGTTCCGCGATTTTGAAGGCTGCCGCCGTGATCGACTGGCGCGCAATCTGGAGCGGGCCGAGCGCAAATTCGACCTGATGCAGGAACTGGGCACCGATCTGGTGTTGGTCTGCAGCAACGCCTCGGCGGACAGCATCGGCGATCAACAGATTCTCGTCGATGACCTGCGCCTGCTGGCCGAACGGGCCGGCGCTCGCGGGTTGCGCATCGGCTATGAAGCGCTGGCCTGGGGCCGGCACGTCAATACTTATCAACAGGTCTGGGACATCGTCCGCCAGGCCGATCATCCGGCGCTCGGCGTGCTGCTCGACAGCTTTCACACCTTGTCGCTGAAAGGTGATCCACGCGCGATTGCCGACATTCCCGGCGACAAGATCTTCTTTGTGCAAATGGCCGACGCGCCGATCCTCGCCATGGATGTCTTGGAGTGGAGCCGGCATTTCCGTTGCTTCCCGGGACAGGGCGAATTCGATCTGCCGGGGTTCCTCGCGCCGATCATCCAGAGCGGCTACACCGGGCCATTGTCGCTGGAGATCTTCAACGATGGTTTCCGCGCCGCACCGCCACGGGCGAATGCCGCCGATGGTCTGCGTTCGCTGCTGTATCTGGAAGAGAAAACCCGTCAGCGCCTGGAACAGCAAGCAACGCCGCTGGCCAACCGCGAAATCCTCTTCGAAACGCCGCCGGCCAGCGAATACAACGGCATCGAGTTTCTTGAGTTCGCCGTCGACGAAAGCCTCGGCGCCAAACTGAGCAACTGGCTGGAGCGGCTGGGCTTCGTCAAGGCCGGGCAGCACCGCTCCAAGAGCGTGAGCCTGCTGCGTCAGGGCGATATCAACCTGATCCTCAACGCCGAACCGTATTCGTTCGGCCACAGTTTTTTCGAGGCCCACGGCCCGTCGCTGTGCGCCACCGCCGTGCGGGTCAAGGACAGCGCCAGCGCACTCGCTCGTGCGGTCGCCTACAAGGGCCAGCCCTATCGCGGCCTGGTCGGCCCCAACGAGCTGGAACTGGCCGCGGTGCGTGCGCCGGACGGCAGCCTGATTTATCTGGTGGATGAAGCGGCGGATGTCTATGGCACCGACTTCAATCTGCTGCCGAACGCTCAGGCCCGTGGCGGCCTCAAGCGCATCGATCACATGGCCATGGCGTTGCCGGCCGACAGCCTCGACAGTTGGGTGCTGTTCTACAAGAGCCTGCTGGATTTCGAGGCCGACGATGAAGTGGTGCTGCCCGACCCGTATGGGCTGGTGAAGAGCCGGGCGCTGAGAAGCCGTGACAGTTCGATCCGCTTGCCGCTGAACATCTCGGAGAACCGTAACACCGCGATCTCCCACGCGCTGTCGAGTTATCGCGGCTCCGGTGTGCATCACATTGCCTTCGATTGTGATGACATCTTCGCCGAAGTCAGTCGCGCCAAAGAAGCCGGTGTGCCGTTGCTGGATATCCCGCTCAACTATTACGACGACCTCGCCGCGCGCTTCGATTTCGACGACGAATTCCTCAGTGAGTTGGCGTATTACAACGTGCTCTACGACCGTGACGCGCAGGGTGGCGAGTTGTTTCACGTGTACACCGAGCCGTTTGAGGGGCGCTTCTTTTTCGAGATCATCCAGCGTAAAAACGGTTATGCCGGTTATGGTGCGGCGAACGTCGCGGTGCGTCTGGCGGCGATGGCCAAATCACGCAGCGGCGCGGTGCGCCAGGCGAAGTTGTAGGAAATTCGTAAACGCGGGATTAAACACGGGTCGCGCAGCTTCCTTAGCGCAGTTGTGCGGCCCATAATCGCCAGCCTGTGCAGTGATGGCCGTGAGCCCGCAATGACAATGACTTCAGAACTCCCCGCCGCTCCAGTCGTATCCGGCATCGAGCCGCGCAAGAGTCGCAAGAACAACCCGGAAAAGACCCGCGAGAACATCCTGCAGGAGGCGATCGTCGAGTTCGTCCAGCAGGGCTTGTCCGGCGCCCGCGTCGACGCGATCGCCGAGCGTATCCACACCTCCAAACGCATGATCTATTACTACTTCGGCAGTAAGGAGCAGTTGTACGTCGAGGTGCTGGAGAAGCTTTACGGCGACATCCGCAGCACCGAAAACCGCCTGCACCTGGCCGAGCTGCCGCCGGTGGTGGCGATCCGCCGACTGGTGGAGTTCACCTTCGATCACCACGACCGCAATGTCGATTTCGTGCGCATCGTCTGTATCGAAAACATTCATAACGCCGAGTTCGTGAAGCGTTCGGACACGATCAAGGCGATGAACAATACGATCCTCGATTCACTGGGCGAGATTTTGCGTCGCGGTGCCGAGGAGGGTGTGTTCCGCGCCGGGCTGGACGCGCTGGATGTGCACTTGCTGATCAGCTCGTTCTGCTTCTATCGCGTCTCGAACCGTCACACGTTCGGTGAGATCTTTCAGATCGACCTGCCGGACGAAAGCATCAAGCAGCGTCATCGCGAGATGATCTGCGAGTCGGTGTTGCGCTACTTGCAAGCCTGACACCCTCCAATGTGGGAGCGGGCTTGCTCGCGAAGGCGATGTGTCAGCCTATACATCTGGCACCTGGCACACAGCTTTCGCGAGCAAGCCCGCTCCCACAGGGTCGATGTTGATCTTCAGCTATTCATGCTTTGGAAATGCGCAAGCATCCGCTGCGCATCCGGCACCACGCCGCTGAACAGTTCAAACGCCTTCACCGCTTGAAACACCGCCATGTTGCCGCCGTCCAGCGTGCGGCAACCGAGGGCGCGGGCGTTGCGCAGCAGTTCGGTTTCCAGCGGGAAGTAAACAATCTCCGCGACCCATAATTCCTTGCGCAGCAGCTCCACCGGCACCGGCATGCCCGGCAGTTTGGCCATGCCCATCGGCGTGGTATTCACCAGACCATCGGCCTGATTCAGCGTGCCCGGCAGATCGCGCCCGGCGACGGCGCGACCGACGCCGAAATGCTGGTTGAGGTTGTTCGCCAGACTCTCGGCACGCTCGCGGTCGACGTCGAAAATGCTCAGTTGCTGTACGCCTTCGCTCAGCAGCGCGTGGGCCACCGCCGCCCCGGCACCACCGGCGCCCATCTGGACGACACGCTCACGCGCAGCGTCTGTCAGGCCTCGGCGAAAACCTTCGGCAAAACCCAGGCAATCGGTGTTGTGGCCGATGCGCTTGCCATCCTTGAGCACCACCGTGTTGACCGCGCCGATGCCCCGGGCTTCCGGCGACAGTTCATCGAGCAACGGGATGATCGCCTGCTTGCACGGGAAGGTGATGTTCAGGCCGGTGTAGTGCATGCGCTCGGCGGCCAGCAGCAAGTCGGGCAGCGCGTTGCTGTCGAGTTGCAACTGATCGAGGTCGATCAGTCGATACAGGTAGCGCAGGCCTTGGGCATCGCCCTCGTGTTCATGCAGTGCTGGCGTGCGCGAGGCCTGAATGCCCGCGCCGATCAGTCCGGCGAGTATTACGTTCTTGCGGATCATGCTGCGCGTCCTTTCAGCCGTTGACTGAAATGCTCCAGGGCCAGGCGATAGCCATGGCTGCCGAAGCCGCACATCACCGCCGTGGCGATGGCCGAGACGAACGAGTGATGGCGGAACGGCTCACGCGCATGCACGTTGGACAGGTGCACTTCGATCACCGGCAACTCACTGGCCACCAGCGCGTCGCGGATCGCCACCGAAGTGTGCGTCCAGGCCGCCGGGTTGATCACGATCCCGGCGCAACGCCCGCGTGCCGCGTGAATCCAGTCGAGCAATTCGCCTTCGTGATTGGTCTGGCGAAATTCCACGGTCAGGCCGAATTCTTCAGCGGCGCGCCCGCACAGTGCAGAAATATCGGCCAGGGTTTCGTGGCCGTAGGTCGCCGGTTCACGGGTGCCGAGCAGGTTCAGGTTCGGGCCGTTGAGCACCAGAACGATAGGGGGCATGGGGGCAAACTCCACTTATTGTTTTTGGCTTGGGCCGAGGGTCTCAGCCTGTGGAGGTAAAATGTACCAGATGGTTACCATGGTCAATTGAACTGCCTGGACCTTTGGCTTTTGTGTTCGGTGATCGCACACAAGCCGTTTTCATTTCAGATTTGTTCGAGTTGTATCGACAGCTTTGCTTACGTTTTTTCTCGAAGATTCAGCACCTCCTCACCCATGCCGCCGCTAGTCTCAAAGGGGGGAAAGCCATTGGGTGCTGTGCAGCACCGACCGTCGGATTTGCAAGGAAAATCGAATCTTGAAACTTATTAACCTAACGGATGGGTTAGCATGAAGGTATGCAGCTACAAGGGATTGTCGATAAGCATCATGTTGCGAGATGAGCATTGCCCACCACATGTCCACGTTAATGCAGGCGCCTGGAATGCCCGATTTCAGTTCAGTTTCTGGCACAACGACATTGATCTGTGGGATGTCGTGCCGCTTTCTCGTCGACCTACAGGATCAGTTCGGCGCGTTATGAGCCAGAAGCAGACAAGACTCTTCTGACATTGCTCGGCAAACTGGAAGGAGTGGAAATCGATTTATGAATGTCATCAAGGCAAAGCCGTCCGTGCATCGTCCACTGACGGAAGAAATGCTCGATGCCGCGATAAAACGTGGCGAAGCGCGACAAGCAGGTAGCTTGCAGGCTGTTTCCGTGACCTTTGAAAACCCCTCTCTGGTCATTCGTTTTGAAGACGGCAGCGGTGTGTTGCTACCGGTAAGCCAGTATCCGGAGTTCGAAGGGTTTGAGGCAGACGATTATGCAAGCCTGACAGTCGGTTTTGCAGGCACTGCGCTTTGTCACGAGGGCAAAGACCTCGACGTTTCCATCTCCGGAATGATCTCGGCGAGCCCGTCACTCATGAGAATGGCGGCTTCGGTGGTTGCTTCGCGCAACGGTCGTCAAAGCAGTGCGGCAAAATCCGAAGCCGCACGAGCGAATGGCAAGAAGGGCGGGCGTCCACGTAAAACCGACACGGCACCGTAAGCAGGCACAAAAAAGCCGTCAATCACGACGGCTTTCTCGTATCTGGCATTCGCCATCAACGCCGGGTCAGCAACACCCCGGACTCCATGTGGTGCGTCCACGGGAACTGGTCGAACATTGCACAACGGGTGATGCGGTGGGTGTCGTGCAGTTGGGCGATGTTGGCCGCCAGGGTTTCCGGGTTGCAGGAGATGTACAGGATGTTGTCGAAGCGCCGGGTCAGCTCGCAGGTGTCCGGGTCCATGCCGGCGCGCGGCGGGTCGACGAACACGCTGCCGAACTCGTAGCTCTTCAGGTCGATGCCGTGCAGGCGACGGAACGGACGCACTTCGTTCAGCGCTTCGGTCAGCTCTTCGGCGGACAGACGCACCAGCGTGACGTTATCCACAGCGTTTTCGCTGAGGTTGCTCAGTGCGGCGTTGACCGAGGTCTTGCTGATCTCGGTGGCCAGCACGTTGCGCACGCGGGTGGCGAGCGGCAGGGTGAAGTTGCCGTTGCCGCAGTACAGCTCCAGCAGATCGTCGGGACGATCGCCCAATGCTTCGTACGCCCAGTTCAGCATCTTCTGGTTCACGGTGCCGTTGGGCTGAGTGAACGCGCCTTCCGGCTGACGGTAACTGAAGGTGCGACCGCCGACTTCAAGCTTCTCGACCACGTAATCGTGGCCGATCACTTCGCGCTTGCCCTTGGAGCGGCCGATGACGCTGACGTTGAGATCAGCCGCCAACTTCGACGCGGCCGCATGCCAGTGCTCGTCCAGCGGACGGTGATAGCACAGGGTGATCATCGCATCGCCGGCCAACGTGGTGAGGAATTCCACCTGGAACAGCTTGTGGCTCAGCGCCGAGCTGGCCTGCCATGCCGCCTTGAGCTGCGGCATCAACTGGTTGATGCGCAGGCTGGCAATCGGGAATTCTTCGATCAGGATCGGCGTGCGTTTGTCGTCCTGGGAGAACATCGCGTAGTGCCGCTCACCGCCCTCGCGCCACAGGCGAAATTCCGCGCGCAGGCGGAAGTTCTGCAGCGGCGAGTCGAACACGGTCGGCTCTGGCGCATCGAACGGGGCCAGCAGGTCACGCAAACGCGTGACCTTGTCTTCGAGCTGAGTGGCGTAGGCCTGGGAATCGAAAGTCATGCGTTG
Source organism: Pseudomonas sp. TH49 (assembly GCF_016650625.1). Taxonomy (NCBI): domain Bacteria; kingdom Pseudomonadati; phylum Pseudomonadota; class Gammaproteobacteria; order Pseudomonadales; family Pseudomonadaceae; genus Pseudomonas; species Pseudomonas sp. TH49. Next base: position 2,461,512 of record NZ_JAEKFL010000001.1, read on the forward strand.
AACCAACCCAACTTGATCACGAACAGAATCGACAGGATCACCAGCGCCGGGTTCAGCTCACGGGCGCGGCCCGACAGCAGCTTGATCACGGTCCAGGAGATGAAGCCGAAGGCGATGCCGTTGGCGATCGAGTAAGTGAACGGCATCGCCAGCGCGGTAACCACCACCGGTGCGGCCACGGTGATGTCTTCCCAGTCTATTTCCGCCAGACCGGAAGTCATCAGCACGGCGACGAACAGCAGCGCCGGTGCGGTGGCGAAGGCTGGAACGCTGGCCGCCAGTGGCGAGAAGAACAGCGCCAGCAGGAACAGGATCGCCACGACGACCGCCGTCAGGCCGGTACGCCCGCCAGCGCTCACGCCGGCAGCGGATTCGATGTAGCTGGTGGTGGTCGAAGTACCCAGCAGCGAGCCGGCCATCGCCGCGGTGCTGTCGGCGATCAGTGCACGACCCATTTTCGGCATGTGGCCGTCCTTGCCCATCAGGCCGGCGCGCTTGGCGACGCCGATCAGGGTGCCGGAGTTGTCGAACAGGTCGACGAACAGGAAGGCGAAGATCACGCTGACCAGACCGATGTCCAGTGCGCCCTTGATGTCCAGTTGCATGAAGGTCGGGGCCAGCGAAGGTGGCATCGAGGTCACGCCGCCAAACGGAGTGAAGCCCATGGCGATGGAAATGATGGTCACCGCCAGAATGCCGATCAGTACTGCGCCGCGCACTTTCAGCGCTTCGAGGGCGACGATCAGCGCGAAGCCGAGGGTGGCGAGGATCGGCGCCGGGGCTTTCAGGTCACCGAGGCCGACCATGGTCGCCGGGTTGCTGACCACGATGCCGGCGTTGTGCAGGGCGATCAGCGCCAGGAACAGGCCGATACCGGCGGCAATCGCCGAGCGCAGGGGCAGCGGGATGCTGTTGATGATCCATTCGCGGATGCGGAAGATCGACAGCAGGAAGAAGCACACTGCCGAGATGAACACCGCGCCCAGCGCCACTTGCCAGGTGTGGCCCATGTGCAGAACCACGGTGTAAGTGAAGAAGGCGTTCAGGCCCATGCCAGGCGCGAGGGCGATCGGGTAGTTGGCGATCAGGCCCATGATGGTCGAGCCGATGGCGGCTGCCAGACAGGTGGCGACGAACACCGCGCCCTTGTCCATGCCGGTCTCGCCGAGGATGCTCGGGTTGACGAACAGAATGTAGGCCATGGCCAGGAAGGTCGTGACGCCCGCCAGAATCTCGGTACGCACGTTGGTGTTGTGTGCCTTGAGTTGAAACAGCCTTTCCAGCATGTCTGCTCCCCGTGGCGCGCGCGGCGCCGTGAATGTATCGACCTCAACAGCAAAGCACAGACCGTCGCAAGCGCCTGGGAATTTGTGGTGGGCCGGAAAAAGCCGCGCATCATACCAGCAGCGTGAGGAATATGGCGGTTGTTGGTGCCGAACGTCGTCGAAGTTTTGCCGGAGGGTTATCTGCGCCATACTGCGCGCTGAATTTTTCGGGGAAATACGATCACATGGGCAAGCGCTGGATGAAGGCTTTCTGGGTAATGGCGGGGCTGATGGCCGGGTCGACGGCGGCGCTGGCAGCCTCGGCGCCACCCTTGACGCAAGTGAAAGTGATCAAGGTTCAGTCACCGGCCTGCGGCCTGGAAGACATCGGCGATGGACAGACTCAGACCCAATGCAATCACGCCGGGCCGAGCATCAAGGTGTATGTACTGGAAGTCGGCTATGGCCAGAACCAGCCGCATGCCACGCTGGACGGTTTTGAAGTCAACGGCACCCGGGCTCCAGTGTGCGCTTTTGATAACGGCAATCTGACCGAGTGCACGCCCGGCAGCAAAACCGTTGGCTCGCTGTATACCTTCGATCTGGCGGGCAAGCAGGAAGGCACCTTCAGCTTCAGCAACACTTCGCTCAACGCGCCGCGCAACACCCTGTCGACCCAGCTTTACATCAAGTAACGGCTATCACCGGACGGGGCAGGACAAAGCTGACTACGCTTGGAAGATCACCCAGCGGATGGCGCCCATGACCTTTAGAGCCCTGATTACCCTCGCCGAGGGCATCGATGATCTGCAAAGCGTGACCCTGATCGACGTGCTGCGCCGCGCCGGTATCGAAGTGGTAGCAGCCAGCATCGAAGGCCGGCGCATGCTGACCTGCGCGCGCGGTACGCGCCTGACGGCGGATGGCATGCTGGTCGATGTGCTGGCGCAGACCTTCGACCTGATCGTCCTGCCCGGCGGGGTGGTCGGTTCACAACATCTGGCAGCACATCAACCGCTGCAGCAACTGCTCAAGGATCAGGCCAGCGCCGGACGCCTGTTCGCCGCCATTGGCGAAGCCCCGGCCATCGCCCTGCAAGCCGCTGGCGTATTACGCCAACGGCGCATGACCTGCCTGCCGGGTGCGAGTCATCAATTGTCGGGCTGTACGTTTGTTGATCAACCGGTGGTGGTCGACGGCAACTGCATCACCGCCCAAGGCTCCGGCGCCGCACTGGCCTTCGCCCTGACGCTTGTCGAGCAGCTTGGCGGCAAGGCGTTGCGGGCGAAGGTGGCGGGGGAGATGTTGGTGTGATGGCTTCAGGCGTGGGCAGCGATAGGCGTAATGGCTGGTTGCTCCCGATGCTCTGCTTGCCACAGATCGTAATCGGTTTGAACGCCTAGCCACACACGCGCCTTGCCAATGCCTGCTCGCTCCAGCCGTACTGCCAGATCCGGGCTGATCGGTGCATGGCCGTGCAATACGCGGGAAAGGTGAGGGCGGGCGAAGCCCAGATGTCTGGCCAATTCACTCACACTGATGCCTAACTCTGGCAAGACATCCACGAGCAGTGTTTCACCGGGGTGTGGCGGGTTGTGCATGGGCATGAGCCTGCCTCCTGTCAGTGGTAGTCCAGATAATCGACCAATTCGATGTCCGAACCGACAAAACGAAAGATAACCCGCCAGTTGCCTGAAACACTGAGCGACCAATATTCGGACAGTTCACCTTTCAGTGGATGCAGGCGCCAACCCGGCAGATCAAGATCTGCGGGAAGTGCTGCGCGATCCATGAACTGCAGCATACGTGCCAGACGTTTTGCGTGATCGGCGCGAATTCCGCGGGTCGAACCTGTTTCATAGAAGCCACGAAGGCCTTTGTGCTGAAAGGATTTGATCATGGCGGCGAGTGTAAGGCGATACATTACACTCTGTGCGGTAACTATGTACCGCACCTTTTCAATCAATTTGTGCTTGGCGTGTTGATTTCGCTGATGTGCCTCAGACCTTCGCCTCTTCCACCGGCACATGCATCCGGTCGCGTTTGGCCAGGGTCGGGAACAGTTTGATCCAGGTCCCGGTCACCACCAGCGTGCCGATCCCGCCCATCACCACGGCCGGTACGGTGCCGAACCAGTGCGCGGTGAGGCCGGATTCGAATTCGCCCAACTGGTTCGAGGCGCCGATGAACAGGCCGTTCACCGCGCTGACCCGGCCACGCATTTCGTCCGGGGTTTCCAGTTGCACAAAGGAGGCGCGGATCACCATGCTGATCATGTCCGCTGCGCCGAGCACCACCAGCACCGCCAGCGAGAACCAGAACGAAGTCGACAGACCGAAGGCGATGGTCGCGACGCCGAATACGCCGACGGCGGTGAACATCACCCGGCCAACGTTGCGTTCGACGGAGAACCGGGCGAGGAACAGCGACATCCCCAGCGCGCCAACCGCCGGCGCCGAACGCAGCAGGCCCAGGCCCCATGGGCCGGTGAGCAGGATGTCTTTGGCGAACACCGGCAGCAACGCGGTGGCGCCACCGAGCAGCACGGCGAACAGATCCAGCGAGATCGCCCCGAGAATGTCCGGGCGGCTGCGGATGAAGCGAATCCCGGCCAGCAGCGAGTCCAGCGTGGCTTTGCCTTTGTTCAGCGGCGTCTGCCGCGCGGGCAGATTGAGCATCAAGGTGCAGGCGATAACGTAGAGCAACACCGTCGGGCCGTAGACCCAGACACTGCCAAACGCGTAGAGCAGGCCACCCATCGCCGGGGCGACGATGGTGGCCGACTGCTGTGCCGACTGCGCTGCGGCGACCGCCCGAGGGAATAGTGCTGCGGGCACGATGCTCGGCAGCAGTGCCTGGGTGGTCGGCAGCTCGAAGGAGCGTGCGCCGCCGAGCAGGAAGGCGAGGATGAAGATCATTTCCCGGGTGATGTGATCGGTGGCGCTGCCGATGGCCAGTGCCAGGGCGATCATCGCCTGCAACGACTGACAGATCGCCGCGACCCGGCGTCGGTCATAGCGGTCGGCGACGTGACCGGTGTGCAGCATGAACAACACCCGTGGCGCGAATTCGACCAGACCGACCAGACCCAGGTCGAGCACGTTGCCGGTCAGTTGATACAGATTCCAGCCGATCGCCACCGTGAGCATCTGAAAACCGCTGGCGGTGAAGATCCGGGCGAACCAGAACGCGAGAAATGGACGATGGTGACGTAACAGCAGGGGCTCTTGGCTGGGCATCTGAAGGCAGGTCTGGCTCGGGGGGGAACCGCGAGGTTATCACCAGTCTGTAACAGGAAGTTGCTATGACAAAAAATTTAGTTAGCCAGACATCTATCGTCCAAAACCGTCAGTTTCTTGTGGCGAGGGAGCTTGCTCCCGCTGGAGGGCGAAGCACTCCCGAGCATTTCTCTGGATAGGTCAAGGTGGCAGGTTTTACGACTGCTGCGCAGCCGAGCGGGAGCAAGCTCCCTCGCCACAAGGGATTTCGCCGCTCCGGGAATGTCTTTCAGAGCGCAGCTCAGGCAATGAGGCAACTTGTCACGCGGCAAACGACCACGCCGTTCTTCGTCGGAAATGGGACTACTCTTTCAACATTGCTTGATCCAGATCAAGACCCTCCCGGGCCATGGTCTGGTGGCCCGATGGCCAGACTCCCTGCGTCGCGATGGTTATTAAAAAAGAACGAATCAGAATTCGCCGCACTCGATATTCGTGGGGGCAGTAGGTGCAGGGGCCGCAAGCCCCATCGCCGGTATTACCTGACAGAGGAAGACGTATGTTCGGTTTAGAGGCGCTCGATCTCGCCCGAATTCAGTTCGCATTCACCATCTCGTTCCACATCCTGTTCCCGGCCATCACCATTGGTCTGGCGAGCTACCTGGCGGTGCTCGAAGGCTTGTGGTTGAAAACCCATAACGACACCTACCGGGATCTCTACCACTTCTGGTCGAAAATCTTTGCCGTCAACTTCGGCATGGGTGTGGTCTCCGGTCTAGTCATGGCCTACCAGTTTGGTACCAACTGGAGCCGTTTCTCGGACTTCGCCGGTTCCGTCACCGGACCGTTGCTGACCTACGAGGTGCTCACGGCATTCTTCCTCGAGGCCGGTTTCCTCGGGGTGATGCTGTTCGGCTGGAACAAGGTCGGGCGAAAACTGCACTTCTTCGCCACCGTAATGGTGGCCATCGGTACGCTGATCTCGACGTTCTGGATCCTCGCTTCCAACAGCTGGATGCAGACGCCGCAAGGCTTCGAGATCGTCAACGGTCAGGTGATCCCGACCGACTGGCTGGCGATCATCTTCAACCCGTCGTTCCCGTATCGCCTGATGCACATGGCGACCGCTGCGTTCGTGGCCACGGCGTTCTTCGTCGGCTCGTCGGCGGCCTGGCACCTGCTGCGCGGCAAGGACAACCCGGCGATCCGCACCATGCTGTCGATGGCGATGTGGATGGCGCTGATCGTCGCGCCGATCCAGGCGGTCATCGGTGACTTCCATGGCCTCAACACCCTTGAGCATCAGCCGGCAAAAATCGCCGCGATCGAAGGCCACTGGGAAAACAAAGGCAACGAAGCGACGCCGTTGATCCTGTTCGGCTGGCCGGACATGAAGGAAGAGAAAACCAAATTCGCCGTGGAGATTCCGTATCTCGGCAGCCTGATCCTTACCCACTCGCTGGACAAGCAAGTACCGGCGCTCAAGGAGTTCCCGCCTGAAGACCGGCCGAACTCGACCATCGTGTTCTGGTCGTTCCGGGTCATGGTCGGTCTCGGCTTCCTGATGATCTTCACCGGTCTGTGGAGCCTGTGGCTGCGCAAGCGCGACACCCTCTACACCTCGCGCCCGTTCCTGTATCTGGCGTTGTGGATGGGACCGTCCGGACTGATCGCGATCCTCGCTGGCTGGTTCACCACCGAGATCGGGCGTCAGCCGTGGGTGGTCTACGGGCTGATGCGCACGGCGGATGCGTCTTCCAACCACAGCTTCATGCAGATGAGCATCACCCTGATCATGTTCGTCGTGGTGTATTTCGCGCTGTTCGGTGCCGGGCTCGGCTACATGATGCGTCTGGTGCGCAAAGGGCCGAAAACCGATGAAGGCAAGGAAACCAACGACGGTGGTCCTGGCCAGAAACGCACACCGGCGCGGCCGTTGTCCGCCGCCGATGACGAAGGCACCGACGCTGACTCGCAGCGCAGCCTGGAAAAGGAGATTTGACTCATGGGTATTGATCTTCCGCTGATCTGGGCCGTGATCATCATCTTCGGCATCATGATGTACGTGGTCATGGACGGTTTCGACCTGGGGATCGGGATTCTCTTCCCGTTCATCCCGGGCAAGACCGACCGTGACGTGATGATGAACACCGTGGCCCCCGTGTGGGACGGCAACGAAACCTGGCTGGTACTGGGCGGCGCGGCGTTGTTTGGCGCGTTCCCGCTGGCCTATTCGGTGGTGCTGTCGGCGCTGTATCTGCCGCTGATCTTCATGCTGATCGGCCTGATTTTTCGCGGTGTGGCGTTCGAGTTCCGCTTCAAGGCCAAGGACGACAAGCGCCACCTGTGGGACAAGGCGTTCATCGGCGGCTCGGTGGCGGCGACGTTCTTTCAGGGCGTGGCACTCGGGGCATTCATCGACGGCTTGCCAGTGGTCAACCGGCAATACGCCGGCGGTTCACTGGACTGGCTGACGCCGTTCACCCTGTTCTGCGGCGCGGCGCTGGTGGTGGCCTATGCCTTGCTCGGTTGCACCTGGCTGATCATGAAGACCGAAGGCAAGTTGCAGGAACAGATGCACAACCTCGCGCGGCCGCTGGCGTTCGTGCTGCTGGCGGTGATCGGCATCGTCAGTCTGTGGACGCCGCTGGCTCACCCGGAAATCGCGACACGCTGGTTCAGCATGCCGAACCTGTTCTGGTTCATGCCGGTGCCGATTCTGGTGCTGGTGACGCTGTACGGCTTGATCCGCGCGGTAGCGCGCAACGCCAACTACATGCCGTTCCTGCTGACCCTGGTGCTGATTTTTCTCGGTTACAGCGGTCTGGGCATCAGCCTGTGGCCGAACATCGTGCCGCCGTCGATCTCGATCTGGGACGCCGCCGCACCGCCGCAAAGCCAAGGCTTCATGCTGGTCGGTACACTGTTCATCATCCCGTTCATCCTGGGTTACACCTTCTGGAGCTACTATGTGTTCCGCGGCAAGGTCACCCATGAAGACGGTTACCACTGATCTGCGGCTCTGCTCACCCTGAGGGAGCAAATCTGTTCGCGGTGGCGTCCTCAGCGACGCCATCGCCCAAGAGGAACGATGCAATGAACGGCAAACATTCCCTGCACGAGATTGAAGAGGCCGAAAAAAAGCCGCTGTGGCAGCGGCTCGGCTGGTTGGCCCTGATCTGGATCGGTAGCGTCGGCGCGCTGTTCATTGCGGCCAGCCTGATGCGCCTGTTCATGAGCGCGGCGGGCCTGACCACTCACTGAAACATCCCGTTCCGTTGCCTCTGGGCACGGTTTACAACCCTCCGTACCACGGAGGGTTTTTTTTGCCTGAGGTTTTACTTGCGGGCTTTGAGAATCACGAATTTCGGCGTGGCCGCTACTTGCTCGACACCACGGAACAGCCGCGCCAGTTTGCTGTGATAACCCAGATGACGGTTGCCGACGATGTATAACGCACCGCCCACCACCAGCGCCTCGCGGGCTTGCTGGAACATGCGCCAGGCGAGGAAGTCGCCGACCACTTGCTGTTGATGGAACGGCGGATTGCACAGCACCACGTCCAGCGATTGCGGCTCTTGTCCGGCCAGACCATCGCCGGCCCGCACGATCACTTCTCGTGCGCCCAGTGCCGCCCGCCAGTTCTCGCCGGCCGATTGCACCGCCATGAACGATTCGTCGACCAGCGTGTAATGCGCGTCAAGGTTTTGCATGGCGCTGGCGATCGCCAATACGCCGTTGCCGCAGCCCAGGTCGGCGACCCGGGCCGAACCAAGGTTTTTCGGCAAGTGCGGGAGGAACGCGCGGGTGCCGATGTCCAGCCCTTCGCGGCAGAACACGTTGGCGTGGTTGAGCAACTCGATGGCCGGTTCGTCGAGCAGGTAACGCGACGGGTAGGGCGAGATCGTCGGGGCTTTTGCTTCAGGTGTGGCGATCAGCAAGCGGGCCTTCTTCACCGCCAGCGATGCCTGTACCGGGCCGATGTAGCGCTCCAGCAGGTCGCCAGCCGCCCGTGGCAAATGCTTGACCATCGCCGCAGCCACCACTTGCGCGCCCGGAGCCAGTTGACCTTGCAGGCGAATCAGTTGCTCTTCAAGCAACGCCAGGGTTTTCGGCACACGGATCAGCACCCGGTCGTAGGGGCCGACCAACGGCTCGCTGGCCGGTGTGCCGCGCACGGCATCAAAGGCCAGGCCATTGCGCACCAGGTTTTTCTCAAGGCCCTGAAAAGCCAGGAACGAGTCACCACTGCTGCTGACCTGAACCTTGCCCGCCAGGCTGGCCGCGAGGGCGCCGAAGCTGTCGTTGAGCACCAGTACCCGGGTATCCGCTGCCGGTTGCTCGGCGGCCAGATGATTGAGCAGGTATTCGTCGGCCGCATCGAAGGCTTGCAGCGGTTCATTCTGCTGTTCAGGCTGGCGGATCAGATCGAGTTGGGCAAAGGGCGTATCGAGCAAGGGCATGGGACGGGGACTCTGGGTAATCAACGGGTGGCCCGCGGCCCAGGTGAGCGTGCTGCGGAACCGTCCGAGTGGACCACGACGCCAAAGTTGCCGTCATCACTCAGGAAGGTCGCAAATGGTACTTTTTTTTGCGCTCGAATACTCGCAGGTTTTAGCGTTTACGGCGTGTCCAGCAGGCCGATGCGCGTGGCCGCAATGACTGCGGAAATCTTGTTGCACACATTCAACTTCGAAATCACGTTCTGCACGTGATAGTTCACAGTCCGTTCGCTGAGGCAAAGGATCCGCGAAATTTCATAAGCGGTCTTGCCGACGGCCGAAAGCTTCAGCACTTCCAGTTCCCGGGGTGAAAGCTTCGGTCGGGTGAGAGGGTCGCTGTGCCTGGGCAAGGTTCTGGCGAACAACTCGCTCAGATGGCCGGTTACGTAGAACATGTAACCGAAATGCTCGTACAGCTCGAGCGGGCTCAAAGGACCCTTTTTTCTGGCGAGGCTCAGCGTGGTGCAGAGCCCGGATGCTTCATGATGGAACGACTGTGACCAGCCGTGGCGCAAGCCATGTTCTTGCAAGGCCTGCCAGAGTTCTGGCGTTTGCGAGTACAGGTCTTCGTTCCACATCACCGGTAACATACAGTGATTGCAGTGTGCTATTACCGGATCAATCTTGCCGTAGCGTTCAAGTTCATACAGTTCGTTCCACTCTTGAGGGTAGTTGTTGATTTGCAAGGGGTTTAAGTTGTCGTTCCGATTATTCGAAGTCAACGAGATCGCGCAGAAATTAAAACCGATATTCTCAGCGAATCTCAAAAGGATCGGATAGGCAGTCTCTATCTCCTTTGCGAAAGTCAGTTGCTTCAGTTGCGACTCCTTCCACATTTCCATTACAAACTCCGTGAGGCTTTTCCTGGGAGTGCGGTTTGGATCCAAAGGATCCGGCACGAACCCGAGTGTAGGACGTTTCTTACGTGGTGTTCTGATCTTTTCGCTCTTGGCTGCTTTGAAAATTAAATAAAGGGTTATTAGTGGGGTTATTTATAAAATGTCATCCTTAATTCAAAAGCTGAGCTGTTCCAGTTAGTTAATATTCACAAGTGAAAATAAATTTAATTCTGAAATGCCGAGCGTACAACAGCACAAACTGTCGGTGTTTAAGCTGTTGATTTTGCGCGACACTGGGGGCATTCGTTGAATGGAGTGCCCCATGACCGCCAGCGCAGATAAGTTCACGGCCCAGACGTTGCTCGACGTGCAGCGCTTGACCCCCAGCCTGTTCACCCTGCGTACCACACGCGACGCCGGGTTTCGATTCAACGCCGGACAATTCGCCCGTCTCGGCGTGACCAAAGCCGACGGCAGTACCGTGTGGCGCGCCTACTCGATGGTCTCGTCGCCATTCGACGAGTTTCTCGAGTTCTTTTCCATCGTGGTGCCGGGGGGCGAGTTCACCAGCGAGCTGAGCCGCTTGCAGGTGGGGGATACCTTGCTGGTGGAGCGCCAGGCCTTTGGCTACCTGACACTGGACCGGTTTGTCGATGGTCGGGATCTGTGGCTGTTATCCACAGGCACCGGGGTCGCGCCGTTTCTGTCGATCCTGCAGGACTTCGAGGTCTGGGAGCGATTCGAGCGGATCATCCTGGTGTACAGCGTGCGTGAGGCACGGGAGCTGGCCTATCAGCCTTTGATTGCGGGGTTGGCCGAGCGTGATTACCTGGCAGGACATGCCCATAAACTGCGATTCATTCCCACGGTTACCCGCGAACAAATGCCTGGCGCCTTGCACGGTCGGATTACCAGCCTGATTGAAAACGGCGAGCTGGAACGGGCAGCCGGTGTTGAACTGACCCCTGAGCACTCGCGTGTCATGCTCTGCGGCAATCCACAGATGATCGATGACACTCGGGCACTGCTGAAAAAACGCCACATGAGCCTGAGCCTGTCGCGGCGGCCGGGGCAGGTAGCGGTGGAAAACTACTGGTAGAAAAACGGCGCCATCAGGCGCCGTTTTCATTCATGAGGCGGTCAAGGCCGGTTGTTCTGGGCCTTGAGCAGATCGCGAATCTCGCCGAGCAACTCTTCTTCCTTGGTCGGAACCGGTGGCAGGGAAGGGGCCACGGCTTCTTCGCGTTTCAGGCGGTTGATGGCTTTGACGCCCATGAAAATCGCGAAGGCGACGATCACGAAGTCCAGAATGCTCTGGATGAATTTACCGTAGGCCAATACCACGGCCGGGGCGCTGCCCTCGGCGGCTTTTAGCGTAACGGCCAGATCACTGAAGTCCACCCCACCGATCAGCAGGCCGATTGGCGGCATGATCACGTCGCCGACAAACGACGAAACGATTTTGCCGAAGGCGGCACCGATGATGATACCGACGGCCATGTCGACCACATTGCCTTTGACCGCGAAGGCCTTGAACTCACTTAGCACGCCCATAGGTTATTTCCTTGTTACAGATGAGGTTGGTGTACGCAGTGTAAATCAGCAAAACGCGTCCTGCGCGAAACACCTTCTTACAATGCCCGTTTTTATCGACACATGAATCCACGATTAGTTTGCAAAGTGCCACTAATCGCGCGCGAAATACGCCGTAAACCGCTGATCAGGAAGCCATTTTTTTCAATCGTCGAGTTGCGAACTTTCTATTTATGTTCACCGGCATAGCCCTCTAGCCTCTGGTTGGCGCACCTGGATGCGCCCAAAAAAACCAGAGGAACCTGATATGAATTCCACTCTTGGACTGGGGGCTTTTCCCCATCGCCGTACGCTCGGCGTACTGACCGCCAGCCTGCTGACTTTTTCCGTGAACGCCGCACCCCTGACCCGAGATAACGGCGCAGCGGTTGGCGACAATCAGAACTCGCAGACCGCCGGCGCCAACGGCCCGGTGTTGCTGCAGGATGTGCAACTGATCCAGAAGCTCCAGCGTTTCGACCGCGAGCGCATTCCCGAGCGCGTGGTGCATGCCCGCGGTACCGGTGCCCATGGCACCTTCACGGTGACCAATGATCTCAGCGACCTGAGCAAGGCCAAGGTGTTCGCTGCCGGCCAGGTCACGCCGGTGTTCGTGCGTTTCTCTGCGGTGGTGCATGGCAACCATTCCCCGGAAACCCTGCGCGATCCACGGGGTTTTGCCACCAAGTTCTACACCGCCGATGGCAACTGGGACCTGGTGGGCAACAACTTTCCGACCTTCTTCATCCGCGACGCAATCAAGTTTCCGGACATGGTTCACGCGTTCAAACCCGATCCGCGTACCAACCTGGACGATGACTCGCGTCGTTTCGACTTCTTCTCCCACGTACCGGAAGCCACGCGCACGCTGACCGAGTTGTATTCCAATTCGGGAACTCCAGCCAGTTATCGGGAAATGGACGGTAATGGTGTGCATGCCTACAAGTTGGTCAATGCCAAGGGCGAAGTGCACTACGTGAAGTTTCACTGGAAAAGTTTGCAAGGCATCAAAAATCTGACGCCCGAACAAGTTACAAAAGTTCAGGGGAAAGATTACAGTCATATGACTAATGATCTGGTCAGTCATATAAACAAGGGTGATTTCCCGAAGTGGGACTTGTACATCCAAGTGCTAAATCCGCAAGATTTGTCCAAGTTTGATTTCGATCCATTGGACGCTACCAAAATCTGGCCGAATGTTCCTGAGCGAAAAGTTGGACAAATGGTGTTGAACCGAAACCCAGCCAATGTGTTCCAGGAAACCGAACAAGTTGCGATGGCCCCGGCCAATGTTGTTCCGGGTATCGAACCTTCCGTAGATCGTCTGTTGCAAGGCCGGGTGTTCTCTTATGCCGATACGCAGATGTATCGTCTGGGTGCCAATGCCCTGCAGTTGCCGATCAACGCGCCCAAAGTTGCCGTCAACAACGGCAATCAGGACGGTGCGATGAACTTCGCTGCCACGCAGTCCGGGGTGAATTATCAGCCGAGCCGTCTGCAACCGCGTGATGAGCCACAAAATGCGCGCTACAGCCAAATGGCGCTGTCGGGCAGCACCCAGCAGGCGAAGATTCAGCGTGAGCAGAACTTCAAGCAGGCCGGTGATCTGTATCGCTCATTCAGCCAGCAGGAGCGTCAGGACCTGATCGCCAGCTTCGGCGGCTCGCTGGCCACCACCGATGACGAGAGCAAGCACATCATCCTGTCCTTCCTTTATAAGGCCGATCCGGAATACGGCAGCGGTGTGGCCAAAGTCGCCAACGGCGACCTGAGCCGGGTAAAGGCGCTGGCGGCGAAACTGGTCGACTGATCTCGACGCCATATCACGCGGGGCCTGACTCAGGCCCCGTTCTGCTCAAGGAGACGGCTGATGCGATTTTGTCTGTTATTGCTGCTCGGTTGCCTGTCATTTACAGCGCTGGCCGAACAGAACGCCGAGGCGATCAAGGCCCAGTTGCAGGATTACTATTTCGATGCCGCCCGGCGTGGTGATGTGCCGATGCTCGAAACCTTTATCGAGTCCGGCTATTCCCTCGATACCCGCGACAGCAAGGGTTACACCGCTTTGATTCTGGCGGCGTATCACGGCCAGGGCGCGGCAGTTGATCGGTTACTGGCGGCGGGCGCAGATGCCTGCGCGCAGGATCAACGTGGCAACACGGCGCTGATGGGCGCGATTTTCAAAGGCGAGATGCAGATTGCCAGACGGTTGATGGCCACTGATTGCAGCCTCGATCAGCGCAATGGCGCCGGACAAACCGCTGCGATGTACGCCGGGTTGTTCAAGCGTGTCGAACTGCTCGACGCACTCAAGGCCAAGGGTGCCGACCTCAATGCCGAAGACCCGCTGGGCAACAGTGCCGCGCGTCTGGCCAACGGCGAAATCCGCACCGCCGCGCCGCGCTGAGCGGTGGCTGCGTTATCATCGCGGTTTTTGCCGGGGGATCCAGATGGCCAAGGCCAAGCGCATGTACGGCTGCACCGAGTGCGGCGCAACCTTTCCCAAGTGGGCGGGCCAGTGCGGCGAGTGCGGCGCCTGGAACACCCTGACCGAAACCATGATCGAAAGCGGCGGGGCCACGGCGCCCACCGGGCGTACCGGTTGGGCCGGGCAGCAGGCGCAGATCAAGACCCTGGCCGAAGTCAGCATCGAGGAGATTCCGCGTTTCTCCACCGCGTCCGGTGAGCTGGATAGGGTCTTGGGTGGCGGTCTGGTCGACGGTTCAGTGGTGCTGATCGGTGGTGATCCGGGCATCGGCAAGTCGACGATTCTGTTGCAGACCCTGTGCAACCTCGCCAAGAGCATGCCGGCGCTGTACGTCACCGGCGAAGAGTCCCAGCAGCAAGTGGCCATGCGCGCCCGACGTTTAGGGCTGCCTCAGGATCAATTGCGGGTCATGACCGAAACCTGCATCGAAACCATCATCGCCACGGCCCGCCAGGAAAAACCCAAGGTGATGGTGATCGACTCGATCCAGACCATTTTCACCGAACAGCTGCAATCGGCGCCGGGTGGTGTATCACAAGTGCGCGAGAGTGCGGCGTTGCTGGTGCGGTATGCCAAGCAAAGCGGTACGGCGATTTTCCTCGTCGGTCATGTCACCAAGGAAGGCGCGTTGGCAGGCCCAAGGGTTCTCGAACACATGGTCGACACCGTGCTGTATTTCGAAGGCGAGTCCGATGGGCGTTTGCGTCTGTTGCGGGCGGTGAAGAACCGTTTCGGTGCGGTCAACGAACTCGGCGTGTTCGGCATGACCGACAAGGGCCTGAAAGAAGTCTCCAACCCTTCGGCGATTTTTCTGACTCGCGCTCAGGAAGAAGTCCCGGGCAGTGTGGTCATGGCCACGTGGGAGGGCACCCGGCCGATGCTGGTGGAAGTGCAGGCGCTGGTCGATGACAGCCATCTGGCGAACCCACGGCGGGTAACTCTGGGGCTGGATCAGAATCGTCTGGCGATGTTGCTCGCCGTACTGCACCGCCACGGCGGCATTCCGACCCACGATCAGGACGTGTTCCTCAACGTGGTCGGCGGGGTGAAGGTGCTGGAAACCGCGTCCGACCTGGCGTTGATGGCGGCGGTGATGTCGAGCCTGCGCAACCGGCCGTTGCCGCATGATCTGCTGGTGTTTGGCGAAGTCGGTTTGTCCGGTGAAGTGCGTCCGGTGCCGAGCGGTCAGGAGCGCTTGAAGGAAGCGGCCAAGCATGGCTTCAAACGCGCGATCGTGCCCAAGGGCAACGCGCCGAAGGAAGCGCCGCCGGGGTTGCAGATCATTGCCGTGACCCGGTTGGAGCAGGCGCTCGACGCATTGTTCGAGTAACCGCTTACGCTCTCTCCAGCCGCAACTACTGCCCATTCCGCGAAAATAATCTGTGGCGAGGGAGCTTGCTCCCGCTGGACTGCGCAGCAGTCCCTTGCTTTTTTAGTGAAGAGCAGGGGCCGCTTCGCGACCCAGCGGGAGCAAGCTCCCTCGCCACGGTGGCAGCGTCACCCTTACCTGAGCAGCATTATTTTAGATTTCGATCAAGGCACCCAATTCGCGCTCAAGCTCGGTTTCATCCGCCAGATTCAGCTCGATCAACCGCCGCAAGCGCTGGATCGATTCCAGGCTGATATGCCGGCATTCAAACCCCAGTTGCCCGTGATCCTCGTGGGCCAGATGCACATCCATCTGAATATTCACGTCATCGCTCAGATGAATGTCGACGAAGAAATCCTGCTCCTTGTCCCCCAGCCACGGCTGCGGCTTCTCGATCAGCAAGCCCTTGAGCGACAGGTCGATCAACTTCACCGGCCAGATGAAGTGGCCCTGACTCAGCTCGGTTTTGGCATCGAACGCAATACGTTTGAAGCGACGGCGATTGGCTGGGTGTTCGCTCATGGCGCAATCCTCGGAAGAGTTCGCTGACTATAGACCCGACCGGCGGGTGGCGGCCAATCGACAAGGCGTCTAGACCAACGTCGGGGTATGGCCTTTGGCGCCGTAAGCGCTAAACTCGGGGTGGCTGTCTTTCTTGTCCACCCTGGCTGGAATAATAAAATGAAAAATAATAATAGCCTGCTACGCCACTTACCCTGGCTAGTGCTGGCAATCGTAGGAGCGTGCGCCCTGGGCGTAGTGGCATTGCGCCGAGGAGAGGCGATCAACGCCTTGTGGATCGTGGTCGCGGCAGTGGCCATTTATCTGGTTGCGTACCGTTACTACAGCCTGTTCATCGCAAACAATGTGATGCAACTCGATCCGCGTCGGGCCACCCCCGCCGTGCTCAACAACGACGGTCTGGACTACGTGCCGACCAACAAACACATTCTGTTCGGTCACCACTTCGCGGCCATTGCCGGCGCAGGCCCGCTGGTCGGCCCGGTATTGGCGGCGCAGATGGGCTATCTGCCCGGTACGCTGTGGCTGATTGCCGGGGTGGTGCTGGCGGGCGCGGTGCAGGACTTCATGGTTCTGTTCATGTCGACCCGGCGCAACGGCCGTTCCCTGGGCGACATGGTGCGCGAAGAAATGGGCCGCATTCCCGGCACCATCGCCCTGTTCGGCTGCTTCCTGATCATGATCATCATCCTCGCGGTGCTGGCGCTGATCGTGGTCAAGGCACTGGCGGAGAGCCCATGGGGCATCTTCACCGTGATGGCGACCATCCCGATCGCGATGTTCATGGGCATTTACATGCGCTACATCCGTCCGGGCCGCATTGGCGAGATCTCGGTCATCGGTGTGTTGCTGCTGCTCGGTTCGATCTGGCTCGGTGGGCAGATTGCCGCTGATCCGGTGTGGGCCAAGGCCTTCAGCTTCACCGGTGTGCAAATCACCTGGATGCTGATCGGTTACGGCTTCGTTGCCGCCGTGCTGCCGGTGTGGCTGATTCTGGCACCGCGCGACTACCTGTCGACGTTCCTCAAGATCGGTACCATCATCGCCCTGGCGATCGGCATTCTGGTAACCATGCCCGAGCTGAAAATGCCGGCGCTGACCCAGTTCGTCGACGGCACCGGGCCGGTGTGGAAGGGCGGTCTGTTCCCGTTCCTGTTCATCACCATCGCCTGCGGTGCGGTGTCCGGTTTCCACGCGTTGATCGCGTCGGGTACCACGCCGAAGCTGCTGGATAACGAAACCAACGCGCGTTACATCGGTTACGGCGGCATGCTCATGGAATCGTTCGTCGCGATCATGGCGATGGTTGCCGCTTCGGTGATCGAGCCGGGCGTGTACTTCGCCATGAACAGCCCGGCCGCCGTGGTCGGTGGTGACGTGGCATCGGTGGCGCAAATGGTCAGCAGTTGGGGCTTCGCGATCACGCCGGAGGCGCTGCAAGCAGTGGCGCATGACATCGGTGAAACCACCATCCTCGCCCGTGCCGGCGGTGCGCCGACCCTGGCGGTCGGTATCGCGCAGATCCTGCACAGTGTCCTGCCGGGTGAAAACACCATGGCGTTCTGGTACCACTTTGCGATCCTGTTCGAAGCGCTGTTCATCCTGACCGCTGTGGACGCCGGTACCCGTGCCGGGCGTTTCATGCTGCAGGACCTGCTCGGCTCCTTCGTGCCGGCGCTGAAACGTACCGAATCGTGGACCGCCAACCTGATCGCCACCGCCGGTTGTGTGGCGATGTGGGGCTGGTTGCTGTATCAAGGCGTGATCGATCCACTGGGCGGCATCAACACCCTGTGGCCACTGTTCGGTATCTCCAACCAGATGCTGGCCGGTATCGCGCTGATGCTCGGCACCGTGGTCCTGATCAAGATGAAGCGTCAGCGCTACATCTGGGTGACCCTGCTGCCAGCCGCCTGGCTGCTGATCTGCACCACCACTGCAGGCTTCATCAAGCTGTTCGACGCCAACCCGGCGATCGGCTTCCTGTCGCTGGCCAAGAAGTACAGCGATGCCCTGGCCGCCGGACAAATCATCGCGCCGGCCAAGAGCATCGATCAGATGCAGCACGTGATCTTCAACGCCTACACCAACGCAACGCTTACCGCGCTGTTCCTGTTCGTGGTGTTCAGCATCCTGTTCTATGCGCTCAAGGTCGGCATCGCCGCCTGGGGCAAAAAAGAGCGTACGGATAAAGAATCGCCATTCCAGGCCCTGCCGGACGCGTAACCAGAGGATTGCACCATGTTCAATGACCTGAGTCGCCTCGGTAAATACCTCGGTCAGGCCGCACGCCTGATGGTCGGCATGCCCGACTACGACACCTACGTCGAGCATATGCAAACCAAACACCCGGACAAACCGGTGATGAGCTACGAGATGTTCTTCCGCGAACGTCAGGAAGCGCGTTACGGTGGCAAGGGTGGGCCGAAGTGCTGTTGAGCTGACAGCCTGCGGTTGATGCAATCCCCCCTGTGGGAGCGAGCCTGCTCGCGAATACGGAGTGTCAGTTGATGAATGATTTGACTGACACACCGCTTTCGCGAGCGAGCCCGCTCCCACATTTGTTTTGTGTTTCTTTCAGGAGATCGTGTTTTGTCTTCTCCCATACCCGTAACGGTACTCAGCGGTTTCCTCGGTGCCGGCAAGACCACCTTGCTGCGCCATCTGCTTAAAGCCGAGCACGGCCTGAAAATCGCCGTGATCGAAAACGAATTCAGCGACGCCGGCATCGACACCCAGTTGCTTGGCGACGAACCGGTGCAAGTCATGACGTTGGCCAACGGCTGCGTCTGCTGCACCATCCACACCGATTTGACCAAGGCCCTGTACCTGCTGCTCGAACGCCTGGACAGCGGTGAAATTGCCTTCGATCGGCTGGTGATCGAGTGCACCGGTCTGGCCGACCCGGCCCCGGTAGCGCAGACCTTTTTTATCGACGAAGAACTGCGCGAACGCTATCTGCTCGACGGCATCATCACCCTGGTGGATGCGGCTCACGCCGACCAGCACCTGACCCAGACCATCGCCCAGGCGCAGATCGGTTTCGCCGACCGCCTGCTGGTGAGCAAGACCGATCTGGTGGATGAGGCCGCGTTCACCGCGTTGAGCGAACGCCTGACGCGGATCAATCGTCGCGCGCCGATCCGCGTGGTCGAGCATGGCAACATCGATCTGGCGGAACTGCTCGACGTGCGTGGCTTCAACCTCAATGCCGACCTCGGCGGCGGGGTGAGCCTGCGTCCGGTGAGCAAGGCGCCGTCCATCGACCGCATCTCCAGCTTGGTGCTGCGCACTGACCAGCCGCTGGATATCGATCGGCTCAGCGAATTCATGAATGAGCTGCTGGAAGAACACGGCAAGCAGTTGTTGCGCTACAAGGGCGTGTTGAACATCGCAGGCGAGGATCGGCGGCTGGTGTTTCAGGGCGTACTGAAACTCTACGGTTTCGACTGGGACACTGAGTGGACCGAGGGTGAGGCGCGGGAAAGTGTGATTGTGTTTATTGCCGATGATTTGCCGGAAGAGAAGATTCGGGCGGGGTTTGCCAAAGTGACTTCTGCCTGATGGGTCTTCGGCGCCAGGGCTGACGCCTTCGCGAGCAAGCCCGCTCCCACAGTGAATTGCATTCCTCCTGACAGAATGCGGCCTACTGTGGGAGCGGGCTTGCTCGCGAAGGCGATCTAACCGGCGACACGATGCTCAAGGGCTGTACCCAGCAAAGTCTGCTCAAGATGATCCAGGTGTTGATTCATCAGTCGCTCAGCCATGGACACATCCCCAGACGCGACCGCCTCGACAATCGCCAGATGCTCCTGCCACGCGCAGCAACCCGGCGTCGATCCATCACGCCGCGCAATCGCCAGCGACGTCAACGGCACCAGGCTGCCAAGGAAATGCGCCAACGGTGCATTGCCCGCCATTTGCGCCAACTGCAGATGAAACTCGCCGGACAACCGAATCGCCGCCGCACGCCGCTCTTGAACCACGGCCAGGCGTTCGCGTTCGACCAGTGCACGCAAGCGTTTCAAACCCTCGACTGATGCATTCTGACAAGCCAGGCGCACCAGTGTCGCTTCGGTCAGGCGCCGCGCATGCAGGGTCTGTCGGGTCTGCTCGGCATCCGGTGCGGCCACCCGTGGCCGATGATTGGCGCGCAGCACAATCACCTGCTCGTGGGACAACTGCGTCAGCACCCGGCGCACATCGGCGCGGCTGACCCCGAACATCTGCTTGAGACTGTCTTCGGTGAAGCGGCTGGCCGGATCGATTCGCTGGTCCAGAATCGCGTCGAACAGCCGCGGGTACAGATCATCTGCCGGCGTGCGCAGGCGGGAGAAGGGCAAGGGTGCCGACATCTGACGAGTGTGCGGCGACGTGGCAAGGCTGTTCATGGCCGGTCTCCAGTGTGAAGAAAGTCAGTTGCTGAGGTGGTCATCCGGAATGTTCAACTCAATGCCCATGCGCTGACCTTCGCGCAGAATGTGCCGGCGCATTTCGGCGCTGGCCTGGGCGCTGTTCTTGCTGCGGATCGCGCGCACCACCGCTTCGTTTTCTTCCAGGCGCTCGGCCAGATGCTCAGGTGAATTGCGCAGCACTTCGGCGCTTTGCTTGAGCGCGTTGCTGGTCTGCTGCACCACGCTCTGAAAGATCGGGTTCGAGGTCAGGGTGAACAGCTCTTCGTGGAAGGCGATGTAGGCACTGACCCCGGCTTCGCTGTCG
The DNA here is from genome assembly GCF_016650625.1 of Pseudomonas sp. TH49. Lineage (NCBI taxonomy): Bacteria > Pseudomonadati > Pseudomonadota > Gammaproteobacteria > Pseudomonadales > Pseudomonadaceae > Pseudomonas > Pseudomonas sp. TH49. The sequence continues at coordinate 2,482,006 of NZ_JAEKFL010000001.1, forward strand.
CCCGCTTCAAGGGCTTCGCGCATGTCCATCAGGGTCAGGCGCAATTGCCCGACTTCCTTGCTGCTGATCGACTGCGCGACCAGCCCGACGATGAACGGCTCAAGGGTGTAACGCAGTTGCAGCACGTCTTCGAGGCTGGCGCCGGCCACCGCGCTGTCGTGGCTCTGGCTGTCGCTGAGTTGGGCGTCGAGCACTACCACGCCTTTGCCCGGCATCGAGCGCACCAGGCCAAGGGTTTCCAGAACGATCACCGCTTCGCGCAGGCTCGGACGGCTGATGCCCAGTTGTTCGGCCAGTTCACGCTGACCCGGCAGCATGTCGCCGGAGCGCCACTGACCGCGGGCGAGGGCGGCGCGCAGTTTTTCTACGACTGAGTTGACGACGGTTGATGTGGTTATCACTTGTCTAGCTCCGTAAGCCCATAGGGGATGCCGCAAACGAGATCAAAAGATCGCAGCCTGCGGCAGCTCCTACAGGGTTGAAAATCAGAACTCTTGCTGGTGCGCCGGAGTTCCGGTTTTACGCGGTTGAAAGGTGTAGCCCTGCTGACCGCTGAGTACTTTGTTTGCGCGTTGCACATCGATGTCCTTTTCCCAACGGGCGATGGCCACGGTGGCGACGCAGTTGCCGATCAGGTTGGTCAGCGCCCGGCCAATGCCCATGAACCAGTCCACCGCCAGCACCAGCACCAGCCCGACCACCGGAATCGCCGGGATCGCCGTCAGCGTCGCCGCGAGAATCACCAGCGCCGAGCCGGGAATGCCGTGGGCGCCTTTCGAAGTGATCAGCGACACCAGCAGAATCGTCAACAGGTCGGTCATCGCCAACGGCGTGCCGGTGGCGTTGGCGATGAACACGATGGCCAGGGTCAGGTAGATCGAAAAGCCGTCGAGGTTGAACGAGTAACCGGTGGGGATCACCAGCCCGACGGTCGAGCTGCCGATGCCCAGGTGTTCCAGTTTGCGCATGATCTGTGGCAGCACGGCGTCGGAAGAAGCGGTGCCCATGACGATCAGCAATTCTTCACGCAGGTACTTGAGCAGTGGCCACAGGCGCAGACCGGACGCACGCATCACCAGTCCTAGAATCACGCTGACGAATGCCATGCAGGTCAGGTAGAACAAGCCCACCAGACTGCCCAGGTGTTGCAGTGAATCGAGGCCGTATTTGCTGGTGGTGAAGGCGATGGCGCCGAAAACGCCGATCGGTGCCAGACGCACGATCATGCCCATGATCCGGAAAATCACATGGCTCAATTCGTTGATCAGCCGCGAGATCCCGGAAGCCGCTTCACCCACCAGATTCAGCGCACTGCCGAACAGCACCGAGAACAGCAGCACCTGGAGGATGTTGTTGTCGGCGAAGGCACCGATCACCGAGGTCGGGATCAGGTCCATCAGGAACTGCGTGGTGGTGTGCATGTGCTGGCCGCGTTCGGCGATATCGCCCATGTCGGCGGCGGACAACTGCTCCAGATGGATATTCGCGCCGCTGCCGATTCCGGTGCTGAAAGCGAACACCAGACCGATCACCAGGGCGATGGTGGTCAGCACTTCAAAGTAGATCACCGACTTGAGGCCGATGCGCCCGACCTTCTTCAGATCGCCCGCGCCACTGATGCCGCTGACCACCACGCAGAACACGATCAGGCCGATGAGCATCTTGATCAGTTTGATGAAGCCGTCGCCCAACGGTTTGAGCTGGGCGGAATATTCGGGAAGGGTCAGCCCGCAGATGATGCCGAGCACCAGTCCGAGAACCACTTGGAGGAAGATTGAACGCGAGCACCATCTGAGCATGGGAGGAATCCTGGTCGGTGTCCTGGCTGCCGTGTGCGGGGCACATCAGATTCAGGACTTAATTATTGTGGTCTTACCGGTATGTCCAGTGCAGGCGCAGTCTACGCTCGGTTTTTTCGGGATGACAAGTGAAAATCGCTAAATTGGCATGACCGGTCTGACCAGTGGCCAGAGATCAAAAGATCGCAGCCTTCGGCAGCTCCTACAGGTGAGCGCATTCCAAATGTAGGAGCTGCCGAAGGCTGCGATCTTTTGATCTTTCCGACGGGCGAAAAAAAAGGTTCTTCACGGAATCCCGGGAAACACAGAAACAAGAACGCCGATTTGATTGATGATGTTCGTGCGAGCAAACACATCTAACAAACCGGCGTTCTTATGCGCGATATTAATACTTTCCTTCCTTTTTGGGAGGGCTTTTCTGTTGTCACGATCAAGCCTGATGGCGACGCGCTTCAGATCGACCTGATTCCCCACGCCACCCGATTCCCTTCCTGTAGCGGCTGCCAAAAAACCTGTTCAACCACGCATGAGTATTGCGAGCGAACCGTCCGCGATTTACCGATTCTCGGCCGTGCGGTGCGCCTCAGCGTGTTGCTCAGGCGTGTTGTCTGTCGTGACTGTGGTAAACGTATGGAGGCCGTCAGTTGGCTGGACCGCTATGCCCGCATGACGCGGCGTTTGGCCGAGGCGGTCATTCAGGCCTGCGAACGCCTCCCCACACTGCATGTGGCTCAACTGTTCGGGTTGCATTGGGACACCGTTCGGTTGCTGGAGCGTCGAGCCTTGCAAGCGGCGTTGAGCGTTTTGCCAAAGGCGCAACCGCGACGTCTGGTGATGGACGAATTCGCCCTGTTCAAAGGTCATCGTTACGCCAGCGTGGTGCTGGATGCGGATACACGCCGCGTGCTGTGGATCGGTGAAGGCCGCAGCCGAGCAGCGGTCAGGCCTTTCTTCGAAGAATTGGGGCCAGAGGGTTGCGCTCGCATCGAAGCGGTGGCGATGGACATGAACACCGCTTTTGACCTGGAGGTTCGTCAGCACTGTCCCAACGCGCGAGTGGTCTACGACCTCTTCCATGTGGTGGCCAAATATGGCCGAGAGGTGATTGATCGGGTTCGCGTCGACGAGGCTAACCGGTTGCGTCACGACAAGCCGGCCCGCAAGGTTATCAAGCAGGCGCGATGGCTGTTGCTGCGCAATCCGCAGAACTTGAAAACGCCGGAACAACAGGTCCGCCTGGAGGATCTGCTGGCGGCCAACCAAGCGTTGATGACGGTCTATTTGATGAAGGCTGAACTCAAAACACTCTGGACTCCGAGTACTGCCTGGGGTTGGCGAGCGGCCTGGAAGCAATGGCTGCGCCATGCGCATGAAAGCGAAATTCCAGCTCTGATCCAGTTCGCCACACGGCTAAAGGGTTACTGGCGGGGCATCGTGAGCCGGGTTCGCTGGCCGATGCACACCGGTCAGTTGGAAGGAATAAACAATCGAATAAAGGTCATCAAGCGGATGGCGTACGGTTACCGGGATAGCGAATTCTTTTTCATGAAGATCAAGAGCGTCTTTCCCGGTAATCCGTGAAGAACCAAAAAAAACCGGCCATCGCTGGCCGGTTTTTCATGCTGCGGATTTAACGTCGCGATTACGCGCCGTACACCGGCAGTTTCTTGCAGATGGCTTTGACTTTCTCGCGAACGGCGTCGATCACCGCTTCGTTGTTCAGATCAGCCAGGATGTCGCAGATCCAGCCGGCCAGCTCTTTGCACTCGGCTTCCTTGAAGCCGCGAGTGGTCACAGCCGGGGTGCCGAAGCGCAGGCCGGAAGTGACGAACGGCGAGCGTGGGTCGTTAGGCACGGAGTTCTTGTTCACGGTGATGAACGCTTTGCCCAGAGCGGCGTCGGCGTCTTTACCGGAGATGTCCTGCTTGATCAGCGACAGCAGGAACAGGTGGTTCTTGGTGCCACCGGAAACTACGTCGAAACCGCGCTCGATGAACACTTCGGCCATGGCCTGGGCGTTCTTCACCACTTGTTCCTGGTAAGCCTTGAACTCAGGCTGCAGCGCTTCCTTGAAGCAGATCGCTTTAGCGGCGATCACGTGCTCCAGCGGGCCACCCTGGGCGCCCGGGAATACTGCGGAGTTCAGCTTCTTCTCGATCTCGGCGTTGGCGCGCGCCAGGATCAGACCGCCACGAGGACCGCGCAGGGTCTTGTGCGTGGTGGTGGTGACCACGTCAGCGAATGGCACCGGGTTCGGGTAGACGCCAGCGGCGACCAGACCGGCCACGTGCGCCATGTCGACGAACAGGTAGGCACCGACCTTGTCAGCGATGGCGCGGAAGCGCGGGAAGTCGAGGATCTGCGAGTAGGCAGAGAAACCGGCCACGATCATTTTCGGCTTGTGCTCAACCGCCAGACGCTCGACTTCGTCGTAGTCGATCAGGCCGTTGGCGTCGATGCCGTACTGCACGGCGTTGTACAGCTTGCCGGAGGAGGAAACGCTGGCACCGTGAGTCAGGTGACCACCGTGGGCCAGGCTCATGCCCAGAATGGTGTCGCCACCTTGCAGCAGGGCCAGGTAGACAGCGGCGTTGGCTTGCGAACCGGCGTGCGGCTGAACGTTGGCGTAATCGGCGCCGAACAGCTCTTTGGCGCGGTCGATGGCCAGTTGTTCAACAACGTCGACGTACTCGCAACCACCGTAGTAGCGCTTGCCCGGGTAGCCTTCGGCGTACTTGTTGGTCAGTACCGAGCCTTGAGCTTCCATCACCGCAGGGCTGGTGTAGTTTTCCGAAGCGATCAGCTCAATGTGCTCTTCCTGGCGCTGAGCTTCTTGCTCCATGGCGGCAAAGAGATCGGCGTCGTACTTGGCAATAGTCAAATCACGGCTGAACATGGCGGTCCTCAAGGATCGGGGGCAGAAAAGGGGGGCATTCTAACCCAATGGGTTTTGGATGGCATATGAAACGACATCATGTCGCAGACAAGTGGCGTTCATGACAGATGTGCGGTGCTTTTGCTGGCCTCTTCGCGAGCAGGCTCGCTCCCACAGTAATCGAGGCAGGCCTGAGATATTGTGATCGACATCAATCCCTGTGGGAGCGAGCCTGCTCGCGAAGGGCGCGCCGCAGATCTTCAGTCGAACATGAAGAGGGCGTCGTTACTGAACTGCGCCTCGAACCGGCTCGCCGGCATCGGTCGTCCGAACAGGTAACCCTGCACTTCATCGCAACCGTGCTCGCGCAGGAAGTCCAGTTGCTCATGGGTTTCCACGCCTTCGGCGATCACCGCCAGATTGAGGCTGTGGGCCATGGCGATGATCGCGCGGGCGATTTGCGCGTCCTGCTCGCCGGACGGCAGGCCGTCGACGAAGGTGCGGTCGATCTTCAGCACGTCGATCGGGAATTGCTTGAGGTAGTTCAGCGACGAATAACCGGTGCCGAAGTCATCGACCGCGATGCTCAGGCCGAGGTTCTTCAGCCCGGCGAGGATCTGCATCGCCTCGCTGACTTCGCGCATCAGGATACTTTCGGTCAGCTCCAGCTCCAGACACGCCGGTGGCAGCCCGGTTTCGCGCAGGATGGTGGCGATGCGCGTGCCGAGCTGGCCGTCGGAGAACTGCCGCGCCGAGATGTTCACCGAGACCTTCGGCACGCGCACGCGGTTCTGGTGCCAGGTCTTGAGCTGACGGCAGGCTTCGCTGATCACCCAGTCGCCAACGTCGACCACCAGACCCAGCTCTTCCAGCACCGGAATGAAATCCCCCGGCGGCACCAGTCCACGACGCGGATGACGCCAACGCAGCAGCGCTTCGGCGCCGGTCAGGCGTTTGCCGTCGCCGCTGAACTGCGGCTGGTAATACAGGACGAATTCGTTCTGCTCCAGCGCATGGCGCAGGTCGCTTTCCAGCTCCAGACGTTCCAGCGCACTGGCGTTCATGTCGGCCTGATAGAACTGGAAGTTGTTCTTGCCGCGTTCCTTGGCGTGGTACATCGCGGTGTCGGCGTTCTTCATCAACTGGCTGAGTTCGTTACCGTCCTGCGGACTCAGGGCGATACCGATACTGGCGGTGACGAAGAACTCGCGGCCTTCCAGCACAAACGGTCGCACCAGACTGGCGAGAATCTGCTCGGCCACGTGAATCGCCCGGTTCAGCGCCATTTCGCGGCTGGAGCGGTGTTGCAGGAGCAAGGTGAACTCGTCGCCGCCCATGCGCGCCACGGTGTCGTCATCGTCGACGCAGGCCAGCAGCCGCGTGGCCATGTCTTTCAACATGCGGTCGCCAGCAGCATGGCCGAGCGAGTCGTTGATCGGCTTGAAGCGGTCGAGATCGAGGAACATCAGCACCACCCACGACTTCTGCCGTTCGGCCGATTGCAGTGCAGTGTGCAGGCGATCCTGGAACAGTGTGCGGTTCGGCAGGTGGGTCAGGGCGTCGTAGTAGGCGAGGCGGTGGATGCGTTGCTCGCTGGCCTTGCGCTCGCTGATGTCGCTGAAGAAACACACGTAACTGGCGAGGTCGCCTTCATCGTCGAGTACCGCCGTGATGCCGACCCACGCCGGGTAATGCTCGCCGTTGCGGCGCTTGAGCCAGACTTCGCCTTCCCAGGTGCTGTGCTGGTGCAATTGCTTGAGCACATAGCGCAGGTGCGCGTCCTGTTGCTCGTCGACGGTGAGCATGTTCGGCAACTGATCGAGCACTTCCGATACCGCGTAACCGCTGACCCGGCTGAACGCTTCGTTGGCCTGCACGATGTAACCGGCGGGGTCGGTGATCAGAATCGCCGAAGTCGAGTGCTCGAATACCGTGGCCGCCATGCGCAGGTCTTTCTCGGCGCGGCGTTGCTGGCTGATGTCGCGGCCGACACCGAGCACGCCTTCGAACGCGCCGTGTTCGTCCCACACCAGCACCAGACGCAGCTCGATCGGGATCTTGCGGCCGTCGGCGCGCAGGCAGTCGAACAGGAACATCTGGGTCTGCACCTGGTTGCGCAACACTGCCAGTTGTTCAGGTTTGTCGAGCGCTTTGCTGACCCGATCCATCAAGGAGTAGATGCCGCTCAGTTGCTGCGGGTTGGCGATGGTCGATTGCCAGCCGTTCTGGAAAATCCACTCGGCGTCGTAACCCAGTACCGCTTGCACTGACGGGCTGACGTAGTTCAGCGACAGCTTGCTGTCGGTGGAGAAGATCACGTCGCTGATGCTTTCGGCGAGCATGCGGTAGCGTTGTTCGCTGTCACGCAGGGATTCACTGGCCTCGATCTGCTCGGTGATGTCCTTGGCCACGCCGATGATCCGCGTGACCTGATCGTGCTTGTCGCGGGCCAGTGCCTGTTCGCGGATGTCGAAGCGCCGCCACTCGCCATCGCGATGTCGGAAACGCAGTTGGCATTGCAACAACTGGCTGTAACCGGCGTGACGCTGCATCTGCCGCGAGCGATGGTAGTAGTCGGCGTCCTCCGGGTGCAGGAGGATTTCCCAGAAGTACTCGCCCATCTGATGCAGTTCGGTGCGGTTGTAGCCGAGGGTCTGGCCGAGGTGGTGGTTGCTGAAAATCATCCGCTGGCTGATCACGTCCTGCACATACAGATGATCCGGCACGGTGCGCACCACGTCCGACCAGAAGCCTTCGCGTTCCAGCAGCGACAGCTCGATCAGCTTGCGGCTGGTGATGTCGTTGATGCTCAGGATCACCGCTTTATAGTCGTGCTGTTCTTCAGGCAGGCGCAGGACCATCCACAGGTGCTGATCGCGACCATTGATGTCCGGCAATTTGATTTCCAGTTCCAGCTGTTTTTGTTGCTGCAGAACGGCGTCGAGCACCTGGTTGCCGATGGCGCACTGGCTGTGCGGATGACCGTCGATCAGCAACTGCCAGGCGTGCTCGCAGGAATTGACATTGAGCAGTTGCAGCGCCACCTGATTGACCTCGGTGACGCGCAGTTCTTGCAGCAGTTGCTGGCGCTGGGCCGGCTGGTCGAGCCAGGCCTTGAGCTGGTCGCTGGTCTGGATCTGCGCCTTGTCGAACACCTGCTTGAGGCCGGACAGGTCGAGCACGCACAACGCCACGCCAGTGCCTTCGAAAATGTCCTGATAGCGCCGGCGACCTTCATGCAACTGGCGCTGACGGCGACGCATGTTCAGCAGCGCGATCACCGGCAGCATCGAGAACGCCAGACCCAGCAGGCATTTGCCGATGAACGCCGGTAGCAGTTCTTCGAGCACGCGCTGGCGGTCGAACAGCCCGCGCAACTGCCAGTCGCTGCTGCTCAGCGGCACGGTGAGCACGGTGTTGGCCATGTCGTCCGGACTCAGCACGCCGGGCCTGGCTGAGGACAGCGCTTCGTCGCGGCTGATGATCTGATGATTGAGACGGTTTTCCACCAGCCACAACGGGCGGATGCCGGTTTCGCCCTGCTTGGTCAGCGAGTCGAAGAAGGTCGGGGTCAGGCGCAAAACCCAGTAGCCGCGCGTGCTGCCGCTGGCCTGATGCAATAACAGATGCACCACCGAGCCGTCGTCGGCGTTGCTGAAGTAATGCGCCTGGGCGCGGCTACGGCGCACCAGTTCACCAAGGTAATCGGCGTCGTGGCTGTCGCTGGCGCTGTCGTTGATGATTTTCCCGGACGGGCTGAGCAGGGCCAGACTGCGCAGGTCGGGCAGCGATTGCTGGAGCTTGCGCAGCAGTGCCTGCTGTTCGTCGGACGACTGCGGTTGTTCGACGATCGGTAACAGGTTGAGGGCGATCTGCGCATTCAGCGACATGTTCAAGCTGACCTGCGAGGCGAGGTCGGCGGTGTAGTCGATGGTGTACTGGCGCTGGTTTTTCTGGGTCTCGCGCAGTTGATCGAGCAACTGCCAGAACAGCAATGCCAGCAGCAAAAGTACCAGCGTCGCCAATGCACCCTTCAGTGTTCCGCGCAGGGGCGAGCCGGTCCCCGGATTGGACGCGCTCACAGAAGCTGGCGGGGTAACGTTGGACAAGCTGTAATCCTGCGGTTTGGCTGGACTGGCGCGACGTGCACTATAAGCCGGACGCCCGAAGGGCGGCTAGCATGCCTTGAGTTGTGGCGAAGTGCCAGCCCCACTCGGCTGGACTGCCTTCCGTCATTAAGGTAGCTTTGCCGGTTACGCGGGAGCGTTCCAGCTCCTAGACTCAGACTTTTTCCGCGCGCACGCATTGATGGCCATCAAGTGGTCTAGTGAACGACGCGCATCGGTCTGGCCGGGCATCGCCTGCGCTCCAATCATTCATCTGTCACTGACCCAAGGTTCTCCATGGCTCAATACACCTATCTGCCCTATTAGTTTTTAGTCACGTTTTTGCGCCGCAGGCGAGCCCGCATCATCATTGGTTTTTAAGCCTCTCCCGCATTTATTTCCTCTCAGTTCTGTCTCGGAACAGAATTTCTGGTTAGCTTTTACCGGCCTTCGAACAAATTTAGGTCCAAAACTTAACTTTTCTGTGAGTGCTCCGGCGGTAAGTTTTTTCAAGCATCGCCAAGCATCGCTCCCGCGACGTGATTGAAAAAATCTAGCCGTGCAGGTGAGTGATAATGAACGTCTAGGTTACCGTTTTGGACGCCGTGACCGATTACGAGAAGCTGCCGCTGGAAGTGTTGGATAACGTGAACAGGAGCCGCACGTTTTTGAGGATGCTGACGGAGTGGGACAAAGTAATATCGACGCTCCTGTCTGACCTTCTTGCGCGCAGTTATTATTTGCTCAGGTTAGATTTCAGACGGCTGTGGCAGAAGGCTTGAAGGAGAGTTGGCCTGCGATGCGGTAGAGCTTCTCGACGGTGATATTGACCTCGCCACGTTCGATTCGCCCAACGTAGCTGCGGTCGATATTGCATGCCAGCGCCAAAGCATCTTGGGAAATCCGGCAGGCCTTCCTCTGCACTCGGATGCGTTTCCCTAACGCTTTCGCCAATTTATCCATGACCGTATCAATTCAACTTGAGGCGGCACTATCGTGCTTTTGCGGACACACGGGATACGGATTATAATCCGCATTTCTTTTGCGCTAACTCTTCTGGTGCCTCAATGAAATCGGCCTAGTTTATCTTCGACAGGCGAGTTGAATCGCCCCGGGTTTTCTAGACACTCTCCAAGCTCGCTGTGTAGCGCTTTTCAAACTCTACCGGTGACAGCTGATTGTTGAAACTGTGACGTCGTTTTGGGTTGTAAAACATCTCGATGTAATCGAACACATTACCACGAGCATCTTGCCGTGTGGTGTAGATTTTTCTCTTGATTCGTTCGCGTTTCAGCAGCTGGAAAAAACTCTAAGCTACGGCGTTGTCGTGACAGTTACCTCGACGGCTCGTGCTGGCGATAAGGTTGTTGGCCTTTAAAAGGCTGCGCCAGTCAGAGTTGCTGTATTGGCTGCCCTGATCAGAGTGAACCATTACTTCTTGCTTCGGCTTACGCCTCCACACTGCCATCAGCAGTGCATCAATGGCCAAGTCGCTAGTCATTTGTGACTTCATTGACCAGCCAACGACTTGGCGTGAAAACAGATCGAGCGCCACGGCCAAATACAGGCAGCCTTCATAGGTTCGGATGTAGGTGATGTCGGTGACCCAGACTTTGTTGGGTTCTCTGACATCGAACTGGCGCTTCAGTAAGTTTGGTGAGGCAACCGCTGGTTTACCACCAGATTTTCCTGGTCGCCGCCGACACCCTGTTTGAGAACGCAAACCTTCAAAGCGCATTAACCTAGCCACCCGGTGGCGGCCACAGCTCTCACCAACTTCGTGCAGGTCATCATGGATCTTGCGATAACCATAAACACCACCGCTTTCCAACCAGAAATGCTTGATCAAACCGAGCAGTCGTTGATCCTCCTTGGCGCGCGCAGATTTTGGTTCGGATAGCCAAGCGTAGTAGCCGCTATTATGAACCTTCAGCGTCAGGCAAAGCCGTCGAATGGCGTAGTCACCGGAAAGCTGCTTAATAAAGGCGTACTTCAGCCGAACTCCTTGGCAAAGTACGCGGCGGCCTTTTTTAGGTTCATCACGGATTACCGGGAAAGACGCTCTTGATCTTCATGAAAAAGAATTCGCTATCCCGGTAACCGTACGCCATCCGCTTGATGACCTTTATTCGATTGTTTATTCCTTCCAACTGACCGGTGTGCATCGGCCAGCGAACCCGGCTCACGATGCCCCGCCAGTAACCCTTTAGCCGTGTGGCGAACTGGATCAGAGCTGGAATTTCGCTTTCATGCGCATGGCGCAGCCATTGCTTCCAGGCTGATCTCCAGCCCCAGGCGGTACTTGGCGTCCAGAGCGTTTTGAGTTCAGCCTTCATCAAATAGACCGTCATCAACGCTTGGTTGGCCGCCAGCAAATCCTCCAGGCGGACCTGTTGTTCCGGCGTTTTCAAGTTCTGCGGATTGCGCAGCAACAGCCATCGCGCCTGCTTGATAACCTTGCGCGCAGGCTTGTCGTGACGCAACCGGTTAGCCTCGTCGACGCGAACCCGATCAATCACCTCTCGGCCATATTTGGCCACCACATGGAAGAGGTCGTAGACCACTCGCGCGTTGGGACAGTGCTGACGAACCTCCAGGTCAAAAGCGGTGTTCATGTCCATCGCCACCGCTTCGATGCGAGCGCAACCCTCTGGCCCCAATTCTTCGAAGAAAGGCCTGACCGCTGCTCGGCTGCGGCCTTCACCGATCCACAGCACGCGACGTGTATCCGCATCCAGCACCACGCTGGCGTAACGATGACCTTTGAACAGGGCGAACTCGTCCATCACCAGACCTCGCGGTTGTGCCTTTGGCAAAACGCTCAACGCCGCTTGCAAAGCTCGACGCTCCAGCAACCGAACGGTGTCCCAATGCAGCCCAAACAGTTGAGCCACATGCAGTGTGGGGAGGCGTTCGCAGGCCTGAATGACCGCCTCGGCCAAACGCCGCGTCATGCGGGCATAGCGGTCCAGCCAACTGACGGCCTCCATACGTTTACCACAGTCACGACAGACAACACGCCTGAGCAACACGCTGAGGCGCACCGCACGGCCGAGAATCGGTAAATCGCGGACGGTTCGCTCGCAATACTCATGCGTGGTTGAACAGGTTTTTTGGCAGCCGCTACAGGAAGGGAATCGGGTGGCGTGGGGAATCAGGTCGATCTGAAGCGCGTCGCCATCAGGCTTGATCGTGACAACAGAAAAGCCCTCCCAAAACGGAAGGAAAGTATTAATATCGCGCATAAGAACGCCGGTTTGTTAGATGTGTTTGCTCGCACGAACATCATCAATCAAATCGGCGTTCTTGTTTCTGTGTTTCCCGGGATTCCGTGAAGAACCCTTTTTTAAGATGTCTCGCTCCTCCGTCACCCGCATTAGCTCAGCACGTAGGCGGCGAAGCTCAGCACTCTGATCGTCCTCCTGAACCCGCTGCTCCTGGGGCTTGGTGTAGCGATTAATCCAGGGATAGGGGCTGTGCACGGACACGCCCAATCGCGCAGCTACCTCTGAAACAGGAAGCTGTTTTTCGGTCACTTGGTTGACCGCCTGGATTTTGAATTCTTCGGGATAACGCTGGTTGCTCATGGCACCTCCTAATGGGCCTCATTTTAAGGCTTGGAGGTGTCTACCAAACTAGGGGCGATTCATTAAGCCCGACGGGCTGAGTTTTCCAATGGAACAAATGCCCTTACCCGCCTGTCGATAGAGCCTGCTGAAAGTCTGTTGCAGACTGTCACAGGCGGGGTACGTTTCTGGCCCGCTGTCCAACATGCGGTACTTGAAAGCCAGCTCAAAGGCTTGCCCCTTGTGCGTCAGGACCAGCTTCGATGCTGGTCGCAACCCACGATACTCATCAGCCCCGGAAAGTCCCCAACGGCGCCTGAGGCGTACTGATAGCCAGTCTTCCAGGGCCGCGATGCACCTAGCATTCGTTAAGTAGACGTTTCTGGGACTGCATCCCTTGCAGACCTCAGCCCGAAGATACACCTCAGGCTTTATCGCACCGCTTGGATAGAGAACGTCGGCACATCCAGCAAGGCCAGTTCAGTGACGCGAATTCCAGTCGTGTGAGTCAGCCAAAGAAGCATCACGTCACGCTCAGGCAAACGGCCAGTAACGGATGCAATGCGAAACAGGTGTTTGAATTGTCCAGGGCGTAGCGAAGTGGCACGGCGGGGAGTCATTCGGGCTCTCTGTCAGGATAGGACGGGGATCGTGATCGAGCCTGAGAGAGTCGGCGGCAAGTCTCCAGCGAAGCCTACCACCAATGATTTAGCGATGTTCACAGAAAATACCACGGCCATAGGCTCAGGGCCTTCAACTGGTGCCGCTGTTACTACGCTGATTCCGAACAGCGGGGCCAGCAGGTGGATAGGGCTAATCATGTGAGTTACCCTAATCTATAGAGGTGATCGGGCGCATTTTCGCGCCCGCGAATTGGGCCAGCACCTCAAACTACACGGGGGCATTCGCCAAAGGTGAAGCCATGCGTCTCAATGAACAAGCGCTCGCCCCACGCCACTGCCACGGCACGGTCGATGCCATACAGGCCGTCAGCGAACTCAGAAAATCTGTCATGACTCACTGTCGGGCGTCCTTCATCATCCAGTTTGTTAAGGTGCGCGAAGCGCGCTTTATCGTCCTCCGCCTGGGCAAGACTGACGCCTTCGTCTTCATGGTGGTAGATCCCATTGAGGATCATGTAACGGGAAAAGAGTCGCTGGAATAACAAATAGTTATATGTATAACTAAATAAAATGTCTGAAATTTGTGGGCGTCTATACTACGACACTAAGCACTGCATGTTTTTGTTTGTTTTATTTCGCCCCCCCCGGGTGAGGCAGTGTGTTGGCGGCTTTGTGATGTATGCCTGAGACTCCGCGGGTATATTTTCATAATTTAGCCTTCCCCATAAAAATCAGACGAGAAAAAAAATGGAAGAGTATTTGATAGAAGATATTCAAAAAATTTTTGTGCGACTTAAAAACCACCTTGAGGAAAATTTAGAGGAAGTTGTCGATACCCTTGGAAATGTAGCTAGCGGTGAACTACCAATAATCGAGACGGTGAGCCCGGAAGAGGCGGAGAAATTTAGAAGGCTTTGCGAATGGCTTGTAGGAGGAATGGTAATTGACCTAAAGGCCTTGAGAAGACAGACAGTTCTCCTGATGAGTTATATTTTTTATGAAGATTTTCATTACCCCCAACAAGGAACGGGACGTTATGATATAGCGAATGATTCATTTGAAAAGCTAAAGTGGCTTTACCGTTATTCGCTTAATCAGCTTGAAGTTGCTGAGAAAGGGTCTGGGATAGAAGAGGTCTTTGCATCACAAAATTTGGGGGGGTTCGCTATAGAGACTCCGCCCGAGGCCAAATATATCACTGTTGCATGTGCTGGGGATTTGCTTGCAGTTGATGTTTTGAAACCGGAGAACACCGTTAGTTTGTTCGATGATATTGTTGATTTTTATAGTGACGCTGATATCGTTAGTGCTAATTTAGAGTCAACCGTTGATGAATCTAAGCCCATTGGGCGCTATCAGTTGTCGGGGCAGCCTGCTCAAATGAACACATCAGAAGCAATGTTTAATAAATTCTGCTCTGAAGCGAAGATAAATTTCTTCAGCACCGCAACCAATCATGCGATGGACTGGGGACCTGATGGCGTTCGTGCCACATTAGATGTACTCAAAAAATCTGGCGCACTCTACGCAGGCACTGCTGCAAGCCAAGCAGAGCAAGATGAAGTTGTTATTTTCCAAAAAGGTGATGCTCGTGTTGCTCTGTTGAGTTTTACTATGGACCTTAATGGCTATGCTATACCACCCGACCAACCGTACCTGGTGAATGAGGTAAGATTTAACGACGTTAACCCAGGCCCCGATTACGCGTTATTAAGGAGACAAGTTACGCAAGCAAGAGATAGAGGGGCCGATTGTATAATCGCTTATTGTCACTGGGGGTGGGAGTTTGAGATGTATCCACACGTCGACATTCGCCGTGCGGCGCGTGAAATTCTTTTAAGCGGCGTTGATGTTATCCTTGGTAATCATGCGCACGTTAGTCAGCCTGCGGAGGTGATAGATGGTAAGTTGGTCATCTACAGCTTCGGCGATTTCGTTAGCTATCATCCGGAAAGTCGCAACTCTAAGCTATCCTATATAGTGAAATTTGACGTATTTAGCTCTCAACCTTGGTCTAGATTCGTGCGCGGACTTAAAGTATTACCAATTTATATAGTTAATGAGGATCTGGGGGGCGGAAAATTCAATTGTCGTATTGTAAGATTCTATGACGTCCTAGAAAATCCGGACGCGTACGGACTAACTGATGAAGAAAAGAACCAACTTCCGCACCTGCGCGATAAAGTTTGGAAAGAAATTTTGTCCCCGCTTTCAAAGTTGATGGATGGCCCAGCTAACAATTAGTAAGCTCCAAGCTAGGCGGCACCAATTTAGCTTCACCTAAACGATGGGTGCCAGAAGTACGCAATGCACCTTTATTGACCCGGGGCTGGCCGTGCACCGGGTCATTTTTATTTCAGGCCGACTCCAATGAATAATGATAAGAAACATTGCAGTAATCTGCTCTGAGCAAAAGTTCCTGCGCTTCCGAGCTCTCAGCATTTCCTGCCCCACGAGTTATGGCTCAGCTAATTGAAGTGCTACGCGCAACTGTCACGAAGTGGCGTGCAGGCAACGGGGTTTGGGGAGCAATGGAACCAAATACCAACGTAAGCCTTACCACGTCCGCTCAGAACCCCATATCCAGGTGTCCGCCTCAGAAAAACAGTTGCGCATCTCGGGCTCTTGACTGATTTCGGTCAAGGGGGAGCAGCGGAACAGAAAGTGCACTCAAACTCGGATATCCATCCCAGAATTGATCGTCTATGGGATCGTGTTGATTTTCACTGTTTTTGCTTTAGCACTCTCCGACGTAACATTCAGAATGGTTTTTGAGACTTTTCCTACATCAATTCCTTTTCCGCTTTGTTAGCGTGCGTGCCTATTTATATTCTCGGGCCCGGTATGACGCCAACTGTCACGTTTTTTTGGTTGCCCTTCCTGCGCACCTAGGCCTGTCCTGCCTAGGCAAATAAGGAACAATGGATGTTCAACGCTTCCCCGAGCCTGATGACGACAGACCTCAAGCATGGTCTCCAAACCCTCATTTTCAGCCAAGCACGCCGTGACATCCATCCGCATATATCACCGCCTCAAATCCAATTGCATCCAGGCACTGAGCATCGCGGCTCAAATGGCCGGAGTTACACCCGGGCATTAGCGGTGAGCACCATATTACTTTGCTCTTCACTGATCCTATCGCCACGGAGGCCAGAACATGCTCAATGAGCTGCGCACTTTTTTCGACCACAGCCGGCATTCACTCAGTGTCCGTGATGTTGATGCGCGGCTCGATGTCCTCGCCTCCGAAGGCCAAGAGAGCTTGAGTCACCCCTTCAACTACCGTTTGGAATTCACCTGTACCGACGGAGACATCGGTGCTGAAAAAATGCTTGGCAAGAGCGCCAGTTTTAGCCTGCACGATGCGCCGCATAACTTGCCCTTTCTGGGCCTGAGTGCGTCCCAGGTGAAGCCGCTGCGCACGCTGCACGGCGTGGTCACCGGTTTTAAACGCTTGTCCGGCTCTGCTGACGAAGCCCGCTACGAAATCACTCTGGAACCGCACTTGGCCCTGCTGGTGCGGGGTAAACAGTTTCGTATCTATCAGCACCAATCGGTGCCGGAAATCGTCGAGAGCATTCTGCGCAGCCGCCACGACTTAGAAGGCCAGGATTTTCTCTTCAATGTAGTGCGTGAATACCCCAAACGCGAACAGGTCATGCAATACGGTGAGAGTGATCTGGCTTTTATCTCTCGCCTGCTGGCAGACGTCGGCATCTGGTACCGCTTCACCCGCGACGAACGCCTGAACATCGATGTGGTGGAGTTCCACGACGACCAGCGTCACTACCAGTTCGACGTCGAACTGGCGTACCGTCCGCAATCAGGGCTGAGCAGCAGCGGACAAGACGGGGGGTGGCAACTGCAAGCGAGCCACCAGGTGGTGGAGCAGCACGTCAACATCCGCGCCTACCATCACCGTGTTGCCAGCGCGCACCTGAACGGTGACTTCGACCAAACCCGTGGCGCCAGCGGTACCTATGGCGAGGCCTATCACTACGCCGAACCCTATACCGTCATGGGCGACCGCTACGCCCATGACGAAGACCTTCAAAGCGAAAGCGGCTTTTTCTATGCACGCTTGCGCCATGAGCGCTACCTCAATGGGCAGACTCAGCTTAGTGGCGTTAGCAGCAGTGCCACTATGGCACCTGGGCAGGTGCTCAAGATCAGTGGTGGTGCGCCGCAAGCCTTTGCACCGGGCGCGGTCATCACCCGACTGACCACCCGCGCTTCGCGTGATTGCAGTTTTGAGGTTAGTTTTGAAGCCATTCGAGCGCACAGATGCAACTTCGGCTTGGCCGTACGTGTACCTATAACCTAACGCCTATCTAGACTGAATATGCTAAGCAGGCCACTTAAGCTGCGTAGCCTACTTAGTAAACAGTTTGGGCGTTTGAGATCCGTGCGCGGTAACGCCCCTAGCCGACCGTATCATTGATGTGACCGGGAAGGGCCAGTTTGGCCCAGTGTTGAGTAGATGTAAGCCAAGGTCCTGGCCGGTGCGTACTTGAAAGCGGCCGCGTCGCCGAACGCACATACATGTGTGTGACTTGAGCGCCCAAAAGTTATTCCGGTCTCACCTTTGGCTATAGCCATAAATTTTTTTCAGAAGGCAGAACGCCGGATGCGCCCTAAGATGCCAGCGCAACTGTCCTCAGACAGTTACCCAATGATGAGCCTTGTGGCGACAGCCTCGGCCTTCCTTGAATAGCACGCCTAGGCGGAGAGCCTTATGAATAAAACAACAAAAGGCGCAGGGGATTTTCGCCCTCATGCCCTGGCACTGGCGGGTGCCCTTTTCGCACTACCGGCACAAGCCGCCAGCTTCAATATCGGGGAAATCGAGGGGCGCTTCGACTCGTCACTGTCCATCGGATCCAGTTGGGCCATGGATGACGCCGACGCGAAGTTCATCGGCAAAGCCAACGGCGGTCGCGCGTCCACCCGCACCAGTGACGACGGCCGGCTCAACTTCAAGCGAGGCGAGACGTTTTCGAAGATCTTCAAGGGCGTACATGACCTGCAGTTGAGCTACGGCGAGACCGGCGTCTTCCTACGCGGCAAGTACTGGTACGACTTCGAACTGAAAGATGAGCACCGTCCGCTGTATGACATTGATGACAGCGGACGCGACCGTGCGGCGAAGGGATCGGGATTCGAACTGCTGGATGCCTTCGTTTACCACAACTACTTGTTAGGCGATCTGCCCGGCAGTGTGCGTGTCGGCAAACAGGTGGTGAGTTGGGGCGAGAGCACCTTCATCGGCAACAGCATCAACGCGATCAACCCCGCCGACGCGGCCTCGCTGCGCCGTCCCGGTTCGGAGATCAAGGAAGGCCTGATCCCGGTGAACATGCTGTATGTCACCCAGGGCCTGACGGAAAACCTGTCGGTGGAAGCCTTCTACCAACTGGAATGGGAAAAGACCGTTCTCGATAACTGCGGCACCTTCTTCGGCGGCGATACCGCGCCCAAGGGCTGCGACTACGGTATGACAACAAACGGCAGCGACTTTGATCGCGATGGCCCCACGTATGGCTGGGTGCCCCGTGGCGCGGATCAGGACGCTCGCGACAGTGGCCAGTTCGGCGTGGCGCTGCGCTGGATGGTGCCGGAGCTCAACGATACCGAGTTCGGTTTCTATGCCCTGAACTATCACAGCCGCACACCGGAAAGCATGTGGACCACCAGCAATGCCACCGGCGTCGGTGCCATTCTTGGCGCGCCCGGACCTTCTACCGCCAGCTACTACCTGAAGTACCCGGAAGATATCCGTCTGTTCGGCATCAGCTTCGCCACCACCACCCCCGACGGCACCGCGCTGTCCGGTGAGATCAGCCACCGGCCAAACATGCCAATAGCACTCAACGGCACCGATGTTTCTACAGCCGCGAGCATCGGTCAGCTCTACACCGTGGGCAACATGAACGGCTTGGCCATCTTTGATACCGACTGGGCCGACAACCGCTATAGCAGCCTGGTACAAGGTTACAAGCGCATGCCTTTCACCCAGGCCCAGATCAGTGGTGTACACACATTCGATCAGGTGCTGGGGAGCGACCGCCTGACGCTGATCGGTGAAGTCGGCTACAGCCATATTGGCAACCTCGGTTCGACCGACGGCTCTGACCTGCGTTTCGGTCGCAGCAGCATCTACGGCATGGGTGCGCTGCCTGCTTCTGCCTCTGCCAGCCTTCCCGGCGTTGGCACGATACGCGGCGAAAGTTTGTGTAAGGTCGTGCTCAATTCCGCTAATCCCGACCAGTGTACCGACAAGGGTTTCTACACCCAGAACTCCTGGGGTTATCGGCTGCGCGCCGTGTTTGATTTCAACAATGCCATCGCCGGCATCAACCTCAAGCCCAACCTGGCGTTCGCTCATGACGTCGAGGGCTATGGCCCGACTTTCACCGAAGGTAACAAGTCGGTAAGCGTGGGTCTGGATGCCGATTACCTGTCCAAGTATACCGCGAGCCTGAGCTACACCGACTATTTCGGTGGCGACTTCAACACGAACACTGACCGCGATTTCCTCGCCTTAAGTGCCGGCATGAATTTCTGAGGGGTATGCACATGATGTTTTTCCTTTCCAAGACCCAACGCCTAAGTGCCGGCAGCCTGTACCTGGGCCTGCTGCTGACCCATCAGGCACTGGCGGCAGTCCCGCAAGAGCAGATCGCCCGACTGGACAAAGACCTGACGCCCATCGGTGCGGAGCGGGCCGGCAATGCCGACGGCAGTATTCCGGCATGGACCGGCGGCATTGGCCCGGAGGCCGGCCGGCGTGATGCCAGTGGCTTCCTCAGTGATCCCTTTGCTGCAGACAAACCGCTGTTCACCATCACCGCCGCCAACGTTGCGCAATACCAGGGCAAGCTGACCCCCGGCCAACTCGCCCTCTTCAAGCGCTATCCGGATACCTACCGCATCCCGGTCTATCCGACCCGGCGTACGGTCAGCCTGCCCCAGGATTTTCTCAACACCAGCCGCCTCAACGCCGCCAACACTCAACTGGCTGAAGGCGGTAACGGTTTGCAGAATTTCCGCAGCGGCGGACTGCCTTTTGCCATACCGCAGAACGGTATGGAAGTTATCTGGAACCACATCGGTCGCTACCGAGGCCTGGCCTTCGAGCGGATGGTCGTGCAGGCGTCGCCGCAAACCAATGGCAGCTTTACCCCGAGTCTGATCAAGCAGCAATTGGCCTACCCCGCTGGCCTGACTGACTACTCCCCACAGGAGATGGCCAACGTCCTCTACTTCTACCGCGAAGAGTTCCTCTCCCCCTCGCGCATGGCCGGTGGGGTGTTGCTGGTGCACGAGACCATCAATCAGGTCAGCGAACCGCGTATGGCCTGGCAGTACAACGCGGGTCAACGCCGTGTACGCCGCGCGCCGCAGATTGCTTACGACAGCCCGGGCGCCGAAGGCATGCGGACCATGGACGATTTCGACATGTTTAATGGTTCGCCCGATCGCTTCGATTGGGAGTTGGTCGGCAAGAAGGAAATGTACATCCCCTACAACAGCAACAAGATGGGCTCGCCCACGTTGAAGTACAGCGACATCATCCAGGCGGGTCACCTTAACCCCGAGCATGCACGCTACGAACTGCACCGGGTCTGGCATGTCAGGGGCACGCTCAAGGCAGGCCAGCGCCACATCTATTCGCGTCGGGATCTGTTCATCGATGAGGACAGCTGGCAAGCCGCCGAAGCGGATGCCTATGACGGCCGCGGACAGCTGTGGCGCGTCTCTGAAGGACACGGCATTTTCTTCTATGATCAGAAGATCCCGCAGTTCAGCGCCGAAACTCACTACGACGTTCTGTCCGGTCGCTACGCGGTGGGTGCGCTGTACAACGAACAACAAAATGCCTACCAGTTCGGCATGCCCTACAGCCGCAAGCAGTTCACCCCCAATGCCTTGCGCGCTGCGGGGATTCGTTGATCAACCCCCCCTTCGCGCTCCACCCTTTGCGGCGGTCTTTTGACCGCCGCTTTTTTACCTGGCCACTCTTCGACTACCCTCACCGAAATCACATTGCCACCACCCTGTGGGTTCTTTACTTTAGATTCCGTCTTTTACCTTGAGCAGGCGAGGCTTTTGCCATGAAGTTTCACCAACTGCGCGCCATCGTCGCCATCTGTGAAAGCGGCAGCATCCAGGAAGCTTCGCGCCAGCTGCATATTTCTCAACCCGCGCTTTCCAAGGCGATAAAGGAGCTTGAGGCCGAGCTCGGCGTGCCGCTGCTGGTGCGTTCCAACCGCGGCATCACGGTCACCGAGTACGGCGAACGCCTAGTGAAACGCGCGCGCATGGTGCTCGAAGAAGTACGCCGCGCACGCGAAGAGATCGACACGCTCAAAGGCGTGATGGATGGCAAGCTCGCGATCGGCGTGTCTTCGGTTACTCCCAGCCATCAGTTTGTGACCAGCCTCAACCGCTACCGAAAACGCTTCCCCAAGGTTCAGGTGCAGATCATTGAACTGCGGCCCTCCAAACTGCTGGAAGGACTGCGGGAAGGACAACTTGATCTGGTGCTGACGTCTCTGCCGGAAGCCCGCAGCTCGGATGGTTTTCACTGGATCGCGCTGTATGAACAAGCCACGGTACTGGCCGTCCGTAAAGATCACCCGATACGTCACGCCCGCTCACTGAGCGAACTGAAAGGCCAGGATTGGTTGCTGCAGGAGTCACTGGAGCAATCGAAGGTTGGCCAGATGCTCAATGAGTACGGCATCGCCTCACCGGAAAACATCATTGAATGCGCCTCGGTGGTGTTGTACGCAGAACTGGCAGCCAGCAGCGACGCGATCAGCTACTGGTCGATCCGCGTGCTGGAACTGGCCCAGAGCCTGCTGAATCTGGAGCGCCTGCAAATTGCCGAATCGCTGCCCTCGATGAATATCTCCCTGGGCTGTAGAGATCAGGAACTGATGACTCGTGAAGCTAAGGCGATGGCCAATGAACTGGTATACGCCTACACCAACCCGGATGTGTCCAACAGTAATGGACTGTTTAGCGGCTGATGCCGGCATCGGAGCCAGCACGCACTTTCTCGCCGACTAGGCGGCGCCAAGCCGCCTCACGCATGGATAACCAAAACCGATACACATGCGCAGAGGTGATTATTCATCGGTTGATGCCTGCGGCATGCTGCATGCCTACTACCGTGTTTACCTTTGCGAGGCTTGAGCCAATGCAGCCCCCTTCCAACAAACGTCGCACCCTGATCGTCCTGATGCTCATGGCGGTAATGGTCATCAGCGTACTGGACAAGACCATCTTCGCTTTCGCCGGCCCGCAGATCATCGATGAACTGAAGTTATCGCCGGAGCAGTTCGGCTTTATCGGCAGTGTCTTCTTTTTTCTCTACTCGGTTTCTGGCGTGCTGGTGGGCTTTCTCGCCAACCGCCTGCCAAGTCGCTGGATTCTTTCCAGCATGTCGATTGTCTGGATGGCCGCCCAGGTACTCACCGCCATAAGCACCAGTTTCTATGCTCTAGTCGCCGCCCGGATGGTGCTGGGTGCTGGCTGTGGCCCAGCCACAGCGGTGACTCAACACGCTTGTTTCAAGTGGTTCCTACCGCGCGAGCGAGTGCAGCCTGCCGCGTGGATTCAGGTGGCGATCATGATCGGGGCCATCGTGGGCGCACTGTCTCTGCCAATACTGATCCAGCATACGGGCTGGCGTGTGGGCTACCTTATCTTGGCGGGCATCGGCCTGATCTGGCTGGTCATCTGGCTATTGATTGGTCGCGAGGGCCTGCATGACGATTCGGTCGCCGAGGGCGGCGACGGAACGGCCCCTTATCGCGACTTACTGCTCAACCGCACGTTCATTTTCATTACATTGGCCGGATTCTGCACCTACCTGCCCACTGCCCTGATCTACAGCTGGGTACCGACTTACCTGCAGAAAGGCTTGCAGATGACGCCGATGCAATCCGGGTATGTGGTGATGGCTGCCACGGTCGGCGTGATCTTTCTCAACCTGGCAGTCTCCAGCCTGTCGCAACGTGCTCTCAAACGCGGAGCCAGCGTACGGATGGCAATGGCGATGCCTCCAGCAATGGCGTGCCTGATCGGCGGTGTAGCCTTGAGCCTGATGGGCCTCGTCGAGCAGGGTCTGTACAGCACCATGGCCTTGTACCTGGTGGGCGGCGTCGTGGTGAACCTGGTGCCAGCCTTTGCCAACTCCATCGTCGCTTACATTGCCCCGCCCAAGCAGCGTGGCAGCATGCTGGCCATCCACATCGGCCTGATGACCAGTGCCGGCATGCTCGCCCCGCACATGGTCGGCCAGGCCATTGGCTGGGAAGGTGGCGATCTGGTCAAAGGCTTCGAACTCAGCATAGGCCTGTTCGGTATCGCCCTGCTGATTGGCGGCTTGCTGGCTCTGCGCCTGATCGACCCCGAGCGCAGTCGCCAGGCGCTGACCTTGATCACCTCAAACGCTTCCTCGTCCAAACACGAACCGGCCGCAAGCGAGGCCTAATCAGCTCCTCACATTTTTCCGTCACCGGTGCAAGCAGCAAGCCTGCGCCTCGGGCGCGGCCATGCCCAAAAAATATGCGGGCACTTTTACGTCACAAGGACCGATATGGATCTTTCCAGTTTCTCGCAACACTACGCCGAAGCCCGGCAGAAATTCCTCGACGCCAGCGTCGCCGCCGGGCTTTCCATCGAATCCTGGGTCCACCCGCTGCCCGGTCGCGATGGAGAAGAGCTAGCTCTGGACGTTGCTCGCCTTGGCGCACCGGACGCCGCTAACCTGATGGTAATCAGCAGCGGCTGCCACGGCGCGGAAGGTTTCTGTGGCTCAGGCCTGCAGGTCGATCTGCTGCGGGATGCTTCCTGGGTCGAACGTTGCAAACGCGAAGACCTGGCCGTGCTGTTCCTGCACGCCCTCAACCCCCATGGTTTTTCCTGGCTGCGCCGAGTTAACGAGGACAATGTCGATCTGAACCGTAACTTCCTCGATTTCACCCAGCCACTGCCGGACAACCCGGACTATCGAGCCCTCGTCCACCTGCTGCTTCCCAAACGCCAGCCACCGACTTTGTCGAGCTCGCTCGGACTGATCGGCTACGCCCTACGCAACGGTCGAATAGCCCTGCAGAGTGGCATCTCCCGCGGCCAGCACAGCGATCCGCGCGGCTTGTTCTTTGCGGGCACGGCGCCCGTCTGGAGTAACCTCACCTTGCGCCGGATCCTCCTACAGCATGCACAACACTGCCAGCGTATCGGCTGGATCGACGTGCACACGGGCCTTGGCCCAACCGGCGTGGGCGAATACATCTACAAGGGTCGCCAGGAACCGGAAGACATCGCCCGTGGGAGAAGTTGGTGGGGTGAGAAGATGACTAACAGCGCCGAGGGCAATTCGGTATCGGCCCAGCTCAACGGCACAATCGACCTAATGGTATTGGAGACCTGCCCGCAGGCCCAGTACAACGGACTTACCCTGGAGTATGGCACCCTTTCGGGTATAAAAGTGCTCAACGCTTTACGGGCCGATCACTGGCTGCACTGCAATCCTCAGGCACCCGACGCTCAGTCCCAACGCATCAAAAAACAACTACGTGATGCGTTTTATGTGGATACCGATACCTGGAAGCGTGCAGTACTGCAACAGGGCCGCAAGGTGTTGGATCTGACTGTTTTCAACCTCACCAGGCCCTCACTTTAAATAGAGCGCAATAACGTAAAAATGGCCGTTCAGGGCGCTCTGAATCCGTACGCCGCCTCCAGGGTGTGGCGCTGATTGCTCACCGGCCGCAGACCTAGTAATACAGTGAAAAGGGTGTTCAGAATGGATAGATATCTGATTGAAAGTTTAAGAGAAATTCTGCACAAGCTTGAGCAGCATCTTGATGACCATAGGGATGAGGTCGCGACCACACTGCAACGTGTGGCGAGGGGCGAATTGAAAATGCCCGAGACGATCAGTCCCAAGGAGGCTGAATACGCTAGGGCGCTGTTCGGTCAGATTGCACAGGTGGGCCCGCACAACATCTGCGCGACGCTTCAGTCTATGCTGGACGAGCCCGCCACGTTGGAGGGCGCTTTTGCTTTCGATAGAATTCTTCTTGAGCTTGAGATTGCGATAAAGCTGCCTACTCTTGGTGAATTTGTAGATAAACGCCTCCAGGCCAAGCTCGCGGTTCTCCTGCTGAGTTACCTTTTCTATGAAGAGTTCCATTACCCTCAGCCAGAGACCGGCATGTATGACATCTCAGGGAGTAGCTTCCAAAAGCTCAAGTGGCTCTACCGTTACTGGTTCAATCAGCTCGAAGTAGCCGAAAAAGGTACGGGACTGGAAGCGTTCTTCGCGTCGCAGTTTCTTGATTTCTACATACAGAGCGAATCTTCGTCAGACCTCGAATATCCCGTCCCTGAGGCCGTCATCTCTGTCTCGTGTGCGGGAGATTTACTAGCGGTCGACGTCCTGACACCACAAAACACGCCACACCTGTTCGACGAGATCACTGACTTCTATAGCACCGCTGACATCGTTAGCGCCAACCTGGAGTCAACCGTCGACAAGAACAGGCCCGTGGGGCGAACTCAGAGACAGGGTCAACCGGCTCAAATGAATACCTCTGAGGCGATGTTCCAGAAGTTTCGCGACGAGGCGAAAATCAATTACTTCAGCACCGCGACCAACCACGCGATGGACTGGGGCGAACAAGGCGTGCTCGCCACACTCGAGGTTCTCAAGAAATCGGGCGCCTATCACTCAGGCACTGCCGCGAGCCAGGCCGAGCAGGATGATGTGGTGGTTGTCGAGAAGGACGGCATCAAGGTCGCCCTGCTGTCCTACACCTTTGATCTCAATGGGTACAAGGTACCGCCCGACAAGCCTTACCTCGCCAATGAGGTGCGATTCAACGATGTCGAGCCACCACCCGATTATTCATTGATAAAGAAGCAGATTGCGGCGGCGAAAGCCAAAGGCGCGGAGTGGATCATTGCCTACTGCCACTGGGGATGGGAGTTCGAAATGTACCCTCACGTCAACATCGTTGAAGCCGCGCGCAAGGTGATTGAATGCGGCGTAGACACCATCCTTGGCAATCACGCGCACGTCAGTCAGCCTGCAGAACTCATTCCACGCCCAGGCCAGCAGGATGCGTTGGTCATTTACGCATTCGGCGACTTCGTTAGCTACCATCCGGACAGCCGCAACTCAAAACTGGCCTACGCCATAAAATTCAACATCGGGAAGCTACGCGGATCTGTCCGGCTGTTTGGCCTTGAGGCGTTGCCTATCTACATTGTGAACGAGCAACGTGATGATGGTGGCTTCAACTGCCGTATCGTCAAGTTTTTCGATGTTCTGGAGAGCCCGGATAGGTATGGCCTGACTGACTTGGAGAAGCGTCAACTTCCACACTTACATGACAAAGTGTGGAAAGACATTCTGTCGCCGATTTCAAGCATGCCGAAGTGACATTAGAAAGCTTCGAGCCGTCCTCCGCCTTACTGGTTGAGGACGTCAGTCGGTGTGTTTCGCACACAAACGATTGCACCAGTTTACGGTGGCCCTATAGAGGGGGGCCTACAGAATTCGGAAAAAAAGCATACGCTATGGTTTTCCGACCTGTCGTAGCGGCCTGAACTTCCCATCTTCCAGCTTGCGGCTCTGCCGCCAGACGTAATCGCCGGTCAGGTTGACGTGCTCCCAGCCCAACGGTGATAGGTATTGAAACAGGTCGGTGTTCACCGGCTTTCCGGCGTCAGCCAACCCTTGGGTGGCTCGCTCCAGGTAAACCGTGTTCCACAGCACAATGGCGGCGGTCATCAGGTTCAGGCCGCTGGCTCGGTAGCGCTGCTGCTCGAAGCTCCGATCCCTGATTTCACCGAGGCGGTTGAAAAACACCGCCCTGGCCAGGGCATTGCGCGCTTCGCCCTTGTTCAGGCCAGCATGCACACGACGGCGCAGCTCGACGCTTTGCAGCCAGTCCAGGATAAACAACGTGCGCTCGATCCGGCCCAGCTCCCGCAGGGCGGTGGCAAGGTCATTTGAGTGCGAGCCCACGTGTTTCAAACGCGCGCCGCTACAACTACAGGCTTTCTGGGTCGAACCGAGAAGACATAGTACTTCCTCATTGATAGGGTTTCGGTCAGCGTAGTGCATCGGCAGATGGGGGGCTTCCGCCGTGTCCAGTAGAGCTCTTAGGTCATTCACTGCCTCATGGTCAGCTCCAGCGAGTAGCGCGACTCGGCTCTCAGGTAGGTCTTGGGGGCAAATGCTGCGTGCAGATGTCACCCCAGTTATTGACCTGGCAAAACGGTTTTCACCCCGATTCGTAAATGACCGTGACACGGTCCGACGACGAATGCAGAGGAACTACTGCACCGGATCACTCACCGGCTTGGCAATGATCGCCTTGAGTTCGCTGGTCATCGGGAACTCAAGGTTCAACCCTTTCGGCGGGATCGGCTGTTCAAACCAGCGCTGGTAAATACCGTTGATTTTCCCAGAGCTGAACAGGTCGCCCAACGCACCGTTGACCAGGGCCAGGAACTGCGGATCGTCCTTACGCACCATGCAGCTGTAGATTTCCCGCGATTGCTCCTCCCCGACTACGACCCATTTATGCGGGTCGCGAGCCTTTGCCCGTTCGCCATACAGCAACGCATCGTCCATGTAGAACGCCACGGCGCGACCCGATTGCAGCATCTGGAAAGCTTCGCCGTGGTCCTTGGCGCTGATCACGAACATACCGAACTTATGATCGGCGTTGTAGCTTTTCAGAAAGCGTTCGTTGGTGGTGCCGGCAGTGGTCACTACGTTCTTACCGCCCAGGTCGGAGAAACTCTTGATCCCGCTGTCCCTGGCGGTCAGCAACTGCCCTTTGACGTAAATGAAACCGTATGAGAACGCCACCTGTTTCTGCCGCTCAGCGGTCACGGCTGTGGAGCCGCATTCCAGATCCACGGTGCCGTTCTGCACCAGCGGAATGCGCGTTTGCGAAGTCACCAGGTTGTACCGGACCCTGAGATCCGATAACGCCAGTTGCTGCTGGATACGGTCGACGATCTTTCCCGCCAAATCCACCGAATAGCCCATGGGTTTGCCGGTTTGATCACCCACGTAGGAAAACGGCACCGATGCATCGCGATAGCCCAGGGTGATGGTCTTGGTATTGGCGATTTTGCTCAGGGTGCCGGTCAACGGTGTTTCGTCAGCCTGGGCCAGGCCCCCAAGCAACAGCCCTAGGGAGCAGCCGAGCAACGTGATTTTTTGCATTGTTATTCTCCGTTGTGGGTGTTGGTCATTTCATGAACGTGCGGCGATGACTGTAATTTCCACGAGTAGCTGCGGGCGGGCCAGTTCAGCCTGCACCGTGGTACGACTCGGCGCCTGCCCCGGCGATAGCCAGGCCGACCACACCTCGTTCATCGCGGCGAAATCCTCGGTGATGTTTTTCAAATAGATGGTCGCGCTGAGCAGATGGTCCTTGTCGCTCCCAGTCTCGGCCAGCAAGGCGTCGATTTTCGCGAGCACTTCTCGGGTCTGGCCCTCAACGTTAGTGGAGTGGCCCGGCACCTGGCCGGAAAGAAACACCAGATCACCATAGATCACGGCGCCAGACAGGCGCGGGTTGCTGTGAAATCGGGTAAGGGTCATTGCAGGGTTTTCTCCTACGAGCAGAATTCAGGCGGTCCGGTGATTGAAACCGTGCAGGTCGATAGAAGCCTGCCGCTGGCCGATCAGTTCGCTGAGCAAGCGCCCGCTGCCGCAGGCCAGGGTAAAACCGAGCGCGCCATGGCCGACGTTCAGCCAAAGGTTGCGGTATGCCGTAGCACCCAGCAACGGCACGCCAGTGGGAGTGGCCGGCCGCATTCCGGCCCATGCCACGGCAGCCTGGTAATTGCCAGCGTCGGGTAAGGTTTCACGGGCCTGGCGCTTGATCAGCGCCAGGCGTTTGGGGTCCACGGCGGAGTCGAAGCCAACGATGTCGACCATCGCTGCCACCCGTAACTGTTCACCAATGCGGGCGTAGACAATCTTGCGGTCGTAATCGGTGATACTCACGTCCGGTGCGGAATGGGCAGGGCCAATCGGCACGGTCAGGCTATAGCCTTTGAGTGGATAAAGCGGAAGTTGCAGGCCAGGCAACGCTAGCAACGGGCTGCGATGGCCTGCGGCAATCACAAGTTGATCGACTACCAGCACGTTTTCGCCTAACTCGATGGCACTGACATTGCTATTGGCTTGGCGAATCCCGGTCACCGTTTGCCCCAGGCGGAACTCACAGTTGCCGGATGCCTTCAGCCGCGCAGCCAGTTGCTGACAGAACGCGTGGCAATCGCCGACTTCTTCGTCTGGGGTATAAATACCGCCGACAAAGGGTACATCCGCCATCGCCGGTTCCAACCTTTTACATTCGGCGGCTGCCAACACGTGCTGATGCCTGGAATCGGTCAAACCAAGTCGCGCGCGCTTAAAGCTACTGCCTTGGCGGAACGTCACCAATTTGCCGTTGCGGCGCCATTGAAAGGCCTCCAGCCCGTCGTCCTCGCGCCAGGTCTGTAGCGTTTCCTGGCTGAACAAACTCAGGCGCAACAAGTGCGCGGCGTTCTCGCGGTTGACCGAGCGGCGGCAGGCGCCGAGAAATGCCGCCATCCAGCGCCACTGTGCCAGGTCCAGCCTCGGGCGCAGCTTTAACGGTGAATCGCCGCGCAAAATCCAGCCGATCGCCTGCACTGGTACGCCGGCATCCGCCAGTGGTGCGACGTAACGATAGGAAAGCTGGCCGCCGTTGGCGAAACTAGTTTCGCGACCCACTGAGTCCCGGGCCTCGATCAAGGTTACCTCGAAGCCGTCACGCACCAAAGCATAAGCTGTTGTCAGGCCAATCACGCCGCCACCGATGATGCATACACGCTGAGCCATGTCCGTCCTTAAAACCGCAGTGAAAACTAGGCCAAGGTTAGAGCCAGGTGACAGGGGACGA
Organism: Pseudomonas sp. TH49; assembly: GCF_016650625.1. NCBI lineage: Bacteria > Pseudomonadati > Pseudomonadota > Gammaproteobacteria > Pseudomonadales > Pseudomonadaceae > Pseudomonas > Pseudomonas sp. TH49. The sequence continues at coordinate 2,511,951 of NZ_JAEKFL010000001.1, forward strand.
ACAATGAATAAAGATGTCAGACCTATAAGCAAAGGTTATGGGCTTGCAATGCGCTTTCGTCATATTGAGATTTTCCAGGCTATCCGCCAGACCGGTTCGATCAGCGCGGCCGCGCAGTTGCTTCACGTCTCGCAGCCGGCAGTGACCAAGGTGCTGCAGCATGCTGAGCAGCAACTGGGATTCCCGTTGTTTTTGCGCGTACGGGGCAAGTTGCAGGCGACGCCTGAAGCACTGGCGCTGGAACGCGAAGTCGACAAGGTCAGCGAAAGCCTGCAAGGGGTGCGCCGCCTGGCCCAAAGTCTACGTCGCGAACCGAGCCACAGCCTGCGGATCGGCGCCACTCCGGCGCTGGCCCTGTCATTGCTGCCGCCTGCGATTCACGAGTGGGCCGGGCTTTACCCCGACATTGCCTGTGAGCTGTCCAGCGGCCACAGCCGCGAGCTGGTGCAGAAACTGCTGATGCGCGAAGTGGATGTTGCCCTGACCCTGCAGCAGCCGGATCATCCTGGATTGAACGCTCAGACGTTGGCTTCGGGAGTGCTAGTGGCGTTGGCTCCGAAGGGGCATTGGCTGGTTGAAGAAATCGGCCAACCGCTGCCGCTGATGGACCTGGCCGATTCGCCCCTGATTGGTTTGTCTAGCGCCGACCCGCTGGCCGCCCGACTCGACAGCTACCTCGAAGCGGTCGATCCACCGCCCAAGGTGCGCATCACCGTGCAGACTTATTCACTGGCTAGGATGATGGTGGAATCTGGTGCTGGACTAGCGGTGATCGATCCGTTCACTGCGCTCGGTGCGTCCCCTGCCACAACGAGCATTCGCCCCCTGACACCACCGTTGCCCATCACCCTATACGCGGTGACCCGCGCCACCGAACCGCTGCCCCACACGTTGAATGACCTGCTGCGGATGTTCAGCCGCCGGGCGCAGGAACAGTTGGATCGTCTGCTTCCGATTCTGCCTCTGACCGACGACGAACCTCGTAGAGGTAAATAAAATTTTGCGAGATCTCAGCTGAGCCGTTCGGGAATGGCTAACTAGAGCAGACGAAGCCAAAGCCCGTTCACATCCGACCGCACGCCTGCGAATACGCGCGCCCCCAGAATGGGCTATGCGACGCGACCTAAAAAGTCAGAGCTACACCACCAAACTCGATCTACTTTGGCAAATGCACTGCCGTTAGCTGTAAACAGCAAAAAATATTGACACCTGCTACCCCGAATTACCTAGGCTAAACGCTGCTGAACTGAAGTCACATACGAATTTATCATGACAACATTTTGCTAAGTGCTTGAATATTAGGTCTTTCTATCACAACATAAAATGACACTGGTCTCTCATAGCGACCAAGTGACTACTTCCCCCAATCCAATCGCGTATGCATGGTGATGGTTCTACCTAGCTGCTATCGAACCTCAGCTACCTGAATCAGCATTTCTTCGACCAGACGTCTGAATCGCCCTGAATCTGATCAACAAGCTGTACGGTATCGAGCGCGATTTAAAAGAAGTCGGCGATGAGCATCGCCACGAAAGCCGACAGCAAAACATCCTGCCGGTGTTGGCGCAGTTACACACAAGGCTGGAGAAAACCCGGCCACAAGTGACGGCGCAGAATGCACTGGGCAAAGCCATCAGCTACCTGGCCAGCAACTTGATCAAGTTGGTGCGCTACACCGAAGCCGGTTACTTGCCGATTGACAACAATGCGGCCGAGCGTGCGATCCGGCCCTTCGTGATCGGGCGCAAGAATTGCCTGTTCAGCGACACGCCCAAAGGCGCGATGGCGAGCGCTCAACTTTACAGTTTGGTCGAGACGGCTAAAGCCAACGGCCAAGAGCCCTATGCATGGCTGCGCCACGCACTGGAACGTCTGTCGCAAGCCACGAGCGTAGAAGACTTCGAGGCCTTGCTGCCGTGGAACTGCACGCCGAAAATTCCAAGATAGCCGTAGATCCCCACCTTTAAAATGTGGGGTTCATGGAGCGCTTACGAAATTCCGGCCTCGTTGAGCCTCGGTGATTATGAAAGCTGACGACTTTAAGATTTATCTTTCAGGGCTGAGTGAGTTTTCAACTCTTCGTCAGTGAATGCGGAGATCATGGCTCTGTATACCCGCTCCACGACATCAGGTGAGGCACCGGAGTCGTTTGCAATTCCGCGCACTTTGCTGATGACCTCTTCAACCCGCGCTGGAGCGCGCACATCATCAGTGGTTTTCTTGAAAGCCGCCGCCTGGATGACGAAGTTGCCGCGCTTGGCGAGGAGTGCAACCACATCGCGGTCGATGCGGTCTATTTGCTGACGAACTTTTTCGATTGATGAGCAATGTACTTCCATATAAATATCTCCTTTTAGGTAACATTAATGCGTCAGTTTTTCTCATAGGATATTAAAGAGGAGCACTTTATAAGTCCACCGCAGGAACCGATCAATCTCGGATCCGGCTTTCGCCGTTGGTTCCTTCACCGTCAGTCAGCGCGCAACATGGTGGGCTCTTTCAGGCTACCTACTGAACTGAACCAGCGGTCGATCCAGCATCGCCTGGGTTATGCCACGCATATCTGCATTGGCCTGCCAAGTGAGGAAGCGCGCAAGAAGTTGCTGGTTAATAAACTTTAGACGCTGATTAGCTTCTGTCAGCTTTTCGATGCGTTCATTCGCTCGGTGGATGTCTTTAACCCAGCCTTGCTTCTCAGTTGGTAACTTGAGCGCTGCCTTGCGATCTTTCATTGCTATGCCTATTTCTGGCAGTTTCATCAGCGACTGGCGAGCTCTATTGATATTTAGTTTGGTTTTGCACGCCTCTACCAGAAGAGGCCAGGTCAATTTTGGTTCAGACCATTCTTCAATGAGCTTGACGATCTGCACTTGGTCTTTCTTGGTTAAATGTCCCACATCTATCCCTCAATCACGTTTAGCATCGCGGCCAGTTCGCCCAAAGAGGGAGGCGTGTCTTGTTTCGACGCTACAATTGTTTTTGCTTCTATAAGTCCCGCCATCGCGGCAGCATTTTTGGTCAAATTCCAGCCGTTATCAACATTCCACACAATGTCGCCGTATTGGAGCTCCGGACTCTCTAAGACGTTGATCAGTGCATCGCATTTGAGCAGATCAAGCGCTGTTTTCTTTCTCCAGTCAGATGCACCGAAGGTGTTGCTAGCTTCGGCAGCCACCGCTTTTTCAAAGCGCTGCTTAAGGTAGCTCCTCTCTTCCTTCAGATTGGTCAGCTTTACATTGTCACCCTTCACACAGCCCAGGCTTCCGCAAGTCAAACAGGCACCCATTTTGGGGCAAGGTTCACTTTCAAATGAGTGGACACAAAGACCGAGGTGAGTTTTATGAATAATTCGATCTTGATCACCATCACCAAGATCAAGAATCTCACTGAGATTCAAAGGTTCATTCGTACTGATCTTGTCCAAGCACTTCGCCGCATTACTCTGCTTGGTTTTAGGGTGAACGGCCGCAACCGCTTGGCGACGCTCTTCAAGAGTTACATGGTTGTAGACCGATCCTCGGGTCGTGCGTCCTGAAAAAGCATCAATCAGCAGTTGTGAAAGACCTGCCCGATGCATTTCCGTATTCAGTTCGTGACGAAAGGCGTGTGTGTTCACCCTAAGGTCTCCGTAACCGTGGCGCTGGAAGATACTTTGTGAATGCGAAGCGCCTCCTAGTTGTGCAGTCATTCGCGTATGGCCGACAGCTATCTCAACGCCAAAATCACGTTGCATTGCAAAATTATTCTTTGTTTCATCAGGAAGAGTGCCCGTACGCACCGTGAATAATGCATCGCGATACTTAACGCGTTTTTTTCCGTTTTCGGAAGAAGTGGTGTAGGGAAAGTACTTAGGCAGGTATTTTTCGCGCACAAGGACATTGAGCTTTCGTAAGGTGATTACCGTTTTATCGTTAAACTGATAGGAATTCAGTTTTCCGTTCACATAAATACGCTGTCCGGTGCTGGTATCCCATCCATGCCGAATTTCTTCCAGTACCGTTAGGGCGTCAGGACTTAATGCGGTACGTTTCGCTAGCGAGTCGATCCATTTAGTTACAAAAAACCTTCGAGCTTGTTGTTCCCCATAAACCTTGGTTTTGAGCGCTGCACAGGCTTCCTCATACGACAGTGGATCATCTGGACCTTTCGAGGGCATACCGTCATGCGGGGGGAATTCGTCGGGGTGATCTTCTAGCCATGCTGCGTAGCTACGAGCCTCTTCGGTAATTGGCGTCAGTAGCTCAATCATACGTTCCACTGATGACTCCATGCCCATCACAACGGGCTTAGTCGTCGCACCAAAACCTTTCTCGGCATACCATCTCAGGAACATGCGATCACCGCCCTGAGCATCGTGTTTGAATACAATGCAGTCACGCTCAACGTCAGCTAACTCACCGACGCGACTGGGCTGACTGAGTAAAAGGACGCACGCTGAGAGCGTTACAAGGTCTAGTGGACTGGTCAATTCGTTATTAAATAACTCGCCCAGGGCTCGAATGGACTCACGGCTCGGCAGTCTTTTTTGATTGATTTTTTGCTGTTCTTTTAGTGTTCCCGAGTTTTTGTATCGCAGCGGCGAAGTCCATCGAAATGGCTTTGCGAGTAATCCTTTATTCCTCATCAGCACGACTATCTGTTCGAGGAATTTACTCCGTCTATACGCACTATCCCCATCAGGATATTCGGCCTTTAGGTGTTCACAAGCTATGTTACAGATAGCGGCCGAAACTCTTGTCGGATCGCTCGTACCAGTCACATCGAATAGTGCTACTTCAAGGATCCTCGCGCCGGAGAGGATGTCTTTGGCCGATTTTTTTGCTCGAAATACGCTGTGGTGCACGATCAGTGCCTTGGCGAAATTCATGAATGGTACCTGCATGAATTTTCTGCTTTTTGCATTTGAGTTTCTCGGTGACCCATGTGCAGTGAAGGCGCAGCTGTTAATGCCCAAATTGTGCCATGAGTTCATATCCCATCGAATCCCCGCAAGAACCCGTTGATTAGGGACACCCTTGGGCAAAGTGGATTGCGCCCAAGCGATAAAGGCATCCAACTGCGCGGTGGCTTTGACGTTGCTAAGGGGCTTAAAGTCGGTTATCTGAATCATGCATCGCCTCCGCGCGCCGTACGTGATTCTCGCAGCGTTTTGCAATCAAGAATTACCATGCGGCATGCCAGAATTGCACGATCCCATAGCACGCCCGTGATTTTATCATTGCTAATGGTTTGCGCGCGGCGGCGTTCAAGCCGTTCAAGTGCGGCACTGTGGTCAGCTTCTAAAAGCGGCTGAAATTTGCTGCACCCGTAACAAGTAAAGGGAGCATCTAGATAGCAGGTTTGATCAGCACCGCAGACAGCCAGATCCTCAATCTGACGGTCCACACGACCTCCGTTTTTGGCAGAAGCACGATCAGTCACGATCAAGCCTGTAAACGCTCCCACAACCAGCGCGAGATGATCACTCATCTTCTCGTCAATTCGGCTCATTAACTCAGCTGAAACCGCTCTGTATTTACGGACGGTGCGTGTACCTGAATGCATCAGCGCGCTCGCAATTGACCACTCATCTAGCCCCGCGTTGGAGAGGTCTGTACCAAGCGTATGCCTGAAGCGATGGCCTTTAGAGATTTTCAGAGGCTGATGAGTACGCAAGGATATGGGGAATCCAGCCATACCCTCCATTTGTAACAACCAAACTCTTATCATCCCGCCGGAAATATGAAATTTCGCCTGCGGGCTCTGCTCCAATGCTTCTAGGTCCGGTAAATCAACTAAGACAGGAACTAATTTATTCTCCCTTCTCTGATGATCTAGTTTGCGGCGAAAGAGTGGGACGTGCCCAATCGCTTTAGGCCAGTTGGCGCGATGAGGATATTCTCGCTCAAGTTGAGCTAGAACAATCGATTTGTAGGCCTGCACTGTGTTGTAAAGATCTTCATCTAAGTTGAAGGTTTCGTACGCTACTCTCCATCCTGCGTCATCGTTTTTCTGCTTTGCCCAGAATATTCGTAAAACGTAGCCTCGCTTGGTTTTTAAAAAGTCATCAAAGACCATCATGCGCAGTTGCGAACCACGTTGTCCGTAGATCATCGCCAGGCGCAAGTAGAGATAGCGCTCAGCATCTAAGTTGCCGTGACAGAATTGTTCATGTGCCCACTGATGCAGGGCGTCCTGCTCCACTTGCGTGAATGGTCCCTGTTCTGGGTCTAAGCGCAAGATGACATCGTTTTGCGGCCGCTTCTTTCTAGGTAGTGAGTTATAAGCTTCAATCAAGGCTTTCGACGGTCGTTGTTCAAGTGATTCGCACGCTTGCCAAAATCCCATGAATCCGGCCAGCGCAGAAAACTCTCCCATGTTAAAACGCTCGCGCAAATCGATCAGGTGCTCATCAGCGAGAGGGTCTAGCCCCGCTTGCGCAGCTCTCGACAGAATTGAAGCTATTAGACCAATGGTTCCCTGTGAAACCTCGGCCATTCGATAGGCCAAGGCAGCATGCAACCACCGGTGCCAATCGAGTGGAACGCAACGGATTGCGGCTTGCCAATTGATCGCACTGCGGGATGACCTGTCAGGCCACCACATAGGTTCGGAAGGCGTGAAAAGCGTGCCACATTTTGCAAGGCGAGGTGTATTCAACCATGCTTCGATAGAGTCCGTCGTGGGTACTTCCAGTGCTGCAACTGTGAGGTTCACTCTGCGTACCCTCTGCGGACTTCAGCTTCAACACTCACTCGGATAGCCTTGAATTTATCCGAGCGTGTTTTTATCGCCTTATTGGCTTCTTCCTTCCAGAATTTCGCTCCATACAGGCTCGGCATGTTGGATTCAGGACTCCATCCAAAAGCGTAAGTGAGGATTTTTTGAGCCTTTGTAGTGCGATCTTCAGGGGTGAGCATATCCAGGTCCTCTCGCATGCTATCGAGGAGCGTGAATACTGCATCGTGGCGCAGCACATGCGGGTGAACATGTGATAGCTCGGGTGTGGCCTTGACAACCCGAGGCAGGATGCAATCAAGGGCTTTAACGCTCAGCGGGCTGCCATCGTTGCGTCGATGCGACACCAGCAGAAATGGATGATTCTTTGCTTCAGACGGCCCCTTTTTGCAGACACGGTAGATGTCGATATATGTCTTGAGTGCGAAGATTAGGTCGTCACCCATTTCCAGCACGCGCTCGTGGGTTTTGAATTGCGGAGCCAAGGTGCGCGGGTCGATTTTCTCACTCTCAATATTCACGACAGAGAGTTCCCGACTGTGCCACCGAATATCGCCGATCTTGATAAGCAGCATTTCTGATCGGCGCAGTCCCATATCAAGACCCAGGAGCAAAATGATGTAATTGCGCAGCTTCAATGATTCATTTGCAAAAGGGTTTTCGGCACTCTCAGGATGCATAATCTCCAATAAGCGATTTCGCTCCTGACTGGTCAGCCCTTTCATGTCATCATTTCTGACTTTCTTCCATGAGGGCTTGGCAGCCTTTATCTTGCGATTGATACGCCGCTCGACTTCATCAAGAGCTGCATCTCGCGTCGCCTCGTCGCCTAGCTTGTCGTACAGAAATTTGAGGTAGTCGCGCACGGTTTCAAGTCGCTGCTGCGCATGAATTTTACCTACTGTTTTGTAGGCTGCAGGAGGCAGATGTAGCCCCCTATACTTTTTGTCCAGAGTGGATTTGCACAACGCCGCGTCCGCGACAAAACGTGAGATCTCGGTGTCAGTTAAGTAACGGGACGTCGGTCGTTCCTCCAGGCGAGCGATCAGGTTAATCGACTCATGCTTCAGATAGTCCTCAACCACCCCTATGTGCTCCAAATACTTTTGCTGCGTATTTAAAGCACGGCCCGACTGCTCTAACGTCACATAAAGATTTGGGTAGTAGACGGGCATGTGCTCTTGCGCCAACAGCTTTCTTCTCGCGCCATTGACTCTTATCTCGACTATCCGATGGCCCATGATCCGCCTCCGAAACTTAACTTTTTCAAGTATAGTAACGAATCGAATTTAGCTCAGATTGAAACGTGACTTTTTTCATTCTGGATCGCGTGCCGAAAAGCACTGCAAAGCCCCACATTATCTGACTTATAGGTGTTCTTAAAAATGGCAAAAGGCGACAAGCACGGACAAACAGGCTCTTACGTCTTCACCATGCATCGGCTGGGCAAAGTTGTTCCGCCGAAGCGGGAAATCCTGAAAAACATTTCGCTGTCGTTCTTCCCCGGCGCCAAGATCGGCGTGCTCGGCCTCAACGGTTCGGGTAAGTCCACGCTGCTGAAAATCATGGCCGGCGTCGACACCGAGTTCGAGGGCGAAGCCCGTCCGATGCCGGACCTGAACATCGGTTATCTGCCGCAAGAGCCACAACTTGATCCGACCAAGACTGTGCGTGAAGTGGTCGAGGAAGCGGTCAGCGTGATCAAGGACGCGCAAGCGCGTCTGGACGAGGTCTACGCCGCTTACGCCGACCCGGATGCCGACTTTGACAAGCTGGCTGCCGAACAGGCCAAGCTCGAAGCGATCCTGCAGGCCAGCGATGGTCACAACCTGGAGCGTCAACTGGAAGTCGCGGCCGACGCCCTGCGTCTGCCAGCCTGGGACGCCAAGGTCGAACACCTGTCCGGTGGTGAAAAACGTCGTGTGGCCCTGTGCCGTCTGCTGCTGTCCGCCCCGGACATGCTGCTGCTCGACGAACCGACCAACCACTTGGACGCTGATTCGGTGGCGTGGCTGGAGCACTTCCTGCACGACTTCCCGGGCACCGTGGTCGCGATCACGCACGACCGGTACTTCCTCGACAACGTCGCTGGCTGGATTCTGGAACTCGACCGCGGCGCGGGCATTCCGTACGAAGGCAACTACTCGGGTTGGCTCGAAGCCAAGTCCGATCGTCTGGCGGCCGAATCCAAGCAGCAGTCGGCTCACGAAAAAGCCATGAAGGAAGAACTGGAGTGGGTGCGCAAAGGCGCCAAGGCCCGCCAGTCGAAATCCAAGGCTCGTCTGCAACGCTTCGAAGAAATGCAGTCGCAGGAATTCCAGAAGCGTTCGGAAACCAACGAGATCTACATCCCGGCCGGTCCGCGTCTGGGCGACAAGGTCATCGAATTCAAGAACGTCACCAAGGGCTACGGCGATCGCGTGCTGATCGACAACCTGTCGTTCTCCATGCCGAAGGGCGCCATTGTCGGCGTGATCGGTGGTAACGGTGCCGGTAAGTCGACCCTGTTCCGCATGCTGATGGGCAAGGAAACTCCGGATTCCGGCACCATCGAAGTCGGCGAAACCGTGCAACTGGCCTGCGTGGATCAGAGCCGCGAAGACCTCGACGGCAGCAAGACCGTGTTCCAGCAGATCTCCGACGGTTCCGATCAGATCCGCATCGGCAACTACGAGATTCCGTCGCGTACTTACGTCGGTCGCTTCAACTTTAAGGGCGGCGACCAGCAGAAGTTCGTCAAGGACCTGTCCGGTGGTGAGCGCGGGCGTCTGCACCTGGCGCTGACCCTGAAGGAGGGCGGCAACGTCCTGCTGCTCGACGAACCGTCCAACGACCTCGACGTTGAAACCCTGCGTTCGCTGGAAGAAGCCCTGCTGGACTTCCCGGGCGCCGCCATTGTGATCTCTCACGATCGCTGGTTCCTGGACCGCGTCGCGACGCACATCCTGGCGTACGAAGACGACTCGCAAGCAGTGTTCTTCGAAGGTAACTACACCGAGTACGAAGCCGACCGCAAAAAGCGCCTCGGCGAAGCGGCTGCCCAGCCACATCGGGTACGCCACAAGAAACTGGCCTGATATCAGGCTGGTTGCATGAAAAAGAGCGGAGCCTTCGGGCTCCGTTTTTTTTTGGGTTTTTTTCAATGAGACCGAGTCGCGGCCTTCGCGAGCAAGCCCGCTCCCACATTTGAAATGCATTCCCCCTGTGGGAGCGGGCTTGCTCGCGAAGGCGGTGTAATTAACGGTGCAGGACCTTCGTGTGTACTCCTCATTCCGGTGCAAAACCAGCCCAAAAAACCACCTGATTTATATCTTGTGCACCATTTAATTTCATAACTGCGACATTTTGCGCTGTTGCTGTGCGCAAATCGTTTGTTACAGTCCGGCTCAATCGCTTCCAACGACAATAAATTTGCCGAGACTTTTCCCATGATCGAATCCGTCGAATCCTTCCTTGCCCGACTGAAAAAACGCGACCCGGATCAACCCGAATTCCACCAGGCTGTCGAAGAAGTCCTGCGCAGTCTGTGGCCGTTTCTCGAAGCCAATCCGCGTTACCTGACCTCAGGCATTTTGGAGCGCATCTGCGAGCCGGAGCGGGCGGTGGTGTTCCGCGTGTCGTGGGTCGACGATCAGGGCAAGGTTCAGGTCAATCGCGGTTTCCGCATCCAGATGAACAGCGCCATCGGCCCGTACAAGGGCGGCTTGCGCTTCCATCCTTCGGTGAACCTGGGCGTGCTGAAGTTTCTCGCCTTCGAACAGACCTTCAAGAACTCCCTGACCTCATTGCCCATGGGCGGCGGCAAGGGTGGTTCGGACTTCGATCCGAAGGGCAAGAGCGACGCCGAAGTCATGCGCTTCTGCCAGGCGTTCATGAGCGAGTTGTACCGCCACATCGGCGCCGACGTTGACGTACCGGCCGGTGACATCGGTGTCGGGGCGCGGGAGATCGGTTTCCTGTTCGGCCAGTACAAACGCTTGAGCAACCAGTTCACCAGCGTGTTGACCGGCAAAGGCATGACCTACGGCGGCAGCCTGATTCGCCCGGAAGCCACCGGTTTCGGTTGTGTGTACTTCGCCGAGGAAATGCTCAAGCGCCGCGGGCAGACTGTCGAAGGCAAGCGTGTGGCGATCTCCGGTTCCGGCAACGTCGCCCAGTACGCGGCGCGCAAGGTCATGGACCTCGGCGGCAAGGTGATTTCGCTGTCCGACTCCGAAGGCACGCTGTACTGCGAATCGGGACTGAGCGAAGAACAGTGGCAGGCACTGCTGGAACTGAAAAACGTCAAACGCGGACGCATCAGCGAACTGGCCACGGCGTTCGGTCTGGAGTTCCGCGCCGGGCAGTTGCCGTGGTCGCTGCCGTGCGACATCGCGCTGCCGTGTGCCACGCAGAACGAGCTCGATGCCGAGGCTGCGCGTACGCTGCTGCGCAACGGCTGCGTGTGTGTGGCCGAGGGCGCGAACATGCCGACCACCCTGGAGGCTGTGGATATCTTCATCGAGGCCGGCATTCTGTTCGCCCCGGGCAAGGCGTCGAACGCTGGCGGCGTGGCGGTCAGCGGGCTGGAGATGTCGCAGAACGCCATGCGCCTGCTGTGGACGGCGGGTGAGGTGGACAGCAAGCTGCACGCGATCATGCAGTCGATCCACCACGCCTGCGTGCATTACGGCGAAGAGAACGGACGGATCAACTACGTCAAAGGCGCGAACATCGCCGGCTTCGTCAAAGTCGCGGATGCGATGCTCGCGCAGGGTGTGGTTTAAGCCGGTTCGATGCGAATCACTTCAATCACCTGATCGCCGGCGGGGCGCTGCCACAGCACTTCGTCATTGAGCCGGGCACCGAGCAATGCCCGGCCCAACGGCGAGGCCCAGTTGATCAAGCCCTGACTGGCGTCGGCCTGATCTTCGCCGACCAATTGCACCCGACTTTCGGTGTTGTGTTCGTCGGCGTAGGTCACCCAGCTGCCGATCTGCACCTTGTCGGTGGAGGTCGCAGGGGCGGCGACCTGTGCGCTGGCGAGGCGTTGATTGAAGTAGCGCAGATCCCGTTCCAGATCGGCCAGCCGTTGCTTGTCGGCCTGTTCGCCTTGGGCCGATTGCTCGGCGTGCAGGCTTTGCAGCTCGGCGACTTTGGCCTGTAACTGTGCCAATCCCTGCGGTGTGACGTAGTTGGGCTGCGTACTGACCTGCCGTTCGACGGGTTGATCGGCTTGCGCGGCGGCGTTGTCCTCGTTGACGAAAGCGCGGCTCATGGTGTCCTCCTGTTATAGGAGTTGGGCCATGGTCGCTGGCATTTGGTTTCACTGGATGTCTGGAAACGACCTATTGCGAGCGATAAGCCCGCCCGGCGTCCTGATCTTTCTGCTGCTGCCAGGCGCGCTCGCGTTCGTCCCAGTGCTCGTTGCGATACTCTTCGCGATCCTTGTTTTCCAGCATCGCCTGACATTGGCGAAAGCCGTCGGTCCAGCCTTCGGCGTATTGCTTGTCCTTGAGATAGCGCGGCACGTTCTTGCGAAACTCGCCACTGATCGAGCCGGCGGCTTGCCGGCCACTGACGCAGCCATCGTCAAAACCGTCGGCGAAGGCCGGTGGATAACCTTTGGCGATCAAATCTTCGTGGGTGGTCTGGCAACCCCCGAGCAACAGCAAAACACCCAACAGCCCCGCACACCGCCACATCGAAGTCTCCCACGCCGATTTTCGGCTGATTGGGAAAGTCTAGAAGCGTATTCATGAGACGGATGTCGAAGACGAGTGAAAAATCCATTACCCCCCAATAACCAATGTGGGAGCGAGCCTGCTCGCGAATGCAATCTGGCATTCAACAATGATGCTGAATGACCCACCGCTTTCGCGAGCAGGCTCGCTCCCACAGGGGGGATTTGTGGGGCTTCAGTCAGTAGTGATACCACTTCACCTCAAGCATGACTTCGGTCTCCGGTGTGGCAACGTGGCTGAACTCACGCTGTGCCGTCAGGCGCAAACCGAGGTTGCGCGACAGTTCCCACTGCTGGTTCAGGCTCAGGCTGCGGCGTACCTCGCCGTTGGTGAAGTAATCGCCCTTGGCCTCGACGCTCAGATTGCCCAACGGGTTTTTCCACAGCACGCCGCTGTTGAAGCCAGCGGCCGGCGTGACGAACCCGGCGAAGTCATTGTTGTGTTCGATCCGCACCGTACCGAGGGCAAAGCCGAGCGTGTCTTCGCCCAGTTGCCAGGTGCCACCACCGCCGCCGTTGACGTGGCTGACCAGGTTTTCGTCATCATGCTTGCCGGGTACGCGCTCGAGGCCGCCGGTGACTTGCCACGACAGTGGCTGCAGCAACTCATTGCGCGGGGTCAGCGAGCGGATGGTTGCGAGATCCAGTTGCTGGAACTGCCATTGATTACCTTCGTATTGACGCAGCTTCATCTGCAGGATTTCGATCTGCGCGCCGAGGGGGAAGCTTTCGGCGTTGTCGTTGAGATCGTGATAGGCCATGCGCAAGCCGTACTCGCCGAAGGCACGATCGCCCCGGGTGCCGATGCCGGCCTGCCAGGTGCGCGATTCATGGCCGTCTTCGGGCAGGCCCGGTTGTGGAATCTGCAAGTCCGGCGGCGGGTTCTTGTTGATCGCCCGCAGCAGTTCGAAGCTGCGCTGCGCCCGTTGCGGATCACGTTCCTGACCGTTGGCGCGGTAGCGTTCCAGACGGTACGCGGCGTCGATGATCAGCGCCTGGCGATCCCGGGGCAGGGCCTTGAACGTCGGGTCCTGCAACACCTGTTGATCGGCGCTGACCTTCAGCACCCATTGCTGTTCTTCCTTGTTCAACGGCTCGGCGCGGCTGAGCAGTTCACGCTCGCGTGACGGGCGATATTCGATACTTTCCACCAGCCCGGCCTCTTTCACCGCTTTGACCGTGTCGGTAGGGATCGCGGTCAGCGGGAATTGCTCGGTCAGGCGCAGGCTTGGGCGCGCCACCTGCAGCAGTTCGAGCAGGCGATAGGAGCAGTTTTCGTCGAAGAAGAAATAGTCGAACTGGATCTGTTTCAGCTCCCACACGTGCTCGACCATGCGTGCGGTTTCTTCTTGTGTCAGGTTCAGCCGGTATTCCCACAGGTCGCGGTTTTCCAGGCTGCGGTACTCGGAGAGTTTTTCCTGATACGGCACCAGCGCGAACAGCCCCGGGTAGCCACCCATCAAGCCTTTCCAGGCGTAGAGGATGCTGTTGTCCGAGCCTTCGATGTAGGCGCCGAAGTTGATTGCGTAACTCAGCAGCGACGTCTTGTCGGCCTGCACGTCGGCCTGGTCGATGCGCAACAGGGTATGGCCGAACATCGACGACGGACTGTTGAGGTAGGCCGCTGGAAAAATCATCACCGCGCTGTGCGGCGAGACGTCCTTGAACCACTTCTTGAATTCGGCGCAATCGGGGGCGGGCAGGTCGGTCAGATTGAGCTGTGCTTTCAGCCAGCGCGTACGCGCCGGGTAGACGCATTGGGCATGTTGCTCGCCGAGACTGGCCGGGGCGTATAGCGCTTGCACGGTAGCGGCCAGTTCATGGTCGGGGTGTTCGTTGCCATCGGGCGCGAGAAAGAACTTCTTGTCGCTGACATAGCTGCGCCAGCCGCCGAGCTTGGCGGTTTCGTAGTGACCGAGGGAAATCCAGAAGCGGTCGTTGGCCAGTTGCTGCAAACGTTGAGGGTCGACGTGAGGCGCGGCGGACAGCGGGGCGCAGACACAGAGCGCCAGCCAGGCAAGGCGTTTGAGCATAGGTGGCAACTTAAGTCGAAAGAAAATAAAACCCGATTCGGGCTGCGATCACTCCAACTTGTGGCGAGGGGATTTATCCCCGATGGGCTGCGAAGCGGCCCCAGAACCTATATCCCAAATGCATCGGATACACCGCATGCACAGGTTTCACGACTGCTTCGCAGCCGATCGGGGATAAACCCCCTCACTACAGGTTCAGCGTCACATTCGAGTGATTGCATTCAAAACAAAACCCGCTTCCCGAAAGAAGCGGGTGGGGTCGAGCTTAAGCTTGAGTCGCGTACTTGGCCAGACGAGGGTCGTTTTTCAGTACGGCCAGAGTGTTGGTATGCACGTCTTCTGCGGTCACGTCAGCTTTGCTGAAGATCTGCTGGAAGTGCTCGTGAGTGACAGCCGCGAAGTGCGCACGGTCTTCCGGCGCCACGCCCAGTACCACGGCGTAGGTCGTCAGCGCTTCGCCGTTGCCCTTGGCCATGTCTTCGGACAGCTCGTTCATCATGCCATTCATGGCGAACCAGGATTTACCGCCGTAGGTCAGCGACGCGTTGGTCGAGCAACCGTTGGTGCCGGAAGTCATACCGAACGTTGCGTTACCGGAGGTGCCGTTGGTGGTGGATGCCAGGAAGTGTGCCGGGGTGCCACGCTGACCTTCGAACAGCATGTTGCCCCAACCGCAATCCGGACCGCCTGGCGCCTGAGCCATGGCGTTGAGGGAAACAACGGTGAAGAGAGTACCGAGAAGAATCCGTTTCATAGCTTTGTTCTCTTTGTGTGCATACCAATGGACAGGGTTCTGGCCCCCCAAGCGCTGTCTAGACAGACTCTTTTGAAGCCAGTGGGCCGGTTATTGTTCCAGCCGCGCAGTTTGGAGTTTAGGCACGTTCCTGTGGTTCCGTGATTTTTTGCTGATTATTCGTTGATGTCCCCGGTTTCACGGGGCCGGCTGCGGAGCAGGGCGCTTGTCTATGCTTTGTCGTGTGGCGCGCCTTGCCAGTGGGGTACGGGCAGCGCCAGAATGCCGCTATCTGCCCCGCCTGATTGTTAAGGAAGCCCGATGCCTGATCCTGTTGCTGCCAGCTTGCGTCTAGCGCCCGAAGCGCTGACCCGTCCGTTTTCCGCTGAACAGTTCAGCTTCACTACCACCAATGATCTGGAGCCCTTTCGCGGTGTGCTTGGCCAGGAACGTGCGGTCGAAGCCTTGCAGTTCGGTGTGGCCATGCCACGCCCCGGTTACAACGTCTTTGTCATGGGCGAACCCGGCACCGGCCGTTTCTCGTTCGTCAAACGCTACCTGAAGGCCGAAGGCAAACGCCTGCAGACCCCGGCGGACTGGGTCTACGTCAACAATTTCGATGAGCCGCGTGAACCTCGCGCACTGGAATTGCCTTCGGGCACCGCCAGCGCATTCATCGGCGACATCAACGGTCTGATCGACAACCTGCTGGCGACTTTCCCGGCGGTGTTCGAACACCCGTCCTACCAGCAAAAGAAAAGCGCCATCGACCGCGCCTTCAACCAGCGCTACGACAAGGCGCTGGACGTCATCGAGCGTCTGGCCCTGGAAAAAGACGTCGCCCTGTATCGCGACAGCAGCAACATCGCGTTCACCCCGATGCTTGAAGGCAAGGCGCTGGACGAGGCCGAGTTTTCGCAACTGCCGGAAGCCGAGCGCGAACGCTTTCACGAAGACATTTCCGGCCTCGAAGAACGCCTGAACGAAGAACTCGCGAGCCTGCCGCAATGGAAGCGCGAGTCGAACAATCAGCTGCGTCAACTCAATGAAGAAACCATCACCCTGGCCTTGCAGCCCTTGCTCTCGCCGTTGTCCGAGAAGTACGCGGAGAACGCCGCGGTCTGCGGTTACCTGCAAGCGATGCAGGTGTATCTGTTGAAAACCGTGGTCGAGCAATTGGTCGACGACAGCAAGACCGACGCTGTGGCGCGCAAGCTGCTGGAAGAGCAATACGCGCCGAGCCTGGTGGTGGGCCATCCGCACAGTGGCGGTGCGCCGGTGGTGTTCGAGCCGCATCCGACCTACGAAAACCTGTTCGGCCGTATCGAATACACCACCGATCAGGGCGCGCTTTACACCACTTATCGTCAGTTGCGCCCAGGTGCATTGCATCGCGCCAACGGCGGCTTCCTGATTCTTGAAGCAGAAAAAATGCTCAGCGAGCCGTTCGTGTGGGACGCGCTGAAACGCGCCCTGCAATCGCGCAAGTTGAAAATGGAATCGCCGCTGGGCGAGATGGGCCGTTTCGCCACTGTGACCCTCAATCCGCAGCACATTCCGTTGCAGGTCAAAGTGGTGATCATCGGTGCGCGCCAGTTGTATTACACGCTGCAGGATCTGGATCCGGACTTCCAGGAGATGTTCCGCGTGCTGGTGGACTTCGACGAAGACATCCCGATGGTCGACGAAAGCCTGGAGCAATTCGCCCAGTTGCTGAAAACCCGTACCTCGGAAGAAGGCATGGCGCCGCTGACTGCCGATGCGGTCGCGCGTCTGGCGACCTACAGCGCGCGGCTGGCCGAACATCAGGGGCGGTTGTCGGCGCGTATCGGCGATCTGTTCCAACTGGTCAGCGAGGCGGATTTCATTCGTCATCTGGCCGGTGATGAAATGACCGACGCCGGGCACATCGAACGTGCGCTGAAAGCCAAGGCAACCCGTACCGGTCGGGTCTCGGCGCGGATTCTCGACGACATGCTCGCCGGGATCATCCTGATTGACACCGATGGTGCGGCGGTCGGCAAGTGCAACGGGCTGACCGTGCTGGAAGTCGGTGATTCGGCGTTCGGTGTGCCAGCGCGGATTTCCGCCACGGTGTATCCGGGCGGCAGCGGCATCGTCGACATCGAGCGTGAGGTCAATCTCGGCCAGCCGATTCACTCCAAGGGCGTGATGATCCTCACCGGGTATCTGGGCAGTCGTTACGCCCAGGAATTCCCGTTGGCGATTTCCGCAAGCATCGCGCTGGAGCAGTCCTACGGTTACGTCGATGGCGACAGCGCGTCGCTGGGCGAGGCTTGCACGCTGATTTCAGCGTTGTCGAAAACTCCGCTCAAGCAGTGTTTTGCGATCACCGGTTCAATCAACCAGTTCGGCGAAGTCCAGGCGGTCGGCGGGGTCAACGAGAAGATCGAAGGCTTCTTCCGGCTCTGCGAGGCACGCGGGCTGACCGGCGAGCAGGGCGCGATCATTCCTCAGGCCAACGTCGCTACGCTGATGCTCGACGAGAAGGTGCTGGCGGCGGTGCGCGCCGGGCAGTTCCACGTGTACGCGGTGCGTCAGGCCGACGAGGCGTTGAGCCTGTTGGTCGGCGAGCCGGCCGGTGAGCCGGACGCCGAAGGCCAGTTCCCGGAGGGCAGCGTCAACGCCCGCGTGGTCGAGCGTCTGCGGGTGATTGCCGAGATGATCAGCGAAGATGACCTGAAAGAGGCCGAGAAGGAACTGGCGCAGGAGGCGTTGGCAGAGGCCAAACCAGCCTGAACGCTGACCTGGTAAACATTGTGGGAGGGGCTTGCTCCCGAAGGCGGTGTATCAATCAACTAATGTGTCGATTGATACACCGCCTTCGGGAGCAAGCCCCCTCCCACAGTTGTTTTCAAATTGGATTTTGCGGTGATCATCGGGAAAAGTGCCACTACTCTGACGTCAGAATTCACACAATGACCATTCGGCGCCTTCTGGTTCTATCCGGCTTGCTTGGCGGACTTTTCTTCTATTCTCAGCTCAAGGACATCGACAGTATCACTGGATCGAAACAGCCTTCGCGTGAAGGCTGAATACAGGCTTTACCGAGGGTCGCCGCCATGTCGCGCAACCTCTGCCTCACCCGTCAATGCCTGGGTCTTGTGACCCGCATCGAATGCGTCATCAAGCCGTTGGCCGGTGATACCGGCATGTGGACGCTGCTCTTCGCTGCCGGCATGGCCGGCGAACAACCTTCCGCCATCAAGGCCCAGGGTCCGTTTCACGGGCCGGTCGCCGCCGAGTCGATTCTCGACACCATTGTTGAAAGCCTGACGATGCACGGCTACGAACTGGCCGACGATCCGCAGATCTGGAGCCTGCACCTGCAAGCACAGCTGCGCCAGATCAACGGTGGGCGTGGGCGTACGGTCGGCGTGTTCGACCATTAGGCGCCATCATGGCGCAGTGTCGG
Source organism: Pseudomonas sp. TH49 (assembly GCF_016650625.1). Taxonomy (NCBI): domain Bacteria; kingdom Pseudomonadati; phylum Pseudomonadota; class Gammaproteobacteria; order Pseudomonadales; family Pseudomonadaceae; genus Pseudomonas; species Pseudomonas sp. TH49. The sequence goes on from NZ_JAEKFL010000001.1 coordinate 2,530,592, forward strand.
GCAGCTGCGCCTTGTCGAGCTTGACCTCAAAGCCGTATTGCACGGTATTGAGTTCGGTTCGCTGGTAGGTCTCCACGTGCGTTGGACGGCCATAGAAGTAATGCACGCCGAACAGCGCCGGACCTTGTGCGCTCGCGTCGTGACTGACCGACAGAATCTGTTTCAGGTAGTTGCCACTGTCATCTTTGACGAAGAATCGCCAGGCGTTGGCCGGGAACAGTTTCAGGTCCACCACCAGCATGTTGTTCTTGATTTCCAGACCTTTGGGCAAGGACTTGGCGTCGTAGGTTTTTTTGTCCACGCTGGCGAGAAACAATGGCATCGAGCCCACGGCAATCGCCGGGGTTTCCGGAAACAGATTCAAGTCGTAAGTAATGGTCGCTTGCAGCGGATCGACCTGGTACGCCTCGGGCGGCAGTTCGATCGGTTCATCGAGTTTGCCGCTGCGTTTCTCGGTGAAGAACGTCACGGGGCTGTCGCCCGGGCTGAAGTCATCGCCGAGCAATTCATCGTTGAAGGTGCGTCGGTGGGAGAACTCGATGCGTGCAGCGCTCGGGTCTTCCATGGACTGATGGATGCGGATGCCGGCCTTCAGCGCTTCCTCGGTGAGGCTCGCGCCCTTGAGCCAGTTCGGCGCCAGATCGTCATACACCACCACCCCCGGGTCCAGCGGCTGGATGGCCTTTTCCGTGGTGTGCTGACTGAAGGTGCGCACCGGTAGATCCAGGGCTTTGCGAGTCACGGTCGCCGATGAGAAATCGAGCACGCTGATTTCCAGAGTGTCGATAGGGCCGTTGAAGTAGATCTTGTTGTAACGCCGTGGGTGTTGCTGCTCGAAGGCATGCTGTTCGTTCTCGAGCTGTTTTTCCAGACCTTCGCTCCAGGTTTTCTGTTGTTGCAGGTACGCCAGTTGTTTTTCGTAGAAGGCTACCTGTGCCGGACTTTCATTGATTGAGCCGGCGCGCTCCAGGTATTGCCCGCTGGTGTCGCGAGCCTGAACGATTACTGGATTGAGCTGTGCCCCCTCAACCTCGGGAGCCAGTGGCAGGCTGTTGCTGACTTCGATTTCGGCGTAGTTCTTTTCCAGCTTCAGCAGGGTGACGCTGAGGTTGTCGTCGGTGCGGGTCTGGCCGACATCCTTCTGGTTCAGGTTGAAGCTGAACAAGCGTCGCGGCGCAATCACTTCCACTTTACCTTGCAGGCTCACCGGCTGCGGCTGGCTCTTCCTGTCCACGTCCAGACCCTCGATGAACGGGTAGGTCACGGTCAGGTCTTCGGGGTTGGTGACGTTGGAGCTGGACGGGCTCAGCTGAATGCCTGGATCGGTTTCCGACCACTCCTGCTGATAGGCAATCACGCGTTTGTTGCTCAGCGTGACCGACTGCCATTCCACACCATGCGGGAACAGGAAGCCGCCGGGAATGTTCAGGTTGAAGGGGAACACCGGTTGCAGGTCGGTGAGGTAGTCGGAGCTGGCATCCTTGTGCAGCACGAACAGGCCATTGATGAAGGTATCGACCAGCGCCTGCGGTGAAGGGTAATGCTTGAGGACGCCGAGAATGTCTTCGCCGTACACGGTTTTCAGCGGTGCGCCGTCAAGTTTGAGCTGCGCGCGTTCGAGCAACAGCAACGATCCGCCGAGCTCGGTCACGGCCTCCTTGAGCTTCGGGTCGGCGATGGCGTCCAGTGAATGTTCGAACGTTGCCGTCTTTGCTTCGAGGCTGACCGATGGTTTTTTCTCATCACCCGGAGAGCAGCCTCCCAGCAGCAGAGCGAGGCAAATCCCGGCAGTCTTAAACGGCAATCGCACATCCATTTCCAGTCGTCCTGTCCACTTTCGCTAGGTGTTCAATGGTTTGGACAGTAGCAGAAAAAAAATCACATACACACGCAGGTGGCGGTGATTGGAGGTGCGAGCCGGGCGGTTTCTGGCTGTCACAGGGGGCTGGTATACTCGCCTCCGATTACAACCCCCCCTCGTGTGAGATTCAATGGAACGCTTTTTCGAAAACGCAATGTACGCCTCGCGCTGGCTGCTGGCGCCGATCTATTTCGGCCTGTCCCTCGGGCTGCTGGCGCTGGCACTGAAATTTTTCCAGGAAGTCTTCCACGTCATCCCCAACGTGTTCTCGATGGCCGAATCGGATCTGATCCTGGTGCTGCTGTCGCTGATCGACATGGCGCTGGTTGGCGGCCTGCTGGTGATGGTGATGATTTCCGGCTATGAAAACTTCGTCTCGCAGCTGGACATCGACGACAACAAGGAAAAGCTCAACTGGCTGGGCACCATGGACTCTTCGTCGCTGAAGATGAAAGTGGCGGCATCGATCGTGGCGATTTCTTCGATCCATCTGCTGCGCATCTTCATGGACGCCAAGAACGTCGATCCCGAGCACCTGATGTGGTACGTGATCATCCACATGACCTTCGTGATCTCGGCGTTCGCCATGGGTTACCTGGACAAGGTCACCAAGCACTGATCATTGATTGATCGCTGCAAAAACACCGCCCGTCTGTTGCGAAACAGACGGGCGGTGTCGTTTGTGGCTTGTGCTTTGGTGCGTCCGGGCATATCCCTGTAGAGGTCTTGGCTCGCCACCGTGTGAGGTGCGTTCATGAACCTGCAAGAGTTGAATGCGTTTGCCATCGCCAGGAAGGTCGATGAGCTGAACCTGATCTCCATGGAGGGCGGGCTTTATCTGCTCGAGGCGCGGATGCATGGGGCGGCGTATCCGCTGAGTGATCCCAAGGGCAACATGCTGATGCTGCGTTCGGTGGAGCATGCGCGGGATGTGTTGCATAACTTTCCGGTGCTGCCGTTCAACCTCGTACACACCTCGGTGCACGATGAAATGTGCGGACTGGTCGCCAGTGCCGATGAAAGCCTGAAAGTACCGCTGGCCTGGCGCTCGGCCCTGTAGGCCTTGCGCGCCATCGCTGGGCATCTGTGCTAGTCTGCTCGCCCTTTTGGTTCCGGGCGCGCCGGGACGCGCTGTGCACGCACGGCAAGTCTGATGGCCGTCCGCACAGCGGAGCAGTGTCATGTCCGAAGTAAATCTGTCCACCGACGAAACTCGCGTCAGCTACGGCATCGGCCGTCAACTGGGTGACCAGCTGCGCGACAACCCGCCACCGGGTGTCAGCCTGGACGCCATCCTGGCCGGTCTGACCGACGCATTCGCCGGCAAGCCAAGCCGTGTCGATCAGGAAGCCATGTCCGCCAGCTTCAAGGTGATCCGCGAGATCATGCAAGCCGAAGCCGCCGCCAAAGCTGAAGCCGCTGCCGGCGAAGGCCGTGCTTTCCTGGCTGAAAACGCCAAGAAAGAAGGCATCACCACGCTGGCCTCCGGTCTGCAATTCGAAGTGCTGACCCAGGGTGAAGGCGCCAAGCCATCCCGTGAAGACACCGTGCGTACTCACTACCACGGCATGCTGATCGACGGCACCGTGTTTGACAGCTCCTACGATCGTGGCCAGCCAGCAGAATTCCCGGTTGGCGGCGTGATCGCTGGCTGGACCGAAGCTCTGCAACTGATGAATGCAGGCAGCAAATGGCGCCTGTACGTGCCGAGCGAACTGGCTTACGGCGCTCAAGGCGTTGGCAGCATCCCGCCGCACAGCGTTCTGGTATTCGACGTCGAGCTGCTGGACGTTCTGTAAGACCTGGCCTGTCCCTATGACAGGTCAATAATGTGGGAGCGGGCTTGCTCGCGAAGGCGTCCTTTCAGGCAACCCATTCGTTGCCTGACACAGCGCTTTCGCCAGCAGACCGGCTCCCACAGTTTTTACCGCGCTGATCATATTTCGATCTTGTGATGCAGCTCATTGGTCGGGCGCAACGCCCGGGCATAGCAGAACAGGAACAGATTGCGCACCAGCTCCTTGAGCACCAGCGGTTCGCTGGAATTCAGGCTGCTGACGTCCAGATCACCCTGATCCTGCAGCTCATGCAGGGCCTCTTCTTCCAGTACCGCACAGACTTCTCCGGTTTCCCGATGCAGGATCCTGAGGTATGGGTGTGGGCGATCCAGCCAGGCGTCGATCAAATAAGTCATGGGTCTCATCTCCTTGAAAGGTTTCAATGAGAATAATTCTTATTCGTCAAATAGCAAGTGCCTATTGGCGGAATGCGATTTTTTCCGGGTAAAGATTGCGTAAGGTCAACACGGCTGGCGTCTGGCTATCACGCGAGAATGCAGGAGGGGAAAGCGGGGAGGGCGATTCACCATCCCGCGGCGGGCGCGGGATGGCTGACAGCAGGATCAGACCTTTCTGACGAACTCGGACTTGAGCTTCATCGGGCCGATGCCGTCGATCTTGCAGTCGATGTCATGGTCGCCATCGCACAGGCGGATGTTCTTGACCTTGGTGCCGACCTTGACCACCAGCGAAGTGCCTTTGACCTTGAGATCCTTGATCACGGTGATGGTGTCGCCGTCCTGCAGCACGTTGCCGACCGAATCTTTCTTCACGGCATCATCGGACGCCACTTCGGCTTCGCCATTGGCCGACCACTCGTGGGCGCACTCGGGGCAGATCAGTTGGGCACCGTCTTCGTAGGTGTATTCGGAATTGCATTTCGGGCAGGGTGGCAACGTGCTCACTAAGGCTCCTTGATAGGGGATCGCTAAAAGTCGCACATTGTATAGGGTTTTATGCGCAGGAGGGCATAGCGCAGAAACAACTGTGGGAGCGGGCTGCTCGCGAATGCGCTGTGTCATTAAACATTAATGTTGAATGACAGGTTGCTTTCGCGAGCAAGCCCGCTCCCACAGAAGGCAGATCAGTGCGTGCGGGCGACCGCAAACTCGCTCAGCTCTACCAGTGCATCGCGGTATTCGCTGGCTGGCAGCGCGTCGAGGCATTTGATCGCACGGGCCACGTAGTCGCGGGCCAGTTGCGCGGTGTACTCCAGCGAACCCGAGGCTTCCACGGCGATGCGGATGCTTTCGAGGTCTTCGATCCCGCCTTTCTGGATTGCCTGGCGGACCAGTGCAGCCTGCTCAGGTGTGCCTTCACGCATGGTGTAGATCAGCGGCAGGGTCGGCTTGCCTTCGGCCAGATCGTCACCGACGTTCTTGCCCAGGGTCTCGGCGTCGCCCTTGTAGTCCAGCAGGTCGTCGACCAGTTGGAACGCCACGCCCAGGTGATCACCGAAGGTGCGCAGGGCTTCGCTCTGCTCGGCGGTGGCACCGGCCAGTGCGGCAGCGCTGTGGGTCGAGGCTTCGAAGAGCATCGCGGTCTTGCCGCGGATGACTTCCATGTAGGTTTCTTCGGTGGTGCTGGCGTCGCGTACCTTGGACAGCTGCAACACTTCGCCTTCGGCGATGATGCGCGTGGCCTGGGACAGGATCTTCATCACCGGCATCGAACCCAGCTCGACCATCATTTCGAACGAGCGCGAGTACAGGAAGTCGCCGACCAGCACGCTCGGGGCGTTGCCCCACATGGCGTTGGCGGTCGAGCGGCCACGGCGCATGCCGGACATGTCGACCACGTCGTCATGCAGCAGGGTCGCGGTGTGCAGGAATTCGATGGTGGCGGCCAGCAGACGCATGTCGTCGCCTTCGCGGCCCAGGGCCTTGCCACACAGCAGCACCAGTAACGGGCGCAGGCGTTTGCCGCCGGCCGAGGTGATGTAATCGCCGATTTTCGATACCAGCGGCACTCGGGAAGTCAGCTGCTTCTTGATGATGCCGTCGACGGCGTTAAAATCGTCCGCCACCGCGCGGTAGAAAGCTTGGGGTTGCATCAGCGACAGTTGCTCCAGAAGGGTTGCGCGGCATGCTAGGACCCACACCGGGGCCTGTCAAGGCGCGATGGACGGCCACTTGCGTGACTCTCGCGGCTTGCGTACAATCGCGCACCCTGAACTTCCTGGGCAGCACCTGCCTTACGCAATTGCACTTGGGCCGTTCCAGCCCCATGCAGCCATGCCAGCCAATACCTCTTCTTATAAAGAGCTGGGTGAGCAGGATTATCGGAGAAATACCATGTACGCAGTAATCGTTACCGGCGGTAAGCAATACAAGGTCGCTGAAGGTGAATACCTGAAGATCGAAAAACTGGAAGTCGCTACTGGCGAATCCGTGACTTTTGACCGCGTTCTGCTGGTCGCCAATGGCGACGACGTGAACATCGGCGCACCTGTTGTTGCTGGCGCAACCGTCAAGGCTGAAGTGATCTCCCAAGGTCGTCACGATAAAGTCCGCATCATCAAGTTCCGTCGCCGTAAGCACCACATGAAGCGTATGGGCCACCGCCAGTGGTTCACCGAGATCAAAATCACCGGTATTCAGGCTTAATTACAGCCTAATTCCTCACTAGGAGAATTGAACTCATGGCACACAAAAAAGCTGGTGGTAGTACCCGTAACGGTCGCGACTCAGAAGCCAAACGCCTTGGCGTGAAGATGTATGGCGGCCAGGTCATCAAGGCCGGCAACATCATCGTGCGTCAGCGCGGCACCCAATTCCACGCTGGCTACGGCGTTGGCATGGGTAAAGATCACACCCTCTTCGCGAAAATCGAAGGCGTGATCAAGTTTGAAGTAAAAGGCGCCTTCGGTCGTCGTTACGTGAGCGTTGTCGCGGCTTAATCGCGAGATCGCTGGAAGAGCCCTGTCTTGCGACGGGGCTTTTTCGTTTGTGGGGTGAGTCTCTTGCAAAACTGTTTGTATGGGCTGTCGGCGTGCGATGCAGGTCGTGGTTTGGGGTCGCTGCGCTCATTTTTGCAAGAGTCTTATGTCTTGATTGTTTTTCGGCTCGTCCGTATGGCGAGAGGCGTTGAGTTATGAAGTTTGTAGACGAAGTATCGATCCGCGTAAAAGCTGGTGACGGCGGCAATGGCTGCATGAGTTTCCGTCGGGAAAAATTCATTGAAAACGGCGGCCCGAACGGCGGTGATGGCGGTGACGGCGGTTCCATCTACATGATGGCCGACGAAAACCTCAACACCCTGGTCGACTACCGTTACACCCGGCACTTCGATGCCGAGCGTGGCTCCAACGGCGGCAGCACCGATTGCACTGGCAAGAAAGGTGAAGACCTGATCCTGCGCGTGCCGGTCGGTACTACCGTGATCGACTCGGCCACCCAGGAAGTGATTGGCGACCTGACCAAGGCCGGCCAGAAACTGATGGTGGTGCAGGGCGGTTGGCACGGTCTGGGCAACACCCGTTTCAAATCCAGTACCAACCGTGCGCCGCGCCAGACCACGCCGGGTAAGCCGGGTGAGCAGCGCGACCTGAAACTGGAAATGAAAGTGCTGGCTGACGTCGGTCTGCTGGGCTTGCCGAACGCCGGTAAAAGTACCTTTATCCGTTCGGTGTCGGCGGCCAAGCCGAAAGTCGCCGACTACCCGTTCACCACGCTGGTGCCGAACCTGGGTGTGGTCAGCGTTGATCGCTGGAAAAGCTTCGTCATCGCCGACATTCCGGGGCTGATCGAAGGCGCTTCCGACGGTGCCGGTCTGGGCATTCGCTTCCTCAAGCACTTGGCGCGTACGCGTCTGTTGCTGCACCTCGTCGACATGGCGCCGCTGGATGACACCAGTGCACCGGACGCGGCTGAAGTGATCGTCAACGAACTGGTCAAATTCAGTCCGTCGCTGGCTGAGCGTGATCGCTGGCTGGTGCTGAACAAATGCGACCAGATCCTTGAAGAAGAGCATGAAGAGCGCGTCAAGGAAATCGTTGATCGCCTGCAGTGGGAAGGTCCGGTCTACGTGATCTCGGCCATCGCCAAAGAAGGCACCGAGCGCCTGACGCGCGACATCATGCGTTATCTGGAAGATCGTGCCGATCGTCTGGCCAACGACCCGGCGTACAAGGAAGAGCTGGCCGATCTCGATCAGCGTATCGAAGACGAAGCCCGTGCACAGTTGCAGGCGCTGGATGACAAGCGTGCCCTGCGTCGCAGCGGCGTGAAGTCGGTCCATGACATCGGTGACGATGACTGGGACGAAGAAGATGTGGATGATGAAGACGGTCCGGAAATCATTTACGTGCGCGACTGATTCGTTGCAGTAAACTTAAGCGCCGCTCAATCGAGCGGCGTTTTAGTATCTGGAAATCGATCGTTGGTCACCAATAGCCACGATTAACGTCACGGGCAGCGCTGGGTCGCGCGGCCCTCAAGCTAAGGTTGAAGATGATGCGGAGCAAAGTGACAGGTGCGCAGCGTTGGGTCGTGAAGATCGGCAGCGCTTTGCTGACGGCGGACGGCAAGGGGCTGGATCGCAAGGCAATGGGTGTCTGGGTCGAACAGATGGTTGCCCTGCATGAGGCGGGTGTCGAGCTGGTGCTGGTGTCCTCCGGCGCAGTGGCTGCAGGCATGAGCCGCCTGGGCTGGACCTCGCGACCCAGTGCGATGCACGAGCTCCAGGCCGCTGCTGCAATCGGCCAGATGGGCTTGGTGCAGGCCTGGGAATCGAGCTTCGCCGAGCATGGCCGGCACACCGCGCAGATTCTCCTGACTCACGACGACCTGTCCGACCGCAAGCGCTACCTGAACGCCCGCAGCACCTTGCGCGCACTGGTCGAGCTGAAAGTCATCCCGGTGATCAACGAAAACGACACGGTGGTCACCGACGAAATCCGTTTCGGCGACAACGATACGCTGGCGGCGCTGGTGGCCAATCTGGTCGAGGCCGATCTGCTGGTGATCCTCACCGATCGCGACGGCATGTTCGACGCCGATCCGCGCAACAACCCCGATGCGCAGCTGATTTACGAAGCGCGCGCCGATGATCCGACGCTTGATGCGGTGGCGGGCGGTACTGGTGGCGCGCTGGGACGTGGCGGCATGCAGACCAAACTGCGTGCGGCGCGGCTGGCGGCGCGTTCCGGGGCGCACACGATCATCGTTGGTGGGCGTCTGGAGCGAGTGCTCGATCGCCTGAAGGCTGGCGAGCGCATCGGTACGCTGCTGTCGCCTGAGCGCGGCATGCTGGCGGCGCGCAAGCAGTGGCTGGCCGGGCATTTGCAGACTCGCGGCACGCTGGTGCTCGACGAAGGTGCGGTGTCGGCCTTGTCGCAGGGTAACAAGAGTCTGCTGCCGGTCGGCGTCAAGCTGGTTCAGGGCAGTTTCCGTCGCGGCGAGATGGTGGTTTGCGTGGCGCCGGACGGTCGTGAAATTGCCCGTGGTTTGGCCAACTATAGTGCTCTAGAGGCGCAAAAAATCATTGGTCAGTCGTCGGACGCGATTGTCGGCGTGCTGGGCTACATGGCTGAGCCGGAACTGGTTCACCGTGACAACCTGATTCTGGTCTGAGGAAAAGCGCGATGCGTATGGCAAAAGGATTGTTGGGTCTGCTGATGGCGTTGCCGCTGCTGGCCTCGGCCGAGGAAATCGGTCAGGTGTCGACGGTATTCAAGTTTGTCGGTCCGAATGACCGGATTGTGGTCGAGGCTTTCGATGATCCGAAAGTCGATGGCGTGACCTGCTACCTGTCTCGCGCCAAGACGGGTGGGGTAAAGGGTGGTTTGGGTCTGGCCGAGGATCGTGCCGAGGCGTCGATTGCCTGTCGTCAGGTTGGTCCGATCAAGTTCAAGGGTGAACTGAAGGATGGCGACGAGGTATTCAAGGAGCGCACGTCGCTGGTGTTCAAGACCATGCAGGTGGTGCGTTTCCTCGACAAGAAGCGCAATACGCTGGTGTACCTGGTCTACAGCGATCGCGTGATCGAAGGTAGCCCGCAAAATGCGGTGACGGCGATTCCGATCGTGCCGTGGGTTCCGGTTCAGCAATAACACCGCAAATCCACAATGTGGGAGCGGGCTTGCTCGCGAAGAGGTCGTGTCAGTCGCTAGAGATGTCGGCTGACAGATTGCATTCGCGAGCAAGCCCGCTCCCACTTTTTTATGTGCGGGATTCACCAAATCGCAGGCAATAAAAAAACCGACCCTAAGGTCGGTTTTTTAATGACTACGTCGATTAAGCAGCTTCTTTCAGTGCCTTGACGTGGCCATTCAGACGGCTCTTATGACGAGCAGCCTTGTTCTTGTGGATGATGCCTTTATCGGCCATACGGTCGATAACTGGCACAGCCAGAACGTATGCAGCTTGAGCTTTTTCAGCGTCTTTTGCGTCGATGGCTTTAACTACATTCTTGATGTAGGTACGAACCATGGAACGCAGGCTGGCGTTGTGGCTGCGACGCTTCTCAGCCTGTTTTGCACGTTTTTTGGCGGAAGGTGAGTTGGCCACCGTCGAGCTCCTCGAAAGACTTTTTAGGAAATAGCAAACAAAATAGGCCGCGAATCATGCCGATGAGTTGAAGTCTTGTCAAGGGCGCTTGAAACGTTCCGCTAAGTGGTAGGTGTAAAGAGGCGGGATATTTATTTCCGGCGCTTGACCTGTAAACTCGCGAGCTTTGGCTCTGTGCTGTTGCGGCGCGGAGTATCGCACAAGTGGGCGCATTGTTCGCCTGCTGTTTATCGACAGGCACTAATTCCCTCAATGAATCTGCTCAAATCGTTGGCCGCTGTCAGCTCTATCACGATGCTTTCCCGGATTCTGGGGTTCGTCCGTGACACGCTCATCGCTCGCACATTCGGCGCCGGAATGGCGACGGACGCCTTCTTCATCGCCTTCAAATTGCCCAACCTGCTGCGGCGAATCTTCGCCGAGGGCGCGTTTTCCCAAGCCTTCGTGCCGATTCTGGCCGAATACAAGAGTCAGAAAGGCGAAGAGGCGACCCGCACCTTCATTGCTTATGTCTCGGGCCTGCTGACCCTGGTGCTGGCGCTGGTCACAGCGCTGGGCATGATTGCCGCGCCGTGGGTGATCTGGGCCACCGCGCCGGGGTTTGCCGATACGCCAGAAAAATTCCAGCTCACCTCCGATCTGCTGCGGGTGACGTTCCCTTATATATTGCTGATCTCCCTGTCCTCGCTGGCCGGGGCAATCCTCAATACCTGGAACCGCTTTTCGGTGCCGGCCTTCGTGCCGACCCTGCTCAACGTCAGCATGATCGTGTTTTCGCTGTTCCTGACGCCGTATTTCGATCCGCCGGTCATGGCTCTGGGCTGGGCGGTGCTGGTCGGTGGTCTGGCGCAGTTGCTCTATCAACTGCCGCACCTGAAGAAGATCGGCATGCTGGTGCTGCCGCGCTTGAATCTGCGTGATACCGGTGTCTGGCGGGTGATGAAGCAGATGCTGCCGGCGATCATCGGTGTCTCGGTCAGCCAGATTTCGCTGATCATCAACACCATTTTCGCCTCGTTCCTGGTGGCTGGTTCGGTGTCGTGGATGTACTACGCCGACCGTTTGATGGAATTGCCGTCCGGCGTGCTCGGCGTAGCGTTGGGCACCATTTTGCTGCCGACGCTGGCCAAGACTTATGCGAGCAAGGATCGTCACGAATACTCGCGGATCCTCGACTGGGGCCTGCGCCTGTGCTTCGTGCTGGTGTTGCCGTGTGCACTGGCGCTGGGGATTCTTGCCGAACCGCTGACCGTGTCGCTGTTCCAGTACGGCCAGTTCAGTGCGTTTGATGCGTCCATGACTCAGCGTGCGCTGATTGCCTATTCTGTCGGCCTGCTCGGGATTATCGTGATCAAAGTGCTGGCGCCGGGCTTTTACGCGCAACAGAACATCCGCACACCGGTAAAAATCGCAATCTTCACCCTGATCGTCACTCAACTGTTCAACCTGGTGTTGATCGGCCCGCTGGCTCACGCCGGTCTGGCGCTGGCAATCAGTGCCGGTGCCTGCCTCAATGCCGGGCTGCTGTTCTATCAACTGCGCAAGCAAAAGATGTATCAGCCGCAACCGGGCTGGTACCTGTTCGGCTTCAAACTGGTGGTGGCGGTCGCGGTGATGTCGGCGGTGTTGCTGCTCGGTATGCATTTCATGCCGGCCTGGGATCAGGGGCACATGCTGGAGCGCTTCCTGCGACTGGGTGCGCTGGTGATTGCCGGTGTGGTGGCGTATTTCGGTATGTTGCTGCTGCTCGGTTTCCGCCTGCGTGACTTCAATCGCAAGGCTTTGAGCTGAGGTTTCAGCCTTTATCAACGGGCGCGGGCCGGCAGTTTTGTCGGCTCGATCACTTTGCGTTACGGTGTTGCCTGTCGTCGACCGTCGGGTGTGGTTATAATCGACCACTTTATGAGCAAGAAGCGCGTTATGCAGCTGGTTCGAGGCCTCCACAACTTGCGCCCCCAGCATCGGGGCTGCGTCGCCACTATTGGCAACTTTGACGGTGTTCACCGTGGTCACCAGGCTATCCTGGCCCGTCTGCGTGAGCGTGCGCTGGAGTTGGGCGTACCCAGCTGCGTGGTGATTTTCGAACCGCAGCCACGGGAATTCTTCGCCCCGGAGACCGCGCCGGCACGTCTGGCCCGCTTGCGTGACAAGCTGCAACTGCTGGCCGCCGAAGGCGTCGACCGGGTGCTGTGCCTGGCGTTCAACCAGCGCCTGAGCAAGCTCAGCGCCAGTGAATTTGTCGATACCATCCTGGTGGACGGTCTCGGCGTGCAGCATCTGGAGGTCGGTGACGATTTCCGCTTCGGCTGCGACCGCCTCGGCGATTTCGATTTCCTGCTGCAGGCCGGGCAGGTTCACGGTTTTACCGTGGAAGCCGCGCAAACCGTCGAGCTGGACGGCATTCGCGTCAGCAGCACCCAAGTGCGCAACGCGTTGGCCGCCGCCGATTTTGCCTTGGCCGAACGCTTGCTTGGCCGCCCGTACCGGATCGCCGGTCGCGTGCTGCACGGTCAGAAACTGGCCCGGCAACTGGGTACGCCCACTGCCAATATTCAACTCAAGCGTCGTCGCGTGCCATTCACCGGGGTTTATCTGGTGGATGTGGACATCGACGGCAAGACCTGGCCCGGCGTCGCCAATATCGGCGTGCGGCCTACGGTTCAAGGTGATGGCAAAGCCCACCTTGAAGTTCATCTACTGGATTTTGCCGGCGATCTGTATGACCGGCGTCTGACGGTGGTTTTCCACCAAAAGCTGCGTGAAGAGCAGCGTTTTGCCTCTCTGGAGGCACTGAAAACGGCGATCAACGCGGATGTCGCCGCCGCCCGTGCACTAGCCGCACCTAGCGCCCATCGCTAATGAAGAGCCTTAAATGACCGACTATAAAGCCACGCTAAACCTTCCGGACACCGCCTTCCCAATGAAGGCCGGCCTGCCACAGCGCGAACCGCAGATCCTGCAGCGCTGGGACAGTATTGGCCTGTACGGAAAGTTGCGCGAGATTGGCAAGGATCGTCCGAAGTTCGTCCTGCACGACGGCCCTCCGTACGCCAACGGCACGATCCACATCGGTCATGCGCTGAACAAGATTCTCAAGGACATGATCATCCGCTCGAAAACCCTGTCGGGTTTCGACGCGCCGTATGTTCCGGGTTGGGACTGCCACGGCCTGCCGATCGAGCACAAGGTTGAAGTGACCCACGGCAAGAACCTGGGCGCGGACAAGACCCGCGAGCTGTGCCGTGCCTACGCCACCGAGCAGATCGAAGGGCAGAAGACCGAGTTCATCCGCCTCGGCGTGCTGGGCGACTTCGCCAACCCGTACAAGACCATGAACTTCAAGAACGAGGCCGGTGAAATCCGCGCCCTCGCCGAAATCGTCAAGGGCGGTTTCGTGTTCAAGGGCCTCAAGCCGGTGAACTGGTGCTTCGATTGCGGTTCGGCGCTGGCCGAAGCCGAGGTCGAGTACGAGAACAAGAAGTCCTCGACCATCGACGTGGCCTTCCCGATCGCCGACGAAGCCAAACTGGCTGCCGCGTTCGGTCTGCCGTCGCTGAGCAAGCCTGCCTCGATCGTGATCTGGACCACCACCCCGTGGACCATCCCGGCCAACCAGGCACTGAACGTGCACCCGGAATTCAACTACGCCCTGGTCGATATCGGCGACAAGCTGCTGGTCCTGGCTGAAGAGCTGGTTGAATCCTGCCTGTCGCGTTACGGCGTTGAAGGCACCGTACTGGCCACCGCGCCGGGTTCGGCGCTGGAACTGATCAACTTCCGTCACCCGTTCTACGACCGTCTGTCGCCGGTGTACCTGGCCGACTACGTTGAGCTCGGCGCCGGCACCGGTGTGGTTCACTCCGCCCCGGCCTACGGCGTGGACGACTTCGTGACCTGCAAGAAATACGGCATGGTCAACGATGACATCCTCAATCCGGTACAGAGCAACGGCGTCTACGTGCCGTCGCTGGAGTTCTTTGGCGGCCAGTTCATCTGGAAGGCCAACCCGGCCATCGTCGAAAAACTGACCGAAGTCGGTGCGCTGATGCACACCACCGTCATCGAACACAGCTACATGCACTGCTGGCGCCACAAGACCCCGCTGATCTACCGCGCCACCGCACAGTGGTTCATCGGCATGGACAAGGAGCCGGTCAGCGGCGACACCCTGCGCGTGCGCTCGCTCAAAGCCATCGAAGAGACCAAGTTCGTTCCGGCCTGGGGCCAGGCGCGCCTGCACTCGATGATCGCCAACCGTCCGGACTGGTGCATCTCCCGGCAGCGTAACTGGGGCGTGCCGATCCCGTTCTTCCTCAACAAGGAAAGCGGCGAGTTGCACCCACGCACCGTCGAACTGATGGAAGAAGTCGCCAAGCGCGTTGAAGTCGAAGGCATCGAAGCCTGGTTCAAACTCGACGCCGCCGAACTGCTGGGCGACGAAGCGCCGCTGTACGACAAGATCAGTGACACCCTCGACGTCTGGTTCGACTCGGGCACCACCCACTGGCACGTATTGCGTGGTTCGCACCCGATGGGCCACGAGACCGGCCCACGCGCCGACCTGTACCTGGAAGGTTCCGACCAGCACCGTGGCTGGTTCCACTCGTCGCTGTTGACCGGTTGCGCCATCGACAACCACGCGCCGTACCGCGAACTGCTGACCCACGGCTTCACCGTCGACGAGTCCGGCCGCAAGATGTCCAAGTCGCTGGGCAACGTGATCGCGCCGCAGAAAGTCAACGACACTCTGGGCGCCGACATCATGCGTCTGTGGGTCGCGTCGACCGACTACTCCGGCGAAATGGCCGTGTCCGAGCAGATCCTGCAACGCAGCGCGGACGCCTATCGTCGCATCCGTAACACCGCGCGTTTCCTGCTTTCCAACCTGACCGGTTTCAACCCGGCCACCGACCTGCTGCCGGCTGAAGACATGCTCGCACTGGATCGCTGGGCGGTGGACCGTACTTTGCTGCTGCAACGCGAACTGCAAGAGCACTACGGCGAATACCGTTTCTGGAACGTTTACTCGAAGATCCACAACTTCTGCGTGCAGGAGCTGGGTGGTTTCTACCTCGACATCATCAAGGACCGCCAGTACACCACCGGCGCCGACAGCAAGGCCCGTCGCTCGTGCCAGACCGCGCTGTTCCACATCTCCGAAGCGCTGGTGCGCTGGATCGCACCGATCCTCGCGTTCACCGCCGACGAGCTGTGGCAGTACCTGCCGGGCGAGCGCAACGAATCGGTGATGCTCAACACCTGGTACGAAGGTCTGACCGAGCTGCCGGAAGGCTTCGAGCTGGGTCGCGCCTACTGGGATCGCATCATGGAAGTGAAGGTGGCGGTCAACAAAGAGATGGAAATCCAGCGCGCGGCCAAAGCCGTCGGTGGCAACCTGCAAGCCGAAGTGACGCTGTTCGCCGAAGACGCGCTGAGCGCCGACCTGGCCAAGCTGAGCAACGAGCTGCGCTTTGTCCTGATCACCTCGACCGCCAGCGTGGCGCCTTTCGTTCAGGCACCTGCGGACGCGGTAGCCACCGAAGTCAGCGGCCTGAAACTGAAGATCGTCAAATCGGCCTTCCCGAAGTGCGCCCGTTGCTGGCACTGCCGTGAAGACGTCGGCGTGAACCCGGAGCATCCGGAAATCTGCGGTCGTTGCGTCGACAACATCAGCGGCGCCGGCGAGGTTCGTCACTATGCCTAATGCCGTTGGCCGTTTCGGACGGTTGAGCTGGCTCTGGTTGAGTTTGCTGGTTCTGGTCATCGACCAGGCCAGCAAGTTCTACTTCGAAAACAAGCTCGAAATGTTCCAGCAGATCGTGATCATTCCCGATTACTTCAGCTGGACGCTGGCCTACAACACCGGCGCTGCCTTCAGCTTCCTGGCTGACAGCTCCGGCTGGCAGCGCTGGCTGTTCGCCCTGATCGCGATTGTGGTCAGTGCGGTGCTGGTGGTCTGGCTCAAACGCCTGGGTCGCAACGAAACCTGGCTCGCCGTCGCTTTGGCGCTGGTGCTGGGCGGCGCGCTGGGCAATCTGTATGACCGCATTGCCCTGGGCCATGTGATCGACTTCATTCTGGTGCACTGGCAGAACCGCTGGTACTTCCCGGCGTTCAACTTCGCCGACAGCGCCATCACCGTCGGTGCGGTGATGCTGGCACTGGACATGTTCAAAAGTAAGAAAACCGGAGAAGCCGTTCATGACTGAACAGGTATTGGCTGAGCAACGCATCGGCCAGAACACGGAAGTCACTTTGCACTTTGCATTGCGCCTGGAGAACGGCGATACGGTCGACAGCACGTTCGACAAGGCCCCGGCGACCTTCAAGGTCGGCGACGGCAACCTGCTGCCGGGTTTCGAAGCGGCATTGTTCGGCTTCAAGGCCGGCGACAAGCGTACGCTGACCGTCGAGCCGGAAAACGCTTTCGGCCAGCCGAACCCGCAAAACGTACAGATCATCCCGCGCGCGCAGTTTGCCGACATGGAACTGTCACCGGGTCTGCTGGTGATCTTCAACGATGCGGCCAATACTGAGCTGCCGGGTGTGGTGAAAGAATTCGACGACGCGCAAGTGACCGTCGACTTCAACCACCCGCTGGCGGGCAAAACGCTGACCTTTGACGTAGAGATCATCTCCGTCAAAGCGATCTGAGTTACACCTCAGAACATTGTGGGAGCGGGCTTGCTCGCGAATGCTGACTGACATTCAACATAGAAGTTGTCTGACACACTGCTTTCGCGAGCAAGCCCGCTCCCACATTGGATTTTTGCTGGATTTGAGCAATGTGCTCGATCAGCAGGACGTAAATTTATTTCGCGCGCAAGACACGAGGCACAGCATGCAAATCAAACTCGCCAACCCCCGTGGCTTCTGCGCCGGCGTGGACCGGGCGATCGAAATCGTCAACCGCGCCCTGGAAGTCTTCGGGCCGCCGATCTACGTGCGTCATGAAGTGGTGCACAACAAGTTCGTGGTCGAGGACCTGCGCAGTCGTGGCGCGATCTTCGTCGAGGAACTGGATCAGGTGCCGGACGACGTCATCGTGATCTTCAGTGCCCACGGCGTTTCTCAGGCCGTGCGCAGCGAAGCCGCCGGTCGTGGCCTGAAAGTATTCGACGCCACCTGTCCGCTGGTTACCAAGGTACACATCGAAGTCGCCAAATACAGCCGCGACGGCCGTGAGTGCATCCTGATCGGCCACGCCGGTCACCCTGAAGTCGAAGGCACCATGGGCCAGTACGACGGCAGCAATGGCGGCGCGATCTACCTCGTCGAAGACGAAAAAGACGTGGCCGAACTGCAGGTGCGTAATCCGGAAAAACTGGCGTTCGTGACCCAGACCACCCTGTCGATGGACGATACCAGCCGCGTGATCGATGCCCTGCGCACACGTTTCCCGGCCATCGGTGGCCCGCGCAAGGACGACATCTGCTACGCCACGCAAAACCGTCAGGATGCGGTCAAGCAACTGGCCGACGAGTGCGACGTAGTGTTGGTGGTGGGCAGCCCGAACAGCTCCAACTCCAACCGTCTGCGTGAACTGGCCGAACGCATGGCCACGCCGGCCTACCTGATCGACGGCGCCGAAGACCTGCAGAAGAGCTGGTTCGAGGGTGTCGAGCGCATCGGCATCACCGCTGGTGCCTCCGCACCGGAAGTGCTGGTTCGCGGCGTGATCCAGCAGTTGCAAGCCTGGGGCGCGACCGGTGCCGATGAACTGGCCGGCCGCGAAGAGAACATCACCTTCTCGATGCCGAAAGAGCTGCGCGTCCGTTCGATCTGACGCTCTTCGCCTTCAGGCACAGCGCCTGCTCAGCCTTTGTGCTGGTCAGGCGCACCCGACCGGTCGCCGCCAGCACCACCTGGAGCTGGCTGACCGGCTCCTGTGCCGAGCAGAGATGTAACGTCCCTGCCTGAAATGCCCGCCCGGGCATCAGCGGTTGTCCCAGACTGCTGAAGCGCACATAACGTCTGACCAGCCAATTGCCGACGATCGGTATTCGCCCGTCACTCGCGTGCTCCAGCAGCAGTGGATTGCTGCTGTCCAGCGGCCCCTTGCCGCTGATATCCAGAATGATCCGCCAGCCCTGACTCCAGTCGCCATTGATGCCATGGATCACCACGCTCTGATTGCGGGTGATGGCCTGTGTGCGGGCGTTGCGAATGCCCTCGAGCAGCGACCGGGCCGCCAGGTCGCGATGAGTCGATTCAGTGAAGGCCGCGAAGGCCGGACTGACCAGCGACAGAACAATTGCGCCAATCGCCAGTCCCATAAGCAATTCAATCAGACTGAAACCCTGCTGTGGCATGACGACTCCCTCCGTGGAGCATGAAGCCCGGCGCAATCCTTTTCGCCGGGCAGGGCAAATCAACCGACGCAGACCGGTTGAATGTTCTAGCTTGTAGAAGCAGGTATAGCCGACGGCAACGGAGGGCATCGATGGATCATCGTACAAAAGGTTTCACGCTGCCCGAACTGTTGGCTGCGGTCGCCGTGCTGGTGATCCTCATCACCCTGGCGGTGCCAGGCTTCACTCGCTCGATCCAGAGCAGCAAGGCCGACACCGAAATGGGTGATCTGCAGCGCGCCATCAACTATGCACGGCTGGAGGCGATTGATCGCGGCGTGACCACACGCTTGCGCCCGAGCGCCGGCGGCAGCGTGTGGACCGGCGAATTGTCGGTCTACGACAGTACTGGCACTCCGGCCAATGTATTACGGGTTGTTCCAGCGATGAGCAGCGGCGCGACTCTGACGCTACCCTCAGGAGTGACCGCACTGGATTTCAATAATCTGGGCGGCCTGGCGGCGCCGTCGACGGCGGTGGCCATCAGTTATGTGCTGGGAACACAAAGCAGGACGCTGAACGTGTGTCTGAACGGACGAATTCAACTGGGTGGAAGTTGCGGATGAGGGCAGGGAGCACACAGGCACAGGAGGGCATGTCGCTGATCGAGGTACTGGTCGCGTTGCTGATTCTGACCGTCGGCATATTGGGCGCGGCCGCCGTTCAAGTGAATGCGCTGAAGTACACCGACAGTTCCCGGATGACCAGTCAGGCGAGCTTCATCGCCTACGACATGATGGACCGCATCCGCGCCAATTCCGCTGCCGATTACACGGTCACGCCGCCGACCGCAGGCAACCTCAGCGTCGCCCGTGATCAGGATCTCTACGATTTCACCACCAACATCGTCAATTTCGGCGGGCCGACCGCCACCGGTACGATCACCCTCAATCAGCGGGTGTACACCATCACCATCAACTGGAATGACTCACGGGCCGCGAATGCCACCGGTACCACACGCAGTTTTGTCCTGACCAGCCGTGCCACGGTCGATCCGGTGGCCGGCCCATGAAGCACGCCAACCGGGGTTTCGGCCTGATCGAAATGCTCATCGCCCTGGCGCTCGGGCTGATCATCGTGCTGGGCGTGGTGCAGACGTTTCTCGCGGCCAAGAACACTTACGTCAGCCAGAACACCGCTGCCGCCATGCAGGAGGACGCACGTTTTGTATTGAGCAAGATGATTCAGGAACTGCGCATGGTCGGCATGTTCGGCTGCCTGGGCACGATTACTGACGCGAGCTCGGCGGGGGATTTCAACGCGGCGCAGATCATCCCGATCAGTTGGGACAACAGCAACCTCAAGCTGACCCTGGTCACTGCCGATGTCGGCGGCAATGGTGGTACGCCAACCTGGACGGTGGTCTCCGACTGCCGCAACAGCGCCACGGCCTATACCGGGTTGCGGGCGGCGGCGAGCGGGCAGATCGCCTTTCCGATCCGCCGCTTGATCTACAGCTTCAGCAACAACCAGATTCTCATGGGCACCGGCAGCGGCACTCCGACCCAGCAGGTGCTGGTGAACAATGTCAGTGCGTTCAGCGTCATGTTCGGTCTGGCGACGTCCGCCACCGATGTCGCGGCGTCCTCCTACAGCGCCAACCCCAGTGACCCGGCGCGCATCCGCAGTGTGCGCCTGAGCCTGACCCTCACCGACCCGAACAACCGGGTGGCCAATCAAACCTTCAATGTGGTTGCCGCTTTGCGCAACCGCTTGCAGTGAGGCCGGAATGATGAGGATCACGTTCAACCAGAGGCAAACCCAGCGCGGCATGGTGTTGCTGGTCAGTCTGGTGTTTCTGTTGCTGCTGACCTTGATCGGGCTGTCCTCGATGCAGAGTGCCAACCTGCAGGAGAAAATGGCCGGTAGCGTCAGCCTGCGTAATCAGTCGTTCCAGACCGCCGAGGCGGCGTTGCGCATCGGCGAGAGTGCGGTGCAACTCGACAGTTATTCGCTGGCGGTGTGTGCCAGCGCCACGCAATGTGCGCCGCCAGCGGAGTCCTCGGTGGTCAGCGCGGCGGGGCTCAACTCGACCTCGGGGGTGACGTGGGTCGCCGCAGGTAACGGCTTCTATGGTGTGCAGAACATCGGTACCACGCTGACGGCGGTGAACGTGCCTAGCAACACCTCGGCGACCTTGTACCGAGTGACCGCAGTCGGCATCGCCGGTACTTCGCGCAGTGTGGTGGAGAGCGTCTATGCGAAGTATTGAGCGCTGCCGGACGTTGTTGGCGGGGATGCTGCTGAGCTTTTATCTGGCAGCGCCGGCTTATGCGTTCACGCCTTCCGACTCGCCGCTGCTGAGCGCGGCTGCGGTACCGCCCAACGTGATGTTGCTGATCGACGATTCCGGCAGCATGAACAGCATCATTTATGCGGCGGGATTCGATCCGACCGTCACACGCACCCCGGCCCGGCAATGTAATGCCTTTCTTGGGCTGTGCTCGGCACTGAATGCGCCAGCGATTACCGGTGATCCGGTGTTTTTATCGAGTCTGCCGACCTCTGGCTGTTCCGGCGGCGCCTTTGCCTTCTACAACAACAGCATTGCGCCGCTGTGCCTGAAACTGCCTGACCCGGTGGGCGGTGGTAACACCCGCTACACGGGGGATTACATCGCCTACGTGGTCGGGCTGGCGATCAACAACGGCACGCGCGACTTCACCACCGGGGCGATTCCCAACGACTATCGGATCAACGTCGCGCGCAACGTGTCCACCGCGCTGGTCACCAGCAACCGTACCTTGCGCATGGGGCTGTCGACCTTCAATCCGATCACCAACAACAACCCCGGCAACGGTGGATACATCGCTCGTTCCATCAGTGATCTGTCGCCGGTCTCCGGCAGCGTAACCCAGGCGCAGGCCGACGCCAACTACAATGCGTTGATTTCGGCGATCGGTGGTTTGGGGGCCGTGGCCAACACGCCATTGGCGGAAACCTATTACGAAATCACCCGGTACATGCGCGGCATGACGCCGTACTACAACAGCACACCCACCACTTACACCAGTCCGATCCAGTACCGCTGCCAGAAGAACTATGGCGTAGTGATCACCGACGGCCTTCCGACGTATGACCGCACGTTTCCCACCAATGACCCGTTGGGCGGAAGTCGCTTGCCGAACTGGGACGGCATCAACAATGACGGCAACAACCTCAATGGCGACAATGAAGGCGACACGCTGTATCTGGATGACATCGCCAAGTTCGCCTACGACATCGACATGCGTTCGACCGGCGTCGATGCGGCGGGCAAGAGCTGGAGTTCGGCGGATTTTCCCAAGCAGAACATGAACACCTACACCGTGGGGTTCACCGCGACCAACACGATGCTGTCGGACGCCGCCAGTTACGGGCAGGGCAAGTATTACCTGGCGAACGACAGTACCGGCCTCAACGCCGCACTGTCGTCGGCGTTGAGTGAAATCACGTCCAAGGCCGGCTCCGGCGGCAGCGGTGTCACCAGCGGCACCACGCTGGCCAGTGGCACCAGTTATTTCCAGACCAGTTACGACCCCAAGGACTGGCGCGGCACGATCAAATCCTTTGGCTTCACTTCGGCTGGCGCGGTGAACACCTCGGCAGCGTTGTGGACCACCGATACCACCATCGTGCCGGGCGCGACCGCACCGACCTATCAATCGTGGAACACCAGCAGCAATGCCGCCGTGACTCTGGCCTACGGCAACTTTTCCGCGACCCAACAGACGACGCTCAGCCAGAGCCTGCCCACCGGCATCAGCGGCAGTGATCTGGTGGAGTGGAGCAAGGGCACCAACAAGACCGGGCTCAAGGTGCGCAGCGTGTTGCTTGGCGACATCATCAACTCGCCGCTGGTGCTGGCCTCGCCCAGCGACAAAACCGCCTCCGACCTGTCGGGCGACACCACCTACACCACTTACCTGACCACCAAAGCGGCGAACATGAATGCCAATCTGGTGGTGAACGCCAATGACGGTTTCGTCAACGTGATCAACTCGGCCAACGGCACTCGACGCTATGCCTACATGCCGTCCAGCGTGTTGCCGTCGCTGCGGCTGATTGCCGATCCGGCGTACATCAATGGCGTCAGCCACAAGTTTCTGGTGGACGGCCAGGTCGGGGTCTACGATCTTCAGTTCAACAGTGCCTGGAAAACCGTGGCCATCGGCGGCACCGGTGCCGGCGGCAAGACCTTCTACGCGCTGCAGCTGTTCGACGCGTCCGCGGGCAATGTGCTCAATGCCCTGTGGGAAGTCAGTGCACCTGCCACGGTGAACACTGCCAACGTATTCAATGATCTGGGTTACGCCTATGCCCGGCCGGAAGTGGCACGCTTGGCCGATGGTCGCTGGGCGGCGTTCATTGCCAATGGTTATGGCAGCAACTCCGGAGTGGCGGCTTTGTATGTGCTGGATGTGCGTGACGGTTCGTTGATCAAGAAGATCGTCATCGACAGTACCGAAACCACTAATGGCCTGTCGTCGGTGAAGCTCAAGGTCAATTCGTCGAACGTGGTGCAGGCCGCTTATGGCGGTGATCTGAAAGGGCGTCTGTGGAAATTCGATCTGAGCGCGACGTCGACCGACAGCTGGGGCGTGGCGTTTTCCGGCAAACCACTTTTCACTACGGCGGGCGGGGCGACTCAGCCGATCACCGCGCAGCCGCTGCTGGCGGACAATTCGCTGGGGGGCAAACAGATCTTCGTCGGCACCGGCAAATTCAACGAGACCGCCGACAAGACCAACAAGGATTTGCAGGCGTTCTACTCGGTGTGGGACGCCGATGGTGGTTCCGGTCAGTTGACCGTCAGCAGTTTGCAGGCGCAAGCAGTGACCGGGGTGTTCTCCGGCAGCGCCGGACAGTTCATCACCACCAGCCAGAACGACACGACCTATCCGGCGGAGAAGGGCTGGTATCTGCCGCTGGTGTACAACAACGTGCTGACCGGCGAGCGGGTGATCAATCAGGCCAGTCTGGTACTCGGGCGCATCGTGTTCACCACCGCCAGTGTCGATACCACCGACCCGTGTGCCAGTTTCGGCACCGGCAAACTGGTCGAACTGGATGCGTTCAGCGGTAAGATGCTCAACTACGCGGTGCTCGACACCAACGCCGATGGCGTGGTCGACAGCAACGACACGATTTCCAGCGGCGTGGTGTTCACCGGCGGGATTCCGACCCTGAACGCCATCGTCAATGGCGCGACGCGCAAGATCGTCAACGATTCCAGTGGCACCGTGACCACGCTGGTGGAAAAACCCGGTGGCGGCAGCCGTCGTATCATGTGGCGACAAATACAGTAAGTGAGAGTTTGAGGCATGCGCAGATTCAACCGGGGCTTCACCTTGATCGAAATCATGATCGTGATTGCGATCATCGGGATCATCATCACCATCGCCGCACCGAGCTACACCGAATACCTGAAAAAAGGTCGGCGCGCCGAAGTGGTGTCGCTGCTCTCGGAACAGGCGCAGATCCTCGAGCGCTTCTACACCAAGAACAATGTTTATACCGGCATCACCGGTCTGAGCACGGGCAATGATTTCTACACCATCACCCCGACGATCACTGACCAGACCTTCCTGCTGACGGCCACCCGTAATGCTGGCACGACCATGGCCACCGACAAGTGCGGGGATTTCACCCTGACCAACACTGGCGTCAGAAGTATGAACAACGCAACCACCGGGCTGACCACCAAGGATTGCTGGGGCCGCTGAGGTACCTTCTTAAGGGCGCCTTTTTGCGCCCACTGTCTTTTTTACGGTTGGATCAAACATGACCAGGCAACAGCAAGTGGTGATTGTCGGTGGCGGGGTGATTGGCCTGCTGACCGCCTACAACCTCGCCTCAGAAGTGCGCAGCGTGGTGCTGCTGGATCGTTCGAATGTCGGTCAGGAGTCGTCCTGGGCCGGCGGCGGTATCGTTTCGCCGCTGTACCCGTGGCGCTATAGCCCGGCAGTCACCGCGCTGGCGCATTGGTCGCAGGATTTTTATCCACAGCTCGGCGAGCGGCTGTTTGCCGATACCGGGGTTGATCCCGAAGTGCACACCACAGGCCTGTACTGGCTGGATCTGGATGATGAAGCCGAGGCACTGGCCTGGGCCGAGCGGGAAAACCGTCCGCTGCGGGCTGTGGATATTTCGGCGGCGCACGACGCGGTGCCGGTGCTGGGTGGCGGATTCTCCCGGGCGATCTACATGGCCGATGTGGCCAATGTGCGTAACCCGCGTCTGGTCAAATCGTTGAAAGCCGCTTTGCTGGCGCTGCCGAACGTGACCATCCACGAGCAATGCGAAGTCAGCGGGTTTGTTCGCGAAGGCGGGCGAGTGGTTGGCGTCGAGACGTCCAAAGGCCTGATCCGCGGTGAGCAGATCGTGCTGACGGCCGGGGCATGGAGCGGTGATCTGCTCAAGACATTGGATCTGACGTTGCCGGTCGAGCCGGTCAAGGGCCAGATGATTCTCTACAAATGTGCGGCGGATTTCCTGCCGAGCATGGTGCTGGCCAAGGGGCGTTATGCGATTCCGCGTCGCGACGGGCACATTCTGATCGGCAGTACGCTGGAGCACGAAGGCTACGACAAGACGCCGACCGATGTCGCGCTGGAGAGCCTCAAGGCTTCGGCGGTCGAGCTGCTGCCGGCGTTGGCGGATGCCGAAGTGGTGGGGCATTGGGCCGGTTTGCGTCCGGGCTCGCCTGAGGGGATTCCGTATATTGGCCGGGTGCCGGGGTTTGAGGGTTTGTGGCTGAACTGCGGGCATTACCGCAACGGGCTGGTGCTGGCGCCGGCGTCATGTCAGTTGTTTGCCGATGTGATGCTGGGGCATGCGCCGATTATTGATCCGGCGCCGTATGCGCCTGAAGGTCGCATTTAGTCGGATTTTTCTCTGCTGGCTGGCAGACCGCTTTCGCGGGCAAGCCCGCTCCCACAGTTGATTTTTGTCGTTCACAAAACCCAATGTGGGAGCGGGCTTGCTCGCGAAGGGGCCTCAATCCAGACCGAGTTTCTTCAGCCTGTAGCGCATCGAGCGAAACGACAGACTCAACCGCTGCGCCGCCGCCGTACGATTCCAGCGCGTTTCCTCCAGCGCCTGCAGGATCAGCTTGCGCTCGACGTTCTCCAGATAATCCTCAAGGTTATCGATCTGCGTCAGGTCGGCAATACCGCCCTCGACCGTGCAATTACCTTCGCTGAGACGCAGATCTGCGGCCTCGATCAACTGGTTTTCACACAGCGTGTGCGCCCGTTCAAGGACGTTTTCCAGCTCTCGAACATTTCCCGGAAAGCGGTAACTCTTCAGCGCCTCAAGCGCCTGCGTGTGCAAACGAGCCGCCGCGCGGCCGCTGCCTGCCGCCAGACGCTGGAGCATGTGCGCCGCCAGCACTTCGATGTCATCGCGCCGTTCGCGCAGGGATGGCACACGCAGTTCGATCACGTTCAAGCGGTAATACAGGTCCTGGCGAAAACGCCCGGCGGCGACCTCGGCGTCGAGATCCTTGTGGGTGGCGCAAAGAATGCGCACATCGACCACCGTTTCCTGCTGACCGCCGACGCTGCGCACGGCTTTCTCCTGAATCGCCCGCAGCAATTTCACCTGCATCGACAGCGGCAGGTCCGCCACTTCGTCGAGAAACAGGGTGCCGCCGTGTGCGGCCTGGAACAGCCCAGGTTTGTCCTCCACTGCGCCGGTGAAGCTGCCTTTGCGATGGCCGAAAAATTCGCTTTCCATCAGCTCCGACGGAATCGCCCCGCAATTGACCGGCACGAACGGCTTGCCGGCGCGTGGTCCCTGTTCGTGGATCAGCCGCGCGACCAGTTCTTTGCCGCTGCCCGATTCTCCACTGATGTAGACCGGTGCCTGACTGCGCGCCAGTTTGTCGATCTGTTTGCGCAGATTGCGCATCGGTGGTGAGTCACCGAGCAGGCGCCGGTCGATCGAGGTGACGCTGCCTCCGGCTGCCGGCATGCGCAACGCAGTGCTGACCAGTTCGCGCAGGCGCGTCAGATCAACCGGCTTGGTCAGGAAGTCGAAGGCCCCGGCCTTCAAGGCGTTGATCGCCGTTTCCAGACTGCCGTACGCGGTGATCATCGCCACCGGCAGTTGTGGATAACGTTGCTGGATGTGCTGCACCAAGTCCAGCCCCGTGCCGTCGGGCAGGCGCATGTCGGTCAGGCACAGGTCGAAGGTGTTGTTGTGCAACAGCGCCTGGGCTTCGCCGAGGTTGCGTGCACTTAGAGTGTCGAGTTTCATCCGACCCAGGGTGATTTCCAGGAGTTCGCGGATATCCGGCTCGTCATCGACGATAAGGATTTTTTGCCGTGGGCTCGTGTTCAACTTTGTTTCCGTCCGTGAGCAAAGGTGATGCGAAAGCAGCCGCCGCCTTGGCGTGGTTTGAAGTCTAGGCGCGCCTGGTTGCTTTCGCACAGCTCACGGGACAGATAAAGCCCAAGGCCGGTGCCCTGGCTACTGGTGGTGAAGAATGGCTCGAACAGATCGGCCTGCTGATCGGGTGGTACACCGGGGCCGTTGTCCTGCACTTCGAGCACCGCCAACTGGCTGTCGGGGTCGATGAACAGTGCCAGCCAGACCTCGGCCTGCTCGTGCAGCAGGGCGCTGTGCCGCCAGCCGTTGCGTAACAGATTGTCGAGAATTTGCGTGAGCTGGTCGGGGTCCATCAATGTGATGAAGTCCCCGGAGTTGATCCGTAAATGAATCGACTGGCGCTCAGTCGCCTGTTCGCGGCTCTCGCAGACGAAGCGTTCCAGCCACGGTTTCAGATCCAGGCGTTGCGGAGCGCTCTGCTGGCGGCGCGACAGTTGCAGGACGTTTTCGATGACTCGGTTCATGCGCTGGGAGTGGTCTTGGATGATCTGCGTCAGACGCCGATCCGCGCCATCGAGTTCCTCGGACTCACCCAATAGCTGCGCGGCGTGACTGATGGCGCCCAGCGGGTTACGGATTTCATGGGCAATGCCGGCGGTCAGGCGCCCGAGCGCGGCGAGCTTGAGTTGCTGGGCTTGCTGGGCGACTTGTGCAAGGTCTTCGAGAAACACCAGGGTTTGCTGGTTCGGACTCTGTGCGAGGGCGATGAAGTTCGGTTGCAGTTCCAGGCCGTTGCCGGGAATCTTCAGGCTCTGCGGGCGCAGGGTCGGGTTGCTCAGCCATAGTTGCAGGCGCTCGACCAGTGCCGGCGAGTAGTCATCGATCAAATGCCCCTCAAGGTGCGACTGCGCCAGCAGGCTTTTCGCGCTGTGATTGGCCAGTTGCACCCGGCGCTGGTCATCGAGCACCAGGATGCCGGTGCGCATGCGCTGCAGAATCAGGGCGTTGAGGGCTTCGAGGCCGACCACTTCGCTGGCGCGCTGTTCGGCGAGGTTTTCGCTGACTTCCAGGCGCCTGACCAGCCCCTGTACCAGCAGTGAAGCGGCAAAACACAAGGCGCCCAGGGTTCCGGCTTGCAGGTAATTGTTGGCGCTCAGGGGGTGGTTGAAACTCAGCAGGAAACTTGAACCAATGATACCGAGAGCGCTGATGGCGGCTATCAGCAAGCCGATGCGTCGGCGCAGCAGGGTGTTGGCGATCGCCACTGAGACAATCAGCAAGTTACCGATGGCGCTGGCCACGCCGCCCGCCGCGTAGAACAGGCCGCACAGCAAGAGCACATCGACCAGCGCCAGGGTGAACAGCTGCGCCGGGCGGCGGGTGTTCTCCAGGAACACCACCAGCAAAATGTTCAGCACCAGATACAACCAGCTGCCGCTGCGCAGCAGGTCGTCGTCGGCCGACGTCAGCAGGCGGTTGTCCATGTTGCTGGAGATCAGCAGCACCAGGGTGATGCCGACGCTTAAACGGTAGAGATGATAGAGGCGCAGCAGGCGCTGCGCCTGTTTACTGTCGGCGTTGGCGGCCTCAGCGATCACTGGTGCCTGGGCCTTGCTCAAGGTGAGCCTGGCTGCAATACCACTGTTGCTGAAGGTTCAGCGCGCGATCGCGCGGCAGGTGCACGCCGCAATGAGCGCAACGCACCATCGGCGCGGCGTCTTGCTCGCGGGGCGATTGGGCAGACGCGGAGGGCGCCTTGAATTTTCGCCACAGCCATACCGCAGCGAAAATCAGGACAATCCAGAACAGTAAACGAAGCATGATGGGCGGCTTTTCGGCTAATGATTCGGCAGTTTAGCCAAGGAGTCGCCAGGCGCACAGACTATTAACGCCCGGCAATGAAAAAGGGAGATCCGCAGATCTCCCTTTTTTGTGTACCCGGTGTGATCAGTCGAAGATGCCGAAAGTCATGTAGCTGAACCACGAGCGGTCGTCGTTGTTGCCGGCGGCTTCGTGAGTTTCTTCGATCACTTCGCCGTTTTCGTCTTTTGGCTTGAGCTCGTTCGGGATCGCGTCTTTTGCATCCTGGAACTGCTTCTGCACGTCCTGGTTGGCGCGGGTTTCTCCCGGCGGCAGCGGCGGACGCGACTCGATCAGGCCCAAAGTCGCCTTGCTCAGGAACGAACGGTTGTCGGCTTCGGCGACCGATGGCACGAACTGACCGTCCTTCAGGCTCGGGTGGTTCGGGTAGTTGAGCTTCAGGGTTTCCAGGCTGGTGGCGGCCAGCTCGTCCAGGTGCAGACGCTGGTAAGCCTCGGTCATCACCGCCAGGCCGTCGCCGACCGATGGGGTTTCCTGGAAGTTTTCCACTACATAACGACCACGGTTGGCGGCGGCGACGTAGGCCTGACGGGTCAGGTAGTAGTCGGCTACGTGGATTTCGTAGGCCGCCAGCAGGTTGCGCAGGTAGATCATGCGCTGCTTGGCGTCCGGCGCGTAGCGGCTGTTCGGGTAGCGGCTGGTCAGCTGCGCGAACTCGTTGTACGAGTCGCGGGCAGCGCCCGGGTCACGCTTGGTCATGTCCAGCGGCAGGAAGCGCGCCAGCAGGCCGACGTCCTGGTCGAAAGAGGTCAGACCCTTGAGGTAATACGCGTAATCCACGTTCGGATGCTGCGGATGCAAACGAATGAAACGCTCGGCGGCGGACTTTGCAGCTTCCGGCTCGGCGTTCTTGTAGTTGGCGTAGATCAACTCCAGCTGTGCCTGATCGGCGTAGCGACCGAACGGATAACGCGACTCCAGGGCCTTCAGCTTGGCTGTGGCGCTGGTGTAGCTGTTGTTGTCCAGGTCAGTCTGAGCCTGTTGATACAGCTCGGCTTCGCTGAGGTTTTCGTCTACGACTTCCTTCGATGAGCAAGCAGCGGTCAATGCGAGGATGGCGATCAGCAGCAGGTGTTTCACTTGCATGGCGGCTTGCGTCCCTATGACGGCCGCTGTCTTGGGCGGGGCCGTCCTGTTATGATGAGCGCCCCGTTGAAAAGCCTCGGGGCAAAAGACGCCGTATTTAACCACAAGCGCGCAGCCGAAACCAAAGGCTGTGCCGACGCCCAGTCAGAGCATGTCCGATAAAATTGAACTTCGCGCAGAGGTGCCGTCCGATTTGGGCGGCCAACGCCTCGATCAAGTCGCCGCCCAACTCTTCGCTGAGCACTCACGCTCGCGCCTTTCCGCCTGGATCAAAGAAGGTCGCCTGACTGTGGACGGGGCGGTCATCCGCCCGCGCGACATCGTTCATGGCGGAGCCATCCTTGAGCTGACTGCCGAGCAGGAAGCCCAGGGCGAGTGGATCGCCCAGGACATCGAACTCGACATCGTCTATGAAGACGACGACATCCTGGTGATCAACAAGCCTGCGGGCCTGGTGGTGCACCCGGCTGCCGGCCACGCCGATGGCACCTTGCTCAACGCCTTGCTGCACCACGTGCCGGACATCATCAATGTCCCGCGCGCCGGTATCGTGCATCGCCTGGACAAGGACACCACCGGTCTGATGGTGGTGGCCAAGACCATTCAGGCGCAGACCAAGCTCGTTGCCCAGCTGCAAAGCCGCAGCGTCAGCCGGATCTACGAGTGCATCGTGATCGGTGTCGTGACCGCCGGGGGCAAGATTAACGCCCCGATCGGCCGTCACGGCCAGCAGCGCCAACGCATGGCAGTGATGGAAGGCGGCAAGCCGGCCGTCAGTCACTACCGCGTGCTGGAGCGTTTCCGTTCGCACACGCACGTGCGGGTCAAACTGGAAACCGGCCGGACTCACCAGATCCGTGTGCACATGTCGCACATCAACTTCCCGTTGGTCGGCGACCCGGCGTACGGCGGGCGTTTCCGTATTCCGCCTGCCGCGAACCCGACCATGGTCGAATCGCTCAAGCACTTCCCGCGTCAGGCATTGCACGCGCGCTTCCTTGAACTGGATCATCCGACCAGCGGTGAGCGCATGAGCTGGGAATCGCCGCTGCCGGAAGATTTCGTCTGGCTGCTGACCCTGCTCAAGCAGGATCGCGAGGCATTCGTCGGATGAACTGGCTGACGCCGGACTGGCCAGCGCCGGCCAGCGTCAGGGCCTGTGTCACCACCCGCGAGGGGGGTGTCAGCGAGGCACCGTTCGACAGCCTCAATCTGGGCGATCACGTCGATGATCGCCCGGAAGCAGTAGCCGAGAATCGTCGGCGTCTGACCGAACACTTCTCGATCAAGCCTGCCTGGTTGCAGCAAGTGCACGGAATTGACGTGGCTCATGCTGATCCGGGCGTGGTCGCCACCGCCGACGCCAGTTGGACGGCAACTCCCGGGGTTGCCTGCACGGCGATGACCGCGGATTGCCTGCCGGCATTGTTCTGCAACCGTGCCGGCACTCGCGTTGCGGCGGCTCATGCCGGCTGGCGCGGGTTGGCGGCGGGCGTACTTGAAGCCACCCTCGATCATCTCGACACCGCTGCGGCGGACGTGCTGGTCTGGCTCGGCCCTGCCATCGGGCCGAAAGCCTTCGAAGTCGGCCCGGAAGTACGCGAGGTCTTCGTCAGTCAATTGCCCGAAGCGGCAGCCGCCTTCGTGCCCAGCCACAATGCAGGCAAGTTCATGGCTGACATCTATCTGCTGGCGCGCCTGCGTCTGGCTGAACGCGGTGTCACCGCGGTTTATGGCGGCGGTTTCTGCACCGTGACCGACCCGCGCTTCTTTTCTTACCGCCGTGCGTCGCGCACAGGTCGGTTCGCCTCCTTAATCTGGCTCACCCGCTAGACTGACTGATCTGCATCAACTGTCCGCCGCTTGAATCTCCCAGAATCGACCACATCTACAGTGGTATCTGGCAGGTTTCTTTATTCAGGATGGTTTTTAGGTCCGGCCTGCTCAAAAGGAAGGTGACCCCATGCGTATAGACCGTTTAACCAGCAAACTTCAGTTGGCGTTGTCCGACGCCCAATCCCTGGCTGTCGGCCACGATCATCCGGCCATCGAGCCGGCGCACTTGATGCAAGCCATGCTTGAACAGCAGGGTGGTTCGATCAAACCCCTGTTGATGCAAGTCGGCTTCGACGTCAACAGCTTGCGTAAAGAGCTGACCAAAGAGCTCGACCAATTACCGAAAATCCAGAACCCGACCGGCGACGTGAACATGTCGCAGGACTTGGCGCGTCTGCTCAATCAGGCGGATCGTCTGGCCCAGCAGAAGGGCGACCAGTTCATTTCCAGTGAGCTGGTGCTGCTCGCCGCGATGGACGAGAACAGCAAGCTCGGCAAGTTGCTGCTCGGCCAGGGCGTGAGCAAGAAAGCCCTGGAAAACGCGATCAACAACCTGCGCGGTGGTGAGGCGGTGAATGACGCCAACCACGAAGAGTCGCGTCAGGCGCTGGATAAATACACCGTCGACCTGACCAAGCGTGCCGAAGAAGGCAAGCTCGATCCGGTGATCGGCCGTGACGACGAAATTCGCCGCACCATTCAGGTTCTGCAGCGCCGCACCAAGAACAACCCGGTGCTGATCGGTGAACCTGGTGTGGGTAAAACCGCGATTGCCGAAGGTCTGGCCCAGCGCATCATCAACGGTGAAGTGCCGGACGGCCTCAAGGGCAAACGTCTGCTGTCGCTGGACATGGGCGCGCTGATTGCCGGTGCCAAGTATCGCGGTGAGTTCGAAGAGCGCCTGAAAGCCCTGCTCAACGAGCTGTCGAAGCAGGAAGGGCAGATCATTCTGTTCATCGACGAACTGCACACCATGGTCGGCGCTGGCAAGGGCGAAGGCTCGATGGATGCCGGCAACATGCTCAAACCGGCACTGGCGCGCGGTGAACTGCACTGCGTCGGCGCAACCACGCTCAACGAGTACCGCCAATATATAGAGAAGGATGCGGCGCTTGAGCGGCGTTTCCAGAAAGTGCTGGTGGACGAGCCGAGCGAAGAAGACACCATCGCCATCCTGCGTGGCCTCAAGGAGCGTTATGAGGTTCACCATAAAGTGGCGATCACCGACGGCGCGATTATCGCCGCGGCCAAGCTCAGCCATCGTTACATCACTGACCGGCAACTGCCGGACAAGGCCATCGACCTGATCGACGAGGCCGCCAGCCGTATCCGCATGGAGATCGACTCCAAGCCGGAAGTGCTGGATCGTCTGGAGCGTCGCCTGATTCAGTTGAAGGTGGAGTCCCAGGCATTGAAGAAAGAAAGCGATGAAGCGGCGATGAAACGCCTGGAAAAACTCCAGGAAGAAATCGTCCGTCTCGAGCGTGAGTACTCGGATCTGGAAGAAATCTGGAACTCGGAAAAAGCCGAGGTACAGGGTTCGGCGCAGATTCAGCAAAAGATCGAGCAGTCGCGTCAGGAGCTGGAAGCGGCGCGCCGTAAAGGCGACCTCAACCGCATGGCCGAATTGCAGTACGGGGTGATCCCGGATCTGGAGCGCAGCCTGCAAATGGTCGACCAGCACGGCAAGAGCGAAAACCAGTTGCTGCGCAGCAAGGTGACCGAAGAGGAAATCGCCGAAGTCGTTTCGAAGTGGACCGGTATTCCGGTGTCGAAAATGCTCGAAGGCGAGCGCGACAAGCTGATGAAGATGGAAAGCCTGTTGCACCAGCGCGTGATCGGTCAGGACGAAGCGGTGGTTGCGGTCTCCAACGCGGTGCGCCGTTCGCGTGCCGGGCTGGCGGATCCGAATCGTCCAAGCGGCTCGTTCATGTTCCTCGGCCCGACCGGTGTCGGTAAAACCGAGCTGTGCAAGGCGCTGGCCGAATTCCTCTTTGATACTGAAGAGGCGATGGTGCGGATCGATATGTCCGAGTTCATGGAGAAACATTCCGTGGCACGGCTGATCGGCGCACCACCAGGCTATGTTGGCTACGAGGAGGGTGGTTACCTGACCGAAGCGGTGCGTCGCAAGCCTTACTCGGTGATCCTGCTGGATGAGGTCGAGAAGGCGCACCCGGATGTGTTCAACATCCTGCTGCAAGTGCTGGAGGACGGCCGTCTGACCGACAGTCACGGGCGCACGGTGGATTTCCGCAATACCGTGATCGTCATGACGTCGAACCTCGGTTCGTCGCAGATCCAGGAACTGGTCGGTGACCGTGAGGCCCAGCGTGCAGCGGTGATGGACGCGCTGACGTCGCACTTCCGTCCGGAGTTCATCAACCGGGTCGACGAAGTGGTGATTTTCGAGCCGCTGGCGCGGGATCAGATCGCGGGCATTACCGAGATCCAGCTGGGCCGTCTGCGCAGTCGTCTGGCCGAGCGCGAGCTGAAGCTGGAACTGAGTCCGGAAGCCATGGACAAGTTGATTGCCGTGGGTTACGACCCGGTGTATGGCGCACGTCCGCTCAAACGTGCGATCCAGCGCTGGATCGAAAACCCGTTGGCGCAGTTGATCCTGTCAGGGCATTTCCTGCCGGGCGATACGGCGACCGGCAAGGTCGTGAACGACGAAATCGTTTTCGACTGAGCGGCAAAGCCAATGAAATAAGGAAGGCCTCGCTTTGCGAGGCCTTTTTTTCGTTAGGCTGTTGAACTCTAAGGAAAAGGCTTGTAAAGTGCGCCCCGCAGTCAGTCACCCGCAGCATCTCAGCTCACTGAGCTGAAATCTGAAATAAGTTGCAAATCATTAACTTGAAAGCGATTTAGGGGGTTGACAGAGGTGTTCTAGGTTGTAGAATAGCGCGCCTCAGACACACGAACGCAGCGATGCGAACGACGTCTAAGAGCTGTAAGATTCACCGTTGTAAATTGAAATATGTAGTTCCGTGATAGCTCAGTCGGTAGAGCAAATGACTGTTAATCATTGGGTCCCAGGTTCGAGTCCTGGTCACGGAGCCAATTTCAAACCGGGGTATAGCGCAGTCCGGTAGCGCGCCTGCTTTGGGAGCAGGATGTCAGGAGTTCGAATCCCCTTACCCCGACCATTTTTGGGTCGTTAGCTCAGTTGGTAGAGCAGTTGGCTTTTAACCAATTGGTCGTAGGTTCGAATCCCACACGACCCACCATTTTTGAAACCAGGTAACACTGGGATCGAATCTTAAGATCAGAGGCCAAAAGCGCTGATCGAAGAAGGCGATCTTTGAAAGGTCGCCTTTTTTTTACCGGGGTATAGCGCAGTCCGGTAGCGCGCCTGCTTTGGGAGCAGGATGTCAGGAGTTCGAATCCCCTTACCCCGACCATATTGAAAATCCTCGTATCGAAAGATACGGGGATTTTTTTTGTCCTCGCGAAAGACAATTCCCTTCAAGTCATCGTACAACTTGCCGATAGCCCGCTAACGAGAGGGGACTGCCGCTGTTCGCCCCTTCAATCTGGCCAATACAAGAATAAGGGCGTCCTCATGTTGCTTCGTCAATTGAATATTGCTCCACGTGCCGCGCTGGGTTTTGCCCTGATCGCGGTACTGGTGGCGTTGCTTGGGGTATTTGCCTTGGGGCAGATGTCGAGCATCCGTGACAGTGAGGTCGCGGTAGAGAGCCAGTGGCTGCCGAGCATTCGCGGCGGCGACGAGATTCGTGAGTTGATGCTGCGGATCCGCACGATTTCCCTGCGCATGGCACTTGATCAGGATCCGAAGAACATTGCGACTTACCGCAGCCAGATGGACACTCGCGACAAGGAGCTGAGCGAGAAGATCGCCGCCTACGACAAACTGGTCACCACGCCGGAAGGCCAGCAGCTCTATGACCAGTTCAAAAAAACCTTTGCCGAGTATCGCACCGGTATCGCGCAATCCTTCACCCTGGCCGATCAAGGCCAGCGTGACGCACTGACCAAACTGCTGCTGATTGATATGAAAACCGTGGTCGACGGCTCCGGCAAGCAACTCAATGACCTGGCGGATCTGTTCGCCAGACAGGTGGCCGCTGAAAGCCAGAAATCCGCTGACCACTATCAGACCTCGCGCACCATCGTCAGTCTGTTCATCGCGCTGGCGGCGCTGGCCACGGTGGCCCTGGCCATGTTGCTCACCCGCAGCATCGTCCGTCCGCTGAGCAGCGCTGTCAGCGCTGCCGAAAGCGTGGCCCGGGGCGATCTGACCCGACCGATCGAAACCCACGGCAACGATGAGGTCAGTCGTTTGCTCAAGGCGCTGGCGACCATGCAGCAGAACCTGCGGGAAACGCTGCAAGGCATCAGCGGTTCGGCCACGCAACTGGCCACCGCTGCTGATGAGCTGAATGCGGTGACGCTCGGCAGCACACAAGGTCTGCAGCAGCAGAACAACGAAATCGAACAGGCCGCCACGGCGGTCAATGAAATGACCACGGCCGTTGAAGAAGTCGCGCGCAATGCCGTGTCGACGTCCGATGCCACCCGTCAATCCAGTGAGTCGGCGCAACGGGGACAGGCGCGGGTCAGCGACACCGCATCGGCCATCAATGCGCTGGCCAGCGACGTGCAGCACACCGGCGAGTTGGTGCAATCGCTGGCCAACCAGTCACAGGACATCGGCAAAGTGCTGGATGTGATCCGTGCCATTGCCGAGCAGACCAACCTGCTTGCGCTCAACGCCGCCATCGAGGCGGCCCGCGCAGGGGAGAGCGGACGAGGTTTTGCGGTGGTCGCCGATGAAGTGCGGGCGCTGGCCTATCGCACTCAGCAATCGACGCAGGAGATCGAGCAGATGGTGCAGGGCATGCGCAGTGGCTCAAGCCTGGCGCTGGATTCGATGCAGGCCAGCGCTGCACGGGCCACGACCACGCTGGCGTTGGCCGAGCGCGCCGGGGAGGCGCTGGAAACCATCACCGCGTCAGTGCATGAGATTCATGAGCGCAATCTGGTGATCGCCAGTGCCGCCGAAGAGCAGGCGCAAGTTGCGCGGGAAGTGGATCGTAACCTGGTGAACATTCGCGACCTGTCGGTCCGTTCGGCAGCGGGCGCCGATCAGACCAGCGCGTCGAGTCACGAACTGTCGCAACTGGCCAACGCGCTGCAAGGCATGGTGCGGCGCTTCCAGCTCTGATGAACAGAGATCGATTGTAGGAGTGAGCTGGATTTGTGAGCTGCGCAAAACAATGTGGGAGCGGGCTTGCCCGCGAAAGCGGTGTATCAGTCGACAGGAATGTTGAATGACACGACCTCTTCGCGAGCAAGCCCGCTCCCACCGTTTTAAATCAATGCAGCTTCAAGCGTGGCTCGGTACCGCGACCGATCTTGCTGCCCAGCATCAGCATCGCCGTGCGAAACGGCCCGTACAGCGCCATCTGGTGCATGCGGTACAGCGACACGTAGAACATCCGCGCGAGCCAGCCCTCGAGCATCACACTGCCGGTCAGGTTGCCCATCAAGTTACCCACAGCCGAGAAGCGCGACAGCGAAATCAGCGAGCCGTAGTCGGTGTATTTGTACTCCGGCAGGGTTTTGCCTTCGATGCGCAGCTTGAGCGACTTGGCCAGCAACGAAGCTTGTTGGTGCGCGGCTTGCGCACGCGGTGGCACGTTGCGATCCGAACCCGGTTGCGGGCACGCGGCGCAGTCACCGAAGGCGAAAATGTTTTCGTCGCGGGTGGTCTGCAACGTCGGCAGCACTTGCAGCTGATTGATACGGTTGGTTTCCAGACCGTCGATGTCCTTGAGGAAACCCGGCGCGCGAATCCCGGCAGCCCAGACTTTCAGGCTGGCCTTGATGACGTTGCCATCGGCGGTGATCAGGCTGTCGGCGGTCACTTCGCTGACCGAAGCGTTGGTCATCACATTGACCCCGAGTTTCTCCAGAGTCTTGTGCACCGGGCCGCTGATGCGCTCCGGCAGGGCTGGCAGCACCCGAGGGCCGGCTTCGATCAGGGTGATGTGCATGTTCTCCGGTTTGATCCGGTCCAGGCCGTATGCAGCCAGCTCATGCGCCGCGTTGTGCAGTTCTGCCGCCAGCTCGACGCCCGTGGCGCCGGCTCCGACGATCGCTACGCTGATCTGCTCGATCACATCGGTCTGCCCGGCATGCGCGCGCAGATAGTGGTTGAGCAGTTGCTGGTGAAAACGCTCGGCCTGTTTACGAGTGTCGAGGAACAGACAGTGCTGCGCCGCGCCCTGGGTACCGAAGTCGTTGGTGGTGCTGCCGACACTGATCACCAGCGAGTCGTAGGCCACTTCACGAGCCGGTACCAGTTCCACGCCGTTCTCGTCGTAGGTGGCTGCCAGCTGGATTTTCTTCTGCGCGCGATCAAGCCCGCTCATGCGCCCCAGCTGGAACTCGAAGTGGTTCCATTTCGCCTGAGCAACATAGTTGAGTTCGTCTTCGGAAGAGTTCAGCGATCCGGCGGCCACTTCATGCAGCAGTGGTTTCCAGATGTGCGTGAGGTTCGCGTCGACCAGCATCACACTGGCCGTGCCGCGCTTGCCCAGAGTCTTACCCAGACGGGTAGCCAGCTCCAGACCGCCGGCGCCGCCGCCGACAATAACAATACGATGGGACATAGGGATAACTCGCAAGGTTTTTAAAGGAAATCGGTGCGGTTACCCGAGCGAGCGCGAGGCAGCTCATAGCGTCAGGTAACTGATTAATCGGCTCAGCAAGCCCAGACCAATGGTCACTGCCAGCACCAGCACCAGAAGCATCCACGGCCGGAAAGGCCGGCGCTCGACACGGTGTTGGGACAACTGCAGGTACTCTTCGACATGCTTCTGGTCTTCGGGGTTCAGGCGGCTGGTCATAAAGGCCTCGTCAGGTAGACGTTGCTGAAGGTGGGGAAGCTACAGCGGTTTTTAACCCGGGTTGAATGCAGCATAGCCACTGGCCGGAACCGGTTCGACAGAAACACCGTCGTCGAGGCGAATGATCCCGCTTTGTAACACCCGCGCGGTAATTCCGCCATGCCCGCGCACCGCTTGAAAGGTGCCGGGGCCAAGGTTGTTTTGCAGGCGCGCGCAGGGCTGACACCAGCCGGTGGTCTCGAATATTGCCTGACCGATGCGAAAGCGCCGACCCTTGAGACTAAACAGATTGATACCGCTGATGACCAGATTGCGCCGCAGGTCTTCAGGCCTCACGGGTTGATCTTCAGGCCGGCCCATCAACGCGCTGATGACCGCCAGGTGTTCGAACTGAATCAACGTCACTTGCCGCGCATTGCGCACGCCGGGGCGGGCGTGGTCACCGGTCAATCCGGCTTCGAGCCGTGCCTCGACGGCGTCGAGCTCGATCATCGGGCCGCGAGACTCGGGGCGCACGCCGATCCAGCGTACGCGGCCAGTCTGCGGGACGTCGGCAATCAACTGCTGCAGCGGCGTCACAGGCTGATCCCGACATCGAAGACGATGCTGCGACCGAGGTTGCTGCGCAGAAAGTCCGGCGCATCGGGATGGGCGAACAGCACCCGGGCGAAGGTCGGGCCGACCAGCGACAGCGAGCGCCAACCCTGACGCAGATACTCGGTCGGCGGTGGAAAATGGCTGTTCAGGTCCAGCACCTCGCGCTTGAGGCTGGCGAAGGCAATGATGTCCAGTTCACCCAGATCCATACCGCGTTCTTTGTAGTTGTGCGCTTTTTTGCGCAAGGTCGGCGCCAGTCGCAGCAAGAACTCATTGGCCGGGATCCGCCGTGGCTTGGCTTCACGGCGCACCAGTTGGCTGAGGGAAAACGCACTGCGGCGACGTTGCAGTTCATCGCGCCATTCGTCGTTGAGTCGGCGGCCTTCATCGAGAACGAAGAACACTTCGAAATTGGCATCGCGAAACAGCACGTCCGGCGGCTCGCCGGCGGGGGCGAACTCATCGGCGCGGTAAGGGATGTTCAAGCCTTGCAGCAGGCGCTGGCAGACCCAACGCTCACGCTCCCATTT
Source organism: Pseudomonas sp. TH49 (assembly GCF_016650625.1). Lineage (NCBI taxonomy): Bacteria > Pseudomonadati > Pseudomonadota > Gammaproteobacteria > Pseudomonadales > Pseudomonadaceae > Pseudomonas > Pseudomonas sp. TH49. Next base: position 2,570,272 of record NZ_JAEKFL010000001.1, read on the forward strand.
GCGGGCATTGGACAGGAACGCGTTGGCTTGCTCGGCCGCAATGGTCAGCAGGCGTAAGTAATCTGAGTCATCCATAGGCCCAAGCTTAGCGTTCAAATGCGACAAGCAGAAAGCTTTGCATCGGCTGATGCCCGGAAGAGGGCGGTGTAGACTCCGATGAAGGAATCAAACCCATGGAGAAGGTAAGGGATTCATGATCGGTGCAGAACTGCTGTCGTCGACGAGCCTGACACTTGGCTGGCTGATTTACCTGCCGGTGCTGGTCTGGGCGATCTGTCGTGCGCCGTGGGTCGAGTTGTTCACTGACAGTCGCCGCCAGCATCTGCTGTTCGGCACGGTGTTCGCCTTGTTTCTGCTGTGGATGGTGCGCAGGGATTTCGACACCGGGGTTTCTTATCACTTTATCGGCATGACCGCCGTGACGTTGCTGCTCGACTGGCCGCTGGCGATCATCGGCGGGCTGGTGGCGCAGTTGGGGCTGGTGTTGCTCGGGCGCCAGGATCTGGCGGCGGTCGGGGTCAACGGTACGTTGCTGATCCTGTTGCCGGTGTTGATCACCGAGTGCGTGGCGATCATCGTCGAGCGTGCCCAGCCGCGTAATCCGTTTGTGTACATCTTCTGTTCCGGGTTCTTTGCGGCGGCGTTGTCGGCGTTGCTGTGCCTGACATTGAGCCTGGGCCTGCTGTGGTACGACGGTCTGTTCGCCATGCCGGAATGGCTGGAAGACTTCATCGGCTACCTGTGGCTGCTGATTTTCCCCGAAGCCTTTATCAACGGCATGGTGATCAGTGCGCTGGTGGTGTTCAGCCCCGAGTGGCTGGAAACCTTCAACCGCACCCGCTACCTTTCGGCGCCCTGGAAGGACGACGACCCCAAGTCTTGATCCACATCAAACCCGCCACCCGCACGGCATTTCATGCTCGGCCAAATTCCTTCAGGAGCAGCGGCATGAGTGTTTACGAGTGGGCGAGGCAGGAGACACGGCAGAGTCTGGATATGGCGCTGGAGGTGGGTTTCGATCCGGGCCTGAGTTTGCGCGCCTTGCTCAGCGCGGTGGTGCAACAGAGCAAGACGGTGCGCAACGCCGAAGACCTGGCCGACGAGTTGCGCTTTCTCGCGGAAAACCTCGACGACGATCAGGACTACGGCTTCATGCGGCCCTGATCTCAGTGACGCGGGTCGAAATCGCCGGAGAACATTTCGTCTTCGGCATCCGGGGCGACCGGAATCTTGTGCTCTTCGGACGCCCAGGCGCCGAGGTCGATCAGCTTGCAGCGATCGGAGCAGAACGGACGGAATTTGTTCTCGGGGGTGAATTCCACGGGGGCGCCGCAGGTTGGGCATTCGACGGTTGTAGGGCTCATGACTGGCCTCCGGATAAAGTCAGGTAAAAGTGATGCAGACGCTCGACTTCGCTGTGCAGCCAGGCGAGGTCGCGGTCGTTGACCACGACATCGTCGGCGTGGCTCACGCGATCTTCGCGGCTCGACTGGGCCTTGAGGATCGCCTGGACCTGCTGTTCGCTGGTCTGGTCGCGCTGCAAGGTGCGTTCGATCTGCAGTTGTTGCGGGGCGTCGATCACCAGAATCCGCTGGGTCATCGCGTGTTGCCCGGATTCGATCAACAGCGGCGACACCAGAATCGCGTACGGCGATTTTGCCAGCGCCAGATGATGGGCGATTTCCTCGGCGATCAACGGATGCAGCAGGGCTTCGAGCCAGCGGCGTTCCTCCGGCACTTCAAAGATCAGCTGGCGCAGGGCGGCGCGGTTCAGCGTGCCGTCAGCCTGCAACACATCCGCGCCGAAGTGCTCGGCAATCTTTGCCAGTGCCGGACGTCCCGGCTCGACCACCCAGCGCGCCGCATGGTCGGCGTCGACCACATGGATTCCGAGATCGATGAAGTGCTGGGCCGCGGCGCTTTTACCGCTGCCGATGCCGCCGGTCAGGCCGAGAATCCAGGGTTTTTCCACAGGGGTATTCATTTCAAACCGACAAACTGCCAATAGAAGTCGGTTATTTGACCACCCCAGAGCAAGGCAATCCAGCCGGCAATTGCCAGATACGGGCCGAAGGGGATCGGCGTCGAGGTTTTCTGCTCGCGCAGACGCAACAGAATCACCCCGACAATCGCCCCCACCAGCGATGACAGCAGGATCGTCAGCGGCAGAATCTGCCAGCCACCCCAGGCCCCGAGCAGCGCCAGCAGCTTGAAATCGCCGTGGCCGATGCCGTCCTTGCCGGTCAGCAGTTTGAACAGCCAGAACACCGACCACAGCGCCATGTAACCGGCCACCGCGCCCCATAGCGCCGCGTTTAGCGAGACGAACAGCCCGAAACTGTTGACGATCAGCCCCAGCCACAACAACGGCAACACCAGCACATCGGGCAGCAGTTGATGTTCGGTGTCGATCAGACTCATCGCCAGCAGCCCCCAGGTGAGGACGATCAACAGACCGGCCGGCCAGCCGAACCCCAGATGCCAGGCGACGAATGCCGAGAGCAGGCCGCAGGCCAGTTCGGTCAGGGGATAACGTTTGCTGATGGGGGCGGCACACGCCGAACAGCGTCCGCGCAACAGCAGGTAGCTGAGCAGTGGAATGTTTTCCCACGCCCGAATCCGGTGGCCGCAGTGCGGGCACTGGGAGTGCGGCAGCATCAGGTTGTAGGTCGGCAGCGGCGTTTCGCTCGGCAGGCCAAGGACGTCCTGCGCCTGCTGGCGCCAATCGCGCTCGAGCATTTTCGGCAAACGCCAGACCAGCACGTTGAGAAAACTGCCGACCACCAGCCCCAGCAGCAGGGCGGCGAGTACGAAGGCCAGCGGATACAGACTGAAGAGTTCGTCGATAGGCATGTCAGATCGCTGAGCCAAGCTGGAAGATCGGCAGGTACATGGCCACGACCAGCCCGCCGACGATGACCCCGAGCACCACCATGATGAACGGCTCCATCAGGCTGGTGAGGTTGTCGACCATGTTATCCACTTCGTCCTCATAAAAACCGGCGACCTTGTCGAGCATGTCATCCAGTGCGCCCGACTCCTCACCGATGGCGGTCATCTGCACCGCCATGTTGGGGAAGATCCCGGTGCTGCGCATGGAAAAATTCAGCTGCATGCCGGTGGCGACGTCCTGGCGGATACGCAGCACGGCACGTTTGAACACCACGTTGCCGGTGGCGCCGGCCACCGAATCCAGTGCTTCCACCAGCGGTACGCCAGCGGCGAAGGTGGTCGACAGGGTGCGGGCGAATCGCGCCACCGCCGATTTGTACATCAGCGTGCCCACCAGCGGCAGCTTCAGCAGCCAGGTGTCTTTGCGGTCGCGCAAGGCCTGGGATTTCTTCAGCGCATGACGGATGCCGAACACCGCCGCAATCAGGGCGCCGAGCACTATCCACCACCATTGCTGCATGAACTCCGAAATGCTGATCACCATCAGGGTAAAGGCCGGCAGTTCAGCACCGAAACCGGAGAATACCGCCTGGAATTGCGGCACCACTTTCACCAGCAAAATCCCCGTGACCACCATCGCCACCAGTACCACGGCGGCGGGATAGGTCATGGCTTTCTTGATCTTGGCCTTGAGCGCTTCGCTTTTTTCCTTATAGGTCGCGACCCGTTCGAGCAACGTATCGAGGGCGCCGGATTGCTCGCCGGCATCCACCAGGTTGCAATACAACTCATCGAAATACTGCGGCTTCTTGCGCAGGGCCGCAGCAAAGCTGTTGCCTGCGGCCACTTCCTGCTTAACCTCGTCCACCAGTTTGCGCATCGCCGGGTTGTCGAAGCCTTCGCCAATGATGTCGAACGACTGCAACAGCGGTACGCCGGCCTTCATCATGGTCGCCATCTGCCGCGTGAATAGGGCGATGTCCTGGGCCTTGATGCGTTTGCCGAGGCTGAGCAAGGAGGTGGATTTCTTGCGCACCTTGCCTGGATTGATCCCTTGTTTGCGCAGCTGGGCCTTGATCAGCGCGGGGTTCTGCCCGCTCAACTCGCCCGTGACCTTGCTGCCTTTGCGATCCGTGCCTTCCCAGGCGTAGATGCTGATTTTCGCTGCCTTGACCGCCATGTTCAGTCCTTGGTGACCCGGTTGATTTCTTCCAGGCTGGTGATGCCTTGCATGGCCTTGTGCAGGCCCGAGGTGCGCAGGTCGTCGAAGCCGTCGCGACGCATCTGGCTGTCGATTTCCAGCGAATTGCCTTCGGCCATGATCAGCCGTTGCAGGTCAGGGGTGTTTTTCACCACTTCGTAAATCCCCACGCGTCCCTTGTAGCCGCCGTTGCAGAGGTCGCAACCGACCGGCTCATAGATCGTGAAACTGCCGATCTGTTCCGGCGGGAAACCTTCCTTGATCAGCGTTTCGCGGGGGATCTCGATCGGTTTCTTGCAGTGGCTGCACAGCTTGCGCGCCAGACGCTGGGCGATGATCAGGCTCACCGAGGTGGCGATGTTGAACCCGGGAATGCCCATGTTGTGCAGGCGGGTCAGGGTTTCGGCGGCGCTGTTGGTGTGCAGCGTGGACAGCACCAGGTGGCCGGTCTGCGCGGCCTTGATCGCGATTTCGGCGGTTTCCAGATCGCGGATTTCCCCGACCATGATCACGTCCGGGTCCTGCCGCAGAAACGAACGCAGGGCCTGGGCAAAATCCAGCCCTTGTTTGGGATTGACGTTGACCTGGTTGATGCCTTCCATGTTGATTTCCACCGGGTCTTCGGCGGTCGAAATGTTGATGTCGACGGTGTTGAGGATATTGAGGCCGGTGTACAGCGATACGGTTTTCCCCGACCCGGTAGGCCCGGTCACCAGAATCATCCCTTGGGGCTGCTTGAGCGCTGCCATGTACAGGTCTTTCTGCGCCGGCTCGTAACCCAACGCATCGATGCCGATCTGCGCGCTGGAGGGATCGAGAATCCGGATCACCACTTTTTCGCCCCACAGGGTCGGCAGGGTGTTGACCCGGAAGTCGATCGACTTGGTCTTCGACAGGCGCATCTTGATCCGCCCGTCCTGGGGTTTGCGGCGCTCCGAGATATCCAGGCTGGCCATGACTTTCAGGCGTGCGGCGATTCGCCCGGCCAACTGGATCGGCGGTTTGGCCACCTCGCGCAGGATGCCGTCGGTACGCACCCGCACCCGGAAGTTTTTTTCGTAGGGTTCGAAGTGCAGGTCCGACGAGCCACTTTTGATCGCGTCGAGCAGCATCTTGTGCACGAAACGTACGACCGGCGCGTCATCGGCGTCGAGCCCGCCGATGGCGTCCTGGCGGCTGTCGTCGACGGACTCGACATCCACGCCGTCGAGATCGACGTCGGCCATGTCTTCGAGGCCGCTGGTATGGGTGTCGAAGAATTTCTCGATGGCCTCGGTGAGCTTGTCGTCCTCCACCAGAATGGCTTCGGTGCTCAGCCCGGTGCTGAACTGAATGTCATTGATCGCCTGATGATTGCTCGGGTCGGAAATGCCCACGAACAGTTTGTTGCCACGGCGCCACAAGGGCAGGGCGTGGTGCTGGCGCACCAGTTTTTCACTGACCAGGCCTTTGGGCTGGGTTTCCTTGTCCAGGCAATTGAGGTCCATGAAGGCCATGCCGAAATGCTCGGAAGCGATCTCGGCGACCTGTGAGCTCTTCACCAGTTTGTTCTGCACCAGGTAACTGACCAGCGACAGCCGATTGCGCTGCGCCTGTTGCCAGGCCTGCTGGGCGCTTTTTTCCGTAAGCAGTTCGGCCTGTACCAATTGCTTGGCCAGACCGCTCAGAGCGATGTCATTCATGGGGATTCCGGATGCTGACAGTTCATGACTTATAGCCTAGTCAAGTGACAGCGCCAAACACGCCCGGTACAGGTGACAAAAAGTGTCAGATAGTGCGGTTACGGGTTGTAGGAAAGCGCGACACGGCCCCTTTATGCCGAGCGCACGGGGTCTGCAAGCGGTTGGCACGGCCTATGCTGAGCCCTTTGCAGATCATGAGATTCCGACTCATGCATGGAGAGCCTGTCTATGAACAACCAAAAAGGTTTCACTCTGATCGAGCTGCTGATCGTGGTGGCGATCATCGGGATTCTGGCGACCATCGCCCTGCCGCAATACTCCAAGTATCAGGCGCGTTCGAAGGTGACGGCAGGTCTGGCCGAAATCAGCGCGCTGAAGGTGCCGTTCGAGGACACCATTAATCAAGGTACCGATCCAACCCTGTTACTTGTGGCCGGTAGTGCCACAGCTACTACCTCCAACTGCACACTGGCGGCTTCGGGAACAGCTGCGACAGGTGCCGGCACCATTACCTGCACACTGGTCAACGCCCCGGGCCCGGTGCTGGGTAAAACCATCACCCTTACCCGCACGGGGGCTGCAACCGGCAACACCTCCGGCGTCTGGAGCTGTGCGTCGACCGTCAACCCGGACTACGCGCCTAAAGGTTGCGCGGGTACCGGTGCCTGATCTAGTCAGCAAACGGCCTGAGATGCCCCGCCATGCGGGGCATTTTTTTTGCCTTTTTGCGCTGGAAAAAAGCTTCAATAATTTCAGCGTGTTAGGAACTTTCCGAAAAGCCGCAACTTGCATGTCGATAATGCATGCGTCATGCAAATTGCATGATTCCGAAAATTTGACTAATTCATAACTAATTGATTTATAACGATTTATTGTCTTTCGAAAAGTTGGCACAGCCTTCGCAATATACCCAGTAACCCTGCTGACAAGACAACCAGCAGACTTTCCAGAAAAACAGGAGTTACTCGTATGAAGAAGTTCGCTATCACTGCCGCTGCTGCTACCGCGCTGACCCTGACCATGGCTTCCGGTGCTTTCGCACAAACCACCCAGGCTACTCAGGCTCCAATGACTCTGGCTGCTGGTGAAATGACCAAGGCTAAAGAAGCTACTTCCGATACCTGGATCACTACCAAAGTCAAAAGCGACCTGGTAACCGAAAAAGGCATTCCAGGCACTGACATCAAAGTTGAAACCAACAAAGGTGTTGTATCGCTGTCGTCGACTGTAGCCATCACCGAGGCTCAGAAAACCACGGCAGTGGCTATCGCCAAGAAAATCAAAGGCGTTAAAGCGGTCTCCGCTGACGGCCTGAAAGCCGAGTAAGGCATGACTTCTCGCCTGGACCGGGAGAAGGCGCGACAGACGGGCCGAGCAATACGTCTGACGCAACTTTAGAGTTCATGCGAACGGTCACACGGACGTGACCATTACGGGCCCCGGCACTTGTGTCGGGGCCTGTTCTATTTCAGATCAGCAAAAGCTGAATGTGGGAGCGGGCTTGCTCGCGAATGCAGTGTGTCAGCTGATGAATATGCCTGCTGACACACCGCATTCGCGAGCAAGCCCGCTCCCACAGGGATATAGGTTGTGGTTCAGTTACCGCGCTTGCTGTTGATCTGCCGCAGGCGATTGCCTTCAAAGCGCAGGTACTGGTACATACCGTTGCTCGGGCCGTAGGTCCATTCCTCGACCTGAAACTCTTCGCGGCGATTGGTGCTGCGCTTGTAGCCGAGGACATCGCGGCTGACCGGTTCGCCACACTTTTGCAGCACTTCGCTGGTGCGGTCGCCGAGACTGACCAACTGACTGCCACAGCGCAGCGTGTCGGAGGCCAGCGCCGGGCTGGCGGCGAGCATCAGCGCTATTGCAACCAGCCAGTTGTGGTTCATCACTCGGCGTCCAGGTGCATTTGCGTCACGACCCGACCATCGCTTTCGGCTTCGCCAAGGTTGGCGTCGATGAAGTACACCCGGTCATCCGCCAGTTGGCCCTTGTCGACCAGGTAGTCCTTGATGCTGCTGGCGCGTTCCTGACCCAACTGCCGCAGCAGCACATCGCTGGAACTCCAGAACTTGATCACGCCGTCACGCATTTTCGCCGTGCGTTCTTCCTTGCCCAGATCCTTCCATTCGGCCGGTGGCTGGGTTTTCAGTCGGGTGCGGTAGATGCCTTCGAGCAGCGGGCCTTTTTCGCTGTCCGGCACCTGCAGCAGGGAAGCCTGAGCCGGGACTTTGTCGCCTCGGCGCTGGAGCATCTTGTAGTAGTTGTACTGGTATTCACGTTCCAGACGCTGCTCGGCGATCAACGGACCGTCGCTGCTCTGAGCGGCGGTGCCTTCGATTTCCAGGCGCAGGGCCGGACGTTCCTTGAGGGCTTGGGACAGTTTGTCCAGCGCCGACTGGGCGTCCTTGCTCAGGTCGCTGGACCCCGGGGCAAAGGATACGGTGCCGAGGTCTTCGGAGCCGCCGCCGTTGATCAGCCCGCCAATCAGCTTGAACGGTGCCGCGGCAGCTTTGACGATGAGATTACGCAGGGTCTGCCAGACAATCGGCATCACGCTGAACTGTGGGTTATTCAGATCGCCAGTCACCGGCAGCTCGATGGAAATCTTGCCATCGACGTCCTTGAGCAGGGCAATCGCCAGTTTCAGCGGCAGGCTCACGGCATCCGGGCTGTCGACTTTCTCGCCGAGTTGCAGTTGCTCGACCACCACTTTGTTTTCAGCCTTCAACTGGCCCTTGGTGATCAGGTAGTGCAGGTCGAGGTTGAGCCGGCCCTTGCGGATGCGGTAACCGGCGAACTTGCCGGAGTACGGCGTCAGTGTCGTCAGTTCGACACGTTTGAAGCTGGTGGCGATGTCGAGGCTGGCCATCGGATCGAACGGGTTGACCGCACCTTTGATGGTCACCGGTGCATAGCGATCGACCTTGCCCTTGACGTCGACGCTGGCCGGTTTCGCCTGACGGCTGTCGATGGTACCGATCTGGCCGTTGAGCTGTTGCACCGCCGTAGCGAAATTCGGCGTCAGGCTGAAGTCGGCGAAGTTGGCCGAGCCGTCGTTGATCGCAATCGCGCCGATGTGAATGCCCAGTGGTTTATCTTTGCTGGGCGGTTTCGCCGCGGCAGGTTTCGCACCGCTGTTGGCGGGCTGCGGGATCAGCAGGTCGTCAATGTTGGTGGTGCGGTCATCGTTGATCATGAACCGCACATACGGCTGGAACAGGTTGACCTTGTCGATCGACAGGCTGTCACCGTGTTGATAGTTGATGCCTTCAACCACCACTTGCTGCCACTTGAGGAAGTCGCGGGTTTTCAGGGTGTCGAGGGTGTGCAATTGATCGATCTGCGCACGCCCGGTCACGCCGAGTGCCAGGGGGGCGGTGCTCTTGAGGTTGACCTTGAGGTCGCTGCCGAGCATGCCGCTGCGCAGCTCCAGGCGAATGAACGGATTGATGTAGGACTGCGCGACACGCAGGTCGATGTCCTGGGTTTTCACGTTGAGCTGGGCGGTGACCGGCGCGAGGTTGACCACGCCGTCGGCGTTGATCTTGCCTTGTTTGCCCAAGCCGCTGTCGAGTCTGACCTTGAAAGGCGAGCCGTTGAGGCTGTCGAAATCCTGCAGGTCGATGTTCAGCGGGGTGATGTCCAGCGCCACCGGCGGGTTGGCCGAACGGTCGGCGAGATGCACGGTGTAGTTGCGTAGCTGTACGTCTTTGAGCAGCACTTGCCAAGGCTTGCTCGGCGCGGCCGGCGCTTTCGGCGAGTCGGCGGCGGCCGGAGTGGACTTGGGTTCGGCGGCGGCCTTGGCGGCCGGTTTCGAAGGCTGGCTGGCGAACAGTTTCTGCCAGTCGAGCTGGCCGTCGGCTTCGAGCGCGGCCCAGGTTTCCAGTTTGTTGCTGCGGATCTTGCCGACCACCACTTGCTGTTTGGCCAGGTCGACCGAGGTCTCGCTGACATCCAGGCGTTCGAGATTCGCCAGCGGGCGGCCGTCCGGCGCCTTGATCGCGAACGGCGCAATGCTCACCGCGACGTTGTTCAACAGCAGTTCGGTTTCTTTCGACAGATTCAGTTTGTATTCGGTGCTGAGGTTGATCACGCCGTCTTCGAGCACCAAGGGCAGCGCATCGCGCACGTAGGGCCAGAAGGATTTCATCTTGCCGTCGGTGACTTTCAAAGTGCCTTCGGAGGTGAACGGGATCAGGCTGAAGTTGCCTTTCCAGTCGATCTGCCCACCGGCCGGGCCGGCAGCCACCAGGGTCATGTCGGCATTGTCTTCGGGCAGGGTGCTGAGGTTTTTCAGTTCGAAGTCGAGTTTGTCGTAGAGAAACTCGATCGGCTCGCTCGGCCGGGCGTCCTGGAAATGCACGTTGCCCCCGGCCAGTTGAATGCGGTCGATGCGCAGCGGGAACGGCTTGGCATTCGGGTCGGCCGGGGTCGGCTCGCTGGCGGGAATTTTGAACAGGCCCAGCAGATTGAGCTGGCCGTCCTTGGCGAAGAGGACTTCGGTCTTGGGCTTGTCCAGCTCGATATCGGCCAGATGCAGCGCCTTGGTCCACAGGCTGTCGAGTTGCAGGTTGGCGTACAGCCGCTCGAAACCGACCTGCTCCTTGCCCGGCTCACCGATGACCAGCCCCCACAGGGTGACTTCAAGGCTGAACGGATTGAGTTCGATGCGCTGGATATGCGCCGGCACCGTGGCGTAGTTGGCCAACTGCTGGTTGGCGATGCGCAGGGCGATGCCCGGTAAAATCAGAAACCCCAGCAGGCTGTAGAGGGCCAGAGCAGTCAACAAGGCGCCAATCGCGCGAATCAATCCTTTGGGCATGTGCGGCTTCATCTCTGAATCGGAGTGCCTTGGAGTATGGCACGCGATTCTGGTTCCGAAGTACATCGTGGGGTGCAGGATTGTTCAGATTGTTCTGTAGGATCGCAAAACCCTGTGGGAGCGGGCTTGCTCGCGAAGGCGTTCTATCAGTCACCTTATCTGGTGGCTGATACACCGCTTTCGCGAGCAAGCCCGCTCCCACTTTGGACAGTTGTCAGCCGCAGAGGAGGGCTACAGCTGCAGGATCAGGGTTTTCAGCGGTGGCTGTTGATCACGCGACGGGAAGTCCGCGCCCGGGGTCATCACGCTCCATTCGCGCACCGGGCGCCCGGCCTTTTCGGCGCAGCGCAGGACCTGTTCACGCCAGTCATCCATGCTGACTTTTGCCAGGTTGTTGCAGCAGATCAGTACGCCGTTGTCGGCGGTGGTCAGCAGTGCCGGTTTGAGCAGGCTCTGATAGTCGCGCAGCAGGTCGACGGTGCCGAACGCGCTCTTGGCCCAGGCCGGTGGATCAAGCAGCACCAGGTCGTATTGACGCTGGTCGAGACGCTGATAGCTCGGCAGTTTCTGCCCGCGCCGCTGGCTGATCGGCAGCCCGGCAAGTTGACGGATCGCCGGAAAGTAATCGGACTGGATAAATTGCATCTCGGGCAACTGCGGATTGAGCAGACCGTTTTCGCGGCCGACTGCCAGATTGCCTTCGGCGAAATCCAGGTTGCACACTTCGCGCGCGCCACCGGCAGCGGCACTGAGGCCGACGCCGCAGGTGTAGGCGAACAGGTTGAGCACGCTTTTGCCTTTGGCGTGATCCTTGACCCAGCCGCGGGTGTTGCGCAGGTCGAGGAACAGCAGCGGGTCCTGCCCGGCATGGCGCCCACGCACGCGATAGTTCAGGCCCCATTCGTGCCCGACCAGATCCGCCAGGGCGGCCTCGTCGGCGCGGTAGACGCTGTCTTCGCGATCGATCCGCGAGTTGCCGCGGGAGCGGTCGTTGTAGACCAGCAGCGTTTCAAAGCCCAGGGTCTGGTTGACCATGGCGTGCAGTTGCAGCAGGTCGTCACGCTCCAGCGTCTGATGAAAACTTTGCACCAGCAATTGCGGGCCGTAGCGGTCGACGGTCAGGCCTCCGGCGCCTTCCTGGCTGCCGTGGAACAGGCGATAGCAATCGGTGCCCTGGCTGTGCAGCTCAGCGAGCAGATCCTGGCGTTGATCGAGGGCGGCGCGCAGCGCCTGATTCAAGGAAGACATGCGTGCGCCTTGCTGGTGAGGATTGGGGCGCGGGAGTTTAGCAGTTTGGCGGGCAATCGAGTTGCGCCCTTCGCGAGCAGGCTCGCTCCCACACAGGATCTATGCTGCAAATCAAATCTCCTGTGGGAGCGAGCCTGCTCGCGAAGCTTTTAGGTGAGCAGTCCCATTCGGCGTTTGGCCCGCTGCACCGAACCGTTGCGCATCGCCCAGCGCAGCATCGGCGCACTGCGCTTGACGCTGGCGCGGATCAGCTGGCGTTGCAGCGGGTTCTGCCGTATGCCGAACAGATCACTGGCCCAGTCCGGCAGCAGATCGATGCCGGCCTTCATCATCAGGTCACCAAACGGTCGAGCGAGCACGCTCGGGGCTGGCGCGTCGAGCAGCAGGCGCAGGACTTCGCGGCTGCGCTCATCACAGAGCAATTGCGGGCGCATGCGTTGCAGATAGTCGGCCACGGCTTGCCGCGATTTCGGCACATCCCGCGCACCCAGGCGCTCGGCGACCACGGCGATTTCCGCGTAATAACGATCCTGATCCGCCCCCGACAATTGCGGATTGCGGTAACGCAAATGTGCCGCAAGAAAATGGCTGACCTCGGCCACATGCACCCAGGTCAACAGGTCCGGATCGCTGGCCGCATACGGCCGGCCATCCGGCGCAGTGCCGACCACTTGCAGGTGTATGGTGCGCACCTTGTCGATCAGCCATTCGGCATCCCGGCGCGAGCCGAACGTGGTGCCGGAGACAAACTGACTGGTGCGGCGCAGGCGTCCGAGCATGTCCTGACGAAAGTTCGAATGATCCCAGACCCCGGCCAGCGCCAGCGGATGCAGGGCTTGCAGCAACAACGCGCTGATGCCGCCGATCAGCATGCTGCTGAAGTCGCCATGCACTTGCCAACTGACCGAGTCCGGCCCGAACAGCCCGGGATCGCCCTTGGGATTTTCCAGATCGAGCTGACCGAGGGACAGACCGGTCAGGCTCATGAGTTGGTTTTCGATACGGCTGCGGATGAATTCCATGACAACTCATTGGTGGTGGAGGGCGCGGGCAGTTGGCCGCGCCGGAGATGTTACTGATTCAGGCGCTTGTCGATCAGGCCCTGGACCACGCTCGGATCGGCCAGGGTCGACGTGTCGCCGAGGCTGTCGAGTTCGTTGCAGGCGATCTTGCGCAGGATCCGCCGCATGATCTTGCCTGAGCGGGTTTTCGGCAAGGCCGGCGCCCACTGGATCAGGTCCGGTTTGGCGAAGCTGCCGATTTCCTTGCTGACGTGGGCGAGCAGTTCTTTCTTCAGCTCATCGCTCGGCTCGAAGCCGTTCATGGGCGTGACGAAGGCGTAGATGCCCTGGCCTTTGACGTCGTGCGGGTAACCGACCACGGCGGCCTCGGCGATGCTGTCGTGCAGGACCAGCGCGCTTTCCACTTCGGCGGTGCCGATGCGGTGGCCGGAGACGTTGATCACGTCATCGATGCGCCCGGTGATCCAGTAATCGCCGTCTTCGTCGCGGCGTGCGCCATCACCAGTGAAGTAGTAGCCGGGGTAGGGCTTGAAGTAGGTGTCGACCATGCGTTGCGGGTCGCCGTAGACGCTGCGGATCTGCGCCGGCCAACTCGACTTGATCGCCAGCACGCCGCTGCCGGCGCCTTTGATTTCCTTGCCGTGCTCGTCGAGCAGCACTGGTTGCACACCGAACATCGGCTGCGTGGCGCAACCCGGCTTGATGCGTTGCGCACTGACCAGCGGGCTGAGCATGATCCCGCCGGTTTCGGTCTGCCACCAGGTATCGACAATCGGGCAGCGCTGTTCGCCGACCACGTTGAAATACCATTCCCACGCTTCCGGGTTGATTGGCTCACCGACACTGCCGAGCAATCTGAGGCTTTGGCGCGACGTTTCCTGCAACGGCCCGACACCTTCGCGCATCAACGCGCGCAGGGCGGTCGGCGCGGTGTAGAAGATGTTGACGTGGTGTTTGTCGATCACCTGCCAGAAGCGCGAAGTGCTCGGATAACTTGGCACGCCTTCGAAGATCAGCGTGGTCGCACCGTTGGCCAGCGGGCCGTAGACGATGTAACTGTGGCCGGTCACCCAGCCGACGTCGGCGGTGCACCAGAACACTTCGCCGTCGCGGTAATCGAGCACGTACTTGAAGGTCATCGCCGCTTGCAGCAGGTAGCCGCCGGTGGTGTGCAGCACGCCTTTGGGTTTGCCGGTGCTGCCGGAGGTGTAGAGGATGAACAGCGGATCTTCGGCGTCCATCGGTTCTGGCGGGCAATCGTCGCTGACGTCACGCACGGCCTGGTGATACCAGAGATCACGGCCCTCGACCCAATCGACCTGGCCTTGGCTGCGTTCGACTACGACGACGGTGCTGACGTCCGGGCAACTTTGCAGGGCCTTGTCGACGTTGTGTTTGAGCGGCACGAACTTGCCGCCGCGTACGCCTTCATCGGCGGTGATCACGGTGCGGCAGTCGGCGTCGAGGATGCGGTCACGCAATGAGTCCGGGGAGAAGCCGCCGAACACCACCGAATGAATCGCGCCGATCCGCGCGCAGGCGAGCATGGCATAGGCCGCCTCGGGGATCATCGGCATGTAGATGCACACCCGGTCACCTTTTTTCACCCCACGGCTTTTCAGCACATTGGCCAGACGGCAGACGTGATGGTGGAGTTTTTTGTAGGTGATCTGCGCCGATTCGGCAGGGTCGTCGCCTTCCCAGAGAATCGCGGTCTGCTCGCCGCGCTGGGCGAGGTGACGGTCGATGCAGTTGTAGCTGACGTTCAGTTGGCCGCCGGCAAACCAGGATGCTTCACCGGTTTTCAGGTCGTAGCGCTGCACGGTCTGCCACGGTGTGCTCCAGTCGAGGAAGCGGGTGGCCTGTTCGGCCCAGAAGGCGCTGGGGTATTCAATGGATTCGCGGTACAGACGCTTATAGTCGTCCTGACTCAACTGCGCAGCCCGGCGGACGGCATCGGCTTTGGGGAACGTGCTGATATCGAACATGACGGTTCCTTATTCTTGTTGTGCGACAGGAATAAAGATGCGCCGAGCGGCCCGGAGGTTCAAGTCATCCCTAAAACAACTGTGGGAGCGAGCCTGCTCGCGAATGTGGTGTATCAGTCACAAAGATGCTGAATGACACACCGCATTCGCGAGCAGGCTCGCTCCCACATTGGAAATGGGTTGCCCACAGGGTTTGTGGGCAACCCATTCACATCACCCGCGGTGACGACCGCGGAAGTAGTTGATCAGGCCCTGGGTAGAAGCATCGTCAGCGGTGGTTTCATCGCTGCCGACCAGACGGTTGTAAACGCCTTTGCCCAATTCCTTGCCCAGTTCCACGCCCCACTGGTCGAAGGCGTTGATGCCCCAGACCACGCTCTGCACGAACACTTTGTGTTCATACATGGCGACCAGCGCACCCAGTCGACGCGGGCTGATGCGCTCGACCACGATGGTGTTGCTCGGACGGTTGCCCGGGATCACCTTGTGCGGTGCGAGTTTGTGCACCTGTTCTTCGCTCATGCCTTTGTCGCGCAGTTCGGCCTCGGCTTCCGGCAGGGTCTTGCCGAGCATCAGCGCCTGGCTTTGCGACAGGCAGTTGGCGTACAGCCACTGATGGTGATCGGAGACCGGGTTGAAGCTGACGATCGGCACGATGAAATCGGCCGGAATCAGTTGGGTGCCCTGGTGCAGCAACTGGTGGTAAGCGTGCTGACCGTTGCAGCCGACGCCACCCCAGATCACCGGGCCGGTATCGGTCGACACCGGGGTGCCGTCCTGACGCACGCTCTTGCCGTTGGATTCCATGTCCAGCTGTTGCAAGTGCTTGGTGATGTTACGCAGGTAGTGGTCGTACGGCAGGATCGCGTGGCTTTGCGCGCCCCAGAAGTTGCCGTACCACACGCCGAGCAGGGCCAGCAGCACTGGCATGTTCTGTTCGAACGGGGCGCTCTGGAAATGCTGGTCCATGGTGTAGGCACCGGACAGCAGTTCCTTGAAGTTGGACATGCCGATGGCCAGGGCAATCGGCAGACCGATGGCCGACCACAGCGAGTACCGACCGCCGACCCAGTCCCACATCGGGAAGATGTTTTCTTCACGGATACCGAATGCTACTGCAGCAGCGTTGTTGCTCGACACCGCGATGAAGTGGCGATACAGCTCGGCTTCCGAACCACCCTGAGCCAGATACCAGGCGCGTGCGGCCTGAGCGTTCTTCAGGGTTTCGAGGGTGTTGAAGGACTTCGACGAAACGATGAACAGCGTGGTTTCGGCGCGCAGTTTTTGCGTCAGCTCGTGGAACTCACTGCCGTCGATGTTCGCCAGATAGTGGCAACGCACGCCTTTCTGCGCGTAGGACAGCAGCGCTTCGGAGACCAGCTCCGGGCCGAGGAACGAACCACCGATGCCGATGTTGACCACGTCCGTGATCGGCTTCTCGGTGTAACCACGCCACAGGCCGTCGTGGATGCGGCCGACCAGATCCGTGATCTGGTTCAGCACCTTGTGCACTTCCGGCATCACGTTGACGCCGTTGACCGACAGCTTGTCGCCGACCGGACGGCGCAGGGCGGTGTGCAGCGCCGGGCGGCCTTCGGAGGCGTTGACGATTTCGCCGTCGAACAGCGCTTTGATCGCGCCTTTCAGATCGACTTCATTGGCCAGACCCACCAGCAGATTGCGGGTCTCGGCGTTGATCAGGTTCTTCGAATAATCGAGAAACAGTCCGCAGCTGCTGAGCGTGAATTGATTGAAGCGCTGCGGATCGGCGTTGAAGGCTTCGCGCATGCTGAAATCCTGCATGGCTTGGCGGTGATCTTTCAACGCTTGCCAGGCAGGCAGAGCGGTAACGTCATGAGGAGTGCGGTAGTACGCCATCGCTGCGGTTTTCCTTTTTACTTGAACGGCCTTTTGAACACAGAACAGACCGATACGCCATGTTTGGGCGAGGGTCAAATGCGTCGACACGATTTTTCAACGCAGGGCGAATACAGTAAACCTCGCGCTGCGATCTGTCTTGACTTCTTCTGACCTGTTCCCTGTACTTTTTTAACATCAATACCGGGAACAAGCCGACCAACGGAAGGGGAGTGGCGCGTCGAAGCGGCTCAGGCCACCTGAACCGGAATGGCGTTGCTGGTGTGGCTGAGCTCATTGCCCGGCGCCATGTACAGCATGCGCGGCTTGAAATTGAGCAGTTCCGCTTCGCTGTAATGGGCGTAGGCGCAAATGATCACGCGGTCGCCGACCTTGGCTTTATGCGCGGCTGCGCCATTGACCGAAATCATCCGCGAACCTTCTTCGCCACGAATCGCGTAGGTGGTGAAACGCTCGCCATTGTCGACGTTATAGATCTGGATCTGCTCGTACTCACGGATGCCGGACAAGTCCAGCCACTCGCCATCAATGGCGCAGGAACCTTCGTAATCGAGTACCGCATGAGTGACTTCGGCGCGGTGCAACTTGGCCTTGAGCATGATGGCGTGCATGAGGGATTTCCCGGGTTGGAAGCGAACGGCGGGCAGTGTGCCCGAAGGCTTTGGGGGCGGCAATATGGTCTGTGTGGACACCAGAAACCAATGTGGGAGCGGGCTTGCTCGCGAAGGCGGTGTGTCAGTCAACCTATCTGCTGAATGATGCACCGCATTCGCGAGCAGGCTCGCTCCCACAGGGGTATTGCGCTGTTTTTTAAGTCGGGCTATCGAGGTTCAGGTGCAGGTTGTCGATCAACCGCGTGGTGCCGAGGAACGCGGCCACCAGAATCACCAGATCGCGGTCCTCTGCCGTTGCCGGACGCAAGGTCAGGGCGTGGCGGATTTCCAGGTAATCCGGACGCAGGCCGGCGGCTTCCAGCTGTTGCACCTGCGTAGCGATCAGCGCCGGGTAGTCACGCTCACCGTGCTTGATCGACTCGGCAATCGCGTTCAGGGTGCGATAGACCACCGGAGCCACGGCACGTTGATCTTCGCTGAGGAAACCGTTGCGCGACGACAGCGCCAGGCCATCGGCCGCACGCACGGTCGGTTCACCGATGATCTGGATCGGCATGTTCAGGTCATGCACCAGCGCGCGGATCACCGCCAGTTGCTGGAAGTCCTTCTGACCGAAGATCGCCAGATCCGGCTGGACCATGTTGAACAGCTTGCTGACCACCGTCGCCACACCTTCGAAGTGCCCCGGACGGCTGGCGCCGCACAGGCCTTCGGACAGTTGCGGCACGCTGACCCGGGTCTGCCCGGCCATGCCGTCGGGGTACATCTCCTCGACGGTCGGGGCGAACAGCAAATGGCAGCCGGCTTGCAGCAGCTTTTCCTGATCCGCCGCCAGGGTGCGCGGGTATTTGTCGAGGTCTTCGCCGGCGCCGAACTGCAGCGGGTTGACGAAAATGCTCGCAACCACGAAGTCCACACGCTGGGTGGCTTTGGTGATCAGCGCGACATGGCCGCTGTGCAGGTTGCCCATGGTCGGCACGAAGCCGATGCGCTTGCCTTCACTGCGGGCGCGGGCCACGGCGGCGCGCAGTTCGCGTACGGTTTTAACGGTGTTCATGCAGAGAATCCGTGTTCGATGCCAGGGAACGTGACGGCTTTGACTTCATTGACATAAGCCTTCAATGCTGACTGGATGCTGTCTTGGCCGTTCATGAAGTTCTTCACGAATTTCGGCACGCGACCGGTGATCGACAGGCCGAGCATGTCGTGCAGCACCAGTACCTGGCCGTCGGTATCGCTACCGGCGCCGATGCCGATGACCGGAATCTTCACGGCCTGGCTGATTTCCGCAGCCAGTTCGCTCGGCACGCATTCGAGCAGCAGCATGGCTGCGCCAGCCTGCTCCAGCGAGATCGCGTCGGCACGCATCTGCCGCGCCTGGTTCTCGTTGCGGCCCTGCACTTTATAGCCGCCAAGAATGTTCACGGCCTGTGGGGTCAGGCCCATGTGCGCGCAGACCGGCACACCGCGTTCGGCCAGCAGGCGGATCGACTCCGCCAGCCACAGCGCACCTTCGACCTTGATCATGTGCGCGCCGGCCTGCATCAGCATGGCGCTGTTGGTCAGGGTTTGCTCAATAGTGGCGTTGGCCATGAACGGCAGGTCGGCCAGGATCAGGGCGTCGGTGTTGCCGCGTTTGACGCAGGCGGTGTGGTAGGCCATTTCTGCGATGGTCACCGGCAGGGTGCTGTCGTGACCTTGCAGAACCATGCCGAGGGAGTCGCCCACCAGCAGCACTTCGACACCGGCCTCGTTGCAGGCGTGGGCGAAGGTCGCGTCATAGCAGGTCAGCATGGTGATCTTTTCACCTTTCTGCTTGAGGCTCTGGAGCGTGGTCAGGGTGATGGCTGGCATGTAAAAAATCCTCGTTCAGGCGCTCTGGAAACTACTGCGAGTAACGCGCGTGATTCTTCATCTACTCAGGCGCACGGTCTTTTGTCGTGCTTATAAGGCCTGGATTGCGCCCGTATGTGCCGGGTTGGCGGCAGCGGGACGCCTATAGTCGTGAGGAGCCAAGCGGAAGTCAATTGCGTGTGTTACCGCATTGTTACGAGGGGAGTGTTACCGGCGTTACTGATGCGATTCAGCGGTGCGGCAGGGTTGATGGACGGGGTTTTTGTCCGACAAAAAATCAGATTTGGAATACTCAATGTGGGAGCGGGCTTGCTCGCGAAAGCGGTGGGTCAGTTGACTGATTGAGTGACTGACACAGCGCTTTCGCGAGCAAGCCCGCTCCCACAGAGGGGGAATATTTTCAGGCGTGGGAGAGGCGTTCAAGGCCGACGAACGGGCAGGCGGCGAGCAGATCGGCGAGGGTGCGGCCATCGGCCAGGCGCAGATCTGCGGGGGCCAGTTCGGCCAAGGGATACAGAACGAACGCTCGTTCCTGAATCTGATAGTGCGGGACTTTCAGCCGTGGCTCGTCGATCAGGTGATCGCCGAACAACAGGATATCCAGATCCAGCGTGCGCGGCCCCCAGCGTTCCAGTCGCTTGCGGCCCTGATCATTCTCGATGGCTTGCAGCGCATCAAGCAGGTCCAGCGGCGCGAGGTCACTGTCGAGGGCGGCGACCGCGTTGGTGTAACGCGGTTGCCCCGGCAGCAGTGAATCGCTCTGATAGAACGCCGAAACACCGGCGAGGGCGGTCTGCGGCAATTGGCCCAGCGCGTTGAGCGCGCTGCGCAATTGTTCGGCCGGGTCAGCGAGATTGCTGCCCAGGCCGATATAGATGCGTTCCATGCCTTATTCGCCCGATGCGCTCGGGGCCCCGGCGCGCTTGCGCTTGGAACCGCTGCTGCGACGACGTTTGCGCGGCGCGCCGCTGGCGTCATCACCCTTGCCGCTGAGGTCGCGGATCATGTCGCGACGTTCGCTGTCGTTGGCGTCCTGATAATCCGTCCACCATTCGCCCAGGCCATCGGTCTGCTCGCCAGCGCTTTCACGCAGCAGCAGGAAGTCGTAACCGGCGCGGAAGCGTGGATTGTCCAGCAGCAGGTCGGCGCGTTTGCCGCTGCGGCGTGGCAGGCGTTCCTGCATGTCCCAGATCTCGCGGATCGGCATGGTGAAACGCTTTGGAATGGCGATGCGCTGGCACTGTTCGGCGATCAGCTCGTGCGCACCCTCCTGCATCGCTGGAATCGGTGGCATGCCACGTTCCTGCAGACGCAACACGCGGGCCGGCAGGGCAGGCCACAGCAGGGCGGCAAACAGGAACGCCGGGGTAACCGGTTTGTTCTGCTTGATGCGCAGGTCGGTGTTGGTCAGCGCTTCGCTGATCAGCGTGTGGGTGTATTCCGGGTTGTGCTCGAGTGCGTCGGCACTGGCCGGGAACAGCGGGGCGAACAGTTGCAGATCGACCAGCATCTCGAAAGTGATCGCGCCATGGCCGGAGAGGAACAGCTTGAGTACTTCCTCGAACAGACGGGCCGACGGGATCTCGCGCAGCATGGGCGCCAGTTCGCGGATCGGCTGCACGGTGTGCTTCTCGATGCCGAAATTGAGCTTGGCGGCGAAACGTACGGCTCGCAGCATGCGCACCGGGTCTTCCTGGTAACGCTGCTTCGGATCGCCGATCAGTCGGATCAGGTGATTGCGGATGTCGTGTACGCCGTTGGCGTAATCGAGAATGCGCTCGCTGACCGGATCGTAATACAGGGCGTTGATGGTGAAGTCGCGGCGTTGCGCGTCTTCTTCCAGGGTGCCGTAGACGTTGTCGCGCAGAATCCGCCCGCTCTCGTTGCGCGAAGACTGGTTGCTGTCTTCGTCATCTTCATTGACCGGGTGATTGGCGCGGAAGGTCGCGACTTCGATGATTTCGCGACCGAAATGGATATGCACCAGTTTGAAGCGGCGACCGATGATCCGCGCATTGCGGAATTCGGCACGGACTTGCTCGGGGGTGGCGCTGGTGGCGACGTCGAAGTCCTTGGGCGTGATGCCCAACAGCATGTCACGCACGCAACCACCGACCAGATAGGCCTGGTAGCCGGCGCCCTGCAAGCGTTCGACGATATTGACCGCATAGCGGCTGAATTGCCCTTTTTGCAGCGAGTGTTGGCCGCTGTTAAGCACTTCAGGGGTGCTGCGGATGTGTTGCGTACGACGCACGGGAGACCGGAATGACTGGAACAGCTTCTTCAGCATGGGATGCACTGTTTGAAGGAATGTTCGGCCATACCAAAGAATGACCGCATGATGGGCGCAGATTCTAGCATTTAGTCGGGGGATGGTGTAGGACGCAGAAGATTTGCGCTGCAAGCCGCAGGCTACAGGCATCGAGCAGGGTAGAAACGGAGGGAATTTGCCGAAACACAGAAACTACAAGGGGAGCCGAAGCTCCCCCAGAAGTAGTTGCGTGCTCTTTTTTATTATTGATTCGGGCTTCTTGTTTTTGTTGAGTGCCCTCGCCATGAAGCTGTTCCTTCATGACCCTCCCAATCGGGAGCCAAGAGCAAACGGATTGCTTTGGTCGCTGTGTTGCAGTGATCTTGCGATCCAACCAGTACAGGCTCTGTCTTAGGACAGTTTTTGTTGTTCTCGGCCTGGTCGTGGGGCTAGCCCCAAATACAACGCCTCTCCAAAAGAATCAGTTAGCTGCGCCTCTCGCCGTCTTGTTTTTATTGTGCGTGAGTCGATTCGTCTTATTTTTATTGTCTTGTGCATTGCTTGTTATTGTTCTTGTACCAAACATATAGCAGGTGCCGTGCCAACTTTTGCGAAGCCCAATAAAACAAGGGGTTAGGTCGATATAACGGTTTTCTCGGGGCGAAAAAAAGCCGGGGTTTCGTTACCGATAACCCCGGCTTCTGTTACGTGAAAGGACTGAGGTAACAGTTTTTTCACATCCTCAAGCGTTACCCGCACACTCGACAGGTAACGTTCAGCTCTCGCTGGTGACCCCGGTCTTGCGCCGTGGAATACCCAGGCGCTGGCGGCGTTCCCACAGGCACTTGCGGCTGACGCCCAGTTTGCGCGCCAGTTCGGTCTCGGTCATATGATCCTGATGCTCGAGAACGAAGTGCTGGAAGTAGTCTTCCAGTGACAGGTCTTCCGTCGGCTCATGGCTGCTGTTGCTGGTGTTACCCGCGGTTTGTGCGGGCAAGCCGATGAATTCGTCGTCTTCCAGGTCGCTCAGCTCGATGTCGATGCCCAGCAGGTCGGCAGAGATTTCCGGGCTTTCGCTCAGAATCACCGCGCGCTCGACCGCGTTTTCCAGCTCGCGCACGTTACCTGGCCAGGAATAATGCCGGATGGCCTGTTCGGCATCGGCGGCAAATTTCAGGTCGGTACGGTTGATGCGCGCACTCTGGCGAGCGAGGAACGCCGTGGCGATTTCGTTGACGTCGGCGCCGCGTTCACGCAGAGCCGGCAATTTCAGGGCAATCACGTGCAGGCGGTAATACAGGTCTTCACGGAACTGGCCGATTTTCGCCAGGCTCTTGAGGTCGCGGTGGGTCGCGGCGATCAAGCGCACATCGACTTTTTGCGACTGCACCGAACCCACACGGCGAATCTCGCCTTCCTGCAGCACGCGCAGCAGGCGGGCCTGGGCTTCCAGCGGCAGTTCGCCGATCTCGTCGAGGAACAGCGTGCCGCCGTCCGCCGCTTCCACCAGACCGGCGCGACCGGCGCTGGCGCCAGTGAACGCGCCTTTTTCGTGGCCGAACAGTTCGGACTCGATCAGGCTTTCCGGGATGGCTGCGCAGTTCACCGAAATCATCGGTGCCTTGGCACGCTTGGACAGGTTGTGTAGGGCCCGGGCCACCAGTTCCTTACCGGTACCGGACTCGCCCTGAATCAATACATTGGAATCAGTTGGCGCGACCTTGCGGATCTTGCTGTACAGATCCTGCATCGGCGGGCACGAACCGATGATGCCGATTTCACCGTTGCTGTTATCGACGGCGGACTTGCTGCTGCCATTGGCCGGTTTGCCGACAACGGCTTCGCCAGCTGCAGGCGCCGACTGGTGATCACGCAGGATCCGCGCGACGGCCTGAAGCATTTCATCGTGATCGAAAGGCTTGGCGATGTAGTCCACCGCGCCCATCTTCATCGAGTCGACCGCCGAGCGCAGGCTGGCGTAGCTGGTCATGATCAGCACCGGTTTGCCCTGGCCAAGCTTGATCAGCTCGGTACCGGGGGCGCCAGGCAGGCGCAGGTCGCTGACGATCAGATCGAATGTGGGAATACTGAAGCGTTCTTGTGCTTCCTGCACAGAACCGGCTTCGCTGACCTGATACTGGTTGCGTTCCAGCAGGCGGCGCAAGGCGGAGCGGATAATGGTTTCGTCTTCGACGATCAAAATGTGCGGCATTGATTCGATACTCTCGACGGTCTCAGTTCACAGCGGACGTCGCTTCGACATGACGCGGTAAGGTCACCCGGATACGGGTGCCGCGCTGGCTTTGTACATCAGCCGGGCTGTCGATGGTGATTTGTCCATAATGCTCTTCAACGATGGAATAGACCAGTGCAAGGCCCAGACCGGTGCCTTCGCCAGGATCCTTGGTGGTGAAGAAAGGTTCGAACAATCGATCCATGATGTTCTGCGGAATACCACTGCCTTCGTCCTCGACGATCAGATCGACCGTGTGTTCGCCGGCTTCACTCTTGACCCGCACCGCGCTGCCCGCAGGCGAAGCGTCACGGGCGTTGGAGAGCAGATTGATCAGCACCTGGGCGAGCCGCTGCGGATCGCCTTCGACCCAGTGATCGGGGTCGCACAGGTTGTAGAACTGCACTTCGAAGTTGCGCCGGTTCAGCGCCAGCAGGCCAATCGCATCCTGCGCGACTTCGGCCAGACACACCGGTTCGTCGCTGTGCTGGTGGCTGCCAGCGTGGGCGAAGCTCATCAGCGACTGCACGATGCGCGACACACGCTTGGTCTGTTCGAGGATCTGCCCGCTGATTTCCGTCAACTCGCCGTCTTCTTCACGCTCTTCGCGCAGGTTCTGCGCCAGACAGGCGATGCCGGTGATCGGGTTGCCGATTTCATGGGCCACACCCGCCGCCAGTCGGCCAATGCTCGCCAGGCGTTCGGAGTGCACCAGTTTGTCTTCGAGCATCTGCGTTTCGGTCAGGTCTTCCACCAGCAGCACCAGGCCGCTGTTGCCCGGGGCCAACGGTTCATCGATCGCGGCTTTGTGCAGATTGAGCCAGCGGGTCTGGCCGTCGAGGGCCAGGTGCTGTTTGTGCAAGTGTTCGTCGGGCAGGTTGATGAAGCCTTGCAGCAGTTGCTTCCACGGATCGGCGATGGTGCTCAGGCGCGAGCCGACCACCCGTTGCGCGGCGATGCCGGTGAGTTCTTCCATGGCCTTGTTCCACATCAGGATCTCTTGATCCTTGGCCAGCGAGCAGACGCCCATCGGCAGCTCCTGCAGGGTCTGGCGATGGTAGCGGCGCAGGGCGTCGAGTTCGGCGGCCAGCCCGGTGAGGCGCGAGTGGTAGTCCTCGAGGCGGCTTTCGATGAAGTGGATGTCTTCGGTTACATAGTTCTCGCCGCCAGCCTTGTACGGCAGGAAGGTTTCGACCATGTCCTGCGCCACGCTCGGCCCCATCAGGCCGGAGAGGTTGGCTTCGATGCGGTCGCGCAGGCGGCGCAAGGCATAAGGACGGCGTTCGTCGAACGGCAGATAGAGGTCGCGCAGGGCTTGCTCGACTTCTTTCTGCGCCGCCTTGGCGCCCAGCGGTTTCGCCAGTTGCGTGGCGAACTCCTGGGGCGAGGCGGCGTGCAGTTCGCGACGCTGCGGACGACGCACGTTATCCACCGCGCAGGCTTCGGCGGCGCTGGCTTCTTCCGGGCTGGCGTTGGTGAACAGCGAGATCAGCGTGAACATCAGAACGTTGGCCGCCAGCGAGGCGATGGCCGCCATGTGCCAACTGGTGTCGTCCAGCACGTAGATCATGTTCAGCAGGGGAATGTAGAAACCCTGCAGATTGCCGACCAGCGGCAACAGCATGGTCACCACCCACACCAGAATCCCCGCCATCAGACCGGCGATAAAGCCGCGCCGGTTGGCGGTCGGCCAGTACAGCACCGAGAGCACGCCGGGCAGGAATTGCAGGGTCGCGACGAACGCGACGATGCCGAGGTTGGCCAGGTCCTGCCCGGCGCCGAGCATCAGATAAAAGCAGAAACCGGCCATGATGATCGCCACGATCAGCGCCCGGCGGGTCCACTTCAGCCAGCGGTAGATATTGCCTTCGGCCGGCGGCTGGTACAGCGGCAGCACCAGGTGGTTCAGCGCCATCCCCGACAGCGCCAGCGTGGTGACGATGATCAGGCCACTGGCCGCCGACAATCCGCCGACGTACGCCAGCAGGGCCAGTGGTTTGCTGTTGGCGGCAATGCCGATGCCGAGGGTGAAATATTCCGGATCGGTGGTGGCGCCGAGCTTCAGGCCGGCCCAGAGAATCAACGGCACCGCCAGACTCATCAGCAACAGGAACAGCGGCAGGCCCCAGCTGGCACTGACCAGCGAGCGCGGATTGAGGTTTTCGGTGAAGGTCATGTGATACATGTGCGGCATCACGATCGCCGAGGCGAAGAACACCAGCAACAGCGTGCGCCACGGCCCTTCCTGCAGCGGCGTGTGCAACGCGGCGAGGGCGGTCTGGTTTTGCAGCAGCCACAGCTCAAGCTGTTGCGGGCCGTCGAACACACCGTACAACGCATAGAGGCCGACGCCGCCGAGGGCGATCAGTTTGATCACCGATTCGAAGGCAATCGCGAACACCAGTCCTTCGTGTTTCTCGCGGGTGGCGATATGCCGGGAGCCGAAGAAAATCGTGAACAGAATGATCAGCGCACAGAACGCCAGCGCGACGCGGCTCTGGATCGGTTCGCCCGTCAGGATGCCAATGGAATCGGCCACCGCCTGAATCTGCAACGCCAGCAGCGGCAGTACGCCGATCAGCATGAAGATCGTGGTCAGCGCGCCGGCCCAGGTGCTGCGAAAGCGGAAGGCGAACAGGTCCGCCAGCGACGACAGTTGATAGGTACGGGTGATTTTCAGGATCGGATACAGCAGCACCGGCGCCAGCAGAAACGCGCCGGAGACCCCGAGATAACTGGAGAGAAAGCCGTAGCCGTACTGATAGGCCAGCCCCACCGTGCCATAAAACGCCCAGGCACTGGCATAGACCCCCAGCGACAGGGTGTAGGTCAACGGGTGGCGAATGATCGCCCGCGGGATCATGCCCCGTTCACTGATCCAGGCAACGCCGAACAGCACCGCCAGGTACGCGGCACTGATCAGGATCATCTGGGTCAGGCTAAAGCTCATCGGCATCTTTTTGGCTCTGCAGGATGAAGGTCACGACAATCAGGATCAACCAGAGCAGATACGGCCGATACCAGGCGCCCGTGGCGTCGATCCACCAATCCATGATGGCTGGCGAAAACAGATAGATTCCCACGACCAGAAGCAGGACCAAGCGATAGATGTACATCCCGGCCTCTCTTTTTTATGCGCGTGCCCGAAAACGTGCGGCGATGGTAACGGATGGCGGCGCGACTGCAAGTGTCGTCATTGCAGTTGCGCTTCGGGCAGGGTCAGTGTGCGCGGGATCTTCGATGCATCCCAGTGGGCTGCTCCCCAGTTGAGCAATTCCTGCGGTGAGGCGTATTCAAGCTCGGCACCTGGGTTTTGCCCCAGCGCACGCAGGGCCCGCAGCAACAGCGGGGTGGCTTGATCGGCCTCAAGCGGCGGCGAACGGTAGGATTTGCCGAGCTTGTTGCCGTCCGGCTGCGTGATCAATGGCAGGTGCAGATAGCGCGGCTGGCGCAGGCCCAGCAGTTCTTGCAGGTAGAGCTGGCGCGGCGTGGAGTCGAGCAGGTCGGCGCCGCGCACGATGTCGGTGATGCCTTGCCAGGCGTCATCCAGCACCACGGCCAGTTGATAGGCGTAGAGGCCATCGCGGCGGCGAATCACGAAATCGCCGACTTCGCGCCCCAGATGCTGGCGAAACTCGCCCTGCACGCGGTCGATGAAGTGGTATTCCAGCTCCGGCACGCGCAGGCGGATCGCCGCCTCTTGCTGGTCATGGCCGGCATTGCGGCACAAGCCCGGGTAAATGCCGTGGTACGGCTCCAGCTGTTTGCGCGAACAGGTGCAGGCGTAAGCCAGGCCGTGGTTGAACAGACTGTTGAGAACTTCGGCGTAGGCGTCGTGCCGATCACTCTGGCGCACCATCTCGCCGTCCCATTCGAAACCGTAGCTTTCCAGCGCCTTGAGAATCGCCGCCTGCGCGCCGGGTTCCTCCCGGGGCGGATCGAGATCTTCCATGCGCACCAGCCAGCGCCCGCCGACCGCGCGCGCGTCGAGGTAAGAGGCGAGGGCAGCGACCAGCGAGCCGAAGTGCAGGTGGCCACTGGGGGTCGGGGCGAAGCGGCCGATGTAGGCGGGGGCGGTTTTGGCAGTCATGTGGACAATATAACTTTTCAGGATTCGCGCAGATTACCCCTGTGGGAGCGGGCTTGCTCGCGAAAGCGTCAGTTCAGACAACCTGGATGTTGAATGGCCGGCCGCATTCGGGAGCAAGCCCCCTCCCACAAAAGCAAGGCCAAAGGGCAAAGGCAAAAGGCAGAAACAAAAACGGAGCGTTCGCACGCTCCGTTTTTCGTTCAGGTCGAGATTACTTGCCGACCTGCTTTTCCTTGATTTCCGCCAGGGTCTTGCAGTCGATGCACAGATCGGCGGTAGGACGGGCTTCGAGGCGCTTGACGCCGATCTCGATGCCGCAGGATTCGCACCAGCCGTACTCTTCGTCCTGGATCAGTTCGAGGGTCTTGTCGATCTTCTTGATCAACTTGCGCTCGCGGTCGCGGGCGCGCAGCTCGAGGGCGAATTCTTCTTCCTGGCTGGCACGGTCGGCCGGGTCAGGGAAGTTGGCCGCTTCGTCTTTCATGTGATCAACAGTACGGTCGACTTCCTGCATCAAGTCCTGTTTCCACTTGTTCAGGATCTTGGTGAAGTGCGCGCGCATGGGGGCGCCCATGTACTCTTCGCCGGCCTTCGGAACGTAAGGTTCGAAGCCGCTGATCGTCGCTTGCTGCTGTTGCTTTGCTTGGGTGGGCATGAAATGGACCGCCTCTACTCTTGTAATCCATTGCGCAGGATTGCTCCATCACCGACACCTGCCGGCCCTGCGGCTGCAAGCGGGCGAACTTACCAGATCAATTCGGCCCGCGCTACTCCCGGATGTCGAGGCCCCGGCGGGTGGCGCTTGCAGATGTTTGGCAAGCCGTGTCTGGCGCTGTTGAAAGCCTGTTCAATCACTGATTTTAGTCAATCCTGGAGCGTACGCTCATATCGTTACAGTCCAGCGTTCTTGAGGCTGTGACCGCGATGGGTTCTCGCTCGTTCCGGCAGATGGGTAGAATCGTTTCTTTTTCCCCGTCGAAGGAAGGCCAATGGCTCAGCCCTACAGTGCGCGCAGTCGTGCGATCGAACCGTTCCATGTGATGGCGCTGCTGGCGCGGGCCAACGAACTGCAGGCCGAAGGTCACGACGTGATCCACCTGGAAATCGGCGAGCCGGACTTCACCACGGCCGAGCCGATCATCCGTGCCGGGCAAGCGGCGCTGACGGCGGGCAAGACGCGCTACACCGCCGCGCGCGGCATTCCCGAGCTGCGCGAGGCAATTTCCGGGTTCTATCAATCGCGTTACGGCCTGAACATTGATCCGCGGCGGATCCTGATCACCCCGGGTGGCTCCGGTGCGCTGTTGCTGGCCAGTGCCTTGCTGGTCGATCCGGGCAAACACTGGCTGCTGGCGGATCCGGGCTACCCGTGCAACCGGCACTTCCTGCGTCTGGTCGAAGGCGCGGCGCAACTGGTTCCGGTCGGACCGGAGGTGCGTTACCAACTGACCCCGGATCTGGTGGCGCGGCATTGGGATCACGACAGCGTCGGTGCGTTGGTGGCGTCGCCGGCCAACCCGACCGGTACCATTCTGACCCGCGATGAACTGGCCGGGTTATCCACAGCGATCAAGGCGCGCCACGGGCATCTGGTGGTGGACGAGATCTACCACGGCCTGACTTACGGCACCGATGCCGCCAGCGTGCTGGAAGTCGATGACAGCGCCTTTGTCCTCAACAGTTTTTCCAAGTATTTCGGCATGACCGGCTGGCGTCTCGGCTGGCTGGTGGCGCCGGACGCGGCGGTCAGTGAGCTGGAAAAACTCGCACAGAACCTCTACATCAGTGCCCCGAGCATGGCGCAGTACGCCGCACTGGCCTGTTTCGAGCCGGACACTATCGCCATCCTCGAAGAGCGCCGCGCGGAATTTGGCCGCCGCCGCGACTTCCTGCTGCCGGCGTTGCGCGAGTTAGGGTTCAACATCGCCGTCGAGCCTGAAGGTGCGTTCTACTTGTACGCCGATATCAGCCAGTTCGGCGGTGATGCCTTCGCGTTCTGCCGACATTTCCTCGAAACCGAGCACGTTGCCTTCACCCCGGGGCTGGATTTCGGCCGTTATCAGGCCAGCCACCATGTGCGTTTTGCTTACACGCAAAACCTCCCTCGCTTACAGGAAGCGGTGGAACGCATCGCTCGCGGCCTGAAGAGCTGGCAAGGCTGATGCGCTTTTATCCGGCTCTGGAAGAGGCGCGGTTGATTCGCCGCTACAAACGTTTTCTGGCGGATGTTGAAACGGTCAATGGCGAGTTGTTGACCCTGCACTGCCCGAACACTGGTTCGATGCTGAATTGTCAGGTCGAGGGCGGGCAGGTGTGGTTCAGTCGCTCAAACGATCCGAAACGCAAGCTGCCCGGTACCTGGGAAATCGGCGAAACCCCGCAAGGGCGGCTGTTCTGCGTGAACACCGGGCGCGCCAATGCGCTGGTCGAAGAGGCGCTGCAAGCCGGAGTCATCAGCGAGTTGAACGGCTTTACGGCGCTTAAACGCGAAGTGCCGTACGGCCAGGAAAAGAGCCGCATCGACTTTCGCCTCGAATACCCGAGCGGTCCGGCCTACGTGGAAGTAAAAAGCGTCACGTTAGGCTTCGATGGAACCAACGTGGCGGCGTTTCCTGACGCGGTCACCCAGCGCGGCGCCAAGCATCTGCGTGAACTGGCGCATCTGGCTCGTGACGGTATTCGTGCGGTGCAGTTGTACTGCGTCAATCTCAGCGGGATTGAAGCGGTGCGGCCGGCCGAGGAAATCGATTCGGCCTACGCCGATGCCCTGCGTGAAGCGGTGGCGTGCGGGGTCGAGGTGCTGGCCTACGGCGTGCGTTTGAACCACGAAGAGATGGTGATCGACCGGCGGCTGGACGTTTTGCTCAACGGTTAAACATCTATCCACAACCCTTGGGCATCTTCGCGGCAGGGGATGGCGGTCAGGGATTGTCCGGCGCAGGGCCCGGCGACGCATTCACCGTCCTCGATCAGAAACAGTGCGCCGTGGGTGGCGCACTGGATCAGGCTGTTGCTCGGGTCGAGAAACTGGTCGGGATGCCATTCCAGGCCCACACCACGATGCGGGCAACGGTTGAGATAAACATAGGCCTGACCATTGCGGCGCACGGCAAACAGTTTGTTGCCGTCGATGTCGAACCCACGGCTGCCGGCCTCAGCGAGATCGGCGCCGGCGCACAAGAACTTCATGGCTATCCTCAAGTGTCGGCTCGTTTCAGGAAATGTCCGAGCTTGACGTTTAAATGCAAACAATTATCAAATGGCCGCCTTCGCCCACTGTGCGCAGCCGCCGCCAAGGATACTTGGCCTGCCGGTTCGCTGCCCGGGAAAACTGTTCAAGGAAAGTTGCGTATGCGCCTGATTACCCGCGTTGTTGTGCTGTGTGTCGGACTGCTCGCCAGCCTTCAGGCGACAGCTGCCGATTTGCCACAGCGTTGGGTCAGCGCCGGTGGGGCGCTTTCGGAGTGGGTGAGTGCATTGGGTGGCGAATCCAGACTGGTCGGGGTCGACACCACCAGCCAGCATCCGCAGTCGCTGAAGCAGCTGCCAAGCATCGGTTATCAACGCAGCCTCTCGGCTGAAGACATTCTCAGCCTGCGCCCGGACATTCTCATCGGTACCGAAGAAATGGGCCCGCCGCCGGTTATTGCTCAGGTGAAGAGCGCCAAGGTACAGGTTGAACTGTTTTCGGCGCAGCCGGATCTGCCGACCCTGGAAAAAAACGTTACGCATCTCGGACAGTTGCTGGGCGCGCAAGAGCAGGCGGCGCAGTTGCTGGAAAGTTATCAACAGCAGCTCACCGCGCAGAAAGCCCGAATCGTCGAGTTGCAGGCCAGGCATAAGGCGCCCGGTGTGCTGGTATTGATCGGGCATGCCGGCGGTAAACCGTTGATTGCCGGCAAGGACACTGCCGCCGACTGGATGCTGCAACGGGCCGGCGGACATAACCTGGCGACGCATACCGGTTACAAGCCGTTCTCCGTGGAATCGCTGGCCGGGCTCGATCCTGAGGTGCTGGTGTTTGCTGATCGCGCGTTGAGCGGCGAGGCGGCAAAAGCGGCGTTGTTCAAGGAAAACCCCATTCTCAATTCAAGCCGTGCGGCCAAGGCCGGACGGGTGCTGGAGCTGGATCCGACGCTGCTGGTCGGCGGGCTTGGGCCACGTTTGCCGGCGGCACTGAAGAATTTGTCTGACGGTTTCTACCCGACCGCGAGCGGCCAATGACCACGCTGGTCAAACCACGAAGCCTGTTTATCGGCCTGACGCTCCTGTGTTTGCTGGCCATCTGGCTGTCATTGGCGCTGGGGCCGGTGAGCCTGCCGCTGTTCGATACGTTGCGCGCGGCCTTGCGCATGCTCGGCGTACCTGTGGCGCCGGACGGTCTGGAGCAGGCTGAGCTGATTCTCGGGCAGATCCGTCTGCCGCGTACCTTGCTCGGCTTGGCCGTCGGCGGCGTGCTGGCGCTGTCGGGCGTGGCGATGCAGGGCTTGTTTCGCAATCCGTTGGCCGATCCCGGGCTGGTCGGGGTGTCCAGCGGTGCGGCACTCGGCGCAGCGATTGCGATTGTCGGCGGTTCGTTTTTTGGCGGTTTGCCAGAGTGGTTCGGGCCGTATCTGTTGTCGGCGTGCGCGTTTCTCGGTGGCCTGGGCGTGACGGCGCTGGTCTATCGGCTCGGACGGCGCAACGGCCAGACCAACGTCGCGACCATGCTGCTGGCCGGGATCGCGCTGACGGCGTTGGCAAGCTCGGCGGTGGGTCTGTTCACCTATCTGGCGGATGATGCGACCTTGCGCACGCTGACTTTCTGGAATCTGGGCAGCCTCAATGGCGCCAGTTATGCGCGGCTGTGGCCATTGCTGATCATCAGCACCGGCGTTGCGTTGTGGCTGCCGCGTCGTGCCAAAGCGCTGAATGCGCTGTTGCTCGGGGAGTCCGAAGCCGGGCATCTGGGGATTGATGTCGAACGGCTCAAGCGTGAACTGGTGTTCTGCACGGCGTTGGGTGTTGGCGCGGCGGTGGCAGCAGCGGGGATGATTGGCTTCGTCGGGCTGGTAGTGCCGCATCTGGTGCGTTTATTGGCCGGGCCCGATCACCGGGTGTTGCTGCCAGCATCAGTGTTGGCGGGGGCGAGCCTGTTGTTGCTGGCGGATCTGGTGGCGCGGCTGGCGCTGGCGCCGGCGGAGTTGCCGATCGGTATTGTCACCGCGTTTATCGGTGCGCCGTTCTTCCTCTATTTGCTGTTGCGAGGACGTGCCTGATGCTGCGTGCGCACAATCTGCATATCCGTCGCGGGCGCAAGACAGTCCTCAGCGACGTCACCCTGCAACTTGAACCCGGTGAGGTGCTGGGTGTGCTCGGGCCGAACGGTGCCGGCAAAAGCACCTTGCTCGGTGCGTTGTGCGGTGAACTGGCTGCGGGTGAGGGCGAGGTGTTGCTCGATGACAAGGCGCTGAGTCACTGGACAGGTATTCAACGCGCCCAGCGTCTGGCGGTGTTGCCGCAGGTGTCGACGCTGGATTTTGCCTTCCGCGTGGAAGAAGTGGTCGGTATGGGCCGCCTGCCATATCAAAGCGGTCGGGCGCGCGACGACGAGATCGTTGCGGCAGCGCTGGCCGCTGCGGATGCCGGGCATCTGAGCGGGCGCAGTTATCTGGCGCTGTCGGGCGGCGAGCGCCAGCGTGTCCATCTGGCGCGGGTGCTGGCGCAGCTATGGCCTGGGCAGGCCGGACAAACCCTGTTGCTGGATGAACCGACCTCGATGCTCGATCCCTTGCATCAACACACCACGTTGCAGGCGGTGCGCGAGTTTGCCGATCGTGGCGCGGCGGTGCTGGTCATCCTGCATGATCTGAATCTGGCGGCGCGCTATTGTGATCGGGTGTTGCTGCTCGAAGGCGGGCGCCCGGTGGCGCTGGATACGCCGCAGCAAGTCTTGCGACCGGACTCGCTCAAAGCTGTGTTCGGTCTCGAAGTATTGGTGCAGCCGCACCCGGAGCGTGGGCATCCGCTGATCATCGCCCGCTGATTTCTCATCGAGGTGATGGTATGCGCGGGATGTGGTTGTTAGCGGTGTTGCTGCTTGCAGGATGTGAGCATGTTGCCCCGCCCCCGCCAATCAATGGCGAAATTCGTGATCTGCACAGCGGCCAGATACTGACGGCACAGGAACTGCTGACGCGTCTGTCGGGACCGCAACTGCTCATCATCGGCGAGCAGCATGACAACGCCGATCACCACGCCGCGCAGTTGTGGCTGTTGCAGGTGCTTGGGGAGCAGCGCCCTCAGGGCAGTCTGCTGCTGGAAATGCTCACGCCGAAGCAACAGCCGAACGTTGACCAGGTTCGCCATGCAGCAGCGCCCCCTACTGATCTTCCCGCCGCGTTGGCCTGGCAGGATGGCTGGGACTGGAGTCTCTATGGACCGATCGTTCGGTTTGCCCTCACGCAACCCTATCCGCTGTTGGCGGCCAATCTGGATGACGGCGAAATCCGCGCTGTCTACCGTCAGTCGCCAGCCCTCAGCGGTGTTCGCAGCAATGCGGCATTGGTGAAAGCCACGCTGCTCGAACAGATCAGCGACTCACATTGCGGCTTGCTGCCCAAATCACAGATGCCGGCGATGCTTGCTGTTCAACAACAGCGGGATCGGCGGCCGAACGCTTGATGGCGGCACCGACGCCGGCGTTACTGTTGGCGGGGGGCTGGCATGCGCGCAAGGATGTTGGCGTGCCGCTGCATGTGCTGGATCTGGGCGCGGCCCGGGCACCAACGGTGCTGATGCTCGCCGAGCAGGGCGCTGAAGTGACTGCGGCGATGGCTGATTTCGTCTGGTACACCCCGGCCACGCCCGCGCAGGATTACTGCGCGCAGATGCGCAAACAATTTGGCCAATGACTTTTCCACAGGCAAAAAAAGACCCGGTAAAAACCGGGTCAAATAACCGTGATTAGCCTGATGAGGAGATAATCTGAGAGTCCGAACCAAGGGCTTTTCAGAATATCGACTGATCTCGCGACCAGTTGTGATAATCATAGCGATTCTCATTACCGAGTCAACCACTGTTTTTCCGTTTGCTTGATTTAGTCGTGCAAATGGCTGGAATGCCCCGGAAACAAGGGACTCAACGTGGAGCTTTGATCGCACTCAGTTGCGTGATCTGCTGATTGAGCTGGCCGATGCGCCGGGCCATGCTCTCAATCAGGCTGTGCGCGATCTTCGGATTGGTGCGGGTCATGCTCAGAAACTGCTCGCCGGGAATCAGCATCACCGTGCTCGGCTCGCGAGCGATAACCGTCGCATTGCGTGGCTCACCGGTGAACACCGCCATGGCGCCGAAAATCTCGTCCTTGGGCACTTCGCCAACCTTGTGTCCATCCACGAACGCTTCGGCATGCCCATCGATGATCACGAAGACGTGATCGGCGGCATCGCCCTGCTGGATCAACACCTCACCGCTCTCGACCCGTTTAAAACCATTGGTGCTGCGGAACTCCCGCGGTTTCAGTTCGGCCACCGCGTGAGCCAGCAGCGCCATCTGCCCCAGCAGATACTCAAGCCACTGTTCGGCCCGGCCCGGCTCGGCATATAAATGCTGGAACAGTTCGGTTCGCCGATAGGGCAGCAAGCGCAATGGCCCGTCGCTGCGCAGACGGCAATCGGCCCAGGCGTCACCTTGCTGCAGACCGATCAGATCGCCTTCCTGCCAGTAAAACAGCGCACGGCCGCCGATGTAGCCGTTGATGACGCCTTCTGTCAGTAGAAACAGCTGATCATGTGGGAGCTGTGCCATCAGGTCGTCAGAGGTTTCTGGCTCAAGCGCCGGCCCGCACGGCGAAAGACCCTCGAGCCAGCTTGCAGGCAAACTCTGCAAACGATTGATCAGTGCATCGACAGGTGCCGATTGTTCCCCGAGCAGATACATGGCCGTCAGCGCCTGTTCAGTTCTTGTGACGCGAGGAGATGGCTTCGAGCTGCTTGTTCAAGGCGTCTTTGCGTTCGGCCGGGATGTCATTCCAGTGCACATCCATCAGCGCCCCTTCGATCGCGTACAACAACACCTTTGATGCGCGAAACCCGCGGGTACGCACGGCCCGATAGGCGTCCACCGCCCCCAGGCGACGCAAGTCCGAGGCGCTGTGGATACCCACGGCATGCAGCCATTGCGCCGACGTCTTGCCAAGATTCTTCAGGTGTTGCAGTTCATCATTCATCAAGCCTCCTTGCGACGGCCGAATGGTGCGTGGGCGATCTTCTCAGGAGTGTAGCCATCAGTAGGAAAAGCGTGGTTGTTTGGTCGGATTCGACGCAAACGCTTCTAAGAAAGGGGCTGCGAACGCAGAAAGGAGGGAAGAAACGCGAAAACATGTAGGAGCGGGGCTTGCTCGCGAAGGCGTCCTGTCAGCCACCAGATGTATCGACTGACACTACGCCTTCGCGAGCAAGCCCGCTCCCACACGGGAAAGGCGTCGGGTCAGAGAAAGATAAAAATTATCAGCGAGTGCGATAGCGCAGGCGGGTGCCGAAATTCATCGACATCAGGATCTCGTCGGCACTCAGTTCCGGCGGGAAGTACGCGCCGGAAATCTGCGCATGGGCCAGGCTCGCGCCTTCGAGTGATGCATTACGAAAGTCGATGCCACGCAAATCGGCAGAGCGGAAGTAGGCGTCCCGGAAATCCACGCCATCGGCGTTCAGTTCACGCAAGTCGAGACCACGGAAGTCGCCACCAACCATGTCGATCGGGCCGTCGTTCGGGCGTTCCTTGTTGAAGCCTGCGATGTCGTCTTTGTGCAGCAGGGCATAAAGCGGGGTGTCGAGAAGTTTCGGCTGGCTCATGTCACATCACCTGTTGGTTTTATGACGCCAGTATAGTGCCACTATTTGACGGCCGTGAAGCAAGCGAGGGCTTCACGGCCGAAATAGTTTCTTACAGGCCTGGCAGTCGCTGTCGGATCTGCGCCACTACGGTGTCGAGGGTCCCGCTTTCATTGGTTTGTACGCGTTTGCTGCGCAGAATTTCTTCTGGCGTCAGCGCTTCGCGGCTGGCCTGCTGGGCCTCGATTACCGCCAGCGTGGCGTCGGAAGGATCTTTCTTGTCAGCCTGACGAATCGCCAGCCAGCTCTCGATCACGGCTTGCGGTGCGTTGCAGTCGAGGATCAGGAACGGCGTGCCGGTGGCTTCGGCGACTTGAGCGGCGTTGTCGCGTTGCTCGCGCTTGAGGTAGGTCGCATCGATCACTACCGGGAAACCGGCGTGCAGAATCACTCCGGCAATCTCATGCAGGCGGGCATAAGTGGCGGCGCTGGCATCGGCGCTGTAAATCCCGGCCTGCACGTCGTTGGCTACGGTCTGCTCGCCGAACAGGCGCTTGCGCTCGACGTCGGAACGCAGGCGAATCGCGCCCAGCGCTTCGACCAGGCGCATGGCTACGTGGCTCTTGCCGACAGCCGATACGCCGTGGGTGATGGCCATGAAGCGCGAAGGAATGGTGCTGTAGCTTTCCGCCAGGTTGGCGTAGTTGCGGTATTGGCGCAGGGTGGTTGCGCGCTGCACCGGGGTGGCATCCGCCGGCATGCTGAACAGCGCGACTTTGGCACGAACCAGTGCGCGGTAGGCTTTATAGAAGTTCAGCACTTCCAGGCCTTGATAGTCGCCGGTCAGCTCCAGGTACTGGCTGATGAAGCGGCGGGCCAGGGATTTCAGGCCACGGTCTTCCAGGTCCATCGCCAGGAAACCGGTGTCGGCCCATACGTCGGTGAAGCGGAACGGTTCGTTGAACTCGATGCAGTCGAAGATCACCACTTTGCCATTGATGACGGTGGCGTTACCCAAGTGGATGTCGCCGTGGCATTCGCGAGTGAAACCCTCGGCCTTGCGCTGGCTGAACAGTGCCTTGAGACGATCGAAGCTGCTTTCGGCCCAGGCTTTCAGTGCCTCGAGTTGCAACAGATCATTTTTGTCGCTGAGGAACGGCAGGATCTGTTCGAAGTTCTGGCGCACCGGGGCCATCACGCTGTCCGGCGTGCCGGCGTCGTGTTCGGCCGGGACTTTTGGCGCGCTGAGGTGGAATTTGGCGATCTGCTCGGCCATTTCGTCGATGTGCTGAGTGGTCAGCTCGCCGTTGGCTTGCAAGGTGCTGAGCAGGCCGGTCTGTGGGAATTGACGCATTTTCAGCACATATTCGATCACCGGGCCGTCGCCGCCCAGTTGTGGCGCTTCGACACTGCCGGTCACCGGCAACACGTCCAGATACAAATCTTCGGTCAGGCGCTGGTTCAGACGCAGTTCTTCAGCGCAGAAGTGCGCGCGCGATTCGAGGCTGGTGAAGTCGAGGAAGCCGAAATTCACCGGCTTCTTCACTTTATAAGCAAACGGGCCGGTGAGGATCACCCACGAGATATGGGTTTCGATGACCTGGAACCCTTCGACGGGGTGCGGGTAGAGGGCCGGGTTTTGCAGGGCAGCGATCAGTGACTGGCTCACGGGCGATCCTTCAGAGACTGGGAAATTCGAGGTCGCCATTATGGCCGCTCGCCAGCCTGACGCAAACCTCGGAGCGCTCCTGTTGAGTATGAATAAAGTGCGTATAATCCGCCGCCATGACTCGAACTCGATCCCCCCGTACCAAGAAAAAACCACCTTCCCAGGGCCTGCGCCCATGGCTGGGTTGGACCATTAAACTCAGTCTGGTCGGCCTTGTGGTGCTGGCTGGCTTCGCCGTTTACCTCGATGCCGTGGTGCAGGAGAAGTTCTCCGGCAAGCGCTGGACCATCCCGGCCAAGGTATACGCGCGTCCGCTTGAGCTGTTCGTCGGACAAAAGCTGAGCAAGGAAGATTTCCTCACCGAGCTCGATGCCTTGGGCTATCGCCGCGAAGCCGTGAGCAATGGCCCCGGCGCTGCTGCCGTCAACGGCAATACCGTTGATCTGAATACCCGTGGCTTCCAGTTCTATGAAGGCCTGGAAAAAGCCCAGCCGGTGCGCGTGCGCTTCTCCGGCGACTATGTGGCCGAACTCTCGGGGCTCAACGGTGCGAAATTGTCCGTGGTGCGGCTGGAGCCGCTGTTGATTGGCGGCATTTATCCGAAAAACCTTGAAGACCGCATCCTGATCAAGATCGATCAGGTGCCGCCGTACCTGCTCGATACTCTGATCGCGGTGGAAGACCGGGACTACTACAGTCACTGGGGCGTGTCGCCGAAGTCGATTGCCCGAGCGATCTGGGTCAATACCTCTGGCGGCAAGATGACCCAGGGCGGCAGTACGCTGACCCAGCAGTTGGTGAAAAACTTCTACCTCACCAACGAGCGCAGCCTGAGCCGCAAGCTCACCGAAGCGATGATGGCGATGCTGCTGGAGCTGCACTACGACAAGAAGGAAATTCTTGAGGCCTACCTCAACGAAGTCTTCGTCGGGCAGGACGGTCAGCGTGCGGTGCACGGCTTTGGTCTGGCCAGTCAGTTCTTCTTCGGTCAGCCATTGTCCGAGCTGAAGCTGCATCAGGTAGCGTTGCTGGTCGGCATGGTCAAAGGGCCGTCCTACTACAACCCGCGTCGCAACCCGGAACGCGCGCTGGAGCGGCGTAACCTGGTGCTCGACGTGCTTGAGCAGCAAGGCGTGGCGACTGCCGAACAGGTCGAAGCGGCGAAGAAAATGCCACTGGGTGTCACCACTCGCGGCAAGCTCGCCGACAGCTCGTTCCCGGGCTTTATCGATCTGGTCAAACGCCAGTTGCGTGAAGACTACCGCGACGAAGACTTGACCGAAGAAGGTCTGCGGATCTTCACCAGTTTCGACCCTATTCTGCAGATGAAGGCCGAGGCGTCGGTCAATGACACCTTTAAACGCCTGGCCGGACGCAAGGGCTCCGATGACGTGGAAGCGGCGATGGTCGTGACCAACCCGGAGACCGGCGAAGTCCAGGCCATGATCGGCAGCCGGCAGGCCAGTTTTGCCGGTTTCAACCGGGCGCTGGATGCGGTGCGGCCGGTGGGCTCGCTGATCAAGCCGGCGGTCTATCTGACCGCGCTGGAGAAACCGAGCCAGTACACGCTGACCAGTTGGCTGTCGGACGAACCGCTGGCCGTCAAGGGTGCGGACGGTCAGGTGTGGAAACCACAGAACTATGACCGTCGCTCCCACGGCACCGTGTTCCTCTATCAGGGGCTGGCGCATTCCTACAACCTGTCGACCTCGCGTCTGGGCCTGGAAGTAGGCGTGCCGAACGTGCTCAAGACCTTGGGACGCCTGGGCGTTACGCGGGAATTCCCGGCATTCCCGTCGATGTTGCTGGGTGCTGGCGGCATGACCCCGATCGAAGTGGCGACCATGTACCAGACCCTGGCCAACGGCGGTTTCAATACGCCGATGCGCGGGATTCGCAGCGTACTGACCGCCGATGGCGAACCGCTCAAGCGTTATCCGTTCCAGATTCAACAGCGTTTCGATCCGGCTTCCATCTACCTGATCCAGAACGCCATGCAGCGGGTAATGCGTGAAGGTACCGGCAGTTCGGTTTACAACGTGCTGCCCAAGACCCTGACGCTGGCCGGCAAGACCGGTACCAGTAACGATTCGCGCGACAGCTGGTTCGCCGGTTTCAGTCAGGATCTGTTGGCGGTGGTCTGGCTGGGTCGTGACGACAACGGCAAGACCCCGTTCACCGGTGCAACCGGCGCGTTGCAGGTCTGGACCAGTTTCATGCGCAAGGCCGATCCGCTGCCGCTGGACATGCCGCAGCCGGACAACATCGTCCAGGCGTGGGTCGATTCGCGTACCGGGCAAGGCTCCGATGCCAACTGTCCGGGGGCGGTGCAGATGCCGTATATTCGCGGCAGCGAACCGCCACCCGGCGCCTCGTGTGCAAGCGAAACGCCTGCTTCGCCAGAGTCGGTGATGGATTGGGTCAAGGGCTGGATGAATTAAGCAAAGAGGGTTTCAAGTGAACAAGTGGTTGATTCCAGCGGTGACTGCCGTGGCTTTGCTCAGCGGCTGCTCTACCGTACAGCGTGGTTCGATCCCGGTGGTGGATGCCGGCACGACCGTGTCCAACAGCGAACGCCTGTCGGCCAACGGCGGCTTCCGCAAGACGACAGTCAAACGCCCGGTGCAGGATCAGGCGCAATCCCAGGCCATCCCGCAAGGCGACACCGGTGTGGTAGTGATGGTGCCGGGCGGTGGCGCGACAACTTCGACGCCGATCAGCTCGTCGCCGATCGTTCCGGGGCCAGCGTCCGGCGGTATCACCGCGGGGCCGTACAACCCGTCGCCGGTCGAGTCGGCGCCGATCAACTCCGGCAGCTACAGCATGCCTTCGACCCCAAGCGGCATTCCTTCGGCCAGCAGTGGCGGCGGTCTGTCGGCTGACGAACAACTGGATGGCCCGGTGCTCGCCTTGCTGACCACGGCGCAACAGCAGCAGGCGGGTGGCGACCTCAACGGCGCGTCCTCCAGCCTGGAGCGCGCTCAACGCGTTGCCCCGCGTGAGCCGCAAGTGCTTTACCGCTTGGCGCAAGTACGCATGGCTCAAGGTGATGCGCCACAGGCCGAGCAGTTCGCCCGTCGGGCGCTGACCATGGCCAACGGTCGTCCGGACTTGCAGGCCAATCTGTGGGAAATCATCGCTCAGTCCCGTGAGAAACAAGGCGATTCCGCCGGCGCCGCTCAGGCCCGTCAGAAGGCCAAGGTTTCACTGTGATGGATCGCCGTTTCCCGAAAATCGCCGATCAGTTGCTGTTGATCGAGCGCGAACTGCGCGCGCAGGGTTGGTGGGATGACGTTCAGCCATCGGTCGAAGCCTTGAGCAGTGTCGAGCCGTTTTCGGTCGACACGCTGGATTTCGAGCAGTGGCTGCAATGGATCTTCCTGCCTCGGATGAAGATGATTCTCGAGCAGGATCTGCCGTTACCCAATGCCTCGGGCATTCAGGAAATGGCCGAAATGGTCTTTGCCCAGCGCAATCTGCAGGGCAAGGATCGGCAATTGCAGGTGTTGCTCAAAGAGTTTGACCTGCTGATCACCGCTTCCCGCTAGCGCCGATCTCCCTGTAGGAGCTGCCGCAGTCTGCGATCTTTTGATCTGCTCTTGTAAACAAGGTCAAAAGATCGCAGCTCCTACAGGTGTCTATTCGCAGTTCTGCGCAATCTGCTTCTGCGCTTCGACAATGCGCTCTTGCCGTTGTGCATCGTCGAGACGCCTCAGTTCTCCCTCCACTTCCTCCCTCAAACGCGGATTGTTCTGCAATTGCGCCAGGTTCGTCCGTGCCTGCTCGCAAAACGCCTTGAGCTGCGCCTGCTGCTCGGTTACTTGTTTTTTCACCTTGTCGTCGATGGCTTTCTGATCGCCCAACGCACCGCTGCCAGGTATGGCGGCAGGTCTCGGCGGGGGCGAGGAGGGCGTCTGCATGGTCGTCGCCGGCTGACCTTGCGGCGGCTGCGCATCAAAGTGAGTGACGCCTTGGGCATCGACCCATTTGTAGATCTGACCGGCCATGCACCACGGGCTGAGACCGAGCAGCAGTGTGACGAGGAGCGTTCGCATGCTGATTCCTTAGCAAAATTGCGCAATTGACACTAACAGAGTAGCGGTTTTCAGGTTTTTTCTTGCGTTCTCATGTGCTTACCCACAATTAAGCACATTGACGGCTTGACTTGGAGAGGGCGAAACAGAAGAATCCAAAGTCCGCTGTAGAGGGACTGCCAGAAGCAGACCCACTCGGTAGATCATGAGGCGCATATCCGCGTCGACCTGTTACACCCGCAACGCGTTACCTCGCGCTGGGTGGGAAAGGCCCGCAACACTTGGGACGATCCCAATACTTGCTCAGTCAGTGCTGACGTAGTCGGCGACCACCGTCGCTCATGCTCTGCCGAGAAGTAAACCTATTAAGACCCGCCCCTTTTGTGTGGACGGTATTCTGGCGTTTTAGAGGTGAACAACGTGGAGCTTTTATCTGGCGGTGAGATGCTCGTCCGCTTCTTGCGTGACGAAGGCGTCAAATATATCTACGGGTACCCTGGTGGTGCTCTCCTTCATGTTTACGATGCCCTGTTCAAAGAACCGGAAGTGACCCACATCCTGGTTCGTCACGAGCAAGCGGCTACCCATATGGCTGACGGCTACGCCCGTGCCACCGGTAAAGCCGGCGTGGTATTGGTGACTTCCGGTCCAGGCGCCACAAACGCCATCACCGGTATTGCCACCGCCTATATGGATTCGATTCCAATGGTGATCATTTCCGGTCAGGTGCCAAGCACCATGGTCGGCACCGACGCGTTCCAGGAAACCGACATGATCGGTATCTCCCGGCCGATCGTGAAGCACAGCTTCATGATCAAGCACGCCTCGGAAATCCCGGAAGTCATGAAGAAGGCCTTCTACCTTGCACAATCCGGTCGTCCAGGTCCGGTCGTGGTCGATATCCCGAAAGACATGACCAACCCGGCCGAGAAGTTCGAATACGTCTTCCCGAAAAAAGCCAAGCTGCGTTCCTACAGCCCGGCCGTTCGCGGCCATTCCGGGCAGATCCGCAAAGCGGCAGAAATGCTCCTGGCGGCCAAGCGCCCAGTGCTTTATTCCGGTGGCGGCGTGATCCTGGGCAACGGTTCCGCACCGCTGACCGAACTGGCCAAAATGCTCAACCTGCCAGTGACCAACACCTTGATGGGCCTGGGTGGTTTCCCAGGCACCGACCGTCAGTTCATCGGCATGCTCGGCATGCACGGCAGCTACACCGCCAACCTGGCGATGCACCATGCCGACGTAATCCTGGCTGTCGGCGCACGTTTCGATGACCGTGTGATCAACGGCGCGGCGAAGTTCTGCCCGAACGCCAAGATCATCCACATCGACATCGATCCGGCTTCGATCTCCAAGACCATCAAGGCCGACGTGCCAATCGTTGGCCCGGTGGAGAGCGTCCTGACCGAAATGGTCGCGATCCTCAAGGAAATCGGCGAGACCCCGAACAAGGAGTCCGTTGCCAGTTGGTGGAAGCAAGTCGATGAATGGCGCGGCGATCGCGGCCTGTTCCCTTATGACAAGGGCGACGGCAGCCTGATCAAACCGCAGACTGTGATCGAGACCCTGTGCGAAGTGACCAAGGGCGATGCCTTCATCACTTCCGACGTGGGCCAGCACCAGATGTTCGCTGCGCAGTACTACAAGTTCAACAAGCCGAACCGCTGGATCAACTCCGGTGGCCTGGGCACCATGGGCTTCGGTTTTCCGGCGGCCATGGGCATCAAGTTGAGCTTCCCGGATGACGACGTTGCCTGCGTCACCGGCGAAGGCAGCATCCAGATGAACATCCAGGAGCTGTCGACCTGCCTGCAATATGGCTTGCCGGTGAAAATCGTCATCCTGAACAACGGCGTTCTGGGGATGGTTCGTCAGTGGCAGGACATGAGCTATGGCAGCCGCCACTCGCACTCTTATATGGAGTCGCTGCCTGACTTCGTCAAACTGGCTGAAGCCTACGGTCACGTCGGCGTGCGCATCACCGATTCGAAAGATTTGAAGTCGAAGATGGAAGAGGCGTTCGCCATGAAAGATCGTCTGGTGGTGATCGATATTTCGGTCGATACCAGCGAGCACGTCTACCCGATGCAGATCAAAGACGGCTCCATGCGCGATATGTGGCTGAGCAAGACGGAGCGTACTTAATCATGCGGCACATTATTTCCCTGCTTCTGGAAAACGAACCCGGCGCTTTGTCTCGCGTAGTCGGCCTGTTCTCGCAGCGCAACTACAACATTGAAAGCCTGACGGTGGCCCCAACCGAAGACCCGACGCTGTCGCGTCTGACGCTGACCACTGTCGGCCACGATGAAATCATCGAGCAGATCACCAAAAACCTGAACAAGCTGATCGAAGTGGTCAAGCTGGTGGACCTGTCGGAAAGCGC
This sequence comes from Pseudomonas sp. TH49, assembly GCF_016650625.1. Taxonomy (NCBI): domain Bacteria; kingdom Pseudomonadati; phylum Pseudomonadota; class Gammaproteobacteria; order Pseudomonadales; family Pseudomonadaceae; genus Pseudomonas; species Pseudomonas sp. TH49. The sequence continues at coordinate 2,614,955 of NZ_JAEKFL010000001.1, forward strand.
TCACATCGAGCGCGAGCTGATGCTGGTCAAGGTCAAGGCCACTGGTGCCCAGCGCGCCGAGATCAAACGCACCACCGATATTTACCGTGGACAGATCGTCGATGTCAGCGCCAGCGTGTATACCGTTCAATTGACCGGTACCAGCGACAAGCTCGACAGCTTCATTCAGTCCATCGGCACCGCATCGATTCTGGAAACCGTCCGTAGCGGCGTGACCGGCATTGCCCGCGGCGACAAAGTACTCAGCATCTAAACCAAATTAGCGAATGGCCTGAACGGCCTGGATATATAGGGGAAATTCATGAAAGTTTTCTACGATAAAGACTGCGACCTGTCGATCATCCAGGGCAAGAAAGTTGCCATCATCGGTTACGGCTCCCAGGGCCACGCTCAAGCGTGCAACCTGAAAGATTCCGGTGTCGACGTTACCGTCGGTCTGCGTAAAGGTTCGGCCACTGTTGCCAAAGCCGAAGCCCACGGCCTGAAAGTGACCGACGTTGCTTCCGCTGTAGCTGCTGCCGATCTGGTCATGATCCTGACCCCGGACGAGTTCCAGTCCTCGCTGTACAAGAACGAAATCGAGCCGAATATCAAGAAAGGCGCCACCCTGGCCTTCTCCCACGGCTTCGCGATCCACTACAACCAGGTTGTTCCGCGTGCCGACCTCGACGTGATCATGATCGCGCCGAAAGCTCCGGGTCACACCGTACGTTCCGAGTTCGTGAAGGGCGGCGGTATCCCTGACCTGATCGCGATCTACCAGGACGCTTCGGGTAACGCCAAAAACGTTGCACTGTCCTACGCAGCTGGTGTGGGTGGCGGTCGTACCGGCATCATCGAAACTACCTTCAAGGACGAGACCGAAACCGACCTGTTCGGCGAACAAGCCGTACTGTGCGGCGGTACCGTTGAACTGGTCAAAGCCGGTTTCGAAACTCTGGTTGAAGCTGGCTACGCGCCGGAAATGGCCTACTTCGAGTGCCTGCACGAACTGAAACTGATCGTTGACCTCATGTACGAAGGCGGTATCGCCAACATGAACTACTCGATCTCCAACAACGCTGAGTACGGCGAGTACGTGACCGGTCCGGAAGTGATCAACGCCGAATCCCGTCAGGCCATGCGCAATGCCCTGAAACGTATTCAGGACGGCGAATACGCCAAAATGTTCATCAGCGAAGGCGCAACCGGCTACCCTTCGATGACCGCCAAGCGTCGTAACAACGCCGCTCACGGTATCGAAATCATCGGCGAGCAACTGCGCTCCATGATGCCGTGGATCGGTGCCAACAAGATCGTCGACAAAGCCAAAAACTAAGTCGTCATCCTTGTACGAAAAACGCGGCTTCGGCCGCGTTTTTTCGTTTGAAACCGATGGTTCTGGTATAAAGCTGCATCGTTTGTGGCCGAACCGTCGTCACAGGCACCTGTCGAAACTTTCCAAACCGTTGCAAGGTAATGTCCATGAGCGAACGTCCCGAAGAGCCGAACCAGGCTTCTGACGCCGAAAGCCTGCTGCCCATCGATGAACATGTCGAGGAAGGGCACGACGCAGAAGGTCGTAAAGTCCGGCATCGTGGTATCTATCTGCTGCCGAATCTGTTCACCACTGCGAACCTGTTCGCAGGGTTTTATTCCATCATCAACTCGATGAGTGCCCAGGCTGCCTTGAGCGCCGGGGACTCTGCGAACGCGAGCAAGTACTTCGCCTTCGCCGCGATCGCAATCTTTGTGGCCATGGTGCTCGATGGTCTTGATGGGCGTGTCGCGCGCATGACCAATACGCAAAGTGCCTTCGGCGCCGAGTATGACTCGCTGTCGGACATGGTCGCTTTCGGTGTCGCACCGGCGTTGCTGGCTTTTGGCTGGGCATTGGGCGACATGGGTAAGGTCGGCTGGATGGTTGCCTTCATCTATGTAGCCGGCGCGGCATTGCGTCTGGCGCGTTTCAACACCCAGGTCGGTACGGCGGACAAGCGCTATTTCATCGGTCTGGCCAGCCCAGCAGCTGCCGGCGTGGTGGCGGGGATCGTCTGGGCGTTCAGCGATTACGGCATTCAGGGTTCGAAGATGTCGTTCCTGGTCGCGCTGATGGTGGCGGCTGCCGGCATGCTGATGGTCAGCAACATCAAGTACAACAGCTTCAAGGAGCTGGATTTGAAGGGCCGTGTGCCGTTCGTGGCGATTCTCGCCGTGGTGCTGGTGTTCGCCGTGGTGTTCAGCGATCCACCGCGCATTTTGCTGCTGGTGTTCCTCGCTTACGCGGCTTCCGGCCCGGTGCAATACCTGTTGCATCTTCGTCGTCACAAAAACGCCGAGTGATGTAATTTCCCGCATACTCCGCAGTCTATGGGTGCATCTGTCCTCCAAAGCTGCGGAGTTGCCATGCTGATCAAAATCCCCAAAGCGTCCGACTGCCATGAGTCGGATGTCACGCCTGAAGCCATTTATCTTTCTCGTCGCCAATTGCTCGGAGCTACCGCTGCCGGTATCGCCGTGAGCAGCCTGCCGCGTTGGGCCAGCGCTGAAGACGCGGCGCGTTATGC